>CAVUCV010000006.1:0-620073 GCA_963740125.1 uncultured bacterium | reverse complement strand
GACCGCTCGGCCTCGAGCTCATTGGTGTCGTAGGAGTAGGCCCTTCCGGTCAGACCGGTGAAGGTGATCCGGGAGAGCGCTTTCTGAGACCAGCTTTGAAGGTAGGCCGAGGACTTGACCTCGATGCGGGTTCGTCTGGGGCAGTGGCATCGAAGTTGTCCCAGGCTTTATAGAAGAGCACTCGAATCACCAACTGCTTTCGCAACGAGGAACTCGGCCAAGACGCCACGAATGATGTTTTCACGCAAGTCGCTCGATGACCATCGCCAAAGTCGAGCACCAGGAATCTCTGAGCCGGAGAACAGCTCGTCTCCGGTGAGTGGGACTGCTGGCTTAGGTCTGAGCAGTGGCGATTCGCTGGACAAGTCCCCTTGCACGGAGCCAGCGTATGCGCACGGCAAGTTCGGTTGGGGCCATTGGCAATCCGTCAGCACAAATGCCATCACCCGAAGCACTTGAACGAGCTAGGTTCCGCAGGGTGGTTGATGCGGGACCTAACCCCAGTGAGGGCCGATCCACACTGGCGAGCCTGAGCACTGGACTCCGGACGGCAAGTGCGCTGACTATCTGAATGATCAACTTGGGGTCATTCCAGTTGTCGGCGCGGGGGTGAGCCAAGGGAACACGCTTCCGGGCGTTGACGAACTCCGTGACCTCATCAAGGACAACTTTGACCCTCACCCTCGACCTCGGCGAATTCACAATGGATGGCGACCTCATGCTGATTGCCGACCAAGTTGTGAACAACGACCCTGACCGTCAGCTGGCTCTTCAGCAGTTCGTGGCGAAGGTGTATGACGACCGACTCGCCACATGCACGCCGAATGTTGTGGCCCGGGAACTCGTCAACGTTCCATCGAGGCTGATCGTGACGTTCAACTACGACGGCTTACTAGAGAACGCGGCGCGGGAGCAGGATATGGAGCCCGTGACGTTGTTCGGAGCTTTACGACGTCAAATCGCTCATCAAACTCGTGCAGTCCGATGAACCGCCGGATCAGCCGACGATCTTTCACCTACGGCAGCGCCGCGAAACCAAAGACAATCGTTCTCGATTCAGCGAGCTATCGCACCATCTCGGGATTCGGGGACGCCCAGCGTCTTTTCGCCAGCCTGATTTCAGCCCGCACTCTCTGCTTCGTCGGGACCAGGCTCAACGAGCCATTACCTCATGAACATGTTGCTTCAGGCGACGGCAGACTCAACCCGAGTTCATCCCGTATTCGTCCCACGTAACGAGATCGAAAACGTCACCTCTCGCATTACCACGGGGCCTCGTTACGGCCTTGAAATTTGCGAAATGCCCAGCCGGGCTCACTCGGAGGGTCTAGCCAAGTATCTCAGCCGTCCGCTTCCGCCTCCTCCTCCGCCCTCGTCTGGGAGTACACCACCCGATGCACCCTCCCCCGTTGACGATTATGTCCCAACGCAGCTTGTCAAGTGCGAGGAAGCGCGAAGCGAAACGACTCTCGATCTGCTCTCCCTGTTTGGTGAGACGCGACGAAGGTCGTTCAGCGGTTCTACGGACGCCAGTTCTTCGATGAAAGCGACATCGCGCAAGGCAATCGCGACTTGATCATCGGTGTCCCCGGCTCAGGTAAGAGCCAACTTCTGCGCTACTCAGCGCAACTGGTTCCTGCTACCCGGGTGCCCATCTTTGATTCGGATGGTCGATGTTCCATTTGATGTGGGAATCCAACAACGCAGCTCTCACTCGGTGGATCGAGAAGGGGGAGCACTTTCGTGAGCACAGTGCTGAGCCTCGTCGCTTAGTCGAAACATCGACACTCCATTTGTTTCTGGATGGTCTTGATGAGATCGCGCGAGACACTTCCAGGAGCACTTCGCGACGCAAATTGCGCGGCTTGCTGAAGCGCATCCGCAACATGCTTTTGCAGTTGCATCTCGTCCCGTTGAGGCGACGGCTCTATTCCCGCGTGAGACATGGCGCTGTCTCAACCTGTCACCCGGCACGCTCTGGCAAAGCCGGTACCTCAAGCATCGCGGAGCCAGCCTCGGAGAGGTTCTCGCGGACCTTGAGGGCGGAGGTGAGCTTGCTGATTTGCTCCGACTCCCCTTCTTTTTGGCACGCGTCATCGATCTTCACGAGCGAGATGAGCTGAAGGGACGCAACGTCTGGTCTGTGGTTCAGAGCTGGGTTGATGAGGCGCTCGCCAGGGAGCAGGCCCGGCTACCCGTCACCACTCAGGAAGCAAGAGAGTGGCTCCGAAGAAGTCGCTCTTGCGATGCATCTAAGTGATGCGTCTGTTCTGAGATTCGATCAACTCGATTCGGTTCCGCTCGAATCCGTCTCAGCGCCCGATCGCACAGAAATCTGCGAGGTGTTGGTCTTGCGAGCCATGCTCCAGAAGCGAGACGAGGGGTACACGTTTATCCATCGGATAATTGGCGAATCTCTAGCGGCAGAAGCACTCCTCAGAGTTCCGCCTCGTGTAGAGCTGCTCGACGCCATCGCTCCTGCTCCGAGCGCAACTTTGCATGGGGTGCGTCCCGATTGGCGCGTGCCAATGGCCCTTCTCCTGCCAAATAGCCCGGCATGGTTAGACGCAATCAAAGTTCGCGATCCACTTCAATGGGCAAGATCCGTTCCTAGTACCGCCTCGGTCGAGACCCGGCAAGAAGCAGCCGAGATGATCTGGAAGACCTACCTCGACTGGCGCATTTGGATCTGGGACTACGGAGCGCCTGACATTGTTCAAGACGGGCCAGCCTTGGCTCGTCTGTTGCGAGCTGGCGAGTTGGAGCACGTAATCGCAGAAATCCGTTCTGGGATCAACGATTCCTCGCCTCAGACTCAAGGCAACGCTATTCGAGTCCTCTCTTTGGCGGAGGTCGACCACCTGGCCGATGACCTCGGCGAGGTGCTGCGAGATTCGGCACGCGAGCCGGTCATCCGGCGTCAGGCCGCGCTCGCCGCGGCGGACCTCGGTTTTACCGAACTGCTTGACCTGATTGTGGATCAAGCGGTTCACTCCACCGACAGCGTCGAGGCACAGGATTGCGCGGCGTCTGCGCTAAGACTGGCGCCCACCAACAAAGTTGAGGACGTAGCTCAAACTCTCTTTGCAGAACAGGGAGAGTCGAATCGTTGTCCTGTCGCGCATAGAAGAGTTACTCGGAGCAAGCGAGATACTCCGTCTCCTTCGCAACTACGCGGGAAAAGATCGGCACCCGATGTATCCCGAGAAGGACCTCGTGCTCAATGCGATTGAGACCCTCGATGAGTCGGATACGAGGGCAGTCCGCGATGCGATCTATCTCAGCGTTCTGTGGGGTATCTCGGATCCCGAAGTAGGAAAGCTGGCGGACGCTCATCGAGAGGATGCGCTACGCGCCTTGCACGACGCTGCTGACGCGATAGATCGGGGCTGGTGGTGGCACGCTCAGTACCTGCTGACACGCTTCAGCTCGGACGAGCTTGCGGCCGCCGGGTTTGACGAAATGGCTGTCGAAAGAAGGCGGGCCGAGGAAGAAAGTGAAAAGCGGATCGAGTCGGGCGAGCAGGCTGAGCCACCACCCGGGTTTCCCGAGGTCGAGCCGCCGGAGAAACCTCCGAACTTGTCGACGCTCCTCTCCTATCCAAGAGAGAACGGCGATCAGGTAATTCAATACGCGGCTAGCGAGCTGTCGGAGAAGGTCCACGAGCTGACTGAAGAAGAGCGTGAAGACTTACCGGACGCGTCTCCGGGATTGGTGGGATGAAAAGAAGCCTTTCAACGAGACGATCACTTGGCAGGAACGCAAACCAACTGGAGCATCGTGGTCGAAATCGAGCACTGGGCTAACGCCTGGGCATGGTTTGGCCCAGCGCTAGACATGGAACTCGATGCGCGGCGGTGGGCCGAGATAGCGATGTCCGGCGTGCTCTTTGAGCAGCAGTACGACTGGCTAAAGCGGCACAGCTCGGACGAGGGTCAGAGATATCTCGCTGAGCATCTGGCAAGTAACGATGCGCGATTTTGGTACAGCGCGGTACGGGCAACTCGCGCTCCCCTCGTGGACGAGTTTGTTTCCGCTTTGGTAGAACGCCTCTCTGGGACCACGGACCCGGGGCATGAACTGCGCTACATCGTGCAGGCACTGGCCGACTCTGATCAACTTGACGCTTTGCGGGAGCTGGCGGCTTCGTCCCAAGCCCTCTTCGAGGCTTGCGAATCCGCACCTGGCGCAGCGCGGGCAAGAGGATGCCGAGTAAGGGCTCAACTAGAGCGACTTGGCGAGCAATTGCGCGCTGGGGCAAGGCCGGATCGAGAGGATCTTCTTTGGCTCCAAGGCGCCGTGGACGAGCGCTATCTCGATCAGCTGTTCGAGTGTGTCGTTCTGACTGTTACTACTGAGGCTGCTGGGGCACCCCGCTGGGTCAACACCATGACGCCACTCTTGGACACGATCCAAATGATTGGAGGACAGGACGCTCTCAAGCGCTTTGATTCCTTGATCGAGAACACAGACGATCCGAGCCTCCTGTTCTTGAGGCTGCGGCGCGAGAAGATTGCGGAAGCCGAGCTTGCGCGCCTTGGCGAGGAATCTGTCGAGGAGGCCGCAGAGTCGCTAGGCCTTCCGCTGCTGCGCTAGCCGCAAGTTCGTAGGTCCTCCTTCGTTGAGCCGCCGCAACGAGTAACGAGACGCGGCCACCGGCACTCGACTTCGTCGCACGCGGTCCACAGTCCGCTGAGCGCATCGCCGCTTTTATCAATGGCCAAGAGGAAGGTGCCGATGACCGCGCTGGTCGAGCCGTCGCGATAAACACCTCGGAGGAAGCCGCTCTCGTCAATCTCGCCTTCGAGATGCCACCAGCGTTTGCTAATCACGTTTGACCGCGCATATGACTACGTCGCCGAGCACTACTGAGGCGTCCCAGATCGCGTGCAAGCCGGGCGCGTGATGACGGCAAGGGTTATGGCTTGTATATCGACCACGACTTCCGGTCCCGGAAGTAGCGGTCCTCGTTGTAGTAGATGGCGTAGAACTCGCTCAGATCAGGAAGAGTCTCTTTCAAGACCGTCCGCCCAGAGCTGGCCAGGCGGTCCATGACGAGGTATATGAAGCGGGCGAACTGAAGCAAATACATCCGCTCCCAAGGACGAGCAAACTTGACCTCCGCGAGTCTGATTGCCGCCAGCTCTCCTGACGTGAGAGCGTCGCCCGTCTCGGACTCGTAGCGAATGCTGCTGATCCCGTTGAGTATCGAACCGATTCCTGGGCCTTCGTCTCGCGGCGCTGCTTTGCCCTGGCGGTGTCGTGCTCGGAAAGAACCTGCTGGGTCACACGGTTATGCCAGGCGCAGATGGGGTCCTGACTATCACTCTTGCCTGCCAGAACATCCAGGTTGTAGTAGCGGGTGACGTTGCTGGCGAAGTCGGAAAGCACAGCCAGCATCTCTTTCTGAATGGCAGAGCCCGGGACGACGATCAGGATCCTCGCTGTCGCTTCGCCTCTCTGCGATCTCTGCCATCACCCGAATCAGATCTTGGAGCTTGTGGCCGTATCGCCGATAGACCCTTTCTTCTGGGAATTCGCCATCGTTCTCGATCGCGCTGTCGAGAACTATGGCCAACTTCGCTGACCGCTCGAACCCCACCGAGAGAGCAAAATACCTGCGGGTACCGGCCGCTGTATGCATAGTTGGCCTCGGCAAGGGCAGTCACGCCTACCCCGATGTGCTCTGCGGCCAGAGCGCCGCCTCGTTGGCAATCGCTCTCCAGTTGGTGTTCATGACGAGGACTCGACCAAACTCGCCCCGCGCGGTCTAGGCTCCACCAATAGCACAGGAGAAGCGCACCTCACGCCTTTTCAGTCTCGGCGCAGGCATTGAAGGCGACCCAAAGCTGATCGACCCGGCGACATTTGTCTCGCTCGGCGCCAAGGAGCTGCAAGACCTGGAGCGATGGCTAAAGAAGGAGCCCGCACTTCTCGGCGAGGACATCCTGATCGTCGCTGCCCAAATGTCCAATTGGGACAAGACCAAGGATCGACCGGATCTCCTTGGCCTTGATCGCCAAGGCAAGCTGGTCGTGGTCGAAATTAAGCGAGACAAGTCTGGCTCCTCGCAGGACCTCCAAGCGATTCGTTACGCGGCCTACGCCTCAACGCTGACCGCCGAGCAGGTCCGTGACCTATACCGCGAGTACGGCTCAAGGAAGCGAATGAAACGCTTTCGGAGTCAGAGGCACAGGATGCGATCGACACGTTCATCACGGGCGGCAGCATCGAGGACCTCGATAAGGACGATCAGCCCAGAATCGTTCTCGTCGCGTCGGGCTTTACACCGGGAGTGACCAGCACCGCGCTTTGGCTACTCAGGTCTTGGGAGATGGACATCACATGTGTTGAAATCGAGCCATACGAGCTGAGCGGCGAATTGATCCTCTCGTCAACCACGCTGATCCCCTTGCCTGAAGCCGCTGACTACGAAGTCCGCGTCCAGGCAAAGAAGCGCAGTGCAAAGAGGAAGGCCGGTACTCCGCTTGACCTAGACGTGGTTCTGGAGTTCGTGGCCTCGATTCCCGAAGGGCGATGGGCCTCCTACGGTGATGTTGCCGCTGCCGCAGGCAATCCAAAAGCGGGACAGCCAGTCGGCACCTGGCTTTCGAGCTACAACGGCCCGATGCCGACATGTCGTGCTAAACCGCCACGGCGAAGTCAGCGGCGGTTGGAGTGCCGATGATCCAGAGCTACCGCCGACCCCCGAAGCTGTGCAGGCCAAGCTCATCGAGGAGGGCATCGAGTTCGAGGATGGGCGTGCCAGTCAAGAGCAGCGGTGGAGCCCAGAGGACTGGCTGAGCGCGAATGGCTCAGGGTCCGAGATCAGCCAAACGAGTGTCGTGCGACCCAGTGCGGAAGATTCGTCGTAGCTCGTGACCGACGACAGCTGTGTTCCATATGCGCAGATGCAAGCACCCTCAGGCTTATGCCTGCGATCGCTGCCGCAAGATCCTCAACCGGGTGGAACTTCGCCGCGATGCTGCTGGGAAGGCACGGAAACCAAACCGTGATGCCCGAATCCACGCGCTCCAGGACGCATGGAATAAGGAGAAGTGGGTCTTCGAGTGCCACTACACCAAGGTCCCACTGCTAACTGATGCTAAGGACCACCGCAATCATCGGTATCTCAGCCTCGAACACCAGACGCCCGGCGTCGAGACCGACATCGTTGTCGTCTCCCTTCTGATTAATCGGGTGGAAGACGACCTGACCGATGGGGAGTTCAAGCGAATGGTTGATGCGCTCTCGGCCAGCTTCCGAACCAAGAAGTTCGACCAGAGCACCTTTCCGGATCGCCCTTTCGTCTCAGAGTGAGCCGGGGCGGATTGTCCCGTGCCGCTTCGGCACAGGCCTTTCGCGCAGCTTTGACCGCAGGCGCATCTGGATTGACCCAGTGGGTCAGGTTTAGTGGCGGCTCTGCAGCCGAACTACATCGCGCTCGATGGATCGTGGGTCCTCGTGCGGAGCAACTCCAACGTGGAGATAGGTCTCCATCCATTCACTTAGGCGCTCTTCGCCCCGGTCATCGAAGCGGTAGTGCTGGAAGTCTTTATCACTCAGTCCGCGTCCCCTCGCTCGTGGGGTCAGGTCGAGCTCGTAATTAGGAGGGCACCTAACGAGCGGCGCAGAGTTGAGAGCCGCTCCTGCCAGCGGCGAGATGAGTCTCAACGTCTCGTTGGGCCAGGTTGTTCGAGATGCCGACGTACAGCGGGTCTCGACCAGGCTGACTAATCCCGGGGACGCCACCGTCTCTGACCAAGAAGAACCCGTAAAGCCCTGGCGTAGCAGGTGGAGCAAGCTCATCTACGCTGACGGCGCTGCTCTTCAGCTGATGGAGGATGTCTTCGGCTAGCACGAGAGCGTTAGTCGATCTCGGTGGCGCCAAACAGCGACTTGCGCGCCTCTTCCACAGTGCCGCCGTAGCCCGAGGCGACCGGGCTGCTCCCGTCCATCAGGACCGCATGCCATTCGCCGTCGTCCCAGTACTCGACGTAGTCCAATCGTCGTCGTCAGTATCAGCGCGGTTAGCTCAGCCTCGCATCTTCCTTTGAGACATCGTTCGAAGTCATCGATCTCTGAATCGGCAACTGGTGGAGCGTCCTTGATCCTGTGGGCGAGGCACCGCTTGGAAGCGCAAAAGGGCTTACACAAGCAAGCCCGTTCTCCAGACATTGTGTTGTCAGTCTGGGTTGGCCTCATGGCCGCACCAGTCCGAGTTTGTTGAGTCGAGAATTGCCCCCAGTCAAAGAACAGGCGCAGGTCACGACGTATTGAGGAAGGCCTCACCCGTGGCTGGCAACTGATCCGGAGAGAACCTCGATCAATGCTTACAACAAGTGGCGTGAGCAGCAAAACGCCTCACTTGGTTCCGGTGACCAGAAATTCTTGGCTGGCACAACCATCCTCACCTTCTGGAAGCGTCCGTGGGCCGACCTCGTCCCAGAAGCATAGGCCGGGACCTTGAGACCGCCTCCGGTGAAAACACGCGATCCTTATGCCGATGAGCGTGGGGATGAGAAGCCGAGGCCACGCCGCTTGAGTTCGACCACAGCTCGCCCGAGTAGCTCAGTTACGACCCGGCGCTGATTGCTCGACGGCTCCGACAGGCTCGGACGGCAAGCGGCATGACGAAGGAGCAGCTGTCTGACAAGAGCACCGTGTCGAGCGACACGATCAAGCGTCTAGAAGATGGACACCAGGGCGGCAGGATTCTGCTTGTAACGATCACCAACCTGGCGAGGGCGCTCGCAGTCCCTGCGGACTTCTTCCTCACTGACGACGGTAAGGCTCCGGGCCTCCCTGCACAGGGAAAAACTGCCTACGCGAAACGACGCCTCCCGCCTCGCTCCCGACGGGGATAAGCGTTCGGGAACGGGTCGCAAAAGGGGGATAGCGGTCCGCTTGCTCCAGGGGGTCGTCAAATGCAGGCCCGACTTATGAAATCGCACCCGCGCTAGGCCGCGACGGTTGCGCTCGACTCTTCGCGAGCGAGCTTGGGCCGGTCCGACATCTCGTCGAGCAGACGAGTCAGCTTCTCGCCCACCTCCGCCCAGCTGAACCGCGCCATCGCATCCTCCCGCGCCGCGGCGCCGCGGCGCGTCCGCTCATCCACCGAGCACACCGCCTCGACCATCGCCGCCGCCAACCCGGCGCCATCCTCCGGCTCCACGAGCCACCCCGTCTCCCCATCCTTCACGATCGACGCCGGCCCGCCGCGATTCACCGCGACCACCGGCAGCCCGCAGGCCATCGCCTCCACCAGCACCTGGCCGAACTGCTCGTTGACCGAAGCGTGGACGAGGACGTCGCTCGCCGAGAGGAAGTCGGGGAGGTCCTCGTGGTCGTGCCAGCCGGCGAGGAAGACGCCGGGAACTCCCAGGCGCTCGACGGTCTCGATCGGGTGCTCGCCCTCCCACTCGCCCGGGTAGCCGCCGAGGAGGACGAGCGCGGTCGGCTCGTCGAACTCGACCCGCGCCTTCGCGTAGGCCTCGATCAGGAGCGGGAGGCGCTTGACCTCGGTGAAGCGGCCGCTGTAGAGGAGGGTCGTGCCCTCGAGCGCGTCGAGGTCTGACTCCTCGTAGCTCACGCTGCCCGGCCGCTCGTCCGGGCGCCAGCCCTGCGGCTCTTCGACCAGGTGCTTCCGCCACAGCGCTCGGCGGTCGACCTCGCGCGGCTTGAACGCCGGGTCGAAGCCGTTGGGGATGACGGCGAAGCGGTCGTCGTCGAGGTCGAGGAGCTTCGCGGCGCGGCGGGCTCCCTGCGGCGTGTTCGCGACGAGCCGGTCGCACCCCTCGGCCCAGCGGCAGATGCGCTTTCGCCACTCCTCCGCGTAGCGCCAGCTCTCGGGCGCCCCCTCGGCTATGCGCTCGAGCATCAGGAGCTCGGGGCCGTGGATGTGGCCGATCACGGGGACGTCTGGCGAACTCGCGGGCGGCCGCCTCGTTCATCGGCGTGAGGTGGTTGAGGTAGAGGATGTCGGCGTCGGCGGCTCCCGCCTCGTCGAGCTCGCGCGCCCACGCGTCGACCTGGAGCTCGAAGCGCTCGTCGTCGAGGCAGGCGAAGACGGTGTCCTGGGCTCCCGGCCTGTCCTCGAAGGACGCGTGCATGGGAGGCGCATCCGCGCTCTCGAATGCGGTCGGCCGCTCCGTGGCGAGCGCCGGCGAGTAGTCGACGACGTGGAGGTCCTCGGAGCCGTAGAACCGCTCGGCCTGCGCGCACGCTCCGATGTCGTCTCGCGACCCCGCCACCACCGTCACCTCGACGTCGGATCGCCGGAGCTGGCGGGTCAGCGCCCTTGCCGCGTGTGCTGAGCCACCCCTTGGATAGAAGTAACAGCCCATCACAACGCGCATATCGACTCACACGTTGAAGCTACCCCGTTTGGGTTAAGTCATTCCAGACGTCAGCGCTCGACGAACGTGAGCGCCGTCGAAACCGGGCGGCCGTCGGGGATGTCGATTCCGTGCTCTTCGCGCGGCCGGTTGCGAAGGATTCCGTCGACCACGAGCGAGGCCGAGCCGCCTCCGTCGAGGTTGATCGCGTCGCGTTGCGCCGAGGTCGATCATCGCTTCCGAGAGCTCGTCGAGCGTGAGCCCTGCGTCCTCGTCGGTGCGCCCGTCGCAGACCGCGGCGATGAGCGTTCCGTCGGCGACGCCGAGCGCGGCGCGCGGGTAGCGGCCGGCCGTGATGTCGGAGTCGAACTGGCGCGAGCCGGCCGAGAAGCCCTCGGGATCCGCAGCCCGGCGAGACGAGCCCCTCGCCGTCTCGCACCAGCATCGGCCCCGCCTGGAGGACGTCGCCTTCCGGGATCGTCGTCCGAGCTCAGTACCGCGGCGCGAAGCGCACGTCTCCGTTCGCTACCTGCAGGCAAGCGCGCGAGCGATTCCACGGCGGATCGAACGGCGCGTGCTCGATGGGCTCCCCGTTGATCCGAAGCTCGCCGAGCGGGGTCCCTGCCGCGCGGATGAAGAACCCGCCGATCATCGCGTTGGCGACCCCGTTCGCCTCGCACCACTCCGCAAGCGGAACGTGAGGCTCGAGCACGCACCACGCGCGGGCGCACCTGCGAGCGCTCGAAGCGCGCGACGTGGATCGTGGTCCCCCGACCGTCCGCGAGCTGTCTCGTCAAGGACTCGAGCTGCGCCAAGCAGCGCCACGCTACCGGCCTCGCCGAAATGGCGGGCGCCGGCCCTCAGCTCCAGGCCGCCGGCCTCGAGCAGGCTCTTCAGTCGATTGCGATACCCGCGAAGGTGCGGATAGCTGAGCGTTCTCTTCGACCCTGCCTTCCGCTCCGGCTTCGACCCGGCCTTCCTCAGCCGCTTGGCTTCGCTCTCGCTGATCGTCCGCGTGCCGTGCGCCACCGCGTTTCGTGACGACCGCCACCTCCACCGCGCCTCCCATGCCGCCTTTACGTCATCCCACGTCTTGCCGTTTGCCTTGACCAGCTTGCTGCCCCAGTCTTCGATGCCCGGTCGACTTCTTCATGTCGATCTCGAGCTTCTCGGCAGCGGCCGCCTGCGTCAGCGCGAAGGAGTGCACCAGCACCGCGCCCCAGAGGATCTCCTCGTCGCCGAGCGTCTCCAGGTGGTCGTCGAGGTCCACGTCGTAGGTGACCTGATCGCGAGTCGTGCGGATGCGCGCACCGTCGAAGTCGGCGAGGTCGAGCGACTCCCACATCACCCGCTCGCGCGCGAACACGACGCGCGAGCTCTCGAGGAATCGCGTCAGGCGCTCCCACTCATGCCACAACCCCTTCCATCGAGGTGAGTATCGGCGCCTGAGTGCGGCGACTCAAGGCCGGCCCTGTGATGCCGATTCAGAGTTTGTGGGCTTTGAGGAGATCGATCTTGGAACGGCAGGCGGAAGTGCACGTGCCGAAGCTGAGCGGCGGCGGCGTGCTCGAGAGGCGCGGACGCTTGAGCGTCACCCCCGGATCGGCCGCACTTTGCTTCGGCTCCAGGACGCGCCGCAGGACGAGCGCAATTGGGCGGTAGGAGCCGAAGGCGAGGAGCTCATGGCAGCGTCGCTGGCCAAGCGCTGCCCCGACGCGATCGTCCTTCACGACCGGTGCGTGCCACGTAGCCGCGCCAACATCGACCACATCGCTATCGCTGCGAACGGCGTCTGGGTGATCGACCCCAAGCGGTACACCGGGAAATCACGGTCGAGAAGCCACTCTTCGGCGACGCGAAGCTTCGCATCAAGGGTCGCGATCGGACCAAGCTGATCGAAGGGCTCGATCGACAGGTCGGCCACGTGCGCGAGGCAATGGCCGAGATCGCGCCTCACGTCCCGGTCAACGGCTGCCTCTGCTTCTTGGCGCCCGAAGGATTCATGGCGGAGGCGCAGCTGCCGCTGATCCGAACGCTGACTGTCAAGGGCTATCCGCTTCTCTATCCAAAGCGCGTGGCAAAGCGGCTCAATGCGCCCGGCGACCTCGGTCCCGACCACATCCACGCCATCGCTTCGCAGCTGGCCGAGCGATTCCCGGCCAAGCGCTAGCGGCCGAGCCTCGACCGACGCCCAAAGCTCGTTTCCCCCGCTCCCCGACCGGGCAACCGCTCGGCATGGCTGACGACGAAGAGCCCGAGGTCTCGCCCGACGCTGGCCCTCCCGCAACCGGGGCTCGCTCGGACCAACGGAACACGGTGCCCGGAGTGGAGGTGCCGGATGCGCCGGAGCGTCGCGAGGCGACCGGCGGCGAAGGACGACGAGACTCCGCAGCCCGGCGAGACCGCCCCAGACGACGGAGCGGCCCGCGAGCGCGAGGACGACCGGCGCTAGACGCTGTGGAGGGGGTGGCTCCGCCGCTCGAGATGCGCCGAGCCGGGCGTACAAGTAACGGATGGGCGCCGGTGGTAGCGTGCGCCGCGAAGACAGGCGTGCCTGTCGGGCGCGCTGGAAGCGCGACGAAGGGGATGAGATGAAGCGTTTGGTGACGGTGGCACTTGGTGCGGTGGCACTGACGGCGGCATCGGCGCTGCCCTCGGCGGCGGCGGAGAGAGCGAAGACGGACCTTGAGTTCTCATCCATCACGCCGCTCAGTGGGCAGTGGAGCTACTCGGGTTTCATCGATTCGAAGAGGAAGTGCGCCAACAACCGCAAGGTCATCGTCTTCCGCTTCGCGAACGGCCCAGACGTGAAGATCGGCTCGACTCGGGCGAACGCGGCCGTGGGGGCTTGGTCTGTAACGCACCCTGACCTCCCGGACGGCACCTACTACGCGAAGGCCCCCCGGACGAGCGAGTGTCAGCGTGATATTTCGGACGACCTGGGCGTCGATAACTGACGCCGCCCTCCGTTCGAAGAGGGCTGCCCAGGTCGCCTAGCGGCAGACGACGCTCGCCGTGAAGTCCTGGTCCGTCTGGCTGTCGTTGTAAATCTGCGCCTTCCAGCCGTCGTCGGGCACCTTGTCCGGGTCCTTCTTCGAGTCGATCGGGTTCGTCGAGGTGATGTGAGAGTCGCTCGTCGAGCCGCTCGCGAAGGCGCCGCCGCCCGTGACCGAGGTCCCCTTCGGGCAGATACACCTTCGCGGTGACCTTCTTCGCGTCGGTCTCCTTCACCCTCTTGCGATAGGTCGGTTGCTTGCCGTCCATGCAGATCACGTCCGTGATCATGCTGGTGACCGGGCCGTGAGGGGTGGTCGACCCACGCGACCCAGCCGTCGTCTGGGGCCTCGTCCACGTCCGCCGGTGTCGACGCCGCCGGTCGAGTTGAACCTCCAATCCGATGCGTCTCCGAGAAGCCGCACGCCGCCGCCGACGGCGTGGCCCTGGACGCATTCGGCTGTTGAGTTGGCACCCGACGGCGCGGCGGCAACGGGCTGGAGGTGCGCCGCATCCGTGACCTTTCCGGTCTGCTCCGTGCAGATAACCCAGGCCGTGAGCTTCTCGTTCTTCGAATTGATGCCCGTGTGCCAGCCTTCGACGTACCACTGCTTGTCCGCAGCAGAGCCGGAGGAGGCAATCGCCGTTCCCGCGAGCTTGCCGGTCACGGTGCCGCCGCCGCCCATGCGGACGGAGCCCACCGGACACTTCGCGGTCGAATCGGCGGTTTGCGTGCCGGGGCCGTTCGGCAGCACCTTCTCCTTCTTGACGTAGGTGAAGCCGCCCTCCTTGCCGAGCACGTCCGCGCCGGCGGGCGCCGCGAGCACAAGGAAGGCGATGGTTGCCGAGATTGCCGCCGTGACCAGATTCATTCAGTTCCTCTCCTTAGCCCTGATCGCCGATGCCCAAGCCCGGTGCGCAATCATCGGCAGATCGCGGTGACCGCGAAGGTCTGGTTCACGGCGTTGTCGTTGTAGAAGCTCGCCTTCCAGCCGTCGTCGGGAATTCGGTTCCTGTCCCTCTTCGAGTCGACGGGCACGGTCGAGAGGACATGGGAGTCGCTTGCGTCGGCGCCGGCGAACGCGCCGCCGCCGGTCACCGACTTCCCGTCGTCGCACATGGCCTTGAGCGTAGGGCTCCCGTCGGTGGATCTCGACTTCGTCTCGTAGTCGGGAACCTTGCCCTCCATGCAGACCAGGCGCACTGTCATCCCCGAAAGCGAGCCCTGGTGGTGGAACATGGTGCCTCGCCAGCCGTCATCCGGCTCTTGGTTCGAGTCGACCAGATCGAGTGGAAGATTGGCGTGGAGCCAGAAATCGGCGGCCGAGCCGGATGCCGCGACGCCGCCCCCGACCGCGTTCCCGCTCGTACACGCCACGTCGACGGTGGCATCCGCGGGCGCCGCGGGGACCAGCTCGAACATGGCCTCGTCGGAAACCTTCCCCTGCTTGGGCGTGCAGATCGCGTAGGCGGCGAGCGGCGAGTTGGAGCCGGTGTTGATACCCGTGTGCCAGGCATCCACCGACCATCTTCTGTCGGTGCTCGTCGCCACCGAGCTGAGTGTCGTCCCGGTCGGGGTGCCGCCGACCGACCCGCCGCCGCCGAGGCGGACCGTGTCCCTGGGCAGGTCGCGCTCACCCGTGCCGCGGTCTGCGAGCCGGCCGCCGGCAGGATGCCCTCGCGCTTCACATAGGTGAAGCCGCCCGTCGATCCCAGCGTCTCCGCGTCAGCCGGGGTCGCCGCTGTCGCGAGCGCCGCCAAAGCCATCACCGCGAGCCGTCTCTTCAAGTCGCACCCCTCCTGGTCGTTCGGCCGGATCGTAACTCTCCGGACGCCGGCAATGCGAGCGCCACGAAGATCAGCCCGCAGAACCACGGTATGTAGAGGTAGAACCAGTGGTCGACGGCGAGCTGCGAAGCGATCAGGACCGCCGCGGCCAGCGCGGCGAACTGAGCCGTCGTCCTCCGGCCCGGGATGAACGCGACGACGATCGCGAGCGTCGCCGCGGCTGCGAGGACGAGTGACTGCACCGTGTCGAGACCGTCCACCTGGCCCCAGATCGAGAACGGGCTCTCGCGGTCGAGCTGGCTCTCGACCGTCCGCTCGTAGAAGGTGGCGAGGCCGGGCTCGACCGCCGGGTGGATGAGGAGGAGCGCGATCGTGAAGGCGGTGGCGGCGCCGGCGATCGCGACCGGCCGCAGCGGGCCCGGGCGCCAGCCGTCGAGCCGCTCTGACAGGCCTCGCCTCCCCACCGCGTAGAGCGGCACCAGCGCGAGCGGCGCGAACTTCACCATCGTCGCGAGCCCGATCAGGATCCCCCTCCCCACCGGCGAGCCGAGCGCGACCAGCCCCCAGACGAGAAGCGCAGCGACGAGCGAGTCGTTCGTGTTCGACTGCAGGGCGTAGAGCGTGTAGGGGTAGGCGAGCCAGGCGAACGCGAGGATCAGCCCCAGCCTCTGCCCGGGCCCGCCGCCTCCCCCGCCCGGAAGCCGAGGACGAACAGGCCGAGCACCACGGCGAGGTCGAAGAAGACCGCGGCGCCGTGCGCGGCCGGGAGGCCGTCCCACTCGCCCGACCACGGCATCGCGAGCTCGAACGGCACGTACGCCACGTAGCTCGCCGGGCCGTAGGTGTCGCCCGTCGGCACGTCGTCGGGGAAGGCTCCTTCGCCGTAGATCGGCTGGCCGTTCGTGATCCGGTCGGCGCCGACGACGCCGGCGTACCCCACGTCGATCACGCCCGAGTCGGCGAAGTTGAGCGTCACCCGGAACGCGATCGCGAAGAGGCACGCGACGATCAGGAACATCCGCGGCGCGCTGGGCCGCAGGCCCGGCCCGTCGGGACCCGTGCCGCGGAAGCCCACCCACAGCATGCGCCCGAGGAGGTAGAGGAGCGGCGGGTAGGCGAGCGGCGCGCTGACGCCGATCTCGCCGGCGTCGAAGAAGATCTGGCCGACCCCGAAGCTGAGGAGGACGAGCAGGTCGAGGTGCGCGATCCGCAGCGGCTTTCGCCAGTCGAACAGGCCGAAGAAGAAGAGGAGCGCGAGCGGGATCCACACCCACGGCGCGTTCAGCGCGTGGCCGAACTGGCCCTCGTAGCCGCGCGCCATCGTCCACGCGACCTGCACCCCCGTCCACGTCTCGCGCACCTCGCCGGTCTCTCCGTCGACGTGGACCTGGACGACCTCGTCGTCGTCCGCATCGAAGAAGCCGACCTGCCAGCGCCCGTCGTCGCGGACCTCCAACCGCGTCTCGAGCCGCCCGAGCTCGGCCGCGGTCTCGGCGACCTCCGTCTCCCCGCGCGCGATCTCATATGCCTCCTGCGCGGAGACCGAGAACTCGGCCGGCGCGTCGGGGTAGGTGACCGGCGGCGTGGGCTCCTGCGCCGCCGCGGTGCCAGGCACCGTGCCTGGCACCAGGAGCGCGGCGAGCAGCGATGCGGCCGCGACTCGCCAGGCGCCGCGGCAGCCGTCGCGGCTTCAGACGCACCTCATTTCGCGCAGACCGCGTAGACCTCCGGGTTCACGGTTTCGGATCCGTAGTTGTCGACCGAGACGGTGGCGCCGTCATCGAGCCGCAGGTTCGCGTCGTCCGGGCTGTCGGCGCCGAAGATCGTGGTGAGCGCTGCCTGCTGCGTGGTTGCGGCACCGCCGAGGCCCACGAGCTTCTGCGTCTCCTTGCAGAAAGAGGTGCCGCTGGCCTGGGTGTCCTGCGGCGAGTCGAAGAAGTCCAGCCTCGTCTTGAGCTTCGCCTCGTCATCGCGCATGCAGACCGCGTAGGTCGTCGCCCCGGTCGCCGCCATCCCGGGCCCGCTGATGAACGTGAACCACGACTCCGCCCGCGCGCCGGCGTCATTGCCATCCCGCGGGATGCTCTCGATCAGCTCGTAGTAGAAGGTGAAGTCCTCGTTGACGTTGATCCCGCCGCCCGACGCGCTCCATCCCCGGGGGCAGGTCGCGCGCTTGCCGCCGTTGCCATTCGGCAGGATCGCCGTCACGGTCTTCGTCTTGGCCTTCGCGCAGATCGCTTGCGACTCGAAGTTGCGGAACTGCGACGACGTGTTCCACATCGTCGCCCGCCAGGCGTCGTCGTTCTTCGTGTTCGCGTCCTTACCGTCGACGGGGAACGTGTCCTGGATCTTCGTCTCGTCGTAGGCGCCGCCGCTGAATGCACCTCCCCCGGTGACCTTGAATCCGTCCGGGCACTGCGCGTCAACTGTGGTGACCGCATCCGGACTGGCGGGGTTGTTGGTGGCCACGTACCTGACCTTCAGGGCGTCGGCAGGTCCCGCGACCAGCAGGCTCGCTGCCACGGCGATCGCAATCGCAGCTCCTCCCCGAACGACTCGATTCCGTCCCACGATCTGGAAAATAGCGCGACTCGCGCCCGGGCGCTACTCGGCGCAGATCGCGTGCGCTTCCGGGGAGATCTTGAGCGACGGCTTGTAGTTGTCCACCGTCACCGAGGTCCCGTCGTCGAGCTTCGAGTCGTTGTCCTTCTTGCTGTCCTTGCCGATCAGCGTCGTCAGCGCGCTGCCGCTCGCGTTCGTGTCGGCTCCGAGGCCGATCGCCTGCTCGCCCGCCCTGCACGTCGAGGCGCCCGTGCTCTGCTCCTGGTCGCCGGCCTCGAACGACTTGCTCCGGTACTTCAGCTCGATCTCGCCGCGCTCGGCGCAGATCGCATAGGTCTCGCCGAAGGGGGTCGCGTCGCCAGGCGGGCTCGCGTTGGCGAACCACGCCTCGGGCTCGTCGCCCTTTCCCTCGCTCGGGCGGGAGGTCTCGATGTCCACCGGGATGGCGAACGTGCCGCCCGTCTCGATGCCCGCCGCCGGTCGGGGTCGTCCCCTTGGGGCACTTGGCCGCGCGGCGGCGTAGAGACGCCGAGGGCGAAGATTCGCGAGCGGTAGACCGGCTTGGCCTTGGCGCAGATCGCCAGGCTCTCGATCTGGCGGCTCGACGCCGCGGTGTTCCAGACGACCGCGCGCCAGGTGTCGTCGGCCTTGCCGTTCTGGTCGTCGCCGTCGACCGGATAGCTGCCTTGGAGCTTCGTCGTGCCGTAGTCGCCGTTCGACGACGCCCCGCCACCTGTGAGCTTGTAGCCGGACGGGCACGACGCCTCGACGAACCCGACCGAATCGGGGAGGACGACGTCGTTCTCCACTTCGTACTTGACCTTCAGGGCAGACGCCGGCGAAGCCGCGATCAAACACGTGATCGCCGCCAAGCCCACTGCACACGCAGCCCGTCCTGCCCGCATACGTCCCACTATTTGACCTTAGCGGGGCCTGGTCAGGCGCCGGCGCGGGCGAGGTCCGCGGGCTGGGCGCTGCTCTCCACGCCGAAGTGGCCGCGCACGAGCTCGGCGATGTCGGTGATCCGCCACTGGTCGTGCTTCGACTCGGTGTCCTCGGGTCGAAGCCGACCAGGACGAGCGGCGCGAGCGAGTCGGAGGCGAGGAGCGAGCCGTGGCTGCCGCCGCCGACGTGGGAGGTCTGGCCCCAGTCGACGCACTCGTATCCCTCGGCGAGCGAGATGATCACGTCGCCGGAGTGCGGCGCGGTGAGCGCCGACCACAGGCGCGCGAGGCCGTCGGGGTAGTCGGCGCTGTCGATCGCGGTTCCGTCGACGGTCAGGCCGAGCGCGTCCGAGGTCGCCGTCGACGTGCCAGCGCTTGCCGCGGCGGTCCACGCTTGCCCGCGCGGCCGGGGCGGAAGCGCAGCTCGCCGCGCTCCGTCTCGACCACGGCCTCGATGCGCGGGTCGTCTGCGACCGGCGAGCCCGGCGGTGCGCCGGACGATCGGCGAGCCGTCGGGCTTCGCGAGCCAGGCGACCAGGTCGGTGCCGTCGAGCGCTTCGAGGCGGGCGCGGACGTCGGCGTGGCAGGCCGCCTCGCGATCGGGGCTGACCAGCACGTAGACCTGGCCCGCGCGGGCGCCGGGCGAGACGGCGAGCTCGGCCGTCTCGGGCGTGTCGGACGAGGGCTTGAGGACGCGCCACTCGCTGCTCGAGCTCGGCGACCAGCTCGTAGGCCTCGGTCACGTCGGTCTGGGCGTGGTCGGCGACCATGATCACCGCGTGGGTCTCGAGGAACGCGTCCATCCCGCCGCACGCGTCGACCAGCTCGCCCAGGCAGCGGTCGGCGTGGGCGATCGAGGCGGGCGACGCGTCCGGGCCCCAGCGGTGGGAGTGGTGGTCGTTGTCGGGGAGGCTGAAGAGGAGGAAGTCGTAGGCGTCCTCGGCGACGAGCTCCTTCGAGACGCAGGCCGAGTACTCGTCGCGCGTGCCGGGCCGGGCGAGGGTCGGCTTGCACGGCACCGGGCGCGAGCCGAAGAGCTCGCCGTAGAAGAGCTCGTCCGGGCCGTAGACGGCGTGGCGGAAGCCGGCCGCGACCGCGCCGCGCTTCGAGAGCCCCTCGAGCGAGACCTCGTGGCGCGTGCGCCCGCGGTAGATGAGGAACGGGGTGCAGGCGGTGCGGATGCCGTGGTCGCCCAGCGTCTCGAAGAAGGTCTCCACCTCGTGCGAGAGGTGGGCCATGTTCATGTTGTAGACGATGTCGTAGGTGGCGCGGAAGAGCCCGAACGCGCGCGTCGCCTCGAACGACGAGCCGTACTCGACGTAGCGCCGCTCGACCCGGTGGTACCAGTTCATCCCCGGGATCCAGTGGCGGTCCGCGGTGGCGCCCGTCGCGATCTCCGACGTGCAGACCGGCGTCACCGACGGGAAGGCCGAGACGCAGTCCTCGATCAGGTGGCCGCGCTTGATCAGGGCGCCGAAGTTGGGCGCGTCGCCGGCGGCGATGGTCTCGTGGAGCTTGTCGGTGCGGAGGGCGTCGACGAAGACGAGGCAGAGCTTCTTTGCGTTCCCCGGCTCACCTGAGCGAGCGAAGGCCCGCGTGCTTCTCGGCCGAGCGCTTGCGGCGGGCGAAGGCGAGGTAGAGGACGGCGAGGAGCGCCACGACGCCGACGTAGGCCAGCGGGCCGATCAGCGAGATCCCCGCGAGCGCGAGCGCGCAGACCGCGATCAGGAACGCGACTCCGCCGGCGCCCCCCTCGCCCGCGCGCTGGCCGGCGACGCTTGCGACGTCGCGAAGCGTGAAGTAGGCGAGCGCCGCGACCGGCGCGCCGATGACCCAGCCCGGCCAGGCGGGATGGTCGTCGGGCGCGTCGGTCAGCGACATGCCGTAGAGAAAGGCGCCGAGCACGACCGCGATCGCCGCGAGCGCGACGCCCGGATTGCCCCGCAGCGCGGCGGCGCCGAACAGCGCGCCCGAGGCGACGGCGAGGGCCAGGCCCTGGGCTCCAGCTTCGGCTAGGTCCATATCGCGCGGAGGCTAGTGGCTCCGGCTCGCGCCCGAGCGTCGGAATCGCCCGGGCTGTCCGGACTCCGTCGACGCTCGCGTCGTCGCCGGCTAGACGCAGGCGGCGTAGACGACGACGTCCATCTCGGCCATCGTCGGATTCGCGACGGTGATCGTCCACCCGTCGTCGGGCACATTGCCCTTGTCCTCGTTGTCGAACGGCTCGGTGACTCGCGGCGTAGGACTGGGACGCCGGCCCGGACACGCTCGGCCCGCCGCCCACGACGGACTTCTTCTTCGGGCATTCGACCGTCTGCTTGATCGATCGCGCGTCGTGAACGCAACCCCCTGGACCTTGTACGAGGGCCTCACGTCCTTCATGCAGACGGCGTCGATCGAGACGTCGAACGGCGGGAAGAAGCCGGGCGGTGCCAGATGATGAGATTGCCATGCGTCGTCGGGCCTGCCGTCGGCATCGGCGCCCCCGTCCTTCGGATAGCTCATGTTGAGCCACCATTCCTCGATCCCGACCTCGGGTCGCACGCCGCCGCTCAGCGCTGCGTCCTGCCCGCAGCGGGGTGGCGAAGCTGCCCGCCGAGCCGCCGGCGACGTTCACCACCTCCGAGGACACACGCACCTTGCTCTTCTTCTCCGTGCAGATCCCCCACACCGTGACCTTGCCGGCCGGGCTGTCGATGTGCCAGCCGCTGCCCAGCCATGACTTCTGCTTGGGCCCGCTCGCCGACACGTACGACGACGAGCGGGTCGCCCGAAACGCGACGTGCCGCCGCCGGTGGGCACGCTGCCATCGGGGCACTTCGCCTCGAGCTGCTTCTCGGCGGTGTCGCCGCTCGAAGTCGTGTCCGCCAGGTTCGCCGACTTCTTCACGTAGGTGAAGCCGCCCTCCTTGCCCAGCTCACCCGCGCTCGCTGGCGCGGCGACCGCCAGCATCAGGGCAACCGCCGCCGCGCATGTCGCGCCCGTAGTCCTCACCCTCATTCCGGCCTCCCCCGATCGGTTCGGAACGCAGCGTAAATCAATCTGCGTTCAAGCGCAGCCGGAGTTTCCCTCCCGGCTCCCCCCACCCCCTAGCTTCGCAAAGCCCCCCTGCCTGCCCTGCCGACCCGGCCGGTCCCCCCCGGAACCGCACCGAGCCCGACGCCTAGAGCCCCTCTCCTCAAAAACTCTTGAGCGCTGCGCGAGGAGTCTTTCGCTCTCAGGCCCCACGCGCATCGGCGAATCCCCCCAACTTCGTTGCGGGTTTCTACGTACCCGATTTGAGGGTGCGTTTGGCGGCGCTTTCGGCACAGCGCGGTCTTGAGCCGCGACGCTCGCGACGGCACGCTGCGCCCATGCCCCACCGCCCCGACGCGCGCCACCGCCACCTCCTCCCCCGCGAGGGCAGGGTTCATAGCGCTATCCGCGAGGAAGTCTGCCTTCGCGGGAAGGGGCGGAGTCGATCGGCTTGTATCGGAGCTTCGCGTCGAGGCAGGAGGGTGTGGTCGATCTCGATGAGCTGCGCGATCTCGGCATGTCCGAGCATTCGCGTGTCGCGGCGCGTGCGAAAGGGCTGGCTCCACCCCGTGTACCACCGCGTCTATGCGGTCGGGCATCCGAGCCTCTCGCTGCACGGCCGGTTCGTGGCCGCCACCAAGGCTTGCGGGCGCGGTGCAGCACTCAGTCACCGCGCCGCAGGCGCGGCGAGGGAATCCCTGATGAGTGGCGTGAGCGCGACATCGACGTGACGATTCCGCGCGGGCGCTATTGTCAGATTCGAGGGCATCCAGGTGCACCGCTCTTCGGTCATCACCCGCAATGACTCAGCTGCTGAGGGACGGCGTTCTCGTAACCAAGCCGACGTGGACACTCGTCGCGCTTGGCCGGCGTTTGTCCCGGAGGCGAGAGTCAAGCGGGCGACGAGCCGGGCGCTCGCGGACAGATGACCAGCATCCCGACCCTGGTTGGACATGCTCGACACGGGTCGGTCCGGCTCGCGGTTCTCGCGTCATGCGCGAGATCCTGGCGCGTGGTGCCGTACCGACGCGCTCGGTTCTCGAGGACGTTGTCTACGACCTGATCGTTGCCGGCGGATTCGAGGCACCCGACGTCAATAAGCCGCTCCGCCTCGAGCGGCCGCATCGTGTATTCCGGATTTCCGCTGGCCCGAGCAGCAAGTCTGATCGTCGAGGCCGACGGCGCGAGGTGGCACGACGATCCCATCTGCACGGGCCGACGATCGCCGAGCGCCAGCGACTTCTGGAGCGACCACGGCGAAACGGTCCTTCGCGTGCGCTGGGACGAGGCGCTTCTGCGGGCGCACGCTGCCGCGCCGTCGAAGCGCTTCGCGAGCGCCGGAGCCCCGCTGCATCACGCGAGGGCACGGTTCCTCGCGCGTAGCGATACGAAGTCTGCCCTCGTGGGGCGACTGGCCCTTCACGCGGCTCGCGGGTCCTTAGGCGCTCGCTAGGGCTCGAGCTCGAGCGGCGGGCCCGCGCAGCCCGCCAGCTTCACCTTGAGCGGGCCGTCGCCCTCGTACGTGATGTTCGGGTGGCAGCTGAGCTTTGCCTGCTTCACGTGGACCTTGATCCTCGAGACGTTCTGGGCGTCGAGGATCGAGCTTGTCGGCCTTGGGCGCCGCCGCCCTCGTCCACCTCGACGAACTGGCGCTCGAACGCGAGCGCGGGGATCAGCCCGCCGGTCAGGACGCCCGCGGACGTCTGCGTTGCGCCCGGCTCGTCGTCGTCGCGGCCGAGGCCCTTCGAGAAGGCGTCGATCGTGCCGAGCCCGTCGCCCGCCGTCTTCACGCCCTGGACCCAGTAGGCGCCGTCGGCCTTCGTGCCGAGCTTTGCGAAGTCCATCGCGGGGTTGCGGACGTAGGTGACGTGCGCGGGGTTCTGCTCGACCCTGCTTCTCGCCGAGGAACTCGGCGGCCGGGCCGTACTCGTCGTTGATCGCGAGCGTGAAGTGCTCGGCGGTGAGGAACGAGTCGAAGAAGTGCTCGATGCCCAGGTCGGCGAACGCCTGGCGGTGCTCGAGGATGCCGGGGTACGGGACGAGCTCGTCCTCCAGCGCCGTTCCAGATCATGAACGGGATGTGGCGGACCGAGGGGAGCATCGCGGTTCGTGCCCGAGCCCTCCACCTCGCTGGCGCCGGCGACGCCGATGCCCGGCGGGCCGACCGTCGGCTGGGCCGCGGCGAAGAGGTCCGGGAACTGCGTCGCGAACTTGTACGTGCCGTAGCCGCCCATCGAGTAGCCCGTGACGGCCGTCTTTCGCGGGTCGAGCCGGTAGCGGCGCGCGACGTCCGCCCACACCTCGAAGACCTCGGCGCCGGCCAGCCCGTAGTACCAGCCGTCCGGCCCGCGGCTCTCGGGCGTGATCACGATGTGGCCCTTGCCCCGGTCGCCGAACTGCGCCTGGTTCTTCGTCCCGTGCATCTGGTTGAACGAGCCGCCGAGCGAGTGGAGGAGGAGGGTCAGCCCGCGGCCGTCCGGCGGCGTCGGCTTGTCGGGCACGTAGATCGAGTACGGCTGGAGCCGGCCGAGGTACTGGCCCGGGCAGCCGTCCGCGTCGCCGCAGTCCGCGCCCACGTGCTGGACGCCCTGGCCGTTGGAGAAGCGGCTCGAGAGGATGCGGTTGATGGGGCCCGACGTGGGCGTGCCGGTCGGCTCGTCGTACATGTAGTCCGTGACGCCGGTTGCGGAGCTTTCCGAAGTCGACCTCGGCGAAGAAGGGCGAGATGTCGTTCTGGGCGAGCGCCTCGCCCTGCGCCTTGTCGCGCCACCACGCGGTGTCGACGAGCGAGCCGGGGTCGGCGATGACCGGCAGCGGCTCGTCGAAGCGGAAGGCGACGTTGAAGAGAGCGGTCGGGTCCGCCAGGCCGACGGCTCCGCCGGGCTGGGTCTCGGTCGCCTCGCTGCGTCGGCTGCAGGTAGGTCTTCGCCTGCCTTGTCCCACAGGCCGGTGGCGGCGGCCATGCGAACCGTGCTTCGAGCGGGGATTCCAGACGCTGCGTCGGCACCTTGACGGTGATCTGGCGCCGGCGCTTCGAGACCTCGGCGCGAAGCGGCGACCCGGCCTCGGCCCCGGCGTCGAAGATCACGCCACGCCGCCCGCGCACGAACAGGAACTGCTCGGCCGGGGCGCTCGCGTTGGCCTCGTAGGGAAGCTCGACCGGCGTGTCGGACTCGCCGAGCGCGATCGTGGTCGCCGACCAGGCCCGGCCTCGTCATCGAGTTGAAGGTGAGGCGGAAGAGGGTCGAGCGGCGCTTGGCCTTGACGCGGAACTCGACCAGGTCGGCGATGTTGTTGCGGTAGCGCTTGACGTTCGTCGGATAGGTGTAGGTGCCGTTCGGCGCCGAGAAGGTGTCGTCGGCCGTGCGCGGGTCGGACGGGATCGCGCGCCGCTCCCTGGGCGCCGTGGTCGTCGTAGAGGTAGTCCTGATAGACGAACTCGCCGTTCGCGTAGCCGGAGGCGCCCGAGATGAGCAGCGGGTTGGTCTTCCACGGCCCGTGGTTGCGAAGCTGCGGCGCGGGCTTCGGCGCCTTCTTGTAGAGGAGCTCGGGTCCGGGATCCGGGCCGGGGCCGGCGGGCAGGGACGGATTGTGGGCCTCGTGCGCCGATCGCGCCGGCCGGCAGCGCAGAGCAAGGGCAAGCCATGGACGCGACCGTCAGACCCCTGCCACCGGTCCATTATCGCGGACCGCGAGGCGCTCCGCGCCGCTTCCCGCAGGCGTAGAGTCCGGGCATGCGCGAAGCTTGGTCTGCTTGATCGCCTTCGTCTGCTCGTGCCGGCGGCCGGCGCCGGCCCGCCTCCGAAGTCAGCCCGATCGACATCGACGTCGCCAAGCAGAAGCGCGGAGGGCCGTGGATCGAATTCAACGGGTTCGTCCGGAAGCACGTCGGCCAGGAAGACCGAGAGCTGTCTTCTGGCGGGTCAGGAACCGGGAGGACCACGGGCTCGATCATGACGTTGGAGACCTTGAAGAGAGACGCAGCGGCGACGGGCAGGACGACTACCGGATCCGCTGGTTCCGCGGCGACAAGGACGTGACCGCGGAGGCCCGCGGACCTGGATACGAGTTCACCTTCGCATCGGACGAGAGCCGAAGAGTTCGAGGCGACGATCAAGGCGAAGAAGGCCAACCCCGGCCCGTTGTGCCTCATACCCGTCCGTCACCGCACTGTGCCATTACAGCACGGACGTCACGTACTCCTACAGCCTGTACGTGAACGAGCGAGCTAGCGTCTGCGGCTAGAGCGCGGAGCAACGCCGACGCGCCCGCCGGACGGCGAGCGCATGGACGGCGAGGTGTCGCCCTCGCTACTCGATGATCTCCGTCGCGTCGCGGTTCGCCTTCGCCGGCATCTCGACCTCGAACTCCTTCGGCTCCGTGATGCGGATGTGGTTCCCGAACGGGTCGCGCACCGCGCAGTCGATGCCGTAGAAGCGGTCGACCGGCTCCTCGATGACCTCGACGCCCTGCGACTTCAGGTTGTCGAAGCTGCCTTGGCAGTCCTCGGTCTGGAGGATGAACATGCAGGCGTCGCCCTTCGACATCAGCTCCTTGATCTGCTCGGCGGACGACTCGTCGCGAAACGAGCTGTCGGCCTTCTCGAGCAGGATGTTGTGCTCGGAGCCGGGCGCGCGGACGGTCAGCCAGCGCATGACCTCGAGGTCCACGTCGGCCGAGACCTCGAGCCCCAGCTTGTTGACGTAGAAGTCGAGCGCCTCGTCCTGGTCGTTGACAAATACACGTGAGTGGGTGATTGCGTTGAACATGCGCTCAACCTAGACCCACTTCCGCGCGCCCGCTTCTCCAAAAGTGCTCACTTCCGCGCGCTGGGTCGACCCAGGCACGTGTGCCTGGCACCTTCAGACGCGGGGGCGGTCCCATTTCGCCGCGAAGCAGCCCGGCACGCCGGCTCGGATCGCCGCCTTCGGCGCGGCCTGCTCGCGCTCGCGGTACTCCGATCGGCGAGACGCCGACGACCTCGCGGAAGGTCCTGGAGAACGTGCCCAGGCTGCGGAAGCCCACCTCGATCGAGATGCCCGGTCACGTCCTCGTCCGTCTCGCGCAGCATGCGCATCGCGCGCTCGATCCGGCGGCGCTGGAGGTAGCGGTGCGGCGTCTCGCCGAACGTCTCCTTGAACTCGCGGATGAAGTGGGCGCGGGACAGGTGGACCGAGTTCGCCAGCGACTCGATGTCGAGCGCGTCGGCGTAGGCGCGGTCCATCGTGTCGCGCGCCCGCAGCAGGCGGCGGTTCTGGGCGGATCGGGGCTCGGCCGCCACCGGCGCTACGCCTCGACCAGCTCGTCGGCCAGGGCGCTCCGGCAGTAGAGGACCGCGCGGCCGTTTCGCTGCGCGGTGACGAGGCCCGCCTCCTTCAGCGCGCCGAGATGCTGCGAGACGCCGCCGGGCGTCATCTCGAGCCGCTGCGCGAGGTCGGTGGTGGTCCGCGGCGCGTCGAGGTCCGCGAGCAGCGCCGCGCGGCCCTTGCCGAGGACCTTCGCCAGCGCGTCGGGCGCGCAGCCGGCCGACTCCCACAGGAGCGCGACGCCGCGCGCCGGATAGATCACCGTGGGCTGCCACTCGGCCTCGGTCATCGCCGCCGGCTTGCCCGGGGAGAACGCGGCGGGCACCAGCAGAAGGCCGCGGCCGTCGAGCGCGATGTCGTACTCGCAATCGTTCTCGGTCAGGTCGAGCGTCGCGTCGCCGTTCCAGACCACGCCGGGATGGAGGTCGGAGAAGAGGAGGTCGAGCCCGCCCTCGGTGAGCCGGCGCGAGCGGTAGAGAAGGTCCGCCTCGAGCAGCGAGCGGATGCGCGGCCAGTGCGGCTCGAGCGCGCGCAGCCAGAACTCGGCGAGGACATCCGCCAGCTGCTCGACCGCTCCCTGCGGATCGTCGCGGAACTCGGTGAGCTCTTCCGAGGGGTTGCCGCACCTGATCAGCACGTCGACGTCGTTCAGCACCTGCTCGGCGGGCGTGTTCGCGCACGAGCGCGAGCTCGTCCTCGAACGAGGCGAGCGGCGTCGTCGGCGGTGGCGTGAGGAAGTCGGCGATGTAGCCCTGGCGGGGCAGGAGCGCGAACGGCAGCGAGAGGTCCATGTGGCGGATCGAGGGGCGGATCTGCTTCACCCACGGCAGGTGGAGAGCCGCGAGGCTGGGATTCCTGAGCGCCCTGATCGCGGACGCCGTCTCCCACATCGGCGAGATGGCAAAGCGCGTGCGGGCGAGGTCGTCGGGGCCGAATCTCCAGCGGATCATTCAGTACACACTAAATCATTTGTCAAGGGGTTGCAAGCGCGAGATGCTGCTTCCAGAGCGCATGAACGGCTGAAAGGAGCCCAGTATGTACCCGTCGACATTCGCACACCTAAATCGTCAGTCACACCTCGCCACGGCGCAGAGCCTCAGCGCGAGGAAGGCGAACCGCCGCGGTCCTTTCCCTGCGGAGGCCCCTCGGGCGCGTCGCGGCCCGGGTCACGGTGCCACACTTCTCGCGTGGCCGAGACTCAGGACGAAAGCCCGCCCGAGCCTGCTGAGGACCCTGCGCGCCACGCAGGCCGCCGGGGCGCCCCGGCGCCACCGCAAGGCGCACACGACCGCGCGCGACCTGGAGCGCTACGCCGGCCTCTTCGCGCAGCGGACGAGCGTCATGCGCTCCTCGGCGATGCGCGACCTGATGGAGATCACGGCCCGGCCCGACGTGATCTCGCTCGCCGGCGGGCTGCCCGACACCTCGACCTTCTCGCCGCAGTCGTTCGCGCGGCAGATGACGAAGATCGCGCAGGAGTCCTCGGCCGAGGCGCTCCAGTACGGGCCGACCGAGGGCTTCGCCTCGACCAAGGAGTGCATCCGCCAGGTGATGGCCGCCGAGGGCATGGACCCCGACCCCGACGACATCGTCGTCACCACGGGCGGCCAGCAGGCGATCGACCTGATGTGCAAGGCGCTGGTGGACCCGGGCGACATCGTCATCGCCGAGGCGCCCACCTACCCCGGCGCCGTCCCCGTCTTCTGCTCGTACGAGGCCGAGACCGTGCAGGTGGAGATGGACTCCGACGGGATGCGCGTCGACGCTCCTGGAAGAGACGCTCGACCGCCTGGCCGCCGAGGGGCGCCGGCCGAAGCTGATCTACACGGTCCCGTCGTTTCAGAACCCGGCGGGCCAGACGCTCTCGCTCGAGCGGCGCCGGCGCCTGGTCGAGATCGCGCGCGAGCGCGAGCTGCTGGTGCTCGAGGACAACCCGTACGGGCTCCTCCGCTACGAGGGCGACCCGCTCCCGACCCTTTACGAGCTGGACGGCGGCGACTACGTCGTCTACCTCGGCACGTTCTCGAAGATCCTCTCCCCCGGCCTGCGCCTCGGCTGGCTCTGCGCGCCGCCGCCGGTGCTCGCGAAGGTCGTGCTGGGCAAGCAGGCCTCCGACCTCTGCACCTCGACGCTCGCCCAGTACTTCGTCGACGAGTTCTTCGCCGAGGGCCGCTGGCGCGAGTACGTGGACGAGCTCTGCGACGTCTACCGCGCCCGCCGCGACGCGATGCTCGAGTCGCTCGAGCGGCACTTCCCCGCCGAGGCGACCTGGTCCGAGCCCGAGGGCGGCCTGTTCCTGTGGGCGACGCTCCCCGACTACATCGACACCACCGACCTCCTGGCCCGCGCGCTCCGCGAGAACGTCGCCTTCGTCCCCGGCGTCGCCGCCTTCGCCGACGGGCGCACCGGCAAGAACTCGATGCGCCTCAACTTCTCCGGCTCGACCGAGGACGAGATCCGCGAGGGCATCCGCCGCATCGGCGCGGTCGTCGCCGAGCAGGTCGCGCTTTACGGCGCGATCACGCGGGAGCAGCGCGTGGTGCCAGGCACCGTGCCTAGACGCAGCCGGGAGGTGCGCCCGGCGACGTGGTGCCCATGCGCCGGCGCGAGCCCGAGCGCATGAAGGTCGCCGTCCTCAAGGGCGGGCGGTCGCTCGAGCGGCAGGTCTCGCTCAGCTCGGGCGCCCGGGTCGAGGACGCGCTCGCCGGCAGGCACGACGTCGTCTCGCTCGACGCGGGCCACGACCTGGTCGAGCGCCTGAAGGCCGAGAAGCCCGACGTCGCGTTCGTCGCGCTCCACGGGGCCGACGGCGAGGACGGCACCGTGCAGGAGCTGCTGGAGATCCTCGGCATCCCGTACACGGGGCCCGGGCGTGTCGTCGTGCCGGCGCTCGACCGACAAGGCCGAGGCCAAGCAGGCGCTCCGCGAGCACGGGATCGCCACGCCCGACTGGGTCTCGTTCTCGCAGGCCGCGTTCTCCGAGCTCGGCGCCGCCGACGCGATGGAGGAGATCGAGGAGCGCCTCGGCTACCCGCTGGTGGTCAAGCCGGCGCGCGGCGGCTCGGCGCTGGGCGTGCGCTTCGCCGCCTCGCGCGAGGACGTGCCGCAGGCGATCGTCTCGGCCTTCTCCTACGACAGCCGCGTCCTCCTGGAGCGCCACGTCTCGGGCCGCGAGCTCTCGGTCGGGATGCTCGAGGGCGAGGCCCTGCCTCCGGTCGAGATCCGCCCGCACGACGAGGACCTCTACTCCTACGAGGCGCGCTACGAGATCGGGCGCACCGACTTCATCTGCCCCGCCGACCTCGGCGACGACGAGGCGTTCGTCGGCGCCGCGGCCGTCGCGACCTGGGAGTCGCTCGACTGCGCCGGCTTCGTGCGCGTCGACCTGATGCTGGGCGAGCAGGGGCCCGAGGTGCTCGAGGTCAACGCCGTGCCCGGCCTGACCGACACGTCCCTCTTCCCGATGGCCGCGGAGGCGGCCGGGATCGGCTTCGAGGAGCTGTGCGACCGCCTCGTCACCTCGGCAGCTGAGAGGATGGTCGCGTGAGCCAGGCCGAACGAGGAGAGGCGTTTCGAGCGCTCCACTCGGGCGAGCCGTTCCTGATCCTGAACCCGTGGGACGTCGAGTCGGCGATGCGCCTCCAGGATCTGGGCGCCGTCGCGCTCGCCTCGACCAGCGGCGGCTTCGCCGAGCGGCTCGGCCGCGAGGACGGGGACGTGACGCTCGAGGAGATCCGTCGATCACGCCGCGCGAGCTCTCGGAGGCAACGACCCCTGCCGGTCTCGATGGACCTGGAGAACGGCTACGGCGCCGAGCCCGCGCAGGCGGCGCTCACCATCACGCAGCGTTGGCGAGGCCGGCGCGGTCGGCGGCTCGATCGAGGACTGGGATCCGCGACGACAAGGTCATCTACTGCCTGGAGCACGCGGTCGCGCGGATCGAGGCCGCGGTCGAGGCGGCGAGCGCGCTCGACTTCCCGTTCACGCTCACGGCCCGCGCCGAGAACCAGCTGCGGGGCGTGAACGACCTGGACGACACGATCGCCCGCCTTCAGGCGTTCGAGGCGGCTGGCGCCGACGTCCTCTACGCGCCCCGGCCTGAACTCGTACGACGCGATCCGCGCGGTCTGCGACGCGGTCTCGAAGCCCGTGAACGTCCTCGCGTGGCCGAACCTGACGATGGAGGGCATCTTCGACGCGGGCGGGCAGCGGATCAGCTTCGGCGCCCGGCTCTGGACGCTCTGCCGAGCGGGTCGGCTTCGACCGGGCGATGGAGCTCGCCGCCGCATGATTCGACGAAGGGCGACTTCTCCCTCCTCGCCGCCGAGGCCTAGGCACGCCGACGCCGGCGATCCCACAGCCGAAGTCGGACATTCCGACTTTCGGTTGTAACGAAGGGCGATAAGTGGGACGGTACTCCAACGATCCCGCGCGTGGGCGCGAACGTAGGCGCCCCCGGCAGGGCGCACCGGGGGAAGGAGATCGAAGATGGAAGTTGCAGCGACCGAGGTCGACGAGCAACGCCTCGAAGCGTTCCTGGGCCAAGCCGTGACGGACATGGGCGCGGCGATGAACGGCGTCCTGGTGATGATCGGCGGCGAGCTCGGCCTGTGGGAGGCGATGGCCGGCGCCGGCCCGCTCACCACGGAAGAGATCGCCCAGCGCACCGACGTCTCGGAGCGCTACATCCGCGAGTGGGCGTCCGCCCAGGCGGCGAGCGGCTACCTGACGTACGACGAGGGCGCGGAGACGTTCGAGCTGCCGCCCGAGCAGGCGATGGCGTTCGCCGACAAGGACAGCCCGGTTTACATGCTCGGGGGCTACAGCCTCATCAGTTCGGTCTACAAGGACCGGGCGAAGCTGACCGAGCGGTTCCGCGAGGGAGCCGGATTCGGCTGGCACGAGCACCACGAAGAGCTCTTCGTGGGAACGGAGCAGTTCTTCCGGCCGGGCTACCGCGCCCATCTGGTCGCGGAGTGGATCCCGGCGCTCGAGGACGTCGAGGACAAGCTCCGCCAGGGCGGCAAGGTCGCCGACATCGGCTGCGGCCACGGGATCTCGACGATCCTGATGGCCCAGGCATTCCCGCGAATCGACCGTCCACGGATTCGACTACCACGACGCGTCGATCGAGAGGGCGCGCGAGATCGCCGAGAGCGAGGGGGTCGCGGACAACACGGAGTTCGCCGTCGCAACGCGCGAAGGACTATCCGGGCGAGGGCTATGACCTGGTCTGCTTCTTCGACTGTCTCCACGACATGGGCGACCCGGTTGGCGCGATGACCCACGTCCGCGAGACGATCGACGATGACGGAACGGTGATGCTGGTCGAGCCGTTCGCCGGCGACACGCTCGCCGACAACCTCAACCCGGTCGGGCGGATCTACTACGCCGCCTCGACCGTCGTCTGCACGCCGTCGTCACTCGACCAGGAGGTCGGGCTGGCGCTGGGAGCGCAGGCAGGAGAGGAGCGCCTGCGCGCCGTCGCCGCCGAAGCGGGCTTCACGCGGTTCCGCCGCGCAACCGAGACTCCGTTCAACCTCGTGCTGGAGGCGCGTCCCTAGATCCGCGTCACTCACATTCCCAGACGCCGCGCTTAGGATCGGGTCGTGCTCAAAAGGAACGACTGGGGCTCGATCGGGCGCATCTCGGTCGCCATCAGCCTGGTGACGGCGGTCGTGCTCTTCTTCGCGCTTCCCGACCAGCGCTGGATCTCGGCCGTCGTGGTCGGCTTGGCGGTCCTCGACGCGATCATCTACGGCCTGGTGCTGCCCCGGCTCACGAGCACCGGCGACGCGCCGTCACTGTCGGACCTGGAGCGGATGCACGCCGAGGCCGACGAGGCCGCGGCGTCCGACGACGACTGGGACTTCGAGAAGAAGCCCGACGACGTCTAGTCCACCAGCCGGCGCTCGACCGCCCAGCGGCTGAGCTCGTGGCGGTTCGAGAGCTGGAGCTTTCGCAGCACGGCCGAGACGTGGGCCTCGACCGTCTTCGGCGAGATCGACAGCTCGAGCCCGATCTCCTTGTAGAGGTAGCCGCGCGCGATCAGCCGCAGCACCTCGCGCTCGCGAAGCGTGAGCTGGTCGAGCTCCGGATCGGCCTCCGCCTCGGTGATCTGCCCGGCGAACGCGTCGAGGACGAACCCGGCGAGCCGCGGCGAGAAGACGGCGTCGCCGTCGCGGACGCGGGTCACCGCGTCGGCCAGCTCGGCGCCCGAGATGGTCTTGGTCACGTAGCCGCGCGCCCCGGCGCGGACCACCGAGATCACGTCCTCGGCCGCGTCCGAGACCGACAGCGCGAGGAAGCGCTGCGCCGGCGCGCTCTCGGCAACGCGGCGGATCACCTCCACCCCACCACCGCCCGGCATGTGCACGTCGAGCAGGACGACGTCGGGCTTCGCGTCGGCGATCAGCCGCACCGCCTCCTCGACCGAGCCGGCGTCGCCGAGGACCTCGACCAGCCCCTCGAGCTCGGCGCGAACGCCCGAGCGGAACAGCGCGTGGTCGTCGACGATGACGACGCTGGGCGCGCTCATCCGCCCGCCTCCGGTCTCGATCGGGAGCTCGACCTCGGTCCCGCCTCGCCCGAGCGGATGCGGGCGGTGCCGCCGGATCGCTCCATGCGCCCGATGATGGACTCCCGGACGCCGCGGCGGTCCTCCGGCACGGCGTCCGGGTCGAAACCATCGCCCCGGTCGCGCACGAAGACCTGGGAGCGCTCGGGCGTCGAGCTCGGCGTAGACGGCGACCTCGCCTGCGTCCGGCGCGAACTTGGCGGCGTTCACCATCGCCTCGCGCGCCGCGGCGACCAGCGCGTTGCCCGGCTTCGCCGACCGGCGCGTCGCCCACGGCGACGACCTCGATCGGCACGCGGTGCGCCTCCTCGACCTCGGCGGCCGCCTCCTCGAGCGCCGCGGCCAGGCTCGCCGACGCGGGCGCGCGGTCACCCGTGAAGAGCCAGCCGCGGAGCTCCCGCTCCTGGGCGCGGGCGAGCTGCGCGACCGCGCGCGGGTCGTCGGCCCGCTTCTGCACCAGCGTCAGGGTCTGCAGCACCGAGTCGTGGATGTGCGCGGCCATCTCGGCGCGCTCCTGCGAGCGGATCCGCTCGGCCGCGCTCGGCCGCGAGGTTCCGGCCGAGGCGCCACCAGAACGGCGCCAGGATCAGCGCCAGAGCCAGGATGACGATCACGATCGTGAGCACCGAGTCGCCGAGCGAGTCGAGGGCGCCGGTCCGCGAGAGGACGATCAGGGCGGCGCCGCCGATGAGAGCGACTCCGAAGCCGCCGCGGTAGAGGTCGCGGAGGCGGTCGCTCTCGGGATCGGCGGGCTCGGCGCGGAGGGCTCGGCCGGGGCGGTGAGCGTCTCGGAGGCGGTCGGCGCCGCGATGGCCTCGGGGTCGCGGGGCTCCCGCCACAGCAGAGCGATGCCGGTGATGGCGAAGAACGTCGGCCAGGACGGCGCCGAAGAGACCGAACGAGAGGTCGATGGCGCCGTCCTGGTCGGCAAGGAGCACGGCCCCGGTCGCAATCAGACCGAGGCCGGCTCCGAGTGAGAGGACGTCAACCCGCCGGTCCATCAGGCGTCGCGACCCACCCTTCGCGGCGGGCTCGGGGGCGCACGCGGCCGCCATGCGGTCGCGCAGCTCGTCCGCGCGATGCCGTTGTCGCCACCGAAGTGGTCGCCGTGAGCTCGACGTCGTCGTCGTTGATGACCTCGATCTTCCCGGCGTCGATGTGGCGTCGAGCTCGAGCCGCGGCGTCGCGCTGTAGCCCGAGCCGAGCGAGCCTCAGCTCGACTCCTCGCCCGCGATCTCGACGACGCCGTACTCGCGAGTCGATGTCGCCGTCGACGCAGACGTTCTCGGGCACGAGGACCAGCATGCGGCCGATGCCCTGGTCGGCCTCGACCTGGATGACGCGGTCCTTCGTCCAGTCGAGGCCGCGCAGGTCGATGCGCTGGTCGCCGATCCCGAACTCGTAGCCGTCGGCCGGAATCGCGCTGGACGGTCTGCGGGCTGTGGGTGGTCTTGCCGATGCCGCCTTCGAACTCGATGTCGGCCGCGGCGACCGTGCCGAGCGGCACGCCAGCGCGAGCGCCGGCAGGATCAGCCAGCGGGCGCCGCCCGTTGAACGCGGCGACGACCAGCGCCACGCCGATCAGGATCACGATGATCGCGACGACGACCCCGCTTCCCGTTGCCGCGGCCCACGCCGCGGCGAGGCCCATGAAGAACATCCCGATCAGTCCGGCGATCGCGAGCGCGGATAGAAGCACGACGCGACCGAACGTCACTGCGCCTTGCCCGGCGTGCCATCCGCCTGCTCGCTACGGCACGAAGATCATGAGCGCGAGGTAGAGGAGCGCGCCGAGCCCTCCGAAGAACAGCGTCACCGCCGAAGCCGATCCGGAAGATCACCGGATCGACGCGGAAGTAATCGCCGAGGCCGCCGGCGACGCCGCCGAGCATCCGGTCCGACCGCGAGCGCACGAGGCGCCTGGGCCGGTCGGGCTGGGGCTCCGGGGGCGGGTCCGCGGCGGGCATACTCTGAGTGGTGTCTTGGTCAGTCATTGGGTTCCCTCCATCGAATAGTGGTTGATGGAGGACAGGCTCCCGCGCCGATTGGCCGCCCTGTCTATTGGGGATGACCCTTAGGGACCCCGGGACGTACCCGGCCTCAGGCGTGGCGGGAGCGAGCGGGGCCGAGCCGATCCGGCGCCTTCGACCATCGCAGCCATCGACGGCGACCGCCTCGGCGTTCGAGAGGCCCTGCGTGCGGGTGAGCGACTGCCAGGTGGCGAAGAGCAGGGCGTGGGAGACGGCCGCGGAGGTGCGCCGGCGCGCGGCGCCGCGCTCGGGACGCCCCTTCATGATCATCCGTCGAGCCGCATCCGAGGAATCCCAGGAAGGCCGCGCGCGGAGCGTCCATGGCGGCACCAGGTGCGCGTCGTGGCCGGTCTTCTCCAGCATCGCCTCATTGGCCTCGATAGAACTCGTAGAACTCGGCCAGATGCCGCGGCGCAGGCGCTCACCGCGATCCCGGATCCCCTTCCAGGACTCGATATCGGGTAGCGGGTGTCGCGCCCAGTAGTGCGCCGAGCAGGCGGCGAAGAGCGAAGCCTCGTCGGGAAAGTGGCGATAGACGGTGGCGCGCTGCACCCCGGCCTCCTCCGCCACCCCGCTCACGGTCGTCCGCGCCGGGCCGACCGAGCCGTGGAGCTTCACCGCGGCCTCGGTGATCCGCTCGCGGGTCGCCTCCTCCTGTTCGGCTCTAACGCCTTCTTGCGGTACTTCGCGCTTTGCAGTTTCGCTAGACATCTGTGTTCAATCAATCTTGACAGATGCCCCGGAGACGTGCTACGTTGCGCTGAACAGTGCTGTTCAACGAAATGAAGGGAGCCACAGCATGACCGCACGTCAACCGCACCGTCCGACCTCCGCCGCTACGACGCCTCACAGGGGCCGCGGAAGCTCGGCCCCGAGGACGGCAAGGCCATCGACCTTGGATCGCTCGGCGTCCGGTTCATGGCGTGGACCGAGGAGACCGGAGGCGGGTTCTCGCTCGTCGAGCATCCCGATTCCTCCCCGCACGCTCTGCGCGCCGGTTCACAAGCACTCGAAGGAAGACGAGTACTCGTTCGTCCTCGAAGGCCGGATGGGCGCGCTGCTCGGCGACGACACTGTCTTCGCCGAGGCCGGCGACTTCGTGTTCAAGCCGCGCGACCAGTGGCACACGTTCTGGAACGCCGGTGACGAGCCGTGCCGGATCCTCGAGATCATCAGCCCAGGCGGCTTCGAGCACTACTTCGACGAGCTGGCCGAGATCACCTCCCGGCCCGACTTCTCGCCGGAGATGATCGCGCCGGTCGCCGTGAAGTACGGCCTCGAGTTCGACTTCGAGCGGATCCCGGCGATCTGCCAGGAGCACGGGCTCGAGTTCCCGCTGGGCTAAGCGGGAACCGCGCTCGCGCTCCCTCGCGCCGAGGGCGACGCTGGCGCCCATGTGGGGCGGACGGTGATGTTCCGCCGGCGCGCCAACTCGGGCTCGCCGGTCGTGGCGCGGATCTCGAAGCGGCGGACGATCTCGGCGATTACGACCTTCATCTCGAGGATCGCGAAGCTCGAGCCGAGGCAGCGGCGCCGGCCGCCGCCGAACGGGATCCACGTGTAGGTGCCGGGCTTCTCGTCGAGGAAGCGCTCGGGCCGGAAGGTGTAGGGGTCGGGGTAGATCTCGGGGTCGTGGTGGATGAGGTAGGCGTTTACGACCAGGCTGACGCCGGGCTCGTAGTCCCAGCCGCCGACGGTGATCGGCTTTGCGACGTAGCGGGGCATCGTGTTCGGAACCACCGGGCGGCTGCGAAGGCTCTCGTTGATCGTCGCGGTCAGGTACGGGCCGCCGTCCTCGGAGTCCACCTCGCTGGCGAAGCTCGGCCGAGGACGCGCGGCTCGCGGGCCAGGCGGCAGACCGTCCACGCCAGCGAGGAAGCGGTCGTCTCGTGCCCGGCGGTCAGCAGGGTCATGAGCTCGTCGCGCAGCTCCTTGGTCGTCATCGGCGAGCCGTCCTCGTGGCGGGCGGCGAGAAGCATCGAGAGGACATCGTCGGAGTCCTCGTCGCCCGCGGTGCGCCGCTCCTCGATCTCGGCGACGAGGAGCTCGTCGACCTCGTCGCGGCGGTCGACGAAGCCCTTGATCGGCCCCACGGCGTTGAAGATCCGCTCGGTCAGCTCGAGGCGCGTCGGGATCCTCGGGCGGCGGCAGCAGCGTCAGCGGGTTGTCGCCGTACGCGAGGAGCTTGCGAGAGGCTCTCGCGGAGCGCGTCGAGCCGCGGGCCCGGCTCCAGGCCCGAATACCGCGCGCAGGATGATCTCGAGCGTCAGCGACTGAAAGCGCGGGTGGAGCTCGATCTCGCCGTCGGCTCCAGGCCTCGATCTCGTCGCGGTCACGCTCGGCGACGAGGTCGGTCAGGCGCTCCATGCGCTCGCCGTGGAAAGCGGGCAGCATCAGCTTTCGCTGCGACATGTGCGCATCGCCGTCCAGGAGGAGCACCGAGTTGGGGCCGACGAGCGGCAGGAGGACGCGCGCCCCACGCCCGGCATCAGCACGTCGGGCGGAGCGGTGAAGATCTCCTTGACCTGCTCGGGGTCGGCGATGACCACGAAAGGCGGGGTGAACGGGAACCTCGTCGTGAAGCGCTTGCCGTACCTGGCGCGGTTCCGCTCGAGCCATGAGATCGGGCGGGTCCACATGCCCGCCCCCTGATCAGGCTCGGGGTGCCGCGGCCCGGGCGGGAGCTTTTGGCGCATCACTACTGACCATCCTCCCACGCTGGAACGTGCGATGACACACGTGGACGGGTCTGTCACCGAGACGCGCTACTGGTCTTCGGCGGCGAAGTCCTCCGGCGTGACTTCGTCGAGGAAGTTCTTGAACTTCTCGACCACCTCGTCGGTGTCCTCGACCTCGTGCTCGAACTCGATGGACGACTCCTCGATGACGTCCTCGGCGGCGAAGATCGGCGCCTGGCAGCGGACCGCGAGGGCGATCGCGTCGGACGGGCGGGAGTCGATCTCGATCTCCGATGCCGTTGACCGAGATCGTGATCGAGGCGTAGAAGGTGTTGTCGCGGAGCTCGGTGACCGAGACCCGCTCGCACTTGGCGTCGAGCTGTTCGAGCATCTCGATCAGGAGGTCGTGGGTCATCGGGCGCGGCGTCGAGGCCCCCTGGAGCTTCATCAGGATCGCCGCCGCCTCGGGGTGGCCGATCCAGATCGGCAGGAAGCGGTTGCCGTCGGTCGTCTTCAGAAGCACGATCGGCTGCTTGCCGACCATGTCGAAGGAGACTCCGTAGATCTGCATCCGCTGCAAGGTTCAGGCTCCCGCTGCCGGAGGGGTCACTGGTTTCCAGTATAGGTGCGGCAATTGCCCCGCATCGGATGCCTCAACCGCCGGGGCCAGGCTCAGATTGCGCGGGCAGCCTTGGGGAAGCCGCGGCGGATGGACCGGCTGAGCCCCGCGGCCACGGCCTTGTCGAGTCCGGGGACCGCCGCGTCGAAGGTGATCGTGTAGTCGACGTGGCTCGGCCGTCGCCCGTGGACGAGAAGACCTGGACCCCCAGGTGGTTTCGGAGCGGCGTTCCCTTGGTGACGCGGTACTCGATCCGCTCGTTCGGGATCGCCTCGGTGACCGTCTCCTCGAAGGGCATCATGCCCTTGAGGGAGAGCTTTCGGACCGAGCCGACCCCGTTCGGCTCCGTGTCCCCCTCCTTGATGCGCTCGACGTCGATGCCGAAGAGCGGGCTTCAGGTTCTCGTGCTCGGAGAACCACTCGTAGAGGCGCTCGACGGGCGCATCGAAGTCATAGGTCTCGTGGACGGTCGCCATGCGGCCGCGAAACCTACCGGGTCATCTGGGCGCGCGCCTGGTGCCAGGCACGGTGCCTGGCACCATCGTCGCGGAAGGCTTGCGTTTCGTACGGAGGGCATACGCTGCGACGCGTGAAAGCCGTCGCCTGCCAGAACGCCGAGCTCTCGGTCGTCGAGCGCGAGACGCCGGAGCCGGGCAAGGGCCAGCTCCTGATCGACGTCCTGCGCGCCGGGATCTGCGGCTCCGACCTCCACGCGCGCCATCACTGCGACGAGCTCGCCGACGTCATGGTCGAGACGGGCTATGAGGACTTCATGCGCTCCGGCCAGGCGGTCGTCCTCGGCCACGAGTTCGTCGGGCAGGTCGCCGAGCATGGGCCGGGCTGCCGCAAGACCGCGCCGGAAGGTGCGCCGGTCGTGGCGGTGCCGCTGATCCGCCGCGGGAGCGAGGTCCACACGGTCGGCCTCTCCGCCCGCGCGCCCGGCGCCTACGCCGAGCAGATGCTGGTCGAGGAGTCGCTCGCCTTCCCGGTGCCGAACGGACTGCCCGCCGACCACGCGGCGCTGACCGAGCCGATGGCGGTCGGGCTCCACGCTGTTCGGCGTGGCGAGGTCAAGAAGCGCGACGTCGCGATCGTGATCGGCTGCGGCCCCGTCGGCCTGTCGGTGATCCTCCACCTCAAGGCAAAGGGCGTGCGCCAGGTCGTCGCCAGCGACTTCTCCCCCGCGCGGCGGGCACTCGCCCAGGCATGCGGCGCCGACGTCGTGATCGACCCCGCGACGGATTCGCCGTATGAGACCGAGGCGTCGGAAGGCCACCTGGACAACATCCCGGGCGCGCTCGAGACGGCGCATGGCGCCGTCGAGAAGGCGCACCGCCTGCGCGTGCCGTGGTGGCACATCTGGCGCGCGGCCGACGCGGCGGGCCTCAAGCCCAAGCGGCCGGTCGTCTTCGAATGCGTCGGCGTCCCGGGCGTGATCGACGAGATCATCGCCAAGGCGCCGCTCTTCACCCGCGTCGTCGTCGTCGGCCTGTGCATGGGCGAGGATCGAGCTCCGCCCCTCGATGGCGATCAACAAGGAGATCGACCTGCGCTTCGTCGTCGGCTACTCGCCCGTCGGAGTACCGGGAGTCGCTCCACAAGCTGGCCGAGGGCGAGGTCGACGCGACTCCGCTCGTCACCGGCACGGTCGGGCTCGAGGGCGTCGACGGCGCCTTCGACGGCGCTCGGCGACCCCGAGACGCACGCGAAGATCCTGATCGACCCGCAAGCGGGCCGGCGCCGAGATCACGCCGTAAGGCCGAGGACGCCCGCGACGGCGCCGCTCGAGCAAGGACCTCGTCGTGCGGCTCCCTGCCCGCGACGCCGATCACCGCGCCCTCGAGCGCGCCCATCAGCGGCCTAGCGCCGTGGTGCGTGGCCGGCGGGCCCGGCGGGATCGAGCCGTCCTCGCCTCCCGGACTTGATCAGGCGCGTGCACCGCCTGACCGCCGTCTCGGAGATCCGCTCGATCTCGCGGCCGACCGGGTGGTCCTGGCCGGAGAACTCGAGCCTGAGCGCCATCGCGAAGCGGGCGACGTCGCGGCGGCAGTAGATCGCGTGGGCGCGGGCGAGCGCCAGGAGCTCGTCCTTGGCAGGCACAGGCCCGGCTCGATCAGCGCGGCCGCGTCCTCCCGCCACGTCTCGTCGACCCAGGCGAGCACCGCGAGGACCAGGTCGTCCTTGTCTGCGAACTGGTGGTAGAGCGCGCCGCGCGTGTAGCCGGCATCCCTTGCGACCTGCTCGAGCTTCAGGTTGCCGTATCCGTAGCGCGAGAGGTTCCTGGCCGCAGCCTCCAGCAGCGCCGCGCGAGAGCGGGCCCTCCTCTCCTCTTGCGTAGATACAGACATGTATGTATCTTAGGTCAGGACAACGGACGAAAGGAGTCGCGATGCCCCACCGAGTTCGCAAGGTTCCGACACCGCCCGCGGCGCGCGCGCTCTGCTCGCTCCCCAGGATCGACTACGAGGATACGTTCGTCGCCGAGACCGACCGCGCGCAGGACCTCACCGCCGAGGAATGGGCCCGCAGGATCATCGAGGAGAGCCCGGCCCGGTTCCGGGTGACGGCGCCGGCCACCTGGTTCGCGCTCGGCCTGAAGCATGGCCTGCCCTGGTCCGGCGACAACGTCCTGGGATGGCCGGTGCGCCGCGAGCGAGCCGGACTTCGTGCTGCTCGGAGCCCGTTCGCGAACCGGCATGCCCGCCGAGCTCCTGATCAAGCGGGAGGCCGACTCGATCCTGTTCGCGACCCTCATCCAGCACGGGAGCCCGGTCATGAGGCGCGTGTGGTCCGCTGGTGGAGCGTCCCCACCAGGAGATCGTGCCGAGGCTCCTGGGGAGAGGCGTCAGGGCCGAGGACCCTGCTTCGTAGACCGGCGGAAGTGGGCGATCCTGGATTCGAACCAGGGACCTCGTCCTTATCAGAGACGCGCTCTAACCGACTGAGCTAATCGCCCGGGTACGTCGTCCTCGGCGGGTCATTGTAGGCGGGTAGCCTCGGGCGGGATGAGCCCTCGCCGCCCCGATATGCCGAGCCTCGACCGGGCCGACCTGATGGGCGATCCGATCGCCCAGTTCTCGGCCTGGTGGGGCGACGCCGAGGAGGTGCCGCTCCGCGAGGCGATGACGCTCGCCACCGTCGACGCCGAGGGCCGGCCCGACGCGCGCATGGTCCTGCTCAAGGGCTTCGGCACCGTCGGCTTTCGGTTCTTCACCAACTACGAGTCGGCGAAGGCCGGCGCAGCTCGACGCGGCGGGGCACGCCGCGCTCGTCGTCTACTGGCGCGAGCTCGACCGGCAGGTCCGGGTGCGCGGGCCGATCGAGACAGCTGGACGCCGCGGCGTCGGACGAGTACTTCGCCTCGCGCCCTCGCGACTCCCAGCTCGGCGCCTGGGCGTCGCCGCAGAGCCGGCCGCTCGCCGACCGGGCCGAGCTCGACGCGCGGCTCGCCGAGGCCACGGAGCGCTTCGACGGTTTGGAGGTGGCCCGGCCGGAGCATTGGGGCGGCTATGTCGTGCACCACGAGATCGTCGAGTTCTGGCAGGGCCAGGTGGGCCGCCTCCACGACCGCTTCCAGTACCGGCGGGCCGGCGACGGATGGGCAGCCGAGCGCCTGGGGCCTTGAGCGATGAGTGAGCACAACGAGCTCACCGGCATCCTCGAGACGGCCCTCTCGTTCGATCACGAAGTCGCCGAGGAGACGCTCGCCTTCTATCGCGAGACGCTCGGGCTGACCGAGGTCGCGAGCTGGCGCGAAGGCACCGTGTTCAGGCTCGGCTCCGGCGTGCTGCTGCTCTTCGACCGCGAGCTCCTGGCCGAGAACGACTCGCCCGTCGCGCAGCACGGAAGCTCGGGCGTCGGCCACGTCTGCTTCCTCGCCGCGCCGGACCACTACGGCGCGATGCGCGAGCGGCTCGAGACGGCCGGCGTCGAGATCGAGCACGACCACGACTGGTCGGACGAGCGGCGCTCGTTCTACTTCCGCGACCCGGCGGACAACCTGCTCGAGGTCGCGAACGCCGATATCTGGCCGACCTAGCCCGGCGTCGAGCTGTGGTCTGTCGGCGAAGGCGAGGAGCTCGTCGATGTCGTCGAAGCGAAGCTCCGCCTTCATCCCCGCGCCCTTGCCCACCGCTCGCACCTTGACGCCGCGGCCGAGCGCCGCCTCGAGCGCGTCCTCGGCGCGGCGCAGCGCCTCGACCACGTCGGCGTCCGGGACCGCGCGCAGCTTCGGGCGCGCTGAGCCGCCTTCGTTCGCGCGCTTCTCGGTCTCGCGGACCGACCAGCCCGAGCTGGCGGCGTCGCGGGCGAGCTGCCTGCGCTCGTCGGCCGTCTTCGCGATCAGGATCGCGCGGCCGTGGCCCTCGCTGAGGGCGCCGGCTTCCAGGAGCTCGAGCGCCTCGTCGGGCAGGTCGAGGATCCGGATCAGGTTCGAGAGCGCGGCGCGGCTTCGGCCCGAGGCGCCTGCCGAGCTCCTCCTTGGTCAGCCCGAGGTCCTCGACCAGCGTGGCGCAGGCGCGTGCCTCGTCCACGGGGTTGAGCTGCTCGCGGGCGACGTTCTCGATCAGCGCCATCTCCATGCGCTTGGCCTCGGTCTCGTCGCGAAGGAGCGACCGGGACGGTTTCGAGCGCCGCTTCCCGCGCCGCGCGCCAGCGGCGCTCGCCGGCGATGATCTCGTAGCGCCCGTCGGCGAGGGGGCGGACGATCAGCGGCTGGATGAGGCCCGCGGTGCGCAGCGACTCCGCGAGCGCCGAGATCGACTCGGCGTCGAAGCGCCGTCGGGGCTGGCGGGGATTGGGAAGGATGAGCGCCGGCGGGACGTGCCTGAGCGCCGGCTCGGTCACCTCGCCCGGCTGGGGCAGGATCGCGGCGAGGCCCCGGCCCATGCCACGGCGATTAGCTGAACTCATGCTCCGACCTCCATGACTGGGCCCACAAGGCCCTCGTCACCTCTTTCGACCCGGACCCTGTCGACCCTCTCGCGCTCGGCCAATTCGCGCGCCAGATCCCCATAGGCAAGCGATCCGCGGGACGAGGGCGCGTGCTGGGTCACGGGAACCGCGAAGCTCGGCGCCTCGGCAACGCGAACGCTCCGCGGAATCACGGTGTCGAAGACGAGCTCGGGGAAGTGGTCTCTCAATTCGGCCTCGACGTCTTTGGCAAGGCGGGTCCTTTCGTCGTGCATTGTTATGACGAGTCCGGTCAGAACCAGCGACGGATTGAGCTCGCGGCGCACCAATTCGAGGGTTTCGAGGAACTGCACGAGGCCCTCCAGGGCCAGATATTCAGCCTGGACGGGCACGAGGACGCGATCCGCGGCGGCGAGCGCATTGACGGTGACCGGCCCGAGCGACGGCGGGCAGTCGAGGAGCGTCAGCGCAAACCGCTCGCGCACGGGGCCGAGGCCGTCGCGCAGGCGGTACTCCATGTTCTCCAGGCGCGGCAGCTCGACCGACGCGCCCGCCAGGTCCCGGCTTGCGGGCACGACCCAGAGGTTGTCGTGGCCCGCGGGGCGCGCCGCCTCCGCGACCGAGCTCTCGCCGGTCAGGCAGTCGTATGAGGACGGCGTCGTGTCCCGGTCGAGGCCCAGGGCGACCGTTGCGTTCGCCTGCTGGTCGAGGTCGACCAGGAGGACCTGGTTGCCCTCGCCGGCCACGCAGGCAGCGACGTTCACGGCGGTCGTGGTCTTCCCCACCCCGCCCTTCTGATTCGCGATCGCATAAACGGCGCCCATCAGGCCGAGCGTACCGGCGCCCCCGGCTAGCTCCCGCAGTGCCGCCAAACCCTCAACCAACCTTCAAGGGGGTCTGACCCCATCGAGGGTTGGCGCTCGACGCCAGGCGTAAAGCCTAAGGGGGTCTGACCCGGGGTCAGACCCCGTTGAGGGGGGTTGAGGGTTGGTGAGTGGGCGCTTTTTTGGCCATGCCCGGGCGGCGTGGGCAGGTTTTCGGGCGTTGGGCCCGACTTTTTGCAGGACGTGGAGGTGGCGGTGCTCGTATCCCGCCCTCTCCCCCACTTCGAGCACGCCGAGCGGCCTCCATCGCCGGTCGCTCCGAGCGCGCGCTCGAGCTCGGCTTCCTCCCCCGCGTCGCGCCGGCCCTTCCAGGCGACGAGCACGCCTCCGTCGCGAAGGAGCGGCGAGGCCAGCTCGGCGAGCGTGGCCAGCCGCGCGACCGCGCGCGCCGTGACTGCGTCATATGCCTCGCGCCCGGCGGCGCCCTGGGCCGCGTGCTCCTCCGAACGCGCGTTCACGACCGCTGCGTTGCCGATCTCCGCCTTCGCGATCGCCTCACGCATGAACTCGCACTTCCTGCCCACCGATTCGACGAGGTGAACCTGAGCCTGAGGTAGCGCCAGCGCGAGCACCAGGCCCGGAAACCCTGCGCCAGAGCCAAGATCGGCGATCGAGCGTGCCTCGGAAAGTGCAGGCACTTCCAGGCCGGTCAGGGAGTCGGCGACGTGCGCGCGCCAAGCCTCGGCGGGATCCCGCACGGACGTGAGCGAGCGGGGATCGGACGCGAGCAGCTCGAGCACCGTCTCGAGCTTGAGTCGAGCCTCAGGCGTGAGGCCGGGGGCGTCAGGCGGCTCAGTCGTCGTCGTTGCCGACGAGCGGGGCGACGATCACGCAGCGGTCGGGCTCGTCGCCCTCCGAGAAGGTTTCGATGCCCGAGCGCTCGGCCAGGTAGTCGTGGACGACCTTTCGCTCCGAGGGCGTCATGGGCTCCAGCTCGATCTCCTTGCCGGCCTCGGCGGCGCGCGCCGCGGCCCGCTCGGCCTGGTCCTCGAGCTGTTCCCGGCGCCGCTCGCGGTAGCCGCCGGCGTCCACGATCACGCGCTTGCGGTCGGTGGCGCCGCGCTGGGCCGCGCGGTAACAGATGAACTGAACCGCGTCGATCGTCTGGCCGCGCCTGCCGATCAGGCGCCCGACGTCCTCGCCGTCGATGGTGCCCGTGATCTGCCGCGCGTCCTCGGAAACGTCCACGGACGCCTCCACATCGAGCGTCTCGACCACCAGTTCGAGAATTGCGCGCACCCGCTCGGCGGGTGCCTCGGGAATCGCCTCCGCGGACACGAGCGCGACTCTACCGGGCGAAAGCGCCTAGCGGCGCTTCTTCTTCTTGCGCGGAGGCGGGGGAGGGGGCTCTTTCGACTTGATCTCCTCGACCGTCGGGATCTCCGGCGGCGGGAAGAAGACCCGCACGACCATCTGCTGGCCCAGGGTCCAGATATTCGTCGAGATCCAGTAGACCGCCAGGCCGGCCGGGAAGCTGATCACGAAGGGCGCGAAGACGAACGGCAGGACGAACATGATGATCCGCTGGTTCTTGTCCGCGCGTGAGGCCATCACCATGCTGGCGCCCAGCTGGGTGATGATGAAGAGGATGATCAGCGCGACCAGGGGCCCGCCGGTCGCCTTCTCCGTCAGGTCGTTGATGAAGAAGAAGTCCACCGGCGGCTGCGCGAGCATCTCGGCCTTGAACTCGTCGCCGTTCAGCAGCTGGTAGAGGGCGAGGAAGACCGGCAGCTGGAGGAGAAGGGGGATGCAGGAGGCGAACGGGTTGATCTTGTTCTCCTGGTAGAACGCGATCATCTCCCGCTGCTGGCGCTGCTTGTCGTCCTTGTAGCGCTCCTGGAGGGCCTTGATCTGCGGCGAATACGCCTGCAGGGCGCGCATCGAGCGGATCTGCGACACCGAGAGGGGCAGGATCACCAGGCGGGTGGCGAAGGTCAGCGCGACGATCGACCAGCCCCAGCTGAAGCCGACGTCGTCGTGGAAGAAGGTGATGACCGTGTCGGCCAGGTCGATCAGCGGCTGCAGGATGTTCGCGACGATCATGCGTGCGCCTCGTGCTTGTGCGTCTTTGTCACATCGCTCTCAGCCGGCGCGAAGAGCTTGCGGTCGGAGACGGGGTCCCAGCCGCCGTGGCTCCACGGGTTGCAGCGCAGGAGCCGCCAGGCGGCGAGGATCGAGCCGCGGATGACGCCCAGCTCACGCACGGCGTCGACCGCGTAGGCCGAGCAGGTGGGCTCGTACTTGCAGCGGCGCGGCAGGGCGGGGGAGATGAAGCGCTGGTAGAGGCGGATCGGCGCGAGGAAAAGCGCTACGAGAGCCGCGCGGAAGGTGTCGAGGGCGCGTTTCACGTGTTACGCCGCCTCGGCGGCCGAAGGCCCTTCGAGCCCCGCCTCGCGGAAGAGGTCCTTGAGCGCCGATTCCACGCCTGGCGTGCCATCCCGCTCGACCAGGCCCGCCGCGTCATGGCGCGCGACGATCACGAAGTCGAACTGCCGGGGCAAGCCGTCGGCCAGAGCCCAGAACGCCTCGCGGACAGCCCGCTTGACGGCGTTCCGCTCGACTGCGCCGCCGACCTTGCGGCTCACCGACAGGCCCAGGCGAAGCGCGTCGGCGTCCTCGGCGGCGGCGGCATCCGCGTCGCCGTCCTCGCGCGGGAACGCGTACAGGACGAAATAGCGATTGGAATGCGAGCGGCCTTCGCGATAGACGCGGTCGAAGTCGCCGCTCCGCGAGAGGCGGCCACGCTTCCGGTCAGCGGCCATCTACGGCGTGAGGCGCTTGCGGCCCTTTGCCCGCCGGCGCCGCAGCACATCGCGGCCTGAGCGCGTACGCATACGACTGCGAAAACCGTGGGTCTTCGCTCGCTTGCGCTTCTTTGGCTGCCAGGTGCGCTTCATAAGTAAGGGGGCCCAGCGGGGCCAGAGCGTGGGTGCTCGGGCGGGCGACGGCCAGTATAGAGAGGCAGGGCCCGAGCACCGGTCCTGCAATGCGCGGTGCCGCCGTGCGTCTTTTCTCCGCGATTTGCGGGGTGCCGCCCAAGGGCCCGGTCAGGCGCCGTTATGGTCGAACACGTGCCTGTGGAAAGGGGAAATGACGACGCCCGGACGACCTGGGCGGCTGTCCGCTCGGAGCTCGAGCGCTCGCTTCCGGCCGCCACGTTCGACCTTTGGATCGACCCGCTCCAGGCCGCGGGCTCCCAGGCCGAGACCCTTTATCTGACCGGGCCGACCCGCGTCCGGACCTGGGTCGAGCGCAGATATATGGGCTCGCTCGAAGAGGCGCTTCGCCGCCTCGGCACCGGCTTCGAGCGCATCGGACTGGTGGACCCGCCGACCCGGGTGAGCCCCGGCGCCACCACTTCCCGCGTCGCCGAGCCCGTGCCGGTCAACCCCAGCCACGAGTTCGACCGGTTCGTGATCGGGCCCGGGAACCGGTTCGCCCACGCCGCCGCGCTCGCGGTGGCCGAGGCGCCGGGCGAGGCCTACAACCCCCTTTACCTTCACGGGCCTCCCGGGCTGGGCAAGACGCACCTCATGGGCGCGATCGCCGCGTACATGCGCGGGCACCACCCCGAATTGACCGTCCACTACACCACCGCCGAGCGCTTCACCAGCGAGTTCGTGACCGCGCTCCGCACGCACGGGCCCGAGCGCTTCAAGCAGCGCTACCGCGGGCTCGACGCTCTCCTGATCGACGACGTCCAGTTCCTCGAGGGCAAGGCGAAGACCGAGGAGGAGTTCGTCCACACCTTCAACGCGCTGTTCGCGGCCGGCAAGCAGGTCGTGATGTCGAGCGATCGCCCGCCGGGCTCGCTCACGCGCCTGGAGGAGCGCCTCCGCGACCGGTTCGAGTGGGGCCTCACCGTCGAGCTCGAGCCGCCCGACATGCAGAACGCGCGTCGCCCTGCTCTGGCGCTTTGCCTCCGACGCCGTCGACGGCCTGCCCGAGCCCGACGTCCTGCGCCAGATCGCCGATCGCGCCCCGGGGAACGTCCGCCGGCTCGAGGGCGCGCTCACCCGCGTCCTCGCCGTCTCCTCCGTCTACGGCGAGCCGCTCGCCGAAGGCGCGATCAGCAAGGCGCTCGGCTCGAAGGACAGCCGGCAGCCAATCGCGGCCGGAGGCGTCGTCGCCCCCAGCGTCACCGCCATCCAGGACGCCGTCTCCTCGGTGCTCGGGATCTCCAGGGCCGACCTCCTCTCGGCGAAGCGCACGCCGGCGGTCGCGCGGGCGCGCCACCTGGCCATGTACCTGGCGCGCGAGCTCACCCCGCTCTCCCTCTCTCAGATCGCCCGCGACTTCGATCGCGACCATTCCACGGTGATCCACGCGATCCGCTCCGTCGGCGACCGCAACGAGCCCGGATCGGCCACCGCAGGCGATATCCACAGCGTCCGTGCAATGTTGGGGGAAACTCCCACCGCACCCGAACCCGATGGTGAGGACGTCAACGACCCCGGGTCCCGTCCACAGGACTGATCAACATGTCCGTCCCGCATATCCATTGACTTTTCTCGCTTTCTCCACACCTATCCACACCCCTGATACATCTGATCCCCTAGAAAGAATGAGTTGGACACAGTTTTGAACCTCGGACGAAAGAATCCATGAAGCTCACCGCCCCCCGCGAATCGTTCGTCACCGCTCTCGGCCACGCCGGCCGCGCGGTCTCATCCCGCTCCACGCTGCCGTCGCTCGGCGGCGTCCTCTTCACCGCCACCGCGGATGGACTCCTGCTGCGGGCGACGGACATGGAGATGGGCGTCTCGCTGACGCTGCCCGACGTGCAGGTCGAGCGCGAGGGCACCGTTCTTCTGCCCGGCCGCCTCCTGGCGGACGTGGCGCGGAGCCTTCCCGCCGGCGACGTGACCCTGGAGGTGCGCCAGGAGCAGCGCGACGTCGAGCTGACCGCCGGCGACGCCCGCTTTCACTTCCGCACGCTTCCCGCCGAGGACTTCCCGCGCCTTCCCGAGGTGGACGGAAACGCCGCGAAGCTTCCGGCCGCCCCGCTGGCCGAGACGATCGACCGCGTCGCCCGCGCGGCTTCGCGGGATGAGGTGCGCCCGATCCTGACCGGCGTCCTCGTCCAGGCCGAAGGCGACTCGCTGACGATGGTCGCGACCGACTCGTACCGCCTGAGCGTCAAGCACACGAAGCTCGACACCTCGCTGTCGGAGCCGATCGACGCCAACGTGCCCGCCCGCGCGCTTCGCGAGCTGGCGCGCCTGATCGCGAACGGCTCGCCGGAGACGGTGGACATCTCGCTCTCGCGCAACCAGGTCGTCTTCGAGCTCGAGAACGTCGCGCTCTCGTCGCGCCTGATCGAAGGGCAGTTCCCGAGCTGGCGGCAGCTGATCCCCGAGTCGTTCGACCACGAGGTGCGCCTGCCGCGCGAGGAGCTCCTCGAGGTGTCGCGCCGCGTCTCGCAGCTCGCCCAGCGCAACGCGCCGCTCCGCTTCGCCTTCGCGGAGGGCGAGCTGACCGTGGCAGCCGAGACGCCGGACATCGGCGACGCGACGGAGGGCATGCCCGCCCCGTACTCGGGCGAGCCGCTCGAGATCGCGTTCAACCCGCAGTTCCTGATCGAGGGAATCGAGACGGTCGAGAGCGAGGAGATCGCGGTCCAGATCTCGTCGCCGCTCCGCCCCGGGCTGCTGCGGCCGGTGGGCTCCGAGGACTTCTCCTACCTCGTCATGCCCATCCGGCTCAACGTCTAAGGCGGTGCCCGGGTGAGGGTCGTCTCGCTCACGACCCTCGGGTTCCGGAACCTCGTGCCGGCCGAGGTCGAGCTGGGGGAGGGGGTGACCCTTCTCCACGGCGCGAACGGATCCGGCAAGACGAATCTGCTCGAGGCTCTGTACATGGGGCTCGCCGGCCGCTCGTGCCGGACGCGCGCGGATCGCGAGACGATCGCCTTCGGTGAGCCGCTGTCCCGCGCGGAGGTCGTGATCGAGGACGCGGGCGAGCGCCGCGAGTTCCTCTGCGCGGTTGACCGCGAGAGCGGGCGCCGCCACCTGGTGAACGGCTCGCCGATGCCCGACTCGGCGCAGCTCCGCCCCCCGGTCGCGGTCTTCATGCCGGATCGGCTGACCCTGGTGAAGGGCCCGCCCGCCGCCAGGCGCTCGCACCTGGACGGCTTCGTCTCCGCCCTGCGGCCCGCCCGCGCCGAGGCGCGCCGGCGCTACGCCCGCGCCCTCGCGCAGAGGAACGCGCTGGTCAGCCGCATCCGCGCCGGATCGGCGGCGCCGGACTCGCTCGACGCCTGGGACTCGGAGCTTGCCGAGGCCGGAGTGGAGCTGATGGACACCCGCCGAGCCGCAGTCGAGACGCTCGCGCCGCTCTTCGCCGCGGCCGCGGGTGAGCTGGGCCTGGCCGACCCCGAGCTTCGCTACGCGCCCAGGAGCAAGGCCGCGGACGCCGGCGAGCTCCGCGCGGAGCTCGTGGAGAAGCGCGAGTCGGACCTGGCCCGCGGATTCTCCGGCCACGGACCGCACCTCGACGAGGTGGCGATCTCGCTTTCGGGGCGAGCGGCCCGCCGATACGCGTCCCAGGGCCAGCAGCGCTCCGTGCTCCTCGCCCTCCTCTTCGCGGAGCGCGACGCGCTCCTCGCCGAGCGATCCCAGCCTCCCCTGATGCTGCTCGACGACGTCACCTCCGAGCTCGACCCGGAGCGGCGCGAGCTCCTGTGCGCCCGCCTCGCCGCCGGCCGCGGGCAGGCTCTCGTGACCGCGACGGAGAGCTCTCACCTGCCCGAATCCTGCGACCGGGTCGAGCTGGCGGTCCGCGGCGGCGCCGCGATTCGCGGGGTCGACGGGGCGAGCGAGGCGGCATGAGCTCCCGCCGCCGCGGAGACCACGGACCGCCCCGCTCCCTCGCCTCGGCGCTCGAGGCCGTGCGGAGCGAGGTCGCGCCGCAGACGCTCCTCGCGGCCGTCCAGGAAGCGTGGCCCGAGACGGCGGGCTCCCTCGCGGCCGCGCAGGGCGACCCGGTCGCCGAGAGGGGAGGGGTGGTCACCGTCGCCTGCCGCTCGGCGACCTGGGCCCAGGAGTTGGATCTGATGAGCCCGGTCCTCGTTCCAAAGCTCCGCGAGGCGCTCGCCGACGGGCCGTACGAGGAGGCGCTCGAGGGCCTCAGGTTCACCGCCGACGCCGCTCGTGGCGACCTCGGCTGAGCGAAGTTACGCTTCCACGCTTATTTGCAGGGCTTTTGTGGCTCTCTGAAGCCGATTACGACCCCTCTCCCTGGTATCCTTATGTGAACTCGATCGGTGGGCCTTGGGCCCGTCCGAGAGCGGCTTAGAGTCGCTTCCGCGGCGGCCGGGATCCTCCCGCGAGGCAACCCCGAAAGGTCCAAGTGGCAAAAGCAACTAGCGCCGGCAAGGCCGACGCGCAGAAAAACGGTACCGCCAAGGATGGCGATTACACGTCCGGCGAGATCACGGTTCTCCGTGGTCTCGATCCCGTGCGCAAGCGCCCGGGCATGTACATCGGCTCCACCGGGCCGCGAGGGCTTCATCACCTGGTCTACGAGGTCGTCGACAACTCCGTCGACGAGGCGCTCGCGGGCCACTGCGACAGCATCCAGGTCACGATCCACCCGGACGAGTCGATCACCGTCGTCGACGACGGCCGCGGCATCCCGGTCGACGAGCACCCCGAGGAGAAGCGCCCCGCGGCCGAGGTCGTGCTGACCGTCCTTCACGCCGGCGGCAAGTTCGGCGAGGGCGGGGGGTACAAGGTCTCCGGCGGCCTCCACGGCGTCGGCGTCTCCGTGGTCAACGCTCTGTCCGAGTGCCTGAACCTGGAGATCCACCGCGACGGCTTCACCTGGACCCAGGAGTACGAGCGCGGCAAGCCGAAGGGCGACCTGGAGAAGGGCGCCGCCTCCAAGCAGACCGGCACGACGATCACCTTCGCCCCGGACCCGGAGATCTTCGAGGAGATCTCCTACGACTACGCGACTCTCGCGGAGCGCATGCGCGAGACGGCGTTCCTGACCCGCGGCCTGAAGATCGAGCTCACCGACGAGCGCGCCGGCGGCCAGAAGGACACCTTCCACTACGAGGGCGGCATCGTCGACTTCGTCCACCACCTGAACGAGAACAAGGACGCCCTTCACAAGAAGACCGTCTACTTCGATCACGAGACCGACGACGGAGCCGTCGAGGTCGCGATGCAGTGGAACTCCTCGTACCAGGAGTCCGTCTTCACCTTCGCGAACAACATCAACACCCACGAGGGCGGCTCGCACCTCTCGGGCTTCCGCTCGGCGCTCACCCGCACGATCAACGCCTATGGCCGCGAGAAGGGCCTCCTCAAGGAGAAGGACCCGAACCTCTCGGGCGAGGATGTGCGCGAAGGGCTGACCGCGGTGATCTCGGTGAAGCTCGCCGAGCCGCAGTTCGAGGGCCAGACCAAGACCAAGCTCGGCAACCCGCAGGTCGAGGGCCTCGTGAAGGAGACCGTCAACCGCAAGCTCGGCGAGTTCCTCGAGGAGAACCCGTCGGACGCGAAGCGGATCGTCTCGAAGTCCGTCGACGCCGCCCGGGCCCGCGACGCGGCGCGCAAGGCGCGCGACCTCACCCGCCGCAAGTCGGCGCTCGAGAACTCGACGCTTCCCGGCAAGCTCGCGGACTGCTCGGTCAAGGACCCGCGCGACGCGGAGATCTTCATCGTCGAGGGCGACTCGGCCGGCGGCTCGGCCAAGCAGGCCCGCGACCGCTCGACCCAGGCCGTCCTGCCGCTCCGCGGCAAGATCCTGAACGTCGAGAAGAGCCGGATCGACAAGGTGCTCTCGAACATCGAGATCCAGGCGATGATCACGGCGATCGGGACCGGCGTCCACGAGGAGTTCAACCTCGAAGACGCGCGGTACCACAAGATCATCCTGGCCTCCGACGCCGACGTCGACGGAGCCCACATCCGCACGCTGGCGCTGACCTTCCTCTACCGCCAGATGCCCGAGCTGATCGACGCGGGCTACGTCTACATCGCGAAGCCGCCGCTCTACCGCGTCAAGCAGGGCAACCGCTCGCGCTACGTCGAGAAGGAGTCGGAGCTCGAGGAATACCTCCTCTCGGACCGGCTCGAGAACTACACGCTCGCGGACGCCGAGGGCAAGGAGACGAAGCTCACCGCCGCGCGCTGGCAGCGCTTCAACCGCAAGCTCAAGGAGTACGAGGGCTGGTACGACGCGCTTCGCGCGGAGCACGGGGGAGAGGTGATCGCGTTCCTCGCCGAGTCGCAGATCCTCGACGCCGGCGCCTCGTCGCTCGAGGCCGTCAAGAAGCTGATCGAGGAAGACGATCCCGAGGCGGAGCCCTTCGAGACCGAGCTGGTCTCCGCGGCCGGCGACGAGCTCCACATCAAGGCGACGCACCGCCGCTCCGGGCTCGCCCGCTTCTACGACCTCGGCTCGGACCTCTTCGACTCGCAGGACTACCGCAAGATGGTGAGCGTCCACTCGGAGCTCCTCTCGCAGGTCGGCCGCCCGCCGTTCACCGTGACGCTCAAGGACAAGTCGAAGATCGCGGAGTCCTTCGGCGCGCTTCAGACCTCCGTCGTCGACCTCGCGAAGGCCGGAGTGACGATGCAGCGCTTCAAGGGCCTCGGCGAGATGAACGCGGACCAGCTCCGCGAGACCACGATGGACCCGGCGACCCGCACGCTCCAGCGCGTGACGATCGAGGACGCCGCGGCCGTCGATCGCGTCTTCACGGACCTGATGGGCGACAAGGTCGAGCCACGGAAGATCTTCATCGAGAAGCACGCGGGCGAGGTGAAGTTCCTCGATGTCTGAGGCCGGTGCAGGCGGGCTCGATGCGCTGACCGGGCGCATCGAGGACCGCGAGCTGACGACGGAGATGCGCAGCTCGTACCTCGATTACGCCATGAGCGTGATCGTGGGCCGGGCGCTGCCCGACGTCCGCGACGGCCTGAAGCCCGTCCACCGCCGCGTGCTCTACGCGATGCACGACCTCGGCCTCCAGCCGAACCGCGGGTACCGCAAGTGCGCCTTCATCGTCGGCGAGGTCATGGGCAAGTACCACCCCCACGGCGACTCGGCGATCTACGACACCCTCGTCCGCCTCGCGCAGGACTTCGCGCTCCGCTCGCCGCTCGTCGACGGCCAGGGCAACTTCGGCTCGATCGACGACGACCCCGCCGCCGCCATGCGCTACACGGAGGCCCGCCTCGAGCGCCTCGCCACCGAGATGCTCCGCGACATCGACGCGGACACCGTCGACTTCGGCCCCAACTACGACGAGACGTCCAGCGAGCCGCTCGTCCTGCCATCGCGTTTCCCGAACCTCCTGGTCAACGGCTCCACCGGCATCGCCGTCGGCATGGCGACCAACATCCCGCCGCACAACCTCGGCGAGGTCATCCGCGCGACGAAGGCGTACATCGAGAACCCCTCGATCGACCTGCCCGGCCTGATGGAGCACGTGAAGGGCCCCGACTTCCCCGGCGGCGGCATGATGAGCGCGCAGGGCATCCGCGACGCCTACGCATCGGGCCGCGGCAGCGTCCGGATCCGCGCTCGCGCCCACGTCGAGCCGATCCGCGGCGGCAAGGACGCGATCATCGTCTCCGAGCTTCCGTACATGGTCAAGAAGGGCGGCGAGGGCGGCCTGATCACGAAGATCGCCGACCTCGTCCGCGACAAGAAGATCACCGGCATCTCGGATCTCCGCGACGAGTCGGACCGCTCCGGCATGCGCCTCGTGATCGAGCTCAAGCGCGGCGGCGACCCCGCGGCGGTCGTGCTGAACCAGCTCTACAAGCACACCCCGATGCAGAACTCCTTCGGGATGAACATGGTCTCCCTGGTGAACGGCGTGCCGCGCACGCTGGGTCTCAAGGAGATGATCCACCACTACGTCGACCACCAGCGCGACGTCATCGTTCGCCGGACCCAGTACGAGCTCCGCCAGGCAGAGGCCCGCGCGCACGTCCTCGAAGGCCTGCTGATCGCGCTCGACAACCTCGACGCCGTGATCGCGCTGATCCGCGGCTCGGCCGACCCGGTCGAGGCGAAGACCGGCCTGATCGAGAACTTCAAGCTCTCCGAGATCCAGGCGCAGGCGATCCTGGACATGCGCCTCCAGCGCCTCACCGCGCTCGAGTCCGACAAGATCCGCGCCGAGCACGCCGAGCTGATGGACAAGATCGCCGAGCTCCGCGCGATCCTCGGCGACCCCGCCCGCATCGACGGCCTGATCGTCGACGAGCTCTCCGAGGTCGAGGACAAGTACGCGCGACGAGCGGCGCACCGAGATCACCCACTTCGAGGGCGACCTCAACATCGAGGACGTCATCGCCGACCAGCAGATGGTCGTCTCGCTCACCCACTCCGGCTACGCGAAGCGCCTGCCGCTCGCGACCTACCGCCAGCAGCGCCGCGGCGGCGTCGGGGTGATGGGGATGAACCTGAAGGAAGAGGACTACATCGAGCACCTCCACATCTGCTCGACCCACGACTTCCTCCTGTTCTTCACCAACCGCGGCAAGGTCTACCGCCTCAAGGTCTATGAGCTTCCCGAGGGCTCGCGCACGCACCGCGGGCAGGCGCTGGTGAACGTCCTGCCGCTGCGCGACGGGCGAGCGCGTCATGGCCGTCATCCCCACCCGTGACTTCAAGGAGGACAAGTTCCTCGTCTTCGCAACGGCCGACGGCCAGATCAAGAAGACCGAGTTCCTCGAGTACAACACCAAGATCAAGGCCGACGGCATCATCGCCATCAAGGTGAAGGACGACGACGAGCTCGTCCAGGTCCGCCTGACCTCGGGCGAGGACGACATCCTGATGGTCTCCAAGTCCGGCAACGCCTCCCGCTTCTCCGAGGACCAGGTCCGGCCGATGGGCCGCGGCACCGGCGGCGTGCGCGGCATGAACGTCTCCAAGAAGCTCCCCGACGGCTCGAAGAACCGCGTGCTGGCGATGGACATCGCGCGCGACGACTCCCAGCTCTTCGTCGTCACCGAGAACGGCTACGGCAAGCGCACCGAGGTCCCGGAGTATCCGGTCAAGGGCCGCGGCACCCAGGGCGTTCTGACGATCCGCATGACCGAGAAGAAGGGCGCCCTCGCCGGCGCGCTGATCGTGCGCGAGCACCAGGACCTCCTCTTCATCTCCCAGAACGGCATGGTCCAGCGCACCAACGCCGGCGGCATCTCGCTGATGGGCCGCGCGACCCAGGGCGTCCGCGTGATGAACATGAAGGAGGACGACTGCGTCTCCGCCGTCGCCCTCGTGGTCGAGTCCTCCACGCCGGTGAACGGCGATGGCGAGACGACCATCCAGGAAGAGCTCGAAGAAGCCGAAGCCGCCGGCGAGTAGCCCCGCCGCGGGGTGCCGCGAGCACCCGCCTCCCCGTTTGGTTGAATTGAACGACCAGAGAAAGGAGGTGGTCCTAATTCCAATGCTTAACGGGACTCTGGAGGTGTCGGAACACTAGGTGGCACGTGTGAGCCGCCTGGTGGAATACCAACCAGGCGCCGGCGGCCACCGGGAGGCGGGAAGTTGTCCCACTCGCTGTCAATCCCCGGCCGTCTAAATCACGCGACTCGTACCGAAGGGCCGCTCCGGAAGGGGGCGGCCCTTCGCTGTCGTCGAGCCGGCCAGCGCGGGAGCTCAGCAGCCGGGCCTAGGCGGCCAGGAGGTACTGCTCCCACGCGTCCGGGACGCGTGGGCTTGCGATGCGGATGAAGACGGTCGGGCCCGGAGCCTTTGGGCTGGCGCGCAAGGGCATGGCGGCCTCGTGAGGGCAGGCGGCTGCCCTTCTTGCGGTTGCACGGCGCGCAGGCCGCGACGATGTTGTCCCAGTGCGAGGTGCCGCCGCGGCTTCGCGGGATGACGTGGTCGACGGTGAGGCCGGCCGATTCGCGCCCGCAGTACTGGCAGGTGTACGAGTCGCGGGCGAGGACCGCGCGGCGCGTGATCTTGCGCCGGTGGACGTCCCGCGGGACCCGGACGTAGCGGACCAGGCGGATCACGCAGGGCCGCTCGAGCTCGAGGCGCTCGGAGTGGAGGACCCCCTCGCGGCGCTCCAGCACCTCGGCCCGCTCCTTTAAGACGAGCACCGCGGCGCGGCGCATCGTGCAGACGTTGATCGGCTCGTAGCTCGCGTTCAGGACCAGGACCCGCCCGCCCGGGCCGCGATGCGAGTGCGTCCTGCCTCCGTGCAGGCGCCCGGCGATAGAGACGACCTTCCCGTTCGCCTTGCCTACATGCGGATCCGCCATGAGTGCCACTCGAGCGCGGAATTCTAATCGCGGCGGGCGACGATGCGTGAACAGACGGGTAAGGCAAAGCGCGGGCGTCGCGCGCGCGGTTCTGATCCCTAGGGAAGTTGTCCGCCCGCGATGGGATAGCTGCCGAGCACCCGGACGTTCTCGGCCTTGTTGCGAAGGGCCCCGATCGCCTCGGCGACCTGAGGGTCGGTGTCGGCGCCGTCCATGTCGATGAAGAACATGTAGCGGCCGAGCTCGTAGCGCCGCGGGCGCGACTCGATCCGGGTCATGTTGACCTCGCGGTTGGAGATCTCGTAAAGCGCGTCGACGAGGGCGCCCGGGTGGTCGGCCCCGAGCTCGGAGAAGATCAGGGTCGTCCGCCACATCTGACCCTCCGCCGCCTCGGCGCGCACACCCTCCGGCGCGAGCCAAACGAACCGGGTGACGTTGCCCTTCTCGTCCTCGATGCCGTCGCGCAGGACCACGCACCCGTAGATCTCCGCGGCCGACGCGGCGCCCAGGGCGGCCCACGGCTCGTCCGACTCGGACACCAGGCGAACCGCCTCGGCGGTGAGTCGGTGCTGCGGACCTCGGCCTGGGGCAGGCTCTCGCGGAGGAAGCGAGCGCATTGCGCGCTGGGCTGCGGATGGCTCACCACCACCTCGATCTCACGCAGCTCCGCCTCGCTTCGCGCGATCAGCGCCTGGGAGATCGCATGGTCGTGCTCGCCGGCGATCGAGACGCTCTCGGCGTCGAACGCAAGCGCGTCCAGCGTCGGGCGCACCGAGCCCTCGATCGAGTTCTCGAACGGGACCAGCGCGCGATCTGCCTCGCCGAGCGCCACGGCCATCACCGCGTCGTGGATCGTCGGGACCGGGCGCGGCTCGACGCCGGCGGCCGCGCGCCCACCGGCCGCGCGAAGCGCGTCGTCCGAGAAGGTCCCGGCTGGCCCGAGGAAGGCGACTGAGAGCGGCTGCATGGCGAGCCGCTAACCGCCGAAGCGGACCTGGTAGGCGAACTCGTTGTTGTCGACGATCGACTCGCCGGGGACCGGGAAGACGGTGACGATCAGGGTCAGGTCGTCGTCCTCCGGGATCTCGCCCTCGACCCCGATCACCGCGGTTCCCTCCTCGGCGGGGTTGATCCGCGGGATTGTTGCCTCGCCCTCGACCGGCTCCGTCGACCCGAGGAGCTCGAATGAGACGAGGACGTCCGTCTCGTCGGTCGTGCCGCCGTTGAGGACCCCGACCTCGATCTCGTCGGGCACCTGCGCCGGCCGTGTTGAGCGTGTCTGGCGTCAGCGGGATGTTGCCCGGGCGCAGGGTGACGGTGGAGATCTCGGTGCCCCGCGTCGCGCCGCCTGCAGCCCCCGTCTCGCCCGCGACCTGCGCGAGCAGGCGCGCGATCTCCAGGTCGTCCAGCCAGGGCTCGATCGGCTCGGGCAGGAAGTTCGAAGACGGCACCTCGCCCTGGAGCTCCTGCTCTTCGAGCACCTGCGTGATCTCCTCCTGCGCCCGCGCGTAGAGCACGTCGGAGGCGAGGAACTGCCGCATGTCGGTGGCGATCTGCCGGGTCGCGTCCTGCGAGCCCTTCTCGCCCAGCGCGGCCTCGGTCTGCTCGACCACCGAAGTGACGCCGTCGCGGCGGAGCTCGAACGAGAGCTCGAGGTCCGCCTGGGCGTCCGAGAGCTCGCCTGGGGCGTCCAGGCCCTCGACCCTCGACAGAAGCTCCTCGGCGGTGCCGCGGCTGGAGCCCAGCTGGGCCTGGAACTCGAGCTCGCTCGCGCCGCCGGGGTCGCGGAAGCGCTGGAAGAACTCGTCGGAGAGCTGCGAGGAAGTGGTGACCAGCGACTCGAGGTCCCTGAGGTAGTTCTCGTACGCGCGCTCCTTGCGAGCGTCGAGGCATCCGCGAACGGCGAGGAGCAGGAGGACGATGACCACGACGCCGATGCCGAAGGCGATAGCGCGCCGCTTGAGCACGTCGCCCCGCGGCTCGCGCGGAGGCGGCGGTCGCCTCCGCCGCTGGGGCGGAGGAGGCTCACGTCGGCTCGGCGACGCACCCCGATCGTCGGCTTCGGAAGCTTCCACTCGGCCCCAGTATTACCGCCCACGCGGCTATCTCCGGCGCCCGAGCCGTGGCAGGAAAGGCTGAAAAGTCGTCGAAGCCGGTATTCGCAGTGTCAGGCGAACTCGTAATGGGCCGGTTCAGGGTCGGAGAGCGAATCGGCTCCGGCGGCATGGGCACGGTCTTCAAGGCCTTCGACGAGCGTCTGCAGCGCGAGGTCGCGATCAAGGAGATCCAGACCGCGGGTGCCGACCGGGTGCTGCGAGAGGCCCAGGCGGCCGCCCGCCTGAACCATCCGGCGATCGTGACGCTTTATGAGCTGGGAGAGCGGGACGGCCACGCCCTCCTCGTCTCCGAGCTCGTCCAGGGCAAGACCCTCGACAGGGTCGCGCGCGATGGGGCCGTCTCGGACCGCGACGTCGCGGAGATCGGCAAGGACCTGTGCGACGCGCTCTGCCACGCGCACGAGCGCGGCGTGATCCACCGCGACGTGAAGCCTCAGAACGCGATCGTCAAGCCCTTCGGAACGCCAGGGCCGCAGGGCGAAGCTCATGGACTTCGGAATCGCCGCCGTGGCGGGAGCGCCCGCCCTGACGGCAACGGGCGACGTGGTCGGCACGCTTGCCTACATGGCGCCCGAGCAGGCGGAGGGCTACGACGCCGGTCCCGAGGCCGACGTCTACTCGCTCGCGTTGACCCTTTACGAGGCGTGGGCGGGAGAGAACCCGGTCGCGCGCCGCACCCCGGCCCAGACGGCGCGCCAGATCGGCCAGCCGCTTCCCTCCCTGAGCCAGATCCGCCCGGACCTGCCCAACCCGCTCGTGGCCCAGATCGACGCCTGCCTCGAGCCGGACCCGCGCAACCGGCCGACCCTGAAGCGCCTGCGCTCGGAGCTCGGGCCGGGTCGCGCCGCAGCTCGACGACGACTGCGCCGTGCCGTCCCCCGACAGCGGGACGCCGCCGCTGCCCCGCCGATCGTTCGCCCGCATCCTGGGGCTGGTCGGAGCAGGCACCGCGCTCGCCGCGCTCGCCGGGCCCGCCGGCCTTCCGGGGCTGGCGCTTGGTGCTCGCCGTCGTCCTGATGCCGGCGCTCGCGGTCGCGCCCAACGCCGGGCTCGCGCTGCTTCCCCTGGCCGCGGTCCCGCTCGGAGCCGCGGGCGCGATTGCGGCGGCGCCCGCGATCGTCGCCTTCGCAGCGCACAACGCCAGGGACCGCGCGATCCTGGGAGGCCTCTCCTTCGCCGCCTATCTGATCGCGGCCGTGGGCTTCGGCTTCGGCGACCGCCTGAAGATCGCGCCGCAGGCCGAGGACGGCTGGATGGGTTCCGCTCAGGAGGCGGGCGGCGAGGTGCTCGGTGCGTTCACGGACCCCTCCGCGCTCGGGCGGCATAGCCGTGCTCGCCGCCGCCGCAGCCCTCCTGGGATTGATCCTGCGGGCGCATCCCGCGCTCGCGCTGGTGGGCACCGTGCTCTGGGCAGCGGCCCTTGCGGCCGGCCTCGCCTACGTCGGCGACGGGGCGCAGAGCGCAAGCGCAGCCATCGCCATCGTGATCGTCGCTCTGGCGGTCGCCGCACGCGCCGGAGCCAACCATCAGCGCGATCCCGAGCGCGGTCCCGCGCTCGCAAGCTCCCAGCCAGCACTCCACGGCGGCGGCTAGAACCGCTTCCGCGGGCTAGGATTCCGGTCTCAATGCGGGCCGCTGGAGGCGGCGCCGCCCGCCCTACTCGCGTGCCGCAAGGAGAATCGACATAAGCGTCCTTCGAAACCTCGAAGCACGGATTGAAAACCTGGTCCAGGGTGCGTTCTCTCGCGCCTTCTCGTCGCAGGTCCAGCCCGTCGAGATCGCGCGCAAGCTCGCCAAGGAGATGGACGCGCACCGCACCGCCTCGGTCGCGCGCGTCTACGTGCCCAACCAGTACACGGTCTGGCTCGGCACCGAGGACCACGAGCGCCTCGAGGGCTACGAGCGCTCGCTCGAGCAGGAGCTCTCCTCGTATCTGCTCGAGCACGCCCGCCGCCACGACCTGGCGCTCCTGACGCGACCCGAGGTGAGCCTGGAGGTCGACGAGCGCCTGCGGCTCGGCGAGTTCGGCATCCAGACCCGGTTGGTCAAGCCCGCGCAGCGCGAGGGACAGGCGCCCTCGCAGGGCGAGCAGGGACACACGATGGTCTACCAAGTGCCTCCGAAGGCCGAGCGCCAGTCGCGGACCACCAAGCGCGTCGCGCACCTGACGGACACGAAGGCGATCGTCTCGCTCGACGACCGCCGCTTCGTGCTGGACGGCCCCGTCGCGTCCCTCGGCCGCTCGCGGGAGTGCGACTGCGTCCTGGCCGACCCGAACATCTCGCGAAAGCACGCGGAGTTGCGGCGCAACTCGACCGGGGACTGGGAGATCGCCGACCTGGGCTCGACCAACGGCATCAAGGTGAACGGCCGCCAGGTCGACTCCTCCCGCCTCAGCCCGGGCGACAACGTCCAGATCGGCACCACCTACTTCACGTTCGACATCGAGCACTAGGCGACCACCGGCACATGCTTCTTTCGCGCCTTCTGGCGCTCAACCCACAAATGGCCCGCTGATGGACACCGAGCCGATCGCGGTCGGACTCAAGTTCGGCTTCCTGGCCGTCCTCTACCTGTTCCTCTTCTGGGTCGGGCGGAGCGCGATGAAGGAGTTGCGGGGAACGCAGGCGCCGGCGCCCGAGGCCACCGGCTTCCACGAGGTCGCGGGTCCTGGCGGCCGCGCTCCCTCCACGGACGCATCGCTGGTCGCGGTGAAGGGAGGGGGCCTGGATGCCGGCAGCCGCTGGGACCTCTTCGGCGGCCTGTCGATCGGCCGCGGCGACGACGCGGACGTTCGCATCGACGACAAGTTCGCCTCCACGATCCACTGCCGGATCTACTCGCGCGGCCCGAGCTACTACGTCGAGGACATGGGCTCGACGAACGGCACCTACCTGAACGGCAGCCGCTTCCGCTCCGAAGCGCTCCTCTCCGACCTCGACGAGATCAAGATCGGCGACACCGAGCTCCGCTTCGAGATCGACGTGCCCGGGGGGTCGTAGGAGATGGCTCTGAGGATCGGCGAGGACTCGTACAAGACCGATACCGGGCGCCAGCGGACGACCAACGAGGACTCCTACTTCGCCCGCGGCCCCCTCTATGCCGTCGCCGACGGAATGGGCGGCGCGCAGGCCGGCGAGGTCGCCTCGCGGATAGCCGCGGAGGCATTCGAGCCCGCCGAGCGCGGATCCGAGGCGCCCGAGACCTTCCTGCGCTCCGTCGTCCAGAGCGCGAACAGCCAGATCCACTTGCTCTCCCAGAAGGACGCGAGCCGCTCGGGCATGGGCACGACCCTCACCGCGGCGCTGGTCGAGGGAGACGAGATCTCGATCGGCCACGTCGGAGACTCCCGCGCCTACCTCTACCGCGATGGCGAGCTGAAGCTGCTCACTTCGGACCACTCGCTCGTCGAGGAGCTCCGCCGCCAGGGCCGGCTGACGGAGGAGGAGGCCGAGACGCACCCGCAGCGCTCGATCATCACTCGCGCGCTGGGCCCCGAGGCCGAGGTCGAAGTCGACACCCTGACCGCAAGCGCGCGGCCCGGCGACGTGTACCTGATCTGCTCGGACGGGCTCACCACGATGGTCAAGGACGCGAAGATCAAGGAGATCCTCGCCGACTCGTCCTCCCTGGACGAGGCGACCACCTGGCTCGTGAACGAGGCGAACGAGGCCGGCGGCAGGGACAACATCACCGTGGTCGCCTTCCGCCTGGAGGAGGGCGAGGCGCAGGCGGCGGACGAGGGCGCCACCCTGGTCGGGCCCAGCGCCGCCGAGGCAGGGCTATCCGCCGAAGCCGTGCGCAGCGAGGCCGAGCGCCGGCGCCAAGCAAGCCTTGGAGGCGCCGCGTCGGGCGCGCCGCCGCGCCGCCGCGAGCCGAAGGAGAAGCGCAAGCGGCGCTTCCCGGTCAAGTCCCTGATCGCCGTGCTGCTGTTGGCGGGCCTGATCGTGGGCGGAGTCTTCGCGTCGCGCCAGGTCTATTTCCTCGGCACCGACGAGGGCGGGCGGATCGCGCTCTACCGCGGCCTGCCCTACGACATGCCGCTCGACCTCGAGCTCTATTCCGAGGTCACCTCCACGCCGACGCTCGTCGCTTCGCTCCCCGAGGATCGGCGCGACGAGGCGACGGGTCACGATCTGCGCTCGCGCGACGACGCGGTCAGCCTCCTCAACGACCTCCAGCGGGCTGCGGCCTCCGCGGCGCAAGAGGAGTCGACCCAGTCCACCGACGACGACTCAGGGACCCAGGACACCCAAAGCCAGCAAGGCGACGCAAGTAAGGACCGGAAGCAGCGGTCCCAGGGCGGATGAGCGCGCGCAACCGCGAGCTCTTCGCGCTGATTCCGGTCGCGCTGCTGGTCAGTGCGGGCTTTGCGGCGGTCTTCGCCGTCCGCTCCGACGAGATCGGGACGCTCAGCCTCACCTACGGCGGCTACTTCCTCGCCATCTGCGTCGCGACGCACTTCTTCCTGCGGGTCGCACTGCCGAAGGCCGATCCGTATCTGTTCCCGCTCTGCGCGGTGCTCGCGGCGGTGGGCCTGGTGATGCTCTACCGGATCGAGGAGACCCTGGCCGTCCAGCAGGCCACGGTCTTCCTGATCGGCCTGGGCGCGTTTGCCGCGACCATCGTCTTCCTTCGCGACTACCACGTGCTCGAGCGCTACCGGTACCTGATCGCGCTCGGATCCATCGCCCTGCTCCTGGCCCCGCGAATCCCGGGCATCGGGTCCCAGGTGAACGGCGCCTTCCTCGCCATCGACCTGGGCCCGCTCTCGTTCCAGCCGGCCGAGCTCGGAAAGATCGGCGTGGTCATCTTCCTCGCGAGCTACCTCAACGAGACGCGCGAGCTCCTGTCGACTGCCGCGCGCCGGGTGATGGGCCTGACCATTCCGCCGATCAAGCACTTCGGCCCACTGCTTGTGGTCTGGGGCGCGGCGATGGTGATGCTGGTCTTCATCCGCGACCTGGGATCGTCGCTGATGTTCTTCGGGGCGTTCCTGGCGCTCGTGTACGTCGCGACCAACCGCTTCTCCTACGTCCTCGTCGGCCTGGTGATGTTCCTTGCCGGCGCGTGGTTCTTCGCCGGAACGGTCGGGCACGTCCAGGACCGCGTGGACATCTGGATCGACCCCTTCGCGAACAATGCCCCGGACGGCGCCGGGCAGATCACCTCGGCTCTCTACACGCAGGCCGAGGGCGGGCTCTTCGGGCAGGGGCTCGGTGAGTCCCTGCTCAAGCTGCCCGGGCCCGTTCGCGCCCAGCGCCGAGGCTTGCGACGGTGAGAAGTTCCCGTACTGCGGGTCGATCCTGCCCGAGCCTCACACGGACTTCATCTTCGCCGTGATCGTCGCCGAGCTCGGGCTCTTCGGCGCCTGCGGGCTCATCGCCATCTATGCGTTGATCGGATTGCGTGGCTTCAAAGCCGCGGTGATGGCCCCGGACGGGTTCTCGAAGCTGCTCGCCACCGGCCTCACGGCCGTGTTCTGCCTGCAGGCATTCGTGATCATCGGCGGCGTCGTCAAGCTGATCCCGTTGACCGGCGTGACCCTGCCGTTCATCTCGTTCGGCGGCAGCTCGATCGTGGCCAACATGATCCTGCTCGCGCTCCTGCTCCTGGTCTCCGACAAGGCTCGCAGCGGCCCTGGCCACGGAGGAGTGCAGCCACTGTGAACTCCCAGATCATCCGCCTGTACGCGGTCATCCTGCTGCTCTTCGTCGGTCTGATCGTTTTCACCTCGCGCTGGTCCGTGCTGGAGGCCGAAGAGCTCGAGTCTGACCCGCAGAACCGCCGCGCCCTGATCGAGGAGCAGCAGATCGAGCGCGGGACGATCTCGTCGTCGGACGGAGAGTTGATCGCCGAGTCGATTCCCGCGGGCGGCGCCGGCGGCAACCCGAACCAGCGCGTCTTCGTGCGCCGCTACCCGCTGGGCAACCTCTTCGGCAACCCGATCGGCTACTCCTTCGTGGACGTCGGCCGCGTCGGGATCGAGCTTTCCGAGAACGACCTCCTGTCAGGCGAGAAGAACGAGTTCGCGACTCTGATCGAGCAGCTGTCGGGGACGCCTCGCGAGGGCTCCGACATCACCCTCACGCTCGACGCTGATTCCCAGCGCGTTGCGGTGCAGGCGCTCGAGAGCGCCCTCGCCAGCACGCCGGGTGCGATCGGCGGCGGCTCGGTGGTCGCCATCGAGCCTGATACGGGAGCTGTGCGGGTGATGGCTTCCGTGCCCGGCTACGACCCGAACGCGGTCCAGAACGAAGAGACGCTGAATCAGCTTCAGAGCGACGAGGTCGGGGCGCCTCTCGTCAACCGCCCCACCCAGTCCACGTACGAGCCGGGATCGACGATGAAGGTCCTTACCGCCGCCGCCGCGCTCGACTCCGGCGAGTTCTCCCCGGACACCGTGCTCAACGCCGATTCACCGAAGGACATCTCGGGCTTTCCCCTTTCCAACTCCGGAGACGAGTCTTTCGGCGACATCGACATGACCACGGCGCTGACCAACTCCGTGAACACGTACTGGGCGCAGGTCGGCGAGGATCTCGGCGCAGAGACCTACATCGACTACATGGAGCGCTTCGGCTTCAACGCCGACCCCAAGCTCGACTACCCCGACTTCCAGATGGCGCCGAGCGGCGTCTACTCGGAGGGAAAGCTTCTGAACGCCGGCGATTCGATCGACATCGGCCGTGTGGCGATCGGGCAGGAGCGCCTGCTGGCGACCCCTCTGCAGATGGCGCAGGTCGCGGCGACCATCGCGAACGAGGGATCCCTCATGGAGCCGACATTCCTCCAGGAGGCCAAGGACCCGGACGGCCGGACGGTCGAGGAGCTCGACCCGAACGAGCAGTCAGAAGCCGTGAGCGAGGAGACGGCCGCGCAGGTCACGGAGATGATGGTGAACGTCGCCAACGAGGGCACGGCGTCAGGGCTCAGCACGAGTCTCGGCCAGCTCGCCGGCAAGACGGGCACCGCGGAAATCGACGTCGAGCAGTCGATCAACCGAGCATGGTTCATCGGCTTCGCCCCGGCGGACGATCCACAGATCGCCGTCGCGGCGATGATCGAGCGCTGCACCGGCTGCTTCGGCGGCGAAGTCGCCGGTCCGATCGCCACGCAGGTCATGGACAGCCTGGGGGGCTGACGTGAGGCTCGAGGCCGGACAGAACATCGGCTCGCGCTATCGCCTCGTCCAGCGGGTCGGCTCGGGCGGAATGGCCGACGTCTGGTCCGCCGACGACTCGATGCTCGACCGCCGCGTCGCGCTCAAGTTCCTGCACGAGCGCTTCGCGCGAGGACGAGCAGTTCGTCGAGCGCTTCCGCCGGGAGGCCCAGGCGGCCGCCGGGCTCCAGCACCCGAACGTCGTCTCCGTCTATGACCGCGGCGAGCACGAGGGGCGCTACTGGATCGCGATGGAGTACGTGCACGGCGCCTCGCTCAAGGACCTGATCGAACGGGGCCTCTCGCCCGCCGAGTCGGTCGAGATCGTCCGCCAGATCCTGACTGGCGTCCGCTTCGCGCACGAGCGCGGGATCGTCCACCGCGACCTCAAGCCCCACAACGTCCTGGTCGACGCCGAGGGGCGCGCCCGCGTCACGGACTTCGGCATCGCGCGCGCCGGGGCGTCGGAGATCACCCAGACCGGCTCGGTGCTCGGCACCGCGCAGTACCTCTCGCCCGAGCAGGCGCAGGGCCTCGAGACGACCGCCTCGGCGGACATCTACTCGGTCGGCGTGATCCTCTACGAGGCGCTGACCGGGCAGGTGCCGTTCGACGCCGAGACCGCGGTTGCGATCGCGCTGAAGCAGGTCTCCGAGCCGCCGGTGCCGCCCCGGCGGATCAACCCAGAGATCCCGCCCGCGCTCGACGCGGTGGTCCTGAAGGCGCTCGCCAAGGATCCCGAAGGACCGGTTCGCCGACGCAACCGAGTTCCTGCGCGCGCTCGACGCCGCCGAGGCAGACCCGGGCGCGGGAGGCACCGCGATCTACGCCGCGGTGGTCGACCCCGGCCGGAGGACGAGAAGGACAACCGCTGGAAGTGGATCGCCCTCGCGATCCTCGCCCTTCTGATCATCGCGGGGATCATCTTCGCCCTGACCCGGTCCGAGCAGGTCCTGGTGCCCTCGGTGATCGGCAAGGACCGGCAGGTGGCGACGGACGAGCTCGAGGCCGAGGGCTTCGAGGTGGTCGCCTCGGACTTCGAGAGCTGCGACGAGCCGAACACCGTGTCCGAGATGGACCCACCCGCCGGCGAGCGGGTCGACGAGGGCTCCGAGGTCGAGATCAGCGTGTCGCTCGGCATGCAGGTGGCCATCCCGGCAAAGGGCGTCGTCGGCGAGCCCCTCGCTGAGGCGACCAAGCGCTTGGGCGACGAGAACCTCGATGTGAAGACCAGGGAGGTCACGTCCAACGGCGTCAAGCCGGGCAACGTGGTCGCCACGGAGCCCGAGGCGGGCGAGAAGGTCGAGTGCCAGTCCGTGGTTACGGTCCTGGTCTCGAAGGGAGCCAAGCTCTCGACGGTGCCGGACGTCCTGGGCCTTCAGGAGTAGAGGCCGAGTCCCAGATCGAGGAGGCCGGCCTTCTCTTCAACGTCGAGGAGGAGGACTCGGACCTGCCCGAAGGCCAGGTGATCGAGCAGAGCCCCGCCGGCGGCAGCGAGGTGAAGAAGGGCTCCGAGGTGGAGGTCACGGTCTCGAACGGCCAGGGCACCGTGATCGTGCCCGACGTCGAGGGCCAGCCGGAGGACACCGCCGTGAACCAGCTCATGAGCCGCGGTGCGACGAATATCAACGTCATCTCTCAAGACACCGAGGACGAGTCGCTCGACGGCCGCGTCATCGACCAGGCGCCATCGGCCGGATCGCAGATCCGAGCCGCGGACCGGGTGACGCTCTACGTCGGGAACTACGTCGAGCCCGACCCGGTCGATCCGGTCGAACCCGATCCCGAGGACCCGGCGGATCCCGAGGCCGAAGCGCCCAGACAGGGAGCGCTCAGGCCATGAAGGTCGCGGTCCTCTCAGGCGGACGCTCCTCGGAGCACGACGTCTCGATTCGCTCCGGCGAGTCGGTGGCCTCGGGGCTCGAGGAGGCGGGGCACCAGGTCATCCGCATCCTGATCGAGCGCGACGGGCGCTGGCTCTGCGAGGGCCAGGAGGTCGAGCTGCAAGCGGGGCGCGGCTTGTTGGGCGCCGACGTCGCCTTCCCGGTGCTCCACGGCCCGTTCGGCGAGGACGGGACCGTCCAGGGCCTCCTGGAGTGCCTCGACGTTCCCTATGCCGGGCCGAGCGTGCTGGCCGCGGCGGTCGCGATGGACAAGCTCGTCTGCAAGCGGCTCCTGGGCTTCCACGGCTTCCCTCAGGTCTCCTTCTGCCAGGTGGGCGAGCCAGGTTGGCGCGAGCAGGCATCGGCGATGGGCATGCCGCTTGTGGGTCAAGCCCTCGCGCCTGGGCTCGAGCGTCGGCATCACCCGCGTCATGTCCGCTGAGCAGGAGCTCGACGACGCGATCGAGTTGGCGCTCCGCCACGATCCGCGCGTGATCGTCGAGGCGCACTGCGCCGGGCGTGAGGTCGAGTGCTCCGTGATCGGCAACACCGAGCCGGAGGCGTCCCTGCCCGGCGAGATCGTGACCCAGGGAGCCGAGTGGTACGACTTCGAGGCGAAGTACACCGACGGCGGGATGCAGCTCGCCGTGCCGGCGCCGATCGGCGACGAAGCCGTCGAGCGGGTGCGCGAGCTGGCCGTGGAGGTCTACCGGGCGCTCGACTGCCGCGGCCTCGCGCGCTGCGACTTCTTCGTGACCGAGGGCGGGGAGGTCCTCGTCAACGAGATCAACACGATTCCGGGATTCACCGAGACGAGCGTGTTCGGAAAGCTCTTCGAGGCGAGCGGAGTGCCCTATCCGGAGCTCTGCGACCGCCTGGTGAAGCTTGCGGTCGAACGTCACACTGCGGAGCGTGGCTACGAGTTTTAGTGTTCGGGCGTAAGTCAACCGAAGGGGGAGCGCATGCCCGTTGATCTCGAGAAGCAGAAGGTGAACCGCGCCGTCTGGTCCGCAGGCAAGTGGGATCGGGTCGCCGACTACGTCGCCGCGACCGGACCGAAGCTGTTGGACTCGGTCGGCATCGAGGATGGGATGCGGGTGCTCGACATCGGGACGGGCAGCGGAGGGTCGGTGGCGATCCCCGCGGCACGCCGCGGCGCGGACGTGGTCGGCTCCGACATCTCGAGCGTCCACTTCGACGCGGCCCGTGCGCGGGCGGAGGCGGCCGGCGTCGAGGTCGAGTGGGTCGAGGCCGACGCCCTCGACCTCCCGTTCGACGACGGCTCGTTCGACCGGGTGCTGTCCACCTTCGGCCACATGTTCGCCCCGGACCACGCGCTCGCCGCCTCGGAGATGGCTCGGGTCGTCAAGCCGGACGGCGTGATCGGGTTCTGCGCCTGGACCCCCGAGGGCTCGACCGGCCAGATGTTCCGCCTGACCGGCTCGCACATGCCGCCTCCGCCGGAGGGCTTTCAGCCGCCGCCGCTCTGGGGATCCGAGGACCACGTTCGCGCCCTGATGGAGCCGCTCGGCTTCGAGCTCTCCTTCGAGCGCAAGATGAACGAGTTCCGCGAGGAGAGCCCCGAGATCTACCAGGAGGTGTTCCAGTCGAACTTCGGCCCGATGGTGAAGGCCCGGGAGGTGCTGGGCGACAAGTGGGCCGACCTGAAGGCAGACCTGGACGCCTTCTTCGACGAGCAGAACGTTGCCGACGACGGGACCGTCCTGATGTACGGCGAGTACCTGGAGACGGTCGCGCGGCGCAGCTAGTTCCTCCGTGAACAGTTGAGGGCACCGTGGACCCCGCAAATGCCGACGAGCTCCTCCGAGCGGCGCGCTCGGGATCTCGAACGGCTGACGCCTCCGGACGCAGTAGCGAGCCGCTGCCGAAGGAGCTCTGATCATCGACATCCGGCCGGCGGATCAGCGCAGCCGCGACGGGGAGATCGCCGGGGCCACGGTCGTCGCGCGAAACGTGCTCGAGTGGCGACTCGATCCCGCGTGTCCGCATCGCCAGCCCGAGCTGGCGAGAACGGACTGCCGGGTGATCCTCATCTGCGACGAGGGCTATCAGTCAAGCCTTGCCGCGGCGACTCTCCGAACGTTCGGCCTCGACGCAACGGACGTGATCGGTGGCGTCCAGGAGTGGATCCGCTGCGGCCTCCCGCTCGAGGAGCGTCGGTGAGCGAGACCAGCGCCCATTGGGATTCGGTCTACTCGCGGAAAGACCCCACCGAGGTCAGCTGGTTCGAGCCGTCGCCGCGCGCCTCCCTCGAATTGATCGAGGCCATGGAGCTCGACCGCGGACGCGCCGGTGGTCGATGTCGGCGCCGGCGCCTCCCACCTTGCCGGCGAGCTGCTTACGCAGCGGGTTTCAAGACGTGACGGCGATCGACGTCTCGGCGGCAGCTGCGGAGCGGGCCCGCCACGACCTTGAAGGTGATGCAGGCAACGTCGATTGGGTGATCGCGGATATCCGGGTTCACCGGTTCGGTCGCGAGTTCGCCCTATGGCACGACCGCGCGGTCTTTCATTTCATGGTCGATCCCGCGGATCAGGCCGCCTACCTGGAAACCGCTCGCATGAGCATCGCTCCAGGGGGCCATGCCGTACTCGCGACCTTTGGCCCCGATGGGCCCACGACCTGTAGCGGCCTGCCGGTGAGGCGGTACTCGGCGGGTGGACTTGCGGACGCCATGGGCAGCGATCTTCACGCTGGTCTCGAGCAGGGAGGTCCGCCACGAAACTCCATCCGGAAATCCACAGCAGTTCGTGTACGCGCACCTGCGCCGAAGCGGTTAGGGCGCCGCTCGGCCCTCGAGCCGGCGCGGACCGAGGCTCAGGCGGTAGACGGATTGCGACGCCCGTCCCCGACGACAGTCGCGGCAGCGATCGCAGCGAGAGCAGCGATGGACCAGATCGCGTCGATCTCGAGCGCCACCGGGTAGAGCAGGGCCACGACTCCGGTTCCCGCGAGGAGCACGAGCGCCGCCGGCTGGCCGGTGCGGCGGCGGAAGGCGAACTGGGCGCAGAGGTAGATCGCGACTCCCGCGCAGGCCGCGAACGCCGCGTAGTCCTTCAGAGGCTCGTCGACGTGCGCGAGGGCGCTCTTCACCCCGAGCGCAAGCAGCACGATTCCAGCCGCCATGCCGAGGTGGAGATAGCTGTAGGAGTCCCGGGCCAGAGTGTTCGCCTCCAGTCCCGGCGCCGCCGCCTCGATCGCGCGTTCTCCGGCCTCCGCCGCGACGTCGAAGTAGATCCACCACAGCGCCGCTGCGACGCAAAGCCCGAGCCCTGCCGCAACCAGCTCGGCCGCGCCCAGCTCGACGCCGGCGAGCGCGACCCCCGTCGCGACGATCGACTCGCCCAACGCGATGATCATGATCAGGCCGTGGCGTTCGGCGAAGTGCTCGGCGAGAGCCGGAACCCTTCGATGCCACGGATGCCGCCCGTGACGAGGTCGGCGGCTATCACGAAGGCCCAGACCGCCGCTTGCGCCCAGCCATCGAGGAACGCCGCCCCGATCAGGAGGGCAGGGACCGTGACTGCCGGCGGCGCCAGCGCCCTGACCGCAGCGCGGACTCCGATGTCGCTGGTACCCGCCGCGAAGAGCACTATGTGCAGGACGCGCACCGCCAGGTAGGCGCAGGCGAAGAGAAGCGCCTCGTCCCCGAACGCCCCCGGCAGCGCGAGCGCCGCGATCAGCATCGCGATCATCGCCGCGAACACCGCAAGGCGCACCTTCGCCTCAGCGGGGTCGACTTCGTTGGTCAGCCACGCGTATGCCGCCCAGGCCCACCAGATCGCGGCGAGCGCCAGCATCCCCTGGCCGATTCCGGCCCAGTCCGGCGTCGGCCATGAGAGCCGTGACCTGTGTGAGTGCGAAGACGAAGACCAGGTCGAAGAACAGTTCGAGGGGCGAGGCGCGCTTGACCTCGGCCGCCTCGGCGGGCTTCCTCGGCAAAGCGAGCTCAGTCGAACAGCTTGACCTCGCCGATGGTGGCGAAGTAGCCGCCGTCCTCGGTGTTCTCGGTCAGCTCGGTGATCCAGATGAGGTAGTGGTCCGACTCGTTCTCGTTGAGGGGGATGTTCGCGCCGTCCTCCCCAACTTCGAACGGATTCGGGTTCAGGGGCTCCCCCCATTCCTCGATCGAGTCGGGCGGCTCACCCTCGACGCCGTAGACGTCGGCCTTCCAGCCCGGATTCGGCGATTCGATCTCGATCCCGCGAGCCGAGACGACCTCGTCGGTCTCGACGATCAGGCCCACCCCCTCCTTTCCGGAGAGCTCGAGCGCGGGACCTGCGCCGTAGGTCGAAGTGAGCCAGAAGGTCTCCGGGTCGCCGTCGATCGCCTCGTCCACCGCCTCTGGGTGCTCGCCATCGTCGGCGATCGGGTCGTAGTCCACGGGATTCGTGAGTGCTCATCTCCTCGCCGCTCGAGGGCGCCTCCGTCCCTGGTCGCCCGCCACCTCGGACGCCGGCCGGTTCGACTCCCCGCCCAGCTCGACCAGCGCGAGCGCCACCAGGACGCCTGCGAGGACGAGGAGGATGCCTACGATCGAGACGGACCGGGAGCTGAGGATCCGCGACCGCGACGGCACCGAGTCGAGCACCGTGGTCGCCTCGCCCGTGGCGCCGCCGGCGCGGGCGATCTCCACCTCCAGCGCGCCCTCGAGGTCGGCGAGCATCTCGCCCATGTCGCCGTAGCGCTTCTTCGGGTCCTTCTGGGTCGCGCGCTCGATCACGGCCGCGAGCGCGGACGAGGTGCCGGGGCGCGTTGCCTGGATGTCGGGCATCGGGTCGTTCACGTGCTTCATCGCGACACCCACGAGCGTCTCCGCCTTGAACGGGACGTCGCCGCGCAGCATCTCGAACAAAAGGATCCCCAGGGAGTAGATGTCCGAGCGGGCATCGACCGCCTTGCCCATCGCCTGCTCGGGAGAGACGTAGTCGGTCGTGCCGAGGACCCGGCCGGTCTTCGTGAGGCCGTCGGCCTCCATCGAGAGCGCGATGCCGAAGTCGGTCACCTTGGCGCGCCCCTCGGGATCGATCAGGACGTTCTGTGGCTTGACGTCACGGTGGACCATGTGGGCGACGTGCGCCGCCTGGAGCCCGCGACCGACCTCGATCGCGTATGCGGCCGCCTCGTCGAGCGGCAGGCGGCCGAGGCGGTCGATCCGCTGCTTGAGCGTCTCACCCTCGACGTACTCGAAGACGATGTAGGGGTGCCCGTCCTCGTCGTTGCCGGCGTCGATCACCGCGACGACGTTCGGGTGCGAGATCCGCGCAACCGCGCGAGCCTCACGGCGGAAGCGCTCGAGCTGATCGGGCTGATCGGACATCTCGCGATGAAGCACCTTGGCCGCGACCTTGCGCTGCAATGTCTGGTCGAGCGCGAGGTAGACCGTGGACATCCCGCCGGAGCCGAGTTTGCCCTCGAGGAGGTACCGGCCCGACAGGATCTGGCCGATCAGGCCGGTTCCGCTTCTGATTTCAGATTCGGTGCTCATCTGACTTGGGTTGGCTCGGTTTCAGGATTCGCCGCAGCAGGCTCAAGTCCCGCTTGGGGAGCCGTTTTGCAGAATCGATCGATCCTACGACGCCGGGCGAGCCGGGACGCCTACGACGGTCGTCCCATCGGGTACGTCTTCGAGCACCACAGCGCCGGCCCCTACCTTTGCGTCGGCGCCGACCTCGATGCCCGGCGTGACGATCGCTCCGGTGCCGAAGAACGCCCTGTCCCCGATGGTGCATTCGCCGTTCACCAGGGTGCCGGGGCTGAGCGTGACGAAGGCCCCGACCTTGCAGTCGTGAGACACGACCGCCCCCACGTTCAACTGGGTGTGGCGCTCGAGCGAGACGTTGGTCGTCGCCCGCGCCCCCGCCGCCAGGACCACCCCCTCGGCGATCCGGACGTCACCGCCGACCGAGGCCTCGGGGTGGACGAGGGTGGCCGGCACGAAGCCCGCGAGGGTCATGCGCTCGGCGATGGCCTCGCGCGTCGCGGGGTCGCCGATTCCGATCACGTAGCGGACCTTCTGGGGGTCGAGATCCTCCGTGGCGACGACCGCGGCGCCGCGGCGGTCGAGGAGCTCAGCGCGGACCTCTCCGTCGTCGGCAAAGCCCAGGAAGTTCCAGTCCGTGGACCCTGCCGGTTGATCGCCTCGACGACGTCGAGCGTCTCGCGTCCGTGCCCGCCCGCTCCATAGATGATCAGGTCTTCAGCCATCGACCTTGGCGAGCGGGTCGTCGGCGGGATGCCCATCCACTCCGCCGCCGCGAACGGCCGCGAAGATCGAGCGGACGAGGATGCGGATGTCGGCGAGCGGCGACTGCACGTGGTCTATGTACTCGAGGTCGAGGACGATGCGCTCGGCCCACATGATCTCGTTGCGCCCCTTGAGCTGCGCCCAGCCCGAGACTCCCGGGCGAACCGCCAGGCGACGCCGCTGCGTCTCGTCGTAGCGCTCTACCTGATAGGCGAGGGTCGGCCGGGGCCCGATGACGCTCATCTCGCCCCGGACGACGTTCAGTAGCTGCGGGATCTCGTCGAAGGACATCCGGCGAAGCACCTTGCCGACGCGCGTGATGTGCCCCGCGTCAGGGAAAACGGGGTTGTCGCCCGCGACCATGGTGCGGAACTTGACGAGCTCGAAGGGCTCTCCGTCCTTGCCGATCCGCTGCTGGCGGAACAGGACCGGGCCCGACGAGGTGAGACGGATCGCGAGCGCCGCCGGCAGCGCGATCACGAGAGCGGGCAGCGCCACGACCGCGAGCAATGCGAGATCGACCGCCCGCTTGCCCCGGTAGGGCCCCTTCACTTGCACGGCGCCTTTCGCCACGACGCCATTGTCGCAGCGCGCGTGATGGCTCCGGCGAAGCGGCCCGGCTCAGGCCTCGACCCGCTCGAGCCCGCGCACGAGGTCGACGAGCGCCTCGTCGGCCTTCTCGGGCGACCCGGAGTCGAAGGGCGGCTCGCGGGTCGTACTCGATCCCGAGCTGGATCGCCTTGGCGACGTCGTCGGCCGTGGGTACGGGCGGCGAGCGTCAGTGCCATGTCGATCCCGGCCGACACGCCGGCCGCGGTCATCACCTTGCCGTCCTCGACGACACGTTCTCGGCTACCGGCTCGGCGCCGTACTTGCGGAGCTCCGTCCGGTATGCTCCAGTGGCTGGTGGCCGGCTTGCCGTCGAGAATGCCGGCGGCGCCGAGAACCAGCGAGCCGGTGCAGACGGAGGTCGTCCAGGTGGCCGGTCTCGTGCGGCCGATCGGACCCACTCGAGGATGGTTCGCCCTGATGGGGATAGCGGCCGTGTGCCCATCGCCGCCCGGGACGACCAGCACGTCGGGTTTGGTCACCTCGCCGAAGGTGTGGGTCGATGCCGAGGTGCAGCAACCCGGTGTCGTCGGCGAGCTCTCCGGCGTGCTCGGCGCGACGAACGAGCTCGGCGCCGGGCATGCGCGACAGGACCTCGTAGGGCCCGATGGCGTCGAGGGCGGTGAGCTTGGGGAAGAGGCGAGATGGCGATCTGCATGGAGCCATCGTCGCACGATCGCCCTAACCCGCCGGTTTTCGGGTAGACATTCTGCGTGAGCTCCGCCGAGGCACAGGATTCAGTCGACGCCGTAGCGCTCAGGATCCTGCTCGACGGCGAGCAGCGGCGTGGTGCGCGAGCACGTCCGCGCCGTCCTCGCGCACCCGCGCTTCGAGAAGCCCGACGAGCCGCTCCCCACGGAGGAGTACCGCGAGAAGGTCGCCGAGTGGACCTCGGCACTCGCCGAGACGGGCGGCCCGTCGCTGCTCTTCCCCGAGGAGTTCGGCGGCCTCGGCATGGTCGGCGCGGCGATCGCGAGCTTCGAGACCCTCGCGTTCTCCGACCTCTCGCTGCTGGTCAAGTGCGGCGTCCAGTTCGGCCTCTTCGGCGGCGCGGTCCACCACCTCGGCACCCGCAGGCACCACGAGCTCTACCTCGAGCGTCGTCGCGAGCTTCGACCTGCCGGGTGCGTTCGCGATGAGCGAGTCGGCCCACGGCTCGAACGTGCAGAAGGTCCAGACCCGTGCCACCTACGACGCCGACTCGCGCGAGTTCGTGATCTCGACGCCGACGCGAGGAGGACCGCAAGGACTACATCGGCAACGCGGCGCGCGACGGCCGGATGGCCGCGGTCTTCTGCCAGCTCGAGGTGGGCGGCGAGGAGCGCGGCGTCCACTGCGTCCTCGTCCCGCTCCGCGACGAGAGGGGCAAGGTCTGCGACGGCGTCCGGATCGAGGACTGCGGCCACAAGCTCGGCCTCAACGGCGTCGACAACGGCCGCATCTGGTTCGACGACGTGCGCGTCCCGCGCGAGAACCTGCTCGACCGCTACGCGCAGGTCAGCGAGGACGGCGTCTACTTCAGCCCGATCGAGAACGAGAACCGCCGCTTCTTCACGATGCTCGGCACCCTGATCCAGGGGCGGATCAGCGTCGGCGGCGCCTCGATCAGCGCGACCAAGGCGGCGCTGACGATCGCGGTCCGCCACGCGCGCCCGCCGGCGCCAGTTCGGCCCGCCCGACTCCGACGAGGAGATGCCGCTGCTCGACTACCGCGTGCATCAGCGCCGCCTGCTGCCGGCCCTCGCCCGGACGTACGCGCTGCATTTCACGCAGGAGGGCGTGGTCGCCGAGCTCGACCGGATCTTCGGCGCCGACGACGGGACGGCCGAGCAGTCCGACGAAGAGCAGCGGGCCCGGCGCGAGCTCGAGTCCCGCGCCGCGGGCCTGAAGGCGATCGCGACCTGGCACGCGAACGAGACGATCCAGGGGTGCCGCGAGGCGTGCGGCGGCGCCGGCTACCTGACCGAGAACCGCTTCGGCGAGCTGATGGCCGACACCGAGGTCTTCACGACGTTCGAAGGCGACAACACCGATCCTGCTGCAGCTCGTCGCGAAGTCGCTCCTGACCGACTACCGCGACGCCTTCGGCGAGCTGAACGCCATCGGCACCGCGGCCTTCGTCGCAAGCCAGGTCTGGGAGACCGTCGTCGAGAAGTCCGCCCTGCGCGAGCTGATCGGGCGGCTCACGGACGACCTCGTCCCGAGCCGCGAGGGGGAGGAGGACCTGCTCGACCGCGAGTACCACCAGAACCTCCTGCTCTGGCGCGAGGAGCACATCCTGTCGGGCGCGGCGCGGCGTCTCAAGCGCGGCATCGACGACGGACGGGAGCCGTTCGACGTCTTCAACGAATGCCAGGACCACGTGCTGTCGGCCGCACGCGCCCACACCGAGCGGGAGATCCACGAGGCCTTCGTCGCTGCGGTCGAGCGCTGCGAGGACGAAGGCTTGAAGGAGGTCCTGGGAGTCCTCTGCGACCTCCACGCCCTGAGCGAGATCGAGCGCGACCGGGCCTGGTTCCAGGAACACGGCCGGATCTCGTCCACGCGGGCCAAGGCGATCACCCGCCAGGTGAACGAGCTGCTCGCGCGCCTGCGGCCGATCGCGGTGGACCTGGTCGACGCGTTCGGGATCCCCGACGAGCTCCTGGCGGCGCCCATCGGGCTGCCCGGGGGCGAGGCGAGCCGGACCTCATCGGCCGAGATCGACGAGGAGCTGCCGAACGTGCGCGAGCTGGTCCGCGAGCTGGGCGACCGCCTCAGCCCGGCCAGTGCGAACTGAGCATCGCCTCGCGAGCCTCACTTCGCACTCGGCGCACGTAGCCGGCGCGGTTAGGCGCGCCCGACTTCGCCCGCGCGGTCGGTAACGACCCCGATCGCGCGCGTGCCCGGGTGGTGGCGCGCGAGCAGCTCGGCCGCGGCGTCGGCGTCGGCCGCCGGCACGATGCACACGAATCCGAGCCCCATGTTGAAGACCTCGTGCATCTCATCGGATGAAATCCCGCCGAGCTCGGCGATCAGGTCGAAGACGGGCGGCACGTCGAGCGGGTCCGCGAGCTCGTAGCCGACATCGCGCGACAGGCGCAGGAGGTTGTTGAGGCCGTCGCCCGTGATGTGGGCGAGCCCGCGGACGTCGGCGCCGGAGGCGAGCAGCTCGAGGACGGCACGCACGTAGATCGTCGTCGGCTCCAGCACGATGTCGCCGAGCGGGCGGCCGAGGCGTTCGTCGTCCCACGGGACATCGGCGAGGACCCTGCGGGCAAGCGTGTAGCCGTTCGAGTGAAGCCCGGAGGAGGGGAGGCCGATCAGGACATCGCCCGGCTGGATGCGATCGCCGGTGACGATCGAGTCGAGGTCGACCAGGCCGATCGCGGAGCCGCCGAGCTCCCAGCCGTGGACGACGTCGCCGACCTGGGCGATCTCGCCGCCGGGGATCTCGACTCCGGCCTGTTCGGCGCCGGCGCGAAGGCCCTCGCCGATCTGGCCACAGATCTCGGGCGTCGCCTCCCGGCAGAGGATGAAGTCCAGGAGCGCGATCGGCTCGGCGCCGACGCAGATCAGGTCGTTCACGTTCATCGCGATCAGGTCGATCCCGATCGTCTCGAAGCGGCCGAGCTCCTCGGCCACGACCATCTTGGTCCCGACGCCGTCGGTCCCGAACGCGATGCCCGTTCTGTCGTCGAGCCGGAGCACGCTGGCGTAATGGCCCGGGAGGGGGACGACCCGCGATGGCTTGCCGGTGTCGATCCCGGCCAGGTGCCTGACGAGCGCGGCGACGGACGCGTCGGCGTCCGACTGGCTCACTCCGGCCTTCTCATACGCGTCCTGCGTCACGGCGCTGATTCAACACGACGTGGCGGGCGCGACGCCCTCAGTGTGCGCATGGCGGATGCAAATGGCATCGGGTCGACGGGTCAGCCCTGTGCGCGCGAGCCGATCGAGCGGCGGGTTACCACCGCGGCCAGCGCCAGGCGGTAGGCCGCGTAAGGCCAGAGCGCGCGGTCGCGCTCGACCAGGCGGATCAGGCGTTGCGATGCGAGCGTGGACGCGAACGCGGCGACCCCGCCGATGGCGAGCGCGCGACCCGTGCCCGGCGTGATCCCCCGCTTGCGAAGCCGCGCGCCCTTCAGCGCAACGGCTCCCGTGATGACGGGCAAGGCAACGGTCCGCGACAAGAGGTTGGACTGCTCGCGGGTGAATCCGCGAGCGCGGGCGGCCGTGAGGGTCGCGCCGTTCCGCGAGACGCCGGGAATGAGAGCGCAGGCCTGAGCGAGCCCCAGGAGCAAACCGTCGAGCGGGCCGGCGTCACCGGGTCCGCGGCGCTGGGGCGCGCGGTCCGCCACGGCCATCGCGATCGCTCCGAGCGTCAGCCCCGCGGCGTGCCCAAGTGGCGTCCCGAGCGCCTCGATCCGTCGCTCCAGGGCGAGCCCCGCGACCGCCGGGGGGGCGAAGGAGAGCGCGACGACGCTTGCGCGGCGGGCGTCGAAGGACTCGAGCTCGTGCGCGATCTCGTGGCGCAGGGAGATCAGAAGCGCGAGCGCCGTGCCGCCGTGAAGCGCCACCTCGAAGCTCTTGCGCGCTTCGGCGTCGAGGCCCTGCCACTCCCACCCGGCCAGGAACGGGACGAGCGAGATGTGCGCGGAGCTCGAGACGGGGAGCAGCTCGGTCGGGCCCTGCACCGCCCCGAGGCAAAGACACTGCGCGTCCGAGAGATCGAGCCGCGCTGAATCCGCCTCCATCAACTGGCAGGATAGGAGCCGCGTGGCCCGGGTCCTCTACGTGATCAGTCGCCGTAACACGTTCACGGCGATAGACCGCAGGGCGCTCGAGGAGCGCCACGAGGTCGTGGAGTACCTCCAGCCGTCAGCTCGGCCGCGGGTGGCGGAGCTATGGAGGGCGGTGGGCCGGGCTGACGTCGTGGTCGGTTGGTTCGCCTCCTGGCACACGGCTCTGGCGCTGCGGTTGGCGAAGCTCCGAGGCGTTCCGTCTCTGCTCATCTTCGGAGGCTTCGACACCGCCAACATGCCGGAGATCGGATACGGATCGCAGCGCGGCGGAATCCGAAAGCGACTGGTTCACCAGACGGTCGCCCTGGCCACGCGGCTCGTCACCAACTCGGACTATTCCCTTGGGGAGATCCGAGAGAACACCACGATCGACCCCGGCAGGGTGCGCGTCGTGCACCACGGGATTCCAGACCGGTTCCCGGAGGCGGCGAGCGCCCCGCCGCGCAAGCGCATGGCGCTTACCGTCGGCGCCGTCTATTCGGTGAACATGGCCCGCAAAGGCCATGGCCCCTTCATCGAGGCCGCGGCGGAGCTTCCGGATGTGGAGTTCGTCCTGGCCGGGGAGTGGTGGGACGAGACCGGTCAGAAGCTGGCCGACTCCGCGCTCCCGAACGTCAGGGTCACCGGCCGGCTCTCCGATGAGGACCTGGACGAGCTATTCCGGACAGCCGCCGTCTACGTCCAGGCGTCGCTCCAGGAAGGGTTCGGCATGTCCCTGGCCGAGGCGATGCTCGCGGGCGCGGTTCCTGTGGTCACGGGGGCAGGCGCGATGCCTGAGGTCGTCGGAGACACGGGAGTGGTGATCGGCGAAGCGAGCGCGAGCGCTGTGGCCGCAGGCATTCGCGACGCGCTTGCGCTCGGACCCGAGGCCGGTCAGGCCGCGCGCGAGCGCATCCGGACCGGGTTCACCTATGAAAAGCGGCGAGACGGGATCCTCGCCGAGCTGGATCTGGCTTTGGCGGGCGAGCGGAGCTGAGGGTCAGGGGGTGGGCTCGGGCCTGCGCCGCCGCCGCCGGACGACCCAGACGACCGCGAGGATCACCGCTCCCACCGCGACCACCTTCATCACGGTCGAGTAGCGCTCGGCCAGGTCGGTGACCTCTTCCCAGTTTGCGCCGAGCTGGTAGCCGGCGCCGATCAGGATCGCGTTCCACACCAGGCTGCCGAGCGCGGTCAGGGCAATGAACCGGCCGAGCGGCATCCGCGTCATCCCCGCGGGGATCGAGACGAGCGAGCGAGCTATCGGAACCACCCGCGCGCCCAGGACGACCCAGTTGCCCCAGCGGTCGAACCAGACGCTCGGCCCGGTCGAGGTCTGCCGGCCCGACCCGGAGGATGCGGCCATAGCGGAAAACGACGGGCCTTCCTCCGTAGAGGCCGATCGCGTAAAGGATCAGTGCGCCCACCAGCGAGCCGGCCGTCGCGGCGAGCACCGCCCACACGAACACCATGTTGCCCTCGAACGACTCGAAGCCGGCGAGCGGGAGGACCAGCTCCGAGGGGATCGGCGGAAACAGGTTCTCGGCAAGCATCGCGGCGAACAAGCCTGGATACCCCGCACTCGTCACGGCGTCCCGCGCAAGATCGGTGAGTGCATCGAACATGGCGGCGAGGGTACCCGCGCTCTAGGCCTGCGCGATCCACCCTAGAATTCGTGAGCCATGCCAACCGGCTCGACATCGCCGGGGCCCGGCCGAGCCTCGCTGAGCCGGTTCACCCATCCGGCCTACCGCCATCGTGCCCTCCAGTTCCTGGCCGACGCGGTACTGGCCGCGATCGCCTTTGCGCTCGCGTTCTTCCTGCGCTTCCTCGACGCGAGCGAGATTCCCGACCGCTATGTGGACATGCTGCTCGCCTCGGTCGCGTTCGTCGCGATCGGCAAGGCGCTCATCTTCACCCTCCTGGGCCTGCACGCGAAGTGGTGGCGCTACTTCCTCACCCGCGACTTCCCCGCGCTGCTGCGCGCGACCGCTCTCGCCAGCGCGGCGCTCGTCGTGGTCTTCACGGTCGTCTCGCCGTTCGACTACAACCTGCCCCGCTCGGTCGTCGTCTTCGACTTCATCCTCACGACGGGGCTCCTCGCCGGCGCCCGGATCGTCACCCGCCTGTGGATCGAGCGCCCGTCGAAGGAGCAGCGCTCGCGCAAGACGCGCGGATCGCTGATCGTCGGCGCCGGCTCGGGCGGGCAGATGGTCGTCCGCGAGCTGCAGCTGAATCCGGCGCTGGGCGTTCGCGCCATCGGCTTCGTCGACGACGACCCGCGAAAGCGGGGGATGGGCCTGCTCGGCCTGCGCGTCCTCGGCACCACCGACGAGATCGAGGAGGTGCTCGAGCGCCAGAAGCCCGACGAGGTCGTGATCGCGATTCCGTCCGCGCCCGGCGAGCTGAGGGCCAGGGTGGTCGCGGCGTGCCGCGAGCGCCAGATCCCGGTCCGGACCCTCCCGACGGTGTTCGAGCTTCTCCGCGGAGGGGTGCAGCTGACCCGCCAGCTCCGCGAGGTTCAGGTCGAGGACGTGCTCGGCCGCGACCCGGTGGTGATGGAGCTGGATCGCGTCGGCGCCTACATCGAGGACAGGGTCGTCCTGGTGACCGGCGCGGGCGGCTCGATCGGAGCGGAGCTCTGCCGCCAGATCGCCCGCGTGCATCCGAAGCTTCTGATCCTTCTCGACCATGCCGAGGACAACCTCTTCCAGATCGAGCGCGAGCTGACCGAGCAGTGGCACTTCACGGGCTGCGAGGCGGTCCTGGCGGACTGCAAGGAGGCCGACCGCATGCTCGAGGTGATGAGCCGCTTTCACCCGGACATCGTCTTCCACGCGGCCGCGTACAAGCACGTCGGCCTGATGGAGATGAACCCGCTCGAAGCGGTGCGCAACAACGCGATCGCCACCAAGGTGACGGCCGAGACGGCCGCGGTCTCGGGAGCGAGCCGCTTCGTCCTGGTCTCGACCGACAAGGCGGTCAACCCGCAGACGGTGATGGGCGCCTCGAAGGCGATGGCCGAGTGGATCGTCGCCGCGGCCGGCCAGCGCCACGCCACGACGCGCTTCGTGTCGGTGCGCTTCGGCAACGTCCTCGGCTCGTCCGGCTCTGTGGTGCCGATCTTCCGCTCCCAGATCGAGAAGGGCGGCCCGGTGACGGTCACCCATCCGGACATGGAGCGCTACTTCATGACGATCCCGGAGGCGGTGCAGCTCATCATCAAGGCGGGCGACCTGGGCGCTGGGACCGGCGAGGTCTTCGTGCTCGAGATGGGCGAGCCCGTGAAGATCGTCGATCTCGCCAGGAACATGATCACGCTCGCGGGTTACGAGCCCGACACGGAGATCGCGATCGAGTTCACCGGCCCGCGGCGCGGGGAGAAGCTCGGCGAGGAGCTCCTGAACGCGGACGAGCGCTCACAGCCGACCAGCGCGGAGAGGATCGTGCGCGCCGTGCGGCCCGCACCGCTCGATCCCGAGTGGGTGGAGCAGACCGTCGAGCGCCTCACCGACCTGGTTGCGTCAGGCGACGAGACGGGCCTCGCCGCCCGCGTGGTGGAGCTCACGGCGTCGCGCCCCCGCGTCCGTTCGTAGACTCCCCCGAACCTCATGGATCTGATCGAGGACATCGGGCCGATCCTCGGGATCGTCGCCTTCCTCGGGTTTGCGATTCTGGCCCTCCTGATCGTGCTGCAAGCGCGCGAAGTGCGCCGCCTGCGCGAGTGGGCCGGCCGCGCGCCCGAGCGCGCCGTCGAGGCGGACGAGGCGGCACTCGCCGCAAGCGAGGAGAAGGGCGACATCGAGAAGCCCGAGAAGCCTTCGCGGCTCGCCGCGATGCGCAATCGGGTCAGCGGCTTCTTCGGCCCCAAGTGGGACGAGCTCGACCGCCGCTCGCCGATCGACCCGCGGCTGCTCCTCGCCGGCCTCGTCGCTCTGATCGTCGCTGCGGTCCTCACGAGCGGCTTCGGCCTGCTGGAAGGCGATTCCGAGCCGATCGCGACCGACACCAAGGACGCCAAGCCGGAGAAGGTCGAGGTCGCGGTGCTCAACGCGACGCAGGAGGAAGGGGTGGCGGAGCCCGTCGCGGGAATCGCGGATCTCGTCGCGGACGACGTCGTCAAGTCCTCGGAGTTCAAGGCGGGCGTTACGGGCAACGCTCTCGCCGGTGAACAGGCCTCGGTGGTCATGTTCGAGCCGGACGCCGAAGAGGACGCCGAAGCGCTGGCGGATCAGGTCTCCAAAGACCTGGGCGACACCGATACGCAGCCCATGACGGACGCGGTCAGGGGCCAGGTGAAGGGCGAGACGCTCGCGCTCCTGGTCGGAATCGACGACCGCGCGCTCGGCGAAGAAGTCGTTCCCTAGGAGGCTCAGGTGGGCACGGACCTGCTCCCCTTTTCGGAAGTGACCGCGGTGGTGGCGGCGGTCTCTGTCGCTCGGCATCTTCCTCTTGCTGCCGCTCTACCTCTCGCAGCGTCGCGACGTGCTGCGCCTGCGCGAGTGGATGCAGGCGAATCCGGATCACCCGCTGACCGACCTCGCCCTGTCGGAGCGGCGACTCGACAGCGCGGAGCGCGACCTTGCGAAGGCGTATGCGGAGCGGGGTGAGCCGGTCCCCGGCACGATGGAGTTCGAGGCGGTCAAGGCGGCCACCGCCGTCAAGGAGCCGGGGAAGGCCGAGCCGGCCGCGGTGCCGCTCGACGAGAGCCTGCTCACCAGCGAGCGCCCGGCGCTCACCCAGGTGACGATGGAGCGTGCGGCGCTGGAGCCGCACCCGCGGTGGAAGCACTTCGTCGCCAGAGTGCACTCAGCCGCGCTGGCTGGCGATCATCGCGATCGTCGCCCTGTTGCTGGGCGTGGCGGGGATCGTCGGTGTGGACCGCGTCCTCCGGGACCCCGACGACTCGTCGAGCACCGCCGTGACCGAGCCCTCGGGCATCGAGGTGGCCGTCCTGAACACCACCACGGCAAACGGCATCGCGGGTCAGGTCGCGTCGCAGATCGAGGACTCGGGCTTCATCCGCGGCGAGGTCGGGAACATCGAGCGCGAGACGGACCAGACGATCGTGATGTACGCGCCGGACCAGAAGCGAGCGGGCACCCGCGTCGCGCGAGAGCTTGGCGACGTGGCGGTCCAGCCGATCGACCGGGAGGCCCAGGCCGCTGCGGGCGAGGCGGACGTAGTCGTCATCCTCGGCCAGGATCGCGTCGCACCTTGAACGCATCCGGAGCGCCGGCGTCGCCCGGGAGCCGGCTCGGGGCGGCGGGCCTGATCGCGCTCCTCGTCGCCTGCCTGATCCTGGGCATCTACGTCTATCGCGCGCGTACGCCGGACCTTGCCCTGGAGGTAACGAAGTTCCCCAACGAGTTCGGCAGCCGGCCGTCGTTGGACATCGAGTTCTTCGTCCGCTTCGACTCCGAAGACGCGACGGTCGAGATCGTCGGCCGAGACCAGGACCTGGCCAGGACCCTCGCAGCGGGGGTGGCGCTCGAGTCCGAGGAGCCGGTCACGTGTGTCTGGGACGGCCTCGACGACGAAGGTGACCCGGCGGAGCCGGGGCGCTACCGCCTGCGCGTGACCATCCCAGAGGAGGACCGCGTCATGGTCTTCCCGGAGCGCCTCGACGTCAGCCAGGACGCACGCATCGGCGGGGAGACCGGTGGTGACGTGATCGGCGTGGACGATCCCTGCTCGCTGGAGGGCGACGGATGAGCGCCTCCGCGTTCGAGCTCCTGGGCGCGCTCATCGCGTGCGGCGGCACGGGCGCTGCCCTGGTCCTGATCGAGCCGCGTCACCGCTACGCCGCGATGGGCGTAGGCCTGGCGGCGGCGGTCGGACTCCTGGCCGGGGAGGTGTGGGGCGAGGACCGGTTCGAGCAGTTCACCTCGCAGCCCGGCGCGCTCGTCCTTGCCCTGGTCCTGGGCGGCACCGCCCTTGGCGCCACCGCGGCGACCTTCCAGCGGGTTCCGGCCGCCTTTGCGATCGCTGCCTTCGCCGTCATGCCCCTCAGGCTTCCGATCCAGATCGGCGGCGAGACGAACTTCCTCCTCGTCCCCCTTTACGGCGTGATCGCGGGCGGCTTCCTGCGCGGCCTCTGGCTGTGCCTGGTCCGCAGAGAGGACGAGCTGCGGACGTCCAGCGCGCCCCGCGCGGGCGAGCCGCCCGTAGTCCGCTACCTCTCGATCGCGCTGGCGATCTCGCTCGTCGTCTATGCGGTCGGGATCGCGTGGTCGGACAACCCCACCAACGCCATACGCACCGTGGCGTTCTTCCTGGCGCCATTCGCCTCGATGCTCGCACTCCTTCGCGACGTGCGCTGGCACCGGAAGCTCGTCGGGCAGGTTCTCCTGGCGTCGGTCATCGTGGCCGTCGGCTTCGCCCTGCTCGGGATCTGGCAGTACCTGACGCGGGACCTCCTCCTGAACAAGGACCTGAAGGACGCGAACGAGCTGCACCTCTACTTCCGCGTCAACTCGCTCTTCCGGGATCCCAACGTGCTGGGTCGCTATCTCGCCTTTGCGATCGTCGGAGTGGGGGCGTGGATCGCCTGGCAGAGGCCACGGCGCGAGGCGATCGTGGGGCTCGCCGCGGCGGCGATCATGCTCGTCGCGCTCACGCTCACCTACTCGCAGACGAGCTTCGCCGCGTTGGCGGTCGGGCTCGCCCTCCTGGTCTGGCTGCGGTTCGGCGTCCGCGGCTTCGCCGCTCTCCGCGGCGCTGGCGATCGCTGCGACCGGGATCGCGCTCGTCGCCGGCGGCCCGTCGGCGGACGAGTCGGTCGACAAGGGCCGCGCCGACCTCGCGGAGGCTTCGAGCGGCCGGACGAACCTGATCACCGGCGGCATAGACCTGTTTCAGGACGCTCCGATCGCCGGCCAGGGCTCGGGCTCGTTCGCGACGGCCTATCGGCGCGAGGTGGACATGGTCCGCCGCCCGATCAGCCATACGGAGCCGGTCACCGTCGCTGCCGAGCAGGGCCTGATCGGCTTCATTCCATATCTCGCGGTGCTTGGCCTGGCCGGGCTTCTCTTCTTCCGTCCGTGGCCGTCGCGGAACAACGCCCGCGCCGGCGTAGCGGCTGCGTTCGCCGTGCTCTTCGTGCACTCGCTCGGATACGCGGGGTTCGCCATCGATCCGGCAACGTGGGCACTGCTCGCGCTCGGGTTCGCGTTGAGGGAGTGAACACCTAAAGGTGCTCACGTAAATGTTTGGTCACCTGCGCAGGCTCGCGACGACGGGGGCCGCCTACACCGCGGCGAGCGTCGTCTCGAAGCTGATCGCGCTCTTCCTGCTGCCGATCTACACGGCGTATCTGAGCCCCGCCGACTACGGCGCGGCCGAGGTCATGCTCGCCTCGCTCGTCGCCGCCTCGATCATCGTGAGGCTTGGCGTGATCGAGGCCATCCTGCGCTTCTACTACCTCGCCGACGAGCGGCCGGAGGCCGTGGTCCGGACCGCGTTCGCCTCGCTGTTCTGGGCGACGACCGCTGCGGCGCTGATCGCGCTGCCGTTCGCCGGCGACATCTCAGAGGCCCTCCTGGAGGAGCGCGACGCGGGCCTCGCCCGCCTGGCGATCCTGGGCCTGTGGCACCTCACGCTCTGGGAATACGTCCTCACGCTGCTCCGCCTCGACGAGCGCGCGCGCCTCTACTTCACCTACACGATCGCCCAGGTGCTGGTGACGATCCCCGTCACCGTGTTCCTCGTCGTCGGCACCGACCTGGGCGCGTCGGCGATCCTCTTGGGCAGCTTCGGAACCGGCGTCTTCTTCCTGGCGGGGAGGCTGTGGGTCGAGCGCCGGCGGCTGGGCCTCACCTTCGAGCTGCCGCTCCTCCGCCGCATGCTGCGTTTCGGGCTGCCGACGATGCCCGCCGAGTTGACCCTCTACTCGCTCTCGTTCCTCGACCGGATCATCATCGTCCGCCTGGCGGGGCTCGCGGAGGCGGGCCTGTACGCGCTCGCGGTCAAGTTCGCCAACGGCATGCAGGTCCTGGTCCGGGGCTTCCATCTCGCCTGGCCGCCGCTCGCCTACTCGATCACGGACGACGAAGAGGCGCGCCGCTCGTACGCGCTGATCGTCTCGTGGTTCGTGGCGGTGATCTCGTTCGCGGTGGTGGGGCTCTGGCTCCTCGCGCCGTGGCTGGTCCGGCTCCTGGCCGACGAGCGCTTCTTCGAGGCTCAGAACGTCGTCGGCCCGCTCGCGGCGGGCACGGCGCTTTACGCCCTCTACCTCGTGCTGGTCGTGATCCTGGGCCGCACGGGCCGCACCGAGCTCTCGTTCCCCGCGACGGCGACGGCGGTGGTCGTCAACGTCGCGCTCAACCTCGTGCTCGTGCCCGAGTACGGGATCATCGGCGCCGGCGTCGCGCTGCTCGCTTCCTACGCCATCGTCGTCGGGCTGATGTACGTCATCGTCCGCAGGCTCTTCTGGGTCCCGTATGAGTGGCGGCGCCTGGCGACCGCTGTCTTCCTTGCGGTGGCCCTGATCGCGATCGGCGACACGCTGGTGCCGCGACGACGGGGTGGACGGCTTCGCCCTGACGCTCGCCATCTGCGCCGCCTACCCCCTCGGCCTGTGGGCGGCGAGGTTCCTGAGCGACGAGGAGCGCGAGCGGCTCGGCGCGCTGCTGGCGCGGGCGCGTGACGGTGAGGTGCTGCGGCGCGATGTGGACGATCGCGAGGCGCAGGCCGAGTCGGCTATCGAGCAGGCGGCGCGGGACTCGGACCGCGGGAGCGGCTAGCGGTAGTCGCGCTCCCGGCCGGTTGGGGCCTTCTTGCAGTCCCATGCCGCGCCGATCTGCTCGTAGCCCATCGGCATGTAGAAGCGCTTCGCCACCTCCGGCACCGCGAAGAGGTAGACGGCCCTGGCCGAGAGGCGGAGCGCGCCGGCGGTCGCGCCGAGGACCGCGGCCTTTCCGAGCCCCCTTCCGCGCGCGCGGGTGAGCGTCGCGACGTCCTCCAGCGCGGCGATGTCGCCGCGGAGGAACATCGAGGCGAGCGAGAGGGGACGGCCCGGCCTCGTAGCCCCCGTACGCGAAGTGCGCCGCGGCGCGGGCGCGCAACTCGTCGTAGCGGTCGAACTGGGCGATCTTGTCCGGCGGCAGCCCATGCTCGACGCCAAGGCGCCCCTTGAGGCGGCGCATGGCGGCGCCTTCGACCGGCTTGGCCAGCGCGGGCACCTTGGGCGGTACGCGGCAGATCAGGAGCCAGAGCTCGGTCACGTCCCAGCCGTCGCGGGCGAGCGACCACGCGACCTCGCGGTTGGGCTCGGTGTGATGAATGAAGGCCGTCCGGTGGCGAAGCACGGGATACCACTCCGATGGCCGCTCGGTCTGCTCGCGAAGCTGCTCCAGGCTGGGCGGCCTCCCCGCCCGGCTCGACCTGCGTGCGACTCGCCGACCACACGGACGGCAGCTCCGGGTTGGCGCACACGAACCCGTGCCGCGTCCGCTCGAAGCGCTCGGCCGCCGCCTTCTGCATCAACCGCTCGAGCTCCCATGCGGCGAGCACCTCGGACGTCGGGGCGCTCACGGCCCGGCCTCGGCATCCGCCCCGCGGTCGAGCCGCGCGTTGAACTCCTCGGCCGCCTCGCGTATCCCCTCGCCCTCGGGCCTCAGTGCAAGCCGGGCGTGGAGACGGAACCATCCGGAGTCCTGCCCCGGAAGGACGAGAGCGGCCAGGGCGCGGACCGCGTAGCTCCACGCGGTGAGGATCCGCACGGCGGCAGCGCTCGCCGCTCCGTGGTGCTTTCGCATGTAGAGGTCGCGGTTGCGGTGGAACTCAACGAGCCGCCGCCGGCCCGCAATGCGGTCGTTGGTGAGCTGTTCGTGGTGGACCGCCTCGGCGCTTGGCACGTAGAGCAGCCTTCCAGCCCGCGTCGCGGAGGCGCCTTTGAAAGTCGGTCTCGTCCGAGTAGACGAAGAAGTCCGAGTCGAAGTACCCGACCTCGGCGGCCGCTTCACGCCGGACGAGCATCGCCGCCGATTGGACCCAGTCGACCATGCGCGTCTCGTCGCCGCCGCTCTGGGTCACGAAGATCCGGTGCACGAAGAGCGCCTGGGCGAGCGCAGTGCCCACTCCCGGGAAGCGCCAGGCGCAAGCCGAGCGTGAGCCGTTGCCGGCCAGGAGCTGTGCTCCGGCCACCGCCACCTGCGGCCGGTCCCTGACGGCATCGAGCAGCGCCTCGACCGCGCCGGGCAGAAGCTCCGAGTCCTCGTTGAGGAGCAGGCACCATTCGCCGCGCGACTCGGCGATCAGGAAGCCGTCATTGTCGGCCTTGCCCCGGCGGCGCTCCAGCGCGAACAGCCGCAACCGCTCTCCGAACCCCTCGGGGCCGTCGTTCCACTCGCGCACGGCCTCGGCGGACCCGTCGCCCGACGCGTTGTCGAGCACCAGGACTTCGGCATCCACGCCTTCCGGCAGGGTGTTGCGGATGGCGGCGAGACCACGCATAAGATGCGCCCGGCCCGCGGTGTTAACGACGCAATAGGAGAGGTCCACGCTTCAATCGTTCCCTATGCGCGTCCAGATCGTCGATCCAGCGGCCCAGACGCCACCTTTCGACCGCGCTCTGGCCGCGGCGCTGGCCCGTGCCGGAGCCGATGTCGAGCTCGTCACTTCCAGCTTCGTCCACGGCGAAGTGGCCGAGCCCGAGGGCTACCGGGTGGACGAGTCTTTCTATCCCCGCTCGAGCAGGATGGCGTCGGGCAGCCTCGGCCGGAGGGCGCTGGGCCTCGCCGAGCACGTACCCAGCATGCTGAGGGCCCGTCGCCGTGCAAGCGGCGCGGACGTCGTCCATTACCAGTGGATGACCCTGCCCGCGATCGACGCTCATCTCCTGCCGGATGGGCCGGCGAAGGTCTGGACGACGCACGGCTTCCTGCGGGCCAGCGACTCGGGTGGGCCTGCGGGGCTCGGGTCCTCGCTCAAGGCGCTCGAGCGGATGGATGCGGTGGTTGCGCTGTCGCACTACGGCGCCGCCAGCCTCGCGCAGGCCGGGGTGCCACGTGAGAAGATCGAGGTCATCCCGCATGGCGCCTTCGACTATCTGACTCGGCTGCCGGAGCGTCCGCTTCCCCCCGAGCTGGAAGGCGCGGAAGGGCCCGTGATCCTCTTCTTCGGCCTGATCCGCCCCTACAAGGGCGCCGATGTTCTCCTCCGAGCCGCCGCCGAGCTTCAGGCCGATGACGCGGAGATCTGGATAGCCGGCCGCCCGCTCGGCGTAGACATGGACGAGCTCAGGCAACTGGCAGCCGCAGCCGGCCGCACAGTGCGCTTCGTCGACCGCTTCGTCTCGGACTCCGAGGTGCCCGCACTGATGCGCCGTGCTGACGTCGTCGTCCTTCCATACCTCGACGCCGAGCAGTCCGGCGTCCTTTACACGGCCCTCGCCTTCGGCAAAGCCATCGTCGCAACAGCCGTCGGCGGGTTCGGAGAGGTGGCCGGGGCGGGGGAGGGCGAGACGATCCGGCTGGTCCCGCCGGGCGACCACTCGGCGCTCGCAGAGGCGCTCGGGACGGTCCTGTCCGACCCGGGCGAGCGTGCCCGCCTGGAGGCGGCTGCGCGGGCCGCGGCGGACGGCCCGTATTCATGGGATGCGATCGCGGCACAGACGATTGCCCTCTACGAGCGGCTCAGGGCGCCATGACGGCTGTAGCGATCGCCTTCTGGGCCAGCGCCGCGCTGATCGTGCACACGCACGTGACCTATCCGCTCTCCCTTGCCGCGCTGGTGCGCCTGCGCCGCCGTGCCCCGAGTCCCCCCGCGTCCCCGGAAGCTCCATCCGTCTCGCTGATCATCGCCGCTCACAACGAGGAGGCCGTGATCGGGCAGCGCGTCCGGAACGCGCTCTCCTCGGACTTCCCGCGCGAGCGGCTCGAGGTGATCGTCGCCTCCGACGGATCCGACGACAGGACGGCTGAGCTGGCCCGGGAGGCCGGAGCGGACCTCGTGCTCGAGCTGCCGCGGCAAGGCAAGGTCGAGGCGCAGAACGCGGCGGTCGCCGAGGCGAACGGCGAGATCCTCGCCTTCTCAGACGCGAACTCGACCTGGGATCCGGACGCGGTCGCGGTGCTGGCGGCAGCGCTTGCCGACCCGGACGTGGGCTACGTGTGCGGGCAACTGCGCTTGACGCGGAGCCGACGGCGAGAACCAGGAGGGGGCGTACTGGCGCTACGAGATGGCCGTGCGCTCGATGGAGTCGAGCCTTGGCAGCGTCACGGCCGGCAACGGCGCGATCTACGCGGTCCGCCGCGACTCCTACGTGGTGATGCCCTCGGACCGGAGCCACGACCTGTGCCTGCCCTACCTGACGGTCAAGGCCGGCAAGCGGGCCATCTACGAGCCCGCCGCCCGGGCAGAGGAGCTGGCGGCCCCGACGCTGGGCGGCGAGTGGCAGCGAAAGCGCCGGATGATGAACCGCGCCTGGGGGATCCTGCTGAACGACGGGATCCTGTCCCCGCGCGGCTACGGCGCAACGTACGCCTACGAGATCCTCAGCCACCGGGCGATCCGGTACGCGACGCCGTTCCTCCACCTGGTCGCGCTCGGCGCGAACGTCGCCCTCCTGGGCGAGGGCACGATCTACGCGTTCACCCTGGCCGCGCAGGGCGCCCTCCTCGCAGCGGCCGCGCTGGCGCGCGTCATCCCATTGCTCCCGTTCCGCGTCGCCGCCTACTACGTGACCGTCACCGCGTCGATCGCCGCCGGCCTCTTCGACCGCATTCGCCGCGGTCCCGCGAAGACCTGGGACGCGGCCGAGGGAACGCGCTAGCCGGCGCCGCCTCCACCGCCATCGCCGCCGCCTCCACGGCCGGCGATCTTGTCGATCACCTTCCTGCGCAGCTTCGAGAGCTGATCGGCCAGGGCATTGCCGGGGCACTCGGTGAAGTTGGTCACCCGGTGGCCGATGATCCTGAGCGTGCGGATCCTCTCTCCCGCCGGGTAGCGGGCCGTCTCCCCGCCTGCCGACTTCATCCGGACCTTCCCGGTGGCGTCGCTGCCGTGCTCCGGAAGCTTCCACGCGAGCCACTTCGTGAGGCCCCGCATGGTCGCCTTCCTGATCGGCTTGTCCGTATGGGTGCCCAGAACGGCGACGCCAGTCGTCTGGGAGTTGAAGCCCTGGGCCTGCGCGCCGATCACGGGGCGGCTGAGGCCTCCGTCGCGGCCGGCGTAGATGTTGCCGAAGCGGTCGACCAGCGCGTTGTAGCCGATGTCGTTCCAGCCGTTCGAGTTGCGGTGGAACCGGCAGATCCCCAGGATCATGCTCTTCGCCTCCGACTCCGAGTAGTCGGACGGCCGAGACGGTGTGATGGATGCTCGCGGCCTTGACCTTGCCGTACTCGGCGCCCTCCCGCGGCTTGCAGCCTCCCTGCTCCTTGTTCGCCCCCCACTGGCCGCGCGAGATGACGTTCGGCTTTCCCCCTCCACCGCGCGCGGGCTGCGGACTGCGTGGTCGCGTCGCTCACGCTGACGTAGTGGACCTTCCCCCGGGGCTCCCAGCCGTGGGTGCGGACCTGAAGCTCGTCCATGCCGCCGAACCAGACCGGATCGCCGTTCGCGGTCTCGGCCCAGTCGGTCCAGGCGCCGCCCTCGACGCGCGCGCGCAGCTCCGTCTCCCGCAGCTCGCCCTGAAGCCCCGCGAGATCGAAGCGCGCCGGGGCTTCAAGCACCTCGCTGCGAAAGCCGTGTCTCAGCCGACCGGGCGCTGCGCTCGGCGGAGCCGAGGCGCTGCTCGAAGTCAAATCCCGTGGGTGGGCCCGCGTCCGCGGCCGCCGGAAAGAGCAGCGCAGACGCCGCCCACCAGGGCTGCGATCCGCGCCTGCCAACGCGGCCTGGCTCTGCTCAGTCCCATCACGGTTCCTTCCAACAAGGGTTGCAAACCCCTTGATTTGCTGCAGCTAAACGTTCAGCGGGAAGTACTCGGGGCCCTGGCCGCGATAGATGTCGCGGAAGGAGCGGATGACGTCGAGGGTGGCCGCCCCTCGTATGAGTCGCACGTCACGAGCTGCGTCCATGCAGCCACGGCGACTTCTGAGTCCATCTCAGGGTTCGGGACCATGATCACGCCCGACGGCGACTCGTCGAAGACGCCCTTGATCGCGAGCTGGTCCTCCTCGGGGAGGTCGGGCGAGTAGTGGATGATCACGCGGCCGTGCTCCATCGAGTGCACGAAGCGGCCGACCGGCGGGAATTCGGCGTAGGCGCCGTCGGCGAGGGCTCCGGACGCGGTCTCGCTGCCGGTGCCGTAGTGGTCGCCCGACGTCGGCGGATCGGTCTTGTACTTGACGTTCGGCACGTCCGGGTCGTTCGAGGTGCGTGTTGCCCTCGTCCTCGAGGTCCAGCTGAAGCTCGCAGCCGGCAGCGTCCGCCGCGTCCTCGAGGACGGCGTTCTCCGAGCCGGGCGGCTCGGTCCCCTCACGGCCGTCGACCTCGAGCCCGTCGGGGACGACGCCGATCTCCTCGTTGATGAAGGCGAGCTCTGGGAACGCGTTTCCCTCCGAGTCGACCCCGGTCTCGTCGCCGCATCGTCGCCGCCCGTGATGACCACGAAGAGGCCGGCCAGCATCGCGGCCACGATCAGCCCGGCCACCGCGTAGCCGAGATAGAGGCGCCGCTTGTCGGAGCTCTGCGCCGCCCGCTGGGCAGCCAGGCGCTCTTCGCGCAGCCGCTCTCGCTCTTCCTTTCGACCGCTCATCAGGAGGAATCAGGCTAGCGAGCGGTTCGTGGGCGACGGGGCCGTCTCGGGCGCGTACGCCTCGCGGAGGAACTCCTCGAGGATGTCGTCCAGGCGCCCCGGGCGTGAGGCGCCACTCCAGGATCGAGTTCGCGTCGACCAGGCGGGCGTTCTCCATCTCCTGCGACCAGCATGCCCGCGTCGGAGAAGGGATGGAGCGGATCCGAGGGGTGGCCGATCACCAGCGCGGGCTCGGCGATCCGGACGCGCTCGTCGTGGGGCGGGGCGGTGCGGTGGAAGAGGATTCCCTCCAGCACGGCGCGCGACGGGCCCGGATCCTGGCGGAGCCAGTCGAGGCCGACGTCGACGAGGAGGCTGGTCCGCGGGCACGTGGCGAAGCACGGCCGAGAGGGGCTTCAGGAGCGGCTGGCCGAAGCGGAGCCCCAGGAGCACCGGCGTGAACGCGAGCGCGGCGCCCAGGAGCGCGTTGTCCAGGACGGGCATCTCGACCAGGAGCCCCCGCGACTTGCCCGGCGTGGGCGACGCCGAACTCGAGCGCGGCGTTCGCGCCGAGCGACGTGCCGCCGACGACGGGGCGGTCGAGCTCCAGGTGGTCGATCAAGCGCGGCGATCTGATCGCCGAACGCGGGCATGTTGTAGAGGCGCATGTCCTCCGGGCGGTCCGAGGCGCCGTGGCCGAGCGTGTCGATCGTGATCACGCGGAAGCCGCGCGAGGCCATCTCGGGAGCCATGCGGTCGAACATGTGCCGGTTCATCAGGAGGCCGTGCATCAGGACCAGGACCTGGTCGCCGGAGCCGAAGTCCGAGTACGCGAGGTTGTAGCCCTTCCACTCGAAGGTGCCGTCGGCGCCCTGCGTCATGCTCTCGCTCCCACGCGCTCGCGCAGGCGCTCCCAGGGCCGCGAGGCGCGAAGCGCGCTCAGCACCGCGCGCGTCCCCGGCGCGCGGTTGAGCGCATAGAAGTGGATGCCCGGCGCGCCGCCGGCCAGGAGCTCCTCGCACTGGCGCGACGCGTAGGCGACGCCCAGGAGCGCCTCGGCCTCGAGGTCGCCCCCCATGCGCTCAGCGCCGAGTCCAGCTCGGCCGGGATCGTCGCGTCGCAGAGCGAGCAGATGCGAGCGACCTGGGCGTAGCTCGCGATCGGGATGACGCCCGGGATGATCGGCACGTCGATGCCGCGCTCGCGAGCGGCCGCCGACGAAGCTCCAGTAGACCTCGTTGTCGAAGAAGAGCTGCGTGATCAGGAAGCTCGCGCCGGCATCCACCTTGGTCTTCAGGTACGTGAGGTCGTCCTCCAGGCTTGCCGCCTCGGGGTGCACCTCGGGAAAGCACGCGCCGCCGACCGTGAAGTCCCACCCTCGAGGTGATGAACTCCGTCAGCTCGGCCGCGCTCGAAAGGCCGCCCTCGGTTGCGGCGAACACGCTCTCGCCGCGGGGAGGGTCGCCGCGAAGCGCCAGGATGTTCTCGACGCCCGCCTCGGCGAAGCGGTCGAGGATCGCCGTCAGGCCCTCGCGGGTCTCGCCGACGCAGCTCAGATGCGCCATCGTCTCGATCTCGTGCTCGGCCTTGATCCGCTTCGAGATCTCGACCGTCCCGTCGCGGGTCGCGCCCCCGGCGCCGTAGGTCACCGAGACGTAGTCGGGCTCGAGCGGCCGCAGCGTGTCGACAGCTCCGAAGAGCTGCTCGAGGCCCTCGGGCGTCTTCGGCGGGAAGAACTCGAACGAGAAGACGGGCTCGGGCCCCTCGAGTGCCTCGGTGATGCGCATGGCCCGAATCGTATTGGCGGTTGCGGGCCACCGCCCCGGTCGCTGCCGGCCGGCCGGCCGGTGGGGTGCTCTAGCGGCGCTTGCCGATGCGAACGCGCATCTTCTCGAGCGCCTGGCGGCGGACGTCGCCCGCGCAGAACGGGGCGTCATGCCAGTCCTTCGCCGAGTACGCCTTCGTGTAGTCGCTCGAGTGCGGCGAGGCCTGGTTCTCGGACTGCCCGTAGGTGACGAACGTGTCGGCGCGCACGGGGCACTTCCCGCCCGTGAACTCCGTGGCCATGATGAAGCTGCCGCCGTGGGGGATGTTCGGGTACCGCCGTTATCGGGCTGCCACGGCGCCGAGATCGCGTTGAAGACGCCCAGCCCGCCCGGGCCGCCGTGGATGGGGATCGTCTCGCCGCCCCGCACGTCGGACTGGACGCCCAGAAGCGGCGAATCCAGGGGCAGGCCGGCGGAGTTCAGGTCCGCGACCGCATCCGCCAGGGCGACCCCGACCAGCGGGTTCAGCGACGTTGAGCCCGCCACCGGGCGTGTTGACCGCGTCGGACGCCGAGAAGAGCGGTTGGTGAACAGAAGCTCGGCGCCCGGGCAGGTCGCGCCCTGAAGGCCAGTCGGCAGGCACTGGAAGTTGTCGAGCACGCGGGTGGCGAAGCGGCGGAACAGGACCGCTCCGTTCGAGTTCAGGTTGTCGCGGAGGTTCCAGTTCGCCAGCGGCTCGCAGGCCCCCGAGACGTCCACCGGGCCGCCGGAGCCCGAGGAGCATTCCCCCGGGCGCCGTCTCGCACAGAGTCACCAGGTCGTCGCGCCAGAGCTCGCCCAGGTACTGGCGGTTCCCCATCGCCACCTGCTCGACGGAGCGCTGGTCGAACCTGTCGCCGGGCAGCCCGTCCGTTCCGGCCAGGCGCTCTGGATCTGGAGCAGCCCGATCCGGGTGCGGTAGGTGCGCTCGGCTTCCTCGATCCCGATGATCCGGTCGTACCCGGTGAGCGGCTCCTCCGGGTTCGAGAGCCAGTGGGAGTCGTTGCCGTTGTGGACGTAGTCGTCGCGGAAGAGGGTGGGGACCTCGTCGGGCGGGAAGGTTCCGGGAGCGGTCGCCTCGTCGGACGCTCCCAGTTGCACGCGGACCGGGATCCGTCCAGGATCGGCAGGCCGAGGACCTCGAACGTCGGCGCGGCCACGTTGCACTCGGTCGACTTGCGCGTCGTCGACGTAGGGGATCGCGCCCTGCATCGAGTAGTAGGCCTCGCCCTTCTTGTCGGCAGCGATCGAGTTCACCCAGGGGATGCCCTGGTAGCGGCGCTGGACCCGGTCGTACTGGCGCACCGTCTGAGCCCGGTTGTTCGCCAGGAAGTGGTTGAGGTAGCGGAAGTTGGTGGCGTTCACGTCCGCCAGGGCGAAGCCGTTGCCGGCGCCCCACGGCAGGGGGATGCCGACGAGGCTCGTCAGCATCGGGCCGTACTCGGTGGAGTAGATCGAGCGCGTGACGTCCTCGAGCCCACCGCCGTCGGCGAGCGCCTTGACGGTCACCTCGGTCTCCTCCATGTCCTTGAGCTCTCCGTCGACGAGGTAGGTGTGGGGGTCGGCGCCGAGCGGTCAGCTTGAACGGCGTGAAGCGCCAGGCCGTGGCGACCGTGTGCGACCAGGCGAGCCCGCGCGTGTGGCCGATCAGGACCAGCGGCACCCCGTAGAGCGAGCGCGCCCGCGACGTCCACCTTGCCGGGGATCTTCAGGTGTGTCTGGTAGAGGCGCTCGGAGCCGTCCCAGGGGAAGTGGGGGTTGCCGTAGACGAGGCCGCGGCCGTTCTCGGTCGCCTCCTTGCCGAAGGCGTACGCGTTCGAGCCGATCTGGGGCTGGAGCTTCGACAGCGCGCTGCCGTCCGCGAGCATCTCGTCCTGGACGGCTTGCTGCTCGGCCGCCTCGGCCGCGCCGACACCGGCTCGGCGGTCGCGATGCCCGTGATCGCGGCGCCGGACGACGCGAGGATGCCGAGCTGGAAGAAGCGGCGATAGACGTCGATCTTCTTGATCGGGCGGACCCAGTCCGCGCCGCGCAGCGCTTGTCGGGAAGGTTGTCCACGCCGTCTCTCTTCAGGTAGGCGTTGTAGCCCTTGACGTAGCCGGCGACGCCCTTGCTTCACGCCGCGCTTCGGGCCGATCGGAGCCGGCTGCTTGATCAGCTTCTCGACGATCCCCTGCTGCTTGACCCAGCTGAAGTAGACGTCGGCGTCGATGTTCTCGTAGGTCGTCCCGTTGCCCGAGAAGTCCAGTTCTCGTCGGGCCCGAAGAACTTGGAGCGCTTGCCGTTCACCGTCACGTACTCGGACGCGATCGTGCAGAGGTTGTCCTCGGCGAAGGCGTACGCGTAACCCGCCGGCGAGGCTCGGATGTTCTTGGCCGTGATGTGCGGAATGCCGTACTCCGTCCGCACCACCTTCGCCTTGATCGGCTTCGCCGCTCCGCCTCGGCGGGCGACCGCGAAGCCACACCGATCGCGGCAATTGCCACCGCCATGCCCCACGCCCGAATCCTCACGCCGGGGAAGGCTAGATCGAAACTTTGCGCGGCGCGCCGGTACCCGAAGGGCTGAAGGGAGCCTCAGCGCCCCGTTTTCTCCCAAATTGCGGGGTGGATGTCTGCGACCCCCTTGACGACCGGGAAATCTCGGTCTAGAGTTCCATCCTGCGGTCCGGGAGAGAGAACGAATCACCAAAGCCAAGGTGAAGTCACTCTCGAAGGAGACAGCAAAGCTTCGTCACTCGAAGGCTACGAGTGAGGCAGGCATCGCGAGTCACCACTGGGCCGCTTTTTCTTTGCCGTTTTGCCGGCTCTTTGCGCAAAGGACGTCCGAGCCTGGCACCTACCTTGCGACATTGCGGCCAGCCAACCGCCGCCGGCAGCGCGGGACTTCTGCCGTCCGCGCAGGCCGAGCGACCGGGGCGCACCCTCGGAGAGCTGGGCGCCGTTTGATCCCCCCGGGAGCGGATCTGCGGCTAGCCCGCCCACTCTCCCTTTCGACTTGAACCACGGGCTTGCCGTCTCGTCCGTAGCAGTTCCATGTATGGCGAGTACGCCTGACCTCGACCCGATCGGAATCGCAGGACTGGGCGGCGCGCTGACCCAGAACATCCGCAGGGCCGTCAAGGTTTCCGATGAGGTCGTCCGCGACCTCATCGTCGCCCTCCTGGCCGAGGGCCACGTGCTGATCGAGGACCATCCCGGCGTCGGCAAGACGGCGCTCGCGCGCTCGCTCGCCCGCTCGCTCGAGGCCGAGTACGCCCGCGTCCAGTGCACTGCCGACCTCCTGCCCTCCGACGTGGTCGGCACGAACGTCTTCAACCAGCGCGAGGCAGCGCTTCGAGTTCCACCCCGGCCCCGTCTTCGCGAACGTCGTCCTGGTCGACGAGATCAACCGGACGTCGCCCAAGACGCAGTCCGGGCTGCTGGAGTGCATGCAGGAGCGCCGCGTCACGGTTGACGGCCACCCGCATGAGCTGGCGCGCCCCTTCATCGTGCTCGCCACTCAGAACCCGACGCGAGTACGAGGGCACGTATCCGCTTCCCGAAGCTCAGCTCGATCGCTTCATGGTGCGCGTCTCGATGGGATACCCGTCCGCCGACGCGGAGGCGGCGATGCTCGACGAGCACGCCGCGCATGACCGCGTCCAGGACCTCGAGCCGGTTACCGACGTCTCGATGGTCTCGCGCCGCTCAGCGCGGCGTGACCGCCATCCATGCCTCCGAGGCGCTGCGGCGCTATGTGGTCGCGGTCTGCGAGGCGACCCGCAACGACTCCCGAGTGGAGCTGGGCGCCAGCCCCCGCGCGGGGCTCATGCTCTTTCGCGCGGCAAAGGCGCTGGCCGCCGTGGAAGGCCGGGACCATGCGCTGCCCGACGACGTCCAGGCTCTCGCGCCCGCGGTGCTTGCGCACCGGCTGGCCCTCGCGCCCGGGCGCCATCTCGGGCAACGCGACCGAAGTCGTGGCCGAGGCGCTCGAGCGCGTCCCGGCGCTATGACCGTGAGGGGCCACACCCCTCAGAGAGCGCTCACGGCGTAGCGCGATGCGCTCGGCCGGTGGGACAGCTGCGCTCGGTGCGGCGCTCGCGCTCGCCGGGCTCGCCTTCGGATCGCCGTCGCTGATCGTCCCGGGCTTCGCCCTCGTCGGCGATCGCCGTCATCGCCGTGGCTTGGGTCGAGCTCTCCGTCAGGGGCGCCTCGATCGAGTCAGAGCCAGGGCCCGAGCCGGATCGTCGAGGGCGATGCCTACCCGCTCCCCTGAGCCTCGAGCGCGGGACCCGTCCCCCCTCCGGGTGGAGAGGTGCGCGACCCGCTCCTGGCCGAGCCGCTCGAAGGACCGGCCCGTTCGCGGCCGTCCCGAGTCGAGATCGAGGTCCGCATGCCGCGCCGGGGGCGCCACGTCCTCGGGGGCACCGCCTGGGAGATCCGCGACCCGCTCGGCCTCCGCTCGCGCGAGCTCAGCGGCCCCGGCCGGCGGAGAGCTCTTGTCCTGCCCCGGATCGAGGCGGTGGACGTGATCGGGCCCGCGTCGGTCGACGGCGAGGGGGCCGGCAGCGGCGAACGCCGGGGAGGAAGGCGCAGCGTCGATCCGGGAGGCGCGAGCGGTCGAGTTCGAGGTCGACGGCCTGCGGCCTTATCGCCACGGCAGCCCCGCCTCCCGCATCCACTGGCCCGCGGTCGCGCGGAGCGGCGAGCATGCACGAGCGCCGGATCGTCGCGGGCGCCGAGGCGACTCCGCTGGTCGCCTTGGACGCCGAGCACCCTGCGTCCGAAGAGGCGCTTGACAGGGCCGTCCGGGCCGCGGCGTCGCTGTGCGTGCACCTGCGCGCCGGGCACGGGCTGCGCGGTGCTCCTGCCCGGGAGCCACGGGCCGGCGATGCTCGATTCGCGCCTGCGCACCTGGCCCGCCCTTCACGCCCGCTTCGCGGTGGTCGGGCTCGGGCGCGCCGACCCGGCTGCCCAGCCGCTCTTCCGGCCTTCGGGGCAGCGTCTTCTGGGTTTCCGCCCGGGCGCCGGGCGAGATCGCGCTCCCGCGCAGCGTCGGACCGGGCCGCCACTACCTGGTCAGCGCGTTCGCGGCCGCCGGGCCGGTCGCCTTCGAGGTCGCGGGGTGCTTCGGCGTGCCCGTCGCGGTTCGCGAGCGCGGGCGCGGGTGGCGGCATGAGCGCCGACCTGCGCCGCCTGATCGCGTTCGCGGCGCTGGCGGCGTTCGCGTCCCACCACTGGTTCCTCCTCGTCGAGGGTTCGGCGGCGTGGCGGTGGATCGCCTGCGTCGCGATCGGAGCCGCCGGAGCCGGGCGCGCTGCTCCTGCTGCGAGGCCGCGAGCGCCCGTACGCCGCGGCCGGAACGCTCGCGGCGCTTCGTCGCGATGCTCGTCGGCGGCCTCCTCGCGATCGGGATCCCGCTGCGTTCTCTGGTGCCGGGCGGCTGGGGACGACCTGGACGCACAGCTCGCGCGCGGCCTCGAAGGCGTGAGCCAGATCGACACGCCCTACGACGGCGCCGGATCCGTGGACCCGGTTCGGGATCCTCGCCGCCGTGCCGCTTGGCGGTTTCGCTCGCGATGCTCGCCGCGTTCTGGCCGGCGGGCGAGGGCCGCGCCGGCCGGGCGATGGGCCTCGGCGTCCTGCTCCTCCTCTACGGCGACTCGGTCACCTGGGAGTCGCCCGAGCTCGGAGCTCGCCCGCGGGGCGCGCTCCTCTTCGCATTCGTCGCCGCGGTCCTCTGGCTGCCGCGGCTGCCGCTCCCACGCGCGTCGCCGCCGGCGTTGCGACGGCCGCTCCTCGCGGTCGCGGTCGCGCTTTCCACTCGCCTCGCGCGTGGACGCGTCCGATCCGCTCGATCTCCTATACGGACTGGCGCATCTTCGGCGACGAAAAGCGCATCACCTTCAACTGGAATCACACCTACGGCGAGCTCGACTGGCCGCAGGAGGGCACGGAGGTCTTTGTCGCGACGTCCGGACAGCCCCCTCTATTGGAAGACCTACGTCCTGGACGAGTTCGACGGCAATGCGTGGTCCCGAGCGAGCGACGGGTTCGGCGAGTTCGCGGCTGAATACTAGCTCGCGGGCGCCTCGGCGGAGCTCGTCGAGAGCCACCCGGGGTGGGTTCGCAGCTTCGAGGTCGAGTTGACCGGCCTGCGCTGCGCCTCGCGGTGACGTCCGGCACGATCCCGGCAGTGTCGACGGCCTCGACATCGGAGATGCTTCGGGCGACGGAACCGCCACAGCGGACGACGTTCGAGATCCCGGCCGGCACCACGTACTCGGTCCAGGCCTACGTGCCCGACCCCACGCCGCGCCAGCTTCGCAGGGCCGGGGGCGCCCACCCGGTCGGCGCAGAGCGCTACACGTCCCTCCTGATCCCGCAGCACCTCTCCGCCGCCGAGAGAGCTGATCGGGCGGCCCGCAGCGGGGGGATACGCGCGTGACGCCGCCAACGCGGAGTCCGCCGCTCGCCGAGCGAGAAGCGACGTCGTGGAAGGGGAGGAGCCGATCGAGAGACGTCGTGCGCGGCACGCCGTACGAGCGGGTGCTCCGGTTGACACGACGAGTCGTCGGGGGAGCGCGCACCGATTACGCGGCGGTCACGCGGATCCAGCGGTTCCTCATCTCGGAGTACTCACTACGACCAGGACGTCCCGCGCTCTCCGGACCCGCTGCCCGCGTTTCTCCTCGAAGAGCGCGCGGGCTATTGCCAGCAGTTCTCGGGCGCGATGGCGCTGATGCTCCGCATGATCGGAATCCCCGCTCGCGTCGTCGTCGGGCTTCGCGCCGGGCACGTCGCAGGGGGAGGGCTCGTACTCGGTGAGCGACACCGACGCGCACTCCTGGGTGGAGGTGCTCTATCCGGGCATCGGCTGGGTCACGGTCGATCCGACGCCTGGCGAGGCGCCCGCTCACACGAACGTCTCGGCGCCGGGATCCGCGAGCGGGACATCCGCGCTCGACCTCGAGCTCGGCCTGGCTTTTGCCAACGGCGCCGAACCGCCGCCGGGGCCTGCGCAGCCAAGAGCTTGCCGGCAGCGGAGACGCCGTCGGCGACGAGGGCTCGCCCGTCCCCTTGCTCGCGTTCCTCGTCGCGGTGGCCGCGGCGACGGGCGTCGTGATCCGCCGGCGGCGCCGCCTGCGCTCGCCCGAGGGCGCCGAGTTTCAGCTGCGCGAGCTTTGCGACGCGCTTCGCGCGACTGGCCAGGGACCTCGCCGGGGGCAACCCTCACGCCATCCAGAGCCGCTTGCGCATCGCCGTGGGCCCGGACGCCGCGCGCTACGCCGGAGGACTGCGGGACAGTCGCTACGGGCGCCGGCGCACGCGGCGCCCGGGCCCCGCGGAGCGGCGCGCCTTCCGCTGGGAGCTCGCGCGCCACTCGGGCCTCTGGGGCTGGTGGAAGGCCCTTCGCGCGATCCCGCCGGGCGGACCCAGGGCCTGAGCACCGACGCCTGGCGCTGAGCCAGGCGACGCGCGCAAGATGACACGGGATCATCGGCGAAGACGTCTCACGACGTCACCCACCCGTGACGGGGCCGGACCTACGGTCGGGCGATGCGGCCCGGAGCGGGACAGACCGGCCAGGCGAGCCCGGAGTACGCCGGTCTGATCCTCCTCGTCGCGCTCGTCGCCGCGAGCATCGCTGCGGTCGATCCAGGGCCCGGGATCGCGGCGTCGGTCCAGGACGCTTTGTGCCGAGCAGTCGGCACGGACTGCGGCCAGGCGGCCAGACCGTCACGTACGGCCCGCCGGTCCCACTCGTCGACCCGCAGCTCACCTCGCTCGAGCGCCGGCTGCTCATGGCGCCGGATCCTCAGCTGGCGGCGCTCGACGTCGAACCGTTCACCGCATCAGAGCTGGCGTGGCTCGACGAGCACGACCCCGAGGCGTTCGAGGCGGCGGTCCGGGTCACGTCCTGGCGGCAGCAGCAGGAGCTTCTGGACGCAGCCCTCGAGGCGAGCCTCGCCGACTTCGTGGCGCTCAAGGACTCGGGCGGGCATGACCCGCGCATGGACTGGTCCGACGACGGGTGCTCGGCGCCCGGGATCGGTTCCGAGCAGATGTGGTTCAACTTCCGCGAAGCGTGTGAGCGCCATGACTTCGGCTACCGCAACTCGAAGCGGCTCGGCCTCTTCGACGGCTACAAGGAGAGGATCGACGCGGTCTTCGCCAAAGACATGTACGCCGCCTGCCAGGAGGAGGCCTGGTGGCAGCGCAAGCAGTGCAAGTTCACGGCGGGCCTCTTCTATTCGGCCGTCAGGGTCGCGGGTGGCCACTGCGATTTGCCCGGTGAAGCAGGGCGTGTGCCCGGGCCGTGCGCGCCCGAGCATGGCTAGGCAACCTCAAGGCTCCTTGCCGAGCTCGGATCTCGGCTCGAGATGCTCGTTGAGAGGCTCGCCGAGCGCCCAGTCCGCGAGCTCGCGCCCAAGCCACGGGGCCTGCTTGAACAGGTTGTGCCCGCCGCAGAAGAGAATGTGGTCGGCTTCCCATGCCGCCAGGCCGTCCTCGCCCCAGGGCACCTCGGTGACCCAGCAGCGAACGACGTCGACCGGCTCGGGAACGAGGCCGGGAAGGGCCCTCGCGACGTATGCGTTGGCGCGCTCGGCCAGCTCATCGAGCTCATCCGGTGCCACGAGGCTTCCGTCCTCTCTTGCGTCAGTCGTCTCTGGCAAGCCGAGCGCGTAGTGCTCGTTGCCGGGGTACGGCGCTCCGTAGATCCCGGTCTCGCCCCACTCGTCACTCGAGTCCTGGAGGCAAGCAAGTTCGCAGGCATCAGGGTCTCGAACAGGGAACGTGAACCGGACGTGGGCAGAGAGGTCCAGAGGCAGCGATACCCCCGCTCCCGAGGCGAGCGCCCCGGTCCCCTTGCCGGCGCAAACGACCACGCGCTCATGCTCGTAACTCACGTTCCCCGCCATCACCTCGACCTTGCCACCGGTCGTCTGGCGAAGACCGAAGACGTTGCGAAGGTTGCGCCGCCGGGCAGCTCATGTGACTGCGTACGCTCAATCGCCTCGTGAACGCCCTTGACATCAAAGGACTGACGAAGCGCTATCCGACCGGCGTAGAGGCGCTGCGGGACGTCGCCCTGGAGATCCCCGAGGGCGCGTTGTTCGGCCTCCTGGGCCCGAACGGCGCGGGCAAATCCACGCTGATCCATTGCTCGACCGGGCTCGCCACCCCGACGTCGGGCGAGATCCTGATCTTCGGCCATGATGCCGTTCACGACTACAGCGAAGCGCGCGTCGCGGTTGGGCTCGCTCCCCAGGAGCTGAACCTCGATTTCTTCCTGACGGTCGAGGAGTCTCTCGACTTCCACGGCGGCTACTTCGGGATGCCGAAGCGCGAGCGCCGTGAGCGGACGAAGGAGCTCCTCGAGACCTTTTCGCTGACCGAGAAGCGCGACGAGCGGACCCGCACCCTCTCGGGAGGGATGAAGCGCAGGCTGATCCTGGCCCGGGCGCTCATGCACAGGCCAAGGCTCCTGATCCTGGACGAGCCCACGGCGGGAGTGGACGTGGAGCTTCGCCTCGAGCTATGGCACTACGTCCAACAGGTGAACCAGGAGGGGACGACGATCCTGCTGACGACGCACTACCTGGAGGAGGCGGATCAGCTCTGCGACCGGATCGCGTTCATCAACCAGGGCGAGATCGTCGCGCAGGGCACCGAGCGGGGAGCTGTCCTCGCGCTACGGGGTCTCGAGCCTCGAGGACGCCTACCTGGAGCTGGTCGGGCGCAAGGAGCTCTCGCGCGCGCAGGGTCGAAGAGGTCGTATCTGAGCGCCGCGCAGATCCGCCTCGCGACGCTGATCCGCCGCGAGGTCAGCCGCTTCATGAAGATCAAGCGCCAGACGGTCGGCGCGCCGCTCCTCGAGACGTTCCTCTACATCTCCGTCTTCGGCGCCGCGCTCGGCACCCGGATCAACACCCTCCACGGCTTCGACTACGTCATCTTCGTGATTCCGGGCCTGATCATGATGGCCTGGGCGATCAACGCGTTCTCGAACAACTCGTCGTCGATCCTCCAGCAGAAGTTCCAGCGCGCGATCGACGACCAGCTCTCGTCGCCCGCCTCGCCGACCGAGCTGCTCCTCGCATTCACCGCCGGCGGCTTCCTGCGCGGGATGCTGGTCGCGGATCCTGACCTTCATCGCCGCCTCCTTCCTGGTCGACCTGCCGGTCTCCGAGCCGCTTCGTCCTGATCCCCGGCCTGTTCCTGACCGGGTTCTTCTTCGCCCAGCTCGGAGTGCTGGTCGGCGTGCGCGCCGAGCAGTTCGACGACGTCTCATTCGCGCAGACGTTCGTGCTCCAGCCCCTGATCTTCCTGGGCGGGGTCTTCTACTCCGCATCGCTCCTGCCCGAGCCGTTCGAGACGCTCACGCAGTTCAACCCGATCTACTACATGATCGGGCTCATCCGGTACGGCTTCCTCGGCTACGAGGAGACCAACATCGCCCTCTCGCTGCTCCTTCCTCACGCTCGCGACGCTGGCGCTCTTCGCGCTCAACCTGAGCCTGTTCAGGCGGGGCTACAAGCTGCGCGCCTGAATACATGACTGCTCGACGCCCCGCTCAGCTGCTTCTGATCTTGGTGGCCCTTGCTCTCAGTCGCATGCGGTGGTGACGATTCGCCAACCACGAGCGCCGACCGCGTCGACCTCGAGCTCAGCGGCGAAGACACGATCGAGGACCCGGGCCTGGTCGTCGACGTCGACGGAGACCGGGGGCTCTTCGTGCGCTGTACCGGAGAGGGGTCACCGACCATCGTCATGGAAGGTGGCGACGGGGACACCAGCGCCTCCTACGCCTTCGCCGAGGAGCGGCTTGGCCGAGGAAACCCGGACGTGCGTGTATGACCGGGCCAATCTCGGCGCGAGCGATCCGGCCGAAGGGCCTCTCCAGCTGGACGACTACGTCGCGGATCTCGAGGCGCTGTTCGAGGCCGCGGAGATCGAGCCTCCGTACGTGCTCGTCGGCACCTCAGGCGGCGGTTTCCTCATGGCCGGGTACGCGGTCGCGCACCCCGAGGAAGTGGCGGGGATGGTCTTCGTCGAGGTTCCGGCTCCGTTCGTGGACGCGCCGAAGGAGATCGTCCGCATCACGGATCCAGACAGCCCGGAGAACATCGAGCAGCGCGACTACCTTCAGATCGAGAAGGACGCTTGGGCCGCGCGTGAGGAGATCGGCGATATCCCGGTCACCGTCATCTCGGCGGACTACTCGAAGTCCGAGATAGCCGCTGCAGAGTTTGAAGAGGAGAAGGCCGCGATGAAGACCAACGTCGCTGATCAGAAGGGCTGGCTTGTCCTGAGCCCGAGCGCCGAGCAGACGGTCGTCGAGACGGGACACGCGGTGGAAGAGGAAGACCCCGAGCTGGTCATCGACGCAATCCTCGACGTCTACGGCCGAGCCGGTTAGACCAAGCCGCGTCCGATGCGGATCCTGATCGCCGGCGCGACCGGAGCCATCGGCCGAGAGCTCGTTCCGCTCCTCGTCGCGGCGGGCCACGAAGTCACGGGAACCTCGCGGACGCTCGAGCGGGCGAGCGGGCTGACTCGCCTCGGGGCGACTCCGGCGGCGATGGACGCGCTCGATCGAGGCCGCGACCGCGGCGATCGTCGCGCGGGCCAAGCCGGATGTGCTCGTCCACCAGCTCGACGGCTCTGCCAAGGGTCCCCGATCTCCGGAAGCCCGGGATCTACGAGGCCACCGACCGCCTCCGCCGTGAAGGGACGGCGAATCTCGTCGCGGCCGCCCTGGATGCAGGGGTCGAGCGGATGGTCGCTCAGAGCATCGCCTTCGCCTACCGCCCGGACGGGAACGCCGTCAAGGGCGAGGATGCGCCGCTGGCCATCGACGCGCCGGCGCCCTTTGGTCAGACGGTCCGGGCCGTCGCCTCGCTCGAGGAGCAGGTCACCGCGACGCGCGGTCTGGAGGGAACGGTCCTCCGCTACGGCTGGTTGTACGGAGAGGGCACCTACTTCGCCCGCGACGGATTCATCGCCGGCGAGGTGCTGAGGAGGCGCTACCCGTTGATCGGGTCGGCGAAGGGCATCTATTCCTTCGTCCACACCAGCGACGCGGCCGCGGCGACGGTTGCCGCGATCGAGCGGACCGCGACAGGGATCCTCAACGTCGTGGACGACGAGCCGCTTGCGCTCCGGGAGTGGTTGCCGATCTACGCCGAGGCGTTGGGCGCCAAGCCGCCGCTCAGGGTCCCGCGAATTGCGGCGCGGCTTGCGGCCGGTCCCGTGGTGGCGCAGATGGCCACAGAGATGCGCGGCGCCTCGAACGCCAAAGCGCAGGGCGGATCTCGGGTGGCAGCCCCGGCTCCCCAGCGTCCGAGACGGGTTCGCGGAGTTGACGGCCTAAGCGGACGCTCCGCTCGCGTCGGGCGTGGTCTCAGTGTCGGTGGCACCGCCGCCCTCGGGCTCGATGTCCTCGCCATCGGTCTCCGGGGCGCCGGCAGGCTGATCGTCCGTCTCCGGGACTCCCGTGGGCGCCTCGGCCAGCCCGGGATCCTGGCTCTCGCCGTCGTCTTGAACTTCTGAGCCTTCCATGGACACTCCTCATCGTCGGGTACGCAGCGCCGTACCCGGGGCCGTACGGCCATAACGCGTGAATCGATCCAACAGACGAATCACCCCGTTCGCGTGATGGCGCCAAGCAGACCAGGGTGTTTCATTCACCCATGGCGCGAACGAAGAAGGTCCCGGCGGCCCCTCGGCTCGACGAAGACCAGGTTCGCGAGATGCTCGCGCTGACGCGCTCGGCCGATTCCGTCGAGCTGAAGCTGACCGTCTCCGAGGAGCACCGCTATGCGACCCTCACAGCCCTCGGCATCGATCCCCTCGAGGCCTACATCCGGCAGGTCTACTTCTTCGACACTGCGGACTTGGCCCTCGACAAGGCGGGCGTCGTCGCCAGGGCGCGCAGGAGCCAGGGCCGGCCCGACGACTCCGTGGTGAAGCTCAGACCGGTCGATCCTTCGGCGCTGGAGGCAGAGCAGCGAAAGTCCAAGGACTTCAACGTGGAGGTGGACGCGATGCCGGGCGGTTACGTGTGCTCGGCGTCTTACAAGGGAACGCTTTCGAAGCCCCGCGTGAGGAAGGCGGTCTCGACGCGACTACCCGATTCGCAAGCTCTTCTCCAAGCCCCAGCGCGCGTTCTTTGCCGCCAACGCGCCTGAGGGGATCGAGCTCGACGACCTGCTCGTGCTCGGCCCCGTCAACGTGTTCAAGCTGAAGACGTCGCCCAAGGCGCTCCGCCAGAAGCTCACCGTGGAGCTCTGGAACTACCCGGACGGGACCAGGATCCTCGAGCTGTCGACGAAGTGCGCCCCTGCCGATGCATTCAAGGTGGCGGCGGAGGCGCGGGCATACCTGAGCGATCAGGGGATCGAGCTCGGAGACGAGCAGCAGACCAAGACCCGGACGGCCCTCGAGTACTTCGCCGCCGGCTAGACGCGCGTCGCGGGAGCGGGCCGCCGGTAGGTCACGAGCGTGTTCGCGAGCTTGTCATGGAATCCCTGCCGCCTCTCGTTCAAGAGGATCGGCACGTAGCCGGCGAACAGCGGGATCGCCGCCAGGATCATTCCCGCCGACGCGCACCAGCCCGCGCGAGGGCGTGACCGGACCGTCCCTCGGTGGTCCGGACCTGGATGCCGAGGATGCGCATCCCGGGAGTCTGCCCCGCGAGCCACCAGAACCCGATCAGGTAGAGCGTCGAAGGCGATCGATCCATGCGATCGCCCCGAGTACCACCTCCAAGGCGCTGACGTCGATCGAGACGTCGCCGAACGCCTCCGCGATCAAGGTGATCACCGCGCCGATGACGAACAGGATCGCCTGCACGATCGCGACGTCCAGCGCGAACGCGCAGCCGCGGCTGACGATCCCGGCGAACTCCGGCTCTGCCTCGACCGCCGTCGTCCCCGTCACGGCTTCGGAGCGGTGCCTTCTCCGGGGACCGGCTCGATCACAAGCGCCTGCGGCTCGCGCGGCGCGCGGCGCAGAACCCTGCGCGCAACCCGCTCGGCGAACTCGTCGGCGGTGACGGTCCTGCGGCGCGCCTCGTCGGCAACCACGCCGGTCAGGCCGGCGCTGGCGCTGGCGATCGCATTGACCACCTCGGGGCTCTTGGCGATGCGGTCGACGAGGCGCCACAGCTCCTCGCTGTCGAGGAGGCGCTCGATCGCCCGGGACGTGCGCTCCGACGAGAGCGTGTCGGTCGTGACCCGGTCGACGGCGCGGTCGATGCGCGAGGTTCACCTCGGCCGTCGCGCGCGCGATGTCCCTGCGGCCGGCGGCGTCGAGGGACTCGAGGAGCGAGCGGGCTTCGGCTCGAGCGGCCTGCCCCGGCGGCGTGCTCAGGCCCGTGTGCACGATGGCGGCGGCCGGACGGGCAGCCGCACGTGCGGCGGCGGCCGCGCCGAGCGTCGCCGACGCCATCACGCGCGCGCCGATTCCCAGCGCGCCGATGAGCGCGTTGCCCGGTGCTGGGCGGCTGGCGAAGGTGTGCTCGGGTGATGTCACGCCCTCACATCGTCGCACGAATTCAGCGTCACAAACAAAAAACGATTCCGCTTGCCCGGCATGTAGGGTGGTCAAACACCCACGCAACGAATGGAGTCGTGAATGCTTCTTGCCGCCGAGAACAACTATCCCCTACTCGAAGTCATCTGGACGATCATCGTCTTCTTCGCGTGGGTGATCTGGATCTGGACGGTCATCTCGGTCCTGAGCGACGTCTTCCGGCGGCACGACCTGAGCGGAGCGGGGCAAGGCCGGCTGGACCTTCCTGTCATCCTGTTGCCGTTCCTGGGAGTGCTGATCTACCTGATCAGCCAGGGCCAGCGCATGGCCGAGCGCAACGTCGAGCGATGCACGCGACACGCAGAAGATGTACGAGCAGCACATCCGCGAGGTCGCGGGCAGGGGCGGCGGCGCGGCCGGCGAGATCGCCGACGCCAAGGCACTGCTCGCCAGCGGCGACATCACCCAGGAGGAGTTCGAGCAGCTCAAGCGCAAGGCCCTCGCCTAGAGCGCGCGCTACCCGGAGTAGCATCTCGATCAGCGGGAGCCGCTGACGCGATCTGCCAGTGGGCGTGCCAACTGTCGCCCGCCAGACATGACAGCCGCGCGAACGCCGGACTTCACGTGACCGCCTGCTCCTCCCCGGCGAGGGGCGCCCGGCGCGCCCCGGGCTGGTGCGCCGGGACCGGCTGATCTCGAGCCTTGACCGGGCGAGCGACACGCCGGTGCTCATGCTCGTCGCGCCGGCCGGGTACGGGAAGTCGACGATCCTCGCCGACTGGACCGCGCAGGACGCGCGCCCGTCAGCATGGCTCACGCTCGACGAGCGCCACAACGACCCCGCCCTGCTGCTCGGTGCGATCGCCTCGCTTCTCCACGTGATCGAGCCGATTCCGCGAGGAGGTCTTCGCGCCGCTCGCCATCCCTCGCAGCGGCGTCTCGAGCGCCGTCCTGCCTCGTCTCAGCGAAGCGCTCAAGCGCCGCGAGATTCCTTTCATGCTCGTGCTTGACGATCTTCATCTGGTCGAGAACCCGGACTGCATCGAGCCGCTCGTCGCAATCGCCAACTCGATGCCGAGCGGATCCCAGCTCGCGATCGCCAGCAGGACCGAGCCTCCGCTGCCGCTTGGGCGCATGCGGGCGGACCGCCTGATCGAGGAGCTGGGCGCCGGAGGACCTGGCGATGAACCTCGACGAGGCCACCCAGACGCTTGCCGCAGGCGGGCTCGAGCTCAGACGCGACTCCGTGGAGCGGCTCGTCGAGCGCACCGAGGGATGGCCCGTCGGGTTCTACCTGGCCGGCCTCTCCCTGAGCCGGAAAGAGCGCGGTCGACGCCGCGATCGCCGACTTCCACGGCGATGACCGGCTCGTCGCCGACTACGTGCAGGACGAGTTCCTGGCCGCGCTCGACGAGGACACGCTCGACTTCCTGGTTCGACACTTCGGTCCTGGACCGCCTGTCGGGCGACGTCTGCGACGCGGTGCTGGAGCGGACGGGTTCGGCCGAGATGCTCCGGCGAGCTCGTCCGGTCGAACCTCCTGATCGTTCCCCTCGACAGGCGCGATCGCGCGTACCGCCACCACGCGCTCTTGCGCGAGATGCTCGAGTCCGAGCTGGGGCGCCTCGACGCCTTCGATCGCGTCGCAGGCTCCACACGCGGGCGTGCCGGCATGTTCCGCGATTGCGGGGACATCGACCGCGCGGTCTCCCATGCGATCCAGTCGGGCGACCGCGATCTGGCCGGCCAGACTGATCTGGCGGAACGCCGCGTCGTATGTCAGCAACGGCCGGCACGCGACTGTCCGCGGCTGGCTCGCGAACTACACGGATGACCAGATCGCAGCGTCTCCGTCCCTCTGTCTCGCGCGGGCGACCGGCGCACCTCGCGGAGGGAAACGGCGGCGAGGTCGAGCGCTGGACCGGGATCGCGCTGGAGCGACTCGCGCATCAAGGCAACGCAGAGGCCGACGGGCGGCTGCGGGCGCCGCTCGCATCCTTCGGGCCTCCGGCGCCGCGCGCGACGGCGCGCTGGCGATGAGGCGAGGACGTGCAGGCCGGCTACGAGCTGCTTCGCAGCCGACAGCCCTTTGCGCCCGCTCTGCCGCCTGATCGAGGGCGTCTCGCTTCACCTGTGCGCCGATCGCGAGTCCGCGCGGCGTCCGCTCGAGGACGGCGCGCGGGCGGGCGCCGTCGACGACGCCATCCGTCGAGACGCTGTGCCGGTCGCAGCTCGCCCTGCTCGCGATCGACGAGGGAGACATGGGCGAGGCGGAGCGCCAGTCCGCAGCTTGCGATCGCGAAGGTCGAACCACTGCGGCCTCGGCGACCACCCGACGCAGGCGCTCGTGTTCGCCGTGTCAGCGCTCGTCCGCGCCCGGCGGGGTCGATCGGACGCCGCGACGGCGGACGCGAAGACCGCGGTCCGGCTCCAGTCCGGACTCCATGAGATGGCGCCCTGGTACGAGGCGGAGACCCGGATCACGCCTCGCCCGGGCGCTGCTCTTCCTCGACGACGGCGCTCGCGGCTCGCATCGCATCTCGGCGCCGCGGGCCGGTACCTGCGGATCGTCGAGCGATGCCGTCGTCCTGCAGGAAGTGGCTCGATGCGGCGTGGGCGGAGGTCGAGACGGCCAGTTCGGTGGCAGGCAGATGGCCCCTGACACCCGCCGAGCTGAAGCTGCTCCACATGCTGCCGACGCACTTCAGCTTCCGGGAGATCGCCGATCAGAGCTTCGTCTCGCAGAACACGGTGAAGACGCAGGCTCAATCCGTGTATCGCAAGCTCGGCGTCTCCTCGCGGGCGGAAGCCGTCGCGTGCGCGCGGGCCGCGGGCCTGCTGGACACGGAGGCCCAAGATTCACCCATGCCGGGTGATGCGCCGCTCTTGAACGGCGCCTAGGCTCGCCTCGATGAGGATCCGGGGACGTCTGAGGCGAGACCGACGCCCAAGGGGACCCGGCCGCGGCCGGGAGCCCGGCCGAAGGCGACTACGTCGAGATCGATGCGAGCGAGCTGACCGGGCGTCTTCGCCGCCCCGGGCTGGCTCAGGGACGTCGGCCTGACCTCCTGGCTCCTGGTCGGGGTCGCGCTGCTCCTGATGGGCATGGTCTGGCTGGCTTCGCTCACCCAGACGATCGTCGCGCCGGTGATCACGGCGGCGGTCGTGGCGGCGGTCGCCTCGCCGCTCGTCGCCTGGATGAACCGCCACCGGATCCCGCGCCCACTCGCCGCGGTCTTCATCATGCTCGGCCTGATCGGCGTTGGCGTCGGCCTGTTCCTGATGGTGGTCGGGGGGATCACGGCCGAGGCGAGCGACATCGGCGGCCAGCTCGGCGACGCCCGGAGCACGCTCCAGGGCTGGCTCGAGGACGTCGGAATCGATCCGTCGACCGCGGCCGAGGCGAACAAGAACGCAAGCGCCTCGGTCAGCGCCTCCTTCTCGCAGCTCAAGGACGGCCTCGCGCAACGGCATCAGCGCCCTTTCCGGGCTTGCCTTCTTCCTTGCCCTCACCATCGCTCAGCCTGTTCTTCCTCCTGAGCGACGGACCCAAGATCAGCGAGATGGGCGGAGGGGCACTTCGGCGTGCCGCGGCCCGTCGCCCACGTCATCAGCCAGCGGACGCTCGGGGCCCTGCGCGGCTATTTCCTCGGCGTCACCCTCATCGCCGGTTTCAACGCGGTGGTGGTGACCCTCGGCGCGCTCATCCTGGGCGTTCCGCTGGTCGGCACGATCGCCGCAGTCACCTTCGTCGGCGGCGTACATCCCGTACCTGGGCGCGTGGACCGCCGCCGGGTTCTCGGTGCTGCTGGCGCTGGGCGGAGCCGGGCCCGAGGCCGCCGGGCGGGATGGTCATCGTCCAGCTGCTCGCCAACGGGATCCTCCAGCAGCTCGTGCAGCCGTTCGCGATGGGCGCCGCGCTGGGCATCCATCCGCTGGCCGTCCTCGTGGTGACGATCGCCGGCGGCGCCCTGTTCGGCGCGGCCGGCCTGATCCTGTCCGCCCCGCTGGTTTCCGCCGCCGTGCGGATCTCGGAAGACCTTGCGCCGCTCGCGGGACGCCGAGGCTGCCACCAGAAGAGAAAACCACCTCCAAGGAGGAGATCACGGATGACGACCCCGACCCCTAGACGCAGAGCCGGTCAAGAAGCTCGGCACGCCTTGCCGATCATCCTCCTGGTCCTGGCCACGATCGTCGCGATCGTGTCCGTGCCCGCGCTGTGGGCGAAGCGCCAGGCGCTCGAGACGAGCACCTGGGTGGAGACGAGCACCGAGCTGCTCGAGGACAAGGCGATCCAGGACGCCCTCGCCGACTTCGTCGTCAACACGATCTACGAAAACGTCGACGTCCAGGGCGAGATCGCGAGCGCACTGCCGCCGAGGGCGGCGCTGCTTGCCGGGCCGATCTCCGGCGGGCTGCGCCAGGTCGCCACGCAGAGCGACTCAGGAGGCGCTCGACCAGGAGAAGGTCCAGGGGCTCTGGGAGGACGCCAACCGGGTCGCTCACGAGCGCCTCCTCGCGCTGCTCGAGGACGAAGGAAAGTTCCTCTCGACCACCGACGGCGAAGTCACGCTGGACCTGACGCTCTTGGTCAGCGACGTCGCGGCCGGGATCGGCATCGGCGGCGACATCTCCTCGAAGCTCCCTGAGGGCGCCGCCCACATCGAGATCCTGAAGTCGGACGAGCTGGGCGCGGCGCAGGACGGCGTCCAGCTCCTGAAGACCCTCGCCTGGGTCCTGACGGCGCTGGCCCTGCTGCTCTACGCGGCCGCGATCTACCCAGCTCGCGGATGGCGCCGCGAGATGCTGCGCGCGGTCGGGTTCTCGTTCATCGCCATCGGCGCGATCGACCTGATCGCGCGGAACGCCGGCGGCGACGCGGTCGTCGGCTCGCTGAGCGAGTCCTCGACCGCCGACACCGCGGTCCTCCACGCCTGGGAGATCGGGACCTCGCTCTTGAAGGACACCGCGGAGTCTCTGATCGTCTACGGCGTCGTCATGGTCATCGCGGCGTGGCTCGCCGGGCCGTCCAAGGTCTCGACCTCCATCCGCTACGCGCTGACGCCCGTACCTGCGTCAGCCGAAGTACGCGTACGGGACGCTCGCGGGCATCCTGATCCTGCTGTTCTGGTGGAACCCCGTGATCGCGACGGGACGCCTGCTTCCGTCCCTGATCCTGATCCTGGTCCTCGCGATCGGCATGGAGGCGCTCAGGCGCCAGATGATCCGGGAGTTCCCCGACCATGTCTCGACCGGGACGCCCGAGGGGATCGCTCAGGCGCTGGCCGACCGGATGCGCGAGTCGCGCGAGCGCCGCGTCGCCGGGCGGGCGGCGCCTTCGGAGGCGCTGCCGGGAGCGCTGTCAGGGGCCAGCCGCGCTGGAGGAGCTCGAGCGCTTCGCGAAGCTCCACGAGTCCGGCGTCCTGACCAGCGAGGAGCTCGCCGCGGAGAAGGCGCGCATCCTCTCGGGATAGGGGTTGAGCCCGCGGCTAGACGAGGTCCGAGAGCGTGAGCGCGACGAAGAGCGCGATCACGGCTTCGCTCACGACCCACGAGTTGTTGTTCATCCAGTCGCGAGCCTTCGGTATGGCGGCCTGAGCGCGTTCGCCGAAGGCGAGCAGCGAGAGCACGGGATCGCCAGGAGGAGCAGCGTCAAGCGCACGAACAGCGAGCAGTGCCACCACGGGCGAATCCGTCATTGGCGAGGGACTGACCCACCGCGACCGAGGTCAGGATGTCGGTCGGGAAGACTCCCGAGGAGCAGGAACGCCGAGCTTGAACGAGAACTTCGGCATCGGCGCCCTGGAGCTTGCCCATCCACTTCGGCGGCTCGGACTCCGCCCGGTTGACGTAGGTGTGGATCGCCCGCCAGCAACCAGCAGGACGAGGATCACGATGTAGACGGTGTCGTCGGAGGAGTCCCCGTCCTGGAGGCCGTTGATGAAGAAGAACGACGCCGTCACGAAGACCGTGATGGAGAGCGCGGCGCCGGAGATGTAGGCGAGCGAGTTGCGCGCGCCAGTCCTCGCTCGTGGCGAGGAAGATCGCGCTCAGGATCTGAGGGCCGGCGATCATCACGAACGCCATCGGGAGGACTTTTGCGAGGTTCATGCGCAGACCGCCTTTCGGGTCTGGTGTCTCAGGTCGCGCCCAGGTTCCGAATGCGTCGTGGCCGAGAGCCGCGAGCCAGCGGCGCATCAGCTGGTGCATCTCCTCCGCGCCGACGATCGGCTCGGCTGGGCATCGCCCACTCCGCGGGCGCCAGCGCGAACGGGAGCGACTGCTCGCCGCCCATGCCGCCGTGGGAGCCGACGAGCTCCTCGAAGGCGGCCACCTCGTCGGTCTCCGTCCCAGTAGGTGCTGTTGACGACGATGTCGGGGCAGTGCTCGAAGCCGTCGGTGCGGCGAAGGTGGTGAGCGGCGTTGGGACCGAACGGCGCCAGCGGATCGTCGCCCGCGATCGTCCCGTCCGAGAGCCGGTGGACACCGCTCGCGCCCAGCGCGAGCGGCCCCGTCGCGCTCCGAGCGCACCAGCGCGAAGCCGATCCCCGGATGGTTGAGCAGGGCCGGGCATCAGCGACGGGTAGAGCTCGTCGATCCGCTCCATGCGTGACCCGTCCCGGCTCGCGCGGGAAGGTGATCAGGCCCAGGCATCCCGAGGCCATCACGGACAGCTCCGGCGGCTGAGACTCGTCGCCCGCCTCGCGCTCGCGCTCGACGGTCCCCTCCTCGCCCAGCACGACCTCGCCATCGTCGGTGTTGCTTGCGGCTCACCGCGCGCGCAGCGCGGCCGATCATCCCCTTCGAGCCGCCGGCCTCGGTCAGGGAGGCGCTCAGGTAGGAGAGCGACTCGTCCGAATGCGCCTCCTCGGCCTCGACGTGCTCGGCGGCGCAGGCCTCGGAGACGAGCTCCTCGAGGGTCATCCCGTAGCGGTCGAGGAAGGTCGCGCCCTGGGACTGCCCGTGGTCGGAGAGGACGACCAGGTGGTACGGCCGCGTCGGCGTCCTCGGCGGCGGCCTCGATGCGCGCGAGCTGACGGTCGAGCCGGCGCAGGACCGCGAGCGCGTCGACGCGCTCGACCCCGGAGTGGTGCGCCACCTCGTCGTAGGCCAGGAACGTCGTGTATCCGACCGGCCGCCCCGCGTAGAGGTCGCCGATCACGGCGGCGACCTGGAGGTCGCGCTGGATCACCGTTCCCCAGGCACGGACCAGCGCGTAGGAGAAGGAGCGCTTGATCCGCGGGCGGATGTCGCGGCGGCGCTGCTGGGCGGCGTAGTAGAGCTCCTGGACGATGTCCGCCGATCACGAGCGCGACGGTCCTGGTGACGCTGTACGGATTCGAGAAGTACGCGTAGTAGTCCTCGCCCAGGCGGCCCGGGCCGGCCGCGGTCGAGCACGGTGCTCATCGTCAGCAGCGTGTGCGGAGCGTCGCCGGAGAGGATGTTCGCGCGGCTCGCGCCGTCGGCGTGCAGCAGGCCGCGCGCCGTCCGAGTGGCGCCGCTCGATCTCGGCGGCGTCCTTCGGGTGGTTGGTGACGATCGCCCGCCCGTTCTCCTTCTCCCACCAGCGGAACGCGGGCATGTCCTCGTTGGATCCGTGGAGGAGCCCGGCCTGGCACGCGCCCGTCTGCGAAGACCAGTCCGTCTCCCAGGAGAAGAGGCGATGGCTGCCGTCCGCGACCCAGCGGGCGAGGGTCGGGCAGGTGGCCGTCCCGCAGCGCGCGGCGGATCACGTCGTGGGCGAGCCCGTCGATCTCGAGGAAGTAGACGCCGGGCACGTCGGAGATCGACGGCCGCGCCGATGGCGCCGCGCCGCGCGCTTGAGCACGTTGCGGTAATAGAAGTCGTCGTCGTCGATCGCGAGCAGCGCGGTCGCCAGCGTGTTCACGACGGTGATGCCGATCGCGACCGCGATCCCCGTGCCCAGGTCGCGCACGTGCATCGAGGGCTCGACCTGCGCGACCGCGAGCACGACCAGCGCCGTTCAGGACCAGGACGCCGAGCCCAAGGGTCAGCACCGTGAACGGCAGGGCGACGCGGATCAGGAGCGGCCAGACGAGCGCGTTCACGAGGCCGATCAGCGCCGCCGCGAGGAGCGCGGTCCCGTCGCCGTCGATCTCGAAGCCGGGCAGGATCGCGTTCATCAGGTGAAGCGCCGGCGGCCGTCAGGATCCAGACGACGAGGACCCTGACCGCGGCCGCACGCGCTCCAGCGCGCGCCCTTGCGCTTTCGCTCCCCGTTCGTCATCGCGTCATCGTAGGTTCACGCGCCTCCCGGCGCGCGTTCATCCCCTGATGAGGGTGAAATCACCCACTTGGGGGGATGCCCGCCGGCTCGCGCGGCCATAGCGTCCCACCATGACCCGGCGCGAGACTCGAGACGCGCTTGCGGGCATGTCGGGCGGCGAGCCGAGACCGATCGCCAGGGCCGTCGGCCTGCGCGAGGGCGCCGCGATACGTCGCCTCTCCCGCAACCACGGTCGCTCTGGTCCGGATCGCGACCCTGATCGCCCTCGACGCGCCGCCGGCCTCCTACGGCCGCCAGGTCGGCGCTGGCCCTCGAGGCCGGCGCGAGCGCCGAGGACATCCTGGGCGTCCTGCGGGCGGTCGCCCCGCAGGTCGGGACCGCCCGCGTCGTTGCGGCTGCGCCCGGAGCTCATGCTCGCCCTCGGGATGACGCTGCCGGGCGGCGAGGACGATGCGTGAGCGACGCGCGATCGATCGTCAGGCGGCGCTCGTTCCTGCGCGCGAGCGCGATCAGGGGCGGCGCGTACGGCTAGAGCGAGCCGCCGAACCTCGCGGCCCGGCAGGTCAGACGGACGCCGCGGCACCGTGCGCCAGAGCGGCGCACGCTGCCGAGACGCCTCCTCGGGTGAGCTTAGGCGCTAGGCGCGCGCGCCCTCGGCGTACGCCTGGTCCTCGTCGAACATGACGAGGCCGTGGACGATCCAGATGCACAGGATGAACATCAGGATCGACCACCAGGGATAGGCGCCGCCGATCGAGAAGAAGGCGCTTACGGCGCCCAGGGTGGCGGCGAGGATGCCGATGAACTTTCCGTAGCCCCCGCCGCCCATGAGCGAGAAACCGCCCGTGAGCTGGAGGGCTCCGACGATGATCAGCACCCAGCCGAGCGTGTTGAGATCGTCGAGGATGAACCTCGTGTCGCCAACGAAGATGTTGGCGTCATCCAGGGCGCCGATGCCGTAGATGATGTTGAGCGTTCCGAGCATCACCAGCATGATCGCGGCGAACAGTGTGCGTCCTGCACCTCTCATTTGGTGCTCCTTTCGTTTGCTTTCGTTTCCATCCGGCCCTTTAGTCACCCGGCTAGATGCCCAGAAGCTGTTTCTTCTTGGCCTCGAAATCCTCGGCGCTGATCACGCCCTGATCCCGCAGCTTCGCGAGCTGCTCGAGCTCGGCGGCGTAGTCGGGCGCTGCCGGCGCTGCGGAGCGGCCGCGGCGGCGGCGCCTGCTCTGCGTACTGGGCCTGCTCCTCCTCGGCCCACCTCTGCTCTTGGCGGTGCCGGACCCTCCCGGCGACGCCCATGGCGACGCCGGTCCTGGCGGCCGTCCCGATCAGTCCCGGTCCTCTGCGCATGAGTGGCATCTCGATTCTCCTTCGCTACTTGTTTGCCAGCGCGTAGTCGCGTGCGGCCTGGACGACCTCGTGCGGAAGGCGGCCGAAGTCGAAGAGGACGCCCCCCGCGGCTCGCATAGCCTCCGCGACCTCGCGGGCCCACACGTCCTCCCAGACCAGGAGCGCAGCCGACGTGTTCGGCTCGAGCTCCTCGGCGGCGGCCTCCAGATCCTCTTCGCTGAAGAGCCCGGACGGTTCGATTCCGAGGTTCTCGAGCCCTTCGCGAACGTCCGGGTCGATGTCCGCCAGCTCGAAGGCCGCGACGGTGCCGTCCTCGTCCTTTCCGACGAAGGCGATGTCCATGATCCGGATCGTCCCCGCCTCGACCAGGTCAGCAAGCGCAGGAGCGATCTCGCCTCGGAACTTGTTGCCTGGGAACGCGACGATCAGATACTCGACGGGTCCGATCTCGGACATCTCTCACTCCTCGCGCTTCGATTGCATTGCATCCGGAGCGTTTCGCACCACGCCTGGGGGCGCATCACCCCGTACGGGTGAACTGTCGGCTAGAGCGCCGCGGCTCTGGCCGCGTCTGTGGGCGCGGGATCGGGAAGCCGCATCATCCGGAAGCCCCAGAAAAGCCCGACGAGATGCTCACGAGCAGCGGGATGAGCAGCGCGATCTGAAGCGCCTGCGGACGCGCCTCGTCGTTGATCCGCAGGACCTCGTCCTGGATCTCCGGCGGCTGCGCCGCGAGCTGTTCCTCGAGGGCCGCATCGCTCATCACCTGGGCGTCGTCCTCCAGGACCTGGGCGATCTGCTCCTTCTCGGCCGCAGGCAAGACGTCGCTCGCGTCGGTCTTGTTGGTGAAGGTGATCGAGAGGGCTGCCAAGAGGATCGCGCCGACGAACGCGAGCCCGACGGACAGGCCGAACGACGAGATCGACGAATTGACGCCCGCCGCCTCTCCGACCTGCTCCTCCGAGATGGGAGCCAGCGTGTAGTTGTTCAGCTGCGAGACCAGGAGGCCCATTCCCGCTCCGCAGAACATGAGGGGGATCACGAGAGGAAGGCTCGTGTCCGCGCTCGGGACCAGCGGGATCAGGGCCGAGAACGCCCAGGCCGAGAATCGCGAACCCCGCCCGGATCAGGCTTGCCGGGACGCCGGCGTCCCGCCCTCTTGCCCGCGAGCACGGCGACGAAGAACATCGTCAGCGAGAGCGGGGCGAGCGAGAGCCCTGCCTCCAGCGCGTTGTATCCGAGGTCGAGCTGGAGGTAGATGGGCAGGGCGATGAGAAGGCCGCCCAGCGCGATGTTCTGAAGGACGCTCTGGCGGATCCCGAAGCTGAAGAGCTTGGACTTGAAGAGGTCCGGGTCGAACAGCGGGGCCTTGCCCTTCGCTCTTGCGGCGGCGGAGCCACCAGACGAGCGCGACCGCGCAGACGGCTCCCACCGTCAGGAGGACGCCGACCCACTCGCCGCCCTCCTGCCAGACGAGGACCCCGAGCACCAGGAGCGACATCGCGAGAACGGAGAGCACCGATCCCACGAGATCGACGCTCCGGTCCCCGGTGAACGGCTCCTCGCGGATGAGCCCGCTCCCGAACAGCACGCCGGCGATGACGACCGCCTCGATCGCGAATCCGACCCGCCACGAGAGGAGGGTGGTCAGGGCGCCTCCGATGAGCGGGCCGATCGCCGCTGCGATGGCGCCGGACGCGCCGATCATCGCGAAGACCTTGGCCTGCATCTTCCCGTCGAAGTTGCCGTGGATCAGCGACTGCATCGCGGGGAGATAGAGCGAAGCGCCGAGGCCGCCGATCACCGCCCAGAAGACGATGATCGCCGCGAGGCCCTGCGCAAACACCATCGCGATGGCGCCCAGCGCATACAGGACGAGGCCGGTGACGTAGGCCCGCTTGCGACCGAAGAGGTCGCCCAGCTTGCTGCCGATCATGATGAAGGCGGCCGACACCAGGGCCTCGATGGCGACGGCCGACTGGACCCCGCTCACCGTCGTGTCGAGATCCTCGACCACCGCCGAGATCGAGACGTTCATGAACGACGTGTCGATGACGAAGACGAACATCGCCATCGCCAGGAGAATGCCCAGCCGCGGGGTGCCCGTCTCGGACGACATCGCAAGCGAGTATCCCCTGGCGTGCCGTGCCGGGCAATCACCCGTAGGGGTGAACTGCCTGTGCGATCGATGCGAGCGTGAATCGCTTGCGCCAGTTCACCTCCCGGATCGGCGAGTTCGTACACGCCATCGAGAGCACCGACGAGGCCGAAGATCGAGGAGGCGGTCGTCCGGCTGAGCGAGTCGCACGTGCTCCTTCGCCCGCTCGCTCTCGCGATCAGCGCCTTCGTCCTCCTCTTCGACAGCCTCCGGCTGATCCTCACGCAACTGGCGCCTGCTGCTCATCCAGCTCCTGCCGGCCCTATGGATCTGGCTGGCGATGGCGATCCTCAGGGCGTACGTCCTCTACGACCAGGACCTGGACGAGATCTACGGGCTCGAGATCATCCCCGTGTTCCTCGTCGTGATCGGCGATCACGATCGCGAGCTTCTTCCTCAACGCGACGTTCGCGTTCGCGATCATGCGGCCGGGCGCGCCGATCCGCCCGGCGATTCGCCGAAGCGCGGACGCACATGCGGCGAGATCGCCGTCTTCGGCTCCGTCGTCGGCTTTCTGCTGGGGATCGCGACGACGGTGGCGCCGAGATGGGGGAGCCCCTGGTTCTCGATCTTCCTCGGGAGCCGTGATCGGGCTGATGATGGTCGCCTACATCGCGGTGCCCGCTCGGATCATCGGCGCCAAGCCGACCTACTCGCGACGCGAGCGGATGGTGACCACGGTCGTCAGCGGCGTCCTGGGCGTGACGGTCTCGCTGCCCCCGTATCTGATCGGGCGCCTCGGCTTCCTGATGCTCGGCTCGAAGGTGCTCCTGATCCCGGGGATCATCCTGGTCGCGATCGGGGTCACCCTCGAGGCGGGCGCGACGGGCGCCGTGAGGGCGATCAAGCTGAGCGCCGGGCTTCAGCAGCGAAGCGAGCGGAAAGCGCCAGCATCGAACCCGGGGCAGGTAGCGCACGAGCCCCGGCTCATGGAAGGGCTAACGCTCCGCGGGCTCGTCCGGCTCAGGCGGGAGGTGTCTCGACTCCGAGCGCCCGCTCGATCGCCGTCGAGCCGCGCCTCGATCTGCTTGAAGTGCGCGGTCGTGGCGGGCTCATCGTCCAGGTTGCGGCGCTTTCGCGCCTGCTCGATCAGCGCCGCCGTCACCGACGCCGCGATCACCGTGATGAAGCCGATTCCCTGGAGCATCAGGATCGCGCCGATGATCCGGCCTTCGGTGTCGGCGGGCACGACGTCGCCGTAGCCGACCGTCGTCACGGTCTGGAGCGCCCACCACAGGCTCTCTCCCAGGTTCGGGAACTCGTCGTGGTCAGAGAGCCAGATCAGGACCCCTCCGGCGAGCGTCACCAGCAGCGTCGCGATGACGATGATCTGCGCCGCTCGCCTTGCGGTCAGGGTCTCGGTGCCAGCGGATTCTCGCGCACATCGAGCTCATGATGCCTGACGACACGGTGTCGGCCTGCCGGCTCGGGCGAGCGCGCGCCGGCTCGGCTCCGATCCGCCGACGCGCGCCAAGCGGCGCGCCGGGCAGATCGCCGGCGATCCAGAACGCGAAGAGCGCGAAGAACGAAGCCGCCGAGGAACGCCCGCTTGAGCGCGTCGATCTGCGACGTCCTCGTAGTGGTCGACGACGGCGGCGACCTGATCGGCTCGCAGGCCCGCCTCGGTAGCCAGCTGCTCGGCCGTCTCGCTGGAGACCATCGGGACCCCCTGTTCGGTGCCGGTCACGATCTGCCTCCTGGACGTCGGGCGGGATCGACGAGTCCGCGCGGACGGCGTCGTGAAGCCCGGTGGTCAGGCCGGCGAGCAGGATGGCCCCGATCAGCGCCGTGCCGAGCGAGGAGCCGAGGCTCTGCGCGGCACCCTGGAGCCCGCCTGCCTCGGACGCCTTGTCCTCGCCGACCGACGACATCACGACGTTTCCGAGCTGCGAGACGATCAGGCCGACGCCGGCGCCGAAGAACGCGAGCGAGATCGCAAGAGCCGCGCCGTTGAGGTCAGGGATCGATCGTGGCCATCGTCCCGATCAGGCCCACGAAGAGCAACAGGAGGCCGATCCGGACGATTCGCTTCGGCGAGATCCGATCGGCCACGCGCGAACCGGCGATGGCGGCGATCATCATCGCGACCGAGACGGGAGGAGCTTGATCCCGGTCTCGAGCGTGTTGTCGCCGATCACGAGCTGGAGGTAGAGGGGCAGGACGAAGAACGTTCCCGCCATGAGGAGATAGGAGGAGACGAACATCGTGAGGCCGCCGCGAAGCTGCGGGACCTGCAGCATTCCCGGGCGAAGCAGCGGCTTGCCTCCCCGCGCTTCCAACGCTGCTCCCAGCTGCGAAAGAGCCGAGGAAGAAGACGCCCGCCGCGACGATGAAGGGAACCGCTGAGATGCCCGAAGGGCGTGATCTCCTCGCCGCCGATCTCCAGGGCGCCGGTGGGCTGGAAGAGCCCCCACTCGCTGCTCTTCAGGATGCCGAACACGACGAGCCCCAGCCCGATCGCCGAAAGGGCCGCGCCGACGAGGTCGAGCTTCTCGCGCTCGACCGACGGGCCGGGCTGGATCCTGCGGATACCGAAGATGAGGATCGCCACCACGACCACGGTCTCGGCGGCGAACACGACGCGCCAGGTCCAGACGGTCGTCACGAACCCGCCGATCAGCGGGCCCGCGGCGACGCCGGCTCCCGCGATCCCGCCGAGCAGCCCGTAGGCCATGGCTCGCTCCTTGCCCGAATAGTTCGCGGCGGTCAGCGCGGCGATCGCGGGGATCACCAGCACGCACCGATCCCTTCCACCAACGACCAGCCGAACAGCAAGACCTCGACGCTGGGGCTGATCGCGGTGATGAGCGAGCCGGTTCCGTAGACGCCGAGCCCGATCGCGAAGATCCGGCGGCGACCGTACATGTCGCCGAGCTTTGCGCCCGTCAGCATGAACGCGGCCATCACAAGCGCATAGGCGGTGATCGCAAGCTGAACGTCCGGCACCGTCGTGTCGAGATCGGCGACGACCTCGGAGATCGACACGTTCATGACCGTGGTGTCGAGCACCATCACGAACTGCGCTGCACCCAGGATCAGGATGGTGGTACGGCTACGCATCTACCGAACCGCCTCCATTGCGCCCCTCTCTCGTGGATTCCGCCGAGGACCCTACTCCCCGGCCCCGCCCTCTGCGGGATCAGGGCTGTCAAGAAAGTGCCGGCGGGGTCAAGCGCTGGGAACCGACATCGCCACCATCGCGATGTCATCCGGGACTTCGTCCGCGCCGAGGCTCTCCTCGAGCCAGTCGAGGCACGCTCTGGGTTCGTCGGGGGCATCCGAGACCAGGCCCTTCAGGCGGTCGAGCTCCCGGTTCAGGGTCGTGTCGCGCCGCTCGATGAGGCCGTCCGTGTACATCAGAAGGAGGCTGCCCGCGGGGATCTGCACCTCATGCTCCCTGTACTCGACGTCTTCGAGGATGCCGAGCGGCGGCGTGCCCGGACCGGTGAGCTGTTCGATGCTGCCGTCGGGAAGGCGAAGGAGCGCGGGCGGATGACCGGCGCGCACGTACCTGGCCGACCCGGCGGCCGGATCGAAGTGCAGGTGGAAGAGGGTCGTCATCTCGGGGCTTGGCGCTTCCTTCATCAACCGATCCAGGCGCTCGAGCGCTTCGGCCGGCCCGTGTCCGTCGAGGACGTACGCACGGAGCGCCGGCCGGATCCTGCCCATGACCGACGCCGCCGTGAGGCCGCGCCCGGCCACGTCGCCGATGGTCAGGCTCACGGACCCGTCGTCGAGCAGGACGATGTCGTACCAGTCGCCGCCCACCGCGACCCCGGGCCCGGCGGGGCGGTACCGGACGTCGAACTCGATTCCGTGGTGACTCGTGGGGACAGAGTCCGGCAGAAGCGAGCGCTGAAGGACGACCGCGGCTTCGTGCTCGCGGTGGAAGAGCATCGCGTTGTCGACCGCGAGCGCGGCCCGCCGGGCCAGATCTTCCGCCAGCTCGACGTCCCCCTCGTCGTACCGCCGGTCCGGAGAAGAGGCAACGAACGTGATCGCCCCGAACACCCGGCCGCGGGCTCGAAGCGGAACGATCATGGCGGAGCGGAGCCCGAGCTCACGTAGGTATCGCAGGTGCTCGTCGTCCTCGGCGGCATCGACGAGCATCTCGTCCGATACTTCGGGGTAGAGCTCCGTTGTGCCCGTGCGGATCACGTTGGGGACGCCCGTGTCCGAGCGCGGGTCGACCGGATAGCGCTCGCGCAGGCTCCGGGCGAGGTCGACCTTGCCGGGGTCGGCATGAGCAACGACAACGCTGTGCAGGTCCCCCCGTTCGTCGACCATCTCAATGCCACACCAGTCTGCGATGTGGCCTACCGCCAGCGACGCGAGCCGCTCCAGCGACGTTTCGGGGTCGAGTGAGCTCGTCAGGAGCTCACCCGCCTCGGCCAGGAACTTCTGTCGCTCACCGGCAAGGCGCTCCGCTTCGTACATCTGTGCGCGGTTGAGCGCATAGGCGGCCTGCTGGCTCGCCGCCAGCAGGAATGCGCGCTCCTCGGGATCGAAGTTGCGGCTCTCGGTGAAGCTGAGAGACACGACTCCGAACGGAGACTCGCCGATGGCGAGAGGCAGGATCGCAAGGGCCTCGAAGCGGACGTGCGCATCGGCGAGGGCCGGGAACCGCTCCGTGAGCTCGTGTGCGCCTGGTCATCCAAAGCGCCTCGCCGGTCCGGATGGACTGCGACATGGGCAGGTGGGCCGCCACCGGAAACCGGTTCCAGCCTTCGAGCCCTTCTGGTGAGTAGCCGGTCGAGTCGGTGATCACGACGTCGTCGCCCGACACGAGCCCGACCGCCCCGGCTTGCGCGCCGAGCGCGCCGACCATCTGCCCGAGCAGGACGTGGATCACCTTCTCGCGGGTCGACTCCCGGGCGAGGGAGCCGGTGACGTCCTGAAGCTGGGCGGCGAGGATCAATGAGCGCTGCTGCCTCGTCATGTCGCGCGCGATGACCGAGGCGGCCTCGACCCTGCCATCCGCTCCCCTGATCGGGGAGACGCTCAGGGATACCTTGATCTCCCGTCCGTCCTTCCTCACGCGATCGGTCTCGTAGTGGTCGACGTGCTCGCCCTGGAGGATCCGATCCAGGATCACCCGCTCCTCGCCTGCCCTCCTGCGCGGAATGAGCATCGAGATGTGGGCCCCGACGGCCTCCTCGGCCGAATAGCCGTACATGCGCTCCGCGGCCGGATTCCAGCTCGTGATGATGCCGTCGGAATCCTTGCTGATGATCGCGTCGTCGCTCGACTCCACGATCGCGGCGTAGTGGTCGCCGGCTGCCTCGGGCCTGAGTAGGCCGACTGGCCTATCCCGAGGCATCCGCTCCCGCCCGGAGTGAATCCAGAGCTTCGTCCTCGCTGGCCGCGACGTTCAGCTTGTCGTGAACGTCCACCATGTCGAAGAGCGTGGCGACGGCCGATCCTTCCTTGACGATGGTCGCGAATCGCGCCTCACCCGCGCGTGCCCCCAGGAGCATGACCCGTAGGCCGCTCGAGTCCATGAAATCGACATCGCGGAGATCGATGAGGATCCCCGCTGCGCCTGCGCATTGAGGCGATGCCATCGCGGCGTCCAGCTCCGCGGCGTTGGCGAGGTCGATCTCGCCCGACGGCCTGACGCAGGCGATGTCGACGCCGCCGACGTCGACGACCTCGATGACCACCTCCATCCGGCCCGTGGCAGTCATTGGTCCTCCTCAACCTGGAATCTCATCGTGACGGTGGTCCCATCCTCCGAGGACTCGAACGTCGCCTCCTCCGAGAGGCGCGAGATGAGCGAGGTGCCGACTCCCAGACCGGGGTTGTCGACATCCGGGATCATGCCCACGCCGTTGTCGGCAACGGTCACGATGAGCGCGGAGTCCTCTCTGCGCGCGCGGACCTTCACCGTGCCCGTCTTGCCGAAGCGAAAGGCGTGAACGACTGCGTTGCCGACGGCTTCTGAGACCGCGAGTGCGACCTCCTGTTCGGGCGCGCCCGTTCCGCGGACGATCTCGAGAACCGCGTGCCGGGCCTTGGCGACGCTGCTCGGGTCCGGCGGCAGCTCGAGATCCATCTCGCAAGTGCTCGCATTCATTGTGGTCAGCATAAGCGCGGAAGGCGCCCAATGGCTAGGACGTGTTATAGTTAACGTTATGGTTAACGATCCATTTCGCGCCCTCTCCCACCCGATTCGCAGAGGCATCGTCGAGAACCTCTCGGCGGGCCCCGCGACTGTCGCGGAGGCGACGGCGGGCTTCGGGGTGTCGAAGCCCGCGATCTCGAAGCACCTCAAGGTGCTCGAGGAGACCGGGGTCCTTCGGCGCGATATCGAGGGCCGGACGCATCGGCTCTCGTTGGAGCTCGATGCCCTCAGGGAGGCGGCCGAGTGGATGGACAGCCAGCGCGCCCTGTGGGGGCGTCTGTTCGATGTCGTGGACTCATACCTCAACGAGAAGGAGTCGAGATGAAGATGCCGCCCGTCGTGTCGCCGCAGGATTGGAATGCCGCGCGCGAAGAGCTCTTGAAGACGGAGAAGAAGTTGACCCGCGCGCGCGACGCTCTGGCCGCGGAGCGCCGCCGGATGCCCAGGATGGCCGTCGAGAAGGACTACCGCTTCGATGGGCCAGACGGCAAGGCGAGCCTCGTCGACCTGTTCCAGGGCCGGCGCCAGCTGGTCGTCTACCGGTTCTTCTTCGAGCCCGGCGTGGGTGGCTGGCCGGAGAAAGGGTGCCCCGGTTGCTCGTTCATGGCCGATCAGATGTCACACGTCGCTCACATCAATGCCCGTGACACCACGCTCGCCCTCGCATCTCGCGCCCCGCAGGCCGAGATCGAGCGCCTGAAGAGCCGGATGGGCTGGGACATGCCGTGGTACACGATCACCGACGACTTCGACACGGACTTCGGCGTCGGCGAATGGCACGGCACGAACGCGTTCTACCGCGACGGCGACGAGGTGTTTCGCACGTATTTCGTGGACTCCCGCGGCGACGAGGGGATGGGAACCGCGTGGGCCTACCTCGATCTGACTGCGCTCGGCCGTCAAGAAGAGTGGGAGGACTCCCCGGAGGGATACCCGCAATCGCCTCCGTATGAGTGGTGGCGGCGCCACGACGAGTACGGCGAGGAATCATGATCGCCCACGTAGCCGGTTTGCCCGCGGAGGAGATCCTGGCCTGGGTCGCTGCCGGTAGCGCCGGGCTTGTCGGTGCGCGAGTGTGGATGTTCGCGCGCTTGCGGCGTCTTCGGAGTCACGCCTCATGAGCACCAGGACGAACCTCCGGATAGAGCGGACGTTCGACGCCCCGGCCGAGCGCGTCTTCGATGCGTTCACGACCCGCGAGGTGATGCGGCGCTGGTGGCACGCGGAACACCATTGGGAGACCACGGAGGCCGAGGTTGATCTGCGGGTTGGCGGGACGGTGCGGGTGGTCATGCACAACACCGATGACGACGTCTTCTATGGCGGCGGTGGCGAGTACACCGTGGTCGAGCGGCCGTCCCGGCTGGCGTTCACCTGGGTCTGGGACGACGACCCGCGCGAGACGTTGATCGAGATCACGTTCGATGAGAAGGACGGCGCCACGACCATGCGCTTCTCCCACAGTGGCCTCTTGAACGAGGAGATGGTTCGCTCGCACGAGGGCGGGTGGGGCAACTGCTTCGACAACCTCGAGCGCGCCCTCGCCGAGGGCTAGCCGGGTTCAGGCTGGCGCGTAGGTGCCGGCGAGCGCTCGGACCTCTTCGTAGATCCGCCCTTCGCGCTCGCCGTCGATCAGCGGCTTGCGGATGCTGTCCAGGACCCACCGCTGCTGCTCCGGGGTCGAGGACGCCTTACCGTGGAGCTCCAGGGCGAGCCGTGAGAAGTCGCGGACCAGCCACTCGAACACCAGGTCGACGACATCCTCAGGCGTCTCCTGCATGCTCGCCTCCTCGAGGATCAGCTGCGCGTACGGGACCAGCGTGAAGACCTGAGCGAGCGCCTGCTGGAAATCGAGGTCCGAGCTCATCTGGTCGGGCGTCAGGGGAGCCTCCGAGACCATTGCGACGAGGCTCTCGGCCTGCTCGCGGAAGACGGACGACGTTCGGCACCTCGCCATAGGCGTCGAACGGCCCGCGCCAATCGCCGAAGGTGATCTTGCTCAGGCCGCGCGTCGGACCCTGGCGGAACAGGAAGGCGTCGTCGCCGGCGTCGCGCTTCGCCGGGATCGGCTCGAAGGGAGTGGTGCCGAACAGGTAGTTCGGCAGGAACTTGAGCGCAAGCGCGAGGTTCACGTGGACGGTGCCCTCGAGCTTGGGCAGCCCGCCGATGATGTTCTTGGCGCTCTCGAAGTACGAGTCGCGCTCGAAACCCTTCGCGGAGATGACCTCGCCGAGCAGGCTCACGATCCGCTCGCCCTCCATCGTGACCTGCATCTTGTTGATCGGGGTGAAGAGGAGGTAGCGGCGGTCGTCCAGCGACGCCGTGCGCACGTAGTCGACGGCCCGCGCTCCGTACAGCTTCGCCGCGAGCAGGCGGGCGTAGGCCTCGGAGAGGATCCGGCGGACCTGCCCGAACTCGGTGACCCTCTTTCCGAACAGGACGCGACCCTCGGCCTGGTCGATCGTCTCGTAGAAGCAGTGCTCCGCCATGCCGATGGCGCAGAAGCCCAGGTTGAACTTGCCGACGTTGATCGTGTTGAGCGCCGCCTCGAATGCAGCGGGGCCGGTGTGGAGGATGTCCTCGGGGCGGACGGGGTAGTCCTCGAGGTCGAAGGCGCTCACGTACATCTGGCCGTAGACCACGTTCTTGCGCAGCTTGTAGGCGGCGTGGGAGCTGTCCGCGGCGAAGAAGACGTAGGCATCCGGGCCCTCCATGTCGGCGCGCCGGCCGAATACGGAGACCATCCCAGCCAGGTTTCCGTTCCCGATGTAGTACTTGCCGCCGCTGCGCCCGGAAGCCCCCGTTGCCGTCTGGCTCCAGAACCATGTCGGTCGAGTAGATGTCCGCTCCGTGGTCCTGCTCGGACAGGCCGAACGCGAAGATCGCACCATCTTCGAGGAGCTCGCGCCGCACGCCGGCGCGCGTCCTCGTTGTCGGACTGCCAGATCGGGCCGAGGCCCAGGATCGTCACCTGCCACGCGTACCAGTAGGGCAGTCCGTAGAAGCCAAGGATCTCGTTGAAGGCTGCGTTCCGGGCGGTGTCCCAGCGCTTGTCGGGGTCGCCGCCACCGTCCCTTTCGGGCGTCAGCAGGATCGCGAACGCGCGCTCGCCCGCGAGAAACTCGATGAAGTCGCCGTACCACTCGTCGCTTCGTATCTCCTCGGCGATTCTCGCCGCACCCTTCGCCTCGAACCAGTCGATCGTCGCCCGGAGGAGCTTCTGCGTCGCCGGGTCGAAGGCGGCGGCATCGTAGGTCGTCGGATTGAGAAGGCGTGGCGTCAGCGTGGCGGTCGTCATGTCACGAGCGTGGCAGATTAGGCTGCTCGCATGCCGTTGCCCCTCGCCATCTCCTCCTGGGTCGTCGGCCTCGGCCTCGCGACGATCGTCCTGTGGGCGTTCGCCCTGATCGACGTTGTTGGCAGGAGGCCGGACCTCGAGCGGAGGCAACGCTCGGCCTGGATCCTCGTGATCGTGCTGCTTCCGATCGTCGGCAGCATCTACTACCTGACCCAACGCCGCCGCTGACCCGCCTGCGGGGTTTCCTCCATGGCGATCAATCCGTCGATGGTCCGCGCCTCCCGCGGGCCCACCTGGTGGATCGGCGTCCTGTTCGCGATCGGGTCCCTCTGCTTCCTCGTCGGGCCTTTTCCGGGCTTCGTGGACCTGGTCGGCTCGGCCGCGGACGGCACCGTCTTCTTCGTCGGGTCGCTCTTCTTCACGGCCGCCGCGCTCCTTCAGTTCCTCGAATCGGAGGGCCGGAGAGACCGGGTCGTCACCGTGATCCAGCTCGTAGGCACGGTGTTCTTCAACATCAACACGTTCCGCGCGCTGCAGGACAGCTACGACAGCGCAGACATCAACCGGTTGATCTGGACCCCAGACGCAATCGGGTCCGCATGCTTCCTGATCTCAGGCGTCCTCGCCTATCTGGCGGTTCGCCACATTCGCAAGCAGAACCGCAGGGAGTGGAGAGTGGCCGTCGTCAACCTCGTCGGCTGTGTCCTGTTCGCCATCTCGGCGATCGCTTCCTATGTGGTGCCGTCAACCGGGGACGCTCTGGACCTCGCGGCTGCGAACTGGGCCACGTCGCTGGGCGCTCTCTGCTTCCTGATCGGAGCCGTGATGATCCTGCCGCGGTTCGCGGGGGCTGGGCCCGGCGGGGAAGACCGGGCGGCCTAGCTAGCCGAAGGGATTCCCGCTCGTGTCGAGCAGGACCTCCAGCTCCTTCGCGTACATCCGCTCCTTGATCGTCCCGAGGGTCGGACCGTTCTTTGACGCGAGCGGGCGGACATGCTCGACTGCGGCGCCAAGAAGCTCCTCTTCGCCGGCGACCTCGTCCACGAGACCCACCGCCAGCGCGTCCTCGCCGCCGAACCGGCGAGCGGTCACCATCGCGTCGGTGGCCGCCGAAGGCGTGAGCTTCGCCTTGATGAGCGCGGTCATCCCCTCGGTGAACGGGATGTTGATGTCGGCCTCAGGCAGGCAGAAGAAGCCGCGGTCGGCGCGCATGTAGCGCCAGTCGTTGGCGAGGGCCAGCATCGCCCCCGCGGCGAAGGTGTGGCCCTGAAGGGCCGCGACGGTGGGGGCCGGAAACGCGAGGACGCGCGCGAACAGGGCGTGGACCCGATGGACGTAGTCCGTGACCTGGTCCGAGTTCTCGCCCAGCCAGTCCAGGTCGAGCCCGTTGGAGAAGAACTTGCCGGTAGCCGTCGTCACCAGGGCACGAGGGCCCTCGACGGCGGCGACCTCGTCGAGCATCCCGTTCACAGCGTCCATCCAGTCGGGGTGAAAACGATTCTCGCTGTCGCCCAGATCCAGGATGTGGACGTCTCCGTCGCGCTTGAGAGCCGGCATGGAGTGCAACCTATTCACCCGCAGCGGACACGGCCGCCCGAGCGATCGAAGCGTGGTCATAGCTGGTCGAGTTGCCCATGGCCAGCACGCCCGTTCGTCGCCCCGGATAGATGCGCATCATGTTCCAGAAGCCACCGCCACCGCCCAGGTGTTCGAGGTGCTCGGCACGATCAGCCGCGTCCTTGCCGCGGCGAAACCAGCCGAACCCGACCTGGAGCTTTCGCGCAGAAGCCTGAATCGTCTGCATCTCCTTCACGCTGTCGGCGGACAGGAGACGGACCCCCTCGAGTTCCCCCTCGTTGACGTGGAGAGCCATGAACCGCGCCGCCTCACGCGCCGGGCCGATCAGGCCGCCATACGCGGCGCCGTCGACGCAGAAGCGGTTGAAGGAGACGAAACGGCCCGCGCGCCGACCCATGATGCCGCTAGGTAGCAAGAGCCGGAAGAGGGGGGTCATCGGGCTCAGCAGGCGCTGGTAGCCCGTGGCGACGTCCTCGCCCAGGCCTTCGTAGCCGAAGCCGGTTCGCCCCATCGAAAGGGGTTCCAGGATGTGCTTGCGGACGTAGTCCTCGTAGCGCATTCCCGCTGCCGCGGCGATGACTTCACCCAGGACGATGTATCCGAGATTCGAATAGGTGGCCTTCGAGCCGGCCGGAAACCGCAACCTCTTGTGGCGAGCGAGTAGTTCGCGCGCGAAGGATCGGGGATCTCGCCCCGGGGTGTCCGCGAGGTGCACCCACCGCACCGGAACCGGGTTCGCCAGCCCTGCGCTGTGGCTCAACAGGTGGCGGACGAGCACCTGGGGCCACCCGTTTCGCGGTTTCGGGAACTCCGGCACGAATCGGCGCACCGGGTCGTCGAGTGAGAGCGAGCCCCGCTCGGCCAGCTGCATCGCGGCCGTTGCGGTGACGATCTTGGTCATCGAAAACCAGAGGTGAGCCGTCTCCGGTGTCGTCGGCGCGCCGCTCTCCAGGTCGGCCAGCCCCGAGCTCTCTTCTCGCCGGATCTCATCGCCGCCCACGACGACGACCGCCAGGCCGGGGACTGAGCTCCGGGTCAGCCGCGAAAGCTCGGACCGCAGATCTCCAGAGGAGGCCACCGCGGGAGAGTCTAGGTACGCCCGGCCCCGGGGGATCGGCACGTGGCCGGTCCTGGCGTACAGTGGCTCCTCGGGCAAGGACGCTTGATGACGCGCAAAACTCAATACGTGCCGTTCAGGCATCGGGGATGAGTGCCGGCTGGCGCCAGCTGCACGTATCGCTGCGCGCGTTGGCCGCCGTCTTCGGAAACCCGTCGCTGGCGCGGCTGAGCTTCGCCTGGGCGGGCATGACGTTCACCACCTGGGCTTTCGCGATCGCCCTGGGCGTCTACGCCTTTGGGGAAGGCGGAGCGACGGCGGTCGGCGTCGCCGCGCTCGTCCGGGTCCTTCCGGGAGCATTCGCCTCGCCGGTCGCGGGCCTCCTGGCAGACCAGCGGTCGAGACGCCTGGTCTTGATGTCGAGCGCGCTCCTCAGCGGTCTCGCGATCGCCCTTTCGGCGGTCGCGGTGGCCATGGACGCCCCGACCTGGATCGTCTATGGGCTCGCCGGCGTCTTCACCGTGGCCTCGACCGCCTACGTGCCCGCCGAAGGAGCCCTGCTGCCTCTGGTCGCCCGCACGCCCCAGGAGCTCTCGGCGGCCAACGTCGCACGGAACCAGATGGACAGCGTGGGCTTCTTGTGCGCGTCACTCATGACCGGCGTACTGCTGGCCGTAGCGAGTCCAGAGGCCGCCTTCGCAGTCGCTGCCGCTGCCGGCCTGGTGACGGCGCTGGTCCTCGCGACTCTGACGAAGGATCAGAGGCCCTCCTACGAGGAGGAGGCCGAAGGAAGCGGCCTCCTCCACCAGACCACCGTGGGCCTCAGGACGCTCGTGGCCGACCCGAAGCTGCGGCTGCCCGGCATCGCGCTCACCCTCCTCGTGTTCATCGAGGGCGCGGCGGACGTGATGGTCGTGATCGTGACCCTCGACCTCCTCGGCATCGGTGAGGGCAATGTCGGCTGGATCAACGCCTGCTGGGGAATCGGCGCCCTGGTTGCCGGCGCCGGCCTTGCGGTGCTCCTCGATCGAGGCAACCTCGCAGCCGGCCTTTCGGTCGGCTGCCTGATTACGGGCGCCGGCTTCGCCCTACCCGGCGCTTGGCCGGCGGTGGTTGCGGCCTACCTCTCGTTCCTCCTGCTCGGCGCGGGCTACAGCTGCGTCGAGGTCGCCGCGCGGACCCTCCTCCAGCGCCTTGGTTCGGACGAGACGCTCGCGAGCACGCTCGGGTTCCTCGAGACGAGCCGCTTCGCGGCGATGGGCCTCGGCGCGATCGCGGCGCCGGCGCTGGTGGCCACCTTGGGCGTTCGCGGTGCGCTGCTCGCGTTTGCGGCGCTGCTTCCCGCGTTTGCGCTGCTCCGCTGGAACGCGCTCCGCAGCTACGAGATCGGGGCTCCGGTCTCCGAGCGCAACTACAACCTCTTGCGTGGCACCGCGATCTTCGCCCCGCTCCCCGTGCACACCCTCGAGGGGGTCTGCCGCTCTCTGATCCCCGTGGATGCGGCGCCGGGAGCAACGTCGTGACGCAGGGCGATCTCGGCGAGCGCTTCTATCTCATCGAGGCGGGAGAGGTCGAGGTGATCAAGGACGATCTGTTCAAGTGCAACCAGGGCGGCGGCGAGTGCTTCGGGGAAATCGCCCTGCTCCGGAACGTGCCCCGCACGGCCACCGTCCGCGCCACCCGTCAGACCAGGCTCTTGGCGCTCGAACGCGATGATTTCCTCGAGACCGTGACCGGGCACCGGCGAAGCCACCAGAGCGCCGACGCGGTTGTCGGCAACTGGCTCGAGACTTAACCGCCTGGGCGGCCCGGACCTTCGGGCAGCCCGCGACAACGCGTCACAACGAATAGCATCGGTGCTGAATGTACGAATCGATCGTGGTCGGGACGGACGGATCGGAGACCTCCAAGCGCGCGGTGGCGGAGGCGACGCGACTGGCCGAACTCATGAAGAGCACGGTGCACCTCGTTTCCGCGTACGAGCCGTTGCGGGGAGCCCGAATCGTCGGCGCCCCGGAGGCTGCCGCCAAGGTCTGGGCGGTCCGCCCGGACTCGCAAGTCCAATCGATCATCGATCAGGCATCGGCGGCCGTGCGGATGCGCGACGTGGATGTCAAGTCGCACACGCTCACGGGCGATCCCGCGGACGCCTTGCTGGAGATCGCCGAGCGCGAGGGCGCGGACCTGATCGTGGTCGGCAACCGAGGTATGCACGGCGTCTCCCGGGTGCTTGGAAGCGTCCCGAACAAGGTCTCCCACAGGGCCCAGTGCCACGTCCTGATCGTGGCCACGGACGAGCCCTGAGCTTCCCGCCGCCGGGCCCGTCTGGTGGACACCCGCTCGGCGGACCGTTAGGTTGAAATGGTGACGGGGGGGCTCTCATCGATCGAGCGGCGAAATCTGCGGACGAGATCTGTCCCGTCATCGCGAGCGGTTCTGGGCATCGCATCGCTTGGATTCTTCCTCGCTTTTCTCGACGCGACCATCGTCAACATCGCGTTCCCCGACATCGCCATGTCGTTTCCGGAGGCCAGCATCGGCGGCCTCTCCTGGGTCCTCAACGCATATAACGTCGTCTTCGCGGCGTTCCTCCTGCCGTTCGGACGGCTCGCGGACGTCTTCGGCCGCAAGCGAGTCTTCCTGGCAGGGCTCGCGGTCTTCGTCGTGGGCTCCGCGCTTTGCGCGACTGCGTGGTCCGTGGATGCGCTGGTCGCCTTCCGCGTCATCCAGGCGCTTGGAGCCGCGGCCATGGTTCCGGCCGGGCTGGCCCTGGTGCTCCACGGCTTCGAGGTCGAGCAACGCTCGCACGCCGTTGCCCTGATCTCTGCGATCGGGGCGCTCGCGGCCGGGCTCGGCCCCGCGGTCGGCGGGCTCCTGATCGCTGTGGCCGACTGGCGGCTCGTGTTCCTGATCAACGTGCCCATCGGGGCTGCGGCCTATGTGCTCGCCTCGCGCGGCTGGTCGAGAGTCGCGTAGCGGGGCGCAGGCGTCTTCCGGACATGCCGGGCGCGGCGATCTTTGCGCTCGCCATCGCGTTGCTCGTGGTCGCCATCGTGAACGGCACCGAGTGGGGCTGGGCTTCTGCCGGCGTGATCGGCTGCATCGCGGTGTCCGCTCTGGCGCTTGTCGTGTTCGTCTCCAGATCTCGCCGCCACCGCGCACCGGTCGTGGACGCAAGCCTCTTCTCCAATCGGACGTTCACGGTCGCGAACACGATCAGCGTCATCGGTGCCGCGGGGTTCTTCGGCTACACGCTCCTGAACGTCCTCTTTCTCACGGGCGTCTGGGATTACACGGTGCTGCAGGCCGGCCTGGCGATCACCCCCGGCCCCTTTGTCGCAGCGGCCATCGCCGGGCCCTTCAGCAGGTTGGCCCTCCGGATCGGCTACCGGCCGGTGGTCGTGGCGGGGGGGCTCGATCTGGGGAGCAGGGCTGCTCTGGATCATCGCCCGGGTCGGTCCCGAGCCGGCTTATGTGGAGGAGTGGCTGCCGGGGATTGATCCTGCTTGGCGTGGGAGCCGGGATCACGTTTCCCAACGTGAGCGCTGCCGCGGTTGCCTCTGCGCCCGGCGAGAGTTTTGCCACCGCGACCGGGGTGTCCTCGGTCGTGAGGCAGGTCGGCGCGGCGATCGGAGTCGCGAGCGCGGTCGCCATCCTGGGCACGCCCGACTCGCTGCAGGCCGCCATGTCGGCGTTCGACGATGCGTGGACGTTCGCCGCGGCCTGCCTCATCCTGGCAGCGGTCGGCGGCCTCGCGATGGGAACGGTCGCCCCGGCGCAGTCGGCCGCGCGAATGCCGGCGCTGGCTGACGCGATGCGAATGGCGCTGGCGCCGCCGCACGTGAGCAGATTCGAGGCGAATCCGGCGCCGGTCGCCGACGTTCCGCTTCCCGTGCGAACGCGGGACGCCGACGCGGCGACCGAGTCGCTCGGCGAATTCCTCGGCCGGGTCCCACTCTTCTCGGCGCTCGACGCAGGCATGCTCGAGGAGGTCGCCGCGACGGCAAGCGAGATCCGGGTCGATGCGGGTGAATGGCTCTTCCGCGAGGGAGACGCGGGCGATGCCATGTACGTGGTTCGCGCGGGCCGGATCGAGATCGTCGACGGCTCAGGTAACGCGTTCCGCGAGCTCGGGCGCGGCGCGGCGCTCGGCGAGCTCGCACTGATTACCGGCGAGCCTCGCGCCGCTTCGATCAGAGCCGCGCGCGACTGCGAGCTCGTGGAGATAGGACAGGCGGACTTCCAGCGTCTCCTCGAGACTTCGCTGGAGCTCTCGCGCGCCTTGAATCTGCAGCTCGCTCGGCAGCTCGCCGAGTCGGAGGGCGTGAAGTTCGCGGCGCGCCCGATTGCCGCAACCATCTCCGTCCTCGCGCTCGGCGACTCCGATCGCGCCCAGGAGCTGGCGCAGGATCTCGCCGGTTCCCTCCGCACCCATGCGCCGGCGGTGTGCCTCGCCGAGCCTCAATCCAACGGCGGCACAGGCGACGCGGCGGCTTTCGGGGCGCGACTGGACCGCGCGGAGGCCGACACCGGCGTCGTGGTGCTGCCGGTGGACCCGGGCTCAACGCCGGAATGGCGGCGCTTCTGCATTCAGCAGGCGGACCGCATCCTCGTGGTGGCGGCGCCAGGGGACGGAATCGAGGGCGAGCTCGATCCGGCGCTTCGCGAAGCGGATCTCGTGGCGTGCGACGTCGAGCCGGGCTCCGGCGGGCTTGCCGATCTGGTCGAGCTGATCGACCCCATCGAACATCACCCCCTGCGGACCGCACAAAGGGGAGCTGACGTGGCCCGGCTGGCGCGCCGGCTGTGTGGGCGATCGGTCGGCCTCGTGCTCTCCGGCGGCGGCGCGAGGGCGTTTGCCCACATCGGCGTGATCGAGCAGCTGGAGGCGGCCGGCATCGCCGTCGACAGGATCGCGGGTGTGAGCATGGGAGCGTTCCTCGGCGGCCTTTACGCGGCAGGGCTCGATCCCGAGGAGATCGACGCGATCGCCTACGACAGCTTCGTGCGCAAGTATCCCCTCAACGACTGGCGCATCCCGCGCCACTCGATGATCCAGGGCCAGCGGTTTGCGGAAATGCTCGAGGGAGTGTTCGGCGATGTGCGCTTCGAGGAGCTCGGCCGCTCCTTCTTTTGCGCCAGCGCCGACCTGCGCCGCTCGGAGCTGGTGGTCCATCGCAGCGGGCGGCTCGGCGATCACATCGGGACGAGCATGTGCCTGCCGGTCCTGGCCCCGCCCCAGGTCCGCGGCGAGCGCCTCCTGATCGATGGCGGCCTGATCGACAACCTTCCGGTCGAATCGATGGCGGAGCTGGGGGAAGGTCCCGTGATTGCAGTCGACATCCGGGCCGGCGGCGGACCGGCGGCGGCAAGCAACGGCGCCGGCCAGGAAGAGCTCGAGGCGGCAACTCCGGGCTTCACTGATCGCCCCGCCCCTGGCCTGGGGGAGACGCTGGGCAGGCTGTTCCTGCTTGCGAGCAGCAACACGGCGCAGGCCTCGCGAAAGCACGCAAACCTGGTGATCGAGCCACGCTCACCCGGAGTCGGCCTCCTGGAGTTCCACCAGATCGACGCGGCGGTCGAGGCGGGTCGCCGGGCGACGGAAGCTGCGCTCGAAGCCGCTCCGGCCGAGCTGTTCACCTAGCCCCACCGACGCCGACCGCTTTGGGTAGGCCGGAGGAGGCGGACAGGGATTAGTGTCGATGTCACACAGCCGCTGTCGGGTTTTCAGTTAAGGTCCTCGGCAGCACCAAAGGCATCTACGAGGGGGAATCTTGTGAGGGCCGTACGGGATGTCGAGCGCAATGCTCGACGATGGGTGGCGGTCGGATGCGCTTCCCTGCTCGCGATTGCGGTCCCGCTCGCGGCAGCGGAGCCAGGCGACCTGGATCCCGGCTTCGGCACCGACGGCCTCGTGGCCCTCCCCTCGGGGGATCGCTACGACGCGGTGGATGCGCCGCTCGTCCAGACCGGCGGCAGAGTCGTCTTCGCCGGCCTCCTGCGAAATGCCTCGGACCGCGTCTTCCTAGAGGGAGTGACGGCGGCCGGCACCAACGATCCCACGTTCGGCGTCGGAGGCGAGCTCCACACGAACAGCCTCGCCCCGGGCCGCACGGCAGCTACGGCGCTCGCGCCCGATGGCAAGGTCCTGGTCGCCGGAGGCGGCAACGCCGACGGCCGGATCACGGTCGAGCGCTTCACCCCGAACGGGGTCCGGGACAGCACCTGGGGGTCGAGCGGCCGGGTCAACGTGAATGTGGGCGGCTCAGCTCGGGTGACCGGCGTCGCGGTCGCTGACGCCAACTCGGCGTTCGTCACCGCCCGGTCGAGCAGCGGCGGCCGGCTCGTGCTGACGGTGATCAAGGTCACGCCCTCGGGCGTCGCTTCCTCCTTCGGCACCCAGGGAGTTGCGCGGGTCGCGGTGGCAGGCAAGGACGTGACGGCCCATGACCTTGCCGTCCTGCCGAACGGCAAGGTGTTGCTTGCCGGCGAGGCGCGGCCCTCGGCGACCTCCAGCACCGCCGACACGCTCCTGGCCCGCCTCGGGCCGACCGGAGCCCTTGACTCGACGTTTGGCATCCGGTGGCATCGCCACGCACAACCTCTCGGGCGGGACCGGCGAGGATTATGCCGCCGCGCTCGCGCCGCTCGCCGATGGAGGCTTCGTCACCGCCGGTCCAGCCGCCGGAGTGGGAGCGGTCGCCCGGTTCGGGTCTGCGGGCGCTCCGGATCCTGACTTCGGGGACGGCGGCAAGGTGATCGGCGGCCTGATGCCCGCCGGCTCCGGCTACGCACCCGCTGACGTCGCAGTCGATTCGCTCGGGCGCCCGGTCGTCGCGGGCACCGCGAGCTCGGGCTCCCCCGTCACCTACCGCTGGGGCATCGCCCGGCTCACCGACGACGGCTCGCCGACGCTCGATTCCTCCTTCAGCTCCGACGGCCGGACGTTCGTTGCCCAATGCGACAACACCGCCGGCGCGGGTCCAACCGGGCTGACCCTCGACGGCGAGTCGATCCTGGTCCTCGGCGCTTGCGAGAACACTGCCCGGACGGCGCTGGCGCGCCTCGCAGGCGGCGGAGGCGGCCCGCCCGCCAAGGACATCGAGCTGAGCGTGACGCCCGGCAGCGGCGCGGCAGGCCATGAGCGAATCCCGCTCGCAAATCTCGACCCGAGTGCCGCGCTGAAGGCGGCCGAGGACGCTCAGGCCACCGCCCTGCGGCGCACTGCCCTGCGGCGCACGGCGCTCAGGCGCACCGATATCGCCTCGACGGCTCTTCGCCGCACGGCGCTCAGGCGGACCGGCCTCCTCTCAACGGCGCTCGCCGAGACGGCCCTGCGCCGCACCCTTCTCTCCGAGATCGCCTTGCGGCGGACGAGCTGGGAAGAGCTTCTTGGAGTCGACGTGCCGCTTCAGACCCTCACTCTCGAAGATGCCCTGAGCCTCAACCCGACCGGCGTCGGCTCGCTGACGCTCGATGACATCGATCTCAGCTCAACCGCGCTGCGACGGACCTCCATGGCCGCGCTGCTCCTGGGCCAGGTCCCACTCGCCTCCCTGCCCGAGCCGGACGGCGGCTGGTGCTCCTACCTCGCGGGCCAGCCGTACGACTGCTCGAACGGCGTCGACCCGTCGAGCACGACGCTGCTCGAGCTGGAGCTCCTGGGAGACGATCTTTCCGCTTACTACGCGGAACCGATCTCGCTCCGCGAGACCGACCTCGGGAGCGGGGACGGCGCCTCCCCGATGGGTGACTTCCTGCTGCGCGAGCTCGACCTCTCGATCGAGCCGTTCGCGGACGCTGAGGCGGCGGAGTTCGCCTCGATCCTCAACTGCGGCGCGTGCGAGGACCGGCGCCTGGGCGAGCTCTCAGACGCCGAGCTTGGCTCGGCCACCCTGCTCCAGCTCATCGGGCTTCTGCCCAAGCCGAGCCTGCAGGACCTGAGCGTGGGCGACGTGGTGCTGGCCGTCCTGGACCCGGACGCGATTCCCTACGAAGCTCTGGATCTCGATGGGCTGCTCGGAGAAGCGGAGTTCCGCGAGACCGATCTGATGGCCTACGACGCGACGCTCACCCTGAACTGTGGGTCGGCGTCGAACCTGGAGCTCGTCTTCGCGGCGCCGGGTGACGCCCGTCCGGTCCCCGATGGTGCGACGATCTCGCTGGACGGGGGAGGTGCGCAAGACCTGGGCAGCGGCAAGCCGGCCGACGGCACCCAGCGCGGCCCCTTCGTCTACGACCTCGCCCCCGTCTGCGCAGGAGCTGCGGGCCTGCGTTCCGCCAGCGTCGAATTGCTCGTCGAGCCCGGCTCGGCGCTCGGGCCGATCGACGGCGCGCGACTCAGCGTCCGGGGCGGTGGCGAGACCGTCGACTCGAACGAGGTGACGAGCACGGTGGACGACTCCCGCGATCCGGGGGATGAGCTGGACGAGGCGCGCCCTCTAGGGGCCGACGCACTGCTCACCGGCCACATCGCGAGTGCATCGGACAGCGATTCGTTCGCCTTCACCCCGGCGGAGGGCCGCACGACGATCGCGCTTTCCCACTTGCCCGGCGACTACGACCTCGTGATCTACGGGCCCGAGGCCGGGCCTGAGTCGACGGCTCTTCGACGCACGGCGTTGCGGCGCACGGCGTTGCGGCGGACAGCCGTCGAGGATGGTGGCGACGAGCCGACCGACGAAACGATCGTCGCGCCGGATCAGATCCAGGACATCGCGCTGCGGCGCACCGGCCTCGCCGTTCGAACGAGCTCGATCCAGCGCGGCACAGCCGATGAGGCGGCGAGCGTCGAGGTGACGCCTGAGGAGGCTGGGCAGACCTTCGTCGCCCAGGTCGTCGGCTACAACGGCTCTGCCGAGGCCGGCCCGTATGTCATCCGCCGCACGGACGCTCCGGCCGCGCCGGCGCCGGCCTGCCCCGCCCGATCGCTCGGCGGCGAGCAGCAGATCCCTTATCCAGAGAGCGTGCCCGCGACGACGAAGGCGCTCTATCTCGTCGCTCCGGGCCGTATGGCCGCGCGCGACGGCGAAGCCGCAACCGCGTCCGCGATCTCCAAGCTGGAAGAGCTCGCCGACGAGACGGACGGCGTCGTCGTGCCAGTCGACAATCACCCCGAAATCTCGACCGGCGAGGCGTTCGCCGGGTGGGACGCCGAGCCGTGCTCGATCGACCGTGCGAACGAAGTCGTGACCCAGATCAACGAGATCGTCGATGACGTTCGTAGCGACTCCGGCGGGCTGCCCGAGCTCCGCTCGATCGTCCTGATCGGCCCTGACGAGGTGCTGCCGCAGGCCCGCGTCCCGGATCGGACCGTGATCGGCAACGAATCCGATTACGCCGACGACGCGACTCTCGACCGAAACGCTGACGGCGCGCCGGACGACAACTCCGTCTCTGCGGCCTTCCGCAACGGATTCATGTTGACCGACGATCCCTACGGCGACTTCGACCCGATGGAGTGGGGCTACGCCCCCGACGTCGCGCTTGGCCGCCTGGTCGAGACGCCCGCCCAGATCGAAACGCAGGCGCAGTCCTTCCTCGACTCGGATGGGATCGTGGAGCCCCAGCGCGCGTTCGTCACGGGCTACGACTTCCTCGCCGACGGAGCGCTCGACATCTTCAGCTCGCTCGAGGCGCGAGTGGGCGCCGGCGCGGCGCAGAGCCGAGTCGACGAGAGCTGGACCGCCGACGATGCCCTCGAGGGGCTGAACGCCGCCGGCGCGGGCTTCCTCTCGGTGAACGCCCACTACGACCATTCCGCCGCGCTGCCGGCGGCGACCCATGCCGGCACCGCCCCGGATCTCCTGTTCGCCGCGGATGCGACCGTGCCGGCCGGCAGTGCCGTGTTCACGGTCGGCTGTCACGCCGGGCTGAACCTGGCGATCGGAGACGCCTCCTCCGGCGCCGACGAGCGGCTCGGCGACTGGGCCGAGCAGATGGCGACGCGCGGTGCGCTGTATGCCGCCAACACCGGGTTCGGCTATGGGGACGACTCCGCTGTCGCCTACTCGGAGCGGGTCATGGCCGAGTACGCGGACGGACTCGCCTCAGGCGAGGTCACGGCAGGCCAGGCGCTCATGCTGGCCAAGCAGCGGAGCCTCGCCGCCGTCGGGGTGCCGGACGTCTACTGGAGCAAGGCTTCCATGGAAGCGACCTTCTACGGCCTGCCCATGTACCGGGTAGGCGCCGACGGCGGAGAGGGAGCGGGCGTCGTTCCGCCGCTCGACCTCGAGGACGCGGGCCTGCGCGCGCTCAGCGCGGGCGAGCTCGAGGCGCCGACCTCGCGCAGCTCGACGCCTATCGATGTGGACCTCCGCGACCGGTTCAACCGCGTGGACACCGACCGCGGAAGCTATTGGCAGGTCGACGACGAGGCTCCGCTCGTGGTCCAGCGCCGGCCGATCCAGCCGAAGACGGTGCAGGACGTGACGTCGGAAGACGGGCCGGCGCACGGCTTCCTCCTGGAATCCCTCACGACCGCCGATTTCAGCGGCATCGACCCGGTTGTGGCGGGCGCCACGCTCGACCTCGCCGAGCACGAGCCGGAACCGGATTCGGAAGAGCCGTTCTTCCCCGCCACGATCGCGACCGTCGAGGCGCAGGCGACGGCCGAGGGAAGGCGGGACATGCTCACGCTGATGGCCGGCTCCTTCAGGGGCGATCGCCAGCGCCTCAACCTCGAGATGGGCGGTCGAGTGCTCCGCTCCACCTCCGACGACTTCGTGCCGCCGACGATCACACGCGTCGACGGCCTGATCGCGGGGGACGGGTTCTCGATCCGCGTTGACGCCGAGGGTGACGACCTGCTCGGCGGCACGCTCCTTTACGTCACTGATGCCGACGAGTCTGCCGGGGGAGAGGTCGAGTGGCATCGAGTCGAGCTCTCGGTGATCGCGCCCGGCATCCTCTCCGCCGGCGGCCCGCTCCCGTCCGGGACCTCGATCTCCGAAGCGGTGGTGCAGGTCTACGACACCTCCTACAACGTCGCCTACTCCAACAAGAAGGTCGAGGGCTACGCGTTCGCGCCGTTGCCCGAGCCGGAGGCGGGCGATCCCACGGTGAGGCTGACGCCGGCGACGCCTGCGTCGGGCTACTACTCGGCGCCGCCACAGGTCTCGCTGGACCCCGGGGATCATGGCGACGCCACCTTTGAGGTCTCGGTCGACGGCGGTGCGTTCCGCCCGGACGATGGCCCGTTCACGATCGGCGAGCCGGCCGAGGGCGAGCACCTGGTCGTCTACCGCGGCTCCGACGGCTCGCTTGCGATCGAGCGCTTCGCGGTCGATCGCAGCGGGCCCACGGTGACAGCCGAGGCCGACCGCGCCGCTAATGCCAACGGCTGGTACGACGGCCCGGTGACCGTCAGCTTCACGTGCGCCGATGCGGTGGCGGGTGTTGCCGACTGCCCCGACCCGGTGACCCTTTCGAGCGGCGGAGCAAATCAGACGGCAGCGGGGACGGCGACGGATCGCGCGGGGAATACGTCGTCGGCCACCGTCAACGGGATCAACATCGACCTCGGCAACCCGTCGATCACGGCCACGACCCTGGAGGCGCCCAACGCCTTCGGCTGGTTCAACCGGGCGGGCGTCACGGTGCGATTCAGCTGCTCGGACGCGATGTCCGGCCTTGCCCGCTGCGGCCAGGACGACCTGACGGGAGCACCGGCCAATGCGACGGACGAAATCACGTTCACCCAGGAGGGACGCGACCAGACCGCGAGCGGCTCCGCCGTGGACCTTGCCGGACGGACCGCGAGCGCTCAATCCCCTGCGGTGAACATCGACCGGACACTGCCGACGGTGGACATCACAACTGCGCCGGGCTCGGTGCTCCAGGCCCGCGACGGGCAAGCTGCGTGGCGTCGCGTTCGACGCGCTTTCACGCGTCCGTCTCGTCCGGATCACCTATCAGAGCACGAACAGCAGGCAGACGGTCCAGCGGGAGTCCGACTCGCTGACGTGTGGAACCACGGGCCAGTGCACCTGGAGCGCGCCGCTGCCCGGCAAGGGCCCGTGGCGTGCAAGCGCGCAGTCGGTGGACTACGCCGGGAACACCTCACCCGTGGACGAGGGCAAGGCGATCTCGCTCACCGTCCGCTAGCGCCTGCGATCCCGTTCAGCCCGGTCGCAGGCGGGGCGACGACGTCGAGCCGCTCGAACAGGGCTTCCGCTTCTGCCCGCAGGCTCTCGCCTCTGGCCCTGCGATTCGAGAACGGTCGCGAGCGCATCCAGTCCCAGAGCCTCGTCGTAGGCCGCCTCCGCCGAGCGCGCGAGCGCGACGCTGTCGCGTAGGAGCTCGACGCCCGCCTCGCGGCGGCCCGCCAGGACCGAGGCGACACCGCAAACCCGCGCAAGGAAGGCCGGCAGCGCCGGGATCACCGCGATCTTGCGGGCGCGCTGCTGGATCTCCTCCGCGAGGAGCTTGGCCGCTTCGGGATCGCCGGTCAGGATGAGCCGCTTTGCCTCGTATGCGTCGAGCTCGCAGACCAGGCCCGCGGCTCCGATGCCCGTAAGCGTTTCGCGTCCGCGCTCGAAAGAGCTCGGCCGCGAGGTCGAGCTTGCCCCGCCGCATCTCGACCCGGCCGAGGTTGCGAAGGACGGTGCCCACGCCCGCGCCGAAGCCGGCCGCACGCCAGGTGGCGAGCGCCTCGCGCAGCAATCGCTCGCTTTCGTCCACGTGACCCTGCTCGAGCCGGATCTCGGCGAGATTGTTGATGTTGAACGCCGTTCCGACGGCGTCGCCGGCCTTATCGGCTGCTTCGGTCGCGCGCCCATAGAGCTCGACCGCCTCCGTCCAGCGGCCCTCGTGATAGGCCGTCACACCCAGGTTGGTGAGGACGCGCCCCTGCTTGTCGAAGTCGCCGAGTGCTTCGAAGATCGGCAGCGAGAGGTCGCGGTAGCGGCCGGCCTCGGGATTCCCCAGGTCGCTGTGCGCCCACTCGAGCAGGTAATAGGCATGGCCGAGGGTGGCCTGGTCATCCGCCTTCTCGGCCTCGCGGACCGCCTGTTCCAGATGCGGCAGCGCCTTCCGGTGGTGACCCCCTCGCAACCGGGTCGCACCGCGGGCGAGGACGAGGCGAGCTCGCGCCACGCGGGCGTCGTGGGACCTCGCGCCGCCGAGAACCTTGATCCCGCGGCTGTAGTAGCGAAGGGCCTGGGGCAGGGTGCCCGCTCCCTCGCGGAGCCGGCCCTCGCGCAGGAACAGCTCGGCTTCGGCCACCTTGTCGCCTCGGACCAACACCCGCGCCCGCGCGTAGGCCTTGCGCGCCTCCTCATAGGACCCGGCCAGCTCCGCGGCTTCGCCCAGCCGGGCGGTAACCCGGGCCAGCTCATCGGAGGACACGCGCGGCCGAAGCCAGCGCGCAGCCTCGACCGCGGAGCGCAGGAAGCCCGTCGCCTCCACCGGCGCGGCGCGCTCCATGGCCCGCTCGCCCGCCAGGCGGCCGTACTGCCAGGTTTCCGCCCAGCGCCGCGCGGCTCCGTAGTGGATCGCGAGCAGCCCCTCGAGGCCTTCGCCGCCGCGGCGCTCGAGGGCGCTTCCCGCCCGCGCATGGAGTCGCCGGCGGAGCCGGAATGGCAGAGCCGCGTACGCCGCGTCGTGCATCAGCGCGTGAGAGAACCGCACCGTCCCCGGGCGCACGGGGACGAGGAAGTCCCGGAGGCGCTCGATGACCGCCTCCAGCCCAGCCGGCTCGCGACCCGCCATGTCGGCGAGGAGCGAGACCTGAACCTCGTTCCCGATCACCGACGCTTCGCGAAGCACCTGGCGCTCGTCGTCGCGGCAGGGTGTCCATGCGAGCGTTCATCAGGGCTTCGACCGAATCGGGCAGCTCGTCCAGCGCGGCACCGCTACGTGCGGCGGCGACGAGCTCCAGCAGCAACAGCGGGTTGCCGCGGGCCCGCTCGATCAGCTGCTCCCGCGCCGCGGCCGGGAACACGGCGTCCTCTTCGCTGCGGGGCTCGAGAAGCTCGCGAGCCGCATCGTCCCCGAGCGGAGCCAGCTCCATCGTGGTCAGGTCCAGCTCCCCGAAGGGGCTGGGGCCGGGACGCCGCGTGACGACCGCCAGGAATCCTCGGCCCCGTGCTCCGTCTGCGCTGGGCGGACGCTTGAAGAGGATTGAGAGAAGCGCCGCCGAGGCTCCGTCGAGCCAATGCGCATCTTCGACAAGCGCGAGCACCGCTTCGGGGGGCAGCGCCAGGTCCAGCAGGCGGCCGATGGCTCTGGCCATCCGCTCGGGAACGAACTCCGGCGCCAGCTGCCGCGTTGCCTCCGTTGCTTCGAACTCGATGCCGAATGGGAGGCCGATGAGCGGGAGCCAGCGCTCAAGCCCCGGATCGAGCTCGTTGACCCGATCGGCAAGCGGCGCTGCTGCATCCGCGTTCTCGTCGAGCCCTGGCAGAACGGCAGTGCGGAGGGCGCGGCGGATCGCGAGGTAGGGCGTCCGCGCCGCATATGGGCCCTCCCTGAACATGAAGGAGAGTCATGTCGGAGGCCTCGGCCCGGACCTCGGCGGTCAGATGCGATTTTCCGACGCCGGGCTCGCCGACCACCTCGATGGCCTGCCGCTCTCCGGATCGCGCCTCGTCGAGCGCTGAGCGCAGCGCCTCGAGCTCCCGCTTGCGGCCGATCAGCCGGCCTCTGGTCCCTTCGTCCTCCTGGCGCCTGCCACGCGCCGGGCCGACCACTTCGGCGTGCACCGGAGCCTTCTTCCCCTTGACCTCGAAGGGAGGGATCGGGGTGCGCTCGAACGCGTCGCGCACGCCCTTGAGCACTGACGGGGTCGCAAGCACGCTGCCGCGCTCGGCCCTGGACATCACACGCGCCGCGAGATTGACGTCGTCGCCCAGGAGCGACCAGACCCGCCGCGCGGGCGGTCCGATGTCCGCGGTGAAGACGGGGCCGCGATTCACGCCGACTCGAATGGCCAGGGGCGACTCGACGTCGACGATGTCGCGCAGGGCATGCAGCATGCGGTCGTCGTCGTCGGGTGAGGCGACGGGCGCGCCCGCGCTGAGGATCAGCTTGGCTCCGTCGGCGTCGACGTCGGATGACACAAGCGCGATGCCCCATTCGCGGCACGCGGACGCCACTGCACCCACGACATGGTCGAGCGCCGCGGAAAGCGCTTCCGGGCCGCTCCGGGCGAGCAGCTTGTCTGAACCCCCCAGCTTCACGAAGGCGATCGCCACGGAGCGGTGTTCGCCGGCGTCGGGCTGATGGCGATGGAGGTGGGGAGGGAGACCAGCGGTGGGGTCGGCACCGGAGGGGACCGCGGGTGGGCCCACCGGGTCAGTCGGCGGACGGGCGAGCAGGCGGGCACCCTTTTCCGCGCCCACGTCGATCACGAACCCCGGTGGCAGATTTGCGAGCGCGCTCGGGGACAGCAAGACCTCGCCCGCCTGGGCCTGACCCTCCCGCGCGACGACCTCGCTTGCAAGGGGACCGGCCACCATCAACTCGCGAGGCTCTCTTCCGGCGAGAAACAGATGCGCGATCCCGGATGCGACGCCCACCGACATGCTGAGCCTGCGCCGGGATGCCGCGACGCCTGGGATGCGGACGGCTCGCAGCGCGTCCTGCATTCCAAGAGCGGCAGCTGCCCCGCGCGCCTCGTGGCCCGTCCCCGTGAACATCGCGAGGACCGCATCGCCCTCCGAACTTGAGGATCTCGCCTCCCTCGATCGAGATCGCCTCGTGCATCGCGGTGAAGACCGCGGTAATCGCATCCGTAAGGGTCTCGGAGCCGATTCGCCCTCGGCGTGCCAGACGCTCGCCCAGAGCGGTGAACCCCGATACATCGCCGAACACATACGTTGCCTCGAGCTCGCGCCATGCGCCGCTCGGGCTCGGCATCGAGCCAATTCAGGTGTGTCGGCGCCAGGTACCCGACGAGGTCGAGCCCATCGCTCCGCTCCTCCGTCGCTGCAGTCGCCCCCATGCTCCCCATGGGTACATGATGACTGGTCTCGCAGCTTCGGCGCCTGTCTCCTGCCGGACTTTCAGGCCTTCAGGTAGGTGAGCACGGCGAGGACCCGCCGGTGGTCGCTCGGGCTCGTCGTGAGGCCGAGCTTGCCGAAGAGGTTGGTGACGTGCTTCTCGACGGCACGTTCGCTGACCACGAGGTGAGTCGGCAATCGCCTGGTTGGTGCGTCCCTCGGCCATCAGCTCCAGTACCTCGCGCTCGCGAGGGGTCAGGTCCGCGAGCGGGTCGTCCTCCCGCGCGCGACCGAGTAGCTGCGAGACGACCTCCGGGTCCAATGCCGACCCGCCGTCCGCGACGCGCTTGATGGAATCGATGAAGCGCTCGACGTCCGCGACGCGGTCCTTGAGGAGATAGCCGACTCCCTTCGCATCGACCTCGAGCAGCTCGAGCGCGTAGGTCTGTTCGATGTATTGCGAGAGGACCAGGACCGCGACCTCCGGCAGCTCTCTTCGGATCACCTGGGCGGCTCGCAGCCCGTCGTCGGTATTCGTCGGCGGCATGCGCACATCGACGATGACCACGTCTGGCTTGTGGGCGCGCGTCTTCCGAAGCAGGTCGTCGGCGTCGCCCGCCTGTCCGACGACCTCCATCCCGGCGTCCTGGAGCAATCGCACGAGCCCCTCACGGAGCAGCACGGAATCCTCGGCGACGACTACTCGCACGGGATCACCGCTCTCACCACCGTGCCCCCTCCGGCCGGGCTCACCACTTCGAGCCGGCCGTCCAGAGCTGCTATGCGATCAGCTAGGCCGCGGAGGCCTGAGCCGGCGGCGGGATCGGCGCCACCGACGCCGTCGTCGCGAACCTCGACCTCGACCTCTCCGTTCACCCTGCTCACCTTGACGACCGCGCGCGACGCGTGCGCATAGCGTGCGATGTTCGTCAGGGCCTCGGCTACCACGAAGTACGAGGCTGCTTCCAGGTCAGCGGGTAGTCGCTTCTCGGGCGTCGCTTCGAGCTCGACCGGCAGGGGAGCCCGTCCCGCCAGAGCCTCCAGAGCTGGGGGCAGGCCGCGATCGCTCAGAACAGCGGGGTGGAGGCCACGGGCAAGCTCCCGAAGCTCGCCGGTCGCCTCGCCCAGCTCCCTTGCGCTCTCTTCGAGAAGCTCCCTGGCGGCCGCCGGGTCGCCATCGAGCTTTGCGCTCGCCAGGCGGAGGCTCAAAGCGAGGGAGACGAGCCGCTGCTGCGCTCCGTCGTGCAGGTCGCGCTCGAGTCGCCGGCGTTCCTCGTCCGCGGCCTTGACGATGCGCGCCCGGGACGCCCGAAGCTCCTCGACCCTAGCCCGCAGCTCGACGTTCAGCCTCTCGTTCTCGAGCGCCAGGCCCGCCGCGGCTCCCACCGCCTCCACCAGCTCCGGCTCGGTGTCGAGCAAGGTGTCGTGGCAGATCACCGCCACCGGGTTCCCCTCGTGCTCGACATGGGTGCAGGCAGTGTTCCCGTCCCGGCGCGGGCAGCTCCACGGGCTGCCCCGAGGCGTCCACGTAGCGACCCTGGTCGGGGACCCAGTACGCCAGCGAGAGCGTCGGGTCGCCCAGCGCGTCGGCAAGGGCGTCGCGAAGCCCCTGCCTGCGATCCGGCTCTCCAAGCCGACCGACGAGTTCGCTCACGGCGGCGGCGCGTGACAACCGGGAGCGCATGAGGCCGGCCAGGAACGCGAGCGGCACGGAGGCCATAGCCGCCGCCGCCAGGAGGTCGATGACGTCCTCGGCCGCTCCGTCGGGGCACGCCGGAGATGTCACCGATCAGGCTGATCACGAGGAGGATGCCGGTAAGTCCGCCGGTGAGGAGAACGGGGGAGAGCGCGCTCTTGGCGGGCGCGGAAGCCGAGCGCCAGCGCCGGTAAAGCAGCACCGCGACGGCGCTTACCCCGGCAACGGCGATGAGGGTCTGCAGTCCGGAGGCAATTCCGGACACCACCTCCTGATCGCTGATCAGCAGCGGGTTCGTCGGGCAGCCGACGCAGACATCGGGGTCGCCGGTGTCCAGGAACAGCACCGAGATCAGCTGCATCACCGTCACGTCGAAGTACGCGACCGCGACGAGGAACCGCTCACCTCGGGTTTCGAGGCGGCCCGTCGGGAACGCGACGAGCATGTGCAGAAGGATCGCGAAAGGCAGGGCGTTGAGCAGGCCGCCGATCGCGAACAGGCCAGGCACGTCCGAGGCGATCAGTGCGGCGAGGAACCAGACGAAGCCGACCGCCGCCATTAGGGCGCCGAGGCGGTTCGCCGGCCGCCGCCACCACGCGAACAGTCCAGTCCCGATGAACGACCACCCGATCAGCGGATAGAAGACAACGGCGCCGACCTGCACCTGGTCGAGATGGTCGCTCGAGAAGGCGACAACGAGGCTGAGGACGCCGGCGATGAATCCGACGATGCCGAGGCCGATCAGAGCCTGGCGAAGCGACCTCAACTCAGGAGCTCCGCGATCGCAGCTCCGGAAAGCTGATCCTTCGGCAGGAAGCCTTTAGCCCCACTGCGGACGATCAGCTCAGCGGAGTGAGACCAGTCACGGCTCGAGACCAGGACCACGGCCGGTGGGGTCCCCTCAGCGGTGATACGCGCCGCGACGTCGAACCCGTCGCCGTCCGGGAGCTGAACGTCGAGGAGGACCAAGTCGGGGAGGAGCCTCCTGGTCTCCTCCAGGGCCGCCTGCCCGTCGGCCGCCTCGCCGACGACCTCGTACCCCTCGGTTTCGAGCAAGAGGCGCGCGCGCGAGCGGAACCCGGCGTGGTCGTCCACTACGAGAACGGTTGGTGACACACGCCGATTGTTGCGCAGCAACGGGCTTCTGCGTATACGGATAACCGCACCTCCGACGGGCGGTACCCCGCTCTTAAAGACGCCTGCTGGCCGCATTGGAACCGGCTTCAGGCCCTGGGACGCTGGCGCCATGCAGTCAAACCCCGTTCAAGGAGGAACCATGTCACGCACAAGCATCGCCTCTCGCGCCGCACGCTGGAGCGCCAAGCATCGGCGCATCGCGATCCTCGGATGGATCGCCTTCGTCGTGCTCAGCATCGTCATCGGCGGCAAGGTCGGAACGGAGCAGATCGCCGACGAGGACCTCGGCAACGGCGAGTCTCGCCAGGGCGAGCAGATCCTCGCGGACGCGGGCTTTCCCGACAACCAGACGGAGCAGGTCCTGATCCAGACTCGTGGCGACTCAACGGTTGACCACCCGGCTTTCAGGTCCGCGGTCTCCGATGTGGTCGCGCAGCTCTCGCATGTCGAGCACGTGACCGAGATCGAGTCGCCTCTGACGGACTCGAACGCGGGGCAGGTTTCTGCTGATCGGCACTCGGCGATCGTCACTTTCGAGCTGCAAGGCGGAGACGATGTGGTCGTCGACCGCGTTGAAGCTCCGCTCGCGGCAGTCGGCGAGGTGCAGTCAGCGCATCCGGAGTATCGGATCGAGGAGGTCGGCGACGCGAGCATCATCAAGGCTTTCGACGAGAGCCTCGCCGAGGACTTCCAGCGCGCCGAGATGCTCTCTCTGCCGATCACGCTGCTGATCCTGGTCGTTGCGTTCGGCGCCCTGGTCGCCGCGGGCGTGCCACTGCTGCTCGCGCTCTCGGCGGTCGCCGCGACGCTCGGGCTGCTTGGCCCGATCAGCCAGATATTCCCGCTCGACGAGGCCATCAGCTCGGTGGTCCTCCTGATCGGCCTGGCCGTGGGAGTCGATTACTCGCTGTTCTATCTGCGCCGGGAGCGCGCGGAGCGGCGCGCAGGGCGCTCGAATGAAGAGGCGCTCGAGATCGCGGCGGCGACCTCGGGTCGTGCGGTGCTGGTCTCTGGGATGACCGTGGCCATCGCCATGGCCGGAATGTTCCTGACCGGGAACGCCACGTTCATCTCGTTTGCCATCGGGACGATCGTCGTCGTAGCCGTTGCGGTCCTTGGATCGCTGACGGTGCTGCCGGCGACCCTCTCGAAGCTCGGTGACCGCGTCGAGAAGGGGCGCATCCCGTTCATCGGGCGCATCGGGCGCCGCGACGGCAGCGACTCGCGCGTGTGGTCGGCGATCCTGGACCGGGTCCTGCGCCGGCCGGCAGTATCGGCCGCTCTCGCGGGCGCGGTGCTCGTGACGTTGGCGATCCCGGCCCTCCACATGGACACCAAAGAGACTGGTGCCCAGGGCCTGCCCCAGGATCTGGAGGTCGTGAAGACATACAACCGGATCCAGGACGCGTTCCCGGGCACGCCCCTGCCGGCGGTCGTCGTCATCGAGGCCGAGGATGCCGAGGACGCGGCTCTGGTTGCCGCCGTCGGCGACCTCCGAGACCGAGCGATCGACTCGGGCCTCATGAACGACCCGGTCGATTATGAGGTCAACCCCGCAGGAAACGTCGGCGTGATGACGATTCCGATGGTCGGGAACGGCACCGATGACGAGTCGATCGAGGCTCTGGCGGCTCTGCGTGAAGAGCTCGTCCCAGCCACGCTCGACCGGGTCGACGGGGCCACCTCCTACGTGACCGGCATGACCGCCGGGTCGGAGGACTTCAACGCCCAGATGAGCGGCAGCGCGCCGATCGTCTTCGCGTTCGTCCTCGGTCTGGCGTTCCTCCTGCTCATGGTCACTTTCCGGTCGATCGTGATCGCGTTCAAGGCGATCGTGCTCAACCTGCTCTCCGTGGCCGCGGCCTACGGCGTGTTGGTCTGGGTTTTCCAGGACGGTCACCTGGAGTCGGCGCTGGGATTCCAGTCCAACGGCGGCATCGTCTCCTGGCTGCCGCTGTTCCTGTTCGTCCTCCTGTTCGGTCTGTCGATGGACTACCACGTGTTCATCCTCAGCCGGATCCGCGAGGCGTTCGACGGTGGCATGGAGACTGGCGACGCGGTCGCCCATGGCATCAAGGCAACAGCCGGAGTGGTCACAAGCGCCGCTGTCGTGATGATCGCCGTGTTCTCCGTATTCGCCACCCTTGGAGCGCTCGACTTCAAGCAGATGGGTGTTGGATTGGCGGTGGCGGTCCTGATCGACGCAACGATCGTTCGCGCGGTCCTCTTGCCCGCGACGATGAAGATGCTGGGCGACTGGAACTGGTACCTGCCGAGCTGGCTCGGCTGGCTGCCACGCGTCGAGCACGAGGGCCAACCGGAAGCCGCTTCGGCCTGACGAACCCAATTGCACCACGCAACGGCGCGGCCTCACGGCCGCGTCGTTGTCGCGTTCCGGCTACGGACTACGCGACCAGGTGGGAATGCCGCGCGCTCTGCATCACCAGGGCCATCTGGTAGCCGAGGATGCGAGCGCAGCGGATCTGGGCTCGGGTCCACGGCCGCTCTTCGATGCTGAAGAGCTCCAGGATGCCCATGCTCTTGCCGCCCGCGAGTAGCGGGACCATCAGCATCGAGCGATAGCCGAGGCTGGCCATCATCTCGAGCTCCGTCGGATCCATCGAAGCGTCGCTCGCCAAGACCTGCACCGCTTCACCCGACTCCATGGCCCTCTCGGTTTCGGGGTAGGCGGCGACGGCGTAGGTCTCGTCGTCGAGGACACCGCCGTCGACCATCACTGCCTGCAGGTGGCTCTCAGCCTCGTTCAGGGTCGAGATGGCCGCCTGGTCGGCCTGGAGCAGCAGCCTGGTCGGCTCCAGCACGGCCCTGAGCGCATCCCGGTCGGTCACCCTGCTGATGAGCTGGCAGAGCTCCTCCAACTCAGCCTCGGAGCTCCGGGTGGAGCTGTTGATCGTCGATTCGCCCCGGATGACCGACCAGAGGGCAGATGTGCAGAGCCGGGCCGCGTGGGGATTCACGTCGGCCCACGGCTCGCCCGGACGAGCGAGCGCATAGCCCTGCCCCAGAGTCACATCGAGATCGGCCAGCGCTTCGAGATCCTCCATCGTCTCGATGCCCTCGGCGCAGACGACGGCGCCGATGCGCCGGGCATAGCGGACCAGAGCGTCGATCATGGGCGCCTTCGCCGGATCGTTGCTGACTCCCGAGACGAGCGAGTGGTCGAGCTTCAGCACATCCGGCTGGAGCCGCATGACCTGCCGCAATCCTGCGTATCCGGCGCCGAGATCGTCCACCGCGAGTTGAGCTCCGCGCAGCCTGAGCTCGTCAAGGCGATCTTCGAGCGCAGAGCCCTCGGTGATCAGCTCGTCCTCGGTCAACTCGAGCGTGACCATTGAGAGGTCGTGCTCTGCGAGCAGGGATTCGAGCTCGCTCGATTGCAGGGCCGAGGGGCTCAGGTTGATCGAGAGCCTGGTTCCAGAGGGGCGACCCGGCGCCTCGAGCTGCGCCCGAGCGGCCGCGAGCTCGAGCTCGATGCCGAGGCCGCAGCGGTGAGCTTGCGCGAACCAGGCGTTCGGGGGCCGCGCCGAGTCTCCGAATCGTGAGAGCGCCTCGTACGACGACACCAGCCCGCTCCTCAGATCCACGATGGGCTGGAAGACCTGATTGATGTACGACGTGGGGTCGCTGAGGATCTCCTCGATCTCAGTTCGCTGCCCCTCGGCGCGTGCGAGCCACGTGGTCCGCTCAGCCTCCTCGTTGACGGGCTCGGTGCTCTCGAAGCTCTCGGCAAACTCTGCCGCAACGACGGGGTCGAACGCCTCGGAGCGTGCCTTGCCCCGGCGCTTCGCCGCGTACATGGCGAAGTCGGCGCGGCGCAGGAGCTCGTCGACGCTCATGGACCCGGATGCTGCCGTCACGTAGCCGACGCTCACGGTGATGTGGACGGGCTCGCCGTGAAGGCTGAAGGGCCGGCGGAGCGTGTCCAGCACGCGGCTGGCGACACGTTCGCATTCGTGCTCCGCCGCCATCTCCACGATCAGGAGCGCGAACTCGTCGCCGCCGAGGCGTGCCGCGGTGTCGGCGGAGCGGAGGCAGCCGCGGAGGCGCCCGGCGACTCCGGAGAGCAAGGCGTCTCCAGCGGCGTGTCCGAGGGTGTCGTTCACCACCTTGAAATCGTCGATGTCCACGAACAGGAGGCCGAGCGCGCGGTTCTCGCGCGCGATCGCCTGCTCGGTGCGGTCGAGCAGAAGCGCGCGGTTGGGAAGCTGAGTGAGGGGATCGTGGAAGGCTCTGTGCCGCAACTGGTCCTCGAACGCCTTGCTCGCCGAGATGTCGCGGCAGTTCAGGAGGACGCCGCCGATCTGAAGCTCGTTGATGAGGTTCGTTGCCACCACCTCGACGTCCACCCAGGTGCCGGACGCGCGGCGCAGACGCCAACCGCTTCGCTCGGTTGCTCCGTTCTCGGACTCGATCAGCTGGTTCATGATCCCGCTCATCAGCCTGCGATCCCGTGGATGGACGAACTCGAGGATCGACGAGCCGATGACTTCCTCCGGTTCGATCCCCAGCACCCCGTGGACGGCTCCAGTTGCCACCTGGATGGAGCCCTCGGGCGAGACGACCAGCATCATCTCCGACGAGTGCTCGACGAGCACGCTCTTCCGCCGCTCCGAAAGATCGCCGGCGCGGCGCACGCTCGGCTTGTAAGGCGGCGCTTCGGCCGGGGCGCTACCGGGCAGCGTCGCGCTCTTGGGTGGCGTAGCCATCCGTACTTGAGTCGGCATCTGGGCCCTGTTCCTCAAGTCAGAATGACTTTGAGGTCGAGCGGTGAAGCAGCGCTTGCGAGCACCCTTGGCCGAGTCGGACGAGCGGCCCGAGCGCGTCAGCCGCCCGCCGCGGCCATGCGTGAGATGGGGCGTTGTGCCTCGAACAGCGCGTCGACCACGTCGGCGTAGATGGCCCGGCCCAACCGCCGGCCGGTGTCATCGCCGCGGTCGATGACTGTCGCGACGCGCTCGAGTGGCAGCTCCAGCAGGATCGAGCGCTCGCGGGCGCGTGAGACGGTGGGCGCAGGCTCTCCCCCGAGGAGATTCAGGTGGCCGACGATTCGTCCGGGCCCCGCGAGACGGGTACGGGCCGCAAGCCCTCCGCGGCGGATGGACGTCTCCACCGCCCCTCTGAGGACGATCAGAAGGACCGGTCCATCTTCGGATGAGGCGACGACCGCTGCACCGCGCGGTGCCTCCAGCCGACGCAGATCGCCGAACAGGTTCTCGATCTCGTCGGCGCTGAAGCGGCTGAACAGAAGCACGGTTTCCAGATACGCGGTCTCCTGCGCCTCCCGCTCCACCGTCACCACTGGCCCCGCGTCATCGAGCGCGGCAGGGGAGGGGGGCTCGTCCGCGCGCGGGTCCTCGCCGCACAGCACGGCAAGGCGGGTGTACTGCTCGCGCAGGCGCTCGAGCGCCACGCGGCCCAACCGCCGGACGACTTCGGGCTGCTCTGTCGCTCCGAGCCGGCCGATGTCGGCGGCGGCAAAGCTCCATCCGGCACTGGCCTCGGTGGCGCGAACCGAGAATCGCCTGGGGCGCTCGGCCAACACCGCCATCTCGCCGATCAGGCCACCGGGGCGCAGAGGCTCAATCTCGACTTCTCGCCCGCCCGGCAACCGCATGCTTGCCTCCAATTTGCCCTCTGCGAGAAGGCTGATGCGGTCGCCGGGGTCCCCCTCGCGGAACAGATACTCGCCCGGGGCCAGGCGGAACGGACGCGCAGCGACTACGAGGCGCTCGAGAATGGAGGGCGGAGCGCCGTCGAAGAGCTCGAGGCGGCTCAGGGCTTCGCGCACGTCGTTCTCAGGCATCGAGCTCACGCAGGCTGACGTCCAATCGGTCCTCGCCGGGGGAGGCGACCAGCAGGCAGTACTCCGGCACTTCCAGCCATGCGGAGCGATCGAGCGTCAACGGCTCAGACGCGACAATCAGCGACGTCGCCGGGTCACCGGGGCCAACGCTCCACTCACCGTCGTGCCGTCCGTATCCGGTGCCGGCCGCGTACCAGAGCGTCGTGTAGTCGTAGCGGCGCTCCCCGCCCGCGAAGGTCCAGCCCTCGTGGTACCAGCCGTAGTCGAACGCGAAACGCGTCGCGACCAGGCAGCGGCCGTCGGAGACCACGAGGTTGACCGCGGACTGACGGACCAGTCCGCGGCGCTCACGCACCTCGCGGACCTGCCGAAGCGCCTTCTCGACGGCTCCCGCCAGTTCCTCCGGGTCGGCGGTCGGCGCGTGCGGGTTGCTCAGGTGGCTCAGGATCAGCGCGTACAGCCATTCGGTGTCGGTCGTGCCTTCGACCTGCTTCGCCAGCTCAGGGGCGACCAGATCAGCCATGTCAGCCCGCATCTCGGGGAAGCGATCGAGGTCGCCGTTCATCGCGAGGGCGATCGGGATGCCCTCGTAGCGGAACGGGTGCACGTTCTGCTCGTTTACAACCTCGCGGTCGCTGAGGAGCACGCCCCGGACGTGGGCCAGGGCTGCCGTTGCGCGGGCCTTGCGCGAGAGCGCTCGCAGGTTGCGGTCGAAGAAAGGCAGGCCGGCCGTCCGGTAGGTCCATGGCAGCTCGGCCGAGGGGCTCTCGTCGTCCCACGCGACCACACCGAAGCCGGCGAGGTTCATCGCCGACAGCAACTGCGGGTGCACGGCCTGTTCGACTATTGAGCTGTCGGGCTGAAAGAGGACCTCGTCCAGGACGACCTGCTCACCGAGGTAGGCGACGAGGCGGCACATGTGCTCGCGAGACTACGGGGTGGCGGCAGGGTCGGTCAGTGAGATCACAGAAGGAGCTGCGCCTCTGCCTCGATCGCCCGCGCAAGGTCGCCGAGGTCGTGCACAACGTCGGGATCCGCGCAAAGGCCCAGATAGAGCTCGCCCCCGTAAGAGAGGGCCGCTATCCGCAACGCGTGCCGCTCGCCGATCTCGGCCAGGCTGTGAACTGAGACGACCGGCGCGTTGAGGATCGTCATCTTCTCGCGCGGGCCCGGCACGTTCGAGACGTTGAGAGCGAACCGCCGAGGGCTGCTTGCGAGCCGTTTCGCGAGGTGTTTCATTCGCGGCGCCCGCTCCAGCTCGCGGGCCAAGCGATCGATCTCCGCCGCGTCGTGCTTTTCCTTGCGCTCAACCGACTCGGCGTGGATGCGGCGAAGCCGCTCGAGTGAGTCGGCCTCGCTGATGGGCAGGCAGAGTGCGAAGTACGAGTCCCGGTTGCCGACCGAGTCGCCCTCCTGATGAAGGCTGACGGGCACCTTCACGCGCAAGTCGTCCAGCCGGCCGTGGTGCTGCTCGATCCACTGTCGTAGACCGCCCGCGACGCAGGCGAGGACCGCATCGTTGACCGTGGCGCCCGCAAGTCGCTTCGCGCCGTCGTGCAGGGGTCCGAGCGGGATGCGCGCGAAATCGACCTCGCGCCGCGTTCCGATCCGATCGTCGAACGGAGATGGCGTCCGACTACGGGCGAACTCGCGACGGAGCAACCCGGCAAGGCGGCGGCGCCGGCGTGCGTCGTCCTCGGCCGCAGCACGTGTCGACGCTGCCCTTGCACGGAGCGCCGGCGCTGCCGCCCCGGTCCCGGTATCGAACAGGACTGCTCGGGCGAGCCTGATCGCCGTGGTGCCGTCCGCGAGCGCATGGTGAATGCGCCAGACCAGAGCGCTCCCGCCACGAGCCAACGGGAACCACATCTATTCGCCAGAGTGGCCGCGACCGGTCCAGCCGCTGCGCGAAAAGCTCCCCAACCTCTGCGCGCAGGCCGTCCGCGTCCATCTCGCCGCCGGCATCTGCCGAGACGATGTGCGCGGTGGGGTCCAGGTCTGAGTCCTCGCGCCAAACCGGGGCGTCGGCGGGGCCGTCCAGCCGTCGCGTCAACTCGGGGGCTGCATCAAGGCGCATGGTGATCTCCTCGCGAAGCTCGTCGATTCCGGGACGCCCTTCGAGCACGATGACCTTGCACGTATGGCCGGCGATGCGCGGCGACTCGAGATCGAGGATCGCGCGGTCCTCTGGGCTCAGGGCAATCGTGCTGGCTTCCATGCTTGGCTCGAGCCCAGCGCGGGGCGCGGGCCCGAGAACTCAGTATCCCCCACAACCAGCCATGCGCGCTTTCGCGAGCCCTCTCGGCTCGGATGCGGGGCTCAGGCGGCGCGTTGGCCGGCCGAGGGCATCACGACTCGCAGACCAGCGCCGTTACTGGTGACGATCAAGAACGCGCCTTGCGCGCCCATGGCGAGCGCTGCGCTCAACCGGTACTCCGGACGAAGGGTGCAGTTGAGGACGCTCTCGAGCTCGGCGATGCAGGCGTCGATCCCGTATGCACTCACCGCCGATCCCGAGATATGGACCTCGAAATCGCCACCATCTGCGGCAGTGCCGTCTTCCACGATCGCGTGGAGAAGCAGGCTGTCACCTTGCTTGCCGATGACCTCCGCGGTGACGGTGATGTCGTGCGGGTGTGACTCACCTGCGAATGGATTGCTCACGGTGGGCTCACGCTACGGCAGCCATCGGCTGTCTCCAGCACAGGAATGGATACAGGCGTGAGAGAGGTCGCGAGCTAGGCCATACGTCCATGGGCCGCCGTTCACCTGTCAGGCGAACGCTAACGCCCGTCGATTGAAGATATGTGTTTGCTAGACGGGATCACCGACCATCTGGGCAAGGGGGCGAGGATGCCTTCTCGCTCGTAGAGCTCCTGGTTGTGATGGTGATTCTCGGCCTCTTGGCCGCGATCGCGATTCCCTCCTTCTTTGCTCAAAGAGACAAGGCCAAGGACGCAGACGCGAAGGCCGCAGCTCGCACGGCACAAACCGCGATTGAGACCTATGCGACCGACAACGAGGGTTCCTACGTGGGCGCCTCGGCAGCTGACCTCGAGAGCATCGAGGAGACGCTGGTTGCAAGTGATCTGGAGGAACCCGCCGACCTGGCGGCCGGCGCATACACCGTGGCCGTCTCATCGTCCACCGGCACCACGTTCACGATCGCCCGAGCCGGGACCGGCGTCACGCTGCACACGTGTGGCAACCCCGGCCAGGGCGGGTGCCCCGCCAGCGGCGAGTGGGCAGGCACGGGCCCGTAACTTCAGGCGTTAACGGTTCGGTCTCGAGTGCATGTGGGATTTGATCGACTGGTTTCGTGCAAATCGGAGCCTGATCTCTTAGCCTTTCAAGAGGTGTCCGACCTGTTTCTCAGCACAGAAACAAGTGGCCTTTCCCCGGCCGTCGCGCCGGGGCACGTCCGGCTCGAGGATGGCGCCACCTACGCAATCGAGATCCGCTCGGTCCGAAAGAAGATTGGCGGGGACGAGGTACGGATGCTTCACCGCGAACACGCGTTTTTTCAACTTCGCGATCCGCGACAGGACGTTGAAGCTCGTTGGCGGCGATAGTGGACGGGTAGAGCGCGAAGGGTTCGTGCAGGAGGTCCTGCTTTCGCCCTCGGAGAGGGTGACCCTCGACGTCCTCTTCGACCGCGAGGGTGAAGCGGTTCTCGAACATCGGACGCCCGAACAGATCTACGAACTCGGTCGTGTGGTCGTCAGCGGAGAGTTCGAGAGCAAAGCAGCGGCAGCGTATGGCGAGCTCCGCGTCGATCCCGAGCTTTCGGAAATGCGTGAGCGGTGCGCCGTGGATCTCAAGCGCGAGCCCGACAAGGTGATCGCGCTGCGCTCAGAGATGCCCATCCTCTACTCCGGCGGGGAACAAGTGGCGACGTCGTACGTCTGCCCGATGCATCCCGGGGTCACCGCCTCGGAACCGGGTGCCTGCCCGAAGTGCGGGATGAAGCTCATCCCGGCCGACCCAGCGGCTCAGGACGCCGCGCACGAGCACAGTGGTGGCCACGAGCATGGTGAGGACGGTGGCGATGGGATCGAGTGGGAGGACCTGATGCCGGAGATCAACCGGCAGACGACTACCGAGAACATGATCTGGCAGGTGGTTGATCAAGCCTCGGGCGCCGCAAACCACGAGATCGGCTGGGCTTTCCGCGTCGGTGACCGCGTGAAGATCCGGATCGCAAACGAGATGGATCAGGACCATCCGATGCCGCACCCTTTCCACATCCACGGTGCCGGCCGCTTTCTGATCCTCGCTCGCGACGGAAAGCCGGAGTCGAACCTGGTCTGGAAAGACACGGTGCTGGTCGGCACCGGCGAGACGGTCGACATCCTGCTTGAGGTCACTAATCCTGGACTCTGGATGGCCCATTGTCACATCGCTGAGCACATCGAGAGCGGGATGATGTTCAGCTTCGAGGTGGCGCCTGCCGTCTAGACCAGTGACCAGCCCGAAAGACGACACGATGGGTCGGGTCCGCGAGGCGATCGCGTCGCTGCATCCGCTCGACTACTTGGCGACTGTCGTTCTCATCGCGGTCTACGTCGTAGGGACGAGCCTTGACGACGGACCCAACACCAGCATGGACTTTTACCGGGCGGCAACCACCGTGATCCCAACCCTGCTGGTCGCCGTCGCAATCACCGGACGGGCCCTGGAGCTTTCGTCGAAGCACACCTTCGCTCGCCAGTATCGAACTGTGCTGCTGGCGATCGTGGTTTTCGGCGGCGAGACCGGAGCTCTAATGACTGTCGCCCGCGGAAACACCAACTGGGCCGCCCACTTCTTCGTCTACCTGGCGCTCATCTCACTCGGATTGCTTCTCCTGTACCTCTCGCTCCGGGGTCCGGACACATTCAAGCCTCGAGACGACGAATGACTTCCCTCAGGTGCGGACTTCAGCAGCTTTCGCCCTAAGGCGGTTCATCTTTACACGGGATGCAAACGCTTTCGTCCTAAGCACCCGAGGTGATGGGCTGATTTGGCCGGATGCAAAAGTCAGCCACGGGAGGGATAATTGCCGCGTGGATGACTCTTTCCAACCACCATGGGGGAGCCGAGAGGAGCGCGTCGCCTATAACGAGTCATGGGCGCGTGATCTGAACCGCACGCGAGCGCAGCTTCTTGAGCTCGGCGAGTCTGAGGTCGGATTCCGCTGCGAGTGTGAGAATGCTGCCTGTACGGAGATCCTGCGCCTGACTGCGTCGGAGTGGCAAGCCGTGCGATCGGACCCGCGTCAGTTCGTCGTAGCACCCCACCATGTCGCCGCGGACGTCGAATGCGTCGTCCTCCGCCGAGACGACTATTGGATCGTCGAGAAACTTGGCGAGGCCGGCGAGGAGGCTGAACGTCTGGCTTGAACCCAGACCCGGGCTCTGCTCACGCAGGCGGTCGGCTCAGCCGGGGCCGCGTGCGGCCGGAACTCCTATGCGTCGCGCGCCTTGTGCTGCGCCACGACCGCTGCCCCTGCGGCCGCGCTGGCGGGGTAGCCGGTCACGGCCGTGAGGTAGGCCCCACGCTCGAGAACCCCCACCCGCAGCGGCGAGTCCGTGTCGGCGCGGATCGTGGCCGTGCGCGGCTCGTCGTTGAGGAGGGCGATCTCGCCGAAGCCCTCGCCGGGTCCGAGCGTCCCGATGACGCGTCCGCCCCGGACGACTTCGGCCCGGCCCGACTCGACGACGTAGAAGCGATCACCATGGTCGCCTTGTTCGAACACCGTCTGCGAGGGTGCGAATGCGGCATAGGTGAGCCCTGCCCCGAGCTGCTCGATCGTCGCCGCGGGCAGGGCGCCCAGCGTGCCCACCGCCCGCAGGATCTCGATGTCGGCGTCGCGGACCCGCATGCCGGCGTTGAGCCGGCGCAGGGCCGGCCAGCTGATGACGGACGGCCAGCGGCGCAAGGACGCCCACCGCCACGAGCGCGCCGCGCACGCCGAGCCCCTCGATTAGCAGCGGCGAAAGCAGTCCGCCGACGGCGAACCCGAGCGTCAGGATCGCCTCGAAGCCCGCGAACATGCGCGCGAGCACCGTCTCGTCAGCCCGCCGGGCCAGCAGCGTGAAGCCCGCCACGTCGATCAGTGCGTTGCCGATCCCGACCACGCCGAGCAGAAGGACGGCCGCCACCTGGCTTGGCAGGACCCCGATCAGCGCCAACGGCGCACCGAACAACGCGATGCCCAGTCCGAACCAGCCAGCCAGGCCCCCGCGCCGGACAAGCCCGAAGGCAAAGATCGAACCGAGAACCCCGCCCGGCCCCGATCGCCGCGTTCAAGACACCGACGCCCGGGTCGCCCGTGCCGAGGAGGTCGATGGCCACGACCACGGTGAACACGGTCAGACAGCCGCGGGTGAACGTCTGCACCAGCCCCAGGCCGGTGATGAGGGCCAGCCCGCGGTCGCCCACGATGGCCGCGAAGCCTTGAAGCACCACTCGGCCCGGTGCGCCGCCGGAATCAGCCGCACGTGGCGGCGCGTCGTACGGGAGGCCGACGACGACCACGGCGGCAAGCAGTGACGCCGCCGCGCAGACGACGAACACCGCGGACGGCCCGCTTGCCGCGAGCAATACCGCCGCCACCAGCGGGCCGCCGAGGGTGGAGAGTGAATCCAGCATCCCCCTCACCGCGTTCGCGCCCGCCAGCTCTTGCGGGGACTTGGCCAGCCCTGGCAGCAATGCCGAGTGCGCCGGCCGGTACATCGTCATCGCGATCGTGGCGATGACGGCGAGGCCATAGGTAGCCAGAGCCGGGCCGCCCGTTGCCGTCACCACGGCCGCACTCCCCAGCATCGCGGCACGGACCATCCCAACACCGGTCAGCACGCGCTCACGCCGGACTCGATCGGCCAGGGTCGCGAGGAAGGGTGCGAGCAGAGCCGCGCAGGCCATGCGAGCGGCGGTGACCGCGCCGACTGCGCCAACGCCGCCCTCGCGGTATGCGACTACCCCAAGCGCGACCATGAAGGCGCACTCGCCCGCCCACATGGCCGCGAACGAAACCTGCGCGCGGAGCATCGGCTTGCCGGGCACCGCGGGACTATGCCAGATCAGAGGATTCGGCCTCAGTTTCCCACTCATTGGCCGTTCCTTGCCTGACAAGCCGATCGCCCGCTGAGGCGATGGCCTACAACGGCGGGCGCTACCGCCCTCGGGCCTGTTCCAAGTTCGACTGGTGGATGCCTGAGAGCCAGTCCGCAGCCTCCAGACGCGCGTCGACCGGTTCCTCTCCCAGCCGCAGCGCGTCGATATAGGCACGATCGGCGGCGAGGCGGGCAGCCACCTCGGGACCCTTGGCGACGGCGCCGTGGCCGGGGACCATGACATCGACGTGCTTGGCGGCCTCACTCAGCCGCTCGAGTGCCGACTCGTAGGCGCTCACCTGATCGTCCTGGCGAGAGTCGAAGATCGGGAGCAGGACGTCGGAGAGCATGTCGCCGGCGAGGAGGACGCCTCGGTCGGCGAGGAGGACCGCGGCGTGGCCGGGCGCGTGCGCCTGATGCTCGATGATCTCGCCCGGCACGGGTCCGCCGTCCGCGGGCAACGAGGTGACGAGCCCGATCAGCTCGAGCGGGACGTCCGATGCCTCCTCCTCCGCCCCCTCCTTCTGCAGCTCCATGGTCTCACCGGCAAACTTGGCGCCGGCAGCGGTGGCGTAGCGCGGTACGTCGCCGAATCGTTCATGCCAGAGCAGGTGGTCCCAATGGGGGTGGGTGGAGAAGCCGGCGACCACCGGAGCGTCGAGCCCGTCCACGTCATCGGCGAGCTGGTCCAACTCGGGGCCTTCGACCCCGGGATCGACCAGGATCAACCCATCCTGCCCGCGCACCACGCTGGAGTTGGTCCAGACCCACTCACTTTGCCGGACCCAGACGCCGTCGGCCACCTCAGTCAGCATCGCGTTCACCCTATAGGCGCGACCCTGTCGGTTCGATCAACGGCGCAGGGGGTCAGCGATTCGCGAACAGCCGCAGGAAGAGCAGGAAGATGTTGAAGATGTCGAGGAAGATTCCCGCCGCGAGCGGGATGGCCTCCTCGCCTCCGGCTCGTCGCAGCCGGTTGAAGTCCACCACCACGTACCCGCCGAAAATGGCAAGGCCAAGCAGCGCGTAGATCGTCGCACCGCCGGGGAGATTGACGAAGATCAGAACAACGCCGAAGACGATCAGGGCAAGCAGCAGCCAGAACAGGATCCGGTACAGGAACGACAGATCACGGCGGATCGCGTATCCGCCGGCGCCCAGGCCGAGCGTGAAGAGCGCTGTTGCGGCGGCGGCCTGAGCGACCGCGGTCGAATCGGTCTCAGCGTAGTAGTAGACGGTGCTTCCGACGCTGATCCCCAACAGCAGTCCAAACGCGAACAAGAGCCCGAGCGCGAGGCCGTGGGAGCCGCGAGAGTTGGCGACATTCAGGCCGATCAGGCAGCCGAGGGCGATCAGCCATGGAATGAACCACTGCCAGCCGGTCAGCTCGCGACCGATCCAGATGCCGACCGCAGCAAAGCCGACCGTGATCGCGACCAGCGCCATGACCCGACCGAAGATCGCGCTCGTAGATGCGCGGGCCGGGGCGGGAGCAGCGAGCGTAGGTTCGACCGTGGACATCGCCAGCGACCCTACCTGTGTTCATCGCCGTCATCACCAACCGCGCGACTACTGTGTGGCCATGTCCGAGGAGAAGGCAGGAGCGCGTGCCGAATCGATCGGCGATCGGGTCGAGCACGCGATCGAGCAACACGCCGACGCGGAGCGCGAGATCGAACAGGGAGAGGCGGAAGCGAAGAAGCCTCGGAATCTGAAACGCACCGTGTTCGGTCTCGCGGTGACCGGATCTCGCTCTACCTGGTTGCTCCCAGCGTTATCGAGGTCGCGGGTTCGTGGCGTGGGCTGCAAGACATCGCTCTGCCGTGGTTCGCTGCGATGGCCGCGCTTCAAACGCTCGCGATGGCATGCCTATGGGGTGTCCAGCGAACCGCACTGGACGATCCACCCTGGCCGCCGGTCGTCAGCTCCCAGCTCGCCGGCAACGCGCTCTCCAAAGTCGCCCCCGGCGGCGGCGCGATGGGCGCTGCGCTGCAGTACCGGATGCTGGTGGAATCGGACGTCGACCGCGGCAGAGCGATTTCGGGACTCACGGCGGTCAATCTGCTCACGTTCGCGGTCGTCCTCGCTCTCCCGGTGCTCGCAGTTCCCGCGTTCATTCGCGGGACGGTTGATCGCGATCTGATCGAGGCCACCGCGGTCGGGGTAGCTGTCTTCGCGGTGGTGCTGGCGGGCGGAGCGGTCCTGCTCGCGTTCGACGCGCCCCTGGCGTGGGTGGGCAGGCAGATCCAGCGCGTTCGCAACGCTCTCCGGCGCGGCGCCAAGCCACTAACCCGGTTGCCGGAGCGCCTCCAGTTGGAGCGGGGCCGCCTGCTCGCGACCTTGGGCGCGCGCTGGAAGCGCGCTCTGGCGGCGGCGATCGGCCGCTGGGCATTCGACTACGCGACCTTGCTTGCAGCGCTGGCGGCGGTGGGCGCCACACCGCGGCCGGCGCTTGTACTGCTTGCGTTCTGCACCGCTCAGGTCTTGGCGCAGATCCCTGTCACGCCGGGCGGCCTCGGTTTCGTCGAGGCCGGACTGACCGCCACGCTGGCATTGGCCGGGGTGAGCGCCGGGGACGCGGTGCTCGCGACCCTCGGCTACCGGCTGTTCTCGTACTGGCTGCCGCTTCCGATCGGGCTCCTCGCGTACGCGCTTCATCGTCGCCACTTGGCCGCAGCGGCGGGATGAGCGGCTATGCGTCGAGAGCTCAAGCCGGAGGCAGCAAGTGAGGCCCGCGAGCGTTAGGGTTAGGGCGTGCAGGGTTTGGCCTGCAAGATCGTGGTACTCGCCGTGGCGATCATGGTCGCGTTCGCCGCTCAGGCCTCCGCGGGCACCTTCGAGCCGACGCGCACCGACGACCCCGACCCCGACGATTGCAAGGCCAACGATTGCTCGCTTCGCGAGGCGGCGCGGCGCGCGGTTCTGAGCTTCAACGACGACCGGATCCTGCTCGACGCCGAGACCTACGAGTTCGACATCCCCGATGACGGCAACGGCGACGGACTGAGCGGCGACCTCGACCTCTTCAACGCAGGGAAGATCGAGATCGTGGGCAAGGGGCCCAACAAGACGACGATTGACGCCAGGGGAGTGGATCGCATCGTCGAGATCTTCGCTCCTGGTCCCCGCGTGGAGATCAGCCGCCTCACCCTTCAGGGTGGGGCTCCGGCTGGTGTCGTGCAGGCCGGCGGCGCGATCTCCAACGAGGGCCGGCTGACGCTCCGGAACGTAGTCGTCCAGGACAACTCGGCCCTTGAGGAGGGCGGGGGTCTTCAGAACGAACTCGGAGCGGTAACCAAAGTGATCTCGTCGACCTTCATCGACAATCACACGACGGGGGAGTTTGGGCGCGGCGGCGCCATCAACAACCGCAACCAGGCGAAGATCACCCTGACCAACTCGGAGATCCTCGAGAACTCCGCGGGCACCGGCGGCGGGGGCCTCACGAACCAGAACGAGGGGCGGATGACGTTGCGGCGCGTGACGGTGGCAAAGAACTTCCTCGAGCACCCCGATTTCAGTCAGGGAGGCGGGATCTTCAATCAGAACGACGCCAAGCTGACCGTGACCGACTCGACTATCTGGGACAACACCTCTCCGGCGACCGGTGGCGGGATGTTCATCCAGAACAACGCGGTCGCCTCGTTCACGAACAGCACCCTGACCGCAAACCAGGCGGACACAGGCGGCGCGATCTCCACGAACAACTACCCGACCCTGAGGTTCGCGTTCACCACGATCGGGCCGAACGTCGCCGCCTCCTCGGGAGGAGCGATCTTCGACGGCACCGACGAACCCGGGCCGACGAACCCACAGCCGCCTTTCTTCACCTTCCGCGCGACGAGTCGTCGGCGCCAGCTCCGCGCCTCTAGGACCCACCTGCCTCGTCGATCAGCCGGGCGCCTGGAAGTCGAAGGGCTTCAACGTCGAGGACGGAGCCGACAGCTGCCAATTCACCCGGGGCAGCGATCAGCCCAACGCCGATTCCGGATTGGGCCTCCTGGCCGAGAATGGCGGCCCGACGCTGACGCACAAGCTCGCCGCCGCGAGTGACGCGGTGGACGCCGCCCCGAAGAAGGGCTGTCCAAAGCGCGACCAGCGTGGCGCGAAGCGCCCCCAGGGCCCGCGCTGCGACTCGGGCTCCTACGAGCGCCGCTGAGCGGTCTCCTCCGACTTCCGGCAGGTTGCTCATCCGGCATGGGGCCGCCCGATCACGCAGACCGCGGGGACCGGGCGCAGGTCCTCGACCAGCACCCTGTCGACGGAGAATCCGCCCTCGCGAAGCCGGTCGGCCAGCTCGTTCCCCAGGTCCCGGGCTCGCTCCGGCGCGGAGTGGCGCGCGTCCCAGAAGATGTAGATGGCCCCATCCCGGGCGAGGTGCTCGCGGACGACATCGAGCGCCGCCGCCGGCTGCAGCCAGAAGGGAGCGACGTTGAAGGCGAAGACCTTGTCGAAGCGCTGATCGCCGAGGTTCACGTCCTCCAACGCGATGGCCTCGAGCACAGCCCGGCCCGAGTCGACGTCCTCGCGGTTCCTCCGCGTGGCCATCTCGATCATCTTGGGCGAGCGGTCGATCGCGGTGATCGTTCCCGTCGTCAGCCTCTCGCAGACCAGGGAGACCGCGACGCCGTGGCCGCAGCCGACCTCGAGCAGACGGTCGGCCGGGCGGACGTCCAGAGTGTCGACCGCCCAGACGAGCCGCTCCGATGCCTTGCCCGCCATGCTCCAGAAATAGCATCATGCGCCGACCCACTGTCCTCGAGCGACGTCGCGTAACCTCGGTGTCTATCGGCGATCCTGTCCTGCGGTTCCCCGCTTGGCACGTTGCCGGAAAGGGCGTCAGCCCATGGAAGACCGGGACTCATCTCGTACGCCGCGTCGACAAGACACGGCAAGGAACTCCACGACACCCCCTCCGTGGGTTGCAGACAGTCGAGCCCACGGGCCGTCCGCTCCGCTGACGCCGACGCTTTCAGCTGATGTCACCGAAGCACTTGTCGCTCTGTGGCTTGAATATGCCGGCGTCTCGCCAACGGATGCCCACACCCATATCGATGGCAACGTCGTGACCTGCGTCATGGTCGATGGCGTATCCGACTTCAACATCGCCACGGACAGGACCATGGATGGGTACAAGCCACAAGGCGTCGCTTCAACTTTGGCCGACTACAAGCTCGAGGCGGTCTCCGAGGTGACGAGAGTGACCCATCAAAGGGTCACGTCGTTTCTGTCAAGCCACGACCCAGATACTGATGTCGCGACCGAGACATTCACCTTGGAAGCGTCCTTCGGCCGAGGGGCACCCCGCGCCACGAACGTGACAGGAGAGCGTTGAGCTCAAGCTAGACGCGGAGCTGTCGGAGAGGCTGCTCACGGCCGTTAAGTCGGGACGACCCGGTGTATCTCATGAGGACGCGCCGAGCCGCCAACAACCGACTGAAGATGGGCCTCAGCGGACCCGATTAGGTGCCAACTGAGTCCTCTCTAGTCTTTCCGCATTCGTGCTGCTGTAATCCTGTGCCCATCGATCGCCGGCGTGGCACGACGCAGGGATTCGACGCGTAGTCGCGCGCTTCGTCGAAGATGCGACGCAGACTGGCGTCGATCAAGCGCGTGTCGGCATCGAATCTCCGGAAATGAGGAACGATGCTCGTCACGATCCAACGCCAGCGGTCGTCGAAACGGGTGATCCTCGGCCACGCTTGCGCATGCAGTCCTTGCGGGATCCCCCGGGTGAGCGAGTAGAGGTAGAACGAGGTGAAGTAGCGAACCTCGTGCCGTACTCCACGCACCTCGAAGGTCAGGGCCGAGCCGATGGAGAAGAGCCTGGCGAACGCGGACGAGAGGCGATCGAAGTTGGGTTGCACCAAGGCGCGCTGCTCGTGCTCGAGGAGCTGGACGTTGCCCTCCCAGATGAGATCTTCGGCCGTCCGTCGAGCCTCTGCGGACGCCGTCTTGTCCTCCAGGACACGACGTCCCTGGTCGATCGCCTCGAAGCCGGCCAGGACGGGCGCGTAGTGCGGCTCCGCTTCCAAGGAGTGCGCGTAGGCATTCGATCCCGTCTTCGGCGGTGACGTAGGCGAGGTGCACCCAGAAGATGTCGTCGAAGATGGCGTTGTTCGTCTCGCGGATCGTGTTCACGTCCGTCAGTCAGCAGCGCTCTCTGGCGACCGAGGCTGTGCGGGATGTCCACGTAGCCGCTGCGATCCGTGTCCAGCCGAAACGGAAAGAGGGCGAGCCGAACGTGGTGCGACGCGAACGCCGCCATTCCGGCCCACTTGAGGTAGGCGGGCAGGAACCTGTACATCCAGGCGTAGCGTGATGAGATCTCCAGGTTGCGGTGGAATGCGCAGGCCTGATCGGTCAGGAGACCGTCTGCGAGCGCCTTCCATCCCGCGATCGTGTCCGGCGCCCCGTTCCGGCAGGACGAGCTCGTTCGGCTCAGGGATGAGCTGGTCAGGCGTGATCATGCGACCATCGGGCCCCCTGATCCGAGTCAGATAAAGCCCGGCTGGGCAAAAGCCGGGTTCGGATAGGTGTAGAAGCCCTCGCCGGAAGCCACCCCAAGCTTTCCCTTCTGGATGAAATGCTCGTCGAGATAACGGGCAGATTCGAGCGCTTGACCGTTCGGGGTGGTTTCGGCGACCAGCTTCGCGACGTGGTGCACGACGCCGAGGCCCATGCGATCCATCATCCCGAAAGGCCCCATCCCGCTCCGCAACGTGATCATCCAGGTTCGATCGATGCTCTGGACGTCGCTCACTCCGCTCACGACCAACTCAAGGGCGGCGGTGCACCATGGCACGAGCAAGCTGTTGACGATGTAGCCGCTTGTTCCTTTCGAAGGGGGATGGGGACCAAGCCGATCTCCTCGGCGAACTGAAGCACGTCATCGAAGACTGCGCTGTCGGTGGAGGGATGGCCCATGACCTCGCCGATATTCGACTCCCATACGCCAATGCGCGAAGTGCAGGGCCAGGAACTTGTGCGGCCGGTCGACGAAGCTCGCCAACCTGCTCGGCGCAAGAGTCGAGGTGTTGGTCGTGAAAACGGTCTGCGCCTGAGCATGCTTGGAGGCCTCGCTCCAGAAGGATTCCTTGATGGACAAGTCCTCGGGAACCGACTCGCTGATCAAGTCCGCATCCTGCACCGCCTCCGCTAAGACGCTCGAATACGTGAGGCGAGCGAAGGTGGAGTCGATCTCCTCCTGAGTGGCACCGCGCTCCTCGATGAAGTGCTGCGCGTACTCCTGGTGCAGAGCCTTGCCGTGCTCCAAGCCGGCGGGAATGGCGTCGTACACCGTTACGCGCTTGCCGTGAAACGCCATCTGCCAGGCGACTTGTGAACCCATCGTTCCGGCGCCTGCCGTGGTGATCTTGGTGAAAGTCATCCCGGTCTCCCTAAAGCGTAAGCGCTTTTCGTCCGAGGCGCCTACCTCAGCAAAGTCCGGGAGTACGGCCCATAGCCCGCACTGACGGACGTTCGTCCTGAACAGGGTTCCGGCGGTCGCGCCTGCGCAAGGCGGGTGGGCGGTCCGCGCGCTCGATCACCGGCTCGGCGAAGACGCGCTCGTCGTCGGACCGCAGCACTGCGGCGACCCGGTCCGAAGGTTCCCGAGGTTGCGAGTTCCATGCAAAGCCACGGGTAGCATCGAGCCAGATGCCAACCTTCGTTAAGACCTCTACGCCGCTGCCCCTGAGGGGTCTGGATGAACTCAACCCGGCCCGAGGGCCCGATCAGGCTTACGAAATCGAGATCCATGGGCACCGGGTCTGCTTTCGCTTGACCGGATCGGGGCCCCTGGTCGTTCTCATCCACGGGATCACCGGCCGCTCGGAGCAGTGGGTACCCGTCATGGAGGCGCTGGGCGACCGTTACACCCTCTTGGCCCCTGACCTGCTGGGTCATGGCGAATCCGCAAAGCCCCGGGGCGACTACTCACTTGGGGCATACGCATCGGGGATTCGGGACCTGCTGATCGCGCTCGATGCCAAGCCCGCCACGATCGTCGGGCACTCGCTTGGTGGCGGAATCGCGATGCAGCTTGCCTATCAGTTCCCCGAGCGCTGCAATCGGCTCGTCCTGATGTCGAGCGGCGGCATCGCCCAGGACGTTCATCCGCTGCTTCGTGCCGCGAGCCTCCCAGGCTCAGAGATAGTGCTGCCACTGATTACCAATGAGCGCGTCCTTCGCCTCGGCCAAGCCGTCGGCCGGGCTCTCGGCGTGATCGGCCTCCAGACCGGCGCTGACATAGCCGAGGGAGCTCGCGGCTACGCGTCGCTCAGCGACCGAGAGGCGCGTGCAGCATTCCTTCACACGATTCGTGCGGTGATCGACCCAATGGGCCAGCGAATCTCGGGGCTTGATCGTCTGTACCTGGCGGAGGCGCTGCCGTCCCTCATCATCTGGGGCGAGCACGATCCGATCATCCCTCCCCACCACGGCGAGATGGCGCACGACGCGATGCCCGAAAGCAGACTCGAGCTGATCGAGGGGGCAGGTCATTTTCCCCAGGTCACGCACTCGGCCAAGGTCGCGCGCCTCCTCTCGGACTTCATGCAGACCACCACCGGCGCCGAGATCGACGCGGAAGACATGCGCGAGTTGGTACTCGCTCGTATGGACGAGCCTCAGCTGTAGCCGGCCTCGAGCTGCCAAGCATCGATCGGGGTGAGGCTGCCGGAGGATGACTTTCCCTACCCGCTCTCCAAGAACCGTTCCAGCTCGGCAACTACGGCGCCGGGATCGTCGAACCAGGGGAGGTGTCCACATCCAGGGATGGTGACGACGCTTAGTTGCTCGTTCTGTGTATCGATGTTCTCCCAGGCCTTCCTCACACCGGGAGTTACGAACTTGTCCCGATCGCCGTAAAGGAAGAGCGAAAGTGTCCGTAAGCGCTGCCAGTCGTCGCCGAGGATGTAGCGGTCGCGAAGTCCTCGCGGACCGATGAGCGACGTCAACAGCCCGACCATTGTCTCGCTGTTTCTCCGAGTGTGAGCGACGTCGACGTCAAGCAATTCATCGGCGAGAAGCTCAGGGTGCTCGACGAGGATCATGCCCCAGAAGCTTCGGCTGCTCTTGCGCGTCGGATTCGCCAAGAGGCGCCGCCCGATGAACGGTGCAATGAGCGGCACGCCGAAAGCGCGAAGCGGGAGCGGAACGGTTCGATTAACTCCTGGCGGCGCTCCAACGATCGCAAGCCGCGACACACGATCCGGCTTCTCGGTCGCAAACATGGCCGACCACCAGCCTCCGATCGAGTTCGCAGCGATGTCAACCGAGTTGAGGCCGAGCGCGTCCACGACTTCCTCGAGAAACTTCACTGCATGAGCCTTCAGGTCAACGTCCCGGTAGTCGAACGGGTCCGCAAGCCCGTGGCCGGGGCGATCAACTGCGAGCACGCGGCGGTTGCGCGCAAGTGGGGCGATGATCGGCGCCCACTCGCAAGCATGGTCTCCACCGCCATGAACGAGTAGAAGCGGAGGGCCTGACCCCAACTCGAGGACCTGCGTTTCCCCCTGGGACCAAGTGAGCCGCCGAACGGTCGTCTCGGGCGCATAGCGCGCGAGGAGGGCCGCTTGCGCACGTTCGAGTTCCTGACTCTCGTCCATCGATTTCTTTACACGCTTGGGGAGGCGAAAGAATTCTCGCACGGAAGAGCTGCCCGCCCCTGGCTCGTCCCAGGCGACGGCGGTGAACTCGTTGGCCACTGCCTCTCATCTGCAACCGCGGCGTGAATGAAAACCAGGGACGGCGGCGGCGCCGACCCCGTGTAGATGGAGCTAGGCGCGTTCGAACCGCCCGACCTCCTGATTGCGAAGCGAGGGACTCTCAGGCACGAGTAGGCGCCGATTGACTGACCGGTCAGTCGTGGATTTCGGCGCGGCGCACCGCGCTGAAAAAGAACCAGCCGAAGCCGACCACGCCGGCGACCAGGACGATCATCCCCGTGACCATCCCGACGAAGAAGAAGCAGGCGAGCATGGCTACGAGCCACACCCCCAGGGCGAGCGTCAGCTTGACTCCAACCAGGTCGGACATCTCGCGAGTCTCGTTCTTGGGAGCAGGTTCTTCAGCCATCGGCCGACAAGCTACAGCAGGGTGGTAGCGGAGCGTCGAAACGGTAGTCATCTAACTGCGGGTGATGAGATGGAGCTAGGCGGGTTCGAACCGCCGACCTCCTGATTGCGAACCAGGCGCTCTACCAGCTGAGCTATAGCCCCGAATCCGGCCTCCGGCCGGTCCCATCGCAGGATAACGGCCGTCGAGCGCCCCTCCTCGCACCCGGGGCGCGGCGCGGATTTGGGCGACCCGTTGCAGCAGCGACGGAATGGCGGCCACCAGAGCACTCCACCTTCAAAGCCCCGCCTGCGCGGCCGATTTAACCTCACTACATGAGTTTTAGGACTCGACTCGGCCTGTTCTTCCTCCTGATGGTGGCGATCCCGATCGCCGCCATCGCCGTGCTGGCCTCCGACGTGACCGGTGACTCTCAGGCGGGGAAGGCCGATGCGCAGGTCTCGACCGGGCTCGAGGCGGCGATCTCCTTGTACGAGGACGAGACGTCCGCTGCCGATCGCGCAGCCAAGCGCGTGGTGGCCGATCCCGAGGTGGCATCCGCGCTCGCCGATGGCAGTTCGGAGGAGATCGAGAGCGCCGCAGCGCTCGCGGGCGCCGACGCCGGGCTCGAGTATCTCGCGATCACCACGCCTGACGGGGATGAGCTCGTGCCCGTCCGCTCCGCCTCGCCTGTCGCGACGGCGACCCTTACGGACGAGAACGGAAGCGAGCTTCGGGTCGTCGCGTCAACCATCGGCGCCCAGGAGTACCTGGGGCAGGTCGAGGAGCTGACCGGATTGAGCTCCGCCGTCGTCCCCGTCGACGGAGAGCCGGTCGCCGCAGACGGGGTCGACCCAGGCTCGCTGCCGGATGCGGGCGGGACCGCAGACGTGGAGATCGACGGAGCCGAAGCGCGTGCTTCGACGGCTGAGCTGCCCGACGGCGCTTCGGTCACCGTGTTCGCGCCGGTCGAGGCAGCCGGGTTCTTCGACTCGCGACCGCGCATCGCCCTGCTGGTCGCAATCTTCCTCGCGATAGCGCTCACGGGCGTCGCGATCATCGCGCGAACCCTCCAATCGCAGATCGCCGCAATGCTGAATGCCGCCAAGCGCATCGGGTCGGGCGACTTCTCTCAAAGGGTGCCTGTGGTTGGCAAGGACGAAATGGCCGGGCTCGCCAGCGAGTTCAACAAGATGACCGACCAGCTCGAAGCGCAGATCACAGAGCTTCGGCGTCAGCGGACCGAGCTGGACAGGTCGGTCCGCCGCCTGGGCGAGGCGTTCGCCGCAGGCCTCGACCGGGAGGCGCTCCTGGCGATCGTCGCGGAGACGGCACTCGGCGCCTGCAACGCCGAGTACGCGCGGGTGTCGCTTACGGACGGTGAGGTGATCGAGGTCCCGAGCGGCTTCAAGGGACCCGCGCGCGACGCCGCCGTGGGGGGCCAGAAGCGTGCCGATCGGGAGGGGGCGAAGATCGACTTCCGTCGCGACTCGGGCTTTGCGATCGCCGCCCCGCTCAAGACGCTGTCGTCAAACGTGCAGGTGGGCTCGCTGTCGATCGGTCGCACGGGGTGGGCGTTCATTGACGAGGAGCGCGACGTCTTTCTCTATCTCCTGGGCCAGGCCTCGGCCTCGATCGAGAACATCTCGGCGCACGAACGGGTCTCCGAACAGGCGGTCACAGACGAGTTGACGGGCCTGCCGAACAACCGGGCGTTCCGCGAGACGATCGACCGCGAGGCGTCGCGCGCCGAGCGCTTTGGACATCAGCTCTCGCTGGTCATCCTCGACGTCGACAACTTCAAGTCGGTCAACGACACGTACGGGCACCTGCAGGGCGACGAGGTTCTTCGCCTCATCGGGAAGCTTCTCCTCGACCTGCCACGCGCAGTCGACCAGCCGGCGCGCTACGGAGGCGAGGAGTTCGTCGTCGCCTTGCCGGAGACCGGTACCGGCGGCGCGGTCGAGCTTGCAGAGCGCATCCGCGAGCGCCTGGCCGAGGAGGAGATCCCGCTCCTCGACGGGAGCGGAGTGCTGAAGGTCACGGCCAGCTTCGGCACCGCCACGATCCCGCTCTCGGCCGGCACCGTCCGCCAGCTCTTCGCCGCCGCGGACGACGCGCTTTACGAGGCCAAGCGCTCGGGCAAGAATCGCGTGGTCACCGCGCCTGAGCGCGTAGCCGTGCACAGGTAGGACCAGCAGGTCACATAACCTGGGTTTGTCGGTAGCTTTTGAGCGCCCCATGGGAATCTTCGACGACGCAATTCGCGAGCACCTCGAGCTGAAGCGCCATGCCGGCGCGGACGAAGAGGAGCTCAAGGAGATGGAGGACGAGGCCTTCGGCCCGCCGGCGCGCCCGGGCGACCCCGACTTTCCCAGCTCGACCTCCGAGGAGGCCGCGGTCGAGTCCGATGAGCCGGACGGGCGAGCTCGAAGAGAGCCCCACCGCCGAAGCAGAGGCGGCGCCTGCCCAAGGTGTCTTCGACGGGGAGACACCCGACGACGCCGTGATCGAAGCTCCCTCCGAGGAGGAGCCCGCGCTCACGCCGATCGAGGAGACCACCGTTCTCGAGACTGAAGAGGCACCGGCCGCGCCGGAAAGCGCGGAGCCCGAGTCGGCGCCCGAACCGGAGGATGCCGCGCCGGCACCCGAGCCGGAAGGCCCACCGGCGGAGAACGAGCCGGTCGATCCGGCGGACGCGCCGACGTTCACCACGGCGGAGCGCGAAGCGATCGCCGATCAGCCCACCGTCTTCTTCGAGCAGCAGCCGCCCGCCGATCTGGAGCTGGGCGAGCTCGAGTTGGATCTCGACGAGGAGATCGAGGAGGTCGGAGGTTCGGTCTCGGAGCCGCTGCCAGACGAGGAGCAACTCGTCGTCGAAGAGGCGTTCGCCGAGCCTGCCGCCGAGACTGAGGTTGCCGAGCCGCCGCACGAGGTCGAGCCCGAGCCGGCGATCGAGACGGAGTCCGAGCCCGAGCCGGAGGAGGACGGCGAGGCGCTGCCGCCCGAGACGAGCGACTTCCCGCCAACCGAGGTTGCCGAGACCGGCGAAGAGGGGACCAGCGACGAGGACGTCCTCGAGGAGACGCCTGAGTTCCTGCGCGACAACCCCGACGACGACGAACTCTGGTTCGAGCAGGGCGAACCAAAAGACTTCGATTTCTAGTTAGGGCTCGGACGGAACGAGGCTGTTGGTTCCCGGGCCCTGGAGGCCGAAGAATGTCTCCGCGCTGCCGACGTCGAAGCTGCGGAAGACGGCGCCGGGCTCGGCGCCGTCGGCCATGGTGAGGACGGCGCGAGCCGCGTAGTTCCCCTCGCCCTCCAGCGTGTCGACGTCAACCGACGAGAAGACTCTGCCCACGGGCTTGTCGGTGGTGACGTCGATAGCCGAGGGATCGAGGCGCTCGGGCATCGCCTCGGCGACCCGCTCGATCTCCTCCGGGTCGGTGTCGACGCCGCAGAAGATCTCCTCGCCCGGCCCCTCGGCCGTCGGCGCGCGCATCCCCATGACGAAGAGGTCGGGCCCGATGCCCGATACGTAGGTGAAGTTGTTGGGGACGATGCGCGCCGCCGCGACGTCGCCCAGGCACTCGCTCGCAAGGATCAGCGATGGCGTCTCGCTTCCGGGGCTGGCCGGAACGGTGAGGTCTGTGCGGGCGTGGGTGGCGCGCGCGAAGACGACGGCGTCCTCGGCGATGCCGATGTGCGAAGAGAGGGCGTCGGCGGCCTCCTGGAGCTCGGAGTCGGGGAGGACGCCGCGCTCGGCGAGGTCGTAACGCTCCCATCCCTCGGCCTCCTCGGGCTGAAGCTCGCCGTCTTGCGCGGCGATCTCCTTGATGCCCGCGGGATCGACGCCGTCAAGGCGGACGCCGAAGGTAAACGAGGCGTTCACCGAGAGCGCGCCCGCGGATTCATACGGGTCCGTTCCGAGTTCGGCGAGCTTCGGCTGGAGCTCGTCGAAGAGGTCGCCACCGCCCGGTCCGAGTGCGGGGCCGGCGCTTCGGAGCGCAGCGTCTCCGCCGGCCTCGCGCAGGACCGGCACGTCGATCCAGCCGACCCCCGCTCCCACCGGCTCGGGTGCGTCCAGGGTCGCGAGCGCGTCGAAGAACGCGGTGTCCGGGCTGAGAGACTCGTCGTCGTCGCCGCAGCCGGCCAGCGCGAGGGCGCATGTAGCCGCCGCGATTGCGGCCTTCGTTCGACTCGGCACGCCTGTCAGGTCGAGGACGAAGGCGCCTCGATGTAGCCGCGGGTGCGGGCCGCGTCGACGACGCGCTCGATGCCGACGAGGTAGGCGGCCTCGCGAAGGTCGAGGCCTTCCTCCTTGGCCCGAGCGGACACGTCGCGGTAGGCCTTGCGCATCTTCGTTGCGAGCTTGTCGTTCACGTCGCGTTCGTCCCACTGGAAGTGCTGGAGGTTCTGCACCCACTCGAAGTAGGAGACGACGACGCCGCCGGCGTTCGCCATGACGTCGGGGATGATGTAGGTGTCCTTGTCGCGAAGGATCTGGTCGGCGGCCGGCGTGGTGGGGCTGTTGGCGCCCTCCACGACCACCTTGCAGTTCATCCGGTCCGCGTTGTCCTCGCGGATCATGCCGCCGAGCGCCGCGGGGATGAAGACGTCGCACGGCACCGCCACGAGATCCTCGGGGTCGATCTCCTCGACGTCGGGGAACTCCGTGATGAGCCCGCCCTCGGAGATGTGGTCATGGAGCGCGGCTGCATCGATGCCGTCGTCGTTCTTCACGGCACCGTTCGCGTCGGACACGGCGACCATCTGCGAGCCGAGCTGCTGCATGATCCGCGCGGCCCACGAGCCGACGTTGCCGAAGCCTTGGACGACGAACTTCGTGGAGGCGGGGCTGAGGCCCAGCGAAGGCGCCGCCTCGCGGAACATGTAGACGCAGCCGCGGCCGGTGGCCGCCTCGCGGCCGAGTGATCCTTCCAGCGAGAGGGGCTTGCCCGTGACGATCGCCGGTGTGTGGCCGTGGAGCTTTCCGTACTCGTCCATCATCCAGGCCATCACCTGCGCGTTGGTGTTGACGTCCGGCGCCGGGATGTCGCGGGTGGGGCCGAGGACCTTCTCGATCTTGTCCATGAAGGAGCGGGTGATCTTCTGGAGCTCGGCCTGGGTGAGCTTGGAGGGGTCGCAGTTGACGCCGCCCTTCGCGCCGCCGAAGGGGACGTTGGCGACGGCGGTCTTCCAGGTCATGAGCGAGGCGAGGGCGCGGACCTCGTCGACGTCCACCTCGGGGTGGAAGCGGATGCCGCCCTTGTAGGGGCCGCGGGCGCCGTTGTGCTGGATGCGGTAGCCGGAGAAGACGTGGATCTTGCCGTCGGAGCACTTGATGGGGATCTGGACGGTGACTTCGCGGTACGGGGTCCAAAAGACGACGCGCACGTCGTCCGCAAGCTTCATGTGGTCGGCCGCCTTGTCGAAGTAGTGGCGGACGATGTCGAGGTTCGAGACCTCGGCGCGTTGCGCGGGCTTGGGCGTGTCGTCCTCGCGCACCGCCTCAGCGGCCATCGGCGAATGGTCGGTGTGCTGGTCCTCGCTGTCTTCCTTGGCCGCCGTCTCTTCCTGCGTCGCGGTCTTCGTGTCCGCCATCTCGACTCCTCGCGCTCGACTCCGCTGATGATCGTCTCACATCGGCGCTTGCCCAATGAGTACGCCGCGGAACCTAAATGGGGCGGCCATCGTGCAGACTGCTCGCTGGATGGCCGAACCTGAAGCGCAAGGCGCACCCGCCGCGGTCCGGATCTGGATCGTCGGACTGGGCACGGCCGGCCGGTGGGTGGAAGGGGCGATCGGCGAGGGCGCCGATGCGATCGCGGCTCGCTACGGCGTGTCGTTCTCGGTCGTAGGCAGCGCGACCCGCCGCAGCGGATTCGACGCCGCTGATGGCCGCCATTGGGACGAAGCGCTTGACGGGATGCGCGAGACCGAGGCGGACGTCCTGGTCGAGACGTCGGCCAGCCCGCCGGAAGGCGAGCCGGGAGCGGCTCACATGCGTGAAGCGCTCGGGCGGGGCATTCCGGTTGTCACCTCCAACAAGTGGCCGGTGGCGCGGTTCGGAGTGGAACTCGCCGAGCGTGCGAGAGCGCACGGAGCCGCGTTCCGGGCGGAGTCGACTGTGATGTCTGGGACGCCGCTCGTCGGCCCGCTAACGGAGGGGCTTGCGGGCGCCAGCGCCCCATTCGGTACGGGGAGTCGTCAACGCAACTGCGAACGCCATCCTTAGCGACATGGCCTCGGGCGCGACCTACGAAAGTGCTTTGGGCGCTGCGCAGGATGCGGGGCTCGCCGAGCCCGATCCGAGCGCGGACGTGGATGGCCATGACTCCGTTGCGAAGGCAATGATCTTGTCCGGCTTGGTGTTCGGCCGCGGCCTCGAGTTGGGGGACGTGGAACGGCGCGGAGTCTCGGAGCTGACATCGGAGGAGACGAGCGCTCTGGCCGAAGGTGGCTGCGTTCGCGAGGTCACATCGCTTGAGTTCGACGGGCGGGGCGGAAGCGGTGCTGTCACCGCGCGGGTGCGGCCTGAGGTCGTCGCACTGAACGATCCGCTTGCCGGGATCGATGGGACCATGAACTGCGTGATCGCCCGAGCGGAGCCGCTGGGGGAGATCCGCATCGCGGGGCCGGGCGCCGGCCCCGAGCTCGCGGGCCAGGGAGTCCTGAGCGACCTGATCCGCGTCAGCCTCGACCTCGTGAGCCGTGAACCTACAATCAACGGCAGGGGCCATAGCTCAGTTGGTAGAGCGCGTGTTTGCATTCACGATGTCGCCGGTTCGATTCCGGCCGGCTCCATTTCATCTGGCCATGCGCCAAGTTGGATTCTTTCACTTACGCGATCGCAGTTCGTGCGATGAGGCTGGAAGGCAGCTCAGCCACGGCACCGACTCCGTAGCACGTTCCTCAGGTCGGCCGATCTTCAGTTCAGCCAGGTCACTTTTTTTCAGCGCTGCCATGAATCTCCGGTGCAGGCACCGATGGCTTCGCCCAGCACGTCCCCGAGTGTCAATCAGAGGGGCGCCTAGGCAGGCAGCCACGTCGGCCGGCAGCTCGACCGGCATCTCGCGGCCGAAGTCGGGTGCGATCCGCATCGCGTGCTCGCCTGCGGGCCGGCCTTCGATCAGTGGCCGAAGCTGGGGGAAGTTGAGAAGGACCCGCGTGCTGGTCGCGATCTGAAAGTCCGCGGCGTTCAACTCCTGGCCGCCGATCGTCCCATCCGCGATCAACCCGTCGATCTTTTCGAGGTGCGACGGGAGCTCGGCCACGTCACGCCGGGCCGCCTTCTCGCCCCCGCCCTCGTAGCGCAGGTAGAACTGGGCCACCGGGAAAAACGCCCACTGCGTCACGCCCGGGACCGGGAGCCCCACGCTCTTGGCCATGATCGCCCGAAGGTCCGAGTCGGACGAAACGGCCCACCTGAAGATGCGCCTCGGAACCGGCTGGTAGGTCTGCTCACCCCAAAGCTCGGCCACCTCGACCGAATCGCGAGCGTCCCGCTCTGCGGGAAAGAGCGGCTGCGTGGGCTCCGCCTCCTCGAGCGCGCGAGCGATCTGCCGCGTTCCCTGGATGCGCCGCCCGTCGAGCTTCAGGCCCGGAACGGTCCCGCCCTTGAATCCATGGCGGCGCATCAGGACGCGCTGCGACGCCGGCGGGATCTCGACCCGCTGCGATTCGATGCCCTTGTGGGCCAGCATCAGCTCGGCCGTGCGGCCCGGGTGGGAGATCTTCATCGAGTAGATCGTCGCTTCCACGCGCCGGACGCTACTCGATGGTTTCTCAACTGACCGATCGGTCAGTATGTAGGCATGACCGCATCTTCCAACGGCGCCCCACCCCGCCCGGACCACGAAGTGGCGATCATCGGCGGCGGCTTCTCCGGCATCGGCGCCGCGATCAAGCTCGCCGAGGCGGGCATAGACGACGCGGTGATCATCGAGGCCGGAGACGGCGTGGGGGGTACCTGGCACTGGAACACCTACCCGGGCGTCGCGGTCGACATCCCGTCGCCGTCGTACCAGTTCTCGTTCGAGCAGATGCCCGACTGGTCAGAGCTCTACGCGCCCGGGGAGGAGCTGAAGGCCTATGCCGAGCATCTCGTCGACAAGTACGGGATCCGCCCCAAGTTCCGATTCGGCACGACGGTCACGGGCGCGTCGTTCGACGACGACGCACATCTCTGGCGGCTCGAGACGGACTCGGGAGAGGACGTTTCCGCACGCTTCGTGATCGGCGCAACAGGCGTGTTCAACCAGCCGCGGATGCCAGACATCCCAGGCATCGAGTCGTTCGAGGGAGACACGGTCCACACGGCGCGCTGGGATCACGACATCTCGCTGGAGGGCAAGCGGGTCGGGATCATCGGCACGGGCGCAAGCGCCGTTCAGGTCATCCCCGAGATCGCCAAGCGGGTCGACCACCTCACCGTCTTTCAGCGCACGCCCATCTGGTGCCTCCCCAAGCCGGATCGCTCCCTTGGAGGCGCGCTCGCGAAGATCGTCGCAAAGCTGCCCGGCGGCCTGAGGGTGAACCGGCTCGTCAGCCAGGTGTTCGTCGAGATCACTTTCCCGACTGCCCTCCACTTCCATCGGTTCATCCCGATCTCCGGGGTCGGCGAGCGGATCGCGCGGAAGTACCTGCGCGACGAGGTCGAGGACCCCGAGGTCCGCAGGAAGCTGACGCCGGAGTACGCGCTTGGTTGCAAGAGGCCCGGCTTCCACAACTCGTATCTCCGCACCTTCAACCGCGACAACGTCCTGCTTCAGACGGAGCCGATCGCCGAGATCACCAACGGCGGGGTGCGGAGCGCCGCCGGTGACGAGCATGAGCTCGACGTGCTCATCTACGCGACGGGCTTCATGGCTTTCGAGGAGGGCAACATGCCGCCTTACCCCGTGCGGGGTGCCGGCGGCGTCGACCTCGCGAGCTGGTGGGACCAGAACCGGTTCCAGGCCTACCAGGGCGTGAGCGTGCCGGGCTTCCCGAACATCTTCACGATCCTCGGCCCGTACGGCTACAACGGCTCCTCCTACTTCAATCTCATCGAGAACCAGGTCAAGCACATCCTGCGCTGCATCGACCGGGCCAAGCTGGAAGGGGCCACGAAGGTCGAGGTCACGCCCGGAGGCGAACGAGCGCTACTTCAAGCAGATGCTCGCGCGGCGCCCATGGCAGATCCTCGAGCAGCCCTCATGCGCCATCGCCAACTCGTATTACTTCGACAAGCACGGCGACCGCCCGTTCCGCTCGTCGCCCACCCTCGAAGTGAACTGGCGCAGCACGCACTTCGACCTGGACGACTACTCGTTCGCCAAGCCTGAGGCCGCCTAGCCCTTCGGCGCCAGCGGCTTCATCGCCTTCTGCATGAAGCGCGGGGGGAACGTCATCACCGTCTCGTCCTCGTGGCGGGCCAGAAAGCCGGCAGCCCACCGGGCGCCCTTGATGCTCTTCGGAATCCCGCCCTTCATGAAGAGGCCCTCCCGGGCGGCGCGCGACGACTCGGTCAGGAACTCCTCGAGCGACAGCGCCGGCTGCACCTCGCAGCGCAGGTGCGCCTCGGCGCCGCTCTCGTTCTTGAAGCCGTGCACGATCCCGGGCGTGACCTCGATCTTTCCCGAGTCGGGGGTGAACGGCTTCCACTCGCCGTCGAAGTGGACCGTCACCTGGCCGGACACCACCCACCAGACCTCGGTCTGCTTCGGGTGGTAGTGCTTCGGCAGGCCTCCGCCTGCATCCATCCAGGTGTCGACGAGCATGTCCTCACCCCGCCGCTCGAACTCGTATCGCGTCCCGTGGACCGGGTCGACCGTCGCATTGCCCATGGCCTGCTCCATTTCCGTAGTTACCAATCAGTAACTTACCACTGGACGATGGAGAACGTGGCACCACCGAGAACGCGCATGCGCCCCGACGCACGGCGCGAGCTGATCCGCCGCCAGGGCGCGCGCCTGTTCGGCCGGGACGGATACGCAGCCACCAGGCTGGACGACATCGCGGCCGCCGCCGGCATCACCAAGCCGATGATCTATCGCCATTTCGACTCGAAGAAGGCCCTCTACCTGGAGATCCTGCGCCGCCATGAGGCCGACCTTCCCGGGTTCGTCCAGGCGGCTCAGCGGCCAGGCTCCGCTCCCGGCGAGACTGTGGCTCGTGTCCTCGACGGCTGGCTCGACTACGTGGCCGAGAACTCCGACGCGTGGCTGGTCATCTTTCGCGACCGCACGGGCGACCAGGAGATCGAGCGCGCCCGCCGGCGAGTCAGCGGGCGCGCCACGGAGGTCATGTCCCACTTCCTCCGGCAAAGCTCCCCGGGCCTCGAGCCAGATCTGGTCGAGCCGACGGCTGACTTCCTGCGGAGCGGGCTCGCCGGCCTCGTCCTGTGGTGGATCGATCACCCGGCAACTCCCAGGGAAACCGTCCATGCCACCGCTACCCGTGCGTGCGCCGCGGTTTTGGGGTAGGTGAGCTCCATGCGGATCCGACTTGCCATCGCTCTCGCATCCTCGGTGGCCGCGCTCGGGGCCGCGCCGCCGGGCGCGGACGCGGGAATCAGCCCGGAGGAGGCGCGCAAGTGGCATCCCGACACGGCCGCTGCGACCCGCTACGCGAAGTCCCGCTCGACCCAGGTTTCCTTCGCGATCTACGACATGCGCGACCGCCTTTCGGCGCACGAGGGATCGCGCGGATACATAATGGCCAGCACGTTCAAGGTGATGCTCCTCGCCGCCTACCTCCGGCAGGACTCGGTGGACGACCGGGACCTGACCGACGGTGAGCGCGACCTCCTGGTGCCGATGATCCGCGAGTCCGACAACGCTTCTGCGACGAAGGTGCGCGACATGCTGGGCCGCGGTCCGATCGAGAACCTGGCAAGCGCGGCGAACATGTCCGGCTTCGAATGGAACGACATCTGGGGCTACTGCCGCGCCGAGCCGAAGGACGGGGCACGCCTCATGCGGCGCCTTCCCGGCCTCCTGCCGAAGCGGCACCGCAACTTCGCGCTGCGGCAGCTCGAGAACATCATTCCCCGCCAGCGCTGGGGCGTCGCGCACGTCGAGCCCAAAGGATGGGACCTTGCCTTCAAGGGCGGATGGGGCCTCCAGGGCTACCGCGTCGAGCACCAGATGGCGCTTCTCACACATGGCAAGCGGCGAATCGGCGTCTCGGTCCTCACCCAGGGCAACCCCTCGCGACCCTACGGGCGGGCCACGCTCGAGGGCGTGTACAAGCGTCTTCTGAAGGACCTGCCTCGGTGAAGCGCTCAGTCGCAGGCTTCGCAATCGCGGCTGCGCTCCTGTGCGTCCAGCCTTCCGTGGCGGCGCCGGGCGAGCGCGTCATCACCCATGCCGAGGCGAAGAGCTGGAGTCCCGACGCGCGCCCCGCCAAGGAGTACGCGCAGTCGCGCGCGGGAGAGGTCGCCTTCTCCGTCTTCGACATGCGCGGACGGCAGCGGGAGTTCAAGGGATACAGCAGCGCTCCCATGGCCAGCACGATCAAGGTCATGCTCATGGTCGCCTACCTGCGCCGGGCTTCCGACCGGTCGCTCACTGACTACGACAAGTCGCTGCTTGCGCCCATGATCCGCCGCTCGGATAACGAGACGGCGTCCAAAATCGACTCGATGCTGGGCCGAGCCCCGCTCGAGGAGCTCGCGGACGACGCGAACATGAAGAGCTTTCGGTGGAACGACATCTGGGGCGCGTCCAAGTCGACGCCTCGTGACCAGGCGCTCTTCATGCGGACCCTTCAGCACTACGTTCCAAACCGGCACTGGGACTACGCACGGAGTCTCCTCACCTCGATCACCTCGTCGCAGCGGTGGGGGATCGGCCAGGTTCCCGTGCGCGGGTGGCATCTTCACTTCAAGGGCGGCTGGGGTTCCCGCTCAGGCCTGGTCAACCACCAGATCGTTCTGCTCTCGAAGGACGGTCGCCGGATCGGCTTGGCAGTGATGACTGAGCACAGCCCTTCGCACGAATACGGAGAAGCCACGCTCGAGGGCGTCTTCCGCGTCCTCCTTCGGGACCTGCCGCGCTAGCGCCTTCTGTTCTGCTCGGAGACCGCGCCCCAAAGCGCGATGCCGATGATCGCCAGAATCAGGATGGCGAAGATGACAAGGATCGTCACGCCGTCCTTGAAGAGGACGACGAACGTCATCCCCGCGAACAGGATCAGGAAGACGAGGACTCCGAAGAGGATCGCCGAGCGTCCGTCGAGATCCATCAGCCGACCCCGAGCTTCGGGCGTTCGTCGCGGCGAGCGGTGAACAGCTTGATCATCGCGAGGCCGAACAGAAACCCGCCGACGTGTGCGACGTACGCGACGCTGTCGGCGGGCGTGTCTCCCACACCAACCTGCCCGAGCGCGGGCAGGAACTGAAGCACGGCCCAAAGGGCGAGCAGGACCATCGCTGGGATCTCGATCAAGGTCACGAAGAAGATGATGATGACGAGCGTCACCACCCGCGCCTTCGGATGGAGCAGGATGTAGGCCCCCAGGACGCCCGCGACGGCTCCCGACGCGCCGATCGTCGGCACGGTGGACGCAGGGTCTATGGCCGATTGTGCGTAGAGCGCCACCGCGCCGGCCAGGACGTAGAACGCGACGAACCGGAGCCTTCCCATCGCGTCCTCGACGTTGTTGCCGAACACCCAGAGGAACAGCATGTTCCCGATGATGTGCAGCCACCCGCCATGCATGAACATCGATGTCAGGATCGTCGCCCACCACGGCGGCCCCTCGAGGTCGATGACCTGAACGCCCGCTGCCCCCTCGGCCTCGCGCCGATCGGCGCTCCCCTCGCAGACGATCGGTTCCAGCCCCTGCGGGTTCGACCCTTCGCGAACTGTCACCACGCCGCAGTTCGTGCCCGGGTGGGTCAGCCGATAGGGGATCGCTCCGAACTCGAAGACCGCCTCATCGGCCGCCGAGAGGCCCGGGATCTTCGGCGACTCGCTCGAGTTCGGCCCGTCGTCGAGCGTGAGCTGCCAGACAAAGACCGCGACGTTGATGAGGATGAACAGGACCGTGACGATCGGAAACCGATCGGTCGGGATGTTGTCCTTGAGAGGCAGCACGGAAGACGGGAACCTACGCGCTGGCCTTCCCGGCTACGCCTCGGCGCGTGACGGCTACGCGGCGCGGGCGGATGCGGCCTTGGCTGCGGCCTCGTCCGCGTGATACGAGCTCCGGACCAGGGGTCCCGACGCGACCGCGTCGAAGCCCATCCCGTACGCGGCCTCTTCGAGAGCCTTGAACTCGTCCGGATGCCAGTAGCGGTCCACCGGGAGGTGGTTCTCCGTCGGCCGCAGGTACTGGCCGACGGTGAGGATCTGGACCTCGTGGTCGCGCAGGATCTGGAACGTCTCGAGCATCTCGTCGAAGCTCTCGCCCAGGCCGACCATCAGCCCCGACTTGGTGACGACGTCATCGCCGCCCATCTCCTTCGCCATCCGCAGCACCCGCGCGGAGCGCAGGAACTCGGATCCGCGCCGCGCCTTCGGATAGAGGCGCGGCACCGTCTCGACGTTATGGTTGAAGACGTCGGGGCGCTCGTGGATGACCTTTGCGAGGGGCATCTCCTGGCCGCGGAAGTCGGGCGTGAGGATCTCGACCTTGCAGTCCGGCGCCATCGAGCGGATCGAGCGGATGACCCCGACGAACGCGGAGGCGCCGTAATCCGGCAGGTCGTCGCGGTCGACCGAGGTGATGACGGCGTGGACCAGGCCCATCTTCTTCACCTGGTTGGCGACCCGGGCAGGCTCGAGCGGATCGTGCCAAGTCGGAACTCCCGTCTGGACGTTGCAAAAGCCGCAGCGGCGGGTGCAGACGTCGCCGAGGATCATGAACGTCGCCGTGCCCCGCTCCCAGCACTCGCCGACGTTGGGGCACGCGGCCTCCTCGCAGACCGTGTGGAGGTTGTCGTCGGCGATCGCCGACTTCAGCTTCCGGTAGGTGGGGCCGCCCGGGGCGGGAACCTTCAGCCACGGCGGCTTGCGCTCGCGGAACGGACGCCCGCCCTCCATGCGCTTTTCCGCCCGGCTTCGCGCGCGAACGCGTCACGTGGATGCGATCTACAGGGGCCTCGGTAGGCGGCTTCACTCCCTTCATTCTAGACCCGGTCATCTGCGCCTCCTCTTCCTGGGCTTGCCGGTGCGGGCCTTCTGCCACCACGGCTTCTGCGCCGCGGCCCGGCGGCGCCTCACCGCCACCCCGGCGCCGATTCCCGCCGCTGCCAGGCCGGCCGCGATCAGGCCGGGATGGGCGCGAAGCCGCGAGAACTCACCCGACACCTTCGGCCACAGCTCGTCGTCGAGGAGCTCAGCCGCAGCCTCGGGTGTGGCCGGCACCTCTGCGACTGGGACCGGCTCGCCGAAAGCCACGCGAACCGTCCGGGGGCGCGGCACCGGCCCGGCGAAGAGCTTCTCGGTGCCCGTTATCGCGGCGGGGATGAGCGGCGCGCCCGTCTCGAGGGCCAGGCGGACGGCGCCGCGCTTAGGCGTGCCGAGCTCATCGGGGTCGCGCACGCGGGTGCCCTCCGGAAAGAGCGACAAGAGCTCACCCTGCTCGAGGATGATGCGCGCTGTCTCGAGTGCCTCCGCGTCCGACTGCCCGCGCAGGACGGGAAACGCGCCGAGCCGGACGAGGAGCTTTCCCTTCCTGCCCTCGAACAGCTCCGACTTGCCCATGAAGCGCAGCGGCCGCTTCGTCGCCGCTGCCAGGAAGAACGAGTCGAAGAAGCTCTTGTGATTGGGCGTGATGATCGCCGCACCTTCCTCGGGGACGTGCTCCTCGCCCTCGATGCGCAGGCCCCACCAGAGCCGCATGAACGGGACCGCCACGAACCGGACCGTCCGGTAACGGACGGGTGACACGCCCTCCTCGCGCGCCATCCGCTGCGCTTCTTCGTGCGTTCAAGCGGCAACGGCTCCGAGCTCGGCCATCGTCCGCTCGACCGGCCGTCGGCCGAGCGCTTCCGCAAGGCGGTCCCGGACAGCGGCGGAGAACGCCGGCCATGTCAGCTTCGCCCCCGAGCTCGCGGCCGACCGACGTCATCCGCACGTGGTCGATCGCGCAGGGCACGATCCACTCGAACGGCTGGAGGTCGTTGTTGACGTTCACCGCCAGGCCGTGCGTGGTGATGCCGCCGCTCACGTGGATGCCGATCGAGCCGATCTTCCGAGCCTCTCCCCCTGGGATGCCGGCTTCTCCGACGGGCGTGCGCTGGGGCCCGATCTCGCCCGGCTCGATGGGCGGATCGCCCGCTGTCCACACGCCGGTCAGCCCGGCGAACACCTGAGCCGCAATGTCGAAATCGGCAAGCGCGCCGATCATCGCTGCCTCGAGTGCCCGCACGTACGCGTGGACGTCGCCGTCCATCGCAGCGAGGTCGAAGATGGGATAGGCGACAAGCTGCCCGGGCCCGTGGTAGGTGACCTGCCCGCCGCGGTCGGTCTCGGCGATCTCGATGCCCTGCATCCGGTACCAGTCCTCGCCCATCGGCAGGTGCCCGGGCTCTGAGCGCCTGCCCTTCGTGTAGACGGGCCAGTGCTCGAGCATGAGAGCGACGTCCGGGATCTCACCGGCCCGCCGTGCGCCGGCAAGGCGCTCCTGGAGCACCAATGCCTCCGCGTAGGGCATGGTGCCCGCGCGGACGACCCAGAGCTCAGGCCCCTCCTCCACCGGTCAGTCCTGGCCGTTCTGGCCTGAGAGAGACGGCCCGGGCTGGATCAGGCCGAGCTGGCCCATGATCGTCGCGGAGTCGAAGTAGACCCGTTCGCAGACGAGCTCCTTCCCCTCGAAGAGGAAGAAGGCCGTCGTGCGGACCTTGAACGGCTTGCCGGTCGGCGGGATTCCCCGGAGCGGCCCCTCGTGCGTTCCCTCCAGCTCGAACTCCACGATCACCGCGTCGTCCGCGTGGTGGAGCTCGAGGAGCTTGTTGCGCTGGTCCGGAAATGCCGTCCGCGACGTCTCGAAGTAGCCACGAACCTCATCGGCGCCATCGAAGACGTCACCGGTCGGGATGATCTCGTAGCGCGGATGCTCGAAGGTCCCGAGCGTCGTGTCGAAGTCGTGGTGGTTCTCCGACTCCATGTGCTCGCGGACGAGCGCCTCCCGATGTTCACGCAGATCCTGGTCAGCAGTCATCAATCCCTCACTCTCCGAAGACTCGTTCGCGACCAACTATGGCGCGATGTGAACCCGCCCGGTCTCAGGACGGCCGGTCGAGCCGCTCGGTCGCCAGCTCACGCGCGGCGTCGAGCGGCGTCGTTCCCCCGATCTCGGCGCGAGCGAAGACCCGCGCCATCGTGGCCTCGATGCCGAGCGCGAGCTCGGTCGCGCGCTCGGCGCTGGAGCGTTGGAGCTCCCGGTAGACGTTGATCAGACCACCCGCGTTCGCGATGAAGTCGGGCGCATAGAGGATCCCGCGCTCCGCCAGCCGCTCGGCGAGGCTCTCGTCGGCAAGCTGGTTGTTCGCGGCGCCGCAGATCACCCGGCAGCGCAGCTCCTCGACGTTCCCGGCGTGGATCGCTCCGCCCACAGCACAGGGTGCGACCACGTCGCACCCCATGGTCAGAGCGTCGTCGGGCTCGACCCAGCGCGCGTCGAGTTCCTCCGCCAGCCGGGCCTTCGCCGGATCGATGTCGGAGAGGATGAGCGAAGCGCCGTCCTCGGCCAGCCCGCGAGCGAGGCGCTCGCCGACGTGGCCAAGGCCGGCGACGGTGACGACGCGGCCGTTCAGGTCGCTCACGCCGAAAGCCGCAGTGCATGCGGCGCGCATGGCGGCCTGGACTCCAAGCGCGGTGAACGGGCTCGGATCTCCGCTGCCCCCGCGGTCCACCGGCATCCCGGTCACGTGGCTGGTCCGGGTCGCGATCTCCTCCATGTCCTCGGTGGACGTGCCGACGTCCTCAGCGGTGATGTAGCGGCCGTCGAGCGATTCCACGAGGTCGCCGAAGTCGTCCAGGATCGACTGGCGATCCAGGCCGGTCGGCGGCGACGAGGAGGGCGCGCAGATCACGCCCTTGCCGCCGCCGAGGTCAAGCCCCGCGGCGGCGGCCTTGAACGTCATCGCCCTCGACAGGCGCAGCGCGTCCGCAACGCCCTCCTCGTCCCGCTCGTATCGCCAGAGCCGCGCGCCGCCCAGCGCCGGCCCCAGCCGGGTGGAATGGATCGCGACCGCCATGGTCGCTCCGCTTCGCTCGCCCGTCTGGACCACAAGCTCCTCGTGGTCGAGGTCGGGCCTGATCGCGATCGCCATCAGACCGAACCCCCTTCGAGCCGCGCCTTGACAGCGCCCAGGAAGCGCGCCGCCTCGGCTCCGTCCAGGGCGCGGTGGTCCCACGACATCGGCAGGAACCCCATCGGCCTGATCGCGATCGAGTCTCCGGCACTCCGATTCGACCACGACCGGGCGCTTGACGATCGCCTCGAGGTCGAGGATCGCCACCTGTGGCTGGTTGATGATCGGGGTCGCGAGAACCGCGCCGAACTGACCGGGGTTCGTGATGGTGAACGTTCCGCCCTGGACTTCGTCAGGCGCGAGCTTGCCCTCGCGGGCCCGGCCGGCGACGTCGGCGATGCCGGCGGCGATGCCCTCGAGCGAGAGGCGCTGTGCCTTCGGGATCACCGGGACGATCAGCCCGGCGTCGAGAGACACTGCGATGCCCAGGTTGACGTCGGGGTGGTGAACGATCTCGTCACCGTCCACGGATGCGTTCAGTGCCGGGTACTCCTGGAGGGACTCCACGACCGCTTGGGCGACGAACGCGAGGTAGGTGAGCGGCACGCCCTTCTCGGCGTAACCCGGCTTCAGCTCGGCCCTGCGGCGGGCGACCGCCGAGAAGTCGACCTCGACGATCGTCGTGCAATGCGCCGCGGTCTGGATCGAGCGGACCATGTGCTCGGCGATCGACTTGCGCATCGGCGACATCGGCTCGCGCCGGCCGCCGCCGCTGGCCTTCGCCGGCGCGGGCTCGTCGGGGACGTACGGCGAATCGGAGTGAAGCGGCCGCGACGGCTTGGGCTCGCGCGGGCGCATGCTCGAGGTGTGCGACCAGGTCCTTCTTGCGGATCCGGCCGCCGACTCCGTGGCCCTCGACTTGCGAGAGGTCGACGTCGTGCTCGTCCGCCATGCGGCGGACGACCGGTGAGATGAATCCCGAACGGTCGCCCTCCGGCGCGTGGGCCCCGTTCTGCGCGACAGACGTGCCGTCGCCAGGCTGATCGCTTTCGCGTGGCGCATCGGTCTCGCGCTCAGCGGCTGACGCGCCATCGCCGCCCGTGTCGATCTCGGCGATCGGCTCGCCAACCGGGACCGTATCGCCGGGCTCGGCGACGATCCTGGCCAGAACGCCCGTCGCGGGACACGGGATCTCGACGTCGACCTTGTCGGTCGTGACGTCGCAGATCGTCTCGTCCGCCTCGACTTGGTCGCCGACTGCCTTGCGCCACTCGAGGATCGTGCCCTCGCTGACCGAGATGCCCATCTGCGGCATCGCGACGGCGATCGTCCCTGAATCAGTAAGCGAGGAGCTCACGGAGGGCCTCCTTCATGTCGTCGGGCTGGGGCAGGACCGCCTGCTCGAGCGGTGGGCTGAACGGAATGGGCACGTCCGGGGCGGTGAGCCTGCGGACGGGAGCGTCGAGATGCTCGAAAGCGTGCTCGGTGACGAGCGCGGCGACCTCGGCGCCCACACCGCAGGACCGGGTGGCCTCGTGAGCGACCAGGACCTTGCCGGTCTTCCGTGCCGTTGCCAGGATCGCGTCGGTGTCGAGCGGGCAGAGCGTCCGCAGGTCCAGGACCTCGATGTCCTCCCCGAGCTCCTCGGCCGCGTTCAGGGCAAGGTGGACGCTGGATCCGTAAGCGATGACGCTCACCTCCGAGCCCTCGCGCGCCACGCGGGCCTCGCCGATGGGCACGGAGTAATCCCCCTCGGGGACATCTCCCTTGACGTTGCGATAGAGACCCTTGTGCTCGAGGAAGCAGACGGGGTTGGGATCGCGGATGGCGCTGGTCAGGAGACCCTTGGCGTCGGCGGCCGTCGCGGGGGCGACGACCTTCAGGCCGGGCGCCTGGAGCAGCCAGGCCTCGGGATTCTGCGAGTGGAACGGCCCGCCCGAGAAGCCGCCACCCGAGGGCAGCCGGACAACCATCGGCACGGCCACGCCTTGGCGGTAGTGGAGCTTCGCCGCCACGTTCACGAGCTGGTCGAAGCCGCACGCGATGAAATCGGCGAACTGCATCTCGCAGACCGGGCGGAGCCCCTCGGCCGCCGCGCCGACCGCCGCGCCGATGATCGCGTTCTCGGCCAGGGGTGTGTCGATCACCCTGGAGGCGCCGAACTCCTCGAAGAACCCGTCGGTGACCTTGAACGCGCCCCCGAACGCGCCGATGTCCTCGCCCAGGCAGATGACGGTCTCGTCGGCCCTCATCTCCTCGCGCAACGCGTCGGAGATAGCTTCGAGGTAGGTGATCTCGCCCCGGACGTCCGGGGTTTCCGCGGGCGCAGCTGTCGCGGTTTCCGGGGTCATGCCGCGCTCCTCTCGGAGGCGCCGTTCGAATGGCCGTTTCGCGCCTGCCATCTCGACCACGGCGCGTTGCCGTCGCCGAGCCGCTCACTGCCCGCAGCGAACACGCCTTCGAGAGCGCCTTCGGGATCGGGCATCGGTGAGGCGAGCGCCTTCTCGGCGCAGCCGGCGACGTACTCGCGCACCTCGCTGCGGATCTCGTCGATCTCCGTGCTCTCGAAGCCGAAGTCGCCCACGAGGCGGTTCGCATACAGCTCGATCGGGTCTCGCTTGGCCCACTCCTCGTGGAGCCCTTCCGGCACGTAGCTCATGTCGTCATGGGCGCCGTGGCCGTGCATGCGCATGGTCCGGCACTCGATCAGCGTCGGACCGCCGCCCTCGCGCGCGCGCTCGACCGCGGCGTGCGCGGCTTCGAACACGGCCTCGACGTCGTTGCCGTCTACGGCCACTCCGGGGAACCCGTATGTGCGCGCCCGCTCGACCGGGTCGACGGCGAACTCGAGGTCGTTCGGCGTCGAGTAGGCGAAGCCGTTGTTCTCGAGGATGAAGACGATCGGCAGCTGCTGGACGCCGGCCATGTTCATCGCCTCGTGCCACTGGCCGTTCGCCGTCGAGCCTTCGCCGAAGTAGGTCATGGCTACCCGCTGTTCGCCGCGCACCTTGAAGGCGAGCGCCATCCCCATGGCGACGAGCGCCATGTCGGGAAGCATCGAGACCATCCCGATGCAACCCAGCGACGGGTCGCCGAAGTGCATGTTGCCGTCCTTGCCACCCGTGACGCCGCCGGAGCGCCCCATGTAGTTGGCGAGGTAGCGGTCAGGCGTCAGGCCGCGGACGAAGTGCGCGCCCAGGTCGCGGTGGAGGATGCACATCCGGTCCTCGGGCGCGAGCGCGAAAGAGGAGCCGACGGAAATCGCCTCCTGGCCGCACCCGTCGTAGAAGGATCCGGGCACCTTGCCCTGGCGGTACAGCGTCAGCCCGCGCTCTTCCGAGGACCGCATCATCGCCATGAACCGCAGGAGCGCCGCACGGTCCTCCCGGGTCAGCCTTGCGCCTGCGAGGTCGTGGACCGTCGCGTCCTTGCTCCTGTTCGATTCTGCGCTCGCGTGAGCCTCCTCGTGCCGAGGCTCGCTCGCGACAGCGCCATCGCTTCGCTTCATCTCTCCGCCCTTCGTGTCTGGCCGGACTTCGGGATCTCCTCTGGCCGGCCTGGCCATCGCCGCTTCGGGATCTCCTCCGCGGCGCCTACTGGACGATGGGAGCTCGGGGATTCCCCGGGCGCCCTATGTCTGGATCAGCGATGAGCTGATGGCTCGTGCCGATCGCTACTCGGGACTATACCCCCGGCTGACGATGTTTCAACCTCAACGGGCAGACCTGGCTGCTTAGAGCACGACCTAGGCGCGGGCCGGGCGGGCGTGGATCCGCTCCGCCCGGCGCCGGACCTGGCGCAAGAGGCTCGTCGTCACGACGACGTGGCCGTGGGTTCCGATCACGAGGCCCCGGTAGACGCGTCCCTTCCGGCCGGGGAAGACGGCCCGGGTCTGGGCGCTGAGGAGCATCAGGCCGCTCGGCTTCTCCAGGATCGTGAAGATCAGCGCGTACTGGGCGAAGCGGTGCTGGCCCATGAGCGCGAGGACGGCGGGCTTGACGGACCGCGTGACCACGAACCCGGGGATCTTCGAGCCGATCTCGCCCGCCGCGCCTTCGATCTCGGTCTCCTCGCAGCCGAGCGCCTTCGAGATGGGAGCGCCCGACCGGCTCTCGCCCGCGCCGGAGACCGCTCGGATCAGCGCGTCCCAGACTTCCTCCGGCTTCGCGGCGATCTCGATGTAGTGCTCGTCGATGAAGGGGAGCGTCTCGATCGGAACGTCGATGATGCGATGCGGCATCTTTCCCGATCCATTCCCCTCCGCGCCCATGGTTACTCGGGTTCCGTCCGCTTTCTCGAGCTCCGCCTGGATCAGTGCCAGGAACGAGGCCGCCTCCGGCCCCGAGATCATCCTCGCGTCCGCGGCGACCGTGGCTGAGACGTTGCCGTCGCGAGGGCTCCCGATCCCCAGATTGGCTGCTTGGCCTGCGTTGATCACGGGCAGAAAGGCGCATCCCTCATAACCGAAACCACGCGCGAGGGTAAAAGTTCCGCCCGCAACCTCGCGAGCGGTGATCGAGCCGTCGGCGGCTCCGGCCTGGAGAGACTCCAGCTCGGCGGCGATCCCGTCCTCATCCTTCTCGTCCGCGTCGAAGATCGTCGGCACCACCAGCCCGTCGGCGTCGTCCGCCACGACCCCCACGTTGATGCGCGAATACGTCTCGAAGGCGCCGTCACGGTAGGCGCCGTTCAGGCGGGGCGCCTGGCGCAATGCGGCCGCCGATCGCAACGACCAGGGCGGGCGTCGTCCCGGCCTCCGCTCCGAGCCCCAGGGTGCCCTGCACGTAGAGATGCGGGATCGTCGCCTTCGACTCCGCCACCTTGCGCGCAGCGGCTCGCTCCGCCTTGGTGGGTTCCAGGCGCTCGACCGACCCCCTCGCGCTTCCGTCAGCCATCGTTCACTTACCTAGGCGACGATAGCCGAGGCTCCGGCAGCATCTTCCAGGCGGTCGTCTCCCCAGAAGACCTCGCCGCCGACCACGACGCTCGGGACGCCGAAAACCCCCAGGTCGGCAGCCTCGTCGGTCGTGTCGCGGAGGCGCTTCTTGATGCTGTCCCGCTGTACCGCGGTCGTCAGCGCGCGGGGGTGAAGCTCGGCCGACGCGGCGGCGATCAGGACGTTGTCGGGCTCCGACAGGTCGCGCCCTGCGGCGAAGTGCTGGCGGAACGCGGCGAGCGGGAGCGAGACCCCTCGGCCGATCTCGGTTGCGAACGTCGCGACCCGCATCGCGAACAGGTAGTCCGAGGGCCAGCTCTCGGGCCAGCGGACCGGCGGCAGCCCGTAGGCCTGGGCGCGGCGCTCCACCTCGCGCATGCCCTCGTCGCGGGCGTCGGTGCGAGCCCACGAGCCGCGGTCGAACCGGGCGAACAGGCCTCCGAGCAGCACCGGCTTCCACACGGGCGGCGGCGCCCCGGCCTCCTCGAAGACGGTGTGGATGCGCTCGGCCGCGAGGTACGCGTACGGCGAGCCGAGGTCGTAGTAGAAGCTGGCCGGCATGCCATCGAGCGTAGGCAAACACTCGCTTTGCGAGTGAATCTCTACGCTCGGCGATCGTTGGGCGCTACGCGTGCGTGGCCCAGCCGTCGACCGCGCGGGCGGCGTCGAGCACCGCTTCGGAGATCGTCGGGTGGGGGTGGACGATCCGCGCCAGCTCCTGGTAGCCGCCCTCGAGCGCCATCACGTTCACGATCTCCGAGATCATGTCGCAGGCCCGGTTGCCGACGATGTGCGCGCCGATGATCTCGCCGTACTTCGAGTCCGCGACGATCTTCACCATGCCCTCGCGGTCGTCGTAAACGGCGGAGGCGCCGACGCCGCCGAGCTTGAAGCGGCCGACCTTGATGTCGTGACCGGCTTCCTTTGCCGCCGCCTCGGTCAGCCCGACGGAGGCGACCTGCGGGTGGCAGAAGGTCGCGCCGGGGATCAGGTCGACGTCGACGGGGTGGGTGGGGGCACCCGCGATGGTCTCGACCGCCACGACCCCTTCTTCGGAAGCCTTGTGCGCCAGCGCGGGCCCGCGCACCAGGTCTCCGATCGCGAACACCTTCTTGTTCGACGTGCGCTGAAGCTCGTCGATCTTCACCTTGCCGTTCTCCTCGGTCTCCACTCCGGCTCCGGAGAGGTTCAGCGGATCGGTGTCCGGGGCGCGGCCCCCGGCGATCACCAGGTAGTCGGCCTCGCCCTGGTTCTCGCCATAGGTGAACTTGACCGACTTCGCCGTCTCCTCGACGTTCTCGATCGGCGCTCCGGTCGCGACCGTGATGCCCTGCTTCTTGAAGGTCCGGTCCACGACGCGGGCGCAGTCCTTGTCCTCGAGCGGCAGGATCTGCCCGAGCATCTCGATCAGGGTCACCTCGGTTCCGTAGCGCACGTACGCCGACGCGATCTCCGAGCCGGATGCGCCGGCGCCGACGATCGCGAGCTTCTTGGGCTGCGCCGGAAGCGACCAGGCTCCCCAGGTGTCGACGATCCGCTCGGAGAACTCGACCCCGGGGATCGACATGGCGACCGAGCCGGTGGCCAGCACCACGTTCTTCGTCTCGTAGGTCTCGCCGCCGACGGCTGACGTTTCCGTCGTCGGTCAGGGAGCCCTCGCCCTCGATCTGGGTGATCTTGTTCTTGTCCCAGAGCATCTTCACGCCGCCGGAAAGCGTCTCCGAGACGCTGGCGCGGCGCTCGCCGAGCGCCTTCCAATCGATCGAGGCCTTCGAGACCTTCACCCCGAGCTCCGCCGAGTTCTGGGCGTGGTCCAGGACCTCGGCCGAGTGCAGCATGGTCTTCGCCGGGATGCAGGCGTAGTTGAGGCAGCGACCACCCGGCTTGTCCTTCTCGACGACGGCCGTATTCAGGCCGAGCTGGGCAGCGCGGATCGCCGCGACATATCCGCCGGGGCCACCGCCGATCACGATCACGTCGAAGGATTCCGCCATGCCTTCGACTCTACCCGTAGCCGCCGCGATCGGGCATCTGGATTCGGGCCATGGCCTTGACCATCCGGTAGAAGAGCACGCTCGCCCCGGCGAGGAAGGCGAAGAGCGCCAGCGCTCGCAGGATCTCGGTCGCCTGCACCAGGGCGAGGATCGTGATCACGATCAGGAGGATCAGGAGCGTCTGGAAGCCGAGCACCGCCCAGTAGCGCGCCTTCCAGAGCCCGTACGTCATCAGCCCGAGGACGAGGGAGGAGACGACCGTGAAGAAGAGATTGGGCTTCTCCTCGCCGGTCTTCGTCCCGAAGTCGTCGAACGTGCTGACCTCGACGCCGGCGGCGTAGGTGATGAGCGTTCCGAGCACGAGAAGCGCCGGAGATGCACCGCCGCGACGGTGACGCACCGTCGGCCGCTCGTCGGGCTCGAGCGGATCGAGGGCATCTCGTGCCGCCTGGTTCTTCGCCTCGGTCCGGGCCGCGCGCGCCTCGCGCTGCGCCGCCAGCTCCGCGTAGCGCTCGCCCGAGCGCTCCTTGCGCTTGCGCCTCTCGGCGCGCTTTCTCTCCCGTGAGCCCATCTAGATCCGGCCAAGCCTTGCATGCAGCTCGCGCGCCGCGGCCTCGGGATCGGCGGCGTCGCGGATGGCGCGAACCACCACGACCCGGCGCCGCCCCGGCCGATCGCCACCTCGGCCACGTTCGAGGCGTCGATGCCGCCGATCGCAAACCAGGGGATGTCGGTGCCGGTCTCGCTCGCGTGGCGGATCAGGTCGAGCCCGGCGGCGGGACGCCCCTCCTTCGTGGGCGTCTCCCAAACCGGCCCGGCGCTGACCTGGTCGGGCCGGGCATCGCCGGTTGCGGCGACAGCGGCGTCGAACTGCTCCGGCGAATGGGTGGAGAGCCCGACGAGCGCGCCCGGCCCCGCGAGCGCGCGCGCCTCCGCGACGGGCGTGTCGTCCTGGCCGACGTGGACGCCGTCGGCGCGGCAGGCCTCGACGAGCTCGGGGTGGTCGTTCAGGAAGAAGAGGGCGCCGTGCTCGTCCGCGGCTCGGCGAAACGGCTCGGCCAGCGAGACGAGCTCCTCCGCGCAGCGCGGCGCCTTCTCGCGCAGCTGGATCACGTCGACTCCTCCTCGGAGGGCCGCATCCAGAAGGGGCGCGGGGTCGCCGTCGCCCGGCCGGCCGTCGCAGACGAAGTAGAGGCGGGCGGCATGGAGGCGCGCCACGCGTGACGCATCTGCACGATCGCCGGTCATGGCCTCAGTATCGCTGGCGCGTTGCCCTGCGGGTGCGCTCTGCGCATGCTGCGGGCAACATGTCGGACAGGGCTACGATTCGAGGTGACGGGAGCCCCACCGACGGGCTGAGAGGGCAGCGCGAGCCGCCGACCGTATGAACCTGAACCGGGTAATGCCGGCGCAAGGGAAGGACTCAGATCTTGCCGGAGCTCCGGCCTCAAAACACTCATAAGGGTCTCGACGCGTGATCGTCGGGGCCGGCGTCATCGGCCTCGCGTGCGCATGGCGGGCGGCACAGGGCGGCCTGCGCGTGCGGGTGATCGAGCGCGCCGAGCCCGGATCGGGTGCGTCGGGCGTCGCTGCCGGGATGCTGGCCCCGGTGGGCGAGGCGACCTGGGGCGAGGAAGCGCTGCTCGACGCCGCGCTGGCGTCTCATGGCATGTGGGATTCGTTCGCCGAGGAGCTCGCCGACGCTGGCGAGGCGCAGTCGTCGCTTCTCCGGAACGGCGCGCTGCATGTCGCCCTGGACGCCGACGAGGCCGCGCGAGTTGCGACGGCGGTACGAGCTGATGGCCTCCCTCGGGCTCGACGCGTCGTGGCTCTCCGGAAGAGAGTGCCGCCGAGCTCGAGCCCGGCCTCGGTCCCTCGGCGTTCGCCGGAGCGCACGCGCCGCACGAAGCGGGCGTGGATCCGGTCGCGGTCGTCGCCGCGCTCCGGCGTGCATGCGACCGGGAGGGCGTCCAGATCGCCACCGGCTCGCTCGGTCACCGGCGCGCTCCACGACGGGGACGCCGTTCGGGGTGTCGTCACGGAGGACGGCGAGGAGCATCCGGCGGAAGCGACCGTCGTCGCCGCGGGCGCCTGGTCGGGCTCGCTTGCCTGGCTGCCAACGCGAGGCGCTGCCGCCCGTGCGCCCGGTCAAGGGCCAGATCCTGACGCTGCGCGGCGCGCCCGCCGATCCGGTCGCCGGGAGGATCGTCGTGTCCGAGCGCGTCTACCTCGTCCCGCGCGCGGACGGCCGCCTGATCGCGGGGGCGACCGTCGAGGAGATGGGCTTCGACACCCGCGTTACCGCGGGCGGGCGTCTTCGAGCTTCTGCGCGAGGCCTACCGGGCGCTTCCGGACACCTCCGAGCTCGAGCTCGAGCGGGTCGTCGCGGGCCTGCGCCCCGGCACGCCGGACAACGCGCCGATCGTCGGGCCGAGCGGCGTCGAGGGCCTGGTCTACGCGACCGGCCACTTCCGGAACGGGATCCTCCTCGCTCCGCTGACCGCGCATGGCGTTGCCGCGCTCCTTCGCGGCGAGGCGTTGCCGCCCGAGCTCGGCGGTCGCGGATCCGGCGCGCTTTGAAAGGGTGGCGTCATGAGAGTCGTTCTGAACGGCGAGAGTCGCGAGCTGCCGGAGGATTCGACCGTGGCCCATGCCGTGTCCGTCACCGGCGCCTCGGAGGTCGAGCGGGGCATAGCCGTGGCGGTCGAGGGCGAGGTGGTGCCGAGAGGCGAATGGGAGGGCCGGATCCTGGCCGAGGGGGAGAGCGTGGAGGTGGTGCATGCCGTCCAGGGCGGATAGCGGTCAGAGGCGACGCGCCACCTGGGCGCTGGGCGACCGTGAGTGGTCGTCGCGGCTGATCGTCGGCACGGGCGGCTTCCGCTCGCTCGAGCAGATGGAGCGCTCGCTCGAAGCGTCGGGAGCGGAGATCGTGACCGTTGCGCTGCGCCGGGTGGACCCGCTCGCGCAGGGGTCGGTGACCGACGTGATCGATCGCCTGGGCCTGTTCACGCTGCCCAACACCGCGGGTTGCTACACGGCTCGCGACGCGGTGAAGACCGCGCGGCTGGCACGCGAGGCGTTCGGGACGGACTGGGTGAAGCTGGAGGTGATCGGCGACGACCGCACGCTCCTTCCCGATGCCTCAGAGCTTCTGACCGCCGCCGAGCAGCTCGTCGCCGATGGCTTCGTCGTGCTGCCGTACACGAACGACGATCCGATCCTGGCGCGCCGCCTCGAGGAGGCCGGCTGCGTGGCGGTCATGCCGCTCGGCTCGCCGATCGGCTCGGGCGCGGGCATCCGCAACCCCTACAACATCCGGATCATCGTCGAGCAGGCGTCCGTGCCGGTGATCCTGGACGCGGGCATCGGCACCGCCTCCGACGCCGCGCTGGCGATGGAGCTTGGCTGCGACGCGGTGCTGCTGGCGAGCGCCGTCTCGCGAGCCGAGGATCCCGAGCTGATGGCGGGCGCCATGCGAAGCGCGGTGGTCGCCGGCCACGCGGCCCGGCGGGCCGGCCGCATCCCGAAGCGCACCCATGCGCTTGCGTCCACCCCCGAAGACGGGACCCCGGAGCTCTAGATACTGCGGCCTCCTGAAGGCGAGGCCGGTCTATCAGCTGCGGCGAAACAGGCCGCGGCGCTTCTTGTCGTCGCCCTCGGCTTCGGACGCCTCGCCGTTTGCCTGAGCCTGGTCGAAGAAGCTGCCCGACTTCTCCTTGACGGAGTTGACCGCCTTGTCGACGGCCTCGCCGACGGTGCCGGTGGCGACCGCGGTGCCGTGGGCGGCCTTGCCCAGAGCGCCTGGATCGAGCGGCTCGATCGCCTCGTCGGGGTGAGAGCCAAGCTCGACGGCGGCCTTGCGAAGCGCGCTGACCTGGCGGCGGAGCTTGCGCTCCCAGGTTCCGCACAGCTCGGGCAGGTTCTTCTTGCCGCGACCCGCCGAGACGGCGCCCATGTACGCGAGGAGGGTTGTCACGTGCTCGACGTCGTCGACGGCGAAGCGAAGGGCCTGGTTGCGCTCGAGGAAGCGGTCGAGGATCTCGGCGCGAACGGTGCCGATCCGCGCGCCGGTCCCGCGTGCCGCGAGCTCGCCGTGGAGGTCGTGCTCGGCCAGGGCGGGCTTGAGCGCTTCGAGCATGTCGCCGAGAGTCTCGGAGCCCCTGTCGCAGACGGCGCGCGTCTCGAGGTCGAGGTGGCCGGCGATGCGGCGCAGGCGCGTGCGCGCCTCTTCGGCGGTGAGCATGAGCTCGCGGTAGCCACGGTTCTCGGCGGGGTGGAGTGCCATCGCCGAACTGTTTACTAGATCGGCGGGGCGTAAGCGCGGGATGGCTGGAATGTTACTGAACGAGTAGACATTGCGGCGTGACTACTGGGACCCAGGCCTCGGGCGGCTCGACGATGGCGAGGAGCTCGGCCGGCAGGTCTCCGGAGACCAGCTGCTCGAGCGATGTGGACTCGAGCACGTCGCGGATGGACGCCCGCAGCGCCACCCAGACCTTCTGCAGCGGCTCGGCGACGCCCTCGTACTCGAGCGCCTCGGGGCGCTGACTGCGAACGCTCGCCAGGGGGCCTTCGACGGCTCGCATCACGTCGGCCACGCTGATCTCCGAGGCCGGCTTGGTCAGCCAGTACCCCCCGTCGGCGCCCCGCTGGCTCTCCACCAGCCCGGCGTGCCGGAGCTCGGCGAGGATGTTCTCGAGGAACTTCGGAGGGATCTTCTGGGCCTCCACGATCACGCTCTTCTTGACCGGATTCTCGCCGTCGGATGCCGCCAATTCGATCGCCGCGCGAACCGCGTATTCGGCTTTGGCACTGACTCTCACGGCCTAAATCCTAATTGCCTATCGGGATGAAGGGGTTCTGGTACCCTGCCGGATCGTTTTGCAACCAAACCCATCAAGAAAGGCAAGAATCTGTACCATGAGGTCCATGAAGAGCAAGCTCAGCGCCGGGATGGTGCTGCTCGCCCTTCCTCTCGGAATCGCCGCGTGCGGTGGATCGTCCGACGAGGGAGGCGGCGACGGCTCCGGCGGTTCAATCGATCTGGTCGCGTACTCGACGCCGCAGACGGCGTACGAGGAGTCGATCATTCCGGCGTTCCAGGAGACCGAGGAAGGCGCGGACGTCGAAGTCTCCGCCTCGTTCGGCTCCTCGGGCGACCAGTCGCGCGCGGTCGAGGGCGGTGCCCCGGCCGATGTCGTGCACCTCCCGCTCGAGCCGGACATCACCCGGGTCGTCGAGTCGGGCCAGGTGGCCGAGGACTATGCGGAGACCGAAGAGAACGGTGGCGTCGTGCAGACGTCCGTCGTCTCGTTCGGCGTCCGTCCCGGCAACCCGAAGGACATCCAGGACTGGGATGACCTCATCCGCGACGACGTCGAAGTCGTGACGCCCGAACCCGTTCACCTCGGGTGGCGCGCGCTGGAACATCATGGCCGCGTTCGGCCAGGCCGGCGGTGCCGAGGACGAGCAGGCGGGCCTCGACTACGTCGCAGCAGATGCTCGCCAACACGGTCGTCCAGGACGCGTCGGCGCGTGACTCGCTGAACACGTTCCTTCAGCGGCAGGGCGACGTCCTCATCTCGTACGAGAACGAGGTCATCGGCGCGCAGCACGCGGGCGAGGAGCTCGACCTGATCATCCCCGACGACACGATGCGGATCGACACGATCGCCGTGCCGCACCGAGGAGTCGGACGAGACCGCCACGGCGTTCATCGACTTCCTCTTCTCGGAGGAGGGCCAGACGCTGTTCGCCGAGAACGGCTACCGCCCCGTCGACGAGGCTGTGTTCGAGGAGTTCGCGGACGAGTTCCCCGAGCCGGCCGGCCTGTTCACGATCGAGGACTTCGGTGGCTGGGAGACCGTCTCCACGGAGTTCTTCGATCCTGAGGCGGGCATGATCGCTGACATTCAGCGCGACCTGGGCGAGGCCACGGAGTAACCAGTGGCCCCGTCCACCGCACACGCCGAGACGCCCCCGAAGCGGATCCCACGGGTCCACTTCGGGGGCCAAGGCCTCACTCGAGGCCTCGTCACGGGCTACCTGTCCGTGATGGTCCTCCTCCCGATCGCCGCCATCGTTACGGCGGCGTTCGGCGAGGGGGACAGTCTCAGCGAGGGGATCTCGTTCTTCTGGGACGCGGTCTCGAGCCCGGACGCGGTCCGGGTGCTCAAGCTGACGTTCCTGTGCGCGGCAGCGGTGGTGCTCGTCAACGGGTTCTTCGGCACGATCATCGCCTGGGTCCTGGTGCGCGACGACTTCCGCGGCAAGAAGTTCCTGAACATGATCATCGACCTGCCGTTCGCGCTGCCGACGATCGTCGCGGGCCTGGTGCTGCTCGCCCTCTATGGCGACTCGGGCGTCACCGATGGCACCTTCCTCCACGTCACCTTCGTGCAGGGCACGCAGATCGGCGTGATCATGGCGCTGCTGTTCGTGACGATGCCGTTCGTCGTCCGCTCCGTTCAGCCGACGCTGATGGAGCTCGACAAGGACATGGAGGAAGCGGCTGCTTCGCTCGGAGCCAGTGGCTTCACGATCTTCCGCAAGGTCATCCTGCCGAACCTGACGCCCGCCCTCGCCGCCGGCGCGGCGCTTGCCTTCGCCCGCGCCATCGGCGAGTTCGGCTCCCTCGTTCTGCTCGCCAACGCCGTTCGACACGAAGGTCGCGTCCATCTACATCTTCGAGCAGATCGAGGCCGGCCGTGAAGCGACGGCCGCCTGCCTCTCCGTCGTGCTTCTCCTGCTCTCGGTAGCGATCCTCTTCGCCATCCAGTGGCTCGGAAGGAGGGCGAGCGAAGGGATGAGCGCGCCTGGCACCGAGAACCGCCCGAACGTCGTCACCGGCGGGAGCGGAATCCGCTGGACGCTTCGCAGCCTTGCGCTGGGGTATCTCCTGCTGCTGCTGATCATCCCGCTCCTCGTCGTGGTCAAGGAAGCGTTCTTCCCCGACGGCTTCGGCGATCCCAACTTCGCCGGGGTGTGGGAGTCGCTGACGACGCCCGAGGCGCAGCACGCCTTCTACCTCACGCTGGTGATGGTCGCGATCGCGGTGCCGCTGAACACGATCTTCGGCGTCGCCTGCGCGATCGTGCTCGTGCGCCACAAGTTCCGCTGGAAGGGGTTCCTGAACGGGCTGATCGACCTGCCGTTCGCAATCTCGCCTGTCGTGATCGGCCTCGCGCTCCTGATCGTCTACGGGATCAACAGCGACTTCCTCGACTCGATCTTTCCCGGCGGGTTGGGAACCTGGCTCGCGGACAACGGGATCCGTGTGATCTTCAGCCCGGTCGGGATGGCGCTCGCGACCACCTTCGTCTCGCTGCCGTTCGTCGTGCGCGAGGTCGAGCCCGTTCTGCGGGAGATCGGCGACGACCAGGAGCAGGCGGCGAGCACGCTCGGCGCGAACAGCTGGCAGACCTTCTGGCGCGTGACGCTGCCGGCGATCCGCTGGGGCGTCACCTACGGAGTCGTGCTTGCAACCGCCCGCGCCCTGGGCGAGTTCGGCGCCGTCTCCGTCGTCGCGACCAAGACGGCCGGCGAGCAGGAGACCGCTCCGCTCCTCGTCCGCAGGCTCTACGACACCTTCGACAACGCGGGGGCCTACGCGGCCGCGCTGGTCCTCGCCGTGATCGCGCTCGTCGTCGCTGGGCGCCATGAACCTGATCCGTAAACGGGACAAGTCAAGTGTGTCTCGCCGTACAACGTCGCGGGAGACCGCGACCAAGACCGAGGAGGCTCCTGCCTGATGGGAATCGTCGTCGAAAACGCAACGAAGAAGTTCGGTGATTTCGTACGCCCTGAACGAGGTGTCGATCGAGGTTCCCGATGGCTCCCTGACCGCTCTGCTCGGTCCGTCGGGCTCGGGCAAGTCGACGCTCCTGCGCGTGATCGCGGGGCTCGAGCAGCCCGACTCGGGCAGGATCATCATCTCCGGGCAGGACATGACGAAGGTGGCCGTCCAGGATCGGCACGTCGGCTTCTGCTTCCAGCACTACGCGGCGTTCAAGCACATGACAGTGCGCGACAACGTGGCGTTCGGCCTGTCGATTCGCAAGAAGCCGAAGGACGAGATCGAGGAGAGGGTGCGCGAGCTCCTTCGCCTGGTCCACCTCGAGGGCTTCATCGACCGCTACCCGTCGCAGCTCTCCGGCGGCCAGCGCCAGCGCATGGCGCTCGCCAGGGCGCTCGCGGTGGAGCCGAAGGTGCTCCTGCTCGACGAACCGTTCGGTGCGCTTGACGCGAAGGTGCGCGAGGAATTGCGCGCCTGGCTCAGGCGCCTCCACGACGAGATGCACGTGACGACGATCTTCGTCACCCACGACCAGGAAGAGGCGATGGACGTCGCCGAGCAGATCGTGGTGATGAACGACGGCAAGGTCGAGCAGGCGGGTGGCGCGCGCGAGATCTACGAGCACCCCACGACGGAGTTCGTGATGGGCTTCGTCGGCCCCGTGAACCGGATCGGGCAGGAGTTCATCCGCCCGCACGACCTGGTGATCCAGCACGTGCCCGAGCCGGGCGCGGTGGAGGCGATGATCGACCGGATCGTCCACCTCGGGTTCGAGGTGCGTGTGGAGCTGCTGCCGGCGGAGGGCCCGCCGATGTGGGCGCAGCTCACGCGCGAGCAGGCGGAGCTGCTCGAGCTCGGACGAGCGCCAGATCGTCTACGTCAGGCCGAGCCGCAAGAAGGTGTTCGACGAGAACGGGCCCGCGGACCGAGGAGCTCGTCGCCGTCTAGGCGCGGCGCTCAGGAGAGCCGATGGAGACGGCGGAGCTCATCGCGTGGGTGGTGTTCGCCCTCATCTTCGTCTGGCTCGGCATGGTGCTGGGCGCGACGTGGCGCCAGATGGAGGGCGAGGCGGAGCGGGCCGGCGTCGTGCGGCCGCGGCGTCTGCGCTCGCGCAGGTTCAAAGCGAGGTGGGATGACCGGCGGTCGCCTCAGGATGCGCGGAAAGCGCGCGCACGGGCTCGGGAAGAGCGCCGGCGACGACGTCGGCCAGAGTGACCGACTCGAGCACCATCCGGACGTTCGCGCGCAGCGCGAGCCAGACGTCCTGAAGCGGCTCGGAGCTGCCCAGGTAGGCGAGCTCCTCCGGCTCGTGGCCGTGCACCGCGGCGACGGGTCCGTCGACGGCGCGGATGACTTCGGCGACGGTGATCATCGCCGCGGGGCGCGCGAGGTAGTAGCCGCCGTCTGCCCCCCGGCTGAGCTCGACGATGTCGTCCTGGCGGAGCTCGTAGAGGATGTTCTCGAGGAACCGCAGCGGGATGTCCTGGCTGATCGCGACCTGATCGGCCTTCACGGGCACCTCCGCGGGCTGCGTCGCCAGCTCGACCGCGGCGCGGACGGCGTAATCAGCTTTGGCGGAGACGCGCATGGCCGCCATTCAATCAAGGACTCCGGCATCCACCTCACGCCCGCTCAAGGCTGCCTAGGATTGCGGTGAGCCCCCGTAGCTCAGTGGCTTAGAGCGAGAGACTTTTAATCTCTGCGTCGAAGGTTCGATTCCTTCCGGGGGCATGCCGAGAGTAGGAATTTCCACGATATGTGTGGGAATTCCTACTCTCGACGATCGGCCTGATCAGGTGTCGCCGTAGTCCGAGCCGTAGTCGTCGTCGTAGACCGGCGCGGGGGCTGGTGCCGGCGCTGGTGCCGGGGCCGCCGCAGGCGCTTCGGCCGCTACTGCCGAGTCGCCACCCGTGGACTGGTTGCCTGCGCTGCCGGAGTTGTCGGCCGCGCCGTCGTGGGTGCCGCCGGAGTGCGTGTTGCCGCCGTCGCCCTTCGTCGTCGTCCTCGTCGCGAGGCTCGACGTCGACGTCGTCATCGTCGCCGCGGCCGGGCTCGCCCTGCGAGTTGCGGTCGCGATCGTCGCGGCGATCGTCGCGCTCGTCGTCGCGGCCGTCCTCCTGCGAGACCTTCACGGGATCGAATCGCTCGAATCCCTCGTCCTCGTCGGCCAGGGCGCTGGAGCCCACCGCACCGAGAGCGAGGGCTCCGGCGACTGCGATCACTGTCGTTCTGTTGTCCATCATCACCACTCCTTCCGGGAGTTCGTCGCTTACCTGAACGACGATCCCGCTCCAGCCTGAGAGCCCGATGATGGGAGCCTGAGATTCCTCTCAGATGCGCAGGCGGTAGCCCATCCCGCGCACCGTCTCGATCAGGTCGCCGCCGAGCTTTCGCCGGAGATAGCCGACGTAGACCTCGACCACGTTCGAGCCCGGATCGAAGTCGTAGCCCCACACGTGCGAGAGCAGCTGCTCCTTCGAGAGGACCTGATCGCGATGGCGCATGAGGGTCTCGAGCATCGTGAACTCGCGCGCTGTGAGTGGCACGATCTCGCCGTCGACCGTCGCCCGCCGGGTCCTGAGGTCGAGCGCCACGGGCCCGGCCTCGAGCACGGTCACCTCCACCCGGTCCTCGTCGCGCATCCGTGCCCGCAACCGCGCGAGGAGCTCCTCCAGGCTGAACGGCTTGGTCATGTAGTCCGACGCGCCCGCATCCAGCCCGGACACCTTGTCGCTCATGTCGTCGCGCGCCGTGAGGATGATCACCGGCATCGAGACCCCGCGCCTTCGCACCATCTCGAGCACGCTGATCCCGTCCATGTCGGGCAGCCCCAGGTCCAGGATCATGAGGTCGAACTCGTCGTCGTCGGCGACGGCGCCCGCCGACACGCCGTCGCCGACCACCATCGTCGTGTAGCCGTTCGCGGTGAGCCCCTTCTCGAGGAAGCTCGCGAAGCGCGGCTCGTCCTCGACGATCAGAACCCGCTTCACGGCGACCCCACCTCGATCGAAGGATCGTCGTGCTCCTCGGGAATCTCCTGCTCGACCGGAAGGATCAGGTCGAACCGCGCCCCTTCTCCCGGCCGGCTCGTCACCCGCACCCTGCCGCCGTGCGCCTCGGCGATCGCCCTCACGATCGCGAGCCCGATTCCCGTGCCCTCGTAAAGCCGGCTGCTCCCACCTCCGCGAGTAAAGCGCGTGAAGATCTGACGCTGCTCGCTGGGCGCGATTCCCACCCCCGAATCGCGCACCCAGATCGTCACCTCGCTGCCCGAGACGCTCGCGCCGACCTCGATCTCGTCGCCGTCCTCCGTGTGTTCGACCGCGTTGCCCACCAGGTTCATCACAGCCTGCGTCAGGCGCTGGCGGTCAGCGACGATGGAGACGGCCGCCCGCCCGCCGTTCGATCCATTCGCGATCCGCGGTCGCCTCCACCTTCGCGACCAGCTCGGCCGTGAACTGACCCAGCGCGACGGTCTCGAGCTGGAGGAAGTTCGGGCTCTCCGCCTTGGCCAACAGCAGCAGGTCGAAGACGAACCGGTTCATCCGGTCGAGCTCACCCGTCACGAGCGCGATCGTCGCCTGGCGCTCCTCTTCGCCGGTCAGGTGCCCGCCCGCGAGCAGCTCCAGGTGCCCGCGCGACACGGCGATCGGCGTCCTCAGCTCGTGGCTCACGTCGCGGATGAACTCGCGCTGGCTGGCGAACGCGATCTCAATCCGGTCGAGCATGCCATTGAACGTGTGAGCCAGCTCCGCCACCTCGTCGTCCCCATCGACGTCGATCCGCCTGCTCATCTCGGTCCCGGAGACGGACTGCGCCGCGTCTCGCAGCTCGGAGAGCGGGGAGAGCACCCTTCCCACGATCGAGAAGGCCGCCAGTGAGCCGAGAATGAGCACGGCGGCCGCGACGGCCGCGACGATCTGCACCGCCTCGTCGACCTGTTCGCGCTCGTCGGCGACGAAGATCGCCACCACGAAAGTGCCGAGCGTCCGGTTCTCCCCTTCGACCGGAACCGCCACGTAGCGCACGTCGCCGGCCGGAGACTCGACCTCGCCCCGCTCCACCCGGTTCAGCGTGCGCCAGTCGGGGATGAAGTCGGCGAACGAGAAGCTCGTCGTGTTGTCGCCGCCGAAGCGCTGCGGCGTTCCCTTGCGGGGCACCGTGATCAGCTCCTCGTCGTCGTCGGGCACGTTCGCGCTCGAGGTACGTGTCGAAGAGCGTCTTCACGTCGTTCCCGAACGGCCGCCCGGACTCCGGGTCCACGCCCTCCGCCGCCAGCGGCCTCGAACTCCTCCACCTCCTGCTGGAGATCCTCCGCCACCCGATCATCCAGACGGACGAGGAGAACCTGCCGAACCGCGAGGACCGACGCGAACGAGGCGATCGCAAGAAGCACGATGTAGGAGAGAAGGAGGCGCGAGCGCAGCGAGCCGGAGATGCGCCGCGTCAGGCTCGGGCGCCTGCGCGAGCTCTGGCCCGGAGAGTCTGCGGCGCTCATCTAGGTGTCCCCGTCGTCGTCATCGTCCACATCATCGTCGTCATCGGCCGGCGGGGGCGGGACGGGGGCGGGAGCGGCCGGAGCCGGCGTCGTCACCGGAGGCTCCGGAGTTGGAGCCGGAACGGGCGCCGGCGCCGGCGGCGGCGCCTCCTCCCGCTCCCGGGCTTCCCTGCGGCGCTCGCGGCGCTTCGGCTCGGCGATGCGCTCGCGGCGCTCCTCGCGCGCCCGGGCCTCGCGGCGTTCCCTCGCCTCGCGCCTCTCGGCCCGCTGCTCGGCGGAGAGTCCGCCGATACTCACCGCGTCGATCCGCGGCTCCGTCGAGCCCCGCAGAAGACCGGGCAGGAGAAGCACGCCGCAGATGAAGACCGCGGCGGTCACCGCCAGAGCGAGGCGAAGGCTCAAGTGCTGTCCTAGAGCCTGGGCTTCAGCCGGCCGAGCCGGGGCTTCGGCAGATCTCCCAGCGCCGGCTCGAGCCGCGCGCTCACCTCGGTTGGGCTCGGCCGATCAGCCGGGTCGAACGCGAGGCAGTCCATGATCGTGCGAGCGACCTCGTCGGGCACCCGCGCCTCGAGCGGCAGGGGGGTCTCGACCAGCTGCGGCCACCTCTCTTCGGCAGGCCGCGTCATCGTCCTCGCCCGGCTCCGAGTAGGGAAGCTCGCCGCACGCCGCCTTGTAAAGCGTCACGCCGAGCCCCCAGACGTCAGCCGCAACCCCGACCGGGCCGAGATCCTCGTGGCCGCGCCTGCTCGGGCGCCATATAGGCGTCGGTGCCGACCTGGGTCCGGAGGGTCTTCGCCTCCTCCATCGTGACCGCGACGCTCATGTCGATCATCCGCGGAGGAGCTCCCATGATCGTGTTCGACGGCTTGATGTCCATGTGGATGATCCCTTCGCGCGACAGGTAGTGGACCGCCGAGGCAAGCTGGACGCCGAGCGGGATCAACTGCTCCGGAGGAAGTGGGCCGTAGCGCCGGACCAGGCTCGAGAGGCGCGGCCCCTCCAGGTGCTCCAGGACGAGGTGCGGGCGCGGACCGTCGAGCATCGCATCGAAGCCGCGCAGGATCACCGGGTGGGCGAGGCGACTGACCATCTCCCACTCCTCGCGGAGGCCGGCGAGCGTGCGCTCGTCGTCCACCAGGTGCGGCCGGACCACCTTGAAGACGACGACCGAATGCAGATGGTCGTCCCATCCGAGGTAGGCGTCGTAACGCCGCCCGCCGCCGAGGCGACGGAGGGTCGTGCGGCCCGGGGCGATCTCATCGCCCTCGGCGAACCCCCAGCTGGTATCCGCCGGCTGGGGGTTCGTTGCGAGAGCACTGGTCATCGGCTGTTCCGGGTCCAGGTCACCGTGTCTTGGTATCCCGGGTGTTCGTGTTGGACGCTCCCGTTCCGCGAGTGCGTGTTCGAGTCTCGTCGGGATCGTCCGGTTCGGACTTCGAGCCGATCGCCCTTGCCGGAGCCCTTCGATCCGCCCGAGCCGCGGCTCCTGTTGGCGGAGTCGCCCTCGTCGTCATCGTCGTCCTTGACCTCGATCTCGCGGAGATCGTCGTCGCGCTTGCCGCTGATGTCGTTGGCTCCCGCCTGCGAGATCACCGGGCCGGCGACGCTGAGTGCGAACGCGCCCAGCAGCGCCGCCACGGCCATCACGATGACCTTGTCGAACGTTGTCTGTCCTGGCATGTCTTGCTCCTTGCTTTCTCATCGGGCCGGCCCATCGCCGACCGCTTGATGAGGCAAGACTGTCCCCCCACGCTGAGAGCCTCCTGAGGGGAGGCTGAGAGTTTTCTTAGTCGATGGACTTCAGGTGGTCCATGAACGTCACGCACCCCTGAGAAGGCGGGTCGACGGACCCGTTCTCCGACAGCTTCGAGGTCCAGCAGCCCTTCCAGTCGACCTCGAGGGAAATGACCGTCGGCTCGCCCCCGTCCACTGCGGGAAGCGAGCAGGTCCAGGTGTCCTCGCGAGCCACCTTCCGCACAGGGCTCGACTTCGAGTGAAACATCGACGCCGGCTGAGGAAGCGAGCGACTCGCCGTCGACGCCGAGGATCGGCGTGGGGCGGAAGACGAAAGCGAGCGATCAGTGCGAGCGGGACGACCAGATAGAGGATTCTCAGAATCCGATGGGACATAGGGGCTAGTGCCTGAAGTGGCGTCGCCGGGTCATGACCATCGCGACGCCGGCCGCGTCACAGGCCTCGACGACCTCCGAGTCCCGCTTCGAGCCGCCGGGCTGGATGATCGCCTTGGAGCCCGCGTCGATCGCGATCTGCGGGCCGTCGGGAAAGGGGAAGAAGGCGTCGGATGCGACCGACGAGCCACCGAGGAGCTCCCCGGCGTCGTCGCCCCGCGCCTCACGCGCCTTGTCGATAGCGATCCGGACCGAGTCGACGCGGCTCATCTGTCCAGCCCCGATCCCGAGCGTCGCCCCATCCTTCGCGATCACGATCGCGTTCGAGCGCACGTGCTTGCACACCCGCCACGCGAAGTCCAGGTCGCGCCAGGAGCCGTCGTCCGGCTGGGCTGCGGTCGCGACGTCCATCGACTCGCGGTCCTCTTCGATCAGGTCTGGAGTCTGGACCAGGAGGCCGCCGCGCACTCTCTTCAGGTCCCGCTCGCGCGGCTCCGGCCCGCCGTCCTCGGTGTTGTGGAGGATGCGGATGGCCTCCTTCTGGGTGAGCACCTCGAGCGCGTCGTCCGCGTATTCGGGGGCGATCAGGACCTCGATGAAGTTCTCGTGCAGCCGCTCGGCAAGAGCCTTGTCGACCGGGCGGTTGAGCGCGATCACGCCCCCGAACGCCGACAGGGGGTCACATGCGAGCGCCTTCTCATAAGCCGTGGCGATGTCGCCGGCGATGGCCGCTCCGCACGGGTTGTTGTGCTTGACGATCACCGCGGCCGGCTCCTCGAACTCCGCGAGGAGCTTCGTCGCGGCGTCGAGGTCCAAGACGTTGTTGAACGAGAGCGAGCGCCCGTGAAGCTTCGCCATGCGCGCCAGTACGTGCGAGCGTGCCCCCGATTCCACGTACAGGGCGGCCTTCTGATGCGGGTTCTCGCCGTAGGAGAGGTCGAGGAACTTCTCGTAGCCGAACACCCAGTGCTGTGGGAACGCCTCGTACCTGAGGCCGAACCACCGTGAGATCGCGGAGTCGTAGAGCGCGATGTCGGCCCACGCCTCGTTGGCAAGCCAATGGCGTGTCTCCTCGGAGATCGCCCCGTCCGACGCTTCGAGCTCGGCCAGCACGGCGTCGTAGCTCTCCGGCTTGACCACGACGGCCACCGAGCGATGGTTCTTCGCCGCGGCCCTGATCATGGTGGGGCCGCCGATGTCGATGTTCTCGACCGCCTCGTCCTCGGTCACGTCGGGCCGCGCGACGGTCTCTGAGAACGGGTAGAGGTTCACGCACACGAGGTCGATCGGCTCGATCCCCTCGCGCTCGAGCGTCGCCATGTGCTCCGGGGAGTCGCGCTTTGCGAGCAGGGCCGCGTGAAGCCGCGGGTGCAGGGTCTTGACCCGTCCGCCCAGGATCTCCTCCTGGCCGGTGAACACCGCCACGTCGGTTACGTCCAACCCTGCCTCGCGGATCGCGCCGGCGGTTCCGCCGGTCGAGTAGAGCTCGACTCCAAGCTCGGCGAGGCCCCGCGCGAAGTCGACGACGCCGGTCTTGTCGGAGACCGAGATAAGCGCCCGGCGGACGCGCACGGGCTCCCCCGCGGGTGCCGATCCCCCCTCGGTCGCTTCTACGTCCATGACCCGCTCGCTCACCGATACCACCCTAAACGACGCGCTCCCGGAAACCGGCCGTTCGGCCCGAGGCCGACGGGCGATTCGATCCAATTCCGACTAAAGAGTAGGTGCTTGCGAGGCCTGGGAATCGGTGGTACGTTCGGCCAGAACCAACAGGTCGGGACCCGGATCGGGACCGAGAGTCCGAACGGGGCCCGTTGGAGAGAAGGTTCGTTCCAAAGTGTGTCTGGCCATCCCCGGCCAAGTACTCGAAGTTGTCGACGAGGCGAATCGTCTCGCGAAGGTCGACATTGCCGGGGTCAGGCGCAACGTCAACATCGGCCTTCTGGACGACGATCCATCAGGCGGCGCCGAGGTAGGCGACTGGGTGCTCATCCACGTTGGCTTCGCCCTCTCCAAGGTGGACGAGGAGGAAGCGATCGCGACGCGGAAGATGCTCGAAGGAATGGGCGACGACTATGAGCAGGAGCTCGAGGAGCTAAGGGCCAGCGTGATCGAATGAGCTTCACCCCACAGCCGCAGGGGGATCACGCCGGCCACGCCGGCGCCTGCGGCGTAGGGGAGGAGGGTTGCATCACCTGCGGCGATGTGGCTCTCCCGCTGCAGGTCCGGCGCGTGGATGCGGAGCGCATGCTGGCGCTCTGCCAGAACGAAGAGGGGCAGACCGAGACGGTCGAGATCGCGCTCGTCGGCGAAGTTGCCCCGGGCGACGAGCTCCTGGTGCACGCGGGCACGGCCATCGCGCACCTCGGAACGAAGGTGGGCGTATGAAGTTCGTGGACGAGTTCCGCGATCCCGAGCTCGGCCGCGTGCTGGCGGGCGAGATTCTCGGCGAGGTCGACCCGAGCCGCCACTACAAGCTGATGGAGGTGTGCGGCGGTCACACCCACTCCATCTACAAGTACGGGATCGACGACCTCCTCCCGGAGAACGTCGAACTGGTGCACGGCCCCGGTTGCCCTGTGTGCGTCATGCCGATGGGCCGGATCGATGACGGGATCGCGATCGCCGCCGAGAACCCCGAGGTGATCCTCACCTGCTTCGGCGACATGATGCGCATCCCAGGCTCCAGTCAGAGCTTCCTGGAGGCCAAGGCCGACGGCGCGGACATCCGGATGGTCTACTCGCCGCTCGACGCCCTTCGCATCGCGAAGTCGAACCCGGAACGCACGGTCGTCTTCTTCGCGATCGGATTCGAGACGACGGCCCCGTCCACGGCTCTGACGCTCAAGCGCGCGAAGGCGGAAGGCGTCACCAACTTCCTCTGCGTCTGCAACCACGTCACGATCGTGCCCCCGCTGCGGGCGCTCCTCGACTCTCCCGACCTTCGCCTGGACGGCTTCATCGGCCCGGGCCACGTCTCAACCGTCGTCGGCGTCCGCCCGTTCGAGTTCATCCCGGCGGAGTACGGCAAGCCCCTTGTCACGGCGGGCTTCGAGCCACTCGACGTCCTGCAGACGATCCGCATGATCCTCGCCCAGCTTCGAAAGGGAGAGGCGAAGCTCGAGAACCAGTACAAGCGGGTCGTCCCGTACGAGGGCAATCCCGCCGCCCTCAAGGTGATGCAGGAGGTCTTCGAGCTCCGCCCGCATTTCGAATGGCGCGGGCTCGGTTTCATCTCCCAGTCCGCGCTGAAGCTGTCCGAGGCCTACGCGGACTTCGACGCCGAGCTCAAGTACACGGTGCCGGGCGTTCGCGTCGCGGATCCGAAGGCGTGTCAGTGCGGCGAAGTCCTGAAGGGCGTCATCAAGCCCTGGGAGTGCAAGGTGTTCGGCACGGCCTGCACGCCGGAGCACGCGATCGGCACCTGCATGGTTTCCCCCGAGGGAGCGTGCGCCGCGTACTACAACTTCGGCCGCTACGCGCGGGAGAAGGAGGCAGTTGTTTCATGAGCGACGAACGTCGCGAAAGAAGCATGTGCCGGTGGGTGTCTTCGTGACAGAGCCCGCCGTCACTCCCGAGAAGCGCATCGGCGCGGGACGCCCGTCGGCGCCGGATCGCGAGCAGCGTGTGCTGGACATCATCGAGACCGCCCGCGCCAAGCGCCCCCGCTTCAAGGACTCGGCCGTGAACATGTCCCACGGCGCCGGCGGCAAGGCCACGCAGACGATGATCGAAGGCCTCTTCGTGCCCGCCTTCGCCTCGGAGGCTTTGAGCCAGCTCGGGGACTCCGGCGTCGTGAGCGTCGCCGGCACCTCGGTTGCCATGACCACCGACACCTTCGTCGTCAAGCCTCTGAAGTTCCCCGGCGGCTCGATCGGCGAGCTCGCCGTGTGCGGCACCGTCAACGACCTCGCCGCGGCGGGCGCCAAGGCGCAGGCGCTCAGCCTCGCCTTCGTCCTCGAGGAGGGATTGGACGCCGACGTCCTTCGCGAGGAGGTCGAGGCGATCGCTCGCACGGCATCCGAGGCCGGCGTCTCCGTCGTCACCGGCGACACGAAGGTCGTCGAGCGCGGCCTCGCCGACGGCATGTACGTCTGCACGACCGGCATCGGCGAGATCGATCCCCGCGCATCCCTCGGCACCGACGGCCTCGAGGCCGGCGACCGCGTGCTCGTCTCGAAGACGATCGGCGAGCACGGCACGGCGATCATGCTCGCCCGCGGCGAGCTGGGCATCGAGGCCGATGTCGAGTCCGACACCCGCTCGCTCTGGCCCGTCGCCGACGCCCTCCTGGATGCCGCCGGCCCGGACCTCCGCTCGATGCGCGACGCCACCCGGGGGGGCGTCGCGTCCGCCCTGAACGAGCTCGCGCGCGCCTCTTCGGTCGGCATCACGGTGAGCGAGGCGGCGATCCCGGTCACCCCCGAGGTGAACGGCGCTTCCGAGCTCCTGGGAATCGACCCGATGTACGTCGCGAACGAGGGCGTGATGGTCGCCTTCGTCGCGCCCGAATCCGCGGACGCCGCCCTCGCGGCTCTCCGCTCCGTGCCCGGCTGCGAGGCGGCGGCCGAGATCGCCGAGGTGGTCGCGGAGCCCCCCGGCATGGTCCTCGTCGAGACCGCCTTCGGCGGCCGGCGCGTGATGGACCTCCTGGCCGGCGACCCCCTCCCGAGGATCTGCTGATGAGCGCTCCTAGCTTCGAGATACCCAACGGCACATGCTGCTTTCGCATCTAAAGATGCTCAACAAACAACTGGGGCGCGGGCCCCCTCACCAAGGAGTTAGCGATGGCGCTACCGGCGGAGTTCGTACCCGATCAGGCCGCGACCGAGGCGGTCGAGGCACACGTCCTGTGGATGACGACGGGTCTTTCGTGCGACGGGGATTCCGTCGCCATGACCTCGGCGGTGAATCCCAGCTTGGAGGACCTCATCCTCCAGACGATTCCGGGTATGCCGAAGCTCCACATCCATCATCCGGTGCTCGCGTACGAGAACGGCGCGGAGTTCATCGAGTGGTGGTGGCGCGCCGAGAAGGGCGAGCTCGACCCGTTCGTCCTGATCGTCGAAGGCTCGATCCCGAACGAGAACCTCTCGGGCGACGGCTACTGGGCCGCGATCGGCGACAACCCGGAGACGGGTCAGCCGATCACGACCTCCGAGTGGCTCGACCGGCTGGCGCCGAAGGCCGCGGCCGTGGTCGCCGTGGGCAGCTGCGCGACGTTCGGCGGCATCCCGGCGATGAAGAACAACCCGACCGGCGCCATGGGCGTCGCCGATCACCTGGGTTGGAACTGGAAGTCCGCCGCCGGGCTTCCCGTCGTCAACATCCCCGGCTGTCCCGCGCAGCCGGACAACGTGACCGAGTCCCTGCTCTACCTCGCCATGCACCTGGCGGGCAGAGCTCCGGTTCCGGACCTCGACGAGCAGCTGCGCCCGCGGTGGCTGTTCGGCCGCACGGTCCGCGAGGGATGCAACCGAGCCGGGTTCGCCGAGCAGGGGCAGTTCGCCACCGAGTACGGCGACGACCCGCGCTGCCTGGTCAAGCTGGGCTGCAAGGGGCCGGTGGTCAAGTGCAACGTGCCCGTGCGCGGCTGGGTCGACGGCTACGGAGGCTGCCCGAACGTGGGCGGCATCTGCATGGCGTGCACGATGCCCGGCTTCCCGGACAAGTACATGCCCTTCATGGATCCGGATCCGTGGGGGAACATGGCCTCGAACTTCCAGAAGTTCGCGTTCGGGCCCGCGGTGCGGTACTTCCGCAAGCGCAACGTGGACAAGAAGTACGACGTGGAGCCCGAGTGGCGCAAGCCCGGAAACACGCTGACGACGGGCTACCAGCCCCGCAACTACGCCAAGTAAGGCGAGAGAGAGTTAGAGGAGACACTCATGGCAGCAACGGAGACACCCGCAGCTGATCAGAAGGTCATGGTCAAGGAGATGTCCTGGGACCCGATCACCAGGATCGTCGGCTCACTGGGCATCCACACCGAGATCGACTTCGCCAACAAGAAGGTGAACAAGTGCTACTCGACGTCGATGATCTTCAGGGGATTCGACATCTTCATGAAGGGCATCGACCCGCGGGACGCGCACTTCATCACCAGCCGGATCTGCGGCATCTGCGGTGACAACCACTGCACCTGCTCGTGCCTGAACCAGAACATGGCGTACGGGGTGAAGATGCCCCCGCTCGGCGAGCTCGCGTTCAACCTCGCGGAGACGGCGGACTTCATCTTCGACCACGCCATCTTCAACGACTGCATGTGCAACGTGGACTTCTGCGAGCAGATGGTGAAGGAGACGAACCCTTCACTCCTCGCGAAGGCGGAGCAGGAGCTGGCGCCGGGGGCTGACATCCACGGCTATCGGACGATCGCCGACATCATGCGCTCGCTCAACCCCTTCACCGGCGACTTCTACCTGGAGACGCTTCAGGTGGCGAGGTACACGCGCGAGATGTACTGCCTCTTCGGCGGCAGGCACACGCACCCGTCGACGATCATGCCGGGCGGCTGCTCTGCCCACATCACGCACCAGACGCTGACCGACTACTACGTGCGGCTCATGCGCTACTTCGACTACGTGAAGCGCAGCGTGCCGATGCACGACGACCTCTACGACTTCTTCCTGAGGGAGTTGCCGGGGTACGACATGGTCGGGTACCGCGAGACCGACCTGGTCAACTGGGGCGCCTTCGACGACCCGGACTACGCCGACTCGTCCTACGAGAACATGAACGAGTGGGGCAACAAGCGCTACATCACGCCCGGGATCGCGATCGGCGGCGAGTTGATCACCACGGATCTCGTGGACATCAACCTCAAGATCCGCATCCTGCTCGGCTCGTCGTACTTCGACGACTGGACCGATACCGAGGAGACGTTCGTCGACAAGGACCCGCTCGGGAACCCGGTCGACCCACGTCACCCGTGGAACAAGGTGACGATCCCGAAGCCGCAGGCGCGCGACTTCAACGACAAGTACTCGTGGGTCGTCTCACCGCGGATCTACGACGATCGCAACGACCGCTATGTCGCCTGCGACACCGGCGGCGGCCCGTTCGCCCGCCAGTGGTGCACGGCGAAGGCCGGCCTGGTCGACTTCGGCTATGCGAAGGCGACCGGCCACTCGATCCAGATGGTCCTGCCGAAGTCGGCAAACCACGGCGAGATGCAGCTCGAGTGGAACGTGCCCGAGAAGTCCAACGCGATCGAGCGTGACCGCGCGAGGACCTACCACCAGGCCTACTCGGCGCTGGTCGCGCTGCACTGCCTGGAGCGCGCGTTCGTCGAGGTCAGGGCCGGTCGGACCAAGAGCTGGTCCGACTTCAAGGTCCCCCAGGACGCCGTCTCGGTCGGCTTCCACGAGGCCGCTCGCGGCGTCATCTCGCACCACATGGTGATCCAGGGCGGGAAGATCGCGAACTATCAGCCCTACCCGCCCACCCCGTGGAACGCCAGCGTGCGCGACTCCTATGGAACTCCCGGCCCCTACGAGGATGCGGTGCAGAACACGCCCATCTTCGAGGAGAACGGCCCGGAGAACTTCAAGGGCGTGGACATCATGCGGGCGGTGCGGAGCTTCGATCCGTGCCTGCCGTGTGGCGTGCACATGTACAACGGGAAGGGCATGGTCAGAAAGGTCCAGCACACGCCAACGGGGTTGAGCTGCTGAGCGCCGAGGGGATCAGCGCAGAGCAGCTCGTCGAGCGGGTTCAGGTCCTCCAGGCGCAACTGGAGGACCTGACCGACCCGCGCGGCCGGGCGCTCGCCGAGGAGCTGGTCGGCGCGATCGTCGAGCTCTATGGCGAGGGCATGCGCCGCATCGTCGAAAAGCTCGACGACGCGGGCGATGGGGCGTCCGCAATCAGGGAGGCCATGGCGGACGACGGCGTCATCGCCAGCCTCCTGCTCATCCATGACCTCTACCCGGTCCCCCTCGACGAGCGCGTGATGGAGGCCCTCGACCAGGTCCGGCCCTATCTCGACTCGCACGGCGGCGGGGTCGAGCTCTTGGACGTCTCGGACGGCGTCGCGCGGATCCGCCTCGAGGGCAGCTGCAAGACGTGCCCGGCATCCTCGGCCACGCTCGAGCTCGCGGTCAAGCAGGCGCTCGACGAGGTCGCGCCGGATCTCGAGGGCCTCATCGTCGAGGGCATCGCTGACTCCGCGTCCGAGCCGGCAAGCGGCTTCGATCTGCCCGTCCTTCAGGTCTCGGCAGACGGCGCCCAGGCACCGGCCTCCGCGACCGCGCAAGCCCAAGCGGCCTTCAACTCGTCCAACGGCGGAGCCTGGCATTCGCTCAACGGTGCGGAGTCCGTGGCCGAGGGCCGAGTCCAGTCGGCGGAGGTCGGGGGCATGACCCTCGCGGTCGCCCGCGTCGACGGGACCCTCCTCGCTTTCGTCGACTGCTGCCCCGCCTGTACGTCGGCCGTGTCCACCGGCACGCTTCTGGGCGGAGGCCTCTCCTGCCCAGGGTGCGGCGCCTCCTACGAACTTCCCAGGGCCGGGCTCGCCAAGGACGGAGGCGCGCAGCTCGATCCCGTCCCGCTCCTCGCCGACTCAGGCGGAGTCCGGGTCGCCCTGCCACAGGCAGCATGAATCAGACAACGGCAACGGCAACGGCGCGCTCGATCGCCTGACCGCCAGTCGCAGGAGGGCTGACCTGGTCAGTCGGCCTCGGGGCCTGCGCCCCACCGCGCCGCCGGCGCCCGCGCAGGGCCGGACACAGATGCCTGGACCGGCCCCCGAGGAAGTCTGCGACGTCTGCGGCACTCCAATCGCCCACGACCACCGGCACCTCCTCCACCTCGCCGAGCGCCGCATCCTTTGCGCCTGCGAGGTCTGCCTCGCCGAGAAGTCGGCCGAGTCCGAGTTCCGGCCCGTCGGCCACAAGGTCACCTGGCTCGACAACCTCCAGATGGCCGACGAGATGTGGGCTCGCCTGGGAATCCCGATCGCGCTTGCCTTCTTCACCCAGAACGGCGACACCGGCGAGACCGTTGCCTTCTATCCGAGCCCGGCGGGCTCGACGGAGTGCGAACTGGACCTGGACGCCTGGGCCGACCTGGTAGCGGCGAACCCGGAGCTCTCCCAGCTCGAACCCGACGCCGAGGCTTTCATCGTCAACCGCATGTCCGAACCCCCGCAGTACGTGATCGTCCCGATCGACCGCTGCTACGAGATGGTCGGAGCGGTGAAGATGGCCTGGGACGGCATCTCCGGCGGCGACGGGGTGGACACGGCTATCGCGGACTTCTTCTCCCGCTTGAGACGGGGCGCGCCGGCATGACGGAGTCGAACGGTGCACCTGCTGCGACCCCGGAGGTGACCCCGCCGGTCGATTCGGATCCGGAGTTCAAGGTCGTATCGGCGGAGCCCGTTCCTCGGTCAGTAGAGCCGGCGCTCTCGTTCAAGGGCACTATCTCCGACGCTTCGATGCGGCCGGTCTATCTGATTGCGCTGACCGCGATCGTCGTGGTCGAGCCGGGCAAGCGCTCCTACGCGCCGGGCGAGCGCGAGCGGCTGATGGAGCTCTTCGGCGGTCCCGAGCGCTGGGCTTCTACGACCGGCGCGTTCCGCTGGGCGGCGACTTCCGCGATGGTCCACGGCTTCACGGGAGAGGGCGAGTTCGAGCTGATCGTGCCCGTCTCCTACGACCTCGAGGTCGCCTCGGCCAAGTACTTCGGCGCCCTGGACGAATCCGGCACGGTGCCCCTCCGGTTCCACTTCAACGGCTCGATCATGTACGAGCGCGGCGACGGCCGGGTGCAGACTGCGCCCGTGCCCTGGGACCGCTCCGAGCGCTTCGAGATGCCGATGGAGGCCTGGACGCGTCTCACCGCGGAGCACCATCCGTTCCGCAACTGGGTGCCCCTCCACTCGGAGACGGTGACCCGCATCGAGCGGCTCAAGGCGAGCATGGGCGCGCCGACGTTCGACGACGCGGTCAGCCGCATCCTGGATCGCGCCGAGAGCGCGGGCACGGAGGACCTCTAGATGGAGAAGCGGCTGGAGACCCTCGTCGAGTCGCTCCTCTACGAGGGCTACGCGCTTTACCCGTACACGCCGAGCGCGACGAAGAACGCGACGCCGACTCCCTTCGGGATCGTCTATCCGCCCGCCTACGCGGAGGGCAGCACTTCGACCTTCGACCACCTGCGGGTGGACTGTGTCCTCCACGTGGCCGACGGCGCCCAAGTCGGCGGGACCGTGCGCTTCCTCCAGACCGCGGGCAACCGCCACGAGGGCGAGGCGCGAAGCCTCCAGATCCCGCCGACGCCCCTCGCCGACCTGGCGGACGGCGGCGTCGGACAGGAGTTCGCCTTCGAGGGCGAGCAGTCGATTGAGGGGCGGATCCGCCTCCGCGCGGACGACCTGGGCGGAGGGCTCGCCCGGGTTCGCATGTGCGTCCACAACTCGACTCCAGTCGAGAACGGCACGGAGATGAAGCGAGGCGACGCGCTCAAGGCCAGCCTGATCTCGACGCACGTGGTGATCGAGACGTCCGCCGGGCGCTTCGCATCGCCGCTCGAGCGCTCGGGCACTGCCGGCGAAGCGGTCGCGAAGTGCGAGAGCGTCAACTCATTCCCCGTTCTCGCCGACTCGGAGGATCGCGCGATCCTGGGGGCGGCGATCGTCCTGCCGGACCATCCGCAGCTCTCCCCGTCGAGCCTCGGCAATCTCTTCGACAACACCGAGATCGAGGAGGCGCTGATCCTCCACGTGAAGGCGCTGTCGGACTCGGAGCGCGAGGAGATCGAGAAGCAGGATCCCGCGGTTCGCGAGATGATCGCCAAAGCGGACGAGACCACCGACGAAGAGCTCATGCGCCTCCACGGCCTGATGCGCCCGACGGACGTGCTCAACGGGATGGAGGACCCCGGCCCGCCACCGGAGCCCGGGCACCCGAACCCCGGCGAGCCGAAGATGGATGTGGCTCGCGGCACCATCCGCAAGGGCGGGAAGGTGATCCTCCATCCGGGTGACTCCAGCCGCGATCCGATGGACACGATGCTCGCGGGCCGGACGGCCACGGTCGAGCGCATCTACCGCGACATGGACGACAAGATCCACGTCGGGGTGACGATCGACGGCGACGCCGTCGCAGGAGCTCTTCCGCGAGACCGGCCGCTACATCTTCTTCAAGGGAGACGAAGTTGAACCCACTTGAACCCCAGATCCTGGTCGCCGGCGTCGGCAACACGTGGATGAAGGACGACGCCTTCGGCAGCGAGGTGGTGAAGGGCCTGCTGCAGACGGACCTCCCGGAGGGGGTCACCGTCCTCGATTTCGGGACGGGCGGGCTGGATCTCGCCTACGAGCTGATGCGCGGATACAACGCGATGATCCTCGTCGACGTGAGCCGCCAGGGCGGTGATCCGGGGACGCTCTATGTGATGGACCCCGATCCGGCCGAGATCAAAGTGATCGGTGACGGAGAGGTCGTGAATCCGCACGGCATGGACCCGCAGACCGTGCTTCGTTTCGTGAAGACGATCGGGGGCTGGCCCGGCAGGGTCGTGATCGTCGCCTGCGAGCCCGCGGTGGTCGAGGAGCACGGTCTGGGCATGTCCCCCGAGGTGACGGCCGCCGTCGAGCGCGGGTGAAGCTGGTCGCCGAGACGCTGGACGAGCTTCGCGCCGAGGCCGCCGAGGCGGCGGAGGCAGAGGCGGCGAAGGCGCAGGCGAAGGCCGCCGAGGCAGTCGCGGCGAAGGCGGAGGGCTGATGCACGAGCTCTCGGTCTCGTCCGCGATCGTCGACACCGCGATCAAGCACGCCGCGTGGCCAGCGGGTCACGGTCGTGGACGTACGCCTTGGTCGCCTGCGGCAGGTCGTCCCTGACTCGCTCGCCTTCTACTTCGAGATCGTCTCGCGCGACACGCCCTGCGAGGGCGCCGAGCTGAGGATCCAGCACGTCGACTCGCAGCTCCGCTGCCCCGCATGCTGGTGCGAATGGGATCCGGCGCCGCCGCCCATGGCAACGCACGAGGAGTACGCGGCGGACGGTCCGCCGCCCATTCCCGCCTTCCGGTGTCCGACCTGCGGGGAGCCGGGCGAGGTCCTGACGGGCGGAGAGCTGGAGGTCGAGTCGATCGAGATCACCGACGAAGCACCGTCCCCCCAAACCCAGTTGACTTAGGGAAGGAAGAGGTACCTGATGCACCGCACGAAGATCAAGGTCGCTGAGGACGCGCTCGACGCCAACGAGACGATCGCGCGCGCGAACCGCGACGACTTCGACCGCAACGAGGTACGCGTCGTCAACCTGATGAGCGCCCCGGGGGCCGGCAAGACGACCCTGCTCGAGGCATCGCTCCGCGATATGGACCTGCGGGTGGGCGTGCTCGAGGGCGACGTTCAGGGTTCGATGGACGCCGACCGCATCGCCGGGCTGCACATACCTGTCGTCCAGCTCAACACAGGCAACGGCTTCGGCGGCGAGTGCCACCTGGACGCGAACATGGTGCGCTCCGCGATCCCGGACCTCGACCTCACCGCTATCGACCTGCTCGTGATCGAGAACATCGGCAACCTGGTCTGCCCGGCGGAGTTCCGGGTCGGTGAGGACGTCCGGGCGATGATCACGTCCGTGACCGAAGGCGAGGACAAGCCCCTCAAGTACCCACTCATGTTCCGTGCCTGCGAGCTGGTCGTGATCAACAAGGTGGACCTGCTCCCGCACCTCGAGTTCGACACGGATCGCCTGCTGGCGAACATCGAGACCGTCAACCCCGGCGCTCGGACGATGCTCGTCTCGGCCAGGACGGGCGAAGGCGTGGACGAGTTCCGCGACTGGCTCTCGGGCGTACCGCAGCGCGCCGAGGCCGTCGCCTGAGCGCGCCCGCTCCCGCGCTCGCAGAGCGCCTCGGCGAGCTGACCAGGGTCAGGACCCAGGCGAACCAGGCGTTCTTCGAAGCCCAGTCCGACCAGATCGCGCGGTGCTGCCACCGCATGGCGGAGCGCTTCGCCAGAGGCGGCCGCCTGGTCGCGTTCGGCGCCACCCCGGTGGCGCGGTCCGACGCGCGCCACGTCGCAGTCGAGTTCGTCCATCCGGTGATCGTCGGCAAGCGCGCGTTGCCCGCGATCGGGATCGCCTCCGAGGGCGGCGACCTGCTTTCCCAGGCGCACGCCGTCTGCGAGCCCGACGACATCGCTGTCGCCTTCGGGGCCGAGGAGGAGGGCCCGGGTGCGAAGAGCGCCCGCGACGCCCTCGCGCTGGCCCGCGAACTGGGATGCCTCACCCTCGCCTTCGGGGAGGGCTCCGGAGCCGAGTGGGAGTTCGCGCCGCCGATGGATCTCGACCCCTTCGTGCGCCAGGAGCTCGTGGAGACGCTCTACCACCTGCTCTGGGAGCTGGTCCACGTCTTCTTCGACCACCGCGGCCTGCTCGAAGGACGCGAGCAACGCCAGGTCCACGATCCCGGCGCGTCCAGCTTCCTCTACCCGTTCCTCTCCGAGGCGCAGACGGAGCTCGAGCCGGTCGTGGCCGACGTCCGGGCGTCGGTGCTCCTGAAGGCAGAGGAGATCGGAGCGCTCCGAACTCAGACCCTCGGCGACAACAGCGGCGAGCTGTCGGCCGCCGCCGCGGCGCTCCGCAGCTCGTTCGACGCGGGCGGGCGCCTGCTCGCCTTCGGGAACGGCGGCTCGGCCACGGACGCGATGGACGTGGCCGCCGACTTCCGGGAGCCGCTCCCAGGCGGGAGTGGGGAGCCGCGCCGGGCCCTCGACCTGACCGAGGACACCTCGATCATCACGGCCGTGGCCAATGACGTGGGCGTCGAGGCGATCTTTCAGCGTCAGGTGATCGCGCATGGGCGCGCCGGCGACGCCGCCATCGCGCTCTCGACCTCGGGCAACTCCCTGAACATCATCGATGCCCTCGCGGAGGCACGCAGGCGCGAGATGGTGACGGTCGCGATGGTCGGCTACGACGGCGGGCAGATCGCGCAGAGGTCACTCGCCGACCACGTCATCGTGACCCGCTCGCAGCACATCCCCCGCATCCAGGAGGCACAGGCGAGCGCCTACCACGTCCTCCGGGAGCTGGTGGAGCTGGTGGAGGCCGGTGGGTGAGCGTTGGGTGAGGTGCCTGGCACCAGGCGGGTGCGCATCCGGGTCACGGGGACGGTGCAGGGCGTCGGGTTCCGCCCGTTCGTCTACCGCGAGGCGATGGAGCTGGGACTCGCGGGATTCGTCCTGAACGACGAGCATGGCGTCCTGATCGAGGCCCAGGGCGAGGACGCCGACGTGGGCGAGCTCGTCCGCCGGCTCGACGCCCACGCGCCGCCGTTGGCCGACGTCGAGTCCGTGTGCGCCCGGGCGATCGATCCGATGGGCGAGGCGGAGTTCGTGATCGCTCCGTCGCCGAGCGGCGGCGAGCCGGACGCGAGCGTCTCTCCGGACATGGCGACCTGCGAAGCCTGCCTTGCCGAGCTCTCGGACCCCGCCGATCGGCGCCACCGCTACCCGTTCATCAACTGCACCGACTGCGGTCCGCGGTTCACGATCGTCAAAGGCGTTCCTTACGACCGGCCCCTGACGACGATGGCCGGCTTCGAGATGTGCGCCGAATGCCAGGCCGAGTACGACGACCCGCTCGACCGCCGCTTCCACGCCCAGCCGAACGCCTGCCCGGCCTGCGGCCCCCAGGCGACCCTCCTGGTGCCAGGCACCGTGCCTGGCACCGCGGGAGCGGGCGATGCGCTCGCGCAGGCTGCGGAGATGCTGCGCGACGGCGCGATTCTTGCCGTGAAGGGCATCGGCGGGTATCACCTCGCGTGCGACGCTTCGTCCGAGACCGCGGTCTCCGCGCTCAGGGCCCGCAAGCGGCGCGAGGAGAAGCCGTTCGCCCTGATGGCCACCGGCATCGAGGAGGCGCGGAGGCTGATCGAGCTGACCCCGGCCGAGGAGGAGCTGCTCCTGGGCCGGGAGCGCCCGATCGTGATCGCGCGCCGCCGCGATCGGGCATCGGTCGCCGCCGCTGTCGCACCCCTCTCACGCGACCTGGGCGTGATGCTCCCGTACGCGCCGCTCCAGCACGTGTTGCTGGCGGACTTCGGCCGGGCGCTCGTGATGACCTCGGCGAACCTCTCGGACGAGCCCATCGCCTACACGGACGAGGACGCACGGGACCGCCTGGGTGCGATCGCAGACGCATTCCTCGTCCACGACAGGCCGATCCACATGCGCACCGACGACTCGGTCGTACGAGCCGTCGCGGGCAGGACCCCGATCCAGCTTCGGCGCTCCCGGGGGTACGTCCCGCGGAGCGTCGCCCTGCCCGTCGAGTCGCCCGCGGCGCTCGGGTGCGGCGCCGAGCTCAAGAGCACCTTCTGCGTCGCGAAGGGCCGCCGCGCCTGGCCGTCTCATCACATCGGCGACCTCAAGAACTGGGAGACGCTGGAATCGTTCCGCGAGGGGGTCGAGCATTTCGAGCGCCTATTCGCGGTCGAGCCTCGGGTGATCGCCCACGACCTGCACCCCGACTACCTCTCGACCCGCTACGCCCTCGAACGCGCCGAGGCGGACCCCGGCGTGAAGCTGGTCGGCGTCCAGCACCACCACGCCCACCTGGCGGCGTGCCTGGCCGAGCACGGCGAGACGGGCCGGGCCCTGGGTCTGATCTTCGACGGCACGGGCTACGGCGACGATTCGTCCGTGTGGGGCGGCGAGCTCCTCGACGGCGACCTCTCCGGCTTCGAACGTGCCGGGATGCTGATGCCCGTTCGCCTGCCGGGCGGCGATCGAGCGATCAAGGAGCCATGGCGCATGGCGGCGTCGTGGCTCTCGCACGCCTTCGACTCCGAGCTTCCGCCGATGCCCCGCTCACTCGCCGAGGACGTTGACGCCAGTGACTGGGAGGCGGTATGCGGGATCGTCCAGACCGGTGTGAGCTCGCCGGTCACGACCAGCGCGGGCCGCCTGTTCGATGCCGTCTCGGCGATCTGCGGGATCCGCGCACGGGTGACCTACGAGGGACAGGCCGCGGCCGAGCTCGAAGGCATCGCGGACCCGCGGGAGGACGGCGCCTACGACGTCGACGTCGAAGGCGGACGGGGCGCGCCGCTCGTCCTCGACCCGCGGGCGGCGATTCGCTCTGTCGTGGACGACCTGAACGCCGGCGTGGCGATCGAGACGGTCGCAGCGCGTTTCCACCGCGGCCTTGCGTCGAGCGCCGCGGCCGCGGCGGAGGTGGCCTGCCGCGAGCGCGGACTCGACACCGTCGTGCTGTCGGGCGGCGTGTTCCAGAACCGCCTTCTTGCCGAGCGAACCCTGGCGCGGCTCGAGGCGAAAGGCCTGCGGACGCTCGTGCCCGAGGCGCTCCCGCCCAATGACGGCGGCATCGCCTTCGGCCAGGTCGCGGTCGCCGCGGCGCGGCTCTCGGCGGCCTAGGTCAGCCCGACGTACCAGAGCCCGAAGAGGACGCCGAACGCGCCAAGGAGCGGGATCAGGAGGGTCCGGTAGACGGGCTCGACGACCGGTCTGGTCAGCACCCAGGCGAACGTGGCGGTGCACGCGGCCATAGAGGCGATCGACATCGGCGCGAAGACGGCCATCGCCGCGATCGCCTCGACCTGGGTCGGGAGGGCGGCGATCAGGAGGACGACGACCGCGCCCGTTCCCGCGAGGCCGTGGAGAACGCCGATCGAGAACGCCTGCCGTGGGCTCCTTACCTGCGTGTGCCCGTGCCGCCCGGCCTTGTGCAGATGGCGATGCTCGAGCGCCTCGTGGCCGTGGCTCGTGGAGCGGTAGTCGCCTCGCTTCCACTTCCACAGCACGCGGACGGCCAGGAAGAGGATCACGACCCCGACCGTCTTCTCGGCGCCGCTCTCCAGCCACACCGGCAGCGACGCCTTGAACAGGATGAGCGGCACCCCGATCGCCAGAAGCGTCAGGGCGTGGCCGGCGCCCCACCAGGCGCCCAGGCGGGCGGCAGCGCGGGTATCGGCGTCGTCGGCCGCCACCAGCGACGTGACCGCGACGAGGTGATCGGGGTCCGACGCGTGGCGAAGCCCGAGCAGGAACGCAAGCCCCAGCGCGACCAGCATCGGCGCGCCTTCGAAGAGGCCGGTGACCGACTCGTCGATCCCTTCGATCGGGTGATAGAGGAAGTCGAAGCTCACGACGCTGCCCTGCATTCGGGGCACAGGCCGACGATCGGGAAGTGGGAGAAGGCCGACTCGTAGCCGAACTCCTTGCGCACCGCCGCGCGAACGCGCTCCAGCTGCTCCGAGGTCGCAGGCTCGCGCTTTCCGCAGAGGTCGCAGACGACGTATCCGTCGGCCAGGGATCCGGCCAGTGCGTAGAGGCCGGGGCCGTGGCCCAGATGGACGTGGCGGACGAGGCCGATCGCCTCCAGCCGCTCCAGGTTGCGGTAGACGGAGGCCGGGTCACCCGCCGCCGCCTCACCCGACAGCTCCTCCGCCGTGCGCGGCCCGTCGGCGGCGAACAGGGCCTCCAGCAGGAGCCGGCGGGCGGAGGAAACCCGCAGCCCCTGCTCGCGGACCGCGGCGATGGCCTCTTCGAGGCTTCGGGCGGCGATGCTGGGGGCGGGATGGCTTGCGGTCACTTAAAGGGAGGCTCCTGTCAATTGCAAGTCCATCGCAATTGACACTACCTCTCCCGAGAGGCCCGAGTCAAGCCTCGCCCCGGGCGCCCGCGGCTAGCCCCGGATGCCCTCCACGAGCCCCTCCGGGGGAGGGATCACCCACAGCCTCTCGGCGTGCTCGACCACGTCGGCGCCGGGCAGGTCCGCGACCGTGCCGGCCCCGTCGCGATCCATCTGCGCGGCCAGGAGCTTCCACGCTTGCGCGACCTTCGCGACGCGCTGCAGAGGCCCCCACGTCCCGACGTCCGAGAGGCGCTGCCCCTGGGCCCGGGCATCGTCCGCGCTCAGGTCGGCGAAGGGAACGCCCGTCCCGCCGACGTCCACCTTGGAGGCGAGCGCTTCGGCGATGCGCTCAGCGGTGACCCGGCCCGCCGCGAGCAGGCGGATCGCCTCGGGAAGCAGCACGTGCTCGGTCGAGTGGATCGCATCCTCGAGCGCGTCCCTGTCGCGGTCGGCCGGCACCGGCACGGCACGCTGCATGATCCGCGGGCCCGTGTCGACTCCCTCGTCGACGAAATGGACGGTCACCCCGGTCACGTCGACCCCAGCCTCCAGCGCCTGCCCGATTGCGTCGAGGCCCGGGAAGGCCGGCAGCAGGGCGGGGTGGACGTTGACGATCCGGTTGCGCCAGCGCTCGATGAAGCCGGGCGAGAGAAGTTGCATGTACCCGGCGAGCACCACCAGGTCCGGCGCTCGCTCGGCGAGCCAGCCCGAGATCGCCTCGTCGCGCGTCTCCCGTGAATCGAACCCGTCGCGGGGAAAGCACTCGGCGGCGATCCCGGCGTCAGCCGCGCGGTCGAGCGCCATCGCGCCGGGCTTGTCGGAGGCGACGGCGACCACCTCGATGCCGTCCCGTGCGTGGACGGTGTCGAGGATCGCCTGCAGGTTCGTGCCGGTGCCCGAAGCCAGCACTGCCACCCGGTAAGCGCTCTCGGAGCTCACGCTGGGAAACCTACGCGGCTTCGAGCTTCGGGAACTTGCCCCCGGTCGAGCGGATCACTCCCGCGGCCAGCATCGCGTCCACCTCGCCGAGAAGCTCGTCGGCGCGCCACTCGTTCCATTCGCCGTAGCCCGGCAACTCGTCGTAGGAGTACTTGGCGACGACCTTCGAGCGGCCGCCGCGCAGGATCTCGACGGTCCGCGTCCGGCCTACCGACGGGGACGCCTCCTCGACCACGCGCAGGATCGCGTCGCGCACGTCCTCGCCGCCCTCGGCGGGAGCGCGCTTCGGCCGCGCGGCGAGCTTCTTCGCCGCAAGGCCCTCGATCGGCCCGTCGCACGCGTCACAGCACCGGCCCTCGGACCGGGGCGCCGAGCGATCGCCGAAGTGCCGCAGGATCGCGACCCGCCGGCAGCCCTCACCGTCGACGAAGCCCCAGACCGCCCGGTACTGGGCCCATTTCAGGGACTTGGCTTCCTCGTCGGGCGTCTGGTTGATGAAGAAGACGTGGAGGCCCTTGTCCTGGCCGCTTGCCAGAAGGACGCAGCGCGATGGCAGCCCGTCACGCCCCGCGCGGCCGGCCTCCTGGTAGTAGGCCTCCAGCGAAGAGGGGACCGCCTCGTGGATCACGGTGCGCACGTTCGCCTTGTCGACGCCCATTCCGAACGCGTTGGTCGCCACGACCACGGGCGCATCGCCCGACATGAAGGCGCGTTGCGCCTCGGCGCGGGGCTCGCGGTCCATCCCCGCGTGGTAGGCCGGGACGCTGCAGCCGAGCTCGCGGCTGAGCCTCTTCGCGGTCGCGTCGGTTCGCTTGCGCGTGCCCGAATAGACGATCGCCGGCAGCGCGCCGGGCGCTCGAGAGAAGTGCCGACACCGCGGCCTCACGCTCCCGCTCGCCGGTCGTCGGCACGACGTCGTAGGAGAGGTTCGGCCGCTCGAACCCGGTGGCGATCCTGACCGGGTCGTCCAGGCCGAGGCGGTTGACGATGTCCACGGAGACCCGCGGCGTCGCCGTCGCGGTAGCGGCCAGGATCGAGCGCGCTTCCAGGCGGCGCGCGATCTCGCCGAGCTTGAAGTACTCGGGGCGGAAGTCGTGCCCCCACTGGCTGACGCAGTGGGCCTCGTCCACCACGAAGAGGCCGACGTTTCCCTTGAGCTTCTCGCCGATTCCCGGCGCCCAGAACCGCTCGGGCGCGACGTAGAGCATGCTCGCCTCGCCCGCCAGGGCGCGCCGGAGCGACTCGGCGTTCTCGGCGCCGGTGCGCTGCGCGTTGATCAGCTCCGCACGATCACCCAGGCCGTCGACCTGGTCCTGCATGAGCGACACGAGGGGCGAGACGACGAGCGTGAGCGCTTCGGAGTCCTCGAGCGCCGGCAGCTGGTAGCAGAGCGACTTTCCCGCGCCGGTCGGCATGACCACGAGGACGTCGCGACCGCCCATCGCTGCCTCGACGGCCTCGCGCTGCCCGGGCCGGAAGCCGGGGTGGCCGAAGTGGCGATGGAGCGCCTCCTCGGCACGGGTGTCCAGCGTGGTCATGACCTGATCATGGCCGACGGCCCGGCGACTCGCCCCGGGGGCGTCAGCCGCTCACCGGGATGCGTGCGATCTCCTCCAGCGCGAACTTGCCGTCCGCCGCCGTCGGGTCGCCGAGCGGGTACTCGCCCGTGAAGCACGCGTCGCAGTGGGACTCCCGCGGAGTTCCGACAGCCTCGTAGACACCGTCGAGGGAGAGGTAGGCCAGCGAGTCCGCCTGGAGCTCCTCGGCGATCTCGCGCCTCGGTGCGCTCGTGGGCGATCATCTCCTCGCGCGTCGACATGTCCACGCCGTAGTGGCAGGGGTTGCGGATCGGCGGCGCGGAGATGCGGAGGTGGACCTCGGTCGCGCCTGCGTCGCGCAGCATCCCGACGATCTGCCGGGTGGTGTTGCCGCGGACGATCGAGTCGTCGACCACGACGACGCGCTTTCCGGCCAGGACTTCCGGCAGCGGGTTGAACTTCATGCGGAGGCCGTGCTTGCGCAACTCCTGCCCGGGCTGGATGAAGGTGCGCTGGACGTAGCGGTTCTTGATCAGGCCATCATCCTTGGGCAGCCCCGCGGCCCGCGCGAATCCGGTCGCGGCCGGGTTGCCGGAGTCGGGCACCGAGATGACGAGGTCGGCTTCGACCGGCGCCTCACGCCAGAGGATCTCGCCCATCTTCGAGCGAACCTCCTGGAGGACCTTTCCCTCCAGGCGGGTGTCCGGCCGCGAGAAGTAGATGTGCTCGAAGACGCAATGCGCGCGGCGCTTGGGCTGGATGACCTGGCGGGTCTCGAGCCCGCGCTCGCCGATCGAGACGAGCTCACCGGGCTCGACCTCGCGCACCAGCTCGGCGCCGATGATGTCGAACGCGCAGCTCTCGGATGCGACGCACCAGCTGTCGCCGAGCTTGCCGAGAGACAGCGGGACGAACGCCGTGCGGATCGCGGAAGGCGACCACGGCGCGCTTGGTCATGATCACCGTCGAGTAGGCGCCCCGGAGGCGGGGCATCACGGCCTCCACCGCGTTCTCGATCGGCCGCTCCTCGGCGACCGACAGCAGCGCGCAGATGATCTCCGAGTCGGAGGTGCCCCGGAAGCGAAGGCCCTTGTCGGTCAGCTCGTTGAAGAGCTCGACAGCGTTCGTCAGGTTGCCGTTGTGGGCCAGCGCGATCTCGCGCCCGTCGTCGCGCCAGACCGGCTGCGAGTTCTCCCATGAGCCACCGCCTGTTGTCGAGTAGCGGACGTGGCCGATGGCCATGTCGCCGTCGAGCGCGCGAAGCTTCTCCTCGTCGAAGACCTGCGAGACGAGGCCGGTGTCGCGAAGGGTCGTGATGTGGCCGCCCTCGCACGTCGCGATCCCTGCGGACTCCTGACCGCGGTGCTGGAGCGCGTACAGGGCGAAGTACGCGAGCTTTGCGACCTCGGAGCCTGGCGCGTACACGCCGAAGACGCCGCACTCGTCGCGCGGACCATCGCGGTCGGAAATGCCCTGCTGAGCCCCGATCGGGGCACTTTTGGAAGAGCTCATAAGGTGCTTCGCCTGGGTCTGGATCTGACTCGCGGAGCGGGCTTTCGCCTACCAAGCAAGGCTACCAGTGACCCCGGATCGCCAAGGGCCCGGCGGGGGACTCAGCTCAGAGGCGCGACGGCTATCCGGACCGTGAACGGCGTGCAGTACAGGACCACCGTGTCATACCTGCGCAGGTCCGCGTCATCGGGCACCTCGTATCCTGGTCCCCGACGTTTCCCTTCAGCCCGCCCAGGTCGATCCGGTCGTCGAGGTTCGCCTCGTCCTCGGTGAGCCAGACGACGACCTTGGCGCCCGGGTCCACCTCGAACTCGGTGAACGTGAGCGATCGCGACCCGTCGGCGTCGCGGACCACGGTTGCGACCCCGGTCGCCCGCGTGGCCGTCGGCGCCGATGAAGTCGTCCCTGCGAGAGCTCGACCGGGCCGCTCGGCCTTCCGTCGCTCGGGCTTCCGCCTGCTCCGGAGCGTCGGTGCTTCCTGCGAATGCCGCGTCCCGATCGCGCTCGGGCACCCGCTCGCGGCCATGACGACGTCCTCGTCGACGGTCGTGTCGCGAAATCCCGTCGCGTAGCCGATCGCCACCGTCGCGACCAGGACGGCCGCGAACGTGCCGAGCACAGGCGTGCGCAGCTCAGGCCGGCGCGAGGTCACGACGAGGGCCGCCACGCCGACGATCGCGAACCAGATCGCAACCAGGACGATCGCCGCGTCTTCGTCTCGGCCACCCAGCGCTGGAGCACCATGAGGCCGATCCCGAGCACGGTCGCGATCAGAAGCGCAGGGATCAGTCGTTCACGGCTCATACGGGTTGGTCACCCGCAGGGCCGAGCGTTACGCGTCGGCTGCCACCGGCTCGGCGAAGCGGTCGGCCAGCGAGCGCCAGGCGGCCTCGGCCGCGGCGACTGTGACGCTGGGCTCCATCCACTCGGAGGAGATCTCGATGCGATCGCCGGCGGCGGACCCGATCACCCACGCGTCGACTCCCGCCTCCTTGGCTCGGGCCTGAAGCTCGCGGAGGGTCTCCTCGGGACCGGCGATCAGGTAGCCGCCGGGGCCTTCTCCGTAGAGCGCCGCCTCGGGCTCCGATCCACGGGTGCGGACCAGCGCGTCCAGATCGCATCGCGCGCCGACCCTGCCCGCGATCGCCATCTCGGCCAGGGCGCATCCGAGCCCTCCGTCGGAGATGTCGTGGATCGCGAGCTCGCCCGAGCGCGCCTCGGCGCGAACGAAGGCGAGCGCCGCGAGGTGCGCGTCCAGGTCGATCTCCGGAAGGCCGGGCTCGAGCTCGCCGCGGAGCTTCGCCAGCTCCGAGCCGGCGAGCGAGGGATCGTATGGGCCGACGAGGGCGATGGTGTCTCCATCCGCCAGCGCCAGCCTGCCGGCCTTGCGCGGGTCGGGCAGCTCGCCGACCAGCGCGACGACCGGAGTGGGGTAGATCGGGCCCGCGATCCGTCTCGTTGTAGAGCGAGACGTTGCCGCCCACGACGGGCACCTCCATCGCGTTGCACACGTCGGCGAGACCCTGCACGGCGCGGTCGAGCTGCCATGCGACGGCCGGCTTCTCCGGGTTGCCGAAGTTCAGGCAGTTCGTCAGGCCCAGCGGCTCGGCGCCGACGCAGGCGAGGTTCTGGGCACACTCGAGCACCGCCTCGACGGCACCCCTGTAAGGGTCACACGCGACCCGCCGCCCGTTGCCGTCGATGGAGGTCGCGATCGCGTTGTGAGTCTCGGGAAGCTGGAGGACCGCGGCGTCGGCGGACTCGGGGCGCCGAACGGTGCGCGACCCGACGATCGAGTCGTACTGCTCGAACGCCCACTTCTTGGAGGCGATGGAGGGCGAGGCAAGGAGCTCGAGAAGGATGTCGCCCGGGTCATCGCTCTCGATGGTCTGCTCGTTGCCGTAGATCCAGCCGCTGGGCTCCTCGGGATCCAGGTCGTAGAGGGGGCAGCCGTCGACGAGCGCCTCCACCGGCATCTCGCCGGTGACTTCGGCGCCGCGAAGGACGCGAAAGAGGCCCGAGTCCGTCACCTCGCCGACGACCGCGGGCGCGGCCTGCCACTTGCGGCAGACCTCCAAGACCCTTTCCACGTTCGCCGGCTCGACCACCGCGAGCATCCGCTCCTGCGACTCGGAGACCATGATCTCGAACGGCTCCATGTCGGCTTCGCGCAGCGGAACCTGCGCGACGTCGATGTCGATGCCGACGCCGCCGGCAGAGGCCATCTCGGCCGCGGAAGAGGTGAGGCCGGCCGCGCCCAGGTCCTGGAGCGAGACCAGGAGCCCGGCGCCGAGCAGCTCCAGGCAGCACTCGACCAGCTTCGACTCCTCGAACGGATCCCCGATCTGCACCGACGGGCGCTTCGATTCGTCCGCCTCGTCGAGCTCGGCCGATGCGAGTACGGACGCACCGCCGATCCCGTCCCGGCCCGTGGAGGCGCCCATCAGGACGACCTGGTTTCCCACGCCGGCCGCGGCGGCGCGGACCATGGAATCGGTCTTCGCGAAGCCGATGCACATCGCGTTCACCAGGCAGTTCTGCTCGTACGGGGGCTCGAAGTAGACCTCGCCCCCGACCGTCGGGACCCCGATCGAGTTGCCGTAGTGGCCGATGCCGGCGACGACGTGGTCGAAGAGGTAGCGCGAGCGCTCGGAGGACAGGTCGCCGAACCGCAGCGAGTCGAGGATCGCGATGGGCCGAGCACCCAGCGCGAAGACGTCGCGCAGGATTCCACCGACTCCGGTCGCAGCCCCCTGGAACGGCTCCACCGCGGAAGGGTGGTTGTGCGACTCGACCTTGAACGCGACCGCGTAGCCGCCGCCGACGTCCACGGCGCCCGCGTTCTCGCCAGGGCCCATGACGACGCGCGGCCCCTCGGTAGGCAGGCGGCCGAGCAGCTTCCGCGAGTGCTTGTAGGCGCAGTGCTCGGACCAGAGGAGCGAGAACATCGCCAACTCGACGTCGTTCGGCTCGCGTCCCAGCTTCGAGTTGATGAGGTCGAACTCCGAGTCGGTGAGGCCGAGCTCGCGGTGCTTCGAGGTTGTCGTGCCGTCAGCGCTCAATCGAGCGCCCGACTCTATCCGCCGCGGTGGCGCCTTTCTGTCATTGTGAGGCGCCAAGAGGTCGCCGTGCGGCGCCCGAGATCGAGGGGAGACCGGATAGTGAGCAAGCAGGGGTGGACCGTTGCGCTGACGGTTGCGGCAGTCGCGCTGACGATTGCGGCAACGGGGCAGGCGGCGTCGATCAGCGGGTATTGGAGCGGCGACGTCACTGACCACAGCACCAAGAAGAGCTATGGCACGGAAGTCCAAGTGAAGAAGAAGCTCGTCAAGGGCGACAAGGGCGGCGAGACCTTTTACCCGCCTTACGCCTGCGGCGGCGATCTCATCTTCCGCAAGCGCACCGACTCCGGATCCTTCATCTTCAAGGAGCAGTTGACGCTCGGCGTGGCTAACTGCGTCGACCGGGGCCAGGTGAAGCTCACCGAGAAAGGAAACTCGTTGCTCTACCGGTGGACAAAACCCGGATCCGCGACTCAGACCGGAAAGCTGACCCGCTCCGAGAATTGATCTCTCGGCGGTTAGCATCGCCGGGTGGGACTCTTCGGGAAGCGGAAATCCGCAGCGCAAAGCCGTGAAGCCGGTCCACCCGCGCCGTTTGTGGTGGGGGCGGCGCGCTCCGGCACGACGATGCTCCGGCTCATGCTGGACGCGCACTCCGAGCTCGCGATTCCACCCGAGACGCAGCTGGTGCCGGAGCTGATCGAGGCCTCGAAGGAGGAGGGTGTGGGCGCCGACGACATCGCCGAGCTGGTCGTCACGCACCGCCGCTTTCCCGACTTCGACATCCGGGCGAGACGACGTTCGCGCCCGTTTCGCCGCGATCGAGCCCTTCAACATCTCCGAAGCGATCCGCGGATTCTTCCTTCTGTACGCGGAGAAGGAGGGCAAGCCCCGCTGGGGCGACAAGACGCCCGGCTACTCCAGGTACATCAAGAAGATCCACCGCCACCTGCCCGAGGCGCGCTTCATCCACCTGATCCGCGACGGCCGGGACGTCAGGCTCTCGCAGCTGGGGCGCGGATCCGACCATCCCACGCCCGATCGCCACGGCCGCCGCTGGCGCAAGCGGGTGCTCGCGGCCCGGGAGCAGGGCTCGAATGTTCCGCACTACATCGAGGTCCGCTACGAGGACCTGGTGCTCGACACCGAGCCCGCGCTGAAGCGGCTTTGCGAGTTCCTGCGAGCTCGACTGGGACCCGGCGATGCTCAGCTTCCACGAGCGGGCGCATGATCGCCTGTCAGAGATCGCGCGCGACCTGCCCGAGGGCGAGGAGCTCGCCGAGGGCCGCCACCGAAAGCACCGCACGGCGGAGGACCGCCTTCACCTCCACCGCCTGACCGCCGAGCCTCCCCGCAAGGACCGGGTCGGCCGCTGGCGCACGCAGATGAGCGTCGAGGATCGGGCTGCCTTCGAGAGCGAGGCGGGCGACCTCCTGGTCGAGCTGGGCTACGAGGTGGGCAACACCGAAGTCGTCGCTCGCGAGGCTGAGGCGCCGTGCTTCACGTCGCGACGGTCCACTGGAAGGACGACCGCTGGGTCGACATCCAGCTCGCCTACCTGGAGCGGCACGCTGCCGCAGCCGTACCGCACCTACGCGTTCCTCAACAAGCTGCCGAAGGACCACTCGGACAAGTTCTCCTACTCGTCCGACGAGAGGATCAAGGACCACGCGACCAAGCTCAACATCCTGGGCGACCTGATCGAGGCGCACGCGGACGACGAGGCCGATCCCGTCCTCTTCGTCGACGGCGACGCTTTCCCCATCGCCTCCATGGCCCCCGCGATCGAGAGCCTGAGCTCCAGGCCGAGCCGTTGATCGCCGTCCGCCGCGCCGAGATGGGCGATCCGCAGCCACATCCGTGCTTCTGCCTCACGACGGTGGGCTTCTGGCGTGAGATCGGCGGCGACTGGCACTCGGGTCACAAGTGGCAGAACGAGGCGGGGAACAAGGTTTCGGACGTCGGCGGCAACCTGCTCGGAAAGCTCGAGCACGAGGGCATCGGCTGGCGCGCGCTCGAGCGCACGAACAAGACCGACCTCCACCCGCTCTTCTTCGCCGTCTACGGCGACCTCGCCTATCACCATGGCGGCGGCTTCAGGGAGCCGCGGGGCGGCCGCCTGCTGAACGCCGAGCGCGGCCTTCACGAGGCCAGGGAGTCGCGGCCGCGCCCGGATGCTCGACGCGCTTGCCCAAGACCCGCGTCACCCGCGCGCTCCGCAGGCGCTACCACCCGGCCCGCCAGATCAACGAGCAGCTTCGCGCCGAGACGGCGGCTCTGAGCGCCGAGGTCTTCTCGGACATCGAGCGCGACCCCGAGTTCTGGCGCCGCTTCACCTCAGATCCCTAGCCTCTACGTCCCGCATGGGCATCCTCGACAAATCCCGGGCGCCGCAGGCGCCCGCCCGGGCCGCCCGTCCCGTTCGTGGTCGGCGTCGGCCGCTCGGGCACGACGCTCCTGCGGCTGATGCTCGATGCGCACCCGCAGCTGGCAGTTCCGCCCGAGACCGGGTTCGTCCCGGACCTGATCGACGCCGCGCGCGAGGACGATGCGACGCCGGAGAGCCTCACCCAGGTCCTCGTCACGCACCGCCGCTGGGGCGACTTCGGCCTGGAGGCCTCGAGCTCACAGAGCGCTGGCGCGCATTGCCGCAGATCAAGCCGGCCCCAGTGGTTCGTGCCTTCTTCGAGCTGTACGCGGAGAAGCAGGGCAAGCCGCGCTGGGGCGACAAGACCCCGGGCTACACGCAGCACATCCGCAAGATCTCGAAGGTCCTGCCCGAGGCGCGCTTCATCCACCTGATCCGCGACGGCCGCGATGTGACTCTGTCGCGCACCAAGACGCTCGCGCTCAAGGACGTGCCGATCGACGAAGTCGGCGCAGGCGCTGGAAGAAGCGGCTGAAGAGGGCGCAGCGCCAGGGCTCCAAGGTCGAGCACTACCTCGAGCTTCGCTACGAGACGCTCGTCTCCGAGCCGGAGGCGACGCTCCGCCAGATCTGCGAGTTCATCGAGCTGCCCTGGGACGACGCGATCCTCCACCACCACGAGCGCTCGGAGCAGCGCCTGTCCGAGCTCGATCGCGACATTCCGGCGATGGGGGGCCGCCTGCCGCGCTCGGCCGAGAGCCGAATGGCCCTGCACGAGCGGACCACCAAGCCCGTCGACACCGCGGCGATCGGCAAGTGGCGGACGCAGATGTCGCCGGAGGACGTGGCCGAGTTCGAGAGCGTCGCCGGTGACCTGCTCGTCGAGCTCGGCTACGAGCCCGCGACCCCTTCGAGCGACCCCAGCGGAGTGACCCCGCCCGCTCGTCCTCGTCGTCGGCCTCCAGAAGTCGGGCACGAGCCTGATGCTCAGGCTCCTGACCCGGCTCGACGGCTTCTCGAACCCGGTCCGCCGCGAGGGCAAGGAGTACTGGGGCGACGATCCGCCCTTCTCGCCCGAGGCCTATCCGGCCGGGACGCTCTACCAACGTGACGGCGGCGCTCGCGGCCACGAGCTCGGCGCGGACGACGCGACGCCCGAGATCGCCGAGCACCTGAGATCGGAGCTGGCGGACATCGCCGGCAACCCGGACGCCCTCGTCATGAAGAACCCCTACAACACGGTCCGCGTGCCGTGGCTCCGCGAGATCTTTCCCGACGCGCAGATCGTCGCGATCGCCCGGCGTCCGCTCCCCAACGTCTTCTCGCTTCTGAAGAAGCACGTCGAGAACCCGCATGCCGTCCGCGCCCCCGAGGAGGGCTGGTGGGGAGTCAAGCCCGCCGGCTGGCGCGAGCTCATGTCGGACGATCCGGTCGAGACAGCGGCGCGCCAGTGGGAGCGGGTCTACCGGCGACTCTGGGCTGACCGCGAGCTGGTCGACCGGATCATTCCCTACCAGGAGCTCTGCGCCGAGCCTGAGCGGATCGTCGGCGAGATCGCGCGAGACGGCGACGGGCGCGCGGCCCGCGCTGGACATCCCGCCGCTGGAGGCGCTCGACGACGAGTACGAGCGCGGAGGCCCGCTGGAGTCCGCCAATCGCGTCTTCAAGCGGACCGAGTCGTTCGAGATGGAGGGCGCCGAGCGCGGCGATGAGATGCTCGACCCGCTCGAGCCGGCGCAGCGCGAGACGATCGAGCGGATCTGCGGCCCGCTGGCCGCCGAGATGAACCTCGGACTCGGGCTGAGCGCGTGAGCCTCGCCTTCGTCATCTGCGTCGAAGCAGGGTCGCTCGAGGAGCAGGCGGTCCTCTTTGCCGAGTCGATCCGCACATGGGGCGGGACCCATGCCGACGCGCGCATCGTCTCCGTCGAACCGCGAGGCGAGTCGGGAATCGCCGACGCGACGCATGCGGAGTTCGAGCGCCTCGCCGTCGAGCACCACACCGACGAGCTGAACGACCAGTTCCCCAAGTACCCCATCGCGAACAAGGTCTTCAGCGCAGCATGGGCCGAGCAGAACCTCGCCGACGACGTGATCGCGGTCTGCGACACGGACACGTTCTTCGTGAACGACCCGGTCCGCCTCGACGTCGAGCGCGGCGCGGCGGCAAGGCCGGTCGGCCAGAAGAAGCGCGGCTCGACCGGCCCCGACGACGCGAACGACGAGTACTGGCTGCGGATGTACCAGCTCTGCGACGTCGAGGAGCGCCCGTTCACCGAGACGACCCGGGCGGGCACCCAGATCCGCGCCTACTTCAACTCGGGCCTACTCGCGGTTCGCCGCGAGGAGGGGATCCTCGCCCAGTGGCTGAACGACTTCCTGACGCTCATGGACGCGAAGCACTTCCCCGCCGACGGCCGCCGCAACATGGACCAGCTCGCCCTTGCCGTGACGATGGCAAGGAACTGGGACCGGGTCGAGGTCCTGGACGCGCCCTACAACTACATGCTCCGCCGCCGGCCGAAGATGCCCGAGCCCGACCGCAGCATGCCGCTCGAGGAGCTCGTCCAGGTCCACTACCGAAAGTGGCTCGCGGTCCCCGGCTTCGTCGACGACCTCAGGCCGCCGATCCCCGACGGCGAGCGCCTGCGCTGGCTGAAGGAGCGCCTGCCGCTGAGGCCACCGGGCGAGTCGTAAGCCACCCCTGAGTAGCGGCCGTGTAAAGGGAATGGACTCGTGTGTTGCATCTCGCGCCGTCCGCTCAGCGAACGTCCCTGCACGACACGGGCGAGTTGAAGGTAGACCGTTTGCTTTGCAGGGATTCGCAGCCACTCATCCGAGGCAAATGCTGTCTTCGTTGTTGTCGGGCTGCTCGGCAAACGTGCCAGTGCCGTCATGTCGTCGTCAGGCGCCATAGAAGTACGGATACGTCACGACAGAGCTGACTTTGCCCGTGACTCAGACGCAGATGAACGCCTACGCCAGAGACATTGCGTCAATGAGTAGGGCACCGCGAGGTCGGTTCTCGGCCGATTCTTTAGGGATCCACAGCCAGCTAGGGTCCTCGCCCTTTCAGACCGATCTGAATCGCCGCAGTTGAGCGTGGCGACCTGCTGAAGCGCCATTCCTTGCGAATGCCGTCTTTCAAGAAGATCGCGAGTGCGACTCGGCAGGTCCTTGTTCGCGGAGCTCTCTTCTCTTCTCTTCGCGATCGGACCGAGAGCGGCGAGCAGCCGCAATAGGCGCTTAGGGCGAGAGGCACCCAGTCGCTTTGCATTGAAGGGCGACCTTGGGCGATACTCGTCGCACGACCGCTGGGGAGAACATTGATCTCATTCGGAAGGGCATTGAGGCTTTCAATGCCCGTGATTTCGACGCAGCTTTGGCCATGTTGCGGGAGGACGTGACCTGGGAGCGGTTCCTTTCCCGGGCGGAGACGGATTCGCCCCTGGTCAGTGGGAAAGTCGAGTTGCGTGAGGTCTGGGAGAGCCAGGTGCAGGCCGTTGACATACGTATCGAAGCCGAGGAGATCATCTCAGCGGGGGAGAACAAGGTGGTCACGCCCGCGCAAATGGTGGCTCAGGGCACCGGCAGCAAGATCAAGCTCTCCGCTGCGGTCACGTGGGTCTGGACATTCGACGCGAGCGGCCTCATTGCATCGGTTGAAGCCTTTGAAAGCCCAGCCGACGCCTTTGAGGCCATCGCCCCGACGAAATAGGACGGACCCGCCGACTTGATGCGCCTGTTCAGCGCCGTTTGCCTGCGATAGCCTGCGGGATGGCGATGGGGAGTCAGAGCAGAGTGATCGCGCCCGGCGCGTGATGGGCATTCGCAAATTCGCATGCGATTGAAGAGGTCCGAGCTCGACCGCGAGGTCGCGCCGCTGATCGGGGTCCTGCCCGGCGAGGGCTGTGGCCCGGAGTTGACCGACCATGCGCTGACGCTGCTGCGTGCGGCGTCGCCGCCGGTGATGCCCGAGATCGAGGTGGGCGGAATGATCGGCAAGCAGGCTCTCCAGGCCACCGGCGCGGCGCTCCCGGACGACGTGGTGCGCTTTTGCCGAAGCATCTTCGAGCGCGGCGGAGCGATCCTCGCAGGGGCCGCGGGCGAGCGCTTCGTCTACAACGCTCGCCGGGAGTTCAAGCTCTCGGCGAAGGTGAACCCGGTCCAATCGTTCGAGGAGCTGGCCGATTCCGGGCGGTGGCGGCCCACGCCGGAGCCGGTCGATCTGCTCGTCGTCCGCGAGAACCTTGGCGGCCTCTACCAGGGCCACGTCTTCGAACGGCGAGTCGGACCAAGAGACGATCACCATCGCCTTCCCGACCCAGTACGCGGAAATCGCCCACGTCACCTCGCTTGCGGCCCAGCTGGCAGCGTCGCGGCGCGGGGGGATGACGGTCGTGACGAAGGAGGCGGGGCTCCCGGAGCTCCACCAGGCCTGGGTCGAGCGGGCACGCGAGGCCGCGGGCACCCATGGGATCGAGCTCGAGATCCTGGATATCGACGTCGCCGCCTACATGCTGCTGCGCGAGCCGGAGTCATTCGACGTGATCGTCTCCTCGAACTGCTTCGGCGACATCCTCTCCGACCTGGGTGGCCACATCATGGGCAGTCGCGGGAACACGTTTGGAGCCAGTTATTCCCGGGACGGAGGCGCGATCTTCCAGACGAATCACGGCTGTGCCGCCGACCTCGAGGGGATGGACCGGGTGAACCCGGCAGGCCAGATCTTCAGCCTCGCGATGCTGGTTCGCGAGCGATTCGGTTGGGACGACGTCGCGGACTCGCTCGAGGGCGCCGTTCGTTCCACCTGGCGGTCGGGGATCGTCACGGAGGACCTCGAGTCCACCGGGAACACGGTCGTCGGCACGCAGGAGTGGATGCGCAGTTGCCTCTCGAATCTCAGCGAGCAACCGGCGTGCGAGCCTGCCTGATCGCGATCGACCTTCAGAGTGCGTTCCTCGACGATCAGCGTCTCGAACCCGGCGCTGGACGGATTCTCGAAGGAGCCTCGGCCTGGCTCGAGCGGTTCCGCGAGCGTGGGCTTCCGATCATTCACGTCCGCACCACCGTAGGTCCCGGCGGCGAAGGCGCGCTCCCACACTGGCAGGAGCGCGACTGGGCGACAGTTCGTTCCAGGTGCCGCCGGCTGGGAGTTCGCCCCGAAGGCCGCCCCTCACGAAGGCGAGCCGATCGTCGATAAGACGCACTACAGCGGGTTTCAGTCGGGACAGCTGCTCGACCTCCTGAGGGAGAGGGAGGTACACGAGCTGGTGATGGTGGGGGTCCACCTCCACGGGTGCGTTCGCAGCACGCGCGCTCGACGCCTCCGCGGCTGGGATGGAGGTCACCATCGGGCTCGACGCCACTGGCGAGCAACGATCCGCCTCACGCGGCCGCAACGCGGCGCTGGATGAGCGCGCGCGGATTCCGGTTCGCCGCGCATCGGCGAATGGGATGCGAGCGAACCTCCGCAAGACTGCGGCCGATCACGAGCGGGCGGCCCGGGCGGCCGCGACACGTGCGAGCGATGCGTTCGATGGCTGGAGGGAGCTGAGCCCCGATCGGCGCGCCGCTCTGCTGCAGCCACTGGGAGACGCGCTCCGGGACGAGGCCGACCGGCTCGCGCAGACGATGGCCGCCGGAATCCACAAGCCCCTGGGCGAGGCGCGGGAAGAGGTGTCTTACGCAGCCGAGCTCGCCGACCGGGCGCTCGAGAGGGCCGCCACCGCGGTGCTGCGGACGCCGGATGGATTGGCGCGGCGGGTCCCCCATGGTCCGGTCCTGCATGATCACCCCGTGGAACAACCCGATCGGCATCCCCGTAGGCAAGATCGTCCCGGCGCTCGTGCACGGAAACACCGTCGTCTGGGCGCCCTCGCCACTGGCCTCGTCCGTGTCGGCCGCTGCTCGAGGAGATCGTTCAGTCCCTGGGACTGCCCGCCCGGCGTTCTGCAGCGGGTGGAGGGTGGCCCGGACAGGGTCGCCCCGCTCGTGGGCAGCGGAGCGATTCGGGCCGTCAGCCTCTCCGGCTCGCTCGAGGCCGGCCGGGCGCTGCATGACCTCTGTGCCCAGCGGCTGATTCCCCTGCAGGCGGAGCTCGGGGGAAACAACGCCGCGCTCGTCTGCGACGACGTCGATATCGAGACGGTGGCGGACGCGCTCGTCGCCGGAGCCTTCGGTTTTGCCGGACAGCGCTGCACAGCGACCCGCCGGGCGATCGTTCTTCAGGACGTGTATGACCCGCTTGTGGAGGCGGTGAAAGACCGAGTCGAGAATTTGCGAGCCGGGGACCCGAGCTCGCCTGAAACAACCTTCGCGCCGGTGATCTCCGCCGATGCGGCGGCCAGGCTCGAGGCGCTGATCGAGCGGGCGCGGGCGGGTGGCGTCAAGGTCTGGCGGCCCGGGTGGGCTGGCGCTAACAGATGCATGGAGAGCAAGACGCTCTGGCATTCGTGCGCGCCAGCTTTGATCGAAAACCCCGACCCACAATCGGAGGTCGCCAGGGAGGAGTCGTTCGGCCCGGTGCTGGTCCTGATCCGCGCCGCCTCGCTCGCCGACGCAATCGAGCGATGCAACGACGTCCCTCAGGGCCTCGTGGCCTCGATCCATACGCAGTCGCAGGAGGCGGTGGACCAGTTCGCCCGCACCACCAGGGCCGGGATCCTCAAGGCGAATCAGCCGACGGCCGGCGCGGGCGCCTCGCTGCCGTTCGGGGGCTTCGGGCTCTCCGGCGTGGGACCACCCGAGCATGGCGAGGGAGATGTCGAGTTCCATACGCGATGGCAGGCGATCTACGGCCATCCCCTTCCGGCAGGACCACCGCAATGAGCAACTGGAGGCGAGAGTGAGCAAGAAGAAAGGCGGCGCGACGAAGACGATCGCGCGCCGCATCGACCAGGACGACTTCGAATGGCTTGGGATCACGAACACGAGACGCCTGTCCAAAGGCATCAATCGCGTCCGCTACCAGGATGCGCACCGATATCGCAAGAGGCTCTACAAGGACTCATTCGATGAGCTTCTGGCCGAGGCCGGGCCGATCGAGCACGATCCCGGCGAGCTGGCTGACGGCTACCTGCTGGACACCTCCCTGAAGCTCCCGCACCTCGAGCAGCTGACCGAGGCAGCCGAAGCCGTGGTCGCCGAGCGCGGCGACCAACCGCACACCGATCGGCGTAAGCCGTTCATGCGCGACCTGCGAAAAGACCAAGACCTGGTCGACCATCCCGCCTTCCTGGACTTCGTGCTCTCGCCGCCGGTCCTGAAGGTCGCCGCAAACTATTTGCGCCAGTGCCCCCTTCTCTCGCGAACCCGCCCGCCCGGAGTCCGGATGGTCGAGTCGAGCTCGAAGTACGACCCTGAAGCGGACGGGCCCTACCGCGACAGCCAGCTCTACCACCGGGACCTCCACGACGACCCGCTTCTCTACGTGATCGTGCTCGTCCGCGACGTCACCGAGGAGAGCGGGCCATTCACATTCCTGCCGGAATCGGCTTCGGACCGGGTCGCGAAGGCGACGGGCTACGGCCGGCGCGGCAGGCCGTACCGGCTCACCGACGAGGAGGTCTATGAGCACGTCGACCCGTCCGAAGCGATCTCGATGGATATGCCGAAGGGCACGGTGCTGTTCATCGACTCGAGCCGGTGCTTCCACTACGGAAGCCGCGATTGCGTGGTGCCCCGCTACCAGGTGATGTACGCGTTCACCTCCGCATGCAGGACCGACCTGAGCGAGCACCTGATGAAGGGCAAGAGCTACCCCATGCGGGAGGGCGACTCGACGCTCCGGAAGCTGGCGCTCGACCGTTCTTATCGCCGGTCTGTCTGACCAGCTCCGCATGACGGGCGATTTCGACCTCGGCCTCGAGTTACAGCGGATTGCGCGGATCGGGCCCGATCGCCTTGCCCTCTCAGACCCGCAGGGGGAGCTGACCTATGAGGAGTTGATCGCCGAGGCGGGTGGGCTGGCAGCGTCACTGCCGCCGGCTGCGCGGCGAGGCCCGCCAACCCGTTGCGCTGATCATGCCCCAGGGCGCGCGCGCAATAGTCGGGCTGGTCGCCTGCCTGCTCGCGGGCCGGCCGTACTGCGCGCTCTCTCCCGCTCAGCCTCGGCAGCGCCTGGAGGCGCTTCTGGCGCAGATCGAACCCGAGCGGATCTGGGTCACGGACGAGCGCCGGCGTGAGCGGCTCGAGGCAGTCGGGCTCCCGGCCGCGGAGCCGATTGCCGCGGACGGGCGCGATGGAGACCGGGACGGCCAGGCCGACGCACCGGCGACGGACGCCGGTCGTCTGTGCGCTGTCTACGTCACCTCAGGGACCTCGGGCTCTCCCAAGCTGGTGGGTTACCGGCATGCGTCCGTGCTCCACCGCGTTCGCAGCTACGCGGCGGCACTTGACGCGGGGCCGGAGGATCGGTTCACCCTCGCCTCTCCCTTGTGGACGGCGGCAGCGGCGTCCCCGATCTTCACCGCGCTTCTCAGCGGGGCATCGCTCCATGTGCTCGACCCCGCCGGAAGCACGCCGAGGGCACTCGAGAAGCGGGTGAGGGCAAGCCGGGCGACCGTTTGGCACTCGACTCCGTCCCTCTTCCGTCGCCTTGGCGGGGCCGGTCTGCTCGATGGAAACCGGTTTCGAGTCGTTCGTCTGACGGGCGAGCGGCTGCTCTCCAGCGACGTTGAGCTCGCCCAGCGCATCTGCGACAGCAAGGCCTCCCTGATTACCGGGTACAGCCTCACGGAGGCGAACGGCGTCGTTAGCCAGAAGGTCGTTCCCCTTTCGGAGGCAGGACCTCGCTCGGGCCTGGACTCAGGCCACCCCCTGGACGGGATCGAGGTCTCGATCGAGAGCGGTGGAGCTCCGCTCGGGACCGGGGTCGAGGGCGAGATCGTCGTGGGCGGCGAGTTCCTCTCGGCCGGATACCTGGGCTCAGAGGAGCGGCTGGCCGGGACGCGATTCGCCGAGCGCGACGGGGCTCCCGTCCTGCACACCGGCGACCGGGGAGTCCTGCATCCGGATGGCTCACTCGAAGTCCGTGGGCGTGACGACCGCCGCCTCAAGATTCACGGTCAGAGAGTCGATCCGACGGAGGTCGAGGCCGCCGCGCTTCGGCACGATGGCGTCCTGGACGCGGCGCTCGTTCCCTTCACGCCTGCCGCGGGTGGCACTGCGGCGGCTCTCTTCGCCGCGTCCAACCCCGAAGGGGGCGCCGTCACGCTACCAGGCGCTGCAGGCCCACATCGGCGAACTCGTCCCACCCGAGGCCATTCCCGCGCTGGTGAGGGTGGTCGAGAGCCTGCCGCGCACCCCGGCCGGAAAGGTCGACCGGCTGCGTCTTGCCCGATTGGCCGAGAGCGGTGATCGCCGCTCGCCGAGACGCGCGAGGACACGAGGACCCGCTCGCGGACCACATGATGCTCCTCTGGCAAGAGGCGCTCGAGATCGATGAGACTGGGCCTGACGACGACTTCTTCGCCGCGGGAGGGGATTCCCTGGCTTCGGCGGAGGTGTGCGCCGCGGTTGAATCGACCTACGGGCTCTCGCTGCAGCCCGCCGTGTTGCTCGAGCACCGCTCGCCCGTGGCGCTCGCCGAGCATGTTCGCGGCATCCTCGACGGCGCGCCGCAGGTCTCCGCGAGCGTGGTTACCTTCAATCCCTCCGGCGGCGAGCCGCCCCTCTTCGTCGTTCCGGGCGCCGGGTCCGACGCGACCGCCCTCGTCCACTTCGCCGATGCGATCGGCGTGGACCAGCCGGTAAAGGTCATCCAGCTTCCCGGCGCCGACGGGCGCAGCAAGCCGGTGACGCGTATGGATCAGATCACCGCGCATTGCCTAGAGGCGATTCGCCAGACGTCCGTGCCGCCGCCGTACCGGATCGCCGGCACGTCATTCGGAGGGCTGGTCGCGTATGACATCGCCTCCAAGCTCCTCCGCGATGGCGAGCGGATCGCATACCTCGGCCTCTTCGACACCCCCGTCCCGAGGCTCAGGCGCGGCAATAGCCTGACCCGTCCGCTGAGGCGGTTCAGCCTTCCGCCGAACCTGTCCTTCCGGACGATGATCCGAAGGCCCCGCCGGGGGTTGCGGCGGCTGCGCGTGCCCGTGAGCAGGCTGCTCGCGGACTACCGCATGGTCGTTTCGGTGCTGCTGGGCCTCAAACTGCCATCGCCCGAGCTCAGGTTTCGCTACCTGAGGATGGGTTGTTCGATCGCCGCGGACCGTTGGACGCCGCCGCCGATCCCGGCGCCGCTCTACCTCTACAGGTGCAATTCGCAGCCGGCGCATCTGGCCGACGCTCCGCGGCTGGGCTGGGATGGGCTCGCGCCGCACATCGAGGTGCGGGGACTACCCGCGAGGCACAACCGCCATATCCGCCCGCCCTCGGTGAGCCATCTCGCCGCGCTCGTCAACGATGACCTGCGGTTGACGAGGAGCGCGGAGCACAGCCCGTTGGCGGGCCCTCCTCAGCTCGCCGGCTCGTAGGCCGAGAGCGCCGGGGCGCTGGTGAGGCGTCTCCTCGCAGGCGCCGCAGACCCGAGCCGCTGCACCGCATGGCGGCCTCAACCAACTCCTCCGGCATGTCGGTCCTCGGACATAGGTGCTTTGCATGGAAAGCACCTAGTCTGATCCGCCAATCGCGAGGATACTCGCGGCATCCTCGCTCGGAGAACGACGGAGATCAGTGCCCGGCGAGGCAGATCAGTGGGAGTCGCCAATCTCGCGTGGCGATTACGATCGCCTATCGCGGGGTTCCACGACCCGCTTCATCGTCCGATGCGCCGGCCTAATCGGAGTACGGTGCCATACGGTCTCGTTGCATCTAGGGAGGGAACTCAATGCTCGGTCGAACCCCGAACGCTGGCCCGTTCGTTCATCGTCCTCGCTGTTGCCATAGGCGACAAGTCCTGGACGGCTCACGCGACCGCGGCGCCGGCTAACGACGTCTTCGCGGCGTGTTCGATGCTCAGCGGACCGTCGGGAGTCGAGTCCGGTACCACAGTCTTCGCGACCAGTGAAGTCGAGGAGCCCTTCGAGATCGAGCACATGCGGATGCGCGTGCGAGCGTACTGGTACACGTGGCAGACGCCCTCGCAACGGCGACTCCGGTGACCTGTTGGCACGTGCGCCGCTTGACGCGGACGAGACGACGCTACAAGTCGCTTCACATGGTAAGCGCATTGATGCTCTCGGATGTCGAGCTGATACACGGTGGGGCTTGTGGCCTTGGCAGTAGCGTCGACTTCGTCGCGACCCCGGAACCACGTATTCCATCCGCGTCGGCGGATACGGACGCGATCGGGAGCGTTCCCAGCTCAGGTGAGTGCACTCGGGGGTGCACCGACGATTTCCGTCTTCGACTTCTCGCGGTCGAGAGGCTTGGACCGAGGGGCAACACGGACTCGATGAGATGCCGGCGCTTCTGCGAGACCGCTCGGCGGGGAAGACTTGCGCGAAATCGATGCGCTGGGAGCTCGAGGAGTTCATCCGAGTGCCAGCATGGGGATCGGACTCGTGACCGGTTCAAACTGTGCACATGCGGGGCCGGAATGACATCGCCGTTGCGACAGAGGGGCGCTTTCTACTGGCTGTTCCGTGACGGACTAGTCGCGCGCGTCACCTTCGTTCCAAGAGCGTGAGCGACGAGCCTCTCGAAGCCGCCGGCCTGCTCGGATAAAAGCACCTAATCATGTGAACGTCCGTAAGTGCGCGCTATAGGCCGTACTAACGGACGTTTGCCATCTCCTTATGCAAAGCACATGACTTCGCCGGAATCGAGCGCCGGTCAGCTCGCCAGCTCGTAGCCCAGCTCGACCAGGAGCGGGCCGGCGATCCGCTCGTAGCTCGCGATCTCCTCCGCGGTCATCTTGTGCCGCCAGGCTTCGAGGCGGTCCTCGCGCGGAGGCTCCTTGGCGAGCCGATGCGAGTCCATCCGCGCTGCGGCCGGCTGGGTCGGGCCGTGGCGGCGGACGAGATCGACGTTCTTCTCCTCCAGGCGCTTCTCGGCACGCTCGTGGTAGTCGAGCATCGCCGGGTCGAAGTCGAGCTCGATCAGGTCGCAGACCTTGCGGAGTGTTCCCTCGGTGTCGCGGACGAGGTCCTCGAAGTGGACCTCGTGGTAGTGCTCGATCTTCGGTGCCATGCGGCGGGCCTTGGCGATCCGCTCGACCCAGAGCGTGGCCGACTCCTCGTAGGTCTTCGGTCCCCAGTTCATCCGCATGTGGGAGAGCGAGACGTCGCGCCCGTCGCGGATGATGTGGATGAAGCGCGCCTCGGGGAGGGTGCGCTGGATCCGGACCATCTCCTTGATGTAGCCGGGCGTCTTGTCGCCGTAGCGCGGCTTGCCCTCGCGCTCGGCGTATTCGAGGTAAAAGGCGCGGATCACGTCGGCGGCGTTCGGCTTCGGGATCGCTGCGATGCGCTGCCGAAGTGCGTCCGGGTCCAGGTGGAAGTCCTGCCAGCGCTTCGAATCGATGATGACTTCGGCCAGCTCGGCGGGGGGCATCCTGTCCTTCTCGATGCGGCGGATCAGCTTCGGCACCCAGTGCGTCTCGCCCGGGATCGCGAGCTCGGGGTGTGAGTCCAGCATGAGGCGGATGAGAGTCGTTCCCGAGCGCGTCACGCCGCAGACGAACGGTGCGGGCGGCGGCACCGGGCCGGTCGAGGTCAGGCGCTTACGGGCGCGGATGATCCGGGCGCGCTTCTTCAGCTTTCGGTAGGTGGTCACGGGGCGGTCAGTTGTAGCAGCGATTCGAACCCGCGAAGCGTGTGTTCCCACGCGCGCTCGCCTTCCCGGAGCGCGACAGCGCCGGCCGAGAGATCGGATCGCAGAGCGTCGTCCTCGGCCAGGCGGTCGATCGCGGCTGCCATGGCGGCCGGATCGAAGGCGTGTGCCGGGATGCCCGAGCGGGCCGTGCCGTCGGGCACCGAGGCGACGAGCAGGCCGTTCTCGCCATCGCGCGTGATCTCGTTCATCGGCGCCACATCGTTCGTGATCGCGGGCTGTCCGAACGCGACCGCCTCGTAAAGCGGCAAGCCCGAGGCCCTCCCAGCGCGCGGGCGACAGGGTCACGTCGGCCGCGGCGACCGTCTCGAGGTGCTGCCGCGTCGGCTCGTCGGCGATCCGCAGCTCGATCCGCCCGTCGCGGGCCGCCGCTTCCTCGGCGGCGGCGAGGCGCGAGCGCTCGACCTGGGCCTTCACGATCAGGCGGGCGCGCTCGCTCTTGACCAGCGACCACGCCTCGAGCACGGGCTCGAGCGGCTTCCGCCGCCCCAGGAACCCCCCGGTGAACACGAACGTCACCGCCTCCCCCTCGGCAAACGTCCCACGGTGTACACCCTGGGGTACCGCGTCGGACGTTTGCCGGCGGCGGGCGGCGGCCGCTTCGCCGACTTCGACCAGCTCCGGGTGGCAGCCCCACGGCACGTACGGGGTCTCGAGGCCCATGCCCCGGTAGCGCTCCTGCTCCGCGCGGGTCATCGAGAAGACGAGGTCGTATGCACGCCGGGCACCGTCCACGTGCTCGGCGGTGAAGTGCTCCCAGACGAACCGCCCGATCACCTTGACCCCCTGGGCACGGACCTGGGCGAGCTCGTCGAAGCCGTAGTTCTGATCGCACAGGATCGCCTCGATGCCCTCGCGCTCGATCCACTCGGTGTAGTCGGCGAGCGGGATGTCGTACTCCGACGCCTCGGTCACCCCCGGCTGGTCCCAGACGTCGTCGCGGGAGAGCGCGCCCGGCTGGGGTCCCCGCTCCTTCTTGGGGCGGGCGAGCACGAAGGTCTCGTGGCCGAGCGCGTCCAGCGCGGAGCGCGTGTGTCGCCCCACCACCGGCTGCCCGCGGTTGAACCACTTCGTGACGACGCCGACGCGCATCAGGACACCCACCGGCGGCACATGCTGCTTTCGCACCTAAAGGTGCTCATCAGGTCACCAACACCGGCACATGCTGCTTTCGCACCTAAAGGTGCTCATCAGGTCCAACTGCGGAAAGGAGCTCGCCGTAGCCCTCGACGGTGCGCGACCACGCGCGCTCTCCGTCGCGAAGCTCGCGAGCGCCCGCGGCGAGCTCGGCGCGGGTGCCGTCGTCGGCGATCCGCTCGATCGCCTTGGCGAGCTCGCCGGGATCGGGGCTCCAGGAGGTGATGCCCGAGCGCGCAGTCCCTTCGACCGAAGCGCTCACGAGGTAGCCGTTCACGCCATCCAGAACCGCCTCGTTCATGGGCGCGTTGTCGTTGGTGATCGCCGGCTGGCCGAAGGCGATCGCCTCGTAAAGCGGCAGCCCGAGGCCTTCCCAGCGAGTGGGCGAGAGGCATACGTCGCAGCCCGCGACGAACGAGAGGTGCTGGTCGGTCGGCTGGTCCTCGATCAGGATCTGGATGCGCGAGTCGGCGGCGGCGGCCTTGGCGAGCTTTCCCTCCTTGCGTGAGGTCTGCCCCTTGATGATCAGGCGGAGCCGATCGTCAGAGGTCATCGAGAAGCCCTCGAGCATCTCGGCGAGCGGCTTGCGGCGGCCCATGAACGATCCCGGCACGAGCAGGCGCACCAGGCCGTCGTCGGCCCGGTCGGGCTCGACGGCGAGAAGCTCGGGGTGGCAACCCCAGGTCACGTACGGGCTCTCGATCCCCATCTCGGCGTAGCGTTCCTGCTCGCCGCGGTGAAGGGAATAGACGACGTCGAGCGCCTCCTTCGCGCCGGCGACGTGCTCTTCGGAGAAGTGCTCCCACACGAAGCGCCCGATCGTCTTGACTCCCTCGGCCCGAAGCGCCGCCAGCTCTTCGAACTGGTAGAGGTTGTCCGTGAGGATCACGTCGATGCCCTCGCGCTCGACCCACTCGCGGTAGGTCGCGAGCGGCACGTCGGACTCGCCCGTCTCGGTGACGCCGGGCTGGTCCCAGACCGGGTCGGGGACCCTTTCGGTCACGCCGGACCGGGGGCCCGTTCCTTCACGCGCGAGGATGAACGTCTCGTGGCCGAGCTCGTCGAGCGCCGAGCGCACGTAGCGCGAGACGACCGCCTGGCCGGACGCGAACCACTTGGTGACGATGCCGACCCGCATCAGGGCACGTCTGCCTAGGCCGCGGCGGCGTCGACCGGCTCGCCGACCGGGTAGCCGAGCTCGGCGAGCAGGTCGCCCGCGACCTCTTCGAACTCGAGGCGCTGCTCCTCGGTCATCTGCTTGCGCCAGCGCTGGACGCGATCCGCCGACGGAGGCTTCGTCGTCATCTCGTGCGTCTTCATGCGCCGCTCGACGGACAGCTCCTTCGACTTGCCGCCGCCGGGCAGGGCGCGCGCCATTTCCTGGAGGCGGTCGGCCGAACGCTCGTGGTAGGTCAGGAGCTCGTCCTGCCAGGGAAGCTCGAAGAACTCGCACACGCTGCGAAGGACGGGCTCCGTGTCCAGGATCAGGTCCTCGTAGCGGATCTCCATGTAGTGGTTGAGGGAGGGGGAGTCCTCCTTCGCCTTGGTGACCTTCTTCTGCCAGCGCTTGGCGACGTCACCGGCGGTGAGGTCGCGCACCGTGCGGTCCAGAACCGAGAGCGCAACGTCGCGCCCGTCGCGGATGACGTGGCAGAAGCGGGCCTCGGGCAGGGCGCGCTGGATCAGCTTCATCTTCTGGACGTAGGTCGGTGTCTTCTCGCCGTAACGGGGCTTGCCCTGCCGCTCCGAGTAGATGTCATAGAACGAGCGCACGGCCGGGCCTGCCTTCAGCTTCGGCAGCGCGCGGAAGCGCCCGAGCATCTCCTCGTCGGAGATCTCGAAGTCGCCCCACTCGCGGTGCTCCTTCATCGCCTCGAGCACGCTCTCGGGCGTGGCACCGTCGGCCTTCGCCGCCTTGATCATGTCCGGGACGAAATGCGTCTCCGGCGGGATCGTCAGGTCCGAATGGGCGTCCAGCATCATCCGCAGGAGCGTGGTGCCCGAGCGGTTCATGCCGACCACGAAGGGGAAGGGCTCGTGGCTGGTGCCACGGCGGAGGAATGATGGGACGAGAACGGCCATGAAGCGGGCGGTAAAGCCTACGAGGAAGCCGCGCGGGCGTAGCCGAGGTCGTCGAGGAGGTCGCCCGCAACTCGCTCGAACTCGGCCTGGTCCTCGGCGCTCATGTCCTCGCGCCAGACCTCGATCCGTTCCTTGGTCGGCGGCTTGGTGGCAAGGGCGTGAGCCTTCAGCCGCTCGCCCGCGTCGCGCTCGGGCCGGCCGTCGCGAGCGGGCATAGCGCCCGCCATCTCTGACAGGCGCTCGGCAGCGGTCTCGTGGTAGCGGAGCATCACCTCGTCGAAGTCGAGCTCGATGAACTCGCAGACCTTCCGCAGGGCAGGCTCGGTGTCGGAGACCAGGTCCTCGTAGCGGATCTCGATGTACTCGCCGAGGTGCGGGCCGTCGGCGCGCGCCTTTTCGATTCGCCGCTTCCAGCGCCGGGCCGATCGCGCGGCAGGCACCGGCTCGCGGTGGCCCCGCTCGATCACGCGCTTGTTGTTCGAGAGCGTCACGTCGCGGCCGTCGCGGATCACGTGGATGAACCGGGCCTCGGGCAGGACACGCTTGATCCGGCGCATCGTCTTCACGTACGGCGGCGTCTTGTCGCCCCAGCGCTCCTTGCCCTGCTTCTCCGCATAGAGCTCGTAGAAGGCGCGAAGCGCGTCAGGGGCGTTGAAGCGGCGGATCGCCTCGAAGCGGTCCAGCAGCTCGTCCTCGCCCAGCCCGAAGTCGTTCCAGCGCCGGTGCTCGTCCTCGGTGATCGCAGCCAGCGCCTGCTCGGGGCCGAACCGGAAGCGCCCGGACGCTTCGAGGACGCTGTCGAAGAAGTGGGTCTCGGGCGGCATCGCCATCTGGGGATGCGCGTCCAGCATCAAGCGCAGAAGCGTGGTGCCGGAGCGGCCCACGCCGACCACGAACGGCGCGGGCAGGCCCGGCTCGGCGCTTCCGCGCAGGCGACGGGCGCGCAGGGTCCTGGCGATGAATGACTCGTCCGGCATGAGCGGAAAAGGCTAGAGGCTCAGCCCCGGCCCGCTTGCGCGAGGCGGCGCAGGTGCTCGTCGAAGGTGTGGCGGTAGACGATTCCCTCGAACGCCGCCTCCCACTTCGCGGAGCCGTTGCCGGCGCGAAGCTCACGCCAGGCGGCCTTCGCCTCGTCCTCACGGTAGATCTCGGTCCACGCGCCGCCGCCGGCGAGGATGTCCTCGAACGCGCCCACGTCGCGCTCGATCTCCCAGAGGCGATCGCGGCGGATCTTCGGCGTCTTCGACTTCGGCGCCTCGAAGAACGGCTGATCGCGCCACTCGGGGAGAAGGCGCCCGATCAGGTCGAGGTGGAGGCGATCGGTCAGGCGATCCTCCGGCTCAAGCGCAAACGACGCGCGGATGAAGCCCGGCGTGGCGAAGACCGAGATCCGCTCGGAGTCCGTGGCCAGCCCGGAGCGGTGGGCAAAGCGATCGGTGAGGTAGAACCAGTCCAGGAGGACTGGGCCGTCCAGACCCGCGGCCTCGCCGGCCTCGAGCGAGGCGGTGACCTCCACCTCGGCTTCCTCGTATGCCTCGGGCCGGGCGGCGTCGTGGTCCTTGGCGAAGAACCGCATGATCCGCTCCGGCACTCGCTTCGCGCGGCGCGAGACCTTCTTCAGCTGCCGCTCGTTCTTGTAGAAGAACCCGTGCGCGATCTCGCCGCCGTGGCCGGAGAAGGTTGCGTTCTGGGGACGGGGCCGGGGGAGGGTCATCTTTCCCCTGAGCTTCTGCGGATGGCGAACCCCGTCGTGGAGGAGATGCAGGTTGGCCGCCCGCTCCATGAGGTCGGTGCTCGGCGTGGCCGAGCCCGCCTCGGTGCGGCTGACCTCGTGAACGGGATCGCCTGGAGCCGCGGCGATCAGAGCGCGGGCGACATCGGCTTCACCCGGCGTCGCGTCGGACGTGAGGAAGCGGGCGGGTGTGCCGGCGGCGATGACCGCGGCCGCGGAAAGGCGCGAATCGCGGCCGCCCGACAGGTCGACTTTCGCCTCGCCCGGCCAGAGCTGGGCGGCGCTCTTGGCCTGTGCCAGCGCGTCGTCCATCGCCAGGCTCGCGAGCTCGGCGACGTCGCCGCCCGGCGCGACCCACCGCTCGAGCGCCCGCGTCCGCCGTTCCTCGACGCGGCCGGCTCCCGCCTCGACCACGGTTCCGCCCGGCAGGCGCCGCATCGCCTCGATGGGAGCCGTGTCGCCGAGGAACCATGAAGCCGCGGCGAGCACCCGCCACGCGCGAGCGTCGGCACGTGCCTCCATGCCGAGGAAGATGACGAGCGCACCAGGCCTGTTCGACCATGCCGTGACGCCGCCCGCCTCGGCCTCGTAGGCGCGCGCCGCGCCCAGCGCGTCGTTCATTACGAGGAGGCGCTCGGCCTGGAGATCCAGAACTCCGATCCCCGCCGGAGCGTTGAGCTTGTGGCTCGCGTCGTCGGGCCTGTCGGCCAGGGAGCGGGCGAGAGCGAGAGGCGCTTCGGCAAGCGGCGCCGAGCCCGTGACCCGCTCCCACCCGGTCGGGACGTACGCGGTCGCGACCGCGTAGCGCTCGTCGCGCGCGAAGTGGGGCCACCTGCATGCCGGGTCGGCATCGCCGATGACGGCGACTCCCGTCTGCCCGGCCGCCGCGCTCTCCGTCGTCAGTGGGTAGTCGACGAGTTGGGCGTAGTGGCTGCGCACGCGCTCGAGGCGCTCGTCGAGCCATCCCTCCTCGGGTCGGGTCTGCGAGGAGAAGCAGATCCAGGTGGGATCGATGTTTTCGCCCATGGGCGCGAGGCTACCTGCGGCGAGCCGGCCCGCTCTAGGCTGCGGCGCATGCGCCTTGAGCCACGCGAGATGCCGGACTGGCCCCCGCTCGCGTGGCTCGCGCGGTGCGGGGACGACATTGAGCTGTGGCATGGGCCCGGTGTCGAGGTCGCGGCGGAATGGGCGTACGAAGGCGCGTGGACGGGCAGGTTCGAGGCAGGCTCCTTCGACGAGGTCGCGGTGAGCCTCGGCTCGGGGGTCCGGATCCGGGGCAATACCGCCGTTTTCGTCACCCCGACGTCGACCATCGACCGCCTCTGCCACATGGTCACCCCGGCCGGCGAGACGCTCGTCTCGAACTCGCTGCTCGCTTTGCTCCAGGCTGCCGGCGCGACGGTGACCGACCCGAAGTACCGGGCGCGGGCGACCTCGATCGTCCGGGGGATCGACAGGTGCCGCGGCTCGGTGGAGACCTCGCACGGCCCGGCCCGTCTTACGTACTTTCAGCGATCTGGTTTGGAGCAGCGGCCGGCTGGAGCAGCGGCGACAAGCCGAAGGTGGCCGGGTCGTTCGGCAACTTCGCCGGATATGGCGATTTCCTGGCTTCGACGTTCCGGGAGCTCGCGGCGAACATGGCGGATTCGTCACGGCGCTTCCCACTCCGATTTCTTGGGACCCTGTCGTCTGGCTATGACGCCAACGCGGCGACCGCTCTCGCCGTGGGGGCCGGTTGCGAGGCGGCGATCTGCTTCGAGACCACGGGCAGCGGCCACCCTGACAGCGGCGTGCCTGTGGCGGCGGCGCTTGGGATCGAGCCGATCGTCGTGGGGCGTGACGCGTGGAGGTCCGAGCCTCAGCTGGACGGCTTCACGGAGGTGCCGTTCCTCGCAGCCGGCGCGGGGAGCGGTCTGATCGGGTTCCATGGCGCCCGCGAGCACCTCTCGGGTGCTGTGCTCGTCTCGGGGTTCTACGGCGACTCGATCTGGAATCCGGAGTGGAGCGCCCTGAGCCCCGACATCGTTCGCAAGGACGCTTCCGGGCTGGGTTTTTGCGAGTACCGCCTCCACGCAGGCTTCGTCAACTGCGCCCCCGCTTTCTGGGCAGCGCGCGAGGCGGCAGAAGTCGTCGGGATCAGCGGCTCGGCCGAGATGGAGCCGTGGGTCCTGGGCGCCGGATACGACCGGCCGATTCCTCGCCGGATCGCCGAGGAGGCCGGCGTCCCGCGGGAGGCATTCGGACATGCAAAGCGCGCGGTCCCCAAAGCGCAGCCTCATCGGGACCGCCGGTTCCTCACCCCCGCCGCGAAGCGCGACTACTTCTCGTGGCTCCGCGGCCAGCGCGGCGCGCCCGGGGTCCCCCGCGTGATCTCTCCCGCTCTCGACCGGACGGTGTTTGCGTGGCGCACCCTCGCTTTGCGCGTGCATGTGGCTGCAGGCAGGATCCCGCCCTTGCGCCGCTCGGATCGGTGGGAGTCGCGCCGAAAGGAGCTCAAGCAGAGGCACAGGCGGCCCACACCGCTCAGAAGCCATGCGGTCGACTGGGCGCTCGCGCGGGGCAAGCGCGCCTATGGCCCCCACGAGCCCCCACTCGAGCTCGATCTCCGCGAAGTTGAGGCCGACCCCACGCTACGTCTGGTCGAGGAAGGGCTACCCGCGGCCGCGCCTGAAAAGACCTGGCTGCGCCGCCACTCCAAGGGAGTGAGCATCGCCTTCGGCGTCGCTGTGACGGCGGCGCTCATCATTGGCCTGTACGACAAGCGCGACGCGTTCGCGGAATCGCTCGGGGCCGCCTCGCCCGCCGTCTTGGCCGGAGCGGTAGCGATGCAGGTGATATGGCTCATTGCCCGCAGCGAGGCCTGGCACGTCTGCGTCCTCGCTGCCGGGGGAACGGCCGGGCGGCGCCCGCTTTACCGAGCGGCGGCCATCGGATACCTCGGCAATCTCCTGAACAGCAGCTTCGGGCTCGCTGTGCGCATCGCGGAGTTGCGGCGCACGGACCCGTCCACGTCGCCGAGAGCGGGTGCCCTGGTCGCCGCCGAGCTGCCAATCGTGGTGATCGAGATCGCGCTGGCCGCGATCTGCTCGTTCACCCTGATCGGGCCGCTCGGGATCCCTTGGTGGACGCCGCTGATCGCCCTCGCTGTCGCCGGTGCGATCGTGGCTGCGCTCAGCCGCCTCGCGGACCGCAAGCGCGAGGGGTTCTGGCAAGGGCTCGCGGTGATGCGCGGCCTTGCCTATCGCAACCGGATCATCGCTCTCACGATCTTCGCTGTCTCGGCACAGGTGTTCCGCAACTGGCTCGTGCTCCAAGGCATCGGCGTCGACATCACCCTGCTCGATTCGGTCGCCCTCCTGGTCGCGACGGCCGCTGTCGGACTGCTCCCCGTAGGTCCAACCCTGGGCGTGACCACCTCCATCCTGATCCTCGGCTCGAAAGGGGTCGCTCAGGTAGCCGCAGCGGGTGCTCTGCTCACCGCCACCGGAGCTGTCGGAGCCCTGTGTTTCGCTTCCTGGTCTTTGGCGGATCGCTTCCGTATGCGTCGTCGCCCCGGTGAGCGCTGACGGTCCGCGTCAGGCTGGGACGGCGCTCTTCGCGACGGCCGCGAACAGCTTCAGGCCGTCGTCTGAGCCCGTGAGCGGATCGACGGCGTGCTCGGGGTGGGGCATGAGGCCCATCACGTTGCCGCGCTCGTTGGCGACTCCGGCGATGTCGCGCGACGAGCCGTTCGGGTTCTGACCCGGCGCGTAGCGAAGCACGACCTGGCCGCGGGCCTCGAGCTCGTCGAGCGTGGCGGGGGGAGCGAAGTAGCGGCCGCTCATGTGCTTGACCGGGACCGAAAGGGTCTGGCCGACCTCCATGCCCTTCGTCCACTCGGAGTCGGGAGAGACGACCTCGAGATCGACCTGGCGGCAGAGGAAGCGGAGGCCGTCGTTGGGCAGCAGGGCTCCCGGGAGCAGCCCCGCCTCGCAGAGCACCTGGAAGCCGTTGCAGATCCCGAGGACGGGCCCACCCCCGTCGGCGAACTCGCGAACGGCGTCCATGACCGGAGCGAAGCGAGCGATCGCGCCGGCTCGCAGGTAGTCGCCGTAGGAGAATCCGCCGGGCACGACCACCGCGTCGATGCCGTCGAGGCTCATGTCCTCGTGCCAGACCATCCGGGCCTCGCCGACCTTCTCGCACGCCGCCAGCGCGTCGCGCTCGTCGCAGGAGCCGGGAAACTGCAGAACCCCGAACATCAGCCGATCTCTTGGATCTCGTAGTCCTCGATCAGCGGGTTCGCGAGGAGCTTCTCGCACAGCTCGGAGAGGTGAGAGGCGTCGTCCGCCTCGAGCTCGACCAGCCGGCCGATGCGCACGTCGCGGACGCTGTCGAAACCGAGCGCGGGAAGCGCCCGCTCGACAGCCTTGCCCTGCGGGTCGAGGATGCCCTCCTTGGGGCGAATGAGGACGCGAGCCTTCACCGCTCGAAACCTAGCGACGCGCCCGGCCGGTTGCGCGATCGACCGCGCGGCGGGCCCGGCCGACGGCTGCGTCGAGGCGGGAGGGCGAGTCGGCGTCCGGCGAGCGCAGGCGCAGAGGTCGCGAAGTGCCGTCGAGCCCAAGGATCTCTCCATAGCCCGCGTCCTCCAGCGCCCCTTCCATGCCCAGGGCCTTCGCCGCCGCGGCCCACCGCGGGTCGTCGCCCCATTGGATGTCGGCCTCCTTGCGCACGTTCTGGGCCGCCCACTCCCGGACGCCGTCGGGCGTCGAGCGGCCGATTGCGTCATAGATCCTGTGGAGCTCTCCCTCGGGGTCGACCCGCAGATCCTCGAGGCGGACGAGCACGTAGCGGTTGCCGAAGAGCCGCTGCCCATCCGAGCGCAGGCCTTGCCAGACCGCCTTCCAGACCACCATCGGTCGCATGAAGTCCGGGACGCCCCGCTCGAGCCCCTCGTGGTTGCCCTCGGCGAGCAGGTCGCGCGCCATGCGGCTGGACGACCAGAGCTTTCGGCGCGTCCACGCCTCGAAGAACTCGTCGGCGTCCGCGTAGCGCGTCGCGTGGCGGCGCCCGCGACCGAGGAGCATCGAGCCCACGACTGCGCGAGGGTCGCGGACGATGTGGACGAGGGTCGCGCCATGGTCGACGCGGTGAAGGTCGGGCACCTTGCGAAAGAGGCGGACCTCCTTGATCAGGACCTGCGGCGCTTGACGGAGCAGGTAGCTGAGGAAGTCGACACCCCACTCGGGCAAGGCGGGGTGGAGCTCGAGCCCGGGCGCCCGTGGGCCGCCGTGATTGAAGAGGTCGAGAGGGACCTCGGGGTGCTCGTCGCGCTTGAATTGCCGGCGGATTTCGCGCGTTTCGGCGAAGAGGTCCTCGGCGCGGGCGCCCGAACCGCCGCCGGGAGTCTCCGCGTCCTCACGGAACGGCTCATAGAAGCGCCGGACCTCCGGGTCCTCCGCGAAGGCGTCGTAGAGGATCGTCGTCCCCGACCGGCGCATCCCCTGGATGAAGACGTTCACGGGGGAGACTGTAGGCCCGCGTAACTCGTAGATACCCCTTACGCGCGCCTTCGGCGCTTGCACATGCTTCTTTCGGGGCTAAAGCCCCTCACCTAAAAACTGCGTCCAGTAATCCGCTCGTACGCCTCGACGTACTTGGCGCGGGTGCCCTGGACGATCTCCTCGGGCAACTCGGGGCCGGGCGGAGAGTGGTCCCAGCCCGACTCGTCGAGCCAGTCGCGGACGTACTGCTTGTCGAACGAGGACTGGCCGCGACCGGCCTCGTAGTCGTCGGCCGGCCAGAACCTCGAGGAGTCCGGCGTGAGTACCTCGTCGCCCAGCACGATCTCGGCGCCGGGCGAGGCGCCGAACTCGAACTTGGTGTCCGCGATGATGATCCCGCGCTCCAGGGCGTGCGCCGCGGCGTGCTCATAGAGGGCGATGGAGGTGTCGCGCAGGCCTTCCATGAGGGCGCGGTCGCCGATCGTCTCGACGGCGCGCTCGAACGAGATGTTCTCGTCGTGGTCGCCGACCTCGGCCTTGGTGGCCGGGGTGAAGATCGGCTCGGGGAGCTTCTGCGACTCCTGGAGGCCGTCGGGGAGCTTGATCCCGCAGACCTCGCCGGTCTTTCCGTACTCCTTCCAGCCGGAGCCGGTGATGTAGCCGCGGACCACGCATTCGACGGGATACATCTCGAGCTTCTTCACGCGCAGCCCGCGCCCCTCTGCCTCCGCGGGCACATCGGCCGTGAGCATGTGATTCGGGACGATGTCGCCCGTCGTCTCGAACCAGAAGACGGACATGCGCGTCAGCACCGCGCCCTTGTCCGGAATCGGGGTGGGGAGGACGACGTCGTACGCGGAGATCCGATCCGAGGCGACCATCAGGAGGTCGTCCTCGATCTCGTACATCTCGCGCACCTTGCCGGAGGCGACGAGGTTCAGGTCGGAGAGGGCTTCTGAGCTCACGGCGGCGACTTTAACAACGGACGCGGCGCGGGTTAGATTGATCCTCGAGATGCCCGCTCCTCCAAGCGTGCCGCTGCCCAAGCCCGTGCAGACCGCGCGGTTCCTTGTGCGGCCGATCTCCTTCATGGAGCATTGGCGCCGCGAGCTCGGCGAGACGTTCGGCGCCTCCCTCTACGGGCCGGGCGACGTGCTCTTCGTCTCGGACGCTGAGTCGATCAAGGCTCTCTTCAAGCGCGACCGGGTGAACACGATCGCGCCGGGCCGCAACATCATCCTGAAGCCGCTCCTGGGTGAGGGCTCGCTGCTCCGGCAGGAGGGCGACGAGCACCTCCGGCGCCGCAAGCTGATGCTGCCGCCGTTTCACGGTGAGCGCATGCGCGCGTATGAAGACGTGATCACGGAAGCGACGGAGGCGGCGATCTCGCAGTGGCGCGAGGGAGAGGCGTTCGCGCTCCACCCGACGATGCAGGCGATAACCCTCGAGGTCATCCTGCGCGCCGTCTTCGGCGTCGAGGAGGGGAAGCGCCATGACGAGCTCTCCGCCGGCCTCACTGAGATCCTCGCCGCAACCGGCTCCCCCCGCGCGATCGGCCTGCTGTTCCCCATCACGCGCAACTCGCCCCCGTATCGCCGTCTCCAGGCGCTGATCGACCGGGTCGACGAGCTCTTGGCCGAGCAGATCGCCGAGCGCCGAGCCGATCCCGGATTGGGCGAGCGCGAGGACATCCTCTCGATGCTGGTCTCCGCCCGGTTCGAGGACGGCACCGAGATGTCCGACTCGGAGGTGCGCGACCAGCTCATGACGCTTCTGCTGGCGGGCCACGAGACGACCGCCACCGCGCTCGCATGGGCGTTCGACCTCCTGTTCCGGCGTCCCGACGCCTTCGAGCGGCTCAGGGAAGAGATCCGCTCGGGCGACGGGCACGAATACCTCGACGCGGTGATCTCGGAGACGCTGCGGGTCCGCCCGGTCGTGCCGTTCACCGGGCGCGAGCTGCGCGAGCCGACCACGCTCGACGGCTTCGACCTCGAGCCCGGGCAGATCATCCTGGCCGCGATCTGGCTCACGCACACCCGCGCGGACCTCTACCCGGAGCCCTACGCGTTCCGCCCGGAGCGCTTCCTCGACGATGCGCCCGAGACCTATTCGTGGGTGCCGTTCGGCGGCGGGACCCGGCGCTGTATCGGCGCGGCGTTCGCGCAGCTCGAGATGCGGATCGCGCTCGGGACGATCATCCGCGAGTGTGATCTGCGGCCGGCCTCGGAGCGGCCGGAGCGGCCGATTCGCCGCAACGTGACCATGTCTCCCGCGGGTGGCACGCCGGCGATCCTGGAGCGGCGCCACGGCGGCTCGGGCATTGCCCATAGATCTGGCGTGCAATCCTCATCGCCCGCATGATCCTGAATCCGCTCGAGATCCGCCGCAAGCGCCGCAAGCAGGCGAAGAAGCGCGCCCGCAAGGAGCGCCGCGCGGCCAAGCGAGCGCACGAACTCGAAAACCGCCCCGCTCCCGTCCCGTTCGTGGTGGGCGTCAACCGCTCCGGGACGACCCTGCTGCGGATGATGCTGGACTCGCATCCCGACCTGGCCATTCCGCCTGAGACCCACTTCATCCCCGCGCTTTCCGACACGCTCAAGCAGCGGCGGAAGGCAGGGGACCGGATGAGCGCGCCCGAAGTCGTCGACTTCCTGGTCGAGCACCGCCGCTGGGGGGACTTCGGTCTCGATCAGGACGTGTTGCGAGAGCGCATCGAAAAAAACGACAAGGTGCGACCGAAGACGGTCATGCGGGCCTTCTACGAGCTCTACGCCGAGAGCCAGGGGAAGACCCGCTACGGGGACAAGACGCCCGGCTACGTGAAGCAGATGGGCGTCGTTCACCGCATGCTTCCCGAGGCGAGGTTCGTGCACCTGATCCGTGACGGCCGGGACGTGGCGATCTCGAGAGAAGGGCGCATGACCGCCGAGGACCTCACGGTCGAGCGGCACGCCAAGATCTGGAAGCGCAGGATCAGCCGCGCGCGCCGCCAGGTGCCACGCATCAAGCACTACCTCGAGGTGCGCTACGAGGACCTGATCGAAGACCCCGAGCCGGTGCTTCGGGAGATCTGCGAGTTCATCGAGCTTCCATACGACCCGGCGATGCTCGACTACCACGAGCGCTCGGCTGACCGCCTTCAGGAGATCGCGCGGGACCTCGACGACGAGGACGGTGGCGCTCTACGCCCAGCCGTCGAGCGGGTCCAGGCCCACTCGCTCGTCACCGAGGCGCCTCGGTCCGACCGGGTCGGAAGGTGGCGCGACTTGATGGACCCGGCGGACGTCGCCAGGTTCGAGGCGATCGCCGGCGACCTGCTCGACGATCTCGGCTACGAGGTCTCGACGCCCGAGGGCCGCGAAGCCGTTGCCTCTTCCGCAGCCGAGGCCGAGGCCGAGGCGGAATCCGGCTCCGGCTCCGGTTCAGGCTTGGGCGGCAGCTCGTAGTCGGGCTCGCGCCGGCGGTCGAACACGGCTCGCAGAATCGGAGCGCAGGAGACCTCGTCGGCTTCCAGGCTCTCCAGCGTGCGCTCGTAGCGCGCCTCGATCGAGTTCTGCTTTCGCTCCGAGATGCCCTCGCGCCAGCGCTCGGTGTTCGCGTTGTGTAGGTCCATCTTCCCGTAGAAGTAGCGGCGCATCCGCCGGCCGAAGCGGACACCGACGAAGCGGGTGACATCGCGCGCAGCATCGTGGCGCGGCGGCGTGAGGATGTCTTCCAGGCTCACCTGGAACAGGCGGTCGTCGGGAATCTGACGGGCGCCCGCTTCGATCCGGCGAATTCTCTTCTCGAACCAGTCGATCCCCTGGTTGCGGGTCCGCGGGTAGACGAGCCCGCGGGTCTGGCCGACTCGCGACGCCGATGCATCCCGGCCGTCACGGACGATGTGGACGAACTTCGCCTCCGGAAAGAGGCGCATCAGGGTGGGTGCCTGCGCGACCGTGTCGCAGCTCTGCTCGATCAAGCCGCTGGCGCTCTTGGCAACCGCCTGCTCCCACAGGAGGTCGATGAAAAGCCGGCGGCAGGCGGGGTCGGGATCGGCGGGATCGTAGGCGTCCTCGAAGCGCGCGACCGCCCACTCGAAGCGATCCTCGGAGAGGAAGCGGAACATGCCCCGGTCGCGACCGCGCATCTTGCCCTTGAACCAGAAGCCCCGCAGGCGCTTGAGGAAGGCATCCACGGTCACGCTGCCGTCGAGGAGGCCGGGGAAGCCGTCCGAGTCCGTGTGGAAGCGGCACTCGACCCCGATCGAGTGCAGGCGCATGTGCCTGCCCAGAAAGCGGGCTACCACGTGGGTGCCGCTTCGCCCGGTCCCGCCGACGAACGTGATCGGCGTGATGTGATCGGCTTGCTTGCCGGGACGGTCGGCGAGGGTGTATTCGGCTTGGGCCTGGGCGCTCATGCGCCCGGAACGTTAGACGGCGCGGGCAGAGCCCATCCGCTCGAGGCGCGCCATGACCTCGGGCACGTGTGCCGTATACGCGCGCGGATCCAGAACCTCGTCCAGATCGAGTTCGGGCGCGGCGGCGCCCAGGAGCTCCCGGAACGGCGTCCCGGTGTCCCACGCCTCCTGCGCCGCCGCCTGGACCGTGCGGTACGCGTCGTCGCGGGTCATGCCGGAGTCCACGAGAGCCGTCAGCGCGCGCTGGCTGAAGATCGCGCCGTGGGTGAGGTCCAGATTTGCCTTCATCCGCTCCTCGTGGACGACCATGCCCGAAGCGACCCGCGTCGCGAGATGCTGCATGTAGTCGAGCGCGATCGTCGCGTCGGGCAGGACGACCCGCTCGGCCCCCGAGTGGGAGATATCCCGCTCGTGCCAAAGGGCGACGTTCTCGAGACCCGTCTGCGCGTAGCCCCGCAAGACGCGCGCGAGGCCGGTGATGCGCTCCGAGGTGATCGGGTTGCGCTTGTGGGGCATCGCCGAAGAGCCCTTCTGGCCCTTGCCGAACGGCTCCTCGGCCTCGCGGATCTCTGTGCGCTGCAGGTTGCGCAGCTCGGTCGCGAAGCGCTCGAGGCCGGCGCCCGCGAGAGCGATCGCGGACAGGAGTGCCGCGTGGCGGTCGCGGGGGACGACCTGGGTCGAGGCGTCCTCGGCGCGGATCCCCAGGGACTCGCAGACGTGGCGCTCGATCTGCGGCGGAACCGACGCGTAGGTGCCGACGGCGCCGGAGATGGCGCCGACGGTCGCACCGGCGAACGCGTCCTCGAGCCGGGTCAGGTTGCGATCCGCCTCGAAGGCGAATCCGGCAAGGCGCAGCCCGAACGTGGTGGGCTCGGCGTGCACCCCGTGCGTGCGCCCGACGCAGAGCGTGTCGGCGTGCTCGAGAGCCTTTTCCTTCAGGGCGTCACGGTAGGCCCGGGCACCCGCCACGACGATCTCGCCTGCGTCGCGGATCTGGAGCGCGAGCGCCGTGTCGAGGACGTCCGATGATGTGAGGCCGTAATGGATCCAGCGCCCTGCGTCACCGCCGACCGACTCGGCGACGACGTCCACGAAGGCGGCGACGTCGTGGTTGGTCGTCCGCTCACGCTCTGAGACGGCCTCCACCTCGAACGCCGCGCGCTCACGCGCCTGGGATGCCGCCTCGGCTGGGACCACGCCTTCCGCCGCCCACGCCTCGGTGGTGGCGAGCTCGACGGCGAGCCAGCCCTCCATCTTGCGGCGGTCGGTCCAGACCGCCCCGATCTCCTCGCGGGTATAACGCGGAATCAATTGCTCAGATGCTGATCATGCGCGCGGCAAGGACGCCGGCGTTCTTCGAGCCGTCGATCGCCACGCACGCCACCGGAATGCCGGGCGGCATCTGCACCGCCGAGAGGAGCGCGTCGAGACCCCCGAGGGACTTGCCCATGATCGGCACGCCGATCACCGGGAGGTCCGTATGGGCGGCGGCGACGCCCGGCAGGGCCGCGGACATGCCCGCTCCGGCGATGATCACCTTGAGCCCGCGCATCCGGGCGTTGTGGCAGTACTCACGCACCATCTCAGGGTCGCGGTGGGCGCTCATCACCCGCACCTCGTAGCGGATGCCCGCCTCCTGTAGCGCCTGGCCGGCCGCCTGCATCTTGGGCTTGTCGTTCTTCGAGCCCATGATGATCCCGACCCTCGGGGCATCGACCTCGATCTCCTCGAACGCCTTCTCGACGTCCGGCATCGGCTCCGTTGGCGTCGGCACGGTTTCCGCGACTCCCGTCTCGGTCTCGCGTCGGCCCTGAGGGTCGGCTGTCTCCATTCGTGTCTCCCTTTCTTCCCGGCCGTCAGCCGGGAACGCGCTCGGTTGCCCGGAGCGCGATGTCGGTGCGTAATTGCATGCCTTGGAACTCGATAGCCCGAGCGCCTTCGTAAGCGCGGTCCCGGGCCTCTGCCGGGTCGGGGCCCAGCGCCGTCACGTTGATGACCCGGCCGCCGGCGGTGACCACGTTGCCATCGGCGTCCAGCGCGGTCCCGGCATGGGTCACCTCGACGCCGTCAAGCGCCGCCGCGTCGCTCAACCCGGAGATCACGTCGCCTTTCGAAGACGACTCGGGATAGCCGGCCGAAGCCAGGACGAGGGTCACGGCCCAGTCCTCTGCGAAGTCCGCGGTCATGCCGGCCAGGCCTCCGGGCTCGCGGCTGGCCAGGCAGAGCTCCGCGAGGTCGGAGCGCAGGCGGGGCAGGACGGCCTGCGTCTCGGGATCGCCGAAGCGGGTGTTGAACTCGAGAACCTTCGGGCCATCCGAGGTCATCATGAGCCCGGCGTAGAGGACTCCCCTGAACGGGGTGCCGCGGCTAGCCATCAGTTCGACGACGGGGCGGTGAACGACGTCGGCAAGTTCATCCACCCGCGCCGGGTCGATCCCCGGGACCGGCGAGTAGCTGCCCATGCCGCCCGTGTTGGGGCCTTCGTCTCCGTCGAAGATCCGCTTGTAATCCTGGGCGGGCGCCAGCGGGATGACGTTCTCGCCGTCGCACAGCGCCAGGAGCGAGAGCTCCTCGCCGTCCAGGAACTCCTCCAGGATGACCTCGGTCTGGCCGAACCGGCGCTGAGTGAAGAAGATGTCGACCGCCACCCGTGCCTCTTCTTCCGAACCGCAGATGATCACGCCCTTGCCCGCGGCCAGGCCGTCGGCCTTCAGCACCAGGGGATAGGAGGCATCGGCAAGGCGCTCGAGCGCGTGCGCGGCGTCGCGGAGCACCTCGTGCCGGGCCGTCGGGACTCCAGCGTCGGCCATGAGCTTCTTGGCGTGGACCTTCGATCCCTCCAGGCGCGCGGCTTCCGCGGAAGGACCGAATGCGGGGATGTCGGCAAGCTCCAGCGCGTCGACGGCGCCCGCCACCAGCGGAGCCTCCGGGCCGACGATGACGAGGTCGGCTGACTCCTCGCCGGCCACGGCGACGATCGCATCCACGTCATCGGCGCCGGCCTCGACCAGGCGGGCGTCAGCGGCAATGCCGGCGTTGCCGGGCGCGCAGAGCACATCGGTGACGCTCGCCGAGCGCCCGAGCGCCCGGACGATTGCGTGTTCGCGACCCCCGCCGCCGACGACGAGGACCTTCATGCGGGCGTGTGGGTCGGAGCCGGCTTCAGCGCTAGATCGAGTCGGCGAACTTGTCGGCGGGAATGGCCATGAGCGTCTCGGAGGTCATGGTGCCACGCGAGCCCAGCTCGACGGAGACCTTGGCCATGGTCTCGGGATCAGGCGCTTCGACAACGGTGATGAAGTCGAAGCGGCCGAGAACCGCGTACTGGTCGAGGACCTTCGCACCCAGAGCCTCGACCTCCTTGTTGACCTCGCCGACACGGCTCGGGTTCGACTTCAGCGTCTTCACTCCGTCCGCGGTCAGATTCGTGAGCATCACGTAGGTCGGCATCTCTTTCCTCCTGGTCTCAAGGGCCTGTCCAAGGTGCCCGTCCCACACTACCGCCTGATCAGCCCCTGGATCGCCTCGCGCCTGTAGTCGAAGATGCGCTCGAGGTCGCGGGCGACGACGAGCCCGTGCGCCGCTTCGCCGAGCGGGCCGAATCCGACGCGATAGCGCACGCGATCGCGTGCGAGCGTGCCGCCCTGGACGGCCTCGAATTCATGCGTGTGGTGCCAGAGCGCGAAGGGGCTCTTGAGCGCCAGGTCCACGAACCGGTGCGGCGGCTCCCAGACCTCGATCTCGGTCCGCCAGCGCACTGGAACACCGTGGAAGCGCAGCCGGTACTCGATGAGCGCGCCCACGCCCATCTCGATCGGTAGCTCGGAGGAGATCCGGAAATGGAGCCAGGGCGGTGTGATCGCCTGGAGGTTCTCCGCCCGCGAGAACGGCTCGAAGACCTCTTCGACGCCCTGGGGGAAGAACTGCTCGCGCTCGAGCAGCCGCTCGCTCAAGCCGGCGCCTCGACCAGCGCGCCGAGCGCTTGCACCGTCCGGTCCCACGAAAGTTCCTCGCGCCTCTCTAGCGCGCCCGCGCGAAGGGTCGAGCGCAGATCCGGGTCGCGCAGGCTCTCGATCGCCTTTGTGAGGGCGCGCCGGTCGGGATCGAACGAGCCGATGTCGGACCGGGGGCGTTGCTTGGACGGCTTGCCCGGGACGAGCAGGCCATTCCGCCCGTCCTGAACGACCTCGTTCATCGGGGGGTTGTCGTTGGTGAGGATCGGCAGCCCGAGCGCGGTGGCCTCGAAGAGGTGGAGGCCAAGGCCCTCCCATCGGCTTGGCGCCAGGCAGGCGTCCACGGACGCGAACAGGCGGAGGTGCTCGTCGGTGGGCAGATCCTCGGCGATCACGTCGATCCTCTCGTCCTTTCGGGCCGCGTCGCGCACGTCGTCGACACCACGCTCCACCTGCGCCTTCACGACGAGCCGGAGCTCCGGGCCCTTCGCCTTCCTGAACGCCTTAAGCGTCTCGGCAAGGGGTTTTCGCTTCGACATGAATCCACCGGGGAAGAAGAGGCGCACGATCCCGTCTTCGGACGCGACAGGCTCGCGGATCAGTTCGGGGTGGATGCCCCATGGGACGCGCGGCGTCTCCAGGCCGAGCTCGCGATAGCGGTCGACCTCGCAGGCCGTGACGGAGTAGACCGAGGTGAAGGCCCGGCGCGCCGGCTCGACGTGCTCGGCGCCGAAGTGCTCCCAGACGAAGCGGCCGTACGTGCGCACACCCGCCTCGCGCAGAGCCGCGATCTCCTCGAACTGGTAGTTCTGGTCGAAGAGCGCCACGTCGAGGGAGTTGTCACGGCCCCACGCCAGCATCTCCTCCACCGGGATCACGTAGCTCGACGCGACCGTCACGCCTTCCTGGTCCCAGACGCCCCCGTCGTCCACGAACGACGGCCTGATGTTCGTGTCTCGCGTCGGGCGGGCCAGGACGAAGGTGTCGTGGCCGAGGCTCTCCAGCGCCGAGCGGAGCTGGCGGCCGACCACCCCCTGGCCGCGGTTGAACCAGTAGGACGAGACGCCTACCCTCACCGCGATCCCCCCGCCAGCGGGTATCCCAGGTCCGCAAGGAGCTCGCCGGCGACGTCCTCGTAGCCCGCGATGTCTTCGGCCGTCAACTCGGTCCGCCACCGCTCGACGCGGTCGGCGCGGGGAGGCTCGGAGGTCAGGGCGTGCGCGGCGATCCGCTCCGACCCGGGCCTGAGCTTCCCTCCCTTGCCCGGCAGGTCCGAGAGCTCCGAGAGGCGCTCGGACGCGCGCTCGTGGTACGTGAGCATTGCCGGGTTGAACTCGAGCTCGATGAACTCGCAGACCTTCCGCAGCACCCGCTCGGGCTCCGCGATCAGGTCCTCGTAGCGAAGCTCGAGGTAATGGCTGACCGAGCCGGCCTCGGCACGGGCGCCCTCGATCCGGCGCTTCCAGGTTTCAGCTTCCTCGCGGGCGGGAGTGGCCTCACGGCCGCGCTTGACCGCGCGCGCTCCCCGTGAGACGGCGACGTCGCGCCCGTCGCGGATCAGGTGGACGAAGCGCGCCTGACCACCGAGCGCGGTGCCGATCCGGCTGATCGACTCGATGTAGACCGGGGTCTTGTCGCCCCAGCGGGGCTTGGAGTGGCGGGCTGCGTAGGCGATGTAGAAAGCGCGGATCGCCTTGGCCGGGCCGCCCGGCGCCCCCACCTGGCTGCGGGTCTCGAACGCGGCTCGCAGTTCGTCTTCGTCCATGCCGAAGTCACGCCAGCCGGCATGGCTCTCGACGGCCTCGACGAGCTCCTCGATGTCCGGCTCCCGCCCGTCGAAGAGATCGATCATGGCCGGCAGGAAATGGGTCTCGGGCGGTATCGCCAGCTGGGGGTGCGCGTCGAGCATGAGCCGCAGAAGGGTCGTCCCCGAGCGCCCGACGCCGACGATGAAGGGCGCGGGCTGAAGCGCTTCGCTCACGCGCGGGAGTGTAGGTGGGAACGCTGGACATTCCGGCTCGTCCAGCCGTAGTCTGTGTGGCATGAGACTTCTAGCCGGGGGCGTGGCGGGACTGGCGTTGGTGCTCGTCTTCGCTCCTGCGGCGAACGGAGGGATGGCGCCGGACCCGCGTCCGGGTGACACGCTCCTGGGCAAGAGCGGCGGGATCGCATACGTGAGCGATCCGGAGTTCGCGGCGATGGCGACCTCGATCGAGGGCGGCGCTGCGTGCCCCGAGGCGCCAGGAAGATGGCACGTCGCCGGTGGTGGGTTCGGACTCTCCGGAGGCGCTGACGCGAGCCACCGGGTGCTTGGTTCCTCCCCCGGAGACCTCCTGGATTTCTACGGGGACGACGATCTTGATCTTGACGACTACTGGGACGTCTCCGCCACGGTATCCGTCGGAACGACGGTCACGACGTATGCGACGTGCACCAAGTGGGACAAGCTCAAGCAGAAGCGATTTCCCGCGCCGGACGGGTCGACTGGGGAGCGCAAGCACAAGAGCAAATGCGGCCGCGGAGAGGTTTCAGGGGGCGGCGGGCACATCTCGAGCGGCAATAGCTACGTGAGCTCGATGCACCCCAGGCGCACGACCCGCTGGCGGTTCAGCGCCTTTGATGCCGCCGGGGGTCCCGGCGGCATGGATAATTACGTCATCTGCGCGCGCGGTCGCGATTTTCAGACCGTGAAGGCAGCCGCAGGCGTCCCAGCGGGCGGGAGCAGCGTGCTCATCGTCGCCGAGTGTTTCCCGGGGCAAAGCGTGGTTGGAGGCGGAGCGAAGTCGTCGGGTGCCCCGGGCACCCTCAGCCTCCTCGCGAGTCACCCCTATGACGCCGCCGACACCGACTCCATTCCGAGTGACGGCTGGGCCGTGCGGGCATTCAGCACGGATCCTGGCGCCCAGACACTCAAGGCCTACGCGATCTGCTCAGGCTGAGTCCGCCTAGGCGACGTCCGCGACAGCGGTCGGCGCGGGCCTGAAGACCAGCTCGCCTTCCTCGGCGTCGACGCGAACCCGTCCGCCCTCGGCGAACTCGCCCTCCAGGAGCTTCAGCGCCAGCGGGTCGACCAGCCGGCGCTGGATCACGCGGCGCAGCGGGCGCGCTCCGTATGTGGGGTCGAACCCGAGGTTGCCCAGGAGCGTTCGCGCGTCCTCGGTGAGCTCGATCTCGATGCCGCGCTCGGAGACCCGGCGGGTCAGGAGGTCGACCTGGAGCTCGACGATCTTGCTCACGTCCTCGCGGGAGAGGCGGTGGAAGATCACGGTCTCGTCGATCCTGTTGAGGAACTCGGGCTTGAAGGTGGTGGCGAGGATGCCCTCGATCCGCTCGCGGATCCGTTCGTCGATCGACTCGGACGCGATCTCCGCCGAGCCGACGTTCGAGGTCATGATCAGAACGGAGTTGGTGAAATCCACGGTGCGGCCCTTGCCGTCGGTCAGCCGGCCGTCGTCCATGATCTGGAGCAGGACGTTGAAGGCATCGGGGTGGGCCTTCTCGATCTCGTCGAGGAGGATCACCGCGTAGGGCCGCCGACGCACGGCCTCTGTGAGCTGGCCACCTTCGTCGTAGCCGACGTAGCCCGGGGGTGCGCCGATCAGGCGAGCCACAGAGTGCTTCTCCATGTACTCGGACATGTCGATGCGGACGATCGCCTGCTCGGAGTCGAACATGAACTGGGCGAGCGCCTTGGCGAGCTCGGTCTTGCCGACGCCGGTTGGGCCGAGGAAGAGGAAGGAGCCGATCGGCCGGTTCGGGTCGGCGAGGCCGGCGCGCGAGCGGCGCAGTGCGTTCGAGACGGCCTCGACGGCTTCGTCCTGGCCGATCACGCGATCGTGGAGGCGCTCCTCCATGTGGATGAGCTTTTCGACCTCGCCCTCGAGGAGGCGCGAGACGGGAATGCCCGTCCACTTCGCGACGACCTCCGCGACGTCCTGGTCGGTGACCTCGTCGGTCAGCATCGACGCGCCGGAGGCGTGGAGCTCCGCGAGCTTCGCCTCCTGCTTCGCAAGGGTCTCTTCGAGCTCGGGGATCTCGCCGTAGCGGATCTTTCCGGCGAGGGCGAGGTCGGCGTCGCGCTGAGCGCGGTCGAAGCGTCGCTCGGCGTCGCCGATGTTGGACTTAGCGACCTCGATGGCCTCGATCGCCTGCTTCTCGTTCTGCCAGCGCGCAGTCATCTCGGCCGAGCGCTCGCCGAGGTCGGCGAGCTCGGCCTCGATCGTCTCCTTGCGCGCCTTCGACGCGTCGTCCTTCTCCTTCGAGAGCGCCCCCTTTTCGATCTCGAGCTGCGTCTCGCGGCGTTTGACCTCGTCGATCTCCGTTGGGACGGAATCGATCTCGATCTTCAGGCGGGACGCGGCCTCGTCGATCAGGTCGATCGCCTTGTCAGGGAGGAAGCGGTCGGCGATGTAGCGCTCCGAAAGCGTCGCGGCGGCGACCACCGCGGAGTCAGCGATGCGGACGCCGTGGTGCTCCTCGTAGCGCTCCTTGAGGCCGCGGAGGATCGCGATCGTGTCCCCGATGTCGGGCTCGCCGACCAGGACGGGCTGGAAGCGCCGCTCAAGCGCCGCGTCGGGCTCGATGTGCTTGCGGAACTCATCGAGGGTGGTGGCGCCCACTGCGCGGAGCTCGCCGCGTGCGAGCATCGGCTTCAAGAGGTTCGCGGCGTCGACCGCGCCTTCCGCGGCGCCGGCGCCCACGATCGTGTGAAGCTCGTCGATGAAGAGGACGATGCGGCCGGCGGCCTCTTGAACCTCTGAGAGGACCGCCTTGAGGCGCTCCTCGAACTCGCCCCGGTACTTCGAGCCGGCGAGGAGGGATCCGATGTCGAGCGCGATGACGCGGCGGTCGCGGAGCGAGTCCGGCACGTCGCCGTCGACGATGCGCTGGGCGAGCCCCTCGACGATCGCGGTCTTGCCCACGCCGGGCTCGCCGATGAGCACCGGGTTGTTCTTGGTGCGGCGCGACAGGACCTGGATCACGCGGCGGATCTCTTCGTCGCGGCCGATCACCGGGTCGAGCTTCTGCTGCTCGGCCTCGGCGGTCAGGTCGCGGCCGAACTTGTCCAGCGCCTCCGCCATCTCCTCGGCGTTCGGCGAGGTGACGCGGCCCGGGCCCTGAACTTCCTCGAGGGCGTTCGCAATCGCGTCCGGCTCGGGCAGGCGGCTGGAGACCGGGGAGTCGTCGGCGGCGAGGGCCAGCAGGAGGTGGCCGACGGTGATGTATTCGTCGCCGCGCCTCTTCATCTCCTTCTCGGCCTGCTCGAGGATCCGCATGAAGGTCTGGGATGGCCGCAACTCAGCGGCGCCTTCGCCCGAGAGCGACGCGAGGCCGGCGATGTCGTCGCGGACGTCCTGCGCGGTAGCAGCTGTGTCTACCGAAAGCCGCTGAAGGGCGGATGTCGCGAGCCCGTTCTCCTGCTGAAGCAGGGCCAGGAGCAGGTGCGCGGGAGCGACCTCGGTGTTTCGCGAGGCGCTCGCAAGCTGTTGCGCGGAGGCGATCGCCTCCTGGGCGTGGTTGGTGAACCGATCAGGTCTCATGGTCCAGCCATGTTAGCAGGAAATCTAAGTGGAAGCGACTAAAGGTTAGCCACGAACCCTCAAGGGGGTCTGACCCCGGGTCTGACCCTTTTGGGAGGGTTCAGCCGCGGAGCCGGGTCACGAACCAGGCGCCCAGAGCGGTCGCAGGCCCGGCCGCCGCGAGGCCCTTCATGCCCGCCGAGAGGCTGTCGCCGCCGCGCGCGGCAAGGAGCCCGAAGGCCAATGCGTCGCCCGCGTCGCAGGCGGTGAGTGCGGTCGCAGGGGCCAGCGGGCTGCCTCCGTCGCGGAGCTCCGCACCGAGCCAGGCGCCAAGGATCAGGTCGCGTGTTGCCGCGAGGCGAGCCAGGGCGAGCGCCTCGCCGTCGAACGCCTTCATCCCGAGTGCCTTCGCCGTCAGTCCGGGGGCGGCCCAGATTCCGGCCCCGATGGCGACGCGCCCGGCAGCGAGAAACGCGCCGACCAACCGCTCTTCATCACTCAATCTTCTCTTTCTCAGCATGGGCGCAACATACGCTGTGATCTTGGGCGCTGGTGACAATCGCATCCGTTCGGCCGTGCGCCGGATGGCTATCGTGGCCGGAATCGTGATGTGCCTTGCCGGCGCGGTCGTCGTCGGCGTCCTGTTCGGGCGCGCGGTTTCCTCGCCGGCCGACACTGCGAGCGAGCGCACGATCGAGGCCCCAGCGGCAGCGACGGCGGTCGCGGAGGCCGCTCGCGGAAATCGTGGACGAGCGGAGCGCAAGAGACGGGAGCAGAAGCAGGACAAGCCCGCCTGGCCCGCGGATGACGCCCAAGCAAAGGCGCGCCAGATCGCGGAGGCTCGCAGCGGACTCGTCTCGTTCGCGGCGATCGGCCCCGGCGGCAGGACGCTCGAGCTCGAGCCGAACCGCCAGTTCTTCTCGGCGAGCGCCACGAAGTCGATGCTGCTCGTCGCCGAGCTGCGACGCCTGCGCCGGGAGGAGGCGCCTCTGGACGACTCGACCCGCTCGCTCTTGGAAGGAGATGATCACGCTCTCGGACAACGACGCCGCCGATGCCATCTACGCACGCGTGGGCGACGCGGGAATGAACGAGGTTGCCGACGCCGCCGGCATGGCCCATTTCTCAGGCGACGTCGGTCATTGGTCGAACGTGCAGATCACGGCCGGCGACATGGCTCTCTTCATGTCGAAGCTCGACGAGCTCCTGGACCTCCCTCACGGAGAGGAGGCCTCGCAGATGCTGGCGTCGATCCACTCGACGCAGAGTTGGGGAATCCCGCAGGTGACGCCTGACGATGCGCGCGTGCGGTTCAAGGGCGGATGGAGGCCGACCGACACGGGCCAGCTGGTCCATCAGGCAGCGCGCGTGGACGTGGGCGGCGAGAGCTACTCGATTGCGGTCCTCACCGACGGCAATCCGTCCATGCCTTACGGCGAGGAAACGATCCGTCTCCTCGCCGCCGCCCTCCTGCAGGGCGCTGGAACGTCCAAATAGTCTGTTCGCCAGTGGCAGACCGACCGCCAACGGACGAGCGCCTTGCCCGCTACGCGAGGCTGGTCGTCGGAGTGGGCGTGAATCTGCGCGAAGGGCAGTCGCTCATGGTTCAGGCCGAGCCGGCGCACGCGCCGCTGGTGCGCGCGATCGCTGAAGACGCATACGCCCACGGCGCCTCGTACGTCGACGTTCTCTTGACCGACCCGTGGGTTCACCGGGCGCACGTTGCCGGAGCGCCGGACCAATCCGTCGCACATACGCCCCGATGGCAGATCGAGCGGCTCGAGGACGCGATCGAGAACGCGGGTGCGACGGTTCGGATAGCTGGAGCCGCGCATGCCGACATCTTCGAGGGACTCGATCCAAAGCGGTTGGCCGACGCCACGATGCCCGACCTGCGCAAGCGCTGGATCGAGGCTGTCTCGGCCTCTGAGCTCTCGTGGACCATCGTCGCCTATCCAGACCGGGAATGGGCGACCGAAGCGCTTGGCGAGCCCGACGTCGATCGGCTGTGGGAAGCGCTCGAGATAGCGCTCCGGCTGAACGAGGAGGACCCCGCCGCGGCTTGGCACAAGCGGGCCGACGAGCTCATCGCGAGGTGCGAGATCCTGAACGAGCGCGGCTTCGACGCGCTGCGCTACCGGGGCCCGGGAACCGAGCTGGAGATCGGCTTGATTCCCGGCGCCAAGTTCCTTGGCGGCCGCGAGCGCACCAAGCACGGTCAGGATCACATGGCGAACATCCCGACCGAAGAGGTCTTCACCAGCCCGGACCGCAACCGCGCAGAGGGGACGGTCCGCTCGACCAAGCCCCTGGCGCTCAACGGCGGCGTGGTCGAGGGCCTCGAAGTCACCTTTGCGGGGGGCGAGATCACCGACGTGCGCGCGGAGCGGGGCGCGGAGGTCGTCCGCGCGCAGCTCGAGACCGACGACAACGCGAAGCGTCTCGGCGAGGTCGCGCTGGTCGACAACTCATCGCAGGTCGAGGCCGCAGGGCTCGTCTTCTTCAACACGCTCTTCGACGAGAACGCGGTGTCCCACATCGCCTACGGCGCGGGCTTCGGCTGGACGATCGAGGACCTGCCGGAGGACTCGCCGGACCGCAAGCTCCTCAACCAGTCGAAGGTCCACACCGACTTCATGGTCGGCGGGCGCGAGGTGGAGATCGACGGCGTCGCCGCGGACGGGAGCGTGGTGCCCCTGCTCCATGGCGGCGAGTGGCAGATCTAGCCCTGGCCGGAAACGAAGCGATCCAATTGCCTCATCCGCGCGCGTTCGGGGACGTGGCCGATCGCGAAGTCCCTTAGGCGGCGCGCCAGTCCCGAGTCGGCCATCGCGACCTTCGCAGCCTGGCGAGAGCCCAGGACCAGCCTCTTTGCCTGCGGCACGCGAACGCTCTCGTACCGCGCGATCGCCCCGGTCACGCCCTTCGACGAGCCGATTGCCTTCCCCAGGGCGACGCTGTCTTCGAGCGCTGCACATGCGCCCTGTCCCAGGAAGGGCAGCATCGGGTGGGCGGCATCGCCGAGGAGGACGACATTCCCGCGCGACCATCGCTCTACGGGATCGCGGTCGAAGAGCCGGTGCGTGAGCACCTCGGAGGGGGGCGTCGCGGCGACGATCTGCGGCACCGGGTGGGCGTAGTCGCGCGCAATGGACTCCGGCGGCCGTTCGTCGCCGCGATGCGCGACGTACCAGTAGGCCCTGCGGTCGGGGAGCGAAAGCAGGCCCGCGACGCCCCGCTCGCCCCACCATTCGCCATCCGGGACGGCCCAGTCCCACGGCGCCACTCCGCGATACGCCACGAACCCCGAGTCGATGGGGTCACCGTCGCCCAGGATCGACCGGCGGATGGCCGAGTTCAGGCCGTCCGCGCCGACGATCAGATCCGCCGGCACCTCGTCGCCCGCGACCTCCAGCCGGTTTTCGGCCCCTAGCCCCTCGACCTTCGCACCGAGGACGATCCGCGACGGATCGATCTGAGCGAGGAGCGCCGCATGGAGCGCAGCCCGGTGGAACCCGAGCAGGCGCTCGCCCCATCGCTTCGCCATGACGTCCGGATCGAACCGGGCGAGAGCAGAACCGTCCGCGCGGCGGATGGAGCCGGTGCTGATGGTCGCCTCCGCGTTGTCGACGAGCGCGTCCAGGCCAAGCGCGCGAAGGGCCCTCACGCCGTTCGGCCATACGGAGAGTCCCGCGCCCAGCGGGCGGATCTCATCCGCCTGCTCGTACACGGTCGCCTCGTAGCCGGCGCGCTCGAGTGCGATGGCGGCCGAGAGCCCGCCGATGCCCGCTCCGACGACCGCCGCAGTCCTCGTCTCGCTCATCTCTCCCTCCTTGTTAGCGCATCGTCGCGTCGGAGGGAAGGCACCGTCTCGGTGCCGCTAGCCGCTCGCCCTCTGGCTCTGCCGAGCGATGCCTTCGGCCTCGTACTTGCCGTAGGGCACGATCTCGCCGCTGCGCTTGATGCGGTCGATCTCCTTGGCCATCTCGGCTCTCCAGCGCCGCGGCCTTCTCGCGCAGCTTCGCCACCTCCGAGCGGGTGCGCTCGAGCTCGGCTTCCATCTCCAGCACGGTCTCGACGCCCGCCAGGTTGAGGCCCTCCTCGGCGGTCATCTTCTGGATCCGGCGGAGGCGGTCGACATCGTCCTGCGAGTAGAGGCGGGTGTTCTTGGGCGAGCGCTTGGGGGTGATGAGCCCGCGCGCCTCGTACATGCGGAGCGTCTGCGGGTGCATCTCGGCCAGCTCGGCCGCCACCGAGATCATGAAGACGCCGCGGCTCGAGTCGACCCGGACCGTGGTCGTGGTTGTGCGGCGCGACAGCTCATGAGTCCGGCTCCCATCTTCTCGCCGTCGCCGGTCGGCTTCCGGCGCACCGCGCTCAGAATGCGCTCGCGCGGGTCGTGCCCGTTCAGCGCCTTTGCGAGGTCCTCGACTGCCCGGCGCCCGCGCGCGAGAGGTCGGATGGGCACCTCGATCTCGAGCCGGTAGTGGATGTCGCGGCGACCGCGGCCGCCCGGGCGCGGGGCGGCCCTCGCCCCGCAGGCGCTGGACCGTCCCGTGCTGCGTGCCGGCGGGGACCCTGATCCGCTTCGTGCCGTCGAGCGTCGGCACCTCGACGGTTGCGCCGTTGATGGCCTCCGGAATCGTGATCGGCACGCGGACCTCCAGGTTGCCGTCGGAGCGGCGGCCGAAGATCGGCGACGGCGCGACCCGCACCCGGACATAGAGGTCGCCGGGCTCGCCGCCGCCGGGGCCTCCTCGCCCTTGCCGGCCACCCGGATGCGGCTGCCGTCGTGAACGCCGGCGGGCACGTTCACGCGATAGCGCTTTCGCTGCATCGTCAGGCCCGACGCCCTGGCAGGTCGGGCATGGGTCGTCGACGACCTGGCCCGCGGCCGCCGCAGCGCGGGCACGGCTGGGAGATCGAGAAGAAGCCCTGGCTCTCGGAGTCGACGCCGCGGCCTTGGCAGCGCGGGCAGGTGTGGGGAGTCGGTGCCCGGGCTTGGCGCCGCGAGCCGCCGCACGTGGTGCACGCGGCCTGCTTGGGAACGGTGACGGTGATCTCGGTCCCCGACATCGCCTGGTCGAAGGTCAGGGAGACGTCCGTCTCGAGATCGGAGCCGCGCATCCCGCCGGCCCGCGGCCGCGGGTGAAGAACGAGAAGATGTCGCCGAGGTTCTGGGCCGCTCCGCCCGCGAAGTTGCGGGGGTCGAAGCCGAACGCGCCGCCCGAGTCGTACTCGCGCCGCTTCTCCGGGTCCGACAGCGTGTCGTAGGCGCCCTGGATCTCCTTGAAGCGCTCCTCGGCCGCGGAGTCGTCCGCGTTGCGGTCGGGGTGGTTCTCGCGCGCGAGCTTGCGGTACGCCTTCTTGATCTCCTCGTCGGAGGCCTTCTTGTCGACGCCGAGGACGTCGTAGAAGTCTCGTGCCATAGCGTACCGCCCCTCTCCTTACGACGTGACGACCACTCGCGCAGGGCGGATCAGGACGTCGCCCAGGGCAGTAGCCGCGCTGAAGCGTCTCGGCCACGACGCCGGCCTCCTCGCCGTCGGCGGCGGGCGGGCCGAGAGCGCCTCGTGCAGGCTGGGGTCGAACTTCTCGCCGGCGGGGTCGAACGACTCGACGCCCGCGCTGAGCGAAGCGCGCCGACGATCTCGCCGTGGACGAGCGCCACGCCGGCGGCGAGCGCCTCGTGTGCGGAGACCTCGCGGCTCGCTGGGTCCGGACGACTCCGCGGCCGCTCGATGCGGCATCGAGGTCGACGCCGGCCGCCTGGAGCGCGCGCTCCAGGTTGTCCACGGCGGGCACGAGGCCGCGCGCGACGTGCGCCCGCCCGCGGCGCTCTGCGTCCTGTGAGTCCCGCGCAGAGCGCTTGCGGAAGTTCTCGAGCTCGGCACGGGTGCGCTGCGCGAGGTCGAGGTACTCGTCGCGCTCGCGCTCGAGTTCTCGGCCACGTCGGCGTGCGTCATGTCGGCGACTGAGGTGCCAGGCACCTCGTCGCCGGCAGGCTCATCTGGCTCGACAGCGTCGGAGCCAGGCACCGCGCTCGGCTCTGCCTCCGCCGCTCGGCGATGTCCGCTTCGACTTGCGGGCGCTTCGTCATTACGAGCGCTCCTCGTCCACGACCTCGGCGTCGACGACCTCCTCCTCGGCCTCGGCCGCCGGCGCCGTTGGTGGAGGCGCGCCGTCCGCGCCGTTCGGCGCGCCCTCGGCCGCGGCGGACTGGTAGATCCGCTCGGAGATCGAGTGGAACGTGGTCTGGAGCGCCTCGGTCTTCGCGTTGAGGTCCGCCGCGTCAGCGGAGTCGAGCGACTCGCGGATCGCGGCGATCTGCGACTCGATCCCGGACTTCTCCTCGTCGGAGATCTGGTCGCCCAGCTCGGACACCTGCTTCTCCGCTGTGTACGCGGCGTTCTCGGCCACGTTGCGCGCCTCGGCGAGCTCGCGCTGCTTTCGGTCCTCGTCGGCGTGGGACTCGGCGTCCTTGATCATCTGCTCGACCTCGGAGTCGTCGAGCCCGGAGCCGCCCTTGATCTCGATCTTCTGCTCCTTGCCCGTGCCGAGGTCCTTGGCCGACACCGAGAGGATGCCGTTCGCGTCGATGTCGAAGGCGACCTCGATCTGCGGCATGCCGCGCGGCGCGGGCGGGATCCCGGCGAGCTGGAACTTGCCGAGCGACTTGTTGTAGGCCGCCATCTCGCGCTCGCCCTGGAGCACGTGGATCTCGACCTCGGGCTGGTTGTCCTGCGCGGTCGAGAACGTCTCGGCCTTGCGTGAGGGGATCGTGGTGTTCCGCTCGATGAGCTTCGTCATCACGCCGCCCTTGGTCTCGATGCCGAGGGTCAGCGGGGTGACGTCGAGGAGCAGCACGTCCTTGACGTCATCCGAGAGCACGCCGGCCTGGATCGCGGCGCCGATGGCGACGACCTCGTCCGGGTTCACGCCCTGGTGCGGGTCCTTGCCGGTCAGCTCCTTGACCTTCTCCTGGACGGACGGCATGCGGGTCATGCCTCCGACGAGGACGACGTGGTCGATCGAGCTTGCGGACGCGTCGGACATGGCCTGCTTGACGGGCGCGACGACGCGCTCGAGCAGATCGGACGTGAGCTCGGCGAGCTTCGCCCGCGAGAGGCGCATCTCGAGGTGGCGCGGCTGGTTGTCGACCGCCGTGATGAACGGGATCGAGATCTGCGTCTCCTGCGTGGAGGAGAGCTCGATCTTCGCCTTCTCGGCCGACTCGTAGAGGCGCTGCAGGGAGTTCTTGTCCTGCGACAGGTCGACCCCCTGATCCTTCTTGAACTCGGAGACCATCCACTCGACGATCGCCTTGTCCCAGTTGTCGCCGCCGAGGTGGTTGTCGCCGGCGGTCGAGAGCACCTTGAAGACGCCGTCGCCGATCTCGAGGATCGAGACGTCGAAGGTGCCGCCGCCGAGGTCGAAGACGAGGACGTTCTGGTCCTCGGCCGACTTGTCGATGCCGTAAGCGAGCGCCGCCGCGGTCGGCTCGTTGATGATGCGCTTGACGTCGAGGCCCGCGACCTTGCCGGCGTCCTTGGTCGCCTGGCGCTGGTCGTCGTTGAAGTAGGCCGGGACGGTGATCACCGCCGAGTCGACGGTCTCGCCCAGCTTGGCCTCGGCGTCCGACTTCAGCTTCTGCAGGATCATCGCGGAGATCTCGGGCGGCGAGTACTGCTTGCCGCGAACGTCCACGCGCACGTCGCCGCCGGGGCCGGCCTCGACCTTGTACGGGACGATCGTCTCCTCTTCCTTGACCTCGGCCTCCTTGCGGCCCATGAAGCGCTTGATCGAGAAGATGGTGTTCTCGGGGTTCATGACGGCCTGGCGCTTGGCCACGGTGCCGACGAGGCGGTCGCCGTCCATCGGTGAACGCGACGACGGACGGGGTGGTGCGCCCGCCCTCCGAGTTCTCGAGCACCGTCGGCTCGCCGCCTTCGAAGACGGCTACGCACGAGTTGGTGGTGCCGAGGTCGATTCCGATTGTCTTAGCCATGTTCTAGTTCTCCTGATTCAGTTCAGTTTGGTTTCGAAAGAAATCTAAGCGAGAGGCTAGCAGATCTAGGCATGTACCAGACCCTGGCCGGGTGTCGCCCCTTCCCGGGGGACAGCCGGACATGGATGTCCGGCCGGCGGCCGGACATCCATGTCCGGCGTACCCCGGAGAAGGGGCGACACCCGTCCGGTCGGCGCGCCTAGGCCGGGCGCCGGGGTGCGGGGTGCGCGAGCGGCTACTCGCCGCAGGGGCCCGGGTCGTCCCGTGGGGCTTCTTCCGGGTCGTCCGTGTCGACGAGAGGCTCTGACTCCGAGCCGGCCTGGCCGGCGTAGGCGCCGACGAATGCGGCGACCTCCTTCGCGTTCTCGCCCTGGATGATCCCGGCCGGCATGCGGCCCGCCGCCGTAAGCCGCAGGTGATCGCCTGCAGGGCGCGGCTGTAGCTGCCTTCGTAGGTGGCGTTGCCGCCGGGCGCGAGGACCACGGTCGAGGTTGGGCCCGACGACTCCGTCGGCACCTGCGGCGGCCAGCGTGTGGCACGGGCCGCAGTTGCTGACGAAGAGCTGCTTGCCGTCCTGGTCCTGGCTCTCGACAGCCACCGGAGCGGCGCCCTCGGCGCCTTGGCCGATGACGACCTTGAGCGGCGACCAGGCAGGCAGACCACCGCGAAGGCGCCGAAGATGAGAAAGGGCGCCCTTGTTCACCGGCGCGAGTCTATAAGCACAGTCGGAGCGGGCGACCCGCTGGGCCGCCCGCTCCGTGTGCTCCCCGTCCGTTAGGTTGCTAGCCGACCTTGAGCGTCGCGACGACCCCGCCGTGGTCGGTCGGCCACAGGCCGGTGCCGGTCCGGTTGTCCGGGTCGTCGCCGATCAGCGCCGAGCTCGACCTCAGTGACCGTCGCCGCTTGCCGAGCACGTGGTCGATCCGCGACGTGAACGCCGGCGGCGGGTCGTCACGAAGGTCCTCGCAGAAGCAGCACGTGTTCTCCTCGACGCCGAGGTCGGCGAAGCCGCCGTCCGCGATCACCGTCTCGTAGGCGTCGTTGTTGCCGCCGTGCCGGAGGACCGGGGTCGTTGACGCGTCGTCCGGGTCGGAGTTGAGGTCGCCGAGCAGGATGGTCGGCAGGCCTCGGTACGTCGGTCACGCCGCTCGCGACCGTCAGCTCGCTCGGCCTGGGCGTTGCGGATGAACGCGTGGAACGACTCGAGGTGGGTGTTGATGAAGCGGAACTTCTGCTCGTCTCCCTTGGCTTGATCACTTCACGTCCGCCGTACGTTGTATCCGCGCATGACCGTGACCGGCCCGAACGCTGCCGTGGTCACGGATGCGTTGAGCGGGTAGTTCGCGCTGCCGACTCCTTGACGCTTCACGTCCTTCTTGGCCAGGATCACGTCGTGCATGGTCAGGCGCCCGTCGAACTCGGCGGCTGCCGTCGCCGCGTGATCGTCGGCCGGGAACTCGATGTCGGCCTCTTGCTGGACGACCACGACCTTGTACGTTCAGGCCGCGCCGTCGAGCTCGTCCGTGAGGAGCTCGAGGTAGTCGTAGACGACCTCCGTGCGCGGGGGTGGCGTCGCGACCGTCGACGACGTCGTCGCGCCGCCAGATGGACGACTTCCTGGAGGCCGATGAGGTCGGGATCCGCGTCCTCGATCTCGTTGGCGAGGAGCTTCGCGCGCGCGTTGAAGTTCGTGTCCTGCATGTTCTTGTAGATGTCGCCGACAGCCGTGTAGGCCGCCGGCACGCGTCGGCGCCGCGATGGCCGGGTCGAGGTCCGCGCCCAGGTACAGGTTGCGGGTCATGACATCGACCTTGACCGGCTTCTTCGGCTTGGCCTCGGCATCGGCGGCCGCCGGGAAGACGACCGCGCCGATCGCCGATGACCGCGGCGATCGCGACCGCGCGCCCTCGGGCGCGCGTGCGCTTGAAACTCGTACTCAAAATGACTCCTCCATTGGGCGAGCCCCTAGCTCGCGTTAACTCCTGCCGCCCTGATTGTGGCTTCAGGAGGAGCCCTTTTCAACCGTAGTTTCCCGCAACCGGCCTAGTTGTCCGGATTCGCCCTCGCGTAAGGGCACATGCGCCGGAGCGCGCACTCGGCGCACTTCGGGCGTGCGGGCCGGCACAGCGCGCGGCCGTGGTTGATCAGGTTCACGTGGAGCTCGTAGGCGTCCTCGGGAGGAGTCACGCGGAGCATCTCGTCGTGGGCCTCCTCCCACGACGCGTTCGAGCGGAACAGCCCCAGCCGCCCGCCGACGCGGTGAACGTGGGTGTCGACCGGGATCTCCGGGCGGTCGAACGAGAAGATCATCACGCACGCCGCCGTCTTGCGCCCGACGCCCGGGAGCGCGGTCAGGTACGGGATGGCCTCCTCGCGGGGCGCGTCTGCCAGCCAGTCCAGGTCGATCGGATCGCCGAGCTCGCGCAGGACCGCCTGGATCCGCGGGGCCTTGGTCGGCGCGAGGCCGCCGCGGCGGATCGACTCCTCCAGCTCGTCGGTCGGCGCGTCCCGCACCTCCTGCCACGAGTCGAACCTGGCGCGGAGGCCCGCGTAGGCGACGTCCCGGTTCGTGTCGGACGTGTTCTGGGAGAGGATCGTGAGGACCAGCTCGTGGACCGGGTCGCGGTGCGGCTTGTTCAGCGGCGCGCCGTACATCTCGCGCAGGCGATCGCGGATCGCGACGACGCGCCGCCTCGGCGGCCGCTTCCACTCCGTCCTTGGTCGCGGCGGGCACGGACCTAATCTACGTCGCGTGCGGGAGCGAACGACGGAAGTGGACGGGATCCGGACCTGGCTGCGGGAGCGGCCCGGGACGGCACGCCGGTCGTGTTCTGGCACGGCAATCCGACCGACTCCGACGACTGGATCCCGTTCATGGAGCGGCTCGGACCGCCGCTCGGTCGCAGCCGACATGCCGGGCTTCGGCCGCTCCGAGGCCCCCGACCCCGCGCGGTTCCCCTACACGGTCGACGCGTATGGCCGTTGGGCCGAGGGCCTGATCCGGTCCCTTGGGTTCGACCGGTACTCCCTGGTGATCCACGACTGGGGCTCGATCGGCCTGCTCCCCGCCCTGCGCAACCCGGAGCAGGTGGAGCGGATCGTCGCCTTCAACTCGGTGCCCTTCGGCCTCGGCTACGAGTGGCACCGGACGGCCCGGATCTGGCGCAGGCGTGGGGCGGGCGAGCTGGCGAACGCCATCTCGCGAGGACGCCTGATCGACCTTTCGCTTCGCGAGGCGCGGCCGGGATTCAAGCCCATGCCCTCACACGTGGCAGATCGGATCCATCGCAACATGCGGCGGCGGGAGACACGGGACGCGATCCTTCGCCTGTACCGCTCGGCGCCTGCGGAGAAGCTCGACGACCTGGGCCGCGATCTCCCCGCGCTCGAGGCTCCGACCCTCCTCCTGTGGGCGAAGGACGATCCTTACATCGGGCCGGAGATCGGGCCGCGCTGGGCGGAGCGCGCGCCGAACGCGATCCTGGAGGAGGTCGACCGCGCAGGACACTGGCCCTGGGTCGACCGGCCCGAGTTGATCGACCGCGCCATCCGGTTTCTGGAGGCCGGGGGCGCATAGACTCGGCCCCCGTGGATCATCCGGCGGCAATGCTTTGACGGGCAACGATGGGGGAGCGTCCGGATCGCGCTCCTCGCAGGCGTGGCGCTCGTACGCGCGAAACCGGCTGATCGATTCGCGTCTGACGCCGAACGCGATCTCGATGACGGGACTCGCCGGGAACCTGGCGGCCGCGGCGCTGATCTTCGGCGACATGATCTTCCTGGGGGGCCTCGCCTTCATCGCCGGGTCGGTCATGGACACGCTGGACGGGCGCTACTCGCGCATGTCGGGCAAGGGGACCCTCTTCGGCGCCTTCCTCGACTCCACCCTCGACCGGATCGAGGAGGGGATCGTCCTCACCGCGATCGCCTGGCAGTTCGCGGAGGCGGGCGATTCGAACGCCGCGGCGGCGTGCGTCTTCGTCGTGCTCGGCTCGCTCATGGTCTCCTACACCCGTGCCCGCGCTGAGGCGCTCGGCGTCGAATGCAAGGTGGGGCTCGCCACGCGGGCGGTGCGCGTCGTGATCCTCTCGATCGGCCTGGTCTTCGGGGCCGAGGAGCTGATCGACGGCGTCGACCTCCTGCCGGCCTCTATATATGTGATGGCCGGCCTCACGACCTTCACGGTCGGGCAGCGCGTCTGGCACGTTCGGCGCGAGCTGCAGACACAAGAAGCCTGAGCTCGGGTGTAACCAAACGGTGGCAGTGGCGTAACTTCATGCCGCTACCCGCTTCCGAAAGGATTTCGTACCAATGAGCACTACCAACGGAGCGCCCGAGACCAACGGGGCGTCTTCAAACGGCACGCGCTCACGACGACGGCAAGGTCCGCGTCGCGATCGTCGGCGTCGGCAACTGCGCCAACAGCTTCATCCAGGGCGTCGAGTACTACAAGGACGCCGATCCCTCCGAGCAGGTCCCGGGCCTCATGCACGTGGACCTCGGCGGCTACCACGTGAAGGACATCGAGTTCGTCGCGGCCTTCGACATCGATTCCGAGAAGGTCGGCAAGGACCTCTCCGAGGCGATCTGGTCGGGCCAGAACGACACGATCAAGTTCGCCGACGTCCCGCATATGGGCGTCGAGGTCCACCGCGGCATGACGCACGACGGCCTTGGCAAGTACCTCAAGCAGAAGATCACCAAGGCGCCGGGCGAGACCGCGGACATCATCGGCATCCTCAAGAAGACGAAGGCCGATGTGCTCGTCTGTTACCTGCCGGTGGGCTCCGAGGCCGCGACCAAGTGGTACGTCGAGCAGGCGCTGCAAGCCGGGGTCGGTTTCGTCAACTGCCTCCCCGTCTTCATCGCCCGTCAGGACGACTGGGACAAGCGCTTCAACGACGCGGGTCTGCCGATCATCGGCGACGACATCAAGTCGCAGGTCGGCGCCACGATCGTGCACCGCAACCTTGCCCGCCTCTTCCACGAGCGCGGCGTCGAGCTTCAGCACACGTCGCAGCTGAACGTCGGCGGCAACATGGATTTCTTCAACATGCTCGAGCGCGAGCGTCTCGACTCCAAGAAGATCTCGAAGACGAACGCCGTCACATCGGTGATGGGCACCGAGCTCCCCGATGACGACGTGCACGTCGGCCCGTCCGACTACGTGCCGTGGCTGACCGACCGCAAGTGGGCGCACATCCGCCTCGAGGGCAAGTCCTTCGGCGACGTGCCGCTCACGGTCGAGCTCAAGCTCGAGGTGTGGGACTCGCCTAACTCGGCGGGCGTCGTGATCGACGCGGTCCGGCTGATCAAGCTGGCGCTCAACAACGGCATCGCCGGCCAGCTCGATGGCCCGTCCTCCTACCTCATGAAGTCCCCGCACACCCAGCGCCCCGACGCGGACGCCCGGATGCTGACCGAGGACTTCATCGCCAAGAACTCGCGCACCGCCGCGGGCGCGAAGGCCGCAGAGGCCGCCGCCGACGCGGTCGCCTCGGACGCCTAGGCGTCCGAGCAAGAGACTCAGCGGGTAGCTGAGCCAAGGGCCCGCCCTCGTGGCGGGCCCTTTTTTCGTGGTCTCCCTGAACCGATCGGCCCTCCGCCGCGTAACGAAGTGCAACCGATCAATTTGTGCCCGCCGGCAGGGAGGACGGATGTCTTCGCTCGTTGGGCAATGACACCAACGAGGAGGATCCGACCAGATGAAGCTTTCCAAGCGCTTGAAGCTCGGCATTGCAGCCGGGGCGGCGCTCACCTTCGGAGCCGTGAACGCGGCTCCGAGCTACGCCGTTCACCAGACGGTGACCGGGTTGACCACCAGCAATCAGATCGTTCAGTTCGCGGTCGGCACGCCCGGCACGCTCATCAACGGCACCCCGACGACCGTGACGTTTCCCGGTGGGGCGACGGACACGGACCTGATCGGCCTCGATTACCGCCCGCGCGGCGGCAATCTGTTCGCTCAGGCGTCGGGCGGCACGGTCTACGTGCTCGAGCCGAACACCGCCTTGGCGGGCACCGTGACGGCAACCCGGGTCACCGGCGCCGTCGCCGACGGCTTCACCGCCGGCCCGACGAGCTTCGGGTTCGACTTCAACCCGCAGGTCGATCGAATCCGCGTGACCAACGACGCGCCTTCGGGGACGAGCGACAACAACTATCGCTACAACCCGAACAACGGTCAGCGCGTCCTGATCGATGGAGATCTCGACTATTCGGCGGGCGACGCGAACGACGCGGCCGTCCCGAACGTCGTCGGATCGGCGTACACGAACAATTTCGACGGCACCACGTCGACCGCTCTGTACGACATCGACTCCGACCTCGACATCCTGGCGCTCCAGACCAACCCGAACGGCGGCGCGCTGTCGACGGTCGGCCCGCTCGGTGCGGACGCGACCGACAACGTCGGATTCGACATCGAGCAGGGCACCGGAGTCGCGTATGCCGCGGTCCAGATCGCGGGCGATCCCGAGTCGACGTTCCACCGCATCAACCTCATGACGGGTGCGGCCACCCCGATCTCGGGCACGCCCCAGATCGGGCCCGACGGCACCGCGCCGCTCGAGGGCATCTCGCTGATCCCCGTCCCGGTCCTGCGGTTCGCGAACACCACGACCTCGGTCGCCGAGAACGGCGGTCCCGCAACGGTCACGGTGGTCCGCGAAGGGCCGCTGAACCAGACGGCCACCGTGAACTACGCGACGTCGGACGGCACGGCTACGGCCGGGTCGGACTACACCGCGTCGAACGGAACGCTGACGTTCGCCCCGGGCGACGCTCAGGAGACGATCACGATCCCGGTCACGGATGACGCCGAGGACGAGCCGGGCGCCAGCCGAGACCGTCACGGTCACGCTGAGCGGTCCAAGCGCGTCGGCGAACCTCGCCTCGTCGCCGATGACGACGACGGTCTCGATCGTCGATGACGAGGCAACGCCCGGCGCCCTCGTCGCGCTGGTCAGCGTCCCGTTCCAGACCGAGAAGAAGGTCGCTAAGTCGAAGCAGCTGAAGTACAGCTACTCGTGCGACCAGGAGTGCTCCGAGTCGAGCTCGCTCCAGCTCAAGGACGGCACCGAGCTGGCGACCAACTCGAGCTTCCTCGGCGATGCCGGCAAGACCAACCAGGTGTTCACCCTGGGCAACCGGCGACGTCAAGGACATCAGGAAGGCGAACGGCAGGAAGTCCGTTCCCCTGAAGATCGTCTCGACGTTCACCGACGGGAACTCGAACCAGCAGATCATCACGACGAAGCTCAGGCTCGACCGCTAGGTCCAGCCAGGCTCGTGACCGGATTGCGGCCCTCATCGCCCTGAGCGGTGGGGGCCGCTCGGCTTGCCCGGGCCGACATATGCTGGTCAGGTGCCGTCACGCGCAGACCGCCTCCGGATCGCCCATGTGACGCCCCTGGCGTGGGGCCAGCGACACGAGATCAACGAGTTCGTCGAGCAGGCCTCTTCCGAGCTGGCGGGACGAGGGCATGAGGTCGTCGTTGCGGCGCCGTCGAGCGTCCGCGGTGGAACCCGGGAGGCGCGGCGGCTGATCAACGCCGCGCGCGAGCGCCCCGATGCGCTCTTCAACGGATCGTGGCGCGGCGAGCGCGCGGGAGGAGACGGGCCGCCCGTGCTCGCGGTGGGCACTGGGCTTCCCATGCCTCCCGGGCCGCGCGCACGTGGGGTGCCGCTTCCCCTCGACGTCTCGAAAGGCCTCGAAGCTCTGCTCGGCGGGGTCGACTTCGACATCGTCCACGTCCACGACCCCTTCGCTCCCAGCGCCGCCTCGGTCGCACTCCGTCACTCCAGGTCGCTCAACGTCGGCAGCTTCCACGAGCCTTCGGAGAGGGTGCTCTCGACGCAGGTCGCGCGCCCGCTGGTGGAGATCTTCTTCGGGCGGCTCGACGCCCGGACGGCAACGTGCGCCCAGACGTCCGATCTGATGCAGCGCTACTTCCCCGGCGGCTATGAGCTGGTCGAGCCGGGTGTCCGGTCCCTCGAAGGCCAGTGGCCGGGTGGGGAGCGGGAAGCCGATGCGCCCGTTCGGATCGCGTATTGCCTGGAGGAGGAGCGCGGCGCGCTTCGCCTCTTCATGCGAGCGCTCCGGCGCCTGCCTGCAGACCTCGACTGGGAGGCGGCGGTGTGGCTGCCGGACGGCGGCGACGTGAGGATCTCCAGCCGCCTGCGCGACCGCGTGCACGCGGTCGGCCCGCGGCGCATGGATCCCGGGGAGCTGGTGGCCGGCGGCCGACATCGTCTGCGTCGCCTCGGGCGGGCCGCGCACGGCTCCAGGGCTGATCCGCGCGGCGCTCGGATCGGGCACCGTCCCGGTCGTCTCGCAGCTTCCCCTCTATGACGAGCTGGTCGAGGTCCGGCGAGCTCGGCCTGATGTTCCCGCCGGGCGACGCGATCACGCTGGCCGGCCAGATCGAGCGGCTGGCGAGGAGAGCGGACCTCCGCAGGGAGTTCACCAATCGCGCGAGGGGAGCGAGCCGCGACTGGGGCGCGGTCGGCGATCAGCTCGAGGAGATCTACGGCCGCGCTCGCCGCCCGCCGCCAGGACCCGCGCGGCGACGACAGCGGTCCGCAAGCGCATCTCGCGCCGCAAGCAGATCGGCGTCGACCTCCACATGCACACCGACCATTCGCCCGACTGCGCGACGCCCGTGCGGACCCTGCTCGAGACCGCGAAGCGACCAGGGGCTCGGCGCGATCGCGATCACCGACCACAACGTGGTCTCGGGAGCGCTCGAGGCGCGGGAGATCGCCGACGAGGTCGGGATCAAGGTGATCGTCGCCGAGGAGGTGAAGACCGCCGAGCAGGGCGAGGTGATCGGCCTCTTCATCGACGAGAAGATCGAGCGGGGGATGACGATGGCGGAGACGATCGCCGAGATCCGGCGCCAGGGCGGCCTCGTCTACGTGCCGCACCCGTTCGACCGCCTTCACTCCGTGCCCGACTACGAGCACCTGCTGGACATGGTGGACGAGATCGACATCCTCGAGGTGTTCAACCCGCGAGTGACCCTCACGGCGTTCAACGAGGAGGCCGAGCGCTTCGCCACCAAGTACCGGATCGTGCCGGGCGCCGGCTCGGACAGCCACGTCGCGCAGGGACTGGGCAGCGTGATGATCCGCGTGCACGACTTCGACGGCCCGGAGGAGTTCCTGGAGGCGATGCGCGACGCCGACATCGTCCGCAAGCACAAGAACCTCGTCTACGTCCAGGCGCTCAAGTTCATCCAGACGAGCGGAGGTCGCGGCGGCAGGCAGGTGAGCAAGGGCTGATGCAGGAAGGCGCTTCGGCAGGAGGCGAGCGCGCCAACCCGGAAGAACGTCACGGCTGTGCCCGTGACCGACGACGAGATCCAGGAGAAGTACCTAGAGCGGGCGATCCGCGAGCTCAACGGGCTCACGCGCCGCCTGCAGGAGTGCTCGCACTGCCCGCGCGGCAACCTGATGCCGGTGCTGGGCTCGGGCCATCCGCAGGCCGACGTGATGATCCTGAAGTACGCGCCCACCCCGTCCGAGATCGAGGAGGGCGTCGCCTTCTACGGCCGGCCGGGCAACGCGCTGATGAAGAGCTTCAAGCGGCTCGGCGTCGATCCGCTCACGGTCTACGGCACGCTTTGCGTCAAGTGCCCGATCTCTGATCCGACGCTCGCCGCCGCCGACTGCATCGAGCGGATCGTCGAGGAGATCGCGATCGTCGGCCCGCGGCTGATCGTGGTGATGGGCGACGAGGCGCTCGAGGCGCTTGAACGAGGTCGAGGTGCCGCTGGCGCGCCCGCTCGAGCCGAAGCTCGGCGAGGTGCAGCCGTTCACGCCCACGGTCGAGGCGCTCTTCGTGCCCGACATCGACCAGTCGCTCGACTCGGAGGAGTCGAAGCGCGAGTTCTGGCGCGCCTTCCGGGTCCTCGGCGACTGGTACGCGGACCTGCCGCCGTACTAGGCGACTCGCAAACGTCCGTGCGATGTGACCCCATAGTGTGCATCGTGGGACGTTTCGCGCTGTAGCCCTGGGGCGCGCGCTAGGGCGCGGCGCCTTCGGCCAGTGCGCTCATCGCCTCGAGGTTCGCGCTCGCCAGGCCGCGGACGACGGTGACGTCGAGCGCGTCGAACTCGTCGAGCTTGCTCTGCGCGGCGGCGGAGTCCGGCTCGGCGACGCCGACGGTGCCGGCTCCTCGCCGAGGCGCTCGAAGTGGTTGCGGTAGCCGTCGTGGAGCTCGCGGTAGAAGCCCTCTTCCTTGGCGAGGCGCTTCCTTGGCGTCGTCGCCGATGGCGGTGCGGACGTAGCCCATGACCGGCGGCGTTTCGCGCCCGGCATCGGATGCGCCCCGCTCGACGTGCTTGCGCGCGTCGGCTGCGAACCCGGGCGTCATCCAGTTGAAGAAGACGCCGTCGAACTCCGCGCCGGCGAAGGCGCACATCTTCGGGCCCATCGCGGCGAGGACCAGGCGGATGTCGCCAAGCGCGTCGCGCAGGGCGGGCAGATGCTCGCGCATCGCGGTAAGGGGCTTCTTCGAAAAGCCGGCACCGACGCCGAGCCAGAGGCGCTCGCGCGGCAGGCCGAGCTCCTCGATCTTCGCGGCGATCTCCTCGGGCGTGCGGCGGTCGATGGCGATGACCGCGACGCCGAGGTCGATCGGTCCGTGCCCTCGGCGAAGGCGGCGAGGGTCTCGAGGCCTTCGGCCATCGGCGTGTCGTTCGACCAGACGGAGCCGTAGCCGAGCTCCTCGCAGCGAGCTGCCGAGGGGCGTCGCGATCTCGGGGTCGAGCCCGGCGGCTACGCCGAAGCCTCGTGACTTCTCGGTCATGGGCGGGAACCTAACGCCGGCTCGCTCGAGGAGCGCGACGCACTCGACGTGCGGGCGTCTGCGGGAACATGTCGACGGGGCGGATGCGCTTGAGCTCGTAGCCGGCCTCGACGAGCTGCGCGGCGTTCGGCGCGAGGGTCGTGGGGTTGCAGGAGACGTAGACGATGCGCGGCGCCTCGGCCTCGATCAGGCGGCGGACGACCTTCTTCGAGAGGCCGGCGCGGGGCGGGTCGATGATCACGACGTCGGGGTTGCCCGCCTGCTCGATCAGCGGGCGGACTCCCGACGCGCGCATCGGCCGCGATGAAATGCGTGTTGTTGATCCCGTTTCGGAGCGCGTTTCGCTCCGCGTCGGCGACGGCCTCGGGCACCGACTCCATGCCCCAGACCGACTTCGCGCGCGCGGCGAGCGAGAGGCCGATCGTGCCGATGCCGCAGTAGAGGTCCCAGAGGTTCTCCGATGCCGTCGAGGCCCGGCGTAGTCGCCCGCGATGCCGTAAAGCGTTTCGGCCATCTCCGTGTTGGTCTGAAAGAAGGCGGGGTGGGAGATGCGGAAGCGAAGGCCGGCGAGCTCCTCCTCGAGGTACTCCTCGCCCAGGACGCCGGTCGGCCCGTCGGTGCCGCCGGAAGGGCCGTCGATGACGGTGTGGAGATCGACCGGCGGGCGCGGGAACTCGGCCGGCGCGGTGACGAGGCGGGTCTGCACCTGCCCGGTGCGGATGCCCTCGCGGACGACCAGGTGGCGAAGGACGCCGCGCCCGTCGGTGGACTCGTGCGGAGGCAGGCCGTTCTCGCGCGCCCATTCGCGGACCTCGTTGCGGGCCGCGTTGTTGCGCTCGGACGCGAGATGGCAGTCGTCGACGTCGACGACGCGGCGCCAGTCGCCGCGCGGGTGGAAGCCCAGGGCGAGCTCGCCGTCGGCGTCGCCGAACGAGTACTCGAGCTTGTTGCGGTAGCGCCACTCGGACGACGGCGGGGACGATCTCCTCGGTCTCGAAGCCGTCGAGGTCTCCGAGGCGGCGGAGCGCTTCGTCGACCTGCTCGGCCTTCAGCTCGAGCTGGCGCTGCGTAGGGGAGGCCCTGCCACGGGGCGCCTGGGCAGGGCTCGCCTTCGTGGACGCAGGTGTCGGCGATGCGGTCCGGGCTGGGCTCGATGAGCTCGACCGACGAAGCCTCGGCGTAGCCGCGCTTCGACCGCGGACGCGCGCGCGCACCCGGTCGCCCGGCAGGCCGCCGGTGACGAAGACGACGAAGCCGTCGTCGCGCCGCGCGACGCCGCGCCCGCCCTGGGCGAGCGACTCGACGGTCAGCTCCAGCTCTTCTCCCTTGTAGGGGCGAGCCGGTTTGGGGGCGGCGGTGGACACACCCCCATGGTTACAGCCCTAGGCCAGGCGCTTCTCGATGTCGTCCAGGATGCCCTTGCGCGCCTTGCCGCGCTTCTCCTGGGTCCGGACCTTGCGCAGGTCGGCCTTGTTCATGTCCTTGAGGCGGGACTTGACCTGGCTCGCGTTCAGGCTGTCGTAGCCCGTGATGGGCGACGAGCTGGCGACGCCGGCGCGGCGGCGGAGCTTGTCGGCCTCGGCGACGACGCGGGTCGGCGGTCGTGCGGGCGCGCTTGACGGCGGCGCTTGCTGCCTTCTCGGCGCGCTTGCGGGCCGGTGCGACACGTGACTCGACGTCCCTTGCGGGCCTGGTCGAGCAGCTTCTCGAGCTCGGCGACGAGCTCGTCGGTCTGCTGGCGCGCCCTTCGAGACGAGGCTCGACACGGTCTTGTTCGCGTCGGCGCGGGTCATCCGGCCCCGCTTGACGGCGTCGTCCATGACTTCCTGGATCCGGTCCCGGCTGATCGTCACGCTCTTCTCGAGCGCGTCGCGAAACTCCTCGACGCTCTTGTTGCCCGCGGCGGGCTTCTTGCGCGGACTTCTTCTTTGCGGCGGGCTTCGGGCGCTTGGCCTTCGACCCCTTCTTGGCAGCTGCCATGGACTCCTCCGGTGTCGGTCTGGACGGGTGGTTGCAGACTAGTCTCAACCTCCCGATGGCGGCGCCACGACATTTTCTGACCGGAGAAGAACTTTCACCCGGCGAGGTGCTGGGTCTGGTCGAGCGAGCGCGGGAGCTCAAGAGCGGCCGCGTCGGCGGGAGCGGAGGAGGACGCGCTCAAGGGCTTGACGGTCGCGCTTTACTTCGAGCGGCCGTCGACGCGCACGCGGATCTCGTTCCAGGTGGGGGTCGCCGAGCTCGGCGGCCATCCGCTTCCGCTCCGCGCCGACGAGCTCCAGCTCGGGCGCGGCGAGTCGGTCGCGCGACACGGCGCGGATGCTCTCGCGGTTCGTCGCCGGCGTGGTGATCCGCTCCGGCTCGGACGAGACGGTCCTCGAGCTTGCCGAGCACTCCGAGGTGCCGGTGATCAACGGCTTGACGCCGCTTCACCATCCCTGCCAGGCGCTTGCCGACCTGACGACGCTCGCCGAGCGGTTCGGAGATCTGGACGGGCTGAAGGTCGCCTATGTCGGCGACGGGAACAACGTCGCGCGATCGCTCGCGATCCTCGGCGGCATGGTCGGGGTGGAGGTCGTCGTGGCCGCGCCCGGAGGGCTACCGGCTCGAGGACGGCGTGGCCGCGCAGCAGACGGCCGATCCGCTTGGAGGCGGCGCGAGGGCGCGCACGCCCTGTACACGGATGTGTGGGTGAGCATGGGCGACGAGGCGACCGCGGACGAGCGGCGCGCGGCGCTCCGCCCTATCAGCTGCGCGAGGAGCTGATGGAGGTCGCCGCCGACGATGCGGTGGTCCTCCACTGCCTGCCGGCGCATCCCGGCGAGGAGATCACCGAGGGCCTCCTCTACGGCGAGAGCTCGGCGGTCTGGGACCAGGCGGAGAACCGGCTGCACGCGCAGAAGGCGCTGCTCGAGCTCCTGCTCGCCGGCTGACGGCGGGCCACTCGACTCGACATCCGGGCGAAACGCCGACCGCCCGGTTCTGGCATCGCGTACAGACAAACGGCGCACGAGTCGCGCAACCCTTCATAAGTGCAACGACTCTCCGCGCTCGACTCCTCCTTCCTGACCGTGGAGACACCCGTTGCGCACATGCACGTCGGGTGGCTTTCCACCTCTGCTTCTACCCAGCGGAGGGGAGAGCCGTGGGCTCGACGTGGATCAGCTGGCAAGTCGAATCGCGGCGCGACTGCACCTCGCGCCGCGATTCCGCCAGCGTCTTGCCTCCTCGCCCGTCGGGGAGCCCGCGTGGGTCGACGACCCCGGCTTTCAGCTGCACCACCACGTGAGGGCGATCGATTCGGCGCCACCGACCAGGGCGCAGCTCGACGTCATCGCGGGGAACTTCTTCTCCACCCAGCTCGAGCGCTCGCGGCCGTTGTGGGAGATCGCGGTGGTACCGCGCCTTGCTGACGACAACCGTGGCGCGATCATCGGAAAGGTCCACCACGCGATGGTCGACGGGATCGCCGCCGTCGAGCTGGGGATGCTGCTGTTCGACCTCGCGCCCGACGCGGCGCTGCCCGAGCGGGTCGACTGGCAGCCCGAGCGGGCGGCGGGACCGCTTGGGCTGGCAGCCGGGTCGGTCGTGGATGGCGCCGTGGAGCAGTTTCGCGCCGCCAGGCGGGTCGCCGCGCTGGGGATGGCGCCCCGGAAGACGGTGCGGATCGCAGAGACGATGCGCCGGGCGGCGCTTCAGGTCGCCGAGGACGTGGTCCGTCCTGCGCCGCCCTCGTTCCTGAACCGGGACATCGGGCCGAAGCGCTCCTTGGTGTGCGAGCGCATGGCGCTCGACCGGCTTCTTCGGATCAAGGAAGACCGGAACGTGAAGCTGAACGACGTGGTCCTTGCGGTGGTCTCGGGCGCCCTGCGCCGGTTTGCGGAACTCCACGGTGCGGAGACCGAAGCCCCTGCGTGCGATGGTGCCCGTGAGCGTGCGGGGCGAGGAGAGCGGCGGCAACCAGATCACGTTCGCCTTCCTGGACCTGCCCCTTGACGAGAGCCGGCCGCTTCGCAGGCTGTCGGTCATCCACGGCGCCACGAAGGAGCTCAAGGAGTCCGGCCGGATCGCAGGGTCGGAAGTGATCCTCCGTGGGGCGGGCCAGCTGCCGGGCTTCCTCAAGGAGCGCGCTGCCAGGATGGCTGCGAGCCCGCGCATGTACAACGTGACCGTCTCGAACGTTCCCGGGCCGCGCATCCGCCTGTATGCAGCGGGGTGCGAGGTCGAGGCGATCTACCCCGTCATCCCGATCACGGAAGGGCATGCGCTCGCGATCGGCGTGCTCACCTACTCGGACTCCGTGCACTTCGCGTGCTACGTCGACCCCGAGGCGCTGCCCGCGGCTCCGGACCTGTCGAATCTGATCGAAGGGTCGGTTCGCGAGCTCGAGCGGGCGATAGGTTCACGCCCGCGCCGGAAAGAGCTGCGCGAACAACATCGGCACGCTCCGCCTCGTCGGCGCGCTCGCGATCCTCTTCGGCCACGACTTCGTCCCGGCCGTAGCCGCCAAACTTCGGCAGACGGCTTCTAAACTCGCTCGGCGCGGCCCCGTCGTCCAGTGGTCAGGACGCCGGATTTTCATTCCGGAAACACGGGTTCGATCCCCGTCGGGGCTATCAGCGGAATCGACAGCGCTCCCAAGCACCATGCAGCCTGAGATCGACATCGGCCCCATCACCCTCCAGACCTTTGGTCTGTGCTTCGCGCTGGGATTCATCGCGGCGGGGGCGGTGCTCGCCAAGCGCTTCAACGAGCTGCAGAAGCCGCCGGACTGGGCTTACGAGATGGTCTTCGCCGCGCTCGTCGGCGGCCTGATCGGCGCCAAGCTCGACTTCGTCATCCAGAACCCGGGCGAGCCCCTGTTCTCCGGCACCGGCCTGGTCTGGTTCGGCGGTGCGATCGGCGGTGCGGCGGGGTGCTCCTTTGGGCGCGGTGGCGGAAGCTCGCCGTCTGGGAGGTCTGCGACATCGCCGCGGTCCCGCTCGCGCTGGGCTACGCGATCGGGCGCATCGGGTGCCAGCTTTCAGGCGACGGCGACTACGGCATTCCGTGGGACGGGCCGTGGGCGATGTCCTATCCCGACGGCACGGTGCCGACCACCGAGGAGGTCCACCCGACTCCCGTCTACGAGGCCCTCGCGGTCGGCGCGATCGCCTATGCCCTCTGGCGCCTTCGCGATGCGTTCACCGTCGGCATGCTCTTCGCGCTCTACCTCGTACTGACGGGAACCGAGCGCTTCCTCGTCGAGTTCATCCGCCGCAACGACGAGGTCGTGCTCGGGCTGACCCAGCCGCAGGTGATCAGCATCGCGATGATCCTCGTGGGCGGCTCATGGATCGCGGTCCGGGCGCGCGCGCGGAGACTTCTGGGCGCCGACGGCGCCGGGGACTCAGCGGTTCAGCGCGCGTAGGCGCGGCACGCGGCTTTGCTGGAGAACGGCACGCCGCGCTTGGTCATGAGCGCGCCCCAGTGCTTTCGCCCGCAGGCCGAGTCCGTGATGCGCCGCGGCTTCGGCGGCGCCGGCAGCGTCGTCTCGTAGACGTCGATCGCGCTGCGCCCTGCAGCGCCGAGGTTGAAGTCGCCGGTCGCGCCACGGTAGGTGAACGTGCCGTCCGGGTTCTTCTCGTAGTCGAAGACGTGGGAGACCCAGGTGTTGGCGTTCTCGGGGATCAGGTAGCCGGCCTCCTTGAACTTGAAGCGGCCGTTCCGCTTCTCCTTGAAGTCGAGGACCAGCGTCCCCTGCGAGTACCAGCCCATGAAGATCCGGTTCTGGCCGGGGATGATCTGGAACACGTGCGCCGTGCAGAGGCTCGCCTGCGGCCCGGTCCGGATCGGGATCGCGGAAGATCGCCTTGCCGCCCTTGGGCTTCTTGGCGTATGCGCGGAACGACTTCTTCGGGCCCGTGACCTTCTTGCGCACCTTCGGGAACTTGTACGCGTGGATGCCTCCGTTCCCGATCACGTTGTCCACGCCGGGCGAGCACGCCGCGTCAGGAGGCAGGATGCCGCCGCCGCGCTCGTCCGTCGCCAGGAGGAAGCGGCCCGAGGGGGTCAGCTCGGCCTCGTGGTTGAAGTCGATGTCCTCGCGTCGAGTCGTACGTCGGCGTGCCGGTTCCGCCCGCGCCCCGTCCCTGGTGGCGCACCGTGCCGTACCACTTGACGCCCTTGAGCGAGGGCGCGCCGCTCTCGAGCCACTCCGGCACGGTCAGGTCGGTCGTGCCGTCGCCCTTGCCGTCGACGCAGTCGACGATCTTCGCGGTGGTCGCAAACGGCGCCAGCGAGGTCGAGTCGCGCCGGCGACATGGCAGCTCCTCACCGCGCGGGACGTCGTCGGAGTAGTCGTTGGGCGTCCCCATGTCCCTGAAGGCATTGCTCATGTCGAGGCTGATGAGGCCTGAGCCTGCTCCGCACGTGAGGAGGTCCGACGGGTAGACCTCGAGCTCGTGGCAGCCCCACACCTGATTCTGGAGCGTGTGGCCGAGCGACCACTTCGTCTTCGGCCAGCGGAAGCGATAGACGTCGGGGCGGCACGCCTGGCGACGCTCGTCGGTCGTCATCCCTCCAGGCAGGTTCATGCACGACGACATGTCCACGACCTCGATGCCATCCAGCTCGAGCGGGCTGTCCCCCGGATCCTCGTTCTCGCGGTTGCCCTCCTCGTCGACCGACACCTGGTCAGAGGACGAGACGTAAGCGATATGGGGGCGCTTCGGATCCACGTTCACGGTGTGGGCCTCGCCGATGTGGCTCGTGAGCCCGATCTCGACCGGTGCCTCGACGTTCGTGATGTCGATCAGCTCCAAGCCGCCCTGCGGCGCCTGTGTGATGCCGACCGCGCCCTGGTCGTGGCAGCGCCCCGGGGCGTCGGAGGTGTCGACGAGAAGCTGCGCGTCGCCGCGCACCGCGTACGGGTTCTTCGTGTTGAGCGGCAGCCCGGCGCCCTTCGGCGTCGCCTCGACGTCGTGCTGGAGGCCGGTTGACGCCGACGGGTCCGACAGGCATCCCGCGGAGGGGTGGCCGGTCACGAAGCTGGGCGAGACCTCGCCGCCCTCGGTGAGCTGCACGATCGATCTGCCCGCCGGCGTTCGGGCCGATTCCGAGCGTGCCGACCGACGCGTACGTCTCGCCGCTCTGGGTGAAGAAGTCGAGGTCCGTGTGCGGGTTGCCGGTCGCGACCGTGCCGACCAGGTCCCATGTCGCGTCCTTTCCCCCGGACTGCGAGGCAGGCGAGGGCGGAGAAGGCGGAGCGAAGCTTGGATACGGATGGTCGAGCGTCAGCCCGTGCCCCGCGAGCGCGGGGGCGGGCGCGAGCAGACCGCCACAGACAGCGGCGGTCGCCCACAACTTCACCCTGATCCCGGACGTCACCCTCACTGAGCCGCACCCTCCCATATCGCTCGCTGGCGTGCGCCGGTTCCCCCGCGGCTATCGTGGCTCGCGATGAGCGGGGACGCGCAGGAATCCGGCCACGGGGGCGACGACGCCTCGCAGCGCGCGCGGCTGGTGATCGCGCTCGGCGCGGCGATCCTGCTCGCAACGATCGTGGTAGTGGTCGTCGTGGCCCGCGGTGGCGACGAGGAGCCGTCGGAGCTTCTCGCCGGCACCTGCTTCGAAGCTTGGAACGACGACGTGGTGGCGCCTCGGCAGGACGGGATCCACGCGTACACCGCGCACGGCTACCGGCAGACCCTCGTCACCCGGCTGGACGAGGACGCGGAGATCGTCGGCCTCGGCGACGATTCGACCGCTCCCGGGGACCCGCAGGCGCGCTGCGCCGTCATCTTCGCCTCACCCCAGGTCGACGAGGAGCCCGACTTCGGGGTCCGCGTCTACGACGAAGACGAAGGCAGGTGGACCGGGCTCGGGCTGACCGACGAGAGCCCGCTCAAGGTGATCGCGGATCTCCAGGCGGAAGCCGTTGCGGACTCGAACGCTCTCCTCGCCTCGAACGGAACGCTCGGCGAGGGCTAGACGGACCGCAAGCAGGCCGCCGTCGATCGGGATCGTCGTCCCGGTCACATACGCGGCGCGCTCCGAGGCCAGGAAGGCCACCAGGTCGCCGTACTCCTCGGGCGTCCCGAGCCGCCCCGCCGGGACGTCGCGCTTGGCCATCTCGCGCGCGGCGTCCATCGAGCCGCTCATGTCCGCGATCCGGTCCGTCGCGATCTTCCCGGTCGCCACGGTGTTGACCGTGACGCCGTCGCCGGCGACCTCGCGAGCAAGCGTCTTGAAGTAGCCGATCGCGGCCATCCGGTGCGCGTTCGAAAGCGCGAGGTGCGGAATCGCCTCGATCGTCGAGGTCGACCCCACGTTCACGATCCGGCCCCAGCCCTTCTCGCGCATCCCCGGCAGCACCGCCTCGATCAGCGCGCGCGGTGCCAGGACGAGCTCGCGGTACGCGGCCTCCCACTCATCCGTCGAGCGGTCCTGAGCGCTCCCGCGGCGGTGGCCCGCCCGTGTTCGTCACCAGGATCTCGACCGCACCCCCGAGCCGCTCGGCAACCGCGCCCGGAAGCGCGGCGAGGCCCTCCAGGTCAGCCGTGTCCGCCTCGAACGTCGCGGTCTCGCCGTCTATCTCCGCCGCAGCCTCGTCGAGGCGCTCGAGCGAGCGGCTCGCCATCGCGACCTTCGCTCCCTCGCGGGCAAGCGCTCCCGCGATGCCCCTGCCGATCCCCTTGCTCGCGCCCATGACGAGCGCGACGCGATTCTCGATGCCTAGGTTCATCCTGTAGATACCTCTTACGCGCGCCTTCGGCGCTTGCACCTGTTGCTTTCGGGTCTAAAGACCCTCACCAGAACAATGGGCGGTGCCGGGCTCGAACCGACGACCCTCACGGTGTAAACGTGATGCTCTCCCAACTGAGCTAACCGCCCACCGGGAGTTTAGGTGCGTCAGCCTCAGCTCTCCCTTTTCACCTGTGATCCACCTACGACTGCGTCCGAGCCATCCTCGAAGCGCACCCACGCCTTGTTGCCGCCATCGTAGTCGGGCGCCCAGAGGACGAGCGTGGCGGCTTCGCGCTCCTCCGCGTCCGCAGGCCCGATCGAAACCGGCTCGGATCCCTCCTCGTCGAGCCCTCGCCAGATCCGGATGAAGGGGTTCTCCTCCCATTCCGTGCCGATCGTCGTCGGCTGCTTGTGACCGGGGTGGACCCGCATCTCGTGCGGCAGCTCCATCAGCTTGTCCATGATCGAGCTCTTGAGGTCCTCGAACCCGGTCGCGCCAGGCGCGCGCGTGCCGCCAACCGTGCCCTTGAACAGAACGTCGGCGGTGATCACGTCGGTGTCGTCGATCTTGAGCGCGCAGTGGTCGGCGCAATGGCCCGGCGTCTCGATCACCTCGATCCGCAGCGACGCCCGACTCGATCACGTCGCCCCCGGTGAACGTCTCGTCCACCTGGCGGCCCTCGAGCAGCTCGGCCGTCTTCTCGTGGGCGATGATCGGCACGCCGAACCGCTTCGCCAGCTCCTCCATCTCGAAGACGTGATCCCAGTGATGGTGGGTCAGGACCACGTGCGTGATCTCGGTCCCTTCGCGCTCAGCGCGCTCGGAGAGCGGATCGGTGACGCCGTTCGAGTCCACGAGCACGCCGTGTCCTCCGGGCTCGTCGATCACGAGGTACGCATTCGACAGCCATTCGGACTGTTCGACTCGCTGCAGGATCACATCGCTACTCCTTCTCGCTATCTGAATTCGATGACGCTGCGGATGCCGTCCTGGGCCTCCATCAGCTCGAAGCCCTTGTTCACCTCGTCGAGGGTGATGCGGTGAGAGATGAACGGCTCGACGTCGATGTCGCCGGCGAGGTAGCGGTCGACGAGAGCGGGGACGCCGTCACGGCCCTTGACGCCGCCGAACGACGAGCCGGCGATGCGCCGCCCCGTGATCAGGAAGCGCGGAATCACGTCCAGGGTCTCGCCCTTGCCGGCGACGCCGGCGACGGTCGCCAGGCCCCAGCCCATTCGCGCCGCCTCCACCGCTTGGCGCATCACCTTCACGTTGCCGGTCGCCTCGAACGTGTAGTCCGCGCCGAAGCCTCCGGTCTCCTCGAGGATCTTCTCCACGGTGTCCTCGCCGCCGGTCATGACCTCGGTCGCGCCCTGGCCCTTGGCCAGCTCGAGCCGGTCGTCGGAGAGATCGACGCAGATGATCCGGTCGGCGCCCTGGAGCCGGCACCCGGCGACGGCGCCCAAGCCGACCATTCCCGCGCCGAAGACGACACAGGTCGAGCCGGGCTGCACCTTCGCGGTGAACATCGCGGCGCCGAGCCCGGTGGAGAGCCCGCAGGCGAACAGGCACGCCGCATCGAGCGCCGCCTCGGGGTGCACCTTGGCGAGCGCGATCTGCGGCATCACGGTGTACTCGGCGAACGTCGAGGTGCCCATGAAGTGCCTGATCGGCTCCCCGTCGCGGGAGAGCCGCGCCGTGCCGTCGGGCAGGTAGCCGAGGTTCTGCTGCTCGCGGATCGCCAGGCAGAGGTTGGTACGGGGATCGAGGCAGTGAACGCACTCCCGGCACTGGGGCGAGAACAGGGTCACCACGTGGTCGCCGGGCTCGACGTCGGTCACGCCTTCGCCGATCGCCTCGACCACGCCCGCGCCCTCGTGCCCGAGGACGGTCGGCGCGTAGCCGGACGGGTCGACGCCAGACGCCGTGTAGAGGTCCGTGTGGCATACCCCGCACGCCACCAGGCGGACCAGAACCTCACCCGGACCCGGGTCCGCAAGATCGATCTCCTGAACTACGAGGGGCTCGCCGAACTCCTCCAGAACCGCCGCGCGCATCTTCACCTGTCACAAACCTCCATGTCTCGCTCCCGAGAGCATCCTAGGCAGGCGCCGCGTCACGCGCAGTCAGCGACGGGTGAGGGGGCTGACCCCGCGGCGCCCTCAGCGGGCTCGGGCGAGCTTCAGGTCCTTCTTCTTCGCGTCCAGCGAGACGACGTAGTGGCGCTTCGAGACGCGAGTCGCGAGGCCGCGGCGCTCGAGCTTCTTCATCGCGGCCGGGCAGCGCTTGCAGCGCGGGCCGGACTTGCAGCACTTCTTCTTCGTCTTGACGGCGCGGCCCTCTGGCATCGGGCGACGAAGCTACCACACAGTTAGGGCGCCCTAACCGCCGGAACCGACCGGCGGTTCAGACCCCGGCTGGAGCTACGGCGCTGGCTTCGAGCAAGACGCTTGCAACGCCCTCGGGATCGTCGCGCGTCGGCGTGTGCCCCCAACCGGGGACGCTGAGGTAGCGCGTGCCGGGGGGCATCCGCTCGGGCCTGGGCGGAGCGACCAGCCGGTCCTCCTCGCCCCAGGCGATCGTGACCGGCACGTCGCACCTCGGCGGCGCGCTCGAACGGGATGCCGCGCATCATGTCGTTCGCGTCGTCGTAGGAGGGTGCGTCGAGCCACGCCGCCAGCCATGCTGATCGCCTCGGCTGAGCTCAGGAGCTCGGGCCGGGCAACGGTCGTCCTCAGCAAGGCCTTTCGCCCGCGCTCCGTCCGCATCGCCACGTTGATCAGTCGCCGCCCACGCTGCCCGAGCCTGCGCGAGTCGTAGGTCCGCGGCCCCAACTCGTCCCGCCAGAGGCCGGCGGGCGAGATGCAACAGACCGAGGCGGCGTCGCCGTCGGCTGCCATCTCGAGAGCGGTCCACGCTCCCAGCGAGTTGCCCACCAGATGGGGTCGCTCGACCCCGAGCGAATCGAGGTGCGCCGCGACGGCCCGTCCCATCTCGAGGGCGGAGTGGCGCGTTCCGCCGGGCAGCGGGTCGGATTCGCCGAAGCCGGGCAGGTCGATGGCGATGACATCGCGCTCGGCCGCCAGGAGGTCCATCACCGGCTCCCAGTACGACGAGGCTTCCGCCGAGCCCGTGGATGAGCACGAGCGGTGGGCCCTGGCCGGCCCTGACGTGGTGGATGCTCATGCGGTGATTGAAGCGAGTGCGGGTTCGCGCAGCGCGGGCGGGGCAAAGCCGGGCTTCGCGAAGACCATCTGGAGGTCCCGGATCCGGCGCTCGCGAAAGCCCCCCTCGGAGAACGCGAGATAGAACGTCCACATGCGGCGGAACCGCTCGTCGTAGCGGGAGCCGCGAAGGCTCGGCCAAGCCGCCTCGAAGCGGTGCCGCCACTCGCGAAGCGTCTCCGAGTAGTGCGGGGTGATGTCGTCGACCCAGCGCACGCTCATGTCGGTCTCGTGCGTGACGAGCTCCGCGATCGACCCGCTCGGACGGCAGGCAGCCGCCCGGGAACACGACCGTGTTCGCAAAGCTCTTCGACGCCTTCTCGATCTCGTAGAGGTCGTCGTCGATCACGATCGCCTGGAGCGCCATCAGGCCGTCATCGCTCGAGGAGGTCCGAGCACTTGCGAAAGAACGTCTCTGAAGTACTGCCAGCCGACCGCCTCGATCATCTCGATCGAGACGAGCTTCGAGAAGCTTCCCCGGAGGTCGCGGTAGTCCCGATCGAGCACCGTGATCCGGTCCTGGAGCCCCTCATTCGGCCACCCGCTCGAGCGCGTACTCGCGCTGCTCCTTCGAGATCGTCGTGGTCGTCACGCGGCAGCCGTACTCAGACGCCGCGTAGATGGCCATCCCGCCCCAGCCGGTTCCGATCTCGACCAGATGGTCGTCCGGCTCGAGCTTGAGCTGGCGGCAGAGCCGGTCGAGCTTCTCCGTCTGCGCTTCCTCGAGGCTCACGTCCGGAGATTCGTAGTACGCGCTCGAGTACATGAGCCGCTCGTCGAGGAACGAGGCGAAGAGGTCGTTCCCGAGGTCGTAATGCGCCGAGATGTTGAGGCGCGCGCCCGTCCTTCGTGTTCCGCGGGACCAGCCCCGCGACTTTCTGCGCCGCGCCCGAGCAGGGGGTGCCAGCCCTTTCTCATCCGGTCGAGCGGCGGCATGCTGCGAGCGACCACCCGGACCACGCCGACCGGATCGTCGGTGGTCCACAGTCGGTCGATGTAGCCCTGCGCGAACCCGGTCGAGCCGCGCATGAGGATCGTCCACGCCGCGGGGTCGAGGATCTCGACCCGCGCGCGCAGATCCGACTCGGGCGAGCCGAACGTCGTGGTGCGACCGCGCTCGGTCACGTCGAGGCAGCCGTCGGTGACGTGGCGGAGCATCGCGTGCCCGGCGCGGCGCGAGATGGCATCGAGTCGGCGCTCGTTCATCCGCGCTCCGGATGCGGGAAGTATGGAGCGCCCTTCAGCCACAGGCGGAGCGACTGCCAGTAGATCTTCGCCATGACCTGCATGGTCATCGCCGGATAGCGCGACGAGCACGCGCCGGGTCGACGCGCGCGAGAGCTCGACCCGCTCGAGCGAGAGGGTCGCGTCGAAGTCGCTCGATCCGTCGCCGGCGACCGCGAGTCGATGTGCACCTGGACGCGCTCGCCGGGCTCGGTCGAGCGCCAGTCGTACGTGTGGTCCATGTCCATCAGCGGAGAGACGTGAAACGCCTTGTCGATCTCGCCGCGGATCACGCGCTCGGAGCCGGCGCGCCCGAGGAGATATGAGTGGCGTCTCGCCCCAAGGGGTGTTGGTGACCTCGGCCAGGACGGACTCGACGCGCTCGCCCGCCTCGTCGAAGCAGTAGTAGAAGGAGACGGGGTTGAAGGTGTGCCCGAAGTAGCGGAGGTTCGTGAGCAGCCGGATCGGCCCGGCGGGCTCGCTGCCTCCCCGTTCCGACCACCGCCTCGCGAACGCAGTCGGCGAGCGGGCGGGCCGGGATCGCCCAGGTAGTCCGCGCGCTTGAACCGCGCCGAGCGCGGGGCGCCGCGCCGACCAGCCCGGAAACGGATCGAGCACCCAGGGAAGCTCGGCCAGGTCGAGGTAGGCCATGAAGAGCGGGTAGCGGAACGCGTGCTCGACCGGGTCGTGCCGGCGGTGGCGGACCCAGCCTTCGTAGATGGCGCTCTTGTCGGCCGAGCGCCCTTGGCGCGGTGCAGCAGGCGGCCGAGTCGTGTCGTCATGCCGCAACCGCCAGTGGAACGCGTGCCTCGGCGCCCAGCAGGGACTCGCACGCCCTGATCGCGCTCCAGCATCCGTCCTCGTGGAAGCCCCAGCGCCAGTATGCGCCGCAGAAGTGGATCCGGTCGGCGCCCGAGATCTCGCCCCAGCGCCGCTGCGCCGCAACAGCCTCGTGAGTCACGATCGGATGCTCGTAGGGGATCACTTCGATGACCTTCTCGGGATCGATCGAATCGGTGCTGTTCAGTGTGACGAAGATGTCCTCCTCCGCGTCGAGTCCCTGGAGGCGATTCATCCAGTAGCTCATCGTCGGCAGCTCCGAGCCCTCGTTCAGGTGGAAGTTCCAGCTGGCCCACGCACCCTTCCTCCTGGGCATCAGCGACGGGTCGGTGTGGAGCGCGGCCTCGTTTCGCTGGTAGCGCATCGCGCCCAGGACCTCGCGCTCGGAGTCGGTGGGGTTTGCCAGCATCGCGAGCGCCTGGTCGGAGTGCGAGGCGATGACCACCTCGTCGAAGACCTCGGTCTCGCACCCGTCCGCCACGACCGCCACGCCGCCGCCCGCCAGGCGCTCGACCCTGCGTGACCCGCGCGTTCAGGCGAAGCGCGTCGCCGAGCCCGTCGGCGATCGCGTTCACGTAGGTGCGCGAGCCACCCACCACGGTGCGCCACTGCGGGCGGCCCCGAAGCTCGAGCTGGCCGTGGTTCTCCAGGAACTCGGCGAGGAACGAAACCGGGAAGTCCCAGACGGCAGCTGGATCGGACGACCACACCGCCGAGACCTCGGGCATGACGATGCGCTCCATGAACCAGTCCGAGTAGCCCATGTCGCGCACGAACTCGCCGACCGACGGCCCGCCCCGGCGGCCGATGGTCTGGCGAGCGTCGCGGTTGAAGCGAAGCTGGTCGCGAAGCATGCGGAGGAACCTCGGCCGCATCAGGTTCGACGGCTGGGCGAACAGTCCGCGTGCCGTTCCCGCGAACTCGAACGACCCGTCCGGCGCCGAGATCGACAGCCCCATCGCTGAAGGCCGGGTTGCAACGCCCAACTCGGAGAGGAGACTCTCGAAGTTCGGATAATTCCTCTCGTTGAGGACGATGAATCCGGTGTCGACCCAGTGCTCCGTGCCCGCGCGATCGGTGACCAGGACCGTGTTCGCGTGACCGCCCGGACGCGTATCGCCCTCGTACACGACGAGGTCGTGCTCCCGGCGGAGGATGTGGGCGGCCGAGAGCCCTGCAATACCTGTGCCAATGACAGCGATTCTCATGGGCTTCTGATCCGCGACTTGCCTGCTTGTGATTGTTTGTACGAGGGACATGGGATGGGTGCTTCTCTATACGCGCGAAAACGCGATCCGGCTCACTCGGCATGAGTGACTCTCGTGCACGAGCCGCTGTCCGAGGGCTGGGCGACCCGCCAGCTCTCCGACTTCCTCACGCTCGTCAGCTCTTTCGACGACGAGCGCTCGGCGATCGTGCGCCTGGTCGAGCGGGCGGTCGAGGTCCTTGACGCCGACGCCGCCGGCCTGATCGAGGGCAACCAGCTCGCGGTCGCGGCAGGGCCGATGGCGCATTCGCTCGACCCCGCGGACCTCCGCGCGGTCGCCTCGGGGCGCAGCGACTGGATCGCCCTGGGGGAGGAGCGCGCGCCCGCGCTCGGCGCACGGACGCTGGCGAGCACAACGGGCGCGTCCTGGTGGTCGCCCGCACGAGCCTTCGTTCGCCCCTCCGGAGATCGACCTGCTGCAGGGGCTCGGCCGGGTGATCGCGCTGGGCAGCCGCACGCTCAGCCTGGTCGACAACGAGCGCGGCATGCGGGCCTCGTCCGAGAGCCAGGCGGCCGAGAACGCACGGCTCCTCGAGGCGCTTCGCGATCGCCAGGTGATGCTGGAGCGCCTCGCGACGATCCAGCGCGCCGATCGTCGCGCAGAAGCCGCTCCACGACATCTTCGACCAGGTCGTGGGCGCGGCATGCGAGCTGATCGGCGACCGGGCCGGGATGATCCGCATGCGTGACAAGGACGGGAGCGAGCGCTCGACCGTCGTCTCGTCAGTCGGCCTCAACGCGGAGTTCCTCGGGCGCGAAGCGCCGCGAGCACGACCCAGGCCTCGGCGCCCGCGCGATGCAGGAGGGCCGACTCGTCGTCGTCGACAAGGGCACCGACCCGCTCGTCCACCAGATCCCCGACATCTGGCGGCAACGAGGGACTTCACGCGGGGATGGCCGCCCCGGTCCTTCAGGGCTCGATGGTCGTGGGCAGCGTCGTGACGGCTTCAGACGACCCGAACCGCTCCTACTCGGCTCGCGACCAGCAGTCGCTTCTCGCCCTGGCCGAGCACGCGAGCCTGGCCCTGAACCACGCTCGAGCGCTCGACGACGTCGCGCACGAGGCCTTCCACGACTCGCTCACCGGGCATGCCGAACCGCGCGCTCTTCCTCGACCGCCTCTCGTTCGCCGTCAGCCGCGCGGCGCGCAGCGGGAACCCGGTTGGCGTGCTGTTCATCGACATCGACGACTTCAAGACGATCAACGACTCGCTGGGACATCGCGCGGGCGACGAGCTGCTCCAGGCGGTCGCGGGCCGGCTCGAGGCGTGTCTGCGCCCCTCGGACACGATCGCCCGCCTGGGAGGCGACGAGTTCGCGGTCCTGATCGAGGAGATCGACGACACCGCCGGACGCCGCCACGGCGGCGAGCCGGGTCCTCGACTCCCTCGCCGATCCGATCGCGATCGAGGGGCGCGAGGTGTACGTGGGGGCAAGCGTCGGGATCGCCGCCGGCCCGCAGGACGCGGAGACGCTGCTGCGCGACGCCGACCTCGCGATGTACCGGGCCAAGGCGGAGGGCAAGGGCCGATACCGCGCCTACGCCCCCCACATGCACGCCGACATCGTCGAGCGGATGGAGCTCGAGGTCGACCTCAAGCGCGCGATCGAGGCCAACGAGCTGGAGCTCCACTACCAGCCGATCTTCGACCTCAAGACCGGTGCCATCGCCGGGCTCGAGGCTCTCGTGCGGTGGAACCATCCCGACCCGCGGGCTCCTGCCGGCCCGACAGCTTCATCCCTCATGCCGAAGTCCAGCGGGCGGATATCGGATCTGGGGCGCTGGGTCCTTGCCGCGGCCTGCCACCAGGGAGCGCTCTGGCGCGCCCGCTATCCCGCCACGGACGGAATCAAGGTCGGGGTCAACCTTTCGGCGTCCGAGCTCCGCGACGAGGAGATCGTCGACGCAGGTCGCCGACGCGTTGCGCGTCGCCCAGCTCGACCCGCGCGGACTCACCCTGGAGATCACCGAGACGGCGCTGATGGACGACCTGGACGCCGCCGCCGGCCGGCTGAGCGACCTGAAGTCGCTCGGCGTCGAGATCGCGGTGGACGACTTCGGCATCGGGCACTCGTCGCTTCGCTATCTCAAGCAGCTTCCGCTCGACAACCTCAAGATCGCAAAGCCATTCGTCGACGAGATCGGCAAGCCCGACGCCGAGCCACCGATCCTTCGCGCGATCCTCGACCTCGCGGACGTCTTCGACCTCCACGCCGTCGCCGAGGGAATCGAGGAGCCCGAGCAGGCGAGCCGCCTGGTCGAGCTCGGCTGTGCGCTGGGCCAGGGCCACCTCCTTGCGAGGCCGCTCACCGCCTCGGCGGCCGACGACCTGATCCTGCGCTCGGGTCTTCAGGTGGACGGCGGGACCGCTTCACAGCCCGCTGGGGATCCCGGCGAAACCTCTACGCGAGCTTCGTCAGAAGACGGCCCAGCTGGGGCGAGCTGATCTCGACTTCGTCCCCGGGCTCGAGCCAGACGCTCGGCTGGCGCGCGATCCCGACGCCCGACGGCGTGCCGGTCGAGATCAGGTCGCCCGGCTCGAGCGTCATCAGGTTCGAGATGTGGGCGACGAGCTCGGGCAGCCTTGAAGATGAGGTCCGAAGTCGACGAACGCTGCATCTCCTCGCCGTTCAGTGTCAGGGAGAACTCGATCGCGTCATGTGAGAGAGCTTCGTCGGCTGTGACGATCGCGGGCCCGCACGGCGCAGCGCCGTCGAACGACTTGCCCGAGATCCACTGCGTCGTTGCGAGCTGCAGGTCGCGTGCCGAGAGATCGTTGAGCAGGGTGTAGCCGGCGATCGCCGGCAAGCGCGGCCTCGTCGTCGACCTCCTTCAGCCGGGTGCCGATGACGATGCAGACCTCGGCCTCGTAGTCCACCTTCTCGCTCGCCCTCGGCAACTCGACCGTCGCGCCCGGCGCGGCCAGGGCGTTCCGGAACTTCGCGAAGACGGTGGGGACATCGGGGATGGGCTGCTTCGTCTCCTCGGCGTGGGAGCGGTAGTTCAGGCCGATGCAGAGGATCTTCTCGGGGTCGGGAATCGGCGGCATGAGGGCCACGTCGGCGAGCGGCACCCCTTCGGCGCCCTCGATGGCGTCCGCCAGGTCGCCCAGCCGGCCGGCCGCGAGCAGCTCGCGCAGGCTCGGACCGCTCCCCGCCGAGCGCATCCCATGCGTCGACGACGCGCTCGCCGTCGAGAACACCCGCGCGGGCTCCGCGATCGCTTTCGTAGGTCACCAGCCGCATCGCGCCGAGCCTATTGACCCGATTCGCGATCCGCTCCCACGGGGCGGTGCGTAGAATCGAGCGCGCCGGGGGCGTAGCTCAGTTGGTTAGAGCGCCGGCCTGTCACGCCGGAGGTCGCGGGTTCGAGTCCCGTCGCTCCCGCTCCCCACGCATGCCCGGCCCCGCCAGGGCTAGGGCAGGCGGCCCCTTCGCTCGATGAAGTTGAGGTTCCTGGCGACCTCGGCGTAGACGCCAGGCTCCCTCACGCCGCACTCGCGACCCCCGTAGGAGACGAGCCCGACGAGGAGCCTGCCGCCGGGCGTGTCGGCCACGAGCGGGCCGCCGCTGTCCCCGTAGCAGGAGTCGTTGTAGCGGTTGCCGCCCTGGGCGCGCGCCGTAGGCGCACACCTCCTCGTCCGCTCGGAAGTAGGAGAAGTTCGGCTCGCACTCTTCGTCCGAGATCGCGTACACGGCGACGTCCAGCAGCACGTCGGACGGCTTGGCGCCGTTCGGCTTCGTCCCGCCCCAGCCGGCCACCCACAGCTCTGACCCGGGCGTCGTCTCGGCGTCCGCCTCTTCCGGCGTCGGCAGGTCGACGGGGTCTGCCGGCGTGTTGCGGGCAAGGTTGAGGACGGCCACGTCGCGGTGGCCGTTGCGCCTGTAGTCCTGGTGGACGGTGATGCGGCCGACCCGGATGCTCTTGCCTTCGGATTCGTCCCTCAGATCCGGCCGGCCCGTGACGACCCGCACCTCGCGGCGCTTCAGCGGCCTGCCGAAGTAGTCGAACATGCAGTGGGCGGCCGTGACGACGGCGTCCTTGGCGATCACCGAGCCTCCGCAGAACTGTGCGCCGTTGCGGGTGGTGATCGCGGCGATGAACGGCCAGTCGGCGGGGTCGGCCACGTTGCCGCCGATGATCCGCTCACCGCCGTTCGGGCCGGCGGACACCCCGCCGGCCATCGTCAGCCAGAAGCCGATCCCGACCGCCGCGAGGCTCGCGCGCGCATTTACCTTCCCTTTAAGCACGAACAGAGACATGGTGACAGACGGATCAGACGCGACGGCGCCGCTCGGGGTAGGCTCGGGGCGATGGCTGGCGAGCGCCGAGCGAAACGAAGCCACGATCCGCAAGCTCTACGCGGGGCTCGACTCCCACGACGGAGAGGCGATGGCCTCGTGCTACGCGCCCGATGCGCACTTCTCGGACCCCGTGTTCCCCGACCTGACCGGAGCCCAGGCAGGCGACATGTGGCGCATGCTGACCTCGCAGGGCGACGGACCTCGCGGTCGAGTTGCCGGAGGCCAAGGCCGACGCCGAGGCGGGCGCCGCGCGCTGGATCGCCACCTACACGTTCGGCGGCCACCGGGCGCAGCGTCACGAACCGGGTGCGCTCCGACTTCAAGTTCGACGACGCGGGCCTCATCGCAGAGCAGCAGGACGACTTCCCGTTCTGGCGCTGGTCCCGCCAAGCGCTGGGGCCCGCCGGCCTCACGCTCGGATGGACGCCGATCCTCCGCTCGAAGGTCCGCTCGAACGCGGCGGCCGAGCTGGCGCGCTTCCGCGCCGACAGCAAATAGCCGGTGCCAGGCTTTAGCCTGGCTCCGGTCGGACCTTCCTAGACGGCTCCTCCCGCCGCGGGCGGCGCCGAAGGGTCGTCCTCCTCGCCGTCTGCCGAGGCCCTCGCGGGCCAGGAACTCCTCGATGTCGAGAGGCCTGTCCTTGGCCCGCTCGACGACGGTGAGAAGGTCGCTCATCAGCGAGACCTCCTCGACCTGCTCCTTCAGGAACCACTGCAGGAACTGCTCGCCCTGGAAGTCGTTGGCCGCGCGGGCGATCGAGACAAGGCCGTTGAACTGCTCCGTCACCTTGCGCTCCTGGTCGAGGGCCATCCGCACGGGCTCGACGAGGTCCGCGAAATCAGTCTTGGGCGCGGAGACCCCGGGAATCGTGGCCTCCTCTTCGATGTCGAGGAGGTACTGGATGATCATCATCGCGTGGTTGCGCTCCTCGATGGCCTGGCGATAGAAGAACGCCGCCATCCGAGGCATCGTGAGGTCGTCGTAGTAGATGGCCGCGGCCAGGTAGGCCTGCGAAGCGGCGAACTCAGAGGGGACGTGGTCGTTGAGCGCTTGCGCGAAGGTTTTCTCAGGCATTTGCGGGACACTACCCACGTGAGGGTCCGCGAGGACAAAGCCTGGCTCCTGCGAAACCGGTTCAACCCGTTCCCGATCTCCGGATCCCTGGCGCTCTCGGAGGGCGTGATCTCGTTCCGCCTCGACGAGGAAGCCGCCGAGGCCACGCTCGGCTGGCTCGAGGAGGAGCTCGAGATCGAGGATCTCAAGGCCGCGCATCGAGGAGGGACGCGAGGTCGTCGCGTTCTCCCTGCCGCTCGAGGACTGCACGATCAGCTGGCCGATCACCGGCGGTCCGATGATGCTGATCCAGGGCCCCGACGCGGAAGTGGGTCGTCTCCTACGACCATCCGGTCGGCGGAGCCGTCGCTTCAGACCTTCAACGTGATGTCAGGGCGCGGCAAGGCGAAGGCGTGGAAGAAGGCCCTGGCCGCGGCCGACGCGGGCGCGCCCGGCGGCGAGGGCGACTAGCCCCAGCGAAAACCGGTCTCGGACGGGACCGGGTCCATCGGGCTCGTGGGCATCCCCTCGGGGACGGCGGGGTCGTTGTAGCCCGAGGGCGCCGTGTCGTTGGGAGTGTCCGGGTGGTAGAGCGACGCCAGGTACTGGATCTGCCCGCGGCCGAGGCCGACCTCGCCCTGGCCGCCGCCATAGATCTGAAGCCCGTTCTCCTCGCAATAGGCGTAGACCCCGAGGAGCTCTTCGAGTGAGCCGAACCGCGACGGCTTCGAGTTGATCGCCCGCTCCGGCGCGAGCTCCTTGATGTCGTCCAGCGAATGAAGCGGCGCGTCGTAGGTCAGCCGGTCCCAGTGGGGCTCCAGGACCTCGCGGGTCGCGTCCGTCAGGTCGGGGTCCTCGAGCCACGCCTCGGGGAACTTCTCGGCGACGGCGCGGTAGAGCTCGGGGTCCGTCTCCACCTCGACCACCGTTCCCTTGTAGTAGCCCTTGAGGTCCATCACCTGGACGGTCGCGACCTCCGCGATCTCTTCGATCAGCTCGGGCGTCCAATCGTTCTCGGGGTCGAGCTTGAACTCGAGGCCGGGGTAGCGCTCCAGCCGGGAGGTGATCGCGTGGGTCGAGGACGCCGGACTCGTCGCCGAAGCGACGTGAGCCGCGTCGAGCAGACGAAGCGGACCGGCTTCGGGTCGCGGCCGACCGCCTCGTGAAGGGAGATGCCCGACTGCCGCAGCGCCAGGTCGAGCGCTGCCGACTCGTACGCCCAGCGGCGGTAGTCGCGCGACACGTCGCGCTCGGGCGGCGAGCCCTCGTACAGGTCGAGCTCGCCCAGGAGCGCGCACAACTCGCCGAGCGTCTTGGGTCCGGTGAGGTCGAAGCGCGGGCCCAGGTCCCGGTTCGCGATGTGGTCGAGCACCTCGTAGGCGACGTCCTCTCCCATGCCCTCGTGGCCGCCGCCCTTGAGATGGACGATCGTCGAGCCGCGGGTGAACTCGGCCGAGTACTCGAAGTCGTTCGCCTCGAGCTCGTACGACTCGACGTCGATGGGGAGGTCGCGCAGCTTCTCGAAATCGGAGGGCATCTGCGCCCTGAGACTACGGAAGGGCCAAACGCACCGCGACTATCCGGGCGCCGGCACCACGAACACCGGCCGCTTCGAGAGATGGAGGAGCTTGTTCGGAACGGAGCCGAGGAGAGCGCCTCTGATCGGATGCTCGCCGTAGGTGCCGACCACGATCGCACGGGCGTCGTGCTTCTCGGCCAGGGACAGAAGGGCCTCGGTCGGGCGCTCGTCGACAAGCTCGACCTCGACCTCTACTCCCTGGGAGCGCGCGCGCTCGAGCCCTTCCGCCGTCACCCGTTCTCCCACCTGGCGGATCATGTCCCTCGTGGCGATGAACTCCTCGCCCGGCCCGCCGGGGCCGTAGCCGAAGCCGACCACGATCCTGTCGCCCAGGCTCTTCGCCAAGACGGTTGCTTCGTCGAGCGCCGCGTTGGCGCAGTCCGATCCGTCGTACCCCAAGATCAGGACACCCATCTCAATCCTCCCTCTTGTCGGCGCCGATCCCGGCGTCTGCCTCATCCTCGGACACTCCGATCTTCAGCCCCTTGTCGCCGGTTTGGACCTCCCCGGTGTTGCTCACCTGTGCTCAGGGTTCTCGAAGTCGAACCTGCACCCGGCGTCCCATTCCGAGCGTTGGTTGCCGTGGGCGGGAATCCCGCCGGCGTCCTTGAGAAGCCGCGCCAGGTGCATCAGGTTCCAGGTCGCAAAGGTCGTGTTGCGGTTGGTGAAGTCGTTCTCCGGCCCGCCGGAGCCCTCGTCCAGATAGGACGGTCCCGGGCCCGCCTCGCCGATCCAACCCGCGTCCGCCTGGGGCGGGATCGAATAGCCGAGGTGCTGGAGGGAGTAGAGGACGTTCATCGCGCAATGCTTGATCCCGTCCTCGTTGCCGGTCACCAGGCAGCCGCCGACCCGCCCGTAGTACGCGTACTGGCCGGCGTCGTTGAGGACGGACGAATGTCCGTAGAGGCGCTCGATGATCTTGGTGCAGATCGACGACTTCTCGCCGAGCCAGATGGGCGTGCCGATCACGAGGATGTCGGCGGCCATCACCTTCTCGAGGATCTCGGGCCACTCGTCCTTGTCCCAGCCGTGCTCGGTCATGTCGTCCCAGACGCCGGTCGCGATGTCGTGGTCGACTGCGCGGATCGAGTCGACCGAGATGCCGTTCTTCTCCATCACGCCGATCGAGAGGTCCATCAGGCCCTGCGTGTTGGAGGTGTCCGGCGAGCGCTTGAGCGTGCAGTTGATGTACAGGGCGGTGAGGTCCGAGAAGTCTGTGTCCATGACGGAGCAGTTCATCATGGACTCGGTGCGTTACGCCTCGCGGTCCGGAGCGTCCTGGGGCGCGAGCTGGATCTCGGGCTGAAACTCGCCGAAGAGCTCGAAGAAGGAGCGGGCGCCGACTTCGTCCTCCAGGCCCTCGCCCGCGAGGGCGAAGAGCTGGCGAACGAAGTCTTCCCAGCGAAGCGCGGGGCGCATCTCGATTCGCACGAGCACCTCGCCGTCGCCGCCGTCGCGAGCGGAGTGCGGGACACCCGCCGGGGCGATGACGGAGTCGCCGGGGCCGGCGACCGTCTCCACGCCGTCGACGTCGTAGACAACTGTCCCGTGGATGACCGTCCAGCGCTCTTCGATGCCGGGGTGTACGTGGCGGGGCACGACGTGTCCCGGACGGGTCCAATGGTCTTCCATCACCAGCAGCTCACCGCCCGTCTCCGCGGCCGTCCGGATGAAGCGGACACGCTCACCGGTGGCTCCGTTCTTGACCACGTCGTCGCCCGCCGGTCATTGCGCCAGCACTCCGGCGACCAGCGCTCCGAAAGCCTCGATCGCCACCTTGAGGTCCTCCTCGGAGGTGTCCTCCTCCTTCGCGTGGCTGATCCCGCCGCGGGAGGGGCAGAACATCATCGCCGCGGGCATGACCCGCGACACGCTCGCAGCATCATGGAGCGCTCCGCTCGTGATGCGGAACTCCCGTCCTGCCTTCGCCTCGCACGCTCTCGGCCGCGGCGTCGACCAGTTCGGGGTCGAACGTCGTCGGAGCGATCCTGAAGACCTCCTCTTCCGAGACTTCGCACCCATGGTCGCCGGCGCACTCGGCGGCGCTGGCGTGCGCGCCGCGTCCAGCATCGCCTGCGAGCGAGGCTGCGTCGGGGTTCCGCAGGTCGCAGGCCAGCTGCGCGCCTCCGGCAACGGCGGTCGAGATGCCTGGCTCCAGGCGGAGCTCGCCCGTGGTCGCGACGCCCCCGAGGCCTCCGGGGAGCTCGGCGATGCGAAGCGCGCAGGCGGCGGCGGCCAAGCCGGCGTCCCTCCTCATCGCCATCGGCGTCGTCCCCGCATGTGCCGCCTGCCCCGTGAACGTGAAGCGCACGCGCTCGATGCCCTGGCAACCCTCGACCGCGGCGACCGTCACGCCTTCGGCCTCCAGCACCGGGCCCTGCTCGATATGAAGCTCCAGATAGGCGGCCAGCCCCGCGCGCCGCGCGGAGCAATCGGGCGCGCGGGAGACGTCGACGTCGCTCTCGGCCAGGACCTCTCGCATCGTCCGGCCGTCGGCGTCCCGGAGCTCCGCGGCCGCCTCGGCGTCGAGCTCTGCCGGCGAATGCCGAAGAGCCGAACAGGCTGTAGCCGAAGCGGGAGCCCTCCTCGTCCGCCCAGTCGACGAGCACCAGCGGCTTGCGCCCCGAAGGCTCGCTCGCGTGGCTCGCTGAGCACGCCGACGGCCGCCATCAGGCCCAGGGCGCCGTCGAGCCAGCCTCCGTCGGGAACGGAGTCGATGTGCGATCCGACCGCGACGGACTCGCCGTTCGTCGTCGCCGTCCAGACGCGCCCAGAGGTTCCCGGCCTCGATCCGTTTCGCTGACCGCTCCGATCTCATCGAGGAGCTCGCCGAGGAAGGCGCGAGCGTCGTGCCAGGTCTGCGTCCACGCGACTCGCTGCGATCCGCCCTCGTCGGACGTTCGCCTCGCGAGCTCGCGAAGGTCCGCGATCACCCGATCGGCATCGATCTGGCCGGCCGCGGTCAAGCCGCAGGGTCGCGCCGGATCGCCTGCCCCAGGCAATGCGCGCCGCCGCCACCGAGAGTGAACATCTCGAGATCCGGGGCGAGCAGCTCGAGGCCGTGCGCCTCCATCTGCTCGTTCAGCGACCTGCGCTCCGGCGCCCGTCAGCACGCGGCCGTCGCCCAGCGACATCGCGTTGACGCCGAGCGCGAACGCGTCCTCTTCCGGAACGGGGAGGATCTCGAAGCCCTTTCCTTCGAGCCAGCGGACGAGGCTGCCCGAGACGATGTCGGTGCAGACCGCCGCGAGCTTCGGCGCGACGATCGCCATCAGGACGTCGATGTGCACGAAGATGCCGGGGATCGGCTCGACCCGCGCCTCCCAGCCCTCCGCCTCGAAGTAGGCCGCCAGCTGCTTGGCGGCTGGGCGCTCGGTCCGGTCCTCGCCGTTTCCGATCACGACGCATCCCGGCTCGACGATCATCACGTCGCCGCCCTCGATCGCTCCGGCCGTCGCCATCTGCCAGATCGGGATCTCCGCGCCCTGGTAGAAGCGGATCACGGCCGCGTACTCGCCCCGGCGCCAGTACTGCTTGGGCGAGGTGACGAACGGCGCCCCAGGGAGTCATCACGCTCGAGTCGCGCGCGAACACCTGGTACGGCAGCGCCGGATCGGGCTCGAGGAAGTGGCATCTCACGCCCGCCTCTTCGTACGCGGCGACGAGGCTCGCGTGCTGAGCGCGGGCTGCTGCCGGGTCGAACGGGCGGCCGCTCTCCAGCGTTGACTTCGAGATCACGCTGGTCGCGCCCCAGCGGAAGTTGTCGGGAGGGCAGAGGAGAACGTCGCGCAGCGTTCCGGTCTCGGAGTCGGCGCCAAAATCATGCGAGGGCCCGTGCCCCGATAGAGGCCGCTTTCGGCAGTCGTCTCATTCGATCACCACCCTCACGGTCTTCAGCGTACGGTCGCTGGCGCCGCGAAGCTTTCCGCCGTGGGCGAGCGTGTCGGCGATGAAGTCGAGCGTCTCGCGGGTGAGGCGCTCGCCGGGCAGGACGTTGGGGATCCCCGGCGGGTAGGCGGCCAGCGACTCGCACGCGATCCGGCCCTCGGCCGCGTCGAACGGCACGGCTTCCTGCGGGCCCAGGAACGCGTCGCGAATGCTCATCTCGAGCGGCCCCCACGGCGGCGGCACGGCGAACGGCACCGCGGGCGCCTTCTCCTTCGTCGCCGAGGTCGCCGACCACCTGGGCCAGCGCTCCGAGGAGCCGCTCGGCGAGCGCGGCGGCGCTTCCGCCCATGCCGAAGGTGAAGACGACCACCGTCTCCGTCGCGAGCTCGTAGTCCATGCCCAGGTCGAAGGCCAGGTCCGCGAACTCGTGGCCGGTGACCTGGGTGCCGCGAACGTCAACCGTCAGGCGCAGAGGATCCCAGCCGGCGACACCGGGGCTGCCGATGATGCGACTCGTCCAGGACGTCCAGACCCGGGATCTCCCGAATCTGCTGGCGTGCAACCTCCAGGGTCGAGAGCGTCTCGGCGATCAGCTCCCGGCCCCGTGCACCGCCGCCATCCGGCGGGCGGCGTCGAGCGAAAGAGTGAGCAGTGAGCTCGGGCTGGTCGACTCGAGAAGCGTCACCACCCGGTCGACGATCAGCCCGTCGATCCGGCTGTCGTGGCCCAGGTGGATCATCGCCGACTGCGTGAGGCTGCCGATGATCTTGTGGGTCGATGAGATGACGAGGTCCGCGCCGGCGGCGAGCGCGGCCTGGGGCAGTTCGTCCGAGAAGGTGAGGTGCGCGCCCCATGCCTCGTCGACGATCAGAGGAAGGCCGCGAGAGTGGCAGATCTCGACGAGCGCGGCGATGTCGGCACAAGCGCCGAAGTAGGTGGGGGAGACGACGAGCGCTCCGACCGCGTCGGGTGCGGCGTCGAGCGCCGCCTCGAGCGCGTCGGGCGTCGGGCAATGGGCGACGCCCAGCTCGGGGTCGATCTCGGGTGCGATGAATGTGGGACGAGGTCGGCCAGGACCGAGCCGTCGATCGCGCTCGAGTGGACGTTCCGCTGCATGACGACGCTGCGACCCGTGTGCCGGAGGGCAAGGAGGGCGGCGTGGTTTCCCTGCGAGGCGCCACCGACGAGGAACCAGGTCCGAGCGGCTCCCCAGGCGTCGGCGGCGAGCCGCTGCGCCTGCTCGAAGGGGTTGGGGTCGGGAGGCCCGACGTCGATGCCCTCGATCAGGGCGGGCAGATCCATGTCGAGCGCCTTCTGACCCAGCGCCTCGAGCATCGCGGGGTCGGCGCCAACGCCGCCCTTGTGCCCTGGGACGGTCAGCCTGGCCGGGTTGCGCGCGGCGTGCTCGCAAAAGCGCGTCGACGTAGGGCACCTGGTCCTGGTCCATCCTTCGCAACCTAGCGATGCAAAGTTTCTCGGAAGGGCTCCGCGGGGGTTGTCCTGAGCTATCCTCGCCGTGTCGCCGATGGACGACGACCGACCTCCCAGTACCGGCCTGCTGCGGCCGGTCTACCCGCCGAAAGGCAGTGAGACCCTCGCGATGACCGAGGTCGTCCTTCTCCTGCTGGTGGTCGTGTTGCTGTTCGTGAACGGCTTCTTCGTTGCCGCCGAGTTCGCCATCGTGAAGTCGAGACGCTGGCGCATGGAACAGGCGCAGGCCGAGGCGGCAAGCGGGCTGACGGTGGCACTCGAGCAGCTCGATCGCGTCGACGAGTACTTCGCCACCTGCAGCTTGGCATCACTCTTGCCTCGATCGGCATCGGCTTTCTCGGCGAGCCGGCGATCGCCGATCTGATCGAGCCCCTGTTCGGTGACCTGTTCGGCGAGACCGGGACGCATGTGGTCGCCCTCGTCATCTCCTATGCCGTGGTCACCGTCCTGCACGTGATCATCGGGGAGCAGGCGCCGAAGATGATCGGCATCACAGCAGCCGAAACCACGCTCCTGCGCATCGCGAGGCCCTTCGCCCTCTTCAGGCGGATGTTCCACTGGCTCATCGTCGTTACGAACAAGCCGGCCCAGTTCCTGGTGCGCAAGATCTTTCGGCCTCGACCATCAAGCCCGAGGAGAAGCGGCATCGCCTGAGGACGCTCAGGCTGATCATCGCGCGCCACGCGGCCCGCGGGGCACCCTGGACCCCGGCGAGGCGATCATGCTCGGCGGCGTCTTCCACCTGCACGAGCAGGAGGCGCGGGAGGTGATGACGCCGATCCCGGCCGTCGTCACCGTCAACGCGAACGAGACGGTCGAGGACGCGCTTCAGCGATGCGTCTCGTCCGGCCACACCCGCCTGGTCGCGATCGAGAACGACAACCCCGACCGCGTTCGCGGAGTCGTCCACAACAACTCGCTGGTGCGCCTCTATATGAACACCGGCGCCGACGCTTCGATCGAGAGCGCGATTCGCGACGTTCCGATCGTCCCCGAGACCAAGCCGCTTGACGACCTCCTGGCCGAGCTCCAGCGCCAGCGCAGCTCGATCGGCGTCGTCGTCGACGAATATGGACGGACGGTCGGGATCGTCACCGTCGAGGACATCCTCGAGGAGGTCGTCGGCGAGATCGAGGACGAGACCGACGCGCGCTCTTCGACCGTTCGGCGTCTTGCGGACGGTGACTGGTACGTCCGCGGCCACGTTGCGATCGGCGACCTCGCCGACGCCGGCATCGAGTTGCCCGTCGACTCCGACGCCTACAACTCGGTCGGCGGCTATGTCTTCTCGCAGCTCGGCCGTCTGCCGAAGCGCGGCGACCGCATCCAGGCGAACGGCTACGAGATCCGCGTCGAGTCCGTTCGCGAGAACCGCATCGTGGCCGTCCGAATCCGCCCGATTACGGCCGAGCATCCCGTCGTCGTCCCGTCCGAAACCGACGACGACTGAACCCTCGACCTCCCTAAGGGGGTCTGACCCGGGGTCAGACCCCGTTGAGGGTTGGTTGAGGGTTTGAGGGGGTCCAGTTGTTCGTCCGGCGTGGGTCGTAACTTCGCGGTTGGGATGTGGACCGTGAGACTCACCGACAGGCAGCGGGAGGTGCTCACCGCTTCCCTCGCGACTCAGGAGCGCCTCGGGCCGGCGCTCAGCGGCGCGCTCGAAGCGCTCGAGCTTGCCCGCTGGGACGAGCTTCCCGACGCCCGCCTTCCCTGGGCCGAGGTCGCCGATCAGGCCGGCCGCCAAGGAGTCTCCGAGGCCGACGTGGTCTGGGACCTCGCCGGCAAGGGCGGCCAGGTCGAGGCCTAGAAGCGCCGTCGGACTCCCGGCCGGCTTGCCGCTAGTACGTGTAGAAGCCTTCGCCGGACTTGCGGCCGAGCTTGCCCTGAGCAACCATGTCGGCGACGAGCGCGGGGGCGGAGTGGGCTTCGTCGCCGACCTCGTCCCCGAGGCTCTCGCCGATCGCAAGCGCAACGTCCAGGCCGACGAAGTCGAGCAGCTTGAGCGGGCCCATCGGGTGCCCGGCGCCGAGGCGCATGCAGTCGTCGACCGCGGCGGGGGTGAGGCCCGACTCCTCCATGAACCTCACCGCGTCGAAGAGATAGGGGAAGAGCAGGCGGTTGACGACGAACCCGGTCGAGTCCGGCACCTCGACCGCGGTCTTGTCGAGGGCCGCGCACCAGGTCCGCGCCCGTTCGGCAAGGCCGTCGCGAGCGGCGCTCGGGAATGCAGAGCTCGACCAGCTCCATCCTCGGGACCGGGTTGAAGACGTGTAGGCCGAAGACGCGGTCGGCAGCGCCGGCGCGGTCGCCCAGGTCGGCGATCGAAAGCGAAGAAGTCGTGGAGGCGAGGTCGGCTTCGGGAGCCGTCCCGGCCAGCGAGCCGAGGAGCTCACCCTTGGCGTCGGCGTCCTCGGTGATCGCCTCGACGATCAGGTCGCAGCTCGGCAAGCTTTCCGGTGTCGGTCGTGACCTTGATGTGGCCGGCACACCGCCCCCTCGAGCTTCTTGGCCGCCGCCTCGGCCTGCTCCTCGGCCCGCCAGGCCGACGTGTCGGAGCGCGCAAGCAGGATCACCTCTCCCAGCGTGGAGGCGCAGGCCGCGAGGCCGCAAGCGATCGTGCCGCTGCCCGCAACGGCGGGACGTTCGTAGCCGTTGGGGCTCGTCACGGAGTCTTTCCTATCAGGGTCGCGATCCCACTTGAGCCGGATGGCGGCCCAAATGGCGTCTCTAGGATCGCCCGGCCGTGTTGAAAGCCATCTCCAGCTTCGCCTGTGGCCGCCGCAGCAAGTGGGCCGTCGTCGCCATCTGGGTGCTCGTCGGGTTCGCGTTGTTCCAGTTCCAGCCAAAGCTTCAGGAGGCCACCACCAACGAGAACGAGGCGTTCCTTCCCGAGAGTGCCGAGTCGACCGAGGTCAACGACATCGTCGGCGACCAGTTCGCGGACGGCCGGGAGGTCGACGCAATCGTCCTGTACACGCGCGGCGAGGAGCAGCTCACCGAGGGTGACTTTGCGCGCATCGAGGAGGACGCCGGGGCGCTTTGCGCCGAAGGCCGGCTGGAAGGAATCCTGGCCGCGGTCGGCCCGCGGGGGCCGATCGAGTGCGAGGCGGCAACCGGAAGCGACCAACCGGTCGAACTCGGCTCAGGCCCAGTCGCGAGCGGAGGTCAGGCGCCTCCCGAGGGGACGCCGCCGGCCATCTCCGAAGACGGGACGACTGCTCTCCTCCTCATCCGCACGAACTCCGAGGACTCCGAGGAGATCCAGGACAACGTCGAAGCCATTCGCGACGTAACGCCGCCGGCTGACGGGGGGCCGGGAGAGCTTCGCTCCTACACGACGGGAATCGCGGGGATCATCTCGGACTCGATCGAGGTATTCGAGTCCATCGACCTCGTGCTCCTCCTCGTGACCGTCTCTCTCGTGCTCGTTCTCCTGCTGATGATCTACCGCTCGCCGGTCATCGCCTTCGTGCCTCTCGTCGTCGTCGCGTTCGCGTACGGAATCGCAGCGGCCGCTGTCTACGGGCTGGTCGAGGCCGGCGCGATCGAGGTGAACGGGCAGACCACCGCGCTGCTCATCGTTCTCATGTTCGGGGCGGGCACCGACTACTGCCTTTTGATCGTCTCCAGGTACCGCGAGGAGCTACGCCTCATCGAGGACAAGCACGAGGCAATGGCCAGGGCGACGGAGCGAACGGCGCCCGCGATCGTCTCGGCCGGCGCGACGGTCATCGCCTCCATGCTCGTGCTGACGCTCGCGGACTTCAAGGCGACTCAGACGCTCGGCCCGAGCCTGGCGCTCGGTGTCGCGGTGATGCTGCTCGCCGGCCTCACCTTTCTGCCCGCGTTGCTCTCATGCCTCGGCCGAAACGCCTTCTGGCCCGCGATTCCGCGCCAGGGCTCCGAGCAGAAGCGCCCGCTCAACGTCTGGCGGCGCGTCGGGCACATCGTGCACGACCATCCGACTTTCGCGATCGTCGCGACGCTCGTCGTCCTGGTCGCCGGCGCTCTCGGAAGCCTCAAGGATCAGGGCGTCATCGACTTCGGGGAAGGCTTCCGCGACCCGCCGGAGTCGGTGGACGGGCAGCGCGTCCTGGAGGAGAAGCTCTCGGCCGGCCAGACCGCCGCGACCAACATCGTCGTCGCGACAGGCGCCGCCGAATCGGTGCAGCAAGCCATCGAACGCGTCGATGGCGTCGATGGCGTCTTCCCATCCGCTCAGTCGGAGGACGGGGACCTCGTGCGCCTCGACGCGACCCTTTCCGTGGACCCGTTCTCCGATGAGGCGAACGACCTCGTGCCGGAGCTTCGCGAGGAGGCGGGGACGGCTGCCGGCGGCGAGACGGCGCTCGTCGGCGGCGTCAGCGCCGAGAACTACGACACGGCTGAGACGTTGAGAGAGGACGCGAAGCTGATCGTCCCGCTCGTCCTCATCCTGATCCTGGTGATCCTCATGATCCTTCTGCGAGCGATCGTTGCGCCGCTCTACCTCGTGGCGACCGTGGTCCTGTCCTACGCGTTCGCGCTCGGCGCCAGCACCCTGATCTTCACGGAGATCCTCAATCAGCCCGACTCGGATCCGGGCATTCCGACTTTCGCCTTCATCTTCCTCGTTGCGCTCGGCGTGGACTACAACATCTTCCTCATCAGCCGCATTCGCGAGGAGGCGTCACATCAGGAGACGAAGGAGGCGGTGATCACGGGCCTCGAGCGCACGGGCGGCGTCATCACGTCTGCGGGAATCATCCTGGCCGGCACCTTCTGCGCCCTGATGGCGCTTCCCCTCGAGACGCTCTTCCAGCTCGGCTTCACCGTTGCTTTCGGCCTGCTCGTCGACACCTTCGTCGTGCGGACGATCCTGGTTCCGGCCATCGCCTTCAAGCTGGGCGAGCGGAACTGGTGGCCGTCCAGGATCTCGCACGACCAAGCGGCGCCCGGGCCCTAGCGCGCCGCTACCCTGCCGTCCTCAAGATGGCGGAGGTCCTCTACTACGCGATCCCGTTCTTCGTGCTGCTGCTGGGGCGCGGAGTATCTGGCGTACCGCCATCTCGGCGACCACGACGAGGAGCTGGTCGGCTTCGAGGCCCGCGACACGCAGACGTCGCTCACGATGGGCGCTCGGCAACGTCGCGATCAACTTCGTCTGGAAGTTCGCCGTCCTCGCGCGCGTACGTCGCGCTCTACGAGCTGACGCCGCTTCGGCTCGACGACGGCGACTGGTGGGTCTGGGTCCTCCTCTTCTTCGCCGACGACTTCTCGTACTACTGGTTCCACCGCGTCTCGCACGAGAGCCGCGTTCTTCTGGGCGAGCCATGTCGTCCACCACTCCTCGCAGCACTACAACCTCTCGACCGCGCTCCGCCAGACGTGGGTGCCGATGACCTACTTCCCGTTCTGGCTGTGGATGCCGCTCGTCGGATTCGAGCCGTACATGGTCCTCCTCGCCCAAGCCTGGTCGCTCATCTACCAGTTCTGGATCCACACCGAGCGGGTCAGCAAGCTCCCGCGGCCGATCGAGGCCTTCTTCAACACCCCGTCGCATCACCGCGTCCACCACGGGATCAACGAGCAGTACCTCGACCGCAACTACGGCGGGCATCCTGATCATCTGGGACCGGATGTTCGGCACGTACGAGCCCGAAGGCGAGCGCGTCCGCTACGGCCTGACCACCCAGCTCAAGACGTTCAAGCCGGTCAGGGTCGCGTTCCACGAGTACATCGCGATGTGGCACGACATGAAGAAGGCGCGAGGCCTGCGCGCCAAGCTCGGCTCGTCTTCCACGGCCCCGGCTGGACGCCGCCAGGCGTCACGGAAACCGAGGCGACGCGCGGCTGACTGACGAGTCAGTCGGCCCGATACCCTCGCACTGCAGCACCTTCTTCGTAGATACCTAACGGCACATGCTTCTTTCGTCGCTGACAGGCAGCTCCTAAAGATCAACCAGGAGGCTCCCCATGGCAAGTAACGGCAAGTTCTCAGGCCGCGAGGTCGTCATCGTCGAAGCGGTCCGCACCCCGGTCGGGCGCGGCCACGAGGAGAAGGGCATCTACAAGGACGTCCATCCCTCCACGCTCCTCGCCAAGACCTACTCCGAGGTCATCGACCGCGCCGGCATCGACGCCTCCGAGGTCGAGGACGTCGTCGCGGGCTGCGTCCAGCAGTTCGGCGAGCAGGGCATGAACATCGGCCGCAACGCCTGGCTCGAGGCCGGCCTTCCGATCGAGACGGCGGCCACGACCGTCGATCGCCAGTGCGGCTCCTCGCAGCAGGCCGTGAACTTCGCCGCGGCGCTCGTTGCCTCCGGCGTCCACGACGTCGTCATCGGCGGCGGCGTCGAGCACATGGGCCACATCTCCTTCCAGGACGGCATGAGGTCATGTCCGAGCACGGCGCCGCCTACTCGCCCCAGCTCATGGAGCAGTACAACCTGATCCCGCAGGGCCTCTCGGCCGAGATGATCTCCGAGAAGTGGGAGATCCCCCGCTCGGAGCTCGACGAGCTCGGCGCCCGCTCCCAGCAGCTCGCCGCCAAGGCGACCGAGGAGGGCCGCTTCGAGCGCGAGATCGTGCCGGTTCAGGTCAACGGCGACACCCACACGGTCGACCAGGGCATCCGCCCCGACACGACCATCGAGGGGCTCTCGCAGCTGAAGACGGTCTTCAAGGAGGACGGCACGATCACCGCCGGCAACTCCTCGCAGATCTCCGACGGCGCGGCTTCGGTGCTCCTGATGACCCGCGAGAAGGCCGAGGAGCTCGGCTGCACCCCGCGCGCGCGCATCGTCGACCAGACCACGGTCGGCGTCGACCCCGTGATCATGCTCACCGGCCCGATCCCCGCGACCCAGAAGCTCCTCGAGCGGAACGGCATGGGGATCTACGACATCGACCTGATCGAGGTCAACGAGGCGTTCGCCTCCGTCGTCGCCGCATGGCGCCGCGAGCTCGATCCCGACATGGACAAGGTGAACGTGAACGGCGGCGCGATCGCGCTCGGCCACCCGCTCGGCGGCTCGGGCGCGCGCCTGATCACGACGCTCCTCCACGAGATGGAGCGCTCGGACGCGGAGACCGGCCTCGTCACGATGTGCTGCGGCGGCGGCCTCGGCACCGGCACGCTGATCGAGCGGGTCTAGACGTTGAGGGCGGCGGCCGCGACCTCACTCGTGGCCGCCGCGCTCCTTTTCGGCTGCGGCGGCGAGGACGACGAGGGCGGGTTCTCGCCCGTCGTCTCGGACCCGCTCTCGAAGGTCGAGTTCCTGCGCCAGGCGGACGAGATCTGCCAGTCCACCGAGTCCCGGATCGAGGCCGCGGCCGACGACCTGCTCACGTCAAGCAGGAGCCCGTCCCCCGAGGAGGTCGAGGAGGTCGCGATCGGAATCGTGGTGCCCGGCGCTCGAGTCCGAGGTCGCCGCGATCGGCGCCCTGGGCGCGCCCGAGGGCGACGAGGACGAGGTGCAGGCGATCCTGGACGCCACCCAGGCGGGGATCGAGGAGATCGAGGCTGACCCGCAGGCGCTCCTGGACGGCGTTCCCGAGTCCTGGTGCGAAGCCGAGCAGCTGGCGCGCGCATATGGCTCGAGAACCATGCGGGATCCGATGAGCGCTCTCGACCGCATCCAGGTCATGGCCCTCGGCGACTCCGCCCAGGAGCTCGCCGAGGGTGCGGCCGCGGCCGAGGCGGCGGGAATCGAGGGCATCTGGGCGATCGAGCTCTACCGCTCGACGATCACCCAGGCGACCTGGCTTGCGTCGCAGACCGAGTCGATCGGCATCGGCACCGGGATCACCTGGGCGTTCACCCGGAGCCCGTTCCTGCTCGCCGTCTCGGCGCTCGACATCGACGAGATGTCGGGCGGGCGCTTCCGCCTCGGCCTCGGCGCCGGGGTCAAGCGCCTCAACGAGACGCTGGCACGGCGTCGAGTACGGCCGCCCCGCGCCGCACCTGCGCGAGACCGTCGAGGCGACCCGCCTGATCATGGAGAGCGCCAACGCCGGGGCGCCGATCCGCTACGAGGGCGACTACCACGACATCGACATCAAGGGCTGGACGCGCCCGCACCCGGCCATCCGCGAGAAGGTGCCGATCTACGTCGCGGCCGTCGGCGAGGGCATGGCGCGGATGGCGGGCGACGTCGCCGACGGAGCACTCGGCCATCTCATCTGCTCGACCGCGCTGGCTCGAAGAGGTGATGATCCCGAACTTCGAGAAGGGGCTTGCGCGCTCGGGCCGCGAGCGCTCGAGCTTCGACTTCATCCCGGGCATGTGCGTTGCGATCGCGAACGACGACTCGGAGGTCGAGGCGCCTACGAGGCGGCGCGGAAGACGCTCGCCTTCTACGCGACCGTGCGGACCTACGCGCACGTGTTCGAGCTGGATGGCTTCGGCTCGCACGCCGAGGCGGTCGGCAACGCGTTCCGCGCCGGCGACCTGGCTGGAGTCGCCGCGGCCGTGACCGACGAGATGGTCGACGCCTACTGCGCGGTCGGCACGATCGACCGGGTGCGCGAGAAGGTGGGCGAGGTCGCCGCCCTGGGCGACTCGATCTCCCTCGGCCCGCCGACCTACTTCATCCCGCCGGAGGAGATCGCCGAGTACCAGCGCCGGGTGCTCGAGGCCTTCGGCCCGGCGAACCGCTCGAGCGAACCCTCGGCAGGCCTCGAGGGGGTCTTGCCACCGGGGTCAGAAGCTCGACCCGTCGAGGGTCCTGCCGCTTCGAGAATCCCGCCCCGAGCTCAGCCAACGCCAGAGGGAGCTTTACGCCTCCCACGAATATCCCCTTGCCCGGCTCCCGCTTCAGCTCTCGGACGGCCTCCCCCACGTCCCCGCGCACGAGCTCAGCGTTCCAATCGACGTGCTCCAGGGTGCTCGACACGACGTACTTCTTCGCGGCGTCGATGGTCTGGCCGAAGGGCAGCATCCAGTCGGGCATCTCCGCCAAGTGTCCCGGCGGCCGCCAGGCCGACTCCATCATCTCGTAGGTCACCCGGCCGAGGAGGAGCGCGTCGGCGCGCTCGAGGGTCTCCGTGGCGTGACGATGTGTCTCTTCGTCCGGCGATCCCGCGCGGTGATCCACGCACCCGTCCAGGGTGACGTTGATGGAATATCGAAGGGGTCGCATTACGCCACCGTAGCGGCGCGGTCCGCCCGGCGCTTGGGCCTCGCAGGGCGCTTCTGGCGCCGTGCCCAGGAGAAGCGCTAGTCGTCGGCCAGGCGGCCGCCGACGAACTGCACGAGGCCGGAGACCCGGCGGCGGACCCCTTCGAAGCCGCGCTCCGCGAGCGCCTCGGTGATCTCGTCGGGCTCGAAGACGCGCATGCCGCTCAGCCGCTCGACGACCGGCTTCATCGGCCGGACGGTGACCGGCCGCCGGATGGAGGTCATGATCGCGATCCGGCCGCCGGGCGCCAGCACGCGGCGCATCTCGTCGATTGCGTCGAACGGGTCGGCGAAGAGATGCAGCGCCGCGAAGCAGCAGACGCAGTCGAAGCTCGAGTCGGCGAAGGGGAGGGCGGTGGCGTCGCCGCGGATCAGCGCGAGGTTCTCCAGCCCGGCCTTCCGCGTGTCCTCGGCGCCGCGGGCGAGCATCGTCGCCGAGGCGTCGATGCCGACGACCAGCCCGTCGTCGCCGGCCGCGCGGGCGAACGCGCGGGAGAAGTTGGCGGGCCCGCAGGCCACGTCGAGCACGCGGTCGCCATGGCTGAGGCCGAGGAAGAGGCGGGCGATCCTGACCTCTTCCGCCATGCCGGGGCCCGTCAGGCCCTTCGCGGCCCAGGCCAGGGTCGGCCGCCACCAGCGCTCGTAGACGACCGGGACGATCCGGGTCAGCATCAGGTCCTGCGTGACGCCGGTCGAATCTGGAGCCTCCTCGCCGAGCAGGTCGAGGTAGCCGTGCTCCCAGGCCGAGTCTTCCTTGGACAAGCGCGTTCGAGCGCGCGTCCAGGACCTCGCCGAGGCGCTCCCGCGCGCCGTCCTGGGCGACCGTCATCGCGCGCCGCGCGGCTCGCCCGAGTGCGCCGAAAGCTCGGTGAGCCGCTCGATCTGGCGCTCGCCCTCGGCGCGGACGGGTCGCCCGCCGGGAGGCCCTGGATGAGCTTGGCGATGCGGTTGCGGATCTGAAGTGAGAAGTGAGGCGTCGCGGGACCGGCGAGAGCGCGGATGTCGTCGATCGTGATCTGCCGGCCACCGAGCCGGTCGGGTCGCTCTGCTTCGCTCATGGTGCCTCGTCGTCCTGTCTTCGGACTTCGTGTCTTCGTTCGTCGGGCTTCGTCGGCTTCTCGGGCTCGGCTGGGCCTGCCCAAGAGCTCCTCGCCCGTGCCGGACTCTATCCGCGCCACCTCGGCGATCTCGTCGAGCTCGACCTGCGCGTCCACGGACAGGACCTCCTCGTTGCCGATGATCCAGAGGTGGTTGTAGACGGCGCGGGTCGGGTCGTCCTCGTAGCCGGGCTTGAGGTCGAGCAGATATCCCTCGAGCGCGGGCGGCGGCCTCTCGGCATCGTCCGTCAGCAGGAGCGGCCCCCACGTGCCCGTGCCCGACAGGGCCGAGGCGGCGCCGGCGTCCGCCGGGCTGGCAGGTGTTCGCGATCACGAATCCGTGGCCGGGGTCGTTGATGTTCCAGCCGAAGCTTGCCGTCGACGAACCTGGCGAATGCGACGGCGTTCGCGATGGGGTCCTTCTCGGCGCCCGCGCGGCTCACGGTGGCCTTCGTGGCCTCCGAGATCTCCTTGATCGCGTCGTTCGAGATCACGCTCTCCGGTCCGAGCACGAAGACGGGGACGTCCTCGTGCTCTTCGATGGCCTTGATCGTCGGCGACGGGACGGAATCGGCCTGCGCGAACAGCACGGGGTCACCCGAGCGGGCCGCCCATGCCGCGGCCGGCATCGCGAACTCGGGATCGTCGGATGTCGCCACCAGGATGTGCTCGGGCTGCTCATCGGTCAGGCGCTCGCGGAGCTCGAGCGCCTCAGCCGCGATCTCGGCCGAGTTGGAGCCCTCGATCGCCTTGGTGTCCAGCCCTTCGGCCGCGCCGGCGTCGCCCACCTCGAACGCCTGCGCACCGCCCGATTCGGAGCCGCCGGTGGGGGAGAGGGTTTCGAGCGTGCTCGCGGTCAGCTCGTCGAGGCCGCCGTCCCGGGTGAGGAGGATGGGGGCGCCTATCGGGCTCGGCGACGAGCGATGAGGCTGCGATTCCGGCCGCCCAGTCCTCGGAGTCGACGAGGCTCACGGCGGTCGGCCCCTTGACCGCTCCGCCGTTCGGAAATGTCGCAAGAGCGACGCCGGCCGCGTTCGCAACCGAGTCTTCTCCCGCGACCCGTGTCGTGTTCCGGGTCGCGAACGCCGGGAAGCCCAGATCGGCCGGCTCTTCCGGCGGGCTCGCCCTGCCCGACGAAGATCTCGGGCGCGGGCGCGGACTCCATGACCGTTGTGTCGTCCCCCGCGATCCTGGTTCCGGCGAAGACGGCATCCGCCGATCACGGCGATGAAGCGCCACGAACGGCCAGCAGCCCGCGCAGCGGGTTCGAGCGCATCCAGTAGGAGACGTCGGACAGGAAGTAGCGGACCCCTTTCACGCGGGGAAAGGTAGTGGTGCCGCAGGTGCAAGAGTCCTTGCATTTCCCATAAATAGTGTTAAGGAATGCTTGCAAACGGCCGTTTTCTTGCTACTTTGACCTTCGGATCGTGCCCGCGAGCCCCTCGAAATCCGTGCGTCTTTTGCTGGCCGCAACCGCGGCAGGCGTAGCCCTTGCGGGCGGGACCGCCCTTGGCCAGGACCTCGAGTCGCAGCGGGACTCGAAGGAGGCCGAGCTCGAGCAGGTGCGCGAGAAGGGAGAGGTCCTCTCCACCGAGATCGCCGGGTACTCCGACCAGATCGACCAGCTCGCGGGCCAGGTGGCGACGCTTCGCAACCGTGAGGCCATCGTGGCCGAGGAGCTCGCCCAGACGCAGGAGCGCCTCGAGACCGAGGCTGCCCGCCTCGATGCGCTTCGCGAACGCCTGACCCGCTCGCTCAAGGTCCTTTCCAAGCGCCTGGTCGAGATCTACAAGTCCGACCAGCCCGACGCGCTGACGGTCATCCTCGACTCCGACGGCTTCGACGACCTCGTCAACCGGTACGACTACCTCGATCGCATCCAGGACCAGGACGCCGGCATCGTCGACCGCGTCCGCGACCTGCGCGACGAGTCCGAGGAGCTGGTCGGCGAGATCCGCAACGCCCGCGACGAGATCGCGGCCAAGAAGGCGGAGCTCGAGCGGACGCGCATGCAGCTCGAGGCCCGCGAGGCCGAGCTGGCGGTCGTCCGCGACGACAAGGCGGCGGCGCTCGACGCCACCAAGGCCCGCGAGGACCACCTCGAAGGCGACATCTCGGACCTGAACGATCAGATCCAGCAGGCCCTCGCCGACGCCCAGAGCTCGACCAGCACGACCGACCCGCTTCCCGCCGGCCCGGTCCAGGGCGCAAGCGGCGGCTTCATCTGGCCGGTCAACGGCCCCGTGACCTCGCCTTTCGGGCCGCGCTGGGGACGTCTCCACGCCGGCATCGACATCGCGGCGCCGACGGGTACGCCCATCCGCGCGGTCAAGGACGGCAACATCGTCCTGGTCCAGTCGGAGGCGACGAGCGGCGGCTACGGCAACTTCACCTGCATCGACCACGGCGGCGGCCTCACGAGCTGCTACGCCCACCAGTCCGTGCAGAACATCACCTCGGGCTCCGTCTCACAGGGCGACGTGATCGGCCTGGTCGGATGCACCGGAAGCTGCTACGGCGACCACCTCCACTTCGAGATCCGCATCAACGGCGTGGCGACGGACCCGCTCGGCTACCTCTAGTCCCTGGCGCCGCGCATAGAGGGCGCCTGGAAGGGGTACCTTGTTGCAGGTGATCCACCTACTTCAAGGGTGGCCACACGTACTACCGATCGGTGGACTTGCTAACGCCTGAGACGTAAAGGTCGATGATTCAGCCAGAGGTGGCGCGCCCTGCCTGCCAGCCTGGCCCTCGCGTAACCCCGGTATGGAAACTGCGGTCAACATCCCGAGCGCAGAGAAGCGCGCCCCCAAGAGCGTCAACGCGCGCACGTTCGCAACGGGGTCTGGCGTCACCGCCGCCCTGATCGCCGCGGCGGTCCTGGCGTTTGCCTCCGTTGCCGCGTATGTCGGCATTCGAGGGCATGCCCTTCGGCTCCGACGATGGCTCGGAGTCCACGGTCTCGCTGAACTCGGGCGCCCCGCAGGCGGCCGCGCTGGCGGCCGCGCCCACCGCTGATGCAGTTGCGGCAGATCCGGCCACGCCGACCGCCTGCAGCCCTGGCCGAGATCATCGCCGCTCTGCCGCCAGGCTCGGCGACCGGCTCCGGGGGCAACGGCTCCGGGTCGCCCGGCGGCCGACCACGATCGCGGGCGGGGGCACCGGACACCGGGACCTGGCCCGGGGACCCCCGAGGCTCCCGGCGCGGTTCAGGGCACGGTCGGCAGCGTCGATGACGCGGCCGGCGGCCTGGGCGTCGACGCTCCCGATCTCCGAGGTGACCGATCCGGTCACGAAGCAGGTCGACGACACGGTTGGCGGCACGCTCAACAACGTCGGCAACGCCGTCGGCGGGGGCAACCTCGGCGACAAGGTGAACGGCACCGTCGGCGGGCTCCTCGGCGGCTAGAGCTTCGAGCTCAGCCAGGCGAGCGCGATCGACTGCATCTCGGGGTCGTGCTGAACCGAGCGGTGATGGCCGCCCGGCAGGACGACGAGCTTCTTCGGGCTCGGGGCTTCCTGGCGGCGATCTCCTCCGAGAAGTCGCTCGGGATCCGCTCGTCGCCCTTGGCGTGGAGGATGATCAGCGGCTTGGACCCCATCAACTCCGCAGCTTCACGGAGGTCGTGCTCGCCCAGCCACGCCGCGAGCGCGTCGCGCGACGTCTCCGAGGTGCGGAAGTCGAGCTCCTTTGCGTCCAGCATGCGGCGCAGATGCTCCTCGCCCGCCGGGCAGATGGCGATGGCACCCGCGATCGAAGGGGAGGTCGCCGCCGCGTGAATCGCCCAGAAGCCGCCCATGCTCGACCCGCGCACGCAGATCCGGTCCGAGTCGACGCGGCTGTCGAGGCGAGGAAGCGGGCCATCTTCGCCACGTCGCCGAGCGCGGCGGGGCTCATCTCGTCGGCCGAATCGCCGTGGCCCGCGCTGGTCGTACGAGATCGCCGCCCACCCTCCGGCGGCGCACATGCGACGCGAAGTCGCCGTGGTTCTCCTTGCGCGATCCGGCGCCGTGGAGGATCACCATTCCCGGCCAGGGGCCCTCCGATCTCGGGCAGCCACAACCAGTACGGCCGGCCCTCGTGCTCCCCCATGACACTCGGGGCATTCGGAGAAGGAAGGGTCCGCCGAAGCATCGCCGGGAATAATGACCGCCCCATGTCAACTTCGGCGCCATACCCCGCACCTCATCTACCCCGCGGCACCCGGGTGAACGAGCACGGCCACCTGGAGGTGGGCGGCTGCGACGCGGTGGAGCTGGCGCGCGAGTTCGGCACGCCCGCGTACGTGTACGCCGAGGACGACATCCGCTCGAGGGCCCAGGACTATCTCGACGCATTCGCAGCGCGCACGGAGAGCTTCGAGGTCGTCTATGCGTCGAAGGCCGCTCCCATCGGCGCGATCTTCAGCCTCGTGTCCGAGCTGGGGCTCTCCACGGACGTCGCTTCGGCAGGCGAGCTCCATGCAGCGCTCCGCGCCGGAACGCCCCCGGAGCGCATCTACCTCCACGGCAACAACAAGACCGAGGCCGACCTCCGCCTGGCGACCGAGTCGTCGGTGGGGCACATCGTCTGCGACTCGTTCGACGAGATCGAGCGGCTCGACGCGATGCTCGACCGCCCGCAGGAAGTGATGATCCGCGTCACCCCGGGGATCAAGGCCAACACCCACAGCTTCATCCAGACGGGCCAGCTCGACTCGAAGTTCGGCTTCGGCCTGGAGGACGGGCTTGCGGCGCGGGGCATCGAGGCCATCCGCGCGTCGTCGAACCTCAGCCTCGCCGGGCTTCATGCCCACATCGGCTCCCAGATCTTCGAGCTCGAGCCCTACGTCAAGACGATCGAAGCGCTGGGGCGCCTCGCGGACGATGCGGGCCTGTCTCAGGACGAGCTCCGCCTGCTCAACGTGGGAGGCGGCCTCGGCATCGCGTACGAGCCCGGGGACGAGCCCCCGTCGATCGAGGACTACGTGGACCTGAAGGTAAAGGGAGTCGAGCGCGTCTTCGACCCCGCTCCCCGGATCCTGGTCGAGCCGGGCCGCTCGCTCGTCGGCAACGCGGGCATCACGCTGTACGAGGTCGGCACGGTGAAGGAGATCCCCGGCGTCAGGACCTACGTCGCGGTCGACGGCGGGATGTCGGACAACCTGCGGCCGATGCTCTACGACGCGCGCTACGACGCCCTGGTGGCAAACCGCGCCGGCGACGCGCCCGACACGCGCGTCACGATCGCCGGAATGCACTGCGAATCGAGCGACATCATCGTCAGCGACGTCGAGATGGCGGCGCCCAGGGTCGGCGACGTCCTGGCAACTCCTGCGACGGGCGCGTACGGTCATGCCATGGCGAACAACTACAACGGCATGCCGCGTCCCCCGGTGATCTTCGCGAAGGACGGAGAGGCCCGCGTCGTCGTTCGCCGCGAGACCCTTGACGATCTGGTGGCCCGCGATGTCTGATCCTGCGCGGATCGGCCTCCTGGGGAAGGGCACCGTCGGTGGCGCGTTCGCCGAGCTGGTCGAGTCCCGGGCCGACGCGGTCGCCGAGGTGGCGGGGCGGCGGCCGTCGATCTCCGGCGTCCTGCGCCGGTCCGAGGGGGACTTCGACGAGATCCTCGACGGCTCGGACATCGTGGTCGAGCTCATCGGCGGCACCGACCCGGCCCGCGACTACGTCCTGCGGGCTCTCGAGGCCGGCAAGCACGTGGTCACGGCCAACAAGCAGCTGGTCGCGCAGCACGGCGAGGAGCTCTTCGCCGCCGCCCGGGCCAACGGAGTCCAGCTCCGCTTCGAGGCCGCGGTCGCCGGAGTCGTGCCTGTGATCCGGGTGATCCAGGAGAGCCTCGCCGCCACGGAGATGACCAAGGTCTTCGGGATCGTCAACGGGACGACCAACTTCATCCTGACCGAGATGGCGCGGACGGGCGCCTCGTACGACGACGCGCTGGCGCGCGCCCAGGAGCTCGGCTATGCGGAGGCCGACCCGACCGACGACGTAGGCGGGGCCGACGCCGCGGCCAAGATGGCGATCCTCGCCCGCCTTGCCTTCGACACGCCGGTGAACCTCGACGACGTCTCGTACGAGGGCATCACCGAGATCAGCCCGGAAGACATGGCCTATGCCAAGGAGCTCGGCCTCTCGCTGAAGCTGCTCGGAGTTGCCGAGTTGACGGACGACGGCGTGAGCGTCCGCGTCTTCCCATGCTTCCTGTATCCCGGGCACCCGCTTGCGCCCGTCGAGGGCCCGTTCAACGCGGTCATGGTCCAGGCGCCCGCGATCACCGAGATCACGATGTCCGGCCCCGGGGCGGGCGGAGTCGCAACGGCGACGGCCGTGCTCGGAGACGTGGTGTCGATCCTGGCCGGCGATGCCCCCGTCCACGAGACGCGCCGCGAGCTGGCGGTCGTGTCCGACGTCGCCTCGTCCTTCTACGTGCACCTGGAGGTCGCGGACCGCCCCGGCGTCCTGGCGGCGGTGGCCGATGTGCTCGGTCAGGCGGGCATCTCGGTCAAGAGCATGGTCCAGCGGGGGACCGCTGAGCAGGCGCGGCTCGTCATGGTCCTCCACGAGACGTCCGAGCGCGCGTTCTATGGCGCGCTGGCCGAGCTCGGAAAGCTCGACTTCATGCGTGCCGACCCGCGCGCGATTCGCGTCATCGAGGAGCAGTTCGGCTGATCCGCCGCGCGACTCCGCAGGATGCCGCGGCGGTCTCCGCGCTGGTCAACCGCGCGTATGAGCACTGGGTGCCGAGCCGCTTGGCGGACGCCCCCGGCCGATGGACGACGACTACTCGCTCCGGCTGGCCGACTTCGAGGGGTGGGTCGACGAAGGCGACGGAGTGATCCGGGGAGTGATCCTCCTGGAGCCCGCGGAGGACCATCTGTGGGTGGACAACGTCGCGGTCGACCCCGCGTTCGGCGGGGCGGGGATCGGCCGCGGCCTCCTGGAGCTCGCGGAGAGCAGAGCCGTCGAGCTCGGCTTCGGCGAGGTGCACCTCTTCACCCACGAGCTGATGGCGCTCCAACCGGGACATCTACACACGGCTCGGCTGGGCTGAGTACGAGCCGGACGAGCCTCTCGCCGACTTCTTCGTCTACTTCCGCAAGCCCGTTAGCGCGTAAGGTCCGGCCCGCATGGCCAAGGGATTGATCGAGCGCTACCGCGAGCACCTCCCGCTGGAGGACGGCGACCCCGTCGTGACCCTGAACGAGGGCTCGACGCCGCTCGTCGAGGCTCCGGTCATCTCCGAGCGGGTCGGCGCGCGCGTCTTTCTGAAGCTGGAGGGGGCGAACCCCACCGGCTCGTTCAAGGACCGTGGCATGACGGTCGCCGTCTCGCGTGCCGCGGGCCGCGGAGCGGAGGCTGTGATCTGCGCGTCTACCGGCAACACGGCGGCGAGCGCGGCCGCCTATGCGGCGCAGGGCCGGGATGCGGGGCGCGGTCATCGTCCCGGAAGGAAAGATCGCGATCGGCAAGCTCGCGCAGGCCCTGATGCACGGCGCGCGCGTGATCGCGATCCGCGGCAACTTCGACGACGCGCTGACACTTGTCCGCGAGCTCGCGCAGAAGCACCCGATCGAGCTCGTGAACTCGGTCAACCCGTACCGGATCGAGGGCCAGAAGACCGCGGCGTATCGAAGTCATCGAGGAGCTCGGCGAGGCTCCCGGCGCCCTCGCTATCCCGGTCGGCAACGCGGGCAACATCACAGCGTGGTGGCGCGGTTTCGGCGAGCGTGAAGAGGCGCCGAGGCTCTACGGCTTCCAGGCCGAGGGCGCTGCGCCTCTCGTCAGCGGCAAGCCGATCGCGAACCCCGAGACGGTCGCCTCCGCGATCCGCATCGGCAACCCCGCCCGCTGGGAGGAGGCGATGACCGCCGTCACTTCGTCGCGCGGGCGCATCGCCGCCGTTTCCGACGATCAGATCCTTGACGCCTACCGGCTTCTCGCCTCGCGCGAAGGGGTGTTTTGCGAGCCGGCGTCCGCCGCCTCGGTCGCCGGCATCCTCACGCACGGCCTGCCGGTGGTCGAGGGCGACACCCCGCCGGAGACGGTCGTGTGCGTCCTGACCGGCCACGGCCTGAAGGACCCGGACACCGCCCTCGGCAAGGCGCCGGCCGTCATCGGCTGCGAGAACGACCTGGCCGAGGTCGAGCGCGCCGTCTTCGACTGACCGGCGAGGCGGGGTAGAAATGGCGCAATTCGTGCGACACCCGTGATTCCGGGAGTGGCAGGGTCGGGGCGTGCTTCAAGCCGCCGCCAGCCTCGTCGCTCCCCCGCTCTGCGCTCTGTGCGCTGACCCCTGCGAGTACCGCGATTCGATCTGCCGGCTGTGCGAGCGAAAGGTCGCGTGCCTCTACCCGGTCCGCGACGAAGTGGGCGGCCTCGAGATCTGGAGCGCCGCCAGGTACGACGGCGTTGCCCGCGAGATCGTCGCGAAGATGAAGTTCGCGCAGCGCCTTACGCTCGCGGAGGTCGCCGCCGAGCGGATGGTCCGGACCGTCGGGGCCGGTCGCGACCTCTACTGCGTTCCGGTCCCACCTTCGCCGGCACGCGAGCGCGCTCGCGGCTTCGACCTCGCGTATGCGCTCTCCCGCCTCATCACCTTCGGACGCGGACAGACGATCCTGTGTCTCGAGCGCGACGACGGGCCGCGCCAGGTTGGCCGTGGGCGTGAGGAGCGAAGGATCGATCCGCCAACCGTCCGGCCCATCAACGCGAGCGTGCCGCTCCTCAGCCGACGACTTCTGGCTCGTCGACGACGTCGCCACCACCGGCTCGACCCTGCTCGCATGCGCCGAGGTGCTCAGGCAGCTGGGCGCAGAGCGGGTCCGCGCCCTCACCTTCGCCCGCGCGGACGGTTGAAGGCCGAATTTCCGGACACATAGGCACCTTGCGAAATCCACCGAGAGGCGTAGAGTCCGGTGCAGGCGACGTTCCAGATAACGCACCAGCACATGCTGCTTTCGCACCTGAAGGTGCTCATCCAACAACTGCGAGGAGGCTGTCAGTGAGGATCGAGGTCCGAGGCCGGAACACCGAGGTCACCCCAGAGCTCGAGGACGCAATCCGCAAGCGCTTCAAGCGGGTCGCCAAGCAGGTCTCCGAGCTGGCGACCCTGGACGTGGAGCTCTCAGAGGAGAAGAACCCGCGCATCGCCGCGAAGTACGTGGCCGAGGCGACGCTTCGTCTGAAGGGCAAGACCATCCGCGCCAAGGAGGCGAGTCCGGAGATGATCGCCGCGATCCACGAGCTGGCCGAGGACGTGCGCCGTCAGGTCAAGAAGGACCGGGAGCTCCGCCGCCACCGGGCGAAGTCCCGCCGCTTCTCCGCCCAGCTTCGAAACCGGGCCGTCTAGCTCCGGCCGGACAGCGCCTCGCGGACGAAGGCCATGTCGGCCTTGAGCGTCTCGATCTCGCGAGGCGTCTCCACGACCGCGGGCGCGTTGGCAGCGGCGACCATGTGACGCAGGTCGTCCAGGTTCATCTGCCCCTCGCCGATCGTGGCGTGGCGATCGGCTCCCGTGCCCGCCGGGTCGCGCGAGTCGTTCACGTGCATGAGGTCGATGCCGCCGGTGATCTCGATCGCCCGCTCGACCGCGTCGGACAGGTCTTCGCCCGCCGCGTGGGCGTGGCAGGTGTCGAAGCAGAAGCCGTACTCGACGTCGGTCTTCGCCGCTTCGACCGCATCCCATAGGCGCGCAAGCGCGTCGAAGCGCCTTGCCACCGCGTTCTCACCTCCGGCCGTGTTCTCCAGATATACGGGCACCGAGGTCTCCATCCGCTCGAGCGTCGACGTCCAGCGCGCCACGCCCTCGTCCAGGCCGTCCTCGGCATGGCCGGGGTGGACGATCACCGCGAGAGCGCCGATCGCCTCGGCTGCCTCGCACGTCTGATTGAGGATCTTCCGCGAGCCGAAGCGGACGTTCGGCTTGGGCGAGCAGACGTTGATCAGGTACGGAGCGTGAACGTAGATCCCGAGGTCCGCGGCCTTCAGCTCGGCGGCGTCGTCGCGTGGCGGCGGCTTCTCCCAGCCCTGCGGGTTGGAGAGGAAGAGCTGGACGCGCTCCGCGCCGATCGACTCGGCCTCGGAAAGGGGGTCGTCGCCCCAGATGTGCGCACCGACGGGAGGGATCGCCATAGCCGGCGAGGATAGGCGCCAGCGGCAAGGCGAGCCGTCAGCAGAGCGATACCCTCAGGATGGATGCCAGGCAGAGGACTGATCGACCGAGCCCTTCGCGTCGGCGAAGGGAAGAAGCTCAAGGAGTTCGAGCAGACGGTCGCCCGCATCAACGAGATCGAGCCCGAGATGGAGCTCCTCGACGATACGGAGCTCCGGGCCGAGGCGGACGCCCTCCGGGAGCGCGGCGGCAACGGCGAGTCGCTCGAATCCCTGATGCCGGAGGCCTTCGCGCTGACCCGCGAGGCGGGCAAGCGAACGCTCGGCCAGCGCCACTACGACGTCCAGCTGATCGGCGCGATGGTTCTCCACGACGGCGCCATCGCCGAGATGAAGACGGGCGAGGGCAAGACCCTGACCGCGACCCCGGCGATCTTCCTCAACTCGCTTGCCGGCGAGCTCTGTCCACGTCGTCACGGTCAACGACTACCTGGCGCGCCGCGACGCGACCTGGATGGCCCCTGTCCTGAACGCGCTTGGCGTGAACGTCGGCGTGATCCAGGCACAGATGCCGCCGCCCCAGCGCCGCCAGATGTATGGGGCCGGAGTCACGTATGGCACCAACTCCGAGTTCGGCTTCGACTACCTGCGCGACAACATGGCATCGACCCTGGAGGAATGCGTCCAGCGCGACCACGTCTTCGGCATCGTCGACGAGGTCGACAACATCCTCATCGACGAGGCCCGGACCCCGCTGATCATCTCGGGCCGCCCCGAGCAGGCGGCCGACACCTATTACACGTTCGCGCGCCTCGCGAAGCAGATGGTCGGAGAGGAGGCCGTGACGAAGCTGAAGTCGCTCGGCGAGTCGCGCGACACCTCGGAGGCCGAGCACGACTTCGAGTACGACGAGAAGCACAAGACGGTCGCGCCAACCGAGGCCGGAGTGCACAAGGCCGAGAAGTTCATCGGCGTCGACAACCTCTACACGTCCGAGAACGGCACGCTCGTCAACCACCTGATCCAGTGCCTGAAGGCCGAGGCGCTCTACAAGAAGGACACCGACTACGCCGTCATCGACGGCCAGGTGATGATCATCGACGAGTTCACCGGGCGCATCCTCGAAGGGCGGCGCTGGTCGGAGGGCCTCCATCAGGCGATCGAGGCCAAGGAGGGCGTCCGCATCCGCGAGGAGAACCAGACGCTCGCGACGATCACGCTCCAGAACTACTTCCGCCTCTACGACAAGCTCTCCGGGATGACGGGCACGGCGCTGACCGAGGCCCAGGAGTTCATGAAGATCTACGAGATGCCGGTGGTCGAGATCCCGACCCACCGCCCGATGGTCCGCGACGACGCGAACGACCAGATCTACAAGACGAAGGCGGGCAAGTGGAAGGCCCTCGTCAACGAGATCAAGGAGCGCAACGAGCAGGGCCAGCCGATCCTGATCGGGACGATCTCCGTCGAGGTCTCCGAGATGCTGGGCGCCGAGTTCAAGCGGAACGGCATCGACCACGTCGTCCTTAACGCAAAGCCGGAGCACGCCCAGCGCGAAGGCGAGACGATCTCCCAGGCCGGCCGCCTCGGCTCGGTCACCATCGCGACCAACATGGCGGGCCGTGGCGTCGACATCAAGCTCGGCGGCGACCCCGACGCGATGGCGCAGAGCATCGTGGCCAAGACCGGGCATGAAGCCCGGCGACGATGGATGGGAAGACGCCGTGGCGCTCGAGCTGCCGGCGATGAAGGAGCAGTGCGCCGCCGAGGGCGACAAGGTCCGCGAGCTCGGTGGCCTCTATATCTGCGGGACTGAGCGCCACGAGTCGCGCCGGATCGACAACCAGCTTCGAGGCCGCTCCGGCCGCCAGGGCGACCCCGGCGAGTCGCGCTTCTTCCTTTCGGCCGAGGACGACCTCGTGCGCCTGTTCGCCGGCGATCGCATCTACAAGATCCTCGATCGCCTGGGCCCGGTGGACGAGCACGGCGAGGAGTACCCCCTCGAGGCGAAGATGCTCACCAAGCAGATCGAGGGCGCTCAGAAGAAGGTCGAGCAGCAGAACTTCCTGATCAGAAAGCGCGTCCTCGAATACGACGACGTGATGAACGAGCAGCGGCGGGTGATCTACAAGTACCGCCGCGAGATCCTCGAGGGCCGCGACATGTCGGAGGTCGCCCGCTCCGAGGTCGGCGCCGTGCCCGAGCGGCTGGTCCAGGAGTTCACGACGGCCGACGTGTTCGAGGAGTGGGACCTGGCCGGGCTTCGCTCACAGTCGGAGTCGATCTGGCCGCTCGACGTCGATCTCGACTCGCTCGACCCCAGCACCTCCACCCGCGAGGAGATCGGCGGGATGCTCTCCGACGACATCCTCTCCGCATACGAGGCGCGCGCCCAGGAGTTCGGCCCGGAGCTGATGGGCTGGCTCGAGCGCCAGGTGCTGCTCCAGATCATCGACAACCGCTGGCGTGAGCACCTCTATGAGATGGACTATCTCCGCGAAGGCATCCACCTCCGCGGCTTCGCCCAGATCGATCCGCTCGTGGCCTACAAGAACGAGGGCTTCATGATGTTCGAGGAGCTCATGGCCTCGATCTGGCAGGAGTTCGCGCGCATGATCTTCCACGTCGAGGTGAACGTGGAGCCGAAGCAGCGCGAGGAGATGGAGGCGCGCCGCAAGGCGCCCCAGAACGTCAACTACTCGGGCGGCACCGAAGAGGGCCAGCCATCCGCGCTGCGTGACGCCGCGGCCCAGGCCGCGCCGGCTGCGGGCACCGCCGCGCCCGTGAGGCCCGCCACCCCGACGAGCGTGACCTCGGGCAACGGCGAGAACCCCTCGACGGTCGTCAAGACGGAGAACGAGAAGCTGGGCCGCAACGATCCCTGCTGGTGCGGCTCAGGCAAGAAATTCAAGAACTGCCACGGCCGGTAGGCCTCTCGCTTGACATGTGACCAATAGGTCACGTATACTCGCCGGCAATGGACGAGGTGTTCAAGGCGTTGGCTGATCCGACCCGGCGGGAGCTGCTCGACGAGCTGTTCCGTCAGGACGGGCAAAGCCTCCAGGCGCTCGAAGCGCGGTTCGAGATGAGCCGCTTCGGCGTCATGAAGCACCTGAAGGTGCTCGAGGAGGCCGGCCTTGTTGACGACGAGGAAGCGGGGCCGCGAGAAGCTCCACTTCCTCAACCCCGTCCCGATCCGGCTCATCCAGGAACGCTGGGTGAGCAAATACGCAGAGCCTTGGGCGGCAGCGCTCACTGGGCTCAAGGAAGAGTTGGAGGAAGAGCCCGATGAATGAAGGCAACACGGTTTCGTGGGCGCGAGGCACCGCTCCGGTGAGTGCCGGCACCGCCGTTTTCGAGATCTACATCAAGACGACCCCCGAACGCCTCTGGGAGGCGATCACCGACCCGAAGATGCGCGCCAAGTACAGCTTCGGGGTCGAGACCCACTCTGACTGGAGCGAAGGGTCGAGCTACGAGGCCTCGGTGCCGGGCGTCGTCGACATCGCCAAGGGCGAGAACCTGGAAGTCGATCCGCCCCGGCGGCTGGTCCAGAGCTTCACCGCCCTGTGGTCCGACGACGTGGAATCTCTCGGATCCACCAGGGTGACCTGGGAGATCGAGCCGGTCGGCGACTCGTGCCGGTTGACGGTCGTCCACGACCAGCTGCCCGAGGACGCGAACGCCGAGCTCTACGGCGGCTGGCCGATGATCCTCTCCGGGCTCAAGACGCTGATCGAGACGGGGGAGCTGCTCGACACGCCGGGGTCGCTTCAGTACGCAGGGGCCTGAACAGTAAGGCGCCCGAGGGGCCATGGCGGTAGCGTCATGGCCCCTTTGGGATGAGCGGCGCTGCACGCTCGCGCGATCAGCGCGTCCTGCCGGAGGCCGCGCAATAATGGCGAGGAGAACTAGCGGGGGGAGGGAGTCGGATGCATGGCAGTGAAGACAGGGGTGCTGGCGAGTGCGCTGGGGATGGTCTTGCTTGGGATCGGCGGCAACGCCGCGATGGCCGCGTCGCCCGGTGCGAACGGGGATCTCGGCTGGGACCGCGCGAACCGGATGTTCGAGAAGGCCACTCCGACCCCGGCTGCGCCCGAGGCGAGTCTCCACGACGACGGCATCAGCAACTTCGAGCTGAGCTACTCGCCAGACGGAACGCAAGTCGTATTCGTGCGAATCGACGGCGGACCAGAGATCTTCTTGGGCCGGGCCGATGGGAAGGGGACGCCGGTTGCGCTCACCGACGATGCCATGGTGGACAGCGCGCCGGTCTTCTCCGCTGACGGCTCGCGGATCGCCTGGGAGCGGGGCGCAGGTGAGATCTGGTCGATGAACGGAGACGGCACGGGGGCCGTGGAGTTGACGACATCGAAGGCGGGCGACAGCGCCGCCTACGACCCTGACGACCCAAGCAGCATGCCGGCCGTCTCACCCCAGAACGGGACGATCGCATTCGTTCACGACGGTGTCCTTTGGACGATGGCGGCGGATGGCTCCTCCAAGCAGCCGCTGCCTTCGACGTGCCCTGTCAACACGGGGATCTGCGATCCCATCTTCGCCAATCCCGACTACTCGCCGAACGGGTCCGAGATCGCGTTCGAGTATCTCGGCGATATCCACATCGTCCCCTCGAGCGGCGGGACCACCCGTCCATTGATCGGCAACTTCACCGGTCCCCAGCTCGATCCCGTGTTTTCACCGGACGGCTCGATGGTGGCGTTCGAGAGCGCTATGCCCGCAGCGGACTACGAGCTGGCGGTCGCGGCTGCCGACGGGACCGACACCGGCCCGACGATCCTCACGGACAACTTCGGCAGCGACGCGAACCCCGCGTGGCAGCCGCTCATCGAGGTCGCGCGCTCGGTCACTCTCACCTATCGCCGCAAGCGCACGTTCAAGGGCGCGGTCACCGCGGAGATGCAGGGATGTGCGGTCGGACGGAAGGTGAAGGTCTACCGGCAAAAGAGGAGCGGGGATCGCCTGGTCGGATCGGACAAGACCGATGACAGCGGCAGATTCGCCGTAGGGGAGCGCGACGCACGTGGGAAGTTCTACGCGGCTCTACCCAGGGAGGACGTGGTCGGAACCGGAACGTGCGCAGCGTCGCAATCCGAGGTTCTCCGCGTTCCCTGACGCGCAGGGGCCAGAAAAGGCAGGCGCCCGAGGAGCCATGGCAGTAGCGTCATGGCTCCTTGGGATCCAGTGCCCACTCCGTCTATCGCCTGTTGCGCGCCCTTCGCGAGCGCGACGAAGCAGGCCGTTGCCGCGACGCTCCACCCCGAGGTCGAGGCACTTGGAGCGCGCGGGCCCAAGCGCGGGATCGAAGAGGTCGTGGCGTGGGCTAAGCCGACGACCGAGGGCCATCTCGTCTCTCGCGTGGAGGTCGACGAGATCCTGCCGGTGACCGGTGATTGGGTCGCGGTCGCGGCCCGCCGCGTGTGGACTTGGGCAGAGACGGGCGACGTGGCGGACGAGGAGCCGTTCGGAGTGCTCTACCGGGTCGAGGATGGCCTGGTCAGGAGCTGGGACCAGACCTTCGGCTCGATCACCGATGCGATCGATGCCATCCCCGCGTCCTGAGCTTCTGCCTGGGCCTATGCTTGGCCGCGATGGCCGAGCCGACGCAAGAACGCACGATCGACGAGCGCGTCGGCGCCGCACGCGAAGGGCTGACGCTCCTCGCGGACTACCTTTGACCCCGCTTCGCTCGAAGGGCAGATAGCCGGACTCGAAGAGCGCATGCAGGCCCCCGGCTTCTGGGACGACCAGGAGACCGCGGCGAAGACCTCAGCCGAGCACGCGAGAGCGCAGAAGAAGCTCCAGGGCTTTCGCTCCCTGGAGTCCGATATCGGGGACCTCGGCGACCTGCTCGAGATGGCGGCGGAGGATCCGGAGATCGCTTCCGAGCTGGACGCTCAGCTCGGCTCGGTGGAGAAGCGCCTGGCGGAGCTCGAGGAGGCGCGCCTCTTCAACGGCGAGTACGACGCGGGCGACGCCGTGGTGACGGTGCGCTCGGGCGCGGGGGGGACCGATTCGCAGGATTGGGCGGAGATGCTCCTTCGCATGTACCTGCGCTGGGCCGAGCGCCGGGGCTTCCAGGTCGAGATGGGCGAGGCTTCCGAGGGGGAGGAGGCGGGCCTCAAGACGGCGACGTTCATCGCCAAGGGCGAGAATGCGTACGGGCTCTTCTCCGCAGAGCGAGGCGTCCACCGATTGGTGCGGATCTCCCCGTTCGACTCGCAGTCGCGGCGCCACACCGCTTTCGCGCAGGTCGACGTCGGGCCGATGGTCGCCGATGAGGTCGAGATCGAGATCGAGGAAGACGACCTGCGCGTGGACACCTACCGCGCCTCGGGAGCCGGCGGCCAGCACGTCAACAAGACCGACTCGGCCGTGCGCATCACCCACATCCCGACCGGCATCGTCGTGCAGTGCCAGAACGAGCGCTCGCAGCTCCAGAACCGCCAGACCGCGATGCGGTTCCTGCGGGCGAAGCTCCTCGAGGAGGAGGAGCGGAAGCGCGCCGAGACCCTGGCGGCGGAGCGCGGCGAGCAGAAGGCGGTCGAGTGGGGCTCCCAGATCCGCTCGTACACCCTGCATCCGACCCAGCGCGTGAAGGACCACAGGACCGGCTTCGAGATGGGCGACGCCGCCCGCGTCCTCGACGGCGACATCGACGGCTTCGTCCGCGAGTACCTGAACTACGCCGCCAGGAACTAGCCCCCTCCCGAGCGAAACGTCCCACGATGTACACCCTGGGGTACATCGCTGGACGTTTGCCCTGTTGGTGGCGGTCGCGCGCAGGTAGCGTGGAGGCATGCCCGTTTCAGTCTCAGTCGGGGTCTCTGATGCCGAGGACACGTCCCAGGCCTTCATCGCGGCCGCTGAGGATGCGGCCGCCGGCCTCGACGGTGGCTGCGACCTCTGCCTCGTGTTCGTAGGCGCGGCGCACCTCGCCGACTCCGAGGCGGTCCTCGAGATCGTGCACTCGCGCTTGGGGCCCGCCGCCCTGATCGGGTGCGGCGCCGGGGGCGTCATCGGCGGCGGCCAAGAGCTCGAGGACGATGCGGGCGCGGTCGTCTGGGCGCTGCTCGGCGCCGGATGCACAGGTGGACGCCTTCGCGATCACCAGCGTCGCCATGGAGGGGGAAGTTGCCCTGGGCGGCTTGCCGGAGGATCCGGCCGATCTGGGCGACGCGATGTTCGTGCTCGCCGACCCCAACTCCTTCTCCGCGGATGCCCTGCTGGCGTACCTGAACGACGTGCGCCCTTCCATGCCGGTTCTGGGCGGCCTCGCAAGCGCCGCGCTCGAGGGGTCGGCCTGCCTCCTTCTGGATTCGGGAGTCGTCGACGAAGGAGCGGTCGCGGTCAGCCTTCGCGGCGTCGAGATACTTCCGTGCGTCTCGCAGGGCGCGGCGCCGGTCGGGCCGGAGATGACCGTCACGGGAGCGGATGGAAACATCGTCTCGGAGCTTGCCTCGAAGCCCGCGCTCGACAGGCTCCGCGAGGTGATCGAGGACCTCGACCATCACGAGCAGGCACTGGCAGCCGAGGGGCTTCTGATCGGCGTCGTGATCGACGAGAACCAGCCCGAGTACGAGCGCGGAGACTTCCTGGTCCGCCCGATCGTCGGAGTCGATCCGGGTACCGGCGCAGTCGCGATCGCGAACGTGATGCGTGTCGGCCAGACGGTCCGGATCCATGTGCGCGACGCGTCTTCTGCGTCCGACGACCTGCGCGATTCCCTCGTCACCCGTGCGGTGGCCCTGGGTGACGCCGGCGCGGCGGGCACGCTCGTCTTCTCATGCAACGGCAGGGGGTCTCACATGTTCGACGAGCCGAGCCATGACGCGGGAGTCCTTGCCGACGTGCTCGGCGCTCCGGCGGGAGGCTTTTTCGCGGCGGGAGAGATCGGCCCGGTCGGGGGGCGCAACTTCCTGCATGGCTTCACCGCGACCATGGCGGTGTTTCCCCGTGATTGAGGATGGGCTATCCGATCTCGTCGCGCGGGCGTTGGCCGAGGACGTCGGCCCCGGCGACGTCACCGCGGAGGCGGTCGTCCCGGCCGCCGTGCGTACCACTGCGCGGATCGTGCAGAAGGCGCCAGGCGTGATCTCGGGCTTCGGGGCGGCGGCGGCGGCCTTCGAGCAGGCCGGCGCCGAGCGGTTCGAGTCCCTCGTCGGAGAGGGCGAGTGGTACGACGGCGCTGCTCGCGACATCGCCACGGTGGCGGGCCCGGCGCGGTCGATCCTGGCGGCTGAGCGCACGGCGCTCAACTTCCTGGGCCATCTCTCGGGCATCGCCACCCTCACAGCGCAGTTCGTCCAGGCCGCGAGCTCGGGCCACGCCGAGATCCTCGACACCCGAAAGACCATCCCTGGGCTCCGCACGCTCGAGAAGGCAGCGGTTGCCGCGGGAGGCGGGCGCAATCACCGGATGGGCCTTCACGACGCGATCCTGATCAAGGAGAACCACGCGGCCCTCGCGGGCGGCATCGCGCAGGCGATCCGGCAGGCGCGGGAGGCCCAGCCCGCCATGCCGGTGGAGATCGAGGTGCGCAACGCGGAGGAGGTGCAGGCTGCGCTCACCGAAGGAGCGGATCGCCTCCTCCTCGACAACATGACGATCTCCGGGCTCCGCTCCGCGGTGGCGGCCCGCGATGCGATAGCGAGGGACGGCGGGACACGCGCAGAGCTCGAGGCCTCTGGTGGCGTCTCGCTGGCGACCACTCCGGAGATCTCGTCGACCGGCGTGGACTTCATCTCTGTCGGAGCGCTCACGCACTCAGCGCCGGCCCTGGACCTGAGCCTGCTGCTGGAAGGCGCGTCTCCCTAGTCCGATCGGCCGAGGCGCCCTGAGGGGCCGCTGCGCCTGAAAGGGGGTCAGACCCCAGTTCCGATCACGCGGATCGCGGGCAACCGGACCCGTAGCTCAGTCCACGGAAAGGAATCCCGAAGTGAACCACCACGACAAGGGCGGCCGGCCGCAGCCGCTCGACTCACCGCTCATGGCCGCGCGCTCCCGCGACGTCGATTCGGTCCCGTCGGCGCAGGGACGCCCCCTCGTCCGCGAGATGGAGCGCCCTCGAACGGAGAGCTACGGCGAGCTGTGGCAGCGGGCGTGCGTCCGCATGCGCCGCTTCTAGGCCTACTTCAACAGCTTCGAGAGCCGGCGGTCCTTCATCACCTTGCCGCCGGTCTGCTCCTGCGGGCAGTAGTTGACCTGATGCTCCGAGTAGAAGACCGCCTCGATCGTGGTGCCGCAGCGCGGGCAGGGCTTGCCCTCCTGCTTGTGCACCTTCAGGGGCAGCGGCATCTTGTTGGGTAGCTCGTTCCCGATCACTTCCTCGTAGTGCTCGATGGCCGATCCGAGCACGGGAAGCGCGTCGTAGATGGACGCGACGTCGCCCTCGGAGAGGTCGGCTCCGCGCTTGAAGGGTGAGAGCTTCGCCTCCCACAGGATCTCGTCTGCCCACTGGCGCCCGATCCCGGCGATCGTGCGCTGGTCGCGAAGCAGCGGGTGGAGGAGGCGCGGTTGATCCAGCGCATTCGCGAGCTCCGGCACCGGCGGCGCCGGCCATGCCTCGGGCCCGAGGGTGGAGACCATCTCGTCGCTTTCGACCTCTCCCTCGCGAAGGAGCTTCGCCCAGGCGCGCTGCTTGGTCCCGAACTCCCGGAGGCGAAGCTCGCGGCCGTCCTTCAGGCGGATCAGCACGCGGGAGGCACGGTCGCGAAGGGACGCGCGCTTGTCGAAGACCTGCAGGCGGCCCGCCGACATCAGGTGGACGAGGAGATCGAGGCGCCCCTCGCCGCCTCCCTGGAACTGGACGACGGGCATCTTTCCGTAGCGGGTCGTGCCGGAGACCTTCATCCCCTCGAGCGCGCTCAGTGGCGGATCGAAGGTCTTCAGGGCCACCATGCCCGGCGAGAGGGCTGACTCGACCTCCGCGCCCTCGAGCGCCGAGCCGATCCGCCGGGCCGCGATTTCGACTTCAGGAAGCTCAGGCATAAGTCACAAGATGAGCAGCTCTAGCTGCGAAACCGGCATGTGCCGGTAGATCTCTAGACTCTAGGTAGTCATTCGCTCATGCCCACGGGCAAGCGAACATCGTCGGAAAGGACACGTAATGGCACTCGAGCTGCCGACCGTTGACCCAACCGCAGAACTCCACCTCGAGCCCGAGGAGATCGCCTCGTTGTCCGCGGAGGTGCGCTCGCTCGCCAAGGAGCGCGAACGCGGTCATCCTCGCCCACAACTACCAGCTCGCAGAGCTCCAGGATGTTGCGGACTTCACCGGCGATTCGCTCCAGCTCTCCCGCGAGGCGGCAGCCGCCGAGGCGGAGGTGATCGCCTTCTGCGGCGTCCACTTCATGGCCGAGACGGCGTCGATCCTCTCGCCGCAGAAGACCGTCCTGATCCCCGACCTTGGCGCGGGCTGTTCCCTGTCGGACTCGATCAACGCTGATCAGCTCGCCGCGTGGAAGGCGGAGCATCCGGGCGCCCTCGTCGTGATGTACGTGAACACCTCGGCGGAGGTCAAGGCCCTCACCGACTACTGCTGCACGTCCTCGAACGCGGTCAAGGTCGTCGAGCACATCTGGGCGGAGCACGGTCCCCAGCAGGAGATCCTGTTCGGCCCGGACATGTGGCTCGGCTCCTTCGTCGCGCGCGAGACCGGCCTGACCGAGGACCCCGAGCGGTACGCGCGCTTCCACGTCTGGGACGGCGAGTGCCACGTCCACGCGGGAATCCGGCCGAACGACATCAAGCGGACGCGCGAGGAGAATCCCGGCGCCGAGTTCCTGATCCACCCCGAGTGCGGTTGCTCGACACAGGCGATGGAGTACGTCGCCTCGGGCGACATCGATTCCGAGGGCGTCCACATGCTCTCGACCTCGGGGATGCTCGCCCACGTGGAGGCAAACCCCGACGGCGACTTCATCGTCGCGACCGAGAACGGGATGCTCTATCCGCTGCAGCAGGCCGCGCCGGGAGCGAACCTCGTCGAGGCCAACCGGATGGCGTTCTGCAAGTACATGAAGATGATCACCCTGCCGAAGCTCCGGGATTCGCTTCGCGACATGAAGTACGAAGTGAAGGTCGACGCAGACGTCGCCGCGAAGGCGAAGCTTCCGATCGACCGCATGGTTTCGATCGGCTGACGGGGCCGTTCGCTAGCTTCTCCCCATGGTCGAAATGGGGCTCCGTCTGGTCTTGGCAGGCGTCCTCGCAGGGGCAGCATTCGCCAAGCTCGCAAGCCCTTCCGCAGGACGTGAGGCGCTCGCCGGGCTCGGCTTCGAAAGCCCCCTCGCGCGGACGCTCGGCTTCTGGTCCCTGATCGCGATCGAGATCGGGCTGGCGGTGGGGCTCGTTGCGGGGTCGACCGAGGCGGCGATTCTGGGCGCCGGCGCTCATGACGATGTTCGGCCTCGTGATGGCCGGTGCCATCGCGCGAGGACGGGCGGGCCAGCCTTGCGGCTGCTTCGGCGCCCGCTCGCGCATCGGCTGGGCAGGCGTGGCACGCAACTTCGCCCTGGCAGCCGGGTTCGTGGCCGTTGTGGCGCTCCCCTCCGACGACCTGACGACCGACGAGTGGCTCGGCCTCGGCCTGATCGGCGCGCTCGCCGCGTCGGCAGCCCTGGGCGCGATGGTGCTCGCGCTGGCCCGCGAGGTGGGACTCCTTCGCATGCGGGTCGGGCCGGGGTCCGCCCTCGAGATCTCGCACGAAGGACCCGAGGTGGGATCGCGCACGGAGATCGCCGCTGACATTCGCGGGCCTCGATCGCAAGGAGCTCGGCCTGGCCGTCTTCACGTCGGCCGGCTGCCACATCTGCGAGGCCATGCGACCCGCGGTCGATTCGATCGCCGCCCACCCCGCCGTTGCGGTCGGAAGGTTCGACGAGGTGGCCCAGAGCGGTGCGTGGGTGGCGCTCGACGTCCCTGGAAGCCCTTACGCTGTCGCTCTGGACACGCAGGGAACAGTGCTCGCCAAGGGAACCTTCAACAACCTCGCCCAGCTGGAGTCGATCCTGGCCACGGGCGAGCGACGCCGCGAGGGCATCGCGGAGGCAGCGCATGCCTGAGCGCACGATCGGGACAGGGTCGGCGAGGCGCTCGACGGCATTGCCGGCAACACCTCGCAGGCGCGGGTTCATCGCCCGGATCGGCGGCGCCATGATGGCGGCGACCGCCGGCAGCGTCATCGGCCGCGCGATCGAGCCGGGTGAGGCCGACGCCTATCACTTCTGCGGGCACATCTTCACGACGGGGTCGTGCGTCCACCCAAAGGGAACGCCGCGCATCGACGCCAACGGCTGGCCGCTCGACGCGATCGACCGGCAAGCCGATCGACAACCTCGGGCGCTTCATCAACAAGAAGGGATTGCCAGTCCACGACAACGGCAAGGTCCAGCGCGATCCCGACGGCCGGCCGCTACCCGCGGCGCCCCGCACCAAGGTCTGCGATGAGACCGCGCGCCAGTACAACATCAACGCGCAGATCGACGGCGCCTGGTTCCGCTGCTGCGGCGGGACGGTGCGAAAGCTCGTCGACTGCTGCTCGCAGTCCAACACCCGGATCAACGGCGACGCCTCCCTGACCGGCTACTGCTATTCCGGCCGCAAGGTCTTCTGCGTCATGTACTTCCAGACGAAGGTCCCGCTGCTGATGGATACCGGCGTGATCATCGCCCTCGTCGTCGCCGGCCTTCTGATCGGCGCCACCGGTACGTGGTCGCCGTGTGGCTTCTCGATGATCGAGACGATCGGCCCCACCGGCCACACCGGCGGGCAGCCGACGACCCTCGCAGCGTGCGCCACGTTCTTCCCGGGCGCGCTCGTCGGCGCGGTCTTCACGTTCGGCGGCATCTCGCTCGTCGGCGCGGCCATGCCCGGCGAGGCCGGCTGGCTGTCCTACACGGTCGCCGGCGTGGTGGCATTCCTGGCCGCGATCGCAGAGGCGCGCGGCAGGCGCATCGCTCCGCAGATCCGCCGCCAGCTTCCCGAGCACTGGCGCCGCATCATGCCGATGCCGGTCGCTGCGGCCCTCTACGGAATCCTCCTGGGCCTCGGCTTCACGACCTTCGTCCTGACCTTCGGCGTCTGGGCGCTGGCGGGTATCTCGCTGGCACTCGGCGAGCCGGTCGCGGGCCTGGCGATCGGGCTGGGGTTCGGAGTAGGGCGAGCGATCCCGATCGTCGACCCTGGCGCCATTCGCGGCGCGCCCGTTCGGGCGGCGGGCGATCACGCTCATGGCGGAGCGGCCGGAGCTCTACCGCGCGATCCGCTTCGGCGACGCGCTTGCGCTGGTCGCGGCCGCGCTTGCGCTCTCGTTCGCCGCCACGGCTCAGGCTGACGTGAAGCAGGTGAGGGGCGCCAGTCGATCCGTCCGTCGCCGGGCCGACCCTGGCGTTCGCCAAGGGCGCGGGCGACGCCGCCTTCGTCACCGAGGGCCAGGGGCCGGAGGGCCTGCCCGGCACCGACCCGTCGATCGCCGACAAGTACGCGGCCGTGATCGACGGGCAGACCGTCCGCATCCTCGGTCGCCCCGGCTTCGCGGAGGTCGATTCGTTCGACGCGCCCGGCGTCGATGCCGTGGCCGTCTCCAACAACTGGATCGCCTACCGGACCCGGATCGAGGGACGCGACCGTCTCGCCGCGCGCAAGATCGCCGACTCCGGCGTTGCCGGCGAGCCGAAGTCGATCGCCGCCGCGGGCGACCCCGATCAGGTGAGCCTGCCGGGCATCGACGGCAACACGCTCGTGTACTCGATCCTCACTCCGAAGGGGAGCCGGATCGTCAAGGCGCAGCTCAAGGGCGTGCGCCGCGACGTCGTCATCCGCTCGAACGTCGTGCAGCTGGCGAACCCGTCGGTCCGCGGATCGTCGCTCCTCTACGTCCGCGGCACCAAGGCCAAGTGGGAGCTTCGTCTGAAAAAGCTCGGCAACAACGACACCGGCCACGTGCTGACCAGCCGCAACAAGCGCATCTGGTCAACCGCGCTCAGCGCCAAGCGCGCCTACTTCACGATCCTCCAGGGCGGCGCGCCCCGCGCGAACATCAATTCCGTTCAGCGCTAGCCCGGCGGCTGGAGGGCGCTCAGCGGAATGTCCGCGATGCCGACGGCGCGGTAGAGAGTGGCGCTGGGCTTGACGACCAGCCATTCGTCCCCGGACCGCGTCGAGATAGATGATGTCGTCCTCGATCGTGGGCTCGCGGACGTCCGCGTACTCGGTGAACACGGTCGCGACCACGCGCGCGGAGTCGCCGTCGATCAGCGCCGAGACGTCCTGGGTCATCTCGGAGTGATCCCAGACGGGCTGGCCGTCCTTCCCCTCGAAGCCGAGCGAGGCCTCCAGAGAAGCGGGACACGATCCGCGCTCCTCGGGCAGCTTCAAGGTGCCGATGCCGCCGGGCGCGAACGCACCGCACACACCCCGCCCGTCCCGCGCGTCGATCGCATCGACGTAGCCCCGAGCCGCCTCGGCGGCGGCCGTCTCGTCGTCCGAGGATGGAGCCGGGCCGCTGGGGCCGGGCTCCAGGCCCTCCGGATCGTCCTCGGTCGGGGGCAGGTCCGGCTCGGTCGCTTTCCCGCCGCCCTTGCCGCCACGCTCGCCTGAGGGCGGCGAGGGCTCGCCGCCGACGGTCGTCGCGGCCGTGGTCGGCGGAACGGGGTCGTCGTCCTCGAAGAGCCCGGTCGCCAGGCCGACGCCGATGCCGATCAGGGCCGCGGCGACCACGAGGGTCAACGTTGCGGATGCGAAACTGGTCCACGCATCCAATATGGCAACCGGGACGTTGCCCTTGTCGCATTTTGCGGTGATCCGGCCGCGCGGTTCCGTCCCTCGCGGCACCTAGGCTCGCATTCGCGATGGGGAGTCCGGCAGCATCACCGAATTGGGCCGCTGACGGTAACCTCGCGCCCATGAGCCATCTGCGCTCCGTTCCCGACCCCCACCCGCCCTCCAAGGAGCTCGCACGGGGCGAGATCGAGCCGACGATCGCCGAGCTGGAGCGCTGGGCGACGGTGCACCGCCTCGATTGCGTCCGGATGCTGGCCGTCGCCAAGTCGGGGCATCTGGACTCATCGCTCTCTGCGGCCGACATCGTCTCGGCCCTCTACAACCGGGTCCTCCGCCACGACCCGGAGAACCCGGCGTGGCACGAGCGCGACCGCTTCGTCCTTTGCAAGGGCCACGCTGCGCCCATTCAGTACGCGGCGCTCGCGCACCACGGCTACTTCCCGCACGAAGACCTCCAGGGGCTCCGCAAGATCGGCGCACCGCTTCAGGGCCATCCGGACATGAACAAGACCGCGGGCGTCGAGGTCTCAACCGGCTCGCTCGGCCAGGGACTCTCGATGTGCGTGGGGATCGGGCTCGCGCTGCGCCTCGATGGGCTCGAAGACACCGCCCAGGTCTTCGGCGTCCTCTCCGACGGGGACTGCCAGGAAGGCCAGACCTGGGAGGCGGCAACGGCCGCTGTTCACTTCGGGCTCAGGAACATCACCGCGATCGTCGACTACAACCACCTCCAGACCGACGGCACGACCGAGCAGGTCATGGACATCGGCGACATGCGCGCCAAGTTCGAGGCGTTCGGCTGGGATTCGATCCAGATCGACGGCCACGACATGGAGGCGATCGTCGAGGCGCTCGAGCGAAGCCGCACCCTCGACCGCCCCGCGGCGATCATCGCGCAGACGAAGAAGGGCCGCGGCGTGTCTTTCATGGAGGGCCGCTTCGGCTTCCACGGCAAGCCGCCCAGCCCGGAGCAGGCCGTCGAGGCGCTCGAAGAGCTCGAGGCCCGTCTCGAGGAGCAGACCGCCGCGCTCCAGCAGGAGGCCGAGCTGATGGCCGGCAAGGCCGAGCCAGGCGCGACCCGCAACGCATACGGGGCGGCGCTCGTGGAGCTGGGCGAAGCGCACGAGGACGTCGTCGCGCTCGATGCGGACCTTTCGGTCTCGACCCAATCGGCCAAGTTCGGCGCGGCGTTCCCCGAGCGGTTCTTCAACGTCGGGGCCGCGGAGGCGAACATGATGTCGATGGCCTGCGGGCTCGCCGCAACCGGCAAGCGCCCATACGCGTCCACCTTCGCGATCTTCGCGACCGGCCGCGCCTACGACCAGATCCGGCTGGGGATCGCTCACAACGAGCTACCGGTGAAGATCTGCGCCTCGCACGGCGGCGTCTCCCTGGGCGAGGACGGCGCCTCGCACCAGATGATCGAGGACATCGCGCTCATGCGCGTGATGCCGAACATGAGCGTGGTTGTCCCCGCCGACTACAACCAGGCCTACCGCGCGACGCTCGACTCGTACGAGTCCGAAGAGCCTCAGTACCTGCGCTTTGGCCGTCCCGCGACTCCGGTCGTCTACGAGGATGTCCCCGAGACGCTCGGCACCGGCGTCGACGTGTTGCGCGAGGGCTCAGGACATCTCGCTCATCGCGACAGGGCACATGGTCTGGCGCGCACTCGAGGCGGCCGAGTCGCTCGAAGCCGAGGACGGAATCGAGGCAGAGGTCGTGAACGTCTCGATCATCAAGCCGATCCACTCGGAGTCGATCCTGGAGACGCTCGCGAAGACGGGCGTGGCCGTGACCGCCGAGGAGCACCGCGTGGTCGGCGGCCTCTCGGACGCGGTGCGCCAGGTTGCCGCCGAGCAGCACCCCGTCCCGATCTTCGCCGTCGGCATGGGCGACGAGTTCGGGATCTCAGGGACGGGCGAGGCCTGCATGGAGCATTTCGGCCTGACCGCGCGCGGGATCGCAGACCGCGCGCGCGAGGCGCTGCTCCTCAAGCCGATCGTCTCGCACCCGCCCCTGTTCGGGCCGGACTGGACCTCGGCCCCCTAGGGGACCCGGCCCTCGCGGCGGTCGTCGACTCCGTCCCGGTCGCGGTCGACCACAGGGCCATGATGTTCGTCGCGGTCGTCGACGCCGTCGCGGTCGCGGTCAACCACCGGCTCGACGATGGACCTCGTGGTCTTCGCCGCCGACTCTGGGCGCGAGCACGTTCAGGACGAGCAGCACCGCGGCGATTCCCCAGCCGAGCTCGGTCGCCCAGTTCGCCGCCGCCAGACCCAGGACGTCACCGTCGATGAAACCGATCAGCGCGCACGCGCCGAGGGCGAGGCCGACGACGAGGCTGAAGCCCTTCGCCAGGGCGTGCTGAGCCGCGCCGAAGAGCAGAAGCGCTCCGGCGGTGATCGTGATCCAAGCCGTCCAGCCGGTCCACTCGAACCCGATGAACTCCTCGCCGCCCACGTCAGCGTCGGGGAACCCACCGGTAGCGAAGTTGACCGGGTCGTCTCCGCCCGAGACCAGCATGAGCAGGCCGAACGCGGCCAGGATGGTGCCGATTATGTAGGCCGGGCCGCGGGCAAGGCCCGTGCCTCGATCGTGGTGCACCGTGGTGGTCTCTGCGAAACGCCATCTGGATTCCTTCCCTTGGAAATGCGCCGAGCGCTCGCGGCGTCGACTCCTCGGGACCGCACTTACCCAGACGGACGCGGCGCTAACGAATGGCCTGAGCCTCAGTCGAGGAGGCCGACCTGCCGAAGGATGGACACCGAGTCCGAGTAGACGTCCTTGCGCTTGATGAGGCCGTTCTCGTACGGGATCACATCGAGGCCCTTCCACTCGATTCGCCGGCCGGTCGGCTCGGCGACCAGGTCGCCGCGGCGCATCGTCATCTGATGGGTGCCGCTCGCCGTCCACTCCTGGACCACCAGGTCCTCGCGGACGTAGAGGCGCCGGGTTTCGAAGGCGAGGTCCGGCCAGCCTTCGAAGATGGCCGCGATATGAGCGCGGACGTCCTCGCCCTCGGCGGACTCGCCCGCCGTGTGGTTCTCGAAGACCATGTCGGGGGCGTGCGCGGCCATGATCGCATCCAGGTCGTGCGCGTTCCAGGCTTCGTTGTACCGCGCGATCGCGTTCTCCAGTGATTCGCTCATCCTCGTCCTCCCGGTCGTGTCGCTGGAATCAGCTCCGCGAGGCGGGCAGCGACGATCCCGAACGCGAAGTAGAGGGCCGGAAGCCACTCGGCCACTCCGAGCAGTCCGTCGGCAGAAGGTGCGTACATCGCCAGCTCTGCCTCGACGATCAGGATCTCGGCAAGCGGTCCGAGCACCGCCGCCGCAACCGCGCAAACGAGCGCCGGCATCCCGCCGCCGAACCTGGCCGCGATCAGGATCGCGAGCGACCAGATCAGGACGGTTGCGGTCAGCGGCTCCTCGTCCGTCATCGCGGCCGTCAGGGCGTACAGGGCGATCACGCTCGCGATCGCCGCGGCGGCCTCGACGGGGTTGTTCCCGGGGCGGGGCGGTCCCAGGCGGAGGCGGAGCTCGCCGATTGACACGGTCGCGATGCCTACCGCGATCGGGAACCAGAGCTGGCTCTTCCAGATGAACGGGAACGTCTCGTCGAGATACGTCGTGGTCCCGGTGGCGACGTGGCACGCGTCGCCGACGAGCCCCCCGAGGGCGCCGATGGCGAAGAGCGCAACGGCTTGGCGCCGGTCCAGTCGCACGTGCGGGACCCTACAAGAGCGCAATTTTCGTTGCGCCTTAGCGAAGCATTAGCGTTCGCTCATAATCTGCGCTAAGCTGCTTGCATCACTCGGATGGCCGTCGCCTTGCAGGAGGTGGCCGCCAAAGGAACCCGCTTATGCCTGAAGAAGGATCTCAGCCAATGGCTCTCACACGCTCACGCTCGAGCCGCGGCCGTGCCCGCGGACACGACGCTTCAACCCGCTATGAGTCGCGCACAGGCGCGCCGGCTCCGAAGCCGCCGATCGTCGCGCTCAAGGACGCGACCGTCGTCTACCCCGGCGGGCACGTTGCGCTCGAGCGCGTGTCGCTGGAGGTCGCCAGGGGAGAGTTCGCCTTCGTCGTCGGCCCCACGGGCTGCGGCAAGTCCACGCTCATCAAGCTCCTGATCCGCGAGGTCGAGCCCGCCTCCGGCGAGGTCGAGATCGCGGGGCACGACATCAACGACATGCCCCACTCCCGCGTGCCGAAGCTCCGCCGCCGGATCGGCACGGTCTTCCAGGACTTCAAGCTCCTTCCGAACCGCACCGTCTACGACAACGTGGCGTACGCGCTTCAGGTGATCGGCGAGTCGCGCTCTGAGATCCGCCGCAAGACGCCGGAGATCATCCGCCTGGTCGGCCTCCAGTCGAAGATCCACAACTACCCGGACCAGCTCTCGGGCGGCGAGCAGCAGCGCGTTTCGATCGCGCGTGCCTTCGTCAACCACCCGCCTCTCCTTCTCGCCGACGAGCCCACCGGAAACCTGGACCCCGAGACGTCCATCGGGATCATGCAGCTGCTCTACCGGATCAACCGCACCGGCACCACCGTCCTCGTCGTCACGCACGACCGCGAGATGGTGGACAAGATGCGCCGCCGCGTGATCCAGCTCGAGGAAGGGCGCCTGATCCGCGACGAGGTCTCGGGCGGCTACCACGACGAGTCGACCCGCGAGTTCGCGGCTCGCCTCGCATCGTGAGCTCGACGTCGAGCCGTCCACCGGCGTCAACGACATCCTGGACTGGTAGCAGCATGAGCCGCGCTGTCTTCTTCTTCTCCGAAGCCATCCGGGCCCTGCGCCGGTCGGCTGCCCCGTCGATCGCCGCGATCGTGACGATCGTCGTCACGACCCTCCTCCTCGGAGTCCTGATCCCGGTGCTGAAGGCGTCGGGTGACAAGACCCAGGACGTCCGCGACCAGATCGGGCTCAACGTCTTCCTCTTCAACGACGCCGCCCGCGACGAGATCGACGCGCTCGGCTCCGAGCTCGAGACCATCCCGCACGTGGAGGCGGTCGAGTTCGTCTCCCGCAAGGAGGCGATCGAGGTCCTCGCCGGCCGTGTCGAAGGCGAGCTCTCCGAATCGCTCGACGAGCTGAACTCCAACCCGCTGCCGCCCTCGTTCGCGATCGACATCGACGACCCGACGAACCTGGGCGCGGTGACCGCCGCGATCACCAAGACCGGCCCGGCGGGCGACCGCCAGCCGATCAGCCCGATCGTCGACGAGGTCCGCGACGCCCGCCAGGACGCTTCGAAGATCACCCGCGTCACCGGGCGCGGTGACGGTCGTGCTCGCGATCCTCGCGGTGCTCCTCCTGATCGCCTCCCTGATGCTGGTCGGCAACACGATCCGGCTTTCGATCTACGCCCGTAGGCGTGAGGTCGAGGTGATGAGGCTCGTCGGCGCGACCAACTGGTTCATCAGGTGGCCGTTCATGATCGAAGGCGTGATCGTCGGTCTGGCCGGAGCCGCGGTAGCGGTGGGCATACTTTGGCTCGGAAAGGTGACCGTCGTAGACCCGCTCTCAGACAACCTGAATCTCGTGGACTCCCTCTCGACCATGGGCTTCCTGCCCCTGGTGATCATCCTCGTCTCCTCGGCGATGATCGTGTCCGCCCTCGGAAGCGGCATCACTCTGCGCCGCTTCCTGAGGGTTTGATTGGGGTCTGGCACCGAAGCCAGCGAGGGCTGACGAGGGGCGCAGGCAAGGTGCCTGACCCCTCCCGCCGCTCAAGCTTCTTCTCAGGTCTCTTCGCCGGGGCCGCGATCACCCTTGCCGCGATCGCGCTGTACTTCGAGCTCTCTGGGGACCAGATCTCGTCGGGGCCCACGGTCCGCGATCAGGCCGAAGCCTTCATCGAGGAGAACTACTTCGAGGAGGTAACCGACGAAGAGCTCGAGTCGGGCTCGATCCGGGGCATGATCGACGAGCTCCGCAAGGAGTACGACGACAGGTTCTCCCACTACTTCGATCCCAAGGAGTTCCGGCAGTTCCAGAGGTCGCTGGGCGGGCGACTTCAAGGGCGTCGGCCTCTCGATCAAGGAGGTTCCCGAGGGCCTCGAAGTGACGGCGGTGTTCCCGGACTCGCCCGCGGAGGGCGCAGGCATCGACGTCGGCGACGTGATCCTCGCCGCCGACGGCAAGGACCTGGGTGGCATTCCCGCCGAGCTTGCGACGGCGAAGATCAAGGGCAAGGTCGGCACGGAGGTGGAGCTGACGATCCAGCCGGTCGGCGGCGAAGGCACCAAGGAGATCCCGGTCGAGCGGGCGCAGATCACGTTCCCGCCGCTCAAGGCCGGATCGAGCACGTCGACGGCCGCAAGGTCGGCTACGTCCTCTTCTGCGAGCTTCGACCAGGGCGCCCATGCGGAGCTTCGCTCCGAGATCGATCGCCTCTACCGCGAAGGCGCCGAGGGCCTCATCCTCGACCTGCGCGGAAACGGCGGCGGGCGCCTCGACGAAGCCATCGCCTCGGCGTCGGTCTTCGTCGAAGATGGCGACATCGTCACCACGCGCGGCCGTACGACCGGCGAGGAGGTCTACGACGCGCTCGGCGACGCGATCGACCCCAAGCCCACGGTCGTCCTGATCGACGGTGGCACCGCGTCCGCGTCGGAGATCCTGGCCGCGGCGATGTCCGACTACGGCCTGGCGACCCTCGTTGGCGAGACGACCTTCGGCAAGGGAACGGTCCAGGAGTCGGTCCCGCTGCCCGACGGCTCCGCGATCAACCTGACCGTCGCCGAGTACTTCACGTCCGAGGACGTTTCGATCGCGGACGAGGGCATCCCGCCCGACGTCGAGGACAAGGCCGACCTCGAAGACCGAGCGCGACGAGGCCCTCGACAGGGCGCTCGAGGTCCTGGGCCAGAAGCTCCCTTGAGGGCGGAACGGTCCGGCTCGTTCGTCGGCGTTGTCGTCAAGCGCGGGCGTTTCCACGTCGTCGAGCCCCTGTTCGAGCGTGGCGGGCGGCATGCCGCTCGAGCGCGGCAAGGTGCGCGCGGACGCGGGGCAGATGGTCCTCGCCGCGCCCAGCGCGCGGGGCGTCAAGGCGGTGCGGGCGCTCGGCTCGCCGAAGCGTGCGCGCGACGTGGTCCAGGCGCTTCTGTGGGAGGGGCTGGAGCGCCGCGGGCTTCTCGCGGCGGATCGAGGACGAGGCGCGCGAAGCGCCGGCCGCCGCGGGCGAGGTGGACCCCACCCGGCGCGACCTGCGTGACCTCGCCACTTTCACGGTGGACCCCGCCACGGCGCGCGACTTCGATGACGCTGTCTCCGCGCAGCCCGACGGCGACGGCATCCGCCTGTGGATCCACATCGCGGACGTCTCGGCTCACGTCAGGCCGGGCTCGGCGCTCGACTCCGAGGCCTACCGGCGGGCGACCAGCGTGTACGTGCCCGGGCATGGTCGAGCCGATGCTTCCCGGCGCGCTCTCGAACGAGGCGTGCAGCCTGGTGCCCGACCAGGATCGCCTGGCCGTCACCGCCGAGATGCGGCATCGACGGCGCGGGAAAGGTCCGCTCGGCGAGCTTCTACCGCAGCCGCATCCGCTCCGGCGCACGCCTGGACTACGACCAGCTCGACCGCATCTTCGCCGGGCAAGGAGCGCGCCGCCCGAGCTCGTCGCCGAGCCGCTGGACCTCGCGCGCAAGGCGGCGGCGGCGCTCGCCGAGGCGCGCCCGCGCGGCGCGCTCGAGGTGGAGTCGTTCGAGCCCGAGTTCGAGTTCGACTCCGACGGCGCTGTCGTCCGCGCCGCACAGCGTCCCGCAGACGGAGGCTCACCAGCTGATCGAGCACCTGATGATCCTCACGAACGAGCAGGTCGCGGACCTCCTCGAGAAGCGCGAGCGCGCCGGCGCTCTACCGGGTCCACGAGCAGCCCGATCCGGCTCGCGTTCGACCGCCTGCTGGACCAGCTCGCGGCGATCGAGGTGCCCGCGCCGGGCTCGAAGAAGGGCATGAGCCCGACCGAGGCCGGCGACCTGGTCGGCGAGATCAGCCGCTGGGTCGCACGCGAGGCGCGCCGCCGCGGCCAGGGCGCGCAGTCGCTCGGCTCGCTGGTCCTCCGCTCGCTCAAGCAGGCGTACTACACCGACAAGAACCTCGGCCACGCTGGGCTCGGGAGCCCCGCCTACGCGCACTTCACGTCGCCGATCCGCCGCTACCCCGACCTGATCGCACACCGCTCGCTCCTCTCGGTCGTGGGAGCGGGCGAGAGCCGCGCCCGACCCATCCGACGTCCGCGACGCCGGGCCGTGGTGCTCCGATCGCGAACGCGAGGCGATGCAGATCGAGCGGCGGGCGGACCGCGTGTGCGCGGCGTTCCTGCTGGAGCGCGAGCTGTTCGAGCGTGGCCACTCGACGCGGTTCGACGGGGAGGTCTCCGGCGTGATCAACGCGGGCGCGTTCGTCCGCTTCGGCGGCGAGCTGGGCGACGTCTACGAGGGGTTCGTGCCCGCCCGGACGATGCGCGGCGAGCGCTTCGAGCTGAACGAGACCGAGACGGCGCTCGTCGGCGGCCGGACCGGGCGCGAGGTGCGCTTCGGCGACCCGATCACGGTCTCGGTCTCGGGCGTCGAGGCAGCCGCGGGGCCGCACCGACCTGGAAGAGGTCCCATGAGTAGCCTCGGCGTGCGCTCAGCAGCCGATTGGCCGCCCCTGATGCGTCAAGCTAGACCCTGATGGCCAAGAAGGGAAAGAGAAAGCTCGCCTCGGGCGACGTCGCGTCGAACCGCCGCGCTGCGCACAGGTACGAGTTCGTCGAGAAGTTCGAGGCCGGCATGCAACTCCACGGCACCGAGGTGAAGTCGCTTCGGGGCGGCAAGGCGATGCTCGCCGACGCCTACGCGGTCGTGGACGACGGTGAGGTCTGGCTTCGCAACATGCACATCCCGCCCTATCCGCCGGCGGCCCAGGAGAACCACGAGCCGGATCGCCCGCGCAAGCTCCTCCTCCACGCGCACGAGATCGAGCGGCTGGTTGGGCGCCACCGCCCAGAAGGGACTGACGCTCGTGCCCGTTCGCGTCTATTTCAAGGGCCCGCGGGCGAAGGTCGAACTGGCGCTGGCGCGGGGTAAGGAGGGGCGCGACCGCCGCCGCGAGATCCGCGACCGCGAGGTCAGGCGCGAGGTCGAGCGCGAGATGCGCCACCGGATGCGCTAAGACCCCTGCAACGACGCTTACACTCGCGCCCGCTCGAAGGAGAATCCGCCGGCGCGGTGTGAAACGATAGGCGCGATGCGCTCATTCAGGCTTCAGCGGTCCGGTAAGGGCGACGGGACGACGACAAGCAGGAGGGTGCCGAGGCGACGTCTCTCGGCGATCCTGCGCGCGCCTGAGGGGCAACCCGGTTAGCCTCCCAGCCGGTCCCGGGCGTGCTTCCGGCAAGCATGAGCTTGAGCCGATGCCGGCGGTGGACGATGCCGCGCCGCGACTCAGCGCCGGGCCCGATCGGCGCCGCCACGCCCCCGCCTGCGTCAGCCTGCCGCCTGCCGGCAGCCGGCCGACGACGGCTGACGCCCGAGATGCCGCGACGGCCCAGACGCCCCCGCAGCCCGCTGCCCGCGGGCCCGGGAGACTTGATGCCGGACCCAGCGACAGCCGCCTCACCGGGCGACGCCGGCGCGCCCGTGCACCCGCGGCGCCCCGAGCCGCCGCCATGCCAGGCCCGCCGCCGCGCCCGCACCCGACCCAAAGCGGCCAAGCGCGCAGCCAAGCTCGAAGAGAAGCGCCGCAAGCAGGAAGCCGTCGAAGCAGGCAAAGGCAGAGAAGCTGGCTCAGAAGAAGGCCGCGGCAGAGGCGAAGAAGGCCGGCAGCGCTCGTCGCGCGGATTCTTCGGCATCGGCGGAAGCAAGCAGTCCCGCGAGGAGAAAGCGCGGCTGGCCGAGGCGAAGAAGGCGGAGCGCGCGAGCGCTCGCGAGGAGCGAAAGCGCGTCGCGCTCGAGCGCCGCGAGGCGGCGAAGGCCGCGAAGGCTGCGAAGAAGGCGGGCGCGCCGGCGCCGCCGGCGATTCCGGCGCCGCCGCCCTCGCCGCCTTAGGCACCCGCGCCGGAGGAGCCTCAGCTCGACACGATCCTCCACCAGCCCTCGACCGAGGACCGCGGCGCTCACATGCCGCGGCCGAGAGCCCGCAGGCGCCCGAACCTCCGCCGACTCCGGACGTGCCCGCGGCTCCGCCGCGAGCCGGGCGGCCTGATCGGAGGCGACTCGCTGGCCGCAGCTGCCGAGCGGGCCGCGCTCGAGCGGCTCGAGCGTTCGGAGCAGTCAGAGGACGTCGATCCGATCGAGGCCGAGGCAGACCGGCGCGTCGCGAGCAGGCCGCAGCGGCGCTGGAGCGAGCCGGCCGATCGCCGAGGCGAGGCCGCGGACGTATGGAGCCGAGAGCCGGAGGCGGAGCGCGGGGCCTGAGCCCGAGCCGGAACCAGAGCCATCCCCGAACCCGTGCCCCCGGCGGCCGCCTATCAGCCGCCGCCTGCTCGCCCCGGCAGGCGTCCATGAGCCGGAGCCGGCGCCTGCCGCGGAGCAGTCGCTTGACGAAGTCCGCGCCAACGTTTCGCCGAGCTGGCGGAGGAGGCCGCCGCGGAGGCCGAAGCGCGCGTTCGAGCCGACGCGGAGCGCTCGGAGCCCGAGCGGACGAAGCTCGTTCAGCGAGCTTCAGGACGCCGAGCGCCAGCTCGAGGAGCGACGCGTCCAGGAGCAGGCACTCGGCCGCGGAGCTCCGCGAGACGGAGCTCCGCCTGCTCGAAAGCCAGCAGCGCACCGCCGAGGCACTCGAGCGCGCCGCGGAGCGCCTGGAGGACGTGGAGAGCCGCGCAGCCGAGGCCGAGGCTCGCGTTGCCCGCGCGGAGCGCCTGGCCAAGCTGAAGTCGGACGAGCTCGAGCGGGGCAAGCGCCTGCGCGAGCTCCTCGACCGGATCTCCGAGGCGGAGGCCCGCGCCACCGAGTCCGAGCGTCGCGCGAAGTCCGTCGTCGACGACATCTTCGACCCGGAGGAGTACGAGGCGCTGGAGCAGCGGCGCAAGCCTTGCCGTGCCGTTCGAGCCCGCGGCTCCGAGACCCGGAACCGACGCCCGAGCCCGAGCCCGAACCGTGCGGCGGAGCCCGAGCCGGAAGCTGAGCGAACTGCTGAGGCCGAGCCGGAAGCTGAGGCTGGGCCGGAACCGGCATTCGAGCCCAGGCTTCGGCCCGAGATTCCGCCCGAGCCCGAGCTTCGGCCTGAGATCCGCCCGAGCCCAGGCTTCGGCCTGATCCGGAGTTCGTGCCGAGGCTCCGACCCGACATCCTGCGCCGAGACCCGAGCCGGAGCCGACCCCCGAGCCGGACGCGGAGGCCGATGCGGCGCCTGAGCCCGATGCCGACCCTGAGCCCGCCACCGGTGAGGAGTCATCTCCGGCGCCGAGCAGCCCGCCGAGCCTGCAGACTCGCCTCGTCCGGCCCGGTCAACCTGAACTCGGCTCATACGAGGACTTGCGCGGGCTCGGCCTGTCGGTGACCCAGACGGGCCGCGTGCTCGCCTTCCGCGAGCGCGAGGGAAGCTTCAAGTCACTCGACGAGCTCGACTCGATCGCCGGGCTTCCCGCGCGGCTTCCTCGACGACCTGAAGACGAAGCTCTCGCTCTAGCCCACGGGTCGGGCGCTACAGAGCCCGTACTCCTCGAGCAGCCGCAGCCAGATCTCGGTGCGCGTCGGGAACGGCGGGATCGCCTCGACGAGCTCGGCCACGGGCACCTCGCCAGCGATGGCGATCGTCGCCGAATGGAGGAGCTCCGCGGTCTGATAGCCGACGAACGTCGCGCCGACGATGACCTCGCGCTCCTTGTCGATCACGAGCCGGGAGGTGCCGGGCGTGTTGCGGCCGTGGAAGCTCGCGCCCGCGTTGCCCGAAGTCGAGACGTCCACGGTCTCGACGTCGATGCCCTCTTCCTGCTGCCTTCGTCGGCGGTCAGCCCCACCGCGGCGATCTGCGGGTCCGTGAAGGTCACCGCGGGCGGCCCGCCCAGATCGGAGGTAGCGGCAGCCTTGCGACCGAGGATCGTCTCGCACGCCACCCGTGCCTGGTACTTGCCGGAATGCGTGAGCAGCGATCGCTTGTTGATGTCGCCGATCGCGTACAGCCAGTCGTAGCCGTTGACCCGCAGCTGGTCGTCGACCTCGATCCAGTCGCCTTCCGTGCAGGCCGACCGTCTCGAGCCCGATGCCGGCGGTGTTGGGCTTGCCGGCCCGCCGCGACCATGAGGCGCTCGGCCTCGATCGTCTCGCCGCTCGTCGAACGTCACGTGGACCCGACCGTCCTCGCCCGCGGCGTTCGCGATCTCGACGCCCGGTGCGCACGTCGACGCCCGCCTCCTTCAGCGCTGCCTCGAGCTCCTCCGAGGCGAACTCCTCCTCGGCGGCAACGAGTCGCGGCGCCACTTCCAGGAGCACCACGTCGGCGCCGAGCGAGTTCCAGGCCTGCGCCAGCTCGCAACCCACCGGGTCCGCCGCCGATCACGATCAGGCTTTCCGGGACCTCCTTCGCGGTCGTGGCCTCCCGGTTCGTCCATGGGTCCGCTTCGGCCAGCCCCGGGATCGGGGGCAGCGAGCGCGCCGGTGCCGGTGGCGACGATGACGGCCTTGCGGGCGGTGAGGACGTCGTCGCCCGCAATGACGCGGCGCTCGCCGTCCAGCCGAGCCTCCTCGCGGAAGAGCTCGATGCCCCGGTCCTCGAGCCAGGGAAGCTGGACCGAGTCGTCGAGGTCGTGGATGACCTCGTCGCGCCGCGCGAGCACCTTGTCCGGAGTCGGCGCGTCGGACGCGAGCTCGACCCCGGGCACCCGGCCGACCTCGCCGATCAGCTCGCCGGGCCGGACGAGCGCCTTCGAGGGCATGCACGCGTAGTAGGAGCACTCCCCGCCGACCAGGTGCGCGCTCGCAGAGCGCGACGTCCAGGCCGGCGTCGGCAAGCCGGCCGGCCGCCACCTCGCCCGAAGGGCCCGCGCCGATGACGATCGACGTCGAATTCCTTCTCCATGTCCCTCAGTGTGCCCGCCGGGGCCGCCGCGTGCTTTCAACCACTCAGACGTCGTCGAAGTCGCGCTCGAGGAAGGTCTCCGACATGCCGCAGCGCAAGCAGCGCGGCGAGGCCCAGGTAGACGACCGCAACCCCGATCCGCGTCGAGCGCGGGATGTCGTGGAAGGCCTTCGACTCGGGCGTGTTGCGCGCCTTGAAGCGCTTATAGGTCTCCATCCCGCCCAGGAGCAGGATCAGGATCATGATCGGGTTCGGGAAGGCGAAGGTGAGGGCGACGAGCCCCGCGTAGCCGACATGCCCAGACCCATGGCGAGAGCGCGGCCATCGCGCGTCCGCCGTCGAGCGGCAGCACGGGGAGGAGGTTGAAGAGGTTGAGGAAGAAGCCGACGAACGCGAGCGCCTGCCAGAACTCGTTGCCGGTCGCCTGCCAGATCGCGACCGGCACCAGGCACGCAAGCGAGCCGAGCACGGGCCCGGCAAGGCCGACGCGTGCCTCGGCGCCCGCGTCGTCGCCGATCGACTTGGCCGCGACGAACGCGCCCATGAACGGGATGAACATCGGCGCCGACGCCTCGATTCCCTCGCGGCGAAGCTGGATCACATGCCCCATCTCGTGGACGAGCAGCAGGACCACGAAGCCGGCGGCAAACGCCCAGCCCCAGATCAGCGAGTAGGCGGCGATCGAGACCAGCATCGTCGCCGAGGTCGAGAGGACCTTGATCTTCGGCAGCAGCAGCAGGATCGCCTTCGCCTTGCTCGCGAAGGCGATGACCGCGATGGCGATCGGGCCGAGGAACTTCTTCGCCCGCTCGGTGAACGACCCCGAGCGGCCGCCGCCGGGCTGGATCGGCTCGTACTCGCGCTCGTACTTCGAGTCCGCCAGGTGTTTCGTGGGCCGCTCACCCTCTTATCTTGTCGGACTCGGATTAAGGCCCGATGAACCGATTCCGCGCATGACAGAGACGATCACCTACCTCGAGATTGACCGACCCGGCGGATCTGCGCGAGCCCGCGAGCCCGGCGCGGGTCGACTACTCGCTTCCGCCAGGTCCACGACCCAGGCGATCAACCGCGAGCTCTACGAGGAGATCGGCGAGCCCCACCAGTGGGTCGACCGCCTGCGCTGGACCGAGGAGCAGTGGGCGGCGTGGGAGGGAGGCGTCGAGACGTGGATCGCCGAGGTCGACGGCGAGCCGGCCGGCTACTTCGAGCTCCGGGTCGACCGCGACTCGACGCTGATCTCGATCTTCGGCATCCGCGAGCCGTATCAGGGCAAGGGCCTCGGCTCGGCCCTGCTCACGCACGCAATCAAGCGCGGCTTCGAGCTCGCACCGCGCGTCTGGGTCTCGACGAACACGATGGACGCCGAGCACGCGCTGGCGAACTACGAGGCGCGAGGGATGCGCCCATTCCGGCGGGAGAACTTCTCCTGACACCGGCGCCGAGAGTTGGAACAGCCACACATATCGTGGAAATTCCAACTCTCGGCGAATTAGTGGAGGCGGCCGGTACTGCCCCGGCGTCCGCGGACGTTGCCTCGATGCGTCTACGAGTGTTCCCATCGGAGTCTGATCTCGGCGGCCGGGTCGGTCAATCCGTGGGGTACGTCACCGGCGCCATACCTTCCTTAGGATGTCCTCTCGGATCGAAGGTCCTACCCGAGGAGCGAGCCTGCTTGTTGATACCGGTGATCCGGACGCAGGCTCCCGGGCCGATACCTAATGGTCCTAGTTGTTGCTAGGCCGCGAGGGCGAACTCATGGTCCGCAATTATGGTTTTCCAGGGAGAGTTTTACGAGGCCAACCCTGGATCCTCGACTCGCAACATCGAGGCGAACATGACCCACGTCGAATCTGATTCGCCCCCTATGTCTCCCTTGATTCTAGCCCCGGTCGGGTAGCGTGAGGCGCGCATGAGCGACGCCGTGAACGAGATCAGCCCCCAGGGCAAGGCCGAGGCAGAGGCCGAGCTGGAGGAGCTCCGCGAGGTCAAGCGCCCGCGGATCGTCGCGGCGATCAAGGCCGCGCGCGAGGAGGGCGACCTCTCCGAGAACGCCGAGTACCACGCGGCCAAGGACGAGCAGGGCCACCTGGAGGCGCGCATCCGGATGCTCGAGGACATGCTGGCCAACGCCGAGGTGATCGAGGCGCCCAAAGGCGGCTCGGCCGCGGTCGGCTCACGCGTCCGCTTCCGCGACGCGGACTCCGGCGAGGAGAAGGAAGTCACGCTCGTTCACCGCCTGGAGGCTTCGATGGCCGAGGGCAAGCTCTCGGCCGAGAGCCCGGTCGGTCGGGCCCTCCTGGGCGCCTCCGTAGGCGACGAAGTCACCTTCGAGACCCCGAACGGCGCAAAGAAGCTGGAGATTCTCAGCGTCGGCTGAGCGGCGTGGGCCCCGTCACGGGACGACTTCAGCTAAGAGCGCGCAAGCGGGTGAGGGCCAGCTCGATCTGGTCCTCGCCGGAGACGACCTCGAACGTCCGCCCGATCGTCTTCGGGTCGGCAAGGCACGCGGCGACCACCGCAGCCACGTCCGCGCGCGGGATCTCGCCGCGCTCGACCACCGGCGCGATCTCGACCCGGCCCTTCGGCTCCGCGTCCGTCAGCCCGCCGGGGCGGACGATCGTGTACTCGAGACCGGAGGTCGGCGAGCTCCTCGTCGGCTCGGCCCTTGGCGCGGATGTAGACGTCGAAGACCTCCTCGCCGTCGTGGTCGGCGTCGGCCGACATCGCCGAGATCATCACGTAGCGCGTCGGCATTCGCGATGCTTCGCGGCTTCGATCAGCAGCACGGCGGCGCCGTAGTCGATCGTCTCCTTGCGCTCGGCGCCCGAGCCGGGCCCGGCGCCGGCCGCGAAGACGACCGCGTCGGCGTCGGCGATCGCCTCGGCCGAGTTCCTCGGCCTCGGCGTTCTCGAGATCGACCAGCGACGGCCTCGCCGCCGGCCGTGGCGACGTGGTCGGCATGGTCGGGGTTGCGGATGAACGAAAGGACCCGGTCGCCGCGCTCGGCGAGGAGCCTCGTGAGGAGCAATCCGATCTTTCCGTGCCCGCCTGCGATCGCTACGACCATGGACTCGAAGCTATCAGTGGCCATCGGTAAGTTCGATTGCCATGAACGCGATCGAGATGAAGGGCGTCCGCAAGGCCTTTGGCGACATCCAGGCCGTCGATGGGCTGGACCTCGACGTGCCCGCCGGCATCTGCCTCGGCCTGCTCGGCCCGAACGGCGCAGGCAAGTCGACGTCGATGCGCCTCCTGACCGGTCAGGCGATCGCCGACGAGGGCGAGATCACGCGTCCTCGGCCACACCCTGCCCGCCGAGGCCAAGATCGCCCGCGGCGAGATGGGCGTCGTCCCGCAGCTCGACAACCTCGACGTGGACGTCACGGTCGAGGACAACCTGTCGGTCTACGCCCGCCTCTATCGCGTGAAGGACGTGGGGGCGGCGGTGGACCGCTCGCTGAAGCTCGCGCGCCTGACCGACCGGCGCAAGGATGAGGTGGACAAGCTCTCCGGCGGCATGCGCCGCCGCCTCCTGCTCGCGCGCGGCCTGGTCCACCAGCCGAAGCTCGTCCTCCTCGACGAGCCGACCGTCGGCCTCGACCCGCAGATCCGCACGGAGCTCTGGTCGCTCATCGACGGCCTTCGCGGCGGCGGCTCGACGATCCTCATGTCCACCCACTACATCGAGGAGGCCGAGCGCCTCGCCGACGAGGTGGCGCTGATGACCGAGGGCAAGATCATCTCGCGCGGCAAGCCCTCGGACCTGATCCGCGAGCACGCGGGACGGGAGACGGCGGAGGTCTACGGGCCGCCCGACCGCCTGGCCGAGGTGCGCGCCGCGGCGGAGTCGCGAGGGCCTTACCGTCCGGCCGGCGGGGCCGGCGGTCGCCATCGTCGGCTCCGAGAAGGCGCAGAACGGAGTCGTTCCCGAGGACGCGATTCGCCGCGCCGCCTCGCTCGAGGACGTCTTCGTGATGCTCACGGGAGCTGAGGCCGAATGAGCCAGGTCGGCGCCAGGCGCCTCGAGCCGGCGGCGATCACCGGAGTGATGAGCCGCGAGGTCGCGAACTTCCGCACCTTCTGGAAGGCGACGACCTTCTCGAGCGTCCTCGAGCCGATCATCTACCTCCTCGCCTTCGGCGTCGGCCTGGGCGCGACGCTGATCGACGGCGTCGGCGGACCTCGAGTACGTCGAGTTCGTCGGCACGGGCATGGTCGCGACCGCAGTGATCTTCTCGAGCGCGTTCCCCTCGATGTTCGGGACGTTCGTCAAGCACCGCTTCCAGAACACCTACGACGCGATCCTCGCGGCGCCCGTGGACGTCGAGGAGCTGGTCACGGCCGAGGTCCTGTGGATCTCGCTCACGGGCCGGCTTCTACGGCTGCTTCCCGCTTGATCGTCGCCATGTTCTTCGGCCTCGACCCCGCCTGGGGGATGCTCCTCGTACCGCTCTTCGCGTTCACCACGGCGATCGGCTTCTCCGGCTTCGGGATCGCGACCGCGGCGACGGTCGGCAAGATCGACCACTTCAACTACGTGACCACGCTGGTGATCACGCCGCTCTTCCTCGTCGCCGGCACGTTCTTCCCGATCGACCAGCTTCCGCAGGCGGCGCAGGTCGCTCGCCCAGCTCAATCCGCTCTACCACCTGGTCGAGCTGGTGCGCGGCGCGGCGCTTCGGCTTCGAGCCGGTGGACTGCTCCACTACGCGATCCTGGTGGCGTTCGCGATCGCGATGTGGCGCCTTGGCGTGAACCGCATGGAGAAGCGGCTGATCGACTGATGCGGGGCCGGGGCGCAACGCTTTGCGCGGCCGCAGCATTGCTCGCGCTCGGCGGGTGCGGCGGCGACGACGAGGACCGCCGACTCGGGGGCGACCGGCGCCCAAGGCGCGTCGGGCGCCGAGAGCCAGCGCGACATCACCGCCGAGGAGTTCCTGGTCAAGCTCCTGCCCGAGAAGGAGCTCGCGATCGAGGCGGTCGTCGCCACCGAGCCGGAGTGCGAGGGCGTGAAGGTCGAGCCGTCCCTCGTCCTGGTGATCTCCGACGCTGCTTCCAAGGCGGACGCCGGACACCCCGCTCACGGATCTCGTCGTGGAGGAGTGCTGATGCCGCGCAGGCCGAAGGAGCGCGAGCCCGCGGCGACCGTCGACTACGCGGACCCCGAGGGGAACGTGCTGACGCTCCGCGAGTCCCTGAGCTCCGGCTCGATCCGCAAGATCGCGAAGGCGCGCGAGAAGGGCGCCGCGACGGTGGACGACGACTGGCGCCGCCGCACGGAGATGCTCTTCGAGCGGCTCGCGGTGCGCTGGGAGATCGCCGGCCTTCCGATCGACGAGCAGAAGCTCCTGATCGGCCGCTACCGCATGGCCGACTCGGAGACGCAGGCATGGGTGCGCCGCACGCTCACCGAGCACGTCGCGCGCCACATCCCCGAGCTGGACTAGGCCCGCCCACCGGGCGCGTGACATCCCCAGGACGGGGTAAGGGGTTCTATGTCGGACTGATCAAGCGCCTCGGCATGCGCAGTACCGCGCGCGCGCGGACGCGAGCGATGCGCGGCGGCGGCCCGTGGGTCCGAGCTCGTCGACGTGCACCCCCCGAGGGTCTGATCGTGCCGACCGTGCACGTCGACCTCGAGATGCCTCTTCGCGACGGAGGCACAGCCGAGCTCTCGCCCGGCTTTCCGCTGCCGCCCTGTGGCCTGGCCGTACCGGGTGGGCAAGGTGGGCGTCGATGATTCGCGACCGCATCACGAAGTAGCTCGGGCGTCACGCGCCGGAGTAGCCTCACGAACGCAGGGTTGTGACGGCTGGCGCGGGGGTGCGCCACGCGTATTACAGGGAGGTCTTGTGACTAAGCAGGCGCGTCGGGCATCGTCAATCGTCTTGTCGGTCGGCGCGGCGGTGCTCATGCTCGGGGCCTGCGGCCGCGAATGCGCACGATACGTCGACCCGGACGGACCGTTCGTTGGGGACATCGGCCTGCCGGGGATGCAGAAAGTTGTGGTGAAGGGCATATCTCGGCTCGCCTAACGAGAAGTGTGTCCCGGATCGGACCGTCAAGCTCTTCGCTGAGGGGGACTCAGGGACGCCCGACGACCCGAGCGACGACTTTCGCACGCTCTTGGACAAGGACCGCACGAACCTGAACGGTGGGTCATTCCCTTCGGGGCACCATGCCGGAGGGGACGGACTACGTGACCATCCTCCTGACACGGAAGAACATCGGGTCGTCCGGTCATAAGCACATCTGTGAGGGGTCCAGCGGCAGTTACGAGGTTTGAACCGGAACTGGTGCCCGGAAAGCAGCTGATTCACCTTCGGCGGCGACGGCCCGGGTGATCGCCCCGGGTGTGGCCCGCGCTCAGGCGCGCCCCGCTTCCAGCAGCCGCCGCAGGAACTTCTTCGTCTCGGGCTCCTGCGGGTCCTCCAGCAGCTGCGCCGGCGGGCCGATCTCGAGCAGGCGGCCCTCGTGGAGGAAGCCGACGCGGTCCGCCACTTCCTTCGCGAAGCCCATCTCGTGCGTCGCGAGGAGCATCGTCACGCCCTCCGAGCGGAGGTCGCGGACGGCGCGGAGCACCTCGCCGACGAGCTCGGGGTCGAGGGCCGAGGTCACCTCGTCCAGGAGCATCGCGCGAGGCCGGGCGGCGAACGCGCGGACGATCGCGACGCGCTGCTGCTGGCCGCCGGAGAGGTTCTCGGGTCGCTCGTGCTCGCGCCCCTCCAGGCCGAAGCGGGCCAGGAGCTTCAGCGCCTGCTCCTCGGCCTCTGCCCGCTCCATGCCGCCGGCGCGGACGCGGCCCAGGATCACGTTCTCCATCACGTTCAGGTGCGGGAAGAGGTTGTAGGCCTGGAAGACCACGCCGAGCTTCCTCCTCACGTCGACGGTGTTCGACCGAGGGGTCGGTGATGACGTCGCCGTCGAGGAAGATGTCGCCGTCGTCGATGTCCTCGAGGAGGTCGATGCAGCGAAGGAGCGTCGACTTGCCGGAGCCCGACGCGCCGATCAGCGCCACCGCCTCGTGCTCGGCGACCTCCAGGTCGACGCCCTTCAGCACCTCGAGCTCGCCGAAGGCCTTGGTGACGCCGCGGATCTCGATGACCGGGCTGTGCGCTCATCCGCTGGCCCTCTCCGGAGAGTCCCACCAGTCGAGGAAGCGCGCCATCGGGATCGTGATGCACAGGTAGAGGAGCGCGGCAGCGAGGAGCGGCGTGTAGTTGAAGTTCGACTGCGCCTCGATCTGGGCGACGCGGAACGCCTCGCCCGCGACGCCCAGGATCGAGATCAGCGCGACGTCCTTCTGCAGCGCGATGAAGTCGTTGAGGAGCGGCGGGCCGACGCGGCGGACAGCCTGGGGGAGGACGACGTGGCGCATCGCCTGCTGCTCGGTCAGGCCGACCGAGAGCGCTGCCTCGCGCTGGCCGGGATGGATCGAGCGCAGGCCGGCGCGGTAGACCTCGGCGACGTAGGCGCCGTAGGAGAGCGCGAGCGCGATCCCGCCGAGGACGACCGGCTCGGTCGGGCAGGCCCTCCAGGTCCAGGGCCGGGATCCCGAAGCCGATGAGGTAGATCAGGAGGATCGTCGGGACGCCGCGAAAGACGTCCGTGTAGACCACGGCGAGGATCCGGACGGGGAACAGCGCCGGCGCCTTGGCCATCCGCGCGATCGCGACGACGAGGCCGAGCACGAGCACGACCACCTCGACGACCATGAAGACGCGGATGTCGAGCCAGAAGGCCTTGAGGACGTCCGGGAAGATCTCGGCGAAGTCCTCCGGGCTGAAGAACGTGCGCTGGACCTCGTCCCAGCCCGGGCTCGTGACGATGAGCGCCGTCAGGCCGCCCAGGACGACGATCGTCGAGACGGCCGCGATCGCGGCGCCTCGGCGCGCGCGGGCACGCCTGACCGCCTCGCGCTCGAGCGCGGCGGTCCCCTGCCGTTGGCGTGGCGGCTACTCCAGGATCGGGGCGTCCGCTGCCGCGCTCAGCCACTCTTCCTCGATTCGGCCAGCTCACCGGATTCGCTGAGGCGTCGACCGCCTGCGACACGCACGGCGGTGAGCGGCGAGTCCTTCTCGAGGAGGAGGCCGAACTCGTCGCCCTCGGGGCCCGCGAACTGGCCGACGATCTGCGCGTCCGTCACCTGCACCGCGGTCAGGATAGAACGCGGTCGGCACGTCGACCACGACCGCCTCGACCTGCCCGTTCTTGAGCGCGGAGACGACGTCGTTGGAAGTGTCGAACACCTGCGGGTCGGACGTCGGCTGGATCACGGCTTCGATCGCGTCGAGGCTGGTCGTGCCGATCTGAGCGCCGATCTCGGCGTCCGCGACCTCGGCGAGCGACGATGGCGTCGGCGATCGGGCGAGTCCTTCAGCGCCACGACGGCCTGCTTCGCCTCGTAGTACGGGCGAGGAGAAGTCGACGGCCTCGGCGCGCTTCGGGGTGATCGAGATCTGGTTGATGTCGAAGTCGTAGTCCTTCTCTCCGGGTGCGTACGAGCGGTTGAACGGCTCGACGACCCACTCGACCTGGTCCTCGGAGAACCCGAGCTCGTCGGCGACCGCGTAGGCGACGGCCGACTCGAAGCCCTCGCCGTTGGTCGGGTCGTTGTCCTCGAAGTAGGGCGGGAAGGCCGGATCGTCGGTTGCGATCGTGAGCGTGTCGGGCGCGACCGTCTCGAGCTGATCGGGCGTGCAGTCCTCGGAGGAGACGCTCGGCGGTCTCCTCGGAGTCCGAGTCCGACGAATCGTCGTCGTCACCGCAGCCCGCGGCCACGAGGCCCAGCGTCGCGATCAGGCAAAGGACGAAGAACAGGCGGTTGAACGACACGTGGGCACCCCTCGGTTTCGGCGTTGTCTCGGCACGGTGGACGGCGAAGAGCCGCATCCTACGCGGGTTGGCGCCTCGCGTTGCTACGATCGGCTCTCCAAAAACCTACCGGTAGTAGGAAAGGCTTTCTCTTGGCAGCAGCTGACAAAGGAATGGCGCTCGGGCTCAGGGCTCTGACCACGATCGCAGGCAGTGACGTACTCGACCGGCTCGGCCTCCGCGAGCGCGCCGAGCGCGTCGTGAACAGCGCGACGAAGAGCGGCTTCCGCGCCGCCGGCGCGGCGGGGCGGACCTTCTCCAGGGTCTCGCGGAACGGCAAGCCCGCCCGCCAGTCCACCGGCGTCCGCTCCGACCTCTTCGACCTCACGCCGGACGACGAGCAGGCGATGATGCGCGAGGCGGTCGGCGACTTCGCCGCAGAAGCACTTCCGCAAGGCCGCGCTCGACGCGGACGCGGCATGCGTCCCGCCCGCGCGAGCTCATGGGCCAGGCCAACGAGCTCGGGCATCACGATGCTCGGCGTCCCCGAGGAGCTGGGAGGCGCCGTCTCCGAGCGCTCCGCCGTCACCTCGGCGCTCGTGACCGAGGCGCTCGGCCGCGGCGACATGGGCCTCGCCGTCGCGGCGCTCTCACCCGCCGCGGTCGCCACCGCGATCGGCCTCTGGGGCGACTCCGGCCAGCAGGGCACCTACCTGCCCGACCTGATCGGCGACGACGTTCCCGCCGCGGCGCTCGCGATCCAGGAGCCGCACGCCCTCTTCGATCCGTTCGAGCTCAAGACCACGGCGACCCGGACCGGGGACGGCTTCAAGCTCGAGCGGCGAGAAGTCGCTCGTCGCGCGCGGCGCCGACTCCGAGCTCTTCGTCATCGGCGCGACGCTCGACGACCGCCCGGCCCTCTTCATCGTCGAGGCGAAGCCACCAAGGGCGTGCTGGTCGAGGCCAAGCCCGCGATGGGCATCCGCGCGGCGGCAACCGCCAACCTGAAGCTCGACGGCGTCGAGGTTCCCGCGGAGGCGCTGCTCGGCGAAGGCAGCCCGGACGTCTACGCGGACTGCGTCCGCCTGGGCCGCATCGCCTGGGCCGCGCTCGCGGTCGGCACCGCGCAGGCCGTCGTCGACTACGTCATCCCCTACGTGAACGAGCGGATCGCCTTCGGCGAGCCGATCTCCCACCGCCAGGCCGTCGCCTTCAAGGTCGCCGACATGGCGACCGAGCTCGAGGGCATGCGGCTCGTGATGCTTCGCGCCGCCAGCCGCGTCGACCAGGGCCTCGATTACTCGCGCGAGTCCGCGCTGGCCCGCCGGATCGTCGCCCAGAAGGGCATGCAGATCGGCTCCGACGGCGTCCAGCTGCTCGGCGGGCACGGCTACATCAAGGAACACCCCGTCGAGCGCTGGTATCGCGACTTGCGAGCCGCCGGCGTGGTGGAAGGAGGTCTGCTGGTCTGATGAGCTGCTTTAGCTGCGAAAGCAAGCATGGTGCCGGTGGGTGTTCTCATGCCCATCAATCTCGAGACACCCAAGAAGTTCAAGGTCCTCTCCGAGCAGGCGCACCAGGTCGCCCTGGAGGTCCTGCGCCCGATCTCGCGCAAGTACGACGAGGCCGAGCACGAGTACCCCAAGGAGCTCGACATGCTCGCCGCCCTGATCGACGGCATGAACGACTCGGGCGCTCAGCCGGCGCCGGCGCCGCCGGCGTGAAGTCGTCCAAGCCTCCAAGGAGACGGGCAACCGCAACGGCACCAACATGTCGTCGGCGCTCGGCGTCATGGAGACGTGCTGGGGCGACGTCGGGCCTGGTGCTCTCGATGCCCCGCCAGGGTCTCGGCAACGCGGCGATCGCCGCGGTCGCCAACGAGGAGCAGCTCCTCCGCTACGAGGGCCGCTGGGCCGCGATGGCGATCACCGAGCCGGAGTCCGGCTCGGACTCGGCGTCCATCCGCACCACCGCGACGCTCGACGGCGACGAGTACGTCCTGAACGGCGAGAAGATCTACGTCACCGCCGGCGAGCGCGCCGAGCTGGTCGTCGTCTGGGCCACGCTCGACCGCGACCAGGGCCGCGCCGCGATCAAGTCGTTCGTGGTCGAGCGCTCGAACCCGGGCATGGTCCTCGACCGCCTCGAGCACAAGCTCGGCATCCGCGCCTCCGACACGGCGGCGTTCCGCCTGGAGAACTGCCGGGTGCCGAAGGAGGACCTCCTGGGCAGCCCGGACATCGACACGAAGCGCTCGTTCGCGGGCGTCATGAAGACGTTCGACAACACCCGCCCGCTCGTGGCCGCGATGGCGGTGGGCGTGGCGAAGGCGTCGATCGACTTCACGCGCGAGCGGCTGGCCGAGGCGGGGATCGAGCCGGACTACGACCGCCCGGTCCACACGCAGCCGGCCGCGGCGGCGACGCTGATCGAGCTCGAGTCCGACCTGGAGGCCGCGCGCCTCTTGATGATGGAGGCCGCCTGGATGGCCGACAACTCGAAGCCGAACTCGCTCCACGCCTCGTATGCGAAGGCGAAGGCCGGCCGCGCGGGCACGGACATCGCGCTGCGGTGCGTCGAGCTCTGCGGCTCGGTCGGCTACGACGAGTCTGAGCTACTCGAGAAGTGGGCAAGGGACGCAAAGATCCTCGACATCTTCGAGGGCACCCAGCAGATCCAGCAGCTGATCATCGCCCGCCTCCTGCTGAACAAGACCTCAGCGGACCTCCGCTGAAGTGCCAGGCACGGTGCCTGGCACCTTCGATACGAAAGGAACCTCTCTGTGACCGATAAGACACGAGCCGCGTACGTGCTCGGGGGGAACCGGATTCCCTTCGCGCGCTCGAACGCGCAGTACGCCAAGGCTTCCAACCAGGACATGCTGACCACCGTCATCGACGGCCTTGCCTCGCAGCACGGGCTCGAAGGCGAGCGGCTCGGCGAGGTCGCGGCCGGCGCGGTGCTCAAGCACGCGCGCGACATCAACCTGACCCGCGAGTCCGTCCTCGGCACGAAGCTCGCGCCGGAGACCCCCGCGTTCGACGTGGGCCAGGCGTGCGGCACCGGCCTCGAGGCGGCGATCCTGGTCGCCAACAAGATCGCTCTCGGCCAGGCCGACTCGGCCATCGCCGGCGGCTCCGACACCACCTCGGACGCCCCGATCTCGCTCAACGACGACCTGCGCGAGATCCTGCTCGAGGCGAACGCCGCGCGCTCGACCACCGACCGGATCAAGGCGCTCACGAAGATCCGCCCCGGTCAGATCGTCCCGGACTTCCCCCGCAACGCCGAGCCGCGCACGGGCCTCTCGATGGGCGAGCACACCGCGCTCATGGCGAAGGAGTGGGGCCTCGACGCGCGAGGAGCAGGACGAGCTGGCGGCGGCGAGCCACCAGCACCTCGCGGCCGCTTACGACCGCGGCTTCATGGACGACCTCGTGAGCCCGTACCTGGGCCTCGAGCGCGACGGCAACCTGAGGCCGGACGCGACGGTCGAGGGCCTCGGCAAGCTGAAGCCCGTCTTCGGCGGCGAGAGCGGCACGATGACGGCCGGCAACTCGACGCCGCTCTCCGACGGCGCCTCGGCCGTCCTCCTCGGCACCGAGGAGTGGGCCACCGCGCACGGGATCGAGCCGCTCGCGCGCTTCGTCGACGCCGAGGTCGCCGCGATCGACTACGTCGGCAAGAAGGAGGGCCTCCTCATGGCCCCCGCCTACGCGGTGCCGCGGATGCTCGAGCGCAACGGCCTGACGCTCCAGGACTTCGACCTCTACGAGATCCACGAGGCGTTCGCCGCCCAGGTCCTCTGCACGCTCAAGGCGTGGGAGGACCCGGTGTTCTGCAAGCAGCGCCTCGGGCTCGACGCGCCGCTCGGCGAGATCGACCGCTCGAAGCTGAACGTGAACGGCGGATCGCTCGGAGCCGGCCATCCCGTTCGCCGCGACGGGCGGGCGCATCGTCGCCTCGCTCGCCAAGGCGCTTGCCGAGCGCGGCGAGGGCCGCGGCCTGATCTCGATCTGCGCGGCCGGCGGCCAGGGCGTCGTCGCGATCCTCGAGCGGTAAGGAGAGACGCAATGCCTGAAGATCTCTACTCGCAGGTCGTCAACAGCCGGATCGGCGGCTTCGTCGCCGGCAACGTCGGCCTGCCCCAGCCGGTCGACCTCGACCGCTACGAGCCGGGCGAGCCGCTGATCGAGGGCGAGGTGCTGCTCGGCGCTGCGCCGGGCGGCCGCCTGTCCGGGCTCGTCGCCCGCGTCCTCGCGGGCGCGGGAGCGATCGTCCGCACCGAGCTCGAGGGCGAGGTCCGCGCAGCGGCGGGCGAGGCCGGGCTCGACGCGGGCGTCTGGAACCCGGACGTCGCGGACGAAACCCGCTTCAAGGCGCTCGTCTTCGACGCCACGGGCATCTCCGACTCGGCGCAGCTCCACGAGCTGTGGGAGTTCTTTCACGCGACGATCCGCTCCGTCGCGCTCTCGGGCCGGGTCGTCGTGCTCGGGTCGATCCCGGGCGCATGCGGCTCCCCACGCGAGGCGACCGCGCAGCGCGCGCTGGAAGGCTTCACGCGCGCGGTGGGCAAGGAGGTCCGCAAGGGCGCGCTCTGCCCAGCTCGATCCAGGTCGACCACGGCGCCGAGGACGCGATCGACTCCACGCTTCGCTTCGTGCTCTCGCCCCGCTCGGCCTACGTGTCCGGACAGGTCGATGCGGATCGCCGAGCCCGTTGCGGAGATCCCGCGCGCTCGACTGGGAGCGCCCGCTCCACGGCAAGGTCGCGCTCGTGACCGGAGCATCGCGCGGCATCGGCGCGGCGATCGCCGACGTCCTCGCGCGCGACGGCGCGCACGTGGTCGGGCTCGACGTTCCGGCGCTCGAGGAGGACCTGAAGACCGTCGTCCGCCAGATCGGCGGCTCGGCCATCGCGCTCGACATCACCGAGGACGATGCGCCGGCGCGAATCGCCGACCACCTCGCCTCTGAGCACGAGGGCGTCGACGTCGTCGTCCACAACGCGGGCGTCACCCGCGACAAGACGCTCGGGCGCATGGACGCGGAGCGCTGGGACCTCCTCATGGACATCAACCTCTCCGCACAGGAGCGAATCGACGACGGGCTTCTCGAACGCGACCTGATCCGGCCGAACGGCCGCCTGATCGGCGTCTCTTCGATCTCGGGCATCGCCGGGCAACGCGGGCCAGACGAACTATTCGACCTCGAAGGCCGGCGTGATCGGCCGCGTCGAGTCGATGGCGCCGGTCGTCGGAGGCGCGGGAGTGACGATCAACGCCGTCGCGCCGGGGTTCATCGAGACCGCGATGACCCAGGCGATGCCGGTGCCCACCCGCGAGGCGGGCCGCCGCATGAACTCGATGCTCCAGGGCGGCTTGCCGCTCGACGTCGCGGAGGCGATCGCCTGGTTCGCGAGCCCCGGCTCGGCCGGCGTGAACGGCAACGTGGTCCGCGTCTGCGGCCAGAGCCTGATCGGCGCCTAGGGGTCTGGCGCCGTTGCTGACCACGCCAAAGTCATCTGAACGGATTGCCGGTGCCTGAACCGTCTCGGACGCTCGACGGGCCTCCCGTCCACCCTGGGCCTCTACGGCCGCGCGGCGATCGGGTCGCTGCCCCTTGCGGGGCGCCTGCCGTTCATCGCGGGCGGCGGTGGCGACATGCCCGGCGGCGAGCTCGTCCTCCGAGGACGTCGGCGTGGACACACAGCGGCTGGCCGAGTACTGCCGCGTCTGCGGATTCACCATGCAGGACGCGCTTCCCGCCACCTATCCGCACATCCTCGCTTTCCCGCTCCACATGGCGTTGATGACGCAGGGCGACTTCCCCTTTCCCGCCGTGGGCCTGGTCCACGTTCAGAACCGCATCGAGCAGCGCCGGCCGATCGGCGCCACCGAGAGGCTGGAGATCCGCGTCAGCGCGGGCGAGCTCAAGCCTCATCCGAAGGGCAAGACGTTCGCGCTCCTGACCTCGGTTCGCTCGGACGGCGAGGAGGTCTGGGTCTCCGAGAGCACGAACCTGCGCCGCGGCAAGGGGTCGGAGTCGGCGGGCGACGCCGGCCCCGCGTTCGACCCCGAGCTCGATGCCGAGGCCGAGTGGTCGCTGGCCGGCGACCTCGGCCGGAGCTACGGCGGCGTCTCGGGCGATCGCAACCCGATCCACATGTACGGCCTGACGGCAAAGGCGCTCGGCTTCCCGCGCCAGATCGCACACGGCATGTGGACCAAGGCGCGCTGCGTCGCGGCGCTCGAGCCGCGGCTGCCCGGCGGCGTTCGAGGTAGAGGTCGCGTTCAAGCGCCCGATCCTGCTTCCGTCGAAGGTCGAGTTCGCCTCGGGCGCTCAAGCGAGCGGCGTCACCTTCGCCGTGCGCTCGGCCCGCGACGGCGAGCCGCATCTGGCGGGGACGGCGAAGCCGCTCTAGGGCTCCTCGGCCGCGACGATCGCGAAGGCTCCGCGGAACCCCACGACCTCGACGCGGCTGCCGGCTTGGAGGACGGCGCTCTCATCGTCGACTCGCGCCGACCACACGTCACCCTCGATCTTCACTCGGCCCCCATCCACGCTCACGTCTTGGAGAACCATGGCCCTCTTGCCCACGAGCGCCTCGTGACCCACCTTCACCTTGTCCTCGACGATCAGGTGGCGGCGCGCGACCGGCCGGACGAAGAGCAGCGAGAGCCCCGCAGCGATCGAAAAGGCGAGGATCTGGACCTCGATCGATGCGTCGAAAGCCGCCACGACGGCTGCGACGAGGGCCGCGAGGGCCACGGATCCCGCGTAGAGCGTGAACGCGATCAGCGCCTCGGCTCCCAGCATCACCATGCCGAGGAGGAACCAGAAGAGCCAGCTTTCGAGCCCGAAGATCTCCATCCTCGAAACTATTCCCGCTTTGGTAGCGCGTCGCCGATCCGAGCCAGCGCTTGGTTGAACTCTGACGGGATGACGAAGATCTTGTTCGCCTCGCCGTGGGCCAGCTGTGGCAGCATCTCGAGGTCAGAGATAGGAGAGGATTCCCTCGCTGACCTCGCCGGCGCGGAGCGAGTCGAAGACGTTGTCGATCGCTTTCGCTTCGCCTTCCGCCCTGAGGACTTCGGCCTCCTTGTCGCCCTGCGCGTTCAGGATCGCCGACTCTCGCTGACCCTCGGCCGTGAGAATCGCGGAAGCCTTCTCGCCCTCGGCAGTCAGGATCGCTGACTCGCGCGCGCCCTGTGCCTGGAGGATCATCGCGCGCTTGTCTCGCTCTGCACGCATCTGCTTCTCCATCGCTTCCTGGATCGTGGGCGGCGGGTCGATCGCCTTCAGCTCGACGCGTCCGATGCGGATCCCCCACGGGCCTGTTGCCTCGGAGCGGCGCCTGACTACCGGCCGCCGGGAGTCAGGCACCACTCGCCAATCAGCTGAGGCCGCGCGGCTGGTCGTCGTTAGTCTGAGCGTCAGTGGCTGACATCGATGCAGTCGAGACTGAGGAGTGGCTCGAGGCCCTCGACGCCGTCGTGGAGAACGACGGGCCCGAGGCGCGCCCACGACCTGGTCGAGCGGGTCGTCGAGCGTGCGCGCCACAAGGGCGCGGCGATCGAGTACGTGGGGCCGACGCCCTACGTGAACACGATCCACGTCGACGACGAGCCGCCGCTGCCCGGCGACCCGGCGATGGAGCGGCGGGTCCGCTCGCTGGTCCGGTGGAACGCGATCGCGATGATCCTGCGCGCCAACAAGGAGTCGTCGGAGCTCGGAGGCCACATCGCTTCGTACCAGTCGGCGGCGCTGCTCTACGAGACCGGCTTCAACCACTTCTGGCGAGCGCCGTCCAAGGATCACGGCGGCGACCTCGTCTACATCCAGGGCCACTCCTCGCCGGGCATCTATGCCCGCGCCTTTCTCGAGGGCCGCCTCGCCGAGGAGGAGCTCGACGGCTTCCGCCAGGAGGTCTCGCGGGAGGGCGGCCTCTCTTCCTATCCCCACCCGTGGCTCATGCCCGACTTCTGGCAGTTCCCGACCGTCTCGATGGGCCTGGGCCCGATCATGGCGATCTACCAGGCGCGCTTTGCCCGGTATCTCGAGGACCGGGGCCTCGCCGAGACCAAGGACCGGAAGGTCTGGTGCTTCCTCGGCGACGGCGAGACGGACGAGCCCGAGTCGCTCGGCGCGATCGGCCTGGCCGGGCGCGAGAAGCTCTCGAACCTGGTCTTCGTCGTCAACTGCAACCTCCAGCGCCTCGATGGGCCGGTCCACGGCAACGGCAAGATCATCCAGGAGCTCGAGACGATCTTCCGCGGCGCCGGCTGGAACGTGATCAAGGTGATCTGGGGCGACCGCTGGGACCCGCTTCTCGCCGAGGACCACGACGGCCTCCTGGTCAGGCGGATGGAGGAGGCGGTCGACGGCGAGTACCAGACCTACAAGGCGCGCGACGGCGCTTACGTGCGCGAGAAGTTCTTCGGCGCGTACGACGAGCTCAAGGAACGCGTCGCCGACATGAGCGACGAGGAGATCTGGGCGCTCAACCGCGGCGGGCACGACGCGCGCAAGGTCCACGCCGCCTACGCCGCGGCGCAGGGAGCATCTCGCCGGCCGACGGTGATCCTGGCGAAGACGATCAAGGGCTACGGAATGGGCGAGGCCGGAGAAGGCCAGAACATCACCCATTCACAGAAGAAGATGAACGAGGAGGCGCTGAAGGCCTTCCGCGACCGCTTCGAGCTCGACATCTCAGAGGAGGAGATCGCCGACGTCTCGTACCACAAGCCGCCTGACGACTCGGACGAGATCCGCTACTTGAAGGAGCGCCGGGAGCGGCTCGGCGGCTACCTCCCGGCTCGCAACGGCAAGGTCGACGAGCCGCTTCCGGTCCCGCCGCTCGAGACGTTCCAGTCGCAGCTCGACGGGACGGACGAGCGCGAGATCTCGACCACGATGGCGTTCGTCCGCATCCTCGCCGCGCTCCTTCGCGACAAGGAGATCGGCGCCAGGGTCGTGCCGATCGTGCCCGACGAAACACGGACCTTCGGGATGGAGGGCATGTTTCGCCAGCTCGGGATCTACTCGCACGTCGGACAGCTCTATGAGCCCGAGGACGCCGGCTCGCTCATGTTCTACCGCGAGGACCAGAAGGGCCAGGTTCTCCAGGAGGGCATCACCGAGGCGGGAGCGATGTCCTCGTGGATCGCCGCGGCGACCTCGTACGCGAACCACGCCGTCCAGATGATCCCCTTCTACGTCTTCTACTCGATGTTCGGCTTCCAGCGGGTCGGCGACCTGGCGTGGGCGGCCGGCGACTCGCGGGCTCGCGGGTTCCTCCTGGGCGGCACGGCCGGGCGGACGACTCTGAACGGCGAGGGCCTCCAGCACGAGGACGGCCATTCCCACATGCTCTCGGCGACCGTCCCCAACTGCGTCTCGTACGACCCCGCCTACGCCTACGAGCTCGCGGTCATCGTCCACGACGGCCTGCGCCGCATGGTGGGCGAGCAGGAGGACGTCTTCTACTACCTCACGATCATGAACGAGAACTATCCGCACCCGCCGATCCCCGACGGGTCGGAGGAGGGGATCCTGCGCGGGATGCACCGAGTCGTCGAGGCCGAAGGGGCGAAGGTCCGCCTGCTCGGCTCCGGCACGATCCTGCGCGAGGTGGAGGCGGCCGCGGAGCTCCTGCGCGAGGACTTCGATGTCGCGGCGGAGGTGTGGAGCGTCACGTCGTTCACCGAGCTTCGGCGCGACGGGCTCGCTCGCGAGCGCGAGAGCCGGCTCGGCTCGGGTGACGTCGCGAAGACCTGGGTGGAGGAGTGCCTGGGCGGAAGCGACGCGCCGGTGGTCGCGGCCACCGACTACGTGAAGGCGCTGCCCGACGGCATCCGCCAGTGGGTGGACGCCCGCTACGACGTGCTCGGGACCGACGGGTTCGGCCGCTCGGACTGGCGCAAGGACCTGCGGAGGTTCTTCGAGGTGGACCGCCACCACGTCGCCGTCGCGGCGCTGCGCGCACTCGAGCGCGACGGCGAGGTCGAGTCGTCCGTCGTCGCCGACGCGATCAAGAAGTACGAGATCGACACGGATCGCCCCGACCCGGCGGTTAGCTGATGAGCGACGCAAGGCACGAAAGAACCATGTGCCGGTGGGTCTCCTGATGGCGACGGAAGTCAAGGTCCCGGACATCGGCGACTTCGACGAGGTGCCCGTGATCGAGATCCTCGTCTCCGAGGGCGACGAGGTCGCCGAGGAGCAGGCGCTGGTCACGCTCGAGTCCGACAAGGCGACGATGGACGTGCCGTCGCCGGCGGCGGGGACCGTGAAGGAGATCCTCGTCTCCGTGAACGACAAGGTCAGCGAAGGCTCGCCGCTGTTGGTGCTCGAAGAGGGCGGTGGCGACTCGGACGACGAGGGCTCAGACGAGGACGAGAAGGACGAGGCGTCCAAGGGGGAGCCCGAGGAGGACGTGCCGTCGGGCGAGGAGTCCGCCGAGGCCGAGGCACCGGACGCCGGGTCAGAGCTCCGACGCTGCCGAGGCAGAGGATGCCACGCCGCGCGCAAGGATGCCGACCCATCAGCCGTGGACCGCTGGCTCAGCGCGAAGGCGGCGACGCTCTACGCCGGGCCCGGTGTGCGCCGGATGGCTCGCGAGCTCGGGGTTGATCTCGCCGGTGTGAAGGGCTCCGGGCGGAAGGGGCGCATCCTCAAGGAGGACGTGAAGGCTGCGAAGGACGCGCCGGCCAAGGCAGCGCCGGACGCGCCGGCCGGGATCCCCGGCCTGGATCTGGCGCCATGGCCCAAGGTGAACTTCGAGAAGTACGGCGAGGTCGAGCGGGTTGCCCTGTCCCGCATCAAGAAGATCTCGGGGCCTGCGCTGGCCCGGAACTGGGTGATGATCCCGCACGTCACGCACGACGACGAGGCCGACATCACGGACCTCGAGGCGTTTCGCAAGGAGGTGAACGCCGAGCAGTCGGACGTGAAGGTCACGATGGTCGCCCTGCTCATGAAGGCCTGCGTCGGCGCGCTTCGGCAGTTCCCGGAGTTCAACTCGTCGCTCGACGGCGATGAGCTCGTGATCAAGCGCTACTTCAACATCGGCTTCGCCGCCGACACGCCCCAGGGCCTCCTGGTGCCGGTGATCAAGGAGGCCGATCGCAAGGGCCTGCTCGAGATCGCCGGCGAGCTGTCGGAGCTCTCGGGCAAGGCGCGCGAGGGCAAGATCTCCGCCGAGGAGATGCGCGGCTCGACCTTCACGATCTCGTCGCTTGGCGGCATCGGCGGCACGGGCTTCACGCCGATCATCAACGCGCCCGAGGTGGCGATCCTGGGCGTGACGCGCTCGAAGATCCAGCCGGTCTGGGACAAGGAGGCCGAGGAGTTCAAGCCGCGGCTGATGGTCCCGCTCTCGCTCAGCTACGACCACCGCGTGATCGACGGCGCCGCCGCAGCGCGCTTCACCGCGCACCTGGCGACGGAGCTTCAAGACATCAGAAGGGCATTGCTTTGAGCGAGATCAAGGTTCCTGACATCGGCGACTTCGACGAGGTCCCCGTCATCGAGATCCACGTCTCGCCCGGCGACGAGGTCGAGGTCGAGCAGCCGCTGGTGACGCTCGAATCCGACAAGGCGACGATGGACGTGCCTTCGCCCGAGGCCGGGACCGTGAAGGAGGTCCTGGTCTCCGTCAACGACAAGGTGTCGAGGGCACGCCGATCGTGGTGCTGGAGGGGGGGAGTCGGAGCGACGGACCAGTCCGAGGCCGACGGCGGAGCCCGACGCCGAAGCGGATGATGCCGAATCCCCGAACGCGGGGTCTGGCTCCGACGCCGCCGAGGCGGATGAGCCTGCCGCGGACAAGGTGCCTGACCCCTCAGGCGCCGCTGGCGAGGAGCCGCAAGCCGAGAAGAAGGAGCCCGAGCCGCCCGAGGGGAAGCGCCTCGTGGTCGTGGGGTCGGGGCCCGGCGGGTATGCGGCCGCGTTCCGCGCCGCCGACCTCGGCCTGGAGGTGACGCTGGTCGAGCGCCATGAGCGGATCGGCGGCGTCTGCCTGAACGTCGGCTGCATCCCGTCGAAGGCGCTGCTCCACGCGGCGAAGGTGCTCGCCGAGGCCGAGGACGCCGCGAGCTTCGGGATCACCTTCGCGGAGCCGGAGATCGACCTGGACAAGCTCCGCTCCTGGAAGGAGGACGTCGTCGGCAAGCTGACCGGCGGCCTCGACGGGCTGGCGAAGCGGCGGAAGGTGACCGTGGTCCACGGCGAGGCGAAGTTCACCTCGGACAACGAGATCGAGGTCGGCGGCGAGAAGGTCGAGTTCGACCACGCGATCATCGCCGCCGGATCGCGCGCCGTCATGCTGCCCGACCTGCCCGACGACGAGCGGATCGTCGACTCGACGGGCGCGCTCGAGCTGCCGGAGATCCCCGAGACGCCTGCTCGTGATCGGCGGCGGGATCATCGGCCTGGAGATGGCTTCGGTGTACGAGGCTCTCGGCTCGGAGGTGACCGTGGTCGAGCTGACGGACCAGCTGATCCCGGGCTGCGATCCGGACCTGGTGAAGCCGCTCGCCAAGCGGGTCGCGGATCGCTACGCGGCGATCCACCTCAACACGAAGGTCGCCTCGGTCGAGGCGGGCGACGACGGGATCACGGCGGCCTTCGAGGGAGACGACGCGCCCGACGGCGCCACATTCGACCTCGTCCTGGTCGCGGTCGGCCGCCGGGCCAACGGCGACATCCTGGATCTCGAGGCGACCGGGGTCGAGGTGAACGAGCGCGGCGAGATTCCCGTGGATCCGATCGCGCCGCACGAACGTCTCCCACATCTACGCGATCGGCGACATCACCGGCGCGCCGATGCTCGCCCACAAGGCGACGCACGAAGGCAAGACCGCAGCTGAGCGGATCGCCGGCCACGACGTCGTGTTCGAGCCGCGCGCGATCCCCTCGGTCGCCTACACCGACCCCGAGGTGGCCTGGTGCGGCCTGACCGAGACCGAGGCGAAGGAACAGGGCACCGAGTACGAGAAGGCGGTGTTCCCGTGGCAGGCCTCGGGCCGCGCCCTGTCGCTCGACCGGCCGGAAGGGCTCACGAAGCTCCTCGTCGACCCCGGCGTCCCGCCGGATCCTGGGCGCGGGCATCGTCGGTCCGAACGCAGGCGACCTGATCGCCGAGGTGTGCCTGGCCATGGAGATGGGCGCCGACGCCGAGGACATCGGACTCACCATTCACCCGCATCCGACGCTTTCGGAGACCGTCGCCTTCGCGGCCGAGATGGCCGAGGGCACCGTCACCGACCTCTACGCGCCGAAGCGCAAGTAGCCCGTGTCCTATCGAAGGCTCGACGCCGCCGACGCCTTCTGGCGACGCTCGAACCAGATGGGCGTCCTGAACACGGACCTGGCCAAGCAGCTCGGGGCTGAGAAGCTCAGCTCGCGGCTCTGGCGGATCGAGCCTGGCCAGGCATCGACGAAGCACCGGCACCGCTCGCAGGAGGAGCTCTACGTCCTCTTGGAAGGGGCAGGCCGCGCTCGAATCGGCGAGGAGGTTCTCGACTTCGTCGTTGGCGACGCATTCATCGTCGAGCCCGACACCGTCCGCCAGCTCTTCAACGACACGGGCTTCGACCAGCTCTGGCTCGTCGTCGGAGCACCGCCCGAGGCGGTGTCGAGCACTCTCGAGATGACGGAGGACGATCTCGAGTTCATGTATCCGGACGGCCCGAAGGCGCTGCCGCCGGAGCTCGAGGGCTAGGCCTTCAGCTCCTCCGGCCGGGCCTTCTCCTCGCGGTGAGCCTCGGCTCGGAGTTGCGGCCGACTCGGGATTGCCCCGGCGGTCCACCAGGATCACCTCGGTGCGGGCGATGCGGTCGTGGAGACCGCGCCGGCGATCCGAGAACAGGACCATCAGGAAGCCGGCGCCGAGCGGGATCGCGGCGATCACGATGCCGAACAGCCGGCGCGTGGCCGTACGTGGGCTCAGGTGCGGGGTGCCGTCGTAGTCGTCCAAGCGAATCCCCAGGAAGCGCATCCCGGGCGTCTGGCCGGTGAGCGTCCAGAAGAAGAAGAGGTAGCTCGCGCTGAGAACGACGAGCGAGACGATGCCCAAGATGATCGCCAAGCGTCGACGAGCGGTCGAACTCCGTGAAGGCCGAGATCGTGAAGTCGACGACCGCGGTCCCGGCGAAGAAGATCGCCGCCACGAGCGCCCCGTCGACTCCGAAGGCAAGAGCGCGGGTGACGAGGCCGGCGTTGTCCGATTCCTCGGGCTTGTCGCGCGCGGAGCGAAACGTGAGGCGCCTGGCCAAGGTCTCGGCTGCGCCGTCGAGGCGATGGGCGATCCGCCTGATCTGCCGCCCGATGTCCTCGAGGAGGCCGAAGCCCTGCTGCGTGATCGCGGCCCTCACCTCCGGCGCCTCGGCGACCCGCTCGACCAGCTTCTGGGCCTCGTCGCTCTGCAGCAGGCGGTCCCAGACCTTGTCGACCAGCGGGCTGTCCAGGGCGTTGATCGCCGCTCGCTCGACCGCCGGGCTCGCAAGGAGCCTCTCGACCGCCTCCTCGACGGCCGGGCCCTCCAGGACCCTGACCAGGGCTCGCTCGACCGCCGGGCTTTCGAGCGCCCGCACGATGGCCTCCTCGGTGGCGAGGTCCATGGCATCGTCGATGCCCGTCGCTTCGGCCACCACGCGCGCGCTGCGGGCGCTGCCGCCGAGCAGGCGTGCCGCGAACGATGGCCGCCGTGTCGGTCGTTGGTCCTCCGCCATCTCGAGCGGAGGCTAAGCCTCGCGTCGGAGGTTGCGAGTGCTACGAGCGGGCGGCGAGCTGCCCGCAGGCGGCGTCGATGTCCTGGCCGCGCGTCAGCCGGATCGTGGCCCTCAGGCCGCCCCGCTGCAACTCGTCGCGGAACGCCCTGATCGCGCCCGGCGCCGACCCGTCGAACGTGCCCGTGGGGTTGTACGGGATGAGATTGACCTTGAAGGCGCGCGGGTCGAGGACCTTGGCCATCTCCTTGGCGAGCGCACGTGAGTCGTTGACCCCCGCGAGCATCACGTACTCGACGAAGACCATCCGCCGGCGCTTGCGGTGATAGGCGCGACATGCCGCGAGCACTTCGGCAAGGGGGTAGCGGTCGTTCACCGGCATGAGCTCCGAGCGGAGCGCGTCGTTCGGCGCATGCAGCGAGAGCGCCAGCCGGATCGGCATCTCGGACTCGGTGAGCCGTTCGATGCCCGGGATCCAGCCGACCGTGGAGATCGCGGTGCGCCGATGGGTGATGCCGACGTCCGGAAGCCTGCGGCAGGCCTCGAGCACGTTGTCGAGGTTCATCATCGGCTCGCCCATGCCCATGAAGACGCAATGGTCGATCGCTTCGATCCGCCGGAAGTGGAGCGCCTGGTCGACGATCTCGCCCGCGGTCAGGTTGCGGCCGAACTTCATCGTTCCCGTGGCGCAGAAGGTGCACGTGAGCGGGCAGCCGGACTGCGACGAGACGCAGATCGAGCGGCGGCCGTCCCGGTAGCGCATGAGCACCGCCTCGACCGGGCGTCCGTCGGCCGTCTTGAAGAGCGCCTTGACGGTCCCGTCCTTCGCGTGCGCCTCCTGCTCCAGGGCGAGCGTCGAGTACGGCACCTCCTCTTCGAGCCGCGCCCGGAGGCCGGCCGGCACGTTCGACATCTCCGAGTAGCCGGCGGCCCCACGCGCCGCCCACTCCCAGATCTGCCGGGAGCGGTAAGAAGGCTCGCCCTCCTCGGCGAGGGCACGTTCAAGCAGCGCTACGTCCATCGCACCAATGGTGCCAGGCACCGGGTGACGTGTCAGGCATGAAACGCGCCACGCACGAGCATGGTGCCAGGCACCGTGCCTGGAACGAGTGACGTGTCAGGCGGCGGCCGGTGCGGGCCTGAGCGCGCCGCGCCAGACGAACGAGGCGATCGAGCCCGCCAGTGCGACCGCGACGCCGGCAGCCACCGCTTCCTCCCAGCCGGCGGCTCGATGACTGCGCCGGCGACTGCGGTGCCGAGCGAGATGCCGGCGATGAGCGAGGTCATGAGCCAGGAGAACGCCTCGGTCCCGGTGCCGGCCGGCGCGACGATCGAGATGAGCTGGTTGCGAGTGGCGATCAGCGGTGCGATGGGGGCACCCGCCGCCAGCACCAGGACGCCCATCGCAACGGGGGAGGAGGCGAGAATCAGCGGCAGGCACAGGAACGGGAAGAGAAGGGTTACCGACAGATAGATATCGAGGAGCTCGCGCCTGGGCTGCCGAGCGCCGAACACCAACCCGCCGACTCCGCTTGCCAGCGACCAGAGCGCCAGAAGCACACCGGCAAGAGCGGCCGAGCCTTCGATCTCGCTGAACGCGGGCAGTGCGACCTCGACCGTCCCGATCATGAAGCCAAAAGGAATCGTGGACAAGGCGACGGCGCGAATGCCCGGCGAGCGCAGCGGGCCCAGCCCGCCGACACGGCTCTCGTGTGGGATGACCCGGCGCCTGTCGGGCAGGTAGAAGAGGAAGAGAGCTGTGCCGGCCACGACCAGCGCCGCCGAGACCGCCAGGGCGGCCTGCGGTGAGATCAGGGCGACGAGCACCGCGGTGAGCAGCGGCCCGGTGACGAACGAGACCTCGATCATCACCGAGTCGAGCGCGAAGGCGCCACGCAGGAGCTCGGGATCGCCATCCATCATCTCCGGCCAGCGCGACCTCAGAACCGATCCGGAGGGCGGGTAACAAAGGCCGGCCAGGGCCGCGCAGGCCACCAGGAGCGCGGACGGCGCATCGGAGACGCCCAGGACCCAGAGCGAGAGGATCGCGGCGGCGTGGCCGACGGCCACCGGCATCAAGAGGACCGCCCCGCGGCGGTCGACGAGCCGTCCCACCAGCGGCGCGGCGATGCCGGCGCCGAGCGCGAGCCCGCCCGCGGCGAGCCCGGCCGTGGCGAACGAGCCGGTCTCGGCGCGCAGGAAGAGGATCACGGCCAGCCCGTTGATCGCGTACGGGATGCGCGTCAGCATCGTCGACGCGATCAGCACGGCGAAGCGCGGCACTCGGAGAACTCGCGCGTACGTGGCCATCCATCGAGGATGGCAGCAACCCTCGACCACCCTGAAGGGGGTCTGACCCCGGGTCAGACCCCCTTGAGGGTTACTTGAGGGTCTCGGGGCGTCAGCTCGGACTCAGCGCGAGAAGATCCGGAAGATCGAAGAGCAGGAGGAACGAGCCGCCGATGGCGATCAGCCAGGTCTCGAGATCGAAGAAGTCGTCGATCTTGCCGAGGTCGAGCTCCGTCGCGATCCATCCTCCGACAAGCGCGCCGAGGATTCCGATAGCCGTCGTTCCGATGCACCCACCGGGCTCGGTGCGGCCGGGCATGAGCGCCCGCGCGATCGTGCCGGCGAACAGCCCGAGAATTATCCAGCCGAGGAAGCCCATGCGCTCAGTCTTCCAGCTCGAACGTCGGCGCCGTCCGGGCCGAGGTTCGCGATCTCCGTGTCGCCGATGCGAGAGCGGGCGCCCCAGCTCTCGTGGATGTGCCCGCAGACCGCGAGTGGCGGGCCCAGGCGCTCGATCGCATCCGCCAGCGCCTGCGACCCCAGGTTCTGGCCGGAGCCCGCGACGTCGCAGTGGCCGCGCGGAGGCGAGTGGAGGACGAGCACCGCTCCCTCGGGGCAGGCGCGAGAGCGCATCGGCGGCCTCCTCGTCGGAGAGGTCGAAGCTCCAGTCCCAGGGGGTGACGGGAATCCCGGCGCCGAGCCCGAAGAACGTCCGTCCGCTCGACCTCGGCGGACTCGCCGTGGAGCACCGCGGCGGCATTCCAGCCGGCGGCTGCCTCGCGCAGCGCGTCCGCCGTCTCGTTGTTGCCCGGCACGAGAACGGTGGGCGTCTCGATCGCCGAGAGCGCGTCGATCGTCTCGGCGAGGCCCTCGTGGACCGAGGCGAAGTCACCGGCGCCGATGACGACGTCGACGTCCGCGCTGCGCTCGACGAGCGATGCGGCGCGGCCGAGGTCGCGGTGGAGGTCTGAGAAGGCAAGGATGCGCACGGCCGCGATCCTACGAAAGAGGGCTAGGCGGCGCGGGCCTCACTCGGAAGGTCCACCGGCGACGTCCACCCGTTCGCGATCCGCCTTCGCTCGGCGGCGGCGACGTCGTCGAACTGCGCGACACACGATCCGCGGCGGATCGTTCGCGGCGTTACCGGCCGGGCGGCGCGCGCTGCGGTGACCGTCGCGCGGAACGCCAAAGCGTCGGCGGCCGTCCAGCGGAGGCCGTAGAGCTCGCGGATGCGCGGCGGGAGCGAGCCCCTCATCACCAGGTTGTGCGCCTGCATCGGGCCGCGGCGCGCGGCGGATGTGGGGATCTCGAGCATCACCGCCCGGCCGATCACCCGCGCCTCGTCGGTCAGGTAGGCGTCGGGACCGTTGACCTTGGCGTTGACGTACTCGCGCAAGCCGCGCCACGAGGTCGGCGCGACCGAGGCCGGCATGCCGAACAGCTCGCCGAAGCGCACGTAGTCGGCCCAGAACTCGTCGAGCTCGGTCTGGGAGAGCTCGCGCACGAAGAGCTCGTAGAAGTACACCGCCGACTCCGCGGCGGGGGCGATGGTCCACAGCATCAGCTCCGGGTCGTGTGCCGAGTACGGCGTCCCGGCCCTGAAGCTCCCGGCGTCCTCCGGCAGGGTGCCCTTGACCTCGGAATGCATGCCGATGGACCGCGTCGAGGATCCGGTCCGCCTTGTCGCGCGTGCCGAAGAAGATGGCCTCGAACATCTTCGCCGTCGCGACCAGGCGGTGGAACGGGCGATCCGCCGAGCGGTCGTGGAGGAGCGTGCCCATGAAGTTGCGCGGGTCGATGGCGCCGATGCCCAGGGCGCGCTGGCCGTACAGGAGGCCGACGGCGCGCTCGCGCTGCACCTTGCGGAGCATGGAGCCCTGCGGGAAGTAGCCGTGGTCGCGGGACATTGGCTGGACGGCCAGGATCATAAACACGCGGGACGGATGACGGGGCAGCTACAACTGCCCTGTGGCGCGAGGCGGACACGGCAACTGGTGGGACGACGCGGTCGTGTACCAGATCTACCCCCGGTCCTTCCAGGACTCAGACGGCGATGGCATCGGCGACCTGGCCGGAATCGAGTCGCGGCTGGGGCACCTCGTCGAGCTGGGGGTGGACGCCCTCTGGCTCTCGCCGATCTACCCGTCGCCCCTGGCCGACATGGGCTACGACGTCGCGGATCACTGCGCGGTGGCGCCGGAGCTGGGCGACCTCGCCGGGTTCGACCGCCTCGTCGCCAAGGCGCACGACCTGGGGCTGAAGGTCCTGCTGGACTTCGTGCCGTCCCACACCTCGATCGAGCACCGCTGGTTCCGGGAGCACCCCGAGTACTACGTGTGGGCCGACGAGCCCCCGAACAACTGGGTCGCCGCATTCGGCGGGCCGGCGTGGACGCTCGACGACGAGACCGGCCGCTACTACCTCCACTCGTTCTATCCCGAGCAGCCCGACCTCGACTGGCGGGTCCCGGCGGTGCGCGAGGCGATGGGCGACGTGATCCGCTTCTGGGTGGACCGGGGCGTCGACGGGTTCAGGGTCGACGCCGTGCAGCAGCTGATGAAGGACCCGGACCTTCGCGACGATCCCATGGCCACCACGCCTTTCGTCCTTCCCCTGGGCGAGGAGTACGGGCGCTTGGAGCACGCCCACTCCGAGGCCGGGCCGGAGATCGGCACAGCGCTCGAGGCGATGCGCGAGGCGGCCGGCGACGCCCTCCTGGTCGGCGAGGTGTACAGGCCGACGAGGGAGCTCGGCCCGTATCTCGAGCACCTGGACCTCGCCTTCGCGTTCGAGTTCCTCCATGCGCCCTTCGAGGCGGAACGCCTGGCGGAGGTCGTCAACGAAGGGGCGGAGCTGCGGCCAGATCGCCTGGGCCCTCTCGAACCACGACTTTCCCAGGCTCGCGACGCGCTTCGGCGAGGAGCATGCCCAGACCGCGGCGGAGCTGCTCCTGACCCTCCCAGGAGCGGTCTTCCTCTACCAGGGGGATGAGATCGGGATGGTCGACGGCGACGAAGCCGACCCGCCTCATGACCGCGCCGGCAGAGATGCCCACCGCCACCCGATGCAATGGGAGGCTGAGCCGCTCGGAGGGTTCACCGACGGCGTGCCGTGGCTCGGGCTTGACCGACCCCGAGGAGCGGAGCGTCTCCCCCAGCGGGGCGCCGAAGGATCCTCGTACGAGCTCTACCGCCGCCTGATTGCACGGCGTCGCCGACTCACGGGGCCGGTCGAAGCGAGAGCGACACAAGCGGGTCTCGCGCTCGAACGCGAGAATGAAATAATCAAGCTCGGTTTGCCACTCGCTACCGCGGGGTAGATTCGCCTCCAGAGAGAGGAGGAGGAGTTGGACCCAGGTTCCATGGTTGGACGAGTCGACGGTCGTCGCTCGCCCTGCTCGCGGCGACCGTTGCGCTTTCGTCCTGCACCGGCTCTCAGGAAGAGGGCGCGGGAACCAAGCTCACCTTCTTCGTCTTCAACGAGCCGAGCGGCGCGTTCCAGGAGGCGGCGACCAAGTGCTCCGAGGAATCGAACGGCGAGTACACGATCACCTTCGAGTACCTCCCGTCCGACGCGGACGGGCAGCGCGAGCAGCTCGTCCGGCGGCTCGGCGCCGAGGACTCGTCCATCGACATCATCGGCATGGACGTGATCTGGACGGCCGAGTTCGCGAACGCCGGCTGGATCCAGCCCTGGGAGGGCGAGCTCGAGCAGCAGGTGACCGACGGGACCTTCGACAGCGTCGTCGAGGGCGCCTCGTTCGAGGGCAAGCTCTACGCGGCTCCGTTCACCTCCAACACCCAGCTCCTCTGGTACCGCAAGGACAGGGTCGAGAAGGTTCCGAAGACCTGGGAGGAGATGCTCGCCGAGTCCGAGCGGATCGGCGAGGACGGCGTCATCCAGGTGCAGGCGGACCAGTACGAGGGCTTCGTCGTCTGGGTGAACGCGATGATCGAGTCCGCCGGCGCGACGGTCCTCGAAGGCCCCGAGACCGTCGGCCTCGAGCAGGAGGCGACCGAAGCGGCGCTCGAGACCATGGCCAAGTTCGCGAGCCTCCGATGCGGCGGCTACCGACATCGACACGTCCACGGAGGACACCGCGCGCCTTTCGTTCGAGGCCGGCGGCTCCTCATTCATGCTGAATTATCCCTTCGTCTACCCGAGCGCGAAGGAGAACGCGCCCGACGTCTTCAAGCAGATGGAAGCCGACCACGTATCCCGCGGTCGTCGACGGCGAGCCGTCGGCGCCGCCGCTCGGAGGCATCAACCTGGGCATCTCGGAGTTCTCGGAGAACTCCGACCTCGCCTTCGAGGCGGCAGCCTGCATGGTCCAGCCCGAGAACCAGCTGACGGCCGCGACGCTCGGAGGCCTCCCCCCGACGAACGAGGACGCTCTACGACGACGAAGGAGATCGAGGAGGCCTATCCGGGATTCTCGGACCTGATCAAGACCTCGATCGAGGACGCCGCCCCGCGCCCCGTGACGCCCGCTTACACCGACCTTTCATTGGCGATCCAGAGCGCCCTCCATCCGATCGGGGACATCGATCCCGATGAAGTCACCGACGCCTACGAGGAGCTCCAGGACTACGTCGAGCAGGCCGTGAAGCGGGAGGGTCTCCTGTGAGGCGGAGCGAAGCGAAGCCGAGCCCGCCGAGGAGGCGGCTCCTAGATGAGCGACAGGTCCCAGATCAGAGCGCAAGCTCGGCTGGATGCTCTGCGCGCCGGCGGTCATCGCGATGGTGCTCGTCACGGCGTATCCGATCGGCTACGCGGTCGTCCTCTCGCTACAGGAGATCGACCTGCGCTTCCCCGAGGACGGCGGCTTCGTCGGCCTCTCGAACTACGGGACCGTTCTCAGTTCGAGCCTCTGGTGGCAGGACGTCTTCAACACGACTGTGTCACGGTGATCTCGGTCGCCCTCGAGCTGGCGCTGGGCATGATCATCGCGCTGGTCATGCACAAGGCGATATTCGGGCGCGGGATGGTGCGCACCTCCGTCCTGATCCCGTACGGCATCGTCACCGTGGTCGCGGCCTTCGCCTGGCAGTTCGCTTTCACGCCCGGACACAGGCTTCGTCAACGAGCTGCCGTTCATCGCCGACGACAAGGCGTGGTTCGGCGAGAGGTTCTGCTCGATCGCGGTGATCATCATGGCCGAGGTCTGGAAGACGACGCCGTTCATGGCGCTGCTCCTGCTCGCGGGGCTCGTGACGATCGACGACGGGCGTCTACGAGGCGGCGAAGGTCGACGGCGCAACCGCCTGGCAGCGCTTCTGGAAGATCACCCTGCCGCTGATGAAGCCGGCGATCCTCGTCGCGCTCCTCTTCCGGACCCTCGACGCCTTCCGGATCTTCGACAACATCTTCATCATGACCGGGGGTGCCCAGGGCACCGAGTCGGTCTCGATCCTCGGCTACAACCAGCTGATCGAGCGCCTCAACCTCGGCCTGGGCTCGGCGGTCTCCGTTCTGATCTTCTTCTGCGTGTTCCTGATCGCGTTCCTCTTCATCAAGGGGTTCGGCGTGAAGATGAATGAAGGGAGACCTGGCTATGGCTGAGAGCCGAAGCGGCCGCGACACGGCCCTGTGGTCGCTCGGGATCATCGTTGTCATCCTGTTCGCCTTGATCCCCGTGCTGTGGATCGTCTCGATCTCGTTCAAGGCACCCGCCTCGATCACGGCGGGCGACTCGCTTGGACCAAGTTCATCCCGCAGGACTGGACGCTCGAGAACTACAAGGGCCTGTTCGAAGGCGGGCTCGACAGTCCCCTCCTCGCGCCGCTGATCAACTCGATCGGCATCGCGCTGATCGCGACGACGATCGCGATCGTGCTGGCGGCGTTCGCCGCGTACGCGATCGCGCGGCTCGACTTCCCGGGCAAGGCGCTCGTGCTGGCCGGCGCGCTCGCGATCGCCATGTTCCCGCCCGATCTCGACGGTCGGCCCGCTCTTCGACATGTGGCGCGCGCTGGGGCTCTACGACACCTGGCTCGGCCTGATCATCCCCTACCTCACGTTCGCCCTGCCGCTGGCGATCTACACGCTCGTCGCGTTCTTCCGCGAGATCCCGTGGGACCTCGAGCAGGCGGCGCAGGTCGACGGCGCGACCCCGTTCCAGGCCTTCCGCAAGGTGATCGTCCCGCTTGCGGCGCCCGGCGTGTTCACCGCCGCGATCCTCGTCTTCATCTTCTGCTGGAACGACTTCGTCTTCGCGATCTCGCTGACGTCGTCGGACGCGTCGCGGACGGTTCCCGGCTGCGATCGCGTTCTTCACCGGCGACTCGCAGTTCACCGAGCCGACGGGCAACATCGCCGCCGCGGCGAGCCTCGTGACGGTGCCGATCATCATTTTCGTATTGATCTTCCAGCGGCGCATCGTCGCCGGCTTGACCGCAGGCGCGGTCAAGGGATAAAGGAGGAGAAGCCATGGCCGAGATCGTTCTGGACGGAATCTCGAAGAAGTTCGACGACGGTTTCGAGGCCGTCAAGGACCTGAACCTCGAGATCGCGGACGGCGAGTTCATGATCCTCGTCGGCCCGTCGGGCTGCGGCAAGTCGACCGCGCTGCGGATGATCGCCGGGCTCGAGGACATCACCGACGGCAAGCTCACGATCGGCGGCAACGTGGTCAACGAGCGCGCGCCGAAGGATCGCGACATCGCGATGGTCTTCCAGAACTACGCGCTCTACCCGCACATGAGCGTGCGCGAGAACATGGCCTTCCCGCTCAAGCTGGCGGGCGTCGACGACTCCGAGATCACGAAGAAGGTCGAGGAGGCGGCGAAGGTGCTCGACCTCGAGCAGCATCTCGACCGCAAGCCCGCGAACCTCTCCGGGCGGCCAGCGCCAGCGCGTGGCGATGGGCCGCGCGATCGTGCGCGACCCCTCGGCCTTCCTGATGGACGAGCCGCTCTCGAACCTCGACGCGAAGCTCCGCGTCCAGATGCGCACCGAGGTCGCGCGGCTCCAGAACGACCTCGGCACGACCACCGTCTACGTCACCCACGACCAGACCGAGGCGATGACGCTCGGGCGACCGCGTCGCCGTGATGCGCGCCGGCGTCCTCCAGCAGGTCGGATCGCCCGCGGACCTCTACAACGAGCCCGACAACCTCTTCGTCGCCGGGTTCATCGGCTCGCCTGCGATGAACTTCATGGCTGCGACGATCGAGGGCGGCCGCGTCAAGCTGCCGTTCGGCGAGGTGGACCTGCCGGAGAAGCTCCGCGACAAGCTCAGCTCCCACTCGGGCAAGGTCATCGCCGGCGTCCGGCCGGAGAGCTTCGAGGACGCAAACCTCGTCGGCGACGAACAAGGAAAGTGGAAGCACGTTCACGGCCTCGATCGACCTCGTGGAGTCCATGGGCTCCGAGAAGTACGCGTACTTCTCGGTCAAGGGCGAGTCGGTCGAGTCCGACGAGCTCCGCGAGCTGGCCGAGGACTCGGGCACCTCCGAGGTGCCGAGCGCTGGCGAGGGCCTCGTCGTCGCCCGCCTCGATGCCGCCTCGGAAGTCGAGCGCGGGAAGGACGCCGAGCTCTGGGTCGACTCGACGAAGCTCCACCTCTTCGACCCGGACTCAGGCGCAAACCTGGGCCACTGAAAACCCTCAACCTCCCTAAAGGGGGTCTGACCCCGGGTCAGACCCCGTTGAGGGTTGGTCGAGGGTTTGCTAGCCGCGGAGCTCGCCGCGCATCACGTGCGTGAGGGTGTCCTCGTCGCGCGGCGGCTTGCGGCGCAGCTCGGCGCGTAGTTGATCGATTGTCTCCTCGTCCCAGCTGTGGGTTCGGAGCAGCAGGTAGCGAAGGCTCACGATCCGCGAGTACGCCTCGGCGTCGGTGAGGCCCTCGGCCAGGTTCTCCTCGCGGATCAGCTCGACCACCGGATCGAACTCCTCCTCGAACCACTCCTGTGCCACCTCCTCGCGCGTCATGAACTCGCGGCGCGCCTGCATCGCGCGGAAGCCCCACGCCTCCACGCCTTCGGCGAGGCCGGCGTACCAGGAGCCCTGCGAGAGCTGAATGCGGCGGCGATGCTCCGGGGGCAGCGGGACCCGCTCGAAGAAGAGGCGCTCGTGGCTCTTCAGCGCCAGGTCGTGGAGCCGGACGCCTCGCCTCGGCGCCCACCTCGGTGATGATCTCGGTGACGTATGCCTCGATCACCTCGAGCCCGAGGTGGCGCGCGACCGAAACCCGGTGATGGCCGTCCTGGACGAAATGCATGTCGGCGATCCGATAGACCTCGATCGGAGGCATGCGACTCGCCTCGTCGCATCGCCTCTGCGATGCGCTGCCACCGGCGCTTGACCCTGCGCGAGGTGGGGCGGAAGCTGCGGTCGAACTCGCGGGTCCTGTCGACGGTTCCGACGATCGAGTCGAGGTCGATCGTCTTCAGGCCGAGACGCGCGCTCGCCCTTCCGCCCGAGCGCCGCCACGACCTCGTCGAAGGGCAGGATCACGTTGACGTCGCCGGGCTCCCGCCTGAGCCTGCGAGCGAGGCCCGAACCAACCGCCCGGCGGCGTGCGCGGCCGAAATCGGATTGGGCGTCTTGGCTCGGGAATCCGGTGTCCATACAAATCAGGTTAGAACTCTTCTCCGGTGATTCCAAACGGCTCCAAGAAGATCGTCTGTCTGGGCGAGGCGCTCGTCGATTTTGTGTGCGAGCGTCCGGTCGCATCGCTCGGCGAGGCGGACTTCTTCGTGCCACGGCAGGGCGGCTCGCTGGCCAACATCGCGGTGTGCGCCGCCCGGTTCGGGGGCGACGTGGAGATGCTCGGCGGCGCGGGTGACGACGAGTGGGGGCGCTGGCTCCGCGAGCGCTTGAGTTGCCGAAGGCGTGGGAGTCGACGGCTTCGCGCTGGTCGAGGGCGCTGGGACATCGCATGCCTTCGTGGCCGTGTCAGAGGACGCCGAGCCGACCTTCGCGTTCTACGGAGACGCCGACCGCCCGGCCGCGCACGCGGGGGGCCGGCTCGACGCGGCGTCTCGGCGGCGAACCGGGGGTGCTCGTCGTCGGCTCCGACACGCTGCTCGGTGACGCCGAGCGCGAAGTGACGATGCGGGCGGTGAAGCTTGCGCGTGAGCGGGACTGGGAGGTCCTTTGCGATCCGAATCTGCGCCCGAACCGCTGGGAGACGCGCGAGGAGATGGTGCGCGTGATCTCCGCGCTCGTGGCCGGGGCGAGCGTCGTCAAGCTGAACGAGGGAGAGGCGCTGGCGCTCACGACCCGCGACGGGGTGGAGGAGGCAGGCGCCGCCCTGCTCGAGCTCGGTCCCTCGCGCGCCGTCGTCACCCGCAGCGCAAGGGGCGCTCTCGTGTTCTCCGACGGGTCCATAGAAAGCGTTGCCGGGCGCGACGCGGAAGTGATCGATGCCACCGGAGCCGGCGACTGCGTAGCGGGAGTGATCGCAGCCGGCCTCGGCCACGACCTGCCGCTGGTCGGCGCGGTCCGAGCCGCGATGGAAGCCGCCGCCGGCGTGGTCGCCGCCTGGGGCGCAACGGAAGGCCTCCCCAGCGCCAAGGACGCCCGGGCGTTGCTCCACGCCTGAGCCTGCGCGAGCAGCCGAGTTGCCCGGGGCGCCTACAGCTCGATCGCGTGCTTCGGCGTGAGGCTCTCCGCCAGGTCGAGCGTGCCCTGGTCGAGCCGGGACTCGACCAGCTCGTAGCGCTCGCCGAGAACGGCGACGATCGCGTCGGCGACCGCCTCCGCCGTGACGCCCGGCACCTCGTCCTCGACGCTGCCGGCCGTGGCGGGATCCCACTCGAGCCCGAGCGCGTCGTAGACGGGGACGAGCACGTCGCGGAGCCGCTGGGTCCCCGTGGCGACCACGACTCCGCCGACGTGAGCTGCCCCCGTGATCAGGCGCTGGCCGATGCCCGCCAGCTTGATCTCACCTCGGGCGTTCACGCTCCAGGCGCCCGGGCAGTACTCGCCGGCCACCTCGCCGACGCGCGCGTCAACGCCGAGACGTCCGAACGCCTCCGCCAGCAGGCCCGACGACATCTCGAACCGGTCGCGAGTCCCCTCGCGCGGCGTGGTCTCGGGAGTTGCATGGGCCAGGGCAAGGGTGCCCTCGTGAAATACCGCAGCGCGGCCGCCGGCAAGGCGCAGAACCGGGGCGAAGCCGGCCTCCCTAGCCGCGGCAACCGCCTGGGGGAATCCCGGCTCGAGTGCGTCCTGCTTGCCGAACGAGAGCACGGGCTGCGCGACGTGGAGGCGGAATGTGGCACCCAGATCGCCCGCCGCGACCCGGGCGAGCAGCGCGTGAGACACGGCGGTCCCGAAGGCCGGCCGGCCCTCGGTCGGCTCCCTGATTAGTCGCAATTCGCTCAAGCGCCGTGCGTGATTGTGAGCAATTCCTTGCATGTGTGACCGGAGTCACACATAGAACACATGTTCGTAGCCAGCCTCGGTTGCATGAAGATAACGACGAAGATCCAGATTGCGGCGGCCACGTGCGCCGTCGCCCTTGTCTCGGCCGGTCCGGCCCAGGCAGCTTTCATCGAGCCCTTCGCGGCCGAGATCGAAGACCCCAAGCCCAAGCCCAAGCCGGAGAAGCAGGCTGAGCCCGCGGTCCCTCAGCCCCAGAACGGCATGATCGAGGGTGTCTCGGTAGCCACCCTCGAGTCCATCGCGGCGTGTGAGTCCGGCGGTGACCCCACCGCGGTGAACGCGGCCGGCTACTACGGCAAGTACCAGTTCGACGAGGCCACGTGGGCATCGGTCGGCGGCTCCGGCAACCCTGCCGAGGCGTCCGAGGCCGAACAGGATTACCGGGCGGCGCTGCTCTATTCGCGCGCCGGCTCGAGCCCCTGGCCCGTCTGCGGCGCGTAACCGCGCAAGGACGGCAGCCGGGAGACCGGCACTCGTAGGCAAGCGCCCGCTGGAGTTCAAGCTCCGGCGGGCGCTTTGCCGATAGGAGCCTCCTGAGCGTTTCGGAGATGGCCCTGGCCCAGGGCATGCATGAAACACGCGGGGCGCTCGCGGAATGGCGCGGCAATCCGCGCCCCGTTCTCAGGGCATGGCTTCTCGGCGGCCTCGCATTCGCTGCCGCGCTGCTCGCCGCGGTCCTCGTGGTCGCCTCGCTCGCGCAGCCCGACCTGACCTTCCTCTCCATCCCCGGCGTGAGCTTCGACGCGGATGTCCAGGACTACTTCGCGGTCGTCTGGCGGAACGGACTCGTGCTCGCCCTGCACGCCGTCGCGTGCGTCGCGGGATTCATCGCGGGCAGCTCGCTCCCGTTCCAGGCCGAGCAGATGACCGGCTTCAAGCGGGTGATCCACGAGAAGGCGCGTCCGCTCGCATTCGCATGGGTGGTCGGCGTGATCACCTTCTCGCTCGTCACCCAGGCATACATCCTCGGATCGACGGGCGCCAGCTCGCCGAGCAGCTCAGGACTCTCGCCGGCGACCCTGGTGCTCACGGTCGCGCCCCACGCGCTGACCGAACTGACGGCTGTCTTCCTGCCGCTCGCGGCGTGGACGATCGCCAGCCGCAGGAACGAGTGGGGGAACCTCCTGGCCGCCACGTTCGCGACGGTCGCCGTGGCGATCCCGATGCTCCTCGTCGCGGCGGCGTGGGAGACCCTCGTCTGGCCGACCCTCCTGCGGAACGCCTCGCCGGTCCTGATCTAGGCGGCCTCGTCCGGCCCGTCGGCGCCCAGGAGCGCTCGCCGGAACACCTCGCGCTCGTCGTCGAAGAGAAAGCCCCAGAGGTGCTTTCGCTCGAGCAGGATCCGCCGCTTCGTCTCCAGCACGGCCTGGCGGGGCAGGGAGGCCACGGCGCGGGCGAGCTCGCTGGCCCGGTCGACCACTTCGTCCTCAACGACCTCGCGCACGATTCCGAGCCGATGCGCCTCCTGGGCGTCGACGACCCGGCCGGTCAGGCAGAGCTCCTGGGCGACCGTCGCGGGCAGCGCCGCGCGCGCCGACGCATAGCTGGGCGGGATGCCGCGCGGGAGCTCCGGATAGCCGAACAGGGCAGACGAGTGAGCTACGCGCAGGTCGCACAGGAGCGACAGGGCGAATCCGCCAGCCAGCGCCGGCCCGTTGACCGCGGCGACCACCGGCCGCCTGCAGTCGCCGACCGCCTCGAACGCGCTCGTCGAGGTCTCGACCAGGCGCTTGCGGTTCTCGGCGTCGCCGCCGAACTGCTGGTGTCCATGCCCGAGCAGAACGCCGACCCCGCGCCGGTCAGGACGATGCAGCCGACCGCTTCGTCGTCGCCGAGGCTGCGCGAACGCGTCCGCCAGCTCGACCCGCAGGTCGATCGAGAGCGCGTTCCGCTTGTCGGGGCGCTGGAGCGTGACGACGGCGACGTCGTCCGCAAGCTCGATCTCCAGCAGGCCGGCCACGCGCGGATCCTAAGCGACCCTCGACCTCTCTCAATGGGGTCAGACCCCCTTCAGGGTTGGTCGAGGGTGCGAGTGGCAGACTCCCCGCATGAGTGACGATCCGTCCGAGGTCGAGATCGAGCGAGGCGGCCGCGCGAGCCCGCCGGGCCGGGCGAGCGCGGCATGCGGCCGCTCGAGGCGATCGAGCGCGCTCACGTCAAGGCGCCGACCCGCGGCAACCGCAAGCTCGAGGCGCTCCTCGACGGGATCAACGCCGACCCCGAGGTCCGCGGCTGGTGGCACATGGCGCAGCTCAACTCCGAGCGCCTTGTCGATGTCGGACCACTCGTGGGTCCACGTCCAGATCGTCCTCAACATCGCGCTGCGCCTGTTCCGCCTGCTGGTCAAGGGCGGGGTGGAGCCCGGCGATGGTCGCCGACCACGGCATGCGCGACCGCGACGCCGAGGTCGTCGTCGCGTCGGGCGCCCTGCTCCACGACGTCGGCATGTCGATCCATCGCGCCGACCACGAGGCGTACAGCCTCTTCCTGGCCGAGCGCAAGCTGCGCGAGCTCCTGGCCGACGTCTACCCGGACGGCGAGCGCACGATCGTGATCGCGGAGTGCCTACACGCGATCATCGGGCACCGCCGCCGCGGCGAGCCGTACACGGTCGAGGCCGGGGTCGTCCGCGTGGCCGACGCTCTCGACATGGCGCACGGCCGCTCGCGGATCCCGGTCGAGGCCGGCCAGATGGGGATCCACGCCATTTCCGCCGCCGCGATCGACTCGATCGACATCGCGGCCGGCGACGACAAGGCGGTGAAGATCGAGATCACCATGAACAACTCCGCCGGCGTCTTCCAGGTCGACGACCTGCTTGCGACGAAGCTCCGCGGCACGCCGCTCGCCGAGCACGTCGAGGTGGTCGCCGCGGTCGAGGGCGAGGCCGAGAAGCGCCTCCTCACCGAGTTCCGTATCTGAGGGGGCTGGGAGCTAGCGCCGGAGCCGGTGGCGCTATGATTCTCGGCGTGATGTTGCGAATGAGTCTCATTTGCGTTGCGCGCCCTCCCCTTGCTCGCGGGCTGCCGCTCGTCCGACGACGGCAGGCAGCGCCGAGGTCGTCGCGACCACGACCCAGGCGGCGGACATCACCCGCAACGTCGCAGGCGACCGCGTCGAGGTTCACGGCATCCTCACCCCGAACGCGGATCCGCACGACTACGAGCCCCGGCCCAGCGACGCGGCCGCGATCGCCCAGGCCGAGCTGGTCGTCACCTCGGGCGGCGAGGTGGACGAGTGGGTCGACGAGCTGATCGAGAGCTCCGGGCACCGAAGCCGAGGTGATCTCGCTCCTGGATTCGGCGACCGTCGTGAGGTCCGACGGAGGCGGCGAGGTCGATCCGCACTGGTGGCAGGACCCCAGGAACGCGGTGGCCGCGGCCGAGACCATCGGCGATGCCCTGTCCGCGATGGACGCGCCGCGCGCCAGCGGCTTACGACGAGAACGCGGCCTCCTACGTGCGCGGCGATCCAGCGATCCGACCGCACGGTCGCCGAGTGCATGGAGGCTCCTCCCCGAGAGCTCGCGCAAGGCTGGTCACCTCGCATGACTCGCTCGGCTACTTCGCCGACCGCTACGACATCGAAGTCGTGGGAGCGGCGGTGCCGGCTCTCTCCACCCAGGCGCAGCCGTCCAGCGGCGAGACGGCGGAGCTGGTCGACCTGATCGAGGACGGAGGGCGTCCGCGCGGTGTTCGCCGAAGCGGGCCTCTCGGGCGAGCTCGAGGAGGCGATCGCAGGGGAGGCGGGAGTCGCCGTGGGCGAAGATCTCTACGCGGATTCCCTCGGCGAGGAAGGCACGCCCGGCGCCACCTACCTGGGCGCCCTCGAAGCGAATGCCGCGGCGATGGTCGAGGCCTTCGCCGGCGGGGCGAACCGCCCATGCCCGCTTCACGGAGGGCTCCCCGTGACGCACCACGACCACGCGGGCGACTGGGCCGCCGTCGCGGAGGACCGGCTCCGCGAACACGGCCACAAAGCGAGTGCCCCGCGCTCCGCGGTGCTCGAGTCGATCGGGCGTCAGAGGTGCGTCGTCTCCGCGCAGGACATCGCCGACGAGCTCAAGCGCTCGGAGCAGAAGGTCGGAATCGCCACCGTCTACCGCACGCTCGAGGTGCTGGAGGAGCTCCGGCTCGTCCAGCGACTCGACCTGGGCGGCGAGTCGGCCCGCTTCGAGCCCGCGATGCCGGATGGGCGCCATCATCACCACCACTTCGTCTGCCGCGACTGCGGCGAGGCCATCCCGTTCGAAGACGAGGCGCTGGAGCGGGCCATCGGCGCGCTCGGGAAGCGACTTGCCGCGAGCGTCGACGAGCACGACGTGATCCTCAAGGGCCGCTGCCCGGACTGCGTCTGAGCCATGCCCTGGCCGCTCGACCCCTTCAGCCTCCCTTTCATGCAGCGCGCCGCGCTGGAGATCGCGCTTCTGGCCCCGCTGGCGGGCGTAATCGGCGCGCAGATCGTCCTCCGGCGGCTCGCCTTCTACACGCACGCCGTGGGCACGGCAACCTTTCCCGGGCTGGTCATCGCCGGGCCCGCCGGAATCCCGCCCGCGCTCGCGGCCCTGGCGGTCGGAGGCGCGTATGCGACCGCGCTCGACCGGCTCGGCCGGGTTCGCGGCCTGGGGCGGGACGTCGCCACCGCACTTGCTGCTCGTCGCGGCACTCGCCATCGGGATCATCCTTGCCAGCGACGTCTTCGACTCCGGGTCTGGCGTCGACCGCCTCCTCTTCGGCAGCCTCCTCGCCATCGGCGACGACGAGCTGATCGCGACTCTCGTCGCCTCCGTGGTCGTGCTCGCCGCCGCCGCGGCGTGCAGGCGCACCTGGATCGCCTCGGGCTTCGACCCGCAGGTCGCTCCGGCCCTGGGCCTTCGCACTCAGGCTGGCCGACTGGCTTCTCGTCGCGGCCATCGCTGTCGCCGTCATCGCAGCGGTCGACGCGGTCGGCGCTCTCCTGGTCTCGGCGATCCTGGTGATGCCCGCGGCGACCGCTCGCCTCGTGACCCGAAGCGTCGCCTCGCTGGAGGTGAGCGCCGCGAGCGCTTGCCCTTGCCGAGGGGATCGGCGGACTGCTCCTCGCCTTCGAGCTGGACGTCCCGCCCGGGGCCGCGATCGCCGTGCTCGGCGGCGCGGTCTTTGCGCTGCGCCGCGCTCGCCACCGCGCTCGCGGGCCGCGCCGCGGAGGGCGCGGCATGAGCGCCCTCGTGACGACCACAGCGGCCTGCGCGGCGGCTACGGGCCGGGCGCAGACGCCATCTCCGAGATCGACCTCCAGGTGGACGCCGGGCAGATCGTCGCCGTCCTGGGCCCGAACGGCGGCGGCAAGACGAGCTTCTTCCGCGCGCTCCTGGGCGAGCTGCCGCGCCGCTCAGGCGCGGTCGAGATCGCAGGGCGGGTCGCCTACGTCCCCCAGACCGAGCGCGCTCGCCTCGACTTCCCGGTCTCGGCGCTCGACGTAGCGGCGATGGGCACCTACGCCGATGCGCCCTGGTACCGCCGCCTGCCGCGAGCGAGCCGGCGCGCGCGCTCACGAGGCGCTCGAGCTGGTCGGCCTCGAGGGCGAGGCCGCGACCCTGTTCGGCGAGCTCTCGGGCGGCCAGCGCCAGCGGGTCCTGATCGCCCGGGCCCTGGCCCGCGAGGCGCGCGTGCTGCTTCTCGACGAGCCGCTGGGCGGCCTCGACCGTGCGTCGGCGAGCAGAGTCGGGCGCGTCCTCGACGACCTGCGCGCGACCGGCCGGGCGATCCTGGTCGCGACGCACGACATCAACGACGCGCGCGAGGCGGACCGCGTCCTTTGCATCAACCGCCGGCAGATCGCGTACGGCCCGCCGGAGGTCCTGGACGCCCAGACGCTCGAGCGCACCTACGGCGGCGAGCTGATCACGCTCCCGGGCGGCGGGCAGGCGGTCGTCGTCCAGCACCACTCGCACTAGACGCTGATGCTCGACGCGCTGACAGACCCCTTCGCCGGCGAGATCGGCCATGCGCGCCCTGGCCGAGGTCGCGCTCCTCGGGCTGGTCTGCGGGCCGTTGGGCGCCTGGGTCGTCCTCTATCGCCAGAGCTACGCCGCCGAGTCGCTCGCGCACGCGGCGTTGCCCGGGCTTGGTGCTCGCGTCGCTCGCCGGGGCCCCGCTGCTTGTGGGGGCCGGCGGCGGGCTCGGCGTCGCCGCAGTGGCGATCGCGCTCGCCGGACGCGAGCGCAGGGTGGGCTCCGACACGGCGATCGCCGTGGTCGTCACCACGCTCTTCGGGCCTTGGGGTCATCCTGGCCCTGCGGCCGGAGGTTCCGGCGCGCCTGGGTGAGATCCTCTTCGGCGATCCGCTGAGCGTGTCGGGTGCAGACCTGGTCAGCCACCGGCGGCGCTCGCGCTGGCCGTCGCTGGCGGCCCTGGGCGCGCTTCCACAGGAGCCTCTCGCTCGCCGGCTTCGACCCGCAGGCGGCGCGAAGCCTTGGAGTCAGGCCCGGAGCGCCTCGAGCTCGTCCTGCTGGTTCTCCTGGCCGCCGCGACGCTCGTGGCGGTCGGAGCCCTGGGCAACCTCCTGGTTGTGGCGATGCTCCTGGCTCCGGGCGCCGCGGCGCTGCGCCTGGCGCGCGGGCTGGGGCCGAGCCTTGCGCTCGCCGCCTGCCTGGCTGTCGCCGCCGGGGTGGCGGGCCTCTATGCGAGCTACTACCTGGAGCTCGCGGCTGGCGCCTCGATCGCCCTGGCCGCGGTCGCGACCTTCGCGCTCGCCGCGCTTGTCTCGGCGCTTCGCCCGCGGGCCTAGACGCCCGCGCCCGCCCCGCCGCGGCCCTTCGCCCGAGGCGAAGCGAGCCGCGCCCTTCGTGCCGGTCTCAACCGATGCGCGACCCAAGCTCGGCCTCGTGCGCGATCCCATCGGCGAAGGTCATCCCGATGCCCTCGATCGCGGCCCGGCGGTCCGAGAGCATCGTTGTCTGCGGGAAGGCGGCCAGCCCCTCGGCCATCTCGAGCGCGCGCTCCAGGTGGGTCGCCCGGCGCGACGACCTCGTTGAGAAGCCCCCACGCGTGCGCCTCTTCGGTCTCCAGGATCCGCCCGGTCAGGATCATCTCCAGCGCCCGGCCCATTCCGACGATGCGCGGCAGGCGCTGGGTGCCGCCGTCGATCAGCGGCACGCCGAAGCGCCGCTCGGTGAAGCCGAGCTTCGCGTCCTCGGTCGCGATCCGAAGGTCGCACCAGAGCGCGAGCTCCAGGCCGCCGGCGAGGCACCAGCCCGAGATCGCGGCGATCGTCGGCTTCGATGCCTGAAGGCGGGTGAAGCCCAGCGGGCCGTCGGCGAATCGCGGCAGCCAGTCGAGCGGATCGATGCCCGCGGCGACGGCTTCCGCGAGCGCCTTCAGGTCGGCGCCGGCGCAGAACGCCTCCGGGCCTTCGCCAGTGAGGATCAGGACCCGCGCATCGTCGTCGGCCTCGAAGGCGTCGAATCCTCGCCTGAGCCCCTCGGCCGTTGCGGCGTCCACCGCGTTGCGGCGCTCCGGGCGCGTGATGGTGAGGACGGCCGCCGCGCCGACCCGCTCGTACTTCGTCTCGCTCACGGCGCGAAGACGGGCTTCAGGGCTTGCGAAGGCGCTCGATGTCCTCGCGAGCCCGGTCCTTGCGGGTCTCGAGGCGGTTCTGCAGGATCGACATGACGATCACGAAGAGCGCGAAGAAGATGATCACGCCGAAGCAGAAGAAGGTGATCACCTTGTCGTTCGTCCGGCCATAGAGGCCCTCGCCGTCGGCAGCCATCGCGATGGGGCTGGCGACGAGCAGCAGTCATGGCCGACACGGCCAGGGACAGGAGGATGCGCTTCATCGCGCCGAACTCTACAGGCTTCAGGAGGCGGGCCGGAGGGGTTCAGGCGGTGCTGATCGCACCGGTCGCCGTGAGCACGATCACCAGCGCGCCGAGGCCGATGCGGTACGGGCAGAACGCGCCGATCGAGTGGTTCGTGACGAATCGCAAGAGCCATGCGATCGCGATGTAGCCGGAGACGAAGGAGAGCGCTGTGGCAAGGAGGGTCAACCACACGCCAGGCCCGTCGGCCGAACCCACCTCCTTCAGCTGATACAGGCCGGAGAGCACCACGGCGGGCACTGAGAGGAGGAACGAGTAGCGCGCGGCGGATGTCCGGTCGAAATTGAGGAACAGTCCGGCCGAGATCGTGGCGCCGGAGCGCGAAACGCCGGGCACGAGGGCAAGCGCCTGGAAGGCGCCGATGACCAGGGCATCGCGCTTGTTGATCGTTTCCAGTTCGCGCTGTCGTTGCCCGTAACGCTCGGCGGCCAGCATCACGAAGGAGAACAAGATCAAGGTGATTCCCACCAGATACAGAGAGCGAGCGCCGTCCTCGATCTGATTCGAGAAGGCCAGTCCGGCGACGCTGATCGGGATGGTGCCGAGCGCGATGTACCAGCCCATCCGAGCGTCGATGTCGTCTGAGCGCCAGCGCTCGCCCCTGATCGAGCGCATGAACGCGACGGCGATTCGCGCCAGGTCCCTCCGGAAGTACACGACCACGGCGGCCATCGTCCCGAGCTGGATCACGGCCGTGAACGCCGCTCCCGGATCCTCCCAGCCGGCGAAGGCGGGCACGATCAGAAGGTGGCCCGACGACGAGATCGGCAGGAACTCCGTCAGGCCCTGGATGATTCCCAGAACGATTGCTTCGAGCGCGTTGATGGCAGCGCGGCACGGTACTGGAACCGCCCGCCGGCGCTATGTCTGCTGAGTCAGCTTGCGAGCGGTGAGTGCAACGCGATCATCACGAGGCCGTACACGATCCCTGCGAGGGCGGTGATGCCCGAGATGCCGGCGAACGACGCAAATGCCGTTGCCCGCAACCGGTGTTGCGCCTCCCAGCTCTCGCCTGCGCGGATCGACGCGGTCGAGGAGAGGAGCGCCGCGAAGATGACCGCCAGGCCGACCGTGGCGCCCAGGAAGAACTGGGCTGTTTCGCCGATGCTCATGCCTTCACCATCGGCTCTGAGACCAAAGATCGCGTAAAGATCCGGGGAACGCGCTCCGAAGCCGCTCAATTGCGCACGAACAAGCCGAAAAACCGGGGACTTTCCTTGTGAAAGTTCAGTGAACGCCCCGTTGCGGGGCCGATTCCCCATCTAGAATGGCCTTGTCGCCATGACTCCTTCGCCTGGCACAGTCCGGCTCGCGGTGATCGACACCGACTCGAGCTTCGTTCACGTCCTGGCCAAGCGGCTCGAGGCCGCGGGGTGGGAGCACCGCCTGCTCACGAGCACGGTTCCGCTCGACGAGCTCGTCGCGATGAAGCTGAACGCGCTGGTGATCGATCCGGCCGCGCTCGGCGCCGATGGGCTGGGAGTACCTGGAGCGCGTCTGCACTTCGCTGCCCGACCTGGGGCTGATCGTCGTCTCGCACGGCTCGACGGTCGCTCAGCGCGTGAGGGGCCTGAGGATGGGCGCCGACGACTGGGTCTCCAAGCCATGCCATCCCGAGGAGGTCCTCGCGAGAGTCGAGGCCGTGGCGAGGCGCCGCAAGCGCGGCCAGGGTTCGACGGAGGCGGGGCCTTTCGTGGCCGGCGAGCTCGAGATCCGCCCCGATCAGTTCCAGGCCTTCGTCGCGGGGAGGAGCCTCAACCTCACGCGCCGCGAGTTCGAGCTTCTCAACAGCCTCGCCGAGGCGAACGGGAAGGTGCTCGAGCGCGAGGAGATCTATCAGCGCGTCTGGGGCTACACGATGGCCCACGGCGATCGCTCCGTTGACGTCTTCATCCGCAAGCTGCGCTCGAAGCTCCAGAAGGTCTCGAGCGAATGGGCGTACGTCCACACGCATTTCGGAGTCGGCTACCGGTTCGAGGCAGAGCCGGCGGGAGACGGGCAGCCCGAGCCCGTTTCGTATCCGGCGCGCCGCCGAGGGCGCGGATGACCCGGCGCCGGAGCCGGAGACGCTCGAGGCCAAATCAGGCGTGACCCGCGCCTGATCCGCGCCTGACTCCTCCCTCCGTTCACACCCTTTTCACACGGCGGCCCCATGGCGGTAACAAGATCGCCTCATGGCGCTGCGAGCCTGAAGTCACTTCCGGGGGCATACGGGCGCGCAACGGTGCGCGCAGCCTCCTCCTGCAACTCACGTCCTCGTTATGACAACGAAAAGGGAGACATCAAAAGTGATTTCGAAGAATTGGCTGCTCGCCGTTGGAGCAAGCTCAGTCCTCGCATTCGGGCTCGCCGCCTGCGGCGACGACGACGACAGCGGCGATACCGAGGGCGCGAGTGGCCTGTCGGGTGAGATTCAGATCGACGGCTCCAGCACCGTTCAGCCATTCGCCGAGGCTGCGGCGGAGCTCTTCAACGAAGAGAACCCAGACGTGCAGATCAGCGTCGGCGCGGCCGGCACGGGTGGCGGCTTCGAGCGCTTCTGCGCTGGTGAGACCCAGATCTCTGACGCTTCGCGGCCGATCGACGAGGCCGAGGAAGTCCCGCTCTGCGAAGAGGAAGGCATCGAGTACACGGAGGTTCAGGTAGCGAACGACGGCATCGCCGTCGCGACGAGCCCCGATCTCGAGATCTCGTGCCTCACGTCCGAACAGCTCGCGGAGCTGTGGACCGACGACTCGATCACCAACTACTCGGACCTGGGCGACGATGCCGATACCGGTGAGCCGCTCCCGGACGAGGAGATCAGTCTGTACGGCCCCGGCACCGACTCGGGCACGTTCGACTACTTCACGGACGCGATCAACGGCGAGGAAGGCCTCAGCCGCAAGGACTACCAGGCGTCGGAAGACGACAACCAGCTCGTCACCGGCGTAGCCGGCGATGGCGCGGGACTCGGGTACTTCGGCTTCTCGTATTACGAGCAGAGCGCCGACCAGCTGAACCTCGTGTCGGTTGACGGTGGCGACGGCTGCGTCGCTCCGGACGCCGAAACGATTCAGGTCGGGCGAGTACGCACCTCTGTCGAGGCCGATTTTCATGTACCCCTCGACTCAGGCGCTGGATGACCCCGACAACGGCGAGGCCGTCACCGGGTTCATGCAGTTCGTCGTCGACAACTACGAATCGATCGCCGAGGCCGCGCTGATCGTCCCGATGGACGAGACGCAGGCCGAGGAAGCGAAGTCCGCCTTCGAGGGCGCGGCGGGCTAACCCCGCGAGAGCCGGCTCCACCGAACGAGACACACGATGGAGGCCGGCTCAACACATCTAGGCGGAAGCGGCACGCCGGGAGGCCACAGGCCTCTCGGCGTGAAGCGCCGCCGCTGGGGCGAGGAGGTCATTCGAGCCCTCCTCTTCCTCGCCGCCGGCGATCTCGATCCTGACCACGGTCGGCATCGTCGTCGCGCTCCTCGCGGAGTCGATCCCGTTCTTCGTGGACGTCGGCTCCAAGTTCTTCACGGACGGGTCGTGGAGCCCCTTGTTCGCAGATCCCGAGTTCGGCGTCTGGCAGCTCCTCAACGGAACCTTCCTGATCACGGGAATCGCGATCCTCGTCGCGATCCCGATCGGCCTCGCCTCCGCGATCTACCTCTCGGAGTACGCCACGCCACGGGTGAGGAAGACCATCAAGCCGATCCTCGAGGTCCTGGTCGGGGTCCCGACGGTCGTGTTCGGCTACTTCGCCCTCACCTTCGTGACGCCGGAGATCCTTCAGGCCCTGGGCATCGAGGTCAAGGGCTTCAATGCGCTGGCCGCCGGCCTCGTCATGGGGATCATGATCGTGCCGACGATCGCGTCCATCTCCGAAGACGCGATGCGCGCCGTGCCGCAGGGACTACGCGAGGGCGCTTACGGCCTCGGGTCGACGAAGCGGCAGGTCGCGACGCGGGTCGTCTTTCCTGCTGCCCTGTCGGGCATCGTCGCGGCGATCGTCCTGGGCGTGTCCCGCGGCGTCGGCGAGACGATGATCGTGCTCCTCGCAGCCGGCCTCCAGCCCAACTTCGGGATCGACCCGCGCGAAGGATTCGCGACGATCACGACCTTCATGGGATCCGCCGCCGACGGCGACAACCCGGCCGGCTCGATCGGCTACCAGTCGATCTTCGCCTGCGGCACGATCCTCTTCTTCCTGACCCTCGCGATGAACATGATCGCGATCCGCTTCGTGCGCAAGTACAGGCAGGTCTACGACTGATGGCTCCGCCTCCGCCTGCCGCTGATGTGATCGAGGTCACCATGCCCGGCACGCACTTCCGCCGCGAGCGCGGGACGCAGATGCGCGAGGTCGGTTTCGCCGTGGGCCTGTTCGCGCTCCTCAGCATCGCGCTTCTCACCCTGTTGGTGTTGATGGTCGACGTCATCGTCGAGGGAGCGGGGAGCCTCTCGGGCAGCTTCTTCTCGGAGACCCCGTCGCGCGTGGATCCGGGGAGCTCCGGCATCGGCCCGGCGATCACCGGAACGCTCTACCTGATGCTCGTTTGCGCCGCATTCATCATTCCCGTGGGCGTGGCCAGCGCCATCTATCTCGAGGAATACGCAAACCGCGAGAAGTGGTTCAACCGGATGATCGAGGTCAACATCCAGAACCTCGCCGCGGTTCCGTCCATCGTCTACGGAGTGCTGGGTCTCGCGTTCCTCGTACGCGGACCGATTGGCCTCGGGAACGTGGTCGTCGCCGGAGGGCTCACTCTCGGCCTCCTGGTACTTCCCGTGGTCATCGTGGCCGGCCGGGAAGCGATCCGGGCCGTGCCACCTTCCATCCGCGAAGGCTCGATGGCGCTTGGCGCAACCAAATGGCAGACGATCTGGAAGCAGGTATTGCCGGCGTCGATCCCGGGGATCGCGACCGGCACGATCCTTGCGCTGTCGAGAGCGATCGGCGAGGCGGCGCCGCTGATCGTCGTTGGCGCCATCGCGTTCGCGACGACCGCCGACACAAGCCTTTTCAGCGGCACGTTCTCCGCGCTGCCGATTCAGATCTTCGGATGGACCGCGGATGCAAACGAGGCGTTCAAGCCCCTCGCGGCCGCGGCGATCATCGTCCTCATGGGAATCCTGCTCGCGATGAACGCGGTCGCGATATGGCTTCGAAACAGATTCGAACAAACCTGGTAGGTGAAATAAGGTGGAATATTCAGTGACCGACCGCGAACAGACCGGAGCCGATCGGACGGCCGGCGGGACCGGAATCGACCTCTCGTCGACCGTTGCCGAGACACACGACCGGAACAAGGCCGTGGTGGCTAAGGAGCCGATCTTCGAGCTTCGGGACGTGAGCGTCCGCTACGGCGGAAAGCTCGCGGTCGACGACGTGACGGTCGACTTCCTCCAGAACAACATCACGGCCCTCATCGGGCCGTCGGGTTGCGGCAAGTCCACGCTCATCCGCTGCCTCAACAGGATGAACGACCTGATCCCCTCGGCGTCGGTCGAGGGCGAGATCATCTACCACGGCCAGAACCTCTATGACAAGGACGTGGACCCGGTCGAGGTCCGCAAGCGCATCGGCATGGTCTTCCAGAAGCCGAACCCCTTCCCCAAGTCCATCTACGACAACATCGCCTTCGGCCCCCGCATCCTCGGGATGAAGGGCGACATGGACGAGATCGTCGAGAACGCGCTCAAGGGGGCGGCTCTCTGGGACGAGGTGAAGGACCGGCTCTCGGACAACGCCTTCGGCATGTCGGGCGGCCAGCAGCAGCGCTTGTGCATCGCGCGCTGCATGGCGGTCGAACCCGATGTGATCCTGATGGACGAGCCCTGCTCGGCCCTCGACCCGATCTCGACGGGGAAGATCGAAGACCTGATGATGGACCTGAAGGACCGCTACTCCATCGTGATCGTCACCCACAACATGCAGCAGGCGGCCCGCGTCTCCGACAAGACGGCTTTTCTCATCGTCGAGCTGGATTCCGACGAGAAGAACCGCTGGGGACGGATCATCGAGTACGACGACACCGAGAAGATATTCACGAACCCGAGCGACAAAAGGACTGAGGACTACGTTTCCGGAAAGGTCGGTTAGCAAGGAAGCCCCAGAGGAGGCCAGGGTGCACTACCAAGACGACCTGCAGGCGCTCGAAGCCCGAGCGCTCGACGGGCTCGACCTGGTAGTCGAGGCGCTCGACCGCACGATCGAGGCGGTTCAGCACCAGGACATGGAGCTGGCCGGCATCGTCGTCGCCAACGACGACGTCCTCGATGGCCGCTACCTCGAGGTGCACCAGCGCCTGCTCACGATGCTCGCCACGCAGGCGCCGGTCGCCACCGACCTGCGCCTGATCTCCGCGCTGCTCCACGTGATGAAGAACATGGAGCGCATGGGCGACCAATGCGTGAACATCGCGAAGATCATCCCCTTGGTGGGCACCGACCCGCCGGCGGACGAGCGGATGCTCGGCAACATCTACACGATGGGCAAGCAGGTCCGCTCGCTCGTGACCCAGGTGAAGCGCGCCTTCGAGAACCGCGACGTGGACGCCGCTCGCGACCTGGTCCGCCAGGACGACGTGGTCGACAACCTGAACAAGGAGTGCTTCCAGATCGCGATCGAGATCGGCGAGGACGCCGACACGCGCGAGTGGGCGATGACGATGATCCTCGTCGCCCGGGCGCTCGAGCGGATCGGCGACAACGCCGTCGACATCGGCGAGCAGGTCGCGTTCGTCGTCACCGGGCTCTTTCAGGAGTTCCAGGACGCGTCGCACCCGGGCGAGTCGCCGTTCGAGTCGCCCCTGGGACCCTCCTAGAACCTAGAACAGGAGACTCCTCGCTCGATTGGAGAGAGCTCGTTCTCAGGAGGTCGCGAAGAGGACGGAGCCGCTGTCGTGGAGCTCGGCGACCCGCGGCCGGTAGGGCGGGTGGACCTCGAGAATCACGGGGCGACGCTTCGCGTCACCAGACGCGCGACCTGGTGCCACGGAAGCGTCCCGCGGCCAGGGGGGAGGTGAAGGTCCAGGCGAAGCGGGTCGACGCCCAATCCCGCCGCTCGAGGGTTGCTTGCGGCGCGCCCCGTAGTTGTCATGGGCGTGGATGAGCGTCACCACGTCCATGACCGGTTCGATGAGTCTTTCGAGCGAGGTGTGCCTGAGCTCCGCGGTGATGTGTGCGTGGCCGAGGTCGAGGCATAGCCCGATGCCCTCAGACGTCACTCTCCGCGCGGCTGCACGGAGGCTCATCGGCGAGGCCGAGACTGTCTCCCTTCCCGGATAGAGCGGCGCCAGGTTCTCGATCGCGATGACGACGTCGTGCAGCTCGGCGCGCCTGACGGCACGCCGCAGCGAGGCTCATCTCGTCGCGGAGAGCATGCTCGCTCTCGGGCTCGTCGGGGAAGGCGAGGGCGTGGTAGACGATCTGCTCGGCCTCCGCTTCGACGACGTAGTCGATGAGGCCGTCCATCGCGCGGTCGCCGCCCGCGTTTCCGAGGCGAAGGCCCGAGGGCGCGTGGACGATCAAAGAGAGGCCAGTGGTGCCGAGCGCCTCGCGAAGCGCCGTCGCGTGCCTGGTGACGTGTCGTGTGTCGCACAGGACGCTCGGGGGTGGCGCGTCGACCTGGACGTGGGAGAAGCCGGCGGCCTCGAAGGACTTGAGAAGGTGCGCGGACGGCCACCATTCGTGCGGAACGGTCAGCCCGAAGCGCCCGGACAGCGCCGAGAAGACGTCACCCGGCTTGGGCTCCGGGACGGCTTGATCGAAAGGGCCTCGTGGCTGAAGTTCGGCCATTGCAGGGAATCTTCGGCATTCAGCTCCCCGGCCGGGTGTCGGACCCGTGAATCGCTTGTGAACAAGCGGTGATCGAGATCCGCGACCAGAGCGGGTTATCCGCGCCGTCTGCCAAACTCGGCTCGAGACTGACGATGCTCTGCGCGGCGATCGACATTGGTTCGAATACCACGCGCGTGCTCGTCGCCGAGCCGCAGGAAGGCCAGCTCCGCAAGGTCATGGAGCAGCGTGCCTACACGCAGATCGGCGCCGACACGAAGCGGGACGGATCCATGTCCAAGGAGAAGATGGAAGAGGTCGGCGAGGTAGTCGCCACGCAGATCAAGCTCGCGCAGGAGCTGGGCGCCGAGGCGATCCGCACCGTCGCCACCGCGGCCATCCGCGACGCCTCCAATCGCAAGAAGGCCGTGAAGAAGATCGAGGAGATCGCGGGCGTCGAGATCGACGTGCTCTCCGAGGAGGAGGAGGGCCGCCTTGCATTCGTCGGCGCCACGAAGACGCTTGGGCCACCCGGTCGAGGGCGACATCGGCGTCGTCGACGTGGGCGGCGGCTCGTCGGAGATCATCCTGGGAACCGTGGCCGACGGAGTCGACCTCGTTAAGTCCTTCCGCATCGGGTCGGGGGCGCTCTCCGAGGAGTTCCTGGCGAGCGACCCGCCGTCCGCGTCTGAGATCCGCAAGCTGCGCGACCACATCGACGATTTCTTCGACGGCGTCGAGGTGCCCAAGCCCGACCAGGCGGTCGCGGTGGGCGGAAGCGCAACGTCGCTCCGGACCCTCGTGGGATCGGTGCTCGAATACGAGACGCTCGAGCGGGGCGTCCGGGTCCTCGCGGGGGATCCGGTCGAAGACGTCGCCAAGCGCTTCGAGCTCGACCCGCGCCGCGTCCGCATCCTTCCGGCCGGCGTCCTGCTGCTCGAAAAGCTCTCCGAGCTGCTCGGCCAGCCGCTTCAGATCGGCAAGGGTGGCCTTCGCGAGGGGATCATCCTCGATCTCCTCAACGGGTCGGCAAACGGCGCTCCCGCAGAGCGCATCGCCGCCTAGTCGCTGCTACCTTGAAACCAGGCACGGGGGTCTCACTGATGAGACTGCGATTCGCAAGAACAGCGGGATTGGCTGCGGTAGCCGCGGGCGTATTTGCTTCTGCCGCGGCAGCGGGGCTGTCCCTGGAGGGCGACGACGGCGTCGGCGATCCCTACTACCCGAAGATGGGGAACACGGGATACGACGTCGAGTCGTACGACCTGAAGCTGAAGTACCAGCGCTCGGGGAAGATCAAGGCCAGGACGACGATCCAGGCCGTGGCGGACACCGATGGTGGCGCTCCCTCGCCGGGCTTGGCCCTGGGACGGTTCAACCTCGATTACCGGGGCCCGAAGGTGACCCATGTCGACGTCGGCGGGGAGGCGTCCTTCACGCGCGAAGGCCAGGAGCTGATCGTCGATCCCGCCGCCGACATTCCGGACGGCTCGCCGTTCCAGGTCGGTCGTGCGCTACGCGGGGAAGCCGAAGCAGGTCTTGAACCCGGATGGATCGAAGGACGGCTGGACGACCGACCCGCGACGGCGCCGTCGCTCTGGGAGAGCCGCAGCAGACACCCTCGTGGATCCCGGTCAACGACCATCCGACCGACAAGGCCGCGTGGCACTTCGCCTTCGACACGCCGCGCGGCCTGGATGCGATCTCGAACGGCGAGCTGGTCGACAAGGAACGCGTTGGGCGTCGAGATGATCACCGAGTGGGACCAGCCGGAGCCGATGCCGAGCTATCTGGCGCTTGCGGCTATCGGCAAGTTCCGCATCGACAAGGGCGAGGTTGCCGGCATTCCATACCTGGGCGCCAGTCGACCGCAAGCTCGATGCAGCCGGGGTCGACGTGCTCCGCGACCGCACGGAGGAGGCGCATGTGTTCCTCGAGACGGTCGCCGGGCCCTATCCCTTCGCCAGCACAGGAGGGCTGGTCGATCCTTCGAGCCTCGGTTTCGCGATGGAGACCCAGACCCGCTCCTACTACCCGAACCTTCCGAACCAGCAGCTCGTGATCCACGAGGTCGCCCACCAGTGGTACGGCAACTCCGTCTCGGTGGACCGCTGGAAGGAGATCTGGCTCAACGAGGGCTTCGCGACCTACATGGAATGGCTCTACGAGGAGGAGAACGGCGGGGAGACCGTCGCCGATCGCTTCGAGCGGATCTATGACGCGAACGGCCCGGGCGCACCCGTCTGGAACCCGCCCCCCGCGGACCCCGGCGGCCCTGAGAACCTCTTCGCCTGGTCGGTTTACGACCGCGGGGCGCTGGCCCTTCAGGTCCTGCGCGACGAGATCGGCGACGCGGACTTCCGCGAGGTGCTGGTGAGGTGGGCGCAGGACAACGAGTTCGGGAACGTCTCCACGCAGGACCTCTACGAGCTCATCGAGGAGGTCACGGGCGACCCCCGACCGGATGAGTTCGACACGTGGCTCTACGAAGAGGGCAAGCCGTCCTGCGACGCCTGCCGCGCCGTGTCGGCCTCCCAGGCCAGCCAGAGCCCCCTCAGCCACTCGACGTACCGCCGCGGCCCCTCCGAGTAGAGCCGCCGGCCGAGAGAGATCGCCGCGCGGTAGTACTCGTCCTGCCGGGCTTGGGCCAGGGCGGACAATTCGGCCTCCGGGCCGGCGCCCAGGCCGGCCTCGCCCGGACTCCACTGCAACGCCGCACCTGGCCGAGGTCGTGGTGGTTCCCGAGCAGCTCCGAGAGCTCGTGCGCCTCGTCTGCGAGGGGCCTGATCACGGGCTCCCAGGCCTCGCCCACCAGCCGCAGCGAGTACCACATGTCCTTGACCCGCTTTCGCCATTCGTGAAGGGTCTCGTCGCTGGGGTCCTCGATGGCATCGGCCAGCCCCTCTTTGCCCTGCCGGTAGGTCCGGCGCAGGCCGGGCTCGATCAGCTCGAAGCTCTCGTAGCCCAGCGGCCACAGCTGCGCGTCGCCGTGCGCCTGCGCGATCAGCGCCGAGGCCCGAGCCGCCGCCAGCGCCACCGCTGGGCTTTCGCTTTCCCCTCGTGCCATGCCCACGAGCCAGGCGCGCGCGGCTTCCAGGGTCTCGTCGCCCATTGAGCGCTCGAACCGGTCGATCAGCGCTTTCAGCGCCTCGGCCTGGGCGTCCGCCTCGCGTGCCTCGGCCAGGAGATGTGCCGCATCCCGCAGCCGCGCGTTCTCCGCGTCGAACCGCTCCTGCCCCAGGCTGTCCTTGACCAGCCTGAGGAGGGACCTCGTCTTCTTCAGGTCCTTGCGCGCGCTGTGGACCGCGACAGCCGGATCATCGGCCATGCCGTCGCTCAGATGGTCGAGGGCACTGGCGAGGCGCTCGGTGGCGACTCGCCTGATCTCGAACGCCAGGCGCTCAGGCTGGTCGAAGCTGTAGCTCACTCATCGAAATCTACGCCGGGATGGGCGTCGCCGATCCCCGGGTCGACGGTCCTGACCGCGACTTCGCGACGCGCCGGAAGCCCCCACTGCCCCGCGCGCCAGGCGATCGAGGATCCGTCCGCGAGCACGGCCTTGGCGCGGCCGCACCGCGGCGCGCCCCACAGGGTTGCCTCGAGCGGCCGGCCCCCGCGGCCGTCGCCGAGTCCCCGGGCGACGGCTTCTTTCGGATACGTGACGATGATCGCTCCCCGCCTGACCCAGATCGGTATGCGATCGAGCGGGGCGACCGCCGTGACCTCGACGCCACCGCTCTGTGGCTCGCCGCTCCAGAAGTCGATCCACTCGCCCTTCGGCAGGTACGTGCGCCGCTCTCGCGCCCCCTTCTCGAGCACCGGCGCCACCCAGAGCGCGGGGCCGAAACCGTACGCGTCGCCAACCTCCCACGAGCGTTCCTCCTCGGGCTCGATCAGGCAGAGGGGGCGCATGATGGGGAGCCCCGTCCGCGCCGCGGTTCGCGCAGCCGCGTGGATGTACGGGACCAGGCGCTCGTGGAGGACGACCAGGTCGCGGTAGGAGCGCAGGGTCTCGTCGTCGTAGCGCCAGGCCTCCTGGTCGAAGCGCCCGTGCGCCTGCATCAGCGGCGTCATCGCGCCGAACGCGGCCCAGCGGACCAGGAGCTCCCTGGGACAGCGCTTTGCGAGGCGCTCGCCGAGATAGCCACCTACGTCGTGGGACCAGTTCGAGAACCCACTGGCCGCGGCGGTCAGGCTTGCTGTCACGAGGGTCTTCAGCGACCACCAGTCGGAAACCTGGTCGCCGCCCCAGGTGACGCCTGTGGCCTGCTGTCCCGTCCAGCCCGGCCGCCCGAAGAGGACCCCCTCACCCGGATGGACCTCGTCCAGCACCTCCTGCATCGCCCGCCGGTAGAGGTCGCCGTACTCCCAGGCCACCTCGACGCCGCGCCGGCCGTCGGCGAACCGCGCGTCGGAGGGCACGTAGTAGCCCTCGCCGTCGTCCGCCTTGATCCCCGCCACGCCCATCTCGAGCACCTCGCGCGCCTGGCGCTGCCACCAGTGCTTGGCCCCGCTCGAAGTGAAGTCGATCATCGAGCCCGTCCCCATCCACCACTTGCCGACCCACGGGTCGCCGTGCGGATCGCGCACGTAGTGGCCGGCGGCGGCGCCGTCGGCGTAGTTCGAAGCAGGACGCGAATGAATCAGCTCCGACTCGGAGTCCGGTGGCCTCTGGCCGTCCGAAGACTCGAGGTTCGTCCATGGAGTGACCCAGACGACTGTGCGGACGCCATCCTCTCGCATTCCGGCCACGAGGCCTTCGGGGTCGGGGAACTGGCGGCGATTGAACTTCCACGTGTTGTATTGCGTCTCCCACGGAGAGTCGATGACGATCGCGTCGAGCGGGATCCCGTGTTCGCGGTAGCCGTTCCAGTCCTCCTCCACGTCGCGCTGGTGCTCGTAGACGTCGCGGCTCTTCCAGTGCCCATACGCCCACTCGGGCAGAAGCGCCGGGAGCCCGGTCAGCTTCAGGTAGCGCCGCAGTCGCGCCGCCGGCGTTCCGCCGCAAAGGAGGTGTAGGCGAAGCGGACCGGCAGCGGCGAGCTGCGAGATCGAGTGCGAGTCGCCGCGCAGGTCCAGGTCCATGCCCTGGCCATGCGTCTCGGACCAGATCGCCCGCCCGGCGCTGGAGAGCAGCCACGGCGCCGGCACGTAGTCACCCTGGGGAACGCCTCCCACGTCGGCCATCTCCGGGGGGCAGTCGGGGCCCGTGTAGCGGCGGTCCGCGCCGAGCCGGATCCGCCTCCCGGCCTGGTCGAAGGGCTCGGCGTGGCGCGCCCCAAGGCCGGACACGCGCTCGCCCGGGGTCGCGCGCCATGAGGCCTCCAGGCGGAACGGCGCCGGATCGGCCTCGAGCTCGACGATCACCCGCGAGTCGCTCGCCAGCTGGATGCGGACCGTCGCCTCGCTGCCGCCTGCCCGCGCGGACAGGGTGACGCCGTGCGCCTCCGGCCGCCTCGACCCTGCCCTCCCCGAGCGCCGCGCGCTCTCCCCACGCCTCCTCGGCGACGACTCCTTCGGTCAGATGGATGAGGTGCTCGGTCTCCGATCCCGAACGCAGGAAGAGCCGCGTTGCCACGAACGCGACCCTTCCGTTGCGCTCGACCGAGAGGAGAACGGGGTCGAGCGTGACCTCCACTTCGAGAGCACCGCGTGAGAGGACAACGGTTCCCGCCCCGCGCTCGAGCGTCACGGCCACGCCAGGGAGTTCAACGCATCAGAGGCTCCTTGCGGTTGCCATGCGGTTAACGGCCGTTCACATCGGATTCACCGCGATTTCCCAGCTTCGTAACGGGAACAACCCTTTGCGCGTCCAAGCTGGAAGTGTCCATATGCAGGCAAATCTGAAAGGGAGCAGCGATGATTCCCCACCGTGGCGCACGAGTAGACATGCACTGCCACTCCACCGCCTCCGAGCTCGCGAAGCTCGGAATCCAGCGCAGCCTGGGGCTGCCGGAGTGCGCGACGCCTCCTGAGGAGGCCTATGCAGCTCGCCAAGCGGCGAGGCATGGACTTCTTCACCCTGACCGACCACGACACGATCGACGGCTGCCTCGAGCTTGCCGGCCGGCCCGACGTCTTCATCTCCGAGGAGCTCACCGCATGGTTCGCCGGCGAGCCCCAGGCGGTCCACGTCCTCTGTTACGGAATCACGCCCGAGGACCACGAGTTCCTCCAGAGCCACGCTTTCGATCTCGAGACCTGCGCCGCGTACCTGAACGAGCACGGGATCACGTGCGCCCTGGCGCACCCGTTCTTCGAGGTCGCGGCGCCTCTCGATCCGCGCCACCGCCGCCGCCTCGCTCAGCTCTTCGGCGTGTGGGAGGTCCGCAACGGCTCTCGCGCTCGTGAGCTCAACATGCCCTCGGCGGTGTACGTCGAGACCCACGGGGGAACGGGCATCGGGGGATCGGACGACCACGCCGGGGTGGACATAGGGCGGACATGGACCGAGACGCCGCCCGCGTCCTCCCCGGAAGAGTTTCTGGGCCACGTGCGTGAGGGCCTCGCGGTGGCCGACGGCGCCCAGGGCAGCGCGGCGAAATGGGCGCACTCCGCTCTTGCGCTCGCCACGCGCGCGCTGCTGCGAGAGGACGACGAGCTGCCCGACGCCGCCTGCAGCCCTGCCACGGTGCTCGAGATCGCGCAGCGCGTCGTCGGTGACGGCGCGGTCCGCGGCGGTGATGCGACGCCGGGGCTGGACGCCGGCGAAGTGACGGCCCTCGTTCGTGCGTGGCTCGACTCGACAGGCCTTCCGCACGATCCGCGAAAGCTGATCGAGCTGATGCAGGAGGACGAATTCAGCCACTCCGACCTCCACCGCAAGGCCCGGCGTGCGCACGAGCGCAAGCTGCGCGAGGCGATCGGCGAGGTACAGCGCGTAGCCGAGACGGGCAAGGGATATGCGGAGGCGGCCCTGTCGCTCTTCGACGCGATGATCCCGGCGCTCCCGTACGTGCCGGCCATGGCGATCCTCGGAGCGGAGAAGCGCAAGCTCTCCTCGCGCGAGGGCGAGCCGAAGCGGGTCGCCCTGGTGGTCGACGCGATCGGATCGATGCATGGCGTGAGCCATACGGTCGAGCGCCTGCGCGAGCATGGCGTCCCGGGATACGAGGTGGAAGTCATCGGCACGGACTCGCGCGTCGACCGCCGCCTACCGGCGGTCGCCGAGGTCGACGTGCCGCACTACCCCGGCCTCAACATCGGGATCCCGAGCATCCCCGAGCTGGCCGAGACGATCGCCGACGGCGCCTATGACGCGATTCATGTGACTGCGCCGGGGCCCGCCGGGATTGCTGCGGCCCTGATGGCGAGGATCGCCGACCTACCGCTCGTCGCAAGCCATCACACGGAGCTCGCGGCCTACGCGCGACTGCGTTCCGGCGATCCCGGCCTGGAAGCCGGCATGCGCGCCGCCCTGTCGCTCTTCTACTCCGGGTGCCGGCTGGTGCTCTCGCCCAGCACCGCGGCTGACGAATCGATCGGCTCGCTCGGCATCCCGGCCGCCAGGATCCGCCGCTGGGAGCGCGGGGTGGACCTGGACCTCTACAGCCACGACAAGGCGAACCGCAACGCGTATCCGGGCCAGTTCAAGGTCCTCTACGCCGGGCGTCTCTCGAAGGAGAAGGGCGTGGATCTCCTGGCCGATGCCTTCGAGATCGCGCGCGAGCGGGACCCGCGGCTCCATCTCCTGCTTGCCGGGGGCGGGCCCGAGGAGGAAGAGCTCAGGACGCGGCTCGGAGACGCGGCCACGTTCCTCGGCTGGCTGGATCGTGAGCAGCTCGCCGAGGCATACGCCAGCTCAGACCTTTTCGTCTTCTGCTCGCGCACGGACACCTACGGCCAGGTGGTCACGGAGGCGCAGGCGAGCGGGCTCCCGGTCGTCGCGGTCGACGAAGGCGGCCCGAGGACCCTGATCCGCAGCGGCGACACGGGCTGGCTCGTCGAGGCGGAGCCGCTCAGCGTCGCTGCGGGCATCGCCCAGCTCGCCGCGTCGCCATACCTACGCGAGCATCTCAGGCGAAACGCGCTCCGGCGGGTTCGCGGCCGCAGCTGGGACGCCGCATTCGGCCAGCTGGCCACGTCGTACGACGAGATCATGCGCCGGCCCGGGCTGGAGGATTCGGGCGACGAGTTCGACCCGGCCCCTCGTGCACCTGCCCCCGTGCTTCGCGCGGCTTAGACAGCGCATATCCCAGCGTTTACCGGGCGTTGACCTGCTCGGACGCGGTCGAACTACCATGGGAGTCGTGGCGTTCCCGCTGACGAGCAGGCCCGCAGACGACGAGCTCACCGAGGCGCGTGCCGAGGATGCTGCCCGCGCTCGACGACACCAGCCTCTACTTCAACCGCGAGCTCTCGTGGCTCGAGTTCAACGATCGGGTCCTGCAGCTGGCCGAGGACGAGACCGTGCCGCTCCTCGAGCGGATCAAGTTCTGCGCGATCTGGGAGTCGAACCTGGACGAGTTCTTCATGGTGCGCGTTGCGAACCTCGAGGATCAGCTGCGAGTCAGGTCGCGACGTCCGCGGCGCCGACGGCATGAGCCTGGCCGCGCAGGTCGCCGAGATCCACGAGCGCGTCGTCGCCCAGCGCGAGCGCGTGAGCGCCGCGTTCAAGGGCATGAGGCCGGAGCTCGAGGAGAACGGCGTGCGGATCCTCCCGGTGGCGGAGGCTTCGCCCGAGGAGCGCGAGGAGCTCCATGACCTCTTCGAGCGCCAGGTGTTCCCCGCCCTCACCCCGCTCGTGATCGGCCTGGGGCGCCCGTTTCCATACATCTCGAACCTCTCGCTCAGCCTTGCCGTGTCGCTGCGCGACCCCAAGCAGGGCACCGACGTCCTCGCCCGCGTGAAGGTGCCGAAGGAGCTTCTCGGGCGCTTCCTGCCGCTCGGCGAGGACGGGGCGACGCTCGTGCCCCTGGACGACCTGATCGCGGCGAATCTGGGCTCGCTCTTCCCCGGGATGGAGGTGGTCGACTACTCGTTCTTCCGGGTGACCCGCGACACGGACTACGACGTCTCCGACGAGGCCGACGATCTCCTGCAGGCGGTTCAGGAGGAGCTCCGGCGCCGACGCTTCGGAGAGGTCGTCCGACTCGAGGTCGAGGGCGGGATGGACAGGCGCCTACGCTCCCAGCTCGTCTCCGCGATGGGGCTCGAGGAGCGCGAGGCCTACGAGGTGAACGGCCTGCTCGACCTGACCGACCTGTGGGACGTCTATGGGATCAAGGGCCTGCCGAAGGAGCTCCGCGACCCCGAGCACACCCCGGTCACCCAGAGCCGGCTCGTCGGCGAGGATGGCAAGGACGGGGACATCTTCGCGGCGATGCGCGAGGGCGACATCCTCGTCCATCATCCGTACGACTCGTTCACGACGTCGGTCGAGCGTTTCGTCCGCCAGGCGGTCGCCGACCCCGACGTCCTCGCGATCAAGCAGACCGTGTATCGCACGTCCGCCGACTCGCCCCTGGTTCCCTCGCTGATCGCAGCCGCCGAACGCGGCAAGCAGGCGGTCTGCATGGTGGAGCTGAAGGCGCGCTTCGACGAGCAGGCGAACATCACCTGGGCGAAGAAGCTCGAGCAGGCCGGCGTCCACGTCGTCTACGGCATCCCGGCGCTCAAGACGCACGTCAAGTGCATCCTGGTCGTGCAGGCGGGAGGGCGACGGGGTACGCCACTACGCCCACATCGGGACCGGCAACTACAACCCGAAGACCGCCCGGATCTACACGGACCTCGGCCTCTTCACGTGCGACGAGGACATCGGCTCGGACATCGCCGAGATGTTCAACTACCTCACGGGCTACGCGCGTCCGTTCGGCGTACCGAAAGGCGCTGATCGCGCCGTTGAACCTCGCCGAGGAGATGATCGCGGAGATCGACCGGACGATCGAGTCGCACTCGCCGGAGCACCCGGCGCGGATCCGGATGAAGATGAACTCGCTTCTCGACGCGAAGTCGATCCAGGCGCTCTATCGGGCGTCGCAGGCCGGGGTCGAGGTCGAGCTGAACGTCCGCGGCATCTGCGCGCTGCGAGCCCGGCGTGCCGGGGGTCTCCGAGAACATCGAGGTGGTCTCGGTCGTCGGGCGGTTCCTGGAGCACTCGCGCATCTACTCGTTCGAGCGTCCGGGCGAGGACCCGTGCATCTACATCGGCTCCGCCGACCTCATGCCGCGCAACCTCTACAACCGCGTCGAGCTGGTCATCCCGATCGAGGACGAGCGAGCGCGCGCGGACCTCATCGACATCCTCGACGCGTCACTCGCCGACGACATGAACGCCTGGGACCTCGACGCCGACGGCAGCTACCACCGGCGGGACGGATCACGACGGCCGCTCAGTGCAGCGGGAGATGATCGAGACGCCATTCCGAGCGAGCCGCCGCAGCCCGTCGCGGTGGCGGCTAGCCCCGCGGCCTGATCCTGTCCGCGTGGCGCTCGCCGATCTCGGTGGCGCTGATCGAGGAACTCGGTGATCACGCGCGAGCTCCTGGGCAGTGAACCGCGCCGCCAGCGTCTCCTGCCAGTCCTCCATCAAGGGCCGCCAGACCTTCCCCGCCTCCTCGTAGTGGCGGGGGGTGACCTCCACGTTCACCTTGCGGCGATCCGAGTCGTCGCGATTCGCTGCGCACGTATCCGGCGCGCTCGAGGCGGTCGATGACGGCCGTGACCGCGCCCGTGGTGAGGCCCGACGAGGTTGCGAGCTCGCCGGCTGTCATTCCCCCGGTCGCCTGCACCAGGTCGAGGCAGCGCAGGTCGGTCAGGCTCAGCCCGAGCTTCTCCGCGGCCAGCGCGTCGAAGGCGCTTTCCTGGCTGGTGTTCGCCCGGTACGCGGCGATCAGCTGCGAGATGAGTTCTTTCTTGGAGTCTCTTGACATCTAAATAGCTTAGTTGCTAAGATACTTTGCGTCAGAGAGAGTCTATGGGGTCGCAAGGCTCCGTGCGAGGAGGTAGCGCAATGAAGGTCGATTTCAAGCTCGAGCTGGTCCCGGTTCCCGTCAGCGACGTGGACCAGGCAAAGGAGTTCTACGTCGAGAAGGTCGGGTTCAACGCCGACGAGGATCACGTCCTGAGCGATGAGCTCCGCTTCGTTCAGCTCACGCCTCCCGGATCCGCCTGCTCGATCTCCATCGGGAAGGGCCTGACCCAGATGGCGCCCGGGTCGCTCGAGGGGCTGCAGCTCGTCGTATCGGACATCGAGGAGGCTCGACGCGGACCTGGCCGGAAGGGGCGTGGAGGTGTCGGAGGTTCAGGACTTCCCCTGGGGACGCTTCGTCTTCTTCGCCGATCCCGACGGCAACAAGTGGGCCGTTCAGCAGCTCGTCGAGCAGTAGGAGCGGGGTGGCGCCGAAGCGCCCGCGGAGGCGCTTCGGCACACTGAAGGGAGTGATCCACGACGCGCAGGGATTCTGGCTCTCCGCGGAGCAGCGGCCCGAGCCCAACGCCATCCTCCGAAGCGAGGTGTCCGCCGACGTGGTCGTCCTGGGTGGGGGCTTCTCCGGGATGTGGACGGCGTGGCTCATCCGAGAGGCCGAGCCCAACGCGCGCGTCGTCCTCCTCGAGGCGGGGCTGTGCGGTCACGGCCCGTCCGGCCGGAACGGCGGCTTCGCCAACTCGATGTGGTTCGGGCTTGGCTCGATGCGCGAGGACTTCGGCGACGAGGGCACGCTCGCGCTCGCCCGCAAGGCGGAGGAGGCGATCGGGGAGATCGGCGAGTGGTGCTCCACCCAGGAGGTGGACGCTTCGTTTCGCCACGGCGGCTACCTCCAGGTCTCGACGGCCAAGGCCTTCGACCAGGTCTGGGAGCCCGCCGTCGCTGCGTGCCAGGCCCTCGGCCGGGCTGACGCGGTGGAGGTCCTCCGCGCCGACGAGGTGCAGAAGCGCTGCGCGTCGCCGATCTTCCGGGGCGCGGCGTTCTTTCCCGCTTCGGCCACGGTCAACCCTGCCCGCCTGGCGCTGGGCCTGCGCAGGCGCCTCATCGAGGCCGGGGTGGAGGTCTACGAGCTCTCGAAGGTGCGTGGCCTGCAGGCGGGCGCGGGCGGCGTCGAGGTGCGGACCGATGAAGGCGTGGTGCGCGCGGGCCAAGCGGTTCTGGCGACGGGTGGGGCGCAGGAGGCGGTTGCTCCGCTCCGCAGGCGCCTGACTCTCACCTCGAGCCACATGGTGATCACCGAGCCGGTGCCGGACGTCATCGAAGAGATCGGGTGGACCGGCGGCGAGTGCATCACCGATGGCCGCCACATGCTCCATTACTTCCGCACCACCGAAGACGGGCGGATCGCATTCGGCTGGGGAGGAGGACGCATGGTCTACGGGGCTCGCCTCTGTGGGCACGCCGAGGTGGACGCCGGCGTCGCCGCCGAGGTCGCCAGTCACCTCACCCGCTTCTTCCCGCAGCTCGAAGGACGCAGGATCGACCATGCCTGGGGCGGCCCGATCGACGTCTCTCCCAACCACACTCCGATGGTGGGGACGCTCGACGGCCGCGTCCACTACGCCTTCGGCTACACCGGGAACGGCGTTGGGCCCTCCCGCCTGGTCGGCCACATCCTGGCCTCGCTCGCCCTCGACCGCCGCGACGACTACTCGCGCTTGCCGATCGTCGAGCACAAGGAGATCCGCGTCCCGCCTGAGCCCTTCCGCTACATCGGCGGCACGGTCATCCGCGACGCCCTTCTACGCAAGGAGCGGGCCGAGGAGCTCGACCTGGAGCCTGATCCGCTGAGCACTCTGGTCTCTGGGATCCCGGAACGGGTCGGCGTGCAAATCGGGCGCTGACGTGGCTCGGAAGATCGCGCACCTCGACATGGATGCGTTCTATGCGTCCGTCGAGTTGCAGCGCCACCCGGAGCTGGCCGGCAAGCCCGTGATCGTGTCGGGCACGGGGCCGCGCGCAGTCGTCACGACCGCCTCGTATGAGGCGCGGAAGTTCGGAGTCGGCTCGGCGATGCCCGCGTCGCGGGCGCGGCGCCTCTGCCCCGACGCGCATTGGCTGCCGGTCGACCACGCTCACTACCGCGAACGCTCGGCCGAGGTTCGCGCCCTGATGGAAGCCATCGGCGTGCCGATCGAGCCGGTCTCGCTGGACGAGGCCTACCTCGACCTGTCCGGGGTCTCGGACCCGGTGTCGCAGATGAGCGGCCTCGTGAAGCGGATCCGGGACGAGACGGGCCTGGATGCCTCCGTCGGCATCGGCCCCAACAAGCTCGTCGCAAAGATCGCCTCCGACGCCGAGAAGCCGCGCGGCTTCGTCGTCCTCACCCGCGAGCAGGCGGCGGAGCGCTTCAAGGGCGAGAGGGTCCGGCTCATCCCCGGCATCGGCCCGAAGACCGCGCAGCGACTTGAGGGCTTCGGGGTAAAGACGATCGGTCAGCTCCAGCGCTGCACGGTCCCCGGCCTGATCGAGCGCTTCGGAGAGACGCACGGGCGGGCGCTTCACGACCGCGCGCATTTCCGCTCGGACTCGCCCGTCTCGACGGAGCGGATCGCCAAGTCGCGCTCGGTCGAGACGACCTTCGATTACGACGTCTCCGACCAGGCGCGGCTCGAGGAGGTGATCGCAGGACAGTCCGAGCGCCTCGCGGGCGAGCTCCAAAAGCGCGAAGCCCGTGGGCGCACGATCGGGATCAAGGTCCGGACTGATGACTTCGCGACGTTCACGCGCGTGCGGAGCGTCAAGGCTTTCACGAACGACCCCGAGGCGATCCGGGGCGTTGCGCTCGAGCTCCTGCGCGAGAACCTGCCGGACCGTCCCGTCCGCCTGCTGGGCGTCAGGGTCGCCGGCTTCGAGGACGAGGTTCCGGCGCCCCCCGGAGAGACCCTCCTGGATCAGTCGTCGTGATCGTGCGAGTGGTCCTCTTCGAGGCCCTCTTCATGCACGTGCGGATGGGAATGCGTCACGTCGCCGTGTGAGTGCTCGTGCTCGTGCTCGACGTGGTCGTGGTCGGCCTCGGTGTGAGCGTGGGTGTGCGTCTCGTCGCCGTGTGAATGCTCGTGGCTGTGCGGCTCGGAGTGCTCGTGGTCGTGCTCGTCGTGCATGGGGATACCTCCTTCGGTGGTCTTATCGACTGTACCCCCGATCCGGCCTCACGAAAAGGTGTGACCGGTCGTTTCGAGAGCATGAACGAGATGAACGCAATCCGCTACGAAAGCCCCGTCGGAGTCCTGACCCTTGTCGGGACCGACACCCACCTGGTCGCCCTCCAGTTTCCGGGCAGATACGCGACCCAGCCGCAGGGAGACGCCGCCGCGCTGGGGGCGGCGGTCGCCCAGCTCGACGAGTACTTCGCCGGCGAACGGCGGACGTTCGAGCTCGACCTCCGCCTCAAGGGCACGGAGTTCCAGCAGCGCATCTGGGCGGCCCTTCGCGAGATCCCGTACGGCGAGACGACGAGCTACGGCGTCCTCGCCCGCAGGCTCTCCGAGGAGACCGGCGAAAGCTTCGACCCCCGTGGCGTGGGCGGCGCGGTCGGCTCGACGCCGGTGCCGATCATCGTCCCGTGCCACCGCGTCGTTGGCGCCGACGGCTCGCTGACGGGCTACGGCGGCGGGCTTCCGCGCAAGCGCGCGCTCCTCGACTTCGAAGGCACCGGCGGAAACACCGCGGCGCTCGACAAGGACTGGGGCAAGCAGCTGACGCTGGCGTGATCAGCCGAGCGAGCGGTGGAGGAACCCGACCGTGTCGTCGAGGACCTCCTCGCGGTTCGTCTCGTTGAAGATCTCGTGCTGGGCGCCCTCGTAGATCTTCTCCTCGGTGCGAGGGCCGCGGATCCTCTCGATCGCCGTGCGCGCGTCGGCCAGGGGCGCGAGCGCGTCCTCGGAGCCGTGGATCCAGAGGACCGGGAGGTCGCCGAACGACCCGCCCTGGGCCACGTCGTCGACCGATCGCTTGAACATCTCCAGGGACGCCCGGTGGAACGGGCCGTGGTAGACGAGCGGATCGGCCGCGTACTTCGCTCCGGTTTCCGGGTCGCGGGAGAGGACGGCGGGGTCGATCGGGATCTCGGGAATGGGGTCCATCTCGAGCAACCCGAACAACGCGGGATTTCCGCCGATCACGGGGCCTGACAGGACGAGCGCCGTCAGCTCACCCGGGTGCTTCTGGGCAAAGCGGGTCGCGACGATCCCTCCCATGGAGTGGCCGATGAGGACCACGGGCAGCCCGGGGTGGGCTCCGCGCGCGATCTCGGCGACCAGATGGAGGTCCGCGGTCAGCGCCTCGCCGTGCTCGATCAGGGCGCGTTCCCCCTCGGAGAGCCCGTGCCCCATGTGGTCGGGCGCGTAGACGACCGCGCCCTCGGCGACGAGCCGGTCGGCTACGTGGTCGTAGCGCCGCGCGTGTTCCCCGTAGCCGTGTGCGATCAGCGCGACGAAGGTGGCCTCGTCGTTCGGCCACTCGAAGAAGACGAGGTCGCCGCCCGAGCCGGCGAGGGAGTGCTGGGTCGGCTCAGTCATCGGGCGGGATCATGCCATGACGGCTGCTCGGGCGTCCTGAACGCTCCTCAGCGCCCCGGTAGCATCCGTGTCGCGTGGAATGGAATCCATGATCCGGCGGGGCCTCATTGCCGCGAGCTTCGCCGCTGCGGGACTCGTCGCAATGCCGGCCTTCGCATCGGCACAGGAGGTCGAGCCGATCCTCGACAAGGCGGTCTATGACGACGCCACGACCTACTCGTGCCGGACGCCCGTGATCAACATCCGCCCCGGCCAGAATCTGAACAACTTCGGACAACACTCAGACGTGCCCCAACGCGGTGAAAGTCCCGGACTCCGGCCCGGGCGACGCAAGCGTCTTCTCCTCGAGCGACGCCGGGCTACATCACCCGTTTCAAGCCGAGCATGGTCGAGCTCACCCAGGCGGTGGAACGGACACGCCAAGCGTCTACGACCTCCACCTTCACCACGTCGTCTGGATCAAGGGCGGCAAGCCCACCTTCGCCTCCGGCGAGGAGAAGACCGAGGTCAAGCTTCCCCAGGGCTACGGCATCAAGGCCGCCGGAAACCAGTCCTGGGTCCTCAACGACATGATCCACAACCTCACGGCCGACAACGGGCGCCAGCGTCTACCTCACCTGGGAAATCGACTGGGTGCCGGAAAGCAGCACCGACGGCGCGGCGATGGACGAGACGGTCGTCGAGTGGCTCGACGTAGCCGGCATCGATCCGGGCGGGATCACGGGGCCTGACGACTTCGCCGACGTCTACCCGGTCTTCGACGCCGAACGCGGCTTCGACGAAGACGGCGACGGCCACTTCGTCTTCCCCGACGACGTCGAAGACGCGACTTCGGGAGACCCCGGGTTCGAGGAGAAATGGAAGATCTCCGACGAGGCGGAGTGGACGGTGCCGGCGGGCGGCCGGACCCTCGTCTTCGGCGCGGGGCACCTGCACCCGGGCGGCACTTCCGTCGACCTCGAGGTCGCGCGCGACGGGGACGACGCGGGCACTGTCGACGGCGACGACCCGTCGGAGGTCAAGCCGCTCTTCCACTCGGACGCCCGCTACTACGAGCCCGCCGGCGCCATTTCAGCTGGGACGTGAGCATGAAGGCCACGCGGCCCGAGTGGCGGGTCTCGCTGAAGGAAGGCGACACGGTCTCGGTCGACGCGACCTATGACGTGGCCAAGGCCTCCTGGTACGAGTCCATGGGCATTCTGCCGCTCGCCGTCTCAGAGGCCGACGATCCCGCGGCGAAGGATCCCTGGGACGACGAAGCCGCAGTGGCGGAGATGTACGATGACGGCGGCATCCTCACCCACGGCCGCCTGCCCGAGAACATCGACGCTGGAGGCCGGCCTCGACGTCGGCCTCGCCGACCCTCGCAAGCTCGACAGCAAGGGCAAGGTCAGGGCGTCCGGCATCGACATCGACGGCTTCCGGTACGAGCTCGGCGGCTACTCGGCGTTCGAGAACTTCCCGTCATCGCTCATGCGCCCGCCACTCGTGGGACGCGGGAAGGCAGGTGCTCTTCACCAATCTCGAGGCGACCGAGGGCATGGCGGACACCGACCAGGTCTGGCACAGCATCACCTCGTGCAAGGCGCCGTGTAACCGGGGCTCCGGGCATCGGCTACCCGCTTGCCAACGGCCCGATCAAGTTCGACTCGGGCCAGCTCGGCTACGGCCACCTGTTCAACTCCGGCGTGACGGCAGGGACGAACAAGTTCAAGACGCCGCCGCTGACGAAGGCCGGCAAGACCTACACGTACTTCTGCCGGATCCACCCGTTCATGCGCGGGTCGGTCCGGGTGAAGAAGCCGAAGAACGGCAAGGGAGGCAAGCTCTTGCGCCGCGCAATCATAATCGCGATCACGCTCGCGGTCGGGCTCACCGTCTCGAACCCACTGGCCGCCGGGCGGGCCACGAAGAACGTGGAAGTCGGCGACGACTTCTTCGCCCCCGACTTCCTTGACGATCAAGGAGGACAACGAGTCAGGTTCACCTGGGTCGGGGAGAACGAGCACAACGTCTTCAAGGAGACCGGCCCGGGCCCGGACTTCACCTCAGACAACGCCGAGGGCGCGGGCTTCACCTACACCCGCAAGTTCAAGAAGCCGGGTAGGTACACGCTCGGCTGCATCCTCCACGAGGAAATGGACATGTTCCTGAGGGTGAAGAAGCGCCGGAACTAGCGCACGCCCCAGAAGGCCTTCGACGGTCTACGATTCCGAACCGAAGACACTGCGGTCAAAAAGGAGGGGACATAGTGAGACCTTCGCGGTCGTCGCTATGGCCGTCCTGGGATTCGCGGTCGCGGCGTTTGTCTCCCTGCAGCCGGCAGCCGTCTTTCGGAGTGGATGGACCGTCGCTCACGCATTCCCTAGGCGGAGGCGATGGACCTTTCCGCGGCGGAGAGTCTGAGTGCGAGCGGGAACCGGAAGCTTCCATGTGGCGCTGTTCTATTTTCGACGGTGGAAGTGGCTCGAGCATTTACCTCGTCAAAACACGCGACATGGGGTGCTGGGACGCTTGGAATGGCGATCGACCGATCGAAAATCGCGAGCCGGCAGACTCGGGTTGCATCCATCTGCTGGACGTGATCCTTCGGAACTAGCAACCGGATGGGCGACCGCGACTAGTGCTTTGGACGAGAAGCGCTTAAGTCACTTCGCATGGTGAGCACTTGAGTGAGGCCTATACCCGCTGCTCGGCGCGGAGCGCCTCTAGCTCGTGACGAAGTGTTCCCAGAAAGGGGAGATCCGGATGTGCCTCACACAAGAGCTCCAAGGTCTTTCGGAAATGATCTAACCGGTCCGGGTCCGGGGAGGACTGCCCTGCACGAATGTCTCGAGTGTTCGCGACCTTGTCAGCTGCGTAGATCGCAGCTACGCGGCGACTGCGTGCCATTCGCTTTCGGTGTTCCGCTTTGCGCGCCCCATACATCTCGATCTCTTCGTCCTCGGTCATCTCGCCGACAAGTTGCTGGATTTCCAGACCGAAGCCACGGCAGATCTCGTCGAGATCGATGGATGTGTCTTCGACGACGTCATGGAGCAGAGCGGCGGCGACGACGGGCTCGGAAAACCCGGCCTGATGCAGCAATCTCGCAACTTCCTCTGGGTGATCGATCTCCGTCTCTCCTTCGTTTGCTGGTCCGTGATGCGCCGTGAGAGCGAATCGATACGCATCTTCGAGCAGCGGCGACCCTTGAGCGAAGTCAGGAGAACTGGGGTCGGTGCGAGCGGCCACCTTGGATTTCTACCCCGACCGCCCTTCAGCTATGCCTGATTTCATGCCGCTCATGGTTGGCGTTAGAGATCGGGACTGGGAGTATTCCTCTTGCCGAATGGCCAGCCCGGATGTCCGGGATAGTAAGGGTCCGTCCCTCGGGCCGGCACGCTCTCACCCAGAGGCGTAGGGTGAGTTACGCCTTCGTTCCCGTACCCATGAAAGGGGTTCCTGATGGCGTCTAAGAACGTAGTTCTGGTTCACGGTGGATTCGTGGACGGCTCAGGCTGGCAGGGGGTCCACCGCATCCTGAGCAACGACGGATACAACGTCAGCGTTGTTCAGAATCCGACATTGTCGCTCGGTGGCGACGTCGATGCCACCAACCGCGTGATCGACGGGCAGGGCGAGTCCGGTGATTCTCGTCGGCCACTCCTACGGTGGGGTGGTGATCACCGAGGCCGGCAACAATCCCAACGTCGAGAAGCTCGTCTATATAGCGGCCTTCGCGCCCGACCAGGGCGAGTCGGTACAGACGTTGATTGCCGACCCGCCGCCTGACGCCCCGGTGCCGCCGATCCTGCCACCCCAGGACGGCTTCCTGTTCCTCGACCGCGAAAAATTCCACGATTCATTCGCCGCCGATGTCAGCGCCGACGACGCAGCGTTCATGGCAGACTCGCAGGTCCCGTGGGGCGTCGAAGCCCTCGCCGGGACGATCAGCGAGGCGGCGTGGAAGAACAAGCCGAGTTGGTACCTCATCGCTACCGAAGATCGGATGATTCCTCCGCCCGCCCAGCAGCAGATGTCCGCGCGAGCGGGCTCGACCGTAGTCGAGGCGGCCGGGGCAAGCCACTCTGTCTACGTCTCGCAGCCGCAAGCCGTAGCCGACATCATCAAAGAGGCTGCTTCGGGGTGACATTGGGCGTCATATGAAGGACGTATCGGGCCTCAAGTGCGCGGATCTGGTCGATGCAATGGGCCGCTTTCACCGGCATCGCTGTCACATCCTCGACCTCGTGAGTCCCACGCCCGGGAGAGTCCTGTTCGGGCCGGCGGTGACGATCTCCTATTACCCGACGTGCGCATCCGGGTTGGACCCGGAGCGATACAACCTCGGCAACCTTTTCTACGAGGCGGTGGGCGACGCCCCGGAGGGCAAGGTCGTGGTGCTCGCGAGCAACGGCTACACAGACATCTCGATGGGCGGAGGAACCAAGCTGCTGCGCCTGCAGGAACATGGCTGCGCGGGCGTCCTCACCGACGGGCGCCTGCGCGACTTCGACGAGCTGGCACGGTATGAGTTCGCCGCCTACTGTTCTGGTGAAGCGACCCGCTGGGGAGGCGATCAGGTGACGCCTGCCCTGGCAAACGTCCCTGTGGTCCTCAATCGTGTCGGGGTCCTGCCTGGGCAGTACGTGTTCGCCGACTCCTCGGGCGCGGTGATAATCCCAGATGGGCAGATCGACGAGGTGCTCGCGAAGGCGCACGAAGTTGAAGACGAGGACGCCGGTTATCGCAAGGAGATCACGCAAGAGCGCGAACGCGGCGAATGAGCGCCTGGCCGGCGCGGCCACCAGCGCCAACCCGGATCTCGACAGTAGGCGGTGGAGGTGCCGACGATCCTGCCGTGAGAGTTTCCCACGGGGTAACTGCTTTCCATGCGACGTGACTTAGGTGCTTCTCGTCCAAAGCACCTATCTCCGCGATAGTCAGCGCGGCCAGCAGAACACTTCGACCCGAATCCCGTCCGGGTCGAATACGAAGAACGCGTAGTAAGGGGGGTCGTCGGGCAGGTCACGCTCTTCCTCGGGCGGAAAATGAATGTTCGCTCCGCCTGCGAGGCAGCGTGCGTGCGCTTCATCAACCTCCTCTGGCCGGTCGACCTCGAACGCGAAGTGCTCGATACCGACGCCGTAATAGCTGTGGCCGGGGCCGTCGGCTTGGCGCAGGCCAAGGCCGCCGAAATACTCCAGGTCCGGGGTGCCGTCACCGGTCTTTGGTCGTACGAGGTAGACGACTTCCTCCGTACCTCTGTAGGTCGGGAACCTGACCTCCTCCGTCCACCCGAGCGGCCCAAGCAGCTCGCGGTAGAAGGCAAGCGATCGCTCGACATCGGCGACAGTCAGATCGATGTGGTGTATTCCCCGGCCCGGCATCGTCAGGCCTCCCCGTTCTCGCGCGACATCACTGCACAGTACTCCGCGACTTGGGGGCCCTAAGGCCCCCTGTCGCGGAACAACTTCCGTGTGGTGGTTTCCCGCCTTGTGGCGTTACTCGTCAGCCAGTAATGGGATCCGAGACGAGGCCGCCGGGACCTTGGATGGTGAGGTCGTATGTGACTCCCTCGATGACGACTCTCTGACCCCTGGGACAGCTCAACGTGGACAGAGGCGTGATCGTGAAGCTTCCGGTCGTCTGACCGTTGCGCACGGGGAACGTCTCGGTCGAGTTGACCTCGATCGTCTCCTGCTTGTTCGCTGCTTGCGGCGTGTTGCCGCTCCTGGTGTAACAGCGCGACGAGACCTCGACCGTGCCGACAAGACTGAAATCAGCTGTCGGGACATTCCCAAGGCCCGCCGCCTTGAACGTGACCGTCAGGCTGTTGCCCGACGTCGACGCTTGTGGGTCGCCGATGAAGTGCGGGTTGGCCGCCGATGCCGAGGACGCCATTGCGCCCGCTATCAGCAGGGAGGCGAAAAACGCAAATACTTTGCGCATGAGAAACCTTTCGTAGTGCGCCGTCCTTAGCGCGAACCCGGCGTCCTTGCCGGGATTGTGGCCCGAAGCTCGCTCCTGAGTGGGATCGAGACTTCGGTCCCTATCACTTCAACAGTGCACCACTTCGGGCCACGCCAACCCCTTAAATAAGCCGCTTTACCTGAAATCGCGACGAACTACCTGAATGAGGAGCGAAACACCCTCATTGCGGAATTTGCGTATATCGCGCGCGCCACCCACTCCTCGCGGCGCTGCTCGTATGAATGCCCGTTGAGTCCCCGCAGGCTTGCCGCTGCCAGACGCTTCTCGTCCAAAGCACCTACTCCGACAGCCCGGCGGCTTCGAGGGCTTCTTGCGTCGTCGCGTACTCGTGGATCTCCCGGATTCGACCGTCACTGAAGCTGTAGATAGCGCCGTAATGAATGTCGGTGCGCAATCCACTGCCTTTCCCGATGCCAGCCGCCACCTGGTCGCACACGAGTCGTCCATCCGGGGTTTTCCCTCTGGCCTCGATAACGAACGGCTCCATTTCGAAGTCCTCAAGCCAGTCCTCCATATGCGCACGGCACTCCGCGTATCCGCTTCGCCTGCCTGCGTCCGGCGCGGACTCGATCGCGGTCCAGACAATCTCAGGGTGGAGGACGCCCGGGGCCGCGTCGAGGTCTCCAGTCCAAACGTTGTTATAGAGACGGCGCACCGTCTCAAGCAATCTCTCCTGCGACATCGTCCCGCGCAGTATCTCGCGATCAGGAGATAGGTGCTTTCCATGCAAAGCATCTATCTGTAGACGGCTACGACTCGTCTTCGATTACCGCCATCGCGGCGTTCCGGCCGTTCAGGCCGATCACGCTGCCGCCCGGATGGGTGGCGGCGCCGCAGAGGTAGAGCCCCTCGACCGGGGTGCGTGACGCGAGGCGGTTCTCCCACATCTGGTCGGGGAAGCACTCGCCCTGGAAGATGCAGCCGCCCGTGAGGCCGATGCGCTCTTCGATGTCGGGCGGGCCGAGGACCTCGTACTCCACGACCTGATCCCGGAAGCCGGGCGCGAAGCGCTCGATCATCCCGAAGACCTGATCGGCCGCGTCCTCGCGAAGGCCCGCGTCCCAGTCTTCGACGGTCTTCCCGGCGGGCGCGTACTGGCAGAACGCCGAGATGACGTGCCGGTCGGGTGGCGCGACGGTGGGGTCGTCGGCCGTCTGCGAGTAGATCTCGGTGAAGCCGACCGAGAGCTCGCCGCGGGCTGACGCCTCGAAGGCCGCCTGCGCGTCGTCCAGGCTGGCGCGGCAGTTGACCGTCCCGGCTGCGGGCCAGGTCTCGCCGCCGGCCGCGGTCCAGTGGGGCAGCTCCGTGAGCGCGGCGTTCACCTTGACGACCGGGCTGCGGACCTTCCACGCGTCGAGCCGGTCGCGGAACTCAGCGGGGACCGCCCCGTTCGAGCTCCCGGCCTCGAGCATGCCGAGCAGGCGCTTCGGGTCCGCGTTGGAGATCACGGTGCGGGCGCGAACGAGCGTCCCGTCCTCCAGCTCGACGCCTTCGCCGGGGCGAACCGCGGCGACGGGCACACCGCACGCGACCTCGGCGCCGGCCTCGATCGCGGCGTCGCAGATCGCGAATGAGACCATGCCCATGCCGCCCTTGACGTAGCCCCAGGCGCCCGGCCGGTCCGGGCCGAGCTCGCCCATGTGGTGCATGAGGTGGATCATCGCCGTGCCCTTGTCCTTGGGCCCGCCGTAGGCGGCGATGAGCCCTTGGCCGTAGAGCGCGTCCTTGATCCGCTGGTCGTCCACGTGCGCGTCGAGCACGTCGGAGATCGATGCCTCGAAGACGAGGTCGATCAGCTCGGGCTCGCCGAGCATCTCCTCCAGCTCGGCGCGGGAGGGGGAGTCGCCAACCCACGCGTCCCGCTCGCCCTTGCGGAGCTTGCGGCGGGCGCGGTCGAACGTCTCGCCGTAGGCGAGAAAGCCCTGGATGTCCTTCTCCGAGACGCCGAGGTCGCGCAGGCCCGCGAGAGTCCTGTCCTGGTCGTCGAACTCGACGAACGCCGTCCCGTCGTCGAAGGGGATGAAGAGGGCCGGGTCGGCGACGGAGATCTCGACGCCGCGCTCACGAAGGCTGAGCTCGGAGATGACGAGGTCGTCCAGCACCCCGACCACGTAGGCGCACGGGCTGACGACGTAGCGCTCGTCGGAGAAGGGCCGCTCGAGGGTGCAGGCGCCACCGACGCGCTCGCGCCGTTCGAGCACGAGCACGCTCTTGCCCTCGCGCGCGAGGTATGCCGCTGCGGTCAGGCCGTTGTGGCCCGCGCCCACGATCACGACGTCCCAGTCGCGGGCTGCCAGCTCGGAGACCGGGCGGGGAAGTCCCAGCTCGCCCAGCTTCTCGGCGACCGGGTTCACGACGTCACGACCAACGCGAAGTGACGACCTTCTTGCGCGTGTAGAACTCGACCGCGTCGTTGCCGTTCGCGTGGAGGTCGCCGTCGATCGAGTCCTTCCAGCCCGAGAAGGGGAACCATGCGACGGGCGCGGCGACGCCGATGTTCACGCCGATCATCCCGGCCTCGACGCCGAAGCGGTAGGTGCGCGCAGCCTCGCCGGAGGTGGTGAAGATCGAGCCGGCGTTGCCGTAGCGCGAGCCGTTGACGAACTCGAGAGCCGCCTCCAGGTCGGGCACGCGGACGACCGCGAGCAGGGGCCCGAAGAGCTCCTCGCGCGCGAGCTCGCCCTCGTTGTCGGCTGCCTCGACGATCGTGGGCCCGATCATCGTCTTCGCCGGGCCCGCCGTCCTCCGGGCCGCGCTTCGCGGCCGTCGAGGACGACCTCGTCGCCCTCGGAACCGCACGCTCGATCGCGCCGACGATCCGCTCGCGCGCCTCCGGTCCGACGAGCGGGCAGACCTCGACGCCCTCGGCGTCGCCGGGACCCGTTCCGAGCTCGGAGGCCGCGCCGCGGAGCGACTCGACGACTTCGTCCTGGCGCGCCTCGTCGCCGACGACCACCGCCACCGAGCCCGCGAGGCACCGCTGGCCGCGCGGCGCCGAATGACGAGCTCATGATCGCGGGCACGGAAACGCCGAGATCCGCGTCGGGCATGACGACGAGCGAGTTCTTCGCGCCGCCCAGCGCCTGGCACGCGCTTGCCCGTCGCGGCGGAGCGCTCGTCGACGTAGCGGGCGGTGGACGCCTGGCCGACGAACGAGATCGCGTCGATGTCCGGATGGTCCAGGATCGCCGTTTACCGCATCGCGCGCGCCGTGGATCAGGTTCACGACGCCGTCCGGGATCTCGTCGACGCCGGCGAGGATCTCGACGATCTGCTCGGATGGCCGGGGGTCGCGCTCGGAAGGCTTGAGGATGAAGGTGTTGCCGCAGGCGATCGCGTACGGCAGGAACCAGAGCGGGATCATCGCGGGGAAGTTGAACGGCGTGATCGCGGCGCAGACGCCGACGGGCTGGCGCACGAGCTCGACGTCGACTCCGGTCGCGACGCCTTCGAGGTTCTCGCCCTTGAGGAGGTGGGGGATGCCGCAGGCGGCCTCGGTCGACTCGATCCCGCGCAGGACCTCGCCGCGCGCGTCGTCGAGGGTCTTGCCCATGTCCTCGGTGACGAGCTGCGCGATCTCCTCGTGGTTGGCCCAGAGAGCCTCGCGGAGCGCCATGACCGCGCGGGCGCGCTTCTGCGGCGCAGTCGCCCGCCAAGCCGGGAAGGCCTCGCGAGCGGCGCGGACGGCGGCGTCCACGTCGGCCTCGCCCGAGAGCGGCACCAGAGCCGCCACCTCGGCCGTGGCCGGGTTCACGTCCTCGAGCGTCTCGGAGCCGGCGGCCTCGACCCAGCCGCCGCCGATGAAGTTGCGAAGGGTGCGTGTATCGGTGGCGTGTTCGCTCATGCCTTCGATTGTGACGGGTCGAGTCATGCCGGAACGTCCAAGACAAGGCGCGAGCGTTGTGTGAGGTGCCAGGCACCGTGCCTGGCACCGGGTGGCGGTGCTGAGCGGTCGACCCTGGCGCGCTAGGCCCGCCGCCGTACGGGTACCACCAGTCCTTGACCTCGAGCTCCGTCTCGATGTGGACGTGCTTGGTCTCCTGGAAGGCCTCCAGGCCCTCGCGGCCGAGCTCGCGGCCGAGGCCCGACTGCTTGAAGCCGCCGAAGGGCCCGGCGTCGTTGTCGGTCAGGGGGTCGTTGAACCAGACCGTGCCGGACTTGACCTCGCGCATGCAGCGAAGGATGTTCTTCAGGTCCCGGGTGTAGATGTTCGCGCCCAGGCCGAACTGTGTCCCGTTCGCGAGCTCGATCGCCTCGTCGAGCGACTTGACGGGGACGATGGGCGCAACGGGTCCGAACGTCTCCTCGCGAAGGAGGTCCGTCTCGGGAGCGAGCCCGGTTACGACGGTCGGCGCGAAGAAGTGCCCGCGCTCATGCCCGGCCCGGTCGCCGCCCGTCAGGACCTCGGCGCCGGCCGCAACGGCGGCCTCGACCTGTGCGACGACCTTCTCGCGCTGGACCGCGGAGACCATCGGGCCGATGTCGGTTGCCCCATCGGTCGGGTCGCCGACCACGAGCGAGTTCGTGTGCTCGACGAACGCGGCGACGTAGTCGTCGTAGACGTCCTCCATGACGTAGAAGCGCTCGGCCGACGTGCACACCTGTCCCGCGTTCAGGTACGCCGCCCAGGCGCCGCCGCGCGCGGCCACCTCGATCTCGGCGGCGACGTCCGAGCAGACGATGAAGGGGTCCTTGCCGCCCATCTCCAGGTTCACGCGCGCCATGCGGTCGATGCACGCGGCCGCCACCTTCTTGCCCGTTTCGACCGAGCCGGTGAACGCGACCGCGTCGATGTCCCGATGCGACGAGATCGCGCCGCCGACGTCGCCCGCGCCGGCCACGATGTTCACCGTTCCGGGCGGCAGGTGGTCGAAGACGCCGGCGATCGCGAGGGTCGAGAGCGGCGTCACCTCCGAGGGCTTGCAGACAGCGGTGTTGCCGGCGGCCAGAGCCGGAGCCAGCTTCCAGGCCAGGAGGAGCAGGGGGTAGTTCCACGGCACGATGCACCCGACGACTCCAAGCGCGTCCTTCACCACCAGGGCGAGCTGCGTGGACTCGATGGGCGGGATCACCCGGCCGGCAGAGTCACGGCCGATCTCGGCGTAGTAGTCGAACGCGGCCGCGACCCAGCCGACCTCGTCGGCGTTCTCGATCACGGGCTTGCCACCCTCCGCCGTCATCAGCGCCGCGAGCTCGTCGGTCCGCTCGCGGAGCGCCCGCGCGACCTCGTGAAGCATGTCCGCGCGCTCTGTGGCCGGGGTCGACTCCCATGTCCGGAAGGCACCGCGGGCAGCTGCGACCGCGGCATCGACCTGTTCTGAGGAGGCGCCGCGAAGCGTCGAGATCGTCTCTTCGCTGAACGGATTCTCGACGGCGATCTCAGCGCCCTCGCCGGCGAACATCTCGCCGCCGACGAGCAATCTGGTCTCGAGCTCCGCCATCGACGGCGATCGTATCTGCCCGCTAAATGTTTAGGCCCCTGGCGCTCGTGGTAGTCCTATCCAGTGATCAAGCTTGGGCGGCGTGGCAGGGTCCGCGGGCGCAATAGCCCGCTTTCTGGATATCCTCGCGATATGGACGTGGTGGGAGAAGTCCGCCGAGAATCGGGTGGAGACGGAATCGGGGTCGTCGTGCTCGAAGGAGAGCATGATCTCGGCACGCTTCCCCAGGTTCGCGAGGCCTTCGAGGCGATAGCGGACGAAGAGCAGGCAATCATCATCGACCTGTCACCAGCGACCTTCGTCGACTCGTCCATCCTCGGCGCCGTGCTCGATGCCCGGCGCCTTGCTGGTGAGGCAGATCGCGGCTTCGCAGTTGCATGCGACGGCGCTGCCGAGCCGGTCCGCCGCGTGCTCGAGGTGACGGGGCTGGCGGAGGAGCTCCCAGTCCACCCGAACCGCGAGGCGGCGCTCGAGGCGCTGGCCGTCGCGCCCACCTGAGAGCGGCTTGACATGAGCGCACCCGCAACCGAGCTCCGCCTCGCACTGGCGGCCAAGCCGGAGAACCTCGCGCTTGGTCAGACAGGCCCTGTCGGGGCTGGCGGATGGCGTCTCGATCCCCGAGCGCCCGCTCGCCGACCTGAAGCAGATCGCCACCGAAGCCTGCATGAACGCCGTCGTCCACGCGTACCCCGACCGCGACGACGGGCGGATCGACGTCATCGCCGTGGCGACCAACGGCGAGGTCGAGCTTCGCGTCCGCGATTGGGGCGTCGGTTTCCGGCCCGAGGCCTGCGTCGGGCGAGGGATCCCTTCATCTCGGCCTGCCGCTGATCGCCTCGATCGTCGACTCCTTCTCCATCGAGAACCCCGAAGGAGGCGGCACGGCGCTTGATCGCGCGCGTGCGGACCCATGACGCCGAGGACGACGAGACGGCTCCGGAGATGCCCTCCGCACCGAAGGAGGCGGAGTTGGCGATCGACGCCGGCGCAGGCGGCCAAGCCGGTCATCGCCCGGGTGCTTGCGATCGCTGCGACGCGAGCCGGCTTCTCGCTCGACCGCATGTCCGACGGCGTCCTGGTCGGGGACGTGATCGCGGCCGGCTCCGCGGATGACTTCGCCGAAGGCCGCGTCGGGATCCAGATCGAGGAGTGCGGGCCGAACCTCTGCCTGCGCGTCGGGCCCGTTTGCGGATGGCGGCGCGAAGCGGATGGTGGATCAGATGGAGCTTCCCGGCATGGGCGTCTCGATCGCGAAGCTCGCCGATCGCTTCGAAGTCGTGTCCGGCGAGAACGGCGAGTTCATCTCGATCGAGATCGCGCCGGGCTCCGGGCCGCCGCCCGGCTGAGCGCGGGCTACTCCTGGACCTGAGCCCGCACCGCTTCGAGCGCACGGCGCAAGAGGCGGGAGACGTGCATCTGTGAGATGCCGACCTTCGTCGCGATCTCCGACTGGGTCAGGTCCTCGACGAAGCGCAGGTGAAGGATCATCCGCTCGCGCTCGGGGAGCAGATCCAGGGTGCGGCTGATCGCCTCGCCGTACTCGACCGTCTCGTAAGACGGATCCGTGTCGCCCAGCGTGTCGACCAGGGTCGCGGCATCCTCGTCGGGGCCCACCGTCGCGTCGAGCGAGTACGGGCGCCGCGCGCTGGCCGCCTCCATGGCCTCGAGCACGTCCTCGACCTCGAGCCCGGTATGGGCGGCAACGTCCGCGGCTGTCGGCGCGCGCTGAAGCTTCGCCGGAAGGTCGTCGACCGCCCGCTCCACCTGCGCGATCCGCTCCTGGAGGCCGCGCGGCAGGTGGACCTGGCGGCCGCGGTCGCGGAAGTGGCGCTTGAGCTCGCCGAGGATCGTCGGCGCCGCGTAGCTCGCGAAGGTGTAACCCAGCGTCGGGTCGAAGCCTTCGATCGCCTTGACCAGGCCGAGGCTCGCGACCTGATGCAGGTCCTCGGTCGGCTCGGGGCCGCCCGCGTAGCGGTTGGCCAGGCTGCGGGCGAGCGGCAGGAATCGGTTGACCAGCTCTTCGCGCACGACTGGGCTTCGCTCCCTGGCGTAGCGCTCGAGCAGCTGCTTTTCGTCGACCAGTTGCTCGTCAGCGCCTGGTGCAGCTTCCATCCCCGTGCTCATTCACCACCGAGTATGAAGGGCCGGCGGCCGCAACGGACGCCGAAGTCATGCGTCCAGAGGGTCCTGGCCGTTCAGCCAGCTTCGGGCACGGACGCGGCCATCCGCTCGGCCCGCCGCTGCTGCCAGACGCACCAGGATCATGCCCACCACGGTGAGCAGGAAGAGGATCGTCGCGAGCACGTTCACCTCAACCGGGATGCCGCGCTGACGAGGCGCCGAAGATGAAGATGCGGGAAGGTCACCGTCTGCCCCGAGTTGAAGGCGGAGATCACGAAGTCGTCGAGCGAGAGAACGAAAGCGAGCAGGGCAGCCGCGATGAGGCCCGGCGCAAGGAGGGGAAAGCGTGACGGTCCTGAACGAGGTCAAGGGCGTCGCTCCGAGGTCGGCGGCCGCCTCCTCGAGGCTTCGGTCGAACCCGATCGAGCCGCGAGCGAACGACGACGACGACGAACGAGATGCAGAACATGATGTGGGCGATGAGGAGAGTCGTCGAAGCCCGTCCCGACTCCCGCGTACACGAACATCGAGAGCAGCGACGCGCCGATCACCACCTCAGGCGTCGCCATCGGGATCACGATCAGGAGGTTGGTCGCCTTGCGCCCGCGGAACTCGTAGCGGACCAGCGCAAGGGCGATCAGCGTTCCCAGCAAGGTCGCGACGATCGTCGACAGCACGGCAAGCTGGAGCGAGTTCGTGAGGGCCTCGTTCAGCTCCTCGATCCCGAACGCGTTCTCCCAGTGCTCGAACGTGAAGCCCTGCCAGGTGAAGTTGAACTTGCCCGTCGGGTCGTTGAACGAGAAGACGGCGATGACGGCGATCGGGATCAGCATGTAGGCGATCGCCAGGCCGCCGTAGATGACGATCGCGTTGTGGCGCAGCCACTTCACGGCTTGGCTCCGGACGATTCCTCCGCCTCGTCGCCCATCAGCGCCTCGGACCCGGCGAAGCGGATGTAGATCAGGACGACGATCAGGATCAGCGCCATCAGGACGAACGAGAGCGCCGCGGCGACCGGGTAGTCCTTGATCACCAGGTACTGGGACTGGATCACGTTGCCGATCATGGCCTGGCTCGGGCCGCCCAGGAAATCGGCGTTGATGTAGTCGCCGACCGCGGGGATGAAGGTGAGGAGCGTTCCCGCGATGACGCCGGGCATCGAGAGCGGCAGCGTCACCCGCAGGAACGAGTCACGCGCGTTCGCGTACAGGTCCTTCGAGGCCTCGATCAGCCTCTTGTCGATCCCCTCGAGGCTCGCGTAGATCGGCAGGATCATGAAGGGCAGGAAGTTGTAGGTGAGCCCGGCGATGACGGACGCCGGGGTGTCGAGGAGCCGGCCGTCGTCGGGCAGGACGCTGATGAACTTGAGGACGTCCACGACCGGGCTCTCGTCGGCGAGGATCGTCTGCCACGCGATCGTCCGGATCAGGTACGTGGTGAAGAACGGGGCGATGACGGCAAGAAGCAGCGCGTTCTTGTACTTGCCGCCGCGGAACGCGATCGCGTACGCGAGCGGATAGGCGATGAGGAGGCAAAGGACCGTCGCCGCGCCCGCGTAGATGAACGAGCGGATGAACTGCTCGTCGAACGTCGAGAGCGCGTCGGGGAAGTTCGAGAACTCCCAGGTGAGCGCGAAGCCCTCGTCGAGGGATCCCGACTCGAGCGCGACGATCCCCATGAAGAACAGGGGGATGACGAAGAAGATCGCGAGCCACAGGAAGCCCGGGCCCAGGAGCGCAGTACGCAGTGGAGCGGCGCTTACCCGACACGCCGCTCCCCGCTGCGTCAAGCGCGCTGCCGAACGGCAACGCGAGAAGCAGGTGCTGTTCACGTCCTTCCCATCAACCGCCGCCGGTGATCAGGTTCTGGAACTCCTGCTCGATCTCCTCGGCCTCGTCCTCGGGCGGGTCCGGCTGAGCCGTGCAGTCGGCCGTGTACTCCTCCGTCGGGAAGACGAGATTGGAGTCGGCCGCGGGCGACCCCTGCTTCTCGAGGATCTCCTGGACGCCGTCGACGGGCGCCAGGTAGTAGTTGTAATTCGCGATCTGAGCCTGGTTCTCCGGCTCGTACACGTAGTTCATGAACTCGTACGCAGCCGTGGGGTTCGGCGCACCGACCGGGATCACCATGTTGTCCGACCACAGGATGCAGCCCTCCTCCGGCATCACGAACTCGATGTCGGGGTTGTCCGCCTGGAGCTGGACCGCGTCTCCCGACCAGCCGATCGCTGCCACCGCGTCGCCGCGGGCCATCGAGTTGGTGTAGCTGTTCCCGGTGAAGTCGCGGAGCTGGCCCGAGTCGGCAGCCGCGCCGCAGCTCGTCGATCGCCGCGAGCCAGTCATCGGCCGAGGCGTCTGCGGGATCCACGCCCATCGACTTCATGATCAGCGGCACCGTGTCGCGAAGCTCGGTGAGCACCGTCACGCGGCCCTTGTACTTCGGGTCGAAGAGGTCGGAGATCGAGTTGATGTCGGGCGCCTCGGCCGTGTTGACGACGAGGCCGGTCATGCCGCTCTGCCACGGCAGCGAGTAGTCGCGCTCCGGGTCGAAGGCCGGGCTCTCGAGCGATCCCACGAGGTTCTCCTTCGCGGGCGCAACCGCGTCCTGGTCGAAGTCCTGGAGGTAGCCGAGGTCGTACATCTTCTTGGCCATCCAGTCGGTCACGACGATGATGTCGCGGTCTCCCGACTGGCCGTCCTGGAGGAGGGGCTGCATCTTCGTGAAGATGACGTTGTTGTCGTCGACCTCCTCGCGGTAGGTGACGTCCACTCCCGACTCCTCTTCGAACTCGGGAACGGTCTGCTTGTCGATGTAGAACGGCCAGTTCGCGACGTAGAGCTCGCCCGACGCCTCGCCCTCTGCCTCAGCCGTCTCGACGTCGCCCTCGCGCCCGCCGCCGCCGAGGTCGGATCCGCACGCCGCGAGCCCGAAGCTCAGCACGAGTCCCGCCATTGCCACTGACAACTTCATCCGCGTTTTCAAGCTTCCGTCTCCTTGCTGTTGGTTTCAGTTGCCCCCGTGGCCGGTGATTCCGAGACCAGGTGGATGTGCTCGGGCGCCCAGGTGAGGCTCACCTTTGCCCCGCCTCCGGGCAGGCGCCCGCGCTCGGCCTCGTCCGCATTCGGGACGAGGACCGTCATCGGGACGTCGCCCGCGACGCGGACGACGATCTGGGTCGCCGTGCCCAGATAGACGGAGGACTCGACCGTCCCCTCGACCGACGGCCACCCGTCGCCGGTCGAATCCTCCGAAGCTCGATCGTGAAGCTTCTCCGGGCGAACGACGGCGTGGCAGCGGTCGCCCGACCCGAAGCCGTTGCCGGACACGTCGAGTGAGACGCCGGCGTCGAGCCGCACCCGCGTGCGGTCGCCCGCTGCGTCTCTCGACGACGCCGGGCATCAGGTTGGAGACGCCGATGAAGCCGGCGACGAAGGTGGTCGTCGGACGCTCGTAGACGTCCTCGGGGTCTGAGACCTGCTCGATCTTCCCGCGGTTCATGACCGCGATGCGGTCCGACATCGTGAGCGCTTCCTCCTGGTCGTGCGTCACGTAGACGAACGTGATCCCGACCTCGCGCTGGATTCGCTTGAGCTCGATCTGGAGGCCCTTGCGCAGCTTGAGGTCGAGCGCGCCCAGCGGCTCGTCGAGCAGCAGGACCTTCGGCAGGTTCACCAGCGCGCGGGCCAGCGCGACCCGCTGCTGCTGGCCGCCCGAGAGCTGTGCCGGGCGCCGGTTCTTCTCAGTGGGCAAGGCCCACGCGCTCGAGCTCCGCATCCACGCGCTTCGTGATCTCGGCGGAGTCGACGCCCTTGCGCTTGAGCCCGTAGCCGACGTTGTCGCCGACCGAGAGATGGGGAAAGAGCGCGTAGCTCTGGAAGACGGTGTTGGTGGGGCGCTTGTAGGGGGGGCGCCCGACCTGGTTCTCGCCGTCGATGCTGACGACGCCCGTCGAGGGCTCCTCGAAGCCCGCGATCATGCGGAGGGTCGTGGTCTTCCCGCAGCCCGACGGGCCGAGGAGCGTGAAGAACTCGCCGCTTGCGATCTCGAGGTCGAGGTCGTCTACAGCTACGAAGTCGCCGAAGCGCTTCGTTACGGATTCGAGGCTGACGCTCGGCTTTCCGTCCAAGAGTCGCCCAAGGCTATGCGCCGCAGCGGCGTCCCGCAACTAGCGAACCTCCCAAAACGTGCGACAGGTCTTATCCAGTCTCGTACAAAAGGCGCTATACAGATTTGACCCGGAGGGCCTTGTCTGGATAGGGTACGGGGCATATACGGTTGTACGGAACGTCAGTCAGAATGTCCAACGAGCAACCGGACTTAGGAGGAAACGAATGGAGTCGACGACGATGTCAGCGCCCGCAAGCGGAGCCGCAAGCGGGCAGGACCTCCAGGAGATGGCCCGCAGGCACCTCTGGCTGCACTTCACCCGGATGGGCGGCTACGACGCCGAGCACCCGATTCCGATCATCACCCGCGGCGAGGGCGTCTACGTCTACGACGAGCACGGCAACCGCTACCTCGACGGCCTCTCCGGCCTCTTCTGCTGCAACGCCGGGCATGGCCGCGCCGAGATCGGCGAGGCGATGGAGCGGCAGGTCCGCGAGCTCGACTTCGTCACCAACTGGAGCTACGCGCATCCCCGGCGCGATCGAGCTGGCGGCGCGGATCGCCGGCCTCGCCCCCGGCGACCTCAACCGCGTCTTCTTCACCTCCGGCGGCTCCGAGGCGGTCGAGTCCGCGCTCAAGCTCGTACGGAACTACTGGCGGATCCAGGGGCACGGGCAGAAGCACAAGATCATCGCTCGCGAGGTTGCCTACCACGGCACCACGATGGGCGCGCTCATGGCAACCGGGCTGACCGGGCTTCGCACGCCGTTCGAGCCGTTCGCCCAGGGCGGGTGCCACGTCCCGAACACGAACTCGTACCACTGGCCGGAGGGCCGCGACCCGCTGTGGGCGGCCGAGAAGATCGCCGAGCGGATCGAGTTCGAGGGCGCCGAGACGGTCGCCGCCGTGATCCTGGAGCCGCTTCAGAACGCGGGCGGGTGCATCCCGCCGCAGGAGGGCTACTTCCAGCGCGTCCGCGAGATCTGCGACGAGCACGACGTCCTCCTCATCTCGGACGAGGTGATCTGCGCCTGGGGCCGCCTGGGCCACTACTTCGGCTGCGAGCGCTACGGCTACCAGCCGGACATCATCACCTCGGCCAAGGCGCTGACGTCCGCCTATATCCCGATGGGCGCGATGATCGTCTCCGACCGCCTGTTCGAGCCGTTCTCGAAGGGCACGGCATCGTTTGCCCACGGGTTCACGTTCGCCGGCCACCCGGTCGCCGCCGCGGCCGCGATGGCGAACCTCGACATCTATGAGCGCGAGGACCTCTGCGGCAACGTGCTGCGGACCGAGGGCGAGTTCCGGGGAATGCTCGAGGAGCTCCGCGAGATCCCGATCGTCGGCGACGTCCGCGGCGACGGGTTCTTCCATGCGATCGAGCTGGTGAAGGACCAGGAGACGAAGGAGGGCTTCAACAACGAGGAGTCCGAGTGGCTCCTGCGCGGCTTCCTCTCCGGCGAGCTCTACAAGCGCGGCCTCATCTGCCGCGCGGACGATCGCGGAGACCCCGTGATCCAGCTGTCGCCGCCGCTGACGTGCGGCACGGCCGAGTTCGAGGAGATCACCGGCATCCTGCGCGGCGTCCTCACCGAGGCCGCGGACCGGGTCGCGGCGGCCTGAGCGGAGCGCGATGCTGACGGTCTCGTCCCTGCTCTCGGACTGCGGCCTTGAGCTGGCGGCCGGCTCCCCCGGGGGCGACGGCGCCGTGCGCTGGGTGGCGATCTCCGAGCACGAGGATCCGACGCCGTGGCTCTCGGGGGGCGAGGTGCTGATGACGACGGGCTACAACCTCGACACGGCCGCCAAGCAGCGCGCCTATGTCGCGCGGCTGGCCAAGCACGAGGTTGCCGCGCTGGGGTTCGGCATGGGCTTCGACCACCCGAAGATGCCTCCGGCGATCCTCGACGCGGCCCAGAAGCACGACATGCCGCTGTTCGAGGTGCCCTACGAGTGCCGTTCATCGCGATCACGGAGCGTGCGGCGACCCGGCTCGTGAACGAGCAGTACGACGCTCTCACGCGAGGCTCGAAGGTCCACGAGCAGCTCGAGCGCCTGGTCATCGACGGCGGCGGCATCGACGAGATCACCGCTGCGATCGCGGGGGCCGTCAGCGGCTCCGCGCTCGTCTTCGACGCCGGGCTCCACCAGGTGGCGCGCCACCCGTCAAAGGGCTCACCGCGAGCGGACGACGTAGTCCGGATCACGGAGGAGATCGCCGGCAGGCTGGGCTCGAGTGGCGCCGGCGCCACCTCGTTCGAGCCCGAGACGCTGGCGGACCGTGCCCTCGTCGTTCCGGTTCCGGGCCGTCGCGGCGCCCCGCCGGCAGGGTGGCTCGCCGTGCTCTCGGAACGTGGAGCGCTCGGCGAGTTCGAGCGCCTCCTCGCCCGCCAGGCTTCGATCGTCGTCGGCCTCGAGCTGATGCGAGAGCGCGTCGTGAACGAGACCGAGCGGCGGCTGGCCGGCGACCTGCTGGCCGACGCGCTCTCCGGCAGGCTCGACCCGGAGGAGCTCGGCGGCCGCCTGCGGCCGTTCGGGATCGAGTCCGAGGCGGCCGTGCTGGTCTTCTCGCTCCCCGACCCGCCCGCGGCCGAGGACGCTCTGGAGAGCCACTTGAGCCGTGCGGGCGTGCCGGCGCTGGTCGCGACCGCGTCGACCGCGTCCGGGTCGCTCCTGTGCGCCGTGATCGGGACCGGAGCCGACGACCCCGTCGCGATCGCGCGTGAGGCGCGAATCGCCCTGATCGCGGCGTATCCGGGTGTGCGGGCGGCCGCCAGCCGAAGCGTGCCGGTCTCGTCGCTGCGGCGGGCCTTCCACGAGGCCCGCTGCGCGCTCGAGGCGACTTCGCTCCAGAACGGAGGCGGCCCCGACGTCGCCTCGCACCGGGACCTCGGAGCGTTCACGCTTGCTGCTCGCCCTCCAGGACGACGAGGCGCTTCGCCTCTACTCGGAGGGCCTGCTCGAGCCGATCGGCCGCAACGAGGGCGAGTACGGCGGCGAGCTCCTCCGCTCGCTCGAGGCCTTCATCGAGAACAACGGCAACTGGGAGCGGGCAGCGCGCCAGCTCTACTGCCACCGCCACACGCTCCGCTACCGGATCCGCAAGATCGAGGAGCTGACCGGCCGCGACCTTTCCCGTGCAACCGACCGGATTGAGCTGTGGCTCGCCTTGAGGGCCCGGGAGTTGGTCAGATGAGCGCTTTAGCGCGAAAGAAGCATGTAAGGACGGCGAAGCCGTCCGCAAGGTATCTCCGATGAAAGGTGAGCACAAAATTGAAAGTCGGCGTTCCAACGGAGATCAAGACGGACGAGTACCGCGTCGCGCTGACGCCGATCGGCGCGCGGGAGCTGGCCGAGCACGGCCACGACGTGCTGGTCCAGAAGGGCGCCGGCGAGGGCTCCGCGATCTCCGATGCCGACTACGAGGCACAGGGCGCGACGCATCGTGCCGAGCGCCGAGGATGTCTGGGGCGAGGCCGAGATGGTCCTGAAGGTCAAGGAGCCCCAGACGCCGGAGGTCGAGATGCTCCGCGCCGAGACGACGCTCTTCACCTACCTCCATCTGGCGCCCGCGCCCGAGCTCACGAAGGGCCTTTGCGACACCGGGCGCGACCTGCATCGCGTACGAGACGGTCGAGGACGCCCAGGGCCGCCTGCCGCTGCTGGCGCCGATGTCGGAGATCGCCGGCAAGATCGCGACCCAGGCGGGGGCATTCATGCTCGAGAAGCCGCTCGGCGGCCGTGGCGTCCTGCTCGGCGGCGTGCCTGGAGTGGCCGCCGCCAACGTGATGATCATCGGTGGCGGCGCGGTCGGCATGAACGCGGCCTTCATCGCGATTGGGATGGAGGCGGACGTGTTCGTCTACGACACCTCGATCGACAAGCTTCGCGAGCTGGACGTCATCTTCGCGGGACGAGCGTCCACGGTTTTCTCGTCGACGCTCTCGATCGAGGAGCGCCTGCCCGACATGGACCTCGTTATCGGCGGAGTTCTCGTTCACGGCGCCCGGGCGCCACACGTCATCACGCGCGAGCATCTCGGCTTGATGAAGAAGAGCGCGGTGCTGGTGGACGTCGCGATCGACCAGGGCGGCTGCTTCGAGACCTCCAAGCCAACGACGCATTCCGACCCCACCTACGAGGTGGACGGGATCATCCATTACTGCGTCGCGAACATGCCGGGCGCGGTGCCGATCACCTCCACGTACGCGCTGACGAACGCGACCCTGCCTTACACGCTTGCGCTGGCCGACCACGGCGTCGTCGGCGCGACCGAGCGCATTCCGGGCCTCAAGCCCGGCATCAACGTTGCGCGCGGCAAGGTGACGCACGCCGCCGTAGCCGAAGGGGTCGGCATGGATTGCACCCCTCCCGAAGAGGTACTGGACTTCGAACGCCACAGCAAAACGGCTCGCGCGACGGTGCGGGCGACGACGCCGCCCGGGCGATGCCGGGCTACGCCACTGACAAACGACAACCACAACGGGGGTCTGACCCCACAGAGATCGAGGAGAGGAACTGAAACATGGGCAAGTACGCAGTCATCAACCCGGCAACCGGCCAGACGGAAAAGGAGTTCGACCAGATCTCGGATGACGCCCTGCAGGCGGCGATCGCGGCAGCGGCGAACGCTCACCGCGAATGGGGGATGAAGACCTCGGTCTCCGAGCGGGCCGCGCTGGTCAAGAAGGTGGCCGAGCTTCACGGTGAGCGCGCGAGGCCCTCGCCGAGATCGCGGTTCGCGAGATGGGCAAGCCCATGGAGCAGGCGCTCGGCGAGGTCGACTTCTGCGTCGACATCTACGGCTTCTATGCCGACAACGGCGAGGAGATCCTCGCGGACGAGCCGATCGAGCTGCTCGCGGGCGAGGGCTCGGCCCTGATCCGCCGGAGCTCGGTCGGCCCGCTCCTGGGGATCATGCCCTGGAACTTCCCCTACTACCAGGTGGCCCGCTTCGCGGGACCCAACCTGGTCGTGGGCAACACGATCCTGCTCAAGCCGGCACACCAGTGCCCGGAGTCGGCAGAGGCCATCCAGGCGATCTTCGTCGACGCGGGCTTCCCCGAGGGCGCGTACCAGACGATCCTCGCCTCGAACGAGCAGATCGAGAAGGTGATCGAGGATCCGCGGGTCAGAGGCGTTTCGCTCACCGGGTCCGAGCGAGCCGGAGCGGCGGTCGCCGAGATCGCCGGGCGCAACCTGAAGAAGGTCGTGCTCGAGCTTGGCGGGTCCGACCCGTTCATCCTGCTGGGCGCCGACGACCTCGACGAAGCGGTGGAGGCTGCCGCTTCCGCGCGCCTCGACAACACCGGCCAGTCGTGCAACGCCGCGAAGCGCTTCATCGTCGCCGATGAGCTCTACGACGACTTCCTTGCGAAGTTCACGGCGAAGATGACCGCCGCCCAGCCGGGCGATCCGATGTCTGACGACGCCGAGATGGGGCCGCTTTCGTCTTCACAGGCAGCGGAGACCCTGCAGGAGCAGATCGACCGCGCGGTCGCCCAAGGCGCCGAGATAGCGGGCGGCGACCGAAAGGACAACTTCTTCTCAGGCGCCGTCCTGACCGGGATCACCCCGGACAACGACGCCCACCACGAGGAGTTCTTCGGTCCGGTTGCGAGCGTGTACAAGGTCAGCTCCGAGGAAGAGGCCGTCGAGCTGGCGAATGACACGCCGTACGGGCTGGGCTCGTATGTCTTCTCCAGTGACCCGGACCAGGCCCAGCGGGTCGCGGACGGCCTCGACACCGGGATGGTCTACGTCAACGGCGTCCTGCTCGACGGGGCGGAGTTGCCTTTCGGCGGGGTCAAGAACTCGGGCTTCGGGCGCGAGCTCGGCAAGTACGGCATGGACGAGTTCGTGAACAAGAAGCTGATTCGCGTCTTGAAGTAGGTCTCCCGGCGGAAACATTGCCGGCGCATCGGCCGGCTCAATCGGAATAGCTTGATTGCCGAAGATCGCAAAGAGCGATGAATGGCAACGAGACATCCCCGCAGCGCACTGCCCTGCTCGACGCGGCCGAAGAGCTGATTCGAGACGAGGGTGCTGACGGCTGGTCCCTGGCGGACCTGGCCGGCCGCACGGGCGTGGGCCTGGAGGCCGTCGAGGCGGAGTTCGAATCAGAGTGGCACGCGTTCTGCCACGTGATTCGCCGGGACGAGCAACGCTTCGAGAGCATCGTCTTTGAGACCTCCGCGGTTACCCCTGGCGAGCGGATCATTGCGCTCCTGGAGGCATGCGTGCCCGACTTCGACTGGACGTTTTGGATCGAGCTCTGGAGCCTCGCGCTTCGCGACGAGCGAGCGCGCGAGCTTCGGGCCGAGCTCGATGAGCGGTTTCGCGACCTCATCGAGCAGATGGTCAAGGAGGGGGTCGAGGCCGGCGAGTTCTCGGTGACCGACACCCGTGGGCACGGCGCTCACGATCGCCACGCTGATCGATGCGATGGCGGTGCAGGCCACCCTCGGCGACACGACGATCCGCCCCAACTACATGCTTGACGCGTGCGTGACGGTGTGCGGGATCCTCCTCGGGGCCTCCCTCACCCTGCCGCAGCTCCAGGGGGCCGAGGATGGCTGATCAACCGCTCCCGCGGGTCAACTGGGGCGACGTCGTCGGCGTCGCAGCCAGGATGATCTCCGAGCATGGGCTGGCGAACCTGAACCTCGCCGACCTCGCTGCCCGCTGAAGGCCGACGAGTCGGCGGTGACGTACTGGTTCCAGGATTCGGGCCAGGTGCTGGTCGCGGTCATGGAGATCCGCAACAACTGGTTCCTGGACGAAGCCCGCGCCCGGATGGCCAAGCGCGAGACGCAATCGGAGCGCCTGCGCGAGTTCCTGGAGATGAGCGCGGCGGACCACGAAGCGACGTTCTGGATCGAGCTGTGGCGGCTCAGCTCACGCGACGACTCCGCTCGCCTCGCGCGGCAGGCCATGGCGGACGCCATCAGGCGGACGCTTGGCGGGAATCATCCGGGCCGGTCAGCGAACGGGGGAGTTCGGAGCCGCTTCGCCGGACAAGGTGGCGCTGGTCCTGGCCGCGCTCATCTCAGGGTTCTCGGTCAACGTGACGCTCGATGATCCGGCGGTTTCGCCGGAGGTCATGCTGGCCACGCTGCTAGATGCCGCCGAGCGCCTGCTGGACGCTCAACTCGCGCCGGCGAGCGCCTAGACACCACATGTAGCGCTTTCGCGGGGGAAGGGCCTCCGCGCTGATCCAGTAGCGGCACCCGCTCGATGTCAAGGGCAAGTCCGGAAAAGGACCGGTGCCGTCGTGAGGCGAGTACCGGGACATGGTCCAAAGGCGGGCCCCGGTATTGGCAACACCCCCAATGGAGGTCAGATAGACATGACCGTACCCACGAATCCCGACCGGAACGCCATCGCGCGCGCCGCACGGGACCCCTTCTCGCGGCGCAAGTTCCTTGTGCTGACGGGCGGAACCGGTGCAGCAGGCGCCTTCCTGGCGGCCTGCGGAGACGACGAGGACGACGACTCGACGACGAGCTCGGAGACCTCGACCGACATGGAGACCAGCTCGGATCCGCTTGCGGATTTCGGCGAAGGAGATGTCGGAATCCTCAACTACGCCCTCACTCTCGAGTATCTCGAGGCCGGCTTCTATGCGGCGGTCGCCGACAGCGGCCTGTTCAAGGGCGCCGACCTGGAGCTGGTCAAGACGATCGGCGGTCACGAGCAGGAGCACGTTGACGCTCTTCTCGCGACGCTCGACAAGCTGGGCGAGAAGCCCGCACCCGAGCCCAAGGCGGAGTTCCCCCTCGATGACGCGATGACTGTCCTGACGACGGCGGCTGAGGTCGAGAACCTCGGCGCGGCTGCGTACCTGGGCCAGGCAGCGGCCATCGAAGACGAGGAGATCCTCGCTGCGGCACTCGCGATCCACTCGGTCGAGGCACGCCACGCGGCGCTCCTCAACACGTTGATCGGCGAGGACCCCACGCCGGATGGCGCGTTCGCCGTCCCGGCCGACGCACAGATGGTTCTCGACAGCGTCCAGCCGTTCCTCAAGTCGTAGGCGCGGATCCCAGAAAGGAGATTCGAGAAAATGACTGACAAGACACAGGCGGCTCCCGAGCTCGAGCAGATCGAGTTCGAAGCCATCGATCGAAGCTCGTTCCTGATGAAGGGAGTCCTCGCTGCAGGCGCCACGTACGGCGCGTTCGCGGCCGGGCCGCTCCTTCGGAAGGCGTTCGCACAGGGCGGCGGAAGCGAGGGCGACATTGAGATCCTCAACTTCGCTCTCACGCTCGAGTACCTCGAGACAGCGTTCTACGAGGAGGCCGGCAAGGAGGCGAAGCTCTCGAGCGACGTCGCAGCCCTGGCCAAGACGTTCGGCGAGCAGGAGGCCGAGCACGTTGCCGGCCTGACCCAGGCCATCGAGGACCTCGGCGGCAAGCCCGTCGAGGCACCCAAGGTGGACTTCGGCGACGCGTTCTCCTCCGAGGACACGTTCCTGCAGACCGCGATCACGTTCGAGGACCTCGGCGTCAGCGCCTACAACGGCGCGGGCCCCGCGATCTCCTCGAAGGACCTCCTGGCCACGGCCGGGGCGATCGTCCAGGTCGAGGGTCGCCACGCGGCGGCCGTGCGCAACGCGGCGGGCGAGCCTGCCGCGCCGGACGCGTTCGACCCGACGATGACCGTCGACGAGGTCACCAAGGCGGTCCAGCCATTCCTCGCTGGCTGACAGTCCGCACTCGTTCTCGCGCTGGCGGCCCTCGCATTCGCGGGGGTCGCCGGTTGCGGCGACGATGAGGCCGGCGACCAGACGGTCGCCGCGCCGTCAGCCAGCCGAAGAGGCGGCAGCCGCGGATGACACGTCCGCGGAGGACACCTCGGCCGAGGCCGTCGGCCGGCACTGGCGACTCGGTTGAGATCGTCGAGTTCGAGTTCGACCCGGAGGAGATCACTGTGCCCGCCGGCACGACGGTCACCTTCACCAACCAGGACGCCGCCGCGCACACCGCCACGGCCGACGACAGCTCGTTCGACACCGAGGAACTCGGCAAGGGCGACGCGGCGGAAGAGACTTTCGACGAACCCGGCACGTACACGTACTACTGCCGGTTCCACGTATTCATGAAGGGCTCGGTCGTCGTCGAGTAGACGCCTGAGCCGCACCGAAATCGCAACCAAAGGAGAACTCAGATGCCCAATATCGGCCCAATGGAAATCGCAATCGTCCTGATCATCGCGCTGGTCGTCTTCGGCCCCTCGAAGCTCCCCGAGCTCGGCAAGTCCGCAGGCAAGGGCTTCCGCGAGTTCAAGGACTCGGTCACCGGACGCGACGAAGAGCCCGTCAAGGCGCAGATCGACGAGCCTTCGACCACGAACGTCGCTTAAGGCGGCCGCATCAGCGAGGAGTTAGATGATCTCCGACAAGACGGCCATGACGTCCCTGGGCCGTGCCGTCTAAGGGCTACCCAAGGAGAACAAGACGATGTTCTTGAAGATCGGACTCGGAGCATTGAGCGCACTTCTGATGGCGGGGGTCATCGACGCCACGGCAGGGGAGACCACCCCCTCCACCGTCGTGTTCGTCGACTTTGCCGATTCGAACAACGACGGGCAATCCGACTACATCATCGGGAAGGTTGCCTCGCCAAAGAAGAAGTGCATCTCGGGGCGCACCGTGAAGATCTTCAGGCGCCCCCCTGGCGGAGGCGACTTCCGTCTCGTCGACGCGGACCGGTCCAGCAAGAATGGGTTCTGGTCGGGAGGCGGCTACGAGGAGATCAACGCGCAAGATGGCAAAGGTCACCATCGAGCGCAACGTCATTCAGCGAGCCGGAGGACGAATCGTCTGCGGAGCCGACTCACAATCGTTTGACTAAGCACGCGCGGACCTGACATGCGCGACAGATGCCGCTCGTCATCGGAGGCACTCGCGTGAAAGCATCGAGGCGCGCCCATCCTTGGGCGCGCCTCGGCTTCCGTCTGACGAGACTTGCCTAACCGGCTGCCGGCGTGGCCACGGCCTCACACGTGGTGCGGCCGAGCTTGTTCTGCTCGGCAAGCACGTTGACGCTCGTATCGCAGATGTTCGCTGCGATGCCGATCGGCGCGAGAACGGTGATGTCGCCGATCTGAACATTCACGAGCGAGTCGCCCGCGTTGTTCTGATGGCCACCGGGACCCTGAGGCGGCGTCGCCTCGGGGTCTGCGACTGCGTCGCACGTGGCCGGCCCGAGCTTCGTCTGCCTTGCCAGCGCGTTCACGCTCGTGTCGCAGACGTTGGCTGCAACTGCGATCGGAAGCAGCACCGTTACGTCGCCCGCCTGTACGTTCACGAGCGAGTCTCCTGCTGTGTTTTGCGCGCTCGCACCCGCAGGCAAGGCCAATGCGGCGGCCGCTGCGAACGTGGTGAGAGAAAGCGCCCTGCGCTTTAACATCCACTTCTCCTTTGGTCGTGGCCCGTCTTGGGCCTTGGGACCCCCTGTCCGGCTCGACTGCCCCTCCGCGATGCTGCTGCAATCCGCCCTCGGGGCTATTTCATCCACTTGCCCGGCCCCCTGGCCTCCCCGAATCGGCCCACCGTCATCTCATGCAGTTCGGACCTATTGGTCGTATATCCGTCGAGTTCTCACGTGCGAGGCAAGCGATCTGGGTCTCAGGCGGCCGCTTGTGGAGCGGGCCCGGCTCCCGAGTCGACCTCGCTCGACAGCTTGTGCGCGAAATAGACCGGGATGATCGAGATCAGGATCACGAAGACCGCGACCACGTTCACGATCGGCAGCTGATTCGGCCTCGAGAAGTTGTTGAGGATCCAGATCGGCAGGGTCTCGTCGCCGACGCCGATGGTGAAGGTCGTGACGATGATCTCGTCGAACGACAGCGCGAAGGCAAGCAGAGCACCCGCGACCAGGGCGCTTCGCATGTTCGGGAGCGTCACCATGCGGAACGTCTGCCACGGCGTCGCCCCGAGGTCGGCCGACGCCTCTTCGAACGATGAGGACATCCTGCGCAGCCGGGCGACGGCGTTGTTGTAGACGACGACGATGCAGAACGTCGCGTGCGCGATCACGATGGTGAGGATGCTGAGCGGTATCCCCAGCACCTGGGTAAAGGTCGAGTTGAGCGCGATGCCGGTGACGATTCCGGGCAGGGCGATGGGGAGGATCACAAGGAACGAGATCGTCTCCCGGCCGAAGAAGCGGTGCCGCGCGACTGCGAGCGATGCGAGGGTCCCGAGGATCAGGGCGACGCCGGTCGCAAGCAGGCCGGTCTTCACCGAGTACCAGAGCGCCTCGCGTGCGCCGACGTTGTCGAGCGCCTTCTCGAACCACTCGAGGGTGAAGCCCGGCGGCGGCCACTCGAAGGTGCGCGCCTCGGAGAACGCGTAAACGACGACGATCGCGAGCGGCACGTAGATGAACGCCAGCGTGAAGCCGGTGCCGATCCGAAGCAGCGTGTTGGCTCTTCCCGTGAGGCGCATCTAGAGGTGCTCGAAGGCTCCGAGCCGCCGCGCGAGGAGCAGGTAGATGATCATGATCACGATCGGCACCATCGCGAACGCCGCCGCGAACGGCAGGTTCGTGGTGAAGTTGGAGACGACGAGCGTGCCGATGAACTGCTCGCCGGAGCCGACCAGGTTCGGCGTGATGAAGTCGCCGAGGGTGAGCGAGAAGGTGAATATCGAGCCCGCGACGACCGCCGGGAAGACCAGTGGCAGGATGACCCGTCTGAACGTGTAGCCCGGCTTCGCGCCGAGGTCGTCGGATGCGCTCAGGAGCGAGTCGGGGATGCGCTCGAGCCCGGCGTAGATCGGGATGATCATGTACGGAAGCCAGATGTAGCTCATGACGAGCCAGACGGCGACGAGCCCGTATCCGGGCCCCTCGAGTCCGAACGGCTCGAGCACCCAGTTGAGCACTCCCTCCTCGCTCAGGATCCCGCGCCAGGCGAACGCCTTGACGAGGTACGCCGACCAGAGGGGCACGAGGACAGCGACAACGAGGACGCCCCGCATCCTGGGCTTCGCGACCTTCGCCATGTAGAAGGCGATCGGGAACGCGAGCGCGATGTCGGTGATCGTCACCAGCGCCGCGATCATCATGGTCCTGCCAGTGATCGAGCGGTAGACGGATTCGGAGACGACGTCCTTGTAGTTGTCGAGCGTGAACGTCTGCTCGATCTCGCCGCTCAGCTCACCCAAGCGTCCAAAAGGACGTGATCAGCAGGACGGCGAGCGACCCGAGGTAGCCCACGACCAGCCAGCCCACCGGGCCGGCCAGCAGGGCTCCCGCCTGAAGGCGGGGGCGGCCGTGGAAGAGGCCGGCGAGCGTGCGGCCCGCCGACCTCTTCTGTGCGGCCGAGGCTTCGATCAGCCCTTCACCTCGTTCCAGCCCTGGACCCACTCGTCGTAGGTCTTGCACTCGTCACCGCGGTCGTCGCCGCAGTCGGAGACGGGCGTCTTCCAGTACTCGATCTGGTCGAAGAACTCCTCATCGTCCGCGTGGTAGATGTCGCAGTGCTTCGGATCGGCGGTCAGGTCGCACGATTTCTCGTTCGCCGGCGCCTCGCCGAACCACTCCGCTACCGCTGCGTTCGCCTCCGGGCTGATGATGTGGTCCATCCACATGTACATGCAGTTCGGATTCTTGGCCTCGGAGCTGATCATCCAGGTGTCGGACCAGCCGGTCGCTCCCTCCTCGGGGAGGACGACCTCTTCCTTGGAGCCGTCGGCGTTCAGCAGGTTTGCGATGACCTGCCAGGTCGTGCCGACCGACGAGTCGCCGTTGGCGAACGCCGAGATCTCCTTGGTGTAGTCCGACCAGTACTCGCCGACGTGCTCGCCCTGAGCCTTGAGAAGCTCAATGGCCGCGTCGAACTGCTCCTGGTCGAGCTCGTACGGGTCCTCGATCCCGAGCTCTGGCTGATGCTCGCGCAGGTAAAGCGCCGCATCCGCGATGTAGATCGGGTTGTCGTATGCCGTCACCTTGCCCGAGTAGTCGCTCGCCTTGTCGAAGACGACGTCCCATGACGTCGGCGCCGGCTTGACCTCGGCGGGGTCGTACATCAGGAGGTTCGAGCCGCGCCCGTGAGGGACGCCGTAGTTGACGCCGTCGAATGTGTTCCACGGCTGGTCTCTGAGGGCCTCGAACGTGTCCTCGTAGTTCGGGATCAGATCCGTGTTGACCGGCTGCACGTCTTCGCCTTCATACAGGCGACCCGAAGCGTCACCGGATGCCGACACGCCGTCGTACTCGCCGGTCCGCATCAGCTGGACCATCTCATCCGACGTGTTGCCGACCTTCACGTTGACCTCGCAACCGGTCTCCTTCTCGAAGTCCGATACCCAGTCCACCGCGGGGTCGGTCGAGCCGTCCTCTACGTAGCCGGCCCAGGCAACGAGGTTGACCTCGCCTTCACCTTCCCCGAGCTCAGTCAGCATGTCGTCAGCCGCGTCGCTTGAATCGTCGTCGTCGTCGCTTCCGCATCCGTATGCGAACACGAATGCGAGCAGCGAGACCACGATGATCCAAGCAAGCCGCGCTGGGTGTTTCCTTTTGGCGCTCATAGCGCTTCCTCCCTTTCGGATTGTTTACCTCCGTTCGCGGTCTCGACGGCAACCGTGTGCTCCGGCAGCCATCCGACCGTGACCTTCTGACCTTTCCTCTCAAGGTCTTCTCCTGGGGACGAGTCCAGGTTCTGGCGAACGACCTGAAGCCGCCCGCCCTTGTCAAGCTCGACGAAGAAACGCGTGATCGGGCCCGCGTAGGCCACCTCGGCGATCGTCCCGCTCTCGGTGTGGAGGCCGTCCGAGCCGTCCCCCTCGAGGAGGCGAACCTTCTCGGGGCGGACGGTGAAGCTCTCCCCGTCCCTTTCGATCACGTTGGACGTTCCGACGAATCCGGCGACGAAGGGGTTGACCGGCCGCTCGTAGATTTCGTCCGGCGCGCCGATCTGCTCGATCTGACCGTTGTTGAAGACGGCGATCCGATCGGACATCGTCAGCGCCTCCTCCTGGTCGTGCGTTACGTAGATGAAGGTGATTCCGACATCACCCTGGATCGTCTTCAGCTCGACCTGCATCTGCTCGCGGAGCTTGAGATCGAGGGCGCCGAGGGGCTCGTCCAGGAGTAGGACCCGCGGCTCGTTCACGATCGCACGCGCAAGCGCGACTCGCTGGCGCTGCCCTCCGGACAGCTCCGCGGGCTTGCGGCCACCGAGGTCGCCCAGGCGGATCATCTCCAACGCCTCGCCGGCACGCTTGGAACGTTCGGACTTCTCGACCTTCGCGACGCGCAGCCCGTACTCGACGTTCTCGGCGACCGTCATGTGGGGGAAGAGCGCGTAGTCCTGAAAGACGGTGTTGACCGGGCGGTCGTAGGCGGGAAGGCGCGTGACGTCGTCGCCGCCAATCTCGACCGAGCCCGAGTCCGGGACGTCGAATCCCGCGATCATGCGCAGGGTGGTCGTCTTTCCCGAACCGGACGGCCCGAGCATGGTGAAGAACTCGCCGCGGGCGACCGCGAGGTCGACATCGTCGACCGCGACCACGTCTCCGTAGCGGCGAGTCACCCCGGCCAGGCGAACATCTGGCACATCGCTCACGTAGGCGACGCTATCCATTTCCGGGGCGCGACGCCTCCGCGGGTGTGGACAAAGTTCCCTCCAGGCGTGGGACGCTCAGGCCAGTGCCCGCACCAGAGCGGCGGTGATCGCGGCAGCGGCGACGGCTGCGACGAGCGACTTGCGGCTGACCGCGTACACGGCGGCCGCCGCGCCCAGCCCGGCGGCGCGGGCGTCGAGCACCAGATCGCCGTCGGCATCCGTGAATGTCCCGATCACGATCAGCCCCGCCAGGATCGCCGGGGCCAGGAGCTCGATCACCTTTGTGAACGGGCGGGGCAGGTGGCGGTCGCCGAGAGCGATCGGCCCCACGGCCTTCGTCGCGATGGTCGTCGCCGAGAGCGCGATCACGGTCACCCATGTCGCGCTCATGACGCCACCTCCCGCGGAGGGACGAGAGCCACGAGTGCCGCAAGGCAAGCGGCCATCACGGGCACCCCGGGGGGCGTGACCGGGGCAAGGACGAGCGCGATCGCAGCGCCCAGGAGAGCCGCGGCCAAGCGCCGCCAGCCCCTGTGTGCCCTCGGACACGAGGAGGCCCAGGAAGAAGGCCGGAAAGATGGCGTCGAGGCCGAGCCGGTCGGGGTCGCCGATCAGATCGCCGGCGAAGACGCCCAGGGCCGTGCCTCCGACCCACATCGGGTAGTTCACCGCGGTCACCCCCCACATGTACGGGACGTCGTACCGGCCGTCTCCGCGGTGCGACATCGCCCAGCCGGCGTCGATCAGCGGCTGAGCGGCCATGCCGCGCTGAAACCAGCCTCCCTCCGTCGATCCGGCGATCGAGATCCCCATCGGCAGGTATCGCATGTTCAGGAGGACGCCCGCCGCAATCGCCGCGCCGGCGCCACCGCCGGCGGCGAGCACCGCGAGCGCTCCGAACTGGGCGGATCCCGCGAACACGATGGCCGACATCACGATCGGCGCAACCGTCCCCATGACCGGCTCCGCGAGGACCCCGAACGACGTGCCGAGGAGCAGGGAGGCGGCGGCGATCGGGGCGCCGTCCTTCATCCCTGCTCTGACGCTGACGCGGCCCTGAGAGTCCGGCATCCGCCGAACCTAGCCGCGCCCCGACTCAGATCAAGGTCATACAAAGAAAAAGCGCGCCCCCGAAGGGACGCGCTTTGTCGAAACGACTGGACTTGCGAGCGAGTCCTAGAGGTCGGCCCTTGTGGCGAGCGGCGCTCTTGGAGACGTTCGCGAAGCCCGCGCTGACATCCTTGGACCAGCCGGGCCCGGACTTGCCGTCGTCGGGCTGGGAGGTGTCGAAGCGAAGGCCTGCGATCTTCACGAAGACATGGCCGGAATCGCCGTAGACGGTGATCCACTTGCCCTTGCCCTTGCTACCCCACTTCGCGAAGTCGCCGGAAGTCATCGGGCTGTTGATGAGGTCGGCGCCCTTGGGGCCGAGCACGTAGCTGACGGCGCCGGAGCAGTCATAGCCCCGGTCCTTCCAGGAGCTGTGGCCGCCGCCGTACTTGTAAGGCTTGTCGTCGATCTCGTTGCCCGCCTCGATCGCGCGCTTGACGGCGCGGGGAGCGGAGGCCGGTGCGATCGCCTTGCCGTTGTCCTTGAGCTTGGCCTTGTCGCCGGAAGTGGTCTTGTTGCCGCCACCGCCGCCACCGCCGTCGGTGTTGATGCCACCGCCGCCGGCGAGGGCGCTGGAGGGAATGGCGAGAGCTGCGGCGCACGCGCCGGCAGCCGCTAGGCGCCATCGGAAAGTGTTCTTTTCTGAGTTCAAGTCGGTCTCCTTTTCAAGCGCCTACGGGGTTAGCTGACGGGCTGGCGCTCTAAGGAGTCGCGCCCCCTCCAAGAAAGGAGAGTTAGCCCCAACGTTCGGTTCCCCCGTTCCGTTCCCTTGAGGGTTCGGACTCGGCTACCGGTATTTCAGATTGTGTGGCAGGTTAGCAAAGTGCAAAGACTTTTGCTAACAGATGCTCACAATAGGCGCTTTTCACGCCTGATACGTGGACTATCGGCTCCGCGAGCCGGGATCTTCAGGCAGTGGCGGGGTTCGCGGCCGCCCACTCGGCGATGCGCTTGGAATCTGTGATGACCTCGCCGTCGTCGAGGACGAGCACGGGCACGGCGCGCTGACCCGAGATCTTCTCGACCTCACGGCGACCATCGGTCATGACGTTCAGGAAGCCGGGCCCGACGCCCAGGCCGTGGACCTTCTCGACGTCCGGGTCGTGGCCCGCCTTCTTGAGCGCGTTGTACGCGTTCGCGCATGGATGTCCCCCCGGACGGGGCGTCTGGAACGTTCCCCAGCAGATATAGAGCTTCATGCCGTGACCCTATGCGATCGGTAGGTTCCCCTGGGCATGGAGCTGACGGGCAAGACGGCCCTCCTGACGGGGGCGACAGGCGGGCTTGGCCGGGCGATTGCCGTTGCGCTCGCCGGACGCGGCGCCTCCCTGGTCCTCTCCTCGCGAAAGGGAGACGAGCTCGAACAGCTGGCCGCGGAGCTGCCCGGCTCGCATCGCACGCCAGGTGGCCGACCTGGCCGAGCCCGGCGCGGCGCTGAAGCTGGCCGCGGGCGCGGGGGAGGTCGACGTCCTGGTGGCGAACGCCGGCCTTCCTGGCTCCGGCAGGCTCGACAGCCTCACCAGCACGGATGTCGAAAGGGCGGTTCGGGTGAACCTCGAGGCGCCGATGCTCATGGCTCATGCCCTTCTGCCGCGACTGATCGAGGCCGGCAGTGGCCACATCGTGATGGTCGGATCGCTGTCGGGCCTTGCGCCGACCGCGCGCCAAGCCGTCTACAACGGAACCAAGTTCGGGCTCCGCGGGTTCACCCTCGGCCTGCGCGAGGACCTGCGGGGCACCGGCGTGAGCGCGTCGCTCGTCGCTCCCGGCTTCGTCCGGGAGGCCGGCATGTTCGCGGACTCGAAGGCTTCGACCCCGCCCGGGATGGGCACGGCGTCGCCCGCAGCAGGTCGGCGCCGCGGTCGTCGAGGCGATCGAGAAGGACCGGGGCGAGATCGCGGTCGCCCCGTTCCGCCAGGTTCAGGCCGCCAAGTTCGCTGGCCGCCATCCCGAGCTGTCGGGCCGGTTGTCGAACCGGGCGGCCGTCAAGGCCGGCGACGAGGTCGCCCGCGGCCAGACCGACAAGACGCTGAGCTCATCCGCCCATCGCGATCGACTGGTTCCACGTGCCGCGGTCGAAGAATTCGAGCTCGGGGGTCGCTCCGGCGCCCTGCGCGCTCACGGGGTACAGGCGGCGCGGCTCCCGCCACGTGGAGACGTCACCCGAGCCGAACTCCGTCGAGAGCGCCTCGAAGGTCTTCGTCGCGGCTCTGGCGTAGGCGCGAGGGCCCGAGCTTGCGGAGCGCGGCGGCCTCGCCGTTCGTGATGTCGAACATGTGCGAATTCGACGTCTCGCCCGCGATGCCGATGCCAGCCGCGCCGAGCCTCTTCAGGTGGATCTTCTCGGCCTGGTCCTTGAGCTCCTCCCAGATCGCGACGCCAGGGTCAACCGTTCCGTCGCCGTCCTCGGCGTCGTAGGAGCCGTCCCAGGCCTTCAGCGCCCTGAGCACGGCACGGCCATTCGCGTTCGGCCGGCCTGCGAGCCCGTCTGAACTTCGCCTTGTCGCGGAGCGGGAACTGCTGCGCGGTGGTGCCCGAAGTGAGCGCGATGTCCGTGCTGCGGCTCGAAGCTTGGGTTCTTCGCGCCACGCGCGGCACCAGCTTCATGAGGATGCCGACGCGATGGAGGGAGCCGGTCGCGCGCTCGAGGGCCTCGGAGTCGCCGTTCGTCCAGCCCCGTGACGGCACGTTGTTCCACTGGGCCAGCCAGCCCTGCTGCGGATCGACCACCTGAGGGCGCTTGTCGGGCGGCAGGAATCCGCGCCACTCGGCCTTCCCCGTGCCTGGCATCGGAAGGCGCTCGTCCCAGCGCTTCGGCTTGAGCTGGTGGAGGCCCGGGTGCCAGTAGCCGATGTGGCCTTCCGAGTCCACCGCCATCACGTTCTCGTTCCAGGTCACGGCGTCCATTGCCTTGTCCACGTCGCCGATGTCCTCGGCGCGGTTCAGCTTGTCGATGCCGACGATCGTCTCGAGCTCGCGGTTCCAGATCGCGTAGCGGCGTGCGAGGGCGATGCCGTCGCCGGTCGCCTGGACGGGACCATGGACGGTTCGGCAGATCCGCTCGGTGGTCGTGCCGGCGGGTGGTGCGCCGCTCGAGCCGCCGCCTTCGATCAGGCCGGTCAGGGTCCCGGGAAGGTCCGTGGGCGGCGTCTTCCACGTGAACGACTCGTCGCGGCACTCCATCGCCCGGTCCTGGCCCTTGAACCTGTAGGTCTCCGGGCCCGTCACCTTCTCGACGTACAGGTCGTCCTCGTCCGACAGGCCCGAGGTGAAGCCCCAGGCGACCTCGCCGTTGTGGCCGATTCCCATCACGGGGACACCCGCGGCGCTCACGCCGTGAATCCCCGGAATCTCGGGAGTGTGAAGCTCGAACTCGACGAACAGCTCGGGCACGGAGAACCCGAGCTGCGGGCCGTTGTAGAGGTAGGCGCGGTCGCGCGCCTCGTCTCGCATCGCCCACATGAACGAGCCGCCCGGGCTGGGGAGGATGCTGCGAAGGCCTGCGCCGGGATCGTCCGTGCGGCGGGACGCGCGCTCCGCCGGTGCGGCGCGCGGGAATCTCCTCGGTCGTGTCGACGACGCTCTGGAGGTCCTGCCTGGCGAGGAACCTCCGCGACTTGCGATAGCCCTTGCGCCGGTCTGCCCCCGAGCGGCCGGGCTGCGCCGGGAACCTGCCCTCCGAGGAGGGAACCGTGGGCAGCTGCCCCCTGGTGCGAACGGGGAGGAGCTTGTCGAAGGCCTTCGGTGCCGGCGTCGGCCAGCGCCAGCGCGTTGCGCAGCTCGCCGCCGTCGCCGGACGGCACGGTCCGGGCCAGGAAGATGCCGACGCGGGCCGAGTCGATCGGCGTCCACTCCTCGATGGGCAGCGCGCCGAGCGCGACGAACTCACCGGGCATCTCGGTGACGCCCGGTCCCTGGACCTCGTCGATGTACGCGTTGATGCCGTCGGCGTAGCTCTGCGTGCGCTCGACGAGGCGCTGCGGGACCTCATCCAGCATCGCCTGGACCTCGGCGTCCGTGTAGTAGTCGCGCCGGGCGATCAGATCGTCGTCCAGGAAGCCGGGCCCGACGATCTCGGAAAGGCGGCCCGACGTGGCGCGCCGGAAGAGGTCGAGCTGGAACAGCCGGTCCTGGGCGACCGCGTAGCCCACGCCGAACCAGCCGTCGTCCTCGGTCTCGCCCGTGATCGTCGGGACGCCGATAGTCGTCGCGCGAGATCGTGACTCCGGACCGCGGAGACTCGGTCGTGCCCGGCTGGTCGAAGGTGATGTCGCGGTACTCGAAGTCCTCGAACAGGGAGACCTGGTCCGTGAGGTGGGGCGAGCCGGTGCCGCTCGCGACGCCCGGGATCGACACGTAGCCGCTCTGGCCCGGCGGCAGGACGCCGAGGGCGTCGAGCGTCTCAGCCTGCGACGCCGCGGGCGCCGCGGCACAGGCGAGGAGAGTTAGTCCGAGGACGGCGGGTAAGCGAGCCACAGGAGACCCGCGAAGCTACAGCGAAGCCCGCCGCTGTGCGCCGGTCATAATCGGTCTCGACAAGACCCTTCGCCACGCACGACACCCGAGAAAGAGGAAGCATGAAGGACAGCTTTGGAGCCAAGGACACGCTCGACGTCTCGGGGAACGAATACGAGATCTATCGCCTCGACGTGCTTCAGGAGAAGTTCGACGTCGCCCGCCTTCCCTACTCGCTGAAGGTCCTGCTCGAGAACACCCTTCGCCTCGAGGACGGCGAGTCGGTCTCGGAGAAGGACGTCGAGACGATCGCGAGCTGGGACGCGAAGGCCGAGCCGTCCGAGGAGATCCCCTACCAGCCGGCCCGCGTCCTGATGCAGGACTTCACCGGCGTCCCCGCCGTCGTCGATCTCGCCGCGATGCGCGACGCGATGGAAGAGCTCGGCTCCGATCCGAAGAAGATCAATCCGCTGGTGCCCGTCGACCTGGTCATCGACCACTCGGTGCAGGTGGATGCGTTCGGGAACGCGCGCGCCTTCGACATCAACGCGGACCGCGACTACGAGCGGAACGAGGAGCGCTACGCGTTCCTGCGCTGGGGCCAGCAGGCCTTCGACAACTTCCGCGTGGTGCCGCCCGCGACCGGGATCTGCCATCAGGTCAACCTCGAGTACATCTCCGAAGTCGTCTTCAGCCGGGAGTCGGACGGCGTCATGCAGGCCTACCCCGACACGCTGGTCGGGACCGACTCCCACACCACGATGGTCAACGGCCTGGGCGTCCTCGGCTGGGGCGTCGGCGGGATCGAAGCCGAGGCGGCGATGCTCGGCCAGCCGATCTCGATGCTGCTGCCGCAGGTGCTCGGCTTCCGGCTCGAGGGCGAGCTGCCGGAGGGCGCCACGGCGACCGACCTCGTTCTGACCGTGACCGAGATGCTCCGCGAGCGTGGCGTCGTGTCGAAGTTCGTCGAGTTCTTCGGGCCCGGCCTCCACACGCTCGGCCTCGCCGACCGGGCGACGATCGGGAACATGTCGCCCGAGTTCGGCTCGACCTGCGCGATCTTCCCGGTGGACAAGGAGACGCTTCGCTACCTGGAGTTCACCGGGTCGCCCGACCGAGACGATCGAGTTGGTCGACGCCTACTCCCGCGAGCAGGGGATGTTCCACGACGAGGATTCCGACGATCCGACCTTCTCCGACCAGATCGAGCTCGACCTTGGTTCGGTCGAGCCATCGATCGCCGGGCCGAAGCGGCCGCAGGACAGGATCGCCCTGTCCAACGCCAAGCCGGCGTTCCTCGAGTCGCTCGCGGAGTTCGACGAGGGCGCCGCAAAGAAGCTCGGGAACGGACGGGACGACGGCGGTCGCCGACTCCTTTCCAGCTTCCGACCCTCCGGGCGAGGATCACGAGGACGAGCGCGGGAAGCCGGAGAAGGCGGGCCAGGGCGCGACCGCCATCGAGGACCGCAAGGCCAACTGCGTCCCCGTCACGCTGGAGGACGGGACCGAGACGGAGCTCGATCACGGCCGTGTCGTCATCGCGGCGATCACGAGCTGCACGAACACTTCGAACCCGTCGGTCATGCTCGGGGCCGGGCTCCTGGCCAAGAAGGCGGTGGAGGCGGGGCTCGAGCGAAAGCCGTGGGTCAAGACGTCGCTCGCGCCGGGGTCGACCGTGGTGACCGAGTACCTGGAGCGCGCGGGCCTGGACGAGTATCTCGACAAGCTCGGCTTCAACCTCGTCGGCTACGGCTGCACGACCTGCATCGGCAACTCGGGGCCGCTGCCCGAGGCGATCTCCGACGCCGTCTCGGAGAACGACCTGGTGGTCTGCGCCGTCCTTTCCGGCAACCGGAACTTCGAGGGCCGCATCAACCAGGACGTGCGCAACAACTATCTCGCTTCGCCTCCGCTCTGCGTGGCTTATGCCCTGGCCGGCCGCATGGACCTGGACATCTTCGAAGAGCCGCTCGGGCAGGGCTCTAACGGGGAGGACGTGTACCTGAAGGACATCTGGCCCTCGTCCAAGGAGATCAAGGACACCGTCGCCGAGGCGGTCCGCGAGGAGATGTTCAAGGAGGGCTACTCCGACGTCTTCGAGGGCGACGAGCGCTGGCAGGGGCTCGACACACCGGACGGCGACCGCTACACCTGGCCGGACTCGACCTATGTCCGCAAGCCGTCCTTCTTCGAGGGCATGGACCCGGAGCCGGCCGAGGTCCAGCCGATCGAGGGCGCCCGCGTCCTCGCCGTCCTCGGCGACTCGGTCACGACCGACCACATCTCGCCGGCCGGCGCGATCAAGAAGGCGAGCCCGGCGGGGGAGTGGCTGATGGAGAACGGCGTCGAGCCCGGCGACTTCAACTCGTACGGGTCGCGACGGGGCAACCACGAAGTGATGATCCGCGGCACGTTCGCGAACATCCGCCTCCGGAACAAGCTGGTCGAGAAGGAGGGTGGCTTCACCCTCGGCCCGGATGGCGAGGAGACGTCGATGTACGAGGCCGCGATGGCCTATGCGGACGAGGGTGTCCCGCTGGTCGTGCTTGCCGGCAAGGAGTACGGGTCGGGGTCTTCACGCGACTGGGCCGCCAAGGGCACCTCGCTCCTGGGCGTGCGCGCGGTGATCGCCGAGAGCTTCGAGCGCATCCACCGCTCCAACCTGATCGGCATGGGCGTCCTGCCCCTCCAGTTCCCCGACGGCGAATCGGCGGAGTCGCTGGGCCTCAAGGGCGACGAGACCTTCGACTTCGACGGCCTGGCCGAGGCTCTTGACGCGCCCACCTCAGAGCGAAGGACGCTCAAGGTGACCGCGTCGGGTGGCTCGGGTGACGGAGTCGAGATTCGAGGCGACGGTTCGGCTGGACACCCCCAACGAGGTTCGCTACTTCCAGCACGGCGGCATCCTCCACCGCGTGCTGCGCGACCTCAGATAGGCCGGAAGCCCGCAGGGCGGAATTTGAAGTAAGGTTCAACACACCTTCGGGGGGAAAGTTGCGCCGGGCCTATTGACATCGGCCCTCCCGATCGGTCATGATTGTCGTCAAGAACCGTCAGGGAGCGGATAACAGGGACACAGATTCGATTTCATAAGGCTCGTCCCCGGCCAGTCCCGCCTCCGGGGGCGAACGCGTCGGCATCCCTCCCTGGCTACCGACGCGCTAGGCGCGGGCGCGGGCCGTGTGGACCCCCTGCCTCCCACGGCCCCGCCCCGCCTTCTACTTTTCGGTCGCTGCAAATCTGCGCCTGGCGGTGTCCTCGGATGATCGCCTCGCTCACGTAGGATCTACCTACGCTCGCTTCGTCCCCCCGCCCTGCGTCCTCGCCATGCTTGGTTTTCGGACCCTCACGCGTTCAGGGTCGGAGTTATCCAGCGACCCGGCTCCGGTCAGCGGTTGACTGACTTTCCTCTTTGCCTTCGATGTGGCGGATCGCGATCACGCTTCCCACCGGGCCCACCGGGGTCAGGGTGGCGGCCAGGAGCGTGTATGGCGCCTGGTGGCGGAGGACGGCGATCCAGATCAGGATCGCCAGGGCGATGAAGCCGATGCCGTGCGCCATGCCGGCGAAGAAGGTCTCGTGCTCGAGCCCGGGCACGAGCCAGACGACCAGGAGGATCGCGAACAGGGCCAGCTCGATCCAGGATGCGATCTTGACCCACCTGAACATCGGCCCAGGCACGGGCTTTCGCAGGACGTCGGAGGGCTTCTCGGCCCCGGGCTGAGCTGCTTCGGGCGTGCTCACGGGCTGAGTTTGGCACCAGCAGCGGGGAAATCGGGGCCCCGACCGCCCGTACAAGGGCCCTTTGGCAGGTTTGGACAAGAGTCCATAGTCCGAGCGCGCCCCACGAGGAAGAATGCCTTTCATGCAGAGCAGCTTGAGCAAGGCAACCGGCCGTTCCGTCCGAGATGTGGCACTCGTGGCGCGTGAGGCGCGGCGCTTGACTGGTTTGGATCCCCAGCGACGCCCGCTGCCGGGCCGCCTGGTTCTCAAGACGCGCTGACCTGACGCGGGAGAGAACGCGACGCCCGCCCCGGAAGGGGCGGGCGCTTCGCTGCCCTAGTTGGCGAGCGCGGTGAGCACGATTCGCTCCTGCTCGGAGCGATGCGCGACCGGGTAGCCCTCCGAGGGCGACGAGCGCTGCGGGCGGCCGATATACGAGAACTCGACGCCGTCGGGAATGAGCTCGGGCATGCGGCGCGCCATGACGCTGAACGCACCCATGTTCTTCGGCTCCTCCTGGACCCACGCGACCTGTTTCAGGTTCGGATACCTCTCGATCAGCTCGCGGATCTGGTCCCGGGCGAACGGATAGAGGAGCTCGACTCGGGCGATGGCCACGGTCTTGGTCTCTTCGCGCTTGTCGTGGCCGTCGATGTCGAAGTAGACCTTGCCGGAGCAGAGGACGAGCTTCGTGATCTCCTCCTCGCGCCCCTGCGCGCGCGGGTCGCCCAGGACGAACTGGAACGTCCCGCCGGTCAGGTCGGCGAGCTTCGACGAGGCGGCGCCGAGTCGCAGCAGGCCCTTCGGGGTGAAGACGACGAGCGGTCGAGGCTTGGCGATGCGGGCCTGGCGCCGGATGAGGTGGAAGTACTGCGCGGCCGTCGTCGGGTTGGCGAGGCGGATGTTGCCCTCGGCGGCGAGCTGGATGAAGCGCTCGATGCGCGCGCTCGAGTGCTCCGGCCCCGAACCCTCGTAGCCATGGGGAAGGAGGAGCGTGAGGCGGGTCGTCTGGCCCCACTTCGACTCTCCCGCGACGAGGAACTGGTCGATGATCACCTGGGCCGAGTTCGCGAAGTCCCCGAACTGGGCCTCCCAGAGGATCAGGCTCTCGGGCGAAGCGGCCGAGTACCCGTACTCGAAGCCCAGGCAGGCGATCTCGGAAAGCGGGCTGTTGTGGACCTCGAACGGCGCAAGAGCGCCCGAGAGGTTCTGGATCGGCGCGTACCTGCAGGCCCGTCTTCTCGTCGTGCAGGACGAGGTGACGATGGGAGAAGGTGCCGCGCTCCGTGTCCTGTCCCGTGAGGCGGATGTGCGTGCCCTCCGTGAGGAGCGAGGCGTATGCGAGCGCCTCGGCGTGGCCCCACTCGATCGGACCCTCCTCGAGGATCTCGGTGCGCTTCTCCAGCGGCTTCTTGAGCTTGCGATGGATCGCGAAGCCGTCCGGGACGCGGATCAGCTCTTCGTTCAGCGTGCGGATCCGCTTCTCGGACACGGCGGTCTCGACCTCCGGTGACTTCGTGCGGTCGAGCTCGCCGGTTCCGATGTGCGTCGAGGTCGGATCCTCGTAGTCACCGGTCTCCATCTTCGCCCGCAGCGACTTGAGCGTCTCGGAGAGGTGCTCCTGGATCCCGCTGTGGTCAGCCTCGACGTCGTCGGTCGAGACGACACCCTCCTTGACGAGCTGCTCGGCGTAGATCTCCGAGACCGGCTTGTGGGCCTTGATCTGGGCGGCCATCTTGGGCTGGGTGTAAGCCGGCTCGTCGGTCTCGTTGTGGCCGTAGCGGCGGTAGCCGATGACGTCGATCACGACATCCCGGGCAAAGCGCTCGCGGTAGCCCATCGCCAGGCGCATCGCGGACATGCACGCCTCGACGTCGTCGGCGTTGACGTGGATGATCGGGCAGTTGTAGCCCTTGGCCAGGTCGCCGGCGTAAGGCGTGGAGCGGTCCTCGGACGGGTCGGTGGTGAAGCCCACCTGGTTGTCCGTGATGATGTGGACGGTGCCGCCGGTCGAGTAGCCCTCGAGCGATTGCAGGTTGAGCGTCTCGGCGACGACGCCCTGGCCCGGGAAGGCGGCGTCGCCATGGAGCAACAGCGGCACGGCCACATGGGGGCTGTGGTGGAGGCGCGGCCCGGAGTGCTCTGTCTGCGCGGCGCGCGCTCCGCCCGTGACGACCGGGTCGACGAACTCGAGGTGGGACGGGTTGGGGTACATCCGGACCCTGATCTCCTCGCCGTCGGGGGTCGAGAAGATGCCCTCCGCGCCATGGTGGTACTTGACGTCGCCCGTTCCCGAATGGGGGATGGCGGCAATCGCCTTTACCCGGTCGAGAGCCTTCGCGCCCTCGAACTCGGCCATGATCGACTCAGCCGAGCGGCCCGAGGTTGTGGACGAGGACGCTCAGCCGGCCGCGGTGGGCCATGCCGATCACGACCTCTTCGGCGCCGGACGAGCGCGACTGGGTGACGAGCGAGTCGATCATCGGGACTACGACGTCGAGGCCTTCGATCGAGAACATCTTCTGGCCCAGATACGCCTTCTGGATGAAGCGCTCGAAGCCGAAGACCTCGAGGAGGCGCTTGAGGAGAGCCCGCTTCTCCTCGCCCTCGAGCGGAGCGCGGTGCGCGCCCGTCTCGATCATCTCGCGCAGCCACATGCGCTGCTGGTGCGAGGAGAGGTGTTCGATCTGGTACGCGATGGTCCCGCAGTAGGCATCGCGCATCCGCGGCAGGGCGTCGAGGAGGGTCTCGCCCTCGACCCCGATCCGCAGGATCGAGGCTGGGATGCGCGACATCAGCTCGGGTGTCAGGTTGAGGCTCTCGGGCTCGAGGGCCGGGTCGCCCTTCGGCTCGCCCTCGGCGAGCGGGTTGACCCGTGCGGCCAGATGGCCGTGGGTGCGGAAGGCCTTGAGGAGCGACGTCGCGGCCTGAACCGCTTGCAGGAGCTCGCGGTCGGGCTCGGCCGAGACGACGGCGCTGCCCGCGCCCGCCGCGCCGGCGGCGGGGAGGGGCGGGGCGGAGGCGGCCGCCGGGTGGGCGTTCGTGACGACCCGGTCCGAGATGGCGAGGTCGTGCGCGACCGTCTCGTAGAAGTCGTCCTCGCCCTGCAGGAACTGGTCGATGCGGCGCAGGAAGGCGCCCGACTCGGCGCCCTGGATGATCCTGTGGTCGTACGTCGAGGTCATCGTCGTGACCTTTGAGACGCCGAGCGCCTTCAGCTTCTCCGCCGGGGCATGCGCCCACTCGACGGGGTAGGCGATCGATCCGACCGCCACGATCGTGCCCTGCCCGGACATCAGGCGGGGGACGGAGGCCACGGTCCCGATCCCTCCGGGGTTGGTCAGGGTGATGTTCGTGCCCTGGAAGTCGTCAGCCGTGAGCTTGTTCTCGCGCGTCTTCGAGATCAGGTCCTCGTAGTACGAGTGGAAGCCCGCGAAGTCGAGCGAATCGGCGCCGCGGATGCACGGGACCATCAGTGAGCGGGATCCGTCCTTCCGCTCGACGTCGACAGCGATGCCGAGGTTGACTCCGGCGCCGACCTTCACCCAGGCCTTCTCGTCGTGCTCCGAGTAGGTGCGCGCCATGACCGCGTTCTCGGCGGCGGCGCGGACGATCGCCCACGCGATCAGGTGGGTGAACGAGACCTTGAGGCCCTTCTCCTTGAGCTGAGCGTTGATGGCCTTGCGCTTGGCGTCGAGCGTGTCGACCGGAAGCGTGCGGAACGAAGTGGCCGTCGGCATCTTGCGGCTCTCGTTCATGAGCTGGGCGAGCGTTCCAGCGGGGCCGCGCAGAGGCTTCTCCTCGCCTTCGGCGGCGGGCGCGGCCGGGCCGGCGCCGTTGCCGTCGGCCGCGGCCAGGACATCTGCCTTCACGACCTTCCCGCCCGACCCTGAACCCTCGATCGAGCCGACGTCGATCCCGCGGTCGGCGGCCATGCGCTGCGCGACGGGGGACACGGAGCGGCTCGGCGCGCCCGTGGACGCGTCGCCGGTCGGTGCCGAGACCGGTGCAACCTCAGGTTGACCGTCGGCCGTCGTGCCGCGACGGGGCCGCGCCGGCCGACATCTCGGCAAGCGGCTGGCCGACCTTGACGACGTCGTCCGGCTCGACCAGAAGCTTCGTGATGGTTCCAGCGGCTGGGGCGGGAACCTCGGCATCCACCTTGTCCGTGGACACCTCGACCACGGTGTCGCCCTCGGCGACGGAGTCGCCCACGGCTACCGCCCACTCGAGGACGGTCCCCTCGGTGACGGACTCGCCCATCTCAGGCATAGCAACGACCACGGTCTCGCCCGATGCTCCGTCGCTCGAGGAATCCTCGACGTCGGGCACCGGGGAGTCGTCTGCGGACACGCCCTGCGCGGACTCGAGCAGGTCTTCGGGATCGCTCTCGCCGATGTCGGCGTCGCCCTCGCCGCCGCCGCTGACCATTCCGTCGCTCGTGCCGTCCCCGTCGGCGGAACTGGGTTCGGTCTGTGTCTGTGCCTCGGAATCCGATGCCGTCTCGGGATCCGGCTCTTCTTCGGCGGATGGGGCCGGCGCGGCACCGTTGCCTGTTCCGTTCGTGTCCAGCTGCGCGAGCACCTGGCCGACGCTCACGGTGTCATCGGGCTGAGCCATGATCTTCGTGATCACGCCGCTCGCCGGTGCGGGAACCTCGGCGTCGATCTTGTCGGTGGAGACCTCGACGATGGTGTCGCCCTCTGCGACCTCCTGCCCTTCGGCAACGTGCCACTCCAGGATGGTCCCCTCAGTGACCGACTCGCCCATCGCGGGCATCTGAATCTCGAGCAAATCTTCCGCCAAGTCGTTCTCTCAGTCGAGTGTATGCCCTGGGCGAAGGGCGCGTAACGCCTTTAGGTGAGTGGCATGAGGGCGGTCAAAGCCGATAGCGGTCCAGCGCCTCCTCGCGGGCGGCTTTTCGGTCAACCATCGGCTCCGGATAGTCCTCGCCGATCGTCACGCCGCAGTCCTCCTGGACCTCCGCGGGCATCGTCCAGGGCTCGCGCAGGTACTTGTCCGGCACGTCACCGAGCTCGGGTACGAAGCGCCGCACGTAGTCGCCCTCGGGGTCATAGCGCTCCATGTGGAGCGCCGGGTTGTAGATCCGGCGATACGGAGGCTGGGGATCGACTCCAACCGAGGCGATCCATTGCCAATTGCCATTGTTGTTTGCCTCGTCGCCGTCGATCAGATACCGCATGAAGTGGCGCTCGCCCCAACGCCAGTCGATGCCGAGGTCCTTCGTCAGGAACGAGCCGACGACCAGCCGTGCGCGATTGTGCATCCAGCCCTCGCGCTTGAGCTGGCGCATCCCGGCGTCGACCAGCGGAAACCCCGTCTTGCCCTCGCACCAGCGCTCGAAGCGCTTCTCCGCGTAGCTCCACTTGATCTTGCCGCGGTAGCGCTCCTGGAACTCGGACTTGGCGTTCTTCGGGTGGAACTCCAGGACGTGGTGGTAGAAGTCCCGCCAGCAGAGCTGGCGGCGAAACGCATCCGGTCCGTTGCCGCGGGGCAGGCGCTCCTCGATCTGGCGCGGCGAGATGCAGCCGAAGTGGAGGTAGGGGGAGAGGCGCGAGGTGCGGTCCTTGCCGAGGGCGTCGTGGATCTCCGTGTACTCGCGCACCGGGCCGTCGAGGAAGCGGTCGAGCGCCTTGTGGGCATGGGACTCGCCGCCGACCGCCGGCTCGGAGACTTCCTGCTCGAGGCCGAGCGACTCCAGGCTCGGCAGCCGGCCCTTGGCGAGCCCGGACGGCAGGTCCGGCATCTGCCTGGGTGCCTCGAGCACGTCGCGGCGCTCGACCCCCAGCCAGTTCTTGTGAAAGGGGCTGAAGACGGTGTACGGCTTGCCCTGCTGCGTGCGGATCTCGCGAAGCTGATCGACCGCGTTCAGACCCGGATGGTCCACGGCGGAGATCCCGGCCGGCTCGAAGGTCTCGCGGCAGAGGCGGCCTCTCTGGCGGCCGAAAGGGCTGATCTCGCGGGTGAAGTGGACCGTGTCGGCGCCCGCTTCCTTGGCGACGGCGGCGATCTCCCGCTCGGGCCTTCCGTGGCGGATCACGAGTCCCGAGCCGCGCTCGCGAAGCTCGGCGTCGAGCTCGCCGAGGCACTCCAGCAGGAACTGCGTCCTCGGCCCGGACTCGTGGCGACCGTGGAGGAGGCGATCGTCGAAGCAGAAGACCGGGATCACCCGCTCGTGGCGGTCCAGCGCCGCGCGCAGGGCGGGATGGTCGCGAATCCTCAGGTCGCGACGAAACCACACGATGCCGGTCCCGCTTCCGGCCATGGCGCGAACGTACCCGGTCGGCTACGGCGTCAAGCGCGCAACCAGGGCCACGCCGTTCGCTGGCGCGTCGAGCACGTTCGGATGAAACAGCTCACGCGCCCGCGCGGTGTGCCCGCACCACCCGCAGTGGATGAGTGCAGGCGCGGAGACCGCCGGCCGGCCGGGAAGCGGTAGCTCGCATTTCGTGCAGATGAGGGATCCATACGCGATCACCTGACGCCCATCGCTCATGAGCTTCCGCTCGAGCTCGGCCGAGTCCGCCCCGAGCGCCCCGGCGACCGCGCGATCGTCGCCCTGGTCGCCGTAGTCGGGCTGAATGAGAGCCATCAGCAGGAATAGTAGGGTCTTTCACAAGAGAGCTTCACTCTGGAGGAGAGGCAAATGGGCTACTTCGTTACCGGCGCGACCGGCTTCATCGGGCGCAATCTCGTCGAGCACCTGCTCGAGCGGGAGGGGACGATCTACGTGCTCGTCCGCGAAGGGTCGAAGGGTCGCCTCGAGGAGCTCCGGAGCCGCTGGGGAGCGGACGAGAACCGCGTGGTCGGCATTGTCGGCGACCTCTCGCAGCCTCGCCTTGGAGTGTCCGACGAGGACATCTCGAGGCTCACCGGTGACGTGGACCACCTGTTCCACTTGGCGGCGATCTACGACATGAAGGCGGACGCCGAGTCGCAGCAGGTCGCGAACATCGACGGAACGCGGCACATGGTGGAGCTGGCAGAGGCCGTGGACGCGGGCTGCGTCCACATGGTCTCGTCGATCGCGGCGGCCGGCCTATATCCGGGTGTCTGGCGAGAGGACATGTTCGAGGAGGCGGTGAACCTCGACACGGATCCGTATTTCCGCACCAAGCACGACTCGGAGGGGATCGTCCGAAATGAGTGCACGCGGCCCTGGCGCGTCTACCGCCCCGCCATCGTCGTCGGCGACTCCGAGACCGGCGAGATGGACAAGGTGGACGGGCCGTATTACTTCTTCAAGCTGATCCGCCGAATCCGCAACGCCGTTCCGCAGTGGCTGCCGATGGCGGGAATCGAGGGGCGCCAGATCAACATCGTGCCGGTCGACTTCGTCGTCAAGGCGCTCGACCACATCGCGCACAAGCCCGGCCTCGACGGCCGTGCGTTCCACCTGACCGACCCGAACGCGATGACCGCCGGAGAGGTGATCGATACCTTCGCGGCCGCCGCGCACGCGCCCCAGACGACCGTCAGGCTCCCCGCCGCGGCCACCGAGGCGCTCCAGCCGATCCTCGGCGCGGTCCTGAACGCTGCCCCGCTCGGGAACACGGCAGCCGATGCGGTCCTCGCGGACTTCGGCATCCCGCGGTCGGTTCTCATCTACGTCAACTGGCCCACCAAGTTCGACTCGCGCCAGACTCAGGCCGCGCTGGAAGGGTCGGGCATCTCGGTACCGCCGCTGAACGCCTACGCGGGCAAGCTGTGGGACTACTGGGAGCGACACCTCGACCCGGACCTCTACCGCGACAAGACGCTCGTTGGAGCCGCGAGGGGCCGGCTTGGCCTCGTCGGCGGCGTCAGCCAGGTGCTCGAGCATCAGGTTCCGGACGAGATGCTCCGGTTCGCCCGGCGCGTCCGCGGCAACGTCTCGCTCGAGAAGTCGGTCCGGGGCCGTGTCGTCATGGTGACCGGGGCTTCCTCGGGCATCGGGAAGTCGGCGGCGATGAAGGTGGCCGACGCCGGCGGGATCGTCCTGCTCGTCGCGCGTACGCCCGAGAAGCTCGAGTCGACGAAGGCCCAGATCGAGGCGGGAGGGGGTATCGCCCACATCCACCGTGCCGATCTCTCCGACATGGATGACATCGAGCGCATGGCCGAAGAGGTGCTCGAGCAGCACGGCCACGTCGACATCCTGGTCAACAACGCGGGCCGCTCGATCCGCAGGTCCATTGCGCTTTCGTACGACCGGCCGCACGACTTCGAGCGGACCATGCAGCTCAACTACTTCGGTGCCGTGCGCCTGATCCTGAAGCTGCTGCCCGTCATGCGCGAGCGCAAGTCGGGCCAGATCATCAACGTCAGCTCGATCGGCGTGCAGACGAACATGCCGCGGTTCTCGGCCTATGTCGCGTCCAAGTCGGCGCTGGATGCGTTCAGCCGCTGCATAGCGTCGGAGATCGTGGACGACAACGTGTACGTGACCACGATCCACATGCCGCTCGTGCGCACGCCGATGATCGCGCCGACCAAGATGTACGACCGGTTCCCGACGATCACGCCGGACGAGGCCGCCGGGCTCCTCACCGAGGCGATGATCCACAGGCCGAAGCGGATCGCAACTCCCATGGGGACCCTCGGGCAGATCCTCTACGCGCTCAACCCGCGCTCGATCGACTACATCCTGAACACGGCCTATCACCTGTTCCCGGACTCGGCCGCGGCCAAGGGCTCCAAGGACAAGCCGGCAACGCTGGCAGGGAAGGCTCAGACGACCGAGGACCAGGCGACCAACCAGCAGGTTGCCTTCGCGTACCTGATGCGCGGCGTGCACTGGTAGGCGGGCGCGCCCCACTCATGCCCCGCCCGAGCACAGGCGACCGGATCCGCGCCGTAGCTTCGGCGGCCAGCGGCGTGCCGCGCAACCTGCCGACGCCGAACCCGTTTCGCGACCGCTCGCTCCGCTCCGCCGTCGAGGGCAGGACGGTTCTGATCACCGGCGCGTCGTCCGGCATCGGCGAGGCGAGCGCGATCCGCGTCGGGGTGAACGGCGCCAAGGTGATCCTGGTCTCACGGACCCCGGACAAGCTCGAAGCGGTCAAGGCGAAGATCGAGGACGTGGGAGGCGAGGCGTTCGTCCACCCGTGCGACCTGACCGACACCGACGCGATCAATGCGATGGCCGATGAGGTCTTGGCCGAGCACGGCGGCGTGGACATCCTCGTCAACAACGCGGGGATGTCCATCCGGCGCTCGATCGCGAACTCTTACGACCGCCTGCACGACTTCGAGCGGACGATCCAGCTCAACTACCTCGGGGCGGTCGCCTTGATCCTCAAGGTCCTGCCCGGCATGCGCGAGCGGCGCTCCGGCCACATCGTGAACATCTCCTCGATGGGCGTCCAGATCAACACGCCGCGCTTCTCGGCCTACGTTGCGTCGAAGAACGCCCTCGACGGTTTCTCGCGCTCGATCGCCTCCGAGATCGTCGACGACGGAGTCGCGATCACGACCGTCTACATGCCGCTCGTCCGCACGCCGATGATCGAACCGACGGCGCATTACCGGTCGATGCCTTCGATCAGCCCCGAGGAGGCTTCGACGATGGTCGCCAAGGCGATCGTGAACCGGCCGAAGAAGCAGTCCACCACCGGGGGGCGGATTGCGGAGATCACCTACTCGGCCGCTCCCAAGGTGCAGGATGCGCTGATCAACGGCGCGATGAAGCTCTTCCCTGGCTCGGGCGACGAAAAGCACGCCGACCGGGACGAGCGCAACCTTGGCTGACCGCCGGAAGCATTGGGGCTGGGGGGCCGAGTCCGCTCAGCCGACCCGCGAAGCGCTCGAGGCGATGCGCCCGATGGCGCAGGAGCGGCTGGGGTTCGGAGGGGAGGAGGTCGTCGAGCCGGTCCCGCTGGATCGGGTCGAGCTCCCGGTGCCTCGCGTCTCGCCGCCGCCATCACTCGCCGGAGATCTGCTCCGACGACACGCACGCGCGGGCGTCGCACGCGATGGGCAAGGCCTATCGGGATGTCGTCCGCGGCTTTCGCGGCGAGTTTCAGAACGTGCCCGACGTAGTCGCGAAGCCGGGGATGGAGGCAGAGGTGGAGGCGGTCCTGGCCTGGTGCTCTGACGAGGGCTACGCCGCGATCCCCTATGGCGGCGGCACCAGCGTCTGCGGCGGTGTCGAGCCGCGGCTGCCCGGCGAGTATCCGGGCGTCGTGACCATCGACCTCGGAGCGCTGGACAAGGTGTTGGAGGTCGACGAGGTTTCCCGCTCGGCGCGCATCCAGGCCGGCGCCCCGGGCCCCGCCCTGGAGGACCAGCTGCGGGAGCGCGGGCTCACGATGCGCTGCTTCCCGCAGTCGTTCGAGTTCTCCACGCTCGGTGGATGGGTCGCGACTCGCGCGGGCGGCCACTTCGCGACCAGGCTGACCCACGTGGACGACATGGTCGAGTCGGTTCGCGCGATCACGCCGGCGGGCGTGTGGGAGAGCCGTCGCCTGCCCGGATCGGGCGCGGGCCCCAGCCCGGACCGCATGCTGATCGGCTCGGAGGGCATCCTCGGCGTGATCACGGAGGCCTGGGTGAGGGTCCTGCCGCGGCCGCGCTTCAAGACGTCGTGCGGCGTCGAGTTCGAGACGTTCTCCGCCGGCGCCGCCGCCGTCCGCGAGATCTCGCAGTCCGGCCTGGATCCCGCGAACTGCCGGTTGCTCGATCCGGCCGAGGCGGCCTTCACCGGAGCGGGCGACGGGTCGAGCGCTTTGCTCGTCCTCGGGTTCGAGTCCGCCCATCATCCGGTCGAAGAGCCGATGCGGGTCGCGGTGGAGGCCGCGCGCGAGCACGGCGGCGCGCCGGGCGAGGTGCGCACCCAGGACGACTCGCCGAGCGGCGAGGACTCGGTAGGGGCGTGGCGCTCGGCGTTCCTGGCCGCTCCCTATCTGCGCGACTCGCTCGTCTCCCTGGGCGTCCTCTCCGAGACCTTCGAGACGGCGATCACGTGGGAGCGCTTCGACGAGTTCCACTCGACCGTGATGGAGACGGCTCGGAAGGCGGTGGGCAGCCCAGCAAGGTCACCTGCCGGTTCACCCACGTCTACCCGAACGGGCCTGCCCCCTACTTCACGATCCTGGCGCCCGCCAGGCGCGGCTCCGAAGACGCCCAATGGGACGAGATCAAGGCTTCGGTCTCGGAGGCGCTGATCGACGCCGGCGGCACGATCACCCACCATCACGCCGTCGGGCGGGACCACCGGCCGTGGTACGAGCGCCAGCGCCCGGAGCCCTTCGCCCAGGCGCTTCGGGCGGCAAAGCGCGCATTGGATCCTGCGGGAGTGCTCAACCCGGGCGTCCTCATCGATCCCGCGACGTAGGCTTTTCGGGCCGTGCGCCCTCTGATCGTCTCGCTGCGCCCGCAGGAGTGGGTAAAGAATGTCCTGGTATTCGCCGGGATCGTCTTCTCGCGCAGCTTCGACGAGCCCGGGGCGGTCGCAGACGTCATGGTGACCTTCGTCGCCTTCTGCGCGGTCTCCAGCGCGGGCTACCTGTTCAACGACCTCCGGGACGTCGAGCACGACCGGCGCCACCCGGACAAGCGCAAGCGCCCGATCGCGAGCGGCGCCCTCGCGCAGGGGACAGCCGGCGCGGTCGCGGTGGTGCTGGCCGTCGGCGCGGTAGTCGGGTCGCTGGTCCTCGTGTCGGCGGAGGTCGCAGCGATCGTCGCTCTCTATGCGGTCGCGACGGTTCTCTACTCGCTCGTCCTCAAGCGCCTGGTGATCATCGACGTGATGACGATCGCGGGCCTCTTCCTCTTGCGGGTCGTCGCGGGCGCCGAGGCGGTCGATGTCGGCACATCCGAGTTCCTGCTCGTCTGCACGGGAATGCTCGCACTGTTCCTCGGCTTCACCAAGCGCCGCCAGGAAGCGATCCTCGAGGAGCAGCCTTCGGCCCCGGGCGCCGTCGAGGCCGCGCCCGTCACGAGGCCGGTGCTCGAGCACTACTCGCTCCCGTTCCTCGACCAGATGATCGCCATGGTCACGGCCACCGCGCTGATCTCGTACATCATCTACGCGGTCGACTCTCCCTTCGCCGGGTCGAAGATGCTGGCCACGGCGCCTTCGGTGCTCTACGGGGTCTTCCGCTACCTCTACCTCATCTACGACCGCCAGGACACGCGCTCGACCGCGGCGATCATCGCGCGCGACCCGGGCGTGATCTTCGCCGGCGTCACCTACGTCGCCAGCGCGATCATCGTCCTCTACGTGCGTCGACTGAACCTCGCCGCCAAACGTCCCACGATGTCCCCTATAGGGGATGGTGCGGGACGTTTCGGTGCCTACGGCGCTTAGGACGAGGAGTCCTAGTGGTCGTGGGCCATATCCAGGATCTGTTCGCGATCCATCTTGCCTACCAGGTCGGGATGACTCTCTGCGACGTGCTCTTCGACCTTGGTGACGAGTTCGTCGTCGGATTCAGCTTCAACGTCGGTGCCGCACTCGCAATGGACAACCTTGGTCATCGTTCCTCCACTCGTTGAGTTGAAACCCATCATCCCATGCTGGCTGGCCGTGGCGAAGGCGCGGCTCACCCATTGCGAACTGAGCCTCGCCAGGCGACACTCAGTTCGCACTCGCCGACTTGAGCGCACGTCCTAGATATTCTCTCGCGCCCATGGACCTGACCCTGACCGAGTCCGAGCAGGAGTTCCGCGACGAGTTTCGCGCCTGGCTCGACGACAACCACCCGGGCAAGGCTCCGCGCGGTGGCGATCAGGTCCAGTTCGAGTTCGAGCGCGAGTGGCAGCGGAAGCTTCACGAGGCCGGCTGGGCAGGCGTCTCCTGGCCGAAGGAATACGGCGGCCGCGGCGCGACCCTGATCGAGCAGTCGATCTTCGGCGAAGAGCTCGCGCGCGCCAAGGCGCCGCGCCCCGCGAACGTCCTGGGCCTCGTCATGGGCGGCCCGGTGGTCATCGCCCACGGCACCGAGCCCCAGAAGGAGCGCTTCCTCGAGCCGATCCTCTCCGCCGAGGAGATCTGGTGCCAGGGCTTCTCGGAGCCCGAGTCGGGCTCCGACCTCGCCTCGCTGAAGACCAAGGCGGTCAAGGAGGACGGCGGCTGGCGCATCACGGGCCAGAAGGTCTGGACCACGTTCGCCCACGAGGCGAAGTGGTGCATGCTCGTCGCCCGCTCCGACTCCGATGCGCCCAAGCACAAGGGCCTCACTTACTTCCTGATGGACATGGAGCAGGACGAGATCGAGGTCCGCCCGCTCCGCCAGATCACGGGCGAGGCGGAGTTCAACGAGCTCTTCATCGAGAACGCCTGGGTTCCGGACGAGAACGTCGTCGGCGGGGAGGGCAACGGCTGGATGGTCGCCATCACCACGCTGATGAACGAGCGCGCGGGGCTTGGAGCCTCGGCCGCGCTTGGCCTTGCCAATTCGCTCGACGAGCTGGTCGAGCTGGCGAAGGAGCGCGGCATGGCCGACGACCCGATCGTCCGCGACAAGGTCGCCCGCCTGAAGATCGGGATCGAAGGCCTCAGGATGGGCGCGCTCCGGGCGCTCACCTCGACCATGAAGGTCGGCATCCCCGGCCCGGAGGGCTCGATCGCAAAGCTTCAGTGGTCGTCGACGAACCAGGCGCTCACCGAGCTGGCCCTCGAGATCGGGGGCCCGGAGATGCTGGCCAAGGACTCCGACTGGGCCTACCGCTTCCTCCGCTCCCGCGCCAATTCGATCGAAGGCGGGACCACGGACGTCCTCAAGAACATCGTCGCCGAGCGGGTGCTCTCGCTCCCGAAGCTCCGCTAGGTACCAGGTACCTAACACAACGCTCACTTACATGGATTTCGATTTCACAGACGAGCAGCGCGAGATCAAGTCGACCGCGCACGAGTTCCTTGCCGCCCGCTACAAGCCCGAGCACGTGCGGGAGCTGGCCGAGTCGGACACCCCGTACAGCGATGAGGACTGGAAGGCCTTCGCAGAGTTGGGCTGGCCGGGGATCGCGATCGCCGAGGAACACGGCGGCGAGGGCCTCGGAGCCGTCGAGCTGATCATCCTCCAGGAGGAGCTCGGCTATTTCTGCGCGCCGAGCCCGTTCATCGCCAACGCCTACGCCGGCGCCATCATCCAGGCGGCCGGGTCGGACTCAGCAAAAGGCCGAGTGGCTGCCGGGCATCGCCTCCGGAGAGGCGCGCGGCTCGGCGGAGATGACCTGCGACCCCGACCCCATCCTCGGAGCTGCAGGCGGCGCCTCGATCCTGGTCATGGCCAGCGGCGACGGAGCCAAGCTCGTCAAGCCCGAAGACGCGCAGATGGAGAAGATCGACATGATCGACTCGACCCGCGCGTACTTCCGCGTCAAGGCGGACGGCGGGGAGGAGATGCCCGGCGACATCGCACACGCGGGCAGCGTCGGGCAGATCGCGATGGCGGCCGAGCTTGTCGGCGTGGCGCAGCGCGCCCTCGACATGTCTGTCGAGTACGCGAAGGAGCGCCAGCAGTTCGGCAGGCCGATCGGCGCCTATCAGGCCGTATCGCATCGTCTCGCCGAGATGCTCTGGGAGGTGGAGGAGGCGCGATCGCTGACCTACTCGGCAGCCTGGGCCGCCGACGCAGATCCGGACCTGCTGCCTATCGCTGCCTCGATGGCGAAGGCGCGCGCGTCCGACGCGGCGACGTCAGTCACCCACAACGCGATCCAGACCCTGGGCGGCATCGGCTTCACGTGGGAGCACGACATTCACTTCCTGCTCAAGCGCGCACGCGCCTCCGCGCAGATGATGGGCTCCGCGCGAGCGCACCGCGACAACGTCGCGGCCCTCGTCGGCCTGGGCTGACCTGACCTTCCCACCGGCCGCCGGTGCGGCGGCTCAGTCGCTCAGGTCCTTGACCTGGCGCTTGTCGAGCGCGTTCTCCCAGATCCGAAGGCGGGCGAGCATCCCGCCGCTGTGCTCCGAGCCGCCGTCGTCAATCAGGAAGTGAAGCTTGTCGGCATTGCCGAGCGCTTGGTGCTTGTTCGGATCCCTGTCCTTGCCGAGCAGCTCGCCGTCGACGTAGCCTCGAACGAACCCGCGCCCGTCGCGCGTGAGGACGATCTGATGCCACTCGCCGGCCTGGATGACCTGCTGTGAGTAGTCGAAGTCGTCCAAGTCGTACGGGTACAGCGATTCCTCGTAGACGTACCAGCCTTCGTCTTCTTCGCGGTCATCGAAGTCGACCAGCTTTCGGTAGCCGGAGGTCGTGTCCAGGTTCACCAGAAACGAGAAGGTGTAGGTCTTACCGCCGTGACCTAGGACCTTGTTCGCCTTGCCGAGGCGAAGTCCGTCGCCCTCGGGCCACCTCCAGACGCCATCGTTCTTGCCCTGAACGTTCTCGTTGTCGAACTCCTCGCACGGCGGACACAACCTGCTCGGCCCCTCGGGAGCGAGATCCTTCGCGCCGTTCACGGCGCTGCGGAAGTTGCCCTCGAATCTGTAGTCGGCGCTCGGCTTCGCAGCGGCGGCTGTGCCGGCCAGAAGGGCGAACGAAGCGATCGCAGAAATGAGCAAGGTGGTCCGGCGCATGAAGTCCCCTGTCGTTTGTGATGGTCCGGCGGCAGGAGCGCGACCGGCGTATAGTCGATCCTATGCTGAGCGGGGGACGGGCAGCTGGGATCGTGATAGCGCTCGGGTTGCTGCTTGCGCCCGCAGCGGGGGCGACGACCTTCACGGTCGACACGAAGAAGGATCTGCTCGACGCGAATCAGGTGGACGGAGTATGCGCGGCGGCCAACGGCAAGTGCTCCGTCCGGGCGGCGACGATGGCGGCGAACGGCAACCCGGGCCTTGATGACATCGTCATTCCCGCCGGCACGTACGAGCTGACCCAACCGCCGGACGCGGCCGCGAGCTCGCTGGAAGGCGACCTCGACCTGGACGAGGCGGTGACGATCGACGGTGCCGGGCCGCGCGAGACGATCATCCGCCAGACGGTCTCCGACCGCGTCATCCGGACGGACGCTCAGCCGGCCGGCTTCGTGCCCGGCGCCCTGATGACTGACCTGACCCTTACGGGCGGGCGTCTTGCCGAGGGCGGCAATCAGCTCGGCGCCGGAGTTCTCGTGAACGACTTCCTGTTCGGGATCGACAACGTGACGATCCGCAACAACAAGATCCTGCGCCGGGCGGCCAACTCGTTCGGCGGCGGTATCGCTGCGCTGAGCCCGGCAACCCTCATCGTGCAGGCCAGCAAGGTCAAGGGAAACGCGGTCGACATCCGGAACCAGACCGCCTCCGCGATTGGCGGTGGGATCTTCATCGAAGGTGACTTCTCCTTGGGGTCTGACCGGGTCCTCGATCATCGACTCGGCGATCACTGGAAACCTCGCCCGCGTCAAGGGCGGCGGAACGGGAACGGGCGGCGGGCTGTACGCGCGGGACCCGGTCTCAGTCACGCGGGGGCAGATCTCCGAGGAACCGAGCCGACGAGGGGGGCGGCGTCACCATCACGCAGTTCCCGGAGAGCGCGCAGATCAATGATGTGACGATCAGTGGCAACGAGGCAACACAGGGCGCCGGCGTGAACGTCTCCACGGGGGATCCGGTGGAGCTGACGAACACCACGATCAGCGAGAACGAGCTTGCGAATAAGAGGCGTCGAGGCGGCGGAGCGCTTTACAGCTCCTCCGGAGACATCGAGATGACGAACGTGACCGTCGCCGAGAACAAGTCGGGGCGGAAGCGAGCGATCTCGCTCAAGCCCTCCTCCCCCGGCGGGTCCAGATCTACATGTCGGCTTCCATCGTGGCCGGCCCGCACAAGGACTGCGGGGGGTTCAGCGAGGACGTGATCCGGGAGCTCAACGTCTTCGGCGACGCTTCGTGCGCGCCCCCTGGTATCTCGGACAACATCGTCGATCACCCGCAGTTGAAGCCGCTGGCGCCGAATCCTGGGGCGTTCCCGCTCAACACGTACGGGAAGACGCACATGCTCAAGAGCGGCTCGCCCGCCGTCGGCTTCGTCACCTCAGGCTGCCCGCCACCCTCGCAGGATCAGCTCGGCTTCGCTCGGAGCGGTCCCTGCGACGCGGGCGCCGTCGAGCGACCCTGAGATTTCACCCGGGCTACGCTGCGCCCATCAGCGGTCAGCCATCAGAGCGCAGCGCCAAAGAGAGGATGCGGGCCGGGGAGCTTTACCCGGGCGACGACCCGGAGCTGAATCGCGAGCTCGACGAGCGCCAGGTGATGGTCGAGGCGCTGAACGCCATCCCGTACGCGCACAAGGACGAGCGGCAGGCTGCCTTCGAGGGCCTGCTCGCGGCGATCGGCGAGGGCACGTTCATCAGGCCGCCCTTCTACTGCGACTACGGCGACGGCATCTCGATCGGCGCGCGCACCTTCATCAACTTCAACTGCACCATGCTCGACGGGGCGCCGATCACGGTCGGCGACGAATGCCTGCTCGCGGCAGGGGTGCAGCTGATCACGGCAACCCACCCGGTGGATCCGGCGGCTCGCCGCAAGGCCGTCGAGCAGGCTCTACCGGTGACGATCGGGGACGGCGTCTGGCTGGCGGCAGGGGTGCTCGTCTGTCCCGGGGTCACGATCGGCGAGAACACCGTGGTCGGAGCGGGAGCGGTCGTCACGCGAAGCCTTCCCGCGAACGTCAGTCGCGTATGGCAACCCGGCGCGGGTGATCCGGCAGGTCGGCGAAGCGGACCGCGCCGAGCCCGCCGGCTCCTAGTCCGTTATCTCGACGTTCGCGGCGAGCTTCGTCTGCCCGCCGAGCGTGTACTCGACGTCGACCTGCTCGTTCTTCCGGTAGCTGCCGAAGAGACCGAGGTACATCGCCATCCAGCGGCCCTTCGAGACGTGCTCCTTGACGATCGGCCGGGTGAACACGACCTCGCCGGCCCGCACGTCCCAGACTTCGCCGCGCGGCTGCTCGACGCCGTTGATGTGCACGCGGATCGGCTCGGACGCGCCGCGCGGCAGCTTCGCCCGCCGCCCCGCCGCATAGCTGCCCTTCGGGATCTCGCTCGCGTCGCTCATGAGAGCGCCTTCCGGATCGCTTCGAACGGGCCGTCGCTGGCCGGGGTCGAGCTCGGAGCGCCGGAGCGCCGCCCTCGTACGCGCACCAGCGTCCCGTCGCCCATCACGTCGATCCCCGCCTCGCGGCCGCTGCGAAGGAAGCCGCCGGTCGAGATCTCCACCCTGCCGGCCACCTGGATGCCGGGCTCGTACTCGCGAAAGACCTTCTTCGCCTCGAGCGGCCCCTGGGAGCGGATGTCCTTCGCGCTCCGCTCCAGGGCAGCGATCGCCTCGTCCAGGTCCTCGAACTTCTCCCGGGCCACCTGCGGGCCCTGGCGCACCGTGACCTTGTAGGTCAGGTCAAGCGCCTCTTCGGCTTCGGATCGGGCGCCGCAGCTGGTCGTTCGTGATCTTCTCGGGCTCCGACGGGCGATCGGACATCGGCATGTAGTCGACCTCCCGGCCGCCGGTGTAGATCTGGCGCGGGCGGGCGATCTTCTGCTCGCTGTCGTCGATCATCTCGAGCCACTGAGCGACCCATCCGGCGGTGCGCGGGATCGCGAAGATCACGGTGAACATCTCGGTCGGGATCTCGAGCGCCTCGTAGATGAGGCCCGAATAGAAGTCGACGTTCGGGTAGAGCTTGCGCTCCGTGAAGAACTCGTCGTCGAGCGCCTGCTTTTCGAGCTCGGTGGCGATCTCGACCAGCGGGTTGTACTCGGTCGCCTCGAGCACCTCGTCGACGTGCTTCTTGATGATGCGTGCCCGCGGGTCGTAGTTCTTGTAGACCCGGTGGCCGAAGCCCATCAGCTTCTCCTCGCGGTCCTTCACTCCCTTAGGAAATCCGGGATGTTCTCGACCTTCTCGATGCGGCGGAGCATCCGCAGGACCGCCTCGTTGGCACCGCCGTGGAGCGGCCCGTAGAGGGCCGCGACGCCTGCGGCGATCGCCGAGTAGGGATCGACCTGCGAGGAGCCGACCGCGCGGACGGCGTTCGTCGAGCAGTTCTGCTCGTGGTCGGCGTGGAGGATGAAGAGCACGTCGAGCGCCTTCGCGAGGCGCGGGTCGGGCTCGTACTTCAGCTCGGTCGCCTTGAACATCATCGAGAGGAAGTTCTCGGTGTAGTTCAGGTCGTTGTCCGGATAGTTGTAGGGAAGCCCGCGGTTGTGGCGGTAGGAGAACGCGGCGAGGGTCGGCATCTTCGCCAGCATCCGGATCGCCGCCATGTAGCGCTCCTCGTGGTCGTCGAGAGCCTTCGCCTCGGGATAGAAGGTCGAGAGCGCGCCGACGCCGGCCAGCAGCATCCCCATCGGATGAGCGTCGTAGCGGAAGCCCTGGAGGTGCTGCTTGATGTCCTCGTGGAGGAAGGTGTGGTGGGTGACGTCGCAGATCCAGCGCTCGAGCTGGGGCTGCGTCGGCAGCTCGCCGTAGATCAGGAGGAACGCGACCTCGAGGAAGCTCGACTGCTCGCAGAGCTGCTCGATCGGGATGCCGCGGTGCTGGAGGATCCCCGCCTCGCCGTCGATGTAGGTGATCGCCGACCGGCACGACGCCGTGTTCGTGAACGCGGGGTCGTAGGTCATGAGGCCGAAGTCGTCCTCGTTTTCCTTCATCTGCCGGAAGTCCATCGCCTTGACGGTTCCGTCCGTGATCTCAAGCTCGAAGGTCTCGCCGGTGCGGTTGTCGGTGACCGTCAGGGTGTCTTCGCTCAAGTCTGTGCTCCTAAGGGGGTAGCTGAGGATTCCGGGGAGTTCTTATTCTCGCAGGTGGGTCATCGATCGCAGCTCGCCGAGCCGGGCTTCGATCTCGTCGCGTTCGAGCCGCGGAAACCCGCTCCGTTCCGAACTCCTCGACGTTGAACGACGCCAGAACGGTTCCGTAGGCCATCGCCTTTCGCAGGTCCTCTGGGGTCGCATCGGCGCCGATGCCGTCGAGATATCCCAAGAAAGCCGCCGGCGAAACTGTCGCCGGCCCCGGTCGGGTCCTTGACCTCTTCGAGCGGCATGCCGGGCAGCGCGAAGAAGCCGTGCGAGTCGAAGAGGGCCGCGCCGTACTCGCCGCGCTTGGCGACGACCACGCTCGGGCCCATCGCCATCAGGGCCTTCGCCGCCTTGGCGAGGTTCGGCTCGCTCGGTCAGCATCCTGATCTCGGCGTCGTTCAGGAGGACGCAGTCGACCCCTGCGATGGCCTCCATCAGGGAGTCCCGCGCCGTCTCGATCCAGAGGTTCATCGAGTCGAGCGCGGCGAGCCTCGCCCCCGCGCACTGCGAGCGGACTTCCCGCTGGAGGTCGGGCTGGATGTTGCCCAGGAAAAGGGTGGAGTTGCGTGCGCGAGGCATCCGAGAGCTTCGGCTGGAAGTCGGCGAAGACGCCAAGCTGGGTGTCGTCGGTGTGAGCGACGTTCAGGTCGTGCTCGTAATGGCCGCGCCAGAAGAACGTGGCGCCGCCCTCGACCCGCTCGATGTCCGAGGTGTCGATCCCGCGCGAGCGCAGGAGCCCGGTGTGCTCGTCGGAGAAGTCGTCGCCGACCGGGCCGACCACATGGACGTCGCAGAAGAAGCTCGCCGCAAGCGCGAAGTGGACCGCCGAGCCGCCCAGCATGCGCTCGCGCTCGCCGAACGGCGTGCGAACGCTGTCGAACGCGATGCTCCCGACTACTGTCAGCGACATGAAGGCGGCAGCCTATCCAGCGTCGAGTAGGTAAGACTCCGGTTGGATGAAGGCGATTCAGCTCAAAGAGTTCTCGGGTGCCGAGGCCATGGAGTACGTGGACGTGCCCGACCCGGAGGCGTCGGAAGGCGCAGGTCGTCGTGGACGTGACGCGCTGCGGCGTCAACTTCGCCGACACGCACGTGACGCGGAACGACTACCTCGCCAAGCAGGAGCTGCCGCTGATTCCCGGCGGCGAGGTCGCGGGGCGCACGCCCGACGGGCGCAGGGTGGCGGCGATGCTCATGAACGGCGGCTACGCCCAGAAGGTCGCGGTGCCCGAGGCGATGCTCGTTCCGGTTCCCGACGACGTGACCGACGATCAGGCGGCGGCGGTCCTGCTCCAGGGCCTGACCGCCCATGCCTTGATCCACCGCTGCGCCCGGCTCGAGCCCGGCGAGACCGTCGTCGTCGAGGCGGCGGCTGGAGGAACCGGAAGCCTCGCGGTCCAGCTGGCGAAGCGGCACGGGGCGCGGGTGATCGGCCTCGCCTCCTCTCCTGAGAAGCGCGAGCTGGTCGAGCGGCTCGGTGCGGATGCGACCGCGGACTCGCGCGCCGACGACATGCAGGCGGCGATCCTCGAGGCGAACGGGGGCAACCAGGTCGACGCGGTGTTCGAGATGAGCGGGCGGGAAGGCGTTCGAGGCGTCGATGCGGACGCTCGCTCCCTTCGGCCGCATGGTCACTTTCGGGATCGCCTCGGGCGAGCAGAACGAGGTCGCGACCGGCACGCTGATGCGCAAGAGCCGCTCCGTGATCGGCTTCTGGCTGGTGCACCTGTTCGCCGATCCCGCCTGCGGTCGCGAAGGGCGTCGCGGAGCTTCTTCGGCGCAGTGGAGCTCGGGCGACCTCGAGGTCGTGATCGGCGGCGTCCGCCCGCTCTCGGAGGCCCGCCAGGTCCACGAGGACCTCGCCGGCCGCCGCACGCAGGGCAAGATCCTGCTGGACCCGGCCTCCTAGACGCCTGCCGGAGACCGGCTCACCGGTAACCTCATCCCATTAGAACAAGAGATCTAGATGGCAGGGACTGAGACTCGTGCCACGACTTAGAGAAAGCGGCACGACGTGAAAAGTTTCAAGGAACTCGGGCTTTCCGAGCAGATTCAGACGGCGATCGACGAGCTGGGCTTCGACGAGCCCACGCCCATCCAGGAGCAGGCGGTTCCCGAGCTCCTGGACGGCCATGACGTCATCGGCCAGGCGCAGACCGGAACCGGCAAGACCGCGGCGTTCGGCCTGCCGCTCCTCCAGTACCTGGATCCCGAGTCCAAGGAGCTGCAGGCGATCGTCCTCACCCCGACGCGTGAGCTCTGCATCCAGGTCACCCAGGCCCTTCGCTCTTACGCGGAGCACATGGACATCGAGGTCGTCGCCGTCTTCGGCGGCCAGCCGATCGCCCAGCAGGCCCCGCGCCTGCGCGCCGGCGCCCAGGTCGTGGTCGCGACCGTCGGGCGAATGAAGGACCTGATCGCCCGCCACATCGTCGTCCTCACCTCGGTTCGCTACGTCGTGCTCGGACGAAGCCGACGAGATGCTCGACCTCGGCTTCATCGAGGACGTCGAGAAGATCCTTCGCACCTGCCCGAACGGGCGCCAGACGGCGCTTTTCTCGGCCACCATGCCCCCGCCGATCGCAAAGCTCGCGGATCGCTACATGTACGACCCGGTGATGATCAACATCACGCCGAAGAAGCTCACGGTCGATGCGATCGAGCAGGCCTACGTCGAGGTCGTCCCCTCGTGACAAGACCGACCGTCTCAAGGAGGTCCTGAAGGCCGAAGAGCCGGAGCAGGCGATCATCTTCTGCCGCACCAAGATCGGCTGCGCCCGCCTCGACAAGCAGCTCCGCGACGCGGGCTGGCGCTGCAAGGCGCTCCATGGCGACCTTTCACAAGGCCAGCGCGACGGCGTGATGATCCAGTTCAAGGAGCACAAGCTCCCGTTGCTGGTCGCGACCGATGTCGCGGCGCGCGGTCTCGACATCGAGCACGTGACCCACGTCATCAACTACGACCTTTCCGAACAACGCCGAGATCTACGTCCACCGCATCGGCCGCACCGGCCGCGTGGGACGAACGGGGCGCTCGATCACGTTCGTCACGCCCGCGCAGATGGAAGACATCCAGCGCTTCGAGCGCGAGCTGAAGACCTCCATCGGCGAGTGGGAGCCGCCCGAGGAGCGCCTGAAGCATGCGCCGCGCCCCCGCCGCCGCGACCACTCCAAGGATCGCGAAGCCCGAGCGCGAGAAGCTCGAGCCGGCTCCGGAACGCAACGCCGCCGACGATGCCGGCACCGACAAGGACCACGGTCCCTCGACCAACGGCGCCAAGCTGTTCGTCAACCGCGGCCACGGGCTCGGGCATCGAGCAGGACGACCTCCACTGGGCGCTCACCGAGGGCGCCGTCGATCCCCGAGGACGAGATCAAGCGCATCGAGGTGCTCGACCGCTTCTCGTTCGTCGAGCTGTCCGAGGATCAGGCCGCTCTTGCCCTGGAGCGCCTCGACGGGACGAAGCTGAAGGGCAAGCAGATCCGCGTCGAGTACGCGAAGAGCTAAGCGGCGCTCGAGCGAGACGCCCAGGAGCTCCTCCAGCCGGGCGACGGTCGCGGCCGAGTCACGGTGGAGGATCGCGGTCATCCCGACCGCCTCCGCGCCCTGTGACGTTCTCGCGCAGGTCGTCCACGAACACGCAGTCACCCGGCTCGACGCCCAGGCGCTCGCACGCGAGCAGGTAGATCTCCGGCTGTGGCTTGTGCAGGCCGACGTCGCCCGAGATCACGGTCTCGTCGAACAGGTCCACCGGCGCGCGATCGTAGATGCCCAGGCCCCACGAGTTCGAGATCAAGCCCGGTCTTGACGCCGCCGGCCCGAGCGGCGCGGACGGCGCCGATCATCGCCTCGTCGGGGCCCAGGCCGCCGAAGAGCCGGTCGATCAGCCCCGCGCTGCTCGGCGAGCCCGAGCAGCTCGGCGAATCGGCGGCTCGAACGCCGGCCTCGTCGAGCTCCCCGGTCTCGAGGCCGCGGAGCAGACGCATCGCCTCGGGGTTCGAGCGGAAGAGCTCCTTCACGGTCCCCGGGTCCAGGCCCTCGGATGCGCAGAACTCCCCGAACGCGTCCCAGATGTTCGTGGTGAGGACGCCGCCGAAGTCGACGACCAGCGCGGTCTGTGGATGAGTAGGGTTCGCGGCCATGTCCGGGGCAGAGGAGGCTATCGACGGGATCGACCGCGCCAACGTGGAGGCCTGGTTCGAGGCCAACGTGGAGGGGGCCGCAGGCTCCCCTCACCTTCAAGCAGATCGCGGGCGGTCGCTCGAACCTGACCTACTGCGGTCGAGGACGCGGCCGGGCGGCGCTGGGCGCTTCGGCGCCCGCCGATCGGCAAGACGCTGGGGAGCGCCCACGACATGGGCCGCGAGACCAAGGTGGTCGGCGCGCTCGCCGGACACCGGCGTCCCGGTCGCGCCGATCGCCGGCTACTGCACCGACGAGTCCGTCAACGAGGCGCCGTTCTACGTGATGGACTTCGTCGAAGGGCCGATTCTCCGCATGCGGCCCGACGCCGAGCCATACGACGACGCCCAGCAGCGGCTGATCGGCGAGAACGTGGTCGACACTCTCGTCGACATCCACGCCCTCGACCCGGACGACGTGGGGCTGGGCGACCTCGGGAAGAAGGAGGACTACGTCGCTCGCACGCTCAAGCGCTGGCAGGGTCAGTGGGAGAAGTCGCAGACGCGCGAGATCCCGTTGATCGACGAGGTGCACGATCGCCTCGCGGCGCGCATCCCGGAGCAGGGCCCGGCGACGATCGTCCATGGCGACTATCGCCTCGACAACATGATCCTCACGCCCGACGCCCGAGAGCGTCGCCGCGGTCGTCGACTGGGAGCTCTCGACGCTCGGCGACCCGCTCGCCGACGTCGGGATGCTCCTCGTCTACTGGGGCGACCGCGACGCCGAGCTCTTTCCGCTCTTCGAGCCCGCGACGACGGCGCCCGGCTTCCCGAGCCTCGGCAGAGGTCCGCGCTCGCTACGCCGAGCGGTCGGGCCGCGACCTCGGACTGATCGACTACTACGTCGCCCTCGGCCTCTGGAAGCTCGCGATCATCCTCGAGGGCGTCTACTTCCGCTACTCGGCGGGCCAGTACGGCGACCACGTCGACGAGGCCGTCAGGGCGTTCGGCGAGAACGTCGTGAAGCTGGCCGAAGCGGCCGACGAGGCCGAGCGGCGGCTCGGCTAGCGCTTCCGCGGCTTGCGTGACCGGGAGCCGGGCCTCGAGGTCTGAGATCGAGACGAGCCCGGTGGCCCGCTGGGCGTCGAACAGGTTGGACTGGCTCGACGAGCTGAAGCTCGAAGCCCGCGTCCGGCGCGACGTTCGCGATGCGTGTCAGGCGAGGCGCGGATCGTGTGGTCCTCGCCGTCGAGCTTGATCGGGATCGGGGTCGACTGGTTGCCGACGACGACGTTCCGCTCCAGGTCCACGATCTGCCCGTAGATGTGGGTGAGGCCGTCGGTCCGCGTCGCCGAGAGGCCCGTGGCCGAGTAGGTGAAGCGGAGGGTCGGCGCGCCGACGACCTCTTCGCCGCCCTCGGACGTCGAACGGCACGGTGACCGGCGCCGTCGGGTCGGGGCTCGCCAGGATCGAGAAAGCCGGACGTCGGGTTGGTTCCCGGCGCCAGCGGGATCGGCCCGCCGTCGCTGGTTCCCTTCAGATGGCCCGCGTGCTTGAGCGGATAGCCGCCAGGGCTGCCTGTGCCACTCACCGTTCTGGTCGATCCACTCGAACGGAGGGCCCGTCCTGGTCTTCCTGTTGCCCTTGAGGTAGCGGTCGAACCACTGGAGGCGGCGCTTTTGGACCAGCTCGGAGTCCGCCAGCGCACCGCTGCCGTCCGCGTCCACGTTGCACACGCCGTGCCCGCCGCAGAACCACATCATCTTCAGGGGGATGTCGTTCCTCTCGAGCGCGAGATAGTTCCGGTGGCCCTGGTTGAGGTCGAACAGCGTGTCGACGGTGCCCTGGGCGATCATGGTCGGGACCCTGATCTTCTCCAGCAGGAAGTCGGGCCCGTGCTCTTCGAACCAGTCGACCTCCTCCTCCGGGATCTGGCCGGTCCCGAGCCCGCCGATCACGGCGTTGTAGAACTCCTCGGACTGGTTTCCCGGTCTCGATCCCGTTGGCGTTGAAGACGCCGAGGGCGACCGACGTTGGAATGCCAACGCCGATCAACGCCAGGTCCCAGCCGGCCTTCGTCGACTTCTTCGGATAGAGCGACTCGAGGAGGTTGTGCCACGGGATCGTCGGTGAGATCACGTCCACCCGCTTGTCGCGAGCCGCGGTGATGAACTGGATCCCGCCGCCGTAGCTGCCGCCGGACATGCCCAGAAGGGGATCGCCGGGCTTCTCGAGCTTCGCCTCGGGCCGCTCGGCGACGAAGTCGATGAGGGCGCTTACGTCCTTGGCCTCGAACTTCGGGTGGTCGATCATCACCGTCCCGCCCGAGCCGCCGAATCCGCGGGCGTCCCAGGTGAGGACGTTGTAGCCCTCGGCGAGGAACGGGGCGGGGGAGCCGTCGGCGCCCTCGCCGGTGCCGCCCCAGCCGTGCCCGATCAGGATCGTGGGGGCCTTGTCGCCTGGCTCGAGCCCGCTCGCCGGATAGAAGTGCGTGACGATGTCCGTGCCGTCGAACGACTCGACCTCGGTGTCGAGCGCCGGCGCGTTGACCGGCGCCGAGAGCGCGAGCGCTGCGGCGCCCGCGGCTGCGAGGAACCCCTTTTCATCGCCGGGAGGCTAAAGAGAGCCGGCGCGCCGTGCGCCGGTTCCAAGAGGCTCTAGACGCGCGCGGGCTCCTCGACCGGGCCTCGCCGGACTCGGACTCGGCCTGCTTCTTCCAGTGGTTGAGCTCGCGGCGGGCGACGACCATCTTGTGGACCTCGTCGGGGCCGTCCGCGATCCGGAGCATGCGGCTGTAGCGCCACATCGAGGCGAGCGGCGTGTCGTCGGACATGCCGAGCGAGCCGTGCACCTGGATCGCGCGGTCGAGGACGTCCATCACCACGTTCGCGGCGATCACCTTGATCATCGAGATCTCGCGGCGGGCGGCCTTCTTGCCCTCCGTGTCCATGCGCCACGCGGCCTTCATCGTCAGGAGGCGAGCCTGCTCGACCTCCATGCGCGAGAGCGCGACGAAGTCCTGGATGAACTGCTTCTCCGCGAGCTTCCCGCCGAACGCCTCACGCTCGTTGGCGCGGCGGCACATCATTTCGATCGCCCGCTCGGCCGAGCCGATCGCGCGCATGCAGTGGTGGATGCGCCCGGGGCCAAGGCGGTCCTGGGCGATGACGAAGCCGGCCTGGCGCGGGCCCAGGAGGTTCGCCTCGGGCACGCGGCAGTCCTCGTAGAGGATCTCGCAGTGGCCGGGCCCGCCGTCGTGGCCCATGACCGGAACGGGGCGGACGAGGTTGAAGCCGGGGTTGTCGGTGGGGACGATGATCATCGACGCCCGCGCGTAAGGGTGCGCGTCCGGGTCGGTCACGACCATCGCGATGGCCAGCGCGGCGCCCACCGCGCCTGAGGTGAACCACTTGTGCCCGTTGATGACCCATTCGCCGTCCGACCAGCTCGGCGCGCGCCTGGAGGCTGGTCGGGTCGGAGCCCGAGACGGCGGGCTCGGTCATCGAAAAGCACGAGCGCGTCTCGCCGTCGAGGAGGGGCTGGAGCCACTCCTCCTGCTGCTCGGGCGTGCCGTGCTCGGCGAGGATCTCCATGTTGCCCGTGTCGGGCGCGGCGCAGTTGAACGCCATGGGCGCGATGGCCGGCGAGCGCCCCATCTCCTCGCAGAGGATCCCGTACTCCCAGTTGGTGAGGCCGGGGCCGAACTTGTCGTCGGGCAGGAACATGTTCCAGAGCCCTTCGGCCTTGGCCTTCTCGCGAAGCTCGCGGATGATCGCCGGGTAGGCGACACCTGCGCCGGGGCGGACCTCGTCGTCCAGAGCCTTCATCGCCTCGAGCTCGACCGGCAGCACCTCCTCGTCGATGAACGCGCGGACGCGGTCGCGAAGGTCGATGACGCGGGGGCTGAGATCGAAGTCCATAGATATCTCCTGAGCACCTTAGGTGCGGAAGCAGCAGGTGTAGTTACGGGAGGGAGCCTATTGCGGCATGCGGTACGTCAACTCGGCCATGCCGTTGGCGTGCGTCTTAGTGCTTGACGTGGCGGAGCTCTCCTCGGACAGCCCGCGCGAAGAAGGGCACTCCCTCGCCGATGAACACCGGCACGAGCGTGACGAATGATCTCGTCGATCAATCCCTCGTCGGCCCAGGTCGAGGCGAGGTTCCCGCCGCCGACCATCCAGACGTTCTTGCCGTCCGCGGCTTCCATCGCCTCGTCGCGGACCGCGGCGGCGTTGCCGCTTGCGAAACGCACCTCGCCCGCCGGGCGGCTGCGGCAGGTCGCGGCCGGTGAACACCCACGCGGGGCGGTCGTAGGGCCAAGCCTTGGCGTGCTCGAGGATCCACTCGTACGTCGCCGAGCCCATGACCAGGGCGCCCACGCCCGCGTAGAACTCGTCGTATGACCCGTCCGACATCGGGCCGTCGCCCAGGTCCGAGTCGGCGCCGTAGGTCTGAAGCCAGTCGATGCTCCCGTCAGGACGAGAGATGAACCCGTCGAGCGAGGCCGCGGCGTAGTACTGCACCCGGGACATGCTCACAAGCTATCGCCGGCCGGGTCAGGGTGGAGCGCTTGCGGGGCGTGCTCTCGCCAGGGCTCTCGCGGTAGTGCGAGATCACCTGCGCGGCAAAGAGCGCACCCATCATCAGTGCCGCGATGCCGATCGCGGGAATGACGACGCTCGGGTCGCCCTCCTTCGCGATCAGCGTCGTGCCCGGAGGCGATCAGGACGACTCCGAGCGCGGTGCGGAGGAAGTTCTGCGGCGCCTTGACCGAGAGCTTGGCGCCGATGATCACGCCCGGCACCGAGCCGACGAGGATGTTGCCGGCGAGCCCGAAGTCGATGTTGCCGCCGACCCAGTGAGCGGCGCCGGCGGCCCAAAGGAGCACCGCGGCATGGAAGACGTCGGTGCCGACGACGCGCTGCGGCGTGAGCTGGAAGATCGCGATGAGGGCGATGGCGATCAGGGTGCCGCTGCCGGCGGAGGTGAGGCCGATCACGAAGCCGCAGGTGACGCCGGTGAGGATCGCCGCGATGATGTGGCGGCGGTAGAGGTGCATCGACGAGCGCTCGGTGATGACGTCCTTGAAGAAGATCGAGCGCAGCAGGGTTGCGATGCCGACCACCAGGAGCGCTCCACCGAGCATTCCCAGGACGAACTTGTCCAGGTCCTCGCCGTACGTCCGCTGGAGGATCTCGATCACCCAGACGCCCGCGATGGCAGACGGGACGGAGCCGACGGCCATCCAGAACGCGATGCCGCGGTGCACGGTGCGGAGCTTCAGGTGCTGAAAGCCGCCGACGGTCTTGGTGATCGCGGCGTAGAAGATGTCCGTGCCGATCGCCGTGACGGGGCTGATCCCGAACACGATGATCAGAAGCGGCGTCATCAGGGACGCGCCGCCCATCCCCGTCATGCCGACGAGGATTCCGATGCCGAGGCCGAATAAAACGATTGCTGGATCCATGAGATAGGCAGCTTCCGAGTTTCCTGACCGACTTAGTCGAAAGCGGCCAGAAAGGGTAGCGGCTCAGCGCTTGTGCCAGGTTTGCGGGTCGTTCAGCATGGCGTCGATCTGCCAAGGCAGCTGACCCGAGGCAAGCTCTTCGAGCGTCACGTTCTCGAGCACCGCGCGGATGTTGTGGCGGACCGCCACCCAGACGTCTCGAAGGCGCTCGGCAGCACCCTCGTAGTGGAGTTCCTCGGGCGCGGCCTCGTGGATGTTCGCGAGCGGGCCCTCGACGGCGCGAATGACGTCCGCGACCGTGATGTCGGCGGCCGGCCGCGCGAGCCAGTAGCCGCCCCGCGCGCCTCGCCGCGCCTGGATCAGGCGGGCGTGCTTCATCTCGAGAAGGATGTGCTCCAGGAACTGGAGCGGAATGCCCTGCGATTGAGCCAGATGGTTGCCCTTGACGGGCTCCCCGCCCTCCGCCGCCGCAAGCTCGAGCGCCGCTCTCACGGCATAGTCGGCTTTGGCGCTGATCCTCATGACGCTGATTGTCGCAAACGAGGTCAAGAAGCCGACGAGGGTCGCTACGTTTGCCCGATGATTGACCTCCAGTCGCACTCGGTCGTCTCCGACGGCCAGCTCGAGCCAGCCGATGTCGTCCGTGCCGCAGCCGAGGCCGGGATCACGGTGATGGCCCTGACCGACCACGACGGCGTCGCGGGCGTTGCCGAGGCGAATGCGACAGCGGAGGAGCTGGGCATCCAGAACGTGCCGGCGGTCGAGATGTCCTGCGTCCACAAGTACTCGGAGGACCTCCACATCTGCGGCTACTGGGTCGACGTAGAGGCGATCCAGCCAGCGTGCGACCGGGCGCAGCAGGAGCGTGTGGACCGCGCCAAGGAGATCATCCGCAGGCTGAACGAGCATGGCGTGGACGTCACGTTCGAGGGGGCGGTCGAGAAGGCAGGCGCGGCCGATGCCATCGGCCGCCCGCACATCGCCAAGGCTGCCGGCGCCGGGCCGGACCTCGGGCCCTTCTTCGAGGAGTACCTCGTGCCCGGCGCCAAGGCGTTCGTCTCGCGCGGATGGCCGAGCGCCGAGGAGGCCGTCAAGCTGATCCACGAGGCGGGCGGCGTCGCCGTCGTCGCCCATCCGTACTGGGACGTCCAGGACCCCGAGCAGGTCCGCGACCTGGTCGAGAGCCTCGTTCGCGACGTAGGTCTCGACGGCATCGAGACCTTCTACCCGCCGCACACGGCAGAGCAGACGAAGCACTGCCTCGAGCTCTGCGAGGAGTTCGGACTGGTCCCGACCGCCTCATCCGACTTCCACGGCCCGACGCACAAGACGTTCAGCCGCTGGGGCGCGTACGACACGTACGGCCTGGGCGAGCCGCAGGTCCCCGCGAAGCCCTAGCTCTCCTTCGGGGGCCATACTGGGGCCATGAACCGGGGTTCGTGGCCGGCGAGAGCATTGGTCGTCGCCGGCGCGGTGGTCCTGACGGCCGCCTTCGTCGTCGGCTACGCCTCGCGAGCGCTCTTCAATGCCGATCAGTTCGCCGAGCGAGCAGCTGCGGCGCTTCAGGACGAGGCGGTCGCGGACCAGGTCGGTGTGCGGGTGGCCGATGGGCTGATCGACGCTGAGCCGGACCTCGTAGCCGTCAAACCCATCCTCGAGAGCGCAACCGCTTCGATCGTCCGGGGGAGCGCCTTCCAGAGCGTTTTCCGCGCAGGGGTTGCGGATCTGCACAGGGGATTCTTCGCTCGCGACCAGGACTCCGTGGTATTCATCGTTGCGGACATTGGCGTCACGATCAGCGGCGCGCTCCAGGGGCTCGATCCGAAGCTGGCCGCCAAGATTCCCACCGGAGCGGACGCCGTGCTGGTCGATGACCAGATGCCGGGCTGGGCTGCAGCTCTGCTTCAGGCCGCGGATGCCGCGTCATGGCTGCCATGGGTGCTCGCAGCGGTCGCGTTGATTCTGCTCGGGGCCGGCTTCGCCGTCGCGGGCGACAGGCGCACCGCGGCCCAGTCGGCCGGCGTGTCGGTCGCGGCCGCAGCCGTGGCCAGCCTGGTCGTGCTTGCGCTTGGGAAGGCGCTCTTCCTCGCGGGGGTGGCCGACCCGTCCAACCGCGAGGCCGTGGAGGGCATCTGGGACGCGTTCCTTTCCGACCTCTGGACGGGCCTCTTCCTCCTCGCAGGGTGCGGTGCGATCCTTGCGGCCGCGGCGTCGTCGCTCCTTCGTCCTGTGGATCTCGGCGAGCGCTTCGCGACGGCGTGGAAAGTCGCCACCCGCACGCCCACAAGCGTTCCGGCGCGGGCGGCGCGGGCCCTGGCCCTGATCGCCGCCGGGATACTCGGCGCTACCCACGGCGAAGAGTTCGCCTCCATGCTGGCCATGCTTCTGGGCCTCCTCATCGCCTACGTGGGCGCCTCGGAATTGATGCACATGACCCTTGCCGAAGAGCGGGGAGCGGCTGCACCTGCCGGTCGCAGGACGCTCGTGGCGATCATCGTCGCTGGGGTTGCGAGCTTGGCCGCGGTGGGGGTTTTCGTCGGAGTCGGGGGCGTGACCCAACGGAGCCTCGCGATCGAGACCGTGGGTTGCAACGGCTCACTCGATCTCTGCGACCGGCCGTACAACGAGGTGGCAACGCCGGCGACCCACAACTCGATGTCGGCCGCGAACTATCCAGGGTGGACGTTCGCCCAGCAGGAAAAGGGAATCCCCGAACAGCTCCGAGCCGGGGTTCGAGGGCTACTGATCGATGCGCACGCTGGCGTCGAAACCGAGGGCGGGACGATCAAGACCGACCTCTCGGACCAATCGAGCGGCAAGCGGGACAAGATCGAAGACGCGATGGGCGCGGACGCTCTCGATGCCGCGCTCAGGATCCGCGACAGGATCGTCAACTCGCCGGAGGTGGGCGAGCCGGGCGTATACCTCTGTCACGCATTCTGCGAGCTCGGCGCTATCACGATCGATCGCGGCTTCACGGAGATCCGCGACTTCGTTGCCGCCAACCCCGACGAGGTCGTGACCGTTGTCATCGAGGACTATGTCCCGCCCGCGGACATCGCGGCCGCCGCGGAGCGGACCGGCCTCCTGGATTTCGTCTACGAGGGGCCGGTCGGCGTCCCTTGGCCGACCCTCCAGGAGATGATCGACTCGGGCGGGCGCGTGATGATGATGGCCGAGAACGAGGCCGGCGGTGAAGAGTTTCCCTGGTACCACTCGGCGTACGACTCGCTGGTCCAGGAGACACCCTTCAGCTTCTCGAAGGCCTCACAACTGACGGCGCCCGCGAAGCTCGAGGCGAGCTGCGAGCCGAACCGAGGCTCGGATCAGGCCGGAGTCTTCCTCGTCAACCACTGGATCGACACGTCTCCCGCGCCGCGGCCGACCAATGCGGCGATCGTCAATACCCGGCGTGCCCTACTGGATCGCATCCACCACTGCGAGGAACAGAGAGACCTCCTTGCGACGTTGGTGGCGATCGACTTCTATGAGGAGGGCGACGTCTTCGGGGCGATCGCCGCGCTCAACGAGGAGCGCTAAGCGGGCGGGCCTGCGCCCGCGCGAACCTTTGCGTCGTTGGCTGCCGCCTTGCGGCGGCGGCCCGACTGCGCGATCGGGGCGAGAGCGCGGATCTCGGCGAGGAGCCGGACCGGAAGCTCCGCCGCGTCCTCGCCCTCGCGAACGCCACCCTCGGCCGGCGGAAAGAACGTGACGCTGATCCGCGGGCGCTTCGGGAAGCGGACGATGTCGACCGTGCCCGTGACGGTGACGGAGACGATCGTGGCCTCGGGAACCGCATGGGCCAGCCGCCCCAGGCCGCTGCGCGCGCGCAGCACCGCGCCGCGCGAGATCGTGCCTTCGGGAAAGACGCCGATGCAGGCCCCGTCGCGGAGCTGCCGGATCGCCTCGTCGAGGGCGCCGGCATCCGCGGCTCCGCGCTGAATCGGGATCTGCCCCATGCCGCGCAGGATCGGAGCGAGGCCCGGGATGTCCCACAGGCTCGCCTTGGCGAGAGCCCGGATCTGGCGCCGCTTGCGGCCGGCGATGCCGATGGCGACCGGATCCCACTGCGAGTCGTGATTGCCCACGATCAGCAGGGGACCCGAGACCGGCACATGCTCGGCGCCCTCGACCTCGAGCCGCCCCCACCAGCGGACGATCGGCGCGCAGGCCGCCATCACGAATCGGTAGGTGCGGGAATGGGCTCGGGCTCGGTGCTCTAGGCGGGACCTTACGACCGAAGGACTAGTCGAGCCCGAGTCGTACGAGGCCCCGATGCGCCGTGTCAAGCTGCTAGTTCTTCGAGATGAAGCCGTTGTCCTCGAGGTAGGTCAGGATCTGCTGCGCTGACTCCTCGGGCGACTGGTCGGCCGTTTCGACGAGATCTCCGGGTTCTCAGGCTCCTCGTAAGGATCCGAGACGCCCGTGAACTCCTTGATCTCGCCGGAGCGCGCCTTGGCGTAGAGGCCCTTGGTGTCGCGCTCCTCGCAGACCTCGACCGAGGCCTTGGCGTAGACCTCGATGAAGCGGTCGTCCATCATCTGGCGAGCTTCGTCGCGAATCGCGCGGTAGGGCGAGATCGCGGCCGTGATGACCGGGCACGCCGTTCCGCGAGAGCAGGTTCGCCACGAAGGCGATCCGGCGGATGTTCGTGTCGCGGTCCTCCTTGCTGAAGCCGAGGCCCTTCGAGAGGTTCTCGCGGACGACGTCGCCGTCGAGCACCTCGAGCTTCGAGCCGCGGGAGAGCAGCTCCTTCACCAGGACGTTCGTGATCGTGGTCTTGCCGGCTCCGGAGAGCCCCGTGAACCAGAGGGTGAACCCTCGCTCTTCTGCCATCAGTTGTCTTCCTCCTTGTAAGCGTCGATCAGGATCTGGGCGACTTCCTCGCGGGAGAACTCGGGCGGCGGCTTCTCGCCCTCGCCGAGCATTTCGCGCACCTTGGTCCCCGAGAGGAACAGATGCGACTCCTGCGGGTGGGGGCAGGTCTTCGCAGAGCCCATGCCCTCACACTCGTTGCACCAGAACGTGTGCTCGAAGAACAGCGGCGTGATGCCCAGTTCCTCGGTGTCGATGTCGTCGAAGATCCGCTGCGCGTCGTAGGTGCCGTAGTAGTCACCGACGCCGGCGTGGTCGCGACCCACGATGAAGTGGGTGCAGCCGTAGTTCTTGCGGATGATCGCGTGAAGGACAGCCTCACGCGGGCCGGCGTAATGCATCTTGCCGGGGTTGACCCCGAGCATCACGTGGTCCGGGTGGTAGTAGTTGTCCATGAGGACCTCGTAGCAGCTTCATCCGCACGTCAGCGGGGATGTCGCCCTTCTTGGTCTCGCCGATCAGCGGATGGATGTAGAGGCCGTCGCAGATCTCGAGCGCGGCCTTCGTCAGGTACTCGTGCGCCCGGTGGATCGGGTTGCGGGTCTGGAAGGCGACGATGCGCTTCCAGCCACGGTCGGCGAATGCCTTCTTCGACTCCTCGGTCGTCTGGTAGCGCTTCATGAACGCTTCCTCGTGGTCCGGGAGCGCGTCGACCTCGATCGGGCCCGGCCAGGCAGCGGTTGCCCTCCTCGCGGATGGCCGCGACGCCCGGATGCTCGTTGTCGGTCGTCAGATAGACCTTCTCGGCCTCGAGCTCGACGTCCTTCTCGTAGATCTCCTCGACGGTGAGGCGGCCGAGCTTCTTGCCGTTGGGCGCCGTCAGCTCGACCGTGTCGCCCTCGGAGCACTCGAGGTCGGTTGCGAGCGTGATCGGGATCGACCAGATCTCGCCGGACGTGAGGCGCATGTTCTTCGCAGACCGACTTCCAGTCCTCGGAGCCCATGAATCCGGTGAGCGGCGCGAAACCGCCGTTGCCGATGAGCTCGAAGTCGGAGGCTTGTCGATTCGATAGCTGTAGCTCAGCCATTGATTCCGCACTCGGTCCGGTCGGTTCCGGCCCAGCGGCCGGCTCGGGCATCGTCGCCCTGCGCCGGGCTTTGAGGTGCAGGGCATGCACCCGATGGACGGGTAGCCCTGATCGTGAAGGGGGTTATAAGGCACGTGGTTTTCCTTTATGTAGGTCCAGACTTGCTTGTCATCCCAGTCGGCCAGGGGATTCAGCTTCCAGCGATCGAATCGAACGTCCCAGCCGAAACGTGGGGCGCTGGCTCGAGTCTCGGAATCCACTCTGCGGACACCTGAGACCCAGCAATCGACCCCCTCGAGGGCGCGGCGCATGGTAGCGACCTTGCGCGGCGCGCAGCACTCGTCGGCGGGTCCCCACTCGCCCGCGTACCAGCGCTCGCGCAGGCCCTGGAGGGTTGTCTTGGACGAAGCGCTCGAACTCGATTCCGAAGTGGTCGGCGAGCCTGTCGCGGGTCTCGTAGGTCTCGGGGAAGAGAAGTTCGGTGTCCACGTAGACGAACCGCGCAGTCCGGCGTCGACGCGGTGCGCCATGTCCGACGATCACCGATGTCGTCTTCTGGAACGAGACGGCGAAGGTCAGCTTCGGACCAAAGGTCTCGACCGCCCATGCGATCGCCTCCTGCGCGCCCATCCGCTCGACCTCGGCGGAGATCTCGGCCGGGTCAACGGCGCGGCCGCCGATCGTCGGCAGCGGCTTGTGGCCGTTGCCGTTCTGAGCGATACGGGGTCGCGTCGTCCCAGCGGACGGATCCGGCTTGCGGCTCATCGGACCTGCTCATATCGCGCACTCGCCCTCACCGCGCTCGACCTTGTAGGGCTCGAGCGCGGTTCCAGTCGATGAACTGGTCGAGGGTCTCGAGCGAGAAGTCGGCGGGCATCGAGAGCTCCTTGATCTCCTCCTCGAAGCGGGCGATGCCCGAGGCGCTCGACGAAGTCGTTGAAGGCCTCGCCGTCCTTGCGCTCCCCCTCGTACAGGCGAAGCCAGCGCTCGACCGCGTCGGGCACCCGCTTGGCAGGGATGCGCGACTTGAGGCGGGCGCCGTAGACGACCTCGCCGCCCTCGTAGGTGCCGCCGAGGTGAGGGATGTAGGCGGGGACGGGCTTGCCGCCGACCTTGAGCGAAGCGCCGTAGAAGCCGATGTTCGCGATGTGGTGCTGGCTGCAGCCGTTGGGGCAGCCGGACATCTTGATGTGGACCTGCTTGGTGAGCGGATCCGTGATCTCCATCTGCCTCGACCCGCTCCTGGATCGCCGCGTTCAGGCCCATCGAGCTCGTGATGCCGAGCTTGCACGAGTCGGTGCCGGGGCAGCTCACGACGTCGGTGATCTCACGGGCGCCCGACTCGGCGAGGCCGAGATCGCGAGAGGCGCTGCCAGACGTCGTAGACGGACTCGTCGCGGACCCAGCGGAGCACGAGGTTCTGTTGGACGGTCGAGCGGGCGAAGCCGCCGGAGAAGTCGCGCATGATCTGACGCGAGGCCGCGGAACTGCTCGGGCGATGAGGTCGCCGCGGGTGACCTTCACGACGACGGTGGAAAAGCCGTCCTGGCGCTGCGGCCTCGACGTTCGAGGCGCGGAAGCGCTCGAACTCGGAGACGTCGCCGTTCGGCGATGCGTAGCTGGACGGGACGGGCGGAGCCTTCGGCCTCCTCGTCGTACATGTCCTCGGGCAGAAGGTGCTCGATCGAGAAGTCGCGCTCGGAGACCCAATCGCCCTGGAGCTCTTCGTCAACCAATCTCGCGGAAGGCGTCCATGCCGATCTTGTCGACGAGGACCTTGATGCGGGCGCGGGCGCGGTTGACCCGCAGCCAGTTCTGGCGGTCGAAGATGCGAAGGACGGCCTCGGTGACCTTGAGGTAGTCGCCGTTGTCGAGCTCGACGAACTCGTAAAGGGTGGGGGCGATGCGGGGCATGATCGAGGTGCCGCCGCCGACCCGGATCTCGACGCCGCGCACGCCGTCGCGCTCGCGCGGGATGAAGCCGATGTCGTGGATGCCGGTGATCGCGACGTCCTCGTCGGTGGCGGTGAACGCCGTCTTGATCTTCCGCGGCATGAGCTGCGTGGTGGGGTGGCGGACGAAGTAGCGCACGTACGCGCCGGCGTAGGGGGTGATGTCGAAGAGCTCGTCCGCGTTGACGCCGGCGAACGGGTCGCCCGTCACGTTGCGGATCGTGTTGCCGCAGCCCTCGCGGGAGGACAGGCCTGCATCGGAGATCACGCGGATGAACTTGGCCGCGTCCGGCAGCGGGATGTGGTGGATCTGGATGTTCTGGCGGGTCGTGATGTGGCCCTTGTTGAGCGGGCGCCCACTGCTCGATCGCGTCGGCGAAGGCTTCCATCTGCTCCGGGGTCACGCCGCCCATCGGGAGCTTCACGCGGATCATCTGGACGTCGGGCTGGCGCTGGCCGTAGACGCCCTGCTTGAGGCGGAAGCCGATGAACTGCTCCTCGGACTGCTGGCCGTCCAGGAAGCTCTTCGCCTCGGTGTCGAAGTCGTCGAACTCGCGCTCGATGATCGGGATCAGGTGCCCGGGGACGTTGTCGTAGACCTCGGGGTTCTCGAGCGAGCCCAGGCGTCCCTTGCCCTCCTGCTTCTTGCCCTGCTCCTGGTCGAGCTGGTCAGGCGTGGCCTTGTCTTTTACGCGTACGGGTGCGGCTGTGGGCTCCATCCCGCGTCATATTACACAAATCCCAATCGGGATTCGGGGTTTTACCGTTCGAGGATGATGTCCTCGCAGCTCTGGTCGACCTTGTCCTTGTTTCCCACGATCGCGGTGTCGCTACCGGGACCGCAGGTCAGCCGGTCCTTGGAGCCGTCGTCGCCGGGTGAGGCGCCGGCGCCAACGAGCTGGTCGTCGCCAGCCCCGCCCAAAAGAACGTCCTTGCCGGCGTCGCCGTACAGGTCGTCGTTCCCGTCGCCGCCCGTGACCGTGTCGTCGCCTCGGCCGCCGAACAGGCCGCCGATGAGGAACCGGTCATCGTCGTCGCCACCGGAGATCTTGTCGTCGCCCTTGCCGCCTTCGACGTAATCGATTCCCGGGCCCAAGTTCGACGACGTCGTTGCCACCTCTGGCCTTGACCTCGTCGTTCCCGGCCTTGGCGTTGATGCCGTCCTTCTTGTTCGACCCGGTGATCGTGTCTTCGAACGGGGTCCCGTTGCATTTCCCGCCGTCACAGGTGATCTCGTCGGCGAGCGCAACGGCCGCCCATACCAGCGCGACAACGCCGACGCCGCCCAAAGCGGCCGTCGCTACGCCGCGCATCAGTCGACTTCTGCCTGATCCACGATGAACGCCACGCGGACGTGCGCGCGGTACTCATCGAGGTTTTCGCCGCGAATGCCGGTCGAGACGATGTCGACGGCGCGGATGTTCCGAAGCGACGACTGCGCCTCGGTCAAAGCCTGCTTGGCCGCGTCGTCGGTCGATGTCTTCGAGCTTCCGACGAGCTCGATGATCTTCACAACTGCCATTTGTTCCTCCTCCTTGAGTTGGCAAGGGGGACCATACGCCGATCAGCGTGGGCGCGGAGCGTGGCCCCAGGCATCACCGTGGAGTTGACGGGCAGCGATGCCCTCCTCGAGCGCCGCGCGAGCCCAAGGACACTCGCGGGCGTCTCGTCGGCCGGCGGCGGAGCCGTGTCCGCGAGGAACTGCTCGACCGCGGCGACGATCGCCGCGGTCTCGGAATCCGACGCGCCGCCGCGTGATCTGGATGCGCTCGCCGCTCATCGCGGGCCACTCTAGCCTCAGCGCTATGACCGAGGTCCGCATGATCGATGCCGAGGCGGTGTTCGCCGCCGTCTCGCCCGCAGACGCGGTCGAGCGGACGCGCACGGCGTTCGAGCGCCATCACGCCGGCGAGTGGGTGATGCCGGCGAAGACCTACGTGGACGCCCCTCCGCACGGCGACTTCCGCGCCATGCCGGCTCGCGGCGAGGGGCTCGCGATCCTCAAGTGGGTCACGTCGTTCCCGGGCAACCCGGCGCGCGGACTGCCCGTGGTGGCGGGCGCGCTCCTCGTCTCGAGCGCCGAGACCGGAGAGCTCCTCGCGATCCTGCGACTGCGCCGCAGTCACCTCGCTTCGAACCGGCGCAGCAGCGGCGGTCTCCGCTCAGGCGCTTGCGCGCGACGACGCCGCGACCGTCGGGCTGATCGGCTGTGGCGTCAACGGCGGCTGGGCGGCGCGGTGCCTCGCCGCTGTCGGCTACGCAGACGGCGTCTGCGCCGATCCGCGCGCGGAAAGCGCGGAGGCCCTGGCGGGCGAGCTCGGCTGGCGGGCGGGATCTCGCGATGAGGCAGCAGCTCAGGACGTCGTCGTCACCGTGACGCCCGGCGACGAGCCGGTGATCCTTGCGACTGATCTTCGGCCTGGCCAGCACCTCGCGGTGCTCGGGGCCGATGCACACGGCAAGGCGGAGGTCGAGCTGGCCGCGATCGAGCGCTGCGAGCTCTTCTGCGACGAGTGGGAGCAGGCTTCGAAGGGCGGCGAGCTGTCGACCGGCGCCAGCGCCGGGATCGTCGAGCGCAACCGGGTGACCGAGCTTGGCGCGGTGCTGACCGGCGACACCGAGGGCGAACCTCCGCGGAGGCCATCACCCTCTTCGACTCCACCGGCCTCGCGATCCAAGACCTCGGAATCGCCCTCGCCGTCCTCGGCAGCTAGATCCAACGCGCCGATCCCAAACGTCCCACGATGAACCCCAGGGGACATATCCGGACGTTTTGTGCGCGCTGGGTGGCCGCTAGGGTTCGGGTCGGGCGGGAGGGTCTGCGTCTCGGTCTCGTGCACGCGCGGCGTCGCTCGCTGCGCTCGCGCGGGGTCACGACCAGCGAGATCCGGTTGCCCGCGAGGAGCGCACCCGCGCACATGATCGCGGCGCCGGCCAACGCGAGCCAGGCGCCGACCTCGAGCTGCGCGTCGAATCCCTGAGCGGCCGGGGGCTCGTTGACGATCGACACCACGACCAGAAGGAGCGCTGCCGGGCCGGCCGACGGCCGTAAACCTGCCGGGATGCGCGAGCTCGCGCGCACGAACGGCTCGAGCGCAGCGGCGATCGCCGCGACGGCGAGCAGCGCCAGCAAGAGGTCGACGAGCTCGAACGCGGTCCACGCCGTGAAGCCGTCCGCGTCGGGGCCCTGCCCGAAGCCGTACCAGTTGACGAAGAGCGAGGCGAAGAGAAGCGCCGCGCCGATCGCAACGACGATCCGGCCGCCGTCGATCCCTGACGATGTGCTTGCCTTCGTTCACGGTCATGGAGAGGATATGAAGTTCGCCCAGCATCGCTCGCAGGTCGGCATGCTGAGGCTGTAGCGTGTGGTCCACGCGATCCAGGGGGGAACCGGTGGCCCGATTCACCAAGCTCGTCGTTCTGTTCGCATTCGCGACAGCAGGTCTGCTCGGCGTCGTGTCTCAAGCGGCGGGGGCCACGCGTTACGCGGAGGTCGGAGGCAACGGCCCGCCCTCCGGCGCGACGCCGTGCCCAATCGAGGACCCCTGCGCCCTCGAGCCCGCCGTCGAGGATCCGTCGGTCGCCAACGGTGACGAGGTCATCGTCCTGCCCGGCACGTACGACCTTGGCGCCGAGCAACCTCTTGATCAACGACAGCATCACCGTGCGGGGACAGGGTCCCGGGGAGCGCCCTCTGATCACAGGCTCCGCGACCGGGCCTGAACGCCCTCGTCGAGGTTTCGGGCGGCCCCGACCTACCGACGCCGCCCATCGCAGCTCAGCGATCTCGACATCAGCTCCAACAGCACCAACTCGCTGCAGCTGTCCCGCGTGGAGGCCAACCGGATCAACGTCGTTCACAACGGCGGCCTCTTCAGCGTCGCCTGCTACTTGGTCTTTGAGGCCACGATGAACGACTCGGTCTGCGCCGCGAGCAACCAGGGCGGCAACGGGCTGCTGTTCTCGCTCAGCGGCGGCACCGTCTCCAACAGCGTTCGCAACGTCACCGCCTACTCGAGCCAGGCCGGCGCGATTCACGTCAGCTCGGACAACGGCACCCACACCCTGAATATCAAGAACACGATCGCGACCGGCGCGACCGACGTGACCGCTTGAGGCGTCGGCCACCGGGACGGCGACGCTGAACGCGACGGCTCGAACTACTCGACCACATCCGAGGAGGGTGTCGGCACCACGACGATCACATCGCCCGGAACGGCGGGCAATCAGATGGCGCGAGCCCGTCCTTGCCAGCCCCGTCGTCGGCGACTTCCGCCAGGTGCTCGGCTCGCCGACGATCAACGGAGGCGTCTGACGGTGTCAGCGCCCTCGATCTCGACGGCACGCCTCGCTTCCAGGGCTCGGCAGCCGGACATCGGCGCCCACGAGTACGACCTGATCGCCCCGGAGACGTCCATCTCAAAGAAGCCGAAGGCGAGGACCAAGAGCAGCAAGGCGAAGCTGAAGTTCAGCTCGAGCGAGCCGGACTCGACGTTCACTTGTGCGGTCGATCGGAAGGCGTACAAGGACTGCTCGTCACCCCTGCGCCTGAAGCGCCTGAAGCCCGGCCGGCACAAGGTGCGCGTCAAGGCGGTCGATGCCTCCAGCAACGAGGACCCGACCGCGAGCGTGGCGCGCTGGAAGGTGCTGGACGCCTAGAGCGGGATGTTCCCGTGCTTGCGCTTCGGCTGCTCGACCCGCTTGGTCTGAAGCGTGCGCAGCGCCCGGATCAGCCGGGGGCGGGTCTGCTGGGGCTCGATCACGTCGTCGAGGTAGCCGCGCTCGGCCGCCGAGTATGGATTGGCGAACCGCGCCTTGTAGTCGTCCATCAGCCGCGCGCGGCGATCGTCGGGGGTCGGCGACTCGGCGATGTCCTTGCGGTAGATGATGTTGACGGCGCCCTCCGGCCCCATCACGGCGACCTCGGAGGTCGGCCAGGCGAAGTTGAAGTCGGCGAGCATGTGCTTCGAGTTCATGACGTCGTAGGCGCCGCCGTAGGCCTTGCGCGTGACGACGGTGAGCTTCGGGCACGGTCGCCTCGGTGAAGGCGTAGAGGAGCTTCGCGCCGTGGCGGATGATGCCGCCCCATTCCTGCGAGGTCCCGGGCATGAAGCCGGGCACGTCGGTGAACGTGAGGAGCGGGATGTTGAACGCGTCGCACGTGCGGACGAACCGCGCGCCCTTGCACGAGGAGTCGATGTCGAGGACGCCCGCCAGGTGCTTCGGCTGGTTGCCGACCACGCCGACGGGAAAGCCGTCGAGGCGCGCGAAGCCGCAGACGATGTTCTGGGCCCAGTGCTCGTGGACCTCGAAGAACTCCTCGTCGTCGACGATCCGCGCGATCACGTCGCGCATGTCGTACGGCTTCTGGGGGTCGTCGGGGACGAGCGTGTCGAGCTCGGGGTCCTCGCGGTCGGGGTCGTCGTACGGCTCGACCCGCGGGGGCATCTCCAGGTTGTTCTGCGGCAGGAAGCCGATCAGGTAGCGCACGTCCTCGAGGCAGGCCTCCTCGTCCTCGGAGGCGAAGTGCGCGACGCCGGACTTCGAGTTGTGGGTCATCGCGCCGCCGAGCGCCTCGAACTCGACCTCCTCGCCGGTGACCGTCTTGATCACCTCGGGGCCGGTGATGAACATGTGCGAGGTCTCCTTGACCATGAAGATGAAGTCGGTCATCGCGGGGGAGTAGACGGCGCCGCCCGCGCACGGGCCCATGATCACGCTGATCTGCGGGATCACGCCCGAGCACTGGACGTTGCGGACGAAGACGTCGCCGTAGGCGCCGAGCGAGACGACGCCCTCCTGGATCCGCGCGCCGCCCGAGTCGTTCAGGCCAACGACCGGAGCGCCGACCTTCGCGGCGAGGTCCATGATCTTCACCATCTTCTCGGCCATCACCTCGCCGAGCGAGCCGCCGAACACGGTGAAGTCCTGGCTGAAGACGAAGATCGGGCGGCCGTCGACCGTGCCGTAGCCGGTGACGACCGCGTCGCCCCATGGCCGGTTCTTGTCCATCTCGAAGTCGTGCGTGCGGTGGCGGACGAAGGTGTCGAGCTCCTCGAACGAGCCCGGGTCGAGGAGCTTCTCGATCCGCTCGCGCGCGGTCAGCTTGCCCTTGGCGTGCTGCTTTTCGACCGCGGCCTCGGAGGCCGAGTGGATCGCCTGGTCGCGAAGCTCGCGGAGGTAGTTGAGCTTCTCTTCGTGGGTCTGCGGATAGCTCTGGCGCATGGGGGCGGCGAGTCTATTCCCGCGGGCTATTTCAGCTTGACCTTCACAGAGGCGTCCGCCTGCTCGAGCATCGAGGCGAGCGCGTCGACCATCGCAGGATCGAGCTCGGTTCCGGCAAGCGCGCGCAGCTCCGCCGGCTCGGCGCCCTCGCACGAACTCGTCGCAGCGCTTCGCGGCGCGGATGATGCGCGAGAAGACCGGGATCTCGGAGCCCGACAGCCGAGCGGGCCCGTCCCGTCGTAGTGCTCGCCGACGCCGAGGATCCACTCGCACACGAGCTCGGGGACGCCGGCCCCTCGCGCGAGTTGCGCGCCCGCCTCCTGGTGGGCGCCGGCCGGCTCGTAGATCCTCCCGACATCTGCAAGCCGGGCGGTCTCGCGGCAGAGCTCGGCCTCCGGACGGCCGAAGCCCAGGCCGACCGCCGTCGCGAGCGCGTACGCGCCGGTGGCGTCCGCTCTCATGCGCGAGCCGGGGGCTGCTTCTCCAGGCCTTCGAGCAGGGGCTCGCCCCGCTCGCGGATTAGAGCTGGGAGATCCGGGTCGCCCAGGGCTGGGTCAGCCGGTGCTGAAGGGTCTTCGATCGGGTGATCCGAGCTCATCCAGGAGCCTCTCCAGCGCGTCGCTCGCTTCCGGGCTCCGCCATGGTGGCGGGCGGTGATCTCGACCGCCGTCCCGAACCCGCTTTCAGCCAGGTTGCAACTGCATCTGGGCGCCGCCCTGAGGCGACGAGCTCCGCCAGCGCGAGGAACTGCTCCGGGATCCGCGCCGTGATCTCGACGGCTACGGGCGTCTCCGAGCCGACGACGCCCACCCATCCACGCTTCCAGCCGCGCGAGATCGTCGGCGAGCTCCCAAAGCTCGGGCGCCGACTTGACGAGAGTTCGCTTCGCCGTGATCTCCATCCCGCGAGCTTTCGCGTGGAACGGCCACAATCCTTCGCGATGAAACAGACCGTTCTCATCGTGCATGGGCTGGGGGGCTCGGGCCCGGACCATTGGCAGACGTGGCTCGCCGGCCGTCTGCGCGATCGCGGGCCTGCCCGTCTCCTACCCGGACCTGCCCGACCCCGACGCGCCCCGGCTCGACGCCTGGCTCGGCGCGCTCGGGGCGAGCTCGCTCGTCTGGGTCCCACGGGACTCGTCGTCGCGTGCCACTCGCTCGGCTCGGTGACCTGGCTCCATCTCGCGTCGCGCATCCACCGGCGCCGCTTGCCGAGCGCGTCCTTCTGGTCGCGCCGCCGAGCGCAGGCGCCGGGGTGCCCGAGATCGCGGAGTTCGTTCCCGCGCCTCTGGATCCCGCAGCCGTCGCGCGGAGCGGCGGGCTCCACGCGCGTCGTCTGCGCCGATGCCGGTGACCCGTATCGGCCGGAGGGCGCCGGAGCTCTACGAGCCCCTCGGAGTCCCGATCGACGTGGTCGAGGGAGGCGGGCACCTGAATACCGACGCCGGCTACGGGCCCTGGCCTGCCGCGGAGTCGTGGTGCCTCGACCCTGACGCGTCCCGATCACGGCGCCGCTGAGCTACTTGAGCTTGACCGTCACCTTGGGGGAGGTTGCGATGGGGCTGCCGCCGGCGTCTTTCGAGACGGCCCGGAAGACGCTCTTCTTCGTGATCTTGACCTTCTTCTTCGCCTTGCATTCGGCGTCTACGCGTCTTGGCCGACCCGAGGTCGTCCAACGCTTGGCCGTCCTTGCGCTGGAACTGGGCTTGGTCGTCGCCCTCGCAAGGCGTCAGGGTGGCCGTGAGAGTCGTCTTCTCGCCCTTCTTCACTCGGCGCGGCTTCGCCTTGAGCTCCACACGTGGCCCCTTGTCGAGCGAGATGACCTGGATGCTCCCGTCGTTTGGCGTTGCCGCGTAGAGGAGCCCGTCGATGATGTCGAGCCGCGTGAAGTTGGAGCGCGGCTCGGTCGTAGTCGGCAGGCCCGGCTGGCATCCGCTCTCGCAGGTCTCGAACTGATTCGCGCCGGTGCTCACCCCGAAGCCGAACGACCGCACGTGCACGCCGGCGGTCGTGAACTCGTCGATCCGGCGGTTGCCCGAGCTCGAGATCAGGAGGTTGCCCGGTGTCGGGCACCCGGACGATCGAGAATGGGAAGTTGGAAGGACCGCCCTGGAGGCCGAAGTCGAAGCTCGCACAGGGACATCCGTCGCCGGTGAAGGTGATGAACGAGACCTAGTTCTCGTTGAGCTCGAGGACGTAGATCCCGCTGTCGCCGAACGCGCTGTCGATCGCGTAGCCGAATTGGCCGGGGCTGCCGTCCGGCTTGCCCGAGGTAGACGCCGCAGTCGGCGTCGGGGTCCCGATGATCACCCCGCCGCCTGAGTACGCGCACGCCTGGAACGCCGTCTATGATCCCGTTCGGATCGCTGATTCCCGCGCCGAAGATGCGTGGGGGTAGTACGGTAGTCGCGTCGAGGTCGGCGGGGTTGAACGTGGCGACCTTGTTCGTTTGCCCGAGCGCGACGGCGCCGCCGTCCGCGCCCGTCCGCACGATCGCCTGATTTGTGCCGAGGCGGTTGTTCATGTCGTTGTCGCTCGTGACCCGATCGGGGTCCGTGTCGTCCGCGGACTCGGCATCCCAAGAGACGAGTCCGCATTGGCGAAAGGCCGTCCGCCACGTACACGCGCCCGTTGTAGAAGGACAGGCCGCGAGGGGTCCAGTTGCTGCCGTATCCGTGCTCGAACGATCCAGACCACGCTCCGGTGTCCGGATCCATCTCGTTGATCGTCGTCGAGCCTGGAGAGTCTGCCAGACCGACGCTCCGCCAGGTTCGATCGCGTACACGGAGATTGCCCGGGTTCACCGGGATCTCGTCGACGATCTCGGCTGCTTGGGCTGCCCCGCCCGAGCACGCCCACGCCGCCGCCGCGCCGATCCCAAGCCACCTGCGTTTCCAAGCGTGCCCCCGCATGCACGCCGAGCGTACACCCAACTCAGTGAAATGCCAACCCCTAGAAGAAAGTGCCGCCCTTGTACTCGCCGAAGACCTCGCGCATCGCGCCGCAGACCTCGCCGATCGAGGCGTCGGCGGCCAGTGCGTCGCGGATGGGGTGGAGGAGATTGCCTTCGCCTTCGGCCACGCGCTGTCAGCTCCGCGAGCTTCGCGTCCACGGCGGCCTGGTCGCGGTTCTCCTTGAACTTCTTGAGGCGCTCGAGCTGGCGCTTCTCGGCCTCGGGGTCCACCTTCAGGATGTCGACGTCGTCGACGGTGTCGGTCACGTACTTGTTGACGCCGACGACGATGTCCTGGCCCGAGCGGTAGCGCTCGTGGTAGGAGGCGGCTGACTCCTCGATCTCCTTCTGCATGAACTCGAGCGCGCGGACCGAGCCGCCCATCTCCTCGACCTCGTCCATCAGCTCCCAGGCGCGCTCTTCGATCTCGTCGGTGAGCGACTCGACGAAGTAGGAGCCGGCGAAGGGGTCGACGGTGTCGGCGGCGCCCGACTCGTGCGCGATCACCTGCTGCGTGCGGAGCGCGATGCGCGCGGAGCGCTCGGTCGGCAGCGCGAGCGCCTCGTCGAAGCCGTTGGTGTGAAGCGACTGCGTGCCGCCGCGAGACCGCGGCGAAGCCCTGCAGCGCGACGCGGATGATGTTCACCTCGGGCTGCTGTGCCTGGAGCGTGACGCCGCCGGTCTGCGTGTGGAAGCGGATCATCTGCGAGCGCTCCTTCGAGGCGCCGAACCGCTCGCGCATGATCTTCGCCCACATCCGGCGCGCCGCCCGGAACTTCGCGACCTCCTGGAAGACGTTGTTGTGGCAGTTGAAGAAGAAGGCGAGGCGGCCGGCGAAGTCGTCGATCTCGAGCCCGCGGTCGAGCGCCGCCTCGGTGTAGGCGATCGCGTTGGCGAGCGTGAAGCCCACCTCCTGGACCGCCGAGCAGCCCTTCTCGCGGATGTGGTAGCCGGAGATCGAGATCGTGTTCCACTTCGGGACGCGCTCGGAGCAGTACTCGAAGATGTCGGTGGTCAGGCGCATCGTGGCCTCGGGCGGGAAGATGAAGTTGCCGCGCGCGATGTACTCCTTCAAGACGTCGTTCTGGACGGTGCCGCGGAGCTCCGTCGAGTCGACGCCCTGCTCCTCGCCGACGAGTTCGTAGAGGAGCAGGAGGACCGACGCCGGCGCGTTGATCGTCATCGAGGTCGAGACCTGGTCGAGCGGGATCTGGTCGAAGCAGATCCGCATGTCCTCGATCGTGTCGATGGGGACGCCGGTGCGCCCGACCTCTCCCTCGCAGAGCGGATCGTCGGAGTCGCGGCCGAGCTGGGTCGGCAGGTCGAACGCCATCGAGAGGCCGGTCGAGCCGTGCTCCAGCAGGTAGCGGTAGCGCCCGTTCGTGTCCTCGGGGCTCGAGAAGCCGGCGTACTGGCGCATCGTCCACAGGCGGTCGCGGTACATGCCGTCGTGGATGCCGCGCGTGAACGGGTACTCGCCGGGCTCGCCGAGCCGCTCCTCCAGGCCCTCGGCGACGTCGCTCGGGTCGTAGAGCTTGTCGATCTCGATGCCCGAGTCCGTGAAGATGCGCTCGTCGTCCGGCCCGGTGATCGGGGCGATGTAGCGGTGCTCGCCCGCGTCGACTTCGATCGGCTGGCTCGATCCATCGCGCAGGAGGATATGGCGCGGTAGCCCGTCCATAAGCTCGTTCCGGATGCCGAAATGTCTACGAACGCAACACGAAGGCGGCCTGGATCGCGGGCGCGGTGGCGATGGCGCTCGCCGTGTCGGCGCCCTCCCTGGTGTCGGGGTCCGCCGCTCCGGTCAAGCCGCCTGATTGCTCGCAGGCGGCCAGCGTCGATCGTGATCGAGGGCGACAGCGGCTTCTTCAAGGGCACCGACGGGGACGACGTGATCTTCGGGACCAGCGGCGACGGACGAGATCGAGGCCGGTGACGGGAACGACACGGTCTGCGGCGTCGACGGCGACGACCAGATCCTCGGAGAGGCCGGGCGACGACATCCTCGTCGGCGACTCGGGCAACGACGCCGTGCTCGGTTCGGACGGCAACGACGAGCTGTTCGGGGGCCTCGGGCACGACGACCTCATGGGCGGCGAAGGCGACGACTACATGAACGGCGAGGAGGGCTCCGATTCGCTGCTGGGCGGGCGCCGGCAAGGACCACCTGGTCGCCTTCCACGGCAAGGACTTCATCATCGGCGAGGGTCAGAGCGACCAGCTCAACGGGTCCAGCGGCGCGGATTTCCTGGTGGCGGGCGCGGGAGACGACCGGGCGTCCGGGGAGCTCGGCCCGGATTTCGTCGACGGCGCCAGCTCCTTCGACACGGTCTTCGGGGGCAAGAAGGCCGACCTCGTGTTCGGCGGCACCGACGAGGACGAGATGACGACCGGCCCCGGCTCGGACCTGATGTACGGCGGCGGGGGAGACGATCTGATGCACGGCCTCGGCGGAGACGACGAGCTCTTTGCGGGCGGCAGGCTCGATTCCCTGTTCGGCGACTCGGGCAACGACCTCCTGATGGGCGGGAACCGAGTCGGACGAGCTCTCGGGCGGCACCGGGCGACGACTCCGCTCTTCGGCGAGCTCGCGGCAGACTGTCCTGAACGGCGGCGAGGGCGATGACCGCTGCGACGGCGGCTCGAACGTCCCGGGCCGCACCAGCACGAAGACGAAGGACACCGCCAAGGGATGCGAGACGACGAAGGACGTTCCGTGAGGCGGCTCTCCCCTTGGCCCTGCTCGCAGCCCTGGCGGCCGGCTGCGGCGGCGACGACGACGAGCCGGCGAGCTCGGCGCCCGCCGACGGCCTACAAGCCGGCCGACGTTCCCAAGAGCCAGACCGTCGACTCCAGCCACCTGGGAGGCGAAGGCTTCCTTGGCACGTGCGACGGCAGGAAGGCGACGATCGAGGCCAGCGACGGCGACGACATCCTGATCGGCGACCGAGGGCAAGGACGTGATCGCCGCGGGCGGAGGAGACGACAGGATCGAGACGTTCGGCGACCGCGACGTGATCTGCGGCGGCGAGGGCGACGACGTCCTCATGGGCGGTATCGGCCCGACCGACCTGATGTTCGGCGAGGAAGGCGACGATGTCCTGGCCGGTGGCGACGGCGACGACCTGATGGACGGCGGGGAGGGAACGACGTGATCCTCGGCGAGGACGACGACGACCGGATCGATCGGCGGCCCGGGTGACGACCGGATCAGCGCGAACCTCGGCGCCGACGACGTCATCCGGCGGAGACGGCAACGACGACATCGCGACCGACGAAGGCCGTGACACGGTGGACGCCGGCGCAGGGCGACGACCGGGTCTCACTCGGCGAGAGCGACGACGTGGCCGACGGGGGCCCGGGCGACGATGCCATCTACGGCGGGTCGGCTTGGACCGCTTGATCGGTGGCGATCGGGCCTGGATCGCCTCTTCGGCGGCGAGGACCGGGACGAGTGCGAGGAGAGCGGCCGCGAGTTCAGGCTGGAGTGCGAGAAGTCCTGACGAAGAGGCTACGCGCAAGCCGCCTTGAGCTTTCGCCCAGATATCGAAGGCCTGCGTGCCGTCGCGATCATCGCCGTCCTCCTGGTCCACGCGGAATTGACCTTTGCCGAAGGCGGATTCATCGGGGTGGACGTCTTCTATGTCATCTCCGGCTTTCTCATCACCAGCCTCCTCATGCGGGAGTGGAGACCTCGAGGGTCGATCTCGTCGCTTTCTATGCCCGGCGCGCGCGCCGCCTCTTGCCCGCGGCCGCTCTCGTCATCGTCGCGGTTCTCATCGCCTCAGCTGTTCTTTTCACGCCGACCCGTCAAGAGCTCGTAATCGGCGACGCGGTAGCTGCGTCCCTCTACTACGTCAACTGGCGATTCGTCGCGCAGTCGGCCGACTACTTCGGTCCGCCGACCGACCAAAGCCCGCTCCAGCACTACTGGTCGCTCGCTGTCGAAGAGCAGTTCTATCTCGTTTGGCCGCTCCTTCTTCTTGGAGTCGCTCATCTCTGGATGACGCTCGGAAAGCCGGTGCCGCGCATGGCCGCCGCCTCGGCGATCGGGATCATCACAATCGCCTCGTTCTCGTACAGCGCTCTCTTCGAGCCGTCCTCTACCGACGAGTCGTTCTTCTCCTCTCTCACACGCGCGTGGGAGCTCGGTCTCGGGGGGCTGCTTGCGTTTCTTCCTGCGACCCGATTGCGGCCGACCGCGGCGGCAGTGCTCGGTGTCGCCGGGCTCGGAGCGATCGTCCTCGCAACCCTCCTCTTCGCCCCTTCGACGCGGTTCCCCGGTGTTGCTGCGCTCTTACCCTGCTTGGGCGCGGCGGCGATCATCCGTGCCGGCCGTCCCCATATGCCGTTCCGCCCGCTGACTCTGCGACCTGTCCGCTACGTCGGCAGGATCTCGTACTCCTGGTACTTGTGGCACTGGCCACCTCTCATCTTCTTTGCAACGGAGTTCGGTCCGCTCTCGGCGAGGCAGGGCGTTGCGCTGACTCTGGCCTCGTTCATCCCGGCGGCACTCACCCACCACTTCCTCGAAAGGCCGGTGCATCGCGCTGCCGCACTCAAGGGGATGCCGTCGCGTTCCCTCGCCGTGGGCGCCGCATGCACCGTCATCGGTCTGGCGGTCGCTGGAGCGGTCTCCCTGTCGCTGCCGGATTTCGACACCGCCTCGGAGCGCGACGCGGTGGGTGCGAAGGCAAGTCAACGCGAGCCGATTCAGGAGACGGCCACCGCCCTCCGGCCCAACCCGGCCGAAGTCGCCGCCGACAAGGGCCGCCTCGCCGACGACGGCTGCCTGGTGGATGAAGAGGCCGTGGAATCGGGCAAGTGCTCCTACGGCCCTGACGATTCAGATCGAAAGTCGTGCTTCTGGGCGACTCGCACGCGCAGCAGTTCTTCCCTGCGATCGAAGGGATTGCCAAAGATCAGGGCTGGCTCCTGACAGGGCTCACAAAGGCCAGTTGTACGCCGGCCTCCATTCTCGTTTGGAGCGGCAAATTCGCCGGCCCCTATTCCGAGTGCGACGAGTGGCGCGAGAACTCGCTCGAGAGGATCGAGCAGATGGACGGTCTCGATCTCCTGATCGTGGCCAGTGCGAACTTCTACCACGTGGCTGGCGAGTCGGAAAGCCTCAGCCGCCTCGATAGCCGCCCGCGTCTGATCGAGGCGTACGCCGAGACGCTCGAGCGCCTTCAGGCCACGGGCGCGAGCGTGGTGATGTTGGTAGACGTGCCGACAGCCCCGCTGGACGTGCCTGGCTGCGTTTCGGAGCACCTCGAGAACCTCACGGAGTGCACTTCGACATGGATGATTCGCCAACCGACCGGAGGTTTGACGTGCCTGCCGGCAGATCGGTTCCCGGTGTGACGGTGATCGACACCCGGCCTCTCATCTGCCCCGACAGGATCTGCCGTGGGGTTATCGGGAACGTGCTCGTGTACCGCGAGGAGGCTCACATCACGGCCACATTCTCCGAGGCCCTCAGGCCCTTTATCGAGCGACGGCTCCCGAGAGTGCGCTGACCGCCGCCGCATGGGCCCGAGCGCCGATTACGGGCAGGATTCTCCGGCGCAGTCAGAGAGAGACTCGAGGGTGTCACTGAGCCTCGACTCGGTGTCCTCGAATTGTGGCTTGCCCGCGAGATTCTTGAGCTCGAATGGGTCGTGGTCGATGGCATATAGCTCGCTGCCGCCACTGAATAGGTGGCATACATCCAGCGGTCGGTGCGCACCGACCGAAAGGCGTCGTGCCCCTCGAGGAGCTCGAGCAGCACCTGCTTTCGGCCTAGCTCATCGCCATCGAGCAAGAGTCCGAGCAGGGAACTGCCATCGAATTCACGGCCCGGCTGGGCGGAGGCGAGCGACGTGATCGTTGGCGCCAAGTCGATGTTTGCCACGAGCGAATCGCTTCTTTCGCCCGCCTCGATTCCAGGCCCCCGGATCATCAGAGGCACGCGTACCGATTCCGCGTAGGCGACCCCTTTGCCGGTCAGCCCGTGCTCACCCAAGAGGTAACCGTTGTCCGACGTGAAGATGAAGTAGGTGTCACGGAGCTCGCCGCTCTCACGCAGGGTTCGCAGAAGCCGAGCGACCAGCTCGTCGACCGCAAGCAAGCTCTCAGATCTGCCGAGATATGACGGACGTAGAGTTTCTGCTGTCTCGCCGCCTTGCTTGTCGGCCTTCTCGGCGATGACCGGCGGCGCGTTGGTGACGGGTGCGAGAAACGAGGGCGGTCGCGGGATCGACTCCTCTTCCAACGCTCCGAGATGTCGCGGCGCCGGTCGGGGATTGCGGGATGCGCCGAGACCCAGGTCCTCTGAATGCGGGTCACCGGGCGCAACGTTCAGGAAGAACGGCCGCTCGCCGGCCCTCCCGCGGATGAAGGCCGCGGCGTCGCGACCGTACACGTCCGTCTGGTAGTCGTGCGGGGCGTTGCCATAGTCACGGAGCGAGCCGTTTCGATTGAGCGTGAAGCCGAACCGCTCGTCGTCGGTGCCTTTGACCGGCGCTCGCCAGACATCCCAGCCCGGCGGCACCTCTTCCGGTTCGCTCCCGCGGGCCGCAACGCCGTATCCGTTCAGGTACTTGCCTATGTGCCCTGTCTCGTAGCCCGCGTGCTGAAGCCAGGCAGGGAGGATGTTGCCCTTGCCGGAGAGCGCCGCGTAGCCGCCTTCGGGCGGATCCGAGGAGTAGACGCCGTGGTTGTGCGAGTACTGCCCGGTAAAGAAGCTGACTCGCGACGGGCAGCATTCCGGCGTCGTGGCGAAGCTCTGCGTGAACGTCATCCCGCGTCTTGCTACCTGCCGACGAACGGACGGCATGAATTCGAGCGAACTGATCGCCATGTCGTCGCTCATCACAACCACGAAGTTCGGAGCGTTCGCCTGGGCATCCACTCGCTTGGAGATACTGTCTCGGGCCGCGTTGGCTCTTCCGTCTTCTCGTCACCGCCGCATCCCTGAGCACTCACCGCGATCGCAGCTGTGAGCACGGCGACAACCTTTCGATCTCTTGATCGGAGTGTCACGACCGCCTGTGCAGCGATTGTTCGACCGCCGCTTCCATCCGCGATGCGACCGCCGGGTATGAGTGCTCGGCCCGCGCGTCCCGGTCGCTGGCGGGCAGCTCTCCGCGTGCCGTCATAGCCAGCGCCTCGGCGATCGCCTGCACATCTGCCGGCTGGGACGACCGTACCCCCGAAGCTCGCGACGACGTTGCCGGCCTCCGTGCCATCGGCGAGGGCCAGGATCGGCGGCCCCGCGTTGAGGTACTCGTACAGCTTGAAGTTCGCGAGCTGCGAGCGCACCGGGTGGGCGATGAGGAGGAGGGCGTCGGCGGCGCGCTGGAGCGCGAGCGCGCGGTCGCGGTCAAGCGAGCCGACGACCGAGATGCGCGCAGGTGACACGTCACGCTCGAACGCGCGGACCTCGTCGTCGGTCAGAGGACCAGCGACCACGAGCTCGAGGCGCGCGGCGTCACCGGGATTCGCCGCCGCGAGGGTGCTCAAGCCCTCGAGCAGGGTGCCCGGGTCGCGGCCTGTCGACCCGAAGCGCCCCGTGTAGACCAGCGAGACCCGCTCGGGGTCGAGAAGATCGGCGACGGACTCCGGGTCCGCGGCCGCAAGCAGCTCGGGATCCGCGCCGTTTCTGACCAGCAAGGGCTCGGCGATGCCGCGATTGCGGAGGTCCTCGGCGGCGGGCTCGGAGACGCAGACCACCGCGTCGGCCGAGCCGAGGGTGCGGCGCTCCAGCCATTTGTCGAGGCGCCGCTGAAGCCCCGTCGGAAACGTGGGCCGAAGCGGCTCGAAGTTCCACGCATCGCGTACGTCCGCGACCCACGCGACCCCGCGGCGCTGAAGGGTGCGGCCCACCGAGTGGGCGGATTCGGGAGGCGAGGTGGTGATGACGCAATCGAACGGCTCGGCCCGGTGGAGCGCCCGGGCGCGGCGCCTCGCGAATGGCGCCCATGCCAGCGCGAGCGGCTCGGGGACGATCACCTTGCTGAGCGGGTGCGGGCGGCCCGAGTAGGTATCCGCGTCGTACAGCGACCCCACGTGGCCGCCGCCGCGCAGCTTCGCGCGCCAGAGCTGAGCGTCGGTCGTTCGCACGATCCCCTCCGCGTCGTCGCCGGACAGTGATCCGTAGGCGGAGGTGGTCAGGACCGTCACGTCGTGGCCGGCTCGGCGCAGATACTTGATCATCGAGCTGGGGCGATGCGCGCCCGTGTCGGTGCATGGGGGATAGAAGTAGGTGACGAACAGGATGCGGCTCATCAGGAGCGCATCTTCGCTGCTCTTGCCTCGATCGCCTCCGCGTAGGCGCCGTCCATCCGGTCCAGGAGGCGGGGCCAGTTCCACTCGGCCTCCGCCCTCGCTCGCCCCAGCCTTCCCATGGCGGCGCGCCCGTCCGCTCCCATGTCGGCGATCTCGCGCAGACGCGCCGCGACCGCACCGGCATCGCCCTGCGGAGCCAGGAGCCCGGTGCCGTCGGCCACGACGGCCCGCACGCCCGGATAATCCGTGGCAATCACGGGAAGCCCGGTGGCCATCGCCTCGATCAGGACGATGCCGAACGACTCGGGCGGCTCGGTGGTGAGGAGGAACAGGTCCGAAGCGCGCAGAACGTCGGGCAGCTCGGGGTGGGGCACCGCGCCCAGGAAGTGGACGCGCTCGCCGACTCCGTGCCCTTCCGCTCGAGCCGCGGAAGTCCTCGACCAGCTCGCCGCCGCCTGCGACGACGATGTGGACGCGCTCGTCGCCCAGCTCTGCGAGTGCGTCGATCGCAACGTCCAGGCGCTTGAAGTGGTGAGCGCGGTCGAGGGTGGCGACGAACGCCGCGACGATCGCGTCCTCGGAGATGCCGAGCCGCTCGCGGATGCCCGATGTGTCCGGGCCGGGGCTGAACCGCTCGGCGTCGACGCCGTTCGGCATCACGATCAGCTTGGACGGATCGCGCTCTCCTGTTCGCTTGAGGTACGAGACCGACTCCGCGTGGTCGGGACTGAGGACGCAAACGCGGTCCGATGCCCGGATCAAAGCCGGAGCCACCGAGTGCTCGTAAGCCTCGAACAGGAGGCCGCGCCCGGCGTCGCCCACCAGGCGGTTCTTGTAGTGGACGAGGAGCGCCTGTGCGCGGCGCTTTCGGCGCAGGCGCGCGAGCAGGGTCAGCTCCGCGCCGAAGATGAACGGGTAGTGGATGTGGACCACGTCGAAGCCGCCCAATCGGGCCATGCTCGGGATGAGCGGCGCGTTGCCGATCGCGAAGGCGGGCTCGATGCGGTGAACGTCCACGCCCGGCGACTCGGGCACGGTGCCCTTCGCCGGCGCGGTGAAGACCTCGACATGGTGCCCGCGCTCGGCCTGGCCGACCGCGAAGCGGTGAGCCGTGTTGCCGGCGCCGCCGGGATAGGGCGGAAACGTCGCAGTCAGATGGGCTATTCGCATGGCTGAAGCAGGTGCGGGGCGGGGGAGGGACATGGCGGCATCTCAACCAGCGGTGCGGCACTCAAGCAAAAGTGTTCGTATCTCAACGAATATTCGAGGCGGGGCGACGCCCCACAGTTAGGGAGTCGCCGAGCTTTGACGATGGAAGGTACGAGGTTCGCATTTTGAGGGGAGTTTGTTTCCACCTGCTCGAACAGATGGTCTCCGAGGAGGCAGGCGAGGCCGCGTGATGATTGAGCCCATCAGGACCCTCCTCGTAGAGGATGACCCGGCTGACGCGAGGCTTCTTCAGAAGATGGTGGCCCTCCTGGGCGACGCCGACCTTGTTCTTCACCCATGCCGCACCCTGGCCGAGGCAGTCGCGGAGATCGAAGCCCATGCTACCCGATTGTGTGCTCCTCGACCTTTCGCTGCCGGACGTCAGCGGCCTCGAAGGGATCGACCGCCTTCGCGAGCTCTTTCCCGAGCTCCCGATCATCATCCTCACCGGCCTCAACGACGAGCGGGTTGCCCTCGACGCTCTGGGGGCCGGGGCGCAGGATTACCTCGTGAAGGGGACGATCGACGGTGCGGGGGTCAGGCGAGCTGTTCGCTACGCAATCGAGCGCAAGTCCGCTGAGAACGAGCTCGCGCATCTGAACCGCCAGAACGAGATGATCCTCGACTCCGCCGGCGAGGGAATCTGCGGCCTGGATTCCACCGGGACCGTCACGTTCGCCAATCCTGCCTCGGCGCGCCTCCTGGGGTGCACCCGCGAGGAGCTTCTTGGATCGCGCTTCCACGACATCGTCCACCCGAAGGGCTCGTTCTCCGACGGGCACGACGCGGCCGACTGCCCGATCCAGACGGCCCTATTGGACGGTGTCAGCTACCAGTCCGACGGCGAGGTGTTCGCCTCTTCCGACTCGAGCGCCTTCCCGGTCGAGTACTCCATCACTCCTTACGCGGCGGGACCGGGGCAGGGCGCGGTGGTGACGTTCAAGGACATCACGGAGCGAAAGAGGGCGGAGCAGCAACTCCAGTATCTCGCCGACCACGACGTCCTGACCGGGCTCTTCAACCGGCGCCGCTTCGGCGAGGAGCTCTCGCAGCAGATCGCGATCTGCGAGCGGCTCCACGTGACCTCGGCGCTCCTCGTGCTGGACATCGACAATTTCAAGTTCATCAACGACGCGCTCGGGCACCAGGCGGGCGACGAGCTCATCAGAAGCCTCGCCAGTCAGCTGAAGGGCCGGGTGCGGCGTACCGACATCGTCGCCCGCCTCGGCGGCGACGAGTTCGCCCTGCTGCTGACCGGGACCGGGAAGGACGCCGCCATCGAGCTGGCAGAGGAACTGCTGGCAATGGTCAGAAGCAATCGCGTTCTCGCACGCGACAAGCCGGTGCAGGTGACGACCAGCATCGGCATCGCGATGCTCGACGCTCAGAACCTCACCACCGAGCAGCTCCTGATGGAGGCCGATGTCGCGATGTACGAGGCGAAGGGCTCGGGCCGGGACCGCGTGATCCTCTTCACGCGCGACGCGCCCGCGCCAAACGCTCAGCGCGCCGGCTTCGTGTGGACGGACAAGATCAAGCACGCCCTGCGCGAGGACATGTTCGCCGTCTACGCGCAGCCGATCGCAAGCCTCAACGGGCCGACCGCCGACCGGTACGAGCTCCTCGTGCGGATGCTCGAGGGGGACGGAAGCGTTGTCCCGCCGGGCGCATTCCTGCCCGTGGCGGAGCGCTTTGGCCTGGTCTCGGAGATCGACATCTGGATGATCCGCAAGGCGATCGAGTTGATCGAGAAGGAACAGATCGAGGGCCGCAAGATCGTCCTGGAGGTGAACCTCTCGGGCCATTCGATCTGCGATCCCGAGCTGCCCGACCTGATCGAGGCCGAGCTGACCAGGGCGCCGATCGATCCCGCTCAGCTCGTCTTCGAGATCACCGAGACCGCCGCGATCGCCAACATGGAGGAGGCGCGCGCCCTTGCGACGCGCATCCGGCGCTGGGGCTGTCGCTTCGCCCTGGACGACTTCGGTGCCGGCTTCGGGTCCTTCTACTACCTCAAGTACCTGCCGGTCGACTATCTCAAGATCGACGGCGAGTTCATCCGGAACCTCGACTCTTCGGAGATCGACCAGCGAATGGTCTCCGCGATGGTCGAGATCGCGCGGGCGCTGGGCCTGCGCACGATCGCCGAGTTCGTCGAGAACGGTGAGATCCTGGAGCAGCTCCGAAGCTTCGGCGTCGACTTCGCGCAGGGCTACCACATCGGCAAGCCCGCACCGGTCGAAGAGCTCGCGCCCGTCTCGATCTAGGCTCAGAAGGGTCTTGATCGGTAGCGCGCCGCGGGCTGAGATGTCCAGGTGCCGAGGGGTCTGCGAAGAAGCGTCGTATATGCCGACGGAAGTGCGCAGACCCCACTTGACGCGGCCATCGGGTCGTTGGCGGCGGTCCAGCACGGCGTGGTGGCACTTGTGCAATTGATCGAGTTGGGCCTGAGCGCCTCGGGTGTGCGGGATCGAGTGGCCCGCGGCGCCCTGCACTCGATCCATCGTGGTGTCTACGCCGTCGGCCACGCGAGGCTGACCGCCAAAGGCCGGCGAATGGCGGCGGTCCTCGCTTACGGTCGCGCTGCGCTCTCGCACACGACTTCCGCCGCCCACATCGGACTACTCAACTCGTCAACGGGCCTCATCCATGTGACGGTAAGCGGCCGGCCGAAGTCGCGAAAGGGCATCCGGGCGCACTGCGGATCCACCCTCCTTGAACGAGACGTCGTACTCATCGACAACATTCCGACCACGAACTGGGCGAGAACACTGTTGGACATAGCTCCTCACGTCAGCCGCCGCGCCCTCGAGCGAGCGATGGACCGGACGATGACGCTTGAGCTCTTCGACCTCCCCATCCTCGAGGACGTTCTCGACCGGGCCAACGGACGCGCGGGCGCTCCACTGATACGCCGAGTGCTTGCCGAGCATGAGATCGGGACGACCGAGACACGCACGGACTTCGAAGAGGTCCTGTTCTCGATCGTCGATCGCGCCGGGATCCACCGGCCGACTTGCAACTACGTGATCGAGGCCGGCCAAGAAGAGCCAATCACTGTCGACTTTGCATGGGTCGCGGAGCGAGTCGTGGTCGAGTTCGAGTCGTGGCGGTTTCACTCCGACGCGATTGCTCAGGCGCGCGACCTCGCCCGATACCGCGCGCTCACGCTTTCAGGCTGGACCGTCCTTCCGATCCCCGAGCGCGATGTCGCGACCCCGGGACGGGTCGAAGCGGACCTGGTGTGGGCTCTCCGCGGCGCCTAGTAGCGCGCGTCGACGAGCTGCTCGACGCCTGACGTCTCGATCGTCATTCGCAGGCCGTCGGGGAGGCTCACGGTCGGCTCCCAGCCGAGGAGTTGTTTCGCGCGGGTGATGTCCGGCTGGCGGACCTGCGGGTCGTCGATCGGCAGCGCTTCGAAGACGATCTCCGACTTCGAGCCGGTCACCTCGATCACGGTCTCGGCAAGCTCGAGCAGGGTCAGCTCGTCCGGGTTGCCGATGTTGACCGGAACGTGGATGTCCGACTCGGCCATGGCCACATAGCCGCGGATCTGGTCCTCGACGTAACAAAAGCTCCGGGTCTGCGAACCGTCGCCGAAGACCGTGAGCGGCTTGTCCTGAAGCGCCTGGCGCAGGAAGGTCGAGATCGCGCGGCCGTCGTGGGGGCGGAGCCGCGAGCCGTACGTGTTGAAGGTGCGCACGATCCCGGTGTCCACGCCCTGCTGGCGGTGGTAGGCCATGGTCAGCGCCTCGGCGTAGCGCTTCGCCTCGTCGTAGACGCCACGCGGGCCGATCGGGTTGACGTGCCCCCAGTACTCCTCGGGCTGGGGATGCACCTGCGGATCGCCGTAGACCTCGGAGGTCGAGGCCAGGATGAACCTGGCGCGCTTGAGCTTTGCGAGACCCAGCATGTGATGCGTGCCGTATGAGCCCACCTTGAGCGTGTGCAGAGGCAAGCGGAGGTAGTCGATCGGGCTGGCGGGAGAGGCGAGGTGATAGACGAAATCAACCGGCTCGTCGACGAAGAAGGGCTCGGTCAGGTCATGGAGCACGAAGGTGAAGGCTTCGTCTTCGATGTGCTCGACGTTCTGGAGCGACCCGGTGTCGAGGTTGTCGATGCAGATCACCCGCTCGCCCTTGGCGAGCAGCGCCTCGCAGAGGTGGGACCCCAGGAAGCCCGCGCCGCCCGTGACTATTGCCGTCGTCATGCGCCGAGCTTAAACCGCCTGGCACGCACAAGGCGCGGTTCGTGACCCGCCGGTTCGCGGATTGCGGAGAACTACCGATGCGGACAGCGCCGACGAGGTCTACGGTCCGACGAGGAATGGCATCGAGGGGGCTCAGATTCAGTGCCTGCCTGTGCGTCGCGGTCGCGGGGCTCCTTGCCGCTCCGGCACTTTCCGGCGCCGGATTCATCATCGAGGAGATCGCCGTCGACGATCCTCCGGGAGCGGCGGCGTTCGCATTCACGCCCGACGAGCTCGCGGCGCCCGTCGGCCAGCGGGTCAGATGGAGCCGCGGCGTCGATGGCGACGCGCGCCACAGCGTCACTCAGGACGACAGGCTGTTCCGTATGCCTCCCTTTTCGGGGCCGAACATCGATTTCATGCTGCGCTTCTCCGCGGGAACGTTCCCGTACTACTGCGAGATCCACGGGTCTCCAGGCCGAGGAATGGACGGAGTGGTCAGAGTCCCGCCCGGCGTGGACACCGATCCGCTCGGCGCCAACTTCGACGTCTTCTGGATCTTCGACGACCTGCGCGAGACCGGCGAGCTCTTCGACGTGCGCTACCGGCGCCAGGGCACCTCGAAATGGAAACGGTGGATCCGGAATTCGCCGCTGGAGAGTGCGGAGTTCGGCCTCGACAACGAGCCTGAGCGCGCGGTGGTCGGGCGGGCGTACGAGTTCAGCGTTCGCTCGAAGGATGGAGACAATCCACGGCGGCGAAGCGATTGGTCGCCCGTGCTGGTGGTCGTCCCATGACAGCCCGCCTGCTGGCGTCTGTCGATGCACGGCCCTGGCTCTCCTCGCCCTCGGCGGGTGCGTGGTTTTCAAGGTCGAGCCGAAGGCCAAGCAGGTCGGACCGGACACCGTTCGGGTCAAGCTCAAGATCTGTGCGTCAGGGGTGGATACGGGAACGTGCCCGGACCTGGGCAACGCCGATAACGACGCCAACGACGACGAGACCCAGGTCGTCCTACTGGGGATGCGCGTGCCGGAGGGTTCGGACCTTCCTCGCGACGTAGTTGGCAACCAGCTCGAGCTTCGCAAGAGCAAACAGTTCGGGCGTGTTCTGGACAACGAGGCTCCGACGCCAATCGGGGTCGAATGGTTCGGGTACCGCTCGACTCCGGTGGTCGCGAGCCGTGAGGACACCGCGGAAATCAAGATCGAGATCGGCCTGCCGGACGGCTATGACAAGCGGCGCTTCAAGTATCGCCCGACCGTCGGCTACTTCACGCCCGATGACGAGCACCCAGCGGACTCGCCGATTGTTTGCGGCGACGGGCTGTTCGACAGCGAGAACGACGACGACGGCGAGCGGACATGCATCGACTCCCCGACTCCGGACGAAACCGCCGAGCACCTGGTTCTCACGCTCGACTGACGAACGACCGACACGATCGCGCTGAAGAAGTCGAGCAAGGCCGTGGACGGTTCGAGCGCGGCTCGAACCCTTAACGGGGGCACCATCCGGCACGGAGGTTTTGGGCTTTCCCCGAAGCGGGTAACCGTATATGTGCACGCGCTCAGCCCAGAGGGAGCAAGGATGCAGCAAGGGCCGGTCCCGTATACAGATTTCGCAGTTCACGTCGCGCCCACGGCGGAAGGCGGCATGGACGTGACGATCTATGGCGAGCTCGACCTGGCGACGGTCGAGCGCGTCCGGACGGCACTCGCGAGATGCGATCGCCGGGAAGGGGCCCGTGGTCGTCGACCTACGGGCGTGCGCGTTCGTCGACTCACGGGGCATTGGCGCCTTGATCGAGGCAGCGCTCAAGCTTCAAGAGGAGGACCGCAAGCTGATCCTGCGGGGCGCGCACGCGCGGGTCCTGAGGACTCTGCAGATCGCGGGACTGACCGACTCGGATCTGCTCGAGTTGGAGCAGGAGCGGTAGTAAGGCGGGGGCGCCGCGCGAGGCCGCGGGGTTCTCGCATGTGTGGGCCTCCAGCGACTCGAAGCATCCGCGGCGGTCGCTCTTCTTGACGCGAACGCCCGGGACTTTCGCAGGACCGCTCGCCGCGTTTCCATCTGCGCCGACGATGCAGAGGAAGCGCTCGGCCGCGCAACCCTGATCTTGTTGGAGAAGGCGCCGGCGCATCCGCCCGCGCGCTTGGCGGCGTGGATGCATCTCGTGACCAAGCGGGAGGCGCTCGCGGTGCGCCGCGAGCGGGAGCGCATGCTGGCGGGCGAGCTGCCCACTGATGTGAAGAGCGCCGCTCCATGCCCGGCCGAGCGCGCCGAGCGACGGGAGTGGGCGTGCGAGCGGGCCAGGAAGCTGCGCCGCCTGAAGGAGGATGAGCGCCGCGCGCTGGTCCTGCTGGGAGAGGGCTATTCGTACGCGGAGATCTGCGAGCTGACGCAGTGGACGCATACGAAGGTGAACCGCTGTCTCACCGAGGGCCGGGCGCGGCTGCGACAGCTCGGGGCGCTCTAGATCGCCGCAGGCCGGCGTTCGTGCCAGCGCTCCTCGGCTTCCAACTCTGCAGCCAGCGAGATCAGGAGCCTCTCGGAGTTGCCCGGACCGAGCAGCTGCACTCCGATCGGCAGGCCTCCGGCCGTCAGACCCGCAGGACGTTGACGCCGGGCCAGCCGATCACGTTCCACGGCCAGGCGTAGGGGCAGGCGCCCACGATGAGGCGGTCCGTCTCCCAATTGCCGAGGCCCTCGGCGGCGCCGATCGGCAGTGCAGGCTTGGCGGTGGTGGGGGCCAGGACCACGTCGAACCGGTCGAAGATCTTCCCGATCCGGGAGCGGATCGGCCGCTCCAAAGCCCGGGCGGCGGCAAGCGCAGGCCCGGATAGGAGCCGTCCGACCTTCGCGTTGTGGCGGGTGCGTGGATCGAGCCCCCCGGGATCTGCGATGCGGTCCACCCATTCGCGGATGCCGCTCATCGAGCGAGGCATGAAGCTCGCGCCGACCATGCCGTATGCGGGGTCGGCCTCTTCGACCTGCGTGGCCGAGCCCCTCGAGCACGGCCCCCATCCGCTCGGCCGCGGATCGGATCTCCGGGTCGAGCTTCGCCGGCGCGCCGCTGAACGGGATGGCCGTCGAGAGCGCGATCCGCAGGCGGCCGGGCGTCTCGCGCGCCGCGTCAAGGTAGGTCCCCGCCGGCGGTTCCGGCCGGTGGCGGTCACCGTCGCGGTTGCCGGCCGCGACGTCGAGCATGAGGGCCGCGTCGGCGACCGTCCGGGTCAGCGGGCCCAGGCAGGTCAGCCCTCTGAACGCCTCGGGGTGGGGCCAGGTCGAGATGCGCCCACGCTGGGGCTTGATGCCGACGAGGTGGCACCAGGCCGCGGGAATGCGCACCGAGCCCGCTCCGTCGGAGCCGATCGCCCCTGCGACCAGCCCGGCCGCGACGGCCGCCGCGGCGCCGCCGCTCGAGCCGCCGGGCGTGTGGCCGAGATCCCACGGATTGCGGGTGATCCCGAAGCCAGGCCCCTCGCTGAACGGCCACTGCCCGATCTCGGACGTGGTCGTCTTGCCGACGACCACGGCGCCCGCCCCACGGAGCCGGCGCACGACTTCCGAGTCCTCGGCGACCGGCTCGAAGGCGCCGGCGCAGCCGAACCGCGGTCTCCTCGCCCGCGATGTCCGTGTCGTCCTTGATCGCGACCGGCACGCCCAGGAGCGGCGCGCGCTCGCCCGCCGCGATGCGGCGGTCGCACTCCTCCGCTTCCTGCCTCGCGGCCTCGGCGCGCACGCAGCGGAACGCGTTCAGGGTGCCCTGCGTCTCTTCGATCCGGCTCGAGGCATGCGGAGACGAGCTCTGCCGAGCTCGTCTCTCCTTCGGCGAGCGCGCGCGCCTGCGCCTCGAGGCCGGCGGTCTCGCCTACGGCTGTCCCCGTCATGCGCGGCGGCCTACGGCTGCGCGACGGGCACGTTGTCCGCGACGCCCGCCTCCGTCGTGACGAGGATCGCCCCCTCGCCCGTGAGGTAGGCCTCCTCGCCGTGCTGGATCACGTCCATGCCGATCGCCTCCTCTTCCGGCGTGGCGCGAAGCGGCATGAGGGCGCCGATCACCTTGAGCAGGATGAAGGTGACGACGAACGCATAGGCGGGCGTCGCAACCGCGGCCAGGACCTGATCGACGAGCTGGTCGAAGTTGCCGTAGAAGGCGCCGTCCGAGATGCCGTTCCAGCGCCTTCGACGCGAAGAAGCCGATGAACAGGATCCCGGTGAAGCCGGCGATGCCGTGGGCGGCGAGCACGTCGAGCGTCTCGTCCACCCTGGTGCGAGGCCGATAGGCGATCGCGGCGTAACAGGGAAGCGCGCCGGCGAATCCGAGCACCATCGCCCAGGCCGGGGCTGATGAAGCCGCCGGCCGGGGTGATGAGGACGCAGCCGACGATGATCGCCGTGGCCGCGCCGATCGCGGTCACCGTCCTGCCCGCGGATGAGGTCGAGGACGAACCAGGTGATCAGGGCGCAGGCCGGCGTCAGCAGGGTGTTCGTGAAGGCCAGGGTCGAATTCGGCGCCCGTGTTGAACCCGGAGCCACCGTTGAACCCGAACCAGCCGAACCACAGCAGGCCGGCGCCCAGCAGCACGTAGACCGCGTTGTGGGGCAGGAGCGCCTGACGCCCGTAGTCCTTCCGGGCGCCGACGACCAGCGCGGCGGCGAGAGCTGAGAATCCCGAGGCCATCTCGACCGCGATCCCGCCGGCGAAGTCGAGCGTGCCGCCGCCGATGAGCCAGCCGGAGCCGAAGCCCCAGTAGGCGAGGACCGAATAGACGAGGATCGACCAGAGCGCGGCGAAGACGAGGAACGCGCCGAAGCGCATCCGTCTCCACGACCGCTCCCGAGACGAGAGCGGTCGTGATGATGCAGAAGGTCGCCTGGAAGGCGAAGAACAGAAGGTGGGGGATCGTCTGCCCCTCGCGGGGCTCGAATCCCGACGTCCTTCAGGAACGCGTAGTCAAGGCTTCCGATGAGATCGCCGCCCTCGCTGAAGGCGAGCGAATAGCCGATGATCGCCCAGGTCACCGTCGCCACGGCGATCGCCCGCGACGCACATCATGAACGTGTTCAGCGTGTTCTTCGAGCGGACGAGGCCTGCGTAGAACAGGCCGAGAGCCGGCGTCATCAGCAGGACCATGGCGGTCGCCGCGAACATCCACGCGGTGTCGCCCGTGTCGACCTTCGCGATGGACAGGAGGTCCATCTACTTGCCCACTGGCGTGACGGCGCCCTTGTCGGTTTCGCCCGTGCGGATCCGGACGGCTCGCTCGAGCGGGACGACGAAGATCTTCCCGTCGCCGACCTCGCCGGTCTGCCCGCCGGACTGGAGCGCGCCGACCGCGGGCTCGACGAAGTCGTCGGAGACCGCGATCTCGAAGCGGACCTTCTCGGAGAGGCCCATCTTCACGGTGGTCCCCCGGTAGGTCTCGACTCGCTCGAGCTCGCCGCCATGTCCCTGCACGCGGCTCATCGAAACTCCGCGTACATCCGCCCGGTAGAGCGCCTCCAAGACGTCGTTCGCCTTCTCGGGGCGCACGATCCCGATGACAAGCTTCAAAGCTCGATCCTCCTCGAAAGTAGAGCCGGCTACCCGCCGGCCGAAGGCGGCAGCCTAACGGAGACGAAAGGGCTGAACCTCAGTCCTTTTGCGCGAGGGCGCTAGTTGTTCCGGCCGCGGTACTCGGGCGGGATCGGCATCAGCTTGTGGTCCTGCAGGCGCGAGCGCAGGACGTTCTGCGCATCGGGATAGAACTGGATGTTGAAGATGTTCGTGGGGCTGACGCTCCGGTAGTAGATGAGCATCCGGGTCCGTCCGTGGGACTTGGCCCAGCTGAACATCTGGTTGACGAACGTGCCGCCCGGATCGGAGTCCCACGGCCCGTACTCGCCGATCACGAAGGGCTTCGAGTCGTACTTGCGGTAGAACGAGTTGAGGTTGTTCCAGAGCGTCGAGTTCGAGAACTTGGCGTAGGCGTCGGCCCCAACCCAGTCCACGTACTTGCCGCCGGGGTAGTAGTTGCCCGGCTGGTTGCCCGAGACGTTGGGCGACCCCGAGGTCTGCGGCACCCACATCAGCGCGACCTTTGGCTTGGGGAGCCTGGCAGGCACGTCGAGCCGGTCGTAGATCCGGTCCTTGTCCGACTTGGCGCGGAGGAGGCGCGGCATGCCGAGCTTGCGGAGCCGGTCGTTGATCTTGCCCCGGGTGCCGCCCCTGACGATGATCGAGAAGCGCTTCCAGGCCTTTCTGAAGTTCTTGGTCGAGTGTGAAGAGCCGCGGGACGATCCGTCCGCGTTGAAGGCCGAGTACGGGTTCCAGTGCCCGTTCATCTCGGGGAAGAGGCGGATGTACGTGATCTGCCTGGAGTCCGCGATCGCGTCGTTCAGGCCCAGGACGTACTTGTCGTCGCGACCCTTCGCGATGCCCAACGGCGAGATCACCTCGGGCTGGCCGCCTGGCGCGGTCGAGAGGCTGACGACGCCCCGGGTTCGGGTCCGCCGGTAGCGCTCGAGCGCGCCGGTGCCGAGCGGCACGCCCCAGTGGAAGAAGCTCTGCGAGATCGCCGAATGCCTGCCCGTCTGGTCGACGAACGAGCGGTAGTGCTCGATATGGCCGGTCTCGGAGACGCCGTGGAAGATCTGGCCCCTGGGCGGGACGTACGAGTTGGCGCTCGCCGCCGGCGTGGCGATGGAGAGCGACGCCGACGCGCAAATGAGCACGGCGAGCTTCGCCGGCGAAGAAAGCCTCATGCCACCCTCATCGGCAGGGCGATCCGAGACCTTCAGCCCTGCAGGCCTACCCTGGACGCCTATGCGCAGGCTCCTGATCCTCGCCTCGCTGGTCGTCTTCGTCGACACGATCTTCTTCGCGGCGATCGTGCCGCTGCTCCCGGGGCTGAGCGACGAGTTCGGCCTGACCAAGACCGAGGCGGGGTTGCTTTCCGGCTCATACGCGGCGGGAACGCTCGTCGCTGCCATTCCGGGTGGTCTTCTGGCCTCGCGAGTGGGACCGCGGCCGACGACGCTCGTGGGGCTCGCCGTGATGACCGTGACGGTGCTGGTTTTCGCTTTCGCCGAGAGCGCGACCGTCTTGATCGCGTCTCGGTTCCTGCAGGGCGTCGCGGGCGCGTGCTCGTGGGCGGGCGCTCTGAGCTGGCTTGTTGCGGCCTCGCCGCGCGAGCGTCGCGGCGAGCTCATCGGGTCGGCGATGGCTGCCGCCATCGTGGGCGTCCTGGTGGGGCCGGCCGTGGGAGCGGCGGCAGACGTCCTGAGCCGCGCGGCGGTCTTCTCAGCGGTCGGCGCCCTGGGCGTGGCGCTGGCGGTGCTCACGCTCAGGATCCCGCCGCCGCCGCCGACCGGCAGCGCGAACCTCGAGGCGCTCGGCGCGGCGGTGCGCTCCGCGCCCGTGCGCTTCGGCTTCCTCCTGATCCTGGTTCCGGGGATGCTCTTCGGCGCGATCGACGTGCTCGTTCCGCTGGAGATGGACGCGCTCGGGGCGACTGCGATCGCCATCGCGGCGGTGTTCCTGGCGTCTGCCGGGCTGGAGGCGATTGTCGCTCCGTTCGCCGGGCGGGTCTCTGATCGGCGCGGACGCTTCCTGCCATGCGCGTTCGGGCTCGCCGCCGCCGTTGCGACCATGCTCCTCATCCAGGTGCCGGAGGCCGCGTGGGCACTCGGCGCCGTCGTGATCTTCGCGGCGCCCCTGGTGGGAACCCTGTGGTCGCCTGCGATGGCGATGCTGAGCGACGGGTCTGAATCCGCAGGGCTGGATCTGGGGCTCGCATTCGGTTTCACGAACCTCGGGTGGGGCCTGGGGCACGCGGTCGGAGGCGTCGCCGGTCCCGCGGTCGCCGATGCGGGCGGGAACGACCTCGCCTACTCAGCGCCTGGCCGCTGCTCAGCGCCCTTGCGCTCGTCGCCTTCCTGGCGCGGCGCCGGGCGGTCGAGTCGGCCTTGGCGGTAGGTCTGCCTGGCAGCGAGGTTCAGACGCAGGCCGTCTGAACAGCCTGCTTGGCCTTGCGCACCCTGGCCTTGGCCCTCAATCGCCCGGTGAAGCCTCGGGCTCGATCCCGAACGCTTCTCGGGCGGCGCGCACAACCTCGGCAACGAGGTCTGAGTCGTTGCCTTCGAGCCACGCGAGGGCGACGTCGGCCGGCTCGAGGCCCTTCACGGGGCGATAGACGACGCCCGAGTCCGGGCCGAGTGTGTCGACGATCCGCTCGCGGATGAGGTTCAGGCCCGAGCCCGGCGCGAACCGCCTCCAACAGGCCGTCGAGGCCGCGGAACTGGGCGGCGAGCTTCGGCGGCCTGCCACCCCGGTGGCTGGTCGCCATCCAATAGTCCCGGTAGATGGGGTCCGGCACCTTGAAGTCGAAGGTCGGCTCGTCGATCATCTCGGCGATCGAGATCTCCGGCTTGGCGGCGAGCGGATGACGCGCGCCCAGCGCGACACCGCGAGGGTCGGTCCAGAGATGAAGCGTCTCCAGGCCCGTGCGATCGAAGGCTCCCACCACGACGGCGACGTCGGCCAGGCCCTCGCGAAGGCCGGCGGAAGGGTCCACGACTTCGCCGAAGTGAACGCGCACCTCCACGTCCGGCCGGCGCTCAGCGAACAGGGCCAGCGCCTTCTGCATCGGCTCGTGATCGGCCGGCACCAGGAAGCCGATCGTCAGGAGCGGCGGGCCCTCTCCTCCTGCCGCGCGCGCCGCCGCAACGGCGCGGTCCGCTCCTCCGAGAACGGCGCGAGCGTGCTCGAGCATCGCTTCGCCCGCGGGGGTCAGTTCGACCTTTCGCGTCGTGCGCTCCAGAAGGCGCTCTCCGACACGCTCCTCCAGCTGGCGGATCTGCGTGCTCAGCGCCTGCTGGGCGAGGTGGAGCCGCTCGGCGGCCCGCGTGAAGTTGAGCTCCTCGGCCACGGCCACGAAGGCCCTCAGGTGCTTCAGCTCAACGCTCACTGCCGCGCCGATTCTAAGCGCGCTTCACAACGCTGAGGCGTTACAGACACACGCAATCACTGTTTCCCTTTTCCGGCTTCAACCCGCAGCATGGGATCAGCCAAGAACCCGACGACAAGGAGCCCCATGTCCTCCACCGCATCCGACCTCGACCTCGCCACGCTTCGCGCATCGTCCCAAGGCCCGGTGATCGGGCCCGGTGAGGACGGCTGGGACGCAGCGCGCGAGGCGTGGAACCTCACCGCCGACCAGCGCCCGGTTGCGGTTGCGGCCGTCACAAACGTGCGCGACGTGGTGGCTGCCGTGGACTTTGCCCGCCAGAACGGCCTGCGGGTCGCAGCCCAGGCGACCGGCCATGCCGCAACGGCGCTCGAGGACCTCGAGCGGACGTTGCTCGTGAAGACGCTGCGGATGGGCGACCTGGAGATCGACCCGGTGACCCGTCAGGCGCGCGTCGGCGCCGGCGTCCTTTGGGGCGACCTTGGAGTCGCGGCCGGCGAGTACGGGCTCGCGGGCCTGTCGGGCTCGTCGCCCGATGTCGGAGTGGTCGGCTACGCGCTCGGTGGCGGGATCGGCTGGCTCTCGCGGCGCCACGGCCTCGCCTCGAACTCGATCACCGCGATCGAGCTCGTGACGGCCGAGGGGGAGCTCGTGCGCGCCGACCATGACCACGAGCCAGACCTGTTCTGGGCGCTGCGGGGAGGCGGCGGCAGCTTCGGGGTGGTCACTGCGCTCGAGATGTCGCTGGTCCCCTTGGCCGAGACCTACGCGGGCGGCGTGTTCTGGCCGGCGGAGGTTGCGGCCGAACTCATGCCCGCCTACCGCGACTGGGCGCGCGACCTGCCGGATGAGATGACGAGCGCGATCCGCTTTCTCTGCCTCCCGCCGATTCCCGAGGTTCCCGAGCCGCTCAGGGCGACGCCGGTCGTGAACGTGACGGGAGCGTTCGATGGCGATCCGGCGGAGGGCGCTCGACTCGTCGACGAGCTCCGCGCCGTGGCGCCGCCGATGATGGACGCTTTCGCGACCATGCCCGCGGCCGGCCTCTGCCACATCAACGGCGATCCGGAGCAGCCCACGCCGGGGATGACTCATCAGACGATGATCGGCGAGCTCACCGACGGCGCGATCGAGGCCCTCCTGGAGACAGCGGGGCCAGGTTCGGAAAGCCCGCTGCTTGCGGTCTCGCTGCGCCACCTCGGCGGGGCCTTGGCGCAGGCGCCGGAAGGTGCCGGCGCGCTCGACGCACTCGATGGGGAGTACGCGATGTACGGGGTCGGCGTTCCGTTCACGCCGGAGATGGTCGCTCCGATCGACGCCCACCTCGACCGCGTGGTCGCTGCGGTCGAGCCCTGGAGCACCGGCCGGGACTACCTCAACCTCGCCGAGCGTCCCAGCGACGCGTCGAGCGCGTTCGCCGCCGACGTCTACGCGAGGCTGGTCGAGATCCGCGAGAAGGTCGATCCGGACGGTCTCTTTCTCGCAAGCCATCCCGTGCGCTGAGGCATAGCCGCTGGCCTACGATTGGGATTGGAGCGGTGGCAGAGTCCGGCTGAATGCAGCTGCCTTGAAAGCAGCCGGCCCGTTTTCAGCGGGCCCGGGGGTTCGAATCCCTCCCGCTCCGCTCTCCGGGGGTAGCCTTGCCGCGGATGGCGCGGTGGACGAACTGGGCGGGAGATCAGGGTTGCGAGCCTGCGTCCATCGAGCGGCCCGGGACCCTCGACGCGCTTCAGCGGACCGTCGCGCGTTCGGCCGAACGCGGCCTCCGTGTTCGGGCATCCGCCTCGGGTCACTCCTTCACCGACTGCGCGCTGACCGAGGGGACGATGGTCCGGCTCGACGGCCTCACCCGCAAGCTCGACTTCGACCGGGAGTCGGGGCTGTTCAAGGTCGAGGCGGGCGTGGTTCTTCATGACCTCAACCGGATGCTCGACGCCGACGGCGTCGCCTTCGAGAACCTCGGCGACATCGACCGCCAGACCGTCGCCGGCTCCATCTCGACGGGCACGCACGGGACGGGCGAGCGCTTCCAGAACGTCTCTGCGCAGGTCGAGGCGCTGGAGGTGATCGCACCCGATGGCTCGCTGGTCACGATCGACGACTCCGAGCCGGACCTGTTGCGCGCGGCGCGGGTTGCGGTCGGCGCGCTCGGGATCGTCTACTCGGTCACGGTCAGCACAGTGCCCGCGTACACGATCAACCGGGTCGATTCACCCAGGCCTCTGCGAGAGGTTCTCGGGAGCCTCGACGAGCTCAACGCCGGCACCGACCACTTCGAGTTCTACGTCTTCCCCGGCACCGATGTGGCGCTGTGCCGGGAGTCGCGGCGCACCCAGGAGCCCCCGGCGCCCAAGCACCCCGCGGTTGTCTACGCGCAGGAGGTGATGCTCGAGAACTGGGTCGGCAAGGCGTTCTCGGCCGCGGTCCGGGCCAGGCCGTCGCTGGCGCCGAGGGTGGCGAAGCTCGCCGCGAAGGGCCTGGGCCGCGCGACCAAGGTCGACGCGAGCTACAAGGTCTTCGCCTCCGAGCGCCACATCAAGTTCACGGAGATGGAGTACGCGGTGCCGCGCGAGCGCGGCCGTGAGCTGATCGAAGGCGTGCTCGAGATCGCCTCGCGCCCGGAGCTCCATGTCGCCTGGCCGATCGAGGTCCGCTTCGTCAAGGGCGACGACTCTTTCCTGAGCCCATCCCACGAGCAGGACACCTGTTACGTCGCGGTCCACCAGGACCGCCAGCTCGCCTGGGAGCCGTACATGCGCGAGGTGGAGTGCTCTGCCCGAGGCCTCGGCGGCCGGCCGCACTGGGGCAAGCGCCACTTCCGCACAGCGGCGGACCTGGCGGCCGCCTACCCGCGCTGGGACGACTTCCAGGCCGCGCGAAAGCGCCTCGACCCGGACGGCGTCTTCACCAACGCCTACACGGACCGCGTCCTGGGCACGGTGCCGTAGCGCGCGCGCCCACCGCGCACCCCGCCGGGCACTCCCCCGAGCCAAACGTCCCACGATGTACACCAGGGTGTACGTTGCGGGACGTTTCACGCTCCGTCAGGCGCTGAGTTCGATGAGGCGCTGCGGGTGGTCGTAGACACCGCCGGCGTCGATGCGACGGACCGTCCATCCCGCGGCGCGCCACGCGTCTTCCTTTCGCGCATCCTCGCCTACGTCCTGGTGGAACGGGCGCCCCGTCGATTTCGATGATCAGCCGCCTTCGCGGCCAGCTGAGGTCCGCTTCCTCGCCCGCGACAAGCGCGTTCAGGCGCGGGAAGGGCACATCGGCGTCTCTCAGTATCTCCAGAGCTCTCACCTCGGCGCCGCTTCGTGCCCGCTCGATCGGAAGCCCCCGGTACCTCGCCATTGCCTTCGCGAGACGGGTCGCCCCACGCCTATGACTCCGCTCACCGAGCCAATCGCTCAGCGCGTAGATCGTCACGAGCTCCAGGCGGATGAACTCGCTAAGCGCCCTTGCCACCGCACGGTCGCTCACGCAACAAGCAAGATCCAGATAGGACTCTTGGCACGGCTCGGCAGCGGCGTCCCTCAGCTCGGTGGGGGGAAGATGAGGAGGTGGAGGAGGCCGGCGCCGAGGCCCAGCACCGCGCCGTGCAGGTAGAGGAGCCACTCGTCCTCCCTGATCGCGGTGCGGAGCATCTCCGAGAAGTCCTTGGGTGCCATCTCGCGCATGCGGGCGGTGATCAGGTTCTTGATCGCCGTGGACTGGCGCTTGTTGAACTCGGGGTCGCCGAGGGGGGTCATCGTGTAGTCGACGGCCTCGGTGGCCACCGACTCGCGGATCGCGTCGTACTGCCGGCCGCCGATCGCGACGCGGACCGCCGAGCGGATCGGGCCGATCGCGCGGTCGAGCGCCGGGCGCATCGCGGTCTCGATCAGCTTGCGGGTGCGGTCGGAGCGCGGGCCCTTGGAGGAGCTCGTCGCCGATGTTGTTGAGGTTCACGATGTCGTCGGCGACGATCTTCGCGTAGACCTCGGCCACCTCGTGCTGGCGCTTCATGAAGAGCCCCTGGATCTTCACGCCGAGGAAGCTCCGCTCCTCGACCGGCTGGAAGATCATGTAGATGGCGACGAGGTTCGTCACGTACCCAACGACGATCCCGAGCAACGGGAGGAGCCACCAGTCGTGGATCGCGTTGGTGATGAACGCGACCGGGATGCCAAGCACGAAGCCGAAGAAGAAGCCGAAGTTGGTGATGAACTTGAGCTCCTTGTGGCCGATCTCCTCGAAGATCCGGTTGGCCATCTCCGGGTTCTCGTCGAAGTAGCGGATCACCATCAGCTTGATGTCCAGGATCTGGTCGGTGTGGGTCGCCGATCGCGTCGGTCACTTCGCGGACGATCTCCGGCAGCTGTTCCTGCACCCGCGCGTGGACGCCCTCCCGGACCCGGGGAGGCAGGTCGTGCCAGAGGTCCGGATGCTCGCGCTCCATGATCCGCTCGACCATGTCGTGCATGTCGCCGCGAGCCGTCTCGAGGATGTGCTCGGCGATCTTGTCGGGCTCGAGCTGCTTGTAGAACTCGGACGGGCTGCCGAGCTTGGCGATGCCCTTGTCCACCGAGATCGAGCCCATCTTGGCGGCGCGCGACGGGATGATCCCCTGCCAGCCCACGCCGCCGTGCATGACGCCCGGGATCTGCTGGATCTTCCGCGGCAGGAGCGGCACGACCGCTCGGAGCCCGGGCACCCGGAACCCCTTGAAGTACACGGGGTTGAACAGCATCCACACGCCGCTCCAGTTGGTCGTGTAGCCGATCGCGCCGGTGAAGATCGGAACCGTTATGAGGTTGAGAAGCTCGTCGCTCATCGAGAGCGGGCGATTCTCACAGGAAAGAGTGAGCCCCTCGCCCCGGTAGGTCGGCACCTCGTCGACGACCGAGTCGCCCTCGATCAGATAGAGCGAGTCGAAGCGCTCGCAGAGCTCGCCCGCCTTCGCGTGGCGCATGTAGACGCGGTCGCCGACGCGAAGCTTCTTCGCCGCCGCGCCGACCAGCGGCGTCTGCACCTCGCCGGCAGCCTCGTCGGAGTCGAGGGTGAGCCCCGCCGGCATGTACGGCTGGGGAAGGCGGTCGCGTCCGGGCGCGCCCGAGGCGATGTAGCCGCCGCCGAGCGCCGTCGCCACGCCCGGATGCGGACGGCGCACGATGGGCAGGCAGAAGAACGCGGCGGGGGTGAGGTCGAGGGAGCGGTAGGTGTCGAACAGCGTCGGCGCGTAGAACCCCGAGCCGGAGGTCAGCTCGGTCGCGATGCCCAGCTCCTTCGAGCGAGCGAGGCTGCCAGTGCCGCCGGCGTTCACCCACTCGAGCTCCGTTCCGGCGGCCTCGCGGATCGCGGCGATCACCCCTGGCAGTCGCTCGCGAAGCTCGTCGAGCGAGCGCGACTGCATCGTGCGGATCGCGGCGCTTCGCAGCGGCCTGCCGGGAATGTCGTCGCCGACGCCCGCGATGTGCCCCTCGTACGCCATCGCGCCGACGAGCTTCGTTCCCGGGCCGCTCGGTGATCTCGGCAGCGAAGCGCCGCGCGTGCTCCGGCGTGCGGATCGGCGAGCGCTTCGGGCCGATGCGCGCGACGCGCCCGCGCGCCGGCCACCAGCTCGGGTCGATGTCGATGGCGACCCGGATCGGCGCCGAGCCGCGGCCCGCGGCCGACTCGATCAGGTCGAGGTGCGCCGGCTCGTCGACGATCAGCGCGGGGTGCGTGTCCGGCCGCTCCGCCGCGAGCAGGGCCAGCTCGGCGAGTGCCCTGCGGTCCGCGGTCGGATAGCCGACGAAGATGTCCTCGTGGCCCTGGCGCGCCAGATGGAGCGCCTCGGGAAGCGTGAAGCTGAGGATCCCGCGAAAGCTCTCGTCGAGCCCGAGGATCGCGCTCGAGCACGCTTGTCGAGCGCACCGACTTCGACGCGATCCGGACAGGCAGCGGCGCCGCCTGTGCGGCCAGCACGTCGGCGTTCGAGCGCATCGCGTCCAGGTCGACGAACGCGAACGGCGGAGAGATGCCCTCGAAGACCGCGTCGTAGCGGCTTTGGAGCCGCTCGAGGTCTGCCTGGTTGCGAGGGGCCACGGAGCGCGGCGAGCCTATATCTAGAATCGCGCCAGTGCCCGGAGAGGTGGCCGAGTGGCTGAAGGCACTCGCCTGCTAAGCGAGTAGGGGGCTAATAGCTCTCTCGAGGGTTCGAATCCCTCCCTCTCCGCTCGATGAACTCAGTCTCTTCCTGCCGCGTAGCGGTCATCGGCGCCGGCGCGGCCGGCCTCACCGCGATGAAGGAGCTGCTCGAGATCGGCGCCGACGTGGTGGGCTACGACAAGGGCGAACGCCCGGGCGGCCTGTGGGTCTGCGGCAGCTCGAGCGGCATCTCGCCGGCATACAACTCGCTCCACCTCAACACGAGCAAGGGCAGGACCGAGTTCGCCGACTTCCCGATGCCGGAGGACTGGCCGGACTACCCGTCCGTCGACCACATCGCGCGATACCTCGCCGACTACGCGGAGACGTACGGCGTCCTGCCGCACCTGCGCTTCAGCACGAGCGTGACATCCGTCGAGCGCGACGACTCGGACGGTTCGTGGGTCGTCGAATCCGAGCCCGGCGCCACCGAGCGCTTTGACGCCGTGGTCGTCGCGAACGGCCACAACTGGAGCCCCCGATGGCCGACCCCGCCGTACCCGGGCGACTTCGACGGCCGCCAGATGCACGCCCACGACTACATGGACCCGGAGGTCTTCCAGGACAAGCGCGTCCTGATCGTGGGCATGGGCAACTCGGCGATGGACATCGCGGTCGACGCCTCGTTCGTCTCTCGCGGCCCGGTGCTGCTGTCGGCGCGCCGCGGCGTCCACATCGTTCCCAAGTACCTCTTCGGCCGCCCGGCGGATGCGACCGGCGGTGCGATCGCCTTCCTGCCCTGGCGGTTTCGCCAGCGGCTCGCCGAGACGATGCTGCGGATCGGCGTCGGCAAGCCACAGAGCTATGGCCTTCCCGCTCCCGCTGTCGGCCTGTTTCAGAACCACCCGACGATCAGCGACACCATCCTCCACCGCCTCACCCACGGAGAGGTCGAGGCCCGGCCCGGCATCGCGGAGCTCGCCGGCGGCTCGGTCCGCTTCACCGACGGCCGAAGCGACGAGGTCGACGTGATCGTCTGGGCCACCGGCTACGAGGTGACGATCCCGTTCCTCTCCGCGCGCTGGCTCGGCGAGAACCCAGAGACGCTCCCTCTCTACCGGCGCGTTTTCCACCTCGACGACCCGACGCTCGCGTTCGTCGGCCTCATGCAGTCGACGGGCGCCGCCCTGCCGATCGTCGAGCAGCAGTCGAAGCTCTTCGCCGCCTATCTCGGCGGCAGCTACGCGCTGCCGTCCGCCGCCGAGCAGCGAAAGTCGGTCGAGCAGAGCCTCGCGGCGGCCACCAAGCGGTGGGGCGCGAGCCGGCCCGCCATGAGGGTCGACTTCGACCGCTTCGTCGCCGAGCTGCCGCGCGAGATCGACGCCGGCGCAAAGAGGCTTCGTCGCGGGGCGGGCGATCCGTTCCGGCCGAGCGAGGCTGGAGCCGCCGCGGCCGCGCCTGCCGAGACGACCGCCGCATGAGCCTTCGCGACGCAAGCGGCCTGCGCGTGCTCGTGACGGGTGCGTCGGGCACGTTCGGAACCGCGATCTCGACCGAGCTCTCGAAGCGCGGCGCTTCCGTCGTCGGCCTGGATCTGGTTCCCCGCGACGGACGAGAGCCTTCCCGTCATCGCCTGCGACCTCACGGACGACGATGCCGTCCCGGCAGCGGTCGCCGAGGCGATCGCCCGCCTGGGCGGCCTCGACGTGCTGATCAACAACGCCGGGATCGGCGGCCCGGCGCCCGCCGAGCTGCCACCGGGCGACGAGGCTCGCCGCCAGCTCGAGATCAACCTGCTTGGGACCTGGAGGGTCAGCGCGGCCTGCGCCGGAGAGCTCGTCCGCTCCCGCGGGCGGGTCGTGATGGTCGCGTCGCGCATGGCGGTGATGCAGCTCCCCCTCGCCGCCGCCTACGGAGCGTCGAAGCGCGGCATGCTCGCCTACGCCGATGCGCTCCGTCACGAGCTCGGAACGCACGTGGGCGTCACCTCCGTCTACCCCTCGGCGGTCAGGAGCCCGATCCACGACTCCACCGCCGAGGCCGGGCTCTCGCTGGAGGGCATGAGCAGCTTCGAGCCGCTGGAAGGCGTGGTGGACACGGTGCTTCGCGCCGTTCTCGACTCCCGGGTCCGGCGCGACCTCGCGACCACGCGGCGCGGCGCGGTCGGAGCTCTTCCTGGCTCGCCACTTCCCGCGCGTGACCGACGCGATCATCGCCCGCACGCTCGCCAAGAGGGTGGATGCCGGCTCCTTCGAAGGCGCCGAGCTTGCGTCGGGAGTCGTCGCCAGACACGGGGAAAGGCGAGGACAGGACCGATAGGGGCCCCGCGGCGCTACCTTGGGATGAGAGCCTTCAAGGGGGCGCGGCACGGTGACGATGGGAACGGCGATGGCGGAACGGTTTCGGGGTCGAGCGTTGGCGCTTGCTCTTTGCGGGGCGGCCCTTGCGTCAGCGGGCGGATGCGGCAGCGACGACCCGGCACCGCAGCCCAGCGAGCCGGCTGCGCAGAGCGACGTGGTCGAGCCCGCCACGGAGGCTGAGGGGGGCGAGCCCGAGCCGGCAAAGACGACCGAGGTCGCAAAGGTCGCAAAGCCGCAAGCCGGAGAAGCTCAGGCTGTTCGACGACGGCAACCCCACGGTCTTCGTGAGGCTCGGGCAGACCGTCGACCTCTACGACAAGCCGGGCGGCAAGGTCGTCGAGACGGTCGGTCACCGGACCGAGTTCGGCTCGCGCACCGTGTACGCGGTGACCGATCAGAAGGACGAGTGGGCGGCTGTCCTGACCCCGTTCACGGAGAACGGGGAGCCGCTTTGGCTCGAGCTCGACCCCGAGCGCCTCAAGGCGGGCGGGTCGACCTGGAACCTCGAGGTGGACCTGTCCGAGTTCGAGACACGCCTCTACGAAGAGGGCAAGCTCGTCCGGACGTTCCCGGTCTCGATCGGCATGCCGACAGCGCCGACGCCGACGGGGCGCTTCGCGATCACCGACACCTTCCGCGGCGGCCTGAACGCCGCCTACGGATGCTGCGCTCTTGCAACGACGGCACGGCAGGTCAACCTTCCGTCGGGCTGGCTCGGCGGCGACCGCATCGCGTTCCACGGCACGAGCGGCGCGCTCGGCGCCGAGATCTCACACGGGTGCATCCGCGCCGTCGACGAGGACGTGTCGGCGCTGGTCGACATGGTCCCGCCGGGCACCCCGGTCGAGATCCACGAGTACGGACTCGAACATGAGCGTTTTACGAGGTACCTGGTACCTCGGGGCTCTCGCGCAGCTTCCGCTTGAGGACCTTGCCCGTCGCGTTTCGGGGCAGCTCGTCGATGAAGTGGACGTCGCGCGGCACCTTGTATCGGGCGAGGTTCGAGCGCACGTACCCCTTGAGCTCTTCGGCGCCCGGCGCTCGTCGCCGCGGACGACGACGTAGGCCGCGAGGCGCTGGCCGAAGTCCTCGTCGTCGACGCCGATCACCGCCGCGTCGGCCACGCCGGGATGCGCGAGGAGCAGCTCCTCGACCTCTTGCGGGAAGACGTTCTCGCCGCCGGAGACGATCATGTCGTCGTCGCGGCCGTCGATGAAGAGGCGCCCCGCCTCGTCGAAGTGCCCGACGTCGCCCGACGACATGAGCCCGGCGATGACCTCCTTCGTCTGGCCGTCCGTGTAGCCCTCGAACTCCATCCCGTTGGAGACGAAGATCCGCCCCGTCTCGCCTTGGGGCACCTCGTTGCCGTCGTCGTCGAGCAGGCGGACGATGGTGCCGAGCGTCGGCTTGCCGACGGTGGTCGGCGCCTCGCGGTGGTCGCGCGGGACGGTGATCGAGGCGTAGGAGACCTCGGTCGAGCCGTAGAGGACGTAGAGCACGTCGCCGAACGTCTCGAGCGTCTCGGTCGCCGTGACCCCGGGCAGCTGCGAGCCGCCGCAGAAGATGATCCGCAGCGAGGAGGTGTCGAACTCGGCGATCCGCTCGCGGCCCGAGCGCGAGCGTGCGCTGGAGCATCGCCGGCACGACGACGGCGGTCGTCGCGCGGTGCTCCGAGATGCCGCGCAGGAACGTCCTCGGCGTCGAAGCGGCGCCGGCAGACGATCTTCGAGCCGAAGGAGAGCGCGATCGAGAGGTTGGCGAAGCCGAGCGCGTGGAAGAACGGCGGCGCGATGTAGGTCACCTCGCCGGTCCGGAACGGAACCCGGTCGAGCAAGGCGCCGAGCGAGTTGATCGACCCGACCTCGCTGCGCGGCGCGCCCTTCGGCGTGCCGGTGGTCCCGCTGGTCAGCATCACGACCGTCGGCCTCACGCCGCCCGCGTCGACCGGCGTCGTAGGCGAGGCGGCGATCAGCTCCTCGAGCGTCGCCTGGGCGCCGCCGGCATCGCCGGAGTCGGTCCAGGCCCGGTAGTGGCGCTCGGCCCACTCCGGCGCGCGGTCGTCGTACTCCTCGTCGAAGACGAGCGCGTCGACGCCGCTCGCGCTTGCAGACGTCGTCGATCTGCGGCCCGGCGAACTCCGTGTTCATGTAGACGGCGCGAAGCCCGGCCTTGGCCGCGGCGTAGGTCGCGTCGGCGAAGCCGCGGTGGTTGCGGCAGAGGATCGCGACGGTGTCGCCGGGCTCGATCCCGTCCGCCATCCACGCGTTCGCCAGCGCGTTCGAGCGCTCGGTCGACCTCCACGTAGGTGAGCGTGCCGAGCTCGTCCACGAGCGCGGGCCGGTCGCCCCAGCGGATCGCCGCGACGGTCGCGGCCGCGCCGAACGGCCCGCGTCGGAGCACCTCGCGACGCCATCCGCGCCACCTTGTCCGGGCGCGACGGCGCGAGGATGCCCGAGCGGGCGACCGCGGCCGTCGCCTGGGCGGTCGACGGCTTGCATGCTGTTCGCAGAAGTCGCCGGATCAATCGCGGGTCTAGTATCGCTACATGGGTCTCTCTCAGGCTTTTCTCGAACGCCGCCGCCGGCGCGAGAGCGCGATCCAGCCGGGCAACGAGATGACCGTCGGTCGCCCCTCGCAATCCGAGGAGGTCAAGCCCGTCGGCCAGCCGATCGAGGGCGTGGGCAGGCGCCCGGTCGTTCGGCAGCTCGGTCGGAGGCGACGGACATGGCCAGCATGCATCGGGATGCTGGGGATGATCAAGCACGCGTACGCGTCCGGCAACATCCAGATCTCGCAGGGGTCGAGCCAGACCTCGACCTGCAGCGGAGACACGAACGTCGACGGAGCTCCGCGCGCAGATCATCGGCCGCCATGGAGGCAGGCCGGAATCGATCCGGAGCGATGCCGGACGGCACCGCAGATCGACGCATCCCAGTACGCGGGCCTTCAGGAGAACCTCCTCGACGTCCTCGGCGAGCATGGGATCGACGTGAGCGGCCCCGGCGAGCTTCGACCGGCCTGCCCGACACGGACGGCGACGGCAAGCCCGGCTAGCCGCCAGGTGGCGCCGAAGAACGACGAGCTCGGCAGGGGCGAGCGCTTCCTTCCCGGTGTCTGGCGCCTGCGGCTGCCCCTTCCGTGGCGGGAGCTCCCGCACGGCAACGCCTAGGCGCTCGCGGCGGGTGACGGCATCGTCCTCGTCGACACGGGCTACGCCGTTCCCGACGTCGGAACGCGACAGCTCGAGTTCGCGCTCGCGCAGGTGGGATTGGGAATGGAGGACATCACGGCTCGTCGTCTGCACGCACGCCCACGCCGACCACTACGGCCACGCGGGGCCGATCCTGGACGCCGCGGGCTGCGAGCTGTGGATGCACCCCGCCTGGGACCACGTGCGGGCCGATGGCCGAGGACCCGGACGCCGCGCTGGCCCGCCGGCTCGAGCTTGCGCGCCAGTCGGGGTCCCGAGCCGCGTGCCTCGAGCGATTAAGGCGGCCGCAGCGGAGGCCGGCTCCGGAATCGCGCGGATCGTCGAGCCCGACCGCGACGCTTGGCGACGGGGACGAGGTCGAGACCGACCACGGCTCCTGGCACGTCCATCGAGACCCCGGGCCACGCGCCGTCTCACATCGTGCCTCCATCAGCCCGAGAGGGCCTCCTGATCTCAGGCGACCACCTCGCGCGGGAGGATCTTCCTCTTCTTCGACTACGGGCACACCCCGGATCCGGTCGGAGAGTACCTCGAGCTCGCTCGACGGGTCGAGGCGCTCGACACACCACCCTTTGCCTGCCGGGCCACGGGCGGCTCGTATCCGGGACGTGCCCGGCAAGGTCGCGGGTCTATCGCGAGGAGGTCACAGCAGCATCGGGCGGGTGCGCGGCGCGACTTGGCGACGAGCCCGACAGCCCCGTTCGACGTCATTCCCGAGCTTGATGGGCGGCGCAGAGCTCAACGCGGCGACCGTTCGGCTACGCGGCCTCCAGATGGTGCTGGCGTATCTCGACCACCTGACGCTCACGGGCGAAGCTGGCCCGCGACGACGACGGCGACGTTCACCGCTGGCGTTCGGTTGCCTGAGGCGCGCGAGCGGGTAGGGCGTTGGGTTCACCCGAAAGGAGATAACCCATGACTGACACGCCCATGAAAGACGCGAAGCTCGTTCAGTACCTGAACGAGGCCAATGCGAAGGAAAAGTGAGCTCGATGGCCGCGCTCGCGGCCCATATCGGCATGACCAGACGGCCGACCGCAAGGCCTACAAGAAGCAGCTCCAGGACCACCTGCAGGAGACGAAGTCGCACTCGAAGGCGCTGGAGCGCCGGTGAAGAAGCTCGGCGGCACGCCGGGCGTGACCGAGACGTCGTCGCGAGGCCGCCGCGACAGGCGTTGGCAAGGTCTGCCGCGGCCGCGAAGGCGCAGGTTGCCGCCAACAAGGGCCCGCTTCACATGCTGCGCGGCACCTCGCCCGAGGAGAAGCTCCTCAAGAACGCGAAGACGGAGTACTGGAACGAGCACGAGGAGATCGCCACCTACTCGGCGATCGAGACGCTCGCCGAAGAGGTCGGGGACAAGGAGACGGCCAAGCTTGCTCGCGACATCCGGCGCGACGAGGAGAAGATGGCCCGCTATCTCGAGAAGCTCATCCCGACGCTGACCAAAGCGGTCGCGAAGGCCGAGATCCCGGCTGCGGAGCGGCGCAAGCCGGCGCAGCGCAAGCGCTCGACGGAGCTCGAAGACGAGCGGGCGAAGTCAAGCTCCTCTCGCTCGAAGTCGAGCGCTTCCCGCTCGCGCTCGAGCAGCTCCAAGTCGAGCGGGACACGCAAGCGTGCGGGAAGCGGCAGCTCGTCCAGCAGGTCCCGTAGCCGCAGCTAGTTCCGCGCCGGCCGGCGCGGCGGGCCTCGTATCTTCAGGGATATGACCACCGCCGCGCCGGACAAGGCGCTCGAAGAAGCCCGCTGGAACCTCGATCCGCTCGTCGACGGGAAGGGCGCGGAGGGCACGCTCGAGCTCCTGGCCGAGGCGCGCGAGCACGCTCGTGGCATTCGCCGAGAAGCACCGCGGCAAGGTCTCCGAGCTCGACGCCGCCGGCCTGGTCGCCGCGATGCGCGAGCTCGAGGACGATCTTCGACAAGGTCGGGCGGGCCGGCTCCTACGCGGCGCTCTGGTTCACGGTCGACACCGCCGACCCCGAGCGCGGCGCGCTCCTCCAGCAGGTCCAGGAGCGTGGCGCCGAGATCGAGACTTCGCTGATCTTCTTCGAGCTCGAGTGGAACGAGCTCCCCGACGAGCAGGCCGAGGCACTCCTCGAAGCGGACGAGCTTGAGTTCTGCCGCCATCATCTCCGGACCGCCCGCCGCTACCGCCCGCACCAGCTGACCGAGCCCGAGGAGCTGATCCTCACCGAGACCGAGGTGACCGGGCCGCTCCGCGTTCGGCCGCCTCTTCACCGAGCAGATCTCGAGCGTGATGGTCGAGCTGCCCGACGCGGACGAGCCCGTGCCGCTGATGGAAGCGCTCAGCCGCTTCCAGGACCCCGATCGCGAGCGGCGCGCCGAGGCGGCCGACGCTGTGACGAAGGCCCTCGAGCCCGGGCTCCGCACGCGCGCGTTCATCTTCAACACGCTGCTCCAGGACAAGTCGACGAAGGATCGCCTGCGCTCCTACGAGCACTGGCTCGCGGCCCGCAACCTCTCGAACGAGGCGTCCGACGAGTCGGTCGAGGCGCTGATCGAGGCCGTCGTCTCCCACTACGAGCTGGCCCGGCGCTGGTATCGCCTGAAGGCGAAGCTCCTCGGCCTCGACAAGCTCGCCCACTACGACCGCATGGCGCCGGTCGCGATGGAGGAGCAGCGGATCGGCTACGCCGACGCCCGCGAGCTCGTCCTCGACTGCTACCGGGGCTTCTCGCCGGAGCTGGGCGAGGCCGCCGTCCGGGCTTCTTCGAGGGCGACTACATCGACGCGCCGCCCGGCCGCCGGCAAGCGCGGCGGCGCTTTCTGCGCCTACACGGTCCCTTCGGCCCACCCCTACGTGATGCTGAACTACACCTCCCGCTCGGGCGACGTCCTGACGATGGCGCACGAGCTGGGCCATGGCGTCCACGCCTACCTCGCCGGCAAGGAGCAGAGCATCTTCCAGGTATCGACTCCGCTCACGGTCGCCGAGACGGCGTCGATCTTCGGCGAGACGATCGTGCTCGAGCGGCTCCTCGACGAAGCGCCCGACGCCGCTGCGCGCCTCTCGCTCCTGGCCGAGTCGCTCGACGGCGCCGTCGCGGCGGTCTTCCGCCAGGTGGCGATGAACCGCTTCGAGGACCGCATCCACGCCGAGCGCCGCGAAGTCCGGCGAGCTCTCGCCCGACGCGTTCGCCGCGGCATGGCTCGAGACGCAGGCCGACCTTCTGGGCGACTCGGTCGAGCCGGCGCCGGAGTACGGCACGTGGTGGTCCTACGTGCCGCACTTCGTCGACACGCCGGGCTACGTCTACGCGTACGCGTACGGCCACCTGCTCGCGCTCTCGGTCTATCGCCGCTACCAGGAGACCGGTGCCGAGTTCGTTCCGTCGTATCTGGAGCTGCTCGCGGCCGGCGGTTCGCGTTCGCCGGAAGACCTGGGCGCGATCGTCGGCGTCGACCTCACCGACCCGGGCTTCTGGACCTCAGGGCTCGGGTTGATCGAGGAGCAGCTCGACGCCGCCGAGAAGGCGGCGGCCGAGGCGGGACGGCTCTAGCTCAGACGCAGGCCCCGTTGGCGAGCCGACGAGATCATTCAGCGGTTGCTTCATCCCACGCCGCGACGACCTCGAGAACTGCCTCGACGACACGCGGATCGAACTGCTTCCCCGATTCGCGTTTCAACTCTGCGATCGCCTTCTCCACCGGCATGGCCTTTCGGTAGGGCCGGTCCGTGGTCATCGCGTTGAACGCGTCGCACGCGGCGATTACCCGCGCTGGCATCGGGATCTCCTCGCCGGCCAAGCCGTCGGGATAGCCCTTCCCGTCGTAGCGCTCGTGGTGGGTGCGGACGACGACCCCGGCCTCCTCCAGGACCCCGCCGATCCGGTTGAGCATGCTCTCGCCCGCGATCGTGTGGGTGCGCATGATGTCCATCTCCTCGTCGGTGAGGCGGCTGGGCTTGTTGATGATCTCCGTGGGGACCGAGATCTTCCCTACGTCGTGGAGTAGCGCTCCGAACTCGATGTCCCGCATCTCGACGTCGTTCAGTCGGAGCACCTCACCGACCTTGTGGGCGAGGACGACGACGCTGTGCGAGTGCTCGCCCGTGTACTCGTCCTTACCGGTGAGGACCTCGCCGAGCAGGAGCGCGGTGCCGCGATAAGCGCTCGAGAGCGCGAGAGCGCTCTCGATTCGCGCTTCGCGCTCCTGGGCGAACAGCTGAAACACGGCGAGGAGAGGAACGACCAGGATGCACGTCCAAGGTTCGGCGGCGGCGCCGAACGCGACGAGAAGGCCGGCGGGGGAGAGGAGCGCGTCGATCACGTCGATGCGCCCCAGCTCGGAGAGCACGGTTCTCCACGGGACCTCGAGCCCGTAGCTCACGCGGAACGTCGTGATCAGCCCGTCGACGGCGAATTGCGCCGCCAGGGCCCCGACGTAGATCGGCCAGTCCGCCCAGTCGGGCGATGTCGCGCCGAACGCGAGGAGGACGGCCGCCGGCCAGAGGGAGTACCCGGCATCCCCGATTCGAAGCAGTGCTCGACCGGCATGCACGTCGCCGCTGAGGTAGTCGGGGAGGCGGGCCAGGAGGAGCGCGCCGGCGACGATGAGCGGCACGGCATCCGTCGGAAGCAGGAAGAGCATCGGCACGAACACGAGCTGCGACGGATCCGTCCAGCCGGAGGCCACGCGGAACTCGACGCGGGTCGCCAGCGCATAGGCGCCCATGAGGCCGACCGCGAGGGGCACATCCAGGGCGCGAGGCGCCTCGAACATCGCTGCCATGCCGACCGCGGCGATCGACGAACAACGTCGCCGCCACGACCTCGACCGTTCGCTCCCGGTTCAGCAGGCCGGCCGCAAGCTGCTCGCGGGACTCCACGAGGAGCCGCTCTTCCGCGGGCCCGAGGTCGGCGGTGGTCCCCCCGTGTCCGGTCATGCATCAAGCCCATCGTCGGATATCGCCTCGGGCTTTAGCGCCTGCGGCGAAAACTTGAGCGAAAAGTCCCTAATTGGACGAATGTTCGATGTAGGGATTTGCCATCGTGCCGAGTGAGTGCATGAAATCGCCCAAGTTCGATGCGCCATGGAGGGCCAGATGAACACCAGGACCAGGATCCGCGCACTCCTCACCACCGCTCCGCTGCTCGCCGCGTGGCTCGCGATCGCGCCACCCGCCCAGGCTTCTCCCCTGGTCGCATCCGCTGAGAGCTGCGACGCGCAGGAGCTCTCGCAGCCGTTCATGCCCTGGGCAGACCCGGCCAACTACACGCTCGCACCCGATGGCGGCTTCGAGGCGAAGGCTGCCGACTGGTCGCTGGAGGGCGGCGCTTCCGTCGTGGCCGGAAACGAGCCCTACTACGTCGGGGACGAGGGCGACAAGCGCTCGCTGACGCCTGCCCGCCGGCAGCTCGGCCATGAGCCCCGCGATGTGCGTCGGTATCGAGCACCCGACGATCCGGCTGTTCGCCCGCAACACGGGCTCGCCGCTCTCGAGCCTCAAGGTCAAGGTGCACTACGTGGACGGCTTCGGCGAGACGCAGTCCGCGCCGATCGGCGTCGTTGGAGCCAACGGCCAGTGGCAGCCGACCCAGCAGATGGTGATCGGGGTGAACCTGCTCCCGCTCCTTCCGGGCGAGAGGACGCCCGTCGCGTTCGAGTTCACGCCGATGGGCTCGGGCGGCGAGTGGCAGATCGACGATGTCTACGTCGATCCTTACCGGCGCTCGTAGGCACCGCGCGCCGGCCGGCCGAATCCCTTGAAGCGCGGGCCCGGCTGGGACAGCTCATCTCGCTAGCCTGTCCCATCCCGGGCCCGTAGCTCAGCCGGATAGAGCGTCGGTCTACGAAACCGAAGGTCACAGGTTCGAATCCTGTCGGGCCCGCTTCCTCGGATCGCTCAAACCGCTCAGACAAGCGGTGTGACGATTCCTCGCAGACGACCCACCGAAACTCCGTCAAAGGCCCTGCCTGGCGCCTAAAGGACTATCGCGCGACTATCGCGCGGGAACCCTTCTGGACTAAGTGCCTTGCATGGAAAGCGCATAAAAGCCGCTACGACTCGCCAGGCCCCTCTGTTCGCATTTGGCTCAGTTGTCCAGGCAGAGAGCGGTGGCGCGGAACTGGGCATCCGCGTAGAAGTCGTTCAGGCCGATCGCCCTCACCGTCTCTTCGTCTGGATCAAAATCGAGCTCGCCGATTGCCAGTTCGGCGCCAAGCGCGTCGCCCTCGTTACTTCCGAACCTGGCTCCGCCCGAGATGAGCTCTTCGCCCGCTTCGCATGCGGCGGTCGAAGTGGACCCTGCCCAGTCGCCGTTCTGCGGTGTTCCAGCATGACTCTCAACGATCGGTCCAAGGCGCATGACAACGTTGCCCAGCTCGCTCGCCCGAACGGCCCCCTGGCCGATGTCGGTTGCGGCGACCTGGCCGTTTCCGATGTCGGCGGACGTGATCTGCCCGTCGACGATGTCGCCGCTCGCGACTGAGTTCGGGCCGAGCTCTGAAAGGGTCACCGATCCTGGGCCGAGGTCCTGCGTACCCAGTGAGTCGTCCAAAACGGCGGCCGAGCCGACGGCGCCGTCTCGGATATCGACGTCACGGATGGTGCCGTTCACTATGTCGCCTGAGTTGACCGTGTTCCGGCCCGGCAGCGCTGTGGCAACACCAGTGATCGAGATCGTTAGCGCGAGGACGCTGATGATCAAAGACGGGGATGGGCGATTGCGATTATTTGCCATTCCGAGACCCCCAATGGCGTCGTGTCGATGTCAGCCGACCGTACCACTTCAAGTCGCCCTGGGCAACTGGATCATCCGGCGCCGCCCGGCGTTTCACAGCCCCGGCAGGACAGTGCCTCGTCCTGCGAAGCATGGGAGTAGACGCTTTGGACGAAGAGCGCCTAAAAGCCGCCCGCCTGGAAAGTGGCCCTCGCCGCGAGATACTCAGAGAGCGATGGCGCAGGAGAATGTCGAATTGGTTCGCCGAGGCTTGGATCTGGTTAACCGCGGGGACATCGAGGGCGCTCTGGAGCTGTTGGGTGACGATTTCGAGATGGACTGGTCGAATTCGATCGGCCCCGCGAAGGGCACCTATCGGGGCCGAGAGCAGATCCGAGGATTCTGGAATTCCTTCGTCGATGCTTTTGACTCGTTGCGCTGGGACCCCGAAGAGTTCATCGAGGTGGATGAATCGAGGGTGATCGTCGTGAACCACGTGCGGATGCGCGGTCGGGGGAGCGGGGTCAAGGTAGAGGGACTCGGCGCTCAGCTTTGGACGTTCCGCGACGGCAAGCCGCAGAGCTTCAAGCTCTACCAAACGAAGGCCGAAGCGCTCGAGGCGGTCGGGCTAGGGGCGTAGCTCAGAACTACCGCTCTGGAGAGAAGCGCCTAAGCGGCGGGACACCTTTGGTTCAAACCGCACGAAGGGGGTAATGAGCGCACTGGGAAAGGACACCCATAACGAAGTGCCGAGGGAAGGACGCCCATGTATGCGCTGATTCGATCGCTCTTTCGGGACCTTCGGCCACTCATGACCGATCCAGCAGCCTGGCCGGAGCAGGAGTTCTTGCTCGACGCCTGCCAGGCGCTGACCCAGCGAATTCTCCTTCAGGACGGACCTGCACGACCTGCGAGGACGCTCTTCAGAGAGGTTCGCCACCTCTTTCCCGTTCACCGGCAGGCAAGAGTGCTCGAGATCATCCCGATCCACCTCGAAGCTGGCGAACGGATTGCCGAAAGCGTGGAGCCCTTCCGTCGCCGCCGTTGCGAGGCGTTCAGTCGCAGAGGCAAGCCTTGTCAGCGAGACGCACTTCCCGGCCTCACCTACTGCCCGTCTCACAAGCACCTCGTCGAAGAAGAAGTTTTCGAGCTGCCAATGGCAGCGGCCTAACCGCGCACCGTTCCTCTATGACGAAGTCGGGCCGGATGAGTTCTTCGGTCGACGTCCGGCCGGAAGGACACAGGCCAAGACCGTGCGCCAACCGGGGGGTACTGGCTGCACGTCCTGGCCCTGGTCCATCAGTCCGCGGAAGGAGTTTGGACGGGCAGCGCGGCCTACCCGCGTCGCTTCTATACCCGAAGCGCACGGCTCGCAAACCGAACCCGCGAGCGCCCCAACAAATGAGTGCCAGGGCGCTCCCCCTCGGGCGGATGCGCCGGGGTCTGCTTTAGAAGCTACTCCAGTGCGAATGCGGCGGACTAGAAAGGCGAACGCACGGGCGGGGGGACACTCATCTAGATGCCCGTTTTCTGCGTCGAGCGAGCTTGGCACGGTCCGCTCCGCGCGGAGGGCGAAGCGTCCGTACCATGGAGCCCATGTCGCGTTACGTGGGGATTGCGGTCGCAGGCTTCGCCGCCTGCCTGCTATCGGCTTCGCCCGCTTCCGCGGGGTCACTTGGCACTGTCGACACCTATGACACCGGCGGGTTCGTCTTCGGAACGGGTATCGCCGACTTCGACCGAGACGGAAAGACCGATCTGATCGTCGCCAACGACGCCAGCGCCGAAGGCGATCACTTTCGTTCCTTCGGGGGAAGGGCGACGGAACGTTCAAGGCGCCGCGCAACATCCGCGACCCTCGGGGGCCCGAGGGCATAGTTGTCGCTCGCTTCAACAGCGACAGGCTGCCCGACTTCGCCGTCGCCGACGAAGGTACATCGACGATCTCGATCTTCATGAACCGAGGCGATGGCAAGTTCAAGCTCGCCCGCAAGCTCGAAGGGGGGCCGGGGAACTGGCTGCTCGAATCAGCGGACCTGGATGATGACGGGCGCCTGGACCTCGTCTCGGGCAACTACGACAGTGACGGCTCCGACGCAATATCCGTGTTCCTGGGAAAGGGTGGTGGCAGGTTCGAGGCGCGGCGTGACGCCGAAACAACGGCAAACGTGTCGGGGCTCGCGCTGGGCAATCTGGATCAGGACACGCAGATTGACGCGTGACCGTCGACATAAATGGCACGATCTGGGTGAGGCACGGAGACGGAGACGGCGGCTTCGAAGTGCCGGTCGACCCCCCGTATGACTTCACGGCCGCGACGGTGGGTTGGCAGGTGACTCTCGGCCGCTTTAACCCTGGCGACAGCCTCGACCTCGCCGTTCCCCTCTACTCGACAGACCAGGTCGCGGTCCTAACGGGAACCCGGCCCAGGAGGGAACATTCGATGTGGCCCCGATTCTCTCTTCCGCGGGGGATGGTGTGAACGGCATCGCCGGCGGCGATTTCGATCGAGACGGTGATTGGATATCGCCGCGGGTGCGTTTCACGACGAAGGTGTGAGAACGTTGTTTGGTCCTGGGACGGGAAGCTTCGACTGCTCCATCCCGCGCCCGGTTCCGAGGGCACCGAGACGATCGAGGTGGGCCGGCTCGACAAGGACAAGCGACTCGATGTTGTCGCTGGCACGGACACGGGCATCGATGTCTACTTGGGCAAGCCAGGCACCTGCTGAGACTTAGGTGCTTAGGACGAAAGCGCCTACCCGCTCTGCATGAAAAGCGCGCGTTTCGGCGCCGCGATGCCGAGTGTCGTCTAAGGGTCGAACGAAACGGCGAGCGAAACTCGCCACGCCTAACGCCTCGACTCGGCGAGCCGTCCGGCGGCAGCACGGGCCTCGTCGACGTCGGTGTGGGTCGTCAATCGCACGAGGAGGCCATCGGCCGACCAGCAGATGGCCCATCCCTCCCGCACATGGACTTGACCATCGACGCCGACCGGACGACCCTCTTGGTTGACCACCGCAAGCACGACCCCGTCGTCGAGGACGACGAACTCTTCGACTTCCATGCGAAGCTCGATGAAGGAGCCGAACCAGTCGTCCAAGAAGCCACGAATCGCCGCTCGGCCTTCGTAAAGGTTCCACTCCCGCCCGGCAAAGACCGCATCGGGAGCGAAGAAGCTCATTACCGCGTCGATGTCACGCTGATTCACCGCCTCGAAAGCACGGCGAGTTAGTTGAACCGGGTCGGGTGTCGTGGACTCCTCGGGCATAGTTGCGGGAGTATTGCGCACGACGACGGGCGACGCCTGTGCTGCGAGCGGCATCACCCGCGCTTCTGGCGAGGGGCGCACGTCCGCGTTTCGATCGCCTGCCGGAAAGTTGCGCTTCGGACGAGAAGCACCTAAGTCGCTTCGCATTGAAATGCGGATAGGCGGCCCGGAGGCCGGGTGCGGGCCGCATCGATTCAGGATCGCATCCAACGGACGCGCCTGAAGCGCTCTGAGACGGCACGCCGATCGCGTGCCAACCCATGAAGGGGGGAACGGATGAAGCTGAAGAAGCTTTCACCGTCGTTGGTCGTGTCGATCGTTGCCTTGATCGTCGCGATGGGGGGAACGACTTGGGCGGCGGTCAGCCTGCCGCGAAACAGCGTCGGCGCTCCGCAGCTGAAGGACGACGCCGTGACGAAACAGAAGATCCGCCCCAACGCGGTGAATGCGGGGGCGCTTGGTGATGGTGCGGTCGGTCCAGCTGAGCTCAAGGACGCCGCGGTGAGCGAGCCCAAGCTTGATCCGGCTCTCCTGAGCGCGATCGAAAGCCCGTCCGTTCGCTTCGTCGGCACGGAGCACTGGGAAACCGCCCTGACGCAGCAAGGTAGCTGTGGAGGCAGCGTGGGGCCAGTCCCGTTTCCAGCCGCGACGTTCGATCGCTTGGTCTTCGTCTCGTTCGAGGCCGTGCGGACGGCGGCAAGTGGTACCACGACATACACGGTCCACCGCCCCGGCGGCAATATTTCGTTCCAGCTGACCGGCCCCGACACCAAGACCGGCGAGGGCTTCTACGCCGTCCCCGCGGGGAGCACACCGCTGGCAAGGGGCGTCGCGATCGATGCCGACGACTGCGCCGGCAGCGGCGGCACGCTCACGGCCGACTATCGAGTGATCGAGCTCGAGCAGCCACCGAGTGAACCCTGCCCTCTGCGGGAGGATGTCTCAGAACGCCGAGGTGGTTGCTGAGCCCTAGGAGAGTGGCAGCACCTGAGCATCCTCTGCGAGCGCCAGCCCGGGATCTTCCGGAAAGCCGAGTAGCCGCTTCGGAGGAAAAGCGCCTAATGCTGTGGAGCCGTGACCGCTCGCGCCTTCGACAAAGCGATCGGCCGGCGCCCCGTGCGACGCGCGCCTTCCTTAGCCGCCTGTCGAGGTATGCGGACTCGTGCCCTTGCGCCGAGCCTGAGTAGCCCTTAGCCTGGCTTCCAAATCGCGGCGGAGGACCCAGGGGTCGCACGTCGCCAAACCAGGGAGATTCATGCTGCGCAGACTTGGCTCACACATCCGGGACCAGTGGATGGGCGCGTTGGCCCTGTTTCTCGTTCTCGGCGGCGGCACCGCCTACGCGGTGACCGAGATCGACCGAAACAGCGTCAGGTCGAAACACATCGTCGACAACCAGGTCAAGTCGATCGACGTGAAGAGCGACGACCTGAACGGCGTTGACATCGACGAATCATCGCTGGGCTCGGTTCCGTTCGCTGAGGAGGCCAACACAGCGAACAGCGCCCTCAGCGCCGGAGATGCCAACACGCTGGACAGCCTCGACTCAACGAGCTTTCAATCTCGTGTCTCCCAATCGTGCGCGGTTGGCACCGCAATCAGGTCCATCGCGGCGGACGGATCCGTTACTTGTCAGAGCGCATCGTCGCCGCCGGCGCGTTGACTTGAAGAGCTGAGGGACATTCCAAGGGTCCATCGAGGTCGGTGTTCTGGACGAGAAACGCCTACCTCGCTAGGGCGCTCGCCGCTGGGATCACAGGGCTCGTCCGGCTGCGGACGATCTCGACGATCTCCGCCGTGTCGATGCCCTGCAAGTAGATCGAGGTGACGCCCAGGTTGGCATGGCCCAGCTGGCGTTGGATCACGTTGAGGGGCACGCCCTCTCTCGCCATCTCGACAGCGTGCGCGTGCCGAAGCTGATGAGGCGCAAAGCGGCGGCGCACTCCCGCCTCCGCAGCAACCCGCGCGAGCCGGCACCGGGCGGCGCCTGCATCCCACGGGCGTCCCGCGCTCGGTGGATTGATCACGCAGAAGAGCGGCCCGACGGGGAGCGCCCGCCGACGTTCAAGCCAAGGATGAAGCTGCTGCCAGCCCCAGTCGTCCATGCCGACGGTCCGCCGCCGCCCGCCCTTGCCACTTCTGATTACAAGCGAGCCCTGGTCGAGCTCGAGATCAGACTCTTGGAGCGCAACCGCCTCTGCGATCCGCAGGCCCGCTCGCCACAGGACGACGATCAGACCTCGAAGCCGCAAGCCGTGCGGCCTCGCCCCTGCTTGACGCATGACGGCCACGATCTCTTCGACACGGGGCGGATCGGCGGGGTAGCGACGCCCCTTGTTGCCGGGACGGCGGGTGCTGGACTCCATGAATCCTCCTCAGGTGATGGAGACCCACCCTCACCGATCTAGGTGCTTTCGTCCAAAGCACCTAAGTACGCAGGTCTACCTCACAGGCTCTCTACTGCGATCCTGCGCAACTCGTTGCATTGCGTCGAGTGATTGCTCCAGCCACCTTCGGAAGTATCGCTTTCCGGCAACCGCATCGAAAACGCGCGTCTTCATCGTCAGCGGGTCCATTCCGAAGCGAGCGTCCACGAAGGTCCCTTCGCGGGCTTCAGTCAATGCAAGATCCACGAAGGTTCCGGTGCTGATGCACCGGATCCGCATCTCGCGCATCTCTTGGAGGCGGTCGATGACCACATCGAGTTCCTGGGTGCCGAACGGGGTCTCGGTCAGTTGCCGATAGCTGCATCCCTCTTCGAGTCCTTCGCACTCGACCTCGACGACCTTCGGCCACCACTCCGGGTGCCTGTTGACGTCGCGAATCAGGTCCCAGACGACCGCAATGGGTGCGTTGATCCAGGTCTGCTGCTGGTAGGCCGACATTCGTTATTTACCACTCACGCCGACCACAGGGTCCCGATTGGGGGGTGTTGAAGAGGTCTCGGACTGGGATCGCCTGAATCTTCAGGTACCTCAGCAGCGTAGTTGTTCCCTGGGCGGCGATACACGCGAGGTCTGCCTTGAAAGGCTTCGGTGATGATCCGAGGACCATCATCGAGACCGAATGTGTGTGCTCGCTCAACCCCCGAAACGTGTCGTAATCACCCCCGGCGTAGAGCCGACAAGTGAGCCAATACCGGCCCTCGGCAAGGTCGGTGAGCTCTGCCTGTGCCTTGGCGAGGATTAAGTAGCTGCCTGCCGGAAGCTCAGACTCAGCACCGAATCCTCGCCCGCCACCGGATTATCGGTCGGAGTATTCAAGTCTTTACGAACAGAGACGGGTGCGTCGTGGAAGGACCCGTAGGCGTCCTGCTCAAGCGAATGATCGAGGATGTCGTCTTTGGTCAAGGAGTTATCCCGGACGTCTAATCCCTTGACTTGCTCATTGACGATGTGCGTGGACTTGACGCTATTCGAGTCAAGTTGCGTCACCGCGTAGGCGGAGGACCCCCCCACCAACCACAAGAATTAGGCAACCCGTCGAGACCACATTGGCGTAGGACAATCTGGCACGAAGCCTCGCAAGCATGAAACCCCCTACTTATGCGGCTGGGAACCGCCTTCGTACCTTCGCCGCGTGGACGTAACGATCATACGCCTGAGATGGGCCCCGTGTCCACCGACGTTTCGCTGCGCTTGATGCGAAGCATTTGGACGCTTCTCGTCCAAAGCGGCTATTCCGCCCGCCAGGCCGCTTCGAGGGCCTCGGCCTCGCTTCCACACGTCTGCCACCAGATGGCGACCTTGCCGTCTCGAAGTCGGGACGCGTGCCAGATCTTGTCCTCAAAAGGGGACACCGCTTTCCTGGCCGTGACCGTAAAGCACGGCAGAGCGGCTAAGCGTGAGATCGCCGACGTCTCGAATCTCCAGGACTTCGAGGCTGAAATCGGGAAAGGCGCTGAACACGCCCTCCCACCATTCGCGGATACCGTCATGGCCGCGCAGGGTGCCTCCTTCAACGGCAAGGATTCGCGGTACTGCGACTACATCGGGGTCCGTCAGCGCGAGAAGTCCGTCGAGGTCATGGCGACCGATGGCGGCATACGCACGGCGCGTCAACTCTACGTTCTCCTGCGACATCGCCTGCGCAGTATCTCACCGAGACAAGGGAAATATGTACTTTCCATGCAAGCACCTGAGTCTCGGTGACCGCAAAGCTACGAAACCGAAGGTCACAGGTTCGAATCCTGTCGGGCCCGCTTGTAACTGGCTTCTCCAAGCCCTATTCCACATCGAGTTGCGGCTTTCGGGTTGCCGTTTGGCAACTACGAGGCTTATGCCGTTCAGGTCGAGAACTTGTTCCTGAGCCCGCCGCTCGTGGCTCTAGATGAGTACGGGATTCCGATTCAGCTTGCAGCCAAGATCGAGGAACATCTAGAGCCCGATGAGGGACTAGACAGGCATGTTGAGTCGCAGCTGGCGAAGCTCGACCCCCAGGGCCTACCGATTGATGAGTTTGAGCGCTCACTTCTCGCTGACGCACAGGCCTCGCTCATCAGTTTGCCGTAAAGCACGGAACAGTAGTTCAGGGATGCGGCGTACTTATTTGCTTTGCATGGAAAGCACGTAAGTCGGAACAAGCTCTGAACGGGGGATCAGAGCGCGCCGATCACCAGGGCTTGGGGGTGAATTGGCCGAGCAGATACGTTCCAGCGATTAATCCAACGCAGGCGACGACGCGACAAGCATGACGATGCGGCTGCGCCGGGTGTAGCCTCGTCAGGGCGATGGCCAACGACAGGATCGAGATCCTTCGGCGGATTTACACAGCGGTTCAACAGCAAGACGCGGACGCGGTCAGCAGATCCGTAGCTCACAACATCGAGTGGGTGCTTCCGGAAACCCTGCCGTGGGGCGGGACACACCAGGGACAGCTCGGAATCATGGCCGTCCTCGAGATGCACGACGATCTGATGAGAAAGGGGAATGGGCCGACCCCGAAGAGTATTTCGAGGCCGACGACCGCTACGTCGTGCTCGGCCGGACGAGGGGTATGGCCCACGCGACCGGTCTCACCTTCGAGGTTCCGTTCGCATCTTTTGGCAGATGACCCATGGCCCACCGTCAGCGTTTCGCGGGTACTTCGACACCGCTCCAATCACGAAGGCGCTCCAAGGGGAGACCGTGGGAGGCGAGTAATCGTTTTCCAGCGCGGACGCGGAAACGACTCCAACCCGGCGGGGTCTCGAGCGCCCCGTCATGGACGCCGAGACTTCCCAGGGTGTGTCCCGATCGTCCGCGTCACGCCGAGAGACGGAAGCCGACTCAGGAGGGGATGTCCGGCTGCTTCGGCAGCAGCCGATGGCCGTCGACGACGGCGGCCGCGACATCGGCGAGCTTGGTGTTCGTCCGGCGCGACTGGTCGCGCATCATCTCGAAGGCGTCAGCGTCGTCCACCGAGTGACGCTCCATCAGGATGCCCTTCGCTCGCTCGGTGACCGCTCGGCGGCCGAACGCGCCCTCGAGGTCGTGGTACTCGGTGAACCGACGCAGCACGATGTCGATCGCGCTCTGCCAGTCCTCGACTTCGGCGTCGGTGATGTAGGCGAAGATTCCGCGCTTCGATGCCTCCTTGACGAAGGCGGGATCGGGCGCGTGGATGAGGAGGATCACCGGGCAGGCGGCCTCCTGCACGATCTTGTCGATCAGGGCGAGGGCATGCTCCGAGCTCTTACCGAGACCGACCAGCGCGACATCGGGCCGCTCCCTGGCGGTCACGGCTCCGACGTCCGCGACGTCGATCTCGCGGGCGATCACCTCGTGGCCGAGGTTCGCGACCATCGGCGCGACGAGCGCCAGTCGATCCTTGCGCTCGTTGGCGATCAGCACCCGGAGATGCTCGGTCTCGCGATAGCTCATCGACGGTCCAGTCAGTCCCGAGTCTAGCTCGGGGGCAGCGCCCGCCGAGGGCCTCTTGCGTCCGGGTGTATGGTGGTTGTGCGCTTCGCCTCAAACCCTCGGCGAGCGAATCTTTCCGGCTCCGACCCTCGGCCGGTGTATAGGCGTACCGACCTCAAACGGTCTGCGCCGTAACCACCGACGTTAGGAGCCACATGTCAGTCACGACCGAAAAGCCGTCGGGCGCCACGGAGATCCGTCCCTTCCACATCGACGTTCCGGAGGAGGACTTGACGACCTCCGCCATCGCATCGCGGCCACGCGCTGGCCCACAAGGAGCTCGTCGACGACCGCTCGCAGGGCGTGCAGCTGGCCACGATGCAGGCGCTCGCCGCTACTGGGCAAACGACTACGACTGGCGCAAGTGCGAGGCGAAGCTGAACGCGCTGCCGCAGTTCACGACCGAGATCGACGGCGTCGAGATCCACTTCATCCACGTGCGGTCGCAGCACGAGGACGCGCTGCCGCTGATCATGACGCACGGCTGGCCCGGCTCGGTCATCGAGCTGCTCGAGACCGTCGGCCCGCTCACCGACCCGACCGCGCACGGCGGACAGCGCCGAGGACGCGTTCCACCTCGTGCTGCCGTCCCTGCCCGGCTACGGCTTCTCCGGCGAGCCGGCCGAGCTCGGCTGGGACGCCGCCCGCACCGGCACGCGCGTGGGCGGAGCTGATGCGACCGCCTCGGCTACGACCCGCTACGTCGCCCAGGGCGGCGACGTGGGTGCCCTCGTCACGGACCTGATGGGTCGCCAGGCGGTCGAGGGTTTGGCCGGCTACCACCTGAACCTGCTCACGGCGGTGCTCGCGATCGGCGATCACCTGCCCAAGGAATCCGAACAGGAACGCGCAGCGGCCGAGGCGGTCGCGACGTTCAGGGAAGACGGCTTCGGCTACTTCCTCGAGATGGCAACGCGGCCGCAGACGATCGGCTACGCCCTGCTGGATTCACCCGTCGCCCTGGCGGCCTGGCTGCTCGATCACGACACGGACAGCTACTACAAGATCTCCCGCGCGTTCGTCGACGGCGAGCCCGTGGGCAATCTCACCCGGGACAACATCCTCGACAACATCACGCTGTACTGGCTGACCGGCACCGCGGCGTCGGCGGCCCGGTCGTACTGGGAGGACGCACGAGCGCTGGCCGCAGCGCTTGCGAGCGGCCAGCCTCCTCCGGCGGTCACCGTGCCGGTCGGCTTCACCACGTTCCCCGGCGAGATCTGGGCTTCGCCCCGCGCAGCTGGGTCGAGGCGGTCTACCCCGACCTCGCCTACTTCAACGAGGCCGACAAGGGCGGCCACTTCGCCGCCTGGGAGGAGCCGGAGCTGTTCGCCGACGAGGTTGCGCGCGCGCATTCCGGAGCTCACTGCGCTGACGAACGGAGGTCGTCATGAGCAGCACGGTCGAAACCGCCATCGAGATCCGTCCCTTCCACGTCGACATTCCGGATGAGGCACTGGACGACCTTCGTCGCCGGATCGCGGCGACGCGCTGGCCCGAGAAGGAGACCGTCGCAGATCATTCGCAGGGCGTGCCGCTCGCGATGATTCAGAAACTCGCGCGCTACTGGGCGACGGACTACGACTGGCGCAAGTGCGAGGCGAGCTGAACGCCCTACCGCAGTTCATCACCGAGATCGACGGGCTGGACATCCACTTCATTCACGTTCGTTCGCAGCATGAAGACGCGTTGCCGCTCATCGTCAATCACGGATGGCCCGGCTCGATCATCGAGCAGCTAAAGATCATCGATCGACTGACCGATCCCACGGCACATGGCGCGAGCGCATCGGACGCTTTCCATGTGGTGATTCCGTCGATGCCCGGCTACGGGTTCTCCGGCAAGCCGACGAGCACCGGCTGGGGCCCCGAGCGCATGGGCCGAGCCTGGGCAGAACTCATGAGAGCGCCTCGGCTACAACCGCTACGTCGCCCAAGGCGGCGACTGGGGTGCTTTCGTCGTCGACCAGATGGGCTTGCAGGCGCCTGACGGATTGCTCGCCATCCACACCAACATGCCAGCCACGGTTCCAGCTGACGTCGACCAGGCTCTCCAGGCCGGCGACCCGCCGCCATCCGGTCTCTCAGCCGAGGAACGACGCGCCTATGAGCAGCTGGACAGAACGTTCAAGCAAGTCGACTACGCCAAGTACATGGCGGCGCGCCCGCAGACCTTGTACGGCATCGCGGATTCACCCGTCGGCCTGGCCGCCTGGCTTCTCGACCACAACGATGCCGACGGCCAGCCGGCCGCGGCGGTCATCGCGGCTCTGAACCGGACCACGAGCGCGAACGGGCGAACTGACGCGTGACGAGATCCTCGACAACATCACGCTGTATTGGCTGACGAACACGGGGGTCTCTGCGTCTCGTCTCTATTGGGAATACAAGGGTGGCTTCTTCAACGCGAAGGGCGTCTCCATTCCGGTGGCCGTGAGCGTCTTTCCCGGCGAGCAATACCAGGCGCCGCGGAGCTGGACGGAGCGGGCCTATCCCAACCTCATCCACTACAACGAGGTCGACAAGGGCGGCCACTTCGCCGCGTGGGAACAGCCGCAGCTCTTCTCGGAAGAGCTCCGCGCGGGGTTCCGATCGCTCCGCTAGGTGACCGTGTTCGACGTCTGCACCCGCGGTGCACATGCCCTCGCTCGACGGGGCGACCGAGTGGCTCAACTCCGAGCCGCTCGGCCCCGCCGAGCTGCGCGGGCACGTCGTCCTCGTGAACTTCTGGACGCTGACCTGCATCAACTGGCTGCGCCAGGAGCCGTACGTCCGTGCGTGGTCGCAGGCCTACCGAGACGACGGGTTGGTCGTGATCGGAGTCCACACGCCGGAGTTCTCGTTCGAGCATGAGATCGACCGCGTGCGGCAGGCGACGAAGGAGCGAGCGATCGACTACCCGGTCGCGGTCGACAACGACTACGAGGTCTGGAGCGCCTTCGACAACCACTACTGGCCGGCGCTCTACTTCGTCGACGCGGACGGCATCATCCGCGACCACCACTTCGGCGAAGGACGCTACGAGGAATCGGAGCGCGTCATCCAGGACTGCTCGGCGTCGAGCGCGAGCTCGTCTCCGTCGAAGGGCTGGGCGTGGAGGCGGAGGCCGACTGGGACCACCTGCGGACGCCCGAGACGTATCTCGGCTACGGGCGCAGCGAGCACTTCGCGTCACCGGACGGCGCCGCGTTCGACGAACGCCGCGCCTACGAGCTCCCCGAGCGCCTGCGGTTCAACCATTGGGCCCTCGCCGGCGAGTGGACGATCGGGCGCGAGAACGTCGTGCTCGACCAGGCCGGCGGGAGCATCGCCTACCGGTTCCACGCGCGCGACGCGCATCTCGTGCTGTCTCAGGGAGGGCAAGAGCCGATTCCCGTTCCGCGTGCTCCTCGACGGCGAGGCTCCGGGCCCATCACACGGCGTGGACATCGACGAGGACGGGAACGGCTTGCTCCGGGACGGCCGCCTCTACCAGCTCGTGCGCCAGCACGACGCGGTCCGCGAGCGGACGCTGGAGATCACGTTCCTCGAGCCGGGCGCCGAGGCGTACGTGTTCACCTTCGGATAGCCGATGACTCGCTCCGACGACTGGGTCGTAGTTGAGGTCGCCCGAAGCGAGCCCGAGGCCGAGCTGCTCTGCTCGGTCCTGCGCAGCGCCGGCATCGAGTGCCTGCCCCGGTTGACCAACAGCGGGGCCGGGGCAGGTGACGGCATCGGGACCGTGGGAGCGCACGACATCCTGGTCAGCCCGCGGGACGCGCACGAGGCCCGCGAGATCCTGCACGGATCCCGATGAGCCAGCCATGAGCGTTGCCGCCTTGGAGGAACTCTTGCGTGAGGCCGAACAACACCACGGGACTTACGAGGCGATCGCTCCCAAGCACCACTGGTCGTCTTGGTACGCCTCGTACATCAGCTCCCGTCGAAAGGGGAATACGCCCGAGCGCGCCTCTGCGGATGCCGGGCTCTACACGGAGTACGTCGTGCCGGATAGAGCGAGACGCCGGGCGAGGGCGCGGCCTGGCGGCGTCGATGTCGATAAACCGAGGGTGTGATGTCCGATCCTGGCTTCGTCTCTCGCGACTTCACCGGGCGCCGACACGGCGCCGGCGTGAGCGCCGACCGGCTCCCTCCCGGTCAGTACGACGAGTCTGTATTTCCGGTTCTAACGGCAGGGCCGACGCCGGACATCGCGACCTCGGAGTGGAGCTTCCGGATCGACGGCATGGTCGCCGAGGAGGCCGAGTGGAGCTGGGAGGAGTTCGGAGCACTCGAGTTCGATGAGATCCCGTGCGACATTCACTGCGTGACCAGCTGGTCCAAGCTCGGGACCAGCTTCGGCGGGGTGTCGATGGACGTTCTCATCGATGCCGCCGAACCGCTCGGGGCCTACGCGATGGTCCACAGCTATGGGGCTACACGACGAACTTGACGATCGAGGACCTCACCGACGGCAAGGCGTGGGTCGTGATCGAGCACGAGGGTGAGCCGCTGGAGCGCGCGCACGGCGGGCCGGCCAGGTTGCTGGTCCCGCACCTGTATTTCTGGAAGAGCGCCAAATGGGTCGCCGGGCTGCGGGTGATGGATCACGATGAACCCGGCTTCTGGGAGGCCAACGGCTACCACAACCGCGGCGACCCCTGGAAGGAGGAGCGCTACTGGACCGATTGACAGAGATGGAGGTAAGCCAGCGCGCCCCGGGCCGCTGGCAGATCGCCACCGTGACCGGAATCCGCGAATGTATGACGCTAAAGGAACTATCGAGCGACTATCGCGCAGGACCGACCGGGGTTAGTTGCTTTGCATGGCAAACGCCTATGCCGCATCGTCGGCGGATGGACGTACCCGCGGCGTAAGGTCTTGAGTCGCGTGGCAACGACTGAGAGGAGCCGAATGGCGACCAACGACGACTTCAGCGCCGAGGAGTGGGAGGCGATCTCCGACGGGCCGGTCTACGCCGGACTCATGATCATCACCGCCAGCAAGGGTGGAACGATCCGCGAGACGTTCTCGATGTCCAAGGCCTGGGCCGAGGCACGTCAGCGCCACGGCGAAAGCGAGCTGCTCGACGCGATCGTCGCCGAGAAGCCAAAGCTCGACGAGAAGCCCGGCTCGACGATCGAGCTTCACAACGCCGGCATCCAGATGCTGCGACAGGCCGTCGACACGATCAAGTCAAAGTCACCCGATGAGCTCGACGCCTACCAGAGCTTCGTCACCGGTCTTGCCGAGCGCATCGCCGAGGCCCACGAGGAGCACGGGGAGAAGATCAGCTCGGGCGAGCGCTCGGTGCTCGACGAAATCGCCGAGGCCCTCGGTACCGGTGCCCAGCCGTCCACGGACGAGTAGCCCAAGAAGAGCGAGGCTCAGAGCCGCAGCTACCGTGCGGGCGTAAGCCGGATCCTGCCGTCAGTTTCGCCTCGGTCTATCCCACTGCCTCTAGTGGTGGGGCTGCTTACCCTCGGTTTCGCGCAATCGCTCGGCGATCGCGGCGAGCACGTTCTTCGCGACGCTTGGGACGTCCTGCAGCAGGGTTGAGAACTCGCGCGAGTCGAGGACCACAAGACGCATGTCCGTCACGGCCGTAACCGTCGCCGCGCGCGGTGCTGAGTGGAGCAAGGCAAGCTCGCCGAAGCATTCGCCGGGACCCATGAAGCTGGTGCCTTTGCCGCGGATCGTGGCCTTAGCCCTTCCCTCCTCGATCACGAGGCACTCCCGGCCTCGATCCCCCTGGCGCATCAGGACCTTCCCGGCCGGCACGTCGACCTCGGTGGTGAGCCTTGCGATCTGCTGCAGGTCCCGCTTGGTGCAGTTGGAGAACAGCTGAAGCTGCGAAAGCCGCTCGACCTTCGGATCGCCCGAGCGCTTTCGCCCTGGTCGCTTCATCGGCGTGAGTATCACACTTCCGAGCAGCCGAGGCGATCCGGGCTCCGCGACCTCCTGCAACATCGCCCGCGGAGTATCTCGCGATGTCTCGAGTGACCCAGATCTACGAAACCGAAGGTCACAGGTTCGAATCCTGTCGGGCCCGCTTCCTCCCCAGGGATGGACACGGACGCGACGGCTGATGAAGCTTTACGCGCACCCGGCACGGGTGTATGGTGCGAGTTAGTACAAAGTCGACGAGGGAGTTGTCTATGTCTGAGACCACTGATCCCACGTTCTACCGGTCGCCCGACGCCGCGATCGCCGCGCCCGGTGAGAGCCTCGCCTATGTCGCCGCTTTCGACCCGGCGGGCAAGCAGCGTGACGCCATGACGGTGATCGACTGCGACTCCGGCTCGTCCAGCTACGGACAGGTGGTCGGCTGGACAGAGCTACCAACCGCGGGCAACGAGTTGCATCACTTCGGCTGGAACGCCTGCTCCAGCGCGCTCTGCCACGAGGGCCACGACGGCGCCCTCGAGCGCCGCTATCTGATCGTGCCGGGCATCCGCTCATCTCGCACCTACGTGCTTGATACAGGGCCGGACCCACGGCAGCCCCAGGTGGTACGCACAATCGAGCCGGAGGAGCTGGCCGAGAAGGCCGGCTACTCCCGTCCGCACACGGTGCATTGCGGACCGGGCGGCATCTTCATGTCCAACCTGGGTGGCGCCAACGGCGGTGATGGGCCCGGCGGGGTGGCCCTGATTGACCACGACACCTTCGAGGTCACCGGCGCATGGGAGACCGACCGTGGCGAGCAGTACTTCGCGTACGACGTCTGGTGGCACCTGAACGAGGACGTTGCGATCACCTCGGAGTGGGCAACGCCTTCGATGATCGAGGACGGGTTGAACCCCGAGGACCTGCTGGGAAAGCGGTTCGGCCACCATCTCGACTTCTGGAGCCTCTCCGAGGGCAGGCTCACACAGCGCGTCGACCTTGGCGATGAGCACCAGATGGTGCTCGAGGTCAGGCCCGCTCACGACCCCCGCGAGACCTGGGGCTTCGTCGGGGTGGTGATCAGCGTCGAGGACCTGTCCGCGTCGGTGTGGCTGTGGCACCGCGAGGAAGGCAGCTGGGCCGCGAAGAAGGTGATCACCATCCCGGCGGAACCGGCTGAGACCGACCAGCTCCCGCCCGCGCTTCAACCCTTCGGGGCGGTTCCGCCGCTCGTGAGCGACATCGACCTGTCTGTTGACGATCGCTGGCTGTACGTGTCGTGCTGGGGGACCGGGGAGCTCAAGCAGTACGACGTGAGCGATCCGCACAACCCGAAGGAGGCGGGCTCGGTGCGCCTGGGCGGCATCGTGAGCCGCACCCCGCATCCCGCCGCTCCCGAGCTCGCTCTCGGTGGCGCGCCCCAGATGGTGGAGGTGAGCCGCGACGGCCGCCGCGTCTACGCAACCAACTCGCTCTATGCCTCGTGGGACGACATCTTCTACCCGGACGGCGTTGGCGCCTGGATGGTCCGGATCGACGCTGACAGTGAGTCCGGCGGCATGACCCTCGACCCGCGGTTCTTCCCGCATGGCGACGACTTCCGCGGGCTACGCGTGCACCAGACCCGCCTTCAGGCCGGGGATGCGTCGAGCGATTCCTACTGCTTCGTCGAGTAGGCGAATGTCGTTCTCGGGAGAGCGGTCCGGAAACCGGGTGCGATAGCGCGTGCCTTTCGAATTGCCACTCGCGCACCTGCTTGGCATTCCGCTCGAGGAAGTCCTGCCTGCCGCGCTTGGCCTAGGCGTCGCGGTCGCGTATTTACGCCTGCAGTTCAGTTCTCGGCGGAGATCAGGCCGGACTACCTCGTCATCGACACGTTAAGAAACGGTTCGCGACCGCAAAGCTACGAAACCGAAGGTCACAGGTTCGAATCCTGTCGGGCCCGTACCGCATCCGGTGGTCGTGCCGCACCGGTTGGAGGTCGGTTCTCCAGACGTTCGGAGGGTTGTGCACCTCTGCGGTGCAAAATCCTCCGGAGGAGACGTCACGGCCTTGACCTACTGATTAGTGTCCCCGGCATGGCCGAGGAGAAGATGGTGAAGCTGGTCCAGGACGCGCTCGTGAAGCGCGGGGTCAGCGAGAACGTGATCGCGGTCGGCGAGTTCAACCCGCGGGGCCATACCGGCGCGCTGTTTGCCGGCGGGCTCGCGGGCAGCGAGCTCGACAAGTTCGGGAACCTGGCTGGGAGCATCGGGTCGTCGGTCGGCGGGGTCGCCGGGATGCATGCCCACGATGCCGCCGCAGGCCTTCCTGGCTGGATGCTGATCGGCGTGACCGACTCCACGGTCTACGGCTTCGCCGGGCGCCGGAACAAGGAGCCGACGGACCTCGTCTTCGAAGTGCCGCGCGCCGGCCTCGAGGTGAAGGTCCACAAGCGGGTGAACGTCCGCGTGGTCGAGCTGATCGACCAGGAGAGCGGATCGGCGATCGAGCTCGAGGGCAATCGCATCCCGGTCGCGCACACCAAAGACGTGATCGAGGCGCTTCAGCAGTCCTAGCCGCTCTTCGCGTCCATGCCCTGGTCGAAGTCCCGATAGCCGACCAGCCCGTCGGGGAACCGTAAAGGCGCGGTAGGCCATTCCGTCTATGGACAGGCGCATGGCTATCGAGCCTTCGGGAGTGAACTCGGTCGTCAGGTAGCTGTCACCCCAGTAGACGAAGAGGCTCCCGTCGGAAGCGAAGCGGGCCGAGCCGGTGGCCGGTGACTTCGGCGCCAACGGATCCTCGTAGGCCTCGACCAGAGTCGCCGTCATCTCCTCTTCGTCGATGCGCCAGCGGGTCACGCGAGGCGGCTGGTCGAGCCCCGAGCGGTTGTCGAATATGGAGACGGTCCCGTCGGGCAGAACCCGGGCGTCGTGCTGGGCGGCGGACGGGTACTCGTAGTAGTCGCCGATGATCCGGAGTGATTCCGGGGTCTCCCGGCCACCCAGCTTCCAGACGATGTCGCCGCTCTCCTTGTCGATGCCGTAGACGCCATCGGTGTTTCGCATGCTCACGATCACCCTGTCTCCCGCCGGCTCGACCGAGTTCAGGTGGACCCGGTCGTAAGGGTCCTCGTAGCTCCCGTCGTCCTTTTCGTTGAACTTGCCTTCGAGGAGGCGCTCCGCTTCATAGGAGTGGATCGCCTTCCTGGTTGACCAGCGCCAGATCGTCTTGCCGTCCCTGACCTGCTCGACGACCGCTTCCGCAGACCACGCGGACCGTGGACCGCCGATGTCGCTGAAGTCGGTGTTCTCGCGGGGCACGTAGCTGACCAGCCAGGCGTCGCCGTTCTTGCGCAGCTCGAACTCGTGACCGTCGGTGGTGTGGTGCGGGCTCTCGAACTGGTAAGCCAGGTAGCCGTCCAGGGTGTGAAGCTGGTGGTAGTCCTCGAGGAAGCTTTCGATGCGCAGCCCTTCCTGGCGCCAATAGATGTACGGCTCGCCCTTGTACTCGACCACCTCGCCGCCCAGCGTTCCCTCCCCTTCGTCCTGCCACCAGACCGGGACGCCGTACTCATCGAAGATGACCACGAACGGATTGAGCTTCTTGTCCTCGTTGTCGTTGGAGCGCCCGAAGGCAACCGAATAGAACTTGTGGCTCGGGTCTTCCAGCCGCTCGAAGCTCCAGCCCGGGAAGTTGTCGGGCAGGCACCTGACGTGATAGCGACGCTGCCCGTCGTCCACGACAAAACTCCGCCCCGGCCGGAGCGGCACGCTGATACGGCCCGCCCGGCCTTGCCATTCGAACCCCGCCCTCTTGACAGTGAGGCGGGTCTTGCTCTTCAGCTCCAACTCGGTGTCGCCGCCGAGGCACGAGGTCACGTAATGGCTCACTCCTCTTTGCACCTCGGGGTAGAGGTAGGCCGTGTTCAGCTCGAACGGCTTCGGCCCGCTCGGGCAGTACTGGTCGCAGTCCGGCCACCCCTCCGGCAGGACGAACTTGTCGCCGCCTCCTTGCGGCCGATTCAGATTCGGGATCTCGTTTCGCTCGCCATAAAGCTCGCCGGCGAATCGCTCCGAATCCGACTGCGTATGGCCGGTGCCCGCGAAGATGACGAACAAGAGCACGACCAGGGCAAGTCGCACACCGTGATTCTGACCGCGCTCGGTGAGATCCATGCGCGGGAAAGTGTCGCATCTTGCCCTCAGCCGGATCGGCCGACCGAAAAGCGGACCCGTTCGCGCCCGGGCCGGGAGGCCGCCCCTTGACGCGCCGAGGCCCCCGCGGGGACTCGCGGGGGCCTCATCGGCCGCGGGTTTTCCGTTCGCACTAGGCGATCGCGGGGCGCGGGCTCGCGTAGCGCTCGTCGTGGCCGCGCATGCGGCCGATTGCCGCGAGCGGGGAGAGCATCGCCCGCTGCAGGGCACCGGGGCTCCCGGGTCCGCGGACCTCTTCTGAGAACTCCTTGACGAAGAGCGCGAGGTCGAGCGGCTTGGGCATCCCGCTGGCGGTGACGCGGCCCTCGTGGGCCAGAGCGACGGTGGTCTCGAAGAGGCGCTCCATCTCCAGCGCCGGGGTGACGGTCACCCGGACGACCGCGGTCGTCTCGCCGGCGTTGGCGAACTTGTGCGCCTTGCCCTTGGGGACCGTGACGACGTCGCCCGGGCCGGCCTCGATCTTCTTGAGGCCCATCCGGAACTCCATCTTCCCGGCGATGACCTCGAAGCGCTCCTCCTGCTTGGGATGAACATGCATCCCCGGCACCTTGCCGTCGGGGGCCAGCACCAGGTTGACGACGAGGCGCTCGCCGTTGGTGGAGGCGGCGGTCTCGACGAACTCGATCTGCTCGCCGCTGACGGGGTTGGTGATGATCTGTCCTACACGTGCCATTTCGGTCTCCTTGTTCATTGCCCCGCTGTCCGGAGCAGCTGTTCATTCGATGCCGAAATGTTCGCTTCGAAAAGGGCTTCCTACGTCCGTCCCGGATGACGATTCAGGGGTCCGCTCAGCGGCGGATCTGTGGCTCATCCGCAAGGCGGAGGCCGAGGAGGGAGTCGTCCTTCAGGACGACGGGGCCGCCCGAACTCGCAGGCTCGGTTGTGGTGCTTCGCATGGAAAGCACCCAGGTGGATCTCACCGAGAGTGATCAGACGGCCCTATGTGTCCCGCGATCTCACTCTCGATGAGATAGGTGCTTTTCGTCCAAAGCACCTAAGTCGAGCGCTAGGCGCTAGTCGAAATCTCTCAGCTCGCCGGCGAGGATCAATTGGAGGCCTCCGGGTATATGCAAGGTGCAGAACTCGCGTTGCCAGCGCAGTCGTTGGGGCGGCGTGGAGCAAGTCGTCTACCAGAGGAGATGAGATGAAGTCGAAAGACGTCGGAAGAGCCGGCTTGGTCGGATGGCGCGAGAAGGTCGCCGACAAGGCCGCGTCCCCAGTGGCGAAAAGGACACCCCTGGACGAAGACACGGTTCGATCGGCTATCGGCGGGCTCTTCTTCGTGCTCTCGCTGATCTATGTACTCGGCACGGTCAAACGGGCGCTCGCGGACTGATACGCCCCCGAGTCAAAGAGGCACTCGGGAACGGGCGCTTCTCGTCCGAAGTGTAGTCCGACTGGCCTTCAGCCTGAGCGGCTCGGCCAGCCCGAGATCCACTCTTCGGGGCCGATCTTGCCTTCGCGGAAGGTCGTGACGACCGGTAGCCGAAGACGACGCGCGCGCCGCTCGCCTGTCCGCGAGCTTGAGCCGCTCGATGGCCGACGACCTTGTCGCCCCCGGCGTCAATGATTTCGGCGTCCGTGGAGTCCATCCCTAGCGCCTCGGCGACGCTGAGATAGAAGTCCCAGGCAGCCTCACGGCCCCTGATCACACCGGGTTCCGGCCAGCGCTCATCGGGGACCACTTCACAGGCTGGATCTCGCGCAGCGAGGAACGCAACACGATCGCGGCGATCAAAGGCGTCAAGGTTTTGGCGAGCGCTGTTTGCGTTCTCTTGCGACATCGCCCCCAGTATCTCGCGACAACCTGAGACGTGTGCTTTCCATGCGAAGCATGTAGGTGCTTCTCGTCCAAAGCACCTGTTGTCCGGCAGGAACCGCAGCGGTCAACTCCTCATAGTCTCGGCGCTATGAGGGCGACGTACGCGCCGTGAAGTACGCCCGCGCTTTCTTCAGATCTTCGCTGCTGGATCCAAACCTTGCTCAGATGAGCCGTTACCTCGATCACCGTCGCGACCGCCACACTACCCGGTCTGTCGGGTAGCGACCGTCGCTCCCTTGCCACGTCCGCGCTCGCGGATGATGACGAGCGCTCTGCCCGCGTCGAGTATCTCCTCTGCCTCAACGTGGTAGTCGTCCCAGGTACCCCAGTAGTGGGTTGAGGCCTTGATCACCACGTCCCGGCCCACGTGCACATGATCGAGGTCGGGCATCGGCCACTCTCGTAGATCCCAGACCACGTACTCGTCAAGCATTGCCCAGAAGTCGTGGACGCTGCGCGACCCCGCGTCGTGCCAGCTCTACGTTGTTCTGCGCCATTGCTCAGGCAGTATCGCGGCACGAAGACTCAGGTGCTTCCATGCAAAGCACACAAGTGCTGCCGACGTTGGAGCTAGGGCGCGGCCTGGCCCGGGTTGACCAGGCCGGTCTCGTAGGCGCGAACCACGGCCTGGACCCGGTCGCGGAGCCCGAGCTTTTGGAGGATGCGCGCCACGTGCGTCTTCACGGTCGTGCTGGACACCACCAGCTCTTCGGCGATCTCGGCGTTCGAGAGGCCGCGCGCGATCAGCTTCAGCACCTCGACCTCACGCGGGGTCAGCTCCTCCAGTGAAGCCGGAGGCTCGGCGCTCGCCGGGACGGCGCGGGTGAACTCCGAGATCAGGCGCCGCGTCACCGACGGGGCCAGAAGGGCCTCGCCGGCGGCGACCAGCCGGATGCCCTCGACGAGCTGGTCGGCCGGCACGTCCTTCAGGAGGAACCCGCTGGCGCCGGCGCGAAGCGCGTCGTAGACGTATTCGTCGAGGTCGAACGTGGTCAGCATCAGCACGCGCACCGGCTCGTCGCGCTCGTCGTTGGCCGCGAGGATGCGCCTGGTCGCCTCGATGCCGTCGAGCTCGGGCATGCGGATGTCCATCAGGACGACGTTGGGCTTGAGGCGCTTGGCGCTGTCGATCGCCTGCTCGCCGTTCGCGCACTCGCCCACGACTTCGATGTCCGCCTCGGCGTCCAGGATCATGCGAAAGCCGGCGCGGATCAGCGCCTGGTCGTCGACGAGGAGCACCCGGATCGAGCTCACGCCGAGCACCGCCTTGCCGCTCGACGCGGCAGGTGAGCCCGGACCGCAAAGCCGCCGTCCTTGGCGCGGCCCGGCCTCGACCTCGCCGCCGTAGAGGCTCATCCGCTCGCGCATCCCCACCAGGCCGTGACCTCCGCCGCCGACGTTGACGCCGGCGGGGCGGATGGCCGTCGCCCTGGTCGGTCGACCTCGAATCGTCACGCCATCGTGGCGATGGCGCACGGACACCTCGGTGGTCGACGAGCCCGCGTGCTTGAGCGCGTTGGTGAGCGCCTCCTGCACAGCCGGTAGGCGGCCATGTCTGCGCCGGCGCCAGCTCGCACCGGGTCTCCTTCGACGCCGACGTGGCCGGCAGGCCCGCGAGCGCGCGCTCGAGCGACCAGCGCCTCGACCTGATCGAGGCCCGGCGAGCCGTCGAGGGCCTCGACTTCCCCGCGCCGCACGGTGCCGAACAGGTGACGCAGCTCGACCAGCGCCTCGCGGCCGCTTCGCTCGATCAGCTTCGCCGCCTCGATCGCCGCCTCGGGGTCCGCTGCGAGCATCCGGCGAGCGCCCGATGACTGCACCACCATGACGCTCAGGCTATGGGCGAGGACGTCGTGGATGCTCGCGCGCCACGCGGGCCCTCTCAGACGCGACGGCGCTGGCTTCCTCCTGCTCGCGCAAGGCGCCGGACCCTCGCCTCCTGCTCGGCCAGCTCGCGGGCGAGCGCCGTCTGGTTGCGGATCGATCCGGCCGATCGACCCACGGCGCAACGCCGAACACGAAGAAGGGGAAGACGATGTCGTCGGGGGTATCGATGATGCAGATGACGAGGATCGCCGCCGGCGATCATCGCGAGCCCGGCCCTGGCGGCGGCGCCACTCGGCGTGGACGCCGGACGAATAGGAATGCGCGATCAGGGCGAAGACGGGAGGCGCCGAGATCGGGCGGCGAGGTGAGAAAGAGCGACGCAGGATGATCCCGCCGGCCGCGCCGGCTGCGGCCCCGGCGATCGGGTGCCTGCGCCGTCGCCAGAGCAGGGGCAGGATCGTGCGCCAGGCCTACCAGCAGGTTCAGAACGGGCGGTCCCTCGAGATCCTCGGCGGCCAGGACCGAGAGGACCATGAGCAGGCGAAAGGAGCCCGACGAGGGTCCGGTCCCAGCGTCGCGGTCGTCGATCTCGGCGCAAGCCGCTCGGCGAACCCGTTCATGCGGCAGCTCCTTCCAGCGGCATGCGGGCCAGCAACCGCTGACCGCGACCGTCTGCAAGCGGCTCGACGCGCAGGCGCCCGCCGTAGAGGCCGATGCGCTCCGACGCGTTCGCGCCGGCGCCGCTGCTCGGCCTCCGGCTCGCCGTCCGCCCGGTCGTCGCGGACCTCCAGTCGAAGCTCCTCGTCGCCGTAGGCGATCACGACGCTCGCCCTCCTCGCTCCCGCCTCGGCGGCGGAGCCGAGCGTCTCCTCGATCACGCGGTAGGCGGCGAGATCGATTCCGATCGGCAGCGCGACGCGCTCACCCTCCAGCTCCAAGGCCACCTCCAGCCCGAGCTCATGGGCGCGCTCGACCAGGTGGCCGGCCTGGTCGAGCGTGGGCTGCGGTGCAAGATCGCCCGCCTCATCGTCACGGCGGAGCACGCCAAGCAGGCGGCGCATCTCGGCGAGAGCGTCGCGGCCCGGTCTCCTCGATCAGCGCCGAGCGACTCGGCGGCACGCTCCATCTGGCCGGCTGCGATGACCCTCGGCACCGCCTCGGCCTGCACCACCATTGCGCTCACCCCGTTAGCGACGACCGCCTGAAGCTCGCCCGCGATCCGCACGCGCTCGTCCTCGATCGCGTGGCTGGCGCGGACTTCGCTCTCGCGCTCGAGCTCCTGCGTCCGCGCGCGAAGCTCGTCCTGGATATTGCGCCGGTTGAGAAGGGTGCGTCCGACGACCGCGGGCGCGCCGCCGAGGACGAGCAGCCACAGAAACTGGGTCGGCCCGGGGATGTCTTCGTGGAGCAGGCTTGCCGGCGCGGCGATGAGGACCGCGGCGACGCAGTACCAGACACCTTCGCTTCCGGGTGTGTGACGAGCGGTCGAGTAGATCGCGACCATCAGCCCCAGGAACGGGAACGCAATCGTTCCGAAGAGCCCTGGCTCGAGCGCGGCCATCGTGAAGTTGGCGGCCAGGATCGAGACCAGCGGGATGAGTGGCCGGCTCCTTCGCACGACGAGCGTCGCCAGCGCCACAGCGAGCCCCGCTGAAGCCGCCACACGGCCCGGGTCGCTATCCGCGAAAGCGGCCGTCTCGGCCGCCAGGCCGAGGATCATCGCCGCGGCCAAGAGGCGGTCCGCCGTTGCCGGCTCGATCCGGGCGATGCGCTCTTTGATCCCGCTCATCATCGCCAAGTTAGCGACGGATTCGCGGCTCGGCCTCGTCCTCGCGGACGAAGCCGGTGTCCTCCTCAGGGAGGACATCCGGGCACGACGTTCCTCCTTCCGGCCCATGCCGAAATCGGCTTCCAAGCCGACGACGCCGGCCCTTTCCGATGGGAGCCTCCTCTCGCGGTCAGGAAAACGGCCACTGAGGAGAGACATGACGAGCTACGAGACCATGATCAGGACCGAGGCGAGCGCCGAGCAGGTGATGCGCGTGCTCACGGACCCCGCCGAGATCCGCGGCTGGTCGCCGCTGCCCTTCGAGGTGCACGACCTCGACGGCGACACTCTCGCGACCGGAAGCGTGGCTCGCGTCAGCGGCAGCCTCGCCGGCATGAGCGTGGGCTTTGACGTGACGGTGCACGCCGCCGATGCGGATGGCCTTCGCCTGACCGCCGATGGACCCGTCTCCTTCGACGTCGCGTACGTGCTGCGCCAATCAGAGGCCGGCAGCGAGCTGAACGCCTCCGTCCGGCTTGGCCGCCCCCGCGGGATCACCTCACGCCTCATCGGCAAGGCCACGGAGGCGATGCTCAGCGCCGGCGCCCTCGAGCGGGCCGCCAGCCGGATCGCGATCAGCGCGGAGGGTTGCCCGGGGTAGGCTGCGGCGGATGCCGGGCCCTCTGATGTCGAACACCCGGGGAGCGTTGGTCGCTTCCCCCAGCGCGCGTCCCCTGCGATCCGAGCGCGCGGCGCATGAGGGCAGGCTGGTCGTGCGCGACCTGACTGTGGAGGACGATGTGCTTCGAGCCCGGGTCACGGTCAAAGGCCGGGATCGCGAGCTCACGTATCGGATGGGAGGCATCGAGCCGACCCAACGTGTCGATGCGCTCGCGGTCGCCCTCCTGCCGGTTGCGATGAGCAGAGGGTGGGCGCTCGAGCTTCCCGGCGAGCTCTCGCCGGGCTTTCGCGAGAGCCTCGATTCCGCTCAGGATCTCCTCGCGAGCTGGTGGCGGGACTGGAGCCGGGTCGAGGTTCGGACGGGCGGCGCTCCGAGCGAGTCTCCTCCCGCTCGAGATCGCGGCGTTGCGTGTCTCTTCACCGGCGGGGTCGACAGCTTCTACTCGGCGCTGAACGAGTTGGACCGGCTCGATGCCCTGATCTTCGTGCACGGATTCGACGTGCCCCTCGGCGACGCACCATGGCGCGCGCAAGTCGCGGACTCGCTCCGCGAAGCCGCCGACGGCCTGGGACTCGAATTGATCGAGGTCGAGTCGAACCTCCGGGACTTCACATGGCCCCGGTGCAGGTGGGGCCTTCACGCGCACGGAGCCGCGCTGGCCTCGGTCGCGCTCCTGGCCGGAAACCGCTTCAGCGAGGTATTGCTCCCGGCCTCCCACACGCCGCACGACCTGATTCCGTGGGGCTCGCACGAGCACCTCGACCCCCTGTGGTCGACGAAGGCCGTCCGGATCGTCCACCACGGTCAGCTTGCCCGCACGCGCAAGATCGCCGAGCTGGCCCGATCGGATGCGGCCCTGGGGCACCTGAGATGCTGCTTCAAGAGGACGCGGCCGGGCGAGGTCAACTGCGGCGAATGCGAGAAGTGCCTGCGGACGATGGCCTCGCTCCGCATCGTCGGAGCTCTCGAGCGGTGCGACACGATGCCGGACAGCCTCCCGCTGGAGGAGGTCAAGCGCATGCGACTGCCGGGTCCCAGCTGGGTGCCGCTGATCCGCGAGTTGCATCGCGGAGGCGAAGGCTGCCGGCGACCGCGAGCTTGCCGGTGCGCTTCGCCAAGCGCTGCTGTTCGGGCGCTGGCGAGTTCGGGCCACCAAGGCCCGCAAGGCTCTCGAGGCTCGGATCCTGAGAATGCGGCGGCGAGCGCGACGGCGGGTTCGGCGCGGCTATCGGCGCGCAAAGACCTTCTACCCCCGCCGCATCACCGCCGGCGGAACCAGCGAGCGCGCGGACGCCCAGTAGAGCGCCCGGAGTGCCCCTTGAGCGCTTGTCCTCCAAAGCGCTATCTACTCCGAGAGGCCGGCGGCCTCGAGGGCCTCGTCAGGATCGACGTACTCACGAATCCGAACCACCTTGCCGTCCTCGAAGTCCGCCAGCCAAGCGATGGGCGACTCGGTCGCAATGCCGCTTTCCCTGCCCCGTCCGTGCAGATGGCCGATCGTGAGGACCCGCTCGCCAAGGTCCCGAAACTCGACGGGCTCGGCGCGGAGCTCGCTGAAAGCCTCCTCCAGCTCTCGGATTCCCTGGCGGGCGCCCTCGTGACCCCTGTATATAGACGCTTCCCCGCCGAGCAGCACCGGCAGCAGTGGGCGCCACTCGGCTCGGGGATGGAGCTCCTTCGAGCAGAGCTTCGACGTCGCGACGGTTGTAGGCGTCAATCCCGCGCTTGAAGGTCTCGACGTTCTCGTCCGACATCGCCCATGCAGTATCCCGCGAGGCGCCTTCCGGCGGCACACCGAATGCGAAGTGAGCCTCGCCAGGCGACACTCCGTTTGCGTCGTCCTATGGTTGAGCGATGAGCGAGCGGGATCGTCTGGCGGGAGAATGGACCCTCGTCTCCTGGACGGGCGTCGACCGGGACGGCGAACGCGTCAAGCACGGGGGCGAGGAGCCGAAGGGCGAGCTCGTCTATCTGGCAAGCGGGCGCATGGCCGTTCAGATCGAGCACTCAGGCCGCCGTGGATTCGGCTCAACGGACTGGACCGCCGGCGGCACCGGCGAGCGCGCCGACGCGTATTCGACCTACAACGCGTACTGCGGAACGTGGTCCTTGCCTGAGCCCGGCGTTGTGGTCCACCACGTCGAGATGGCGATCCACCCCGACCACCCCGGGCTCGAGAAGCGCCGGGAGTACGAGCTCGAGGGGGATGACCTGATCCTCCGCACCCAGGACGTCGAGACCCCCAAGGGGCCGGCGACGTCCGAGCTCCGCTGGCGCCGGCGGTAGCCGTCGAGGTTTCCGGGCGCGCCTGGCAATAGCATCGCCGCCGACTCAGCTGATTCGAAGGGACTCGAAGTGCCGGGATGTGGGGGGCGATGACGCCCAGTATCGGTTCGTACATCGGAGGATCGCTGTCGCTCGTAGTGATCGTCGTCGCGCTGGGCTTTGGCGCTTTTCACCTGCGGAGTTGGATCGTCCCCCGTTACACAGGTGCCCTGGCCCGGCTCGCTGAACTGGTCCTCGCGGCCGCTGCGTTCGTCCTCATCCTCCAGGTGCTCGGAAGCTTCGGGCTCCTGCGAGCGGGTTGGATCCCGGCCGCTTGTGCGATCGCCGGGGTGGGCTCGGGCCTGCTCGCCCGCGCGAAGGCTCGCGCGAGCAGGTCCCGCGGAGCCGATCAGCGCCCCGCGCACCACCCGGGTCGGGCTGCTGATCGCGGTCGGAGTCGTGTCCTGGACCGTGGCGGAATGGAGCCTGCCGACGCTTCTCTCCCTCGACCGCGGCATGTTCGGCGGCGACAGCGTCTGGTACCACATGCCGACCTCGGCCCGGTTCGCGCAGGAGGGGTCGATCGTCTCGCTTCACTTCACCGATCCGCTGCAACTGGCGGTCTGGTACTACCCGCACACCTACGAGCTCTTGAACGGCGCCGGGATCGCGATGTTCGACTCCGACTTCCTGGCATCGCTGATGAACCTCGGCTGGCTCGCCGTTGGATTCCTCGCAGCCTGGTGCGTCGGACGCCCGTACGGGCTCGGACCAGCGACGGTCGTCTGCGCCGGGCTGGTCTTCAACTCGGGGTTGATGTGGGAGACGCAGGCCGGGGAGGCGCGCAACGACATGATGACCCTGGCGCTGCTCCTTGCCCTCGCCGCCTTTCTCCTGAACGGCCGCGAGCCTGAATCCGGTCGCGCCGGCGTATCCGGGGATGCCGTCACGCGCTGGATCCGGATCGACACCGGGTCGCTGGTCCTCATCGGCGTCGCCGGTGGCTTGGCCGTCTCGACGAAGCTCACGATGCTGCTTCCCGTGGGCATCGTCCTCCTCGGCGTGATCCTCTTTCGCGAGCCGGCGCCAGGCGGAGGACGCTTGCCGTGCTCGGAGGCGCGTTGCTGGTCACCGGCGCCTACTGGTACGGCCGCAACCTCATGCACGCGGGCAATCCGCTCCCCCTGCTTCAGGCGCTCGGGCCGATCGACCTTCCGGGCCCCGAGCAGATGCAGCTGTTCCCTCGGCCCCCGCACAGCGTCGCCGGATACCTCCTTGATCCCAGCATCTACCGCCACTGGTTCATCCCGCAGCTCGACAACGCGCTCGGGCCGCTCTGGCCCCTTCTGATCGCCGGCGGCCTCGCGTCCGCCGTGTTCGCCCTCCGCGAGCGCGATTCGGTGATCCGCATCCTGGCTGCTGCGGCACTCGTCACCGCGATCGTCTACATCCTGACTCCGATCGGGGCCTCGGGCCCCGAAGGCCAGCCGAAGGGCTTCTTCACGAACACCCGGTACCTGATGGCCGCCCTTCTCCTCGGCCTCATCCTGGTTCCGCTGGCGCGCCCGCTGCGCGAGTCCACAATCCGCCGAAACCAGGTCCTCGGAGCGCTCTGCGCCGCGTTCGCGGCGACCACCGTGGCGACGCTTCCATGGTTCCCGGGATATCTCGTCGGAGCGCTCGTGATCACCGCTGCAGTCGTCTGGCTTCCGATTGCGCTCGCCCGGCTTCGCCTCCGCGGCCGGATGGGTCGCGGGGCGGTCGCGTGCGCCGCCTTCGCCGCCCTGGCCCTGGCTCTCGTCCTCGGACGGGCCCAGGAGGCGCAGCTGATCGAGCAGCGATACGCGGACCCCGAGCCGTTCTTTCGCGAGGCCGGCCCTGTGGTCGCGTTCGACTGGGCGCGCGAGGTCCGCGACAGCCGGGTCGGAGTGGTGGGAGCCGGGCAGGTCTTCTTCACCCAGTACGGCTGGTACGGAGCGGACCTCTCCAATCACGTGCAGTACGTGGGCGTCGAGGGCCCGAACGGCGCCTTCCGGCTGGCGCGGACCTGCGGCGAGCTTCGCGCCAGCGTCAACGCCGGGAACTACGACTACCTGGTGACGACGAGGTTCGGAACCGACACGGCGCGCCAACAGGACTTCCCGGTGTGGGGATGGCTGCGCGGCGACAACGCCCTGGGCAAGCTCCTGACCGAACGGGTCTATCCGCAGCAGGCGTGGGTCTACGAGGTGACCGGCGAGCTCGACCCCGGCGCCTGCGGCGAAGACACGCAACGGCGGCAAGCCTCGAAGCCGGAGAACCGACCGCGGACATAGGATCGGCCGATGCTGGGCTCCCGGGCAGTCTTGATAGTCGTCTGCCTGCCGCTCGCGGCATGCGGCAACGGGCTCGGGGAGGCCGCGGGCGACTTCGACCCGGTCGAGCCCGGCGCGCTGACGGTGGTCACCGAGCCCCTACCGACCCAGGGGTTCTGGGAGGGCTCGGGGACCGAGCCCGACCGGCGGGTTCGAATACGAGATGGCGCTGGAGCTGGCGGATCGCCTCGGCCTCGACGGCGTCCAGGTCAAGACCGCCGACTTCTCCCAGATCGTCTCCGGCGATCTGGGCGACGCAGACGTCGCGATGGCCCTGATCACACCGACCGAAGATCGGGACGAGCTCCTTGACTTCTCCGATCCCTACGTCCAGGCTGCGCCGGCGCTCGTGGTGCGCGAAGGTACCGACGTGCCCGACGTCGAGACCGCGCAGGAGCTGAGCTGGGCGCTGGGGCGCGGCACCACCTTCGAGGACATCGTCCGGGAGCTGATCGACCCCGACGAGGCCGCCGCTCTTCGACCGGCAGGACGATGAGCTCCGAGCGGTGAGGGACGGCGACGCCGACGTGGCGATGTTCGATCTCCCGGCGGCAGAGGCGATCGTCCGCGCCGACCCGGAGCTGGAGATCGCCGCGAAGCTCGAGGACGCGGAGCCGATAGCGGTGGCTCTGCCCGAGGGCTCCGACAACACCGAGGCGGTCAGCTCCGCGCTCCGCGCGATGGACGCGGACGGCACCCTCGACGCCCTGGCCGAGGAATCGCTCGGCGTATCGCTGACGGACAGCGCGGCCGGAGTGCCGGTGCTCAGGACGGGCGAGCCATGAGCGTCGCGGGGCTCGACCTGGAAGCACCGGCCGGCGCGGCGTGGGAGTTCCTGGTGCTGTTCCTCGTGGTCATCCTCGGCCCGCCGCTCGTCGAGCGGGCCAGGGTCCCCGGCCTGATCGGCCTCCTGCTGGGAGGCTTTCTGATCGGCGACAACGGGCTCGGGCTGCTCGACTCCGGAAGCACCACGATCCCGGACCTCGGCGAGCTCGGCCTCCTCTACCTGATGTTCGTCGCGGGCGTGGAGCTGGACCTCAACCTCCTGCGCCGCCACCAGCGCTCCGCCGTCGGGTTCGGCCTGATCACGTTCGCGTTCCCGATGGCATTCGGCACCGCCGTCGGGGTCGCTCCTGGACTGGGAGCTCGCGGCATCGCTCCTGCTCGGCTCGCTCCTCGCCTCGCACACGCTCGTCCTCTATCCGCTCATCCGGCGCGCGGGGCTCGCCAACGACCCGATCATCGCCAGCGCCGTGGGCGCCACGGTCCTGACGGACACGATCGCCCTGATCACCCTCGCCGTGATCGCCGGAACCACCTCCGGGACGGGGTCGAGCGCAGAGATCGCGTTGCAGCTCGTTCTCGGCCTGGTCGCGCTGTGGATCGTCTGCTTCGTCTTGCTGCCGCCGATCGCGCGGCGCGCGATCAACCTCGTGGGGCGGGAGGCCGCGGTCCGCTACGTGATCGTCGTCGCCGCGTTCCTGATCGCCGCCGTGGTGGCCCAGACGTTCGGGATCGAGGGGATCGTCGGCGCCTTCTTCGCGGGGCTCGGCATGAATCGCCTCGTCCCGAACGAGGGCCCGCTGATGGGCCGGATCGACTTCTTCGGGACGGCGCTCTTCGTGCCGGTGTTCCTGGTCTCGATCGGCCTTCTCCTGAACCCCTCGGTCATGGTCGAGGGCGAGACCCTCGGGCTGGCCGGCCTCTTCATCGTGGCCTGCCTCGGCGGCAAGATGATCGCCGCGCAGCTCACCCGGCCGATGTTCGGCGCCACCTCCGCGCAGGCGCTCCTCGCCTTCTCCCTCACCGCGCCGCAGGCGGCGGCCACGCTTGCCGCGACCTCGGTCGGATACGAGATCGGCCTCTTCGGCGAGTCAGTCGTCAACGCGGTCCTGATCCTCATCTTCGCGAGCATCCTGGTTGCGACGCTCGTCGCCGAGACGCAGGTGGGGAGAGTCGAGCGGCCAGGCCGCGCCGCGCGGGCGCCTGGAGAGCGGGTGCTCGTCTCGGTGCTCGACGTCGACGCGGCGCCCGGACGTCCTGCAGCTCGCCCAGGACCTTGCCGCCAAGGAGGGAGGGGTGGTCGAGGCGGTATTGCTGCGCGAGCCGGAGGTTGATCGGGAGCTGGTCGAAGCGGACCTCGAGCGTCTACACGGCGTCTGCGTCCGCCTCGGGCTCGAAACCGAGCCGACGGTCCGCATCACCGCCGATCCGGCGCGCTCGATGATGCACGCCGCGATCGGGCACGACGCATCTCTCGTCTTCGCCGCCGAGGACGGCGACCACTACGCCGCGACGCTGGAGCGACTCGGCGCGGAGCGCGACGAGTCCGGCACCTGGCTCTTCGACCCCCTGGCCGGGAACCCGCGCGACTAGGGCTCGGCCAGCGCCGCCCCGGCCTGCGAGCACAGCGTCGTCAGGACCAGGATCTGCCGGTCGGTCGGCCTCTGGCCGTCCTTCGGCGTGTCGACCGAGACGATCCCCACAACGGAGCCGTTGGTTCCCCGGATGAGCGCGAACAGCGCGTCCCCCTTCCGCCATCGGTTCTCGCCTTCGCCTGCATCCTCGGGTGGCTCGTACATGGGAGCGTCCCCCCAGTCTCCCTCGCCCTCCGGGATGAAATAGGCGCCGAAGCGCTCGTACTTGCTGCTCAAGAGCCTCATCCACGAGTCGCGGGAGAGCTCGACGCCGCCCAGTCCGTCGTGCAGCTCTTCGGGCCCGCGCATGACTATCACCTCGTAGTCGTCGCTGTCCGGGCGAAAGAGGTTGAGGACGATCGATGTGAAGCCTGCTTCCGCCTCGATACCGCTTGCGAGCGTCTCGAGCGCAGCTGCGCGGCCCCGTTGTTCGGGGTCCATGCGACCACCCTAACCCTCTTTTGCCGGTCGAGAAACCTTCATGCGACCATTGCCCTCATGAAGCTCGTCACGTTTCGCCATCCCACGCACGGCCTTCGCGTCGGCCGCCTCGACGACGAGGGGATCTCGCTTTTGGAGGCCGCCGACATGATCGCGTGGCTCCACGGCGAGGGCCACGGAGAAGTGGGGGTTCGAGTGCCGGCCTCGGAGGCCGAGCTGCTCGCGCCCGTGCCCCGTCCGCCGAGCGTTCGTGACTTCTTTGCCTTCGAGGGGCACGTGGAGGCCGGCTGGAGGCGGCGCGGGGGAGAGATCCCGCCGGCCTGGTACGAGGCCCCCGTCTTCTACTTCTCGAACCCCGCGTCCATCCAGGGCCCGGGAGCGACCGTCAAACGGCCTCGGGCGCACCCGGATGCTGGATTTCGAGCTGGAGGTCGCCGCGGTGATCGGCTCTGCGGGTGAGGTCGCGGGCTTCACGCTCATGAACGATTGGAGCGCTCGCGACATCCAGGCGCGCGAGATGACGGTGGGGCTCGGCCCCGCAAAGGGGAAGGACTTCGCTACGTCGCTGGGTCCGTGGCTGGTCACGCCCGACGAGCTGCCGGTCGTGGACGGTCGCCTCGCGGTGGAGGCGACCGTGACGGTGAACGGGCAGGAGCTCAGCCGGACGAGCGCGGCGGAGCAGCACTGGTCCTGGGACGAGCTCGCCGGTCACGCAGCGCGGGGCACCACCCTCGAGGCGGGCGACGTCCTGGGATCGGGCACCCTCAATGGGGGCTGTCTCCTCGAGCTCGGGCCGATCGAGGGAGAGCGGTGGCTCGAGCCGGGCGACGAGGTCGTGATCGCGGCTGATGGCCTTGGCGAGCTGGCGGCCGCCATCTCGTAGACTACTCGACCGGCCGCTCGAAGAGCGTCGACAGGACCACCTGCGTCTGGGTGCGCGTGATGCCGGGCGCGTCGCGAAGGCGCTCGAGCGCCTCTTCGAGGTGCTCGGTGTCCCTCGCGTACAGGTGGAGGATCGCGCTGGCCTCGCCGGCAACCGTGTGGGCGGCGGCGACCTCGGGATGCCGGCCCGGCGGCGGCGAGGATCTCCGATGCCGACATCCGCCCTTCGCAGAAGAGCGAGACCACGGCATGTGTGGCCCAGCCCAGGGCGACGTGGTCGAGCACCGCCGAGTAGCCCTGGATCACGCCGGCCTCCTCGAGGCGGTCGACCCGGCGCTTGACGGCGGGGGCGCTCAGCGCGACGCGGGCGCCGATGTCCGAGAAGGAGCGGCGGGCGTTCTCGCGCAGGAGCGAAACGATCTGCTGGTCGATCTCGTCGAGATTCACGCTGGTGAGCCCTCTCAACGCAACGATTCGGTATTGAAATGACCGTCTGCACAAGCGGATCATAAAGCAGAACCCGACATCGAAGGAGATACATGCCGCCGCAGACCGCCACGAGGCCATCGCCGACGAGCGCCCCCCAAGAGGACTTCATGCCGCTCAACGGCATCGACCACGTCGAGATGTGGGTCGGCAACGCCGCCCAGGCCGCCTACTTCTACGAGCACGCCTTCGGCTTCAGGCGGACCGCGTTCGCCGGCCTCGAGACGGGCGTGCGCGACCGGGCCTCCTTCGTCCTCGAGCAGGGACGCATCCGCCTCGTCCTGACCGGGACGCTCCACTCCGACTCCGAGATCGCTCGCCACCACGCCCGCCACGGCGACGGCGTCCGCTCGATCGCCCTTTCCGTTCCCGACGTGGACGAGGCCTACGCCGAGGCGCTGGGCCGTGGGGCTCGGGGCATCGCCAACCCCGCTGACGTCGCGGACGACGATGGGACCATCCGCACCGCGACGATCGCCGCGTACGGCGACACCCTCCATACCTTCGTCGACCGCTCCGGGTACGAGGGCGCGTTCTGGCCCGGCTTCAAGGCGTCCGCCACGACCCCGGCGGATGAGGACATGCTGCTCGCGATCGACCACATCGTCGGCAACGTCGAGCTCGGCCACATGGAGGAATGGGTCCACTTCTACGAGCGGGTCTTCGGGATGGTGGAGATGATCCACTTCTCCGACGAGGCCATCTCGACCGAGTACTCCGCGCTGATGTCGAAGGTCGTCGCCTCGGGGAACGGCCGCATCAAGTTCCCGATCAACGAGCCGGCGGAGGGCCTCCGCAAGTCCCAGATCGACGAGTACCTCGAGTTCTACGAGGGCGCCGGCGCTCAGCACATCGCGGTCGCGACGCGGGACATCGTCGGCACGGTTGCCGAGCTTCGCCGGCGCGGCGTCGGCTTCCTGGAGATTCCCGACACGTACTACGACGAGGTGCCCGAGCGGGTGCCCGAGGTCGCTGGGCAGCTCGCCGACCTGCGCGAGCAGGGGATCCTCGTGGATCACGACGACGAGGGCTACCTGCTCCAGATCTTCACCAAGCCGGTGGGCGATCGGCCGACGGTGTTCTTCGAGATCATCGAGCGCCACGGCGCAACCGGGTTCGGGGCCGGCAACTTCAAGGCCCTCTTCGAAGCGATCGAGCGCGAGCAGGACAAGAGGGGGAATCTCTGATGGGGCGCTACACGCAGCTCGGAGACGTCCCGGCAAAGCGCCACGTCCAGTTCCGGCGCGACGGCAAGCTCCTGGTCGAGGAGGTCCTCGGCTTCGAGGGGTTCTCGGGCAACGAGTCGATCCTCTACCACCTCCACTCGCCCTGCCGCGTCGCCGAGGTCGGTGACTTCCAGCCGATCATCCGCGACGAGTGGGTGCCGGACACACACGTCCACCGCCTGACGGACACGAACCCCGTCGAGCCCAGCGGGCGACTTCCTCACCTCGCAGGAGCCTTCTCCAGTGGAACGGCGACATCGAGGTCTCGATCGCCAAGCCGACCGAGGAGCGCGAGGGCTTCTACCGCAACGGAGAAGGCGACGAGGTCCTCTTCATCCACCGCGGAACCGGCACGGTCGAGACGATCTTCGGCGAGGTGCCCTACCGCCCGCACGACTACGTCGTCATCCCGCGAGGCACGACCTACAGGGTGCGGATGGACTCGCACGAGCCGGGGGACCAGGTCTGGCTCTGCTTCCACACCCCCGGCGAGATCGAGACCCCCAACCGCTACCGCAACCGCTACGGGCAGCTGCTCGAGCACGCACCGTTCAGCCAGCGCGACTTCCATCCGCCGGCCGAGCTCCACACGCACACCGACCGCGACGAGCACGAGCTGGTCGTCCGCGTGCGCGACGGCCACCAGACCTATCTCCTCGACTACCACCCGTTCGACGTCGTGGGCTGGGACGGATACGTCTACCCGTACACGTTCAACACGGACGACTTCGAGCCGATCACGGGGCGGATCCACATGCCGCCGCCGGTCCACCAGACGTTCCAGGGCCAGAACTTCGTGATCTGCTCGTTCTGCCCGCGCGAGCTCGACTACGACCCCGAGGCGATCGCGCTCCCCTACCACCACTCGAACGTCCAGTCGGAGGAGGCGATCTACTACGTGGACGGCCAGTTCGGCAGCCGCAAGGGTGTCGACGTCGGGATGATCACCCTTCACCCATCCGGCCTTCCTCACGGCCCGCAGCCCGGGCTCGTCGAGGCGTCGCTCGGCGCGCGGCGCACCGAGGAGCTGGCGGTCATGTGGGACACCTTCCGCCCGCTCAGGCTGTCGGGGCTCTCCCGCGAGCTCGACAAGCCGGACTACGCGATGTCGTGGTTCGAGCCCGATTCCGAGCCCGCCGCGACCACCACGGGCTGATCATGTTCGAGGAAGCGCAGCTCTACTCACCGGTCACCCGCGACGAGGACGGGGGCGTCACCGTCCACCTGGACGACGAGCACCCGGGCGTTAACGACCCCGAGTACCGCGCGCGCCGCAACACGATCGCGGCCGCCGCGCTCGACTGGAGCCTGGGCGAGCCCATCCCCCGAATCGACTACACCGCCGCCGAGCAGGGAGTCTGGCGGACCGTCTGGCGCGAGCTCGCGCCGAAGCACGACCGGCTCGCGTGCCGGGCGTTCCGGGACTCGGTCCTGGCCCTGAACCTCCCACGGGGCCACATCCCGCAGCTGGACGAGATCACGGACCTGATGAGGCGCCTGACGGGCTTCGAGTACGTGCCCGCGGCGGGGATCGTCCCGCTCGACGAGTTCTACGGCTCTCTGGCGGACAGGCGCTTCCACTCCACGCAGTACGTGCGCCACCCGGACGCGCCTCTATATACCCCCGAGCCCGACCTGATCCACGAGGTGATCGGCCATGGGCATCTGCTGGCCGATCCGCAGCTGGCCGAGGTGAACCGCCTCGCCGGAGAGGCCGCGCGCCGGGCGGAGACCGCCGAGGCGCTTCAGCTGGTTGCCGACGTCTTCTGGTTCACGATGGAGTTCGGCGTCGTTCGCGAGGGCGGCGAGTGGCGCGCGTACGGCGCCGGGCTCCTCTCCTCCTATGGCGAGATCGAGGAGTTCCGCTCGGCCGAGATCCGCCCGCTCGATTTCGCGCAGATGGCGACGCTCGAGTACGACATCACCCACTACCAGCCCATCCTGTTCGGAGCCGACTCCTTCGAGCACCTGATCGACGCGGTTGGGGCGTTCTTCGCGGAATGCGACGACGACACGCCGGCGCGCCTCGGCGTCAGGCACCTGACGAAGCACTGAGTTTGCCGCCGCGGCGCTAGGGTCCGCGCGGTGGAGACATACGACCACATCGTGATCGGCGCCGGATCCGCCGGCTGCGCTGTGGCGGCGCGTCTCTCGGAGGACCCGGCCCGGCGCGTGCTCCTGGTCGAGGCGGGCGGATCGGCGAACCGCCTGGAGGTGCTGGCGCCGCGTCGCGTTCTCCAACCAGTTCCACACCAAGATCGACTGGGACTACAGGACGGAGCCCGAGCCGGGCTGCGACGGCAGGCGGATCTTCGAGCCGCGAGGCAAGGTCATGGGCGGCTGCAGCTCGATGAACGCGATGCTGTGGATCCGCGGCCACCGTGCCGACTACGACGGCTGGGGGATCGAGGGCTGGGGTGGGACGACGTCCGGCCCGTGTTCGAGAGGATCGAGCGCCGCTCGGGGATTCCGGGCTTCGCAACCAACGAGGACGGCCCCGTCCACGTGACCCGCCTGCGCGACCCGGATCCCATCACCGCCAAGTTCATCGAAGCGGCGCGCGCGGCCGGCGTGCCGGCGTCGGACGACCTGTCGAGCTCGGAAGAGGGCGTCGGGCCTTCGCCGGTCACGATCTGGAAGGGGCGACGGTGGAACGCCGCGCGCGCGTACCTGGGGCGCGCGGGCAAGCGGTCCAACCTCACGATCCTGAAGAAGGCGCTCGTGAAGCGGATCGTCATCCGCGACGGGACGCGCGGTCGGCATCGAATGGGAGCGGCGCGGGCGCAAGGGCGCGGCGGCGGCGCGCGGCGACATCGTGCTCTCGGCGGGCGCCTTCAACACGCCGCATCTCCTCCAGCTCTCGGGCGTCGGCCCGGCCGAGCACCTGAGGTCCGTCGGCATCGAACCGCTGGTGGACAGCCCCGGCGTCGGTGCGAATCTCCAGGAGCACGCGCTGACGCTCGTCAACTGGGAGCTGCGCGAGGGCAACATCGGCCTGTCGGACGCGACCCACCCGAAGTACCTCGCACGCTGGCTGGCCGGTGGCCGCGGCAAGCTCTCGTCGAACATCGCCGAGGCGCTCGCCCTGATCCGCACCGACGACTCGCTCGTGGCGCCCGACTTCGAGCTCCTGTTCGGCCCCGCTTTCTTCTGGGAGCACGGCGCTGCCGAGCATCCCAAGCCGGCGATGGTCATCGGGCAGTCGCTCTGGACTCCCGAGAGCCGCGGCACGGTTCTGGCCCGCTCCGCCGATCCCCATGAGCTGCCTGAGGTCAGGCTCAACATGCTCACCGAACGCGCGGATGTCGATGCGCTGATCAGGGCGATTCGCCGCTCGCGCGAGATCGCGGCGACCGAGCCGATGGCGGGCCTCGTCCAGGCGGAGATCCAGCCGGGGTCCGAGGTTCAGTCCGACCAGGAGCTGGAATCGTGGATCCGCAAGACCTGCGAGCACACCTACCACCCCTCCTGCACGGCGCGGATCGGGCCGGAGGGCGAGGGGGTCGTCGATGCGGAGCTGCGCGTGCACGGCGTCGGCGGCCTGCGGGTCGCGGATGCCTCGGTCCTGCCCGTCGTCACGAGGGCGAACACCAACGCGCCGGCGATCATGGTCGGCGAGCGGTGCGCAGGCTTCATTCGAAGCACCGGAGCCTGAGACTGGTTTCGCCCGTGGGCGGGTAACGGGTCTAGACCATGGAACCCGAAGAGCCCACAGAGACCCACGAGCTGAGGCGCGAGCAGGAAGAGCGCGAGACGCGCGAGCACAAGCTGCTCGAGCACTCGGAGCTCTCCGACGAGGCCGATCAGCACGAGCGCAGGCGCGACAAGGCCGCCTACCTCAAGGAGAAGCTCGCCGAGCGCGAGCGAGCCGAAGCGGAAGCCGACGAGGGCTAGCCGCGCAGGAACTCTGCCATCGCCCGGTTGGTCGGGCCGGGCAGCTCCACCTGCGGCACGTGTCCGCAATCGAGCTCGAGGTGGCGGGCCGACGGCAGCGCCTCCTCGACGTGCCTCATGAAGGAGATCGGCACTAGCTGGTCCTGGCGGCCCCAGACGAACATCGTCTCGGGCGCAAGCGTGGCCAGGCGAGGCCACAGGCCGTCGTCACCGTGGGGCTCGTCCATATATATGCGGCGCGCGGACTCGTAAAACGCGTACCTGCCGGTCGGCGTGAGGTAGGAGCGAAGGAACTCGTCGACTCCCGCGGCCGTCCAGCCATCGTCCGCGCCCGGCACGATCCGGCGCACCACCGGCTCGACGAGGCGGCGCGGGGTCGGCTGGATGAAGCCCAGTTGGGGAAGGGGCATGCGAAGCAGCCACTTCCAGCCCCGGTCACGGAGCCAGGCCAGTGCGGGGGAGAGGAGAACCATGCGCTCCACCCTGTCGCGATGTAGAAGCCCCGTTTCGATCGCGATCCGCCCGCCCATGCTGTTGCCCGCCAGATGCGCTCGCTCGATACCGAGCTCATCCAGAAGCTCGATCACCGCGCTCGCGAACCATGGAGCGTCATAGCGACCTGAGGCCGGCTTGTGCGAGTCGCCGAATCCGGGCAGGTCCACGCAGATCACCCGGAAGCCTTCGGGCGCAAGCCCCGAGACGGTCGGCAGGAACGACGACTTCGTCCCGCCGAGCCCGTGGATGCAGACGAGCGGGGTGCCCTCCCTGCGCTCAGGATCGCGAGCTCGTGATTGGCCGTGCGTACCCGCTCGAAGCGCAGGCGCTTGGGGTCGGTGTCGCCGCTGGTCGCCGCCAGGAAGCCGACGCCGAGGTGGAGGTTCTCGCGAATCCTGAGGCGGCCCGAACGGTATGCGGCCATGCCGGCCCGAACGTCTCGAGAGATCTGCTTCCCAGACCGCCGGCTCCGCGCTCAAAAGCGCATCCGGGGCTCCCGGCGAAGACGAAGGGATCAGACGCGCAACCCCACCCTCGATCAGGGCGTCGGCGTTGCCTGCCTCTCGTGCGTCGAGCTGGATTCGCGCAGTACCACCGGGCACGTCCATGTCACCCGGATCGAACCGGGTGACGAGTTCGTGGAGCGATTCGAGCGATTCCGTTTGGGCGGCCTGAGTTGTCATGACCGAACTCATGTTCCCCGTTAAGGCTACGAGTAACCGCGCGGTGCGTGCCTTGCGGACACCTTCGCGGGTAGGGCGTCCGGCTCCTCTAGCCTCGCCGGCGTGCGAATCCTCTTCGTCTGCCTCGGGAACATCTGCCGCTCGCCTACCGCCGAGGCGGTCATGCGCGGCCTGGTCGCCGATGCGGGCCTGGACGGCGAGATCGAGATCGAGAGCGCCGGCACGGGCGACTGGCATGTCGGCCATCCGCCCGACGAGCGCTCCGTTGCGGCCGCTGCCGAGCGCGGGGTGGAGCTGACCGGCGAGGCGCGTCAGGTGGCGCATGGCGACTTCGACGGATTCGACCTCCTGATCGCGATGGATCGCCAGAACCGCGACGACCTGCTGGCGCTGGCGCGGTCCGAGGAGGACCGCGAGAAGGTGCGGCTCCTCCGCTCCTACGCTGACGGCGAGCTCGACGTTCCCGACCCGTACTACGGCGGCGAGGACGGGTTCGCAGAGGTCGTCGAGATCGTGGAGCGCTCGTGCAAGGCGCTCCTGGAAGAGATCACGGCCACCCACAGGTGAGCGGCTTCCGCAAGTCGCGGCCTGACGCGCGGCGCGAGGACTTCGAGATGGAGGCCGCGGGCCTGCGCTGGCTCGCCGAGGCCGATGGGATCAGGGTCCCCGAGGTCCTGGGCGTGGGCGGCGACCCGGGCTGGCTCGACCTGGAGCGCATCGATCAGGGGCGGCTGTCCCGCGACGGAGCCGAGGATCTGGGCCGGGCGCTCGCGGGCATGCACCGCGCTTGGAGCCGAGAGTCATCGGCACCTTCCCGCCCGGCGCTCCCGACCGCATCCTGCGCCTTGGCCTGGCGGAGCTCGAGCTGGCGGAGGCCGACAGCTGGCCGCGTCTCTATGCGGAGCAGCTGCTCGAGCCGCTGGCGGCGCGCGCGCAGAGCGCCGGGAACCTCTCGGCGGAGGACCTGGCGGCGGTCGAAGCGCGTCTGCGACCGGATCGAAGACTTGGCGGGCGAGGAAGAGCCGCCGTCCCGGCTCCACGGGGACCTGTGGAGCGGGAACGTCCTCGCGGGCGCGGATGGGCGCGCGTGGCTGATCGACCCGGCCGCATACGGCGGCCACCGCGAGGTCGACCTGGCGATGCTCCGCCTCTTCGGCTCTCCGAGCGACCGGATCTTCGCGGCGTACGAGGAGGCGGCACCGCTCGGCGACGGGCACGGGGAGCGGATCGAGCCTCTGGCAGCTCTTCCCACTCCTGGTCCACGCGCTGCTTTTCGGCGGCTCCTACGGCGCCTCGGCGGGCAGAGCCGCGCGCCGCTACCTATAAACGGGCCAGCCCGCGGCTCATCTTCTCCAGCGCTCGGCCAGGCGGTTCATGCCGTGGCGGCGGGCGGAGCGGGCTCCGCCCTTCAGGTTCGTCGGGCGCGTCCTTCGGGCGCTCCAGCTTCGCGTCGCGCAGGGTCGCGATGTCCAGGTACTCGCGGATCTCGTCCGCGGTCGAGGTCAGCGTCGTGCGAAGCGCGGGACGCTTGATCCGAATCGCGCTCTCCAGCAGGTTCTCGAGCGAGCCGTGCTCGCGAAGGAGCTCCGCCGCGGTCTTCTCACCGACGCCCTTGGCGCCGGGGATCCCGTCGGAGGGGTCACCGCGAAGCGCGATGAAGTCGGGCACCAGCTCGGGCCCGATCCCGTAGCGCGCCTTGACCTCCTTGGGCCCGATCGGCTCGGCGCCCCGCCTTCCGGTCCGCAGATAGAGGACGGTGACCTGCTTCGAGGCGCACTGGAACATGTCGCGATCGCCCGTCAGGAGCAGGGCGTCGCCGCCGGCCTCTGTCTCGAGGTCCGCGAGCGTGCCCAGCAGGTCGTCGGCCTCCAGCGTCGCGTGGCGGCGCACCGTCCAGTCGAAGCCCTCGAAGAAGCTCTTCGCGCGCTCCCATTGCGGCACGAGCTTCTCGGGCATCTCGGGCCGGTCGGCGTGATAGGCGGGCAGGAGCTTCTTGCGGTATGCGGCCGCCTCGGCGCCGAAGCAAAGGACGACCGCCCGCGGGTCGTGCTCTTCGATCTCGGCGAGGATGAGGTTGGTGGCGCCGAGGAGCGCGTTGACGAGACACGCCGTCGGAGTCCGTGATCGAGTCGGGCAGGGCGTAGAACGCGCGGTAGAGGAGCGATGGGGCATCGACGGCCAGGAGGGGCTGAGCCATGCACGGCACACTATGGCGATGAGGAGCGCCGAGATGGAGCAGATCATCGAGCTGCTCCTCGCCGACCAGCGCTCGTCCGACCCCGCCAAGCGGACCCTGCAGCAGCGGCGCGCGCGCCTCGACGGGCTGGCGGACGTCTTTCCGCTCCCCGATGACGTCGGGCGCGTCGAGAACGAGGCGGGTGGGGTCCCGGCCGTCCGCCTCGACCCGCCGGGCGCCGGCGACGACGTGCTCGTCTACCTCCACGGCGGCGGGTACGGCGGTGGCTCGCGCTCGTTCGCATTCCGAGCTGGCTGCAAGGCTCGCCCGTGCGGCCGGGGCAGGGCGGTTCTCCCCGAGTACAGGCTTGCCCCCGAGCACTCGTTTCCCGGCGGCTCTCGACGACGCGCTCGCCGCCTATCGCGCGGTCCTCGAAGAGGTGGGCGGCGATTCCCGGAGCATCGTCGTGGCCGGAGACTCGGCGGGTGGCGGGCTGGCGGTTGCTCTTTGCGTTGCGCTCCGCGACGCGGGCGAGCCTTTGCCGCGCGCGCTCGCACTGCTCTCGCCGTGGCTCGATCTGACCTGCACGAGCCCGTCCTGGGATGCGCGCTTCAAGGACGATCCGGTGCTCGACCACTCATTGCGGGAGGCGGCGGAGCGGTACCTGGAGGGCGCTGATTCCCAGGGATCCGCTTTGCTCGCCGCTGTTCGCCGACCACTCGGGACTGCCGCCGACCCTGGTCCTCGTCGGGACGCACGAGATCCTCTATGACGATGCGGTGACGTTCGCCGAGATGGCGGCGCAGGCGGGGGTGGAGGTCGAGCTCGAGATCGGCCACGAGCTGGTCCACGTGTGGCCGATCTTCCCCATCACGCCAGAGGCTGTAGCCTCGACTGCGCGCATAGGCCGTTTTCTGGGACCCGCGCGGGGTAACAGAGGCGAAGCCCTTAAGGGAATTAGGTCGCCCTAATGAGAATGCACTAGCCTGCGCGGACCAACATGACGACCGCAACCATCAACCCAACCCGAAAGCGCCCCGAATGGGCGGTAGCCCTCGATCCGTATTCCCGCCCCAAGGCGTGGAGGACGTGGCTCGACATCGCCACCTCGATCGTGCCCTACCTGGCGCTCTCGGTGGTCATGTACTTCCTGCTCGACGTCTCGTACTGGCTGGTCCTGGCAGTGGCGATCCCCGCCTCGGGATTCCTGCTTCGGACGTTCATCCTCTTCCACGACTGCACGCACGGCTCGCTGTTCGAGTCGCGGAAGGCGAACAACGCGTGGGGCATGGGCCTCGGGCTTGTCGTCATGCACCCGTTCCAGAACTGGCGCTGGCATCACGCCGCCCACCACGGCAGCGCCGGCGACCTCGATCGCCGCGGCACCGGCGACGTCCCGACGATGACCGTCGCCGAGTGGCATGCGGCCTCGCCGATGAAGAAGACGGGCTACTGGCTCTTCCGCCACCCGGCGGTCATGTTCACGATCGGCCCGCTCTGGTCGCTGGTGATCGGCCCGCGCATCCCGCCGAAGAACGGCTCGAAGAAGCTGCGGAGGAACGTGCACCTGACGAACCTCGCGCTGCTCCTTGCGATCGGCGGAATCTGCGTCCTGATCGGCCCGCTCGACTACCTCCTGATCCAGGCGCCGACGGTGTTCCTGGCAGGCTCGGCCGGCGTCTGGCTCTTCTACGTCCAGCACCAGTTCGAAGACGTCTACTGGGAGAACGCCGACGCGTGGAGCTACGAGGCTTCGGCGCTCGAGGGAAGCTCGTATCTGAAGCTCCCGCAGCCGCTCCAGTTCTTCACGGGCAACATCGGCCTTCACCACGTTCACCACCTGAACGCGCGCATCCCGAACTACAACCTTCAGGCAGCGCACGACGACAACGAGATCTTCCACTCGGTCCCGGTGCTGACGTTCTGGGACGGGATCAAGGCGACCCGCCTGAAGCTGTGGGACGAGGAGCGCGGCCGCCTGGTCACCTTCGCCCAGGCGCGGCGGAACGCTCGGCGCGCTCCGTCTGAGATTCCCTCAGCTACTCTCTCGTAGCGGAGGAGTCAATTTCGCTCGCGTAGGGGTAGCGCGGGCTCATGAGCGCAGGGAGGCAGCGTGAGGAAGCTGGTTGGAATCGGGGCTCGCCGCAGGCATTGCCGCGGGGGCCGCGATGTTCGTCGTCCCGAGCGCCGCCCAGGCGGAGATCACGCAGGTCTTCACCGACACGGCCAGCCCGGTCACCTGCACCGTGCAGGACCGCGCCCAACGCGGGCGTCCGGTACTGCACCCAGCAGTCACCGGCGACCTTCAGCACCGTTCCGACCTTCGACGGCGTCCCGATCGACGTCAACGTCGCCTTCCCTCCGGAGACCCGAGAGCGGCCCCGACGGGCCCGTACCCGGTCGTGATGATGTTCCACGGCTACGCGGGCTCGAAGCTCGGCCTCTCCCAGCATGAAGCGCTGGCTCGACCAGGGCTACGCGACCTTTTCGATGACCACCCGCGGGTTCGGGAACTCTTGCGGCACCGAGGCCTCGCGGAACGCGAATCCCAGCGGCCTGCGAGGACGGCTACGTGCGGTTGATGGACACCCGCTACGAAGTGCGGGACGCCCAGGAGCTGATCGCCAAGCTCGTCGACGAGGGACTCGTCGACCCCGGCGCGATCGCCGCTACCGGCGGGTCCTACGGCGGCGGCATGTCGATGGCGCTCGCAGCGCCTCAAGAACCGCAAGATGCTCCCCGACGGGAGCCTCGTCAACTGGGAGAGCCCCGAGGGGACGGACCTCGAGATCGCGGCGGCCGCTCCCGAGATCCCCTGGACCGACCTGGCCTATTCGCTCGTGCCGAACGGCGGCACCCTCGACTACATCGCCGACGCTCCGTACTTCGGCCACGTCGACAAGATCGGCATCGAGAAGAAGACCTGGGTCCATCAGCTCTACCTCGGCGGCCTCCTCGCCGGCTTCTACGCCCCGGCGGGTGAGGACCCCGACGCGGACCTGACGACGTGGAAGAGCGCTCCTGGACACCGGCGGTCCCTACGGGGCGGCCGAGCAGGAAATGGTCGAGGAGATCATGGCTCACCACTCCTCGTACTACATCGATGATTCCGTCGCGCCCGCCCCGATGCTGATCTCGAGCGGCTTCACCGACGACCTCTTCCCCGCGCACGAGTCGGCCCGCTTCTACAACCGGACCCTCACCACCTATCCCGACGCGGACATCGCGCTGACCTTCGCCGACTTCGGGCACCCGCGCGGCCAGAACCAGTCCGCGTCGACTCAGTACATCGGGGCCGCGAGAACGCGTGGTTCGCCCACTACGTGCAGGGCGAGGGCTCGGAGCCCCAGCAGGGCGTCGACGCGCTCACGCAGGCATGCGGCAGCCCGCCTGCCGGCCCGTATCACGGCGACTACGCTGGCGACTCTCGCACCGGGCGAGCTGCGCCAGACCGGCGTCGGGACGAAGACGATCTCGACGCCGGCGTGGCGTTCAACGCTGACTTCGGCGCTGCGTCCGGCGTCAACTCGTGCAAGACCGTCGGCTCGGGCGACAGCCCGGGTGGCGCGATCTACAGGCTGGACGCGGCTCCCGCCGCCGGCTACACGCTGCTCGGCTCGCCGACAGTGATCGCCGACTTCACCTCGCCTGGCGACAACAACCAGATCGCGGCGCGGCTCATGGACATCGCGCCCGAACGGAGACCAGAAGCTGATCGCGCGCGGCCTGTGGCGCCCGGAGACCTCCGACAAGCCGGTCAGGCAGGTATTCCAGCTCTACTCGAACGGGTGGAAGTTCGAGGAAGGCCACGTGGCGAAGCTCGAGCTCCTGCCGCACGACGACCCGTACTGAACACCGCTCCCGGGTCAGACGGAGATCACGGTTTGCGACCTCGAGTGGCGCCTTCCGGTGGCCGAGGCTCCGGGCGCGCTCAACGGCTTGATCACGGCGCCGGCCGAGAAGGTCCTGCCTGGAGCGACTCAGCTCGCCCCCGGGTTCGACTCCGGACCGCCGGCGACCCGGTTCGTGGCGACGCCCAAGGCGGTCACGAATGACTCGAGTCCCGACCTTCGACTACATGTCCTCGGACGTCGGCTCGACGTATGAGTGCCGCCTCGACTCGGACCAGGAGGCGGACTTCGACCCGTGCCAGCGCAATCTCACGCTGAGCGAGCTGAGCGACGGAGACCATGTGTTCGAGGTGCGCGCCATCGGACCAGGACGCGCTCACCGACCCGTCGCCGGTCTCCTTTGCGTTCACGGTCGACACAGTCGCGCCCGACACCAGCGCGAAGGTGAAGGACGCGAAGGGCAAGGCCGTGAAGGTCGTCATGTCCTCCAACGAGGACGACGTCAAGTTCCAGTGCAAGCGCGGCGGAGAATGGCACAAGTGCGAGTCGCCCAAGACGATCAAGCACCCGGGCGGCAAGGACGACGTGCTTCGGGTGCGCGCGGTCGACCGGGCAAAGAACGTCGACGATTCGCCGGCGAAGGTGAAGCTCAAGAACTCGGGATCCGGGGAGCGATCGCCCTCCCCGCGACTCGGCTTCCGCGGATGTAGGGTTCCCGCATGGGGATATTCGGCAAGTCGAAAAAGGAAAAGGCCGCCGACCTGATGGCGACCGGATCGAGGGGCGTCGGCACCGTCGTTTCGGTTCGCGACACGGGTATGACGGTGAACGACAATCCGCGCGTCGAGATGGTCTTCCGCGTCGAGCCGCTCGACGGCAGTCCGACCATGGACCTGACCAAGAAGACCACGGTCTCGCGCGTGGAGATCCCGCGGCAAGGGGATCGGTACCCCGTCTGGTACGACCCCGCAGGATCAAGACCTGTGGGCCTACGCGACGATCGCCGACGAGACCGGCCGCGAGACCGTCCGCCAGATGTTCGGCGACGTCGCCGACTCGTTCGTCGGCATGGGCACGCCTGCCGCGCCGGCTGGCGCCGGGGGCCAGGACGTCGCCGCCCAGCTCACCCAGCTGGCCGACCTCAAGAACCAGGGGCTGTTGACGGACGAGGAGTTCGAGGCCGCAGAAGGCGAAGCTGCTGGGCTGATCGCGCCGCCGCGCGATCAGGGTTTGCGACGCGGATCGAGAAGACCTTGATCTCGGTCGGAACGCCCTTGGCGCGGAACATGCGCTTGCGGCTTGGTCTTGACCGAGTCCGGGTCGAGCTCAGCCAGAGACCTTGTCGGTCGCGAGGATCTCGCCGCCTGTGGCCGCCTCCGCCACGCGCGCGGCGATGTTGACGTCGACGCCGAAGTAGTCGTCGCCCACGCGCTCGGGCCGGCCGACGTGCATGCCGGCCCGAAGGATCGGGCGGTAACCGGCGACTTCGATCTCCTCCAGGCGCTCCTGCGCCGCGGTCACCGCGCCAAGGGCATCGGAAGGGTCTGGCGAACACGGCCATCATCCCGTCGCCGAGGCGCTTCACGACCTTGCCGGTGTTCTCGCTGACCGGCGGCTCGATCGCCTGCGAGACCTTGCGGAGTAGGTCCACGGCGGCTGCGTCGCCCGCCTTCATCGACCAGTTCGAGAACTCGACCAGGTCGGTGAAGAGGATCGTCAGGTCGGCCTTGACCGGGATGCGGCCCGCGCCCTGGCCCAGTCGCGTCCCAGACCTGGAGAGCGGTCAGGCCGGCCTCGCGCAGGACGCTCGGCCTCTCCTGCGTGGCCTCGGCATAGCCTGCGGCCGAGCTGCTGGCTCCCCTTCTCGCCCGCCGTCGAAAGTGGATCGTCACCGAAGTTCGAGTCGCCCGGCAGTGCCTTCCGGATCGCCTTTGCGGCCGCGAGCAGCCGCGGGTCGGTCGCGATCTTGGCGGTCTTCGACTCGCCGGCTCGGGTCCGCTCCGGCCTCTTCGGGGTCCTCCCCTCCGCGGGATTCGTCGTCGTCTCGTCGGCTCCGTCACGCGCCCATCTTGCCAAGTCGGCCCGCCTAAGATCGCCGGCATGGACGCGAAGGAAGGCATCACGGGGCGGATTGCGCTCGTCACCGGGCGCGTCGAGCGGCATCGGCGCGGCCACCGTCCGCGCCCTTGCGGCCGCGGGCTACCACACGGTCGCGGCCGCGCGGCGTCTCGAGCGCTGCCGCGAGCTCGCCGCGGAGGTCGGAGGCGAGGCGATCGAGCTGGACGTCACGGACCCAGCGTCGGTCGACGCGCTGCACGGACGCGCTGCCCGAGGTCGACGTCGTCGTCCACTCGGCTGGCGGCGCGCTCGGCCTGGAGCTGGTCGCCGAGGCCGACGAGGCCAAGTGGCTCGAGATGTTCGAGACCAATGTGCTCGGAGTCGAGCGCGTGACGAAGGCGCTTCTGCCCGCACTCGAGCGGGGAAGGGGGGCCACATCGTCGTGATCGGCTCGGTGGCGGGAGTCGAGGTCTACCCCGGCGGCGCCGGCTACACCGCGGCAAAGCACGCCGTCAACGCGCTGACCCGCACCCTTCGGCTGGAGCTCCTGGGCAAGCCGATCCGCGTCACCGAGGTCGCTCCCGGTCTGGTCGAGACCGAGTTCTCGCTCGTCCGCTTCGAGGGCGACGAAGAGAAGGCGACGAAGGTCTACGAGGGCATCGAGCCCCTGAGCGCCGAAGACGTCGCCGAGACGATCGCGTTCGTCGTCACCCGCCCGCCGCACGTGAACATCGACTACCTGGCGGTCAAGCCGACGGCCCAGGCCACGGCGAGGGACGTGCACCGGCCTGAGGGCTCGAGTAGTGCTTTGCATGGAAAG
>CAVUCV010000005.1:0-402266 GCA_963740125.1 uncultured bacterium | reverse complement strand
CCAGCTCGAGGCCGGGCATCGGCACGGGTGACTGGGTCCGCGGCGGCTGGCCGGACGGCGTGAACTCCCGCGGCAGGACGCCGCGGTCCCGAAGGCGTTCGATCTGGAGGTAGACGGCGTTTCGCGAGACCCCGAGGTCGGTCGCGATCTTCTTGACCGGCATGCTCTGCTCGAGCCGCTCGAGGATCTCGTGCTGTCGCTTGGTGAGGGTTTCGTCGATCATGCTTGACAGCCTAGTTGACTGTCAACTTGATGTCAAGCCCCCCACGCACAAAACTGCCAAGTGGGGTCAGACCCGGGGTCAGACCCCCTTGAGGTTGATTGAGGGTTGGCAGGTGGCTGGCGATTGGTCAGAGGGAGCCCTCGAGCTCCAGCAGCCAGCGCTTGAGCTCGGGGCCTCCGCCGTAGTTGCCGGGGTCCTTCCCGGCCCGGACGATGCGGTGGCAAGGGACCACGATCGGCAGGGGGTTCGATCCCAGCGCGGTGCCGGCGGCGCGGTGCGCCTTCGGGTTTCCGGCATTGCGGGCGATCTGCCCGTAGGTCATCTTGGCGCCGTAAGGCAGCTTCGCCGTGGCGTCGAGCACCTTGCGGTAGAAGCCACCCGGCACCAGGCTCCAGTCCAGGGCCAGGTCGAACTCGCGCCGCTCTCCGTCGAAGAACTCGGTGAGCTCGCGCCGGGCGAGGTCGAGCTTGCCGGGAGCCTCGACGACCCTGGGCGAGATCTCGTTCGCGAGCCGCTCGACGAAGTCGTCCAGCGGGTGGTTTGGCAGCCCCACCGAGACGATCCCGCGCGGGGTGCATGCCACCGACGTCGTCCCGACAGGCGTGTCAAGGGTCGCGAACGCCACTTCCGCGTCACCGCTCGCGGCCGCCGCCTCGGCGAACCGCCGGGCGAGCTCCGCCGCATGCCGGTCGGCGTCGCCGCGCTCCCGGAGCTGCGCTTCGATCGCATCGGTCTTGCTCATCGCTCCTCCTTCGAAACGGTTTGTCGCAGCTTCTTCAGGCCTTCGTGGACGCTCCTCCGGGCGGCCTCCTCCGACGTGTCCATCGCGCCCGCGATCTCCCGGTAGCGAAGGTCGGCCGCGAACCGAAGGCCCACCGCCTCGCGCTGGCGCTCGGGCAGCTCGCCGACCGCGGCCCACAGCTCGGGGTCGGGCTCGGGGCGCCCGGGTGCGGCCACATCCGGCAGGTCGTCGCCCTGCGGGATGGCCCTCCGCGACGCCGAGCGGTGGTGGTCGATCGCCTTGTTGCGGGCGATCGTCATCACCCAGGCGCGAGGGTGCGCTCCGTCGAGTGACTCGTAGCTCTTCAGTGCGGCCATGAATGTCTCCTGGAAGACGTCGTCTGCGTCGCTCGGCCCGACCATCGCCCGCAGGTACGCGAGCACCGCCGTCCGGTGCTCGTCGAGGAAGGCCTGGAAGGGACGCCGCGACATTTGACCCATCTTCGTATCTTGAAACGCTCAAGGCGCGAAAAGCGTGAGACTCAGCATTTGGGAGCGAGATGAGACGACGAATTGCAGCAGGCGTCGGAATCGCAGTTCTTGCAGTTGCGGCGGGCTTCGGCGGCATGGCGGTCGCGGGCGACAACGGAGAGCGGGAGGCGGGCCCCAGGGTCGTAGCGGAGCCGCTGACCGCGAGCGAATCCGGGCCCGCCCTGCGCGCCGGGGGCGGCCCGAAGATCCGCACGTTCTACCTGCCCCAGGCCGTCGACCCGCCCGAGGACGGGGGTCAGGTCGCGGGAGCGAAGTGCCCGAAGGGTGAAGGCAGCGCGATCGGAGGCGGCGCAGCGACGTCCGAGGGCATCCTCGTGAGCTACCTGTCCCAGATTCGCCCGTCGAACGGCGACCGTGCCGATCGCGTCTACTGGATCGGCGTCGACGACAACAGCACGGAGAATCCCGACACCGCGAGCGCGATCATCGAGGTGCACTGCGCGAAGGGCATCAAGGTCCAGAAGTAGGCGGGCGCCTCAGAGAACTTCGACCTCAGGCGTTCCCGCCTGGACCTCGAACTTCTGGAGCGTCTCCATCTCCGCCTGCGGCGACTCGGTCGTCGAGGGCGAGCGGTACTCGACCTTGAGCTTCGAGCCCGTCGCGGTCACGACCCCGTATCCGCGGCGCTCGGTGTTCGAGTAGCGGAGGTGCGGATTGTTGGCCTGGAGTACGACGGTGTCGGCCAGGAGCGCCTGGAGCTCAGGAGGCAGCGGGACCCCGGTCGTGGCATTGATCGTCTCGGGCACCCCGAGCGAGGTCATCGAGCCCGCCACGAACTCGGTGGCCAGCGAGGCGGGCGTGCCGGGCACGGTCTGCCGCCCGGCCTCCGAGACGTCGCCCGCGAAGAAGGTGTGGATGTCGCCGGTCAGGAAGGAGACGTTCTCGATCTCGTGCTGTGCGATGTGCGCCATGACCTCGGCCCGGTCGGCGCCGTAGCCGTCCCACTGGTCGACGTTGATCGGCTGAGTGACGGGGACGTCGAAAGCCATGATCATCGCCTGGTTTCCGACCAGCTTCCAGGTTGCCTTCGAGGAGCGCAGGCGCCGCTTGAGCCATCCCATCTGCTCGTCGCCCAGGAATGCGCGCTCCGGGTCGTTCCGCTCGGCGTCCGTGCACGGCGGAGTCGGCGGGATCGTGTCGCCGCACGGCTGCTCGTCGCGGTACTGGCGCTGGTCGAGGAGAAGGATCTCGGCCGTGTCGCCGAGCTTGATCGAGCGGTAGATGCGAAAGCGGTTCCCCTTGCCGCGCTTGCCTGCCGGTGAGAACGGCATGTGCTCGAAGTAGGCGCGGTACCCGTTCCGCCGGCGCTTGAGGAAGTCGACGCGCGGATCGAGCGTGGCCGCTCCGGGATCGTCCCCCGCGTAGTTGTCCTCCACCTCGTGGTCGTCCCAGATCGCGGCGAACGGAAAGCGGGCGCGAAGCTTGCGAAGGTTCTTGTCCGAGTGGTAGAGCGCGTACTTGTCCCGGTACTCCGGCAGGGTCTGGACCTCGCCGTCGCCGTTCGCGCCAGTGGTGTCGTCGCGCTGCGGCTCGTAGTACTGGCGCTCGTAGATGTAGTCGCCGAGGCACACGACCAGGTCCAGGTCGTCCTCGGCCAGCAGCCCTGCGTGGCCGGTGAAGTAACCGGCGACGTAGTCCTGGCACGAGTAGACGCCGATCTTGATCGGCGCCTTCGAGCCCGGCGCGGGAAGCGTCCGGAACTCGCCGATCTCGGAGCTCTCGCCGTCGGCTTCGAAGCGATAGAAGTAGCGCTCGTGAGGATCGAGCCCTCGGACCCGCGTCTTCAGCGCGTGGTCGAAGCGCTTTCGCGAGCGGACCTTCTGCCTCTCCACCACCCTGCCGAACCCGCGGTCCTTGGCGACCTCGAGGGTCACGTTTCCTCCCCTGTCCACGTCGGAGAGCTTCGACCAGAGCGTCATCGCCTTGTGGGTGGGCTGGCCGGATGCCACGCCCTGGCGGAACTTCCCGCCCTTGACGGGGCGGAGCGCCGTCTTCCCGGCGGCGGTCGCAAGGCCGCTCGCGGGCAGCTGCGCCGCGGCGGCACCAACCGCGACGCCGGCAGCGCCGCGCAAGAACTCCCGTCTGTCCATTCCCTGCGCCATCCGCCGAGAAGTATCCCCACCTGGGCGCCGCAAGGCGAAGGTTCGGTTACGGGCGGCTAGCGGCGCTCGAGCGCACCGGGTTTCGGCGGCGTGGGAAACTGCTGCGGATGGACGAAGGCTCATCGCTCAGCCTCTGGTCGGAGGACTCGTTCCTGTCGATCGCCTCGAAGGGATCGTTTCTCTCGATCGGGTCCGTCGGCTCGGTCGCATCCTTCGGCTCGATCGGGTCGGCGGCGTCCGCGCTCTCCGTGGCGTCCGCGGCCTCATTCGGGTCGGCGATGTCGGCGGCCTCGTTCGGGTCCGTGATGTCGGCTGGGACGCGCGGCGCCGTCCTGGGCGAGGAGAGCCCACGAGCCGCCGCGCTGGCAGTCGGGATCCTGATCGGATCCGCGTTGGTCGCGGCCGTCGCCGCTCGGCGACCCGCCGGCCATTGAGGCGAAGAGCACTTGCTCTGACCCGTTTCCCGCGGGCTCTGAGGGGCAGCCGTTCGGTAGGCACGAAAGGCGACGAAAGGAGTCCCCAGATGGCCAATGAGCTGAGCGGAAAGAAGATCGCGATCATCGCGACGGACGGCGTGGAGCAGATCGAGTTGGAGGATCCGCGCCAGGCTCTCGAAGACGCGGGCGCCGAGACGGAGCTCGTATCGCTCGAGGAAGGCGAGATCCAGGCGATGAACGGCGAGATCGACAAGGGCGACACGTTCCCGGTCGACAGGGTGATCGGCGACGCGAGCGTCGACGATTACGACGGGCTCGTCCTACCCGGCGGCGTAGCGAATCCGGACAAGTTGCGGGCCTCCGAGGAGGTCGTCAAGTTCGTGCAGGACTATTTCGCGACGGGCAAGCCGGTAGGCGCGATCTGCCACGCACCGTGGACGCTGGTCGAAGCGGATGTGGTCAAGGGCCGCACCCTGACGTCGTATCCGTCGATCCGCACCGACATCCGCAATGCCGGCGGAGAGGTCGTGGACGAGGAAGTTGTCGTCGATCAGGGCCTCGTCACCAGCCGCAACCCCGGCGACATCCCGGCGTTCAACGCAAAGATCGTCGAGGAGTTCGCCGAGGGAAAGCACGACGTGGCCGAGGCCGGCGCGACGGCAAGCGCCTGACTCAGGCGACCGGCCGGACAGCGCTGCCGAGGATCGTCGGCTTGACGCTCGGCGGCGCTTTCGGCTGCTCCCCGCGGTCCATCCGCTCGACCTCGAGCGGGGACGACTCGATCGTCTCCCAGGTGCGCCGGTTCGGGTGGCAACCGGCCGCGAAGTAGCGGTGCGGGATCTCGATCAGGTCCTGGAACCGCCCGAGCATGGTGCCGTCGCCGGCGTGGACGTGCTCGAGGAAGATGTAGCGGCCACCGGGCCGGAGCACGCGTGCGATCTCCGAGACGGCAGCCTCCGGGTCAGGAATCGAGCACATGATGAAGCCGCCCGTGACCGTGTCGAAGCTCTCGTCGTCGAACGGCAGTTCCTCCGCGCTCGCGTCCACGAGCTCCCACGAGCCGACCGGCGGCGGGTCGGCATCGAGCCGCTCGCGCAGGTGCTCGCGCATGTGCGGGCTCGGCTCCGAGACGACCAGCTCTGTCACCGCCTCCGTGTAGTGCGGGCAGGTTGAAGCCGCTGCCGGCGCCGATCTCGAGCGTCCGCCCGCTCGCTCCTGACAGGAGCTCCCGCCGGGTTTCAGCCTGGCCCGCCGCCTCCGCGCGCCCGACCACCTTGGGGTAGTACCAGGCGAAGAATCGCTCGTTCAGGCCGAGGGGGTCTCTCACCCCGCAAACGTACCTCTGCGCCTCTCCTTGGTGCGGTAGAGCGCCTGGTCCGCCGCCAGGAGGAACTCGTCCGCGGAGTCGAAGCCGTTCCACGAGGTGATGCCCGCCGAACACGCCTGCCCTTCGGGAACCGCTTCGCGGAGCCGAGCGGCGACCGTGACTCCGACCTCCATGGGGCAGTTGGGGAGCACGACGAGGAACTCGTCGCCGCCCATCCGGGTGATCACGTCGTCCGCGCGAAGCACGGAGTCCCAGGCGCTCGCTGCCGCCTTCAGCAGGCGATCGCCGGCCGCGTGGCCATGCTCGTCGTTGAACGTCTTGAAGCCGTCGAGATCGAGGGAGATCAGGCAGAGCGGCGCGCCCGTGCGCGCCGCGCCGGCGAGCGCCGCCTCCAGGTGGTCCTCGAGGCGCCTGCGGTTGGCGACTCCGGTCAGGGGATCATGGTTCGCGAGGTGCTCGAGCTCCCGCTGGAGCTCCTTTCGGGTCTCGATCTCCCTGTGCAGCCCGGCCTCCGCGCTCCGGCGTCCCTCGACCAGCCAGGTGACGGCCGCCCCGGCTGCGCTCAGGGCGAAGCCCGTCAGGACGAATCGCGTCACGGGTGAATAGCCGCCGGCCTCGACCTCGAGCGCCGCGAGAGCCGCACCGTAGGTAGCGAGGATCCAAAGGATGTGCAACGCGAGGACACGGCGCGTCGCGATGCACGCCCCGACGATCACAACCCATACGTACATCACGCTGTAGACGCCCGCCTGAAGTCCGGAGAGGTAGACGGAGAGTGAGACGAGAGCGGTCGCGGTCACGAGGGTCAGGTGGATCCCCCACGCCTTGGCCCTGCCCGAGAAGCGGTACAGGAGGCCGCCGCCGAGCGCGGCGACGACGGCAACCGCGGTGAGCCATTCCTCCCCGGCAGACAGCGGATGCGGCAGCCCCAGCGAGATGAAGATCAGCCACGCGCCACAGATGTAGAGCACGCCGGAGACTCGGGCCATGAGGGCGAGGTCCGATGCCGCCCGATCGATGACCGGCGACGCCTTGTTGCGAAAGCTGTTCACGTTGAATTTCACATCGGCCGAAACGCGGGCTCATGCTTAGCGCCGGTCGTGCCTGGCAATCGCTACACTCGAATCCTGATCGAGTTTTGAGTATTTATCGGTGGAAGGAGACCACCATGGCCCTCACGATTGGCGATAAGGCACCTGACTTCGAGGCGGAGACGACCGAAGGCCGCATCAGCTTCCACGACTGGATCGGCGACGGCTGGGCCGTCATGTTCTCCCACCCGCGGAACTTCACGCCCGTCTGCACCACGGAGCTCGGATACATGGCATCGATCAAGCCGGAGTTCGACAAGCGGAACACCAAGATCATCGGGATCTCAGTCGACCCCCTCGAGAACCACGAGAAGTGGGCTGTGGATATCGCAGAGACTCAGGGCGCCGAGGTCAACTACCCGATCATCTCGGACACCGACTACAACGTGGCAAAGCTCTACGGGATGCTCCCGGCCGACACGTACGGCGACCCGACCGAGCGCACACCCGCTCAGAACGCCACGCTCCGCAACGTCTTCGTGATCGGCCCGGACAAGACGGTCAAGCTGATCCTCGTCTATCCGATGACGACCGGCCGCAACTTCGACGAGGTGCTCCGGGTCCTGGACTCGCTGCAGCTGACGGCGTCGAACCAGGTGGCGACGCCCGCCCAGTGGCAGCCGGGCGACGACGTGATCATCGCCGGCTCGGTCTCGGACGACGATGCCAAGGAGCGCTACCCGGACGGCTGGGAGTCGCCCCGCCCGTACATCCGGATCGTCCCCGCGCCGTAACGCTCGGCGTGACATAAATCGGTCTCGTGAGTTACGAGACGATTCTCTACAGCGCCGAAGGCGCGGTCGCGACGATCACGCTCAACCGGCCCGAGCGGCTGAACACGATCGTCCCTCCGATGCCCGACGAGCTCGAGGCCGCCGTGCATCGCGCCGTGTCGGAGCCCGAGGTCAAGGTCATCGTCCTCCGCGGCGCCGGCCGCTCGTTCTGCGCGGGCTTCGACTTCGGGGGCGGGTTTCACCATTGGGACGAAGACATGACGACGGACGGCCGCTGGGATCCAGGCAAGGACTTCGCGATGGCGACGGCGCCGAGCATGGGGCCGATCCCCAAGTTCATGAGCATCTGGCGCTCGCCGAAGCCGGTGATCTGCCAGGTCCACGGCTGGTGCGTCGGTGGCGGCTCCGACATGGCGCTTTGCGCGGACCTCGTCATCGCGTCGCATGACGCCCGCATCGGCACCCCCTACTCGCGGATGTGGGGGAGCTACCTGACGGGGATGTGGCTCTACCGGCTCGGCCTCACGAAGGCGAAGGAGCACGCCCTCACCGGAAAGCCGCTCTCGGGAAAGGAAGCGGCGGACATCGAGCTCATCAACGCCTCGGTGCCGTTCGCGGAGCTCGAGGACCGGGTCCGCGAGCAGGCCGAAGCAGCTGGCCGCGATCCCCGCGTCGCAGCTCGCCGCCATGAAGCTGGTCGTCAACCAGGCCTACGAGAACATGGGCCTTGCCTCAACCCAGACCCTGGGCCCGATCCTCGACGGACTGATGAGGAACACCCCCGACGCCGAGCGCTTCATCGAGCTGGCCGGGAGCGAGGGCGTCGGCGAGGCGGTGGCAAAGCGGGACGGCCCGTTCGGCGACTACAGCCAGGCGCCGCCCGGCGAACAGCCCGATCCGGACAACGTGATCACGCCGTAGGGAAGCCGCTCGGCGGCGTCAGCCGCTTCCGGGAATTCAGCGTGCGGACTGGCGCTGGCGGCGGGTGACCGCGTCGATCGTCACGGCCAGGAGCAGGACGGCTCCGGTGATCATGAACTTGATGTCGGAGTCGAGCGCGAGCAGGTCCATGCCGTTCGAGATCGAGCCGATGACGACGCGCGCCGAGCAGCGCCGACCAGATGAATCCGCGCCCGCCGAACAGCGACGTTCCCGCGATCACCGGGCCCGCGATCGCGAGCAGCAGGACGTCGCCCGAGCCGGACTGCTGGTTCACCGACAGAAGCCGCGACGCGGCAAGCACACCGCCCGCCGCCGCAAGCGTCGAGGCGAGGGCGAAGACCGACAGCTTGATCCGGTTCACGCGGATGCCGGCGCGGCGCGCGGCCTCCTCGTTGCCGCCGACGGCGAAGACGTGCCGGCCCCAGCGCGTGCGCTCGGTCAGGAACGTGAAGAGGACCGTCAGGACGACCACGATCAGCGCCGCCAGCGGCACGCCGCGATCCGCGTTGAGCACGAGGACCGTCGCGATGATCGCCGCCGACACCAGGACGATGCGCGCGACGACCACGGCCACGGGCTCGGCCTCGAGGCCCGCCGACACCCGCTTCGTCCTGCGCGCGAAGAGGCTCAGCGCATAGGCGGCGACCGCGGCCGCCGCCAAGCGCCCAGCCGACCGCCGGGTCGAAGAAGGTCGAGGTCAGGTCGGTGATGATCGAGTCGGGCAGGTTGACCGACCCGTGTCCCCCAGCACGGCGAGCTGCGCTCCCTGCCAGCCGAGCAGGCCCGCCAGGGTGACCACGAACGACGGGATGCCGAACATGGTGACCATGAAGCCGTTGAACATCCCGATCGCGCAGCCGACGAGCAGGCCCAGCAGGATCGCGAGCGCGGGATCCAGCCCCTCCTTCACCGACATGACGGCCATCACCGAGGCGGCCAGGCCGCTGACGGCGCCGACCGAGAGGTCGATCTCGCCGAGCAGGAGGACGAGGACGACGCCGATCGAGATCGTCGCGACGGCGGCGATCTGAAGCGAGAGGTTGGAGAGGTTGACCGCGGAGAGGAAGCGGTCGTTGGCGAGCTGGAAGATCGTCCAGATGACCGCGATTCCCAGGATGACGCGGATCGATCCGAGCTCGCCGCGGGCGAGGCGGCGCAGCATCACGCCGGGCGCGATGCGCTCCGAGATCTCGGCGTCGCGTGACCGTGACTGTCTCTGCCTCGGTGGTCAAAACGGAGCCTCCTCGGTCGGTCGCTCTCCGTCGCCGCCGCCGAACTCGGCGCCGGTGATGGCCGCGACGATCTCCTCGTGGCTCGAGTCCCCGATCTCGAAGGTGCCGGCGACGCGTCCCAGGCGGAGCACGGTGACCCGGTCGGCCACCTTGAAGACGTCGGCAAGGTTGTGGGAGATGACGATGACGCCGAGGCCGCGATCTCTGAGGCGCTCGATCAGCTCCAGGATGTGGGCGGTCTGGACGACGCCGAGGGCTGCGGTCGGCTCGTCGAGAAGGACCATCTTCGGCTCGCCGAGCAGGGAGCGGGCGATCGCGATCGCCTGGCGCTGTCCGCCCGAGAGGCGCTCGACCTCTGTCCGGACGCTCCGGATCGTGGTGACGCCCAGCGAGTCCAGGAGCTCGGAGGTCTTCTGCTCCATGGAAGTCTCGTCGAGGACGTACGGGTTGCCGTCCGAGGCCTCCTTGCCGAGGAAGAGGTTGGCGACGATGTCGAGGTTCTCGCACAGCGCGAGGTCCTGATAGACGGTCGCGATCCCGAGCTCGGTCGCGGCCTGGGGCGAGTCGAGCCGCACGCTCTGCCCCTCGAACGTCGCCTCGCCGCGAGTCGGCCGGCTGGACGCCCGCGATCGCCTTGATCAGCGTCGACTTGCCGGCGCCGTTGTCGCCCAGGAGGCCCATGACCTCGCCCGGGCCGGACCTCGAGGTCGACCTCCTTCATCGCTTCGACCGCGCCGAAGCTCTTCGACATCCCCTTCAGCGCAAGGAGGGGACGAGTGGCAGTCGCTCCGCCACTTCTGCTGGTTTCGCTCATGCCTCTCGTCTCCTCCTCATCGCTTCAGGGTACCCGCGGTGACCTACTCGATTCCCGCGTCCTCGCACGCCTTGGCGTACTGACCGGTGCAGATGTCTGCAACGGGGTATACCTCGTCGGCGATGATCGTGTCAGCGACGTTGTCGCTGGTAACGGCGATCGTGTCGATGACAGCGGTCGGGACCTCTTCGGTGCCGTTGTCCGTCTCGACTGTGACGAGATCGGACGAGGGCTCCTCGCCGTTCGCGACGTCCACCGCCAGCTCGGCCGCGGTCTCTGCGAGCGGCTGCGATCGGCTTGTAGACCGTCATGAACTGCTCGCCGGCGATGATCCGCTGGACAGCGGTCAGCTCGGCGTCCTGACCCGTGACGGGAATCTCCGTCGGGTCCATGCCGTTCGCCTTCATCGCGGCGATCGCACCACCTGCGGTGCCGTCGTTCGCGGCGTAGACGCCCTTGATCTCATCGGCGCCGGTCGCCGTGATCGCCTGCTCCATCTCGCGCTGCGCGTTCTCGGGCAGCCAATCCGGAGTGTCGTACTCCTGAGCGATCTCGACGCCCTCTTCCTCGAACACCTCGGTCGAGCCCTGGCTGAACAGGGTCGCGTTGTTGTCCTTGGGGTCGCCGTTGATCTTCACGATCGGGCCCTCGGGCGTGTCGTTCGCCGCGAGCTCCTCGGAGAGAGCGGTCGCCTGCTGGCGGCCTACCTCGAGGCTGTCGAACGCGACGTAGTAGTCGAGATCGGCATCGAGGATGAGCCGGTCGTATGAGATGACCGGGATGTCGGCGTCCTTCGCCCGCGTCGCGAGCGCACCGGCAGTGGTCGAGTCGACCGGGTCGAGGACCATCACGTCGACGCCCTCCGTCACCGCGGCCTCGACCTGCTGCTGCTGCTTGGCCGGGTCCTGGTCGGCGTTCTGGTAGAGAACCTCGCAATCCGGGCAAAGCTCCTCGACCTTCGCCTCGAACAGGGGCTTGTCGAGCGCCTCGTATCGCGCGGTCTGCGTCTCGGGCAGCAGGAAGGCGATCGTTCCGCCGCCACTCTTCGCCGCCGGAGTCGCCTCCGTCATCGTCGTCGTCGCCGCAGGCGCCGATCGCCAGCGCTGCACACAGCGCGGCGAGGGCCACGAGCAGCGAGCGCATCTGCGTCCTCATGGGACTCCCTTCGGTTTGGGGTTTGTTTGTCTTGCATTGCAAGTTCATGCGGCCGCTCTTGAGCCCGGGCGCCGCGAAGCGCTCCGACTCGTGCATCACGAGGGCGAGGGCGCCGAGCATCTCCGCCCGCTCTCCGAGCACGCCGGCGACGATCTCGGTGTCGGCCGCGGCGGAGGGGATCGCGTTCCGCTGGACGACCTCCCGCACCGGGTCGAGCAGGACGTCGCCTGCCAGCGCCATGTCGCCGCCGATCACGACGCGTCTCGGGGTTGACGATGTTGCAGAGGTTCGCGACCGCGACGCCCGAGCGCGCGGCCGGCATCGCCGATCAGGCGCCGGGTAGCGGCGTCGCCCGAGTCCGAGAGCTCGAGCATGCGCCGGATCGAGATCTGCTCGCGCCTGCTGATCGAAAGGAGGTTCGCGACCGCCCGCGCAGAGGCGAGGGTCTCCAGGCAGCCCGTGGTTGCCGCATCGGCAGACGGGGCCGTCCTGAGCGACGATGGTGTGGCCGATCTCGCCGGCCGTCCCCCCCACGCCGTGAGACAGGCGCCCGCCGGAGATGAGCCCGCCGCCGACGCCGGAGGCGACCTTGAGGTAGGCGACCTCGGAGCGGCCCTTCGCCGCGCCCCATGTGAGCTCGGCAAGGGCGCCCAGGTTGGCGTCGTTCTCGACGGCCACCGGCAGGTTGAGCCGCGAGCTGGCCTCGGCCGCCGCGTCGATTCCGACCCAGCCGGGCAGGATCGACGAGTCCCAGACCGTGCCGGTCAGGCGGTTGATCGGCGCCGGAAGGCCCATGACCGCGCCGATCACCCTGCCGCGGTCCAGCTTGGCCTCGTCGAGGACCTCGTCGACGAAGTCGCTTGCCTGCGCAAGGCCCTCGCTGGCCGACGCGTCGACGTCGAGCTCGCGCCAGCGCTCGGCGAGCACGGTGTGCGAGAGGTCCGACACGGCGACTCGCAGGTGGCGATGGCCGAAGTCGATCGCCAGCGCGATGCCGGCGGACGGGTCGAGGGCGACCATCACGCCGGGGCGGCCGGCGTGTGCCTCGCCTTCCGGCTGGCCGTCGCGCTCGACCGCGAGGCCGGCGTCGATCAGGTCGCCGACGATCGTGGAGATCGTCGAGCGGGAGAGCTCCGTTGCGCGGGCGAGCTCCGCACGGCTCGCGACGCCCCGCTCTCGCAGCGCTTCGATCACCAGCCGACGGTTGCCTTCCCTCAGGGAGGCGAGTGAGCCGCTCCTCCTCGAACTCATCTGGCGCTATCAACGCACACCCCGGATGATTTGTCAAGGGTTTGCACCTAATTTCTTCAACACTCGTCCATTTATGTGCGAATTTCGGACTAAGCCTGCCGCCACAGCCTTGTATTTCGGCACGAACTGATGGGGTCCGGACCCCGGCCTACGATCCGCCGATGCTGTCCTTCGTCAAGCGGGAGCCGTCGGCCGTGCTCCTGGCGGGGCAGCTCGCGGGCGTCCTCCTCTATCCGTTCATGGAGGGCAGCGACGTCGGCCGCGCGCTGTTCAGCCTGTTCGGGATCGCGATCCTCGGGCTCGTCGTGCTCGCCGTCCGCGCGACGCCGAGCCTCACCTGGATCGCGGTGCTCGTGGGGATTCCCGCGACGGTCCTGCTCCTGATCCAGGCGGTCACGGGAGACGACAGCCTCCTGCCGTACTCGTCCGCGTTCGAGGCCGTCCTTTACTTCTATGCGGCGGGCGCGCTGATCAGGCAGATCGTCGAGGACCACATCGTGACCCGGGACGAGCTGTTCGCGGTCGGGCGCGATCTTCACGCTCGTCGCCTGGGGATTCGCGTACACGTTCACCGTCTGCCAGGCGATCGAGCCGGGCAGCTTCACCGCCGCGGTCGATGCGGGGGCTGACCGGAGCTGGATGGAGCTGCTCTTCCTGAGCTTCACGGTGCTCTCGAGCACGGGGCTGAGCGACGTCGTCCCGGTCGAGCCGTTCGCCCGAAGCCTCGTGATGATCGAGCAGGTCGCCGGCCTCGCCTTCATCGCGGGCGTCGTCTCGTATCTCGTCGCGCTGACGGTGCTGCGGCAGCGAGACGACCTACGGCGCTGATGCCACTCGGGCACACGGCGGCGGCGGTACGGACGGACTAGGCATCAGCCGCCGACGCGGGACCAAAGCCCTCGGCGGTTGCTCCGGCTCACCTTGTCACGCCCATGCAAACCCCAACCGACCTAACCGCTTTCAGGCTGGTTGCTTCGCCGAGAGTCATCTCATGGCCCTATGTGTCCCGCTATCTCACTCTCGGCGAAATAGGTGCTTTTCGTCCGAAGCGCTAGCCCGGCAGCCCGGCGGCCTTGAGCGCCTCGGCACGGTCCGCGAACCACTCTTCACGGACGATCTTGCCCTCGCGGAAGGTTGTGACGACCGAGTAGCCGAAGACGACGCTTGCGCCGCTCGCCTGTCCGCGAGCTTGAGCCGCTCGATGGCCGACGACCTTGTTGCCCCCGGCGTCAATGATTTCGGCGTCCGTGGAGTCATCCCAAGCGCCTCGGCGACGCTGAGATAGAAGTCCCAGGCAGCCTCACGGCCCCTGATCACGCCCGGTTCCGGCCAGCGCTCATCGGGGACCACTTCACAGGCTGGATCTCGCGCAGCGAGGAATGCAGCGCGATCACGGCGATCAAAGGCGTCAAGGGTTTGACGAGCGCGGATTGCGTTCTCTTGCGACATCGCCCCCAGTATCTCGCGACAACCTGAGGCATGCGCTTTCCATGCAAAGCGCCTAGGTCCCGCGGCCAAGGAGCGTAGGTGGGCATGAACCGCCGCCAGCCTCCGCAGAGGGCCTTTCAATCACCGAGATGAAGAGGTTGCGAGCCCCACGTCCCGCGAGACTCTGGAACCCGCTTGGAACCTTCGAGCTGCCCGAACCACCGACCGAAGGCCCAATCGTGGCTTGGGCACTAAGGGTGAGCGACGGGACTTGAACCCGCGACCGCCTGGATCACAACCAGGAGCTCTACCAGCTGAGCTACGCCCACCGAGGACTCTCAATTTAGCGCGGGTCACAGGGCTGCGCGGGCGCTTTGGAGCTACTCGGGCGCGCGGTGGCAGACTGCTTCGACGTTGTTCCCGTCAGGGTCGAGGACGAAGGCTCCGTAGTAGTTCTCGTGGTACTGCGGACGCGGCCCGGGAGCGCCGTTGTCCCTTCCTCCCGCTTCGATCGCAGCGGCATGGAAAGCATCGACCGTGGGTCGATCCGGCGCGGAGATCGCGATGTGCGAGGGCCCGCTCGGGTCACCGCGCTCGGAGATCCAGAGGTCGGGCTTGCCGGCGTTGCCCATGCCCGCCATCCGGCCGAACTCCATGATCACCTCCACGCCGAGCGGCTCGAGCGCCTGGGTATAGAACGACCTCGACGCGTCGAAGTCGCGGACGTTGATGTTGATGTGATCGATCATTCGCTTCCGCACTCCTGTGAGACGCTGCATTGCGAAGCCTTGGGAGCCAAGCGCCCCCGGCAGGACTCGAACCTGCGACCCTCGGATTAGAAGTCCGACGCTCTGATCCACTGAGCTACGGGGGCTCATGGGCGAGCGTAGCCCTCCTCTAGGCCGGATCGCCCTTGCCGGCCTTCCGCTCGGCTCGCTCCTTGCGGCGCTCCGCTTTGCGCTCGGCGCGCTCGGAACTCTGATCGTCGCCGGGTGCCGGTGCCGCGGGGTCGGGCTTGGGTGCGGCGTCGGCCGCGGGCGCGGCGGACAGCTGCGGGCTTCGCCGGGTCGCCGGCACCTGTCTCCTTCAGCGCGGCGGCGGCGGCCTTCGCCTTGTCCGAGAAGCTGCCCTTGCCCTTCGCGATCTCGCTCAGCTCGGCCGCATCCTTCTTCAGGCCCTCGGTCCCGCCCCGCTTCTCAACGAGGTCCTTCGCCTGCGCGCTCAGCTTCTTGAAGTCCACCATTTCGCTCAATCCTCCTTCGAATCGAAGTCTTGCTTGCTGTTTACCCGGAACTACACTGGCCTAGCCACGGGGTGTGGCGCAGCTTGGTAGCGCGCCTGCTTTGGGAGCAGGAGGTCCCCGGTTCAAATCCGGGCACCCCGATCTACGGTTCAATTCTCGATCGGCGCTAGTCCGGCGTCCGCTCCGGGTCCCGGCGCACGACCGGCAGGATGAACCAGAGGCCTGCGAACAGCGCAATGCCAACCACGGTGCAGGCGATCGTGGTCGCCGTCGAGCCGTAGATGAAGTCGGCGACGAGAACCACGGCACCGATGATCGACACGGCGACGAAGACGAGGCCGCCGATCATCAGGCCGTTCGAGGTGCGGAGCATCTGCTCCTTGTCCTTGGACCTGAAAGTTGATGCGGTGGTATGCCGAGGGCGCCACCAGGAGCGCGGATGCGATTGCCGTCGAGCAGAGGACCACGAAGTAGAGAGCCTTCTGGAGATTCGTGACGTCGGCGAACCCCTGCGCGAACGGAACGGCCAGCAGGAAGGCGAACAGCACCTGAACGCCCACCAGCGCAACGCGCAGCTCGTTGATGAGCTCGATCAGCTCGCGGTTGACACGCTCCGAGCGCGACTCGTCGTCGCCGTCGCCCTGCGACTTCCCTGTCGCTGTTGCGTCGCCGTCGGTCATCGAGCCGTCGCCTACCCGCGCCGGCAGGCCGTCAAGCATTGAATTGAGTTCAGCCGATTCGGGTAAACCCTCTCCATGCCCGAAGTTCTAGTAGGTCCGCTGCTCCGCTACGCGGACGAGAGCCAGGCGACCGTCTGGGTCGAGACCGACGAGGCGTGCGAGGTCGAGGTTCTCGGCTTCACCGAGCCCACCTTCTGCGTCGAGGGGCACCACTACGCGCTCGTCTGCATCCACGACCTCGAGCCGGGCACCGAGAACGCGTACGAGGTGAAGCTGGACGGCGAGGTCGCGTGGCCAGACCCGGACTCCGATCTGCCGCCTCCGTGCATCCGGACGCTGTCCGCGGACACGGACCTCCGCGTCTCGTTCGGGTCGTGCCGCATGGCGGTCCCGCACGAGCCGCCGCACACGCACTCGCAGGACGAGCACGACGAAGGGCGTGAGGTCGACGCGCTCCACGTCCTCGCCAAGGAGCTGATCCGCGACCCGAAGAGCCGCTGGCCCAACCTGCTGCTTCCTCCTGGGCGATCAGGTCTACGTGGACGAGGGGTCCCCGAAGACCAGGGAGTTCATCCGCTCGCGACGGGACACGTCGAAGGAGCCCGGCGAGGAGGTCCTGGACTTCGAGGAGTACACGCACCTCTACCGCGAGTCGTGGACCGACCCCCTCGTCCGCTGGCTGTTTTCGACCGTGCCGACGGCGATGCTCATCGACGACCACGACATGTCGGACGACTGGAACATCTCGCGCACCTGGGTCGAGGAGATGGAGCAGAAGGAGTGGTGGCAGGTCCGCCTCGTCGCGGGCTTCGCCACCTACTGGATCTACCAGCACATGGGGAACCTCTCCCCTTCCGAGCTGGCCGAGGACCAGACTTGGAACGAGGTGCGGGAGAACCGCGAGGACGCGACCGAGGTCGTCCGCGACTACGCATGTCGTGCGCATTACAACCGCGACGGCATCCGCTGGAGCTTCTGCCGCGATCTCTGCCGGACCCGTGTGATCGCGATGGACAACCGGGGCGGCCGCGTCCTCGAGAAGGACCGCCGCTCGATCTTCGACGACCAGGAGCGCGACTGGGTCTGGGACAAGGCGAAGGGCGACTTCGACCACCTCATCCTGGGCACGTCGGTGCCGTTGCTCATGACCCGCTCGTTCCACTGGCTCGAGGCCTGGAACGAGAAGGTGGTCGAAGGCGAGGCCTGGGGCAGCGCGGCCGCGAAGCTCGGCGAGAAGATGCGCCGTTCGGTCGACTTCGACCACTGGTCCGCCTTCGAGTTCTCGTTCGCGAAGATGACCGAGCTCCTGCGGCGGACCGGCTCGGGCGAATGGGGAGAGCCTCCGGCCACGATCGTGATCTGCTCCGGAGACGTTCATCACGCCTACCTCGCCGACGTCGCGTTCCGGCGCTCCGACGGAGTCAAGAGCGCGATCTACCAGGCAGTCTGCTCGCCGTTCCGCAACCCCCTCGACGCGAACGAGCGCCGGGTTATCCGCCTCGCGACCACCAAGCCGGTCGAGGCGTTGACGCGCGCCATGGCGAAGGCCGCGGGCGTGCCCGACCCGGACATGCGCTGGCGCTTCACCGAAGGGCCGTTCTTCGACAACCAGGTGGCGACGCTCCACTTCGAGGGCCGGCAGGCCGAGATCATCCTCGAGAAGACGAAGCCCGGCGAGACCGAGGAAGAGTCGCTCGAGACGAGCTTCGAGCGCCGCCTCGCCTAATAGCCTGCCGCGCCGATGGCCGAAGTCCGCCCCATCAGGGCACTCCACTACTCCCTTGGCTCCGTCTCCTCGCTCGGCGACGTGGTCGCGCCGCCGTATGACGTCATCGACGCCAAGATGCGCGCCGACCTCCTGGAGCGCTCGCCGTTCAACGTGGTCCAGATCGACCTGCCGGAAGCGCCGGCGGGCCGCGACCCGTACGAGCACGCCGCCGAGACGCTCGAGGCACTGGACGCTGGAGGGCGTCCTCACCGCAGACCGCGAGGAGGCGCTCTGGGCGCTCGAGCAGGAGTACGAAGGGCCGGACGGCTCGCGACACACCCGCCGCGGGTTCCTCTGCCGCGTCCGCGTCACCGACTACGGCCCGGGCATGGTCCGCCCGCACGAGCGCACCCAGCCCGGGCCGAAGGAGGACCGCCTGCGGCTCACGCAGGCGACCCGCCACAACCTCTCGCCCATCTTCTCCCTCCACGAGGGCAACGCCTGGCCCCACTTGGCCGAGCGCCATCGCCGGCGAGCCCTGGGGCGAGGCCACCGACGCCGACGGCACGGTGAACCGCATCTGGCGCATCGCGGACCCCGCAGTGATCGAGGCCGTCCAGCGCGAGCTCGAGCCGTCCGAGCTCCTGATCGCGGACGGCCATCACCGCTACGAGACCGCGCGCACCTACGCCGACCAGGTCGGCGGCGAAGGCGAGCACCGCTACACGCTGATGGCGCTCGTCTCGCTCGAGGATCCCGGGCCTGACCGTCTTCGGCTACCACCGCCTGCTCACCGACCTCGGCGACCCCGCCAAGCAGGAGGCCCTGGCCGCGACGCTTCGCGAGCACTTCGAGATCGAAGAGGTGGCGCTCGACGATCTCGACCCCGCGGGCGAAGAGGGAGTCGGCGTCTTCGGCTACGCGGACGCGCACTTCAAGCGGGGCTTCCGCCTACGCCTCAAGGACCCGCATGCCGTGGACTCCGAGCTCGAGGGCTACTCGGAGGACTACCGCCGGCTCGACGCCGCGATCCTCGAGACGCTCGTCCTTCGTGGCGCGCTGGGCATGAGCCCGCAGGACGTCGAGGCGAAGAAGGGCATGGCCTACACGGCGTCGGCAGGCGAGGCCATCGGGCGCCTTGGAGAGGGAGCGGACGCGGTCTTCCTCATGCGCCCCACGCCCGTCGACCAGGTCCGCGCGGTGGCCGCGGCGGGCGAGACCATGCCCCCCAAGTCGACCTACTTCTACCCCAAGCTTCTGACCGGGCTCGTCTTCAACCCGCTGGAGTAGCGTCGCGTCGTGACGCCGTGATCTACACCCGCAAGGGCGACGACGGGACGACTTCGCTCTGGTACGGGGGCCGGGTCGCGAAGGACGACGGGCGGACGGACGCCTACGGAACGCTCGACGAGGCGAACGCGGCTCTGGGCGTCGCCCGCTCCCTCACCGGCGACGACGCCGAGCTCGCCGCTGACATCCTGCGCATCCAGGACGAGCTGTTCGTCGCCGGCGCGGAGCTCGCGACCGCGCCGGAGGCCGCCGAGCGCCTGGAGGACGGCGTCAGCCGCATCACGCCCGAGATGGCGAGCGAGCTCGAGCCGCTGATCGACAAGTACATGGACCAGGTGGACCTGCCGCCCAAGTTCGTGCTTGCCGGGCGGGACCACGCTTTCCGCGCACCTCGATCTCGCGCGCACGATCGTCCGCCGGGCCGAGCGCCGCGTCGTGACCCTCGAGCCAGGCGGGCGAGCTCGCCTCCGCCGATCTGCTGCGCTTCCTCAACCGGGCGTCGGACCTGCTCTTCGCAATGGCGCGCTACGCCGACGTCGACGACCCCCAGCTCTTCGCGGGCCGCGGCAAGGGCGACTGAGCGGATGCGCGTCGTCGCCAAGAGGCGGAGCGGATTCGCGCACGACGTCGAGATCGAGGGCGGGCACTCGCTCGTCACCGACGAGCCCGAAAGCGCGGGCGGCACCGACGAAGGCCCCTCCCCCACCCGGCTCCTGGCCGCCTCCCTCGCCGCATGCACGGCGATCACCGTCGAGATGTACGCGGACCGCAAGGGCTGGGACGTCGGCGCGCTCGAGGCTGATGTCGAGACGACGCTACGAAGGCCCCGTGCCCAACCCGGTTCGACGTCACCCTGCGCACGACCGCGACGCTCTCGGACGAGCAGGTCGAAAAGCTCTTGATCATCGCGGCGAAGTGCCCCGTCCACAAGGCCCTGGCGGGCGACACGACCGTGAACGTGCTGGACGGCATCCCTCGCGGCGAAGCATGAACCTGGGCCTGGAGGGCAAGGCCTGCGTCGTCACCGGGGCGAGCCGCGGCATCGGGCTCGACATGGCGAAGCGGCTCAGCGAGGAAGGCGCGCACGTCCTCCTCGTCGCGCGGGGCGAGGAGGCCCTGACCGAGGCCGCTGCCTCCATCGCGGGCCAGGGCGGCGAGCCGAGACGCTCGCGCTCGACGTCACCGCGGAGGGGGCCGCCGAGCGGATCGTCGCCGACGGCAACCGAGCGCTTCGGGCGCCTCGACGTGCTGGTGAACAACGCCGGCCAGGCGAAGTGGCGCGCCCTCGCGGACGTGCCCGACGAGGACTGGCAGGCGGCGCTGGGACCTGAACGTGATCGCGCCGATGCGGCTGATGCGCGCGGCGATCCCGGGCATGGCCGATCGTGGGTGGGGCCGCGTCGTGAACGTCTCCTCGACGGCCGGCAAGCGCCCCTCCGGCCACATGCCCGAGTACTCCGTCGCCAAGGCGGCCGATGCTCTCGCTCTCGAAGGTCTTCTCCGACGCCCACGCTTGCGAGCGGCGTCCTGGTGAACGCGGTCTGCCCCGGCCCGACGGCGTCCGAGATGTGGATGGAGCCCGGCGGCCTCCTCGATCAGTCGCGCGAGCTGTCCGGCGCCGACTCGCGCGAAGAGGCGCTCGCAGCCGCAGGCGCGTCGCGGCCGATCGGGCGGCTGGCCGAGCCCGCCGAGATCGGCGCCGTGATCGTCTTCCTCTGCTCGGAGGCGTCGTCGTACGTCACCGGGGTCGCGTGGGGAGTCGACGGTGGCACCGTCCAGGTGATCATCTGAGCGGCGCCGGGCCCCAGGCGCGCGACTCCCTGGCGGATCGCTCCTGCCCTCGACGAGGCCGCCGAGATGAAGGCGTCCGGCAGCGTCGACGCCGCAGTGCTCGTGCCCCTCTACAGCTGGCCCGAGCACCCCGGGCTCGTCTTCACCGAGCGCCGCCACGACCTGCGCCGCCACGCGGGCGAGATCTCCTTCCCCGGAGGGCGGCGGGACGACGGCGAGAGCTACCTGCGACACCGCGCTCCGCGAAGCGCAACGAGGAGATCGGCCTCGGACCCGGGCCGGGTCGACGTGCTGGGCGCGCTGCCGCCGATCGGCACCTTCGTGACCAACTACAAGGTCCATCCCATCGTGGGCCTGATCGAGGCCGACCTCGAATACGTCGTGAGCCCCACCGAGGTCGAGACGGTCCTGGCCTTCGAGATCGGCAAGCTCCGCGAGGGATTTGCGATGCGCCGCCTGGTCCGCCGCGGCTTCCCGATCCGCACCCCCACCTACGTCGTCGACGACCACCTGATCTGGGGCGCGACCGCCCGCATCCTGGGCGACCTGCTCGAAGCGCCTGCCGTGACGGTTGTGACTGGCGGACGGCCGCTCGGGAGCTTTAAAGTTCCGGGCAGTGGCTGAGGAAGGCAAGAACGTCGACGAGTTGACCGTCGCGGAGCTCCGCGAGCGTGCATCCGAGCTGGAGATCACCGGGCGCAGCTCGATGAACAAGGACGAGCTCCTCCAGTCCGTCAAGGACGCCGAGGAGCAGACCGCGATGATGGAGGCCGGAGAGCTCGACGCTCGAGCGCCTCGAGCGGAGACCTCCGATTCGCCGCACGGAGCGACGCTCCGCCGATCGTCCGAGTGGCGAAGACAACGACGCCGAGGACATCACGGCGCCGTCGATCGGCCCCAACACCACGATCGAGCACGTTCCGCCCGGATGAGCGGCTCGACATGGACAAGATCTCGGACGTCGACGCCATGGGCCTCGACAAGCGCCGCCAGGTCGGGGGCAAGCGCTACGGCGCGTCACCGGCGAAGCAGCTCGCCGTCTACGGCGGAGCGCTCGCGGTGATCGCCGCACTCGTCTTCGGCGGGATCATCCTCACGAACGAGCTCGACAAGGCTCCCCCCGAGGGAGAGGTCGAGCCGGCGCCGTGGGCCGACGCCGAGCAGAAGCCCCCGGCCGCCGATCGACTTCCCCCGCTCGACCGAGCAGTAGCCCGGCTCAGACGCTCCGCTGAGATCAGGCCGTTGACCGCGGCCCGCATCGCGGCGACCCATTCGCCGGCGCTGGAGCGCGGCGCCTCGACCACGCGTGACGGCAGCCGCCAGGTCCGTGTGGCCGTCTCCACCAGGCCGTCCGCCTCCGGCCCCGTCCGGAGGCGCGTCAAGGACGAAGCCGCGAACGGGCGTGTCCACCAGCCGCTCGAGCATCCGCTCCAGGCGCGGGCCGTTCACGTCCCGCGCCGTCGGGCCCGTCGCCTCGCCGAGCGCCCAGGCGACCACCGCGACGTCCCCGACGTGCTCCAGCACGGTCCCCACTCGGTCCGGCTCGGCAACGACGCCCTCGATCCCGGCGGCCTCGATCCGCTCGGCGCCCTCCTCGCTCCTGCGAAGTCCCGCGCACGGCCCAGCCGTCCTCGGCGAGCCCCAGCCCGAGCTCGGTGCCGAGCCGGCCGCACCCGACGATCAGCGCCCGCGCCAAGTCGCCCGCCCGGGGTCAGACCCCGAATTCGTCCTCGAGCTCGTCGAGCCGCTTGTCGTACGAGGCTCGGGCCTTCTCGCGGAGCTCGTTGTCCTCCTGAGCCATCCGGTTCGCGTCCTCCTCGGTCAGCTCAGGCGCTCCGCGCCTGCGGCGGTAGGCGTTCTGGGCGTCGATCATCTGCTGCACGTCCTCGAGCTCGAGCATCGCCTCGGTCTCGTACGAGCGGGTCGGCTTCCAATCGAGGAGGTCGGCTCCGCTGCCGGGATAGGCCCTGGCGAGGAGGACGAGGACCACCACCAGCGCGGCGACGAGCCCGAAGGAGACGAGAATGAACTCCACGGCTACTCACCATACGCGCAAAACGTCCAGATCTAGGCGCTATGGCACTTCGCGTTGGACGTTTCGCCTGCCGTGTCAGAATCGCCGCCCGTGCCCGAAGCATTCATCGTCGAAGCAGTCCGGACCCCGATGGGCCGCTACGGCGGCAGCCTCGCCGGCATCCGCCCCGACGACCTCGGCGCGCATGCGATCAAGGCAGCCGTCGAGCGCACCGGCCTCGACCCCGGGCGGGTGACCGACGTCTACTGGGGCGCCGCCAACCAGGCGGGCGAGGACAACCGCGACGCGGCTCGGATGTGCAGCCTCCTCGCGGGCCTGCCCGTCGAGGTGCCGGGCGTGACGGTGAACCGCCTGTGCGCGTCCGGCCTGGAGGCGGTCAACTCGGCGTCGCGGGCGATCCGCCTCGGCGAAGGCGACCTCTACCTCGCCGGAGGTGCGGAGTCGATGAGCCGCGCCCCCTGGGTGGTGCCGAAGCCGCTCAAGGGCCTTCCCCGGGGTCCCGAGACGATGCACGACACCGCCCTCGGCTGGCGCCTCGTCAATCCGCGCATGGCCGAGATGCACTCGACGGAGTCCATGGGCGAGACGGCCGAGAACGTCGCCGAGCGCTACGGAATCTCGCGCGAGGACCAGGACGCATTCGCCCTCGAGAGCCACCGGCGCGCCGTAGCCGCGACGGAGAGGGGCGTCTTCGGCGAGGAAATCGTGCCAATCGACGCGCCACCCGAACGCAAGGGGTCGGACCCCTCGCACATCGCCCACGACGAGGGGCCGCGGCCCGACGCCTCGCTCGAGAGCCTCGCGAAGCTCCGGGCCGTCTTTCGCGAGGGCGGGACGGTCACGGCGGGGAACGCCTCGACCCTCAACGACGGGGCCGCCTGCCTGGTGATGGCGAGCGAGAAGGGCGCGAGCGAGCTCGGCGTGGAGCCGATCGCGAGAATCGTCGCCTCTGGCGTCGCAGGGGTCGATCCAGCGGTGATGGGGATCGGGCCGATCCCGGCCATCCGCAAGGCCCTGGACGCCGCGGGCCTCTCGCTCGACGACATCGGGCGGATCGAGATCAACGAGGCGTTCGCCGCGCAGGTCCTCGCCTGCCAGCGCGAGCTGGGCATCGACCTGGAGCGGCTCAACGTGAACGGCGGCGCGATCGCGCTCGGCCATCCGCTCGGCTGCTCCGGCGCGCGCCTGGCCGGAACGCTGGCCCGGGAGCTACGGCGCGAGGGGCTCCGCTACGGCGTCGCCGCCCTCTGCGTCGGCGTCGGCCAGGGCCTGGCGACGGTCATCGAAAACCCCGCCGCGAGCTGAACAAGCGGCGCCATCAACCCTCAACTAACCCTCAAGGGGTCTGACCCCGGGTCAGACCCCGTTCAGGGTGGTCGAGGGTTTGGCTATTTCGTGAAGCGCAGGTTGTTGACCAGCGCCTGGGCTTCGACCACTGCCGGGCTCGGCTGGGCAGCTCGTGAAGACGACGACGAGGTAGGCGCGGTCCTTGCCCTTGGCGGTCGAGACGAGGATCTTCTGCTGGACGCCCTTCTTCCCGGGGCGTCGTGCCGGATGCGACGGTCGCGCTCCCGTCGAGCCCGCCGACCTGCGTCTCCTTCAGGTTGCGCGCAACCTCGAAGTCGCGGTACGAGGATCGGAGCCCGTCGATCGACCTCGGAGTGGAGCTGCGCGGCATCGCTCGCCGGGCCAGGGGCCGAGATCGCGATTCGCGCGGCGCGGTCCTTGCTCTCGAGCTCGAGGACGTTCCCCTTCTGCTCGCGACTCCAGCCCTCGGGCACCCGCAGCGGACGCCGAGGCCCTCCTCGACCTTCTGCGGGCCGACCGCGGGTTCCTCGATCTCGATGGCCGCGAGTGGCTCGGCGGGCGGGCTGCTCGCCTCACCGCTCACGAGGATCGTGATCGGGATCGCCACGAAGAGACCCACGACCGCCATGAGGATGACCCTCCGCAGCCAGATCGTGCGGCGGTCCGGTCTGACCACGGATGAGGCGGACGCCGAGCCGGCGCCCGCCCCTCCGCGTGTCGTCGTGCTAGGCAACGGCCTTGCGTCGCCTGTCCGCCAGAGCCATGAGGCCGAGGCCGGCCGCCATCACGAGCCCGCCGATCAGGCCGAGCGTCGCGAGGTCGGCACCGGTGAACGGGAGGCTGCCGGGCGAGTCGCCGCTCGGGCCGCCCGGACCACCGCCGTCACCGGGGCCGGTGGGGCCGCCCGGACCCTCCGGGCTGATCTCGCCGCACGCGGCATCCCCCGCGTCCTGGCATTCGGGATCCGGGTTCCCGTCGCAATCCGGGTTGCCCGGATCCGGGCACTCGGGATCCGGCGGGTCCTCCGCGTCTGGCGCGACCGCCAGCGTCTCCGACTTGCTTGCATCCAGGTCGACGCCCACGCCGGCCGGCTCAAGAACCGCCGGCAGGAGCTCGATCCCCAGGGCCTTGCGCACGTTGTAAGGCGCCTCGGCCTGGGAGCCGTTCGTGTCGTCGCCGTTGCAGACGCCATTGACGATGGCGTTGAGCGGCGCGTCCGGGAACTCGTCGTCGACGGTTCCCTCGTCGCAGCCGAGCAGGGCCAGCAGGCCCGTCCCGTTCAGGGACGCGACCGTCGAGTCGTTCGTCGATTCGGGAGCCTCCCCGCGACATGCCTCGGAATGCGACTCCGAGGCGAGGACGTCGGCGTCGACCGTGCCCTGCAGGACGCCGGCGTTCGCCGCAGACGAATCGCTGTCGGCCGTCTGGCACCTGTCCGTCTCGGAGATGTCGCCTCGCGAAGAGACGGCACCAGCCGCGACGACCCCGTCCAGCAGGTCTACGGACGCTGCACTGAACGAGTTCTCCGAGCCATCCTCCGTCGTCGACGAGTCGTAGTCGAGGACGGTCAGGCACAGATCGCTCGCCGTGCACAGCTCGTCGAGCGCGTCGTTCAACGGACCGAGCGGACCCGTCGCGGTCTCACCTTCGCCCGTGCTGATCCCCAGCTCGATCGGGGCCCCGAGGCCCGTGACCGTGATGACGTTCACGACGCCGCTGTACTTGCCCTCCGAGTCCTGCTCACCGCGCGACTCGCCGACTGTTACGCCGAGATCCGGCAGGACCGGGTTCTCGACGTCGGTGTCGATCACCGCCCCTTCCGCGTGAGGCTGCTGCCGTCGAGCGGCGGTTCCGTCTCAGGTCCGCCGGCCGCCGGGGCCGGTGCGGGAGCCGGCGCGGGCAACGGTGCGACGCTGTTGCCGCCTCCGCCGCTTCCTCCGGCTCCGCCCAGCACACCACCGACGGTTTCGTTCACCGTGTCGTCCACGTCACCGAGGACGCCGTCAAGCACTCCTCCGCTGGCGGCCTGCGGTAGCGCAAGCGCGAGCGTCACGAGCGCCCCCCCAAAGGCTATTCCTAGCCTGGACTTACCCATCATGAAAGCCTCCTTGGGCTTTTGTAGTACTGCCCTAATCCATTCCCCCGCAGCGACCTCTGCTGCAATTCCAACCTAGTACCTCATTACAGGTATTGTCAACCGACAACCGTCGGCACGCCCGGGACCCTGCACCGGGCGCCTCGCTGCCTTCCGCTAGCGTGCCGCTCGTGACCTCCTCCGAACTCGTCGAGCTCGCAAGCGTGGACGGGCGGATCACGCCCACGGGCGAGGCGACCCTTCCGCTGCCCGATGACGGCCTCTACCGCGGCGACGGCGTTTTCGAAGTCGCGAGGCTCTACGCGCGGCCGCCCGTTCGCGATGGACGAGCACTGGGACCGGCTCGAGCGCTCGGCCGCCTCGATCGGCCTCCACGTCGACCGCCCGGCGCTCGAAGCCGAGCTCGAGCCGCTGCTCGACGAGGCCGGAGAGGTCGAGGCGAACCTCCGGGTCGTCGTCACTCGGGGCGGCCGGCGCCTGCTGCTGATCGAGAAGCCCTTCCCCTACGCCGACTCCGCCTCCGTCGCGACCATCACCTACCAGCCGACGGTGATCCTGAACGTCGTCAAGTCCCTCTCCTACGCGGCGAACATGCACGCGACGCGCATCGCGAAGGAGCGCGGCGCGGACGAGGCGATCTTCGTCACCCCCGACGGAATCGTCCTGGAGGCTCCGACGTCGTCGCTCTTCTGGGCGGATGGAAACGGCACGCTGAAGACCCCGTCCCTCGAAAACCCGATCCTCGACTCGATCACACGCGATCGGGTGGTCCGCGCGCTGGATGTCGAGGAGGGCGTCTACGAGCTCTCCGACTTCGAGAGCGCAACCGAGGCGTTCATGGCCTCCACCGGCCGCGAGGTTCAGCCGATCTCGGCGATCGACGGCCGCGAGCTCGAGTGGCCGGGCCCGCACACGGAGAAGGCGATGGAGGCTTTCAAGAGCGCCGTCGAGAGCGAGCTCGGGGCGCCGTCAGCCGGGGGCGCGCGATGAACCTGGACCTGACCGACGAGCAGAAGCTGATCTCGGAGACGGCGCGCGACTTCGTCGACAGGGAGGTCGTCGAGCGCGCGCGCCAGAACGACCGCGACGAGAAGTTCGACCGCGAGCTCGCGTCGATGCTCGGCGAGATGGGCTACCTGGGCGCGCCGGTCTCCGAGGAGTACGGCGGCCGCGGCCTCGACTACTTCGGCTACGGCCTGATCGTCGAGCAGATCGGCCGCGGCGACTCGGCGGCGCGCACGGTCGTCTCCGTGCAGACCTCGCTCGTCTGCGGCTCGATCGAGAACTGGGGCACCGAGGAGCAGAAGCAGCGCTGGCTGCCGAAGCTCTGCTCGGGCGAGTACCTCGGCTGCTTCGGCCTCACCGAGCCGGACACCGGCTCGGACGCCGCGAACCTCCGGACCCGGGCAGAGAAGACGGACGGCGGCTGGAAGCTCTCCGGCCAGAAGATGTGGATCTCCCTTGGCAACTTCGCCGACGTCGCGATGATCTTCGCCCAGACCGAGCCCGGCGTCCGGCCCCAAGGGGCTCGCCTGCTTCCTCGTCCCGACCGACACCGACGGGTTCTCGACGCAGGAGATCCACGGCAAGCTCGGCCTGCGTGCCTCGGATACGGCCTCGATCGCCCTCGACGGCGTGGAGGTGCCGGACGACTGCCTGATGGGCGAGATCGGCGAAGGCTTCAAGATCGCGATGACGGCGCTCGACTCGGGGCGCTACTCGGTCGCGGCCGGCTGCGTGGGCATCATCGACGGCTGCGTCGAAGCCTCCGTCTCCTACTCCAAGGAGCGCCAGCAGTTCGGCGTGCCGCTCGCGCGCTTCCAGCTCGTCCAGGCGATGATCGCCGACATGATCGTCAAGCGCGATGCCGCCCGCCTGCTCGTCTGGCGCGCGGGGATGCTGAAGGACCAGGGCAAGCCGTCCACGCTCGAGACCTCGATCGCGAAGCTCTATGCGACCGAGTCGGCGATCGAGTGCGCGAACGACGCGATCCAGGTCCACGGCGGCTCCGGCTACGTGGACGACCACCCGGTCGAGCGCTACCTCCGCGACGCCCGCGTCGACCACCCTTTACGAAGGCACGTCCCAGGTCCAGAAGCTGATCATCGGGCGGGATGCGACCGGCATCTCGGCCTTCCTTCCCGCTTCGAATGAGCCTCATCCGTCGAGGAGCGTCACGGGCACGTCGCGCTCTTGAAGCTCGACCGGCCGGAGGCGCGCAACGCGCTCTCGCCGGAGATGATGGAAGAGATCGGCGCGGCGCTCGAGCGGCTCGACCACGACGACGACGTCCGCGCGATCGTGATCGCGGGCTCCGATGAGGTCTTCGCCGCGGGAGCCGACATCCGCGCCCTTCGCGACCGGACCTTCGGCGAGGCCCTCTTCCACCCCGCCTCGATCTTCTGGAAGCGCGTCGCCGGTTGCCGCACTCCGCTGATCGCGGGCGTCTCGGGCTTCGCGCTCGGCGGCGGGTGCGAGCTGGCGCTTGCCTGCGACATGATCGTGGCCTCCGAGACCGCCGAGTTCGGCCAGCCCGAGATCACCCTCGGGATCATCCCCGGCGGCGGCGGGACCCAGCGGCTCGCACGCGTGCTCGGGAAAGCAGCGCGACCATGGAGCTGGTCCTGACCGGTCGCCGCTTCGACGCCAAGCAGGCGCTCGAGTGGGGAATCGTCAACAAGGTCGACAAGGCCTGGCTGAACGCGGCGATCGACCTCGGCCAGGACCGTCGCCTCGGGCCCGCCCCTGGCCGCCAAGCTCGCCAAGCAGGCCGTGCTGGCAGCCGACGAGTCCGGCCTGGCCGCCGGGCTCGAGCAGGAGCGACGCCTCTACGAGCTCGCGATGGCGACCGAGGACCGGGTCGAGGGCATGTCGGCCTTCCTCGACAAGCGCAAAGCCCGACTTCCACGGCAAATGAAGCTCGGGGTCGTCGGCGCCGGCACGATGGGCGCGGGGATCGCCCAGCTGGGATGCCTCGGCGGGTACGAGACCGTCCTCCACGACCCCGACCCGCACGCGCTCGCCTCCGGAGCCGACCGGCTGCAGGCCGCCCTCGCGAAAGGGGCGGGCAAGGGCCTCTGGGCGCCCGAAGACGCTGCGCGCGCGTCCGGCCTGCTCGAGACCGCCGGGTTCGAGGGCCTGGCGGGCTGCGGCCTCGTGATCGAGGCGGCGCCGGAGGACCTGGACCTGAAGCGAAAGCTGTTCGCCGACCTGGCGCGGACTCTGTGGGCCGGACACCGTCTTGGCCACGAACACCTCCTCGATCCCCGTGACCGAGATCGCATCGGGAGTGCCGGAGCCCCAGCGCGTCTGCGGGATGCATTTCTTCAACCCGCCGCCGCTGATGCGCCTGGTCGAGATCGTCGCCGGCGAAAAGACCTCCGACGAGCGCGCTGGGCAAGGCGACCCAGGTCGCGCAGGAGATGGACCGCGAGCCGGTCCGGGCGGCGGACGCCCCCGGGTTCATCGTCAATCGCTGCAACCGGCCCTTCGCCCTCGAGTCGCTTCGGATGCTGGGCGAGGGCGTCGCGACCCACGCCGAGATCGACCGTGCCATCCGCGACGGAGGTGGCTATCGCATGGGCCCGTTCGAGCTGATGGACCTGATCGGCGTGGACGTGAACCTCAAGGTCGCGCAGTCGTTCTACGCCCAGCGGGCCGTGCCGCGCTGGGAGCCCCACCCGATCCAGGAGGAGATGGTCTCGGCCGGCCGCCTGGGGCGAAAGGCCGGGCGCGGGTTCTACGAATACGAGGCAGGGCGCAAGGTCGCGGAGCGTCGAGACCTCGATGAGCGACGAGACGGAACGGGCGATCCTGGAGCGTGTGATCAGCTGCCTCGTCAACGAGGCCAGCTTCGCCGTCGAGGAGGGCGTGGCCGAACCGGACGACGTCGACACCGCGATGAAGCTCGGGCTCAACCACCCGCGGGGCCCGTTCGAGTGGAAGGACGAGCTGACGGCCGGCCGCGTGGTCGCAACCCTCGACACGCTCGCCGAGGGCGCCGCGAACGAGCACGAAGCCGAGCGCTACCTCGTGGCCGGCGCGCTTCGCGAGTCCGTGTAGCCGGCGGCCAGGTAGGACCCGCCGACGATCAGGGCGAGGCCGGCGATTGTCGCGGCGCTGATCGGCTCGTCCAGCCACCGAAGCGGCCCGTACACGACCGCGAACCCGGGCGACAGGTAGGTGACGATGAAGGTGCGAGAGGGGCCGATGTTCGTCATCAGTCGAAGAAGATCGCGAACTCCGGCTCCGGTGCCGACTCACGCCGAGCGCACCACCGCCACGACGGGCAACCCGCGGCCCGGCGCTCCTGCCCGACCTCATCGTCGAGCCGCCGGAGGAGATCGTCCTGCAGGAGCACCGGGCTCGAGAAGGTCTACCTCCGCTTCTCGCACACGACCTCGACGTCGGCCAGGGGCCGCCGGGATCTACCCTGAGCCTGGTGACGAGCTGCCCCGCAGTCGGCGTAGCCGAGCCGCGTCGCCTACCAGCGATCTATGCGGCGACGCCCGAGCGCCTCGCGAGGTGTTCCACCGAGGTCGACACCGAGACCAGCGCAGAGCCCGTCGGGCTGCATGATCTTCCACGACGATCCACGAACCACTACCACTTCGAGGACTTCGCCCAGTACGACCTCTACCGCGTGAACGCGGGCAAGCTCAAGGAGACGTCGGACAAGGTGCTCCTTCTGCGTCGTCGACATGACCTCAACACCCACCCGGAGGCCCGGCGCGGCCGATCAGCCCTATCTACGACTTCGCGGACTGCCAGAACGACCCGGGATCGCACGGCATCTCCGTCGGCTGGGCCGACATCTACGACGCGAACACGCCCGGGCAGGAGTTCGACATCCCGGATCTCGAAGAAGCCGGGGCGCTTCTGCCTGGTCGCCAGGACCGACCCCGCCGACCGCCTTGACGAGGTCGCGACGGGCGGCGAGGACAACAACGTCCAGACCGTCCAGATCCGGGTGAACAGGAAGCAACGCGCCGGAGTTCGGCAAGCCGGTGCCGATCGTCGACGAGCCCTGCGTCGCCGCCGGCATGCCGCTAGCGGCGTGGACGCCCGCGCAAGACGGCTGGTGCTTCGACGATGGCCGTCGCGCGCGGGCTCTCGACTCTGCGCGCTCTCGGCGCTGCGCTCGCGCTCGTCGTCGCTTCGGCCGCGCGCGACCGCGGGCGACACCAGCGGGCCCGAGCTCCTGCCCGACCTGGTCGTCGAGACGCCCGGACGGACATCGTCCTGCAGAGCGCCCGCGCGAGCTCGAAGACGGACCTTCCTGCGCTTCTCCCACTCGACCGCGAACGTCGGCGCCGGGCCGCTCGAGATCTACCCGGACCTCGTCGACGACCGACTGCGGCGCCGAAGGGCAGGCCGCGGCCGCGTCGCCTACCAGGCGATCTACCAGGACGCGAACGCCGACGGCGAGTTCGAGCGCGGCGATCGACATCGGGCACGACCGCAGAGCGCCGTCGGCTGCATGATCTTCCACGACGTCCACAACCACTACCACTTCGAGGACTTCGCGCATTACGACGCTCTACCGCGTTAACCTCGGGCAAGCTCAAGGAGACGTCGGACAAGGTCTCATTCTGCGTGTCGACTCTGACCACGACACATCCGACGCTGCCCGGCGTCGCCCGGACAGCCCTTCTACGATTCGCGGACTGCGCAGGACCGACCGGGCACCCACGGCATCTCCGTCGGCTGGGCCGACATCTACAGCGCCGGACACGCCCGGCCAGGAGTTCGACGATCAACGGCCTGCAAGAAGCCGGGCCGCTTCTGCCTGGTCGCCACGGACCGACCCCGCCGACCGCCTCGACAGAGGTCGCGACGGGCGGCGAGGACAACAACGTCCAGACCGTCGCAGATCCGGTGAACAAGAATCACGCCTCGGAGGTCGGCAAGCGCCGTGCCGGTCCTCGACGAGCCCTGCTCGCCGGCCGCGCTGCTACGCCGTAGCTTCGGCGACCTCGCCCGGGTTCGAGCCCCAGTGGGCCTCCGGGTTCGGGGGCGTGTCGCGCAGGTACCACTCGGCGTCGAGAGCGCCCATGCAGCCGGTGCCGGCCGCGGTCACCGCCTGGCGGTAGGTGTGGTCGACGAGGTCGCCGATCGCGAAGACGCCGGCGAGGTTGGTGCGGGTGGACTTGGCGTCCGTGCGGACGTAGCCGTCCTCGTCGGTCTCGACCTGGTCTGCGACGAGCTCCGAGCGCGGGATGTGCCCGATGGCGACGAACGCGCCGCCGACCTCCATCTCCTCGGTCTCGCCGGTCTCGGCGTGCCGCAGGCGCACCGCGCGGAGCTTGCCGTCCTCGCCCGCGATGAACTCCTCGGGGATGTAGGGCGTCTTCAGCTCGATGTTCTCGGTGTCGCGGGCGCGCTCGAACATGATCTTCGAGGCGCGGAACTCGTCGCGGCGATGGACGATCGTGAGCTTCGAGGCGTACTTGGCGATGAACATCGCGTCCTCCATGGCCGAGTCGCCACCGCCGATGACGATGACCTCCTCGCCCTTGAAGAAGGCGCCGTCGCAGACGCCGCAGGTCGAGACGCCGCGGCCGGAGAGCTCCATCTCGCCCGGCAGGCCGAGGCGGCGGGGCTCCGCGCCCATCGCCAGGACGATCGTCTTGGCGACGTGCTCCTCGTCTCCCAGGAAGACCCGCTGGAGACCGCCGTCGGAGAGCTCGACGCGGTCGGCGTCGTCGGTGATGAACCGGGTTCCGAAGCGCTCGGCCTGCGCGCGGAACTGGTTCATCATCTCCGGGCCCATGATCCCGTCGGGGTAGCCGGGGTAGTTCTCGACGTCGGTCGTGTTCTGAAGCTGGCCGCCCCACTGGAAGCCTTCGATGACGAGCGGGTCGAGGTTGGCGCGGGAGGCGTAGAGAGCAGCCGTGTAGCCGGCCGGGCCACCGCCCAGGATGATCACGTTCTCGACCTTCTTCTCACTCATCTCGTCTCACTTTCGTTCAAAGTCTCATCAACCTCAACGGGGTCTGACCCCGGTCAGATCTTAGGGGGGTTGAGGTTCACTCATGATGATACTTTACTTTTTGAAGTATTGGCCGTGCCGAGGAGCTCCCGCTCCTGCGGCAAGAGCGCCGATACTCGTCCGTGCGGTCCTTCGGGCACTCGTCGTCTCTCCCAGTGCTTGATCGTGCGGCGGAGCTGGAAGAAGGCGACGATCCCCGGGGGGAGCGGGCAGCCAGAAGGCGATGAAGCGGTACATGAGGACGGCGGCGAAGACCGAGCTGCCGTCGAGCCCGAAGAGGACGTAGGTGCCGATCATCCCCGCGTCGACCGCCCCCACTCCTCCCGGAGCTCCCGGGATCAGGTTCGCGGCCATGCCGACGAAGAAGCCCTGCACGACGACGGCGCCCGACACGTCGAGCCCGAACGCCTCGAAGCTCGCCCACATGATCGCGATGTTCGCCGCCCAGAAGCCGACCGCGCCCGCGATCGCCAGCCAGCCCCGCCGCGGCGTCTTGATGATCTCGATCGCCATCCGGGTCGAGGTCGAGATCGTCGCCGGAACGGTCGCGAGGCGCACGGAGAGGCGGCCGTACCACGTGTCGGAGGTCGAAGCGGCGAGGCGGCGCTGAAGGTCCCCTGGAACGAGTGCGGCGAGGAGGAAGAGGGTGATGATCCCGCCGGCGATCGCGGCGGGAACGATCGTGAGGCCCTGGCGGGTTGGCGCCGGCCAGGACGCCCGTGCGAAGGAGGATCCCGCCGATGACCAGCGCGAGGAGGTAGACGGTGTACATGAGGATCAGGAACGCGACCATCCTGGCGGCGGACTGCTGGCGCGGCATGCCGGCCTTGCGTAGCGCCCAGTAGGTGAGGATGATGCCGCCGGCACCACCGGCCGAGAACAGCCGGGACGCGGCGAGGCTGGCCATGTTGATCTGGTAGCTCTCGCTCCAGCTCAGGCGCAGGACGTCGCCGCCGACGACACCTTTGAACATGGCGATCTGCGCCAGGAACATGACGACGCAGAACAGCCACCGCGATCGTGATCCAGAACGGCTCCCCGTCGTCCAGCTTCGCGAGGCCGTCCTCGACGCCGACGATCGCCGGGAAGAGGAAGTAGATCGCGGCGACCAGGACGATGACCGAGCCGATCGTGATGCGCGATGCTCTTCGGATCCTGGAAGAACCGAGGCTCTTCGTCCGAGTCGTCTTCGGCGTCACCTGCGACCGGCTCGTCTCGAGAGGTAGAGCCGAGCCCCCCATTGGCTTCGGTGCGATCAGACATCCCGGGTTCCATATTCGCAGGGAGGGTGGCGGCGCGACGGCTTGCCTTGCTCTCAGTCCGCGATCTGCTGCAGCCTGTGGAGGCCCGCGCGCACCTCGTCCATCAGCGGCTCGGCCAGTGGATCGCCGAGCCGCAACGCCGCGACCAGCGCGGCCCCGGCCACGAGGTCGGTCACGTAGTGCTCGCCGAGATAGACGAGCGCGAACCCCAGGACGGCTGCGTAGGCCCCGCCGACCGCCCCCGCCTTGGGCCCCGTCTCGCGAAGGAGCAGCGCGCCCATCACCGACGAGCCGAAGTGGAGCGAGGGGAACGCCGCCCACGGGTTGCCGTTGAACGAGTCGTAGAGCTTCGGCCAGGCCTTGCCCCACACGCTCTCGCCCACGTCGACCATCAGCCTGCGAACGGGCTCCGAGAGATGGCCGTTCTCGGCCGCCCACCACGGCGGCGCGGTGGGCAGCGCCCAGTACGCCGCCGCACCCGAGGTCGTAGGTGGCCGACATCTGGCGCGCCGCGCGCGGGAACCGCAGCTCTCCGGCCGGCTGCTCGTCGTCGCGAATGAGGATGTAGGCGACGGTCAGGTGCGGAACGAGGAACCACGCCCAGTGGGCGACCGTGAGGACGCGGTCGAGCGCGTTCGGCTCGGCCGGGTTGGCGAGCGCCTTCTGCAGGCGGATGGTCGGGAGCTCGCCGGCGCCGATCAGGCGGTCGGCCTGGATCGGATAGTCGATCCGCAGACGGCGCCGGAGCGCCTCCGGGTTGTCGTAGGGAAGCTCGTGCGCCATCACGAAGCCCCACATCTGCAGGGCGTACATCGCGACGTCGCGCGCCCGGCTGCGAGGCCAGAGCACCGCGATCGCGGTTGGGCCGGAGACCGAGACCGCAAGCGTCGCGGCCGGCCTGAGCTTCAACCGCTTTCGGAACGGAGGCACGACGATCGCCGCCGCGATCGCGAAGGCGGCGGTGCCCCTGAGGGTGTTGCGGACCGCAGGGGCTGGGGCGGCGGGATGGACGCGAGAACCCGGGCAAGAGGGCGCGAGTATAAGAAGACATCGGGCGCTCGAAGGGGGCAGTCGGCAAGTGCGCCGCCCCTTCGGATTAGAATGCGGCGCTCGTGAGGACGCCGATGTCTCGTTCGCTTGTTTTCGCAGTCGCAGCGCTCGCCGCGCTGGCGCTCGCGCAACCCGCAAACGCGGCCATCGCCCCAGACGTCTCGCACTCGCCGAACGCGGACGACATGCGGATCGCCTACTGGGTGATGCTGGTCGTCGTCTCGCGTGATCGGCGTGGCTCTCGTCGCCGGCCTCCTGGTCGCCGTGCGCCGCTTCCGCACCACCGACGCCACCGCCGAGCCCCGCCGCCTCACCGCGGGCCGCGGCGTGATCGCGAAGGCCGGCGCCGGACTTGCCGCCCTGAGCATCGCGATCTTCGTCTTCGGCGTGATCGTCTCGAGCGGCGTCAGGGACGCGACCGCGGAGGAGGGCGCCGACGAGATCGAGATCGACGCAGTCGCCCAGCAGTGGCTCTGGCGCTTCGAGTACCCCGAGCAGGCCGAGGGGACCTTCTCGGAGGGCATCGCGACCGTCTTCAGCTACGGCGAGCTCGTCGTGCCCGTCGACACCGTCGTGAACCTCAACATCGACTCCACCGACGTCCTTCACTCCTGGTTCGTCCCCGCGCTCGGGCCGCAGGTCTGGGCCGTGCCGGGCGAGATCCAGGAGACCTCGTTCATCGCCGACGAGGAAGGCCTCTACCGCGGTCGCTCCACCGTCTACTCCGGCACGGGCTATCCGACCATGCGCGCGACCGTCCGGGTCGTCTCGGCCGAGGAGTACCAGGACTACATCGAGACCCTCAACTCGGACCTCCAGGAGGGCCAGGAGGCCGTCCAGAACGCGGTCGAGACCGAGATCGCCACCGAGAGCTCCGAGGGGGCGCCGACCGAGGAAGCGGCCGAGACGGAGGAGGGCGGCTGATGGCGCCCCCGACGATCGCCGAGCGCCGCCCCGAGGTGGTCACGCGCAAGATCCCCGCCTGGCGCGAGGGCTGGACCACGGCCGCGACGAGCGCCGACCACAAGGTCGTCGCGAAGCTCTTCATGGGCACGTCGCTCTCGTTCCTCGCCGTCGCGGTCCTCGCGTTCGCGCTGACCCGGGTCCATCTGATCGTCCCCGACTCGACGATCTTCCGCCCGGACATCTTCAGCCAGATCTCGACGACGGCGATGACAGGGATCACCGTCCTCTTCGGCGTGCCGTTCGTGCTCGGCCTCCTGGGCTACATCGTGCCGCTCCAGATCGGCGCCCGGGGCGTCGCCCTCCCCCGCCTCAACCAGCTCGCCTACTGGCTCTACGCCGCGGGCATCGCCGTCTTCTTCACCAGCTTCCTCTACCTCGTGCCCGAGACGGGCCTCTCCCCGCTGCCGCCGATGTCAGACGACGACCTTCTCGCCGTCCGGCGGCGTCGACGCGTGGATCGGCGGCGTGGGCCTGGCGACGATCGGCTTCGTCTGCTGGGCGATCAACATGATCGCGACGCTCAAGAACATGCGCGCGCCGGGCATGGCGTGGCGCCGCGCGCCGGTGCTGGCGTCGGCCGCGCGCGTCATCGCCTACATCGTCCTCGTCACCGGCGCCGGCGATGGTCGGCGCGCTCGTGATGCTCGCGATCGACCGCAGCTTCGACGGCGTCTTCTTCGACGCGGGCGAGGGCGGCGAGCCGATGCTCTTCGTCGCACCTCAGCTGGCTCTACTTCACCGGGCATCCACACGATCATGCTCGTGGCGGCGCTCGGCCGTCATCTCGGAGATCATCCCGACGCTCTCGCGCAAGCCGCTCTTCAGCCATTCCGCGGTGACACGCTCGCTCGTCGCCGATCGGCGTCCTCGGAACGCTCGCCTGGATGCAGAACCTCTACGCGAGCCCGCTAGCCGAGGGCTTCGCCTTCTTCGCGATGCTCGTCGCGGTCCTGCTCCTCGTCCCGATCGGCCTGATCTACGTCGTCTGGACCCTCACGATGTGGGACGGCGCCGTCTCGACGCGCGCGCCGCTGATCCTCGCGATCACCGCCGCGCTATCGCGCTCGTGCTCGGGCTCGCCGGCCAGCTGGCGACCTCGGTCGTCGGCGTCGGGCCTCCTGCTCGAGAACACGGTCGCCGCCCAGCAGGACACGATCCTGGTCGTCATCGGGTTCGTCCTTGCCATGTTCGCGGCGCTCCACTACTGGCTGCCCAAGGTCACCGGCCGCGCCGTCCACGAGGGGCCCGCGAAGGCCGCAGCCGGGCTCATCCTCGTCGAGCGCGTCCGTCTACGGCTTCGCGATGTTCTTCGCGGGGCTCGCCGGCCAGCCGGTCGACGTCTTCCGCTACTTCGAAGACGATGGCGTCTCGACGCTCAACCTGATCGCCTCGATCGGCATCGTTCTTCCTCTTCATCGGGATCTTCATCGAGCTCGTCAACCTCGTCCGCTCGTACAGCGGCGGGCCGCCCGGTGGGCCACGACCCGTGGCGGGGCTCGACGCTCGAGTGGTTCGCCCTCTCCCCTCCGCCCCCGCACAACTTCGACGCCGTGCCGGACGTGCGCTAGCCCCGAGCCGCTCCGCGACATCCGCGAGGCGATCCGCGAGCGCGAGGCCACCTTCGTCCCGCCGCAGCCGCTCGAGCCGACCGCGCCACCCGAGGTCGGCGTGCCCGATCCGGGCGACGACGCCGGGCATGTCCGAAGAGGCCGCCGAGCAGGACGCGCCCGACGGCCGACCCGGACGACATCGTCTCGCAGGAGGCTCCAGCCCGGACGCGGAACCCGAGGCGGGATCTGAAACCGAAGCAGCTGAGGCGGGGTCTGACCCCTCTTCTCCGGAGGCGGAGGACACCGCGGACGCCGATGAGGGGTCTGACCCCACAGACACCGAAGACTCTGGCGACTCCTCGCCCGTATCCTGAGCCCGATGGATTCGGCCGCTGAGCTGGGGCGCTTCCGGCGCCTCGTCACCGCCACGATCGTCGCCACCTTCGTCCTCATCCTGATCGGCGGGATCGTGCGCGTCTCCGACTCCGGCCTCGGCTGTGGCCCGGAGGGCTCCGGCACGCACGGATGGCCGCTCTGCGAGGGCGGCGTGATCCCGGCGCACTCCGCCGAGTCGATGATCGAGTACTCCCACCGGATCGCCGCGGGCATCGTCTCGGTCCTGATGCTGATGGTCGCCTGGCGCGCGTGGCGAACGCTTCGCGACTACCGCTGGATCGTCGGCCTCTCGGCCATCGCCGGCGTCCTCGTGCTCGCGCAGGCGGGCCTCGGCGGGCTCACCGTCGAGGAGGGACTCCACGAGTACCTCGTGGCCGCCCACCTCGGCCTCGCGATGATCTTCCTCGGCACGCTGTTCGCGCTCCGGCGCCTCGCGTCCGCCGCCGAGCCTGCAGCCCGCAAGCGGCAGCGGGCTCTTGCGCTCGCTCTCCGCGATCACCGCCGTGCTCATCCTGGCGACGATCGTCGCCGGCGGCCTCGTCGCCGGCACCGAGGGCGAGGGGACGCCCACTGAGCCCGTCGTGGGCGCTCACACGGCCTGTGGCGAGCAGTTCCCCGGCTGCGTCCGATCGGTTCATGCCGTTCGGCGTCGACCGCCTCATCGACATCCAGCTCGTCCACCGCCTCTTCATGTACCTGACCGCGATCGCCGTCCTCGCGCTCGTCGCCGTCGCGATCCGCCAGCGCGCGCCGAGCCGCTCATTCGTGGCCGTCGGCGGTCTCGTTGCGGCACAGATCCTCCTGGGCGCGGCGAACGTCTGGCTCGGAAAGCACGCCGGCCTGATCCTCGCCCACCTCAGCCTCGGCACCGCGATCTGGGCCACGATCGTCTACGCGAACACGACGCTTGATGCGGATCCCCGCCCCCTGCCAGGTGCCTAGGCACGCGTGCCTGGCACCGCGATCAGCTCCGACACGCGAGGCGGCAACGGTCTGATGGAGTCGGCGACAGCGACACGCGACGCAGGCCTTGGAGCGCTACGGCGCCGAGGCGCGGCCGACGCTCCTCGCCCACGTGCGCGACTACATCGCGCTCACGAAGCCGCGCATCATCTCCCTGCTCCTCGTCACCACGGTCGCGACGATGGTCGTCGCGCGCCAGAGGGCCTCGCGCTCTCGACGGTCCTGTGGACGATGCTCGGCGGCTACCTGGCCGCCGGCGGCGCCGGGGCGATCAACCACTACCTCGACCGCGACCGCGACGCCCGCATGGCCCGCACGCGCTCCCGCCCGCTCGTCTCCGGGCGGATCGAGCCCGTCCACGGCCTCGTCTTCGGCATCGTCCTGGGCACGCTGGCGTTCGTCCAGCTCGCGCTGACGGTCAACCTGCTCTCGGCCGTCCTCGCCATGGCGGGGCTCCTGGGCTACGTCTTCGTCTACACGATGTGGCTGAAGCCGCTGACGCCGCAGAACATCGTGATCGGCGGCGCCGCGGGCGCCGTGCCGCCGCTGGTCGGCTGGGCCGCGGCGACGGGCAGCCTGACGCTCGACTGCGCTCTATCCCTTCGCGATCGTCTTCATGTGGACGCCGCCCCACTTCTGGGCGCTCTCGCTCCTGATCAAGGACGACTACGCGCGCACCGGCGTGCCGATGATGCCCGTGGTGCGCGGCGAGGAGTCGACGCGCCGCCAGATCGTCGATCTACGCGGTCCTCCTTGTCGCGCTGACGATCGCGCCGGTCGCGACCGGCCTCTTCGGCGGGATCTACCTCGCCGCGGCGCTCGTCCTTGGCGGCATCTTCCTCGGTCCTCGGCGTCAGGCTCGCGCGCTCGCCGTCGCGCCCCGCGGCGCTTCGCCTCTACCTCTCGTCGCTCGCCTACCTCGCCCTCCTGTTCACCGCGATGGCCATCGACCGGGCCGTATAGAGTTCTCGATTCCGATGGACAGGCGCCTCGCCGACAAGAACCTTCGCACCGGCCTCTACGCGGCCGCGATCGCCGTTCGCCGTCTTCGCACTCGCCTTCGTCTTCGCGACCTACTACCTCGCTAGCATGGCCGACGAAGATCGCCCAAGCGACTGAGCTCGTCTACGTGCCCGAGCCCTCCTGGGACCCGGCGCTCCTGGCGCTCGGCCTCGCCCTGGTCGTCGCGGGCCTCTTCGTCTGGTGGCCCTACGGCGTGATCGGCGCGTTCGTCGCGCTCGCCGCGATCGTGCGCATGTTCCGCGGCATCGCGGACAGCGTCGAGCGCCTGCCGCGCCGCCAGAAGGTCACCACGGCCGTCCTGCCGGCCGTTCGCCGCAAGAGCTCCGAGCCCAGCGCTTAAGCCCGGCCGGACGGCTCAGGCGTGCGAGGCTTCTGATTCGGGCGAGGTCATGCAGGACGTCGCGCCGTCGGATGTCCAGACGCGCATGATGTCGCGCATCGAGAGCACGCCGACCAGCTCGCCGCCTTCGACGACCACGAGGTGGCGGATGTGGCGCCGCGACATCTCCATCGCCGCGCGCTCGAGGCTCCAGTCCGGCGACGCCGAGATGATCGTGTCGGAGAAGTGGTCGCCCACGCGCTCGGCGTCGGGATCCTCTCCCTTGCCGAGCGAGATCAGGATGTCGCGTTCGGACAAGACGCCGGGCGCCGGAAGCTCCTCGTCGATGACGACGGCGGCGCCAACCTCGCGCTCGGTCATCTTCTGCGCCGCCTCGCGCAGCGTGTGTCCCGGCCCGACCGTCAAGACCACCCCAGACATCCCGTCCCTGACCTCCATCTGTGTTGCCCCAGCTCCCTTCGCGGTCGTCGTTAGTGCGGATCCGCTCTAAACATATCCCAGCCGCGAAATTCGTGCGTAGATACGCGCATACGACTGCCGCTCCGCAAGATAGGATTGCGCGCGTGCCAGGCCTCGTGTCAGTCGCCCGCGGGAAGGCGTTACTCGCCACCTCGCTCGCCCTAGCCGCGGGAGCGCTCGCGGCGGGCTGCGACACGCAGGAGGAGGCCGACCTCGAGCGCGGCCGGACCTCTTCACGACGGGCTGCGGAACCTGCCACGCCCTGACCGAGGCGCGCACGGATGCCGTACGTCGGGCCCGAACCTCGACTCATCCTTCGCCGCAGGCCCGCGCGACGGCATGGACCAGGACACGATCGAGGGCGTCGTCGAGGCATCAGATCGCGAACCCGCGCGCAGTCGACGAGGGCGACCCGGACTACGACGCAGCTCTACATGCCCGCCGACATCTTCGACGGCTCCGACGCGCAGCGACGTCGCCGCATACGTGGCCAGCGTCGCCGGCGTCGAGGGCATCGAGCCGCCGCCGCTCGGCGACGGCCAGGACATCTTCACCGCGAGCTGCGGCGGCTGCCACGCGCTTCGAGGCTGCCGGCAGGCGGGCGGCGTCGGCCCTGATCTGGACGAGGTTCGTCCCGGGCCAGGATGCCGAAATGATCGAGACCTCGATCCGCAACCCCGAGGAAGTGATCGCGGAAGGCTTCGAGGCGGGCGTCATGCCCGTCTTCGACGAGAACGCGATTCCCGACGAAAACCTCCAGGACCTCATCGACTACCTCCTCGAGTCGACCGGCGGCGACACCAGCGCCGGCGGATCAGCCGGCAACAAGTAGCGCCGCCGCCTCCTCCGAAGGCACGTGGGGCGACTTACTCCCGGTATCCGGGAACTGAACGCCCCACGTCCAGCTAGCGCGCCTGCCGACTCGTCCTCGAGGTCCACGACGACGTGCGTGACGGGCTGGGGGAGCTCGGCGCGGGCCTTCTCGATCACGCCCGACTCCAGCCAGCGCGAGCGCTTGGGCGGGTGGGTCGAGATCACGACCTCGTCGGCCGGAAACACCTTGAGCGCGTCCTCGATCGCCTGGTTCGGGTCGTGGTGGTCGCCCAGGCGACCTGAGACGTCGATGCCGGCGGCGCGCATGGTGGCCAGAGACGCCTCCAGGCGCTCCTTGGCCTCCGGGATGTGCCGTCGATGTCGGAGGACCAGTGCTCGGCCGCAGAGCCCGCAAGGGGCGGACAGACGACCAGGAGCTCGCTCGACTCTCCTCGCCCTCCAGGCGGCCTGGAGCTCTTCGAGGAGCGCGCGACCGCCGACTGTCTCGTTGGCCACGACCAGGACGCGGTGGACGCCGTCGTCCGGGCACGGCCGCCACCTCCGCGGCGCGCGGCTCGACGGCGCGCCAGCGCTGGTAGAGATAGCCGATCCCCGCCCCGATCTCGATCCCGAACAGGATCGCTCCCGCAAGGGGGTCGATCACCACCGCAAGCAGGATCACGGGAATCATCGCGACCCCGACGATCAACACGACCCTGAACATCTGATCCTCGGTGATCTTCACGAAGCTCACCATGGCAGCAGGAGCTAGAGGATGTAAACCGTCACGAAGACGATGATCCACATGACGTCGACGAAGTGCCAATAGATGCCCGGGCACCTCGACGCCCAGGTGGTCCTTCGCCGCGGTGCCGAAATGGCCCTTGTAGGCGCGGATGTTCGCGAACGTCAGGAGCAAGAGCCCACGAAGACGTGGGCGCCGTGGAGGCCGGTGAGGCCGTAGAAGATCGAGCCGAAGGCGCCGTCGCGGGCCGAGAAGCCGATGTGGACGTACTCGTTGATCTGGATGAAGAGGAAGGTCGCGCCCAGGAGCCAGGTGGCGGTGAGACCCATCTGCATGGCGATGCGGTTGCCCTTCTTGGCGCCCTCGAGCGCGAGGTGGATCGTGAAGCTCGACGAGATCAGGATCGCCGTGTTGACGCCGGCGACCGCGACGGGGAGCTCGTACGGCTCGGGCGGCCAGGCGCCCTGGTTGGCGACGACGCGGATGAAGAAGTAGGAGGCGAAGAACGCCCCGAAGAGCATGATCTCCGAGACGATGAAGAGCAGGATGCCGAGCGTCTGGCGGTCGATCCGCGAGCTCTGGTGAGCCTCGGGCGGGCCGTGGTGCTCGTGGCGCGTGCGGCGCTCGCTGAGATCGAGGCTGAGCTCCATCAGCGCACTCCATCAGTGGGCCTCTCCGGCGGTGTCGCCGACGGCGACGCCCTCCTCGCGGTCCTCGCCGGGCGCCTCGGACGCGTCGGCGTCCGGCACGGCGCGCGGGAGCGACGTCGCCGCCCGCCTCGACGTGCTCGACGGGCTTGTCGGTGATGTCGTGCACCCGGTCGATCAGTCCCTCTTCGAGCCAGACCGACTGCTCGCCCGCGAGGGTCGAGATCAGGATCTCGTCGACGCGGTAGTGCTCGACCGCGTTCTGGACGGCGGCGAACGGCGCGGGGCTCATCGGCTGGCCCGTGGCGTCGATGTCCGAGCGGTACATCTCGGCGAGGGTGCGGGCGAGGCGCTCGCAGACCTCCTCGCGCGAGAGCTGCCCCGAGCGGGGGCAGATGAAGGTGTAGCGGTGCGGGCTCTCGGCGGCGCGCGACTTGAGGCGGCCCAGGAGGTCGCCGCTGGCGACCGTCTGCGTGGCGACGACGAGCGTGTGGGTGACGTCCCAGCGGACCGCGTCGTCGTCGATGCGGACCGGCACGTGCGTGATCGGCACCTCGAACGTGCCCTGCGCCCACTCGACGAGGTCGCGGCGCATCAGGCCGTAGCGCGACTCCGTGAGGCACGAGAGAAGCACCTCGGCCGGCTCGAAGGCGCGGATCGCGTCGTCGAGCGCGAGCAGCGGATCGGGGTCCATGACCGAGCCCTCGGCCTCGATCCCGAACTCGGCGAAGACGGACTGCGTCACCTCGACGCGGCTGCGGCCGCGTCGGAGAGCTCGGCGCGGTCGACGATCTGCCCGGCGACCGGCTGGTTCTGCGGCGCGGCGATGGCGATGCGCTCGGCGCCCGCCTCGATCCGCTCGCGCACCTGGCTCAGCAGCTTGCGGCCGCCGGCGACCTCGTTCAAGAAGACGAGGACGGTGCCGCCGGAGACGTCCGGGGCGGTCGGCCTCGGCGCCGTTGTGCGCCGCGTCGGTCACGTTGTCGCAGCGCCCGACGTCGTGCCGACGGTTGCGGGCTCGGGCTCGGCCACCTCGTGGCCCTCCTCACCGGCGAGGATCGCGTGGCGCGCGCCGGGCACGCCGAACTCGTACGGGCCGCCGACCACGCGCGGGATCTCGTCGAAGTTGTAGACCGGCGGCGGCGAGGAGACGAGCCACTCGATCGTCTTCGCGCGCCACGGGTTGTTGCCCGCCTTCGGGCCCCACTTCCAGCTGACGACGACGTTGTAGACGAAGATCAGCTGCGCGGCGCCGAGGATGAACGAGAAGATCGAGATCACGAGGTTCCACTCGCCGAACTGCGACGGCGTAGTCGGCGACGCGGCGCGGCATGCCCTCGAGGCCGATCCAGTGCATCGGCACGAAGGTGCCGAGCATCCCGACCAGGGTGAGCCAGAAATGCGCGCGCCCGAGGCGCTCGTCGTACATGCGCCCGGTCATCTTCGGGAACCAGTGATAGAGCCCGGCGAAGATCGTGAAGACCGAGCCGCCGAAGAGCACGAAGTGGATGTGGGCGACGATGAAGTAGGTGTCCGACATGTGGATGTCGAGCGGCACCATGCCCAGCATCACGCCTGAGATTCCGCCCACGACGAAGGTCACGATGAACCCCAGCGAGAACAGCATGGCCGTCGATTTCAAGTGGAGAACCGAATCGAACAGCGTCGCTAACCACGAGAAGATCTTGATCCCCGTCGGCACGGCGATCAGGAGCGTCGTGATCATCATCGGCACGCGCAGCCAGCTGAACATGCCCGAGACGAACATGTGGTGCGCCCACACCGTGTAGGAGAGGACCACGATCCCGATCAGCGCGAGCGCCATCAGGCGGTAGCCGAAAATCGGTTTACGGGCGTGGGTGGATAAGACCTCGGAGATGATCCCGAAGCCGGGCAGCATCATGATGTAGACGGCCGGGTGGGAGTAGAACCAGAAGATGTGCTGGTAGCTCAGGACGTCGCCGCCGGTCGCCTCGTTGAAGAAGTTCGTGTGGAGCGCGCGGTCGAAGAGGACCATGAACTGGACGCCGGCGATGAACGGCGTCGCCGCGACGACCAGGAGCGAGGTCGAGAGGTTCGCCCAGACGAGCAGCGGCATGCGCCAGAACGTCATTCCGGGCGCACGCATGGTGATGATCGTCACCAGGAAGTTCAGGGCTGTCGCCACAGACGAGGCGCCGGCGAACTGCACTCCCAGGTTGAAGAACGACTGCCCTAACGGCGCTCCGGTCGAGAGCGGCGCGTAGCCGGTCCAGCCCGCGTCGAAGGCGCCGCCGGGCACGAAGTACGAGGCCAGGAAGAGGAGGCCCGCCATCGGCAGCATCCAGAACGACAGCGCGTTCAGGCGCGGGAACGCCATGTCCGGCGCGCCGATCATCAGCGGCAGGACGTAGTTCGCGATCCCCGCGAAGACGGGGATGATGAACAGGAAGATCATGAACGCGGCGTGCGTCGAGAACAGGCCGCTGTAGAAGCTCGGATCGACCATCTGCGTGCCCGGCTGGGCGAGCTCGGCGCGCACCGCCATCGCCGCCAGGCCGCCGACGATGAAGAAGAAGAAGGTCGTGACAGATGTACTGGATGCCGATCACCTTGTGATCGGTGTTGAAGCGGAAGTAGTCCTTCCACTCCTTGGCGCCGTGCTGGGAGTGGTCCTCGGGGATCGTCGGAGCGCCGCCGGCCCAGCGGAACCAGTACGAGAAGCAGCCCATGCCGACCAGGAAGCCGAGCGGCGCGGTGATCGCCGGCACGACCACGTGCGGGTAGCCGGTCTGCTCGGTCTGGTAGATCTCGAGGCCCGAGATCGCGCGAAGCGCGACGACGAGGCCGAAGCCGAGCGCGCCGCCGACCACGAAGCCGAAGAGCGCACGGATCATGCCCGGGTTACGCCACAAGAATGCTCACTCGTCCACCTCGCTCTCATCCTCGGTGCCGGCGGCGCTCTCCTCGGCGACCGCCTCGGAGGAAGTTCTGTCTCCGCCTGTCCTGCCTCCTGCTCCTGCCATCCACGTCGTCGAACTCCTCCTGGGATTCGACGACGACGCTTGCGCCTGCATCGTCGAATGGCCCCAGCCGCAGTAGCTCGGTGCAGATCAGCGTGTACTCGCCCTCGACGTCGGGAGTCACGCGAACGATGTTGTCGACGTCAGTCGGGTTGCCCTCGGCGATCGGCACGAGGTCGCGCTTGATGCGCCACTCGGGCACCCAGAAGGAGTGAAGGACCTCGAGCGCCGAAAGATGGAGCTCGAGCTGCGTGCCCGAGGGGACGTGGAACTCGTCCGAGACCACGCCCGTCTCGGGGTACTCGAAGGTCCATTTGAACTGCTGCGCGGTGACGTTCACCTCCATCTGCTCGGAAGCCTCGGCCTCGATGTCGTCGAGGATCACCCACGAGTAGGCGGCCGCGAAGAGCACGATGACCGTGGGGATCACGGTCCAGGCGATCTCGAGCCTGGTGTTGCCGTGGATCGGCTTGCCGTCCGACTCGTCGCCCGGCTTCGCGCGGTACTTGTAGATGCAGTAGCCGAGCATCACGATCACGATCGCGAAGACGAACGAGCTAGAGCACGATCATCACGTCCAGAAGCAGGTCGATCTCGTCCGCCTCGGCCGAGCCCTGCATGCCGTTCCAGTCGGGGATCAACATGATCACGGACTGCACGACCGTGAGGACGAGCATCAGTCCGATCAGCTTCATATAGGTGGCCCGGGTCACCGCGCGGCATTCTATTCAGAGCGAGCGGCGTCAGGCGACGATCGGCACTATCGATCGGCACTTTCGCGGCGGCGATCACCTCGCGCGCGACGCCCTCCCACCCCCACAGCCGCTTGGCGGTGTCGCGAAGGCGACATGCGGGTCGTTCGCGCTGCGCGTGCGGGTCCAGGCCGAGCCAGACGTTGAGCCGGGCCGCGATCGCCTCGATCGCGCCCTCGCCGAGCGGGAACGAAACCAGGCCGGCCGCCTCGTCGGGCAGGCCGTCCATCAGCGCCCGGCTGACCTCGAGCGCGCCCGAGTGCGCGGCAGAGACCGGCAGGACGCCGGCCGACGCGGCCTCGGCGGCGACCATCCCGAACGCCTCCGGATGGGTCGAAGGGAAGACGAGCGCGTCGCATGCCGGCACGAGCCGGCCCACCTCCCGATGCTCGAGGCGCCCGCTCAGGCAGATCGAACCCGGCCGCCGCCTTGCGCGGCGCTCGGCGTAGTTGGGCGGCGGGTCGGCGAGGAACGCCGAGAGCATCTCGAGCGGCTTCTCCGGCCCGCCCTCGAGCGCCCGGCCCGCGAGGGCGATTCCCCTGGGCGGCCTCGATGTCTCCCTCGGCCAGAGCGGCGATCAGACTCTCGATCCCCTCCCGGTAGGCGCCGAAGCCGCACAGGATCAGCCGCGCGTCCGGGTGGCGGGCGTGGACCAGCGGCCACGCGGCCGACCAGGAGGTCGACCCCCTTGGAGACGATCAGCTTGCCCACGAAGACGACGCGCGGCCCCTCGGTCTCGGCCAGCCAGCGGACGGCGGTCGCGGCCTCGCGCGCGGTCGCGCGACCACGAGCTCTCGTCGTCGGACGGCGAGTCCTCGCCCGCCTCCAGGTCGTCGGCGAGGTCGCGGAGGCGCTCGGGGCCCGTCCTCGCGCGCGATCGCGGCGAAGAGCTCGGTGTCGACGCCGGGCGGGCCGAGCCTCACCTTGGCGTTCACCTCCGGCTCGTCCACCGCCTCGCGAAGGCGCTCGGCGATGTGATCCGAGCCGACCAGGATCCCCGTCGCCGCGCGGGCGCCGTCGCGCGCCATCGGCCCGAAGCGCTCGAGCTCGGGGATGACCGTGTAGGAGAGGTCCGAGCCGTGGACCTTGACGGCGAACGGGACGCCCGCGCGCTCCATGATCAGCGGCGCGGTCACGAGGTGGTTCGCGAGCGCCGCGTCGGGCTCGCCCGCATGCGCGATCACGTCGCGCACCGCCTGCGCGTTCCGCTCGATGTAGTCCTCGATCTCCGCGTCGGAGAGCTCGGAGAACGTCTTGACCTCGAACCCCGAGTAGCGGTCGCGCACGAAAACCGGCAGCAGCCCGCCGATGTCGGGCACGTAGACGGTGACGCGAGCCCGCTCCGCATCGGTGCTCAGGCCACCGCACGAACCCTTAAGCCCCCTCGTCCCAGTCCCCAGCCGCAGTCCACCCAGTCGAGCTCGTCGAGCGTCGCGGTCCTGGCAGAGCGAGGTGGACCTCGTGGCCCATCGCTGCGCATCGCCTTCGCGAGGCTCGCGTTGTAGACGTTCGACCCCGTCCCCGAGAGCAGATAGCCGTGGAAGATCAGGACGCGCACCGCGCCCAACCCTACGTATGTGACGGTTACGTAAGGTGCCTGACCCCGATGACGCTTTACGGCGACCATTACCGCGCGATCTACCTCAAGGGGCTCGCGGGCGAGAAGCCCGAGCTGCCCGTCGCCTGGGCCGATCTCGAGGCGGCGGCCGAGGAGGCGATGCCCGAGGCGTCTGCCGACTACGTCTACGCCACGGCCGGCACGGGCGACACGTATCGCGAGAACCGCGACGCCTTCGAGCGCTACCGGATCGTGCCGCGCATGCTGCGCGACGTCGCCGAGCGCGACCTGTCAGTCGAGCTCTTCGGCCAGACGCTGCCGGCGCCCGTCGCCCTGGCCCCCATCGGCGTCCAGACCGCGGCGCACCCGGACGGCGAGCGCGCGACCGCCCGCGCGGCGGCGACGCTCGGCCTGCCGATGGTGATCTCGACCGCGTCCGACACCTCGATGGAGGACATCGCCGAGGCCGGCGGCGACGCGCCGCGCTGGTTCCAGCTCTACTGGCCCTCGGACGAGGGCGTCGCGCGCAGCCTGGTCGACCGCGCCGAGGCGTGCGGGTGCGGCGCGATCGTCGTCACCGCCGACAACTACATCCCGGGCTGGAAGCCGCGCGACCTCCAGCGCGCCGAGCTTCCGTTCATCAAGGGCATCGGCGTCGCGCAGTTCTTCACCGACCCGGTCTTCCTGGCAGCGCTCGAGAAGTCGCCCGAGGAGGACCTGGGCGCCGCGGTCGGCCACTACCTGGGCGTCTTCGTCAACCCCTCGCTCACGTGGGACGACCTGGAGCGCCTGCGCTCGTGGACCTCGCTCCCGATCGTGGTCAAGGGCATCCTCCACCCCGACGACGCCGCCGAGGCGCGCGAGCGCGGCGTCGACGGCATCGTCGTCTCCAACCACGGCGGCCGCCAGGTCGACGGCGCGATCGCGACGATCGACGCGCTCGGCCCGATCGCCGACGAGGTCGGCTCAGGACCTCGCCGTCCTCCTCGACTCGGGCGTTCGCTCGGGCGCCGACGCCTTCCGCGCGCTCGCCCTGGGCGCCGACGCGGTGCTCCTCGGGCGGCCGTGGATCTGGGGCCTCGCGCTCGCCGGCGAGGCCGGCGTCGAGGAGGTGCTCCGGCGCTTCCTGGCCGAGCTCGACCTGACGATGGCGCTCTCCGGCTACACGAAGCCGTCCCAGCTGGGCCCCGAGGCGCTTCACCGCCACCCGCTCGGATAGATTTCCGCGCGATGGCAGACGCAAGAGACATACCGCCTTCGCGCCCCGGGCTCCGGCCGCGAGGCGATCGCGCCCGTAACCCGCACGGCGTCTACGTGGACTCGGTCACCGGCGAGGAGATGGAGCCCGTCGCCCGGACGCTCCCGCTCGCGGAGTCGCCCTCGAAGCTCCTTCGCACCCCGGAGAACCTCCGGCTCTGCTCACGCTGCGACCAGATGATCGGCGTCGACGTCGCCGACTGCCCGTACTGCGGCAAGCGCCAGGACCCGCTCGGCCGGCCGGCCTAGTCCTCCGGACGAACCACGCCTTGTAGAACAGGCGGTCGAGAATTCGCGCCTCTCGCGCTCATCACACTCGAGTCCGACGCCTCTTCTGCGGCTTGGCCCCGATTATGCCCGTTCCATCGTCGCAGTTGCCGCTCTTCAGGAATGCTCGCGCGCCGAGCGCTCTTCCCGTCGCCCCTCGTAGCGGCTTGAGTCGATCGGGATCCAGGTCGCTCGAAAGGCCAACGATCTCGCCCTTCTTGATCGGCAGGGGCCGCTCCAGCGTGATCACGGTGTCCCTGCGGTAGAAGGGGCAGAACCCGACGGTCAAGAGCTTGCGCGGTCGGGCCCGGTCGACCAGCTTAGAGCTCCGACGCCAGCGCCTCTGTCAGCTTGAGGATGCGCAAGATCGTGGCCTGGAGCTCGCCTGGCCGACCCTCGCGTCCGAGCGCACACCTGTCGGCGAGGTTGCTGCTAAGAACCGTTCGGCAGGTTGCCCTCGGCGGGTATCTCGATCATCCGCTCGGCTTCTGGCCGCGAGTTCGAGCTGACCAGGCGACGATCCTGCCGTCGCTTGGCGCAACGAATGGTGCTTCTTGCGTCGCCAGCCGGTCGATGACGCTCGCGAGGCTGCCGACGACCGGCAAGTGCCGTACGTCGCGGCGCTTTTCGACCGAAACTTGGCTCCGATCGCCTTTTCGCGCATCGACCAGAGCCAGACGACGCGTGGCCTCGCGCAGCCGCAAGCGACGAAGGACTGCACCGTGCCGCAACGACCAGTGCGGTCGCGACAAGCGGATTGAAATACTGTCGCTTCAAGTTCGCCTCTCCGGGCAACACGCGATCGGGGGCGCGAGTTGCGGTTGAAAACGATACCCAGGCGCCCGCGATCCTCTACTGAGGCGTACCTCGGTGACCGAGCAGAGCTAGCGCGCACATTCGGCTCCGCAGCGCCGCTCCCTAGACTCGGGCGCACATGGCTGCGATCGAAGTTCGGGGGCTGGAAAGGGAGTTCGGAGACGAGGTCAAGGCCGTGCGCGGCGTCGACCTGGACGTCGCCGAGGGTGAGATCTACGCCTTCCTCGGCCCGAACGGCGCCGGCAAGACGACCACGGTCCGCATGCTCACGACGCTCCTGCGCCCCACGGGCGGCACCGCCAAGGTCGCGGGCCACGACGTCGTCGACCGAGGCGGGCGAGGTGCGCAAGTCGATCGGCGTGGCGCTCCAGGAGGCGGCTCTCGATCCGCTCATGACCGGCCGCGAGCTGATTCGCCTTCAAGCGACGCTGCACGGGCTCTCGCGCGCCGAAGGCGAGAGGCGCGCCGATGCGCTGCTGAACCGGGTCGACCTCGATACGCCGCCGACCGCCGCGTCGGGACCTACTCGGGCGGGATGAAGCCGCCGGCTCGACCTCGCTTCCGCGCTCGTCCACCAGCCCGCGCGTCCTCTTCCTCGACGAGCCGACCACCGGCCTCGACCCGGTCAGCCGCAAGGCGATCTGGGAGGAGGTCCAGGCTCTGAACGACGACGGCGCGACGATCTTTCTCACCACGCAGTATCTGGAGGAGGCCGACCAGCTCGCCGACCGCGTCGGGATCATCGCGGGCGGGCTCCTGGTCGCCGAGGACACCCCGAGCGCGCTGAAGGCCGAGGTCGGCAATCCGCACCTCGAGATCGCGGTCTGCGACGGCCGCCAGGACGAGGCGCGGAGAGGTCGTTGGCGACCCTCGGCAAGGACCATCCCAGCCAAGGACGGCCTGCTCCTGCTCGAGCTCGCCGAGGGTGCATCCGGCGTCGCGCCCGTGGTGCGCGCGCTCGACGAGGCGGGCCTTGCCGTCGAGGGCCTCGACCTGGTCGAGCCGACGCTCGACGACGTCTTCGTCGCAGAAGACGGGCCATCACCTGGAGGGCGACGACGAGGAGGCCTGCGCCCGAGGCCGAGCCGGCGCCCGCCGGGAGCTAGGGCTTGGGAGCGCTCGTCCAGAACGCGCGGGTCGTGGCGGCGCTCGGCCGGCGCTCGATCCGCCAGACCTTCAGGCGCCCGCAGCTGATGGCGCCGATCATCATCTTCCCCACGCTGCTCCTGGCCGTGCAGACGGGCGGCGCCGGCGGCGCCGTCGACCTGCCCGGCTTTCCCGAGGTGAACGGCTTCCTCGACTTCATGCTCGCCGGAGCGATGATCCAGTCCTGCCTCCTCGCGGGGAACTGCGGCGGCATCGCGCTCGCCGTCGACATCGAGATGGGCTTCACGGATCGCCTCCTGGCCGCGCCGATCTCGCGCTTTGCGATGGTGCTCGGGCCGCCTGGCCGGGCACGGCCGCGCTCGGGGCCTTCTCGGCCGTCTACTACATCGTCCTGGGCCTGATCTTCGGCGCGCAGATCGAGGAGGGAGTCGCTTGGCATCGTCCTCATGATCGCTTTCGTGACCCTCGCCGCCATCGCGTTCGGAGGGATCGGCGCGGCCATTGCGCTCCGCTCGGGCTCGGCCTCGGTCGTCCAGGGGCTCTTCCCCCTCGTCTTCGTGATCCTCTTCCTCTCCTCGGCGTTCTTCCCGTACGAGCTGATGCAGGAGCCGGCCGCGACGATCGCCGAGTACAACCCGGTCTCGTTCATCGTCGAGGGCGTGCGCGACCCGGTGATCTCGACGCTCACGGGCGAGGACGCGCTGAAGGCGTTCGTCTCGATCATCGGCATCGCCGCGATCAGCCTCGCGCTGAGCGCGGGCGCGCTCCGGCACCGCCTGAGGACGGGCGGATGACGGCGGCGCGCGATCCAGGCCGGCTGGCCCACCGTCACGGCGCTGGTCCGGCGCTCCGCCAACGAGCTCATGCGCGTGCCCGGCGCCGCCATCCCGGGCGTGCTCGCGCCGACGATCTTCTTCCTCGGCCTGACCTCGGTTTTCGGCGAGCTGACCAACCTGCGCGGCTTCGCGACCGACAGCTACCAGAGCTTCCTGATCCCCGTCTCGCTGCTCCAGGGCGCCGGCTTCACCGGCGCCGCGACCGGCGTCAACCTGGCGCGCGACATCGAGCAGGGCTGGTTCGACCGCTTGCTGGCCTCCCCCGCCCCGCGGCCGGCGCTCCTGGCCGGCCTCGTGTTCTCGGCCTCGGTCACGCGCGCTGGTCCCGGCCGTCGTGCTCCTGGGTGTCGCGTTTGCGGTCGGCGCGAACTGGCCGGGCTTCCTGGGCCTCCTCATCGCGCTCTTCGGCGTGATGGCGATGGGAACGGTCGCCGCGCTCTACGGGTGCGCGCTGGCCCTCAAGTTCCGCACCCAGGCCGCTGCGCCGCTGATGCAGGCCGGGATGTTCGTGCTCGTCCTCTTCACGACGTCTTACGCGCCCAAGGCGCTCCTTCAGCCCTGGCTTCAGACGGTCTCCGAGATCAACCCGGTCACGCAGGTCCTCGAGATGGTCGCGCCAGGGGTTCGTCACGGGCGACGGTCACCTGGGCCGAGACGTGGCCCGGCCTCGTCGCGCTCGCGGGCCTGATCGCCGTGATGGCCTTCTTCGCCCTGCGCGGCATGCAGCGGATGGCCGACTGATGGCGGTCGAGGTTCGCATCACGGAATACACGGATCCCGGCTGTCCGTGGGCGTACAGCGCCGAGCCTTCGCGCCGCCGCCTGGACTGGCTCTACGGCGAGGGGCTCGAGTGGCGAATCAACGTGGTTGGCCTCGCCGAGACGCGCTCGGAGCAAAGGAGACAAGGGCTTCACGCCCGAGAAGATGGCCGCGCACTTCAAGCAGATCTCGAGCGATCACGGGATGCCCATGGACACGCGCGAGCGCGAGGACGTCTCGGCGACCGTCGACGCGTGCCGCGCCGTGGTCGCCGCGCGCCTCAACTCTCCCGAGCACGAGCGTCAGCTCCTGCGGTGCCTTCGCGTCGACTACTTCGCGGGCGGGATGCTCGACGATCTCGAGCTGATCCGCGCCGCAGCCGCGACGGCCGGGGTCGATCCGGACGAGCTCGAGCGGTGGATGGCCGAAGAGGAGACCGAACGCGTCGCTTCGCGAGGACATGGAAGCCGCCCGAGCGCCGATGGCGGCAGCGCGAGCCCTCGACCACAAGCTCGCCAACTGGTCCGGAGGCCGGCGCTACACCTGCCCCAGCTACGAGATCGAGCGCCTCGCCGACGGGGTGAAGATCTCGGTTCCGGGCTTCCAGCCCTTCGCCGCATACGACGTGGTTCTCGCGAACCTCCTGCCCGACCTGGAGCGGCGCGATCCGTCCGGACAGCGCGCACGCCGTCCTGGAATGGGCCGGAACGCCCCTCGCTTCGCAGGAGGTGGCGACGGTCATGGACATAACGCGCCCGGAAGCCCGGGAAGCGCTCGGCCGCGTCGCAGAGGAGCGCCACGTGGGCGCGGAAGGCTTCTGGTCGATTCCCGGCTTAGCCCGCTACTTGTAGCGGTAGGTGATGCGGCCGCGGTCGAGGTCGTACGGCGAGAGCTCGATCTTCACCCGTCGCCAGGGAGGATGCGGATGTAGTGGCGGCGCATCTTGCCGGAGATGTGGCCCAGGACCTCGTGGTCGTTGTCGAGGGTCACCTTGAACATGGTGTTGGGCAGGGCCTCGGTGACCTCGCCCTCCATCTCGATCTTTTCTTCTTTGCCCATCTGCGGCCAAAGCGTAGCCACAAACGCGGGCGTAAGGGCGCTTTGCAAGCGTTTCGTGAGGTACCTGGTACGGCTAGCGGCCCTTGAAGTCCGAGAACTTGCCTGGGCCCTCGGCCAGGAATGACTCGACGGCCCTCTTCAGGTCCTCGGTCTCGAAGAGCTCGGCGAAGACGCCGGGCGTCACCTCGTCGGCGTGGTCGATGCCCCCGTCGAGGTAGGCGCGCACGATCTGCTTCGTCTTCGCGTGGGCGACGGTCGGCCCGGCGGCCAGGTCGCGAGCGAACGCCATGCCCTTCTCGGCGATCTCCGCGTCGGGCAGGACCCTGTTCACGACGTTCCAGCGCTCGAGCGTCGCCGCGTCGTACAGGCGGCCCGGTCATCACGAACTCGCGCGCCCGCGCGGGGCCGGCCCGCTCGGCCATCCGCTGCGTGCCGCCCGCGCCGGGGGTCAGCCCGACGACCTTCTCGACCAGGCCGAACTTGGCCGACTCGCGACGCCCAGATCATGTCGCAGCCGAGCGCCACCTCCAGCCCCGCGGTGAGGCACAGGCCGTGGCAGATCGCGAGCGTGGGGATCGGCAGCGCCTCCAGGCGCTGGACCGGGCCGACGAGCGAGGGGAACCCCTCCCCCGCCTCGGCCGCGTCCTTGAAGATCTGCACGTCGACGCCGGCCGAGAAGACGTCGCCCTCCGCGCGCCAGACCGCCGCGCGGACGTCCGAGCCCTCGATCTCGCGCGACGCATTCCTCGAGCTCGTGGAACGCGCCGGAAGTGAAGAAGTTGAGGTCGCCGTTCGAGAGCGTGATGACGCCGACGTCGCCGTCCTCGGCGTAGGTGATCGCGGCCATTCAGCTCGTCTCCTCTGATCTTCTGGGCGGTTGCCTTGATCTCGTCGGGATCGCCGGGCTGCGGGATCCACGGAAGCTCGAGCGGGTCGTCGTGGTTTCGCGGCACGACGTGAAGGTGGAAGTGAAAGACCGTCTGCCACGCGGCCTGCGCCGCAGCAGTTGAGGACGTTGAAGCCCTCGGGGTCGATCGTCTCGCTCATCTTCCGCGCAAGCGCGGCGCGCGGCGAGCGTGCAGGCGGCGAGGTCGTCGTCCGAGATGTCGAGCAGGTCCTTGGAGTGCGCGCGCGGGATGACGAGCGCATGGCCGGGCGTCGCCGGGTTGATGTCCATGAACGCGACGTTCGTCTCGTCTTCGTCGATGATCTCGCCGGGCAGCTCGCCGGCGACGATCTTGCAGAAGATGCAGTCCGGGTCGGGGTGGGCGCCTTGGATCTCGCTCATGCGCGGGGAGCCTACGCGAGCGTCTTGCGCGCGTGCGCGACGACCTCGTCGCGGCCCTCGACCTCGCCCGCGAAGATCGCGGCCTGGATCTCGGCGATGAGGCTCGCCGAGCTCGGGGCCCTCGGCGATCCCGGCCTCGCGCGCCAGCTCGTCGCCCGGCAGCGGCAGCGCCGGCGGCCCCGAGCGCTGCCACTCCAGCGCGTCGGGCAGCACCTCCCGGACCAGCTCCAGGTGCGCCTCGATCATCTCGGGCGCGGCTACGGCGCCCGAGCCGCGCGCCGACATCCGGTCGGCGGCGGTCAGGAGGGTCACGTCGGGCGCCACGTCGCCGCACTTGCGCAGGTACTCGAACAGGCGCCGCCGCGGCAGCGGGCGCTCGTGGACCATGAATCCCAGATGGAGGTGATGGCGCGTCAGGCCCGCGACGTAGCGGCGGAGCGCCCGGCTCGCCTTGAGCCGCTCCAGCGACGGCATCCACGATGTCGGCGCCCACCGAGTCGTGCCCGATGAAGGTCACGTAGCCGCGAGTGCTCGCCCTTGGTGGCGGGCTTGCCCGTGTCGTGGAGGAGCGCGCCGAGCCGCAGGCCGTCGCCGCGCGTGAAATCGTCGCCCAGCGGCTCCGCCAGGAGCGCGCGCACCCCGTCCGCGCTCTCGCCCGCGTACCGCTCGAGGTCGGACTCGACGATCAGGAGCTGGCGCAGCACCTCGATCGTGTGCCCGTGGACGTCGAGGTGGTGGTTCGGGTTCTGCTCGACGCCCCGGAGCGCCTCCAGCTCGGGCAGGACGCCCGGCCGTCGCTCCGAGCTCGTCCAGAAGCTCGAGCGGCGCGGAGCGGATCGTCGGCGCTGATCAGAAGGCGCAGCTCCGCGAGGCGCCGCTCCCCGGCCGGCTCGCCTGCGCGCGCCGACTCCGCGCGCGCGAGCTCGACGGTCCCGGGCTCGATCTCCAGGCCGAGCGCCCCGGCGATCCGCGCGGCGCGGACGAGCCGCAGCGGATCGTCGGCGAACGCCTGGTCCGATGCCGCGCGCAGGACCCGCGACTCGGCGTCAGCGACCCCGCCCGTGGGATCGATGGGCTCCGCGTCCGGGTCGCGAGAGCGGCACCGCGATCGCGTTCACGGTGAAGTCGCGGAGCCTCAGATCGGCCTCGATGCCTGTCGGCGCGAAGCCGGGTCACGTCCAGGTGCCACGAGTGGTCGCGCGGCCTCGACGCGCCAGGTCCCGAACTCCTCCGAGAGCGGAAACGCCGCTCCACCGGAGGCCTTGGCGACCGATCGCGCGAGCCGCTCCTCGTCGCCCGGGCAGGACGGCGAGGTCGACGTCGACCACCTCCCGGCCCATCAGGGCGTCGCGAACGGCGCCCCCGACGACCCAGCCTCCGTTCCCAGCATCAGACGCGCTGGGCGACCCCCGGCGCCCGGCCGAGCGCCTCCCCCACCCGGCTCACGATCCGCCCACGTACTCGCGCTCGACGCGCGGCAGAAGCCCGGTCGTCACCTCGTAGTTGATCGTTCCCAGCTCGCGCGCGATGTCCTCGGCCAGGATGCCTGTCGCCGTGGCGCTCGCCGATCAGGACCACCTCGTCGAACGCCGCCACGCTGGTCTCGGGCCCGAGGTCGACGGTGATGTTGTCCATCGAGACCGTGCCGACGATCGGGCGCTTCTCGCCCCCGACCAGCGCGCTCGCGCGGTTCGAGAGGCCGCGGCGCCAGCCGTCGCCGTAGCCGATCGGAACCGGGGCGACCCAGGTCCCTCCGGCGGCCTTCCAGGTGCGGCCGTAGCCCGCGCTGGCGCCCGGCTCGAAGCGCTTCACGTCGGCGACGTAGGAGATGAGCTCGAGCGCGGGCTCGAGGCCGTGGTCGCGCGGGTCGCGTCCGAACGGGTCCAGCCCGTAGATCGCGACCCCGCAGCGGACCATGTCGAAGTGCGTCGCGGGCGTCGCGCAGCGTGGCCGCGCTGTTCGCCGCGTGGACGATGATCTCCGGGTGCGCGCTCCTTCGCGCGCTCGGCGAGCGGGCCGAAGCGTCTCGAGCTGCTCGCGCATGAACGCTTCGTCGCTCGTCGGCCGTCGCGAAATGCGTCCAGACTCCGGCGAGCTCCATCCGCTCGTCGGCCGCGACGGCCTCGACCAGCTCGTGGACGCCATCCGGATCGCGCAGGCCCAGGCGCCCCATGCCCGAGTCGTGCTTGACGTGGACGCGCGGGACGATGCCGAGCTCGGCCGCAACGGCGCCGAGGAGCTCGCGCGACGCCTCGCGCCAGATCGACGATCTCGGCGCCCGCCTCCAGCGCCTGGCTCAGCTCCTCGCCGGCGACCGAGCCCATCACGAAGATCGGCGCGTCCGGCGATCGCCTTGCGAAGCGCGACCGCCTCGCCGGCGGTCGCCACCGCCAGCATCGAGGCGCCGCCCCGGATCGCGGCCTTCGCGCTCTCGGCCATGCCGTGGCCGTAGGCGTTCGCCTTCACGACCGCGCACATCGCCGTCCCGTCTCCGAGCGGAGCCGCGAGCCGGGCGACGTTCCGCTCGATCGCGCCCAGGTCTATGCGGGCAACGGCGCGCTTCACGGGCGGAGCCCCGCGGGCAGCGCGTCGATCACGTCGCTTGCGATCACCGACTCGGCCGCCCCGACGCGCTCCGCCGCGGCCGACTCCGGCGTTCGTGTTCGCCCAGACTCCGGCGCACGCCGCTTCGAAGGGCTCCAGGCCCTGCGCGAGGAGGGCGCCGATCGTGCCCGCCAGGACGTCGCCGGTTCCCGCGGTAGCGAGCGCCGGGCGCCGAGACGACGCTCACCGCGACCGGCCCGCCGGGCGCCGCGACGATCGTGTCGTCGCCCTTGAGCACCACGACGCAGCCGCCCTCGCTCGGCCGCCTCGCGGGCGCACGCCAGGCGGTGCGCGCCGATCTCGTCCGAGTCCTTGCCGAGGAGCCGCCCGAGCTCGCCCGCATGCGGCGTGATCACGGTCGCTTCCGGAGCGCGATGGCGAGGGCCTGCGAGCGCGCCCGCGTGCGCGTTCAGGCCGTCGGCGTCGAGGACCAGCGGGAGCCCGGCCTTCGCGGCCACCCGGCGCGCGACGTCGAGGGCGGCCTCCGAGCGCCCGATGCCCGGGCCCAGCACCAGCGCCGCGGCCTTCTCGCACGCCTCCAGGATCTCGTCGGCGGCGCCTTCGGCGAACGCGCCGTCCGCCGACGCGCACCCGCGGCTCATCACCTCGGTCAGCTTCGCCTCGAAGATCGGCTCCAGCTCGCCGGGCACGGCGACGGTCGCGTAGCCCGCGCCGGCGCGGATCGCGGCGCTCGCCGAGAGGACGACCGAGCCGGTCAGGCCCCGCGAGCCGCCGGCGACGACGACCTGGCCCGAGGTGAACTTGGTCGAGTCGGGCCCGCGGCTCGGAAGGCGGTCCAGAACGCGCGCGGTGATCTCACCCGCCGGGGGGCTCGGCGCCGGAGTCCGCCGGGATGCCGATGTCGGCGACGCGGAGCTCGCCCGTCGAGCGCTTGCCCGGCGCGATGCGGTGGCCGAGCTTTGCCGCGTGGAACGAGACGGTGACGTCGGCGTGGGCCGCGACGCCCTCGACCTCGCCGGTGGAGCCGTCCACGCCCGAGGCGATGTCGGCCGCAACGACGGGCGCGCCGCATTCGTTCATCGCCTCGATCGCCTCCTAGGCCGGCGAGCGCGGGGCGCCGTCGAAGCCGGTGCCGAAGATCGCGTCCACCACGCAACCAGAGCCGTCGAGCGCCTCTGCGATCTCGTCCGGCTCGACCTCGCGCGCGGGCTCGCTCAGGCGCGAATGGTTCGCGGCCGCGTCGCCCGACAGCTCGCCGGCGGGCCAGAGCAGGAGCGTCTCGACCTCGAAGCCGGTCTCGGCGAGAAGCCGCGCGGCGACCAGGCCGTCGCCGCCGTTGTTCCCCTTGCCGCACACGACACGGATCGGGCCCGGCTCAGCGACCTCGCGCACGGCCTCAGCAAGCGCCTCGCCCGCCGCCTCCATCAGCTGAAGCGACGGAATGCCGCGCTCCTCGATCGCCTCGGCATCGGCGGCACGCATGCTCTCGGCGTCGTGAAGCGGATCAAGCCAGTCGGGAAGCGCCATCGCCGCGCAGGGTAAGGGGTCAGACCCCTCTATCGGATTGCATACACGCGTACGAGATAACGCGCGGGTCAGACCCCTCTATCGGATTGCGTACGCGCGTACGCGATAGCGACGGGGTCAGACCCCTCAGCGTGGGCGGGCGACTACGACCGCCGCGGCGAGGTCGCGCGAGTGCGTCAGCGAGACATCGAGCTCGACCCCGCGCTCCCGCGCGGTGCGCTCGGCCGAGCCGTGGAGGCAGGAGCGTCGGCTGGGAGTCGCCCCCGCCCTCGACCTCGACCTCGTGGAGCCGGAGCCCGCCGAGGCCGAGCGCCTTGAGCGCCGCCTCCTTGGCCGCGAAGCGCGCGGCGAGGTGCGGTTGCGGGCCGAGCGCGCGCGTTCGCGGCCTCGAGCTCCCGCTTGGTGAAGATCCGCTCAGCCAGCGCCGGTCGCCGCTCGAGCGCCCGCTCGATCCTCTCGATCTCGATCAGATCGATGCCGGCGCCGCCGGTCACTCGGCCAGCTTCAGCACGTACCGCTGGATGGCGGTCTCGTCCTCGTAGCGGACGCCGAATGCCACGACCCCGAGCTTGTCGGCAAGGAATCCGCGCGATCGCCTCCTCGGGCGAGCCCCCGATCACGGCCTCGGGGATCGACGGCCCGCGGACGAACTCGTCCAGGATCGGCGCGAGGTCCACGGCGCCCACGTACTCGAAGTCGTCGCCGAGCGCTTCCTCGCCCGCGGCGTATGCCTCGGTGTCCGAGAAGTCGCCGCCCGAATCGGGATCGGAGGCCCTGGCAGCGGCCGCGTCCTTGAAGAAGCCGTAGCGGATGCACCTCGCCGTCGAGCTCGATGTTCGTGAACGGAAGGTCGCGCCTGAGCGCCGCCGCGTCGGCAGGCACTCGGCGGCATCGCCCGACGCTGGAGCACGCGGCCGCGTCGAAGTCGGAGTGTCTCGAGCGCCGAGAAGCCGACGTCGGAGCCGCCGACGGGCGGGCCCGAGCTTGGCGCCGCCCTCGGACTCGACCTCCTGCTCGATCGCATCGATCAGATCGGCCGCCACCTCGGTATCGGTGACCTCGATCTCGCCCGCGACCTCGACGCCGTCGGGGAGGTCGCCGCGGACCCACAGGCTGCCGTCGCCGATCGCCGCCGTGGCGTCGTCGAAGGAGATTCCCGTCTCGTCCTCGAATGCCGCCGCGATCCCCTCCTCGGGGAAGTCCTCGAGGTCCGCGCCCGCATCGTTCAGCGCGCTCGAAGATGTCGACGATCGGCGGGCCGAACGAGCCCAGATCCGCGAGCGCGAAGGCGCCCAGCGCATCGCCGGGCGCGGTGCCGAGAAGATCGCTGGCGCCGGCCTCGGGCTGGCCCTCGAAGAGGGGCGTCGAGTAGTCGAGATAGACCTGGTCGGCAGCCGAGACGCCGGCCGAGACGGCGAAGCCGCCGTCGAAGAGCTCGGGCAGCGACTCCTTGGCCTGCTCGATCTCCTCCTCGTCCTCGGGCGTCGAAGCGAAGGCCGTCAGCTGCTCGAGGTCGATGAAGACCGAGGCGAGGCTGTCCTCGTCGAGCTGGGCGAGGCTCTCGTCGAGCGTGTCGCTGGAGGCGAGGCTGTCGCCCTCCGAGGCGTCCACGGCGTTCTCGAACTCGTCGGCCGGGGCCAGGACGACGTGTCCGGCGAAGACGCCGACGCGGTACGAGTCGCCGGGGGCGGAGGTGTAGCTGACGCCCTCGTACTCACCCTCCTCGTACTCCACGGTGTCCTCGGAGAGGAGCGAGTCGATCGCCTCGCGGGCGGCCTCCTCGTCGGTCGTCTCCAGCGCCGCCACGAAGCGAGTCCTCGGCGCCGTCGGGGTCGTAGATCCCGAACGCGGCCTTCTCGCCGAGCCAGGGCTCGACGTCCTCGGCGTAGGAGAAGTCCACGCCGGCAGCGGCGGCCTGGGACTCGAGCTGGTTGATCAAGAGGTCGCCCGGGTTCGCCGACCGATGCCGATCAGGGGCAGCTCGCCCAGCTCGGCCAGGAGCGCGTCGAGGTTCTCGGCCTGCTCGCCCTCGGGCCGCACGGTCGCCTCGACGTAGATGGGCGTGTCGGCGGGCATGACGCTCGCGGGCCCGGAGGCGGCGTCCGGATCGTCCTCGTCGCCACAACCGGCGACGGCAAGGGCAAGGGCTGCGGTCACTGAGAGAAGGGTCTTCTTCATGTCCTCACTACGGATGGTCGGGGGCTTCGTAACGGGCTATTCGACCGTGACGGTCTTGGCCAGGTTCCGCGGCTGGTCCACGTTCAAGCCCTGCATGCGGGCGACATGGTAGGCGAGGAGCTGGAGCGGGATGATCGCGACGATCGGCTGGAGGACCCAGTCGGTCCGCGGCACCTCGATCGTGAGGTCGGACGCCTCGGCGACCTTCGGCGTGCCCTCGGTCGCGATCGAGATCACGTCGGCGCCGCGCGCGCGGACCTCCTCGACGTTCGAGAGCATCTTGTCCAGGATCGGGCTGTCGGTGGCGACGCAGACGACCGGCGTCGACTCGTCGAGCAGGGCGATCGGGCCGTGCTTCATCTCGCCCGCGGCGTAGGCGTCGGAGGGGATGTAGGAGATCTCCTTCATCTTGAGCGCGCCCTCGAGGCAGATCGGCAGGCCGATGTTGCGGCCCGAGGTAGAGGAAGAAGCGGCCCTCGTGCTCGGCGCGGGCGACCGCCTCCACCTGATCCTCGACCGTGTCGAGTGTCTCCTGGATCGCAGTGCGGCAGCCTCTTGAGCTCGGCGATCAGCTCGGCGAAGGCGCTCGTCGGGCAGCGTCGTCGCGCTGCTGGGCGACCCAGAGGCCGATCAGGTACATCGCGGCGACCTGGCAGGTGAACGTCTTGGTCGCGGCGACGCCGATCTCCAGGCCGGCGCGGGTGAACAGCACGGCGTCCGAGTCGCGGGTCGCCTGGCTGCCCATGATGTTCGTGAGCGCCAGCACCTTGGCGCCGCGCTCGCGCGCGAGGCGCATGGCGGCGAGGGTGTCGGCCGTCTCGCCCGACTGGGTGATGCCGATGACCAGGTCGTCCTCGTTCACGACCGGGTCGCGGTAGCGGTACTCGGAAGCGATGTCCATCTCGACCGGGACCCGCGCCCACTGCTCGATCGCGTAGCGGCCGACGAGGCCGGCGTGGTACGAGGTGCCGCAGGCGACGATGACGATGCGGCGCATGTTCTTGATGAACTCGGGATCGATGTCCAGCTCGGAGAGGTCGACGCGGTCCGCGTCGGGCAGGCGGTCGGCGATCGTCTCGGCGACGGCGTCGGGCTGCTCGTCGATCTCCTTGCGCATGAAGGTCTCGTAGCCGCCCTTCTCGGCCGCGTCCTCGTCCCAGGTCACCTCGTCGGCCTCGCGCTCGACGGGTGAGCCGTCGGCCTCGGTGACCGTCGCGCCGTCGGAGGTGACCGTGACGATCTCGCCGTTCTCGATCGACAGGGCCTGTGCGCGTCTCGGCGAGGAAGGCCGGGATGGCCGAGGCGACGAACGTCTCGTCCTCGCCCAGGCCGACGATCAGCGGGCACTCCTGGCGGGCGGCCACGAGCGTGTCCGGGTGCTCGGCGTGCATGGCGGCGAAGGCGTAGTGGCCGCGAAGCTCGGCGAAGGCGGCGCGGACCGCATCCGTGAGGTCGCCGTCGTAGTGCTTTTCGATCAGGTGGGCGACGATCTCGGCGTCGGTCTCGGAGGAGAAGACGTGGCCCTCGTCGCGAAGCTGGGCGCGAAGCTCCGAGTGGTTCTCGACGATGCCGTTCAGGACGATGTGGATGGCGTCCGAGCAGTCGCCGTGCGGGTGCGCGTTCTCCTCGGTGACGCGGCCGTGCGTGGCCCAGCGGGTGTGGGCGAGCCCGATCGTCGCGGGCGGAGCCGCGACCGCGACGCCACCGTCACCGCTCGCCCGGTCGTCGGCGGCAACCGCCTCGCGCAGGTTCGAGAGGTTCCCGACCGCGCGCACGCTCTCGATCTGCCCGTCTTCGAGCAGGGAGATGCCCGCGGAGTCATAGCCGCGGTACTCGAGCTTCTGGAGCCCTTGGATGAGGAGGTCGCGGCATGGCCGCTTCCCCACGTATCCGACGATGCCGCACATGGTCCGTAGAGGGTAGAGCCGGGGCCTAGCCCGAGCCGAGCTCGCGCTCGACCGAGGCCGAAAGGCGGCCCGCGACCAGGTCCGCTTCGTCCTCGTGGGCGCCTCGACCATCACCCGCACGAGCGGCTCGGTGCCCGAAGGGCGCACCAGAATGCGGCCGCGGCCCTCGAGTTCGGCGCTTTCGCGCTCGACCTCGTCCCAGAACGCCTGCGCGTCCTCGATCGCGTCGCGATCGGCGACGCGCGACGTTGACGAGGGTCTGGGGAAGCTTCTCCAGCTGAATCGCGTCTGCGAGCGAGCGGCCGGACGAGGGCGCGGCACGTCAAGAGCGCAGCCGCGATCCCGTCGCCCGTGGGCGCGAAGCCGGTCCAGATGATGTGGCCCGACTGCTCCCCGCCCAGCGTCCAGCCGCGCTCGCGGAGCTCCTCGGAGACGTTCCGGTCGCCGACGTGCGTGGTCGCCACCTCGATCCCCGCCTCCTTCATCGCGGTGTGGAAGCCGAAGTTCGACATCACCGTGACGGCGACTCCGCCGCCGAGCTCGCCCGCTTCGGCGAGGTGGCTGCGCGGCGAGGACGATCAGCTCGTCGCCGTCCCGTACCTCCCCCGGAGGAGTCGACCGCCAGGACGCGATCCCCGTCGCCGTCGAAGGCGAAGCCGATGTCGGCGCCGGTCGAGACGACGCGCTCCGCGAGCGACTCGGGGTGGGTAGAGCCGCACCCTTCGTTGATGTTCCGCCCGTCGGGATCGGCGCACATGACGTCCGTCTCGGCGCCGAGGCGCTTGAAGATCTCCGGCCCGGCGACGTGCGTCGAGCCGTTCGCGCAGTCGAGGACGACCTTGAGCCCGTCGAGCCTGCCGCGTGAAGGCTTCCCTCGAGCTCGCGCAGGTAGTCGTCGGCGGCGCCGTGGAGGATGCGCACCTGCCCCACGGCCTTCGGCGCCCGCAGGTCCGCTCGAACGGCGGCCTCGATGCGCTCCTCGGCCTCGTCCGAGAGCTTCGCGCCGTCGCGGCCGAAGAACTTGATCCCGTTGTCCTGCCAGGGGTTGTGCGAGGCGGAGACGACGACGGCCAGGTCGAGCCCCAGCCGGCGGACCAGGATCGAGGCGGCCGGCGTCGGCACGACCCCGGCGATCAGCGCGTCTCCCCCGCCCTGCGCCACGCCCGCGGCCAGCGCGCCCTCGAGCATCGGGCCGGACTCGCGGGTGTCGCGGATGATCAGGACCTGCGGGCGCTCGGCCCTGGCCTCGTCGGCTGCGGCGCGCCCAGCGCAACGGCCAGCTCAGCCGTCAGCGCGTCGCCGGCGACCCCGCGGACGCCGTCGGTGCCGAAGAGCCGTTTAGCCACAGGGGCGATTCTAGCGCTTGGAGAACTGCGGCCGCTTGCGGGCCTTCTTGAGGCCGGCCTTGCGGCGCTCCTTCTCACGCGCGTCACGCGTGAGCATGCCCCGGCGCTTGAGCTCGCCGCGGAGTTCGGGATCGATCTCGATCAGGGCGCGAGCGGTCGCGTGGCGAACCGCGTCGGCCTGACCGGAGACGCCGCCGCCGTGGACGCGGACCTTCACGTCGACCTGGCTGTCATAGCCGGAGGTGACGAGCGCCTGGCGGGCGATCGTGCGGTGAAGGTCGCGCGGGAAGTAGTCCTCGATCTCCTTGCGGTTGACGAGGAACGCGCCCTTGCCCTGAGTGACGACGACGCGGGCGATCGCGGTCTTCCGCTTGCCGGTCGCCTGGATGCGGGAGCCGGCGGGAAGGTCGAGCTTTGCGCCCTCGCGGAGAGCGGGCTCCTCGGCTGACGACGTCCGATTCGGCGGCCGCGGCAGCGGCGGCTTCCTCCTGCTCGGCTTCGAGCGCGGCGCGCTCCTCGGCGGAGAGCTCGCGCTCGTCCTCGATCAAGAGCGGCTCGAGGTTCGGCGCCGGGCGCCACGTCCTTCTTCGCGGCCTCCGCGGCCGGCGCGGACGCGGCTCATCGGAGGTCTCGGCGGGCGCCTCTTCAGCCGGAGCTTCTTCGGCCTGCGGTTCCTCGGCGGGGACCTCCTCGGCGGGAGCCGGATCAGCGGCAGGTGCCTCTTCCGAAGGCGCTTCCTCGGCGGGTGCCTCCTCGGCGGGAGCCTCGGCGACGGGCTCCTCGGTCGGAGCCTCCTCCGGCGGAGCGGCCTGCTCCTCGGGCTCGGGCGCTGCCTCCTCCTCGGGAGCGGCTGGCTCCTCGACGGGCGCGTCTTCCTCCGGGCTTGCGCCCTCGTCCTGCGTGGGGTCGTCGCTCAAGTCTTGATCTCCAGTGGCTTCGGCTGCTGAGCCTGATGGGGGTGGTCGGGGCCCGCGTAGACCTTCAGCTTCGTCAGCTGAGCGCGGCCGAGGCGGTTGCGCGGAAGCATTCCCTTGACGGCCTTGCGGATGACCTCTTCGGGCCGGCGGTCGAGCTGCTCCTTCAGGGTGCGCTGGCGAAGGCCGCCGGGATAGCCCGAGTGCCGGTAGTAGGTCTTCTGCTCGAGCTTCTTGCCCGTGACCGCGATCTTCTCCGCGTTCACGACGACGACGAAGTCGCCCGTGTCGCAATGCGGCGTGTAGTCGGGCTTGTTCTTGCCGCGAAGCTGATCGGCGAGCTGAGTGGCGAGGCGGCCGAGCGTCTTGCCCATCGGCGTCGACGAGCACCCAGCCGCGCTGGCGATTCTCGGGTGTGGCTACGTAGGTCTTCATTGGCTTGATTACGTGCGAAAACCGCGCCCGGCAAGGTGCCGCAGCGCGGGTCCGTGAGGATAGAGGATGGGCGGCTTTCCGCAGAAGACCGCCGGCACGTGAGCCTCAGCGAGCTGCTTAGCGGCTCGGTGCTACTCCCACTCGATCGTCGCCGGCGGCTTCGACGAGATGTCGAGCGCCACGCGGTTCACGCCGGGGACCTCGTTGATGATCCGGTTCGAGATCCGCTCGAGCAGGTCGTAGGGAAGCCGCGCCCAATCGGCGGTCATCGCGTCCTCGGACGTCACGGCGCGGATCACGATCGGATAGGCGTAGGTGCGCCCGTCGCCCTGGACGCCGACCGAGCGGACGGCCGGCAGGACGCAGAACGACTGCCAGAGCTCGCGATAGAGGCCCGCCGCGCGGATCTCCTCCTGGAGGATCGCGTCGGCGTCGCGCAGGATGTCGAGCCGCTCCTTGTTCACCTCGCCGCCGACGATGCGGATGCCGAGGCCCGGCCCCGGGAAGGGCTGGCGCCACACGAGCTTGTCGGCGAGGCCCAGCTCGGATGCGACGGCGCGGACCTCGTCCTTGAAGAGCATCCGGAGGGGCTCGACGAGCTCGAAGTCGAGGTCGTCGGGCAGACCGCCCACGTTGTGGTGCGACTTGATCGTCGCCGCGCCGTGGCCCTCTCCCCCGGACTCGATCACGTCCGAGTAGAGGGTTCCCTGGACGAGGATACTTCGCGTCCGCCAGCTTGCGTGCCTCGTCCTCGAAGACGCGGATGAACTCGGAGCCGATGATCTTCCGCTTTGTCTCGGGGTCAGTCTCGCCGGCGAGGCGGCTGAGGAAGCGCTCCTCGGCATCGACGTGGACGAGCTTGATGCCGAGCTCTTCGCGGAAGGCCTTGACGACCTGCTCGCACTCGCCCTTTCGCATCAGGCCGTGGTCGACCAGCACGCAGGTGAGCTGATCGCCGATCGCGCGGTGGACGAGCGCCGCCGCGGTCGCCGAGTCGACTCCGCCGGAGAGGCCGCAGATGACCTCCGCCTCGCCCACCTGGGCCCGGATCTTCTCGACCTGCTCCTCGATCACGGACGCGGGCGACCAACGCTCCTCGCAGCCGACGATCTCGCGCAGGAACCGCTCGAGCACCTCGGTGCCGTACGGGGTGTGGACGACCTCGGGGTGGAACTGGATGCCGTAGAGGCCGCGGTCGGGAGCCTCGAGGGCGGCGACCGGCGAGCCCGGGCTGGCCGCGAGGGCCGTCGAAGCCCGTCCGGCGCCTCCATCACGGCGTCGCGGTGGCTCATCCAGCACTGCTGCTCCTCGGGTAGGCCGCGGAGCAGCTTGCCGCCGTCACCGGTGAGCGTCAGCGTCGTGCGGCCGAACTCGCCTGCCTCCGCGCCCTCGACCTTGCCGCCGAGCTCCAGCGCCATCGCCTGCATGCCGTAACAGATGCCGAGCACCGGGATGCCCATCTCGAGGAGCTCGGGGCGAAGCCGTGGCGCATCCTCGCGCGTAGACGGAAGCGGGGCCGCCGGAGAGGACCAGCGCGCGCGGAGCGCGATCGCTGATCCGCTCGAGCGAGACGTTCGCCGGCAGCAGCTCGGCGAAGACTCCGCATTCGCGAATGCGCCGGGCGATCAGCTGCGAGTACTGCCCGCCGAAGTCGAGGACCAGGACCTCCTCGCGCGCCGACTCGGGCGGCTGGACGTCGATCGTTTCGGGCGAGGCGGGCTCTCCCTCGATGATCTCGCGCGCGGCGGTCGCCGACGCGGGCACCTCGGGCGCCCGGTCCGGGCGCACCTCGCCGTCAGGCGGCGCGGTTACGCCCGAAACGGGATCAGCCATCCGCGACCTTGACCCCGTTCTCGGCTCCATTCGTTGCGGCGACGGCCTTGCCGTTCGAGCCCATCCCGACCCCCTGCGAGCGCTGGAGCTGCTTGCCCTCGCTCTGGAGCGCCGGCGCGACCATCACCTCGGCCCGCTGGAAGTCGCGGATGTCCTCGTAGCCACAGGTGGCCATCGAGGTACGGAGCGCTCCCATCAGGTTGAAGGTGCCGTCGTTCTCGTGCGCGGGGCCCATCAGGATCTCTTCGAGCGTCCCGTCCTGGCGCGTCGCGACGCGGGTGCCGCGAGGCAGCGAGGGATGGAACGTCGCCATGCCCCAGTGGTTGCCCCGGCCCGGCGCCTCCTTGGCGCGAGCGAGCGGCGAGCCGATCATCACGGCGTCGGCCCCGCAGGCGATCGCCTTCGAGATGTCGCCGCCGGTGCGCATGCCGCCGTCGGCGATGACGTTGCAGTACTCGCCCGTCTCCAGCATGTGCTGGGCGCGGGCGGCCGCGACGTCGGCGATGGCGGTCGCCTGCGGGACTCCGAGGCCAAGGACGCCGCGCGTGGTGCACGCGGCGCCAGGGCCGACGCCGACGAGAACGCCGACGGCGCCGGTGCGCATGAGGTGAAGCCCGGTGGAGTACGAGGCGCAGCCGCCGGCGACGACCGGGACCGGGACCTCGGCGATGAACTCCTTGAGGTTGAGCGGCTCCGACTTGGTCGAGACGTGCTCGGCCGAGATCACGGTGCCCTGGATCACCAGGATGTCGAGCCCGGCCTCGAGCGCGACCTCGTAGAGATCGGACACCTTCTGCGGCGTGAGCGAGCCGGCGGCGACGACGCCGGCTGCCTTGATCTCCTCGATCCGCTTGGCGATCAGCTCAGCCTTGACCGGCTCCTCGTAGATCTCCTGCATGATCCGGGTGGCGCGGTCGGGCGGAGAGGAAGCGATGCGCTCGAGCTGCTCGTCGGCGTCCTCGTAGCGGGACCAGATGCCCTCGAGGTTGAGGACCCCCAGGCCGCCGAGCTGGCCGAGGCCGATCGCGGTCGCGGGCGAGACGACACCGTCCATCGCCGAAGCGAGCAGCGGGAGCTCGAAGCGATAGGGGCCGAGATTCCATGAAACGTCGACATCGTCGGGGTCGCGCGTCCTGCGCGAAGGCACGATCGCGATGTCATCGAACCCGTAGGCCCGCCTGCCCTTTTTCCCTCGACCGATCTCGACTTCCACCCGTTCTCAGCTCCTTATTTCGTGAGCACTCAGGCTAGGTCCGAAAGCGGACGAAAAAAGCCCCTCGGAAAGGGGCTCGAAACGCGCATTTTGCGGGGCCAGACCCGGGAACTCCAAGGTCTTGGCGATGATAACAGCGGTAAACCGGCGCCCTAGGCCACCCCGGCTGAGACGTCGAGCTCCGACACGCTCACTCTCGAGATAGATCCGCTCGACCTCTCGCGGGTCGAGCGTTCCGGCCCCGAAATGCTGGGTCGACTCCGCCCCGCAAGCGACGCCGTACGCGAGGCAGTCCCTGAGCGGCTTGCCCTCGTAGCGAGCGGCTACGTAGCCGGCCAGGAACGCATCCCCCGAGCCAACCGAGGAGATCGGCTCCATCTGATCGGTCTCCACCTCGTAGCGCTTGCGATCGGGCCCGGTCCCGACGATCGCCGCGCAACCCGTCGGCGCTCGTGATGATCGCCTCACCGGCTCCCATCTCGATCAGGCCGCTAAGGGCCATGACCCGGTCGTCGGAGTCGTTGAACTCGTATCCCACGGCCTCCTCCGCCTCGAGCGCGTTCGGGACGACCACGGCTGGCCCGGCGCGCAGCCCGCCGCGCATCTGCTCGCCGTCGGTGTCGAGAACCGTTGTGACGTTCAGAGACTTCAGCTCGTTGACGAGCCGGGCGTAGACGTCGGGGTCGCACCCCGGCGGGATCGATCCGGCAAGCACGCAGATCGTCGCCCCCTGAGCGAGATAGAGGAGCTTCTCGACGAACCGATCGACCTCCTCCGGCGTCACCTGCGGGCCCCGCTCGTTGATCTCCGTCTGCTCGCCGGTGGTGGGGTCGACGACAGCGAGGTTCGTGCGCGACTCGCCGCCGATCCGCGTGAAGTCGTTGAGGATCGATTCCTCGCCGAGTCGCTCGACGATGCGGGTGCCCGCCGAGCCGCCGACCAGGCCGGTGGCGATCACGGGGCGGCCGAGCAGCTTGAGCGCACGCGCCACGTTGACGCCCTTGCCGCCGGCGACCGTTCGCGACTCAACCGCGCGATGGCGCTGGCCGAGCCGGAAGTTCGGGACGGCGACCGTTCGGTCGATCGCGGCGTTGAGGGTGACTGTGAGAATCACGGCGGGGTCTCGAAGAGTATCGCTACTCGCGTCGGTGGACACCGATTGCAAGGGCTCCCAGCACAGCCGAAATGAGCACGGCGACGCCGAACACGATCCATGCCCAGGAGGGAAGGCCGGTGCTTTCCTCCTCGGATTCGGGCAGGCCCGCCACGGCGCGGGCCGCAACCGCGTCCACCGTCCCAACCTTCTTGCCGTCCAGTCGCACGACCGCGACGTCCAAGCACCTCGCCCTCCGCGATCGGGAGGCTCGAGGGTGGACTGTCTCCCCCAGCTCGACCGTCACCTCCTGATCGGCCCTCGCGACTTCCTTCACGCTTGCCGCCCGAGTCCAGCCGGAGCCGCCCGCCGCCGGCAAGCGGAGCGAAGCCGAGGCGCTCGCCGCGCTTCACGAGCGTTCTCTTGTCATAGAGCGAGAACCCGTAGTCCAGTAGCTCGAGCGTCGCGGAGTCGCGCGATGCCTCGTCGGGCGAGCCCAGAACCACCGACGTGAGGCCGACGCCCTCCCGGGTCCCGGAGGCCACCAGGACGTAGCCCGCCTCGAGGGTGGTGCCCGGTCTTGATCCCGTCGATGAACGGCTCTTCGAGAACCAGTGCGTTGCGGTTGACGATGGGCAGGGGCTCGGCGGTCGAGCGCAAGGTCGTCCGTGGCGTGTCGACGATCTCGCGGAAGAGGTCCTGCTCCCGAAGCTCGGTCGCGAGCGCCGACGAGGTCGCGGGCGCTCGAGACGTTGCCCGGCGTCGAGCCCGATCGGGTCGGCGTAGCCGGTGTCGGCCAGGCCGAGCTCACCGGCGGCGGCGTTCATGCGCGAGACGAAGTCCGACTCCGATCCCGAGACCGCGAGCGCGAGCGTCAGCGCCGCGTCGTTCCCAGACGGGACCATGAGGCCGTAGAGCGCGTCGCTGACGGTCAGGCTGTCGCCGGGCTCGAAGCCCGCGAGGGACTCGCCCGGCTCGGGCGAGTACGGCGCCGCGACCACCTCGCGGCCCGGGCGGAGCGCGTCGGCGGCGACGTAGTAGGTCATGAGCTTGGTCGCGCTGGCGATCGGATACGCCGTCTTCTCGTCCTGCGCCGCGAGGACGTCGCCGGAATCGGGCTCGACCAGGATCCAGCTCGACGCGGGCAGCGCCGTCGGGTGGCTTGGGAGGAGCCGCAGCGGCCGTCGGCGCGCAGGCTCCGATGAGCGCCGCAAGAACGGCGAGTAGCCAGGCCCGTCTCAGCGGAGCGCCAGGACCTGGCCGGCGTTGAGCGTCTCGGCGTCGAGCTCCGGGTTGAGACGCTCGATCCTTGGCACGGGCACGCCGGTCTCCTGAGCGATCCCCGACAGGGTGTCTCCGGTGGCAACGGTGTAGCTGGTCACGCTGGCAGCCTGCTTTTGCTTCGCGGACTGCTCGGACCGGTTCTTCTTGTCGCCCTTCGAGTCGCTCCCGCTCTCCATCCTCCGTGAACGCCATCACCAGGAGGTAGATCGCGATCCCGCAGCCCACCAACGCGAGCAAGGCGGCGATCCGCGCGACGACGGAGCGCCTTCCGAGCGTGGATGAGGATCGGGTGGTTGCCATCGGATTCGAGTCCCCCAGGCTCGTCGCGATCGTACCCCTGGTTCATCGACCGCTCTAGCCGGTGTCGAGAGCCCGGCAAGCCACTTCCCAAACCTCTTCGCGAAGCTGCTCCGCGGCCTCGGCGGGATCTGCGGCGCCGGCGATCGACCGCGAAGCGGTGACGATCGCCGATGCGGGATGGCCTGCCGAAGGCAGGTCCGAGGTCGGCGGCGCTTCCGCCCTGGGCGCCGACGCCGGGAAGCAGGAAGGGCGAAGTGGGCATCAGCTCGCGAAGGCGTGCGATGTGCGCAGGCTCGGTGGCTCCGACCACGGCGCCCAGCCCGGAGAGACCCGAGTCGCCCATCAGCCCGGCGCCGAGGTGCGACACCATCTCCGCGAGGCGCTCGTGGAAAGGAGCGTCGGGCGCGGGTTGGTCGAGCAGGTCGGACGCACCGGGATTCGACGTGCGGACGAGGACGAACAGGCCGGCCCCGGCTTCGGCTGCCCCCTCGATCAGCGGGGCGAGCGAGTCGCGGCCGAGCGTCCCGTTCAGGGTCGCCGCGTCGGCGCCCAGCCCGGCGACGTCGCCGAACGGGCTTGGCGTGGAGCCGAAGAGCGCCTGCGCGTAGGCGGAGGCGCTGACGGGCACGTCACCCCGCTTGCCGTCTGCGATGACGAGGAGGCCGGCGTCCTGAGCCGCTTCGACGACCCGTGCGAGCGCCGCCCAACCCGGCGCCCCGAGGCGCTCGAAGCAGGCGAGCTGCGGCTTGACGGCCACGCAGGCGGGGGCCGCAGCCCTAAGGACGCCTTCGCACCACTGCGCGACGGCGTCACCGGCCCGCTCGGCCGGGCTGTTGCCGGCGACGTCGGGGTACGCCTCCCCCGCGACTGCGGGGTCGGGATCAAGGCCGACGCAGATCTGGCTCGAGCGCTCTTCTACGAGCGCCGCGAGCCGATCCGCGAAGGCGGTACGCGAGGCCTGGGTCAGCTGCCCTTGACTTTGCCCTTGAGGCCGGCGCCTGCCGAGAACTTCGGCACCTTGCCGCCGGCGATGGTGATCCGCTCACCTGTGCGCGGGTTAACGCCCTGGCGCGGGCCGCGCTCGGCAACGGAAAACTTGCCGAAGCCGGTGAAGTTGACGTCCTCGCCTGAGACGAGCGAACTCTCGATACCGCCGAGGATCGCATCGACTGCATCGGCAGCCGCCTTCTTCGAATCGAACTCTCCGGCAACCTTCTCGACGAATTCAGCCTTGGTCACGTGGGAACTCCTCCTTCGTAAGGTCAGGAACGGCGCGGACCCTAACAGCGGCGCAGGTCAGACTGACCGTGCTCAGTGCAGTTACGTTCCCGTGACCCTCAGCCCACGCGTTCGCCAGTCCATCATTCGTCATGCCTCGACCGCGTCTGATCACATCTCGTCCGGCGCGCTGACGCCGAGCAGATCCAGGCTCTGGGCGATGACCTCGCGAGCGGCGAGGCACACTCCAAGGCGAGCCGACTCGAGTCCCTCGATGCCTGTCTCCTCGTCAGCGCCGACCACGCGGCAGTCGCGGTAGAAGGCGTGAAAGTCGGCCGAGACCGCTGACGCATAAGCGCACATGCGATGGGGCGCACGCCTTTAGCGCCGCAGTCTGCACCTCGCCGGGAAACTCGAGCAAGCGACGGATGAGCCGCTCGCTCCGCAGGCTCGCACGGAACTGCGGCGTCACCGATCGGATCCTTCTGAGCGTTCCGGATGATGCCCGCGATCCGCGCGTGGGCGTACTGGACGTAGTAGACGGGGTTCTCCTGAGACTGCGAGCGCGCAAGCTCGAGGTCCAGGTCGATCACGGTGTCGTGGCTTCTCTGCAAGAGGAAGAAGCGGGCAGCGTCCCTGCCGATGTCCTCGATCAGCTCGTCGAGGGTCACGAAGTCCCCCTTTCGCTTGGACATCCGAGCGCGCGCGCCGCCCTCGATGATGTTCACGAACTGCATGATCGGCGCCTCGTAGCGATCGGGGTCCCCGCTGAGCATCCCAACGGCCGCCTGCATTCGAGGGACGTAGCCGTGGTGATCCGCTCCAAGGGGCACGATCATCTGCTCCGCTCCGCGGGAGAGCTTGTCGCGGTGATAGGCGATGTCCGCTGCGAAGTAGGTCGGCTCGCCGTCGGACCGGATCAGGACCCGATCCTTGTCGTCGCCCCAGTCGCTCGTCCGCAGCCACAGTGCGCCGTCCGACTCATACGTGTGACCTCCCTCGGCCAACTCGCCGAGAGTCGCTTCGAGCGCGTTGCTCTCGTGGAGCGCGCGCTCGGATGACCAGGTGTCGAAATTGACTCCGAATCGCTCGAGCGTCGCTTCGATCCGCTTACGCATCCGCTCAACGCCGAGGTGGGCGAGCGCGTCGACGTCGGTTTGGTCCGCGCCGTCTGCCTTCAGCTCAGCTCGCCAACTCGGTCACGTACGCACCCGAGTAGCCGTCGTCCGGGCGGCTCGTCGCCCGCCATGCGCGCGGCGATCGACGCTCCAAACGTCCGGACCTGGGTGCCCGCGTCGTTCACGTAGTACTCACGCGACACCTCGTGACCCGCCATCTCCAGGACGCGGGCAAGCGAATCGCCGAATGCAGCACCCCGACCTCCTGCGGCGGTGAGTGGCCCGGTCGGGTTCGCCGAGACGAACTCCAGGAGAACGGCCGGGGTCGCAGGCGGTGACTTCGCCGAACCGCTCCGCATCGAGCACCGAGGCGACGCCCTGCGCGGTGCCATGAATCCGAGAGGAAGAGGTTCACGAAGCCGGGGCCTGCGACCTCGAGCCGATCGAAGCACCCTCACCGAGCCTCTCCTTGAGATCTCCGGCCAAGCCGCTCGGCGATCTGCCGCGGCGGCTCGCCCAGCGACGGGTGCAAGCAACATCGCCGCGTTTGTCGAGTAGTCCCCTTGCTCCGCCCGCTTGGGCCGCTCGAAGGCCGGCTCCTGGCTGGTCTCCGCCTCGGTCGCGGCCACCGCCTCGCCGATGGCGGCACGCAAGTTTGAGAGCGGATCGCCAGCCATGAGGCGTCGAGTCTACGAGGGCAAATAGGCTGCGGGAATGCGATCCCTGGTCACCGGCGGGGCCGGATTCATTGGCTCGAACCTCGTCGACGCCCTGGTAGAGCGCGGCGACGAAGTGCTGGTCGCTCGACGACCTCTCCTCCGGGAAGAGATCGAATCTCGAGGGTGCGCTCTCGACGCGGCGCCGATCTGACCGAGGCCGAGCATCGCCGATCGCGACGCGGTCGCCGCGGCGTTTCGGACCCACGAGCCCGAGCAGGTCTTCCACCTGGCCGCGCAGATCGACGTGCGGGTCTCGGTTGCGGACCCGGCTTACGACCTCGGCCTGAACGTCGGCGGCACGATCAACGTCTTGAACGCCGCCGTCGAAGCGGGCGTCGAACGGTTCCTGTTCGCGTCCACTGGCGGAGCCATTTACGGGGAGGGCGAAGGCCGGGACCTCCCGCTGCCCGAGAGCGCGGACCGCCGCCCCGACGCGCCGTACGGAATGTCGAAGCTTGCGGCGGAGGGGTACCTGGATCTCTATTCACGGCTCCACGGGCTGTCGACGGCGGCACTGCGGCTGGGCAACGTCTACGGCCCGCGCCAGGACCCGCACGGGGAGGCAGGCGTCGTCGCGATCTTCTGCGGGGCGCTGCTGGAGGGCACCACCCCAAAGGTCTTCGGGGACGGAGAGCAGACGCGCGACTACGTGTTCGTCGGTGACGTGGTGCGAGCCTTCCTCGCAGCTTCGGAAGCGACCTGACGGGCGCGGTCAACGTCGGGACCGGTCGCGAGGCCACCGTCTTCGATGTCGGGAACGCCATCGCGGCCGCCTACGAGACCGACATTCGATCCCGAGATGGCAGGCGACAGGCCAGGCGAGGTCCAGCGGATCGCGATCTCGGCGGACGCGAGCGCGAGTCGGAGCTCGGATGGTCCGCGGAGACCTCGCTGGAGGACGGACTCCGGATCACCGCCGAGTGGGCGCGCGACGAAGAGTCCTAGCGGGCTCCCTCCTCCCACGCCCGCGCGGATCCGATCCGCTCGAGCGCGGTCGGATGCGTGCCGAACAACGCCGTCGCCCAGCCGGGAGGATCGACGTCTGAGAGGTTGCGCTCCGCCAGGCGGACCTGGAGGCTCCACCAGCCCCTGCGGATCGTCGGTGACCCGGAGCGCGAACGCGTCCGCGCTCGCCTCCACCTCTCGCGACAGCTGGTTCGCCGGGATGTTCACCGCGAACGAGACGACGGCGATCGCCAGGAACAGCGCCGGAACCGCGGCGGCCGATCCGGGCTCGGCGGCGGCGCGCCGGCCCATGGCGCCTGAGAGCTCCCGCACCAGCAACAGGCCCAGCGGCGTCACGAGGGCCGCGAACAGGATCCCGCGGGGGATGTCGGAGTGGGCGACGTGCCCGAGCTCGTGCGCCACGACGGATCGCAGCTCCGGCTCGGGTCGGTCCCTTCGATCAGCGTGTCGAAGAGGACCACGCGCTTCGTGGGCCCGAGGCCTGCGACGTAGGCGTTGAGCGCGGTGCTGCGGCGGCTCGCGTCCACGCGGTAGACCTCCCCGACGTCGACTCCCGCCCTGTCACCGAGCTCCACGACCTCGGCGCGCAGCTCGCTGTCCGGCGGAAGCTCCTCGAAGTCGTTGAAGCGGGGCGCGATCAGTATCGGCGCCAGAAGGCTCATCGCGGCGCCGTAGCCGACGACTACGAACGTGCCCGGTATCCACCAGCGCCGCGGCGAGCGGCGGATCAGGGCGGACAGCGCTGCGGCGCCCGCGCCGGCCGTGATTGCGGCGATCGCCAGGCCGATCCCCTGGTCGCGTGAGCCACGCGCCCGAGCGACTGCGTGGAGATGCCTGCGTCCACGGATCGCTCGTGGGCACGCGAGCGAGGTCGGGAGCGCCACGACCTCGGCCACGACCACCACGAGGACGCCTGGCCGCGGCCGTGCCCAGCACGGGCCGCGAGGAGAGGCTCGCGAGCAACTCGCGCGCGCTGCGCGGCCGGCCGACGGCCAGGGCGCCGATCACGAGGGCCTGCGCGACGAGCCCGCCGACCAGGAGCAGCCTCTGTCCGTCGCGGAAGTCGGATGCGCGCTCGAGCGCCGCCGGATCGAAGTAGTCGCCGGCCACGACGGGCTCCGGCGGAATGCCCTCTTCCGATGGCGCGAGGAGAAGAACGGCGCCCTCCGCGACGACGACGAGAGCCGCTACGCAAAGCCCTGCACGGGCCGCCGGCGAGCCCGAAATCCGGCGACGGAGGCCCGAGATAGCCATCCGCTCCTACGATAGTCCGCTCCTTGCGAATCGCTGTGATCTCCGACATCCACGCGAACCTGCCCGCCTTCGAGGCCGTCCTGGCCGAGATCGACCGGGTGCCGCCGGACGAGCTCTGGTGCCTGGGCGACGTCGTCGGCTACGGCGCCCAGCCGAACGAGTGCGCGAGCCTGGTCCGCGAGCGGGCCGATCTGTGCCTGGCGGGCAACCACGACCTCGCCGCTCTCGACGCCCTCGACATCTCGTCGTTCTCGCCCGCCGCGGCGGAGGCCGCGATGTGGACCCGCCAGCAGCTCGACGACGACTCGCGCACCTTCCTGGAGGGCCTGAGAGCGACGGACGAGTCCCGCGACGTCGCCGTCTACCACGCCTCGCCGCGCGACCCGGTCTGGGAGTACGTCCTGTGGCCCGAGCAGGCCGGGGAGTGCATCGCCCGCCAGGCGACGCGCGTGTCCATGGTCGGCCACTCCCACGTCGCCCTCTGCTTCCGGGCCGACGACGAAGGCGACGTCGACGCGACGCAGGGCGCCCAGGTGGCGTCCGGCACCACGCTCGACGTCAAGGACGGGCGCTGGCTGCTGAACCCCGGCAGCGTCGGACAGCCGCGCGACGGCGACCCGCGCGCCGCCTGGCTGGTGCTCGACACGGAGGCGTGGACCGCGACCTATGCGCGCGTCGAATACCCGGTTGAGGAGGCCGCGGACTCGATCATCGAGGCCGGCCTGCCGGAGCACCTCGGTCGCCGTCTTGCGGTGGGGCAATGAGGCCCAGGCGACTCCATAGACTCGCTCGCGTGCTGGGGAAACGCGCAACACTTGGCGCGATGAGCACGATTGCGTGCGCCGCCGCGCTTGCCGCATGCGGCGAAAGCGATGACCCTGAGCCCTCCATCCCCAGAACCGGCCGGAGACGCGATCGTGGCCGCTCTCGACAAGGCGCAGACTGCGGTCGAACAACGGCGAGTGCGACGACGCGGAGGCGATCGCACAGAACATCAGGGATGCGATCGGCGCTCTCCCGACCGACGTGCCTGACGACATCCAGCAGACGCTGGTCCGGGCGAGCGACAACCTCGTCGCCCAGACCCGCAATCCGAACCAGTGCGAGCAGCAGGACCCGGAGCCGCCGCCCGAGCCAGAGCCGCGGTGCGACCGGCGAGGAAGGCGCGGTGAGCGGCCTGATGTCGGCACCCGGCGGCAACCTGATCTCCGACCGCTACGAGCTCGGCGACCGGCTGGGCGCGGGCGGAATGTCGACCGTATACGGCGCGACCGATCGCGTCCTGGAGCGCACCGTCGCGGTCAAGATCCTCGCCGAGCACCTCTCCGACGACGACAAGTTCGTCGCGCGGTTCCGCCGTGAGGCGCTGGCCGTCGCGCGCCTGATCCACCCCAACATCGTCCAGGTCTACGACACGGGCGTCGACCACGACCGCCACTACATCGTCATGGAGTACGTCGAGGGCCGCTCGGTCGCGCAGCTCCTCCAGCGCCACGGCCAGCTCGGCTCCGACGTCGCCGTCTCGATCGGCGTGCAGGCCTGCGCGGGCCTCGAGTACGCGCACCGCCAGGGGATCATCCACCGCGACGTCAAGCCGGGCAACCTGATGGTGATCGGCGGTCCCGCGGGCAGGCCAGAGCGCGGCTCGCACGACCCGCAGACCGACGAGATGACCGTCAAGCTGACGGACTTCGGCATCGCGCGAGCGGCTGAGCAGACCCGCATCACCCAGGTCGGGTCGGTCGTCGGAACCGCCGCGTATCTCGCTCCCGAGCAGGCTCGCGGCGGCGAGGCGACGCCCGCGGCCGACGTCTACGCCCTTGGCGTCGTGATCTACCAGATGCTGACGGCCCGCCTGCCCTGGGAAGGCTCGAGCCTGGCCGAGCTCGCGATCCGCCGCGAGTCCGAGAGCCCCCTGCCTCCCAGCTCGTACGACTCGTCCGTGCCCGAGACGCTCTCGACCGCCGTCCTCCGCGCGCTCGAGGGAGACGTCGCCGACCGCTACTCCTCCGCCAAGGAGCTCTCCGCCGCGCTCCGTGCCGGGATCGCCGGCCGCGAGCCACCGGTCGCCTCCGACGAGGCGCCGACCCGCGCGCTGCATCGCCGGCGGCGCGGCGACTGCCGCCACGCGGGCGATGGACTCGCCCGACATCGCCACGCCCGATCTCTCCCGAGCCCGCCTACCGCCCGCCGCGCCGGGCGGCGCCCGCGCCGGCCCCCGCCCCCGTCGGCGCAGAAGCCGTCCGGCGGCTCCCGCTTCCTGCGCGCGCTCGGCGTGCTCTTCCTGGTCGCGATCCTCGCCGCGGTGATCGCCGTCGTCGTCCTCGTCGTCACCGACGCGGGCCAGAGCACCGACCTCGGCGAGTTCATCTCGGACGAGATCAACGACCAGATCGACAAGCTCCAGCGAGCTCGTCCAGGACAACACGCAGTAGCGCTCAGGCGTCCCAGGGCGCGGCGCCGCCCAGCCCGGCCCGCCGGTACTCCTCGTAGCGGCCCTCGGCGATCGCCTCGCGAGCGCCCCGCACCAGCCGCTCCAGGTAGGTCAGGTTGTGGAGCGTGAGCAGGCGGACCGCGGTGAGCTCCTCGGCGCGGGCCAGGTAGTGGAGGTACGCGCGGGTGTGCCTCGCGCAGGCGGGGCACGGGCAACCCTCGACCAGCGGCCCCTCGTCCTCGGCCAGCTCGCGCGAGCGCACGTTCATCCGGAAGCGATCGTCCGGGCGGCGGCGCGAGCGCCACGCCGTGGCGGCCCAGGCGGGTCGGCACGGCGCAGTCGAAGACGTCGATGCCCAGGCCGATGAAGTTCAGGAGGTCGTCCGGCTCGCCGATTCCGAGGAGGTGCTTCGGGCGCATCCGCCGGCAAGAGCGGCACGGTCAGCTCCAGCACGCCCGCTCATCTCGTCCTTGTCGCGGCCGAGCGTGCCGCCGATCGAGATCCCGTCGACCCCCGCCGCGCTGACCCGCTCGGCCGAGCTCCGCCGAAGCTCCTCGTGGACGCCACCCTGGACGATCCCGAAGACCGCCTGACCCGCGGGCCCTTCGCGCTCGTGCCACGCGAGGCAGCGGTCGAGCCAGCGGTGGGTCCGCTCCGTGGAGCGGGCCGTGTAGTCGAGATCCGCGTGGTACGGCGTGCACTCGTCGAAGACGAGCGCGATGTCGGAGCCGAGCGACGCCTGGATCCCCATCGACTCCTCGGGCCCCATGAAGCGCTCGACCCCGTCGAAGTAGGAGCGAAAGCGCACCCCCTCCTCGGCGATGTCGAGGATCGAGCCCGTGGTTGCCGGCGTTGCCCCGCCGGCCCTTGATCTCGTCGGCGACGTTGCCGTGTGCGAGCGAGAAGACCTGGAAGCCACCCGAGTCGGTGATGATCGCCCCGTCCCAGTTCATGAACCGGTGGAGGCCGCCGAGCTTTCCGATGTGCTCGTGGCCTGGCCGCAGGTCGAGGTGGAAGGTGTTTCCCAGGACCATCTCGTAGCCGAGCGCGGCCACTTCGTCCGTGTCCAGCCCCCGTACGGCTCCCGTCGTCGCCAGCGGGATGAACGCGGGCGTCGAGACGTCGCCGTGAGAAGTGCGGAGCCGCCCGGTCCGGGCGGCTCCGTCACGCGCTTGGACCTCGAATTCGAGGCGGGCGGGGTCGGTCCTCATCCCGCCAGCCTACGAGCGCCTACTTCTCTTCGGCGGTCCCCTCGATCGATCGCTCGTCCGAGCGCTCGCCGATCTCGATGCGGTGCGGCTTGCGCTCCGCGGGCTTCGGGATCCTCACCTCGAGGACGCCATCTGCAAAATCAGCGGCGATGCCCTCGGCCTCGACGCCCTTCGGCAAGCGTCAGCGCCCGCGAGAAGCTTCCGAATGTGCGCTCGACGCGGTAGTAGCCATCCGCCTTCTCCTCGTGCTCGTCCTTCCGCTCGCCCGAGATCGTGAGGAGGCCGTCCTTCACCTCGATGCTCACGTCCTCGCGGCGAAGCCCGGGCAGGTCGGCCTTGAGCACAAGCGCATCGCCAACCTCGACGAGATCCATCGCCGGCATCCACCGGCGGGATCATGCCGTTCTGGGCCTGCGAGCCGAAGAACGAGTCGAACAGCCGATTCATGTCACCGAACGAGTTGATCTCTCGCATCGGATCCCACTTCACAAGAGTCATTTGCCAATACCTCCTGCTTCGTATTGCTTGCTGCGGTACCTGCTTAGTCTCGGTACCTAAAACCTAAGTGGCTATTGTAGCAGATCAGTGCCTGCTGTCAACCCTTCAGCAGCGAGCGCCCGGTCATCTCGCCGGGCTGATCGATCCCCAGGAGCGCGAGAGCGGTCGGAGCCACGTCGGCCAGGATGCCGCCGTCGTCGAGCTCGACTCCCTGCGCCGTGACGATGAACGGCACGGGGTTGGTCGAATGGGCGGTGTTCGGCGATCCGTCGGGCTCGAGCATGTTGTCGGCGTTGCCGTGGTCGGCGGTCACGATCAGCGCTCCCCCGCTCTCGTGGACCGCCGCGACCACGCGCCCGAGGCACTCGTCCACCGCCTCGATCGCCTTCACCGCGGCCGGGATCACGCCGGAGTGGCCGACCATGTCGGGGTTGGCGAAGTTGATGATCCCGAAGCGCGGGCGCTGCTTCTTTCCAGCCGTCGATGAACGCGTCGGCTGCGGCGCGAGCGCTCATCTCCGGCTTCTCGTCGTAAGTCGCAACGTCGCGCGGGGACTCGACCAGGCGGCGGGCCTCGCCGTCCCACTCCTCCTCGCGACCGCCGTTGAAGAAGTAGGTGACGTGCGCGTACTTCTCCGTCTCGGCGACGTGGAGCTGCGCCGCCCCGGCCTCGGCCAGGACCTCGGCGAGGGTCGTCGTCGGGCGCCTGGGGCGGGAACGCGACCGGATACGGCCAGCCTTCGCGGTACTGCGTGAGGGTCGTCAGGTCGAACTCGGGCGCGCCCGAGCGCGAGAACTCCTCGAAGCCCGGCTCGGCCAGCGCCCTGACGAGCTGGCGGGCGCGGTCGGGGCGGAAGTTGAAGTGGATGAGGATGTCGCCGGGCGCCATCCCGTCGTAGTCGCCGATCACCGCGGGCTTGATGAACTCGTCCGTCACGCCGGCGCCGTGCGCCGCCTCGATGGCCTCGCCGGCGCTGTCAGCCGCGGCGCCCTGGGCGTGGACCATCGCGTCGTACGCGAGCTTGGTGCGCTCCCAGCGCGTGTCGCGGTCCATGGCGTAGTAGCGGCCGCTGACGGTCCCGATCCGCCCGGCCTGCCGAAGCCACCGCTCGAGCTCGGGGATGTAGCCCTGCGGAGGACTCGGGCAGGGTGTCCCGCCCGTCGGTGAACGCATGGACGACGAGGTCCGGCACGCCCTCGCGCGCGGCGAGCTCGATCAGGGCCTCGATGTGCTCCCAGCCGGAGTGGACGCCGCCGTCGGAGACGAGCCCCATCAGATGAAGGCGGCCGCGCGGCGACTCCCGCGCGGCGGCACACGCCGCGACCAGCGCCTCGTTTTCGAAGAACGAGCCGTCGGCGACGGCGTCGTCGATCCGCGCGAGGTCCTGCTTGACGACGGCGCCCGCCCCCAGGTTCAGGTGGCCGACCTCGGAGTTCCCCATCTGCCCGTCGGGCAGGCCGACGTCGCGCCCGGACGCCGAGAGCTGGGTGTGCGCGCACTCGGCCCAGAGCTCGTCGAAGACCGGCGTCTCGGCCAGGGAGACGGCGTTGCCCGGACCGTCGGGCGCAAGCCCCCATCCGTCGAGGATCACCAGCGCGACCGACGGCGCGGGCAGCTCGTCCGGTCCAGGCGGAAGGCTCACGCCGCTTCGCAGATCGCCAGGAAGTCCGCCGGGTCCAGGCTCGCGCCGCCGACCAGGGCGCCGTCGATCTCCTCGCGGCCCGAGGAGCTCCTCGGCGTTGCCGGGCTTGACCGAGCCGCCGTAGAGGATCCGCATCTGCGCTGCCGCCGCCCGAATCGCGCTCGGCGACGACCGAGCGCACGAAGCCGACCGCCTCCTCCGCCTGCTCGGGCGACGCCGTCTTCCCGGTGCCGATCGCCCAGATGGGCTCGTACGCGATCACGATCCGGGCAGCTGCTTGCTCGCCGACCGGCTCGAGGTCGGCCTCGAGCTGGCGGCGCAGGACGTCCTCCATCATGCCCTCCTTCGCGCTCCTCCTCGGACTCGCCGATGCAGAGGATCGGCTCGAGGCCCGCGCTGAGGGCCGCGACGAGCTTCAGCGCGAGCGCCTCAGTCGGTCTCGGCGAAGAGCGCGCGCCGCTCGGAGTGCCCGAGGATCACCGCCTCGACTCCGATCGAGGTGAGCATCGAGGCCGAGATCTCGCCGGTGTAGGCACCCGAGTCCGCCTCGTGCATGTTCTGGGCGGCGATCCGGACGGGGCTTCGCCGGCACCGGTTCACCGCGGTCGCGAGCGACGTGAACGGCGGGCAGACCACGATGTCGCGTGCCGGAGAGTTCGCCGATGTCGCCGAGGAAGCGATCGAGGAAGTCCTCGGTCTCCTCGACCGTCTTCTGCATCTTCCAGTTGGCGGCCAGGTACGGCCTGCGCTCGCTCATCCCTCGTCCTTTCCGTTCGTCCCATCCTGCCCGAGCGCGGCCACGCCGGGGAGCTCCTTCCCTTCGAGCAGCTCGAGCGACGCCCCGCCGCCCGTCGAGAGCCAGTCCACGTCCTGGTCGAGGCCGAACGCGACGAGCGCCGCCGCGGAGTCCCCGCCCCCGACGACCGTGTGCGCCGGGGCGGCTGCGACCGCCTCGGCGACGCCACGCGTGCCCGGCGGCGAACGGCTCCATCTCGAACGCTCCCATCGGCCCGTTCCAAAGCACCGATCCCGCGTCGGCGATCGCCTCGGCGTATCGCTTGGTCGTCTGCGGGACCGATGTCGAGGCCCATCCAGCCGTCCGGCACCTCGATCCCGTCGATCTCCTTGCGCTCGGCGTCCGCCGTAAAACGAGTCGCCGATCACGAGGTCCGTCGGCAGGATCAGCTCGCAGTCGCGAGCGCTCCGCCGCCTCGAGGACGCTTCGGCCAAGGGCGATGCCCTCCTCCTCGACCAGCGAGTCGCCGGTGCCGACGCCGCGCGCCCGGAAGAAGCTGAAGCACATCGCGCCGCCGACCAGAACCGTTGTCCGCGATCTCGAGGAAGCGCTCGAGGACGCCGACCTTGTCCGACACCTTCGCCCCGCCGAGGACCACGACCAGCGGGCGCTCGGGATCGTCGCGCAGGGCCGTCAGCTCGGACAGCTCGCGCTCGAGCAAGAGGCCCGCGTAGGACGGCAGGAGGTGAGCCACCCCCTCGGTCGTCGCGTGCGCGCGATGGGCGGCGCCGAAGGCGTCGTTCACGTAGAGGTCGGCCGAGCTCGGCGAGCCCTGCGGCGAGGTCCGGGTCGTTCTCGGTCTCCCCCTCCTCCCAGCGGCTGTTCTCGAGCAGCAGCACCTGGCCCGGCTCGAGCCGCTCGGCTCTGCCGCTGACCCCTCTTCCCGACGACGCCCGGCGCCAGCTCCACCGGCACGCTCAGATGCCGGCGAGCCGGTCGCGCACCGGGCGCATCGAGAGCTCGTCGCGGCTCTTCGGCCGGCCCAGGTGCGAGACCAGGATCACCCTCGCGTCCTGCTTGAGCAGCAGCTCGACCGTGGGCAGCGCCGCGCTGGATGCGCGTGTCGTCGGTGATCTCGCCGTCGGCCAGCGGGACGTTCAGGTCGGCGCGCACGAGGACGCGCTTGCCCTCGGCGGGCGCCTCGCGGACGCTGCGGAACTCGTGAGCCAAGCCCGGTGTCTACCCGAGGACCTTGGTCGCAAGCTCGACGACCCGGTTCGAGTAGCCCCACTCGTTGTCGTACCAGGAGACGGCCTTCACCATCGTCCCCTCCATGACCATCGTCTGGCTCGACATCGAAGATCGACGAGTGCGGGTCCTTGACGATGTCGGTCGAGACGATCGCGTCCTCGGTGTAGGAGAGGATGCCCTTGAGCGGGCCCTCCGCCGCTGCCTTGACGGCGGCGTTGATCTCGTCCTTCGACGTCTCCTTGCCGACGCTGCGCGACCAGGTCCACGACCGAGCCCGTCGCGACCGGCGCGCGCACCGCGAAGCCGCTCAGGCGGCCCTCGAGCTCGGGCAGCACCAGGCCGACGGCCTTCGCGGCGCCGGTGGAGGTCGGAATCAGATTGAGCGCGGCCGCGCGTGCTCGGCGGAGGTCCGAATGCGGCATGTCCTGAAGGCGCTGGTCGGCCGTGTAGGCGTGAATCGTCGTCATCAGGCCGTGCTCGATGCCGACGGCGTCGTTGATGCACCTTCGCGATGGGCGCCAGGCAGTTGGTGGTGCATGAGGCGTTCGAGATGATGTGGTGAGAGTCGGCGTCGTAGTCGGAGTCGAAGTTCACCCCGAGCGCGACCGTGACGTCCGGCTCGGTCGCGGGCGCGGAGATGATCACCTTCTTCGCCCCGGCGTCCAGGTGCTTCTTCGCGTCGTCGCGCTTGGTGAAGAGGCCGGTGGACTCGATCACGACGTCGACGCCGATGTCGCCCCAGGGCAGGTCGGCCGGGATCGCGCTCCTCGAAGACCTTGATCTCCTTGCCGTCGACGGTGATGGAACCGCCGCCCTCGACGACCTCGCCCGGGAACCGGCCGAGGATCGAGTCGTACTTCAGGAGGTGGGCGAGCGTCGCGTTGTCGGTGATGTCGTTGACCGCGACGATGTCGAGCTCCGCGTCGGACTCATGCGCCGCACGGAAGAGGTTGCGCCCGATGCGCCCGAAGCCGTTGATGCCGACCTTGACTGGAGCCATGTTCTTTCGATTCCTCCTGGTTGGTTTCTTTGGGTCTCAGTGAGCGCCGACCGCGATCTCGATCCGGTTGCCGTCCGGGTCGAGCAGGTAGGCGGAGTAGTAGGTCGGACCGTATTCGGGCCGCTGCCCAGGCTTGCCGTCGTCGGTGCCGCCGGCCGCGATCCCGGCTTCCCATGCGCCCTTCACGCCCGAGATGCCCGGTGAAGCGAGGCAGACGTGCCCGCTGCGACGGCCCGGGGGCGTGGCGCGTCGACGCGAAGAGGACGGGCCTGACGATCCCCCAGCCGATCTGTTCGTCGGACTCGACGTGGCGGCGCCAGCCGAGCGCGCCCACGACCGAGTCGTAGAACCGCCCGCTTTTCTCAAGGTCGGAGACCTCGACGCTCACGTGATGGATCACGAAGCGAGGTTATCCGCAGCTCAGCGCGGCGCCCAGCGGAAGAACCGCATGGCGAGGAGGAGGCCGCCCACGCCCCACAGAGCAACGATCCCGAGATGGCCCCATTCGAAGCCTGCTCCGGTCGTCGCGGGGTCGAAGGCGGTGAAGATCGCCTCGAAGAAGTTGCGGATCGGAAAGACGGACGCGACGTCGAGGACGCCGTCGGGAATCTCCGTGTCGGGGATGAAGACGCCCGAGAGGAAGTACAGGGGCAGCACCGCGACGTTCGTGATCGCGGGCGCCGCGTCCTCGTTCGGGATGATCGCCGTGAGCGCGAAGCCCAGGCACGAGAAGGAGAACGCTCCCACCACGAGGGTCACGACCAGGGCTGGGATGGTCGTCGTCGGGACCTCGACGTCGTAGACGACGCGCCCGATGAGCGTCACGATCACCGTCATGAGGACGGATACGACCATCGCGTTCCCCACCCGCCCGGCGACGATCGCCCAGGTGGGCAACGGCGTCGAGCGCACGCGTTTGAGGCGCCCGCTCTCGCGCGCCTCGACGAGCGCGATGGCCAGGCTGACCAGCGTCGCCGAGACGACCGCGAGCGTGAGGATCCCGGGCACGTAGTAGGTGGCGATCGAGATGTTCCCGCGCTCCTCGACCGTGTCCCCGCCGAAGATCGAGCAGAAGATGAAGAGGAAGATCAGCGGCAGCAGGACCGTGAAGAACACGGACGCCGGGTTGCGCCAGAAGACCCGCTGGTCGTAGCGGAACTGGTGGCCGACCAGGGCGACCGCGCTCACGCCGGCTCCTCGGTGAGCTCCAGGTACATGTCCTCGAGGCTCGGCCGTGCGACCTCGAGGCCGCTCAGCTCCACCCCGCGCTCCAGCGCCCAGCCGGTCAGCGCGTTCAGGGTCCTGACCGGGTCCTCGGTGTGGAGCGCGACGCCGGCGCCGCGTAGCTCGGACTCGACGCGGCCGATGCCGTCCGGAAGGTCGCCCACGGTGGCCCCCGGCGGCAGGAGGAAGCGGATCGCGCTTGCACGCTCGGCCCGCCCGCCCAGCTCGTTCGGAGCGCCCTCGGCGACGATCCTCCCGTCGCGGATGATCGCCACCCGGTCGGCCAGGTACTGGGCCTCGTCCATGTAGTGGGTGGTCAAGAAGACGGTCTTGCCGAGCTCGCGGAGGCTCGCGATGACCTCCCACGCCTGCCGGCGCGCCGAGGGGTCGAAGCCCGTGGTCGGCTCGTCCAGGAAGAGGAGCTCGGCGTCGCCGATCAGCGCCATCGCCACGTCCAGGCGCCGCTGCTGCCCGCCGGAGAGCTTGCCCGCGCGCGAATCGGCCTTGCCCTCGAGGCCGACCAGCGCGATCGTCTCGTTCACGTCGCGCGGAGCGCGGTAGTACCCGGCGTAGAGGTCGAGCGTCTCGCGGACCGTCAGGAGCGGCTCGACCCGGCACTCCTGCAGGACGATGCCGATGCGCTCCCGCCACTCGCGGTCGCGCGTCCTTTGGATCGACGCCCGAGCACTTCGATCTCGCCCTGCCGTGCGCTCGCGGTATCCCTCGAGGATCTCGACCGTGGTGGTCTTCCCGGCTCCGTTCGGGCCCGAGGAACGCGAAGACCTCACCGGTCTCGACCGTGAGGTCTATCCCCCGCACGGCCTCGATCTCCCCGTAGGCCTTCTCGCAGGCCCGTATCACGATCGCGTTCACGGCGCCCATTGTGGTGAATGGACCCTGCGACCCGGTCAGCGGCCCGAGATTCAGTCGACCCGCGTGTCCCGGTGCACCACCCGCACGGCGACCTCCGAGCGATCCTGGAGGTGCCTGGCCATCCGGTTCGCGACGGTGATCGAGCGGTGGCGCCCGCCGGTGCAGCCGATCGCGATGGTCAGGTGCGTCTTGCCCTCGGCGACGTAGGCCGGCAGCAGGAAGTCGAGGAGGCCCAGGACGCGGCGGTAGAACTCCTCCGCCAGGTCGCCCGACTCGACGTGCTCGACGACCCTGGGGTCCATCCCGGTGAGCGGTCGCAGGTCCTCGCGGTAATGCGGGTTGGGCAGAAAGCGCACGTCGAACATGAGGTCCGCGTCGCGCGGCGGGCCGTTCTTGAAGCCGAAGGTCAGCAGCGTCAAGGCGAGGCGGCGCCGCTCGTCCTTCGGGCCCAGGATCTCGTTGGCGATCCGCCTTCGCAGCATCGCGCCGGTGAGATCCGAGGTGTCCACGACCACGTCGGCCGCCTCCCGCAGCGGCCCGAGCACCTCGCGCTCGGCGCGGATCCCGTCGACGATGCGCCCGTCCGGCGCCAGGGGATGGCGCCGGCGGGTTTCCTTGAAGCGGTCCATCAGCGTCTGCTCCTCGGCCTCCAGGAACAGGACCCTCAGGTCGAGGCCGTCCTGGTCCAGCTCGCTGATCACGGTCTGAAGCTCGTCGAAGTACTCGCGTCCCCGCACGTCGGTGACGACCGCGGCGTGGCGGACCATCGAGCCCTCGTGGCGGAAGAGCTCGCCCAGCGACCCGATCATCCGCGGGGGCAGGTTGTCCACGCAGAAGAAGCCCGAGTCCTCGAAAGCCGCGATCGCCTCGGACTTGCCCGCGCCCGAATAGCCGGTGATGACCCACAGCTCGACGGGCTCCGGGAACAGCTCGGACTGCGGGGTCATCCGGACTTGTTGAGTTGGCGGTGGATGTCGCGTGCGATCTTGCCAGGGATCCCGGGCACCGCCTCGATCTCCTCGCGCGTGGCGGCGACGATCCGCTCGGGTGAGCCGAAATGGCTGAGCAGCGCACGCTTGCGCGCCGGGCCCACTCCCCGAAGCTCGTCGAGGAGGGAGCGCGTCATCGCCTTGTCGCGGCGGTTGCGGTGGAAGTCGATCGCGAATCGGTGCGCCTCGTCGCGGACCCGCTGAAGCAGGTGCGACGCCGGCGAGTCGGGCTCGATCTCCAGCGGCGCCGAGCGCCCCGGGACGTAGATCTCCTCCAGCCGCTTGGCGAGGCTGATCACCGTCACGCCGCGATCGGTGAGGGTCCCGATCGCCTTCATGCCGGACGAGAGCTGCCCCTTGCCGCCGTCGATCATGATCAGGTCGGGCATGGCGGCGAAGCTCGGGTCGCGCTCGGCATCGTGCGGCGAGCGGTCCGCCTGCTCGACCAGCCGGGAAACGCGGCGCGAGAGCACCTCGTTCATCGACGCGAAGTCGTCGGGCCCGCTGGTGCGGTCGCCCCTGATCCGGAACCGCCGGTAGTCCGACTTCTTCGGCGCCCCGCCCTCGAAGACGACCATCGACGCGACCGTGTGCTCGCCGCCGATGTTCGAGATGTCGAAGCCCTCGATCCTGATCGGCAGGGTGTCCATGCGAAGCGCGTCCTGCAGGGCGGACACCGAGTCGACCCGCTGCGAGCGGCGGCGCTCGGAGCGGAGCTTGTCCTGCTTGAGGGCCAGGCGGGCGTTGCGGTCCGCCAACTCCCGGACGCGCCGGAGGTCGCCGCGCTCGGAAGCGCGGACCTCGACCGGCCCACCGCGCCGGATCGCCAGGGCATCGGCCAGGACGTCGAGCCTTCCGCGCACCGCCTCTCCGACGACGACGAGCCGTGGGATCGACGGCGCCGCCGAGTAGTACTGCGCGACGAACTCCTCGATCACCTCGCCCTCGTCCCGATCGCTCGCGTTCGTCATGTAGAAGCTCTGGCGCTCGGCGAGGATGCCGTCGCGCACCTGGAACACCTGCGCGTTCGCCGTGTCCTCCTCCGTCGCGACGGCGATCACGTCGGCGTTGTCCATCGTGTCGCCGGCGACGCTTCGGCGCTCCATGAGCGAGCGCACCGCCTCCAGCCGGTCGCGGTAGACCGCGGCGCGCTCGAACTCCTCTGCTCCGGCGGCCTCCTCCATCTTCCGCTCGAGGTCCCGCTCGACGTCGCGGTAGCGGCCCGACAGGAAGCTGGAGATCGCGTCGATGTTCCGCCGGTACTCCTCGCGGTCGATGTAGCCGACGCAGGGCGCCTGGCAGCGCTTGATGTAGTAGTCGAGGCACGGCACTCCCGACCGGCGCCCGGGTTCCGGCCCGTCGCAGGTCCGGTACTGGAAGAGCTTGCCGAGGATCTCGAGCGTCTCGCGCGTTCGCTTGGCGTTGGAGTACGGGCCGAAGTAGAGGCGCGCGGAGCGGTGGCGCTCACGCGTGAAGTAGACGCGCGGGAACTCCTCGTCGAGCGAGATCGCGATGTAGGGATACGACTTGTCGTCGCGCAGGCGGATGTTGTAGGTCGGGCGGTGGCGCTTGATGAACTGCTGCTCGGCGAGCAGCGCGTCGGCCTCGGTGTTCGTCACGAGGAACTCGATCGACGCCGCCTGCTCGGTCATCGCGCGCGTCCGGGTCTTCCCGGAGAAGTGGCCGCCGACCCGCTTGCGGATCGACCGCGCCTTCCCGACGTAGAGGACCTTCCCTTCGGAATCCCTGAAGATGTAGACGCCCGGCTCGTCCGGCAGGGCTCTGCGCTGCTCGGCGATCGAAGCGCCCTTCGCCGGTTCGAGCTCCTGCGTTATCTCGATCTCGGCCACCGTTCAAGGTTAGGCGGGGCCGAGGCGGCGAGCCGCGAGCGTGAGCGACCTCGCTGCGCGCGTGTTCAAGCATTTAGAATGCTTCGTGTCCCCGGAGAAAGGATCCTCGTGAAGAAGAAGCTTTCAGTGGCCCTGGCAATCGCCGCGATCGCACCGTTCGGGCTCATCGCATGCGGGGATGACGACGACGAGTCGTCGGACGACTCGGCCGCGACGACCGAGGAGACGACCGACGAGACGACCAGCCAGCTCGGGCGGAGGCAGCACCGTCTCCTTCACCGCCGCCGAGGACGGCAGCCTCGCCTACGAGGAGGACTCCGCTGAGGCCGAGGCCGGCTCGGTGACGGTCGAGTTCGACAACCCGTCGTCGACCGCCTCACGACGTTCAGATCGAGGGCCCGGACGGCGATCTGGGCGGCACGGACACCGTCACCGGGGACACGACCTCGGCCGACGTCGAGCTCGAGCCCGGCGACTACACCTTCTACTGCTCGGTCTCCGGCCACCGCGAGGCCGGCATGGAAGGCGACCTGACGGTCGAGTAGCCGTTCAGTCGCCCGCGAGGGCGCGGCCGACCGACTCGGCGACGCATACGGGCTTCGCCTGGCCCTCGCCCTCGAGGGTGAACTTCGTGACGGACTGGTACCAGCCGCCGTCGAGCTCCTCGACGGAGACGAGCTCGGCGGTTGCGCGGACCCGCGTGCCCGCCGGGACGGGCGCCGGGAAGCGGACCTTGTTCCAGCCCATGTTCACGCCGAGCTTCACGCCCTCGACCTTCATGCAGCTGGATGCGGAAGCCGTCGATCATGGCGAGCGTCAGGTTGCCGTGGGCGATGGTGGTGCCGAACGGGCTCTCGGTCTTGGCGCGCTCGACGTCCACGTGGATCCACTGGTCGTCGCCTGAGAGATCCGCGAACGTGTCGATGTCCGCCTGGGTGACGTCGCGCCACTCCGTCGGGCCGATCGGCTCGCCGATGAGCTCCTGCATGCCGTCGATGCCGCTGATCGTGACTGGAAGGTCCATGCGCGGCAGCCTACGGAAGTCAGCCGACCAGGCGCACCTCGAGCGTCGGCGGAGGAATCGCCCCCACCCCGCCCATCAAGCCCAGGATCCGCGCCACGTACGCGCTGCGTCTCGGGATAGGCGGGGACGCACGAGCACGCGGCGACCGGCGCCGGCCCGGCGTTGTAGGCCGCGAGCGCCAGAGACGACGTCTCCGAACTGCCGCAGGAGGTCGGACATCAGGTGCGCCTGCGCGTCGATGGCCCGCATCGGGTCGAACGGGTCGGCGAGCCCGTACGAGGCGGCCGTTCGCGGGCATGAACTGCGCGATGCCGCTGGCGCCTGCCGGGGAGACTGCGAGCGGGTTGAAGTTGGACTCCGCGAGGAGCTGCGCCGCAAGGACGTTGGCCGGGACGTTCCAGCGCGACGAGGCACGCGCGATCGGCGCGCGGAAGCGAGCCGGGACGAACGAGGGCAGGCCCGGCTCGGCCGACGTGCCGTCGCCGGACTCGCCGGGCGCCACCCGGTCTGCCGGCCGCGGAGCACGGAGCGGGCCCGCGGACGTAGCCGTAATGCCATGCCTCCCACGAGTAGCGCTGGACGAAGCCGAAGCGCTGAGCGTTCGCCGCCAGCCACCCGTAGGCGCTTGCCGGCCCCAGGTCGAGCTCGGTGCCGCAGCGATGGAGCGAGGTGCCCGGCCGGGCGACCATGCGCGGATCCGGGTTCGCGGCGAAGAGCGCCGCCTGCTCCGCGTCCGAGCGGAACGCCGAGTTGATGACAAGCGCATGACCGCTCGCGGCAGCCGCGGCCGATGCCATCGCGTCGAAAGCCCGGGCGACGTCGGGCCGCATCCCCTCTCCCTGGCGCGTCGCGAGCGGACCCGAGTAGCCACCGCCGGACGCGCTGTCCGCGAGCCCGCCGAAGTGCTGGCAGATCGCGGGTACGCCTCAGCCACCGCCGTCACCTCGGACCTCGCTGTCCGCCTGATCGCCCGATCGACGGCCGGCGCTCGCGCTGAGATCCGACCCGGACCCGTGTCGGCGCGAAGGCCGCCCCGGGAAATGACAACCGTCGCAGCCGCATCACCGGCGTCGTTCATCTCAGCCGCCTCGGCAGCCGCCGCGGTCGCCCGGCTGCGGTACTCGGCCTCGCTCAGATGCGCGGGGTTGGGCACTCCGTTGGGCAAGGTGGCGGGCAGGAAGAGCCGGAAGTGGTCGTCGCGCATCGAGCGCGCGGCCGAGACCGCGGCCAGGTCTGCCGCACGCTGGAAGCGGGACGCGCCCGGTCGCGGCCGCCCCCAGTGATCGCGAGAAGCACGCCGGCGACGATCGTGGCCAGAGCGAGGAACAAGCGCGACCGGCATCGCCTGGCCCGACTGCGACGCATGAAGCGCTTGGCGAAGCGGGCCGAGCGGGACCCGAGGTCGCCGCCGGGCTCGATCCCGGCCAGCGCCCGGCGGGTGGCGACCACGCCGGGCCTGCGGGGAATCGACGCCCGTGGCGATGCCCGCCGCGATCAGCTCGCGAGCCGCAAGCGCCGTGAGCGGCCGAGACCTCTCGACGTCGGCGCGAACCACCGCCGCGTCCGACCTCGCCCGCGTCGACGAGCTCCCGCCACGTGGCCGGGGGCGCGTGGACCACAACTGCCGCGGCGCCCGCCGCCCGGCAGGCGTCGATCGCGGCCGGAAGCTCGTCGCCCTGCGCGCTGACGGCGCAGAGGGCACCGCGCGCGACAGCCGCGAGATCCGGGCGAAGCCTCGACTCGAGTCCCCGAGCGGCTGCCCGTTGACACGAGAGTCGGGCGCACGGACGAGCGCTCGTGGTCGATCACGACGACGCCGAGCGGCTCTCCGCGCACCGAGGCGCGACGATGGCGACGCCGACTGCCGCTGCGGTCGCCGCGCCGCCCTCTGCTCCCGGCAGCGACGTGACGGCAACCAGCAGGGGGCCGTCAGCCCCCATCTGCGCTCCGGGCCCAGGCGTCCGCGCTGACCTCGAGGGCGGTCGAGAGGGCCGGGATGCGGTGCAGGCGGGCGGACCGACACCTCGACCCGGCCGCCGCTCGACGCTCACGTCCATGCCGCCCGCCGCCCAGCCCGGCATGGCGGCCTGGGCTGCCCGCTTCGGGTCCGTCCCGGCCGCCACGGCAAGGGCCCCAGCCTCGGCCGCCCCGTCGGCGAGGTGAAGCGAGTAGCCCGTGATCGCGAGCTGAAGCGCGATCATCGCGCCCAGCGACCATGGCCGGGACCATCGCGAGCAGCTCGAGCGAAGCCTGGCCGCCGGCCGGCCCTTGCTCTCGCCGCCCTCAACCGGTGCCCTCCGGGTCCAGAGCGGCGGAAGCTGTGACCGGGATGCCGGGAACGCCCGGGAGAACGGCGGGCGCACGCACCTCGATCCGCACCCGTGCCCCGTCGACCTCGACGTCGGCAGGCTCGAGCAGACCCGGGAGCGCGCTGCCCGCCGCCTCCTTCGCATCGCCGCCCACGTGAGCGATCCGAGCCGCGGAGCGGGCGGCCTCGCCGGCGCTGAGAAGCGCCCAGCATGCGACGAGCGCCTGCGCCGAGCGCGAGCGTGCCCACGATGAGCAGGGGGACGATCGCTACGAGCTCTGCCGATGCCTGCCCCCGGTCTGTAGCCACGCCGTCTCATCGCTGCGCGACGCTAGGTCGCGCGGACGCACGGGTGGGTCACGCGGTGTGCCGATTCAGGGACGTGCCGGCCCGAGCGCCGCGGAAGCGCTGCGCCTAGACCGAGCGGGACTCCATGACGACGGTGAAGATCAGGTAGATGCCGATGCCGATCACCCCGAGGAGGATGAAGACTCCCCCGGGCCAATCGACCACCTCGTCCGAGCCGGCGACGACGAGGGTGATCGCGCCGGCCGAGCCCGAGGAGGATTCCCCGGCTCCGGTCGGAGCAGGGTCAGGTAGGCGAACCTGTTCTGGCGGTACGCGAAGTAGACGGTGGCGACGATCGCGACCATGAACGCCGACCGTCAGCGCGGCGAAGATCCCGTCGGCGACATTGCCGCCCCCCGGAACCTCGGCGACGATCAGCGCCAGGAGCATGATGATCGCGATGTTTCGGGCGGCCCTCACGGCTCCTGAATCCTACGACGGCCCGTGCGGCCGCGAAGCGCGCCTCAGCCCGACGTCATGACGATGACGCCGAACACGATCGCGGCGACCGTCGCGACCATGCCCAGCAGCGCGATCAGCCCGAACGCGATCTGCCCGAAGAGCCCCAGCTCCCGCGAGCCGTCCGTGAACCGGGCCACGCCGAGGATCCCCAAGGAGAACGTGAACGCCACGCCGACGCCGGAAAGAAGCGCCGCCAGCACGGTCTGGCCGAGTGCGCTCCAGTCCACGATGGTCGCGAGCACGCTCATGCCGGCACCGGTGTCCTGGCGCGGCGGATGAAGGCCATGATCGACAGGAACAGCCCGCCGGTGAAGATCAGGACGGGTCCGACGACTTCATTGCCGAAGATCTGGGTCACGCCGTAGGTGAGCGCTCCGATGGCAGCGGCCATCGGAAAGGTGAGGATCCAGGCGACGACCATGTTGCCCGCGACGCCCCAGCGCACCGCCGAGACGCGCTTGGCCGCCCCCGCCCCCATCACGCCGCCGGCGATCACCTGAGTCGTCGAGAGCGGGTAGCCGAAGTGGCTCGAGGCCAGGATCACGGCAGAGCCGGCGCCCTGAGCCGAGAATCCCTGCGCGGCGTCCATCTTGATGATGCGCGTGCCCATCGTCCTGATGATCCTCCAGCCCCCCATGTACGTGCCGAGGGCGATCGCGGTCGCAGCCGAAACGATCACCCAGGTCGGCGGGTCGGCGCCGTTCTCGAGGCTGCCGTTGGCGATCAGGGCGAGCGCGATGACCCCCATCGTCTTCTGGGCGTCGTTCGTGCCGTGGGCGAGGGCGAGCATCCCTCCCGACACCACCTGGCCGAGCCGGAAGCCTCGCGTCACGGGACCGGGGCGCTGCCTGCCGACGACGCGGTAACAGACGACGATCGCCAGGCCTCCGACGATGAAGGCGACGATCGGGGCGATGATCGCCGGGACCAGGACCTTGCCGATCACGCCGTCGGAGAGGACCGCCTGGCTGCCCACCGCGGCGAGCGCCGAGCCGACGACGCCGCCGATCAGCGCATGGGACGAGCTGGATGGGAGCCCGAAGTACCAGGTCATGAGATTCCAGGCGATCGCGCCGACCAGGCCGGCGAAGACGATCGTGGGTGTGATCACGTCGCCGACCACGACGTCCGACGCGACGGTCGCGGCCACCTCGAGCGAGATGAACGCGCCGGCGAAGTTGAGGATCGCGGCGTAAGTGACCGCGATCCGCGGCGACATCGCGCGGGTCGAGATCGACGTCGCGACGACGTTCGCGGTGTCGTGGAAGCCGTTCGTGAAGTCGAACGCCAGCGCCGTTCCGACGACGATGTAGAGAATTACATCGGCTTCAGTCATAGCCCGGCGCCCGCCTCAGGCGTTCTTGATCGCTATGCCTTCGATGATGTGGGCGGCGGTCTCCGTTGCGTCGACGGCGCGCTCGAGGACCGTGAAGAGGTCCTTCCAGCGGATCACGACCATCGGGTCGATGCCGTTCGCGAACAGGGACGCGACCGCATCGCGGTAGAGCCGGTCGCCCTCGTTCTCCAGGCGGTGGATCTCGATCAGATAGGAGTCGAGGTCCTTGAAGCCGCGCAGGTGCTCGAGCGCGAGCGCCAGCTGCTCGCACGCCTTGACCAGGACGTCGGCCATCCCGACCGCCTGCTCCATCGGCGCCTCGATCTTGTAGAGGACCATGAAGTCCGAGGTCTCCTCGATGTAGTCGGTGACGTCGTCCAGAGCCGACGCGAGGCCGTAGATGTCCTCGGAGTCGATCGGCGTCACGAAGGTCGAGTTCAGGCGCTGGATCAGCTCGTGCGTGATCTTGTCGCCCTCCTGCTCGGCAAGGAGGATCTCGCGCGCGAGCCCTTCGGACGCCGGCCACCCCTCGAGCATCTCGAGGAGCATCCGCGCAGACCGGAGCGAGTTCTGCCCCGACCGGTTGAACAGGTCGAAGAAGACGTTGTCCTTGGGGATCAGCGAGGGAAGCGCCATCGCCCGGAAGCTACCAATCGCGCCAGGATCGCAGCGATGCGCTCGGCCGCATGCCCATCCCATAAATCCGGACGTTGCGGGGATGCATCGGCGCCGTCGAGCAGCGACGGGGATCTCCGCGATCCGCGTCGGGATCGAGCCCCAGGAGGGTGTTCGTGCCCGCGCGGACGGTGACCGGGCGCTCCGTGTTGTCGCGCAGCGTGAAGCAGGGCACCCCGAGCCACGTCGTCTCCTCCTGGATCCCGCCCGAGTCCGTGAGCACGGCGCCGGCGTCGGCTTCGAGCGAGAGGAAGTCGAGGTAGCCGGCCGGCTCGGCGAGCGTCACGCCCTTCTGCGAGTCGAGCCCCAGCGCCTCGAGGCGGGCCCGCGTGCGGGGGTGAACCGGGAAGAGGACGGGCATCGTCTTCGCCACCTCGGCGAGCGCCGCCATCGCGTCTTCGAGGAGCGGGCCGTCGACGAGCGCGGGACGATGAAGCGTGACCAGCAGGTAGCTGCCCTTGCGCGAGTCCGAGCGCGGCCGCGGCCTCGCGCGAGCGGATGCGCTCCTCCAGCGCGGCGAGCGTGTCGATCATCGTGTTGCCGACGAAGTGGGCCCGCTCGGCGGGCGAGCCCTCCGCCGCGAGGTTGTCGGTCGCCTCGGCGGAGTGGAGGAAGAGGAGCTCGCGAGAGGTGGTCGACGACGATCCGGTTGATCTCCTCGGGCATCTCGCGGTCGAAGCTCCGAAGGCCCGACTCGACGTGGGCGATCGGGATGCCCAGGCCTCGTCGGCGCAAAGCGCCGCCGCGAGCGTCGAGTTGACGTCGCCGGGCACGACGACCAGGTCCGGGCGCTCCTCGCGCAGGACGGGCTCGAGGCGCTCGATCACCCGCGCGGCCTGCTCGCCGTGCGAGCCCGAGCCGACGCCCAGCATGTGGTCCGGCTCGGGGACGCCCAGCTCGGAGAAGAAGACGTCGGACATCGCGCGGTCGTAGTGCTGCCCCGTGTGGACGACCACGTTCTCGGTCTTCGCCGAAGCGCTCGCGGCAGGCCGCGATGACCGGCGCCATCTTCACGAAGTTCGGCCTGCGTGCCGACGACGTGGACCAGGCGGGTCAAGCCGAGATGCCGCTCGAGGAAGGCGATCTGATCCGCGAGCGCGCGCTCGAACGGCTCTCCCCGATAGATGTCGAAGTGCCCGAGTCCCGCATATGTGATGAGCTCCCCCTTCGGGGCCGCGGCGGCCGCATCCATCGCGGGCCCTGGGGGCGTGATCGCATCCGCGGAGCAGACCTGGACCAGGAGCGGGCACTCGATTTCCGCGGCCCGCTTGCCCGGGCTGTTCAGGCGGCAGGGTCAACTGCGGCGCGCGGCGTGAACTCGTTCCGCCACTCGAAGCCCTCGTCGTACAGCGCGCTGTAGCCCGGCTCGGCGTCCGGGGTCGTCATGGCCGCCGTCGAGCCGGGCGGTCCGACGATCGGAATCATGCGCGGCTCGCGCCCGAGCGCCGCGGCGGCCAGGTCGCGGAGCGCCGCGAGGGTCAGACGCGCGTTGGCCATCGGGCCGAGTGCGAGCAGGGTCTTGATGCCGTCCACGTGGGGCGCCTGGGAGATGACCGCCCGGATGGACCGTCGTCGGCGGCCAGCGCCATCACGTGCCCGCCGGAATACGAGGAGCCCCACAGGCCGATCCGCTCCCCGTCCACGCCGTCCAGCGTCCGGGCGAAGGCGATCGCCGCGCGCCAGTCCTCGAGTTGGCGCTTGACGTCCAGGAGCTGCCGCGGCTCTCCCCCGCTCTCGCCGAAGTACCGGTAGTCGAAGGCGAGCCCCGCGAATCCCTCCGCGGCGAAGCGCTCGGCCGTGCGGATCGGGCCGCCCTCCTTGAGCGCCCCGAAGCCATGGGCGAGGACCACGCAGGGCGACGGCCTCGCCCGTCTCGGGACGGATGAAGACGCCCGCGCATTCGGTCTCGCCCGACCGGAAGCGGACCTCCGTTCGGGTCAGCGCCTGCGACCGGCGCCTCAGGCGAGGCCATCGATGCGCTCGGCCAGCTCGAAGTCGGCCGGCCGTGAGGCCGCCTTCGGAATGGGTCGTGATCGTCACCGTCACCGTGTCCCACGAGATCGAGAGGTCGGGATGGTGGCCCATCTCCTCGGCCGGCCCGACGATCGCCTTCGCGAAGTCGACCGAGCCGACGAAGTCGTTGCGCTCGAACTCCTTGCAGATCGCGTCTCCGGCGCGCTCCCAGCCTTCGAGGTCCGCCAGGCGGCTTTCGATCTCCGAGTCGTCGAGCTTGTGCCATCCGACAACCATATTCCTCAACCGTCATGGCATGCAGAGTATCGCGAGCCTCGTCCCGTCCGCAACCGAGGCGCTCTTCGCGCTCGGCCTGGGCGACAGCGTCGTCGCCGTCACGCACGAGTGCGACTGGCCGGCCGAGGCGCTCGAGCGGCCCGCATCTCACCCGGAGCGAGATCCCCGACGGCCTGTCTCCCGCGAGATCGACTCGGCGGTTCGCGAGCTGACCGCGAAGGGCGAGGCGATCTACGGCCTGGACGGCGCCGAGCTCGAGCGCCTGCGGCCCGACCTGATCGTGACGCAGGCTCTGTGCGCGGTCTGCGCCGTCTCCTACGACGACGTCTGCTCGCTCGCGGGGACGCTGCCCGGTGCGCCGGGCGTGCTCTCGCTCGACCCCGAGACGCTCGGACGAGGTCCTGGACGACCTGGTCAGGCTCGGGCGGGAGTGCGGCGTCGCCGAGCGCGGCGAGGCGCTTGAGGGACGAGCTCCGCGGGCGCGTGGCCCGGGTCGAGAGCGGCTGTTCGGGGGCGCCGAAGCCGCGCGTCGCCGCGCTCGAATGGCTCGACCCACCGTTCGTCGGCGGGCACTGGGTGCCGGAGATGATCGAGGCCGCGGGCGGAACCGACGCGCTCGGCGAGGCCGGCGTGAAGTCGCGCACCGCGACCTGGGAGGAGATCCAGCGGCGCCGACGCCGACGTCGTCGCTGGTCATGCCGTGCGGCCTCTATGCGGACGAGGCCGCCGAGCAGGCCGCCGCTCACCTCCAGGAGCTCGCGGGCAACGGGCGCCGCGGGATCTGTGGGCGGTCGATGCGGCGTCGTCGTTCTCTCGCCCCGGGCCGCGCCTCGTCGACGGCGTCGAGCTCGTCGCCCACCTGCTCCATCCGGAGCTGGTCGAGGCCCCCGGACGGGCTCGGCTTCCGCCGCGCTCTAGAGCAGCGCGGGGGACGGCGGCGTTGCCCGCGACCACGCAAGCGACGGCGAGCGCGACGCCGAAGCCCACGGCGCCGGCGATCTCCATCGAGCGCGAGCCCGTCGCCGCCCGAGCGCCGGGCCTGCGCCAGGAAGAGCGTCAGGACTCCGCCGGCGACGCAGGCCGCCGAGGTGGCCGCCGACCGAGATATTCGGCACGCTGAAGGTGAAGACCAGGTTGATGACGACGTAGAAGCCGATCTGCGACGCGACGTCGTGGCGGCCGCGGTCCCTGGCCTCGAGGAAGGCCGCGGCCATCAGCCCGAAGACGGCGCCCGAGGCTCCGACGGTGAGGTCGTCGGGCGAGAGGATCAGGGCGCCCAGCGAGCCGCCCAGGAGCGAGACGAAGAAGATGCCGGCGAAGCGCCACGCGCCGATCGCGCGCTCCAGCAGCGCGCCCAGGAAGAACAGGGCGAGCATGTTGAGCCCGAGGTGGATGAGGCCGGAGTGGAGGAACCCGCCCGTGATGATCCGGTAGTACTCGCCCTCGGCGACGCCGATGGCCTGGCCGAGCGGGCCGATCTGCCGATAGCCGAGCAGGCCGTAGTCGATCGTGACGCGTGCCGGCCGGATCTGCCCGTCGCCATGCCCATGCCGCCCGCGACCTGCGCGACGAAGGCGGCGACGCAGAGCCCGATGAGGCCGATCGTCACCGGGGACGCGCCTCCGACCATCGAGCTGGACGGCGCGCGATGGACGCGGGTGCTTCTGGCGCGAGCACTCCGGGCAGCGCATCCCGACCGGCGTCGACGTCATGCAGTCCGGGCATATCGGCCGGTCGCAGTTCGAGCAGGCGACGTTGCGTCTCCCTGCCCGGATGCCGGTAGCAGGTCGCCATCGGCGGCCGAATCTACTTGAGGTCCTTGCGGCGCAGACCGAGCGTCAGGACAGCTCGACGCCCATGAGCACGGGCTCGGTCGGCTCTTCCGATCCGCCCTCGGGCTCGCGCGTGATGTAGACGCCCGTCGGCGCCGTCGAGCGATCCCTCGATGGGCACCTCTCCGTCCTCGCGGACCTCGAAGGTGCTCGAGGGCTCCATCTCGCCGTCGCGCTGGATCCATGCCTGGTAGTCCTGGTTCGATCCCAGGCCGGGAAGCTTGACGACGTGGAGGATGCCCTCGTCGCCCTGGACCTCGAGCGATGGCCTCCATCTCGGGGCCGATCTGCGCGAGGCTTTCGACCTCGAAAGAGGTGCTCTCGGGCTCGTCGCCGCCCACGAGGTACCCGACGGCGGCGCCGGCGACCAGCACGACGGAGAGGACGCCGGCGGTGACCGGCCTCCAGATCGTTCCCCACAGCCCGCGCTCGGAGCGCTTGCGGGCCTTCTCGGCCCGGCGTTCGGCCTTGAGGTCGCTCTCGACCTCGCCCATGATCGAGCGCTTGAGGCTGGCCGGCGGCGTCCGGGGCTCGACGGACGCGGGCAGAAGATCGACGGCGGGGTCGAGCCACAGGAGATACTCGCGGCACTCGTCGCATCCCGCGAGGTGGCGCTCGACCTCGAGCTTTTCGGGCACGTCGAGGGAGCCGAGCGCGTAGGCGGCAAGCTCGTCCCGGTATTCGCGATGGTCGCTCATGGCAGCGCCTCCGATGCGTCGCGGATGCCCATCCCCTCGGCGAGGAGCAGCCGGACCTTCTCCAGCCCCAGCCGCATCCGCCCCTTCACCGTACCCAGCGGCATGCTGAGCATCTCGGCGATCTCCGAGTGGGTGAAGCCGCCGAAGTAGGCGAGGCCGATCACCTCGGACTGCTCGTCGGGAAGCTCCTTGAGAGCGCCGCGCACGCGGTTGGCCGTGTCGCGGCGGATGGCCTCGGAATCCGTCAGCTCCCCGGAGTCCTGCGCCTCGAGCGTCGCGTCGTCGTCGAAGTCGAGCTTGGGCGCCTTGCCGGACTGGCGGCGAAGCGAGTCGATCGAGCGGTTGCGGACGACCCCGAGCGTCCAGGACCGGACGCTTCCCCTTGCGGCATCGAAGTGCGCCCCGCTTCGCCAGATCGAGAGGAACGACTCCTGGACCACGTCCTCGGCCGCCTCGGGGCTGCCGACGATCCGGTGCGCGAGCGAGTAGGCCGCGCCGCCGTGACGGTCGTAGAGGATCTCGAAGGCCACGGGGTCCTTGCGCTCGACCAGGACCATCAGGTCCTCGTCGGCCAGCTTCTTGATCTCATCGCGCTTCATGGAAAAGCTCTGTTTGCGGGGGATTGACGCTCCCACAAGGCCCGCAACCCGGGTCCCGCCTCCGGGCCACAAGCCTCATGGAAGGGTCTGTGCGTATATAGATACGGGGGTCAGGGAGAATCGGATCATGAACGACGCCACCCCAGCACGCCTGTATGCCACCCTCGTTGGCGGAGCTCTCGTGGTGGCCGGGATCCTCGGATTCTTCTACAGCTCCGGCTTCTCGACCGGGAAAGCGGTCGGGCGCGAGACCGAAGAGGTCCTCGGCCTCCTGGCCGTGAACGGCTGGCACAACCTCATCCACATCGCAACCGGCCTGCTCGGCCTGGCCGCGGCGGCCTACGCCGCGCGGACCTACGCGCTCGCGCTGGGCCTCACCTACACGCTCATCGCGATCTGGGGCTTTCTGATCACCGACGACGGCCTGGGCTCGTTGATCTCCACGGTCCCCGTGAACACGGAGGACAACTTCCTCCACCTCATCCTCGGCCTGACCGGCCTTGCGGCGGGCGCGGCGACGCCGAAGCCCGGTGGCGCCGCGGCAAAGAGCGGACGGCCCGCCCGCAAGCGCGAGAGCGCCGCCTAGCGGCGGAAGTCCCCGCCCAGGTCGGACATCACGCGGCTTGCGTTCGCGCGCAGGCCGGTGGGCTTGCGCCGGCGGCGCGCGCCGACCACCACCAGGGCGCCGGCGGCCACCCCGCCGACCGCGACCGCGGCGACCGGCCTGACCCAGTTTCGCGGGTCGCGCAGCGACTGGAGCTCCGAGTCGGTGAGCTCTTCGGCCCAGCTCCCGAGGGCCGCGGCGGCCTGCTCGGTGATCGCCGAGAGCGTCGTCTCGACCCGCCCGGCGAGGTCCTCCGGGGGCTCGATCGGCCGCAGCGCATCCGACGAGAAGCGCCTCGAGGTCCATCTGGCCGGGGTCACTCATCGCGCGCCTCTCCTCTTTCCGCGTCCATCTGTTCCTCCAGTTGCTTCAGCGCGCGATGGATCAAGACCTTGGTCGCGCCGTCCGTCTTGCCCATCGCGCGAGCGATCTCGCGATTGTCCATGCCGAGCGCGAAGCGCATGATCAGCGCCTCGCGACGCTCGTCCGGAAGGCCGTCGAGCTTCCGCATCAAGAGGCGCAGCTCCTCCCGCCCCTCGACGACGCGCTCCGTGGGATGAGGGTGCGCCGGCGGCTCCACGGCCTCGATGTTCGACTCGGGACGGCGCGAGCGGTCCCGGTAGAGGTTCGAGGCGAGGTTGTGGGCGATGCGGATCAGCCACGGGCGCATCGGCCTGCCGGCGGACTCGCGGCGGGCGCGCTCGAAGTGCCTGTAGGCCTGTAGGAACGCCTGCTCGGTCAGATCCTCGGCGTCGTGGTGATTCCCCACCCGGTAGTACGCGTACGAGTAGACGTCGCGCAGATGGGCGCGGTAGAGCTCGGAGAACTCGCGGTCGAGCTCTGCCTTGGAGATCGAGTCGGCGGCCCCCTGGGTCATGCGGTGAGGGTATGTGCTGCGCGGTCATGCGGCTTTCCTCGCGCGCTGCGCTCGGCGGAGTCCTGCAATCCACTCCCCGGCCGTGATCTCGCCCGCGATCAGCGATGCGAGCCCGACAAGGCGCGGCGCGTCGATCCCGGATCGCACGACCGTCTCGGCGATCAGTGGCACCGAGTCGAGGCCTTCGGAGGCCTGGCCGATCTTGCCCGGGATCTGCTCGGCGGGCGTGCCCTTGCCCAGGAGCTCTCCGGCCTGGCGGTTGCGGCTGCCAGGGGCGAGGATCGTCGCGGTGAGGTCGCCGACGCCGGCGAGCCCGGCGAACGTCTCGGGGCGGGCGCCCCGGGAGACGCCGTAGTCGATGCACTCCGCCCAGACCCCGGCGGCGGCGATGCCGGCGGCGTTCAGGCCATGCGGCTCGGCCGCCGCGGCGGCAAGGGCGGCGGCGTTCTTGGCCACGCCGGCCATCTCGACGCCGACGACGTCGTCGGTCCGCTCGCACACGAGGCCCGCGCGGTCGAACACCTCGCCGAGCTGGACCCTGAGATCCGAATCGGCCGAGCCGAGGACGAGCGCCGCCATGCCGGCGGCGGCCTCACGCGCGTGCGCAGGCCCGCCGAGGCAAGCGATCGCGCGCGCGCGGATCCGCTCGGAGACGTAATCCGTGGGCAGGAGGCCCATGGGCTGGATGAGGCCCTTCGAGAGCAGCAGCACGGCCGCGCGCGAGCCGACCTTGTCGGCATACGTCCCGACCGCCTGCGGGATCGCCTTGGAGGGCACGGCGAGGCACACCAGGTCGCACCCGGCGAGCTCGATGTCGGCCGCCTTCTTGACCTCGACGCCCTCGGGGATCTTCACCCCGGGCAGGTACTTCTCGTTCTCGCGGCGCTTCGAGATCTCAGCGGCCTTGGCCTCGTCGCGGGTGCCCAGCTGGACCTCGAGCCCGCCCCGCGCGAGCAGCGCAGCCACCGCGGTTCCCCAGCTGCCCGCGCCGATCACCGCCGCCTTGCGGAGCGGGGGAAGGCCGCCGAGGTACTCCCACTGGAGCTCGATGTTCGGCCAGATCCGCTCGGTCACCGTCTGGGCGAGGCTCGGCGAGGGGCGCTCGGTCTGCGGGAACGTCATCGCGCTCCCGGCGCGCAGGCGGACCTTGCGCGGCCGGATGCGCCAGCCGTTGCGGACGTGCTCGGTTCCGATCACCGCGACCGGCATCACCGGAGCGCCCGACTCGAGCGCAAGCCGGCCGACGCCGCGCTTCGGCCGCGCAAGCGAGCCCTGCCGGATCCTGGTTCCCTCGGGGAAGATGACGACCGTGCCGCCCCGCTCGACGGCGAGCCGGGCGGTCTCGACGGCGGTCTCGTCGGATTGGCCGCGACGGATCGGGAAGGCGCCCAGCCGGCTGAGGATCCAGCCCTGCCAGCGCTTCTCGAAGAGCTCGACCTTGGCGACGAACTGGATCGAGCGCCGCCAGGGCAGGAGCGCCCCGATCACGAAGGGGTCGAGGAAGCTGCGGTGGTTCGAAGCGACGATCAGGCCGCCCTTGAAACGGGCGTGCTCGCGGCCCTGCCGTTCGAGCCGGAACCAGATCAGGAAGAACGGCAGGAAGAGGCAGCGGACGATGGAGTAGACGAGGCGGTTCGTCCCGTGCTCGCGCGCGAAGCGGTGATACGCCTCGAAGCGCTCCTGGGTTATGACGTCGTCACCGCGTGGCGGTGCCGAGGCTCGCGGACGATCCTCCATCGAGATGGCTACACGCCTGAGCGTGCGTGGTTACCAGGCGGACTCGATGATTCGCCGGAGCTCGTCCCGATCGGGAGGGTCGGGCGTGAGCTGGAGCTCCCCCCGCGCCTGGATCGCGTCGAGGGCCTCGTCGAGCTTCGTGCGGTCGGCTCCGATCTCGCCGAGCGACCTCGCGGCCCCCCGAAAGGTCCTCCACCCTCTCCGCCAGCGCGTGCGTGTCGGTGCTCAAGCGAACCCGCGAGCTCGGCCATCTCCCGGGGCGCCCTGCGGGAGGAGCGCCTCCAGCGCGCGCGGCAGGATCGCCGCGTTCGTCTCGGCGTGGGGATCCGCAGGATGCGGACGAGGCTCTGGCAGATCACGTGATGGAGCGAGAACAGCGCGCTGTCGATCGCATAGCCCGCGAGCAGCGAGCCATACGCCAGGTCACGCGCCCTCCTGGCCTCGATCCCCACTGCGATCAGGCGCGATGCCTCGAGTGCCGCCAGCCGCGAGAGCGGCTGCGCCATCGGGGTGTAGAGGGAGTCCGCCGCGTGGGCCAGCGCGTTCATCGCCGAGGCGCGGCGCTCGCGGTCGGGCTGGGCGGTCATGACGTCGGGATCCGCGATCACCAGCACGGGGCGGCTCATGCGATCCGCCTTGTGACCGTCGGGCAGCTTGTGGATGCGCGTCATCTCCGCACCGGAGAGAGTCGTCGGGATCGCCGCGACCCGCCCGCCCCTGACCGCGGCGATGGCCTTGGCCGTGTCGATCACTCGCCCGCCGCCGATATGCGACCAGGGATTGGGACGACACTCGCTCGAACAGCTCGGCGGCGATCTCGTTCACGGCCCCGGCGCGCACCTCGTGTACGCGAGATGCGTTCTCCGTCAACGCCTGGCGGCGCTTGGGAGAGCGCGCGCTCGGTGGAGAACAGCTCGTAGCCGTCCCATCCGGCGTCGGCCGAGAATCCCGGGCGCAGCCTGGAGCGCGCCGGTCGCGAACCTGATCGTCCGGTCGCCGTCGTTCCAGTTGATGGGATCCTCGTTCAAGAGCCCGGGGCGGGACTCGAACCCGCAACCTCCGCTTTACAAGAGCGATGCTCTGCCAGTTGAGCTACCCGGGCGAATCTCCAACCCAGTATCGCGGGCCGGGTCCGAATCTTGCCGCCCGATCACCGGGGTTCGCCAGCTTGCAGCGCTCGAGCGAAAGGCAGCCGCACCCGATGCACTCGGTCAAGCCGGCCTTGAGCCGCTCGAGCTCCGCGATGCGCTCCTCGATCCGCTCCGACCACGTCCCGGAGAGCTTCGCCCAGTCCCGCTTGGTCGGCGCGCGGTCGGGCGGCAGCTTTTCGAGCTCGGCGCCGATCTCCTCGAGGGACAGGCCGACTCTCTGGGCGAAGACGATGAACGCGATGCGCCTCAGCACGGTGCGCGGATACCTGCGGTGGCCGGAGCCCGCGCGCTCCGAGGAGATCAGCCCCTTCTCCTCGTAGAACCGGAGTGCCGAAGCCGCGACGCCGCTGCGCCTGGACGCCTCCGTGATCGTGATCTGGCTTTCCACTTGACTTCAAGCTTACTTGAACTTGTAGTCTCGCGAAAATGACAAGAACAGGAGACGACATGACCGGAACCGAAACCAGGACGGCGTTCGACGTGATCGACGAGGAGGTCTCCTCCTGGCCCGGCGTCGAAGCCGGCGTCGGATCCCGTGGTGAGTACGGATTCCGCTTGGGCAAGCGGGAAATCGGCCATCTGCACGGATCCCGGGTTGCTCACTTCGGCTTTCCGAAGAGGCGTGTGGCACGAGCTGTTCGAAGCCGGGCGGATCACCTACCACCCGGTCTTCCCCGGGCGGCCGGGCTTTGGCGCGCGGGCGATCGAATCGGACGATGACGTCGCCGACGTGATCGCCCTGATGCGCCTGAACTACGACCGGGGAGTCGCAAACCACGGACTCCCCGGCTGATCGAGCCAGCCGACCAACCCTCAACCTCCCTGAAGGGGGTCTGACCCCGGGTCAGACCCCGTTGAGGGTTGGTTGAGGGTTAGAGCAGGACTTCGCGACCCGAGATGTGCGCGGAGACCTTGCGCTTGACGCGCTGCAGGGCGTTGTCGACCGTCTTCGTGTCGCACTCGAGCCGCTCGGCGACGACCTCGTAGCTGTATCCGTCGAGATACAGCGAGAGGACCTCGCTCTCGAGCTCGGAGAGCACGTCGCCGAGGCACGCCACCAGGCTCGACAGCTCCTCCGAGGCGATCACGCGATCGGCGGGATCGTCGGAGATCGGGCCGGGCAGGATGTCCTCGAGCGTCGTGTCGGAGTCGCCGGCAGCCGCCGGCGTCTGCGCGAACGAGACGTACTGGTTGAGCGGAGCGTGCTTGTTGCGGCTCGCGGTCTTGACCGCCGTGATGATCTGGCGGGTGATGCAGAGCTCCGCGAAGTTGCGGAAGCTCGACTCCCGGTCCGTCCGGTAGTCGCGGATCGCCTTGTAGAGGCCGACCGTTCCCTCCTGGATCAGGTCGTCGGAGTCGCCTCCGAGCAGAAAGTACGAAGACGCCTTGAGACGGACGAACCCGCGATAACGGCGGATCAGCCTGTCGTACGCATCGGCCGACCCGCGCTTGGCGAGGGCGACGAGGTAGTGATCATCAAGCTCGGGTTGAGCCTCAGATCGACGGGCGCGAGCGGTAGCGGCGGTACCCGCGGGCACGGCCTGGGACATATCGACAGCATGGGAAGTAGAAACAGCCACGCGAATTCCTCTCGGGTTGAATTCGGTGGCGCCACTCCTCCCCGGGGGCGCCCCTCTCTGAGCTAGCTATCGGTCGATTGACTCTCGACCTTTAGTTCACCCTTACTTGCGCGTAAGTCTAGGCAGGTCCGCGTAGTTCTGTCAACCCCGACTTTCGAATGCAATTCCCGTTGCAGGGAAAGGGGTCCGTCCGACGCCTTCCCTACCCGTCCCTTTGGCGGACGGCTTCGAACAGGAGAACCGCCGCCGCGGCCGACACGTTGAGGGAGGCCGCCCTCCCCCGCATCGGCACCGAAACGAGCGCGTCGCAGGTGTCCGCGACCCGCGGACGCAGCCCCGAGCCCTCGCTGCCCATGACCAGCACCACGGGCCCGGTGAGGTCGACGGACGAGTACAGCTCGGCTCCTTCGGCCGCCGCGCCGTAGACCCAGAGCCCCTCGGTCTCCTTCGCGTCGTCCAGCCAGTCCGCGAGGTTCCGCACGCGCGCAATGGCCAGATGCTCGACCGCGCCCGCCGACGCCTTGCACACAGCGGCAGTCACCGAAGCGGCCCGGCGGTCCGGGATCACGACGCCGGTCGCGCCCGCAGCCTCGGCCGAGCGGCAGACCGCGCCGAGGTTGTGGGGATCCTGGACCTGGTCGAGCGCGACGATCAGGGCCTCGGGGTCGCCGAGCAGCGCGTTCGGATCGGCGTACGGGTACGGCTCGACCTCGGCGACGATCCCCTGGTGATCGGGCGAGCCGGCCAGCGCGGTCAGCTCATCCGTGCTCGCCTCGTCGGCGGTGACGACCCGGAGCACCCGGCGCCTGCCGCGCTGGGCCTCGGCGACGGGCCGGCGGCCGTAGACGACTTCAGCCACGGCGCACGAGCTTCGAGCCCTCGGCGGAGTCGCGAACCTCCCAGCCGAGCTCCGCGAGGCGGTCGCGCGCGCGGTCGGCACGCTCGAAGTCCTTGGCGGCCCTCGCCTCGTCGCGCTCGCGAAGGAGCTCCTGCGCGTCCTCTCCCGCCGCGTCGCCGGCCTCGAGGAGCCCCTCCAGGCCGAGCAGGGGAAGCATCCGCCCGATCGCGTCGCGCGCGCCCGGAACCGGACGGCGATTCGCCTCCGCGATCAACTCGAACACGGCAGCGAGCGCCCGCGGGGTGTTGAAGTCGTCGCACAGCGCCTCCACGAGCGCCTCTTCGCGCTCGGCGGCGAACGCGTCCTCCCCCTCCACCCCGGGCTCGAGCAGGAAGTTGCGGATCCGGTCCACCCTGGCCCTCGACTCCTCCAGGGCGCCGTCCGAGAACTCCAGCGGCTGGCGGTAGTGGCCGGAGACGAGGAACGCGACGACCGCGTGGGCTCCGTACCGCTCGATCGCCTCGCGCAGCCCGAAGATGTTCCCGACCGACTTGGACATCTTCTCGTCCGCGATCCGGATCATCCCGTTGTGCATCCAGATGCGGGCGAGCGGCAGGTCGCGCGCGCCCTCGGACTGCGCGACCTCGTTCTCGTGGTGGGGAAAGACCAGGTCGATCCCTCCGCCGTGGATCTCGAAGTCGGCGCCCAGCACCTTCTCGGCCATCGCCGAGCACTCGATGTGCCAGCCCGGACGGCCCTCTCCCCACGGGCTGTCCCAGGCGGTGTCCTCGCCCGGCTTCCGCGCCTTCCAGAGCGCGAAGTCGAGCGGGCTCTCCTTGAGGCTCTGCGTTCCGGCTTCCTCGCCCTGGTCCATCTCGTCGGGGTCGCGGTTGGAGAGCTTGCCGTAGCCGTCGAAGCTCCGGACCCGGAAGTAGACGTCGCCCCCTGACTCGTACGCGTGCCCGCGCTCTACCAGCGCCTCGATCATCGAGACGATCTCGGGCACCGTCTCGGTCGCGAGCGGCTCGGCGTCGGGCCGGCCGATCCCGAGGAGGTCGGTGTCCTCGACATAGAGGCGGGTCATCTCGGCGGCGTGCTCAGCCGAGGGCACGCCGGCCTCCTTCGCGGCGTCGTAGATCTTGTCGTTCACGTCCGTGACGTTCATGACGACCGTGGTCTCGTAGCCCAGGTAGCGCAGGAGCCTGCCGACGAGCATGAAGACGACGAACGGGCGCGCGTTGCCGACGTGGATCCGCCCGTACACGGTCGGGCCGCAGGCATAGATGCCGGCCTTCCCAGCCTCACGCGGCTCGAGTGCCCGCACCTCGCCCGAAAGCGTGTCCTTGATCCTCACCTCGCGCATACGCGGCCCATCCTAGGTCGAGCGGCATAGAATCGCTCGCATGGCCTCCGCGCCAAAGCCCGTGAGCGACGTCTCCACCAACGGCCATCACGCCTCGACGAACGGCGGCGCTCCGAAGATCTCGGACCGCGCCCCGCTCGACGGCCTGGCCGAAAGCGTCGGCCGGGCGACGGGCGAAGCGGTGCGGATCGGCCAAGGCCTGCTCGGCAAGGCGGCGGGCAACGCCGCGCGCTCGCTGGCGAAGCGCCTGCAGGCCGACCTCGACGATCGCGACCCGGACTACATCCGCGAGAACCTGCCGCTCTCGTGGCTCATGGCGACCATCTGGTACCGCGCTGAGGTCCGCAACCTCAAGAACGTGCCCGAGGACGGCGCGGTGCTCCTGGTCGGCAATCACACCGGCGGGAACATGTCTCCCGAGACGATCTTCTTCACCCTTGCGTTCTCGACCTACTTCGGCGTCGAGCGCCGCTTTCACCAGCTCGCCCACAACCTCGTCCTCGCCTCTCCCCTTGGGCCGTTCCTGCGCCGCTTCGGCACCGTCGCCGCGTCGCACGAGAACGCGCTCAAGGCGCTCGACGCCGGCGCTGCGGTCCTGGTGTTCCCGGGCGGCGACTGGGAGGTCCACCGCCCGAGCTGGCAGAGCTCGAAGATCGACTTCGGAGGGCGCCGCGGCTTCGTGCGGCTCGCGCTCGAAAAGGACGTGCCGATCGTCCCGGTGGTCACCATCGGCGGCCAGGAGACGGCACTCTGGCTCGACCGCGGCGCCTGGCTCGCGAAGCTCCTTCGCCTCGACCGCACCGCGCGCCTGAAGGTCCTGCCCATCCTCATCGCGCCGCCGTGGGGTCTGACCATCGGCGACTTCCTGCCGCGGATCCCGCTGCCGGCGAAGATGACGAGCGACGTCCTCCCCGCCATCCACGTGCGCGAGCAGTTCGGCGAGGAGCCCGACATCGACGAGGTCTACGAGCACGTGACCGGCGTGATGCAGGAGGCGCTCGACGGCCTCGCCGCCGAGCGGCGCTACCCCGTGATCGGCTAGCGCGATGAGGCTGACGGAAAGCGTCGTCGTCGGCTCGCCCCCTCGGGTGGTCTGGAGCTATCTGGCCGACCTCGACAGCTACGACCGCTTCATGTCCGGCATCACCCGGTGGGACGCGGACGGCGAGGCCACGAGCGGGCATCGGCGCGCGCCGGCGCATGCTGATCAAGGTGGGCTCGGCCGAGGTCGGCGGGCTGATCGAGATGGTCGAGTGGGACGAGCCCAACGACCTCGCGTGGAGCTCCGTCACCGGCATCGACCAGCGCGGGCGCTTTCGCCTGCGCCCGGTCGGCAACGGCTCGACCCGGGTCGAGCTCCGCTACCAGTACGGCGTCGCCGGCGGAGGCTTCACCGGCTGGCTCTCCGAGCGCGTCTCGGCGCCCAGCATCTCCAAGGACCTCCGCCTCTCGCTCCAGCAGCTGAAGCGCCTCGTCGAGTCCGAGCGCCAGGAGCGCGTGGCCGCAGCGGCCGAGGCCGAGCGCGCCGAAGCCTAGGCGAGTCCGTCAGCTCTTCTTGCCGGCCAGACGCCTTCTGGAGCTGGTCCTTCGACATCGAGGAGCGGCCCTCGATGTTCCTCTGCCGCGCCTCGTTCATCAGCTGATCCTTTGTGCGCCCCTTGGGCTTGTTCGTGCCCGAGCGCTCCCCGCCGCGCTCGCCCGACGACTTGTCCTGAGTCGAGGTCTTCGATGCCGTCCGCGACTCCCCCTTGCGCGCCTTCTCCTTGTTCACGGTGCGCGCGGCGACCTCTTCGGCCTTGGACTCGGAAGCGCCCTGCTCCTTCTGGGACTTCTTGATCTTCTCGTATTGACGGGCACGCTTGGTGCCCTTCTTGACTCCGCGTGGTGGCATGCGAAGCCGCTACCCGTCCGCGTCGACAAGCGCTCCTCGCGGTACCGAGGGGTCAGACCCCTAGCGCCGATTCGGCAGGATCCTCGTCGGTCTTCGGGGTCAGACTCCGAGTCTGGTCATCCTGCCTGGAGCTCGCGCTTCAGGACCTTGCCGGTGGCGTTGCGGGGCAGCTCGTCGATGAACTCGACCTCGCGCGGGACCTTGTAGCCGGCCAGATTCTCCTTGACGTGCTTCTTGGCTCCGTCCTCGTCGAGCGACCCGGACGAGGTCGTGACCACGAACGCCTTGAGCGCCTGGCCGTACTTCTCGTCGTCGACGCCGATCACGGCGACCTCGTCCACGGCCTCGTGGCTGGCGAGGAGATCCTCGACCTCGCGCGGGAACACGTTCTCGCCGCCGGAGACGATCATCTCGTCGTCGCGGCCGTCGATGAAGAGGCGCCCCTCCTCGTCGAGGTGGCCGACGTCGCCCGAGCTCAGGAGGCCGTCGATGATGTCCTTGTTGCCGCCGCCCGTGTAGCCCTCGAACTTCATCTCGTTGCCGACGAAGATCCGGCCCGTCTCGCCCTGTGGCGAGCTCCTTGCTCGTCCTCGTCGTAGATCTTCAGCACGGTGCCGTGCGGGATACGACCGGCCGTGCCGGGCGCGTCGCGCAGGTCCTCAGGCGTCGCGATGGTCGCCCACGCCACCTCGGTCGAGCCGTAGAGGTTGTAGAGGTTGTCGCCCGTCGCGTCCATCCATTCCGTCGCGAGCTCGCCGGGCAGGGCGGAGCCCGAGGCGCACGTGGCCTTGAGCGATCGAGAGGTCGTACTTCTCGATCGTCGCCTTGTCGAGCTGGAGGATGCGCTGAAGCATCACGGGCACGACGATCAGGGCGGACGCCTGGTTCTCCTGGACCGCCTTGAGCGTCTCCTCGGGATCGAACTTGCGGCGGAGGACGTAGGTCGACGAGAGCGAGAGGCCGATCGAGAAGTGCGCGAAGCCCCAGGAGTGGAAGAGCGGCGCTGCGATCACGGTGGTCTCGCGCGCCTTGAGGGGGATCTTCGAGAGCAGCGCCGCGATCGGCCCCAGCGTGTCCGGCTGGCCGCGCTGGGCGCCCTTCGGAGTCCCGGTCGTCCCCGACGTCAGGACGATGAACTTCGAGGACGACTCCGGCGGCTCGAGGTCCGACGAGTCGTCCGTCCCCTCGATGAGGGACTCGATCGTGGGGTCGTCGGACTCGCCTTCCTCGGACCAGGCCACGAAGCGCTTGAGCTCGACGTCGGCCTTCTCCATCACGCCGAGGAACTCCTCGTCGTAGACGACCGCCTTGGGATCCTCGCGCTCGAGCACGTCCACCAGCTGGGGGCCGGAGAACATCGTGTTCATGAAAAGCGCAGTTCGCCCCGAGCTTCGATGCGGCCAGCACGGTCTCGACGAAGCCGCGATGGTTGCGGGCGAGGATGGCGATCCCGTCGCCTTCGGAGATCCCCTTCTCGGCGAAGGCGTTGGCGAGCCTGTTCGAGCGCTCCTGGACCTCGGCGAAGGTGAGCTCACCGAGCTCGTCGATGATCATCGTCTCGTCCGGGTAGCGGATCGCCGCGGCGGCGGCGCCGGCAGCCGGCGAGGCGCCCCAGCGCCGGAGCTCGCGAAGGACGCTTGGCCAGCCGATCGGGACGCGTCGGGCGGACGATGCCCGCATCGATGAGGACCTTGACGTTGAAGGGGACGTCGGGCAGGAGGCCCAGCGAGCCCACCTGCACCTTTCCCAAGCGCTCTTTGATCACGCGCGCAACCTTATTCCGGCTCTGAAGTGCCGATGCCTCAGTCGATATCCACTGAAGCGACCGCCAAACAAGCGATGCCCTCGCCGCGGCCGATCCAGCCCATGCCCTCGTTCGTCGTGGCCTTGACGCTCACGGGCGCGCCGACGGCCTCGGAGAGGATGCGCTCCATCTCCTGGCGGTGCTCGCCCAGGCGCGGCTCCTCGCAGATCACGGTGGCGTCGATGTTCACGACGAAGCCCGAGACCATCGCGACCGCGGTCCTGAGCAGCTCGACCGAGTCCGCGTCGCGCCACCGCTCCTCCGACGGCGGGAAGTGCGTCCCGATGTCTCCGAGGCCGGCGGCGCCGAGAACGGCGTCCGTGATCGCATGGGCGACGCACGTCGGCGTCGGAGTGGCCCTCCAGCCCGTGCGCGTGCGGCACCTCGACGCCGCCCAGGATCGAGCGCCCCCCTTCGGAGAACCGGTGCGAGTCGTAGCCGATGCCTGCGCGCGTGCTCATCCGATCTCCTCCAGACGCCGCTCACGGCCCTCGAAGACGCACAGCTCGGTGACGCCCCAGCCGCCGCATCGCCTCGACGGCCCGCTCGTATCCGTAGCCGACGTGCTCGGGCTCGTGCGCGTCCGACGAGAGCGCGAACGCCGCCCCTGCATCCACGCACATCTCGGCGAACGCGTCCGCGGGATAGAGCTCGCCGACCGGCTTTCTCGAGGCCCGCCGTGGACACCTCGACGGCGACCCCGGTCTCCGCGATCGCCTCGATCAGCGGCTCGTAGTGAAAGCGCGGGTCGCGGCGCGGTTGCGGACGCCCCTCGCCCCAGACCTTCACGAGGTCCGGGTGGGCGCAGATGTCGTACATGCCGGTCTGGATCGCCTCGGCGAACGTCTCGAAGTAGAGCGCCCAGACCTTGTCGGGATCGTTGATCTCCGCCCACACGTCGTAGGCATCGTCGTCCACCGCCTTGTCGCGGATGAAATGGACGGAGCCGACGACGTAGTCGAGGTCGTGGCGGTCGAGGACGTTCGCGATCTTGTCCTCCCTGCCCGGCGATCCAGTCCATCTCGATCCCCGCGCGAAGGCCGGCCGAGCGCGCGAACTCGAGGTACTCCGCCCATGTCGTCGCGGCGCGTTCTCGCGCCAGAACGGGTGATCCCAGATCTCCAGTGACTCGGTGAAGCGATGGATGTGCTCCGAGACGCCGAGCTCGGCGATGCCCGCGGCCTCCGCCGCCTCCAGGTAGCGGTCGGCATTGGCCTGCGTGAAGTACTCGGACGCCGACGCATCAGCCTCGTCGGGCCTCAGATGGAGGTGATAGTCGGTCAGCACCCTGGCGTACGCTAGCCGCCCATGGTCCACCTGAGGATCGTCGCGCCGGATGCCGAGGCCAAGAAGGCGCTTGCGCTCTTCGAGAAGACGGACTCCGTCTACAACATCATCGTCCTCGAGGACGCCGCGCGAAAGCCGGACGGACACGCGATCCTCTGCGACGTCGCGCGCGAGGACGCGAGCGTCGTGATCGCCGACCTCAAGGAGCTCGGGATCCACCACTGCGGCTCGATCGCCGTCGAGGACATCGACTCGCAGATCTCGGATGTTGCGATCGCGGCGGAGAAGGCGGCGGCCGGCCTACCCTCGGACGCGGTGGTCTGGGAGGAGGTCGAGGCGAGGACGTCCGAGAACGTCGAGCTCTCGGGCAGCTTCCTGGCGTTCATGGTCGTCGCGACGCTGATCGCGGCTGTGGGCATCCTGACCGACCAGATCATCCTGATCATCGGAGCGATGGTCGTCGGGCCGGAGTTCGGCCCCCTCGCCGGCCTGTGCGTCGCGCTGGTCCACAAGCGGGGAGACGTCGCCCGGCGCTCGCTCATGGCTCTCGCGGTCGGCTTTCCGCTGGCGATCACAGCTCGTTCCTCCTGACGCTCGCTGATCGACGCTCGCCGAACCTGGTGCCCGAGGACTTCTCGCAGGCAGAACCACCCCTTCACCGAGTTCATCTCGAAGCCCGGACGAGTTCACCGCGATCGTCGCGATCCTCGCCGGCGTCGCCGGCATCCTCTCGCTCACGTCCGCCAAGTCGGGCGCGCTGGTCGGCGTGCTCATCTCCGTGACGACGATCCCCGCCGCGGCCAACATCGGCGTCGCGGCCGCCCTGGGCGACACCGATGAGTGGCTGGGCGCGATGGGTCAGCTGCGCTGAACCTGACCCTCATCGTCCTCGCGGGCGTCGCCGTGCTCTTCATCCAGCGCCGGCTCTACCTGCGGCGCAAGGCCAAGCACCGCTCGGACGAGGGCCGAAAGGCGGCCGGGCTGGACGTACGGCCCGAAGGATAGAGCTAGGCCGAAGGAGCGCTTCGGCGATCGCAAGGTCCGTCGCGGGTCGTGACCTTCAGGTTGGGCTCGTCCCACGCGAACACGCGAACGACGCCGCCGGCCGCCTCGACGAGGCTCGCGTCGTCGGTTGCGCCGGCAAGCGTGTCTCGGCGTCCGTGTCGAGCGCCGCGCGGAGCGCCTCCGCGCGGAACGCCTGAGGCGTCTGAACCGCCCAGAGCTCGCTCCTGGGGACCGTCTCGATCACCCTGCCCGCCAAGCGCGCGCTTGAGCGTGTCGGCGACCGGCGCCGCCGCGACCACCGCGTCGCACTCGGGGTCGCCCTCGAGCTCTGACGACGACCGCGTCGAACAGACGCGGCGTCGCCAGCGGGCGCGCCGCGTCGTGGACGGCGACCAGCTCCGATTCGACCAGCTCGAGCGCCAGCGCAACCGACTCGGAGCGCGAAGCGCCGCCGGTCACGACCGAGGCGTCGCCCGCAATCGCGCGGACCTCCTCCTCGTGGCCGGGAGGCGCCGAGACCACGACGGAGCCGATCCGATCCGCGTCCGCGATCGCGGCCAGCGACCAGGCCAGAAGCGGCCTGCCGCCGACCTCGACAAGAGCCTTCGGGCCGCCGGCTCCGAGCCTGTCTCCGGAGCCGGCGGCCGCGATCACGGCTGTTGCGAGCGCGTCGGCGCCCATGCGCGGGTGCTTCGCTAGACGGTCGCCTTCGGAGAAGCGCTCCTCGAGGAGCCCGTCGATGTACTCCTCGGCGCCCTCCTCGTCCTTCTCCAGCGCGTACATGAACTCGGACGCGAGGATCTTCTTCGCCCGCGTGTACATCTGCTTCTCGCCGGTCGAGAGGCCCTTGTCCATCTCGCGGATCGCGAGGTTGCGAACGACCTCGGCGATCTCGAAGATGTCGCCGGTCTTGATCTTCTCGCGGTTGTACTTGAACCGGCGGTTCCAGTTCTTCGGCATGTCCGAGAGCTCGCCGGTCAGGACGGCGATGACCTCTTCGACCTGCTTGCGGGTCGATCACGCGGCGCAGACCGGCGATGTGCGCGTTCTCGCACGGAACCATCACGGTCATGTCGTTGTGGAGGATCTTGATGGTCAGATAGTCCCGGGTCTCACCCAGAAGCTCCTTGGCTTCCTTCAGGATCACAACGCCTGCGCCATGGTGCGGATAGACGACGTGGTCGCCTTCTTCGAAGGTGCACTCGACCGGGGCGATCTCCTCGAGCTCGATCGAGTCCTCAGTAGCTAGTTCTGGAATGGGGTGCCTCCTTTGGGGTGCGCCCGCCGTGACGGCGAACGGTTCGTTGGCTCATGACTGGCGGTCGACAGCGTCGACCTCTTCCGCTCGGCGAAGACCCTCACGGATCTCGGTCGCACGAGCCTCCCCCACTCCGTCCACGGACTGCCAGTTCCGAGTCCGTGGCGGAGAGGATGGCCTCGAGATCGCCGAAGCGGTCGACGATCTTCTGGGCCACCAGACGAGGAAGCCTCGGCACGCCGGAAAGCGCGCGGAAGCCTCTCGGTACGACAGGGAAGTCAAGGGTGTTCGTCTTGCGGTCGTAGCCGAGGTGCTCGGCGAGGCGACCGAAGTCGAGAAGGTCGTGATGGCCGAGCTCGGCGAGCCCCGCCGTCGCGCGCTCGACCTCGGGCTCGGACGCATCGACGGCGTAGTCGCGAACCAGCGCGGCGCGCTCGGCGAAGACGCCGTGGACGAGCTCCTCGAGCTGCATCTCGATCAGCCGGCCCTCGGCGCCGAGCTCGATGATCCAGCGCTCGACCTCGGCGGCCATGCGGGTGACGAGCTCGAGGCGCTGAAGCACGGAGAGGACGTCGTGAAGGACGGCACCGCCCGCGAACTCGAGCTGGGTCAGGCGAGCCGAAACCTGGTCGAGGCGCGCCCGGTACTTCTCGAGCGTCGCGAGGCCCTGGTTCGCCTTCGAGAGCACGCTCGAGATGTCCTCGAGGATGTACTTGATGCCCTCGACGTAGAGCGAGACGACTTCGCGCCGCTGAGAGATCGCGATGACCAGCGCCTTCGACTGCTTGGAGACGCGCTCGGCCGTGCGGTGGCGCGTGCCCGTCTCCATCGAGAGGATCGTCGGGTCGGGCATGAGCTGGACGTTCGCCCACATGATCCGGTACGTCTCCGGCTCGAGGACGATCGCGCCGTCCATCTTCGCGAGCTGGTAGAGCAGCGCCGGCGAATAGTCGACGTCGAGCCTGATCCCGCCCGAGAACATGAAGGAGACCTCCTCGGCCTCCCCGACGAGGATCAGCCCGCCGGTACGCGCGTGGACGATGTTGTCGATGCCCTCGCGAAGCGGCGTGCCAGGAGCGACGGTGTCGAGCGCACGTAGGAGACGCGGATCCTGTCGCGCTTCCAGCTCATTCTTCTCATCAACTGGAGGAAGCGCCATCGCTTAGATCAAGGATGACAGAAAGCCCCTTCAAATTAAGCAGAAGTTAAATCCGTGTGGATAGATCGGAAAGGGCTTTGTCAAGCCGGGTATGCGCTCTGCACGCGCAAGTGGTATCCCTTACAGGGAGCGGGCCACGTTCAAAGAGGAAGGAGCTTCACATGGAGCTCTACGCAATCATCCGCCGGAGGGGCTGGGCGACGGGAGCGGACCTCGAAGAGGCCGCCGGACGCTCAAGCCAAGTCGGCGACGAGGAAATGTCGGACGACATCCGCTGGATTCGCAGCTATGTCCTCTCGGAAGAGGACGGTTCCGTCGGCACCCTGTGCATCTACGAGGCGTCCGGCCCGGAGGCCGTACGCGAGCATGCCAGGAAGGCCGACCTCCCCGTCGACGAGGTCGTCCCGATCGCGGACACCGTGATCGTGAGGCCGGACCCGCAGGCCGCCGCCGCCTGAGCCGGGCCGCGCCTGAGGCGCGAGGCCCTCGAACGCCTCGTGCCCCGGGGGCGCCGGACCAGCCTCGTGGCGGCAGGCACAGGGCCTGGACCGTGAAGCTGTAGTCCGTAGCGGCCGTGTAGTTGTCGTAGTAGGACTGCCAGCCGTCTTCGACCGCCGATCCCTCCCCGATCGGCCTGGACGCGGCGATCAGAACCTGGCGATCCGAGCCTTGAGCGAGCGGTGCTGCTGTAGGTCCCGCCGCCCACGACCCGGGTGCCCGCGGGACACGCCACCGAGTTGCCCTGCTGGGTTCCGGCAGGGAGACTCTCGCTGGCACTCGCCACGGTCGGCTGTGGCTTGATGCAGACCGCGAAGACGCGGTAATTCGAACTTGGAGCCTGCGTCCTGCTCGATTGCCGTCTTCCACAGACGCGGTGAACTCCGCCGTGCCTGTAGCTCTTGGTCAGCGTCGCGCGAACCGGCCCGCTCGAGCCACCCCCAACCGCGTACCGATCCTTGTCCTCGCAGAAATGGCCGCCATCCAGGGTCGCACCAGCGTCGAGGGTCCGGCGGACCTGGTCGTACTCCACCTTCATATCCGCGCAGATCGCGTGCGTGGTGATCTCGACCCGGCTCTTCGTGGTCCACAGCACTCGCCAGCCCTCGTCGGGCTTCCTGCCGCGATCCCCAGTGTCCAGCGGGAACGAATGGCTCATCACGGCCGAGTCGAGTACTCCCGTGTTGTAGCCGCCGCCGCTGAGCACGCGGGTGGCACCGGGACATGGCGCTGCCAGTGCCTTGCGCTCCCCGGCGCGGAGAGTCTGCGTCTTCTCGACGTATGCGTACCCACCGGAGCGGATAACGCTCGCGCTTGCGATCGGCACCACTGCGAGCAGTGCCAATGCCGCCAAGCCAATCGCGCGGAACCCCCAACTCATTCGTTCAATCTAGTCCCAGCCGCAATTCGCTGCAAGGACCGCGAGCGGATCTGCGTGGCTAGGGCCGCCTCAGGCTGCGCGCGCGCCTGCGCCCGGCCGAACGCGGAATTCAGGGCGGCCCTGATCGTCGCCTGCGGCGCGAGGCCCTTCATGGCCTCGCGCTCCACGGGCCCGAGCACCGGCGAGAGGCCGAACTTGTGCGCCTCGGCCAGGCGGCGGTCGGCGTGGCCGACCGAGCGGAGCTCGCCGGTCAGGCCGACCTCGCCGAAGCAGGCGAGCGGGGTCCCGGTCGAATCGGCCAGCGGCTCGCCGCTGTGGGCCGAGACCACCGCGAGGGCGACCGCCAGGTCCGCGCCGGGCTCGTCCACCCGAACGCCGCCGGCGACGTTCACGAAGACGTCGGCGCTCGCCAGGCCCGGCCCGCCGTGGCGCGCCAGCACGGCCAGGATCATCGCCAGGCGATTGCGGTCCACCCCGTTCGCGACGCGCCGCGGGGGCACGATCTCGGTGGGCGCGACGAGCGCCTGGACCTCGACGAGCAGCGGACGCGTTCCCTCCATCGAGCAAAGGACGCACGAGCCCGGGGACGCGGACGCCTCGCCGACGAAGCGAGCCGACGGGTCCTCGACCTCGACAAGCCCGCCGCCCCGCATCTCGAAGACGCCGACCTCGCTGGTCGCTCCGAAGCGGTTCTTGAGCGCGCGCAGCGTGCGGAAGCTGCGCTCGCGCTCGCCCTCGAAGAAGAGGACGCAGTCCACGAGATGCTCGAGGACCCGCGGGCCGGCGACCGCCCCCTCCTTCGTCACGTGGCCGACCAGGATCACGGCGGAGCCGATCCTCTTCGCGACCTCGAGGATCGCGTTGGCCGCCTCGCGCACCTGCCCGACCGAGCCGGGCGCACCGGTCATCCCCTCGGCGTGGAGGGTCTGGATCGAGTCGATGACGCAGGCATCGGGCCGCTCGGCCTCGAGTGTCGCGAGCACGTTCTCGAGCGAAGTCTCGGTGACCGCGGGCACGGACAGCGCGCCCTCCCCCAGCCTCTGGGCGCGCATGCGCACCTGTGCGGCCGACTCCTCGCCGGAGACGTAAAGCGTCCTGCGGCCGGCCGCCGCCATGTTGCCCAGCGCCATCCCGGTCAGAGTCGACTTGCCGATCCCGGGCGAGCCGCCCAGGAGCACCAGCGAGCCCGGCACCAGGCCGCCGCCCAGCACGCGGTCGAGCTCGTCGATCCCGGTCAGGAGCCGCTCGGTCGCCGGCGCGGAGACGTCGCGGAGCGCCACCGGCCTCGCCGCCGCGCCCTTGGCCCGGCCGAGCCTGCCGCTCGGCGCCGACTTCGCCGGCTCCCTGGGCGCTTCGACGAGCGTGTTCCACTCGCCGCAGCCCCCGCACTGCCCAGCCCAGCGAAGCGCCTCGTGCCCACAGGACTGACAGACGTATGCGGTGTTCTTCGCCACTCCCCCACCCTAGGCGCGGGCCCCGACGTATTCGCCCCCCGGAACCGGCGCATGGAGCGGAATGCGACTTCATACTCCGCCGGCGTTGATTGGGACGTCCGGAAAGGGGTGGGTCAGCGCCGCGTTCGCGGCGCTGGCTCGCCTTCTCAGCGCCGGCGACGGCGAGCCGCCTTCGACCCGGAGCTCGAGGCCAAGAACTTCGCGAAGATCAGCGAGCGCTTCCAGCACATCGTTGCCACGCCCGAGTTCCAGGCCCGCCTTCAGCAGGCAAACGTCGCAGAACAACGCTCGAGACCGCCCCAGATCCAGGCTCACGCGACCCCGAGCGCGTCTTCGCGAACATCTGCGGCACCGCGCACGCAACGATGCGCCGGCGACGTCCGCTTCTACGACTGGGAATCGGACGGCGCCGGAATCCGCACGCCCGTCCTCTTCACGGCGCCGGAGCGGCGCGACTCTTTCCGGCAACGTGTGGGCGACCGAGCGAGGGCCCCGCGAAGCGCCCCGCGGTCGTGATCACGACCGGCTCCGTCCAGGCGCCCGAAACCCTCTACTGGGGGCAGGCCGCCACGCTCGCCAAGCACGGGTACGTCGTCCTCACCTACGACGTCCAAGGCCAGAGCCGCTCGGACGTCTTCGGTGAGGCGCCCGACACGCAGGAGGGCGTGCCCTCCCAGGCGGGCCAGCCCTTCTACGACGGCACCGAGGACGCGCTCGACTTCCTGCTCTCGACGCCGGCCGACCCGTACGTGCCACGGCTCGAGCTGCGGCAACGCGAACGGAGGCGTCGGCACCTCGCACGCGCCCAAGCAGGACCGCCGGGTCGCAGGCCGGGCTCAACGCCGGCTTCAACCCGCTGCACGGAGCTCGTCGACGAGACCGGATCGGGATCGCCGGCCACTCGCTCGGCGCCGCCGCCGTCTCCTACGTCGGCCAGATCGACCCCCGGGTCGACGCGATCGTCGCCTGGGACAACCTCCGGCCGCCGGGGGACGGAGGCGCTTTCGATGCCCCCGACTGCCCGTCCACGCCTGAGTCCCGCCCGGACGACGATCGCCGTCACCAAGCCCGCGCTCGGCATCTCGAACGACTACGGGATCACCCAGACGCCCTACACCGTCAGACCCGGACCCCGGAGGCGAACAACGCGGCTTTCTCAGGCCTATCAGGCCGCCGGCGTCGACTCGATGCAGGTGAACATCCGCGGCGGCACCCACGAGGAGTCGGCGTTCATCCCCGGCAACACCACCGGCCCGACTCCGCTCGGCGCGGCGACGCTTCGCGGCACCGACCTCGTCGCCTGGTACACGACGGCCTGGTTCGACCGCTACGTGAAATGCCCGGGCGCACGCGAACCAGGCCGCCTGCGAGCAGCACGCCGACGCGCGCCTCCTCAGCGACCGCTGGCGCGCCGACGCTCCCGGCCAGGCCGTCGACCTGAACGACGACGGCAACCTCTTCTCGTTCTACCTGCGCTCGCGCTTCGACTTCACCGACGCCGGCGGCGACGAGCTGGTCTGCGACGACATGCGCGCCGGCTGCTCGAACATGGGCCCGACGGAGGCCCGGTCCCGTACTCGTTCGTCGGCGACGCATATGACACTCAGCGGCGGCGGCTCAGGCGGAGAGCTGCGCCCTCCCCCAGCAGGGAACGGACGGCCGCGACACGCCGAGGACGCTGCCGCCGACAGACTCGGGCGACGCGATCCGCGGCGGCAAGGGTGGCGACCGCCTGCGCGGCGGCGAGGGAGACGACTGCCTCTACGGCCAGAAGGACCGCGACCGGCTGAAGGGCGACGACGGGCGACGACCGTCGTGAGCGGCGGAGGCGGCCGCGACCGTCTCACGGCGGCGCCGGGGCCGACAAGCTCAAGTGCGGGCAGGGCCGCAAGGACGTCGCGAAGGCCGACGCCGGCGACACGGTCTCCGCCTCCTGCGAGCTCGTTCGCGGCCTCTAGCCGCGCCTTTCGTCAACCGCTCGAACGGCCGCTTGTCCCGGCCGCATTCGGCGCGCGGGACCCCCACCCCGTTGCTCGGCGCGTAGCTGACGCACACGTCGTAGGCGAGGTCGCCGGGCGAACCCGGGAGCAGCGACGTTGCCGTGCTGAGCCCCGGCTTGACCTCCTTCACGGGCTCGATGGCGACGAACGGCACCGAGCCGACGATCTGCGCCTGGATGACCGGGCCCCCGTAGCTGAACACGACAGCGCCGTCCAGGGAGCGCTCGGCGGAGTGGCGGAAGGACGTGGTGAAGCGCGTGCTCGCACCCTCGGCCTCGGAGTCGACGGAGGCGACCGGGTCGACGTAGACGCGCGCGCTCCTCTGAGAGCGCCTCGCCGGACTCCGCCACCGCCCGATAGGCGGTGTTGAACGTCGGCTCCGCGCTCGAACGAGAAGCGGCCCTTGGCGTCAGTGGTCTCGCTCGCCACCGCGCTCCACGACTCGTCGAACGGATACGGGTCCTCCTCCAGCGGGACCTCGCTCCCGGCCACTGCCTCTTTCCCCTGGGACAGCCTGCCCGTCAGCTCGACGGAGTCGCCGAAGCGCACCTCGCGGTCGGCTCCGTCGAGCTCGACCCCGACGGGAATCCGATCCTCGAAGCTGGGCGAGACGTCCTCCTCCTCGCCGCAACCGGTCGCGGCGATGAGGACGAGCGCTGGGAGAAGGCTAAGCCTGGTCCGGCTCGGGAACGGCATCCGGGTCGGCCGGCTCGTCGGCACGCGCTCGTCCGAGCCGCCGCGGCCACCCACCCCAGCGGGCTCCTTCTCTTCTTGCGGGCGCGCGGCTTCTTGGGCTTGACGAGCTTCAGCTTGAGGGGGCGATCGTCCTCGTCGCCGGACTCGTCGCGCTCGACGAGCACGGTGGTGCCGGGCGCGATCTCCCCGGCGCGGAGAACTTCGTCCGCCAGCGGATCCTCGATGTAGCGCTGGATCGCGCGACGGAGCGGCCTGGCGCCCATCGACGGATCCCAGCCCTTGTCGGCCAAGAGGTCCTTGGCCTCCTCGGTCAGCTCGAGCTGGAGGTCGTGCTCGGCAACCTGCGTCCGGACCCGCATGATCAGGAGGTCGACGATCTCCTTGATCTCCTCGCGTGTGAGCTTGTGGAAGACGATGACCTCGTCGATCCGGTTGAGGAACTCAGGGCGGAAGACCTTCTTCAGGTCGCCCATGATCTTCCCCTTCATGTCGTCGTAGGACGTTCCGGACTCGTCGTCGTTGGCCGCGAAGCCGAACGAGACGTTCTTGGCGATGTCCTTGGCGCCGATGTTCGAGGTCATGATCACGATCGTGTTGCGGAAGTCGACCGTGCGGCCCTGAGCGTCGGTGAGGCGCCCGTCCTCCAGGATCTGGAGCAGGATGTTGAAGACGTCCGGGTGGGCCTTCTCGATCTCGTCGAGCAGCAGCACCGAGTAGGGCTTGCGCCGCACGGCCTCGGTGAGCTGGCCGCCCTCGTCGTAGCCGACGTAGCCGGGAGGCGAGCCGACGAGACGCGAGACCGCGTGCTTCTCCATGTACTCGGACATGTCGATGCGGATCATCGAATCCTCGTCGCCGAAGAGGAACTCGGAAAGTGTGCGCGCCAGCTCGGTCTTGCCGACGCCTGAAGGGCCGAGGAAGATGAACGAGCCGGCGGGGCGCTTGGGGTCCTTGATGCCCGCGCGCGAGCGGCGGATCGCCTTCGAGACGGCCTCGATCGCGACGTGCTGGCCGATGACGCGCTTGTGGAGCTCGTCCTCCATGCGCAGGAGCTTCTTGGTCTCCGCCTCGGTGAGCTTGAAGACGGGGATGCCGGTCCACATCGAGACGATGTCGGCGATCTCCTCCTCGCCGACCTGCGGGCGCTCGCCCTCGTCGGACTCGGACCACTCGTCCTGCATCTCGCGCTTCTTGTTCGTGAGCTGGCGCTCCTGGTCGCGAAGGCTCGCGGCCTTCTCGAACTCCTGCGCCTCGATCGCGGCCTCCTTGGCGCGGCGCGTCTCCTCGATCTCCTCTTCGAGATCGCGGTAGACGGGCGGCGAGGACATCGACTTGATGCGAAGCCGCGAGGCGGCCTCGTCGATCAGGTCGATCGCCTTGTCGGGCAGGAAGCGGTCGGAGATGTAGCGGTCGGCGAGCTCGGCCGAGGCGCGCAGCGCCTCGTCCGTGATCTCGACGCGGTGGTGGTCCTCGTAGCGCTCGCGCAGGCCCTGGAGGATCTTGAACGTGTCGGCGATCGACGGCTGGCTCCACCTTGATCTGCTGGAAGCGGCGCTCGAGCGCGGAGTCGCGCTCGAGGTACTTGCGGTACTCGTCGAGCGTGGTCGCGCCGATCGTCTGGAGCTCGCCGCGGGCGAGCGCGGGCTTCAGGATCGAGGCCGCGTCGATCGCGCCCTCGGCCGCGCCGGCGCCGACGAGGTTGTGGAGCTCGTCGATGAAGAGGACGATGTCGCCGCGCTGGGTGATCTCCTTCATCACCTTCTTGAGGCGCTCCTCGAACTCGCCGCGGTACTTCGACCCGGCGACGAGGGCGGCCAGGTCGAGCGTGTAGATCTGCTTGTCCTTGAGGAGCTCCGGGACCTCGCCGGAGTGGATGCGCGAGGCGAGCCCCTCGACGATCGCCGTCTTGCCGACGCCGGGCTCGCCCAGGAGCACGGGGTTGTTCTTCTGGCGGCGCGAGAGGATCTGCATGATCCGCTCGATCTCGGTCTCGCGGCCGATCACCGGGTCGAGCTTGCCGTCGGCGGCGAGCTTGGTCAGGTTGCGGCCGAACTGGTCGAGGAGCTTCGAGGACTTCTTGCCCTCGCCCGAGCCGCCCTGGCCCTGGCCCTGGCGGCGGCCGCCCGGGCCCGGAGAGCATGCGGATGACCTCGTTGCGGATCTTCTCGGAGTCGGCGTCGAAGTCGAGCAGGATGCGGGCGGCGACGCCCTCGTTCTCGCGGACGAGGCCGAGCAGGATGTGCTCGGTGCCGATGTAGTTGTGGCCGAGCGAGAGCGCCTCGCGGAGCGCGAGCTCGAGCACCTTCTTGGCGCGCGGGGTGAAGGGGATCTGGCCCGAGGTGACTTCCTCACCGGAGCCGACGATGCGCACGACCTGTGCGCGCACGCGCTCGACGGTGATGTCCAGGGACTCGAGGACGCGGGCGGCCAGGCCCTCCTCCTCGCGAAGCAGGCCGAGCAGGATGTGCTCGGTGCCGATGTAGTTGTGCTTGAGCGTCCGCGCCTCTTCCTGGGCGAGGACCACCACCTGCCGCGCTCGCTCTGTAAATCGTCTCGAACAACTTGCCTGCCTCTTTATCGCCTTAAGTATCGCTGTGTCGGTGGTCGTAATCAGGCGCCGTTCCCGGGTACGGATGGGCGCCGCAGGCTCCCAATCCATTCATCGGCGGTGCAGTGCCTTCGGATTAGGACCTCCGGGGGTTGTGGGACACGAAGCGAGACCGAAGTATATCCGCCGTCCGGGCGCCCAAAGTTGCGCCGGCCGTGCGTGGATGAACCGTGCCGCAAACTGCGGGACTTAGGCCTCGGCCGCGCTCCTCAAGCGGCGGCAAGGGGCTTTGCCCCACGGGAGAAGGCTCGGCTCGGTGATACCTGCCTCGACATCACGTCGCGCAGGTCCTGTGCCCACTCCGGGTCCGCGGCGATGCCGGCGAACAGCGGGCCCGAGACCTCGGGAGTGGGCAAGCGTCCCGAACGGAAGGAGAACTCGTAGTGCCCCTTCGCGCGCTCGTTCCGCCACTCCTCGTAATCCGTCGAGGGTCGGCGTGCTCCGACGACCAGCGCATCCGAGACGTAGATCGCGTGCTCGATCGCATCCGAGATTCCCTGTGCCGTCGCCGGGTGCTTGAAATGACCCGCGTCGCCGATGCATCGCCCAGCCCGGGCCCGCGGCCTGCCGGAAGAACCCGCGGAGCATGGTCTCCGGCGCCGACCGCACTTCGGTGATCTGCTCGGCACCTGCGAGCGCCGCCGGGTCGAGCGTGGTCTCGAAGCCGCCGAGCGCATCGAGGTAGGTCCGCGCTCCTCGCCTCCGGCCCGCCGCGAGTCAGCTCCGGAGGACCGCTCACCGCGAGGAGCTCGACGCCGTCCTCACCCGGGAACCGCGAGAGGCCGCGGATGCTCGCCGATGTCCAGGCTCAGCGCGTCGGTCTTCGGCAAGCCCGCGCCAGTAGGCCAGGAGCATCGACATGTTCGTCGAGATCTCGCCCGTCTTCTCCAGGCCGAGCTTGGCCGCGACGGTCGACGCGCGGCCGTCGGCGCCGATCGTCCAGTCGGCCTCGATCCGCTCGCCGCTCTCCAGCACCACGCCCCGGACCGGATCGCCGTCGGCGCCCGGTGCCGATGCAGGTCACCCACCTTCTCGCCGTAGCGTCCGTGAGCGCCGGCCTCGAGAGCCGCCTCGGCGAGGACGCGGTCGAGGGCTATCCGCCGCGGGGCGATCATCCGGTCGAAGCCTCCGACCGGCGTGAACGTCCCGGCGGACTCGTGTCCCAGGACGCGGAGCCGGTAGCGGAGGAAGGGCACGTCGTGCCGCTCGAGCAACGGCTCAAGGACGCCGAGCTCGTCGAGCCGGGCGATGCCGTTCGGCCAGATCGCGTGGGTCGAGAGCGTGTCCGTGCCCAGCTCGTCGCGGTCGACGATCGCGACGCTGGCCCCGGCCCGCGCCAGCCGAAGCGCGAGGACGGAGCCGGCGACGCGACCGCCGACCACCACGACGTCGAACCGGCGGCTCATGGCCGGCCTTCCGGCCGTGGACGACCAGGTACTCGGAGGGCGCGCGAGAAGGCGCGCGTCATCGGTGTTCGAGCGCTCGCTCAGCTCGATGAGCTCCGAGCGGAGGTCGTCCCACCGGCCGTCCGCGCTAGAGCTTCTCGCGAGCCTTCAGCATCGGCCCGTAATTATCGGCCATGAACTCGACGAACGACTCCGGGGAGCCGTGCTCGAAGGAGACCGTGCGCTTCTCGAACTCGAGCTCGACGCCCGTGCCCGCGAACAGCCCGCGAGACGTGCTCCTGTCGCCCCAGAGCGGCGGCGGCGATGCGCCCTCCGGCGGCTTCGGCATGTAGCGGGCCCATCGTCTTGAACACCTGGCCGATGAAGCCGGCCGGCGTCCAGGCGCAGACGACGATCTCGCCGCCCGGCCTGGTCACCCGCGCGAGCTCGCTGCGCCGACGCTCGTGCCGCGGCGCGAACTGGACGCCGATCGCCGAGAGCACGGTGTCGAAGCTCCCGTCCTCGAACGGCAGCGCCTCGGCGTCGCCTTCGATCCAATCGACGACGACGCCGGCCTCCGCGGCGCGCTCGCGAGCCCGCTCGAGGAGCGACGGAGCGAGGTCGAGCCCGGTCACGCGAGCGCCCTTCTGAGCCGGCGGGATCGCGGCGCTGCCGGTTCCCGTCGCCACGTCGAGGAGATCCGTACCGGCGGCGATCGAGGCCTTCTCGACCGCGGTCTCGCCGACCTCCAGGACGAACGCGTCCGCGACGGCGCCGTAGTCGCCGGAGTCCCAGGTGGCCTTGTGAGCCGCCTTGAGGGCCTCCATCTCAGGTGTGATCGTGATGGTCATTGTCTTTGTCCTTCCTTGTTGTTTGTGTTGCTCTCGGTTTACGCCGCCGGCCCCATGCTGGACCGGCGTGCGGAACACGTCGTGAAGTGTCTGGCGTCGTCCGGCGCTCAGGTTGTCCGCCCGCGACTCGAACGCGACGAAGCGTCCGTTCGCCGAAAGCGACGGGCTGAAGGACGCCCGTCGGCCGGCCCGCCGTCGGTCGCGAGCGTCGCGAGAGACACCCGCTTCTCGCTCGCGGTCGAAGACGAATACGTCCTTGTAGAGGTCTGCGGTCGTCGCCGCTCAGGTTCGTTGCATTACATTGTAGGCGACGAAACGACCACCCCCTGAAATCGACGGTGTCTCTGCGTCCTCGTTGGCCACGACCCCGGCGTTGTTCTTCGAGACCACCGTCGTTCGCCCGGTGAGCAGCTCGTGGACGAAGATGTCGTACTTCGTCTCGCTGTCGCCCGGCGTGAGGTTGGACGCATATGACGAGAACGCAACGTGTTCGCCGTTCGCCGAGATCGCGGGTCGTGAGCGAGTCGGAGTTCGCCACACCTTGCCGCCGGACTTGCGGGAAACGAGCGAGGTCTTTCCGCTTCGCAGGTCGCGCACGAACACGTCCTCGATGCCGCTGTCGTCAATGCGGCTCAGGTTGTCCGCGAGGGACCGGAAGGCGATTCGCAGGCCGTCGGCGGAGATCGACGCCTTGTCCGAAGAGACTGTCGCCCCCCTTCCGGCACGGACTTGCGCGAGACCAGCGAGGTCTCCTTCCCTTCAGGTCGCGCACGAAGACGTTGTTCGTGTCCGCCGCCGCCCGTCGAGGTTTCTGCGCCTCGGACGTGAATGCGACATACCGGCCGTCCGCAGAGATGGACGGCTCGAACGAGGTAGCCGTCGGCGCCGGCTCCGGTCCGGCCCGAGGCACGCGAGACCAGGATGGTCTTGCCCATCTCCAGATCACGGACGAACACGTCGACCCCCGGCGCGTCCTCGTCGCTGAAATCATCGTGACTCCGACGCGAATGCGACGTAGCGGCCATCCGCGGAGATGGATGGGTGAAACGAGTCCCGCCTGACCGCCGGCTCCATCGAACCCCGAGGCGCGCGAGACGAGCTGTATCGAGTCCTCGCGCAGATCGCGGACGAACACGTCATTGGCGACGAAGCCATCGGCGTCGCTCAGATTCGTGGCACGGGACGAGAACGCGACGTAGCGGCCGTCCGCCGAGGACGACGGCTCGTACGACGCGTCGTCCGCGTCACGCCACCGAACAGCCTCGCTGACGAGCACGGTGTCAGAAGCGGCTCCCTGCGCCGTCGCGGGACCCGAGGCGCCGTAAGTGAAGATCGCCAGGCCGAAGACGATGAGCGCCTTCCGGATGCGGCTCTTCGAGGGTCGCTGAGCGCGCAGGTACTCGCTCTGCCTCTGAGCGAGGTCTGGACCATTTACGAGTCGGGTGTGGAATGTCAGGTTCATCTCGGGTCTCCAGTGGTTGCGGTCGGTGCTTGCGAGGCATGGTCGGAGATGACCGTCACACCCACCGTCACAGCCCGCGTGAAAGGTTCATCCGGCGTCCTGCGAGCGCCGTTACGGTTTGCTGATGCTTCGCATCTCCGTGCTTGGCGAACTCGTGGTCGAGAGCGACGGCAAGCCCGTCGAAATCTCAGGCTCCTGGCGGGCGCAGTCGCTGTTCGCGTGGCTTGCAGTCCGCCCCGGAACACACCCTCGGAGCTCGGTCGCGCCGCTCTTCTGGCCAGACGTGCTGGACTCGAGCGCCCGCGCGAGCCTTCGGAACGCCCTCTGGTCGATCCGCAAGGCGCTAGGCGACGACGCCGCTCTGTTGATCGCGACGCGCGACGGGTCGGCCTCGCGGACGAGCCGGATGTCTGGGTGGACGTGCGAGCATTCGACGAACACGTCCGCGGGGGTCGCTTCGAGGAGGCGCTCGAACTGGTCCGCGGCGAACCCCTCGAAGGCCTCGACGACGAGTGGGTCTATGAGTTCCGGGACGAGCATCGCGAGCGTCTGTCGCAGGTCCTCGAGAACCTGGCTTCGCAATCCGAGACGGGTCGGGCCTCTGGAGTGGTCACGCCGGCGGGTTGCGCTCGACCCGCTCGACGAGGACGCCTCAGCGCGCTCTCATCACCCGGTTGATCGCGACAGGCGATCGTCCCGGGGCGCTTGCGGCGTATGGGCGGCTTCGCCAGCGGCTCCGAACCGAGCTGGGCATCTCTCCTTCAGCCGAGACCCGAGACCTCGTCCTCGAGTTGCAGTCGGACGAACCACCCGAGCCGCGCGAGCCCGAAACACCAGGCCGGCAAGTCGCCGACGCGACCGGTTGGGCCCCCGGTCGCGGATTCGAGCCGCCGGCGCGGCTCCGAGGCCGGATCCAATCCGCCCTGGTAGGGCGCGGGGACGAGCTCGCTCAGCTGCGCGACATCTGGGCCGGGGTCGAGCGTGGCGATGGAGCTCGGCTCTTGCGGCTGACAGGGGATGCCGGAATCGGCAAGAGCCGTCTGGCCCGGGAGATTGCGCTGGAGGCGAGCGCAGGCGGCGCAGTCGTGCTGTTCGGCGCCGCGGACGGCGAGCTGCTCGTGCCTCATCAGATCTGGGGGGAAGCCGTCGGCCACCTCGTCACGGCGCTGGGCACGGGGGAGATCCAGCGCCGCCTCGGCTCGGGCGCCGCCGACCTGGGGCCGATCGCGCCGCAGGCGGCGGTGGGGCTCGAAGCCGGCGACGAGCGTGATGGAGACGCGCGCGAGAGCCGGCGTTATCGCACTGCTCGAGGGAGTCGCGACCCTGCTCGAGAGCGTTTCCGGCGACGCGCCTGTGCTTCTCGTGGCGGATGATATCCACTGGGCCGACGACTCGACGGCGGCGATCCTGCGTCACGCACTGGAGAGCCGGCCGGCCACTGCGCCTACTGATCGTCGCCACGCAGCGGAGCGAAGTCGAACCGGTCGAGGGGCTTGCGCTGGCGATCTCGAAGCTCGCCCGCGAGGGCTTCTCGGGCGCTCGAGCTCCCGGTCGAGGGACTGCCCGAGGACGATGTCGCGGAGCTCTCCCGAGCTGATCAGCGAGCACGAGCTGGCAGATGAGCTCGTGGGCCGATCGCTCGAGAGACCGGCGGGAACCCGTTCTTCGTCGGCGAGCTTGTTCGCTACGTCGACGAGTCCGACGCCGACCTCGGGGTCCTCTCGCTCGACTCGCGCCGATGTGCCCGAGCGGGTTCGTGAGGTCGTGGAGCTGCGACTGGGCGCCTCAGCAACCCCGCTGCGCGCCTGCTGTCGATCGCCGCCGTCATCGGGAACGAGTTCGCGCTGGACTTGCTCGAGGACGTGGGTTCCGCGCACGGCGACGAACTCCTGACCCTGCTCGAGGAGGGGCTATCGGCACGCCTGATCTCAGAGGCGGACTACGGCGAGGAGGACACCTTCGTCTTCTCACACATCCTCGTCCGGCGCACGCTCTCAGAACGCCTCGCCCGCGCGGCGCGGCGGCGCGTCCACGCACGGGTCGCCGAGGCGCTCGAGCGCTCGCGGGGTGAGGCCGCTCTGCTCGAGATCGCTCACCACTTGTGCGAGGCGGGAGGAGCGACCGATCGCGAACACGCCCTCGACTACGCGACCAGGGCCGCGGAACAGGCGATCGGAAGCCTGGCCTATGCCGAGGCCGTAGACCTCTTCACGCGCGCGCGCCCCCTCCTGCCCGAGGACGATCCGCGTCGGCGGACCCTCGCCTTGAAACGCGCGGTCGCGTATCAAGCTCTGTTCCACGCCGTGTACGACGCGGCGGCAGGCGACACCCGCGCGGAACCGGCCTAGTCAGACCTTGATCTCGCCGGGCGTCACGTCACCGACGATCTCGTAGACCCGCGTCACCTCGTGGCCCCCGACGGCGTCGGCGTGTTCCTTGAGGCGCGACGCGCTTGGAGCGGAGTACACGCAGAAGCTCTTGATCGCGCCGCCCTCGTCGCTCACGACGTGACTGTGCTCCCAGACCAGATCGGGGAACTGCTCGATTCCGGTCACCTTCGAGCGCGCGGCAACCTCTTGGATCTCGTCATCCCCGACGTTGCCGAAGTCCCGTTCGATCACGTAGCGAGGCATCAGACCGTTGCGCCATCCGGTGTCAGGGTGCCGACGATCTCCAGAATCCTCGTGATCTCACCGCCGCCTGCGCGATCGGTGTGCTCCTGGACGCGCTGAGCGCTGGGCGCTTCGTAGACGCAGTACGCCTTGGTGACGCCTTCTTCGCCGCTGCAGACCTGAGTGCTCTGCCAGACGAGATCCGGAAAGTGCTTGGCTCCGACCGCCTCGTAGCGCGCTGCGGCTTCGGAGAACTCGTCCTCAGTGATGTGGCCGAAATCGCGCTCGACTAGGAAACGGGGCATGCGCTCAGTTTCTCATAGCCGGGAACAGCACGACCTCGCGGAGGTTCTTCGCTCCGGTGAGGAGCATCACGAGGCGGTCGATCCCCAGGCCGACGCCTCCGGTGGGCGGCATGCCCGACTCGAGCGCGTGGATGTAGTTCTCGTCCATCGGCTGTGCCTCGGCATCGCCGCGGCGGAGCTCCTCGGCCTGCTGCTCGAAGCGGCTGCCGCTGCTCGTCGGGATCGTTCAGCTCGGTAAAGGCGTTCGCGATCTCGAAGCCTCCGACGTAGGCCTCCCAGCGCTCGACCAGGCCCTCCTCGGTCCGATGGGCCTTGGCGAACGGGGACATCTCGACCGGGTAGTCGGTGATGAACGTCGGCTGTATGAGCTTCGGCTCGACCGCCTTCGAGAGCAGGTCGTCGACGAGCTTGCCCCACCCCTGCTCCTGCTTCGGCTCGATGTCCATGGCCTTGGCGAGCGATTCGCGATCGGGATGCTCCATCACGTCGATCCCGGTCTCCTCGCGGATCGCGTCGCGCAGCGTGATGCGCTTCCAAGGAGGCGCGAGCTCGATCTGCGACGCCCTCCCGCTCGACCTTCGTGGTGCCGAGCGTCGCCTGAGCGACGTGCGCGACGAGCTGCTCCAGCCGCTCGGCCGCATCGTCGTAGTCGGCGTACGCCTCGTACCACTCGACCATCGTGAACTCGGGGTTGTGCTTGAACGAGACGCCTTCGTTCCGGAAGTCCTTGCCGAGCTCGTAGACGCGCTCGATCCCGCCGACGATGAGCCTCTTCAGGTAGAGCTCCGTCGCGATCCGCAGGTACAGGTCGCGGTCGAGGTCGTTGTGGTGCGTAACGAAGGGCCGCGCCAGCGCGCCGCCGTAGATCGGCTGGAGGACGGGCGTCTCGACCTCGACGAACCCCTCGCCGTCAAGCCAGCGCCGCGTTTCGGCGATCACCTTGGCGCGCGTGATGAAGCGGTCGCGAACCTCCGGGTTTGCGATCAGGTCCTGCTCGCGGTGGCGATAGCGGAGATCGGTGTCCTCCAGGCCCGACCACTTGTCGGGCGGCGGGCGCAGGCTCTTGGCGAGCAGGGTCCATTCGTGACCCGGAGGGTCAGCTCGCCCTTGCGGCTCTTGAAGGCGGTTCCCTCGATGCCGACGATGTCACCCAGGTCGAGGCCCGTCAGGGCTGCGTGGCCCTTCACCGAGGTCGGCCGAGCGCGACTGGAGCTGGATCTTGCCGGAGCGATCAACCAGGTCGAGGAAGGCGACCTTCCCCATGTCGCGGTTGGCGGCGATCCTGCCGGCCACCCGGTACGACGATTCGGTTTCCTCGCCGTCCTCGAGGTCCTCGTGCTGCGCTCTGACGCGCGCGATCTCGACCCGATCCGCGAACTCGTGCGGAAACGGCTCAACGCCGGCTTCGCGCAGGCGCGCAAGCTTCGCGCGGCGCTCGGCGATGATCGCCGGCTCGCTGCGCTCCGGCGTCGTGTCTTCCTGTCGCTCACGCGACGGCGAGCCTATTGGTGGCTCAGGCCGTCTCGATCTTGGTGATCTTGAGCTTCTTCTTCGGTCCGCGCGGAACGTCGACGGCGACGATGTCGTTGCGCTTGTGGCCCAGCAGCGCCTTGCCGATCGGCGACTCGTTCGAGAGCTTCTGCTCGGTCGGGTTGGCCTCGGCCGGGCCGACGATCTGGAACTTGCGCGAGTCGCCGGTCTTCTGATCCTTGACGTGGACGATCACGCCGACCGACACCGAATCGGTGTCGATCGACTTCTAGTCGATCAGGATCGAGCGCCGCGAGGCGCTCCTCGAGCTGGGCGATCCGCTGCTCGAGCAAGGCCTGCTCGTTCTTCGCGTCGTCGTACTCGGAGTTCTCGGTGATGTCACCGAACTCGCGCGCCTCCTTGATGCGCTGCGCGACCTCGCGCCTGCGCACGGTCGAAAGCTCCGCGATGTCGGCCTCGAGCTTGTCGAGGCCTTCCTTGGTGATTGGTATCTCGCGAGCCATGAGTGTCCGAAATCTCTCCTTGACGCAAAAGACGCCCGATTCGCGGAGCTCTGAGGCGAGCGCGCGGGTCGGGCAGAAGCGGCGAATTATAGCGACGGCCGCGAGGGGCCTAAACAGGGCTTGAAACAGGCGTTTCCACGTCGTCGAGCAGCTCGCGGACGCGATCGCAGATCGGTCGTGCGCTGGAACTCGTCGGCAGCTTCGCCGTGCATCGTCGAGGCGCTCCAGGTACCACGGATAGAACTTGCGAAGGTTGCGCGCGGCGCGCTCCGCGCCCCAGTGCTCGGCGGCACGATCGAGCACCCACAGAAGCTCGTCGACGACCTCGCCCGCATCGGGAGTCGCCTCGCGAACGCCTGTGAGCTGCTCGAAGATCCACGGGTTGCCCATGCCGCCGCGGGCGACCATCACCGCATCGGCGTTCGAGGCCTCGTATGCGTGGCGCGCCTTGGCCGCGTCCCCGAGGCCGCCGGAGATGACCATCGGGCAGTCGAGCTCGCGGCGGCGGAGCTCGCCCGCCAGCTCGGCGGCGAGGGCGTAGTCGGGCCGCCCCTTGTGGTGGACGGTCGCCGGGCGCGGATGGAAGCCGATCGCCGCGACTCCCGCTTCGGAGGCGAGCCTGAGCGCCAGGTCGTAGCCGGACCGGTCCCCGGGCCGAAGCCCCGAGCGGAGCTTGACCGTGACCGGCAGGCCCGAGCCCTCGATCGCGGCGCGGGCCACGTCGAGCGCGAGCTCGTGGTCGTCCAGGAGGGCAGCGCCCGCGCCGGTCTTCAGGACCTTTCGCACAGGGCAGCCCATGTTGATGTCGACGAGGTCGGCGCCGGCGTCGGCGACCATCCCGGCCGCCGAGCGCATCGCGTCGGGATCCGGCCCGAACAGCTGGACGGAGACGGGATGCTCGTCGGGGTGGATCCGCAGCAGCTCGCGCATCGTGCGCTCGTTGCGGTAGTGGAGCGCGTAGCTCGAGACCATCTCCGAGACGGCGAGCCCGGCGCCGTGGCGCTTTGCCTGGAGGCGGACGAACCAGTTGCCGATTCCCGCGAGCGGAGCCAGCAGCACGCGATTCGGGATCTCCACCGGGCCGATGCGAAATGGGTCTGTGAGCGGGGGCTGTACCACCGCCCAGAGCGTAGAGCTCTCGGTACTCTGGGCTCGTGGCCTACCGGATGGTCTTTCGGTGTCGATTCTGCGGTTCGGAGCCCGACGCTTTGACGCAGGTCTCGATCGAGCGCCAGCTTCTGAACTTCCGCTTCGGCGAGTACGTCGACGCGGGCCCGGGCGGATGGCTGATCTGGCATGGCCGCGGCCCCTACGGCCCGAACGTCTACGCGTGCGGCGCCCACCGCGCCGACCTTCGCGCCTACCTTCTGAAGCACCACGCCGGGCCGCACACCAAGTCGACGCGCACGAACCCCAGCCTGCCGCCGGACGACTACGCCATCGCAAGGCGCAGGGCGCGCTACCAGGGATACGCGAGCCCGCTACGCAACCCGCCCGAGCCGCCCAGAGGTGTTGGATGAGCACCTTTAGGTGCGAAAGAAGCAGGTGCAAGCGCCGAAGGCGCGCGTAAGGGGTATCTGCCCTACCGACCCGAAGTGCAAGCCCGAAGGCGCGCGTAAGGGGTATCTCGAAGAACCGACCGCCTCGGTGCGGGTTATCCCTGATTCCGCTCCCAGATGATCCTGAGGCCCGGTGAGGGTCAAAAGGTCGTCGATCTCGGAGATCGTCTCGCAATACGGAACGATCGAGGACGCGAGGCCTCCGGTCGCGATGATCGGGGTCCCCTCCCCCAGCTCCTCGACGATGCGGCGCGAGATCCCGTCGATCAGCCCGGCGAATCCGAAGACGACGCCGGACTCGATCGCGGAGCGCGTCGACTTGCCGATCGCGGCCTCGGGATTCGCAAGATCGATCTGAGGGATTCGCGCGCCGCGCTGCGCGAGCGCCGTCAGCGAGATCTCGACGCCCGGCGCGATCGCGCCGCCCAGGTACTCGCCCTGCGGCGGAGACCGCGTCGAAGTTGATCCCCGTTCCGAAGTCGACGACGACGCAGGCGCTCGTCGAATCGCTCGTATGCCGCGACGGCGTTCACCAGGCGGTCGGCTCCGACCTCGTACGGGTTGTCGATCCGGATCGGCATCCCCGTCCGGATGCCGGGGCCGACCAGGAGGCACTCGCCCCCGTCCGGAGGTAGCGCTTGCAGAGGCGCTCGTACTGGGTGCCCGAGCGGCGGCACCACGGACGAGACGCAGACCGCCTCGACATCGCTCGAGGCTCATCCCGCTGAGCTCCATGAAGCCGGAGATCCGCTCGGCGAGCTCGTCGCCGGTCATGCCCGCGCGGGTCTGAAAGCGCCAGCTCTCCCGCATGTCCTCGCCCTCGAAGGCGCCGAGGTGCGTCTGGGTGTTGCCGACGTCGACCGCGAGAAGCATCGGCGAAGTATGAGGGGTCTGACCCCATAGGATGCCGCCGCGTGTCCCGCGCCACCCTGTACGTGATTCCCGGCTCCCATCCCGCCATGGCGGCGCGGCGCATGCTCGAGCACAAGGGGATCGACTACAAGCGCCGCGACCTCATGCCCGTGGTCAGCCGCGGCGTCCTCAAGGTCATGCGCTTCCCGGGCGTCACCATCCCGTCGCTCCGGATCGACGGCCGGCGGATCACGGGCTCGCGCGAGATCTCGAAGGCGCTCGACGAGATCAAGCCCGACCCGCCGCTCTTCCCCGCCGACCCGGCGCAGCGCGTCCAGGTCGAGGACGCGGAGCGCTGGGGCGACGAGATCCTCCAGAACGGAGTCCGGCGGATCCTCTGGAACGCGATCAAGCGCGACCGCACGCCGCTTCGCTCCTACCTCGACGGCGCGAAGATCGGCGTCCCGCACGGGATGGCCGTCGCGACGGCCGCGCCCATCATCGCCGCCGAGCTGCGCGATCAACGACGTCACCGACGACGCCGTCGAGGCCGACCTCGCCGCCTTTCCCGGTTGGCTCGACCGCATCGACGGCTGGATCGAGGGCGGCGTCCTGGGCGGCGAGCCTCCGAACGCGGCCGACTTCCAGATCGCGGCCGCGCTCGGGCTCGCGATGACGTTGGACGACCTGCGCCCCGCCATCGAGTCGAGGCCGGCCGGTCAGCTCGCCAACCGCCTGGTGCCCGGCTTCCCGGGCAAGGTCCCGCCGGTCCTGCCGGCCGAGTGGCTCGAGCCGCTCAGCCGCTTCCGGCTGAAGGCCGCTTCGTCACGGGTGCCAGGGCACCGCGCCGCACCGCTCGACGCGAGGCCCGTCACGCAAGGCGTCGGCGAAGCTCTCCAGGCGCTCGCCGGACGGCAGCGCGAGGCCGGGGTCCAGCTCGAGGAGCGGCGCGAGAACGAACAGGCGCGAAGTCACCTCGGCGTGCGGGAGCCTCAGGCGCTCGTGCTCCAGCTCGATGTCGCCGAGGAGCAGCACGTCCACGTCGATCGGGCGAGGCCCGTGGCGCGGTCCCGCGAAGTCGCGGCCCAGCTCCGCCTCGACCGCCTTGCACGCGTCCAGCAGCTCCAGCGGCTCCAGCGTCGGTGGAGATGCGCGCGGCGGCGTTCAGGAAGTCCGGCTGGTCGAGGATCTCGCCGACCGGCTCCGTCTCGTAGAGCGACGACACCGCCTCGACCGTCACGCCGTGCGCGGCTGAGCAGATCGAGCGCCCGCGCGATGTTCTCGGCGCCGCTCGCCGACGTTCGAGCCCAGCCCCAGATAGCCGGTCCGCGGCGTCAAGCCTCTTCGTCGTCCTCGGCGGCTCGAGCGGGCGCTCGACCAGCACCTCGACCGACACCTCCTCGATCGCCAGGGGAAGCGGCGGCTCGGGCTTCGTGGCCTCGGACCCGGACCCGCTCGCAGCCGTAGCGCTCCGGCGAGGCGCTCGCCGACCACGTGGGCGAGCCGCTCCAGCGTGCGGTAGCTCCGCTCGGTCGCCGCAAGGGCGACGATGTCCGCGACGTCGCCGTAGTCGATCGTGTCCTCGACCCGGTCGGTGAGGACCGCGTCGCAGTCGGGCACGTCGAACATGACGTCGAACTCGAGCCGCTGGCCGATCTCCTGCTCGGCTTCGGACACCCCGTGGTGCGTGTAGATCGAGAGCCCGCGAAGCTCGACGTCGACGCTGACGTCGAAGGGGTTGCCGCCGGCCTCCATGGCGCCAATGTACCGTTGACGCGCATGGGCAACGAGGTGCGCGACGCGGCGGAGAAGCTTGCATCCATCGGCGCCGAGCACGCGATCGCTCGGAGGCCGATCGCACCCTCGCCCCCGCGGTCGGCCGAGGCGCTCGCCGCCTCGCCGATCCCGTCGATGCTCGTCCCGGCGGCAGTCGGCGGCGGCGAGCGGACGCCGGGCGAGATGGTCGCGGCGCTCGAACGGATCGCGCAAGGCGACGGATCGGCCGCATGGTGCGCGATGGTCGCGGCTACGAGCGGGCTCGTCTCGGCCTATGTGGACCCGGATTTCGCACGCGAAGCGTTCGCGCCGCCCGCGGTCGGTGGCGGCGTCTACGCCCCGATGGGCCGGGCGGCACTCGACGGCGAGGAATACGTCCTCTCGGGGCGCTGGCCGTTCGCCAGCGGCTGCCGGCACGCCACGACGCTCATGGGCGGCGCGCTGATCGCGGGCGACGGCGCGCCCGAGGTCAAGGCGATGGTGTTCTCCGCGTCCGACGCCGAGATCCACGACACGTGGGAGACGACCGGACTGCGGGGCACCGGAAGCCACGACATCGAGGTGACCGGCATCACGCGTGCCGGCCGGGAATGCCGCGTCGCTTACGAGCGACCGCCCCCGCCACGAGGGCGCGCTCTACGCCTTTCCCGCCTTCGGCCTGCTCGCGCTGGGGATCGCCGGAGTCGCGTTGGGCATCGCGGCTGGAGCGATCGACGACCTCGTGGACCTCGCATCTCAGAAGAAGCCGGGCGGCTCGAAGCGGACGCTCGCCGAGCGCCCGAGAACCCAGGAGAGCGTCGCCAGAGCGGTGGCCCTGGTCGGATCGGCACGCGCGTGGGTCGACGAGGCGATTGGCAAGGCTTGGGATTCCGCGTCGGAAAGCGGCGAGATCCCGGTCGTGGCGCGCGGGAAGCTCAGGCTCGCCGCCACCCACGCAACGCGCTGCGTCGGCCGAGGCCGTGGACCTCATGTACGAGGCCGGCGGAGGAACGGCGATCTACGAGCGCAGCCCGCTCGAGCGCCGCTTCCGCGACATCCACACGGCGAAGGCGCACATGATGGTCTCCCCAGCGAGCCTCGAGTTGGCCGGCCGGATCCGCCTCGGTCTCGAGACGGACACCGCGCAGCTCTAGCGATCAGCCCGCAGCTTCGAACTCTTCCATCGCGGCCGTGAACTTGTCGAGCCGGGCCTCCGCCGCGTCGCGCGAGCCGGAGTCCTTGGCCTGCAGGTAGAAGAGGCAGCGGGTGGTCCCGGCTTCCTCCCAGACGCGCGTAGGCGGCCGGATTGCGGGGCACGCCCCAGATCGTCACGGGAATCGCGCCGCGTCCGGCCTCCGCGGCCTTGGCCTGCAGCGTGTTCATCCTGCCCGCCAGCCTCTCGACGTCGCCCAGGTAGTTCGGGATCCACGCGTCGCCGAAGGCGACGACCCGGTCGTAAACGGTCTTGCCGTTGCCGCCGACCAGAACCGGCGGATGCGGGGTCTGCACCGGCTTCGGCCAGGACCAGATGCGCTCGAAGTCGACGTGCTTGCCGTGGTAGCTGGCCTCCTCCGAGGTCCAGATCTCCTTCACGGCCTCGACCCGCTCGCGCATGACGCCGAAGCGCCGGCCCGGGTCGGTTCCGTGGTTTCGCATCTCCTCCAGGTTCCATCCCGCGCCGACGCCCGAGCTCGAAGCGGCCGCCCGAGAGGCGGTCCAGCGTCGCCGCCGCCTTGGCGGTCACGATCGGGTCGCGCTCGACGATCAGGCAAAGACCGGTGCCGACGCGGAGGTTCTCCGTGGCGCTCGCGGCCGCCGTCAGCGCGACGAAGGGTCCATCAGGCGCCGGTACTCCTCGGGCAGTTCGCCGCCGGGCGGATACGGCGTCTCGCGCGAGGCTGGGATATGGGTGTGCTCGGCGACGAACAGGCTCTCGAAGCCACGCTCCTCGCACATCCGCGCGAGCTCGTCGGGCGCGACCGACTGGTCGGTTGGAAATGTCGCGACGCCGAAGTCCATCGCCTAGATCATTGCCGAGCGAAGGGAAACACTCGCTATGCGGGTGTTTCCCTGCTTTCGGTTTCGAATCGCTCGTCCACGCCCCAGTCTCGGCGGCGCGTGAGAGCTTCCGTGACGTCCAGCGCCTCGCGAACCTCGGCCACGTCGTGCACCCGGAACGCGTCCGCGCCGTTCGCAAGGGCGAGCACGTTGGAGGCGACGGTCCCGCCGATGCGCTCGTTCGCATCTCGCCCCGTGATCGCGCCGATGAACCGCTTGCGGGAAGTTCCGACGATGATCGGCCGGCCGAGCTCGCGCAACTCGCCGAGGCGGCGCAGGAGCTCGAGGTTGTGCTCCAGGGTCTTGCCGAACCCGATGCCCGGGTCGACCCAGATGCGCTCCTCGGCCACGCCGGCCTCGAGCGCGCTCTCGATCCGCTCGGACAGAAAGCCCTTGACGTCGTCCACGACGTCGTCGTAGCGCGGATCGTCCTGCATCGTCCGCGGCGAGCCCAGCATGTGCATGAGCACCACGTCGCACCCGCGATCCGCGCAGAGGCCCGCCAGCTCCGGGATCCCCGCTGAAGGCGGTGACGTCGTTGACGATCCGGGCGCCGGCGTCGAGCGCCGCCTCGGCGACCGACAGCCTTCGAGGTGTCGATCGAGACCGATGTGCCCCGCGCCGGCGAGCGCGCGGACGACGGGCTCGGTCCGCCGCTCGCTCCTCGCGCGCATCCACCGCCTCCGCGCCGGGCCGAGTGGACTCGCCCGCCGACGTCGAGAACGTCCGCCCCCTCCGCGGCGAGCTCGAGCCCATGCGCGACCGCCGCCTCGGCATCGAGGTAGAGCCCGCCGTCCGAGAACGAGTCCGGGGTGACGTTGACGATGCCCATGATCCGCATGGGCGTGACGCTACGCGCTAGCGAGAGTCCGAGCGCATCTCCGCCGAGCCGCCGCCATAGGCGGGGCGCGGGCGGGGTGCGGGGCGCGGGCCTTCGCGGCTCGCTGACTTCTCGGCCTCGGCCTCCGGCGCATCGGGTGTGGCCGGGGCTCCGGACTCCTCGTCGTCGGAGCCGAAGACCTCCTCCTCGGACTGGCCCTCGAGAAGCGCCACGAACTCCTTGGCGTCGATCGTCTCGCGCTCGAGCAGGATGTTCGAGATGCGGTCCAGGTCCTCGCGGTGCTCCGAGAGGATGTCGCGGGCGGACTGGTGGGCCGACTCGACGATGCGGCGGATCTCGTCGTCGATCTCGCGCGCGATCTCGTCCGAGTAGTCGGGCTCCGAGCCCATCGAGCGGCCGAGGAAGGGCTGCGTCGTGTCGTGGCCGAAGACGCGGGGGCCCAGCTTCTCCGACATCCCGAAGCGCATGACCATCGACTTGGCGGTCGCGGTCACCTTCTCGATGTCGTTCGAGGCGCCGGTGGTGATCTCGCCGAAGACGATCTCCTCGGCGGCGCGGCCGCCGAGCGTCATCGCCATCGTGTCCGAGAGCTCGGCGCGGGTCGTCAGGAACTTGTCCTCGCCCGGAAGCGAGATCGTGTAGCCGAGCGCCTGGCCGCGGCCGATGATCGAAACCTTGTGGACGGGGTCGCAATTGGGCAGGACGTGCCCGACGATCGCGTGGCCCATCTCGTGGAAAGCGGTGATCAGGCGCTCCTTCTCCGACATCACGCGGGTCTTCTTCTCGGGGCCGGCGATCACGCGCATGATCCCTTCCTCGAGCTCGACCATCGTGATCTCGCGCTTGCCCGTCCGGGCCGTGAGCAGGGCCGACTCGTTGATCAGGTTCGCGAGGTCGGCGCCGGTGAAGCCCGGCGTCTGGCCGGCGAGCGCGTCCAGGTCGATCTCCTTGGCGAGCGGCTTGCCGCGGGTGTGGACCTCGAGGATCTGCTTGCGGCCCTTGCGGTCGGGCCGGTCGACGACGACCTGGCGGTCGAAGCGGCCCGGGCGAAGCAGCGCCGGGTCGAGGATGTCCGGGCGGTTGGTGGCGGCGATGAGGATGATGTTGTCCTTCATCTCGAAGCCGTCCATCTCGACGAGAAGCTGGTTGAGCGTCTGCTCGCGCTCGTCGTGCCCGCCGCCCATGCCGGCCCCGCGGTGGCGGCCGACGGCGTCGATCTCGTCCATGAAGATGATGCAGGGCGAGTTCTGCTTGGCCTGCTCGAAGAGGTCGCGCACGCGGCTGGCGCCGACGCCGACGAACATCTCGACGAAGTCCGAGCCGGAGATCGAGAAGAAGGGCACGCCGGCCTCGCCGGCGACGGCGCGCGCGAGAAGCGTCTTACCCGTGCCGGGAGGGCCGTAGAGGAGAACGCCCTTGGGGATCCGGGCGCCGAGCGCCTGGAACTTCTTCGGGTTCTCGAGGAACTCCTTGATCTCGTGGAGCTCCTGAACCGCCTCGTCCGCTCCGGCGACGTCGCGGAAGGTGATCTTGGGCGCGTCCACGGACATGCGCTTCGCCTTCGACTTGCCGAAGCTCATGACGCGGGAGCCGCCGCCCTGCATCTGGTTCATCAGGAAGATCCAGAGGCCGAGGAAGAGCAGGAACGGCAGGATGTAGGTGAGGGCCGAGAGGATGCCGCCGCCCGTGATCGGATCGATGTTCGTCTCGATCTCCTGCGGCTCGAGCGTGTTGATCAGCGTGTCCTCTTGCTCGGCGAGGTAGCCGGTCTCGTACTCGGTGCCGTCCGTGAGCGTGTACTTGAGCTTGTTCTGCTTCTGCTCGAAGGTGACCGTCTCGATCGACTCCGGCTCGGAATCGACGCGCTCGGTGAACTCGTTGAAGGTCGGGATCTCCTCGGGCTCGCCGGGGCTGATCACGCGGCTGGCGAAGAACGCCAGCACGAGGACGACCAGGATCGGGAACGCCGCGGAGCGGAAGAAGCGCCTCATGCGGTGCTCCCACGGACGTCGGCCCGCCAGAGCGGGCTTGGACGTGTCAGCCGTGCTCGAAATAGGCATGAATAAAAGGATTTCGTAGTCCCGCAACGCTCAGATCAGCGTAGCAACGGATCCAGGTACTCCTAAGTGTCTAACGCAGCCACGTACGGAAGGTTGCGGAGGCGCTGCGCGTGGTCGAGCCCGTAGCCGATGGCGAAGCGGTTCGGGATCTCGAATCCGACGTAGCGGATCGGCAGGTCCACGCGCCTGCGCTCCGGCTTCGTGAGGAGCGCGCACACCTCGAGGGAGCGCGGGTTCCGCGCCCTCAGGTTCTTCATCAGGTAGTGGAGCGTGAGGCCGGAGTCGATGATGTCCTCGACGATCAGGACCTCGCGGTCCTCGATCGGGGCATCCAGGTCCTTCATGATCCGCACGACACCCGAGGAGTCCGTTTCCGAGCCGTAGCTCGAGACCGCCATGAAGTCGATCTCGCACGGAACGGTGAGCTCGCGCATCAGGTCCGCGATGAAGAGGACGGCGCCCTTGAGCACGCCGACCATGAACAGGTCGCGGCCCTCGTAGTCGCGGCTGATCTCCTCGCCGAGCGCGGCAACGCGCGCCTTCAGGTCGTCCTCCGAGACGAGGGTCTCGCCGATCGAGGGGTCGTTCACCCGCGGGAGACTAAACGGCTGGAGTCGAGGCGCTCGCACCTACAGGCTGGCTGCGCCGTGATGACGGCGGCGGCCGTGGTGTCGGCGCCGAGCCGGAAGTCGTCCGAGACCGCGACGCCGGCGACCCAGGCCACGCGGTCGCCGCAGGTGACGACCGGGACGCGGGTGCGCTGCGAGCGCGGAACGCCGCGGTCGGCGAAGAGGTCACCCAGCGTCTTCGAGCCCTGCATGCCCAGCGGGCGGATGCGGTCGCCCTGCTGCCAGGTGCGCACGTGAAGAGGCTCGCCGAGCGCCGCGGCGTCGAGGGTCGCGAGCTCCGGGCCGGCGGGCGCGACGGGCGCCGGGTGAAGCTCCGCCCGGACCTCCCAGTCCCCGACCGGCAGCGGCCCGGAAGCGTCAGCAGGCCCTGGGCGGGCTCGGGAGCGGCGTCGAGCGGATCCATGACGCGAAACGAGACGAGGCCGGACTCGCAGATCGCGCTCACGCCGCCTCCGATCTGGATCTCGCCGCCCTCGGGCGCCGCGGCGAGACGGGCGATCTCGGCGGCGCGCGCCCGCCCGAGCGCGATCTGCCGGCCCGGCCGCCCGCTCGGCCAGCGAGCGCAGCGCAAGCCGCTGAAGCGCGGGCTCCCAGCTCTCAGGGCGCGGGCGTCGAGCTGCGTCTCCGAAGCGCCCGTCCCGGCGCGCTCGAGCGCCTCGAAGGCCACGCGCTCCAGGAGGGCGGCCTCCTCTCCAAGCTCTGCGCGGGTCTCGGCGATGTTCCGCTCGGTCTCGGGGCTGAGCGCCGCGAGGGCGGGCAGTACCTCGGCGCGGATCCGGTTGCGGGCGAACGCCGGGGTCGGAGTTCGACTCGTCATCGGCGAAGGGAAGGCCGGCGCCCGTGGCCAGCGCCCGCGTCTCCTCGCGCGAGAGGGCCAGGAGCGGCCGGATGACGCGGCCCGATCGCGGGCTCATGCCCAGAAGCGCGCGGGAGCCCGGCGACTTCGCGAGGCGGTATACGACTGTCTCGGCGACGTCGGAGCGGGTGTGCCCGGTCGCGATCCAGGTCACGCCGAAGCGGTTGCGAAGGCGCTCGGCCGCCAGGTATCGCGCCGCGCGGGCGGACGCCTGGAGGTTTCCCGGACCGAGGTCCTCCCGGCCGACGCGCTCGACGTGAAGGTCGATCCGAAGCGCGGCGCAGAGGCGGCGGGCGGTCCGCTCGTCGTCGTCCGCGGCGTCGCGCAGGCCGTAGTTGACGTGAAGCGCGTGGAGCCGCTCGGGGCCGACGAGCGGAGGCGAGCGCCGCGGCGGCGCAGGCCGAGTCGGCGCCGCCCGAGACCATGACGACCCCGTCGGAAGTCGAGTCGACCAGACCCGATGCCTCGGCTGCCTCTTTCAGCGTCTCGAGCGCGCTCCCCTTCGTCACGAATGGATCGTACGCCGCGGACAGGTCGAATCCTGCATGGGGAAGCCGTAAACACGGCGTTAATCGTCCAGGGGCCTCGCCGAGACGGTGAACAGGTCGATCGGCTCCGGGAACCCCTTCAGGCCGACCTTGCCGATCGGCTCGAGCTCGAGGTACTCGTGAGCTCCCGATCGCGTCGGCGACCGGCCGCGTGATCATCACCTCGCCGCCCAGAGCCCGCGCGACGACGCGATGGGTCAGGTTCACGTCGGTTCCGAAGTAGTCGCCGTCGCGGTAAACGGCCTGGCCGAGGTGGATGCCGACTCGCGGCTGCGGGCGCTCCGAGAAGAGCTTCAGAAAGCCCACGGACCATTCGGTGAGCGTCACCGCCTCAGGCGAGACGATCATCACCTCGTCGCCGATCGTCTTCACGACGAGCGCCTCGGACGGCAGCGTGGCCTCCACCGTGTCGACGAATCGCTCGACCAGGTCGAGGGCCTCCTCGTCGCCCTCCTCCTCCGTGTAGCGGGTGAATCCGGTGAGGTCCACGAAGCAGAAGGCCATCATCACCCGGCCGAGCTGTCGCGCTCCGTCGAGCTCGGTCTCCATGTGGCCGACGACGTCCTGCTCGTTGTAGAAGCGCAGGTAGCGGTTGTGGATGTAGTCCATCAGCGGCGGGGCCGCCGGGAAGAGGTCGCGCGCCAGGCCCTCCATCTGCTCGGCCATCTGCATGGCGTCCACGCCCTCGGCGATCAGGGGCTCATGGACGAAGAGGTGGAACAGCCGCACCTCGGCCTCGGCGATCTTCCTGATCGACTGCGCGTAGACCCGGACCAGCTGAAGCAGAGCGACGAGGGGGAAGCCCGCGTCCAGGATCCCAGCGATGCGCTTCATCGCTTCGACGTCCTGCTCGGTCAGGGTTCCCTCGACCGCGGTCGGGCGTGCCCAGGAGGCCCATGATCCTGTCGATCAGGTCCTCCTCGAGCCCCGACATCCTTGCCGCCTGCTTGCGCGAGTACGTCCGCTCCGACCGAGGGATCAGGTCCTCCACGTAGCCGAACGCCAAGCGGCCGTCCCGGGCGGCCTGGCGCAGGTCGTTCAGCGAATGGCCGCGCTCGCGCATCCGCGCGACAACCCTTGCCTGCGCGGCGATCGCGCGGGTCCAGCGGCCTCGCTTGACCGGCAGGATCTTCGCCCCCACCCAGCTTTTCAGGGTCGCCGTCGAGACCCCCGCGATGCGAGCCGCCTCGGCGATCGTGATCTCTTCGTCCGCCACGCGCCGATACTCGCAGGCCAGGTATTTGATCTGAGTGACCTCTAGGTCCGAAAGAAGCAGGTGCAAGCGCCGAAGGCGCGCGTAAGAGGTGTCTTGAGCCCACTCCACCTGCGCATAGCCCTAGCTCACCTACATAGGACGACGGGATCGGAATGACCCCGTCGTCCGCAGGCTCTACGGCCCGCTAGGTCGGCCTACGGCGCCCATCCGGGCGTCTCGCGAGCGTCTGATCTGGAGTCCCAGTCGCCGGGGACTCCAAGGCAACGCCACTGCGGCCTCTTGCCTTCTTGATGGACTCGACACTACGCCGGTCGACGGCGAGAGTCAAGGGGAATTTTCTCGCTTCGTCAGGCCACGGCGAGGTGCGGGTGGAGCTTCGTCATCCACGCTCGGTACGGCTCGACGAGGAGATGCAGCGCCGGCAGGTAGATGAGAGCCCGGCTTCAGATCGCCCGAGCAGCGGACCTGGCCGCGGGCCATCGCAACGGGCAGGCTCGCCCGGCCCTGGAGGTACGCGTTCGCGGTGGCCGAGTCCATCGCGAGGGTCAGCCCGGCGGGCCCGACTGCGTCTTCGTCCCCTGCGAACGCCCATGAGAGATGGTGGGCGACATCGTCGGAAGCGCGGACCCGGAGGACGAGGTCGAGGTCGGTCACCTCCAGGCGGACCTGGAGGCCGGTGGCGCTGAAGGAGGGCGCCGCGGCGCTCGTCGATGTCCAAGTCTCCGAGGGCGTGCTCGATCAGCTCGCGAAGCTCGTCCGCGCCGACGCTCGAACCCTTCGCATCACCGTGCCGAGTCTATGTATCTAGAGGAACGCGCCGCCTCGCGCCACGAGGTTCTCGTAGATCTTCGCCTGGATCGTCTCGCGCACCTGCTCCGAGATGTCGAACACCAGCCCGCGGTCGTCGGCCGCCTCGGGCGGGTGCTCCGAGAGATCGATCGGCTCGCAGAACTCGATCCGCCACTTCGACGGCAGGGGCACGAGCCCGAGCGGGCCAAGGAGCGGGAAGGTCGGCGTGATCGGGACGAACGGGGCGCCGATGGCGCGGGCGAGCGCTCGGCGCATCGGCGACCTTGGGATAGATCTCCTCCGAGCCGACGACCGCGACCGGGATGATCGGCGAGCGCGTGCGGAGCGCCACCTCGACGAACCCGCCGCGGCCGAAGCGCTGAAGCCGGTAGCGCTCGGAGAACGGCTTGCCCGTTCCCTTCACCCCCTCGGGGAAGACCATCACCAGCTCGTCGCGCTCGAGCAGCGCGTCGCGTTGTGAGGCGAAGCGGGGACGCCGCCGACCCTGCGCATGAACGCCGAGAGGAACGGCAGCACGAATGCCCAGTCGAGGACCATGAAGCGCGGCCAGCGCGGCAGCGGATGCTCGCGCATCACCGCCATGGTCATCATCGAAGCGTCGAACGGGAAGAGCGAGCCGGCGTGGTTGGCGACCAGGAGCCCGCGGCCGTGAGCGGGGACGTTCTTGACGCCGGACGACGTCGACCCGCCACCAGACGTCGTAGAGGAATCGGAACAGCGGGAAGACCGCCTCCGCGAAGTCCTCGTCGAATCCCCACTCGTCCTCCGAGTACTCGCCGCGCAGGCGGCGCATGATGGTCTCGACCGCGTCGCGGACGACCGCTGGGAGCGAGCTGACACGCCTCGCCGGCGGCCGTGACCGGGTCGACGCCGGCCTCGACGCCGGAGCGGACCTCGCGGAGGAAGCGGGCCAGCGCCTCGGAGTCCTCGCCGCTCACGCGCGACCTCGGGCGGCCCTCTTCCGGGGCTCATCGCCCAGACCCCGCGAGGCGGGCAAGGGCGACGCCCGGATGCAGCGGCGGGCCGATGCGGCGGCCGTCGAGCCGCGTCATGAGCTCGCGGGCCGCGTCGACGGCGCTAAGCCTGGGCTCGAATCCGAGCTCCCGGCGCATGCGGCGTGTTGTCGACGCCGCGGCCGAACCGCAGCAGGCGCACCGCGTCTCCGACCACGCGGCCCGGCGCCGAGCCGCGCGCCAAGCCGCTCGAGCGCCGGGCCGAACAGCGGATGGGGAATCGGGTAGGGCCGGCCGGCCCGCCCATGCGGAGGATCCGGCTCAGTGACAAGGCGCCGGACGGCGCGATGTTGACGGGTCCGCGGATGTCGCTCCAGACCGCCGCGTCGAGCGCGTCCGTGCGCGTCATCGGCGTCGAGAAGCTGGAGCCTGGGGTCGTACCCCAGCTGGGTCGGCACCACGGGCAGGCTCAGGTAGCGGACGAGCGGCGCGTCCAGGTCCGCGCCGATCTCCGGCTGGAAGCGCAGCATGCAGCTCGAGATCTGGGGGTGGCGGCGGGCGAAGTTCTCGAAGTAGCCCTCGAGCTCGGAGACGTCGCGCTGAAAGCGGGTCCGAAGAGGCATCTCGCCCGCCAGCGTCCTCCGGGAAGAACAGCGGCGCGGCTCCCTCGCAGCCGTAGATCGCGGCCGATCCACGCACGACGACCCGCTCGAGCGTCGGCGTCCGCTCGCACGCCGCGAGGAGCTGGAGCGTCCCGATCACGTTGAAGTCGTGCAGCGAGCGAGCCGGCTTGCCGGGCTCGGGATACCAGAGGATCCCGCAGTGGACGACGGTGTCCACCTCGGTCGAGGGAAGGAGGCGCGAGATCAGCGCGCTCCGCAGGTCTGCCTCGATGAAGTCGATGTCGCCGACGTCGCTCGGCGGGCGGACGCGTGTCGATGCCCACGACATAGGAGACCCGCGGGTCGCGGGCGAGCCTGCGCGCGATCTCGGAGCCCCAGTGGCCCGAAACGCCGGTGATCGCGACCCGCCGACCCCCTCCGGCGCTCATCTAACCCTCAGCTTTAGGTTTAGATTCGCTCGTCCTGGAGGCTCGGTTTCCGGCGGCTCGCGCCACCCTGCACGGACTTGAGGCGATCCTCGACCGAGGCGAGGCGCTTTTCGAGCGCGTCGAGCTGCGAGCGGAGCTCTCCGGTCGCCTCCAGGCCCCGCTTGGAAAGGGCCTCGCGAGCCTCCTGGCCGAGCCTCGCGATCTCGGCGCCGGCCTCCTGCCCACGGCGCGCGAGCTCGTCCCGGGCGCCCTGGCCCCGCTTCGAGATCTCCCCCACGATCTCCCCCGCTCGCTCGCGCGTCTGGCCCGCCGCGGGAGCGGTGGCCGCGAGGGTCCTCTCGATCGCTGCGCGGAGCGCATCGGCGACTCCTTCCGTCGTCGCCTTCGGGCGCCCCTGTGGGGTCCTCGCTCGGCATGAGGGGCAGCTTACGGTTTCCGGCGCCGCTTCAATGGCGCCGATGCGCTCCTATCTCGACCCGACAGCCCCGATCGGCGCCCGATGCGCTGGTCACAGACGACCCGAAGGGAGCAATGGACCTCGCCGTCGCGCTCTGCGACTCGCCGCGGATGAGCAATCTCGCGCATGGCCTCTGGGGCTACCACGGCACGACGCGAAGACGGCACCGAGCTGACGGTCCAGTCCCTCGGAATCGGCGGGCCCGAGCGCCGCCGCCGTGATGTCCGATCTGGCCCGGCTGGGCGTCCAAAGGGCGATTCGCATCGGATCGTGCATCCCGCTCGACGGGGCCTTGGAGCCCGGCTCGAGCCTTGTCGCGACCTGGTTCGAGCCGGACGACGGCGCCGGATTCGCCCTCTCCGGCGGGACGCCCGTCGCCCCCGACCCGGCGCTCACGGACGCGCTCATCGAGGCCCTGCCCGGCTCCGAGGACCGGCACGGTCTCGCTCGACGGACCTCGCTTCGGACCGGACGTTGCGAGCGGCGAGGCGGTCGCCGCTGGACCTCAGCTCCGCCGCGTTCGCGGCCGCGGGGGCCAGGGATGGAGTCGCCTGCGCCTGCGCCCTCGTGGTCGATCGGCCCGGCAAGCGGCTCGAGCGTGGAGCAGGAGGCGCTGGAAAGGGCGCTGATCGGCTTGGGAACGCAGGCTGCGAGGGCGCTGGGAGCCGTGGCTCAGGCGTCTGGCGCCTGACCGGCCCGGCCCGCGTCGCGCGCCTTCAGCTCGGCGAGATCGTCGCGCAGCTGGTCGATCGAGTCCTCGATCGCCTCGAGCCGCGAGGAGAACGAGCGAAGCCTCAGCTCGAGGCGCTCGAAGTCAGAGCTCGACGCGAGGTTGAGGGCTCCGATGGCCTGGCGCTGGGCCACAGCGGCGCGCTCGCCGGCGCCGAGCGCGCGCGCCAGCGCCCCGCCGACGAGGGGGTTCTCGGCGATCGCCTGCGCGAGCTCGGACGAGAGCCTCCTCGCCGCGTGCCTTGATGCCGCTGTCATCGGCTTCGGTCAACCTTGGGAAAACTTACGGCACCCGGCTTCAAGCATGCCTGCAAACGTGCCGATGGGAACTCGAGTTGGCTTCATGTGAAAACAACACTTTCCGGGTACAACCTGCGGTAGGTTTGCCGTGCGTGGGTTGGCCATTGCACATCCTGGGCCGAACAGGTAGCGTCCTCAGGGCCCGGGTGCAGGCACGAATCGGAGTTCCAGCCTGCTCGGCGGGCCGGGTAGAGAGACTAGAGATCCGAACGGATGAAGAGGCAGTTCCAACTTGTCGTAGCACTTGCCCTTTTCGGGGTTTGCCTGCTTGCCGCGAACGCGACGGCCGGCGGCGTCAACCTGGGCAGCGGCGAAGGCAGCGTGAACATCGACCTGCCCGGCGGATCCGACCTGCCCGCCATCGACCTTCCCGTCTGCTCGAACCTGGAGGACGACGACGGCGACGGCAAGATCGACCTGCTCGACCCCGGCTGCTCGGGCCCGGGTGACGGCGACGAGACCGACCCCGCGCGCTCCCCCGACCGACGACCCCGTCGATCCCGACCGTCCCGCCCATCGACGGAGGAGACGGCGACACCCCCGGCGACGGCGGCGGCAACGGCGGCGGCGACGGCTTCGAGCAGGTCCCCGGCCAGACCGGCCAGGGGAACGGCGGCGGCGGCAAGGGCGGCGGCAAGGCAGACGACCCTAAACCTAAGGATGAGGGTAAGGATCCGGACGAGCCGATCGAGCCGCCGGAGGATCGCAACGCCGACGGGTCGCCGACCAACACGAACCCCACCGTCACCATCGCGGACTACGGCGCCGCGCCGATGGGGGTCCCCAACTTCGTCATCGACCAGTTCACGATCCCGCCCTTCCTGCTCCCGATCTACCAGGCCTGCGGAACCCAGTACGGAGTGCCGTGGGAGGTGCTCGCCTCGATCAACCGCATCGAGACCGCATTCGGCACGAACCTCAACGTCTCCTCCGCCGGCGCCCTCGGATGGATGCAGTTCATCCCGTCGAGCTGGGAGGCGTATGGAGTCGACGCGAACAACGACGGCCGCAAGGACCCCTACAACCCGGTTGACGCCATCTGCGCCGCGGCGAACTACCTCGACGCTGCCGGCGCCCAGGAAGACCTCTATCGCGCGATCTTCGCCTACAACCACGCCGACTGGTACGTCGACGAGGTCCTCCTCTACGCGCGCCAGTACGGCAAGATCCCCGACGACCTCGTCGGCTCGCTCACCGGCCTGACCGAGGGCGCCCACTTCCCGGTCGCCGCGAAGTCCCGCTACGCGGACGACATCTCCGAGCGCGAGGCGCTCGAGCGCGCGACGCCGAAGAAGGGCCAGGCGGGCAACGCGGCCGACGTCATCTCGAGCTCCCCGACCGAGCGTGGCATCAACATCTACAGCCGCGAGGGCGCGCCGGTCGTAGCGGTGAACGACGGAGTCATCAAGCGGATCGGCAAGTCGGACCGGCTTGGCCGCTTCATCGTGCTGGAGGACGCCTACGGGAACCGCTTCACCTACGCCGAGCTCGGCGAGGTTGCAGAGGCCTATCCGGTGCCGAAGCGTCGCAAGAACCCGATGCGCGACATCTTCATCGAGTCCGAGGAGAAGCCCGACGAGCCGGCTTCCGCCGGCAAGCAGCCCGACGACGGCGACGAGGAGTCGAAGCCGAAGTCCGAGGCAGAGGACGTCCGAGCCCGCCAACACGGAGGACTCACGCGCACGCCTCTACGCCTTCCCCGAGCGCGACGCCAACGAGAGCCGCGCAAGCCTCACCGGCCAGCTCGACGACCTGCTGAACCGCCGGATGCCCGGGCTACGACGGCTTCAAGTCCTACTTCTCGAGCGTCCTGCGCTACGACGAGGACAAGATGGACCTGGCGCAGCTCGAGAAGGGCTCGAAGGTCGTCGCCGGCACCGTCCTCGGCCGCGTAGGCAAGACGAACGAGCTTGCCCCGCATCTCCACTTCGAGATCCGCCCGACGGGCCGCGGCGCGCCCAAGATCGACCCGAAGCCGATCCTCGACGGCTGGAAGCTCCTCGAGGCGACCGCGATCTACCGCGCGGCGGGCAAGAACCCGTTCGCCGGCACCGGCGTCACGACCGGCCAGGTCCTGCTCATGTCGAAGGAGCAGCTGATCAAGCGGGTTCTCGTCAACAACCGGCTCGAGCTCTCGGCCTGCGACCTCAACTACGTCCGCGGCGGCCAGATCGACCGGCGCGTGCTCGCCACACTCGAGTTCCTGTCGGCGCGCGGCTATCGCATGACGATCACGTCGATGCTCTGCGGGCGCGAGAGCAGCATCACGACCTCGGGCAACGTCTCCAACCACTCGTATGGCGGCGCCATCGACATCGCCCAGATCAACGGCATCCCAGTCCTCGGCAACCAGGGCCCGGGCACCGTCGCCGAAGCGCTCGTGCGTGACACGCTCGAGCTCCAGGGCACCATGGAGCCGGACGAGGTGATCTCGCTGATGAGCTTCGGAGGGCCGTCCTTCGCGATGGGCGACCACCACGATCACGTGCATATCGGCTTCCGGCCCACCTCAGGCCCGGCCTCGTCACTCGACAAGCAGTTCGTGCAGCTCCTCAAGCCCGAGCAGTGGGAGCGCCTGATCGGCCAGATCGGCCAGATCGACAACCCGACGGTGCCGACCAAGCCGTCGAAGTACTCGCTGCCGGCGAAGAAGAACGACCGCGCGTCTGCCGCCCACGTCGGCGAGTAGTCGAGCGCTGAGCCTCTTCAGCTTCGTCCAGTTCGAGCTCGCCGGTTCGCTCGGCATCGCGGACGGCCGCTACCCCGTGCGCGAGCCCGGGGACGGTAAGGGCGGCCACGAGACGCCGCTGGTCCTGGTCGCCGAGACGTACGGCGCCCCTTACCCCTCCCGCCGGCGCCTCCGCCGGCCAAGCCGCAGGCGACGCGGCACCGACGACGCGGCCGAGGTCCCCGTCACCCGCCTCATGGTCGTGGTCGCCGTCGGAGATCGAAGGCGACGGCGAGGCGTGGCTCGAGCGGATGCGCAAGGACGACGAGGAACGGGATGCGTTCGTCGAGCGCGGCCTCGCCTGCGTTCGGCAGGGCGGTCGCCGCCCGCCGCATCACCGCCACGGACCCGTGCGGTCGCCGACCCGTCGGCCGATTCCATGCTCGCGATCCGGATCGGCTTCGGACAGGGCGACGAGCTGGTGGAGCGGCAGTGGGAGCAGGCCATCGATCTTCCGCGGGAGACCCGGCGGTCGAGCCGCAGCGAGGCTCTGCGCCCCCAGGAGCGCATGGCGGCGCTCCTCGGGCTGCGCGACACCGCCCTCGCGTGCGAGGAGCTCGTCCTGCGCGCCCGCGCCGACCTGGACGCGCGGCCGCGGCCGCGAGGCGGCGCTTCAGCTTCGCGTCGGCCTGGAGGCGCTGCTCGCCGAGCGCGCGAGGCTCACCGGCCACGGCCAGGAGGCGGACCTGGCGAGCTGCTCGCGAGCGGCGCAAGGTCACCGGCGACGCCGCGAACGAGGCGCTCCAGGGGCCTCTGTCGGCCGAGCGCGAGAGCCGAGGTCGAGGAGACGCTTGCGATCTGCGAGCGCGTTCTCAGGCGCCGCGCTGCCCACGGCTGGGAGACGGGCGGCTAGAGAGCCGCGAGGACGGCGCTGAGGTCGTCCACCACGTCTCCGGCGAGCCTGACGGAGGCGTCGCGGTCGTAAGGGGTCGGCCCTTTCGTGACGATCGCAAGACGGGCGCCGCGGTTGAGCGCCGTGCTGGGAAGGCCGGCCACCGGGTAGACCTCCAGCGACGAGCCCACGCACAGGATCAGCTCGGCGTCCTCGCAGAGCGCGGTCGCCTCGGCCATCGCCTGCTCGGGCAGGAGCTCGCCGAACAGGACCACGTCGGGCTTGACCTTGCCCCCGCAGCCGCCGCACGATGCGATCTCCGTCCTGGGTGAAGAGCGCATCCACGTCGTCGATGCCGAAGCTCTCGCCGCACGCGGTGCAGCTCGAAGTCTCGATCGAGCCGTGGACCTCGATCACCCGCTTGAGACCCGGCCGCGCGATGGAGCCGATCGATGTTCTGGGTGATGACGGCCTCGACCAGCCCTCGCTCCTCGAGCTCCGCGAGCGCGCGGTGAGCGGCGTTCGGCTCCTTCGCGCCGAGCTCGTGGAAGCGCGGGCGGTAGTAGCGCCAGAAGCGCGCGGTGTCCGCGATGGAAGGCGTCGATGTGGGCGACCTCCATGGGATCGACGTTCTCCCACAGGCCGGTTCCGGGCGTGCGAAAGTCCGGGATCCCGGATGGCACCGAGACGCCGGCGCCCGTCAGGACGACGGTCGACGCGGACTCGCGGATCATTCCGGCGAGCCGCTCGGCCTCCTCGGACGAGTCCCGGCGTGGCTCTGCCGGCGCGTCGGTCGTCCGGGCGGCTTGCTGCTCACTCGACCCTTCCACTGGCCTTGCGCTTGCCGAGGAAAGCCGAGATGCCTTCCTTGCCGTCCTCGGTCGCGGAAGACGTCGGCGAAGCCCTGCTTCTCGGCCTCGATGCCCTCGTCCAGGTCGCCCTTGTGGCTGACCTTCTTGATCTCCTCGACCGCCAGCGGCGCCTGGCCGGCGAGCTTGCGCGCCCAGGCGAGCGCGGTGTCGAACAGCTCGTGGTCGGGCACGACGCGGTTGACGAGCCCGTGCTCGAGCGCATCGTGCGCCGTGATCGCATCGCCGATCAGGTTCATCTCCAGCGCCTTGTGCGGGCCGACGAGGCGCGGCAGGCGCTGCGTGCCGCCGAACCCGGGGATGATCCCCAGCTTGATCTCCGGCTGGCCGAAGATCGCCGACTCGGCCGCGATCCGGAAGTCGCAGGCCATCGAGACCTCGCAGCCGCCGCCGAACGCGAGTGAGTTGACCGCCGCGATCGTCGAGACCGCGGTTCTGGCCCAGGTCGCGAAGAAGCGCGTGGCCCGAGTGGATCAGGTCCTCGCCGCCCGCCTCGTCCATCTGCGTGAACGCCTTGATGTCGGCGCCGGCCGAGAACACGAGCGGGTTCGCCGAGGCGATGACCATCGCGCCGATGTCGCCCGAGGACTTGACCTTCTCCCAGACGGTCCCGAGGTCCTTGACGACCTGCGGCGAGACGGCGTTCATCATCCCGTTCGCGAGCCAGGCGATCGCGACGTCGCCGCGCGTCTCGAGCTTGACCGTCTCGGTCTGATCGCCCTCGTCGGCCTGCGGATACGCGTAGAAGCCCTGGCCGGCCTTCTGGCCGAGCCGGCCCTGCGCGACCAGGCGCCGGAGGGTCACCGGCGGCGCGAAGCGCTCGCCGTGCTTCTCCTCGGCTGCCTCGAGCTTCTCGAGGATCACGTCGAGGCCGGTGAGGTCGGCCTTGGTGAACGGCGGGAAGATGCCGCGGCGCGGGTCCATGCCCGCGCCGGCCATCATCCCCAGGTCGATCTCGCGCACGGTCGAGACGCCCTCCTCCAGGACCAGGCAGGCCTCGACGATCGCCTTGAGCGACATCAGCTCGGCGAGCTCCTCGCCGTTCGGCTCGGCGTCGCCCTCGATCTGGGGCTCGCCGTTCTCATAAAAGCCCGAGCCGCCGGACTTGGCGCCCAGCTTGCCCTCGGAGACGAGCTTCTTCATGCCCTGGTGGACGTAGAAGGAGTCGCCGTACGACTCGTTCAGGTGCTCGGCGACGTGGAAGACGGTGTCGAGGCCCAGGAGGTCGACCAGGAAGAACGGGCCCATCGGCGCGACGTTCTGGGCGCCCACGGCCTCGTCGATCTTCTTGATCGAGAGCCCCTGCTCCTCCTGCGCGCGCCAGATCTCGCCGACGGCGGAGTTGAGGATGCGGTTGACGACGAAGCCCGGGACCTCCTCGCAGACGATCGGCTGCTTGCGGATCGTCTGCGCGAAGTTGACGGCCGCCTCGATCGTCTCCTCGTCGGTGACGCCGGCGACGATCTCCACCAGCGGCATGACGGAGGCCGGGTAGAAGAAGTGGAAGCCCACGACCTTGTGCGGGCGAAGCGTCGCGTCGGCCATCTCGGCGATCGAGAGCGACGACGTGTTCGAGGCCAGGATCGCGTGGCCCGGCGTCACGGCGTCCAGCTCGGCGAAGACCGCCTGCTTGATCTCCATCTTCTCCGGGCGCCGCCTCGATCACGAAGTCGACGTCGCCGAAGTCCGAGTAGTCGGTGGTGCCGGTGATCCGGCCCATGACGACCTCGAGCTGCTCGTCCGCCTGCTCCTGGGTGAGCTTCTCCTTCTTGACCAGGCGGCCGAGCTGGCCCTGCGTCACCTCGCGCGCCTTGTCGAGGCCGGCGTCGACGAACTTCTGGTCGATGTCCTTGAGGACGACGGGGATCTCGGCGGCTGCGATCGCCTGGGCGATCTCGCCGCCCATGGTTCCGGCGCCGACGACGGCGGCCTTGAAGACGAACATCTGAGGCTCCTTACGTTCGCTGACTTAAGGGAAGGAAGGGACGCGAGAAACCTATCAGGACCGCGGAATCCGCGACGTGATCGCGGAACGCCGGCCAGCGAGCGCTCCAGCGAGCGCTTCACCTGCGAGCTGCACGAAGAAGCGCTCCGAGGAACGCGAAGACGCCGCGCTCGAGCGAGCCGGTAGTCATGGCCTGGGCGACGCGGGTGCCCTCGCCCTCGATGGCGAATGTCGTTTCATCTCCCCGTCATGGTCGGATCCGCGAACTCGATGCGGTGCTTGCGGCGCGGCTCGTGCTCTAGCACCTTCTCGGTCACCTCGCCCCGCCCGGCCGGCACCGACTCGCCACACGAGGGTGCCGCCGGCCTGCGGGATAGCCCGTCGATCTCGATCACGCTCCGGCGAACGCGTCCACCCACTCGGGCCAGCCCGCGGGTCGAAGTACCCGTCCCACGCCTCCGCGAGCGACGCGGGACGACCACTACCTGATGACGCCTCAACCCTTGCCACTCGCCGTACAGCTCGGCCTTGATCAGCGTCATCGAGCGGATCACCGAGTCCAGGATCGGCTCGAGCCCCTCGCGCAGGCGCTCGAGCTCCGTCCTGCCGGCCTTGCGTGATCGAGTAGAAGCGCCGCGTGCGGCGGTCGGGGTGCTCCCACGCGCCCTCGATCAGGCCCGCGCGCCTCCATGTCGCGAAGCAGCGGGTAGATCGTGTTGGGGTTCACCGAGATCACGCCCTCGGTCATCTCCTCGATCGCCCCCATGAGCCGGTTTCCGTAGACGGGCTCGTCGCGCATGAGGTGGAGGACGAGGAGCGGGACACAGGTCGCGCCGGCGGATCTCCCCGCCGAAGACGTCCATCGAGCGGCCCCCTCGCGCAGGTCCGGGCTCGGCTTCGTCCGCGCGGCGACGGCCGCGAGCGACCGCTTCGGAGACCGGTCGGGAGAGCTTCTCGGCCACCCCCCGACTTAGGCGTGACGCACGTCACATCGCGGCTGCCCGAATAGGAGGAAGGTGTGTGGACCACAGCGAACGAGGGGAGCCATCATGGCCAGCACCGACATCACCCAGCGCACCATGTACGAGCGGATCGACCTGACCGGGCCGCCGACGGCGGGCGCCGAGGTAAAGAAGGCGTGGCGCATCGTCGCGCTCAACGCGGTGCTGGCGGTGATCGCAGCGGTGCTGATCTACGCGCTCGTCGACGGCATCGACGGCTGGGCCCACCTGATCGTGATCGGCGGCATCGTCCTCACCGTGGTCGGCACGATGCTCGCGGTCGACCCGAACCGCAAGGGCTAGAACGGCGAAGGGCCCCGATCGCTCGGGGCGCCTGCCGATCGACATACGTGGGGTCTGCTAGACGGCGGCCGCGGCGCCGTCTCGGACTCCTTGGCCGCCGCGTCGTTCTGGCGGGAGACCGCCTCGGGGATCGGCTCGTTCACGTTTCGGCCCATCAGGACCTCCTTCGCGATCACGAGGCGCTGGATCTGCGAGGTGCCTTCGTACAGCTGCATGATCTTCGCGTCGCGCATGAGCTTCTCGACCGGGTACTCCTTGATGAACCCGTAGCCGCCGTAGACCTGGACGGCGTCGACCGCGATCTCCATCGCCGAGTCGGCGGCGAAGCGCTTCGCGTGCGAGCAGGCGAGCGTGTTGCGGATGCCCTGGTCGAGCAGCGCGGCGGACTGCCACGTGAGCAGGCGCCCGGCCTCGACCTTGGTCGCCATGTCGGCGATCATGAACGAGACGGCCTGGTGCATCGCGATCGGCACGCCGAACTGGACGCGCTCCTTCGAGTACTCGCAGGCGAACTCGAACGCCGCGCGGCCGATGCCGACCGCCATCGCGGCAACGCCGGGGCGGGTGCGGTCGAGGGTCATCATCGCGAGCTTGAACCCCTTGTTCTCCTCGCCGAGGAGGTTGTCCGCGGGGATCTCGGTCTCGTTGAAGACGACGGTCGCGGTGTTCGACGCCCGCTGGCCCATCTTGTCTTCCTTCTTGTCGATCGTGACGGTGTCGTCACGGGGAACGACGAAGGCGGAGATGCCGCGGTGGCCGGCCTCCTTGTCGGTCTTGGCGTAGACCGTGTACCAGTCCGCGTAGGTCCCGTTGGTGATGAAGCACTTGGAGCCGTTGAGGACCCACTTGTCGCCGACCTTCTTGGCGGTGGTCTTCATGCCGGAGACGTCGGAGCCGGCGTCCGGCTCGGTCAGGCAGAACGAAGCGAGCTTGGGCTCCTCGGTGAGCATCCCGAGGTACTCCTTCTTGATCTCCTCCGAGCCGCCGAGCGCGACCGGCGTCATCGCCAGGCCGTTGGCGGCGAGCGAGGTGCCGATGCCGGAGCAGCCCCAGCCGAGCTCCTCCTCGATCAGGCAGCCCGAGAGGAAGTCGAGGCCCGGCCCGCCGTACTCCTCCGGCACGTGCGTGTTCATCAAGCCGACCTCCCAGGCCTTCTCGACGATCTCCTGGGGCCAGGTGCCTTCCTTGTCGTACTCCCAGGCGACCTTCCGGATCTCCTTCTCGGCGAAGTTGTGCGCGAGCTCGCGGAGGTCCTTCTGCTCGTCGGTAAGGGTGAAATCCACCGTCAAGTTCCTTCCTTGATTGACTCGTCAGTCAGGTTCTAAGACCCGGCAAGGATAGCCTCTTTCCGTGCTTCCGCTCGCGCTCTCGAATGGCGAAGTGATCCTCCTGATCGTGCTGGTCGCGATCCCGCATCGGCGCGTTCAGCTTCGTCGGCTCCGGGGAGGCGTTTCAAGCAGATCGGCAAGGGCCCGCTCTCGATCGAACAGGACTTCCCGCAGGGCCGCACGGGCGGCCCCTCCGCCCCGGTTTCAGCCGAGGTGCGCGAGGCCGAGATCCGCCAGTTCCTCGAGGCGAAGTCGTACCGGCTTGCGTCGCGAGGCGAGAAGCCGCTGGACATCGACGCGGAGCTCGAGCGCATCCTCGCCGACGAGCGCTCCGACGGGCTCGCTGGCGCAGGACGCGCAGCTCGTCTCCGAGGTGCGCGAGCTGGTCGAGGCGTCCAACGCGAGGCGTATCCGCATGGGGCGCGAGCCGCTCGACGTCGAGGCCGAGGTCAAGCGCCAGCTGACGGAGCTCGAATCGCTCGGGCAGTAGCGGGTAGCCGCGCCTCACGCAGTGCTGCTGGCGTACCGAAGGCGTATCTGCCGCTCGATGACTGGCGAGAATCTCGATCTGGAAGATCTGGTCGTCCGCCCGGGCACCTATTTCAATCCCGAACACGGAAGTTGTCGTGATCGTCGACGACTCCGCGTCGATCGACCAGGAGGTCTTCAACCTGGACGAGCTCGACGCGACTGGGTCCACGTCTCCGACGACGTCCCGTCGACGAGCACGGCCTCGAGCAGGCCATCGAGGCTTTCCAGACGAGCTATCACCCGGTCTCGCAGAGACGCCGTCCAGGCGACGAGCGCCGAGCACGGCGACGACGAGATCCATCCGGACGAAGAGGTCGACGACCTCGAGCCGGACCCCGAGTTCGACGAAGCCGGCGAGTAGACGCCGGTCAGCGCGCGGCGTCGATCAGGCGCGCCGCGGCGAGGAAGAGCTCCTTGCCCTCCGGCGTCTCGGCCGAGTGCGTCCTGCCCCCGCCGCCCTGGGTGTAGACGCGGGCGAACGGCTTGCGAGTGAGGCGGCGGCGGCGCACGTAAGCGGCCGCCTCGTCCGCGTAGCCCGGACATGCGATCGAGGACGAGGCGATGGGGCTTTTGCATCAGGCAGCCTCCGAGTTCGCGGCTTGCCGGCCGTGATTGCGCCTGCCGGAGCGCCGCCCGCATATCGGCGAAGACGAGCGAGGCGAGGGTGAACCGCGACGTGACCGCGACCATCGCGAGCCCGCCCGAGCGCACGGCGAAGACCTCGCCCTCCTCTGTCGCGACGTGCGCGTGAGTCGCCTCTTCTCCCGCGGCGCGATCCGCCGCCTCCAGAAGCGCGCCGCGCCGCCTCGAGCCACCGGGCCTCGCTGCCGGTCGCTGCCAGCGACCCCTCCCCCTCGCAGGATCGCGCACCCCCGGATCTCGCCGGAGAGGGCCGAGAATCGCCGGATGGCCTGCGCTGGAGCCTCGGATGAGGGCGCTCGAAATCGCTCGGCCACAGAGGGGTCCGCCATCCCCTGACAAAATAGCCAGCGTGAACGCGCCCAAGATCACGTGGCTCGTCACGGTCGCGCATCTGCGCGATCGCTGCGATCGTCCTCGTCCTGAACGGCTACACGGGCTACTCGATCACCGTCGGCGCCGTCGGGCTCGCGGCAGCGGTCAACCTTCGTGGGGCTTAGGCGGGGTCTCTTCGGCCGTCGAGTGCCGCAGCGGGCTGTCGGCGAGCTCCCGGTGCGAGCTCTCCGGCTCGACGTGGATCAAGACGTCTGATCGCGGCAGCTCTGCCCTGATCGCGTCGCGGAGCTCGTGCGCGGCCTCGTGCGCGCGCTCGAGGCTGGTCCCGTCGCGGAACTGGACGTGCAGGTCGATCCAGCGCCGCGCGCCCGCCCGGCGGGCGCGGAGCTTGTGATAGCCGAGCATCTCGGGCGGCCCGGCTGCGGCGATCGTCGCCTCGATCCGGTCGAGCTCATCGGCCGGCGGGGCCTCGTCCATCAGGACGCTTCCCGACCGCCGCATGATGTTGACGCCGGAGACGACGATCGCGATGGCGACGACGAGGGCTGCGATGGCGTCGAAGGCGGTCTCGTCGGTTATCTCGACCAGGGCCAGCCCGGCGAGGACGCCCAGAGACGTCAGCGCATCGGCCCGCAGGTGCGCGGCGTCGCCCTCCAGAGCAGGCGACCCGAGGCTCTTCGCCCGGCGCGCCGAGCAGCCCCGAGACGCCCATGTTCACCACCGCCGAGAAGGCGATCACGGCGATGCCGATACCGAGGGAGTCGACCTCGGAGCCGATCACCAGGCGCCGGGTCGCCTCGAAGATGATGATCCCGGCGCCGACGAGGATCAACATCCCCTCGATCGTCGCAGCGAGGTTCTCCGCCTTTTCGTGGCCGTAGGGGTGGTCCTCGTCGGGCGGGACGTCGGCGCGGCGAACCGAGATCAGGGCGACGAACGACGCCATGAGGTCGATGGAGGAGTGGATTGCCTCGGTCAGGATCGCGATCGATCCGGTGATCGCGGCAGCCGCAAGCTTCAGGGCGATCAGGAGCGAGTTCGAGAAGACGGAGAGGAGCGCGGCGCTCTGCTTCGTGCGGATCACGCCGGCTCACCCAGGCCCAGGCGCGCCGCCATCGCACGCGCGGCGCGACCGCGGTGGCTGATCGCGTGCTTTTCCGAGTCCGAGAGCTCGGCCATCGTCCGCTCGTCGTCCGGACCGGTGTCGTCGGGAACGAACGCCGGGTCGTAGCCGAACCCCCGGGTGCCGCGCGGCTCGAGGATCAGGGTGCCCTCGCATCGCGCCTCGACCACCGTCTCGGTCCCATCGGCGCCGATGTGGGCGAGGGCGCATACGTAGGCCACCCGCCGGTCCTCGTGCTCGCGCAGCTCGGCGATCAGGAGGCTCAGGTTCTCCTCGTCGGTCGCGTTCTCGGACGCATACCTCGCGGAGCGCACGCCGGGCCTGCCCCCCAGAGCCACGCGCGGAGATCCCGGAGTCGTCGGCAAGGGCGGGCTCGCCGCACGCTTCGTATGTGGCTCGGGCCTTGATCAGCGCGTTCGCCTCGAAGGTCTCGCCGTCCTCCGGAGGCAGCTCGACCGCGTCCGGCAGCGGGTGCAGCTCGACCGCGCGTCAGGATCTGCGCCAGCTCGCGAAGCTTGTGGTCGTTGCGGGTAGCGGCGATCAGGCGCATCGGCCCGGCGTCAGGAGCAAGCGGCCGTCTGGGCCTCGCGGAGCGTCGCCATGGCCGGCTCGGCCAGCGCAAGGAGCTCGTCGAGCCGCGCCTTCGTGACCGGCGTCTGCTCGGCCGTCGCCTGAACCTCGACCAGGCCCTCCGGACCGGCCATGACGATGTTGGCGTCGACCTCGGCGCGCGAATCCTCGGAGTAGTCGAGATCGCACAGCGCCTCCCCGTCGACCAGTCCGCACGAGATGGCGGCCAGCTGGTCGGTGATGGGGTCCTTCGTGATCTCCCCCGCGTCGATCAGGGAGTCGAGCGGCGAGCCTGAGCGCGACCCAGCCGCCCGTGATCGACGCGCACCGGGTTCCGCCGTCCGCCTGGAGGACGTCGCAGTCCACGTAGACGCTTCGCTCGCCAAGGGCGTCCAGATCGACGACCGCGCGAAGCGAGCGCCCGATCAGGCGCTGGATCTCCACGCCGCGCCCGTCCTGGCGGCCCTTCCGCGAGTCGCGCTCCTTGCGCTCGCCCGTGGACGCCGGGAGCATCGAGTACTCGGCCGTGACCCAGCCTCTGCCCCGTCCTTCCATCCAGCGCGGAACCTTCCCGGAGACCGACGCGGTGCAGATCACGCGCGTCTCCCCCTGGGAGTAGAGCGCGGAGCCAGTCGCCGTCCGCACGAACCCCGGCTCGATCTCGATCGGGCGCGGCTCGTGGGCTTCGCGGTCGTAGCTGCGGCTCGGCATGGGGCCAGTGTTCCAGACGGGCGTTCCCTCCGACCCATCCCTCCGGGTGCCGGGCGATTCACCCGCCCGCCTGGACGCCGGCCCCGGGTCAGTCGCCGAACGTGATCGCCTGAACCGCGCTCTTGATCTTCGCGACGATGACCTCCGCGATGTCGAGCCCGGACTCTCCCGAGAAGCCCTTCATGGCGGCGACCATGCCGACCATCAGAAGCGACACGAGAAGGATCAGACCGACGTACTCAACCGTTCCCTGGCCCTGGCAGGCGCCGATCCGAGCGCGTGCGGCGCGGGCCGCGTCAATTGTTTGTGCGAGCAACGGGGACCTCTTTCGATTTGCTTTGCCGGACCCCTGGAGGGCCGGCCGATTGCGCCCCGATGCTCCAGCCCGCCGGCCACAACGAACAAGACTTAGCCGTGACGATTCGCCCAAATGAGAGAACCGAGACCGTCGCGCCCGCCATTTCGTAGAGTCACGCGTCGTGGCAGATCGCAGATTCAGCTTCCGTCGACGCAGGGACGCCGACGACACGGACGCTGCCCAAGGCTCCGAGGACGAGGCGCCCGAGGGTTCGGCCGAGTCGGAAGCCCCTCCCACCTCTCCGCCAGCCGACGGCGGGACGCCCGCGGCTGAGCCGGCCGCCCTTCCCGGAGATCCTCCGACGGTGGTCCAGGCGACGGTCGGCCCCGAGTCGCCGGAGGGCTCGGCGCCAGACGGGTCCGAGACGAACGGCCCAGATCTCTTCGACCAGGCAACCGACGCCGACGACTTCGCACCTCCGGCGGAGGCCAAGAGATCCGAAGCCCCGAATCCCGAGGCCGACGCCGTGTCCGAAGCGAACGATTTCGCCCCCCGGACCGCGAGCGCGCTCCGACGAGCCCGAGGCCGGCCTCGACAACCCTCCGACTGAGGAGTGGCAAGTGGACACGGGCGCGGCGCAGCCACCGTCACAGGAGCAGCGGCCCGAGACGCCGAACAGCTTCGTGCCCGCCGGCGCCCGAAGTGAGGCGGAGCCCGACGCGACGCCCGAACAGCCGCCTGAGGATTTCCTTCCACCTGGTGTCGAGGCGGCTCCCGAGCCCTCGGATGCCGGACCTCGACGGACTCGACGGCCCCTGACCCTGCGCCGGCTGCGGACGCGAGCGCCGACGATCGCATTCGCGAGGCTGTGGTAGCCGCGACCAAGGCGGCCGAGGAGCGGGCGATCGACGAGATCGTTGCCCTGGAGGAGGACCTCGAGAGAGCGAAGCGCGAAAGCGCGGAGCAACTCGCGGCCCTTCAGGCTCGCGTGGAGGAGGCGGAAAAGAAGGCGAGCGAGGAGATCGCCGCAGCCGAGGAACGTCACAGGGCGGAAGCGGCCGAGGCGCAGGAGCGCGCCCAAAGAGAGCTGGAGGAAGCCCGAGCCGCGATCAGATGCCCAAGCCGCCGAGACGCCCGCCGGCGATGCGGTGTCCGCACGAGCGCTCGAAGAGCAGGCCAGGGCCGGCGCCGCGAAGTGGCTGCGGGAGCAGGTGAAGCTGATCGAGCGCGGCAGAAGCGGCGAGCCGGGGACGCCTCGATGGCGGGGAGCCAGGCGCCGAGCTCAAGGCTGCGATAGATGCTCGCGACGCGGCTGCCGCGGAGCTGGAATCGGCACTCCGCTCGCGCGACTCCGCGTCAGCCGAGCTGCGCAGCGCCAACGAGGAGCGCGAAGCCGCCAAGGCGGAGCTCGCCGCGGCGATCCAGGCAAAGGAGGAAGCAGAGGCACGCGCCAAGGCAGCCGAAGAGGAGGCAGCGTTGCGGCCCGCCGAGCCTGCCGCCGATCCCGGCCGCGTGGACACCGCCGTCCAGGAAGCGCTGACCCAGGCACAAGAGGCCGAGCACCGCGCCACGCAGGCACAGCTTGCGCGGACAGAAGCTGAGCGCCGGATCCGCGAGGAGGCCGATCAGCGGGTCATGGCGGAGACCGCCGACCTGAGGCGGGAGCTCGAGAACATGAAGGCGACGTTCGACGACCGGGTGCGGGAGGAGGCCGAGCGGATCCGGGCCGAGGCAGACGCCAAGGCCGACGAGATTGCCGCCGAGCGGGCCGCTGCCGCGACGGAGGAGGCTCGCCTGGAGATCGAGAACCTGGCGCTCCAATCGGCCGAGACGACGAGAACCCAGATCGAGGAGCGTGCCCGCGCGGAGGCCGAGGAGCGATCGGCCGCAGAGCTCGACCGCACCCGCAAGGAGGCCGAGGACCGCATGCGCGCCGAAGTCGACGCAGCGCGCGCCGCTCAGAAGGAGCGGTACGAGGCCGAGCTTCGAAAGCGCGACGAGGAGCTCGAGGTAGAGCGCGAGGAGAAGACCCGAATCCTCGAAAGCTCCGATCGCCGCCTCTCGGAAATCGAGCAGCGAGCGCTTGCAGCCGCCGAGCGGGTCGCAGCCGCGGAGGAAGAACTGGCGCGGGAAGCGGAGCGCCTCAAGGCCAATGCCGAGCAGCGGATCGCCAGCGAAACAGCTCGCGCCGAACGCGAGGCGACCGATGCCGCGAATGCCCGCGTGGAGGCACGCGAGAAGGAGCTTGCAAGCGCGGTCGAGGACGCCGAGCGGCGAGAAGACTGCGGCTGCCGAGAGCATCCGGGAGGCCGAGGAGCGGGCCGCCGCCGAGATCGAGCAGATCCGCGCCGACGCCGACGCCCGCGTGACCAACACCGCGGCCGAAGCGCGCGCCTCCACCGAGGAGCGCGTCAGAGCCGAAGAGGCGGAGAAGCAGGCGGCCGAGATCGCCGCCCTTCGCTCGGAGCTCGCCGCCCAGCAGGAGGAGGCGGTGGCCAAGGCGCGCACCGAGGCGGAGGCAGACCGCGACGAGAAGGTCGCGGCAGCCCGGTCCGAGGTGAACCGAGTCAAGGCCGAGCGCGCCAAGGCCCTGACGGAGTCCGAGCGCCAGGTCCAGGCAGCGGACGAGCGGGCGAGAATGGCCGAGGAGGCAACCGCCAAGGCGCTGGTCGACGCGCGCGCCGAAGCCTCTCAGTGGCTCGAACAGCAGACGGGGCAGATCCGCGACGAAGGCGAGCGCGACGCCGTCGAGCGGGTCCGCGCGGCAATCGCCGAGGCCGAGGCCAAGGCGCAGGCCGAGCACGAAGCCCGTCTCAACGCCGAGCTCGAGCGGGTCGAGGCGCGAGGCGTCCACCAACCTCGAGCGGGCGGTTGCAGCCGCCCGCGCGGAGGCAGACGCGGAAGGGAGCGCGCGAATGCTCGAGCGGGAAGAGGAGCTCTACCGCGAACGCGCCGCGCTCGAGGAGGAGCTCGCGATGGACCGGCGCCAGCTGGAAGAAGCGATCAACAGGGCCGAAGCAGCGGATCGCCGCGCCGCGGAGGTCGATCAGCGGGCGCGCGAGGAAATCGAACGCGAGCGCGAGAGCCGCTTCCAGGAGATGGAGTCGCGCATCGAACGGGTCATGGGCGAGGCGGCCGCATCGGCGGAGCGCGCCAGAGCGAGCGTTGCCGAGGAGTCGTCACCAGAGCCAGAGCCAGAGCCAGAGCCCGAGCCAGAGCCGGAGCCGGAGCCGGAAGCCGAGCTGGAGCCCGAGCGCGAGCCCGAGCCGGAGCCGGAGGACTCTGCACCGCAAGAGCGTGACGAGCCCGATCCGTCAGGGTGGATCACGGACACGGGCGACGAGCCGGAGCCTGAGCCGGAAACGCCCAAGCGGCGCCTTTTCGGCCGTCGCAAGAGGGCCGAGGCGGAGACCGAGACCGAGGTCGCCCAGGCACCCTTCTTCGAGCCGGACGACGACGCCGAGCCCGAATCGGAGCCTGAAGGCCATGAGAAGCCCGACGACGAGCCCGAAGTCGCCCAGGCGCCCTACTTCGAGCCCGAGGACGAGCGATCCGAGCCGGATGACGAACCCGAGCCTGAGCCGCAGAGCGACGAACCAGACAGCCCGAGCCCGACGAAGGCCCCGAGCCGGAAGACGAGAGCGAGCCGGACGCGAGCCCGAGCCGCGCGCGCCTGCGCCGGAGGGCATGCTCAGCCTGAACGACGCGTCATTCGACGAGCTTCGCGACGTCGGCATGTCGGTCACCCAGGCAAAGCGCGTGATTCGCTATCGCGAGGAGAACGACGGGTTCTCCGATGTCGCGGAGCTCGACCGGATCCCCGGCTTCCCGAAGGCGTTCCTCGACCTCGTCAAGGACGACGTCGTCCCCTAGGCGCGCTCGCCCCTAGAGCTGCCAGCTCTCCGAGAAGCGCTCGCGATACGGGGCTACGAGCCCCTCGTCGGCGCCGGAGCTCGCGGACGCGTCGCCGAAGCCCTCGAGCGTCTTCACCACGGAGCGGCCAAGCGCACCAGGGTCGTATCCCCCTTCGAGGCAGACCAGGACCGGGACGCCGAGCTCCGACGCAACGCCGGCCATCTGCGCGGCCATCGTGCGGAAGCCGTCCTCCGACACCTCGCAGGATGCGAGCGGGTCGTCGGCGTGCGCGTCGAAACCGGCCGAGACAGCGATGAGCCCCGGCTTGAACTCGCGCGCGATCGGCGACACGACGTGCTCGACGAGAGCGGTGAACAGATCGTCGCCTGAGCCATTCGGGACCGGCATGTTCACGGTGTAGCCCTTCCCTTCTCCTTCTCCTCCGTACGAGATGTCACCGGTGCCCGGATAGAGGGGCCAGCCATGGATGCTCGCGTACAGCACGTCGGGTGACGCCTTGAAGATCTCCTCGGTGCCGTTCCCGTGGTGCACGTCCCAGTCGAGAATCAGAATGCGCTCGACGCCTTGCGCCCGTGCGTGCTCGGCGGCCACGGCGATCTGGTTCACGAGGCAGAAACCCATCGCCTTGTCCGTCTCCGCGTGATGCCCCGGCGGCCGCAGCGCGCAAAAGGCGGAGGTGTCCTCGCCACCGAGCAGCCGCTCCACGGCTTCGCATGCTGCTCCCGAGGCGCGCAGGGCCGCCTCCCATGAGCCCTCCGAGGCGACGGTGTCGAGGTCGATCATGCCTCCGCCTCCGGCGCAGAAGGCGGCGAGAGAGGTCAGATGCTCCGAGTCGTGTACCCGGGCGAGTTGCTCCGTCGTGGCGCGCGGCGCTTCCACCGCGGTCAATCCCGGCAACGACGCCTTACCGAGCGCCTCCTCGATCGCCCGGATCCGGCCTGCGTTCTCGGGGTGGGCTCCGGTTTCGTGCGCGAAGGACGCGGGATGCGTGTAGAGCAGGGTCACCTTCACGCAATCTTGCCACGCGGAACGCGTACGGTTGGGCGCTCTTGGCCGCGAGGACAGAACAGCTGGATGCGCCGGTCGTGGTCGTGGGCGGCGGTGCCGCCGGACTCCACGCGGCGATCAGAGCGGCCGATCTGGACGCGCCGGTCGTGCTCGTCTCGCGCAAGCCCCTCCAGGAGAGCTCGAGCTACTGGGCGCAGGGCGGTCTGGCGGCTGCCCTGTCAGCCGACGACACGCCGGAGCGCCACGCGGAGGACACGCTTGCGGCTGGACGCGGCCTGTGTCGCCTGGACGCGGTGAAGACCCTTGTCCACGCGGCGCCGTCGGCCGTCGAGTGGCTCGTCCAGCACGGCGTGCGCTTCGACGAGGACACGGACGGCGCGCTCGCGCTCGGCCTCGAGGGCGGGCACACGGCCCGGCGCATCGTGCACGCCGGAGGAAGCCAGACAGGCCGCGCTCTCACCGACCGGCTCGCGCAGATGACGGCAGCGCACGAGCGGATCGAGGTCCAGGAAGGGGCGTCGGCGCTCGCTCTGTGGAGCGACGGGCTGGAATGCTTCGGCGTCATCACCGAGGCCGGCCCGATCCGGGCACGAGCGGTCATCCTCGCGACCGGCGGCGGCGCGGCGCTGTGGCAGAGAACGACCAACCCATGGGGCGCGATCGGCGCCGGGCCGGTCCTCGCCCACCAGATCGGAGCAGAGCTCGCCGACCTCGAGTTCTGCCAGTTTCACCCGACTGCTCTCTCGCTGCCCGGATCCGAGAGCGACGGCTCCCTGATCACGGAGGCCGTTCGGGGTGAGGGCGCGACCCTCCTCGATGCGTCGGGTGAGCGCTTCACGGACGAGTTGGCGCCCCGCGACGAGGTGGCCGCCGCGATCAACGACAGGATGCGCGCAGACGGCACGGATCACGTCCTCATCGACCTGCGAGAGATCGAGCCGAGCCGGTTCCCGAACGTCTTCGCCACCCTGGAGCGCGCCGGCCTCGATCCCCGGAGCAAGCCCGTGCCCGTGGCGCCGGCGGCCCACTACCTGATGGGCGGGATCGTGACCGACCTCGACGGCCGCTCTTCGGTTCCCGGGCTGTACGCCGTCGGAGAGTGCGCGTGCACGGGACTCCATGGCGCCAACCGCCTCGCCTCCAACTCCCTCTCGGAATGCTTCGTGTTCGGGGAGCGCGCGGCACGCCGAGCGGTCAGCGACGACTCTGCGGGAAATGCTCCCGAGCCCGGCGACTGGCGCTTCGAACCTCCGACCCTGGAGACCCGGGCCGCGGTATGGGACCTGGCCGGGCCTTCCCGCGACGGGGAGCGATTGGGCCGGCTCGCCGAGGATCCCTATCCCCTCGCTTCCTTCGTAGCTCAGGCGGCCATGGCCCGGACGGAGTCGCGAGGCTCCCACCGGCGCACCGACTTTCCCCATCCCGATACGGGCTTCGACGGGATTCATCTGGTCCTCAGTGGGTACGCGCCCCCTCGGCCAGAGCGCTGGGTCTGATCGTCGGAGCCGTGCCCTCCTCCGATCGAAGGAGCATTGCCTCCCCCGATCGGTTAACACAAAATTAATGATCGAACCCGGGGATTTACCAATTCGGTGTAACAATCCCCAATCAGTTCGCTCATTCGGGCAAACCCCAGGCAAGAAAGCCACCCCACCCAAGGGACACGAGGAGGGTATGTAAGGACATGTACCGCTTTAGCCGATCGATATACCGCGAGCTCGCACCGCGCGTCGTGGAAGGGCCGGACGAGACCGGCTTGCCGCAACCGCCAGAAGCTGCTCGAGGCATGCGAGGGCGCTGTCAGGCGGATCTCCACCGATCGCCGCTACTTCGCCCGCCCCGCACGGTCGCTCTTCAACGAGGTCCGCATCTACTTCGCGATGAACGACCAGCTCTTCGTCTGGAACGTCATCGACACGAACATCTCACTGGCGCTCGAGTTGATCGAGACGATGCCGGAGCTGCTCGAGATCGACGGTGGCCCCAGAGAATGCCGCGCCCACACAAGGAAGGGCACTCCCTGCCAGCGCGAGCCCCTTCCCGGCCGCGACTACTGCCCCTCGCACAAGCACCTCGAGGAGTCGTTCGATGATCTGGTCATCGAGAACGACGTCTTCGACGATTCGCTCGCCACGGCCTAGGGCAACGGGCTTCGAGACCCAGCCCGGCGCACGCTGCTCCGCGCGTCGGCGTCCGGCAACGCGTTAAATACACCGGGTGTTGCTCGGTGTAGACGTCGGCGGAACATTCACCGACGCCGTCCTCTTCGACGGAGACGGGATCCATACCGCCAAGGCGCCGACCACGCCCGGTGACGAGTCGGTCGGTGTGCTTGCGGCTGTCGCCGGCGTGCTCAAGAACGCCGGCGCCCGCGCCGGGGAGGTCGAGCGCTTCGTCCATGGGATGACCGTGGGCACGAACGCCCTTCTCGAGGAGAGGGGCGCCCGGGTCGCCCTGGTCGCCACCCGCGGCTTCGAGGACGTCCTGGAGGTCGGGCGGCAGGACAGGCCGGAGCTCTACCGGCCGTGCGCTGCCAAGCCGTCCCCGCTGGTGGCCGACCGCGACCGGGTCGGCGCCGCCGCCCGGGTGGGGCCGCTTGGCGAGGTGGAGCCGCTTGCCGCGGACGAGATCGAGCGGATCTCGCGGACAATCGAGGACCTGGGTCCCGAGTCGGTTGCGGTCTGTCTCCTCTTCTCGTATCTGGATCCATCGCACGAGGAGCGGATCGCGAACTCGATCCGCGAGCGGCTACCGGACGTCCACGTCTCCGCGTCACACGAGGTTCTGCCCCGCTTTCGCGAGTACGAGCGGACTTCAACGACCGTCGTCGATGCCTACCTCTCCCCCTTGCTCGGCCGCTACCTCGAAAGCCTTTCCGACGCGTCGGGCGCGGCCGGGATCCCGGCGCCAGAGATCATGCGCTCGTCCGGAGGCGTCGCGCCGTGGGCCGAAGCGGCTCGGCAGGGAGCGTGGAGCGTCTTGTCAGGGCCGGCGGGAGGCGCCGTGGGCGCGGGCCTCATCGCCCGGCGATCGGGGTCGGGCGACGCCGTCGGGCTCGACATGGGCGGCACGTCGTGCGACGTCTGCGTGATCGAGGACGGGCAGGCGCAGATCACTGAGTCGCGCGTAATCGGCGGCCGGGTCATCCAGCTCCCGATGGTCGACGTGCACACCGTGGGCGCTGGCGGCGGCTCCGTGGGCTGGGTTGATCACGGCGGCGCGCTCCGGGTCGGGCCCAGGTCGGCGGGAGCTGATCCAGGCCCCGCGTGCTACGGACGAGGAGGCACCGAGGCGACGGTGACTGACGCCAACCTCCTGCTGGGCCGCCTCGCACCCGGCTCAAGCCTGGCGGGCGAGGTGGCGCTCGACCGCGACGCCGCGTCGCGTGCGATCCAGGAGCTGGGCGGAAAGCTCGGCCTCGACGAGCTAACGACCGCCGCGGGGATCGTGAGGCTTGCGAACTCCGAGATGGTTCGAGCCCTCCGGGTGGTGACCGTCAACCGCGGAATCGATCCAAGGGAGTTCGCGCTGCTCCCGTTCGGGGGCGCGGGCCCGATGCACGCCGCCGACCTCGCGTCCGAGATGGGCATGACTCGGATGATCTGCCCGCGAGCCGGGGGCGTGTTGTCCGCGCTCGGATTGCTGGCAGCCGCCCGCCGACGGGATACGGCGCGCACGGTGATGATGGGCCAGGTCGAGATGACCGACGAGCGCATCGCCGGCGCTGTTCGCGAGCTTCGCGCGTCGATCGAGGAGGGCATGCCGGCGCAGCGAGACATCGTCTCGTACGAGCTCCGATACCAGGGGCAGTCGTTCGAGCTTGCGGTCGAAGCCGGCCCGGAGCCGTCCCGCGAGGACCTCATCCACTCGTTCGCGGCAGCACACGAGCGCCGCTACGGCTTCGCCGTACCCGGCGCGCCGGTCGAGCTGGTCGCGATCCGCCTTGCGCTCGAGGACGAAGCGCCCGAGCCGGCCATCGGAGCGGGCGCCGGCAACCCAGAGGTGAGCGCGCGGCCGGTGCGGTTCGGCGAGGAGTGGCTCGAATCGCACGTCGCGCGCGGCGAGCCGTCGGCCGGTGAGACCTTCGAGGGCCCCGCGGTGCTCGAGCTGCCCGAGTCGACGCTGGTCCTGCCCCCCGGCTGGAGCGCGGTCGTGGACGATCACGGTTCAGTGGTCGCCGAGAAAGGCGCCGGCGCGTGACGCTGGATCCGATCAGCCTTGGGGTCCAGGTCGGCCGCCTCCGCGCGGTGTGCGACGAGATGGGTGCGGTATTGATCCGCTCCGCACATTCGCCGAACATCAAGGAGCGGCGCGATTGCTCGACGGCCCTCTTCGAGCCCGGGGGCGAGCTCGTGATGCAGGCGGAGCACATTCCCGTGCACCTGGGCTCGATGCCCGACGCCGTGGCGGCGATCCTCTCGGAAGAGCAGCGCCCAGGGGAATCGTGGATCCTCAACGATCCGTTTCGCGGCGGCACGCACCTGCCCGACATCACGCTTATCACGCCGGTGTTCGAAGGCGGTGCCATCGCGGGATTCGTCGCAAGCCGTGCACACCACGCCGACGTGGGCGGCCCGACGCCGGGCTCCATGCCGGCGGGCTCGACCTCGCTTGCGGAAGAGGGAGTGGTCATCTCCCCGCGTCGCCTCGAGGCCGCCTCCGGGCTCGAAGGGATCACGAACGGCATGCGCAACCGACCCCAGCGCATTGCCGACCTCCGTGCTCAATGGGCGGCAAACGAACTGGGAGCCAAGCGGCTTGAGGAACTGATCGCGGCGGATGGCCTGAGCGCGGTCTCGGGGGCGATGCAGGAGATCCTCGACTACTCGGAAAGGCGCACGCGTGCGCGCCTCGCAGAGCTCGAGGACGGCACCTGGGAGGCGAGCGATGTGCTCGAAGGCGGGAGTGACGGTTCGGAGGACATCGCGCTTCGGGTGAGGGCGACGATCACAGGCGACACGCTAAGGCTGGACTTCGAAGGCAGCGACGGGCAGGTTGCCGGGAACCTCAACTGCCCCCTTTCGGTCACCCGGTCGGCCGCGTTCTTCTGTGTCCGGGTCCTCCTGGATCCGGACGCCCCGCCGAGCGCGGGCGCTCACCGCCCCATCGAAGTCGTGGCGCCCGAGGGCACGGTGCTGAACGCCCGCTCCGGTGCGGCCGTCGCCGGCGGCAACGTCGAGACGTCGAGCAGGGTCGCCGACCTCGTCTTCTCAGCCTTGGCCGACGTCGCCGACGGGCCGGCCCAGGGCCAGGGGACGATGAACAACCTGACCTTGGCCGGGATGGGCGACCGCGAATGGACTTATTACGAGACGCTGGGCGGCGGCCAAGGCGCATGCAGGGACGCCGCGGGCCCGAGTGCCGTACACGTCGCGATGTCGAACACCCTCAACACCCCGGTCGAGGCCCTGGAGACCGAGCTGCCACTGCGCGTCCGCGAGCTCTCGGTCAGGCGCGGGTCGGGAGGGAAAGGCGCGCATCCGGGGGGCGACGGCATCGTGCGGGAGCTCGAGGCGCTGGAGCCGATGCGCTTCAGCCTCATCACGGAGCGCCGGCGGCACCCGCCCAGGGGCCGCGCGGGGGGCGAGAACGGCCAGAAGGGGCGAAACACGGTCAACGGGGAAAGCGTTCCGGCGAAGGCCGGGGGCGAGCTGGCCGCCGGTGACAGGCTCAGGATCGAGACGCCTGGAGGCGGGGGATTCGGCTCCGCGGAACGAGGACTCGGACGCCTGACGGCGAATCGCAACTTCTCTCACATACTTGGCAAAAGCAGGAAAATTTCGTAACCTGCTTCGCCTCGGCCGGTCTCGGCGCCAAGAGGGCGCTACTCGAGACCGGGACCAACTACGCTTTTTTTCGCCGACGATTTCATCTCACATGCCTATCGCCTTCAAAGAATGGGCCGTGACAGTGCGCGCATTGGCAGAGTGCGAGCAGCTCATCACGATGCGCAAGGGCGGAATCCGTGAGGAGAACAAGCATTTCGAGCTGGAGCACGACCAGTTCTTCCTCTACCCCACCTTCGATCACCAGCGAAACGACCTCGTTCGCGAGTCCCATCACCCTGAGCTCCGCCGCGCTCTCGAAGAAGGCGTCTGGCCGGATGACGAGCCCACGCCCAGGGCCCTGCTCCAAGACGGTGGCATCCCGCAGCCCGACCGCGTCCGGATCCGCGCCTGGGCAGAGGTGACCGACCATTGGACGACCGACGATGCACGCGTGGTCGATCAGCTTTCCCCCTTTCACGTCTGGACGCCGGACTACGCCCTGAAACGGCTCGGCTGGAAGCGCCATCACCCGCTTCACATCATGCTTCTGCGGGTCTACCGGATCCCCCGCCCCGTGACGGTCAGGGTGCGCGACGAGTACCACGGCTGTCGCTCCTGGGTCGACATCGAGCGCGACCTCCCGTTCGAGGGCACCCCCGTGATGGCCGACGAGGAGTTCTCCCGCGCGGCCGAGATCATCCGCGACGTGGCCGGCCAGTCCGAAGCCGCACTGGTCTGACCCGAGGGGGCGGCCCCTCATGAAGCGCTCGAGGTGCTAGCCAAGTCCGAGGGGTCTGACCCCCCTTCGTTCGCCACCCGCGTCGCGGGCTCGACGCGGGTCCTCGTGCTCGGTATCGGAGGGGGCGGTGACGCCGTCGGGTCCATTGCCGTCGCCCGCGCGCTTGAGAGCCGTGGAGTGCAGACGGTGCTCGGCGGAGTCGCGTGGGAGCGGATCGTGGTCGACCCCCATCCCGGGCCACGCGGGGCGGCGGATATCCGGGGTGGGACCAAGCTTTCCGGCGCCGTCATCGTCGATCCGGAGGTTGGAGCGACCACTCCCGAAGGCGTCCACTTCTGCGAGTCGCGCCTCTCCACGCACCTCAGAGAGCCGACGGTGCTGATCGATATCACCCGCGGGCCCGCCAGGCGCCGCGGGCGGCATCGACTCGGCCTGCGCCGAGCTTGGATGTGACCTGGCGGTGCTGGTCGACATCGGCGGTGACGCGATCGCCGCGGGGCAGGAGCCCGGCTTGGCCAGCCCGCTCTGCGACGCGGTCATGATCGCCGCCGGCGAGCGGGCGTCCGTCCCGTGCGTCCTGGGGGTGCTCGGCGCGGGCTGCGACGGCGAGCTGGAGCCCGTCGAGGTCCTTGAAAGGGTTGCGGCGCTGGCGGGAGCCGGGGCGTGGCTCGAAACCGTCGGCGTGACCCCGCAGGCAGCTTCTGAGATCGAGGCCGCCGCCAAGGTCGCCGTGACCGAGGCGAGCCTGCTCGTCGCGAGGGCGGCCCGTGGCGTGATCGGCCCGGTCGAGATCCGCGGCGGGCGCCGCGAGGTGGAGCTGGGGCCCGTGGCCGCGCTCGCGTTCATGTTCGACCTCTCCACCGCCCTGGCAGCGCTGCCATTGGCGCAAGCCGTCGCGGGAGCGCCGTCGATCGAGGCTGCGCGGGACTCCCTGAACGACATGGGAGTGTCAACCGAGCTCGACTACGAGGAGCGCCAGGCGGCCGCGCTCTAGATTGAGGTCGCATGTGGGTCGAGACCGAATCGCTCAGCTTCACCGCCCGGCACGAGGAGGCGGACGAGGATTCCGCGCAGCGGACCCTGGACGCCCTCGAGGACCTGCGCCTGAAGCTCGAGGATCGATTCGATGAAGCGCCTGGCGACGTCACGGTGGTCGTTCACCCGTCGCCTGCCTGGCTGAACGCCGCGCATCCCTTCCTGCCCGCTGCCCGCCTGGCCGCGGCGCCGGCAGGGCGCAGGTATCTGGCCGGCTGGGCGATGGCCCGCGAGCTTCACGTGCTCAACGACGACTACCTGGATCGCCGCGCCGCCGGCGAGGATTCCCTTTCCGCGCTTCGCGGGACCGCGGAGCGCCTGTACGCGCAGATCGTGATCGGCGCGAACAACTCGAGCCTGCCGCCGCCGTGGGGATTGCGGCGCTTCTCGCGGTACCTGCGCTGGTCGTGGCTCGTCGAGGGCGGCGCGCAGTACTTCGCGGGCCAGGTGCCCGTTTTCCGGCCTGCCGTTCAGACGCGGCTGCGCGCGGGCCAGCCCCCCACGTTCCCCCCGGCGGGGCGCGACGCGATCATCCTGGGCGGCACGGTGTTCGACCTCCTCGAACGGCGCCGCGGACGCGATGCCTGCAGCCTCCTGATCTCGCGGACCCGCCGCGACGGCCCTGAGCGAGCGATCCAGATCGCGTTCGGCGAATCAGCGCAGGACGTCGGGATCGAATGGCGCCGCTATCTGCGCGAGGACGTGCCGCGCGCCGGCTCGCCAGACGTCTTGGAAGAGCTCCACTGGTAGGAGCTCACCCGGCCTCGATCTCGACCTCTTCGACCTTGCCGTCGCGCATGTCCCAGCCGCGGAGGACCGGGTTGTCCGCGTCGGCCAGCGAGACGATCAGCCAGACCGGGTCGGGCCACGAGCGCGCGTTGTTCCGGTCCGACTGGGACGGCTCGGCTGGGCTCTTCGTGTGCGAGTGGTAGATGGCGAGGATCTCCTCGCCGCGATCCTCGATCGTCGTATAGATGCCGAACTGGTCCGACGGCTCCATGTCGAACGAGAACGGGCTCGCAAGGGCGTTCCGCGCCCGGAACACCTCGGTGGCCACGCCGTCCGAGCCGGAGACCATGCCGCAGCATTCGTTCGGCCGGTCCTCCAGCGCGTGGGCGACGATCTCGTCCACCAGGTTCTGCGCGATCTTCACGCAGGGGAGGCTAGCCGCGAGCCGCTCAGCCACAAGCTGTGCTACTTGACTAGTTCACTAGATCTCTGTTACTGTCGCCCGCATGAACGCGGCAAAGCACCTGTTCCGGGTTGACCGCACGAGCGACCTGCCGGTCGGGATCCAGGTCGCCTGGCGGCTACGCGCGATGATCTCGTCGGGCACCCTCACGGCGGGAGATCGCCTTCCGAGCGTCCGCGAGCTCGCCGAGGACGCGGGAGTCAACGCCAACACGGCTCGCGCCATCTACGGGCGGCTGGAGGCGGACGGCGTCCTCGAGTCCCGGCACGGCCTTGGCACGTTCGTCGCCGCCGGAGCCCCATCCTCCGCGGACGTCGAGCGCATCGCCGCCGACGCCGTGGCCGAGGCCCGGCGCGCGGGCGTCGCGCCGAGCGACGTCGCAAGGGCGATCTACGCCGCGCGCTGGGCGGACGAGGACGCCCCGGCGCCGTACGGCGACCTGCCTGACGTCGGAACAGAGGCCGACGAAGCCGCTGCGCGGCGCGAGCTTCGCCGGCAGATCGCCCGGCTCGAGGCCGAGCTCGCGGCATACCCGGAGACTCGCCCAGAGGAGGCGACTCATCCCCTGCTGCGACCGAAGGGCCACCTCCCGAGCTTCGACGAGCTCTCCTCTGCCCGCGATGAGCTGATCGAGCGACTCCGCCGAGCGCGCGAGGCCGCCGGAGCAGAAGGGCGAGCGCGAGGCTCGGGCTCACGCCAGACGCGAGCAGATGCTGGGGGATCCCGAGGCCCACCGCTGGGAACGCGTGGGCAGCGAAGAGTGCGGCGATCCCGGCTGTGGAGAGCTCCGTGCCGTGCCGAGGTTCGGCCCGCTCGGCGCCGTCGCCGGCTGGTGGCGCGTAAAGCTTTCCTCCGGCTGTCCCTAGCGATGGTCAGGTCGGCAGCCGACCGGGCCTTCCTCCCCGCCAAGTCGCTCTTCGAGCGGATGGGGAACATGGTGGTGCTCACAGGCAAGACGCTGGCAGCGGCAGCGAGGCCTCCCTATCCCTACGGGGGCGAGTTCCTCTCCCAGTTCATCTTCGCCCTCCAGCTCTGCTGGTTTCCGATGGCGGTCTCGATGGTCGCCGTCTCGTTCGGAGCGCCTGGGCTCCAGGCCGCCAACTTCCTGTCCCTGTTCGGGGCGCTCGACCGCCTGGGAGGCTTCTTCATCCTCGCCTCGGTCCGGGAGTTTGCGCCGTTCGTCAGCGCCATCATCGTCGCGGGCGTTGCCGGAACGGCCATCACCGCCGACCTCGGCGCGCGGAAGATCCGGGAGGAACTGGACGCGCTCCAGGTGCTCGGAGTGGACCCGATCAAGAACGTCGTCGTCCCCCGGTTCCTCGCCCTGATGCTGATGACGGGTCTGCTCGACATCTACGCGATCCTCTTCGGCATCTCCGGCGGGCTCATCGCCGAGGTCATGTACGGGCAGCCGCTCGGCGGATTCTTCGCCACGCTGTTCACGAACGCCTCCGTCGTGGACCTCTGGGCGTCCCTCCTCAAGTGCACCCTCTTCGGCGCGATCGTCGCCATCGTCTGCTGCTACTACGGCATGAACGCCTCGGGCGGGGCCGAGGGTGTCGGGCGCGCGGTGAACCAGGCGGTGGTGATCTCGCTGCTGGGCGTGTTCTTCTTCAACTACGTCTTCACGCAGACCCTGCTCGCCACACACCCCGAGATTTCAGTTATCAAGTGAGGAACTTAGTTCCGAAAGAAGCATGTGCCGGTAGGTATTCCAAATGAGGAACTTCGTTCCGAAAGCAGCATGCGTGCGAACATGAACTTCGTCGAAGCGATCGAGACAAGACGGGACCTGAGCGCCGGAGACCGCCTGGTCGCGGCCTTCCTGTGGATCCTGATGGCCGTCGGCAGCGTTGCCCTGTGGGTGGGGGTGCCGGCCGGCTGGCTCTGGGTCGCGGGCAAGATCACCGCGGACCAGGCCCAGCACATCACCCTCTCGGTGATCGGGGTCCCAATCGCGATCATCATCTGGGCACGCGGCCTCTTCTGGCTCAACCGCCTTTACATGAGGGTGACGATGCCGCGCCTGATTCGCGAGCTCGAGGAGGCGCCCGAGGACGAGGAGCCGCGGATCATCCGCGGCCCCTTGGAGCCGCTGATGGTGGGCTCGCTCGCAGTCGCGATCGTCGCCATGGCGATCTGGTTCTTCTTCTTCGCGGAGCGGCCGCCCGCGACGCTCTCGACGTCCTGAACCGCGACGCTCAGGCCGCAGCGGCGTACTCCAGCCCGCGGAGAAACGCCTCCACCACTTCGGAGTCGAACTGTGACCCGGCGCATTTCCTGAGCTCCAATGCCGCCTCGAAGTGCGTGAGGGCCCGCTTGTAGACGCGCTCCGTCCTCATCGCGTCGTACGCGTCCGCAACCGCGATGATCCTGGACTCGAGGGGGATCTCCTCATCGTCGGCGCCATGCGGATACCCGCTCGCGTCCGGCCGCTCGTGATGCGCAAGCACCCACGACGCGATGTCATCCAGGTTGGAAGACACCAGGAGGTCGGCGCCGATCTGGGGATGGCGCATCACCTGCTTCCACTCGTCGGCCGAAAGCGCCTCGGGCTTGCGCAGGATCTCCTCGGCCACACCGACCTTGCCGACGTCGTGGAGCTCGCCGGCCAGGGCGACCCGCTCGATTGCTGCCGGATCGAGACCGAGCTCGCGCGCCGCGACCTCGCAATAACCGGCGACCGAGCGTCCATGGTCCGAGAGATCCGAGTAGCGCTGCTCGAGGGTCACGGTCAGGACGAGAAGCGGGCGGATCGTGGGGCTGTCTCGCGTTTCGGCCTTCATGTCCTGAGGACTGGAGCCTACGCATGCTCCAGGCCGGAACTAATACCACGCGCTCGCGGGATCGCGCGGCGGCTCCCGCAGCTCTCCGGCCTCGGTCCCCAACAGGTCGGGGTCGTTACCGCCCGAGCTCCCAGAGCATGTCGTCGAGCACCGGTGGGTCCATCCCGGCGGCTGACGCGAGCTCCTTGAACGCAGCCCGTGTCGACGCCCGAACCTCCGCCAGGGGGCCCTCGGGCACCAGGCCCGACCTGAGCGCAAGGCGCATCAAGACGTTGTCCGCCGAAACCTCCCACGCCTCGGGATCGGAGGGCTCGAACCAGCCGCGACGCTCGGCGATCTTGGCGAACAGGAACGCCTTCTTCGCCAGCGGGTCCGAGTAGGCGGAGAACTCACCGAGCCGCTTCAACAGGCCAGTCTCGCCGCCGAGACGGCCTTCAGCCCTGGCGAGCACCTCGATGGCCGACCCCCCGTAACTCGCAAGGAGGCCGCGGGCCAGGTCACGCCACAGAGCGGCGCGGCGCTCGGGATCGCCGATTGGCTCAGAGCCCGCGCGAAACCACTCCGCTACATCGCCCGCGCTCACGTATTGGAGGCGCCGCGCGGTGAAGAGGCCCTCATCCCCAGCCGCCGCATCTAGGCCCAGCATCCACATGAGCTCCGAGCCTTCGAACGGGCCCTCCCCACCGACCTCGTGTGCCTCGGAGTAGCCGGTCTTGTGGTCGACGGCGCAGAGGAAGATCGCTGCGTCGGCGTCGGGGACGTGCGAGAAGTCGGGGGGCTCGTAATCCTCCGCGAGCTCGCGAACCCGCGCGGCTGCACTCAGAAGAGGGGCCAGGCCCTCAGAGCCGGCCGGTTTAGAAGCACGGTGGCTCAGCGTCGGGGGCCGGACCCCATTACCACCAGACCGTGGAATCCAGGCCTTCCAGCTCGTCGACCGGCTTCGTGTAGACGCCAGACGAAAGGTATTTCCAGCCATCGTCTGGCACGAGGAAGACGACGTTGCCCTCGTCCATCTCATTCGCGATCCGTACGCACACCGCGGCCACGGCCCCGGCCGAAACGCCCGCGAAGAGGCCCTCCTCGCGCAGGAGCCGCTGGGTCCAGACGATGGCGTCGCGGTTGGAGACCATGATCTTCCGATCGAGGACCGACAGGTCGATGATGGGCGGGATGAAGCCATCGTCCAGCGAGCGAAGGCCCTGCACCAGCTCGCCCTGCATCGGCTCGGCAGCGACGATCTTCGTCTCGGGGTCGTGCTCCTTGAGGCGCCTCCCCACCCCCATCAGCGTGCCGCCGGTTCCCAGGCCGGCGACGAACGCACCCACCTCGTCGAGCTCGTCCAGGATCTCCACTGCGGTGCCGTGATAGTGGGCGCCCGGGTTCGCCGGGTTGCCGTACTGATAAGGCATGTAGACCGACGAGTCGCCGTCCGCGAGTTCGAGAGCCATCTCGACGGCCCCGTTCGAGCCCTTGGCTCCCTCCGAGTAGATGATCTCGGCGCCGAACATCGACAGGAGCTGCGAGCGCTCTTCGGTCACGTTGTCAGGCATGACGACGCGGACCGGATATCCCTTCCGCCGGCAGATCATCGCGAGCGAGATGCCCGTATTCCCCGACGTGGGCTCGAGGATCGTCTGTCCGGGCTGGATCGCGCCCTCGGCCTCGGCAGCCTCGATCATCGCTTTCGCGACCCGGTCCTTGACCGAGCCCGTCGGGTTCCGCCCCTCCAGCTTGGCGAAGATCCTCACTGCGGAATCCTTCGGAGAAAGGGTCGGAAGCTCGACCAGCGGCGTGTTTCCCACCGCGGCGACGATGTCCGCGTAGCGCCCGCCACACGGCCGGTTGAGCGTCGGCTCCATCACTTCAATAAGTGTAGTGCGGTCGAGCTGCACCGGCATCCTGCGTTGCCGTTCATAATGCGGGCGATGAGGGCAGAGGCAGCCGTTCAGGAGGGGCGAGACGAAACACCGCGCGAGCGCCGGGAGGCGATCCTCGTCGCCGCTGCGCACGTCATTGCGAAGAGAGGCGTGCGCGGCCTCCGCGTCGAGGAAGTTGCCTCAGAAGCCGGCGTGTCTCCCCCGCTCCTCTACTACCACTTCGCGAGCCGGTCGGGCCTGATCCGGGCAGCCCTCGAACACGCGTCCGAGCAGGCGCCGTCGACAGCTCTGCGCCGGGAGCCCACGGGCAAGAACGGCTTCGAGGCGGTCCAGACTGCGCTGCTCGCCGAGCTGGACGACGACCGGGCGGTTCGCGAGAACGCCGTCGTGTGGGGCGAGGTGAGCGCATCAGCCGTATTCGAGCCGGCTCTCCGCGAGGACGTACGACGGGTCTCCGAGGAGTGGTCGGCGACCGTGTCAGCCGGCATCAAACGCGGCTGCGACGACGGCTCGATCCGCCTGGACGCCGACCCCGACGAGGCGGCTCAGGTCCTGATCACGCTGGTCGACGGGCTCTGCACCCGCTGGCTCGCGGGCGCGATCGATCGCGAGCGGGCGCGCGAGCTCCTGCGCGGGGCAATCGAGCGAATGCTGCGCTGACCGGGCGCTCCGGCGAGACGGTACTCTCCCACGGCACATCTTCTCGGGTCGGATTCCCGTCTCGAGAGTCCATGAGAGGGAGAGCAGCACAGAAATGAGAGGAACTCGACTTTGGCTCGTGATCGCGATGATCATCGGCCTGTTCGCTACCGCCGTCGTGGCGGGATGCGGTGACGACGACGACGATTCGTCGGGCGGAAGCGAAGAGAGCACCGACCTTGGCCTGATCCAGGACGGCACGCTGATCGTCGCTTCGGACATCCCCTATCCCCCGTTCGAGCAGGGAGACCCGCCGGACTACGAGGGCTTCGACATCGACCTGATCAACGCCGTGGCCGAGGAGATGGACCTCGACGTCGAGATCCAGGACCAGCCGTTCGAGGTCATCCTCGCTGGCCAGCAGGGCCGCTTCGATCTCTCCATTGCGGCGACGACGATCAAGCCCGCCCGTGAGAACCGGGTGGACTTCTCCGATCCGTACTTCGAGGCGTCCCAGTCCCTCCTGGTGACAACCGACTCCGACATCGAGTCGGTTGACGACATCACGTCCGACACGGTGGTCGGCGCGGAAGACACCACCACGGGCGAGACGTACGCCAACGACGAGACCGAAGGAGAGGTGCGCGCGTACGCGAGCATCAACGAGGCGTTCACGGCTCTGGACAACGGACAGGTTGACGCGGTCATCAACGACCTGCCGTCGTCCGCATCCGCGGTCGAGGACTCCGAGGGCGACCTCGAGATCATCGAGGAGTTCCCGACTGAGGAGCTCTACGGCATCGTGATCCCCGAGGACTCCGACCCCCTCGTCGAGGCCGTCAACGAGGCGCTCGCGACGGTGAAGGAGGACGGGACGCTCGACGAGATCTACCAGGAGTGGTTCGGAACGGACGCGCCGGACACAGTTCTGGAAGCGACCCACGAGCCGACCTGATCCGGGCTTCGAAAAGAGTAGATCGGCTGGAAGGGGGCGCGGCTTCGCGCCCCCTTCCCGTTTGATCTTCTGACGCTACGGGGAGGAAACGCAGAGAGAAACCATGGAAGAGATTCTCAAGGAGTACTTCGACCTGGACGTAATGCGGGACACCTTCCCCGAGGTGCTCGCCGGCTTCTGGTTCACCATCAAGCTCTCGATCCTGGCGGGGATCCTGTCGCTCCTCTGGGGACTGGTGCTCGCCGTCCTTCGCCAAACCCCCGGAAAGCTGGGCGCGATCATCCGCTGGCCCACGATCGCCTACATCGACATCATGCGCGGGCTTCCGCAGCTGATCGTCATCCTCCTCGTCTTCGGGTTCTTCGGTGAGCTCGCCGAGAGCGGCCTGCTTCCCACCGAGATCGCGATTCCACGGTGGTTCGGCCAGCCCGATCCCTTCTGGTACGGCGTGGTCGCGATCACCCTGACCTACGGCGCCTACATGGCGGAGGTCTACCGCGCCGGCATCGAGGCCGTTCCCAAGGGGCAGACCGAAGCGGCGCGATCCCTCGGGATGAGCTACGGGCAGGCGATGCGCTTCGTGATCGTCCCGCAGGCCGTGCGGAAGGTCGTTCCGCCCCTCCTCAACGACTTCATCGCCCTCATGAAGGACACCTCGCTGGTCAGCGTAATAGGCCTGCTCGAAGTGGTGCAGGTCGGGCGCGACGTGCAGCAGACCGACCTCAACTCATCGGCTCTCATGCTGGGCGCGATCATGTTCCTCGTCGTCACCATTCCACTCGCAAGGCTTCTCGACTACCTCATCGCCCGTCAGCAGCGCAACGAGCAGCGCGGCGGGACCGGCGGAGACGAGGGCCCGCGGCCCGAGCAGGTCTCGACCGGGATGGCGGGGGTATAGGCGTGGCGAGCGAGCCGACCCGCTCCAGCCACGAGCAGGCCACCACGCCACTCCCGAGCGAGAGCGGGGCGACGCTCTCGCTGCATGACGTGCACAAGAGCTTCGGCAAGCTGCACGTGCTCGCCGGCTTGAATCTCGAAGTCCAGCGCGGCACCGTGACATGCGTGATCGGCCCGTCCGGTTCGGGCAAGTCGACGCTGCTTCGCTGCATCAACCTGCTCGCGCCCCCCGACCGCGGCACGATCATGATCGAGGGCAAGGACTTGACCCAGTTCAAGGGAGAGGACCTGGACTACGTGCGGCGCCGGGTCGGGATCGTCTTCCAGCAGTTCAACCTCTTTCCGCACATGAACGCTCTCGAGAACGTGACCATCGCCCAGGTGAAGGTCCTCGGCCGAAGCGAGTCCGACGCCCGGGCGAAGTCCAAGGCCCTTCTCGAGCGAGTCGGCCTGGGCGACAAGCTGGAGACACACCCGGATCAGCTTTCAGGCGGCCAGCAGCAGCGCGTCGCTATCGCCCGCGCGCTTGCGATGGATCCCCACATCATGCTCTTCGACGAGGTCACCTCGGCGCTCGACCCGGAGCTGGTCAAGGAGGTCCTGGAGGTGATGCAGGAGCTCGCAAACGAAGGTATGACGATGGTTGTGGTGACCCACGAGATGGGTTTCGCGCGGAGCGCGGCCGACCAGGTTGTCTTCATGGACCAGGGCGTGGTCGTGGAACAAGGGCCGCCCCACAAGGTGCTTACAGAGCCTGAACACCCTCGCACGAGGCAGTTCCTGGGCCGGATCGTCTGACGGCGTGGCGTGGGCTTCGAGCGGCCCGCGGGCCGCGTCTAGCGGCCGCCGGCCATCGCCGGCAGGATGACGATGGTGTCACCGTCGTCGATCGCGGTCTCCAGACCGTCGAGAACCCGCACGTCCTCGTCGTTCAGGTAGACGTTCACGTAGCGGTTGAGCTCGCCGTCCTCTGAGAAGAGCTGGCCGCGTGTGTCGGGGTGAGCGTCGACCAGCGACGTGAGGACCTCCCCGACCGTCGAGCCGTCTGCCGGCACCTGCGCCTCGCCCCCGGTCTGGGCACGCAGTACGGGTGGGATCTTCACGTTGGCGGACGGCATCGAGCGGGAATCTATCGAGTGGGGCCGTCGCCTCAGGCGACGGGCGAGGGCTCCCGGGCCGGCGCTCCGCAGAAGAGCTCGTAATCGGGGAACTTGCCCATCTCCTCGACCGGGATCTCGGGCGCGTCCTCGCCGCAGATCGGGCAGGAGGGGTCGCGGCGGACCTTGAGCTCGGTGAACGTCGTCCCGAGCGAGTCGTACAGAAGCAGGCGGCCGGACAGCGTGTCGCCGATGCCGACGACCAGCTTTACGACCTCGTTCGCCTGCAGCAGGCCCATGAGACCGGCCATGACGCCGAGCACGCCGTTCGCGCCGCAGGAAGGCGCGAGCTCGGGTGGCGGCGGAGTCGGGTAAAGGCAGCGGTAGCAAGGCCCGTCGTACGGGATGAAGGTCGAGATCTGACCCTCGAAGCCAAGGATCGACGCCGAGACGACCGGCTTGCGAAGCCTGACCGTCGCGTCGTTCAGGAGGTAACGCGTCGGGAAGTTGTCGGCGCCGTCGACGATCACGTCGTAATCGGAGATCAGATCGAGGATGTTCGAAGCGTCGAGGCGGGTGTTGTGCTCCACGACCTTGACGTCAGGGTTGAGGGCCTCGATCGCCGCCCGGGCCGAAGCGGTCTTTGCGACGCCCACACGGTCGGTCGTATGGATCACCTGACGCTGGAGGTTCGACGCATCAACCACGTCGTCGTCGACCAGGCCGATCGTCCCGACGCCGGCCGCGGCCAGGTAGAGGGCGGTCGGCGAACCCAGACCGCCCGCCCCGAGCAGGAGCACCTTCGCGTTGAGAAGAGCGACCTGACCTTCGACCCCGACCTCGGGAAGAAGCGTGTGACGCGAGTAGCGGTTGCGCTGCTCAGGGGTAAGGCCCTTCGCGTAGACAAGCGGGTAGCCGGCCTGCTCCCACGCGACGATTCCGCCTTCGACGACGACGGTGTTCTCGTAGCCCAGCTCCCCCAGCAGATCTGCGATCCGCGCCGAGCGATTGTCGGTGCGGCAATGAAGGACGAGCCGCTCGGACGTATCGGGCGCGACTTCATCGATGCGCTCGGCGACCTCGGCCTGCGGGATGTGGATGGCGCCCTCGAGGTGGGATTCGTCCCACTCGTTCTGCTCGCGGACGTCGATCACGCGCGCGCCTTCGTCGATCTCGCGCTTGGCCTCGTCGACCGGGATCATCTCGATCCTGGCCTTGACTGCCTCCATGGGTTCCGCTGCGCTAGCCATCAAAAGGTCCTAATCTCGGTCGGGATTCAGGGTTTACTTCAGAAAGTGTAGCGACCCCCGCCCCGGCGGACGGATCCTCGACGGGGCTCAGAGGCATCCCGCAGCCAGGCAAGCGAAGGGCCGGCAGATGCCGGCCCTTCGACGGTGGATCGCCTGCCTGTTCGCCCGGCCTTAGCCGAGCGTCGGGCGCATCTGGCGCAGGCGCCGGACCCGCTCCTCGATGGGAGGATGGGTCGAGAACAGCGCAGCCATTCCCTTGCCGGCGAACGGCTTGACGATGTAGAGGGGCTCCGCGGCGGAGTTCACCTGCATCGGGATCTCCTTTGCCGACTCCTCGAGGCGCAGAAGCGCGCTCGCGAGTGACTCGGGATTGCCGCAGATGTCCGCGCCCGTCGCGTCGGCGGAGTACTCGCGCTGGCGCGAGACGCCGAGCTGGATGAGGGACGCCGCGATCGGGGCCAGGATGACCAGCGCCAGCGCGGCGATCAGGCCAAGGGGACCCGAGTCCTCGTCGCCGCCGAACCACAGCAGCATGTAGCCGAGGTAGGTGATCGACGCGCCGATCGCAGCGGCGACCGACTGGAGCAGCACGTCTCGGTTGCGGATGTGCGCAAGCTCGTGAGCGATGACCCCGCGGAGCTCGTCCTCGGAGAGGCGCTTCATGATCCCGGCGGTCACGGCGACGGCCGAGTTCTTGGGATTCCGGCCCGTCGCGAACGCGTTCGGCTGCTCCTGCGGGATGACGTAGAGCGAGGGCATCGGCAGATCCGCGCGGGTGCAGAGCTCGCGCACCATCTGATAGAGGCCGGGCGCCTGCTCCTCGGTGACCGGCTTGGCGCCGCTCATCTTGATCGCGATCTTGTCGGAGAAGAACCAGGAGCCGAGATTGATCAACAGGGCGATGCCCAGGAAGAGGGCGGCCATGTCCGGGCCGCCGACGATGGCGCCGATACCGACGAGAAGGCCGGCCAGGGTTGCCATGAGGAGCGTGGTCCTCAGTCCGGCAGCGAAGTTGGACCTACGGGTGGTAGTCATGTGACGCTTCGAGTCTCCTTTTTGGTCCGATGCCTGGGCGTCCAGCCCGATCTCAAAGCCGTCCATGGCTCTGATTTCAATTACATGAATGATCGCAGGCCGCCGATTCCTGGGCATGGGGGCCAGTCTTCATTCATCCTGAGGTCCAGCCCCTTGGGTCAAACTCCGATAAGTAGGTAGACGATGAGACGATCCAGAACTCTCTTGACACAGGTGCTGGCGGTGAACCTGCTGCTCATCGTCGCTGCCGTCGTGGCCGCAACGATCGCCACCAGCCCGGAGTTCGACCTGTCCTCCTATCCGGAGGCGGCGCTTGTTCTCGGTCTTGCGGTTGCGCTGACGGTCATGGTCAACGTCCTTCTCCTCCAGCGGCGCATGCGACCTCTGGAGCGCCTCGTTGACGAGATGGAGCGTGCCGACCTGTCACAGCCCCGGGTCGAACCTCCACGAGTCCGCGGGTGCGCGCGAGCCCGAGGAGGTCGAGCGCCTCCACCGCACCTTCCGCCGGATGCTCGAGCGGCTGGAAACCGAGCGCCGGCGTGCGTCGAGCGCGGCTCTGACCGCGCAGGAAGAGGAGCGAACCCGCATCGCACGCGACCTCCACGATGAGGTGAACCAGTCCCTGACCGGCCTGCTGCTCCGTCTCGAAGCCGTCCGCGAGCAGGCTCCCTACGAGCTTGCCAAGGAGATCGACGACACGAAAGCGCTGGCCAACCAGGCGATGCAGGAGCTTCTGACCCTGGCCCGCCAGCTCCGCCCCACCGCGCTGGACGACCTCGGCCTGAAGGCTGCTCTTGCGGGCAACGTGACGGAGCTCGACCGGCAGAGCCCTCTGGAGGTCTCGTTCACCTCCGATTCATCGACGTATTCGGATCTCTCCGCGGACTCGCAGCTCGTCGTCTATCGCGTCGCACAGGAGGCCCTGTCAAACGCCGCCCAGCACGCGGAGGCAGAGACGGTCCAGGTGAGCCTTGCCAGACTGCGTGGTGTGGTGGAGCTGACAGTCACGGATGACGGTCGAGGATTTACCTTCGACCAGGCCAGCAGCGGACTCGGCATGGGAGGCATGCGCGAGCGTGCCCTGCTCGTGGGCGGAGACCTGCGAATCGAGTCTCGCCCAGGCGTGGGCACAAGGGTTCGGCTCCGCGTGCCGATAGAGAACATGGATGGAAGCTCATCTCCACGCAGACACCATGGCGGCCCCCCCGCCGTCATCGGCCAGGCAACCCATAAATGAGCCTTTGCGCGTCCTGATCGCAGACGACCACGGCATCGTCCGCTCGGGCGTCAGGATGCTGCTCGAGCGCCAGGAGGACATCGAGGTCGTCGGCGAGGCCGAGAACGGCGCCGATGCCCGCGATCTCGCAATCCGCGAGCGCCCCGACCTGGCGATCCTGGACGTGAAGATGCCCAAGCTCACGGGCCTTCAGGCGACGCGGGAGATCCGCGAGCAGGCCCCCGACGTCGCGGTGCTGATCCTCTCCATGTACGACGACGAGCGCTACCTCTTCGAAGCACTCAAGGCCGGGGCCTCCGGCTACGTCCTCAAGGCGCAGGCCGACTCCGATCTGATGGCCGCCGTTCGCGCCGTCGAGAAGGGCGAGCCCTTCCTCACCCCCGCCGCTCAGCGCGCCCTGATCAAGGACGTGCTGGGCGAGGGCGAGGTGCGCTCAGACGAGCTGACGCCCCGTGAACAGGAAGTCGTGAAGCTCGTCGCCGAGGCGCACACGAACAAGGAGATCGCGGACATCCTCCACCTCTCCGAGAAGACTGTCGAGAACCATCGCTCGAACGCGATGAAGAAGCTCGGGATGCGCGACCGCGTGGAACTCGTCCGTTACGCAATTCGCAGAGGCCTGATCGAGCCGTAGGGAAAACCCACCCGCTCGCTAGGATTTCTGGCGATGCTGTTTTCGACAAAGGCGGAGTACGGAGTCAGGCTCATGGTCGAGCTTGGGCGTCGTACCGACGGCGCCAGCCCCGAGGATTCGACCCCGGTTTCCCTGACGGCCGTCGCCGAGGCCGAGAACCTCCCCCTTTCCTACCTGGAGCACCTCGTAGCGAAGCTCCGCCAGGCCGGCCTGGTCACCTCGGTGCGCGGCGCGCACGGCGGCTACAGGCTTGCCCGCGACGCTTCCGAGATCGCGATGCTGGACGTCGTCCAGGCGCTCGAGGGCCCGATCGCGCCGATGGAGTGCTTTCACACCGAGCGCGAGGGCCGCGTCCTCTGTTCGCACGAGGTCGATCCGGATCCTTGCGCGACGAAGCTACTTTGGACCCGCGTCCACGGCGGCGTCACCAAGGCGCTGGCGGGCACAACGCTCGCCGAGCTAGTCAAGTTCTCCGAAGGCCAGACGGCCACGCTGACCGTCGCCTGAACATCCCCCACGACCCACGACTGGAGCTTTCAATGGCAGACCTAGAGATCCGCGACCTGCACGTGTCGGCCGAGGACAAGCAGATCCTCAAGGGCGTCGACCTCGACGTCTCGAAGGGCGAGATCCACGCCCTGATGGGGCCGAACGGTTCCGGCAAGTCCACCCTCGCGAACATCGTCATGGGCCACCCGTCGCTGGAAGTCACCCAGGGCTCCATTCACTTCCTCGGGGAGGACATCACCGACGCCGACCCCGAGGATCGCTCGCGCATGGGCCTCTTCATGGCGTTCCAGTACCCCGTGGCCATCCCCGGCGTCACCGTCGCCAAGTACCTGCGCATGGCCGTGAACGCCCATCGCGACGCCCGCGGCGAGAAGGAGATCAAGCTCAAGGACTTCCGCAAGACCACCGAAGAGGCGATGGAGCTCGTCAAGATCCCCCGCGAGTTCTCCAGCCGCTACCTCAACGAGGGCTTCTCGGGCGGCGAGAAGAAGCGCATGGAGATCCTCCAGCTGGCGATGCTCCAGCCGCAGATGGCCGTCCTGGACGAGACCGACTCCGGGCTCGACATCGACGCCCTTCGCGTCGTCTCCGAAGGCGTGAACAAGTTCGCGGGGCCCGACATGGGCGCGCTGATCATCACGCACTACCAGCGCATCCTGCATCTGATCGAGCCGAGCCGGGTTCACGTCATGTACCAGGGCCGCATCGTCAAGGAAGGCGGGCCCGAGCTGGTCGCCGAGCTCGAGGAAAAGGGCTACGCGCCGATCATCGCCGAGGTCGAGGGAGCCGCAGCGGCGGCGTAAAGCCGCCGGGGCGCCACCACTGATGGCAACGCCCGCGGCCACGAACCCGCTCGCAGGCGTCCGCGAGTCGTTTCCCGCCCTCTCCAGGGAGGTCAACGGCAAGGCCCGTCGCCTACCTCGACTCGGGCGCGTCATCCCAGCGCGTCCTGGCCTCGATCCAGGCCGTCGACCGCTACGAGCGCCGGCACCACTCGAACGTCCACCGCGGCTCGCACACGCTCTCGGCCGAGGCGACCGCCGCCTACGAAGGAGCGCGAGCGACGGTCGCCGACCACCTGGGTGCCGGCGACAGGCGCGAGGTGATCTTCGTCCGCAACGCGACCGAGGCGATCAACCTGGTCGCGCGGGCATGGGGCGACGCGAATGTCGCGGCGGGCGACCGTCTCGTCCTGACCGAGATGGAGCACCACTCCAACATCGTCCCCTGGCAGCAGCTCGCAGAGCGTGTGGGCGCCGAGATCGACTGGGTCGGCGTCACCGACGACGGCCTCCTCGAGATGGACGAGCTCCGGGAAGCGCTCGCGCGCGGCCCGAAGCTGCTCGCGGTAACGCACGTCTCCAACGTCCTGGGCACCCTCAACCCGCTGGCCGAGATCTCACGCATGGCGCATGAAGCCGGCGCCATCGTGGTGGCCGACGGCGCGCAGGCAGCGCCGAAGCTCGCCGTCGACGTCGCGGAGCTCGGAGTCGACTTCTACGCCGTCACCGGCCACAAGGCCTACGCCCCCACGGGCATCGGCGCCCTTTGGGGCCGCCTGGACCTGCTGCGCGGGATGGACCCCTTCCTGGGCGGCGGGTCGATGATCCGCAAGGTGACCAAGGAGGGCACGACGTGGGCCGACGTTCCCGCCCGCTTCGAGGCAGGAACGCCCGCAATCGCCCAAGCCATCGGTCTTGCGGCTGCCCTCCGCTGGCTCGACGGCATCGGCATGCAGCACGTCACGGCGCACGAGCAGGAGGTCACCGCGTACGCGATGGATCGCCTCGCGGGCGTTCCCGGCCTCCAGATCTTCGGCCCGCCGGCGAGCCCCGAGCGGGTCGGCCCAGTCTCGTTCGAGCTCGAAGGCGTCCACGCCCACGACGTCTCGGAGATCCTCGACCGCCACGGCGTGGCGGTGCGCGCCGGCCACCACTGCGCGCAGCCGCTGATGGAGCGCCTCGGCGTCTCGGCCACGGCGCGGGCGAGCTTCGGGATCTACACGACGAACGAGGAGATCGACCGCCTGGTCGAGGGCCTCGAGGACGCGCGCAGGATTTTCTCGGCGTAAGCCGCCGCAGAGGGTTTAAGCTGCGCTCGGGTTGTCTGGGGGATACGGGAAACTCATACGTGAGGGTTATGAGGCGTGGAACGTCGGCGATCGCTCGTTCGTGCTCGAGCACTTCTCGCCCGACGTCGTCTGGGTGACGCCGCCCGACGACCCCGACCACGGCGTCTATCGCGGCCACGCCGCGATCACCGGCTTCTGGGATCAGTGGCGCGCCGCGGTCGGCCAGCTCAAGTTCGAGGTCGAGGACTGGCCGAGGAGGGCGGCCGGGTGCTGGCCGTCGTCAAGCGCTCAGGCGTCGGCCGCCAGTCCGGCCTGGAGGTGTCGGACACGGTCTGCCAGGTCTTCTTCTTCGACGAGGACGGGCAGTGCAGCCTGGTCCGCGAGTTCTATGACCGCAAGGCGGCGTTCGTGGCAGCCGGAATCAACGAATCCGCGAGTTGAACCAGGCGCTGAAGGACACCCCGCTGACGGCGGAGGAGCTGCGGCTCCGCCGATTCCTCCTGATCCTCGCGCCGGTGTTCGCGCTCCTCGGCGTCGCCTACCTCCTCCAGGGGACACTCGCCGACCCGAAGGCCGAGTTCCCGTTCGTCACGAACTCGGCGGCCAAGGACGGCACCTTCGCCGTGCTCTGCATCGTCGCCGCGGCCGACATCCGCCGCCACATGTGGGCCGTCAGCGTGGTGATCGGCGCGCACCTTCTCCTCATCGGCTCGCTCCTCCTCTCTCTCGCCGTCGGCAATACCGACGACGTCTCGGGCTCGTTCCCGGAGGTTCCCTTCGGCATCGAGCCTCCCAGACGCGAGGGTGCTCCTCTTATCTGGCTCGCCTTGCCGTCGCCGTCACGGCCGCGCTCGCGTGGAGCCGGCACAAGGCGGTGCGGGCGCGCTTCGAACTGAAGTATCTGGCGCCGCACCAGCACAGCACGCTGATGGCGCTCGCCGAGGTCCTGGTGCTCGGGCGCGAACGAGGCCCTCTCCCCCGCCGCAGTCGCCACCAATGTCGACGACTACCTCTACTCGTTCCCCGCCGAGGCGAAGAGCAAGGCGAAGCTGGCGCTGACCGCGCTCTGGGTGTACCCGATGCTCCGGCTTCGCCCGCCGTATCCGGTCATGTCGCCGCAGGGCCGGATCGAGTTCATCGAGAAGTGCTTCGTCTCGGACGTGGCCGAGCGCAAGCTGCCGGGGCCGATTCGCCGGATCATCCAGTCGATCCTCGTCGCGGCTCAGAACCTCACCTTCATCGGCTACTACTCGGACCCGCGCAGCGCCGAAGGCACGGGCTACGTGCCCTTCTCGGAGCGCGAGGAGGGCGGCCCGCTCGACGGAGCTGGCGATCCGGCCCGTTCCCGCCTCTCAACGTCCGCACGCCTCGGGAGATCGACTCGGATCGCATCACGGCCGATGTCGTGATCGTCGGCTCGGGCGCGGCCGGGGCGGTGCTCGCCAAGCGGATGGCCGAGAAGGGGCGCGAGGTGACGTGCTCGAGCGCGGGTTGCACGTCGATCCATCCGAGTTCACCGAGGACGAGAGCAAGCAGTTCGCCTTGCTCTACGCGGACGGCGGCATGCAGATGTCGACGGACGCGCGCTTCCAGGTCCTTCAGGGCCGGTGCGTCGGCGGCACGACCGTCGTCAACAACGCCGTCTGCTTCGACCTTCCAGACCAGGTCCTCGAGCGCTGGAACGACGGCAACGGCCTCGACGCCGGGCTCGACGAGGCGGAGCTGGCGGCCGCCTTCGAGCGGGTCCGCGAGTTCATGCCGGTCAAGCGGATGACCTCTCGAACACATCTCGCAGGTGGCGCCGTCAAGTTCCGCGAAGGCATCGAGGCGCTCGGCCTCGACCGCGCGGGCGACTTCGACGTGGTCGAGGCGAACATGTCGGACTGCCTCGGCTCCGGGCTACTGCAACATCGGCTGCCCGCTCGGGCGCAAGCTCTCGGCCCTCGACTACACGCTCCCGATGGCGCAGTCCGAGCACCCGGACGGCCTGAAGATCCTGAGCGAGTGCGAGGTCGAGCGCGTCACCCCGCGCAACGGGTCCGCGGCCGAGGTCGAGTGCACGCTCAGCGACGGCCGGCGGCTCGCGCGTCAGCGCCAACACCGTCATCGTCTCGGCGGGCGCGCTCGCGTCCAGCCTGATCCTCCAGCGCTCGAGCCTCGGTGGCCCGAACGCCGGGCAGCGGCCTCTCATTCAACCTCGGCGCGCCGATGACGGGCGAGTTCGACGAGAAGCTCGACTCGTACCGCGGGCTCCAGATCTCGCACTACCTGCGGACGCCCGGCGACGACGGCCTGATCCTGGAGACGTGGTTCAACCCGGTCGGGGCGCAGTCGCTGTTCATGCCGGGCTGGTTCCGCGACCACTACCGGAACATGCGCCGCTACGACCAGATGGCGTGCACCGGCTCAGTGGTCGGGACCCGGCCGGACGGAAGCGTGAGCCTGGACTGGCGGGGCAAGATGAAGCTCAGGTACGACCCCCACCCGGACGACCTGAAGCGCCTCGTGGCCGGCTTGAAGCTCGCCGGGCGGATCTACCTCGCCGCCGGCGCGACGCGCGTCATGCCGACGACGTTCCGCTTCCTGCCCTACTCGACGCCGGAGTCACTCGACGACCTCGACGCCCAGGTCGTGGACAACACCGACATCCAGCTCCACTCGTCCCACCCGCAGGGCGGCAACGCGATCAGCCGCAACCGGACGCGAGGCGTGGTCGACCCCGACTTCGGCGTCCCGAACGCACCCGGCGTCTACGTCTGCGACGCCAGCGTGTTCCCGGCCGCCATCACCGTCAACCCGCAGCTGACCGTGATGGCCCTGGCCGAGTACGCAGCCGAGCGGATCGAGTAAGCGCCCACTCGGGTCGAACCGCGCGCGCCTACCCTCTCGGAGACCGATGGACGAGCTCTACCGCGAAAACATCCTCGATCACTACAAGCGCCCGCGCCACTTCGGGCGCCTGGATGACTTCGACCTCGACTTCGAGGACACGAATCCGTTCTGCGGCGACGAGCAGCACGTCTACATCAAGCTCGACGCGGACGACAAGGTCACGGGCGTCTCGTTCGAAGGCAAGGGTTGCGCGATCTCGACCGCCGCCACCTCGATGCTCGTCGACGAGCTCGAGGGCATGAGCCGCGAGGAGCTCCTGCGCATGCCGAAGGAGACCGTGCTCGACCTGCTCGGCATCGACATCTCGGCGACGCGCATGAAGTGCGCGCTCCTGGGCCTCAAGGTCGTGAAGTCCGCCTCGCTCGGCCAGCTCGCCGACTGGGAGGACGAGGGCGAGCAGGGCGACCCCACGCTCGCCGAGCAGATCTAGACGGTCAGTCCTTGACGGTCAGAGCGCGGGCGCGGATCTCGCAGCCGGAGATGTCGACGGTCAGGTCGGCCTGCGGGGTGACCTTCCTGGCGTTGCTGTGGAAGATGGAGACCTGGTAGGTCCTGAGGCTTCCGGGCCCGTCGAAGTCGCCAGTCTCGCCCGGCTGCGCAGCGAACGAATAGGAGAGCGGATCCACGCTCGAGTGGTTGGCGGCGACTCCGCAATCCTGAGCCGGCTCTTCGCGATGCTCTCGTACACGACGGTTCCGTCGTTCGAACCGTCGCACTCCGCTTGAGGGTCACGAGCTTGGGGAGCTTCAGGAGCCTCTTGCTTTCACCCGCCTGCAGCGTGAAGCCGGCCTGCCGCGCCACGACGGGATGCGGATCGCTGGGGTCGTCGTTTCCTCCGCCCGCGATGGCGATCCCGCCGCCGACCGCGACGACGAGCGCGAGCGTCGCCGTGACGTTCGCGTAGGTGAGACGGCCCCTGAGCCCAGGCATCCACGCAACCTAGACCGAGAGTCGACCGAGCGCAAGGACGACCCGCGCGGCGGCTAAAATCCGACCTCAGAAGTCTGATTTTTCCCATGCCTGAATTGACCATCTGCAAGATCGAAGAGTTGCCCGAGGGCGAGATGCGTCTCGTCGAGGACGAGGCTGGGCGCAAGATCGGCGTCTTTCACTGCGTTGGCGGCGAGATGTTCGCGATCGAGGACCGCTGCTCCCACGACGACGGCCCGCTGGCCGAGGGGGAGTTCGACCAGGCGTCCTGTACCGTGGAATGCCCCCGCCACGGGTCGCTGTTCGACCTGCGGACAGGCAAGCCGAAGTCGCTCCCCGCGTACGTCCCGGTCGACACGTTCGAGGTATCTGTCCACGACGGCGAAGTGAAAGTGGAGATCTAGATGAAGCCCCCCGAAACCGCCGCACCAGCATCAACGAAGGTCCTGACCGACGCCGAAGCAGGCCTCAAGGACATCGGCTCCGACTACAAGGAGCGCTTCGGCTTCTCCGATCCCGAGACCGGCTACTCGTACAAGGCCCCGAAGGGCCTCTCGCGGGAGCTCATCGAGTCGATCTCCGAATACAAGTCCGAGCCGGACTGGATGCGCGACTTCCGCCTCAAGGCCTACGAGCACTACGAGAGCCGGCCCACGCCGAAATGGGGCGGCGACCTCGACCAGATCGACTTCGAGGACATCCACTACTTCGTCCGCGCCTCCGAGAAGGTCGGACACACATGGGACGAAGTCCCCGAGGACATCAAGAACACGTTCGACAAGCTCGGCATCCCCGAGGCCGAGCGCAAGTTCCTTGCCGGCGTCGGCGCGCAGTACGAGTCAGAGTCCGTCTACCACCAGGTGAACGAGCAGCTCGAGGCTCAGGGCGTGATCTTCACCGACATGGACACCGCGCTCCGCGAGCACGAGGACCTCGTCCGCGAGTACTGGGCGACGGTGATCCCGGCGAACGACAACAAGCTCGCCGCCCTCAACTCCGCCGTGTGGTCGGGTGGCTCGTTCGTCTACGTCCCCAAGGGCGTCAAGGTCTCGATGCCGCTCCAGGCCTACTTCCGCATCAACACGGAGAACATGGGCCAGTTCGAGCGCACGCTGATCATCGCCGAGGAGGGCTCCGACGTCCACTACATCGAGGGCTGCACCGCTCCCGTGTACTCGACCGACTCGCTCCACTCCGCGGTCGTCGAGATCGTCGCCAAGCCTTCGTCTCGCGTCCGCTACACGACCGTCCAGAACTGGTCGCAGAACGTCTACAACCTCGTCACCAAGCGCGCGATCGCGCAGGAGAACGCGACGATGGAGTGGGTCGACTGCAACCTCGGCTCGAAGCTGACGATGAAGTACCCCTCGATCTACCTCCTCGGCGAGGGCGCGCACGGCGAGATCCTCTCGATCGCGTTCGCGGGCGCCGGCCAGCACCAGGACGCGGGCGGCAAGATCATCCACGCGGCGCCGAAGACCACGTCTTCGATCTTCTCCAAGTCGATCTCGAAGGACGGCGGCCGGGCGACGTACCGCGGCCTCCTCGAAGTGGCCAAGGGCGCGACCGAGGCCAAGTCCAAGGTCGTCTGCGACGCGCTCCTGCTCGACCCGGACTCGCGCTCGGACACCTATCCCACGATCCGCATCGACGAGTCGGACGCCAACGTCGGCCACGAGGCCTCCGTCTCGAAGATCGGCGAGGAGCAGCTCTTCTACCTCCAGTCGCGCGGGCTCGACGAGGAAGAGGCGTCCAAGATGATCGTGAACGGCTTCATCGAGCCGATCGCGAAGGAGCTGCCGATGGAGTACTCGGTCGAGATGAACCGCCTGATCGAGCTCCAGATGGAAGGCTCGATTGGCTGAGTTGGCCACCGCACCCGCCTGGCTTGACGAGAGGCGCCGAAAGGGCGCCTCTCTTGCGGAGAGCCTCGACCTCCCCCATCCGAAGGCGAAGGGCTGGGAGTTCACAGACCTCTCGGGCCTCGACCTCGACGCCTTCGAAGAGGCCGCGGGAGGCGACGGCGCCTCGGCCGAGAGCGCCGAGCCCATCCTCCCCGCTCCCGACGGCTCCGCCTTCCTGCGCCAGGTCGACTCGCTGACGCTGGGCTCCGAGCTTCCGGAGCCAACCGGGAACGGCAGGCCTTCCGAGCCGACCGTCATGCCCCTCGTCCGACGCGGCCGTGCGCTTTCCGGACCTCGTCGCCGAGCACCTCGGGTCGATCGTGCCTTCCGACGACATCTTCGTCGCGCGCAACGAGGCGACCTGGTCCGGAGGCGCTTTCGTATACGTGCCCGCCGGGCAGCGCTTCGAGATGCCGATCGGCCTCTCGGCCATCCAGGGCGCCGCCGGCTCCGCGATGGGCTGGCGCTCGCTCATCGTCCTCGAGGAGGGCGCCGAGGCCGAGGTGTGGGAGCAGTACCTCGCCGGCGACCCCGAGGCGGAGGCCCTCTTCAACGGCGTGACCGAGATCCGCGTAGGCGAGGGAGCGACGCTTCGCTTCGTCTGCGGCCAGGACCTTTCCGACTCGTCGTGGGTCTTCGCAACGCAGCGCGCCGAGGTCGCGCGCGGACGCGTCGCTCGACTGGCTCGCGCTCGGCTTCGGCTCGGCGCGCGGCAAGGTGCGGATGGAGACCAAGCTCGCCGGGCCAGGGCTCCTCGGCCAAGGTGACCGGCGCGTACGCCGGGCTCGGCACCCAGCACCTCGACTACGACACGACGCAGGAGCACGCGGCACCCAACACCGTTTCGGACCTCGCCTTCCGCGGCGTCCTCTCCGACTCGGCCACCGTCAGTTTGGCGCGGCATGATCAGCGTCGACCGCGACGCCCAGCACACCGACGCCTTCCAGGAGAGCCGGAACCTCCTCCTCTCCGACAAGTCCCACGCCGACTCGATCCCCGGCCTCGAGATCGAGGCCGACGACGTCCGCTGCACCCACGCCGCGGCGATCGCCCAGGTGGACGCCGAGCAGCTCTTCTACCTGCAGTCGCGCGGCCTCAACGAGGCAGACTCGAAGCGCCTCGTGATCGACGGCTTCCTCCAGGAGCTCGTCAACCGGACGATCGAGGGCCCGATCCGCGACGCCCTGGCCGGAGCGCTCGAGCGCCGCCTGGGCGAGCTCCTCGCGACGACGTAGCCGCGGCGCCTTCGCCGAACGTTGGAATTTCCACGATATGTGTGGGAATTCCACTTCTCGACGAAGCGTTCTCCCGCGGTCAGGCGGAAACCCAGGCCTTGGCGTCCTCGAATTGGTTGAGATCGCAGATCATCACGTCGCCCGGCGTCATCCACGCGAACATGTGCATGGCCTTTGCAACCCATTCCTCATCCGTAACGAGCGCGAATCGCTTCCAGGCCGAATGGTGCCCGAACCAGGCTGAAAGGCCTGTCTTTAGGTCTTCGGGTACCACCGCAGCTTCGAGGCCGGCGAAATCCGTCAGGACGAAGATAAGGCGCAATTCACCCGTCTCGATTCCTGCCTTCAGAGCAGGCTCGAGAACCTGCCGGTAGTCGTCGCGAGTGAGCTTGCCTGAAGCTCGCAAGCCGATCGTTCCAGCCGGCATGTCTTCGATGCGCTCGATCATTCTGATCCTCTCGTTGGGCTGCTCTTCGAAGGTATCGCGTCACTCACTCTTGATCTGGGGCGCTTCTGGCCCAAAGCACCTAGGAAGGGTGGCTGGTGAATCCCGGTTACCCGGGTCACTCGGTGATCACGAACTGCGACGTTAATGCGGTCGGGTCTCCAGTCGTCGCTCACGGCAAGCCACGTGCCATTGCGTCTTACGACGCGAAGCTTGCAGTCCTCTGCCCTGGCCCGCTCTTTAGCCCTCGGAACGGTTCTGCCAATGAGGTCGTTCGCGTCGTAGCCATCAGCTCGCCCCTCGGGCAATAGCGAGGACGCTCCGATGAGCCGCCGTGGTTGCGCTCAGGCAGAGCGGAGCCCAACGACAGAAAACCTTCCGGACCTAAGCGCCCCAGGTTGTAGAACACGCTTCTACTCAGCGGCTGGAACAGTTGGTGAGCCCAATTTTCTGGGCGGCCTTCTCTTTCCGCTCGTAGGCCTGCTTCAACTCGAGTCCATTTTCTGCCTGGGTGAAGCGAAGCTGCTGCTCGAGCGCGGCCAAGTACGATTCCAATCGCTTGAGATCCGCGCCGGGGCGTTAAGGGTTTCGAGGTGTGCGTTGGATTCTTTCCAGTCCCTGTAGTACTCGGTCGTTGCCTCGGGTAGGCCCACCCACCTGTCGTTGAAACTGGCGCAGATTTCATTGGCCTTCTCGATGAAACGGGCTGTTTTCGGCTTCGCATCGCTTGGCTCCTTTGGAGCGTCTTGCTTTGCACTCGGATGCGCCGCCTTGGGTTCCGGTTCATCGCCGCCATCACAGCCGGCAAGCACCAGCGCCACGATGGTCGCTGTGACCCTCCTCTTCATAGTCCACACCCTAGGGCGTCGCGGCAGTCGGTGGGTCTGTAGTCCATCTGCACGCGCTTCTCGTCCAACGCACCTAAAACAGGTCCACGACCTTGATGCAGCCAGACTCGGTCGGCGGCCGGTCACCGACCTCTCGGTTTCCGTTCCAGGCATCCCAGCAACCGAATGACTGCGTCTCGACCGTGTGGGCTCCACCCTCGCTGCTCATCGGGTCGTCATTGGCGCAGAGCCAGAGATCGTTCTCGAGTGACTCGCAGTCGCCTTCAGCCCTGTCACCGAAGCGTTGAGGGCTTGCCCGTCGACGCCAACCACGGTTGCCGGTCGCCAGGCGAAAAGGGCGACGACCACGACGATCAGGAAGAAGGCACCGACGATCAACCTGGTGCGGCGCTTCTCCTCTTCACTGTCGAGGCGCGGAGCCACGCGAGAAGTCTAAGTCGCGTTTCGTCCGAAGCACCTATCGGGTCGAGTTCGGCCAAATCACCCGATACAGGAACGGTCGGAAGCCGTCCGCGAGCCACGACCGAGGAGAACCACGCCGCGGCGGCAGGCCGGCCCCACGCCCCAAGGTCGCTACGGCCGACGTCGATTAGAACGAAAGCGATCAACGTCGCCACCACGAGCACTGCGATGAAAAACCCGGACCGAAACTCCCATTCTTGAAGCGGTCGAGGCTGCTCCGCGACCCGCCTGGACCACTGGATGAGCCTAAGCGCAGCGATACCGGCCGCGACGGTGGCGAGACGTCCCGCCGAGGACGATGCTCGTGCTCGGCCCCGCTCTAGGAGGCCCAGACCTCCGAGCGCGCACCCAGCCACTCCCGTTGCCGCACCGATGAGATCTAGACCGTAGAGCCGCATGTCGAGTTCATCGGCGTGTGCGATGGCGCACTTGACGAGCTCTTCGTCCGAAGCACTACTCCGACAGTCCGACGGCTTCGAGGGCGTCTGCGGGCTCCAGGTAGGTCCGCATCCGCCACAGCTTGCCGTCCCTGAGCCGATATGTGATGCCAACGGCTCTCTCGATCGGGACGCCGCCCAGTTTGCCGGTCGCGACCATGCGGAAGAGACACGCGAGACGGTCACCGCCCGCGTCGAATATGCGGATTCGTCGCTGCGCCATTCCGACCAGTCGCTTCTATGGCCTCGAAGTAATCCGCCCACGCCGTGGTTCCGCGATAAGTCGCGTCTTCCGAGTCGAGAGCCGTCAAGAGGGACACAAACTCGAAATCGTCGTGACAGAGCGAGTCGAGTGTGCTCACGTCATGGCGGTCGAAGGCCTCGATGAGGCGCTCAATGATCTCCACGTTCTCCTGCGACATCGCCTGCAGTATCTCGCGGTCAAGACTTAGGTGCTTTCCATGCAAAGCACCTAACTCACGTTCGCTCATCCAGCTGGCTTCTGCGCTAGATTCTCGCGCTTCGCTGGGCGCCGGACGGCAGGGGGTTGTTGCGCGTGAGGGCTCGGCGCTCGAATTGCCAACCCCGGATCCAAGGAGTCCTCCAGTGCGCCTGATCGCTGCCGTTCTTGTCTCTCTTCTTCTCGTGTTCGCCGGCTGTGGCGACGATGACGATTCGACGACCTCGACCTCGGAGTCCACGGGCGCGACCGGCGCCACCGGTGAGTCCGGCGCCGTCGGCGAGACCGTGGCGATCGAGGACGTCCAGTCCTGCCTGGAGGGCGAAGGCTTCGAGGCCAACGTGAACGACAACGAGCTGATCGGGCTCGAGTCCATCTATGAGCGCCTCGACGTCCCGCTGGAGGACCTCGAGCAGGGGGCCTCGATCGTCGTCTTCGAGAGCCCCGAGGCCGCCGAGGCCGAGGCCGAAGCCGCGGACGTCGTGATGGGAGTCGGCGACACCACGGTCGCTGGGAACACGATCTGGGGCGTCGACCTCTCCGTGTCGGAGCCGGACGATGCCGAGGCGGCTATCGAGGGCTGCCTGCCGGCGGGCTAGGCGGCGCCTCCACGGGGCGTGCGGGAGCTGGGCGCCGAGGCGCTCAGTCCCAAGCGACGTCGAACGGCTCTCCGTCCGGGCCGGGATCCTTCCTGCCTCCGATGCAGATCACATCGAGGCCATCCGGGCCTGCCTCGAATGAGCGGACCACCGAAGGGGCGACCCGCAGCACGTCCCAGACGGCGAGTTCGACGTCCTCCCCGTCGAGCTTCGCGCGCCCGGACCCGCCGACCACGACGTACGCCTCCTCCTGCATGCGGTGCCGATGACCCCACGGCATCCGGGCGCCGGGCTTGTAGGTGAAGCGGCTCACGCCAAGCTCGGGCGAGCCCAGCGCCTTCCGGCCGAATCGCCACTCGATCTCGACGTCCTCCGGGCTGGAGTCGGGCAGGTCGCCGAAGTTCGTCTTCGTCCAGTCGGACATCTCGTCGAACCAGCTAGCTGTCGGCGCCTTCGCGCGCCTCGCGGCGCTCGCGCCTGACCGTCGCGACCACCGATGCGAGGACGACGACGACGGGAACGGCGTAGATGACGTACATCGCCCAGTGTCCGGCGTGCGCCAAGAGGAGGAGTGACGCGGTCACTCCCTGAAAGCTAGCGGCGAAGCGTCCCGCGCTTGAACGCGGCCTTGATCGGCCGTCCGATGCTCTTCTTCGGCGCCTTGAGGCCGAACAGGCGCATGACCGTCGCTGCGACGTCGTTGTTGCGGATGAGCGCGCGCTTCGAGTTGCCACCGACCGTGCCAGTCTTGATCTTCGGCCATCCGCCGACGACCGACATGAAGTTGTCCTCCGTCTGTGGCGCGCCGTGATTCCCGGGACGGGATTGCTCGTGAGCCCGGGCTCGGTGAAGCCGAACGCCCGGCTCGCTGGTCGCGAAGATGTCGCCCGTGCGCTTGCCCGCGGCCCACGAGGGTGGGTCTTGCGGATCGTGTGGGCCGCGCCGCCGTCGGCCTTGTTCCGCTTGCGGTACATGGCCTCGGCCACGCCGGTCTCGGCCAGCGCCGCCTCGCGCATCGTGGCGAGCAGCTCGTCGCGCTCGGCGCGGGGCGCGGTGCGATCGGCCAGGTAGAGGAAGTCGACGCTCCCTCGTTCTTGAGCGCCACGAAAGTCATCGCTCGGGCACGCCTCGCCCTCGGTCATGACGGACGTGAGGTTCACCTTCTCGGGGTCGGTGTCCATCGAGTGGTCCGAGACGATCATGAGCGTCGTCCTGCTCCCACTCTCCGCGCTCCTTGAGAGCCGTTACCAACCGCTCGATCTCGATGTCGGCCTGAAGCGTGGCGACGTCGTAGCGCCGGCAAGACCGTGCCAAGCGCATGTCCCGCCGAGTCCACCTGCGGCAGGTTCACGAAGGTGAACTCCGGCCGGCGCGTCCTTCCTCGCACCTCGATTCCCTCCTCGACCTGTTTCCAGCACCTCGTCCATCACGATCTGATCGTTCGCGGCGTAGCCGGTGATGGGGTTGGTCGGCACGCTCTCGCAGTATCCGTCGTCCTCGGGCGTCTCGCTCGTGCATGGCGCCCAGATGCGGTCGGCGGCCCGCTCGCCCTTGTAGGTCGACGTCGAAGATCCGCCCGAGCTTGGGCTTGCCCATGATCACCGACGTCGTCGGCCTCCTCTTCCCTCCCTGACGGCGGATGGCCTCGAAGATCGGTCTCCGCCTGAGGACAGGTCGGGCTCTCGCCCGAGGTTTCGCTGGGGAGGATCGAAGTGTCGAAGGGCCCGGTCGTCTGCGCAGCTGTTCTCGTCTGCCAGAGGGCGCGTAGATCGCAAAGGTGTTGGCCGGCGATGCCCGACTTGCTCGGGCAGCGCGCCGGTCATCATCGCGGTGTGGTTCGGGTTCGTCTCGGCCGGGATCACCGAGCGCGACTGCGGGAAGTAGGCCCCGTTGCTCCCTTCCCGGCGAAGAAGCGACGAGATGAAAGGCGCTTCCCGGCCTCGACCGAGTCGCCGTCGAGGGCGTCGATCACGACGACGTAGACGATCGGCTTCTTCGCGCTCGCCTCGCCGGCGGGCACGAGCGCAGCGAGGCACGCAAGCGCGCCCGACCAGCCACCAACGTCCCTGACTCCTGCTCACCAACGAAGCGTAACCCTGGAGCGCGCCACAGGCGTCACTTCCGTGTTAAGGCTCACGGCTACTGGTTCGCGGCCGAGAGCAGCGCGAGGCCAAGGACGGTGAAGCTGACCATGAGCGCCAGCATCCAGTACTGGGACTGCGTCGCCCGGCGGAGGTTCTTGTAGACCGCGAGCGCCTTGTCGTGGCCCATCGCGAGCGCCGCGACGTGGCCGGCGATGAGCGAGGCCACCTGCACGTACCAGACGAACTCGCTGCTGACCACCCTCAGGTCGACCGTCCCGCTGGCCGTGCCGAAGAAGTCGGAGCCCTTCGCCGAGCGGATCCGACAAGAGATAGGTGAACTGGGCCTGCTCCTGGAACACGACGAGCGAGAAGTAGTGGGCGAGCGAGTACGCGAGCGCGATCGGGATGAAGCAGAAGGCGAAGGTGCGGCCAAGCTCGCGCGTCGTCATCCCGCTGCCCTCGGTGCCCATCCCCTTGATCCCGCCCCAGTAGATGGCCGAGACGACCCCGAAGGTGGCGAGCATGAATATGGAGGCGGTCAGGCGCCGAGCGAGCACGTCCCCCTCGGCGCCCGAGCCGCCGTTGATCAGGTCGTACAGCCAGTCGATCGGCTCGGCGAGGACGCCCTCCGCGGCGCCGTCGTACGTGGTGCCCGCGATCAGGAGGAGGACCAGGGCCACCGAGCCGGGCACGAGCCCCCACCCCACCGCTCCGGAGAACCACGGGCGGCGGCCGAGGACGCCGTCGCGCACCTGCAAGCGGCGCGATGCGCGAGAACATGTTGAAGAGCACCCCGAACGTCTCGCCCCGCTCGGCACCACTGCTCGACCCCGAAGAGCGCCATGCCGACGAAGGTCATGGCGGTGTAGATGAGGGTGGCGATGGCCACCGTCCGCGGGATCGATGATCACGACCGGCTCGAACGGCACGCCATACGCCAGCTCGAGCCACAGGAACGCCGCCAGCCCCACGAACGCGGGCCAGCGCCCGAGGCGTTCGGGGTATGCCAGGGGCGCGGGCGCCGAGCGACCGGCCACCAGGCCGAAGATGCCGCCCACGGCCCGGCCGATGGCGCGCCATGGGTTGAGCGCGCGGAAGACGTCGCCGAAGAGGATGCTCACGATCGGGACGCAGACCCAGAACGTGACGAAGACGAACGTGACGTTGAAGTTCGCGGCCGAGTTCGACGTGCCGTAGAGCCCCGACCACACGACCACGCCGAGCAGGAAGACGCCGAGCGCGCCTGCGAGCACCTCCGTCACGGGGTTGACGATCAACCGCGAGAAGCCGCCGAACTCCCGCCAGCGATCCTCCTCGAAGCGCGGCTTCACCCACGCGACGGAGAGCCCGATGAACGACAGGATGAGGACGATCGCCGCGCCCCAGGCGAACCAGGTCTCGGGGATGGGCAGGTCGTCCTTCGGAGCGAGCGCCCCGTGCCCGAGCGGCACCGCGATCATCTAGCCGGGAACGACGGAGATCTCGGCGAGAAGCGCGCCCGTTGTGTGCGACTCGAGCTCGAACGACGCCGCCGATGTCGGCCGTTCTCGACCACCAGCTCGTTCGTCTTGCCCGGCTGGATGTCCAGGTAGACGTCGTAGGAATGGAGGTGAAGCTCGTCGGGGGCGTCGGTCGTGACGTCGATCCGAAGCTCGTCTCCCTCGGTCACCTCTACCTCCAGCGGGCCGCCGACGGGGGCGCCGTTGCGGATCTCGAGCTCGGGGACCGCCGGCTCGTCGGGCTTCTCGGGCTTCTGCTTTCTTGTCGCCGCCACCCGTGTTGCCGGGCTCGTCGTCCGGCACGGTCGCCTGCGTCTCCGCCGGCGTCGTCGTCTCGGTCTCCTGGTCGGCCGTGTCGTCGTTTGCGACGAACAGGAACACGATGACCGCGATGACGATGCCCGCGAGGGCGATCAGGGCTGGGATCTTCCGGTTCTCCATGGGCGGCGCAGTCTAGGACGGGGCGGCTAAACCGCCCTAAGCTTACGGCTCGGGCTGGGACTGTCCCTGTCCGCTGCCCGTCTCGATCTGAGACGAGTCGATCGCGTCCTCGGAGAAGACGAAGACGAAGACGGCGACGATCGCCAGCCCGACCAGGATGCCGAGAACGATCCCCAGGGCGCGGTCGCCGCGCGACAAGCCGTCTAATGCGTCGCCGAACGGCGACGCATTACGCAGGGGGCGTTCATGACGTCTGCCTCAGACGCCGTCGAGGAGGCGCCAGTTGGCCTCGTACGCGCTCTCGGCGGCAGCGACCAGGCGGTCCGCGTCCTCATCGGACGCGAGCTCCGCGATGAGCTCCCGGACCTCGGCGGCGTGCTCGACGTCGCGCCCCTCGTGGACGCGGAAGTAAGCGGTGCCCGAGCCTTCTGAGAAGCCGTAGCGCTCGATCAGGCCGGCGCGCTTCGTGCGTGAGATCGCGGGCTGCGAAGCCTCGACGGCGTAGAGCCGCGACAGCAGCTCGAGCGCGTCGCCCTCGCCGGCCCAGTCGATGACGCAATCGGCCGTCTCGGCCGTCGGATCAGCGTCGGTGTCCCCGCCGACCGCCTCGACGAAGCCGTCCCAGAGGCGCACGTGGCCGAGCTCCTCGGCCGCGTGGCGGCGAAGCTCCTGCCGCTCGGGCAGCGCATCGGCGGCGGAGGCGCTGAGCGTCGCGATCGCCTCGACCGCGTGGCGGTACTGACCGGAGTAGCGCGCGAGCTCCTCGCGGGTCAGCTCGCCGTTCGACCAGCGCTGATAGAAGGGGTGCTCGAGCACGTTCCAGCGGCGGCGGCTCTCTTCGATGCGGTCCCAGATGTTGGCGTCCAAGGTCTCTCCTCCTAAGGCGAATGCGGAGAGGTCAGCATACTCCGGACGTGAGACCTGAAAGGGACAACATCGCCGCGCCGGAGTTGCCGGGTCGGATCAAGTGGCTGAACAGGGACGAGCCGCCCAAGATGGCCGCCCTGACGGCCGCCGGGCCGGTCCTCGTCCACTTCTTCGACCCCACCCAGCTCAACAGCGTGCGCGCCCTGCCCTACATCGCAGGAATGGGACCGCCGCTACTCGGGCCTCGGCCTCACCACGCTCGCGATCCACTCCCCGAGGTTCGGGTTCACCGCCGATGCCGACGTGGCAACCGGCGCGATCGAGCGACTGGGGGTCGAACACCCGGTAGCGCTCGACGTCGACTACGCGATCTGGCACGACTACGGCACGCAAGGGATGGCCATCGCTGTTCCTCTGGGGACAGGGCGGCGCGCTGCGCTGGGCGCACAACGGCGAGGGCGAGTACCGGGCGACCGAGGAGGCGATCCAGGAGGAGCTCCGCCTCGCGGACATCGCGGTCGAGCTCCCGCCGGTGATGGAGCCCCTGCGCCCGACCGACGCGCCGGGGGCCCTGCTGCCGGTGCCGACGCCGGAGGTCCTCCCGGGCGGCTCGCCCGCGACGCCGTGGACGCCGCGTGCGGGCGGCGAGCCGATGGCGATCGAGTACGCGGCCGGCGAAGCGTGGGTCGTCGCCGACGGCGAGGGCGAGGTCGGCGTTCGCGTCGACGGCGAGCCGCGAGACCCTCGATCGTGATCCCGCCTGCCGGGCTCCACAAGCTCGTCGGGCTCGGGACCGCACGAGTCGCATCGGGTCGAGCTCGACGTGCCCGACGGAGTGCGGGTCTGGGCGATCAGCTTCGCCGCGGGCACTGCCTTGAGGTACGCGAAGGGAATCGCTCGCGCCGACGTGCCGGCAAGGGCAGGCCTCGTCGGCAACCCGTCGGACGCGTTCGGCGGCGCGATCGTCGGAATCTCGTCGACGAGCTCAGAGCGACCGTCGTCGCCGAGCCCTCGATGGCGGTCGAGCTCGAGGCCGATGGCGAGACCCTGGAGTTCGAGAGCTTCGCCGCCCTGTCCGCTGCATCCGAGCGGCCCCGCGACGGGCCCGATCTCGCTGCTCTGGGCCGCGGCGAGGCGCTACGCGGTCGAGCGCCCGGCAGCACTCCGACTCGCGGTTCCGGCTCTCGCTCGAGAGCTCGACCATCCCGCCCGGCGTCGGCCTCGCCGGTTCGAGCGCGATCGTGATCGCGGCGCTCCGCGCGCTTGGCGAGCTGTTCGGGGACGAGATCGCCGACCAGGACCTGCCGTCGGTCGCGCTTGCGGCCGAGAGGAACGAACTGGGGATCACCGCCGGCCTGGGCGACAGGGTCGTGCAGACGTACGGCGGCCTGGTCTACCTCGACCTCGCGCGCGAGGGCGGGCCGCGGGTGGAGCCGCTCGACGCCGGCGCGCCTTCCCGATCTCTTCGTCGCGTGGCGGCCCGACGCTCAGACCGCACTCGGGCGACGTCCACGGCGAGATGCGCGCCCGCTTCGCGGCGGGCGAGCCCGAGGTCGTAGCTGCGATGCGCGAGATCGCCGGCCTGGCAAGGGGCGCACTGAAGCCGCTCCTCACCGGCGACTCGGGAGGCCTGGGGATCCTGATGGAGAGAAACCTCGAGCTCCGCGGCTCGATCTACGACCTGGACGAGCGCCACACGGAGATCGCGGACGCGGCTCGCGAGCTGGGGGCGGCCGTCAACTTCACCGGCTCGGGAGGGGCGATCGTCGGCCTGATCCGCGACGACGACCAGCTCGCGAAGCTGCGCGAGGCCCTCGGCGGGCTGGGCTGCGAGCTGGTGGTCCGCCGACGCGGCTAGCCGCGCGCCGCGAGCTCGGAGCGGATCTTCTTCGGCAGCATGAACCGCACCGACTCATCGACCGTCTTCAGCTCGGCGACGTCGTCGGTGCCGCGCTCGCGGAAGAACTCGACGAGCTCGGACACCAGCTCCTCCGGCGCGGAGGCGCCCGAGGTGATGCCGACCGTCTCGACTCCTTCCAGCCACTCCTCGCGCACCTGAGAGGCATTGTCGATCAGGTGCGAGGCGGCGCCGTGGTCGCGCGCGACCTCGACCAGGCGATTGGAGTTCGAAGAGTTCGTCGAGCCGATCACCAGCACCAGGTCGCACTGGGAGGCAAGCTCCTTGACGGCGATCTGCCGGTTGGTGGTCGCGTAACAGATGTCCTCCGACTTGGAGGAGACGATCTTCGGGAACCGCTCGCGCAGGCGGTCGATGATCTCGGACGTCTCGTCCACCGAGAGGGTCGTCTGGGTGATGAAGGCGACGTGGTCGGGGTCGGGGACGTCGACGGAATCGGCGTCCTCGATCGTCTCGACCAGCGTGATCGAGTCGGGCGCCTCGCCCATCGTGCCCTCGACCTCCTCGTGGCCCGCGTGGCCGATCATGATGATCGTGTAGCCCTGGTCGGCGAACTTGCGCGCCGAGACGTGGACCTTGGTCACGAGCGGACACGTCGCATCGATCGTGCGCAGGTTGCGGGTCGCGGCGTTCGCGTGGACGGCGGGTGAGACACCGTGAGCCGAGAAGACGACGAGCTCGCCCTCGGGCACCTCGGTCTCCTCCTCGACGAAGATCGCGCCGCGCTTCGCCAGCTCCTCCACGACGTGCTTGTTGTGGACGATCTCCTTGCGCACGTAGACGGGCGGGCCGTGCATGTCGAGCGCCCGCTCGACGGTCTCGACCGCCCGATCGACGCCCGCGCAATAGCCCCGCGGAGCCGCCAGGCGGACGCGCTTGGGGGCGTGAAGTGCCGTTTTCGCCATGTCGCAAGGGTACTTGTGGCGCGGGGAGCTAGCGAGGGCGGATCGAGGACGCGCACGGCGGGCTCGCCCACGGCGTCGAGGCTCTCGGGGCAGACCTTGTCGAGCGTGTCCTCGGTCGTGTGCCAGTAGGTGCCGGGGCGCGCGTCGCCGCCGAACGTGAAGTCGATGACGTCGAGGGCGGGCACGCCGGCCTCCAGGAACGGCACGTGGTCGTCGGCCACGCCCTCGGTTTCGCCCTCGAAGGGCGCCGGCGGAGCCGTTCGTCTCGCGTCGCGGCCTCGGCGAAGCGGTCGTAGATCGCCTGGTCGGAGAGCTCCTCGCGCGGCACCTGCAGGTCGCAGTCCCCGACCAGGTCGAACAGGATCATCGAAGTGATGTCCTCCAGGGGAGGCGTGCCCTGCCTGCCTCCCGCCTCGGCGTCGGCCACGTACTGCCGGGAGCCGCGGGTGCCGTCCTCTTCGAACGGGCGGTCGCCGCGCGCCTCCTCGGCGTCGAACAGGGCGATCGAGACGGATGGGCCGTCGAGCGGCGCCTCGGCCGCCAGCACGCGCGCCAGTTCGAGCACCACGGCGACTCCGGAGGCGCCGTCGTTGGCCCCCACGAAGCCGGGGATGTCCTTCGTGTCGTGGTGAGCGCCGACCACCACCGTGCCCTCCCCCGTGCCGGGAATCGTCGCCACGACGTTCCGATACGGACGCTGCACGGCGACGTCCTCGCGCCCCGGCGTCCTGAGGCTCTCGGCCAGGAACTTCACGAGCTCGCGGCTTTCGGGCGAACCCGTTGGGCGCGGCCCGATCTCGACCTGGGCCTCGAGATCGGCGAACGCGCGCTCGGCATCGAAGCGCTCGGGCGCGGTCTCATCCGATCCGCTCCGAGCCGCAGCCCGCAAGAGCCAGGGACCCGATCACCGCGAAAAGCACGAAAAACACCCAGAGAGGGTAGGTTCCAGTCATGGCACAGGGTCATATGGACAGGCTCTCGGCCCTCGACGTCTCATTCCTGACCAACGAATCGTCGGTGGCCCACATGCACGTGGGCGGCGTGATGATCTTCGAGGGGCCGCCTCCGGCATACGAGGACATGCTGGAGCACATCCGCTCGCGCCTTCACCTGGTGCCCCGCTTCCGGCAGAAGCTCGCGCACCCGCCGATCGAGACGGGCCGCCCCCTCTGGGTCGACGATCCGACCTTCAACCTCGAGTACCACGTGCGCCACTCGGCGCTGCCCTCTCCCGGCTCCGAGGAACAGCTCCGGAACCTTGCGGCTCGCGTCTTCTCGCAGCAATTCGACCGCACGAAGCCGCTCTGGGAGCTCTGGCTCGTGCAGGGCCTCACGCGGAAGCGCTTCGCGATCGTCTCCAAGACCCATCACGCGCTGGTCGACGGCGTCTCGGGCGTCGACATCGCGACGGTCCTCTTCGACGTCAAGCCGGTTCCAGAGCCGATCAAGGCCGACCACGACTGGATTCCCTCGCCCCAGCCTTCCTCGGCGCAGCTCGCGGCCAAGGGCGTCGGCGGCCTGGCGAAGATCCCGCTTGCGCTGGCGCGCCGCGCTGAGCGCGCCGCCTCCCACCCCCGCGACTCGATCGCCCGCGCCGGCGAGATGGCAAGCGCGGTCGGCGAGGTCGCCTGGAACTTCGCGAACCCGGCGCCTGCCGTACCCCTGAACGTGCCGATCGGCTCCCACCGCCGGTTCGTCTGGGTGCGCTCGGACCTCGCGCAGTTCAAGCGCATCAAGAATGTCCTCGGCGGCACCGTGAACGACGTCGTCCTCGCCGTGGTCGGCGGCGGCGTGCGCGATTGGCTCCAGGCCCGCGGCATCAAGACCGAAGGCTTGGAGATCCGCGCGCAGGTCCCGGTGTCGATCCGGGGGACCGATGGGCGCGGCCAGCTCGGCAACCAGATCACCGCGATGCGCGCGGCGCTCCCCGTCTACATCGAGGACCCCGTCCAGCGCCTCGACCGCGTCAAGGAGCAGATGAAGGACCTCAAGGAATCGCGCCAGGCGCTCGGCGCCGAGGTGATCTCGCGCTTCAACGACTTCGCGCCTCCCACGATCCTGGCCCAGGCTGCGCGCATCAACTTCTCGACCCGGCTCTTCAACATGGTCGTGACGAACGTGCCCGGCCCCCAGATGCCGATCTACCTCCTGGGCCGCGAGCTCGAGGACATGTTCCCGGTCGGCTTCCTGCCGCCCGACCAGACGCTCTTCGTCGCGATCATGTCCTACAACGGCGCCGTCAACTTCGGGCTGCTCGCCGACTACGACTCGATGGACGACGTCCAGGTGATCGCCGACGGCATCGAGGGCTCCCTGGCGGACCTCGGCGCGGCGGCCGAAGAGGTGCGCCGCGACGCGGAGCGCGCAGCCGACGAGTCGGCGCACGCCGAGGCCTGACGTGGAAGGAGGCCCCTTCCGCTACCACCTCGAGCTGACTCCCGAGCAGCTCAAGATCGTCCACACAGCGCTCAAGAGCCTGCTCGACGACTTCGGCCACGACGAGCCGGAGATCCTGCGGATCATCCACGCGCTCCTCGAGAAGCTCCCCGACGAGCACGCGATCCGGGCGATCCGGATCGGCGAGGACGGCGCGCCCGCGCCGGTCGTGGACATCACGCCGCAGGGCACGCCGAGGACCGACCCGCCCGAGGGCTCGGACCCCGCCGACGGCGCCGCCTGACCCACGAACGTCCCACGCCAAGGCCCACAGCCCTCAGCGTCGGACGTTCGGGCTTTGCGTAGCCTCACTCGCCCTTGTCCCTCTCGGTCCAGATCGGCCTGCTGCTCTCGCTCGCGACGGCGTTCGCGTCCGTGCTCGGGTTCCTCTACAAGCACCGGGGCGCGATCGCGATGCCCGAGGTGGACATGCGAAGGCCGCTCCGCACCTCGTTCGCGCTCTTCAAGAACCCCTGGTACACGCTGGGGATCGTCACCGCGACGGTCGGCTGGGGGTTCCACGTCGGCGCCTTGGCGCTGGCCCCGATCTCGCTCGTGCAGGCGACGATCGCGGGCGGCCTCGTGCTCCTGACCGTCACCGCCGACCGCCTCTTCGCCCACGAGGTGACGCGCCGCGAATGGATCGGGGTCGCGCTCGCCGCGCTGGGGCTCGCCTTCCTTGCCGCGACGCTCGGCGACACCGCCTCGGAGGCCCATTCGGACTACGAGGACTCGCGGCTGGTGCCGTTCCTCGTGATCGTCTCCACCGCGGCTCTCGTGGTCGCCTGGCAGGCTCCGGGCCGAGCGCGCGAGGGAGTCCTCTTCGGCGTCTCCGCCGGCCTTTTCTGGGCGGCATCCGACACGGCGATCAAGGCCCTCTCGGACGGGCTCGGAGAAAGGAGCGCGGTCGAGATCCTGATCACGCCGCTCGCCGTCCTGATCGCGCTCGCGTCCATCGCCGGGCTCGTCGTCTCGGCCCGGAGCCTTCAGGTCGGCAAGGCCGTCCCGGTGATCGCGCTGACCAGCGTCGCCGCCAACACGCTCACGATCGCCGCGGGACCGATCGTCTTCGAGGAGCCGCTACCCGAGGACCCGCTGGGGGTCGCGCTCCGCATGGCGGCGTTCGTCCTCGTGATCGGCGCGGCGGCCCTGACGCCGGCGCCGATCAGCGCGGCCGAGGCGGTCGAAGCCGCCGACGCGGCCTAGACAGCGATGCTCGGCTGGACAAGGCCAGGCCAGAGGTACTCTCCCGGCAGTGACACTCACGGGGGCGGAAGCGGTGAATCGGAAAGGGGCCTTGGCACTCGTAGCCATCGCCGGCGCGATCCTCGCACCTGCGTCTGCGGCCCTCGGGAAGACGTTCGAGCCCACGCGCAAGGACGACCCGGTGCCGGGCAAGTGCAAGCCGAATGATTGCTCGCTCCGCGAGGCGATCAGCGCCGCCAACGCACGGGACGGCGCCGACCGTGTCGTGCTGGGCAAGGGTCGCTATCGCATGGAGATTCCCGATAGCGGGAATGACGACAACGCGAGCGGCGACTTCGACCTCACCGATGAGGTGAGCGTCGTAGGAAAGGGGCCGTCCCGAACGACCGTTGACGGCGCAGGAGTGCACAGGGTCTTCTCGCTCCTCACCTTCTCGCCCCACTCGCTCAAGGGCATGACCATTCGCGGAGGCGCTGCACCAGGCAGCATCGGCGGCGGGGTCACCATCGGACCCTCGGACGCGACGATCGAAAACGTGATCATCAAGGACAACAGTGCCTCTCACGGCGCCGGCATCCATTCGGTTTCGACTGATCTGAGGCTTACGGGATCGACGATCAAGCGCAATGATGCGACCGGCCGCGGCGGCGGGCTTCGTCTGTCCGCCGGGGTCCAGGTTCCGTTGGCGACCATCAAGTCCACGACGATCAAGGCAAATTCAGCGGCAACGGGCGGCGGCATCGACGCTGACGCGCACGAACGTGGACATCTTCACCGATGAGCCGCAACTCACCGTGTCCAAGTCGGAGATCGCGGGCAACTTCTCGGACACCTTCGGGGGCGGCATCGCGTCCTCCTCCGCGATGCTGATCGTCAAGAAGACGACCATCGCTTCCAACACGGCCGCCGAGGGGGCAGGCATCGATCTACGGCCGGCGCCGGAGCTGCCGATCACGATGATCCAGGCCTCGACCATCTCCGGCAACACCGCCACCAACAAGGCCGGCGGCATCCTCGCGGATGGGAATCCCTACACCGGGTCCGACTACCCGGACGAACCCGACCTGAGCGTCCTCAACTCGACGATCGCCGGCAACACGGCCGATAACGACGCGGGCGGGGTGATGGGCGACAACGAAGCGATGATTGACATCGAGAGCTCCTCGATCGGCTTCAACGTCGCGAACTTCGACCAGACCGGCACGGCGGTGGCCGGCGGCGTCTACCAGCATTCCAACGCGAACTTCAGCGTCGACGACTCCGTGTTGGCACACAACACCGTCGGACAGGGCGGGGACGATCCCGACTGCTCCGCCACCCAGGTGTTCAGCGGCGCCGGGAACGTGATCAGCTCGATGACCGGCTGCAGCATCAGCTTCACCGAGCCGTTCAACGCTTACAGCTCGGCGCCGATCGCCGAGAACCTCGCCGACAACGGCGGGCCGACCGAGACGATGAAGCTGCCAGCCGAGAGTTCAGCGATCGGCTTCGCCAACACTTGCCCGAAGCGCGACCAACGGGGAGAGCGCCGCCCGAACAACTGCGACTCGGGGAGCTTCGAGAACAGGCCGAAGTAGGAGCGGGCTCCTATCGGCGTGAACCGACACCGCGAGTGATCTCAGCGGCCCAGCGTCGCATCGCACTGTCTACAGGTTCTCGACTGAGATACTGAGGGCGATCGTCGTCAAGAGAACGTGATCAGTCGCCGTCGCCAAAACCTCTGACGCCTTTGATCGTCGTGATCGCGCTGCGTTCGTACTCAGCTGCGCGAGATCCGGCCTGTGAAGTGGTCCCCGATGAGCGCTGGCCGGAACTCAGGTCGGCAGTCAGTGGCCGTGAGCGCTGCATGGGCACTTCTATCTCAGCGTCGCCGAGGCGCTCGGGATGGATTCCATCGGACGCCGACATCATTGACGCGCGGGGGCGACAAGGTCGTCGGCCATCGTGCGGACTCAAGCTCGCGGACAGGCGAGACCTGGCGCAGGTGTTGTCTCTCGGCTACTCGGTTGTCACAAGCCTTCCGCGAGCGGCAAGATCTTCACGCGACAGAGTGCGTTCGCGGACCGAGACCGAGGCGCTCAAGGCTGCATCGGGCTGTCGAGACTAGCGCTTCTGATGAGGGCCGTCAGTTGCGCTGCACGAATGACCCTGCAGGGCCGGGGCGATCGCGACCCCGGCGGTCCATGGTTGCCCTAGAACCCCAGCGCGAACTTCGCGTCCTCGGACATCATCTCCGGGGACCACGGCGGGTCGAAGGTCATCTCGGGGCGGACGGTGTCCACGCCTTCGAGGTCGCCCACGAACTCGATCATCTGCTCGGAGACCTGCGGGCCGATCGGGCAGGCGGGCGTCGTCAGGGTGAACTTCACCTGCGACGTCCGAGTTCTCGATGTTCACGTCGTAGACGAGACCGAGCGAGACGAAATCGAGTCCCAGCTCGGGGTCGATGACCTCTTCCAGGGCCTCGTAGACGTCTTCTTCTGTGACCATGGTCCAAGCGTACTGGCGTCCACCCCTACCGGCGGTCGGAACCTTCCGGGAACCGGCGCATGGAGCCGATTCGTTCCTTACGATCGCTCCTGATTAGGGAACCCCAGGGAATCTGAACAGGAGCATTTCTTTTGAATCTCGTCCTCAGCCGCACGGGCGGCCTCCTTGCCGTTGGCGCCTGCGCCACAGCCCTCGCGTTTGCAGCGCCCGCCAGCGGGCGCGACGCTCACCGCCGACGATGCCGTCGACTCCGCCTGCTCGACCGGCGACCGCTCCGGCGAGGCCGGCGTCGCCACCGAGACCGTCTCCGTTCCCGGCGTCTCGACCGTCCAGGCGACTCTCTCGGGCGCCGAGGGCAACTGGGACCTGGCGGTGCTCGAGGCCGACACCGGCCGCGTCGTCACCGCGTCGTCCTTCCCGGCCGGCGACGAGATCGCGGAGGGCTTCTCGGCGGGCCCGGCGACCTGCTGATCCAGGCATGCCGCCGGACAGGCGACGACTCGACGGCCGAGCTGAGCGTCGAGACGAACGAGCTCACCGAGGAAGCGCCGCGCGCGCAGATCGTGCGGGTCTCGACGCCCGACGAGGCGATGAAGGGCGAGCTCGCCTCGCTCGGCCTCGACCTCATCGAAAGCGGCGGCCCCGGCTACATCGACGTGCTTCTGGTCAACCCGGCGCAGGCCGCGCTGGTGAACGACGAGGGCTTCGAGTTCGAAGTGCTCGAGGACGACCTCGCCCAGGCAAGCCTCCAGCAGCGCGCCGAGGAGAGCTCGATGGCGCGGCGCGGCGCGGGCGCCGGCTCGGGCATGCCGAGCGGCATCGGCCGGACCGAACGACGGCACCTACCGGCGCCTCTTCGACTACTCCGAGGAGCTGCAGCAGCTCGCCGAGGACAACCCGAAGCTCGTGAAGTACAAGACGCTCAAGAAGGAGACCTACTCCGACCGGCCCGTCGAGTCGATCACGGTCGGCAAGAACGTCAACCGCAAGGACGGACGCCCGGCCTTCCTCCTGATGGGTGCCCACCACGGTCGCGAGTGGCCGTCGGCCGAGCACGCGATCGAGTTCGCCTACGAGGTCATCAACGGCTACAACGACGGCAAGAAGAAGTTCAAGAAGCTCCTGAAGAAGACGCGGATCATCTTCGTCCCGGTCGTCAACCCGGACGGCTTCAACACCTCGCGCGAGGCCGGCGAGACCGGCGGCGCCGCTGGCGGCCGCGCCGCTCCCGCGGGCGACGAGACCGCGAACCTCCTCATCCCGTACGAGTACCAGCGCAAGAACTGCCGCGTGGTCCCGCCGTCCGAGCCGCCCACCGCGAACTGCATGGGCGCCCCGAACCTCGGCCTCACCCAGTTCGGCGTCGACCCCAACCGCAACTACGGCGGCTTCTGGGGCGGCCCGGGCGCGTCCGCCGAGGACACCCTCCCCTTCGGCTCGACGGCACAGGACTACCGCGGCCCGGGTCCGTTCTCGGAGCCCGAGACGCAGAACATCCGCAAGCTCGTCTCGAAGGACCAGGTCGTGACCCTCATCACCAACCACACGTTCTCGAACCTGCTGCTGCGCCCGCCGGGCCTCCAGGCCCAGGGCCCGCCGCCCGACGAGAAGGACTACAAGGCGTTCGGCGCATCGATGGCCAAGGAGAACGGCTACTCGAACCAGAAGAGCTACGAGCTCTACGACACGACCGGCGGCGCCGAGGACTGGACGTACTACGCGACCGGCGGCTACGGCTTCACCTTCGAGATCGGCCTGCTGGCCTTCCACGACGTGTTCGCGGACGGAGTCGTCGCCGAGTACAACGGCACCTCCGAGGCCTCCGGCGACGGCGGCGGCAACCGCGCCGCCTACATGAAGGCCCTCAAGAGCACGGCGAACGACAAGCGCCACTCCCGCATCAAGGGCACCGCGCCCAAGGGAGCTCGCCTGATCCTGAAGAAGAAGTTCATGACCCCGACCTCGCCCGTCATCGACGGCAGCGGCGAGGAGGGCGACGTGATCCTCTTCAAGGACAAGCTGAAGACGAAGCTCGACGTCGGCAAGTCGGGCCGCTACGACTGGCACGTCAACCCCTCGACGCGCCCGCTCGTGGATCCGCGCCTGCCCGACGTGGACGGCAAGCCGGGCAAGCCGTCCGACCCGTGTCGATTCACCGGCGGGCCCGGGCCCGACGCGCTCCCGTGCGGAGACGCCGACACCGAGGACCCCGGCTGCTACAACGACCACCCGTTCAGGGTCAAGGGCGGCAAGGGCGTCGACAACGGCAAGGCCACGGTCAGGATCACCTGGCCGAGCCCCGCCACCGACTGGGACATGAAGGTGTTCGGCGACTCGGACGGCGACGGCAGCTCCGATGGCGAGACCAAGGTGTTCGGCTCGTCCGCCGACGGCCCCTCGACCGTCGAGTCCACCACGATCGCCGGCCCGGAGTTCAAGCCCGGCAAGTACGTCGTCCGCGTGACGAACTTCGCCGCGGTGGAGCCGTACGACGGCACGGTCACCTTCAACAAGAGCCCGAAGTCCGCAGATCAAGCAGGGTCTCGAGAAGTGGACGCTCGTCTGCCGCGAGAAGAAGGGCGGCCCGGTCAAGGCCAAGACGAAGGTCCTGGTCAAGCGCGGCAAGGTGGCGAAGGCCAACTTCGCGAACAGCTGCGACTAGCTCAGGTCTCAAGCACCGCGCTCGTAGGATCAGGAGCGGCATGTTGCCGCTCCTTTTCCTTGCCTTCATCGTGCTCCCGATCGCGGAGCTCTGGGTGATCATCGAGATCGGCGGCGCGATCGGCGTCCTGCCCGACGCTCGCGCTCCTGATCGTCGACAGCATCGTGGGCGCCGCGCTCGCGCGCTCACAGAGCCGAGTGGCGTGGGAGCGCTTCAACCTCGCCCTCGCCGAGGGCCGGATCCCGGCGAAGGAGATCTTCAACGGGGCGATGATCATCCTCGGCGGCGCGCTCCTCCTGACGCCCGGGTTCATCACCGACATCTTCGGGATCGCCCTGCTGATCCCGCCGACCCGGGCGATCATCCGCGCCTTCCTCACCCGCCTCCTCGGGCGACGGGGCGCGGTGGCCTTCCGCGTCGCCTCGTTCGGCAACGACCGGTTCAGGGGGCCCGGCCCGGGCCAGCCCGCGCCCCGGGCGGAGCTACGACTACGAAGGGTCGGCCAGCGAGGTGACGGACCCTCAGGCAGAGCTCGGGCGCGGAACCCCGAAAGGCGACGATCGTGCCTGACCGAGCTCGAGATCGACCTGGCGCCCGGGCTCCAGGTCGCGTGGGACGACCTGGACGCGATCCGCTCCGATCTGGGCTCCGACGAGCCTTCCCCGCTCTGGCGCCTCGAGGGAGAGCTGGGCGCGAGCCACGCGGCCGCTCCGCGTCCTGACGGGCGCAACCAGGAAGGGTGCCCTGCTTCTGCTTGCGGGGGCTCGTCCCGAAGGTGCCGATGGACACGACGCGGAGAGCCCGCAGGCCGTCATCGTCTCGCGCTCCGGCGAGCTGGAGAAGATCGAGGAAGCGCTCCTGTCGACCCAGTACTCGGCCGATGGAACCATCGAGCGCATCGGGCTCGAGCTCTACGCGCGAGGACGACGACTATCCCGTCCGCGGGCGCCGGCGACGCCAGCGAGCACGTCGGCCGCGGACGAAGGACCCATACGACGCGAGCAGGCGCTCCTCGAGTTCCGGCTCGACGGCGAGCCGGGCACCGCGATCCTCGACATCCTCCACGCCTGACCATGGCGATCCGGTGCATCATCTGCGACTTCGGAGGGCGTCCTCACCACTCCGCTCGTCGGCTCGTTCATGGCCTTCCAGGACCAGACCGGGCATCCCGACCGCGGCGCTGGGCAGCGCGATGGCCCGGATCCACGAGCGCGACGGCGCCCACCCCCTCTACGAGCTCGAGAAGGGGCACGTCACCGAGCACGACTTCCTGGCCCAGCTTCGCGGTCGAGCTGGCGGTCGAGCTCGGGCACGAGCCGGAGCTCCACGACTTCAAGGAGATCTACTTCAAGGCGCTGAACCCGAACGACGAGATGATCGCCGAGATGCGGGCCGCCAGGGATGCGGGCTTCCGGATGGCGCTGCTCACCAACAACGTGCGCGAGTGGGAGCCGCTCTGGCGAGCGATGCTGCCCGTCGACGAGATCTTCGAGCTGGTCGTCGACTCCGCCTTCGTCGGCATGCGAAAGCCCGAGCCCGAGATCTACCACCTCACGCTCGAGCGCATCCGCGAGCACGACCCGGCCGAGCTGGGCGACCTCGAGTTCTCGGATTGCCTCTTCATCGACGACTTCGAGGTGAACTGCGCCGCCGCGAGCGAGCTCGGCATCAACGCGGTCCGCTTCGAATCCAACGAGCAGGCGCTCGGCGAGATCCGCGCGGCGCTCGGGACGGCTGCGCCGTGACGCGCGAAGAAGCAGAGGCGCTCTGCGCGAAGTACGCCGCCGAGCATCCGGACCGCAAGGTCGCCCAGTGGCGCCCGAAGGAGGAGAGCGACGGCGAGTGGACGGTCCTGAGGATCGGCCTGCCGCCGACGCCTGGAGACGACGACTGAGGTCCGCGCGGACGAGAAGCCCGCCGACGCCGCCCGATCCGCGCCCCGACGTGCCGCCCACGGTCGGCCCGATCTTCTAGAGCGCCGAGCGGGAATGGGCTCGGTGCCCGTCGCTGTCCGAGCCGCGGAACTCGTCGCGGAAGTCCCGGACGGCGTCGAGAGTCGCGTCGCCCTCGAAGGTGTCGCAGCCCAGGAGGTTGGTCCACGCCGGTCACCGCGACCTCGTACTGCATGTCCGGGTTCGGGAAGAAGAGCACCCCTTCCGGGTCGTCGTCGAAGACGCCCTTCAGGGCCAGCTGATCCTCCTCGGGGAGGTCGGGCGAGTACTGGATCGCGACCCGCTGGTGCTCGAGCGAGTGGACGATCCGCCCCACGGGCGGATGCTCCAGATAGGCGCCGTCGGCGAGGGCGCCCGAGAGGACCTCGGTCGCGTTGCCGTAGTGGTCGCCGGACGTCGGCGGGTTCGTCCGGTAGTCGACGCTCGGCGGCGTCCTCGTCGGTGATGTGCGTGTTGCCCTCGTCGGGCAGGCCCGTCTCGAGGTCGCACCCGGCCGCCTCGGCCGCAGCTTCGAGGTCCGACTCCGCAGCCTCGGGCGGCGGCGTGCCCTCGCGGCCGTCGAGCTCGATGCCCTCGGGGACCACTCCCAGCTCGGGCTGCACGTGGGCGTTGACCGGGAAGCCGTTCTCGTCCAGCTCCGTCTTCCGCGCCCGAGGACGTAGCGGCTCGTAGTCGGCTCGTCATCGCCGCCGCAGGCCGCCGACCACCAAGGCGCTCGTCAAGCAGGAGCGCGCACGCGAGGACCCGAAATCTGTCCAGAACCCTGCTCACGGCGGAGAAAGGTAGCCCGCGGGCTAAACGGCCGGCTCAGTTGTCCGAGCCGGCGCGGTCCCAGACGTAGAGCTCGACCGCCTCGAGCGCCAGCTCCATGAGGCGCGGGCCGGAGAGCCAGTCGAGCACGGTGTCGAGCGCGCGCTCCTCGGTGACGCCGCGGTCGACCGCCTCCTCGCCGCGGAAGCCCGCGGCGAGCTTCAGCGCCTCGCGGCGGTGCTCGCCGAGGCCCGAGAACGAGCGCATCAGGAAGTCGCGGTTGGGAAGCGGATGCCCGATCTCCATCGACGCGTGCCACGCGGCGAGCATCGAGATGTCGTGGTCGTCGAGCTCCGAGATGGCCCTTGCGTAGTGCGACTCGAGCTCGTCCTCGGGGATCTCGTCGACCCACGCACGCACGGCTTCGCCGAGGAGCTGGCGGCGCGCCTCGCGCCCGACGGAGTCGGCGATGGCGCGAATCGCGTCGGCTGGATCGATGAAGCAGAGTGACATTGTGGGCAAACCTCTCAGGAGGGGTTTGGCGCGACGGGAACAAGGTACGGGCGCCCGCGGACGGCATTCCGGCACCCGGAAAGGCGGTGTTTCCGGCTTGATGAAGCGGGCCTGCGGCGCAATGTCAGCTGACGCCGGCTCCGGGCCGACCTAGGATCGGAGAGGTGACTGACGGAGAGAGGAACAGACAGTGGCGCTCGAGCTGATCGTCGGGCCGCCGAACTCGGGCCGCTCGGGAGAGGTCCTGCGCTCGCTTCGCGGCGCGCCTGGACCGCGAGCCGCTTCTCGATCGTTCCGACCCGCGACGACATCGCGCGATTCGAGCGCGACCTCTGCGCCGGGGGCTCACCCGGCGCTCGGGCGCGACGATCAGGACCTTCGGCGCCGTCTTCTCCGACATCGCGACGCCGCGGCGCGATCCCGTCGCCGCCGCGCCTCTCCCCGCCCCAGCGGCTCGCGCTGGTGCGGGCCGCGATCGGCGCAACGGACCTGCGGGTCCTCCGCCGCTCATCGGGCTCGCCCGGGCTTCGCGCCCGCCCTCGACAGCCTGATCGCCGAGCTCCAAGCGGCGCTCGTCTCGCCCGCGGACCCTCGCTGCGAGCCGCCGCGGAGGCGGCAGGCGACGCAGAGCCTGGAGCTCGAGCTCGCGGCGCTCTACGAGGAGTACGAGAGCCTGCGCGACGGCGCCGGCATGTCCGACGCCGGCTCGGTCGCCGCGGCCGGCGACGAAGGCGCTTCGCGACGACCCGGACGCCTGGGGCGGGCGTCCGGTCCTCATCTACGGATTCGACGACCTCACGGAGTCCAGCTCGAGCTGGTTCTCGACCCTCGCCGAGCGCTCCGAGGTCACCCTCGCCGTGAACTACGCGGACCGCGAGGCGCTGGCCGCGCGGGCCCGCCTGCCTCGACGCGCCTACGCGAGGAGGGTGCCGCCGCGGAGCGAGCACCTGAGCTTCAGCGCGGCTACACGACCTCGGCGAGCCTCGGCCCACCTCGTCGGATCCCTGTTCGAGGCCGCGCCCGGCACCGTCGCGCCCGACGGTGGGATACGCTTCATCGAGGCCGGAGGCGAGCGGGGCGAAGCCGAGGCGGCCGGAATCGAGATCGCGCGCCTGATCTCGGCGGGCACCGACCCGGGCGAGATCGTCGTCGTCCTGCGAAACCCCTCGCGGACGGGCCCCTCTTCGCCTCGGTCTTCCGCGGCCTGGGCATCCCCGTGACGCTGGAGGCCCAGCTTCCCGCTCGACCGGCACCGCCGTCGGCCGCTCGCTCCTGGCGCTCTGCCGGGCGGCCGGCGAGAGCTGGAGAGCCGACCGACTTGCTCGCGCACCTGCGCGCCGACACGGCGTCCCACCCGGGCAAGGCGGACTGGGCCGAGCGCGCGCGTGGCCCGCGGCGATACCGAGAGCGTCGCGCGATCTCGAGGAGCGCTGGGAAGACGCGATGCCGCCGCATCTCGCGCGGGTCCGCGAGGCGCCGGAGCGGCGTCGACGCAGGTCCGAGCCGTGGCCGCGGCGGCACGGCGCGTCGCCGAGTGCGGTCCACCGCGAGGCGCGCCCCGCTCGCGGGCGAGCGATCGAGGGGCGTTCCGCTCGACCGATCGAGCTGCGGGCAGCGCGTCACCGCCGCGGAGCTCCTGGAGGAGCTCGCCGCGGTCGCGTCGCTGCCTGGATGCGCCGCTCCGACCTTGCCGACGCGGCCGAGGCGATCGAGTCGGCGAGCGTGCGCTCGTGGCTCGGCTCGGCCGAGGGACGGGTACGCATCCTCAGCCCGTACCGCGCCCGCGCGGCGCGGTGCCGGCACCTCTTCCTGCTGCGCGATGCAGGAGGGCGTCTTCCCGGGCCGCGGAGCGCTCGACCCGCTGCTGGGCGAGGAGAGCCGCAAGCGCCTGGGCATCCCACCGCTTCGGCGCCGCGAGCAGGACCAGGAGGAGCGCTACCTGTTCCACGTCTGCGTCTCCCGGCCGACCGAGACGCTCACCCTGAGCTGGCGCTCGTGTGACGACGAGGGCCATCCCGCCGCCGCGCTCGCCGTTCGTCGACGAGGTGATCGACCTGCTCGGAGAGGACGCCGACGGCGGTCGAGCAGGAGATCACCGCGAAGCGCGGCCTGATCCGACGCGGTCCCACTGCCCTCGGAGGCAACCAACCCGCGCACATTGGCGCGCGCGCTGACCGCAACGGCCGGCCGCGACGTCGAGGCGCAGCGCGCGATGCTGGACGGGGCCGGCATCGACCTCGCCGTGGCCGGCGACTCGCTTGCGATCTGACCGCGGCGTCCAGCGATCCGGCGTGGCGACCCGGCCCGCTCAACCACCCAGACGTGCTGGCCGCCATCGCGCGCCGCGAGTCGCTCAGCGCCAACTCGCTCGAGGGCTGGATCGAGTGCTCCTATCGCTGGTTCGTCTCCCACGAGCTCTCGCCCGAGCGACTCGATCCGGTGGCGGACCCGCTCTGGCTTGGCGGCCTCGTCCACGCGCGCCCTCCACGCCCTCTACGCCGACGCCGCCCGGCGACGACACGATCCCCAGGCCTGGCGACGTCGGCCGCTGGATCGCGCGCTTCAACGAGATCCTCGACGGCCTTCTGGGCGAGCGAAGACGCCGGCTTCAAAGGCGCGGACCGCCGCCTGAGCATCGCTCGCACCGCGGCTCCAGGTCGAGAAGTACCTGGAGGAGGAGGCGGAGCGGGAGACGGATCTGCGCCCGCGCCCCGACCTGCTCGAGCGAACCTTCGGCTTCCCGGACAAGGACGGACGATCCGGGCGCGCTCGACCTGGGCGACTTCACGCTGCGCGGCTCCATCGACCGCATCGACGTCGCGCCCGACGGGACGCGGGCGGTCGTGCGCGACTACAAGACGTCGAAGAAGGTCCCAGGCCGGGCGAAGATCGACGAGGAGAAGAAGCTCCAGCTGCCTCTCTACATGCTCGTCGCCCGCGACCTCCTGAAGCTCGACCCGATCGCCGGCCTCTACCACCCGCTCGCCGCGTATGGCGACCGCGCGCGGCCGCGGGATCGCGCTTCGCGACGAGGTGCAAGGACGGGATCCTCTCTGGCGAGCCGCTCGTCGCGACTCGCAAGACCGACGACGCGGTCGACGCCGAGGAGTTCGACGAGGCGCATCGAGGCGGCGCGGACCGACGCGGTGGAGTTCGGCGCGAGGATGCGCGCGGGGCAGATCGACGCGGAACCCGCTCGAAGGGCAATGCCCGACGTAGTGCGAGTACCAGCCGATCTGCCGGCGCGAGCGCGCGCTCGGGATCGAGGAGGAGTCGCAGGGGAGCGACGACTCGTGAGCGAGCGCGGCGACACGACCGTGGAGCCGCCGACCGAGGAGCAGGAGGCGGCGATCGAGGCGCGCGACCGCGACGTCTTCTGCGAGGCGGGTGCGGGAACCGGCAAGACGCGCGTCCTGGTCGGCCGCTACTGCGATGCGCTGACGGCCGACGAGGCGGGGATCGACGAGATCCTCGCGTTCACGTTCACAGAGCGCGCCGCGTCCGAGCTTCGCCAGCGGATCCGCCGCGAGCTCTCGCGGCGATCCCGCGTGGCCAAGAGCGACGGCGACCACGAACTCGCGACAGAGCTCCGCCGGCTCGCGCGCGAGACCGAGCGGGCATGGGTGACGACGATCCACGGCTTCTGCCGCCGGCTCCTGGGCGCGCACCCGGTGGCCGCCGGCCTCGACCCGCGCTTCCGCGTGCTCGACGCGTCCGAGTCGGGGCGCCTGCGCGAGCAGGCGGCGCGCGAGGCGATCGCAGGCGCTCGTGGCCGCGCGGCTCGGAGGACGTCGCGCGGACGGCCGCGAGCTACCAGGCCTGGCGCGTGGCGAAGATCACCCTGATCGCGCACGAGCGCCTTCGCAACCAGGGAATGGCGCATCCGCGCCTGCCCGAGGTCGCCGAGCCGACCGATGTCTCGACCAGGAAGGAGAAGGAGAAGCGGCCACTCCGCCAGGACGAGCGCGAGGACGCGGTCCGCGCGCGCGACGCGTTCGACGCCGTGCTCCAGGAGACTCGACCGCCGCTACACCGAGCTCAAGGCCGGCGCGCTCCGGGCTCGACTTCTCCGACCTCGAGCTCCTCGCCGTCGAGGTGCTGGCGACCTCCGAGCAGGTCCGAGACCTCTGGCGCGGGCGGTTCCTCCACGTCATGGTCGACGAGTTCCAGGACACGAACCGCGTCCAGCTGGAGCTCGTCGAAGCGCTCCGCGGCCCCGACACGCAAGCTCTTCACGGTCGGCGACGAGCACCAGTCCATCTACCGGTTCCGCAACGCCGACCTCGAGGTCTTCCGCGAGCGCGAGCGCGAGGCCGGCGCCTCCGGGTCGACGGACGTTCTTCCCCTCCGAGGCAACTTCCGCTCGAAGGCGCCGATCCTGGACGCGGCGAACACGCTTGGCGACGTCCTGCTGGACGGCTTCGACCCGCTCGCCGCCGGCGACCCGGCGAAGCAGGTCCTGGACGCGCCCGACGTCGAGCTGCTCCTGACGATGAACGAGGGCACGCGGCGCCAACCACGTCAAGTGGGCGGACCACTCGGAGACGCTGAAGATGCCCGAGTCCGAGGGCATCCCCCACACCGTCGCGCAGGCCCGGGCGCTCGCCGAGCGGCTGCGCGAGCTGGTGGACTCGAAGGAGGCCGAGGCGCGGCGAGATCGTCGTGCTCCTGCGGGCGTTCACGCACGTCGACGCCTACGAGGAGGCGCTTCGCCGTTACGGCCTCGAGCCCTACGTGGTCGGCGGCCGCGGATACTGGTCCCAGCAGCAGGTCGAAGACCTCCTGCGCCTCCTGGGCTGCGTCGCCAACCCCCTCGACGACGAGATGCTCCTGGGCGCGCTCGCCTGCCCCGCCGCCGCGGTTTCGCCCGACGCCCTGTGGCTGCTGCGCGCGGCGGCCGGGCAAGGGGTCGCACCTGTGGCCGGTCGTCGAGTTCGCCTTCGGGGACGCGGATGGCTTCGAGCCCGCCGAGCCTGAGCTGGCTGGGGAAGGTGCCGGAGGAGGACGCCGCGACGCCTTCGCCGCTTCTGCGAGCGGCTGCGAGCGCTGCGCGCCGAATCGGCTCTCCTGCCGTTGGACGTCCTGGTCGAGCGGACGATGAACGCCTTCGCCTACGACATCTCGCTCCTCGCGTGGGACCCAGCCTGCGGGCCGCATGGCGAACGTGCGGAAGCTGATGCGCCTCGCCGCCGAGTTCGAGCGGAACGAGGGCCGCGACCTGCGGACATTCCTCGTCCAGGCGGCCGAGTCGACCAAGCGCGACGAGCGGGAAGGGCTGGCCCCGGTCCAGCCCGAGGAGCACGACGGCGTGCGCATCATGACGGTCCACGGCGCGAAGGGCCTCGAGTTTCCGGTGGTCGCGGTCCCCGAGCTGGACCGCGTGCTCGACATCGCGCACAACTCGGAGGACATCTGGATCGGCCGTCCGTCGGATGACGGGTCGCCCGCCCGCTTCGGCCTCCGGCTGGCCTTCCCGACCTCGAAGTCCATCGGCGCGTGGGAGCTGACCGAGCTCGACGCGGAAGAGAAGGAAGCCGAGGCCGAGGAGTCGTGCCGCCTGGTCTACGTCGCCGTGACGCGCGCGCAGGAGCGGCTCATCCTCTCGGGCGTCTACAAGCCGTCGCAGCTGGAGGATCCCGGCGAGCAGAAGACGGGCGACACGGCGCTCACCCGCCTCCTCCCTGCCCTGACCGCCGCGGGCTGGGACGGAGCCGAGGGGCGGATCGACAACCCCTTTCCACTGCGAATCCGCATCTCGAATCCGAGCGACGAGCGGGCGCGCGAGCTGACTCCGGCGCCGGCGCGTCGCCGCGCGCTGCCCAGGTCGAGGCGCCTCGTCGGACCGCCGCTGCTCGAACAGGAGCGCGCGAGCGTCTCGCTCGGCCACCTCTCCTACTCGGCGCTCGACGCGTACAAGCGCTGCGGCTACCGCTTCTACGTCGAGCGCGTCCTGGGCGTGCGCGCCGGGCTGGTCACGACGACCGCCCGACGGCGAGGCGAGGAGCCGGATCCCGAAGCGGAAGGGCGAGCCGCCGACGAGCTCCCCGATCCGGAGTCGCCGCAGGTGTGGCACAGGCCCGGCCTCCCCCGCCCTGGCGCTCGGCAACGCGGTTCACGCCGCGCTGGAATGGAGCGCGCGCTCCGGCTGGGAGCGCCCCGGGAGCGGACCGGCTTGGATGCCCTGCTCGGCCTCGAGGGCCTGGGTGGCGACGAAGAGGCGCTGGCCCGCGCCACGCGCTTGATCGAGGGCTGGCTGGACAGCGACCTCTGCCGTGCCGTCTCCGGGACGCGAGCTTCGGCCCGAGGCGCCGTTCGTCCTGCCGCTGGCAGAAACCGTCCTTCGCGGCAGCATCGACCTCCTGGCCACTGACGACGGCCGCCACCACGGTCGTCGACTTCAAGACCGACCGGGTCGGGGCCGACGGCGTCGAGCCCCTGGGCGAGCGCTACGCGTCGCAGCGCGCCGTCTACGCGCTGGCGGTCGCGGGAATCCGGCCGGGGGCGCCGATCCGGACCGCGCACGTCTTCCTGGAGCGCCCGGCGGAACCGGTGATCGAGGAATTCGGCCGCGGACGACCTCGCGACGAGCGCGCGGCGAGCCTGGAGGGGCTCATCGCGCAGATCCGCGCCGGCGACTTCGAGCCCGCCCGCGAGCCGTATGCGGCGCTCTGCCTCGGCTGCCCGGCAGCCCCACGCCTCTGCCCTCGGCCCGCATGGCGCCCGCCCAAGACCGCCCCCGCGACCGTCCGATGAGCCGGCTCGCGGTCTTCGGATACGGCTCGCTCGTGAGCCGCGCGTCGATCGCCGACACGCTGGGACGCGACGCGGGCCCGCCGATTCCCGCCGGCTCGCCGGCTGGCGCCGGCGCTGGTCGATCTACCGCGTGAACACCGCGCACGAGAAGGTCTTCGAGCGTGTGGACGGTGCGCCGTTCGAGCATGTCGTCGGGCTCAACATCGAGCGGGCGCCGGGCGCGGCCGAGGCGGATGGCCCAACGGCGCCCTGATCGAGCTGACCGAGGCCGAGCTCGAGCGCCTCGACCGTCGTGAGGTGCGCTACGACCGGGTCGAGGTGACCGAGAGCGCGGTCTCCGGACGGGGCCGAGTTCGACCGCGTGTACGCCTTCACCGCGAAGGAAGGCCACTTCGCCGCCGAGACTCCCCCGGACGCGATCATCATCGCCTCGTACGTCCGGGCGTGCGAGGCGGCCTTCGGCGAGCTCGGGCCGAAGGCGTGGGAAGAGTTCATGGCAACCACGGGCGAGTTCCCGGCGCCCGTGGTCGACGCGAGGCTCGTGGTCGACGAGATCCCGGAGGGCAACCCGCGCGAGTGGTGACACCTTCGCCGAGAGTTGGAATTTCCACGATATGTGTGGGAATTCCAACTCTCGGTGCGGGTCAGCCGGCCCCTCTTCTTAGCTCGTTGAGAACGCGGGCTCGCGGCTGCGCTCGTCATGCGCACCGTCGCCCTCCGGCACCTCCGCGTGGCCGGGCACCTCTTCGGGTGCCTCGACCACGATCGCGGCGACCGCGATCGCGACGGCTACGAGCGCCGTGCCGATCCAGAACGCGAGGTGGTAGCCGCTGACCAGCGCGGACGCCTCGCTGGTGCCGTCGGCGATCAGGTTCTCGGTGCGCGTGGCCGACAGGGTCGCGAGGACCGCGAGCCCCAGTGCCGCGCCGACCTGCGCCGTCGTGTTGACGAGGCCCGAAGCGAGGCCCGCATCCTCCTGTGTCGCGCCCGACATCGCGAGCGTCATGAGCGCCGTGAACGACGAGCCGGCGCCGATCCCCAGGATGAGCATGGGCGGCAGGATGTTCTCAGGTAGACGCCGTCGACCGGCGTATTGCGTGAACAGCGCCAGGCCGATGCCGATCAGCGTCAGCCCGGGGATGAGGACGTTCTTCGGCCCGAAGCGGTTGATCAGACGGTCCGAAAAGCGGATCGACATGATCCCCATCGCGAGCGTCGTCGGCAGGAACGCGAGCCCGATCTCGAGCGCGTCGTAGCCCAGGACCTGCTGCATGTAGAGCGAGCCCATGAAGAACATCGCCGAACATGCCGGCGATCGTGAGCGCCTGGATGATGTTCGCGCCCGACACGTTCCGCGAGCGGAACATCCGAAGCGGCATGAGCGGGTTGGCCGCATGCGCCTGGCGATAGATGAAGAGCGCCAGGAGCGCCGCCGAGATCGCGCCCAGGATGAGCGTCGTCGAATTGCCCCAGCCGTCTTCGGCCGCGGGGCCGACGATGGTGTAGACGCCGAGCATCAGTGACGAGGTGATGAGGACCGCGCCCGGGATGTCGGTGCCCTTGTCGAAGCCGAGCCCCTTGTCGCGGGTGACGAGCTTGTTGGCCGCGAAGCGCGGTCGCGATGCCGATCGGCAGGTTGATGAAGAAGATCCAGTGCCAGTTGATGGCCTCGGTCAACACGCCGCCCGCCAGCAGGCCGATCGAGCCGCCGGCCGAGGCGACGAACGCGTAGACGCCGAGGGCCTTCGCCTGCTCCTTCGGCTCCTGGAACATCGTCACGATCATCCCCAGGATCACCGCCGAGGTGAGGGCACCGCCGACGCCCTGGATGAACCGCGCGCCGACCAGGACCTCCTGGCTCTGGGCGAAGCCGCACACGAGCGAGGCGGCGAGGAAGATCGCCATCCCCACCATGAAGACGTCCTTGCGCCCCAGGAGGTCACCGAGCCGCCCGGAGAGAAGCAGAAGCCCGCCGAAGGCGATCAGGTAGCCGTTGACGACCCACGCGAGGCCGGACTGGCTGAAGCCGAGATCCTCTTGGATCGCGGGCAGCGCGACGTTCACCACCGTCATGTCGAGCACGATCATGAGGAAGCCCGCGCACAGGACGTATAGGGCGAGCCAGCGGTCTCGTGCTGAATCTGCGGTCGTCATCGGTTTCTCCTTTCGGTCGGGACGCGGGAGACACCATAGCAGATAGTCCTAAATTAGGACTACTGGGTACCGGACGCAGGACTTAAGTGGATCCCTTCGACGTCTCCCGCACCAAACTTACGCACCGCCGCCCAATTGATCGCGAAGAGCACGGCGCCGATGGCCAGCAGGATGCCCGCCCGGACCCAGTCCTCGCCCCTGACCTGGGTCATCAGCGCGATCGAGATGCCGACCCCGAGCACCGGGATCGACGGACGGAACCTGGAAGTGGTCGTGGTCCACGGGATCGCGGCGCAGCCACAGCACGGTCGCGTTCACGATGGTGAAGACGATCAGGAGCAGCGCGACCGTGGTCCGGGCCAGAGCTTCCAGGTTGGCCTCGAGGATGAGGCCGGCGGCGACGAGCGAGGTGAAGATGATCGCCACCCAGCGGCGTCCGTCGCTGGTCGAGTGGATCAGGCGCGAACGGCTTCGGAAGGACGCCCTCGCGCGACATGCCGTACATGAGGCGCGAGGCCATGATCATGTTGATCAGAGCGCCGTTGGACAGCGCGAGGAGGCCGATCGCCGAGAACACCTTCGTGTCGATCCCAAGCGGCCCCTGCTCGACGACCTCGAGCAGCGGACCGGAGGAATTCGGCGAGGTCGGCCGTCGGAACGACGGCCGACGCGCCGATCGTGACGAGGAGATAGATCACGCCCGGCTATCGCAAGTCCGCCGAAGATGACCTTCGGGATAGACGCGGGTCGGGTCCTTGACCTCCTCCGAGATGTTCACGGAGTCCTCGAAGCCGATCAGCGCGTAGAAGGCGAGCGCAGCGCCCGCCAGCGCGACGCCGATGAGGCTGGAGCCCTCCTTGATCTCGAATGGGCGCGACGTGTCCGCGTCTCCCTGGATCACGGCGATCACCGCGATGAGGATGATCAGGAGGAGCCCGCCGACCTCGACCAGGGTGAATCCGACGTTCAGCTTCACGGACTCGGCGATGCCCCGGAAGTTGACGAGGGCGATCAGGACGATGAGGGCCAGCGCCGCGAGCACCACGTCGACGTCGATGAACACGTTCAGGTAGTCGCCGCCGAACCCGCGCGCGAGGGTCGCCGCGGAGGTGATTCCCGACATCGCCACGGCAAACGCGACCATGAAGCTGAAGAAGGGATTGCCGAAGGCGCTTGTGGACGTAGAGGCCGGCGCCGCCTGCTCGCGGGATACTTCGAGACGAGCTCGGCGTAGGAGCCCGCCGTGAAGGCGGCCATCACGAGCGCGACGCGTGAAAGCGATCCAGATCGCGCCGCCGGTCTCGCCGCCCACCTCGCCGACGAGGGCGTAGATCCCGCCACCGAGGATGTCGCCGACGATGAAGAACAGAAGGAGCTTCGGTCCGATCGCGCGGCGAAGCCCGCCCTCCTCCTCTTCCGCGGGATCTACGCGGCTTCGCTGCTTGGGACGCTTCCATTGGACAGCGAGTTACCCCAAGTCGGGGAGACTCACACGTGATGCCTGGTTCGAGTGCGAATCTCAGGCCGCGCAGGGACCCGTGGACGACGCCGTCGAGCGGGCCCGCCAGCGCCTCAGCGACGACGTCGTTCGGCACGCCCAGGCCGCTCGGCGGGCCGCTCGAGACCGAGGACGCGAACACCGTGGCCAGCACCTCCCCGTCGGCGCCGATCACCGGCCCGCCGGAGTTGCCGTTTCGCACCTCGCCGCGAAACGGCGTCATCACGCCGCTCGACCGGCCCACGGCCGTATGAGTCCTGGCTCTGCACGGTGCCGGTCCGCCCGAGGCGGGCGGGCGTGAGCGTGAGCGGGCCACCCTCGGGATATCCGGCGGCAACCGACGTCCGCCCCCTTTTTCGGCTTCGGCAGCGAGCTCGAGAGGCGTACCCCCGAGGCCTGGGACGCCGAGCACGGCCAAGTCGTTCCTCGGCTCGTAGTGGAGCGCGTCGGCGTCGAGGGTCTCGCCGTCGGACGTGGTGACCTGCGTGTCGTCCTGTCCCGCCACGACGTGAGCGTTCGTGACGACGACCCCGGGCCCGGCGATCCAGCCCGACCCCTCCATGCCCAGGCCGCACGCGCTGCCTCGTGACCCTCACGACCGAGCTGGCTCGCCGCCACGACATCCGGATCGCGCGTGATCGCCGGGTCGGGCGGGCCGACGTCCGCCTCCGGGCCCTTGACCGAGCGCGATGGGTCGATCCGCCGCAGCGCGTTCAGGAACCCGCCTGACGGCGGCGCGACGTCGTTCAGCGCGACCAGGATCGACGAGCGCTGCACCGCTTCGCGGATCTCACGCGCGTTCTGGCCGGGTGCGTTCAGGGCCACGGCGCCGAACACCCACGCGGCGACGAGCGCGAGCCCCAGGAACAGGAGCGCCCCTCCCGCGGAGTCGGCGATCCGGGTCCCGCCGCGGCGAGGCGATCCGCGCGCTCAGGCGGCTCCCCGCGCCCTCGAGCGCGACGGCCAGGAACAGGCCCAAGCAGGATCCCTCCGCCCGCCGCGACGGCGGGCGCGTACGGGGACTCCGCTCCTCCGTCGAGAAGCGACGGCGCCAGCCTCGCGCCCGCGTAGATACCCGCCGACGAAACCGGCCAGGGGCAGGGCGGAGCGCACGAGGCCGCGCTCCCACCCGATCGCGGCCATCGCGAGCGCGAATACGGCAATCCCGATGTCTATTGGGCTCACAAGCGCAGCTTCCGGTCACTATTTTTCACCGCGATGAGCGACCGCCCGCCTACCCCGGTCCCGCAGGGCGGGCAACGCTACCGGACGCCCCAAGGCTCGCAGAAGGAATCGTCCTCCAGGCCCCAGGCCGGGACGCCCGGCGCCACCGGTTGATGAGCCGAGCGGTGCCGCTGGTCGTCATCTCCGTCGGGGCGTTCGCGGTGGGCATCGCGGTCGGCGCGTCGAGCGAGGAGACCGCGTCCGCCCAGCGCTTCGCTGACGCGTGGGAGCGCCAGGACTTCGAGGCGATGCACGCGCAGCTGTCGCCGGCCGCGCAGGAGGAGTTCTCCTCGGATGAGCTCTCGGCGCAGTACGCGGACGCGCAGGCGACGGCGACTGCGATCGAGGTCCGGACCGGTGAGATCTCGGAGGACGACGACACGGCGTCGTTCAGCGCAACGGTCGAGACGCACGCGTTCGGAGACGTCGAGGGCACGGTCGCCCTGCCCCTGGACGAGGAGGGAGACGTGAACTGGGCGCCCGCACATGGTCTTCCCGGGCCTGGAGGCCGGCGAGACGCTGGGGCGCGAAACCCGGCTGGGCGAGCGCGCGGCGCTGCTCGCCGCGGACGGCTCTTCGCTGGCCGAGGGGCCGGCGTCGGCGCGAACCTCTCCGCTGGGCGCGTCCGGCATCGCCATCGCCGGCGCCATGGGCTCGCCGTCGCGAAAGCAGGACACCTCGCAGTACGCGCTCGGCTTTCCCAAGGGCACCCTGATCGGCACGAGCGGCCTGGAGCTGGCGTTCAACGAGCGGCTCGCCGGCCAGCCCTCCGGCGAGCTCTTCGCGACCGGCGAGGAGGGCCAGAAGCGGACGCTCGCAACGGGCGAGCCCACGGACGGCGAAGCCGTGAAGACGACGATCGACCCCGACGTCCAGACCGCCGCGGTCACCGCGCTCGCCGACCGCTACGGCGGCGTCGCGGTCCTCGACGCCAAGACGGGCGACGTGCGCGGCGTCGCCGGCCTCGCGTTCTCCGCCCCGCAGCCACCGGGCTCCACCTTCAAGATCATCACGGCGACCGCGGCCCTGGACGCGGGCGTCGTCGAGCTCGACGACGAGTTCCCGGTCGAAGCTTCGAACTCCGACATCGGCCGCGAGATCACCAACGCGGGCGACGCGCCCTGTGGCGGCACCTTCGTCGAGAGCTTCGCCAACTCGTGCAACACCGTTTTCGCGCCGCTTGGCGTGGAGACGGGACAGGAGAAGATGGTCGAGACGGCCGAGGCGTTCGGCTTCAACTCGCCGCCCGCGCTGGCGGCCCCGGACGAGCTCGAGGCGCTCGCGCCCCCCACTCCGAGCCTCGGGGAGATCGAGAGCGACGTGGCGCTGGGCGAGAGCTCGATCGGCCAGGGCCAGGTGCTGGCGACGCCGCTCCTGATGGCCTCGGTCGCCCAGACGATCGCGAACGACGGCGTGCGGCTCCCCGACCTCGATCGTGAAGACGCAGGAGCTCCGGCCCGACGAGGAGCCGGTCGAGGTCACTTCGCCCGAGACCGCCCAGAAGGTCGAGGGCATGATGCTCGAGGTCGTGCGCTCGGGAACGGGCACGGCCGCGCAGATCCCCGGAATCGAGGTCGCGGGCAAGTCGGGCACGGCCGAGCTCGGGCCCGCTGGCGCTCGAGCCGGGCCAGGTCCTCGAGCCCGGCGAGGACCCTCCGCAGGACGAGGACGCCTGGTTTGCGTCCTACGCGCCCGCCGACAAGCCCGAGCTACGCGATCGCGGTGATGCTGGTCAGCACCCCGGGCGGCGGCGGCACCGTCGCGGCGCCGATCGCGCGCGACGATCTACGACTCTCGATACTCGAGGACTAGCGCGCCGGCTCGTCCGTGTACTCGAGCTCGTCGGCCGGGAAGCCGATGACCGCGCCGACGACGACCAGGACCCCGCCGGCGACGGCGACCAGGCCCCCGACGGTCTCGCTCACCTCGGAGACGCCGGCGCCGATCGCCGACAGCGCGGCGCCGATCCCCGAGAATCGTCCACCAGCCTCCTCCCTGCCGGCCCCGCTCGCCGGCCGTGACGAGCGTCGCCAGGACGATGACGCCCAGGCACCCGTACCGGACCGGCATCGGAGAAGAGCCCGGCCAGGATCACGACCGCGGCGAGCGCAGCGAATACGAGCGCGGTGCGCAGCGCGGACTGCGAGAGGCCTTCGTCCACGCTAGACCCTAGGGCCTTAGATGTCGAGCTCGATGAGGCCCTCGCCGCCGGCCGCCGACTCGATCTCGAGCTCGAGCGGCCGCTCCTCGGAGACGTCGTCGTCGACGAGGAACAGGATCAGCGCGCCCTGGGTCGGGCCGGCGGCCGCGACGGTGTCCGGCGCGGGGATCACGCCGTCCGGCGGGACGGTCGCGCCGACATCGAGCGTGAACTCGGTCTCGAGCTCGAACGGCTCATAGACGCGATGGCTTCCGTCGACGACCGCGTAGTTCGTCGGCGCTCGCGAGCTCCTCCTCGCCTTCGTTCTTGATCTGGAGGAAGACGCCGAGGTAGCTCATGCCCTGGGGCTCCTCGGGAGCGCCCTCGAGGTAGGCCTGTCCTCGGTGATGTTCGGATTGAGAAAGCGGGTGATCGAGACGTTGTAGATGAGCTCGCCGAGCTCGAGCGGCTCGCCCTCGACCGCCTCGGGCGCCTCGTCGCCCTCCTCCTCGTCGCCGCAGCCGGCGACGGGCACAGCGAGGGCGAGAACGGCCAGAAGGCCGATGATGGTGGCGACTCGGGTCCGCATGCGAGGCGAGAGTTTATGTGACTGGGGACAGGATTATATCCCGTCCCCAGAGAGTCACAGGCGATCGCCACCGGCAACCGCGATCCGCTCCGGGGGAGCGCCGCTTTCGGCGACGCCGCGAAGGCGCTCGAGCGCCTTTTTCAGGCCCTTGCCGAGGCGCCGCTCGGACGCCTTTGCGTCGCGCAGCTTGTCCACGGCGTGCGCGGGCTCGGTCCAGAACGTCACCTGGACCTCGCAGCCGTCCGGGCCGGCGTCGGAGAGCAGCCACTCGGTCACGTTCGGGATGCGGTTGAGGTAGCCGCCGTGCCCGCGCTCGACCAGGCGATGGGGAGCGTCGGCCTCGCTCGATGATCGAATCGACCCAGCCGGCGTCGCGAAGCTTGAACCGGGCGCCGGCGCCCGACCCCGACCGGCTCGATCCGCAAGAGGTGGTAGCCCTCCATGAAATGGTCGGTGAACGAGGGCCGTGCGGAGAGGTCCAGGAGGATCTCGGAACACGTCCTCGCGGGGGACGTCGATCGCGAGTTTTGCGGAAACTGGGCCCATTTCGCGGGCGATTCTATGGGCGTGACCCGGTTCTGAGCGTACTGCAGGGGGGTAGCTTTCCTTGTGCACTTTGTAGCGCTCTCTCCGCGGAAGGACCCGACAATGACAATTGCCGTACGCGGCCTGGGGGGACTCGTTTGCGAGGGCTGTGGCTACGCGATCTCGATCACCGTCGACGACTCGGTGCCCGCGTGCCCGGCGTGCGGCGGAACCTCCTTCAAGCGCGCCCGCGCATTCGACCGGCCGACCGCCGACATCGAGACCGTTGACGTTGCCGACTCCAAGCCGCGCTGGCTGAGACGCACGCGCGCGCGAGCGTCGCGGGCTCCGGGCCGCACCTCGCCTGGGAGGAGGCCGGCGAGGTCCGCACGCATGCCGATCGCCGAGGGCTGGGCGAAGGTCGGCCGCTCGAGCTGCGCCGACATCCGCCTCGACGACCCGACGGTCTCGCGGCGCCATGCGCTGATCGTCCGCACCGAAGACGGGCGGCTCAAGGCGCTCGACGACCGCAGCCTCAACGGGCTCTTCGTCAACGGCGAGCACGTCGAGTGGACGGCGCTCGCCGACGGCGACGAGCTCGAGATCGGGCGCTTCAAGCTCTACGTCCTGGCCTAACCCGCCGCTCGAAGCCGCGCCGCGCATATGCTGCGCGCCGTGGCGATCACGATCTCGATCCTCTCCCAGAAGGGCGGCACCGGCAAGACGACGATGACCCGGACGCTCGCCGACGTGTTCGGGCGGCTCGGGCTCGACGTCCTGGCTATCGACGCCGACCCGCAGGGGAACCTCTCCGACTACTTCGACACCGCGCCCGACGCCGAGCCCACGCTCGCCGACGTGATCATGGGGCAGGTCAGGGCGGCCGACGCCATCCACGGCCAGGTCATCCCGGCCAACCTCCGGCTCGCCGAGGCGGAGCTCGCGCTGGCCGGCAAGATCGGCCGCGAGGTGACGCTGCGTAACGCGCTTCGCGACCTGAAGCGCGAGCGCGACGTGATCCTGATCGACTGCCCCCCGACGCTGGGCCTGCTGACCGTGAACGCGCTCGTCGCCTCCTCCCACGCGATGCTCTCGACCCAGGCGCAGTACTTCTCGCTCCAGGGCGTCGAGCAGGCGATGGAGGTCGTGAACCTCGCCAAGGACAGCCTGAATCCCGGACCTCGAGCTGCTCGGGATCGTCCTGAACATCGCGAACATGCGCACCAAGCACGCGCGCCAGACGCTCGAGTCGCTTCGCGAGCGCTTCGGCGACAAGCTCTTCCGCACCGTCATCCGCCAGTCGGTCGCCTACGCCGAGTCGGCCGAGCGCGCGGTCCCGATCCTCGACTACCGCCCGGGCCGCGGCCAGGACTACCTCTCGCTCGCCGGCGAGATCCTGCGCCGGATCGGCAAGCCGGACCTGCTCGAAAGCCTCGACGAGCTGAGCGCCGAGATCGTCCCGGCGGGCGCCCGGGCCTAGAGCTCGGGCACGTCCGCGCCGACCGGGCTGAACGGCGACCGCGCAGGACCTCGGCCCAGTCGCCGACTCGCGCCTCGATGGCCGACACGACCGCGCCGGTGTCCTGCCAGAAGCTCCAGACGAGCACCGTCGGCCCGGCGCCGGAGATCGTCGCGCCCAGCGCGCCCATGCCCCGTCGCGTCGCGCACCAGCTCCATCGAGCGCGGGTAGAGGCGCTCGCGGTGAGGCTGATGAAGCCGGTCGGCAAGCCCGCGCCGGATCAGGCCCAGGTCCGAGCGCTCGAGGCCCAGCGCGAGCTGCGACGCGGCCGCGACGTTCGAGACCGCGTCCGCGAACGGCACTTCCGCGGGCAGCGCAGCCCGCGCCTCGGAGGTCGGCACCTCGTCGCCCGGGATCACGACGATCGCCTCCACGCCCTCGGGCGGCTCGATCCGCACCGGGGCCGGGAGCCCGCCGTCCTCCGGCCGCGGGGCAGAACACGAACCCTCCGTAGATGGCCGCGGCGACGTTGTCGGGATGGCCCTCGATCGCGACCGCCTTCTCGTAGATCTCCTCGCGGCTCAGCGCAAGCTCGTACATGTGGTCGGCCGCCATGAGGCCGGCGACGATCGCGGCGGCGCTCGAGCCGAGGCCGCGCGCGAGCGGGATCTGCGAGGTCATCTCGAACTGCACGCCGTCGGCCGAGTGGAGCTCCTCGAACGCGCGTACGCACAGGTTCGAGCGGTCGCGCGGAAGCGGTCCTCGCCGGTGTCGATCGCGAACTCCTCGCCCTCCCAGACCTCGAGCTCGAGGTGCATGGCGAGCGCGGCCGCGAACACGTCGAAGCCGGGTCCCAGGTTGGCCGAGGTCGCCGGGAACGGTGACGAGCCGGCGCCGCAGCGTCATCCCTGCCTCCGTCGTGAGCGAGCCCGAGCGGCCCGGCGATCGCGCCGACGAGGTAGCAGCCCGCGGGCACCTCGGCGCGCGGCAGCAGAACCGAGGACTTGATGCGAGCGCCGTCGCCGATCACGGCGCCGTCGCCGATCACGCACGGGCCGTCGATGCGGACGTCCGAGCCGACGCTCACGCCGCTGCCCGACCAGGACCCGCCCGTCGACCTCGCAGTCCGCGGGAAGCCCGCCCTGCTCCGAGCCCGAGCCGATGCTCGCCCGGCTCGCCGGGGTCGGCGCTCGCCTCGACCAGCTCGCCGGCCCACTCGACGTCCACGTGTCCCGCCGCGACGTCCAGGTTCCCCTGGAGGTACTCCGGGCGGCGAGCCGACGTCGTTCCAGTAGCCGTCCGTCTCGTGGACGTAGAAGGGGATGTCGCCGTCGAGGAGGGCCGGGAAGACGTCGAGGGCGAAGTCGGGCGCGGCCATGTCGGGGAAGTGGTCGAAGATCTCCGGGCTGAGCGCGTAGATCATGCAGTTCGCGAGGTCCGAGAGCGCCTCGGCCGGGTCGGGCTTCTCCTGGAAGCCCTGGATCCGCCCGTCGGAGCCGGTCACGATCACGCCGTACTCCTGGGTGTCCGCGACCTTCTTCACGGCCAGGGTCGCGAGCCCGTCGTTCTGCTCGTGGGCGGCGGCGAGCGCGGCGAAATCGATGTCGGTCAGCGCGTCGCCGGCCATGACCAGGAAGGGCTCGTCGCCGAAGAAGTCGCGCACGTTCCGCACGCCGCCGGCGGTCCCCAGAAGCTCCTCCTCGTGCGAGTAGGTCAGCTTCACGCCGAGGTCCGAGCCGTCGCCCAGCCGGCCCTGGATCGTCTCCGGAAACCAGTGAAGGTTGCAGACGACGTCGGTGACGCCCCGCCTTCGCGAGCGAGCGCAGGATCAGCTCGATCACCGGGCGGTTTGCCACCGGCACCATCGGCTTGGGCACCTCGTAGGTGAGCGGGCGCAGGCGCGTGCCCAGCCCCGCCGCCATCACCATCGCTTTCATCGCGCGGGAGGCTACCCAAGGCCCGGCTCCGCGCCGGTACCCTTGAGCGCATGACGACTGCCGCCGAGACCGCCACCGCCCCCCTGCCACCGAAGACTTCAAGGTCGCCGATCTCGGCCTGGCCGAGTACGGCCGCAAGGAGATCAGCCTCGCCGAGCACGAGATGCCCGGCCTGATGCGGACCCGCGAGGAGTTCGCCGCCGCGCAGCCGCTCAAGGGCGCCCGGGTCACGGGCTCGCTCCACATGACCGTGCAGACCGCCGTGCTGATCGAGACGCTCGTCGCGCTCGGCGCCGAGGTCCGCTGGGCCTCGTGCAACATCTTCTCGACCCAGGACCACGCCGCGGCGGCGATCGCCGCCGCCGGCATCCCCGTGTTCGCCTGGAAGGGCGAGACGCTCGAGGAGTACTGGTGGTGCACCGAGCAGGCGCTGAACTGGCCCGACGCGGACGGCCCGAACATGATCCTCGACGACGGCGGCGACGCCACGCTCCTCGTCCACAAGGGCGTCGAGTACGAGGCGGCCGGCGCGGTTCCCGACCCGGCCGGCGCCGACTCGGAGGAGCTCCGCATCATCCTCGAGACGCTCGAGCGCTCCCTCGCCGAGAGCCCCGACCGCTTCACCCGCATGGCCGCCGGGATCATGGGCGTCACCGAGGAGACCACGACGGGCGTCCACCGCCTGTACGAGTTCGCCCGCGACGGCAAGCTCCTCTTCCCCGCCATCAACGTCAACGACTCGGTCACGAAGTCGAAGTTCGACAACCTCTACGGCTGCCGCCACTCGCTGATCGACGGCATCAACCGCGGCACCGACGTGATGATCGGCGGCAAGGTCGCCGTGATCTGCGGCTTCGGCGACGTCGGCAAGGGCTGCGCCGAGTCGCTGCGCGGCCAGGGCGCGCGCGTGATCGTCACCGAGATCGACCCGATCTGCGCGCTTCAGGCGTCGATGGAGGGCTACGAGGTGCGGACGCTCGACGAGGTCGTCGAGACCGCCGACATCTTCATCACCGCCACCGGCAACAAGGACGTCATCACGGTCGGCGACATGGCGCGCATGAAGCACCAGGCGATCGTCGGCAACATCGGCCACTTCGACAACGAGATCGACATGGCCGGCCTCGAGAGCTCGGGCGCCGAGCGGATCACCGTGAAGCCGCAGGTCGACGAGTGGACGTTCTCCGGCGGGAACTCGATCATCGTGCTCTCCGAGGGCCGCCTGCTGAACCTCGGCAACGCGACGGGGCACCCCTCGTTCGTGATGTCCAACTCGTTCACGAACCAGACGATCGCCCAGATCGAGCTCTTCGGGAAGAACGACGAGTACGAGAAGCAGGTCTACGTCCTGCCCAAGCACCTCGACGAGAAGGTCGCGCGCCTCCACCTCGACGCGCTGGGCGTGAGCCTCACCGAGCTCTCCGCCGAGCAGGCCGCCTACATCGGCGTCCCGGTCGAGGGCCCGTACAAGTCGGACCACTACCGCTACTAGGAGCGGGCGGCGCCTGGGGGCGCGGCTACGGTGGTCGCAGCCATGCTGCGAATCGCCCCCGACCTGTCGATCCCGCTCGACGGAGATCGAGCTGCGCGCCAGCCGCTCGTCCGGCCCGGGCGGACAGCACGCGAACGTCACCGCGTCGCGCATCGAGGCGGTGTTCGACATCGAGGCATCGACGACGCTCTCGCCCGAGCAGAAGGAGCGCCTCGGCGCACAGCTACGGCAAGCGGGTAACGGCGGTCGCCCAGGATGCGCGCTCGCAGGCGCGCAACCGCGACCTGGCGCTCGAGCGCCTCGCCGAGCGCATCCGCACCGGCCTGGAGCGCCGGCGGCCGCGCCAGGCGACCCGCCCCGGCCGCTCGGCGCGCGAGCGGCGCCTCAACGAGAAGCGCCACCGGGCCAGCGCAAGCAGGAGCGCCGGCGCCCCTCGATGGACGACTAGCCAGCGTCGCGGACCTTCCGCACTCCGCGGTGGACGCGGCCACCCCCGCCGCGTCGCGCCCGCCCGGCCCGGGCGGGCGATGTTCATGACTGCCCGGGCGTGCTTCGGGCGGCGGACGAGGAGAGCTCGCCGGCCGCCAGCTCGACCACGAACGCCCGGCGGCCCGGCTTGCGGTTGAACCACTTGGTTGCCGTGCCGGGCAGGTTGCCGCCGCGGCAGGCGAACTCCATCCCGGTCAGGCTCGCGTAGCGGCGCTGCACGCGGTCGGGGCCCTTGCATGACCCGAGCACCTGGTTCCAGGGCTGGTGGTAGAAGATCGAGAGGTCGGGCTCGATCCGCTTCGCGAGCCGCTTGACGGCCCGGGATTCGGGCTCCGAGAACGGCTTCGGGCCCGGGTAGTAGCCGCTCGAGGTATCGGAGCTCGGCTTCCAGCCGACGGAGAAGTTGCGGTTGAGGTCCACGCCGTGCGCGTTCTTTCGCTGGCCCGCGCGATGCCGTCGGGGTTCACCGTCTCGACGAGCCAGATCGCGAAGCTGTTCGGGCTCTCGTCGCGCAGGCGCGCGACGATCTCGTGCCCCTCGTCCTCGTCGCCATGGAACGAGCCGATGACGAGCACGGTGCGATCCGCGTCCCGCGGGCCCGACCCGGTAGGCGCGCAGGTCGCGGCCCTGGACCGAATCGCCGAACTCGAGCTGGCGGTCGCCGGCCGCGGCGCCCGCGGGCGCCGAGGCGATGCCGGCGAGTGTCAGCAAGAGCGCAGAGCACGAAGACTATTCGCGCCGCGCCGCCTCTCAGGTCCCGATGAGCCCCACTCACCAGATCATTCATACGAGATCGCCTGGATCACGTCCAGTCGAGCGGCTCGGCGCGCGGGCAGGATCGCGGCGATCAGTCCCAGGACGACGCCCGCGACCGCCACGGCCACCATCGCCACGACCGGCGGCCGGTAGGAGACGCCGGGGACGCCTGAGGCGAGCCCCTGCAGGAGCGCCCAGCCCAGGCCGGCGCCGACCGCCACGCCCAGGAGAGCGCCCACCAGGCCGATCACGACGCTCTCGGCGGCGACCTGGCGGCGGATCTGCCAGCGCGAGGCGCCGAGCGCCCGCAGCACGCCGATCTCGCGCGTGCGCTCGAGCACCGACATCGTGAGGGTGTTGATGATCCCGAAGAGGCTCGCGAAGATCGCCACGCCGACGATGGCGTAGAAGGTCGCGAACTGCTGGTTCACCTGATCCTCGACGTTCGCCTTCAGCTCCGTGTTCGAGAGCACCGCGAGGTTCGGGTAGTCCTCGCGCACGATCCGCGTGACCTTGTCCTCGAGCACCGCGTCGGTCCGCGACGGACGTCGCCTTCAGCGCCAGCTCCGAGTCGGCGGTGACGCCGTAGACCTGCCGCAGCGTCTCGAGCGACATTCCCACGGTCTGCCCGCCGAAGAGCACGGTCTCGACGATGCCGGCGACCCGCGCCTTCCGGTCGCCCGACGGACCCTCCAGCCGCAGCGTGTCCCCCACCTCGAGGTCCTCCTCGTCCGCGATAGCCCTTGCCGACGGTCACCTCGCCCTCGCGCATCCGCTCGAAGACCTCCTCGCGCGGCGCCCCCTGGATGTCGGTCGTGTCGACCTGCTCGTACTCGGCCGGCTCGAATCCGATGATGAGGCCGTCGGACTTCGTCTTGCCGCTTGGGCCCGGGCAGGTCGGTGGTGAAGAGGAATCGCTCGCGCGCGACGACCTCGGCCTCCGGGATCTTCTCGAGCCGCTCGGAGAGGCGGTCGCCGATCGTCTGCTGGGGTCCCTGTCCCGGGCGCGAGGCCCGACGGCTGGACGGTGAGGTCGCGCGCGAACGCGCGGTCGAACTCGTCCGAGATGGTGCCCAGGAAGCTCGAGCCGAGGCTGTTGACGGCGACGACCAGCGCCAGGCCGATCAGGAGCGCGGTCGCGGTGGCTGCGGTCCTGCCCGGGTCGGAGCGCGCGGCGTCGGAGGCAAGCCTGCCCTCGACCGGCAGGATGCGGCGAACGGGCCACGAGAGGACGCGGACGAGCGGGCGCACCACGAACGGCGCGACCAGTGCGATGCCGAAGAAGATCGCCACCGTGCCGGTCATCCCGGCCGCCGCGACGATCGGCGTCGTCTCCTCGGCGGCGCCGAGCCAGAAGGCCCCCGCCAGGCCCGATCACGATGAGCGCGGCGCCGAGCGCCCGCCCGGCGCGGGCGCGGCTTCGGGCGCAGCTCATCCGAGCCCAGGACGGCGCGGATCGGCGACGTCCTGCCGGCCCGGCGCGCGGGGTGATAGGCGCCGAGGACGGCCGTCACGAGCCCGGTGGCGACCGCCGCCACCGGCGCCCACCATTCGAACGTCGAGCCGGCCGACCGGGAAGTCGAGCGCCCGGACGAACTCGGCGAGGGCGTAGGCGAGCGCGAAGCCGAGGCCCAGGCCGAGCACGGCGCCGAGAACCCCCAGGAGCGCCGCCTCGCGAAGGACGGAGCCCGTGATCTTGCGGCGCGGGGTGCCCAGCGTGCGCAGCATCCCGATCTCGCGCGTGCGCTGGAGCACGGTCATGTTGAACGAGTTGAAGATCAGGAAGCCCCCGACGAACAGGGCCATCGCGGCGAAGAAGTAGAGGATCGCGTTGAACGCCTGGAGCTGGGACTCGACGTCCTCGGACTTGGTCTGCGGCGTCTCGACGTCCACGCCCTTGCCGAAGCGCCGGTCGATGCGGCGCTCGAGCGAGGCGATCGTCTCTGCGCCGCCCTCGGCGATCACGTCGATCTCGTCGAACGAGCGCTTCTTGTCCATGACCCTGCCGCGCCGCGTCGAGCGGCATCACCGCGAAGCCCTTCGCCGCCGAACTCGAAGCCGCTCTGGAACTTGAAGAGGCCGACGACTTCGAAGCGGCGCTCGCCGTCGGGAGTCGCGAGCGAGATCCGGTCCGAGACCTCGACGTCGTTCGCGTCGCGCCCACGAGTCCTGGACCGAGATCTCGCAGGCCCGCTCGGGGATCGCGCCCCGCGACGGTCTCGGAGTCGGTGACGTTCGCCGCCCCGGGGTCCTGGCCGGCGACGTTCAGCTGCTTGGTCGCGTCCGGCGGCGCCTCGCCCTCGTCGTCCACCAGCGTGAAGACGCTCTGGATCCGGCCGACGGCCTCGTCGACGCCGGCCGTGCTCCTCGACCTCGGCGAACGCGCGCTTCGGCAGCGACTCCTCCTGGCCGCCGCCGGAGACGATCAGGTCGGCTCGCCCGTAGACCGAGTCGTAGAGGTCCGTGAACGTGCGGTTGATCGTCGCCGAGAGGAGGAGGACGCCCAGGATCATCCCCACGCCCAGAACGATCCCCGCGGCGGTCAGGAGCGAGCGTGCGCGGCGCGAGCGGACCTGCTTGAGGGCGAGGGAGCCGAAGCTGCGCATTTACCTTGAGCAGCTTCAGCTGCGAGGCCGCATGTGCCGGTGGGTGTCCATCCTTCAGGCCTGCAGCGCGGTGAATGCGGCCGAGATCAGCTCACGCGAGCCGCCGGCCTCCTCGCCTGCCACCTGCCCGTCGCGCAGGAACACGACCCGGTCGGCGATCGCCGCGGCGCCCGGGATCATGCGTGACCATCACCAGGGTCTGCTCCTGGGAGTCGGACAGGTCGCGCATCAGGGCCAGGATCTCCGCGCTCGAGCGGCTGTCCAGGTTCCCCGTCGGCTCGTCGGCGAGGATCAGCTCCGGCTCGCGAAGAAGCGCGCGGGCGATGGACACGCGCTGCTGCTCGCCGCCGGACAGCTCGGACGGCAGGTGCCCGACCCGGGCGGCCAGGCCGACCAGCGCCGAGGAGCTCGCGCGAGCTGCGAGCGCACCGCGCTCCCCCGAGTCGCCGGCGATCAGCGCGGGCAGCAGCACGTTCTCCTCCGCAGTCAGCGAGGGAAGGAGGTTGAAGAACTGAAAGACGAAACCGATGCGGTCGCGCCGGATCCGCGTAAGGCCCGCGTCGTCCAGGCCGTCGTAGCGCTCGCCGCCCAGGCTGATCTGGCCGCCGGTGGGCGTCTCGAGCGCGCCCAGGAGATGGAGCATCGTGCTCTTGCCCGAGCCCGAAGGGCCCATGATCGCGACGATCTCGCCCTTCCGCACCTCGATCGAAGCGCCGTCGAGGGCGCGGACCGCAGTCGATCCCTCGCCGTAGACCTTCGCGAGGTCCGTGGCTGAGAGGACGACCGGCTTGGGCGGAGGCGCGGGCTCGTCGGGCGCCTCGAGCTCGGGCCGATCGCCGTTCCGCCCCAGGGCGACGAGCGTCTCGCCGGCGCGTCCGATGCCGCTGCGAACGGCACCTGAGATGTCATCGAGAAGGGCCAAGGAAGCCCAGTCAAGGGTACTGCTGACCGTGCCGGTCAGTCTGTGCGCCGGCTAGAGCTTGCCGAGCTCGTCCTTCAGGCTCTCGATCACCGGCACCGGCGAGGGGTCTATGCCGCGCTTCGCCGCCAGGGCCAGCGAGACGAGGTCGCCGAGCATCACGGTCCAGAGCATGCGGGCCGTGCGCGTCTCCCCCTGCGCCTCGATCCGGATCAGGCCGGCCGCGGACGATTCGATGAGGTTCGCGGTCAGATCCAGGCGCTGGCGCGCTCGAGGGTGCTGGTCGGGGTCGTCCAGGAACACGGCGGAGAACTTGCTCCGACCCGCCGCCGGCGTCCCAGCCGACGATCTCGTTGTGATCCATCTCGGGGAGCGAGTGGGCGAAGGCGGGGATCTTTGCGTTCTCGTTGATCTGCGTCTTCCAGCGATAGGCGACCGAGGTCGTGAGGTCGGCGCCGTAGATGACCGGGAAGGAGCCATGGATGACGTCCGCGATGACGGCGGCGCGCTCGACCAGCGCGTCACGGCTGGCTCGGAGGTGGGCGGCGGCTCCGTCGATCTCGGTCCGGATGGCGGGCGCGGCTCCGGCCAGCGCGGCAACCTCGGCGGCGGCGACGAACATGTAGCCGACCGCCGCCCTGGGCTGCAGCGCCGCGGGAATCGGGATGATCGGCACCTCCGCCTCCCGCGCGGCGTCGCCCAGCGAGCCGCCCGTCGTCGCGACGACCCGGCGTCGCGCCCACGGCGGCCGCCGCCTCGAAGGCGGCGAGGGTCTCCTCGGTGTTCCCCGAGTAGCTGGCGCAGAGGACCATCCGCTCCGGCGAGGTCCAGGGCTCCAGGCCGTAGTCGCGCACGGTCGTGAAGGGAAGCGTCGTCCGGCTCCCGAACGCGCCGCGCGCCAGGTCGCCGCCGATCGCCGAGCCGCCCATGCCGCAGACGACCAGGCCGTTCGCCTTGGTGGCGGGGATGCGCGCCGATTCGACCCGGAAGAGAGCGTCGGACAGGTGGTCCGGCAGGGCCAGGACATCGTCCAGCTGGTTCTGCGAATCGACCGCGCGGATGGCGTCGAGGATCGAGCTCACGCCGCAACCATGCCAGGTTCGACGCGCGCGTCGTGCTCCAACCGCGCGCCGGGCTCGATCCGGGCGCCCTCGCCCACGATCGAGCCGTCCTCGACGACCGCGTTCGGCGCCCACCTTGACGCCCGCGGCGAGGATCGCTCCCTCGACGCGGGCGCCGGCGCCGATCGGCGCAGCCCGGGTGAAGGACCGAGCCGACGACGACCGCGCCCTCGCCGACCTGGCAGTCGCGCCCGACGCACGGCGTTGGGGCCCAGCTGTGCGCCCGCCGGCCACGTCTGCGCCCGAGTCGACCAGGACGGGGCCCTCGAGGTGCGCGGAGCCGTCGACCTCGGCGTGCTCGTCGATGCCGATGCCGCCTTCGCCGATCCTGGCGGCCGACCTCGGTCTCGACCCGGCCCGTCGAGGATGTCCCAGCTCGCCTGCAGATAGCGCTCGGGCGTGCCGATGTCCATCCAGTAGCCCTCGAGGCGGATTCCGAAGAGCCCCTGCCCGACGAGGCGCGGGAAGATCTCGCGCTCGATCGAGACCGAGCGCCCAGCCGGGATGAGATCGGCGACCGACCGCTCGAGGACGTAGGCGCCCGCGTTCACCTCGTCCGTGTCGATCTCGGTCCGGGTCCGGCTTCTCGAGGAACTCGGTCACGGCTCCGGTCTCCGCGTCCTTGCGGACGAGGCCGTACGAGGTCGGGTCGTCGACCGGGTAGAGCGCGAGCGAGGCGATCGCATCGCGCTCGGCGTGGACGCGCATGTGCTCGGTGAGGTCGAGGTCGGTGAGGACGTCTCCGTTCAGGACCAGGAAGCGGTCGGAGAGGAGCCCCTGGTCGGCGGCAAGGCGGATCGGCCCCGCGGTTCCGAGCGGCTCGGACTCCTCGACGTAGCGGACGCGCGGGCCGCCGGGGATCTCGTCGCCCAGGGCGGAGCGGAGGTCCTCGGCGCGAAAGCCGCATGCCATGACGACATCGGTCGACGCCGTGGCGGCCGAGCCAATCCGCCATGAAGCGGATGAACGGGCGGTCGACCAGCGGGATGGCCGGCTTCGGCTGAGTGAGGGTCAGTGGCTGAAGGCGGGTGCCCTCGCCCGCCCACGAGTACAAGAGCCTGCATCAGGCGCCGTTCTGCGCGTCCGGGCGGCCGATGCCCTCGTAGGCGAAACCGGCGGCGCGAAGCGTCTCGGCGTCGAGATAGTTGCGCCCGTCGATCAGGACCGCGGAGGCCATCGAGTCGCGTGCGGCTACCCAGTCGAGCTCGGAGAACTCGGGCCACTCGGTGACCAGGACCACCGCGTCGGCGCCTGAGAGCGCGCTCTCCGGCGAAGTCGGCCATCTCGACGTCCGGGAGCATCGACGAAGCGCCCTCCGCGGCGACGGGGTCGTAGGCGACGACCTTCGCCCCCTCGCCCTGAAGGCGCGCCGAGAGGACCAGGCTTGACGCCTCCCGCATGTCGTCGGTGTCGGGCTTGAACGCAAGGCCCAGCAGCGCGATCCGCTTGTCCACCAGGGAGCCGAGGTGCTTCTCGAGCTTCGCGATCACCCGCCGCTTCTGGAGCTCGTTCACCTCGATGACGGCGTTGAGGAGCTGGAAGTGGTAGCCGGAGTTGCCCGCGAGCTGCTTGAGGGCGCGAGACGTCCTTGGGAAAGCAGCTTCCTCCATAGCCGATCCCCGCACGCAGGAAGCTGGCGCCGATGCGGTCGTCGAGGCCCATGCCGCGGGCGACCTCGGTGACGTCCGCGCCCGGTCTGCTCGCAGACGTTCGCGATCTCGTTGATGAACGAGATCTTCGTCGCGAGGAAGGCGTTGGAGGCGAGCTTGATCATCTCGGCCGAGGCGACGTCGGTTCGGACGATCTCGCCGCCCAGCGGCGCGTACAGGCGCTCGACGGCGTCGGCGGCATCCTCCGAGCCGGCGTCGGCGCCGATCACGACGCGGTCCGGGTGCATGAAGTCCTGGATGGCCGAGCCCTCCTTGAGGAACTCGGGGCACGACACGTAGCGGCAGGTCGGGCTTGTCGCGGCGGATCGAGGCGCCGGTGCCCGACGGCACGGTGCTCTTCATGACGAGCGCGTGCTCCGAGTCCTCCGGAAGCTGCTGCGACGACCGAGCGGACGCGCGAGAGGTCGGCGTCGCCCGAGTAGGTCGGCGGCGTGTCCACGCAGCAGAAGAGGAGCCGGGCTGGCCTCGAGCACGTCGTCCATCGAGGTCGTGAACGTGATGCGCTCCGCGTTCTTGACCAGGAGCTCGGCAAGCCCGGGCTCGTGGATCGTCACCTCGCCGCGGCGGAGCGATTCGACCTTCTCCTCGTTCACGTCAAGCGCGATGATCCCGTGCCCGAGCTCCGCGAAGCACGTAGCCGTCACCAGGCCAACCCAGCCGACGCCGACGACGCCTACCTGTTCACGTTCGGTTGCCATAGCGTCGCGGAAAGTTATTCGCCGAGCTCTCGCGCGGTGGACGTCGCGATGCTCGAGCATCTGGGCTTCGGTGAGGGCGTGGGTGAGCGTGTTGTTCACCCAGTAGGACCCCTTCGACGTCTGCCAGCCCACCAGCCGGAGGCGATCCTGCTCGTAGAAAAGGAGGTACTCGCGACCGTCGATTGTGCTTCGTGGTGCTCGGGTTCTCGAGGATCGGCGGGCTGTCCCAGTTCGTCCCGCTCACGCCGTAATAGCCGGTGCCGAAGCTCTCCTGGTACGGCAGCACGTACTTGTACATGTAGTACTGCGTCTTGCCATCCGACCCGACCAGCGACGGCTGCGCGGGACTCGTCCGAGACCGCGGTGACGGCCGACTGCACGAGCTGCGTCGGGTAGAAGATCGGAAGGTCGGCCTTGCGGTGCTGCATGAACTTCGCGAACTCTGCCGCCTTCTGCTGCGACGGACCCGCAAAGTCGACGAGGGGAGCCTGCGTCGGCTCCTCCGGCTCGGGCTCCTTCTTCTTGTCGTCTCCCCCGCCGCCGCCGTCCCGCCGGCTTGCCGCTCTGCTCGGCGGGCTCCTGCGGCGCGTCGTCGATGATCGTCTCCCAAGGAACTGGGTCGACCGCGGAATCGACATCCTCGGGACTGGCCGCGACGCCGCCGTCCACCGAGAGCTTGCCCAGGGTCACCTGTCGCACGGGCGCGTTCCGCACGCTCGACGAACGACTTCATCATGCCGACGATGGTCGGCACGTTGTCGATGTCCGATGACGTGTTCTTCGTGAAGATGTCGATCAGCTCGTCGCCCTCGCCGAAGACCGGCAGGAGCTTCGTCGGAGGGATGCGCTGACGCGCCTCGCGGATGAAGTCCTGCTGGCGGGCGCCGCGGACGAGGTCGTTGTCGTTGTGGCGATAGCGCACGTAGGCCAGGGCGTTGTAACCGCAGAGCCGCTGATACCCGGCCTGGACGTCGATGGCGGCGTACCCGGCTGCCCACCGGGTTGTAGTAGTGACGATCGACGTCGATGTAGACGCAGCCGATCGCGTTCACCGCCTCGTAGAAGCCCGGTGAAGTCGACGTTCACGACGTGGTTGATGGGGATGTCCAGATACTCCGTGATCGTCTTGATCGCGAGGGTCTCGCCGCCGCCGGTCGGCTCCTCGATTGCTCGCCGTAGGTGTAGGCGGCGTTGAGCTTCTCCGGGCCCGTAGCCCGGGATCGGGACCACGAGGTCGCGCGGCATCGACATGAGCGAGAGGAACTCCTTCTCCGGATCGACCCGCAGGAGGATCGCCGTGTCCGAGCGGCCCGGGTCGCCCAGCGTCGTCTCGCGCTTGTCGGAGCCGAGGATCAGGATCGTCTGGGGCTCGCCGCCGTCGACCTTCTCGAGCTGGGCGCGCGCGGCCGACAGCTCCGAGTCGTTCAGGCCTTCGGCGATGTCGGAGAGGAAAAGGAGGAACGAGACGGCCGTTGCGGCCGCCATCGAGGAGACGATCACGAACGCCGCGGCCATGAAGCGCCAGCCGATCCGGCGCTTCGGCGGCTCGCCGACCCCTTCGTCCTCGCCATGCGCTTCCGCCACGGCGGCGGCCACGGGGGGCTGCGGCAGCGGGCGGCTGCACCTTGTGCGAGCCGGTGGTCACCTCGTGCGAGAACGAAGACTTCTTCGCGCGCGCGGCCAGGCCGGCGTGCGCCGCCTCACGCTGTGCCTCGATGTCGGCGAGAGCCAGCGTGTCCGCCTCGACCGTGACGCTGCTGACCTCGGGCGGCGGCGTCGGGTCGCCGGGGCGTCGGCTCGCGTCGCTCGGCGACTGTGGGGTCAGGCACCTCGTCGCGCTGCAGGCTCGTCTGCCGCGTCAGCAGTCGGAGCCAGACCCCGCGTCGGTGTCTTCGCTCTTCTTCCTCGAAGGCGAATTCGTCCGGCGGCTCTTCCTGCTCGTCAGCGGGGTCGGCTCCGGCCGCCTCGCTCGGATCCTCTTGGCCCTCCTCCTCGGCTTGCGAGCCTTGCCGGCGAAGGTCGAGGGCGGAGGGAGGTCGGGCGCGCCGTCGCCTTCCGGCGCGTCCCCGTTCTCGTCCTCGGGCAGGTCCTCGTCGGTCATCGCGGGCGGCCCTCCGTTCATGAGGGTCGGCAGGGACGCGACGAAGTCGGAGATGGTGCGGCGGTAGCTCGACGAGCGACGGAATCGAGACCCACTCGTCAGGCCCGTGATGTCCGGCGCCCGAGGGCCCGAACTCGACGGTCGGAATCCCGGCTTTCAGGAAGGACACCGCGTCCGAGGCGCCGTGGCGGCCGATCGTCGTGACCTCTTCGGGATGGTGGGGCGACGCCGCGTCGCGGAGCGCGGACACGAAGGGTGATTGGGGGTCGACAAGCGCGGGCGGGCGATGGAAGGTCGAGATGACCTCGGCGCCGTCGATCGAGGAGACCTGGTGGAGGATCACCTCAGGCTCCTGTTCGGGCAGGTATCGCACGTCCACATCGATCACGCAAGCGTCTGGCACCTTGTTGAGCGCATCGCCCCCGAGGATGCGGCCTAGGTTGATCGAGGGGCGGTCGTAGAGCTCCGAGCTCTCCTGGGCAAACGGTAGCGATTCGATCTCATGGAACACCTCGATCGCGCGCAGGATGGCGTTGCGCCCCAGCCACGGAGTCGCGCCGTGAGCCGCGTGCCCGCTCACCTTCACGCGCATCGCGAAAACGCCCTTCGCCGCCACACCCACCAGCATGTCCGTAGGTTCGCCGGTGATCGCGAAATCCCCGCTGAATCCCTCGTCGACGAGAAGATCCGCGCCGCGCTCGTCCTCCTCCTCGCGTTCCTCGTCCGGAACGATGCCCAGCCGGCAACGGACCCCGCTCACGCTCTGGAGATCTGCGATCGAGAGCATCAGCGCGGCCAGGCCGCCCTTCATGTCGTATGCGCCGCGCCCGATGAGGCGATCCCCCTCGACCCGGGGCTCGAACTGCTCCGCATGCCCCGGCACGACGTCCATGTGGCCGTGGAGCAGGACGGTTATGGGCGCGTCGATGGGCCCTGCGTCGGCTACGAGGACGGGTAGGTCACGCACGGTCAGCTCGTGCACGGTCACGTCCCGAGCCTCGAGCCAGCCACGGATGAACCCCGCGCAGAGCCGTACGCCCTCCGCGGAGGAAGAGTCGAAGCCGATCAGCTTCTCAGTCAGAAGACGCTCGTCCACAGAGGGAGAGAATCTAGTGGTCGAGGGGGCGTGCGACGCCTGATCATGCCTGCCGGGGGCGTCGGAATCGACGGTGGGGTTGAACCGGTTATGACGGCTCAAGCCTTCCGCCGATCACCTGACAGCATCATCCTGACGCTGGCGCGTCGTCAGAACGGGGTCGTGACCCACGCGCGACGTATTGCGCAGGGCTTGACTCGACACCAAATCGGCCTTCGAATCACGGACGGACGCCTCCGCGCGCTGCATCGAGGCGTGTACCTCGTGGGCGCGATGCCTTCAGAGCACGCTTATCCGCAAGCGGCACTACTCGCTCTGGGCCCGCAAGCACTCCTCAGTCATTTCAACCGCCTACGCGGCGCATTGGCGCACCGAAAAGCCATCCAGGGAATCGACGGAAGACTTCAACCGCCATAAGCGGCACAACCCTTCCATCGACCAACAACCACCCGAATCGCTCCCCATTAGTGCCCACACAGGCGCTGCAAATCGCCACACGAAGCCGCGCTCCAGCCCCAACGCCGCGAAGCGCCCCCCAGGACGCCCCGCCCGTCGAGCCCTACGAACCCTCTGCGATGGCGATGAAGGCTTCGGCTCGGGCCTTGTCGCGCTCGGCCTGCTCTTCGGCGGCTGAGCCCTCCTCGGCCTCTTCGAGGCGCTTCTCGGCGTCCTCGAGCTTCGACTTCAGGTCCGAGGCGTCCAGCTTGTCCGGCTCGACCGCCTCCGCGATGAGGACTCGCGCGCGGTTGGCAAAGACTTCGAGCCAACCCTCGCCCTGCGCGAAGCGGCTGTCTGGCTCCGAGGACTCCGACTCATACAGGCGCAGCTCGTTCGGCACGAGCCGCGCGACCAGCGGCGCGTGGCGCGCGCGGATGCCGACCTCGCCGACGGACGTGCGGGTGGAGAGCTGCCAGAGCTCGCCGCGGAAGACCTCACCCTCGGGGGTGAGGACCTCCGCCTCGAATCGGTGTTCCTCGGACAAGGCCTTCTAGCCCTCGCCGTCTTCGGAGTCGTCGCCCTCGTCGGCCTTGCGCTCGGCCTCCTCGGCTTCCTTCTCCTTGCGCTCTTCGGCCTCCGCCTTCTCGCGCTCGACGCCCTCGTCCTTCTCGCCCTTCTCCTCGTCGCCCGACACCTGGTCGATGCCGCCCTTCATGTAGAAGGCGCCCTCGGGCAGGTCGTCGTACTGGCCATCGAGGATCTCGCGGAAGCCCCGGACCGTGTCCGAGACCGAGACGAACTCGCCGGAGCGACCGGTGAAGGCCTCTGCGACGAAGAACGGCTGCGAGAGGAAGCGCTCGATCTTGCGCGCCCGGTTCACCGCCTGCTTGTCGTCGTCGGAGAGCTCGTCGATTCCCAGAATCGCGATGATGTCCTGCAGCTCGCGGTAGCGCTGCAGGTTCTCCTGAACCTCGGTCGCCGTGCGGTAGTGGTCCTCGCCGAGGATGTCCGGCTTGAGGATCGTCGACGTCGAGTCGAGCGGGTCCACCGCGGGGTAGATGCCCTTCTCCGAGATCGACCGCGACAGGGTCGTGGTCGCGTTGAGGTGAGCGAACACCGACGCCGGCGCGGGGTCGGTGAGGTCGTCAGCCGGGACGTAGACGGCCTGGATCGACGTGACCGAGCCCTTGTTAGTCGAGGAGATCCGCTCCTGGAGCTCGCCCATCTCCGTCTCGAGCGTCGGCTGGTATCCCACCGCCGAGGGCATGCGCCCGAGCAGCGCCGACACCTCGGAGCCCGCCTGTACGAAGCGGAAGATGTTGTCGATGAAGAGCAGCACGTCCTGGCCGCCCTGCTCGCGGAAGTACTCGGCCATGGTGAGGCCGGACAGCGCTACGCGGAGGCGCGCGCCGGGCGGCTCGTTCATCTGGCCGAAGACGAGCATCGTCTTGTCGATGACGCCGGACTCCTTCATCTCGAGCCAGAGGTCGTTGCCCTCGCGCGAGCGCTCGCCGACGCCGCAGAAGGCCGACAGGCCCTCGTGCTCCTCGGCGATCGAGCGGATCAGCTCCTGGATGAGGACGGTCTTGCCGACGCCGGCGCCGCCGAACAGGCCGACCTTGCCGCCCTTCGCGTACGGCGCCAGGAGGTCGATGACCTTGATGCCCGTCTCCAGGATCTCCTGAGCGGGGGCGAGGTCCTCGACCGAAGGCGCCGCGCGGTGGATCGGCCAGCGCTCTTCAGTCTCGACGGGCCCTGCGTCGTCGATGGGCTCGCCGAGCAGGTTGAAGATCCGGCCGAGCGTGTTGTCGCCGACGGGCACCGAGATCGGCCCTCCCGTGTCGATCACGTCGTCGCCGCGCTGGAGGCCGTCCGTAGCGTCCATGGCCACCGCGCGGACGCGGTCGTCGCCCAGGTGCTGCTGCACCTCGAGCGTCAGATCCATCCCGTGCCGCTCGTCGGACTCCTCGACTTCGATCTTGAGGGCCGAATAGATCTCCGGCAGCTCGCCGGGGAACGACACGTCGACGACCACGCCGAGCACCTGGTCGACTCTGCCGACGCTCCCGCTGCCGTTCGAGGATGCTCCGTTCGTGCTCTGGGCTGTTTCAGTCTCAGACATCTGTTTTCTCCTTAACCGAGCGCCTCGGCGCCCGCGACTACTTCAAGAATCTCCTGGGTGATCTCCGACTGGCGCACCCGGTTCATCTCCCGGGTCAGGTCGTCGATCATCTCCTCCGCGTTCTCTGATGCAGAACGCATCGCCGTCATCCGCGCGCCCAGCTCCGACGCGGACGACTCGAGGAGAGCGCGATAGACCGAAAGGTCCACGTACTCCTCGATCAGCATTGGCAAAAGTGTCTCCGCGTCGCGGCTCGTGGATCATCTCCGAGCGCTGGTGTGCCTCGGCGAGCTCTTCGTCCGAATAGCCCTCCTCCTCCGGAATGCCCTCGCCGAAGACCTCGGCGGCCGACATCGGGAGCAGGGTCTGGCGGCGCACGTACTGCGTGAGTGGCGAGACGTAGCGGTTGTAGACGAGATCGACCTTGTCCACCTCGCCGTCGCGGAACGCGGCAGTGAGATCCCGCGAGATGTCACGAGCGTCCGAGAACGACGGGCGCTCCGTGAAGCCCATGTAGGACTCGACGACGTTCTCGCCGCGGAACGACATCGTCGACGAGCCGCGGCGGCCGACGACTCGGTACTCGGTCTCGGCGGAATCCTCACGCTTGTACTCGCGCTTCAGGCGCACGCCCTCGCGGATGATCTGCGTGTTGAACGCGCCGGCCAGGCCGCGATCGCCGGTGACCAGCACGATGCCCACGGTCGAGACGTCGCGCGTCTCCATGAGCGGCACCCGCTTGGCCATGGCCTCGCCGTTCTGCGCGACCTCGCGCGTCAGCTTGCGGATGGCCTGCGCGTAGGGGCGCATGTTGTCGATCCGCTGCTCAGCGCGCCTCAGGCGCGCAGCCGCGACCATCTCCATCGCCCGCGTGATCTTGCGGATGTTCTTGACGGAGTTGATCCGCGCAGTTACTTCTTTACGCGTCGCCATGGGTTAGCTGGTCTCGCTCCCGTCATCCGACTTGTCATCCGACTCAGCGTCTCCCGAGGGGTCAGGCACCTCGTCGGTTTCAGGCTCATCTGAATCGGCAGCGTCGGAGCCAGACCCGGCGTCCTGATCGTCTGTGTCGGAGTCGGAGTCGGACCCAGCGTTCTGGCTGACGTGGCTGCCCTTCTCGCGCTCCTCCTCGGACTTGATCCGGTCGGACTCGCCCTCTTCGAGCGGCTGCCCGTCCTCGTCGAGGTCGGGGCCGAAGTCGTCGAGTGCCTCGGCAAGTGCCTCGCCGAGCTCCTTCTCCACGTCGTCGCCCCACTCGCCGTCGTTCAGGCGCTTCAGGAGGTCCTCGTTCTCCGACTTGAGCCGGCTGATCGCCGAGTCGAGGAAGTCGTGGACGCGCTCCACGTTGATCCGGTCGAGGTGGCCGCCGGTGCCGGCGTAGATCGAGACGACCTGCTCGCCGACGGAGAGCGGCTTGCGCTCGTTCTGCTTGAGCATCTCGACGAGCCGCTCGCCGCGAGCCAGCGACGCCTGAGTCTCCGGATCCAGCTCAGAGCCGAACTGCGCGAATGCCTCGAGGTCGCGGAACTGCGACAGCTCGAGGCGGAGCTTTCCGGCGACCTTCTTCATCGCCTTCGTCTGCGCGTTACCTCCGACTCGGGAGACCGAGACGCCGACGTTGATCGCCGGGCGGACGCCTGAGTAGAAGAGGTCCGACTCCAGGAAGATCTGGCCGTCGGTGATCGAGATGACGTTGGTCGGGATGTAGGCGGACACGTCGTTCGCCTGCGTCTCGATGATCGGCAGTGCGGTGTGGGATCCGCCGCCGAGCTCGTCGTTCAGCTTCACCGAGCGCTCCAGCAGGCGCGAGTGGAGATAGAAGACATCTCCCGGGTACGCCTCGCGGCCGGGCGGGCGGCGCAGCAGCAGCGACATCTGGCGATACGCGAAGGCGTGCTTCGTCAGGTCGTCGTAGATGCACAGCGCGTGCTTGCCGTTGTAGAGGAAGTGCTCGCCCATCGCGCACCCCGCGTAGGGCGCGATGAACTTGATCGGAGCCGCCTCGTCGGCCGGCGCGGCCACGATGATGGTGTTGTCCATCGCGCCCGCGTCCTCGAGCATCTTCTGGAACTGGACGACGGTCGACATGCGCTGGCCGATGGCCACGTAGATGCAGACGACGCCCGAGTCCTTGTTGTTGATGATCGTGTCGATCGCGACCGCGGTCTTGCCGGTCTGGCGGTCGCCGATGATCAGCTCGCGCTGACCGCGGCCGATCGGGATCATCCCGTCGATCGCCTTGAGCCCGGTCTGGAGAGGCTCGACGACGGGCTGGCGCTGGACGACGCCCGGCGCCTTGAACTCGGCGGGTCGCGTCTCCGACGTGTTGATCTCGCCCTTGTCGTCGAGCGGGCGGCCGAGCGGGTCGACCATGCGGCCGAGGAGCTCCTCGCCGACGGGGATCTCGAGGAGCTTGCCGGTGCGCTTGACCTCGTCGCCCTCGACGACCTGGTCCCACTCGCCGAACAGCACGGCGCCGACGTTGTCCTGCTCGAGGTTGAGCGCGAGGCCGGTCACGTCATGAGGCAGCTCGAGCATCTCGAGCGCCATGCAGTTCTCCAGGCCATGGACGCGCGCGATCCCGTCTGCGACCTGTAGGACGGTGCCGACTTCGGAGAGCTGCTCCTCGTCGGCCTTGAAGTCTGACGATCCGCTCTCGCAGGATGTTTCCGATCTCGTCTGGGCGAATCTCCACTTGCTTTCAGCTCCTTTTCATGAGTCCCGCTCGGCGTCAGGCCGCCCGCGAGACTTCCTTTCTCAGTCTGTTCAACTTCTCGCGCAGGCTGGCGTCGAGCACCATGTTCCCCACGCGAAGGACGAGGCCGCCGAGGATGTCCTCGTCGACTTCCGCCTCAAGATCGATCTTGCGGTCCGTCTGGCGCGCGATCTCGTCGCCGACGCGCTTTACGACGCTCTCATCGAGCGGCATGGCGCTCGTCACCCGAACCTCGAGCCGCTTGTTCTCGGCAGCCCAGAGGTCGTCGTAGTAGTCCCGGATCCGGAAGATCGCGGGCATCCGGTGCTTCTCGGCCAGGAGCCCCAGGAAGTTCTTGAACTCCTCGGAGGCCCCGTCGATCGCCTTCTCGATGCCTTCCCGCTTCTCCTCCGAGGAGAAGTAGGGGCTGAAGAAGAAAACCTGGAGATCGCGATCGTCGTTCAGGGCGTCGGCGAACTCGCCGAGCTCCGAGCGGACCTCGTCGAGCTTGCCCTCCTCCTTCGCGACGTGCGAACAGTGCGTCGCCGTATACGCGAGCGATCTCCTCCAAAGCAGCCTTCCGCTACTCCGAGCGCTCCGCGCCCGCGAGTGCGGAGAAGTCCATTTCGGCGAGCGCTTCCTCGACGAGCTTCTGATGATCCTCGTCCGTCAGCGTCTTCCTGGTGATCTTCTCGGTGGCCAGCACCGTCAGGTCGGCGACCTCGCGGCGGATGGAGTCCAGCGAGCGACGCGTCTCGGCTTCGATGTCCTTGCGCGCGGCGGCAACGAGTTCCTCGCGCTTGGCCTTGCCTTCGGCGGTCGCCTCCGATACGGCGTTCTCAGCCGACTTGCGTGCGCGGGCCGAGATGTCGTCGGCCTGCTCGCGAGCCTCCTTCAGTCGGGCGCGGTACTCCTTGAGGATGTCGTCGGCTTCGGCGCGCTGGCGCTCGGATGCCTCGATGTTCTCGCGGACCGCGTTCGCCCTCTTTTCGAGCGCTTCGCCGATCTTGGGGAACACGTTGCGCTTGAGGAACCACAGCGTGAAGAGAAAGAGGACGAGCGTCCAGATCATCAGGCCGAGGCCCGGCGAGACCAGGAAGCTGCCGCCCTCTTCCTCCGCGGCAAGGGGCAGAAGCCCGGTTATGTCGGTCAGGTACTCCACGCGTACGGCCTAGAGGAAGAAGGCGATCAGGCCGAAGATGAACGTGTAGAAGGCGACAGCCTCGGTGAGGGCGAAGCCGAGCCAGCGGATCTGCTGGAGCTCGTCCTTCATCTCGGGCTGGCGGGCGACTGACTCGATCTCCGCACCGAAGATGATGCCAATGCCGATGCCGGCGCCGATCGAGCCCAGTCCCGCGCCGACGCCGAGGGCGATCGACTTGAGACCGTCGTCGGTCACCTCAGCTAGGGGGATCAGGAAATCCATCGTGTTGCTCCTTTTCTCTTGGACATACAGTCTGTATGTAGCTTAGATTGTAACAAGATGTTACTTGTGTGAGAAATGTCCGTTTGTCCCACGATCAGTGGGTCTCCGACGTTGCGCCACCGAGGTAGATGGCGGTCAGGGTCGCGAAGATGAAGGCCTGAAGCGTCGCGATCAGGCCCACCTCCAGGAGGAAGAAGAAGAACGCGAGGGGCAGCGTGAAGAGGCCCAGCGCAGCGACGCCGAGCAGTACCGCGAGGCCTCCGCCCATGAAGAGGAGGAGGAGGTGTCCCGCCAGGATGTTGGCGAAAAGTCGCACTGAGAGAGAGATCAGGCGGGCGACGTGCGAGATCGCCTCGATGCCGAAGAAGAAGGCCTTGGCAAAGACGTTCATGTCCTCGATCCCCGGGGGCAGCCAGCTGGCGAGGTAAGGGAAGAAGCCCTTGGCCCGGACCCCCTCGACGTGATACGCGCTCCAGACCACCAGAGTGAGCACGAGCGGGATCGAGAGGTTGGCGGTTGCGGCGTAGAGCGCGAATGCGGGAATCTCGAGCCCGAAGACGTCGATCGGGTGCTCGGTATTCGTCGGCAGCGGCAGGTAGCCGATCATGTTCGAGAACCAGATGAAGAAGAAGAGCGTCGCCAGGAACGGGAACCAGCGAAGCGTCATCTTCTCGTCGAGGTTGTCACCGGCGATGTTGTTCCGCGTCAGGTCGTAGGCGAGCTCGACCGCGATCTGCGTCTTGTTCGGCTCGCGCTGCATCCGGTTCGCGATGAAGGACATCGCGCCGATCGTCGCGCCGGTCGCGAGGAGGAGGTAGAGGACGGCCTTGTTGATCGAAAGGTCGATGCCTGCGATGTCGATCGTGATCCACGGATCGAGGAAGAACTCGTTCTGCGGCTGGAACTCCTCGTTCTTGCCATCGCTCCCCACGACGAACACCAAGACGCCCAGGATCACCAGGTAGAGGCCCAGACCGATGAAGATCTTCGCCTTGACGGCTCATGCGGATGGCTGCCTCTCCACCGGTCAGCGCCTGCGCGACGAGTTGGATCGTGAAGAGCGCGGTTAGCGAGGATCGCAGCCGCCAGCCCGTCCTCGCGGTCGGCGATGAGGCCGACGAGGAGAACCGCAACGGAGACGAGCCAGACCCGGCCCATCGACGAGATGGCCTTGGTCTTGAAGGCGTCGCGGCGCTCGCCGGCGGCGAGGCTGCGCGCGATGCGCGAGTTCGCATAGGCGAGGGCGAAGCGCTGGGCGATCCAGGCGGCCGCGGCGACGGCGTAGCCCAGCATCGGCCAGTCCGCCGCGATGAACACCGGCAATGCGACGGCGAGCAGGATCAGGTCGAGGTTGCGGAGTAACGCCGAAGCGCCCACTCCAGCCTGCTTTGGAGAAGCCGCCTCCTCGCCGGAACCTTGCTGAACCCCTTCGGGGCCCATCTCAGATCCGCTTAAAGCGAGCGTGGACAAGGACCATGCCCCCGACGATTCCAGCGAACAGGCCCGCCAGCCCGAGGGGCACGGCGAGGCCAACCAGCGAGCCGAGCCCGAACCCGACCGCTCCGCATCCCACCATTGCCCCGACCAGGGACAGGCCGGCGGTGGCGGCATCCATCCTCGTGGGGGGTTCTTGACTCATCCGAGTCGGAGGGGGTTGGGGCAGACACTTAGGCGTAGGGTTTGTGGCTCAAAAGAAGGAGATAGCCGCTCCGGGGGGCGCCATGCGCCGAGCCGGTGCGGCCGAGACGAATATATCCGAATAACGCGTGTCACCTTGCCCACTTTGTGACGAGTTAGTGACAGCCGAGTAGTGGCGTCGGGTTATGACGGAGGCGGCAAAGCCTCGAACTCGCCGGTCTCCGGGATCCAGCTCGCGAAACTCGCCGGTATCGGGGTCGATCGCGGCGAAGCTGCCCGTCTCGAGCTCCCGCGCCACGCCCTCGTCCACCTCGGATGCCGGGACCGGCGCCAGGCCTCGCCGCGGCGAGCTGACGGGAGCGGATCCCGCGCAGCTTCAGGATCTCCAGCACGACGATCAGGTAGACGCTCGCGGCGAGCGCGATCGCGCAGGAAGCCGATCATCACCAGCGGTCCAGCCGGCGTCGAAGTTGCCGCGGTCGTCGGAGTAGGGGACGAAGCGGATCGCCAGGGCGAGCCCGGCCATGACCAGGGCCCAGGCGTAGAGGTAGGCGAGGGTCCGGCGCTGGGAGAACCCCAGGTTCGCCATCCGGTGGTGGAAATGGGAGCGGTCGGCCTCGTAGATCGGGCGGCGGTACTTGATCCGCTTCGCGATCACGAAGCCGGTGTCGAGGATCGGCACGGTCAGGACGATCAGGGGCAGGAAGAGGGCGACGACCGCGTTCGTCTTCAACGCGCCCTGGATCGCGATGCACCCGAGGAGGAAGCCCAGGAGGTTCGAGCCCGTGTCGCCCATGAAGCTCGACGCGGGCGGAAAGCCGTGGCGCAGGAAGCCCAGCGCCGCGCCCGCCGTAAGCGCAGCCAGCACGCCCGCCGCGTTGCGATCGAGCGAGAGCGCGATCACCGCCAGGGCGGCCGCCGAGATGACGCATACGCCGGCGGCCAGCCCGTCGACGCCGTCGGTCAGGTTGATGATGTTCACGATCGCGACGATCCCGAAGACGGTCAGCGCCTCCCCCAGGTCGATCGAGCCGACGAGGTCCACGCTCGCGGGGTCGACCCCGCCGAGGAACGGCAGAGTGAATGCGGTGACCGTCACGCCCGCCGAGACCGGGATGATCGTGGCGCCGATCTGGCCCACGAGCTTGATGGCGGCGTGGAGGTCGAAGACGTCGTCGATGACTCCGACCGCCGCGATCGCGACCGCGCCCATGAGGATCGCTCGCGTCTCGTCGCCGCGCGGCCCGTCGCCCATCGGCAGGAAGAGGATCCCGGCGACGAGGACGCCGATGAGGATCGCGAGGCCCCCGAGCTTCGGGGTCGGCGCGACGTGGAGGCTGCGCTCGTTCGGAATGTCGATCGCGCCGATCCGGCGCGCGATCCACTCGGAGGCCGGCACGAGGAGCAGGGCGAGCACCGCGGCGACGATGAAGGCGTAGACGGCGTCGATCGTCTCGGGAACCTTGTCGATCAGCATCTAGCTGACCCCTCCGAGAATCCCGTCGACGAGAAATGCGGCATCGCGGGGATTCTGAACGCCCGCGGGCGTTTCGCGCTTCGAGAGCTCGAGGGTCGCCGGATCGTCGAGCGGAAGCAGAAGGCCCTGGCTCATCAGCTTCGCGTCGACGGCACCGAGCTCGCCGGTGAAGATCGTCCGAACGGGAGTGCCCAGGGCGACCGCCTCGCGGTTCATGGTGCCGCCCGCGGATACGACCAGGTCGGCGTACGCGATCAGGCTCTGCGCGTCGATTGCCTCGCGAGGCACCACGAGGCTCGGATCCCGCCGGGCCTCGGCTTCGGCCCGCTGCTCGTCGGTCCGCGGGATCAGCACGGCCACGGCCGACTCGGTTGCGGCGAGCCTGTCGAGCACCGCGCCGTAGAGCGGATTCTGCCGCGTGGTAAGCCGAGGTCTCCGGTGGCGGGCGCACGACGACCAGCACCCGATCGTCCATCCGGTCGGACGAGATGCCGAGCTCGGGCAGGCCGAGCTCCGAGAGAGCCCGAGGCGACGGCTCGAAACCGGCGAGGTAGTAGTCCTCCTTGAGCCCCGGATAGCGGACGAGCTTTTCCGCGGCGGCCCCCGCCTTGACCATCGCCGCCACCGGAATCGCGTCGGGCACCAGGACCCGGCGGGCTGCTCTCCACGCGAGCTTTCGCTGCAGGCCGGCGTGCTCGTAGTCCTGCATCTGCACGGACGGGACTCGCAGAAGCGTCGAGACGACCGCGAGATCCACCGAGCCGTGGGCGATCGACAGGTCGAAGTTCCTGGGGCGGGCCCACCGCAAGAGTTGCGCGCTCCTCCCCGCCACGGCGCTGCCCTTGCGCAACGTCGAGCCCCCGACGTGCCGCCCGACGACGGTGTGATCCAGGCCCAAACGCTCCAGGATCCCGACCGTCTGCCCGTACTGGCGCGTCGTGATCTCGACCTCGTGGCCGCGCTCGCGCAGGAGCTCGACGATCGGCCGCAGCACGAGCGGGTGCGCGGCGGCGGTGCAATCGACCCAGACCCGCATTGTCTGAGCCTAGTTTCGGCGTCGGTCTCTGCGCTTTACGCCGTCGTGAGCGGAGAGAGCTGCGGATAGAGCGGGTAGCGCTCCATGAGGGCCTGCGTCCGTTCGGACAGCGCGTCCTTCTCGTCCTCGAAGCGGTCGGAGAGGGCCACGGAGATCACCTCGGCGATCTCGCGCATGTCGTCCTCGACCAGCCCGCGCGTGGTCAGCGCAGGGGTGCCGATGCGAAGCCCCGACGGGTTCATGGGCGGGCGCTCGTCGAACGGGATCGCGTTCCGGTTGACGGTGATCCCGACCTCGTCGAGCCGGTCCTCGCCCTCCTTGCCGTCGAGCCCGGTCGGGTTGAGGTCGACCAGGACCAGGTGCGTGTCCGTGCCGCCCGTGAGCACCTCGACGCCGCCCTCGATCAGCGCGTCGGCGAACGCGCGGGCGTTCGCGACCGTCTGGCGCTGGCGCTCGCGGAACGGCTCGGTCGCGGCGATCCGCAGCGCAACCGCCTTCGCGGCGATGATGTGCATGAGCGGCCCACCCTGCTGGCCGGGGAAGATCGAGCGGTCGACGTCCTTCTGCAGCTCTTCGCGGCAGAGGATCAGCCCGCTCGCTGGGCCCGCAAAGCGTCTTGTGGACTGTGGTTGTGACCACGTCGCAGTGCTCGACGGGGTTCGGATGCTCGCCCGCGGCGACCAGGCCGGCGAAGTGGGCCATGTCGCACATCAGCTTCGCCCCGACCGAGTCCGCGATCTCGCGGAAGCGCGCGAAGTCGAGCTGGCGCGAGTAGGCCGACCAGCCGGTGACGATCAGCTTCGGCCGTTCCTCTTCGGCGACCCGCTGGACCTCGTCCATGTCGATCCGGTAGTCGTCCTTCGAGACGCCGTAGGCGACGATCTCGTAGAGCTTTCCGGAGACGTTCAGCTTCATCCCGTGCGTGAGGTGGCCACCGTGGTCGAGCTTCAGGCCCATGATCTTGTCGCCGGGGTCCAGCAGCGCCATGTAGACCGCGTTGTTGGCCTGAGCCCCCGCGTGGGGCTGGACGTTCGCGTGCTCCGCGCCGAAGAGCGACTTCGCCCGGTCGATCGCGAGCTGCTCGCCCACGTCGACCTCCTCGCAGCCGCCGTAGTAGCGACGACCCGGGTACCCCTCGGCGTACTTGTTGGTGAGCACCGAGCCCGCCGCGTCGAGCACCGCCTGCGGGACGAAGTTCTCGGACGCGATCATCTCGAGCGTGCCCTGCTGGCGCGCGAGCTCCCGATCCAGCACCTGCGCGATCTCGGGGTCGACCTCGGCGAGAGGCGCGGTCTGGAAGTCGTCGGGGAGTTCGGTCATGAGGGCTCCTGGTGGCTCGGAATCGCAGCGAGGGATCAGGTTGACACCTTACGGGCGCGCCGCGACGGAGCGCTCAGTGGACGATCGCCTTGAGGGCCACCATCACGACGCCGAGGGCCGCGCAGCCGGCGGCGGTCAGGGCGATGCGATGCAGGGGCTGACCCTCGCGGCGGCCGACGCCGACGCCGAGTAACGCGAGCTGGCCGACGCAAACCCAGATCGCCACGTTGATCGCGGTCGTCGTCGGAAGCGCCCGCGGCGCCCGCGACCAGCAAGGCCCCCAAGGGCGCGATCACGGCTTCGACGATGGGGAGCTGGTCGCGGAGGCACTTGACTACGCCGTGCCCCTCCATCCCGGCGGCCCGGAAGCCGAGCAAGTGCCCCCACGCGTGCGCTACCCAGAACACGGCGACCGTGGCGAGCACGTAAACGCTCGCCTCGACAGGGGTCAGCGCGTCGTCCACGCCGCCCGAGACGGCCAGGACGCTGGCGCCGACGATGGTGCCGTGAACGGTGCCGATTAGGCGTTGTGCGCCCTCATCGGCGGCGAGGCGCTCGTGCGGTGAGGCCGTGTCACTCACGGCGCGCAGCCTAGATCAGGGCGCCATTCGACCTCGCCTTGACTATTTATTGATCGTATGGTAAATAATGTCCAGCACGCAACTCCCAGTCGATAACGAAAGGCAACAAAGTGAGCGACACAGCGATCAGCTCCGGCACGAACGGCGACGCGTCCGAGAGCGAGGACGAGGCCCTCAAGGTCCTTCTGGACGGCGACATCGACAAGGTCATGTCGGGCCTCGACCGCATCATCGAGGCCGCCCCCTCCTACGAGAAGCTCTTCACGCGCTGGCAGCGCCAGCACTGGTCCACCGAGGACTTCGACTTCACCGAGGACGCCCGCCAGTGGGCCGACCCGGACATGTTCACCGACGAGGTGCGCCAGTTCCTTGCGTTCGGGTTCTCCGAGTTCTTCATCGCCGAGGACCGCGTCACGGTGGAGCTCCTCCCCTTCGCCATCGCCGCACCGCACAAGGAGGCGCAGCTCTTCCTGACGACGCAGATCTCGGACGAGGCGAAGCACGTCGTCTTCTGGGACCGCTTCTACCGCGAGGTCTTCAATTCCGACGCGGACGGGATCGCGGAGCAGCTCAACCAGCACCGCTACGTCGTCAACAAGGACTGGGAGACGATGTTCGACGGCATCCTCCACGAGTGCGCGGAGGACCTGCGCAAGGACCCGCTCGAACTTCGAGGCCCTGGTCCGCGGCGTGACCGTCTACATGGTCGTGATCGAGGGGATGCTCGCCCTGACGGCGGCGCGCTTCATGATCAAGTCGCTCAAGGACAACGGCTGGTTCCCGGGCTTCGTCCAGGGGTTCACGGCGGTCAACCGCGACGAGTCGCGCCACGTCGGCTTCGGCGTCAAGTTCCTCGCCGACGCGATCAAGGCGGACCGCAAGAACGCCGACGTCGTCGTCGACACGCTCAAGGAGTGCCTGCCGGTCGCGCCGCTCGTCTTCGTGCCGCCGTGGGTGGACGACCCCTACGACTTCGAGACGCCCTTCTACCACTCGTCCGAGATCTTCGAGTACGCGACGAAGGCGCTCTCGAAGAAGCTCGCGGCGATGGGCCTCGACCCGGCGATGCTCGGCGAGCCGGCGCCCGCCTGAGGCCGGCTTGGAGGCGGCAGCGACACTGCGGCCCAAGCGGGGCCGGCCCTCGACGGGTGCGCGCGAGCGCATCCTCGAGGGCTGCCTGGAGGTCCTGAAGGAGTCGGGCTACGCCGGGCCTGACGATCGCGAAGGTCGCCGCCGTCGTCGGGCGAGTCGAAGGCGCTCGTCTCCTACCACTTCGGCTCGAAGGACGGGCTCGTCTGCGGCCGCGGGCCGCGAGCTCGGCGAGGAGATCACGCGCGAGGTGCTCGACGGCGTGCGGGGAGCGAGCACGGTCGAGGAGGTCGCCGCCGGAGCCGCGGGCGCTCTGTGGAAGCTGATCGAGCGCGACGAGCGCCTCCCCCGCGTCTACTTCGACCTGAACGCGGTGTCCGTCGTCGACCCCGGCGTCCGCGACGTCCTGCGCGAGATCAAGGCCGCGTGGCGCGACGTCGTCTCGCGCCTCCTGCTCGAAGCCGAGCCTCCCGTGCCCGAAGCCCGGACGTCGGCGCGGTGACCACGCTTATCATCGCCGGTCTCGAAGGGCTCACGCTCGAGCGCATCGAGCGGGGAGAGACCGCCGAGCTCGACCAGGCGCGCGAGCTGTTCGTGCGCTCCGTGTGCGCGGTGGCCTGAGGCCAAGGGGTCAGACCGGCAGGGACCGGCTCACCACTCGAAGACGAGCCGCAGCTCTACGCCGCGCTCGGCGCCATCCGCGGCGGCATCCAGCCAGACCTCGACGAGCGTGCCGGAGACGCGTGGCCGCTCGGCCCAGAGCGCGGTCGCGTCCGTGATGACGAGCGCGTAGCCGTCGTTCACGGCGTCGAGGTCGCGAAGGCACTCTTCCAGAGCGTCCCAGTTGCGGCCGAACCAGTCCGGGAAGCCGAATCCCTCGGCGATCGCGTCGAGGAGCTCCTCCTTCGACTCGATCGAGTCGCCCTCGATCGTCAGGACCTCGAAGCCGTCGAGCTCCGGCGCCTCGTCGGTGAACACGACGGTCCTCACTGCGGGAAGTCCTCCGGGATCGATCCGAGTGAACGATGCGTAGTGGTCCGCCGTGTAGTAGGTCTCGCCCCGCCTCGCCGATCACCAGCCGGCGGGCGCCGCGGTCGGGGGAGCCGGGCGTCTCGACCGTGTACTCGCGGTAGTAGCCGATGGGCTGAGCCGGCAGGAGGCCCTCGCGGTTCTGGAAGGTCTGCCCGTCCTCGGCGTACGGGAGCGGCTCTCCGGACTCGATCGCGGCGAGCACGGCTGCGATGCCCGCGACCTCGGACTCGCTCGAGGCCTGCGGTGGTCGACTCGCCCGGCGGGGCCTCGGCGACGGTCGCCTCGGGCGCGGCCGACGGGTTCTGATCGTCGCCCCCGACGCCCGGCAGGACGATGCCGGCGGTTGCGAGCAGGGCGACGACCGCCCCAACAGCGGCCTTGGCGCGCGTTGAGTCGAGGATCTGGCTCAGGGCGTCTCGCCGCGCTCGACCGCCGCGATCTGATCGACGCGGCGCTCGTGGCGGCCACCCTCGAAATCGGTGGCGAGGAAGGTCTCGACGATCGGGCGCGCCTCGTCGGGAGTCAGGCGCCGCCCGGCGAGCGCGAGGACGTTGGCGTTGTTGTGGCGGCGGCTCATCTCGGCCTCTTCGGCGTCGTGCGCGTTCACCGCACGGACGCCGTCGACCTTGTTGGCGACGATCGACACCCCGACCCCCGAGCCGCAGACGATCACCGCACGCTCGGCCTCGCCCGTCCGCGACCATGCGCGCGGCGTCGGCGGCGTGGCGCGGATAGTCCGTGGAGTCCTCCGAGTCGGTTCCGACGTCCACGACCTCGTGCCCGCCCTCTTCGAGGAGCGGCCTGACGAGCTCCTTCAGCTCGTATCCGGCGTGGTCGGATCCGACGGCGATCTTCACGCGCCGGACGATAACGGCTGCCCGCGACGCCTCTCGGCCGCGGGTACCCTCGCGCCATGGCAAACGAGAGCCTCGAGCTGTTGCGAGAGGGCTTCGAGCGCCTGGACGCCGAGGGCTACGAGTCGATGGTCCCTCTGATCCATCCGGACTTCGAGATGGAGACCCCGGCCAACCTCGCCGCCGAGCCGCAGCGCTACGAGGGCGTCGAGGGCTTCCGGCGCTGGTGGACCTCCTTCCTGGAGGTGATGGACGACGGTCGCGCTCGAGCCGAAGCGGCTTTCACGAGCTCGGCGCCGGACAGGTACGCCGTGGAGACCGTCGATGCGCGCCGTCGGCGGCTCGAGCGGAATCGAAACGACGCAGGAAGTCGTGTTGGTCGTCACCCTCCGGACGGCAAGATGGTCCGCATCGACTTCGCGACGAGCCTCGACGAGGCGATGCCCAAGGCGGGCATAGCGCGCTTAGCCGAGTCCGCCGCGTCGACCTCCGCCGCGGGCATCCCGCCCTCGCGCAGGATCGCGCCAGCCGCCGCCCGACTCGAGGCCCGTCACGTCGACGACCGTCGAGGGCATGCCCCGTCAGCTCGCCGCCGTCGATCGCCAGGTCGGCGCCGTCGAGGATTCCCGAGGGGCACGTCCTCGAACGCGCGACGGCGCGGGCTCGCCGCTCAGATTGGCCGAAGTCTGGAAGAGCGGCGTCGCGACACCGGCCAGCGGGCTCTCGATCAGGCGGATCCCGAGGCGCTCGGGGTCCTCGCGGCACGCCAGCGGATAGCGGCGCTCGGGGTTGTGCACGACGAGCCGTGACGGGGCCGGGCAGGAGCGCACCGAGCGCCTCGCGGGTCGGCTCCCCCAGGCTCGAGATCAGCTCGCGCAGGATGAGCGGCGAGAAGAAGAGCACCGCCGACGGCTTGCCGTCGTCGCGGCCCTTGAGTGCGTGGACCTGCGCGATGGCATCGGCTCGCAGCGGATCGCACGCCAGCCCGTAGAGGCCGTCGGCCGGGAACACGGCCACTCCCCCGCGACGCGATCGTCGCGGTCAGCGCCTCGCGAGCCCGCTCCGCGGCCCGTCGATCGTGCGGTATCGCGGCAAATCCCACGGCGTCATGTACATCGCCGGACGTCTCCGCGTTGCGCCGACCACGACGCGCTCGATCCCGGCCAGGTCCTTCCTCGACCTCGATCTCGGCGAAGCCCGCGCGGCGGACGAGGTCGGCGACCGTGTCCGCCTGGCCCTCCCCCACCTCCAGGCCGATCGCCTTGGCGCTGGTCGCGGGCGAGACCGCGAGCTCGCCCAGGAGCGCAGTCGATCGCCTCGAGGCCGGTCGGTCCCGGCGTCAGCGCGCCGCGCGGCTCCCAGTCGCGGAGCTCGGGCTCGAGGTCGTGCCACTCCCGCTCGGTCACGTACGGCATGTTTGCGACGAGCAGGTCGAACTCGCCCGCGGCGCAGCGTGCCGTGCGCGAGGCGGACCCGGCTCGCGAGGCCCAGGCGCGCGGCGTTCGCGCGCGCCACCTCGAGCGCATCCGGCATACATGTCGGTGGCGACGACCGCCGCGTCAGGCAGCTCGTCGGCGATCGGCGAGCGCGATCGCGCCCGAGCCGGTGCCCACGTCCAGGACCCTGGCGGGCCGGAGCTCGAGCGCCAGCTCGACCAGGAGCTCCGTCTCAGGCCGCGGGATGAGGACGCGCCTGTCCACCTCCAGCTCGATGTGCCGAAACCCCTTGCGCCCGACGATGTAAGCCACCGGCTCGCGGCGGAGGCGGCGCCGCACCAACTCGGCGTAGGCACGGGTCGCGACGGGATCGACGGCGCCTCGGGCGAGGCCACCAGAGACGCACTGGACGCGCCGGTCGCCGTCGCCAGCATAACCTCGGCGTCCAGGCGCGGCGAATCGACGCCGGCCGCGCGGAGCGCGTCGGTCGCGGCCTCCAGGGCTTCGCGGGCGGTGCTCACCCTGCGCTGGAGGCGGATCCCTCGGCCGCCTGCGCGGCGAGCAGCGCCCGCTTCTCCTCCCCGGCGAGGGCATCGGTGAACTCGCGCAGGTTGCCGTTGAGGATCTCCTCGAGGTTGTGCGCGGTCAGCTTCACCCGGTGGTCGGTGACCCGGCCCTGGGGATAGTTGTAGGTGCGGATCTTCTCCGAGCGCTCGCCCGATCCGACCTGCGACTTGCGCTCGGCCGCGATCTCGGCCTGCTGCTCGGCCATCTTGCGCTCATAGAGGCGGGCGCGCAGGACGCGCATCGCCTTCTCCCTGTTCTGGAGCTGCGACTTCTCGTCCTGCATCGAGACGACGATGCCGGACGGCTTGTGCGTGATCCGCACCGCCGAGTCGGTCGTGTTGACGGACTGGCCGCCCGGCCCCGACGAGCGGTAGACGTCGATCTGCAGATCGTTCGGGTCGATCTCGACCTCGACCTCCTCGGCCTCGGGAAGGACGGCCACGGTCGCCGTCGAGGTGTGGATGCGCCCCTGCGACTCCGTCTTCGGCACACGCTGGACCCGGTGCGTGCCCCCCTCGAACTTGAAGACGGAGAACGCGCCGTCGCCCTTGATCGCGAACGTCGCCTCCTTGAACCCGCCCATGTCGGCGGCCTGGATCGAGATGTCCTCGATCTGAAAGCCGCGCTCCTGCGCGTAGCGGGTGAGCATCTTGTAGAGGTCGCCGGCGAACAGCGACGCCTCGTCGCCTCCCGCGCCGCCCCGGATCTCGACGAGGACGTTCTTCTCGTCGTTCGGGTCCGGTCTCGACCATCGCGAGCCGGATCCCCTCCTCGACCTCCTCGATCCGCTTCGGAGCGTCGTTGACGACCGCGCGCAGCTCCGGCGTCCTCGCCGTCCTCGGCGAGCAGCTCGCGGGCTCCCTCCAGGTCGTCGCGGAGCATGCGCCACTCGACCGCGAGCTCGTGGGCTTGCCCAAGGCGCCGATACTCGCGGCCGACCTCGGCGTAGCGGGCCTGGTCCGCGATCACGGCAGGGTCCGACATCTGGCGCTCCAGCTCGGCGAAGCGGCCTTCGATCTGTTCGACGAGGCTCTCGATCACGGTCCACGTGAGTTTGGCGGAAGGGCGTGACGATTCCCGCCCTCGGCCGTAGTGCGGGCATGGAGACTTCGCTCAAAAGCGACGCGCTCCTGTCCATCCTGGCCGTCGGAGGCGTCGCCGGCGTCGCGCTCGCCACAGGCGTCGTCGGCGGCTCCGGCGGGCTCGGGCGGCCGGACGAGGCGGACGCCTCCGCGCTCGAGCCCTTCTCTCATGCGACGAGCTTCTGGAATACGCGCGCGACCATCGCTGGGCGTACGAACGCGTACCCCTACGCCGTGACCACGGACGTCGCGTTCATGTCACTGCCGACAGGCGCTGGCGGAGGACGCAAGCCGTCCGCGCCGCCGTGCCGGAGAACCGCCACGCCCTCGGCCCCGAGCGAGACGGGGACGAACACGCAGGAGATCGGGATCGACGAGCCCGACATCGCGAAGCTCTCCGGGTACAACGCTCTTCCGCGTTCAGGGCAAGCAAGCTTCAGCGCCTATGACGTCTCGGGCAGCGAGGCGGTCCTCCTCGACGAGCTCGAGCTGTCGCTGGCGGGCGGCTCCGGGCCGATCGACGTGTTCGAGGGCTCGAACCCCGGCGCGCAGCTCCTGATCGCGGGCGACAGCGCCTCGTGATCGCCTCGCGGCTCGGTCAACGGAGGCGAGCGCAATCGCAGGTCGTCGAAGTCGACATCGCGGAGCCGGCCGCCATGTCGGCGCTTCGAAGCCTGGAGATCGACGGCGCAGAGTGAGCGCGAGGCTCCAAGGCGACGTCGCCAGGCTCGTGGTCCAATCCCAGCCCGACTACCCCGGCTCGGCGCTGGATCGCCCGAGCCCGAGCCCGCGCCCGAGGAGGACGCGGAGGCCCCGACAGGCGCGACGGGCGAGACTGGCCCCGAGCCCGCGCCCGACGACGAGCCCGACTGGCTCCCTCAGGCGACCCTTCTCGACTTCGAGACCGGCGAGCGGATCATCGGCTCCCATCGCCGGCTGCGGCGACGTCTCCTTCCCGGATGAGTTCTCCGGCCTGGGCCTCCTCTCGGTGCTCACCCTCGACCTCGACCGCAGGGCATCGCGCCGACCGACGTCGACTCGGTCATGACGGACGGCGCAACCGTGTACGCGAGCGACTCGGGCCTCTTCGTGGCCACGTACGAGATGACCCCGCCCGAGGGCGGAGGAGTGGTGGACTCGATCGGCCGGCTCCTGGAGCCGGACTCGACCGACGATCCCGGTCCAGCCGTCCGGCGACACTCAGATCCACCGCTTCGCCACCGCGGGCGACGCGACCGAATACGCCGCGAGCGGCGAGGTTCCGGGGCGCCTGATCGGCCAGTTCGCCATGTCCGAGTCCGGCGGCGTCCTCCGGGTGGCCTCCACCACCGGTGACACCTGGACCGAGGGGCCCGGCGAAAGCGAGAGCATGATCACGACCCTCGCCGAGAGCGACGGAAAGCTCGAGGAGATCGGCCGGGTCGGCGGCCTCGGGCCGGGCGAGGAGATCTACGCGGTCCGCTTCATCGGCGACATGGGATACGTCGTCACCTTCGAGCAGACCGATCCGCTCTACACGGTGGACCTGTCCGACCCGGAGAACCCCGTTACGACGGGCGAGCTCAAGATCCCGGGCTACTCCGCCTACCTCCACCCCGTCGCCGACGGGCGGCTTCTCGGCATCGGCCAGGCGGGCACAGCCGGCGGCACGATCACCGGCGCCCAGGCGTCGCTGTTCGACGTCGCCGATCCGGAGCAGCCGGAGCGGATCGACGCGCTCGGCCTGACGGACGGCCGCTACGGCTCGACGTCCACGGAGTGGGACCACCACGCCTTCCTGTATTCGCCCGAGCACTCGCTGGCGGTCGTGCCCGTCGAGAGCTACGGCCGCGACGCCACGAGCGGCGCGATCGCGATCGCCGTGGACCCGGACGGCGGCCTTGCCGAGATCGCCCAGCTCGAAGACGAGGGGCAGATCGAGCGCTCGCTGGTCGCGGGCGAAAACCTCGTCACCGTCTCCACGCGGGGCGTGGCGGTGCGCCCGATCGCGGGCCTCTAGGCCGCGACTTCGATTCGGTCGCGCTCCGCCAGCTCGGCTGGGTTCTCGACCGCGAGCACGGCCTCCAGCGAGGCGATCGCGACTTCGAGGTGCTCGCGCTCCGGCTCGCGCGTGGTCAGGCTCTGGAGCATGAGCCCCGGCCACATGATCGCCCGCACCCATGCCCGCTCGCGGTGCCTGCCGGCCCACTTGATGAGCTCGTAGGCAAGCCCAGCGACCAGCGGGATGCCGAGCACGCGCGAGGCGATGAGCCAATACCACTCGGGCAGGCCCAGCGGGGCGAAGACGAAGACCGCCAGGACGACCAGCAGCAAGAGGAAGCTGGTGCCGCAGCGCGGGTGCTGGCGGGAGTAGAGCGCCGCGCGCTCGGGCGTGAGCTCGTCGCCCGCCTCGAAGCAGGAGATCGTCTTGTGCTCGGCGCCGTGGAACTTGAACAGGCGATCGACCTGGCCGAGGCGGCTGATGGCGACGATGTAGCCGACCAGGATCGCGATCCGCAGTAAGCCTTCGACCAGCCAGAAGAGGACGGCCGAGTCGAGCTGATCCTTGAAGAGGCTCGTGACCCCGACCGGGAGGACGAAGAAGAGGCCGATCGCCAGGGCGAGCGCTCCGATGACGGTCAGGGTCCAGGCGAGCCCGCCGATCTCCTCGATCTCGTCCTCTTCGGTGATCTGCGAGTTCGCGGCGATCCGCATCGCGCGGAAGCCGAGCTTGAGCGACTCGACGAGCGCGACCACGCCTCGAACGACCGGAAGCCGGAGCACCCGGTGGCGCTTCGCCCAGCTCACCACGGGCTCGCGAGGTGACCTCGACCGTCCCGTCGGGCTTCTTCACCGCGAGCGCCCAGGTCGAGACGCCGCGCATCATCACGCCCTCGAGCACGGCCTGGCCACCCACGGGGATGTCGCACGAGGCGACCGGCAGGCCGTCGGGCATGCGGGCGTCGGCGATCTTGAGAACGCGCGTCGCTCATCGCCTCACCATCGGCGCTGCGCTGAGGCTGCTTGATGCGCGGCGCTTACTTGGCGCTGCGGGCGGCGCGGCGGCGGAACCGCTCGACGCGGCCACCGGTGTCGACGAGCTTCTGCTTGCCGGTGTAGAAGGGATGGCACTCCGAGCAGATCTCCACGTGGAGATCGGGCTTCGTCGAGCGCGTGTAGAAGTCATTGCCGCACGAGCAATGGACGTGCGCCAGGACGTAGTCGGGGTGAATTCCAGCCTTCATCGTGGAACTGATTCTAGCCGGGGGTCTCGAGCCCGTCCGCGGGCGTCACCAGCTCGAACTCGCCTGAGTCGACCTCTTTGAGAACGCCTGTGTCGTGGTCGCCGATCCCAGGGTCGGGCAACGGCACCTCGATCACCAGCGACGAGCCGTCGCGCCTGACGGACTCACGCGGGCCCAAGCGAGTCGATGCAGCGCCAGCATCGGCGCGTTGTCGTAGAGGACGTTCGCCTCGAAGCTCGTGACGCCGACCTCGCATGCCGCCTGCGCGAGCATCCGCATCATCGCCTTGCCCAGGCCCGAGCCCTGCCACGAGTCGACCACGATGATCGCCGCCTCGGCGACCTCGGGTCGCTCGAGCCTGATGAACCGGGCGACGCCGATGGCCTCGCCCGACTCCTCGTCGATCGCGAGCAGCGCCTCGTGGTCGCGGTGGTCCACCTCCAGGAGGTAGCGCAGCTGCGACTCGCTCAGTCGCGCGACGGGCGACATGAACCGCTTGTAGAGCGACTCCTCGCTCATGTTCGAGACGCCGCTCAGATAGCGGTCGCGGTCGTCGGGGTGAAGCGGCGCCACCAGCGCGACGCGACCGTCGCGCAGGGTCACCCGCTCGGTTCTGGGTGCTCCTTTGGCCACACGGTCACGCTAGCGATCCGCCTGGCCGCGCCTAGACTGCGCGCCGACGTGTCAGGACTTCCTTGCCATCGATTCGGCGCGGCGTGAGCGGCCCGAACGTCTCGAACTTCCAATCGGCGCGCACTTCCGCGAGCTCGCTCAGCGCCTCCTCCGAACTCAGATCGAACTCTTCCGGGCGGTCGAGGACTCCGCTCAGGTCGGCGCCATCGCCCAGGAGGACCGCGAGCAGGAGCTGCTGGCGGCGAATCCGGCCCAAGTCGTCCGCTTCGCTCGGTTCCGTCGAGTATCTCCCGGACACCCAGTCATGAATCAGGTCCCCACGGAGACGGGTCGCGGGTGCGTCGAAGCGGACCTCCCTGCGCGCCTCCTCGATGTCGCCGCCGGGCACGTCTGGGACGGTGAGCGCGAACGAACGCGCCACGGGCATCATCACGTCGAGGCCCGTGATCACCCGCTCCGTCGCGGCCCGGCTGAGGACGAGGCCATGGCGCACGTCGATGCCGTGCTCGGCGAGGGCAGCCTTGAGGCCGGCGTGCCCGCCCAGCTCGTATGCGCGGTTGACCCTGTCGCCGAGGCCGTCGCACCACAGGTCACGGGGCACCCAGACAAGCCGCTCTCGCTCGCGGTCCGCGACCACTGTCACGTCCGTTCGCGCGAGGAGCGAGCGTTCGTCCATGACACCTACGACCGTCGCCACCGCTACCTCTCCCCGGAGATGATCACCCCCGGATGATCGCGTGTCTCCTTCCCGCGCGTAACGCCGAGGCTGAGATCGGCGGCTGGCTCGAGTCGGCCACTGGATTCGCCGATGCGATCGTTGCCCTGGACGACGGCAGCACCGACCGCACCGCGGAGCTTCTCCGCGCCGCGCGGGATGTCGCAATGGTGCTCTCGAACGCCGAGCGGCCCGGCTACGGCGAGTGGGACGATGGGGCCAACCGGCGGCGCCTGCTCGCCGCCGCGGGGGAGCTCGAGCCCGATTGGATCGTCTTCCTCGACGCCGACGAGCGAATCGACGCAGAGGACGCCGGAGCGCTCAGGGAGTTCCTGACAGGCGACGCGATCGCCCCTTGCGCCTACGGCTTGACCATGTTCGACGAGGTCGCCCCGGGAGAGATCGAGCTGCCGCCCAGGACGGTCTACCGCGTGTTCGCATGGCGTGAGGGCCTCGAGCTGCCCGACCAGCGATTCCATTTCAACCCGGTCCCCGTCTCGATTCCCGACGAGGCTTACGTGCCGACGACCATTCGCGCGCGCCACCTCGCATCGCCCGAGCGGCGCGCCTTCCGCTCGGCGAAGTACCACGAGGCCGATCCGGCCGGCGAGTGGGGCCGCGACCGCTCCTCCCCTGTCCCGGGCCCGGAGGTCGCGGCATGGCGTCCACGGGAGGCCGGGGTGCCCGTGCTGTTCCCCCACGGCATGCGGCCGGACTCGCTGGCCTCCGGCGGATCGCTGGAGAACCGGCCCACGCTCGCCTGCCTCCTCCCGGTCCGCAACGGCGAGGACGAACTCGAGGGATATCTCGACTCGGTCGGCCCGTTTGCCGATGCGATCCTCGCTCTCGACGACGGCAGCACGGACCGCACCGCGGAGATCCTGGATCGAGCCGAGGGAGTCGAGGTTGTCCACACCGAACCACCGCGCGACTCGTATGCGGGCTGGGATGACCGGCGCAACCGGCAGATCCTGCTGGATGCCGCGCGCCGGCGCGGATTCGATTGGGTGCTCTACCTCGACGCCGACGAGCGCATCTCGCCCGACGACGCCGCCGCCATGCGCTCGCTGATCAATACGGCTGCCGATCCCGATCATGCATACGGGTTCCGGGTCTTCGGGATGACCGGACCCGGCACCTTCGACCGTGCGGGACTCTGGGTATACCGGCTCTTTGCCGCCCGCGCCGCCGGCGATCTCCCTGATGCACGCCTCCATCTCGTGCCAGTGCCCCGATCGATCGAGCCGGAGGACCTCGTCCGCACGACGATCAGGATTCAGCACTTCGGTGGCAGCACTCCAGCGCGAAGGTTCGCGCGAGCCCGCAAGTACGACGAGGCGGATCCCGAGCGCGAATGGCAGGCGAGCTACGCGAACCTGACGCGGGAGGCGGGGCCTGACCGCCATTGGCGCAGCCGGCCCGAGGGGATGCCCTTGCTTGCGGACGCGCACGAGGGGCGGGGCGCCTCGCTCGACCTCACGACGATCGGCTGGGACGCGCCGGCGCTCTCAGCGATCGTGATCGCGCGAAACAATGCCGCGACGATCGAGCGGACGGTGCGCTCGGTGACTGAACAGGCTTGTGATGCTCCGTTCGAGGTCATCGTGGCCGCAAGCGGCAACGACGGCACCCTCGACATCGTCCGCCGCGCCTTCCCCGGCGTCGTCGCGGTCGAGGTCGCTGAGCCCGGCCTGCCCGGCATGGCGAGAAACGCCGGGCTCGCGGTTGCGCAGGGGGAGTTCGTGTCCTTCCCCGGCTCCCACGTCGAGTTGCCGCCCGGGAGCCTTCAGGCCCGCATCGAGGCGCACGAATTGGGATACGCCATGGTCACCGGCTCGCTCCTGAACGGAACGAAGACCCGTTCGGGCTGGGCCTCGTACTTCATGGACGCCTCGGGGTCGCTGCCCGATCGGCCGTCGAGCGAACTGGCGGGTCCGCCCGCCCGGTGCTCGTATGTCCGGGATGCCCTGGACGAGGTCGGCGGCTTTCCCGAGGACGTGCGGGCGGGCGAGGACACTACGGTCAACAACGCCTTGTGGGATCGAGGTTTCAGCGCGTACCGCTCGCAAGGGTTGCGGCTGGTTCACCGCTCACGCTGCGAGTCGCCCGCCCGGCTCTGCGCTCACCATTTCACGCGCGGGCGGGCCCTGGCCCGCATCATCCGCGCCGACGAGGGCCCGGCATCGCGCGCCCTCCGCTCACGTCTGGGATTCGTCGCCAGGTACCCATGGCGACGGATTCGCGGCACCGAGCAGCGCGTGCGACTCTGGGGCGGCCCGCTCCGAAGCGAGTATCGCCGTGTTCGCCCGTTGGTCGCGCTCGGGGTCCTCGCGGCAACCGCGGGCCTGGCGCTTGACCTGCTCGCGCCAAGGAGCCGGCGCGAAGACCGGAGGGGCTAGCCCTCGAGCACCTTTTCCTTGCTTGCGACGACGGGGTCGTAGATCCCCTCGTCGGAGGTCGCCGTGACGAACACTCTGGACCTCTTCTTGCGGTTGAGCTCACCCGAGTCGGGGAACTTGATGAGGACTTCCTTCTTGCCGCCGCTCTGGCCGAACTTGACCTCCTTGACCCCGAGCTGGAACCAGGTGTTCCCCTGCTCGACGCGAAGCTCCAGGGTCAGATCGCACGGGTCCGCACTCCTCACGCGAACCCGGACGCCCTTGTCCTTGGCGATCTCCCTGGTCGTGTCCGAGAGGATGCGCAGCCTGACGCGCGGATACTCGCTCGGTCCCGAACCCTTGGCGGCAGCCTTGGGCGCGAGGTGGTGGGCATAGGCAGTGGCGGCTCCGAGCGAGACGCCCGCGGCAACGAGCCTGCGGATCAACGTCCTGCGGGTAATCGTGCCTTCGATGTACGCGCCGACCAACTCGTCCTGGGACATCCGCCCTACCTCCTGCGTCTAAGTCTCTTGATAAAGGGGGCCGTCGCCGCCCTCGGGCAGCGTCAGGCGCCCGCCCTTGGCGGTGATCGCGCCGCACTGGACGCAGTTGGAAGCGGTGACGTTCACGTCGACCGTCGGGTTCGTTCGACTCGAGCTGGGCCTCGGGGATCTCGTAGACCTGCGCGGGGCACATCGAGACCCAGGTCTGGGCGACCTCGCGCGGGACATGGCGCTGGATGCGCACGTGGTTCGGAGCGTCGTCGCGGGTCGCGTTGCCCGAGAGGAAGACCGACGAGAGCTTGTCGAAGATGTACTCGCCGTCCGGCTCGGGATAGGAGTCGGCGGCGTCGCCGATGAACATCTCGACCTCGGAGTCGGCCTCGGACTTCGAGTGGCCCCCGGGCAGGAGGCCGTTGGAGAGCAGCCAGGCGTTGGCGATCGCGCCGAACGCGACGAATCCCTTGTCGCCGTGCTGGCGGACGTTCCGCGACTTGAAGAGGTCCTTCTCGATGTCGGACTTGCGTACCCGCTCCTCGTAGCCCTCGAAGTTGACCGACTCGGGATCCTTCTTGAGCGACTCGACGATCGCCTCGGCGGCATAGATCCCGGCGTGCATCGCGTAGTGGATGCCCTTGAGGTAGGGGATGTTGACCATCGAGACGTTGTCGCCGCACATGACCATGCCCGGCACCGCGAGCTTGCGCGGCATCGACCAGTAGCCGCCCGACGGAATCGTCTTCGCGCCCCAGCCGACCCGCTTTCCGCCCTCGAGCAGATCGCGGATGAAGGGGTGGGTCTTGAGCTGTTGCAGCAGGTCGTGGCACGAGAAGGTCGCGTCGGTCGTGTCGAGGCCGGCCACCATTCCGATGCAGAGCTTGTCCTCGCCCATCGGGTAGATGAACGAGCCGCCGAACTCGTTGTACTTCGGGCCCGGCCGCAGCGGCCAGTTCATCGTGTGGATGACGCGGTCGAGCGGCTTCTCGACCTCCCAGACCTCCTTGACGCCGATCTCCCAGCGCTTCGGGGTCGCCGGCCAGGTCGTAGTAGTCGACCGCGGCGTCGGTCAGGTGGCCGATCGTGCCCTCGGCGAGCACGGTCGCCTTGGCGATCAGGTCGGAGCCGGGCTCGAAGTTGCCGCGCTCCTTGCCCTCGCGGTCGCGGCCCTTGTCGCCGGAGCGAACGCCGCGGACGATCCGGTCCTCGACGAGGAGCTTGTCGGCGGCGGTCTCCGTGAGGATGTAGGCGCCCGCCTCCTCGGCCTTGTCGGCCAGGAAGCGCGCTGAGCTTCGCCACCGAGGTGACGTAGTTGCCGTGGTTGCGGAAGTTGGGCGGCGGCGGCTTCAGCGGGATGGCGCGCTTCTTGGTCAGGAGATAGACCGCGTCCTTTTCGACCTTCTGGTAGACGGGCCAGTCCTCCGGGTCGAGCTCGGGGAAGAGCTCCTCCATCGCCGACGGGCGCATGTTCGCGCCGGAGACGTTGTGGGCGCCGCACGCCTTGCCCTTCTCGAGCACGGCGACCGGGATCTCGCCGAGCTGCTCGGTCAGCTCCGGCTCGTCCTCGAGCAGCTGCATCACCTTGTTCGCGCAGGCGAGCCCGGCGGGCCCGCCCCCGACGATCACGATGCCGGCCTCGAGGCGCTCGTCCTCGGGGTCGGTGGGCGCGCCGACGAAGTCGGCGGGATCGAACGGGGGCGGGAACTCGCCCGGCGCTACTGCCATGGCGTGCCTCAGCCGCCCTTCTTGGCCTTGATGGCCTCGGTCAGCTTCGGCATGATCTTGTTGAGGTCGCCCACGACGCCCGAGGTCGCAGAACTCGAAGATCGGCGCGTTCTGGTCCTTGTTGATCGCGACGATGTTCTCGGCGTTCTGCATGCCGACCTTGTGCTGGATCGCGCCGGAGATGCCCGCCGCGAGGTACAGCTTCGGCGCGACGGTCTTGCCCGTCTGGCCGATCTGGGTCGCGTACGGGGTCCAGCCGGCGTCGACGATCGCGCGAGTCGAGGCGACCGCGCCGCCGAGCGTGCTCGGCGAGATCGTTGGCGATGGAGAGGTTGTCCGCGTCGCCGAAGCCGCGGCCGGCGCCGACGAGGAAGTCGGCATCCTCGATGTTGACGCCACCCTCGTCGCCGGTCTCGCCGCGGGTCTTCATGCGCGCCTTGGTCGACCACTCGGAGAGCTCGACCTCGATGTCTACGACCTCGGCGTCTCCCGAGCCGTTCTCGTTCGTGTCGAACGCGTTCAGGCGGCCGATGATGATCCCGGGCTCCGAGACGTAGCCGACGTCGACGATCGCCGAGTCCTGGAGGACCGGGCGCTCGGCGACGAGCTTGCCGTCGGCGACCTTGACCGCGGTGACCTCCATGGTCACGCCGGCGTTGAGGCGGGCGGTCAGGCCGGCGCCGATCTCGAAGCCGAGCAGGCCGCCGCCGAACAGGGCGTACGAGTAGCCGTCGTCCGAGATGACCTTGGCCATCGCGTCGACGATCGGCTGCGCCAGCCCCTCGGGGACCGACTTGGCCCGGTAGACCTTGGCTGCGCCGTACTTGCCGAGCGCCGGCACAGGCGGCGTCGTCGACCTCGCCGACCACGAGGGCCGCGGCGTCGCCGCCGATCTCGCCGGCCAGCTTGGCTGCCTCGGAGATCGCGCCGAGAGAGTTGTTGTTGAACGTTGCCCTCGTCGTCGTGAAGGGCGTAAACGAGAATGCCCGCCATCTAGATCAGCTTCCTTTCGTCGAGCCAGGCGACGATCTTCTCGACCGTCTCGTCGGTGTCCTCGTCCTCGATGATCTCGCCGCCGGCCTTCTCGGCAGGCGGGTTGATCTCCAGGACCGCGGTCTTCGAGCCGCCTTCGCCGACCTGGTCGGCCTCGATGCCGACGTCGCCGGTGGCCTTGGTGTCGAGCTGCTTCTTCTTCGCGCCCATGATCGCCTTGAGCGACGGGTAGCGCGGCTCGTTGATCGCGTCGCCGACGGAGATCACGGCCGGCAGGTCGACCTCGACCGTGTCGTAGCCGTACTCGGCCTGGCGCTGGCACGTGAGCGTTGCCCTCGGCCACGTCGACCTTGATGACCTGCGTGAGCGAGGGCATCTTGAGGTGATCGGCCACGACGGCGCCGATCGTGTAGCACTCGCCGTCGTCCGACTGCTGGCCCAGCAGGACCAGGTCGGGCGACTCGGACTCGAGCACCTTCGCGAGGGCGTAGCCCGTCGCGCAGACGTCGGAGCCCTCGAGGGCCGAGTCGGTGAGATGGACCGAGCGGTCGGCGCCGAGCGCGACGGCCTTGTGGAGCGCGCGAACGGCGCTCTCGGGGCCCATCGTCACGGCGACGATCTCATCGACATCGACCACGCCGCCTTCGCGGATCTGCATCGCAGCTTCGATGCCATGGGTGTCGAACGGGTTCAGGTTCTTCTCGCCGGAGCGGTCCAGACGCTTGGTACTCGAGTCGATCCGCTTTTGGACCGCCGCGTCTGGAACCTCCTTGACAAGACAACAGATCTTCAAGTCGGTGCCTCCTTAGTGTTTCGGTGAGGGGCTCATGCCCCGAAAGCAGCATGTGCCGTTCAAGGTGTCTGTGGCGCTGCCCCTGGGAAGTTTGGGTGGGGCGCGCCGGGCATATTACCCAGGTGCGGTACCCGTTGACTGACCAGTCAATCTACTCCGGGTAGGAACGCGTGTTCGGTGTTGAAGCCGTCGCTTACGGGGCGTATGATGACGGCCTCGTGAGGCGAGGGGCAACAGCAGGCGGGGCGGCGGTGCTCTCCGCTGCTGGCGGCCGGTTCGGTTGCGCTCGCGGGATCGACGGTCACCGAGGGGAGCATCCCACTTGGAGACGCCGGCGGCTTGGAGTACCGCTCCGTCGCGTTCAACGACGCCGACGGTGCGGACTACGCGGTCGCGACCTGCCGGGAAAGCGGGTAGTGACCGGCGGAGGTGCGTTCGCGTCAGGCGCCTCGTCTGAAGCCCGAATGGTCGAGATCGGGCCATATGCCCATCAGGACGCCGCCGCCTCCAATCGGCGAGCCTGGACATCTGAGATGGTCAACGACACGGGGCCGCCAAGGACCTCACCTCGTACGCGATCTGCGCGCGCCCCCGGGGCATCACGAGACGGACGACCACCCGTCCGCCGCAGACCTCGCCGGCAATCGTCTACCGCAAAGGCGGGTTGCCCGAACGCCGCGTCCGTCCTGGGCGGCGGAATCTCGAACCGGGCCTACCCCGGCGCACGGATCCTCGCCACTGTGCCATTCGACGACGGCGACAAGGGTTCCAAGCCCGACGACGGGTGGCGGGTACGCACGTTCATAGGCGACAGCCGGGAGTTGCAGGTCTTCGCGATCTGCAAGGAGACAACCGGGATCGTTTACCGCTCCAGGACGGGGTCGGCGACGTAAGCGCCACGTCGGCAACGGTCACCTGCCCGAACGGAGGGTCGGCCACCGGCGGCGGCGCGGCGCTGTCCGGAAACGCGGGCTTCGTGAACAGCACCAGACCGGCCGACAGCACCGACGGCGACAGCGTGCCCGACGACGCGTGGCAGTCGTTCGGATACGCAGCTTCCTCCTACACGCTCACGTCCGCGATCGTCTGCAAGACGTAGAGACGTCGCCGGCGATTCTCGGCGCCTGGTCCAAGGCCGCGTCACGCGGCCGAGCGCTCGCCGACGGCGCCGCGGATGAAGTCCACGATCGCGTCGGTCGGCGCGCCGGGTGTGAAGACCTCGGCGACGCCAAGCTTCTTCAGCTCGGGCACGTCATCGGCGGGGATCGTGCCCCCCACCGTGACCACGACGTCGTCGACGCCCTGATCGCGCGAGCATCGAGACCACCTTCGGCACCAGCGTCATGTGCGCGCCGGAGAGGATCGAGAGGCCGACCGCGTCGGCGTCCTCCTGAATCACCGTTGCGACGATCTGCTCGGGCGTCTGGTGAAGGCCCGTGTAGATGACCTCCATGCCTGCGTCGCGAAGCGCGCGGGCGATGATCTTGGCGCCGCGGTCGTGCCCGTCCAGGCCGGGCTTGGCCACGACGACGCGGATCGTGCGCGTGGCTTCATCCTCGCTCATGGAGCGGAGCTTATTCCCGGTGCGTTCGAGCTTCCGCCCGGGCTACGAGCCGAAGCCGGTCGACCGCCGACGATCGCCGCGATGACCGCGATCAGGAGGATCATCGTCAGAAGCAGTGTCGCCGCCGCCCAGGAAGGCGGGCTTCATTCCCGTGCGGGCGTCCTCGATCTCGTGGACGTGCTCCGTGTCCACTTCCACGGGCGTGTCGCCGGCATCGTTCACGCGCTCTTCGTTCGAGCGGATCTCGGCCGCCGCGATCGCCTCTTCGCGCGTGGGGTGGTTGGAGAGCGCGCGATCCTCGTCCTCGCGGACGACGTCCCAGCCGTCGACCTCGTTCTTCATCACCTTGAGAGCCATCGGCGTGATCCGAACTTACCCGGCGCAGTCGACGCAGGAAACTGCAGGCACTCAGAACTGCGGGTGCTCGGTGTAGGTGCCGAAGACGCCCTGGAGCGCCTCGACCATCTCGCCCTCGGACACCCGCGCGCGGGCGCAATCGATGATCAGCGGCATCAGGTTCTCGTCGCCCCTGGCGACGCCTGGACGAGCGCAGCCAGAGCGGCCTCCGCCGCGGCGCCGTCGCGCGCCGCGCGGGTGCCCTCCAGGCGCGCCCGCTGGCGCACCTCCGCCTCGGGATCGGCCCGGTGGAGCGCCGGGTCGACCTCGCCCTCGAGGACGTAGTCGTTGACGCCGACGATCGTCCGCTGCCCCGACTCGACCTCCTGCTGGAAGGCGAACGCGGCGTCGGCGATCTCGCGCTGCGGGAAGCCGGTCTCGATCGCGGCGACCATGCCGCCCAGCTCGTCGATCTGGTGGAAGTACTCGTACGCGGCCGCCTCCATCTCGTCGGTGAGCTTCTCGACGAAGTAGGCGCCGCCCAGCGGATCGGCCGTGTTCGTGACGCCGGTCTCGTGCGCGATCACCTGCTGCGTGCGCAGCGCGACGCGCACCGCCTCCTCGGTCGGCAGCGCCAGCGCCTCGTCGAACGAGTTCGTGTGCAGCGACTGGGTGCCGCCGAGGACGCCCGCGAGCGCCTCGATCGCGGTGCGGACGATGTTGAGGAGCGGCTGCTGGGCTGTCAGCGAGACGCCGGCGGTCTGCGTGTGGAAGCGCATCAGCATCGAGCGCTCGTCCTTCGCGCCGTAGGTGTCGCGCAGCTCGCGCGCCCAGATGCGACGCGCGGCGCGGTACTTGGCGATCTCCTCGAAGAAGTCGATGTGGGCGTTGAAGAAGAAGGACAGGCGGGGCGCGAAGGCGTCCACGTCGAGGCCGCGCTCGATCGCCCGCTCGACGTAGGTGAAGCCGTCCTTGAGCGTGAACGCAAGCTCCTGCTGCGCGGTCGAGCCCGCCTCGCGGATGTGGTAGCCGGAGATCGAGATCGGGTGCCAGCGCGGCATCTCGGGCGAGCACCACTCGACCATGTCGGTGACCAGGCGCATCGCCGGCTCGATCGGGAAGCACCACTCCTTCTGGGCGATGTACTCCTTGAGGATGTCCGTCTGGATCGTCCCGCCGAGCTTGTCCGGCGCGATGCCCTTCTCCTCGGCGGCGACGACGTAGAAGGCGAGCATGATCGCCGCGGGCGCGTTGATCGTCATCGAGACGGTCACCTCGTCGAGCGGAATCCCGTCGAAGAGCGTCTCCATGTCGTCGACGGTGTCGACGGCGACGCCCTCGACGCCCACCTCGCCGAGCGAGCGGTCGTGGTCCGAGTCGAGGCCCATCAGGCTGGGCATGTCGAAGGCGGTCGAAAGCCCCGTCTGGCCGTGGTCGAGCAGGTAGCGGAATCGCGCGTTCGTCTCCTCGACGGTGCCGAACCCGGCGAACTGGCGCATCGTCCAGAGGCGCCCGCGGTACATCGACTCGTAGACGCCGCGGGTGTATGGGAACTCGCCCGGCCGGCCGAGGTCGCGGCCGGCATCCCAGCCTGCGAGGTCCTCCTCCGTGTAGAGGGGCTTGACCGGATGCCCGGACATGGTGTCGTGGAGCGGCTCCGCGCGCTTTGCCTCCTGCCTGGCGCGCTCCGAGTCAGCGTCGATCGCCATACCGGGAGTCTAGGCCGGGCGATGCTGCGATTGCGCTTGCGTGCGGCGGCACGCGCTAGCGGCGCGCGCGCAGGCGGCTCGGCGAGGGCGAAGGCGACCTTCGCCTGGCAACGGCCGCGCCTCCTCCCAGAGCGAGGGCCGTCAGAGTCGCCGCAGCGACCGCAAGCCTTCGGCCGAGCTTCTCGAACCGCATTACCCGCCAGCCTTCGGCACGGGCTATCTCGGCGAGCTCGGTGTCGGGATTGACGGCGACCGCGTTGCCGACCGCGCGAAGCATCGGCAGATCGGACGCCGAGTCCGAGTACGCCCAGGATTCAGCAGGTCGATGTCGTGCGACTCGGCGAAGTTCCGCATGCCCTCGAGCTTTCCCTTGCCGTACATGAACGGCCCGTCCAGCTCGCCGGTGAAGTTGCCGTCGGCGTCCACCTCGTACTTGGTCCCGACGCCCCCCTCCATGCCCAGTACCCGCGCCACCAGCTCGACCAGGTCGTTGCCCGCCGCGCTGACGATGAACGTCGAGCGTCCCTCGTCGCGATGCGAGTAGACCTCGTCGAGCATCTGCGGGTAGATCCGCGGCAGGACCTCGGCCAGCACCTGCGGCCCCAGCCGCTCGAGCTCGCGGGCGGACGCGCCCGACAGCACCTCCTTGATCCGGTCCATCGCCTCGCGCGTCGTCGCGTCGGTCGAGCCGCGCAGGCGGAAGACGAGCCCGTCCTTCGCCCAGCGAAGCATCTGCGAGCGGGAGATCAGCCCGGCGTCATAGGACGCCTTGACCCACGCCATGCCGGAGGACCCCGCCATCAGGGTCCGGTCCAGGTCGAAGAATGCTGCTGATCTAGCCATCGGCCCCCCGAAGGCTAAAGAGCCTCTATCCCGCGACCTCGAGCACGATCGCGTCTCCTTGCCCGCCGCCTGAGCAGATGGCGGCCACGCCGAGGCCGCCGCCGCGGCGGCGGAGCTCGTGAACGAGCGCGCCGACGATGCGGGCGCCGGAGGCGCCGATCGGGTGGCCGAGCGCGATCGCCCCGCCGTTCACGTTCACGTTGTCCTCGGTCACGCCGAGCATGTGGAGGGAGTTGAGGGCGACGGATGCGAACGCCTCGTTGATCTCCCACAGGTCGACGTCCTCGGCTGACTTGCCGATCTTCTCGAGCGCGAGCTGCGCCGCCTTCGCCGGCGTCTTCGCGAGGTACGGGAAGTCGTCCGCGATCTGGCCGTAGGACAGGACGGTCGCAAGCGCCTCCTTGCCGTTCGCCTGCGCCCACTCGTCCGACGCGACGACGACGGCCGCGGCGCCGTCGTTCACGCCCGGGGCGTTGCCCGCCGTGTGCGTGGCGTCGGGCCCGCCGATCCCCTTGAGGCCCGCAAGCGACTCCTGCGTGGTGTCCGGGCGGATCGCCTCGTCGGCGACGACCTCGGTCTCGGCCTTCCGGGACTTGACCGTCACGCCGACGATCTCGTCCGCGAGGCGCCCCTCCTCGGTCGCCTTGGCCGCGAGCTGATGCGAGCGCGCGGCGAAGCGGTCCATGTCGGGGCGGGTGATCTCGAGCTCGTTCGAGACCTCGGAGGCCTCGTTGATCATCTGCTTGTCCGTGAAGGGGTTGGTGAGCCCGTCGTGCGTCATCGCATCGACCGCCGTCACGTCGCCCATCCGGAAGCCGAAGCGGGCTCCGGGAAGCAGGTACGGGGCATTGGACATCGACTCCATGCCACCCGCGACCCCCACCTCCAGCTCGCCCGCGCGGACGGACAGGTCGGCGATGCCGATCGAGCGCATGCCCGATGCACAGACCTTGTTCACGGTCTCCGACGGCACCTCCTTGGGAATGCCGGCAGCGATCTGCGCCTGGCGCGAGGGAATCTGGCCCTGCCCGGCCTGGAGCACCTGCCCGTAGACGACCTGCTGCACCTGCTCCGGGTCCACGCCCGAGCGGTCGAGCGCCGCCGCGATGGCATGGCCGCCGAGTTCGGGTGCCTTCTTCGAGGCCAGCGCGCCGCCCATCTTTCCGAAGGGGGTGCGAGCGGTGCCGAGGATCACGGTCTTTGCCATCTGGGTTCGCCTTTCGAAAGCCGGGGGAAGAGGGACCGCAATCGTATTGCGATGGATCTGCGACGCCGACCGCGAGCCGCCTAGACTCGGGCCCGGATGGAGGTCGAGGCCCAGGAAACGCTGCTCGCGGAGCCCCGAGCCGGCATCCACGCGACAACTCTCTTCGACGGCTCGGAGCTGCCGCCCGAACTCGCGTCGGCGCCCGGCGCCGCCGACGCCCAGCCCGGCTTCAAGAAGCTCGACCGTCGCCTTCCCGGAAGCCGGCGCCCGCCTGGCGATCGTCGGCCTCGGAGACGCCGGTGCGCTGACCACTGAGCGCCTGCGGATCGCAGGCTCCGTGGTCGCCGGCGAGGCAGCCAGGCGCCGGGCGACCAGCGTCGCGTGGGACCTCGCTCCGCTCGGACAGGCCGGCCTGGATGCCGCCGAGGCTGCCGCAGCGGTCGACGGAGGGCGTGATCCTGGGCAGCTACCGGTTCGACCGCTTCCGCGCGCGCCGACCCGGACGACCCGCCGCCGCCGCCGCTCGAGCGCCTCGTGTTCGCTGCGGCGGACCCGGCTGCGCTGGAGCCGGCGATCGCCGAGGCTCGCGTCGCGGCCGAGGCGCAGAACAGGGCGCGTGACCTTCAGAGCCTGCCGGCGAACCACGCCACGCCGACCGCTGCTCGCGGAGCGTGCAGCCGAGCTGGCGGCCGGACATGAATCTCTGAGCGTCGAGATTCTCGGCCGCGAGGAGATCGCCCGGGAGGGCATGGGCGGGCTCGTCGCGGTCTCCCGGGGCTCGCTACGAGGAGCCGCGCCTGATCACGCTGCGGCACAGCGGCCGCGGATCCGGCGAGGCTCTCGGCATCGTCGGCAAGGCCGTGACCTTCGACTCAGGCGGCATCTCGATCAAGCCGTCGGCCGGCATGCACGAAATGAAGATGGACATGTCGGGCGGCGCCGCGGTGATCGAGGCCATGGGCGCGATCGCCGAGCTCGGCATCGGCCTGGACGTCGTCGCGGTCGTCCCCTCCACGGAGAACATGCCCTCGGGCCGCTCGATGCGCCCGGGCGACATCATCACCCAGCTCAACGGCAAGACGGTCGAGATCAACAACACGGACGCCGAGGGCCGGCTGATCCTGGCCGATGCCCTCACTTGGTGCGTCCGCGAGCAGGGCGCGGCGAGGGTCGTCGACCTCGCCACGCTCACCGGAGCGGCGCTGGTCGCCCTGGGCTCGACCTACAGCGCCCTGATCTCGAACGACGACGAGTTCGCCGCGACAGTCGAGGACGTCGCGACGAGGACCGGCGAGCTTGCATGGCGCCTTCCCCTCCACCCCGACTACAAGAAGCTGACTACCGGCACGGTGGCCGACCTGACCAACTCGGCGGCCAAGCGCGAGGCCGGGACCATCTACGCGGGCTCGTTTCTGGAGGAGTTCGTGGACTCGAAACCGTGGGTGCATCTGGACATCGCCGGGACTGCATGGGACACGAAACGGGAGTACTCTGGTGATGGCGCGACGGGCTTCGGCGTGCGGCTTCTCGTGGGTTTGGCGAAGGAGCTTTCTACGGCGTAGGAATGGATTACGACCGCTGAGGAAGCCTTGCATCGGCTGACTGAAGAGCTATGGAGGTGAGGGCTCTCTCAGAGTTCCTCGCTGCCGTGGCGGCCGAGGATGAGGCCTCCGAGCCCGTACGCGTAGCCGCCGCCAAAGCGGCCGAAGCCTTGGACGAGATGCGCAAGCGGCGCACCGCCGAGAACGAGCTTCTCGTGATCCTCCGCGAGCGCCAGCAGCTCCTCGAGCGGCTGTCGCGCATCCAGAGGAAGATCGTCACCAGAAGCGCCCTCAAGGAGGTGCTCGACGCGATCGTGTGGGGAGCGCGCGAGCTCCTGGGCGACGAGATAGTCGGCCTGCAGCTGATCGATGTCGCTGACCCATCGCGCACGCAGATCGTCGCCTCGACCGGCGGGCCCCCGGAGCTGCTGGACGAGGCCGGGCACGGCCGGGTCGGCGAAGGAGCCGGCGGCCGCGCCATCGTCGAGGAGAGCCTGGTCGTGATCGAGGGCGATCAGGACTCGGGAAGCTCGAAAAGAAAGTTCGTGCGTGACGGGGTCGTGACGGCGATGGCCGCGCCCGTGCGGGAGCACGACAACATCGTCGGGAGCCTGGTCGCCGCGACGCACGGCGACGGCCGCAGGTACACACGAGCCGACCGCGAGGTCCTCGAGGCCTTCGCAGAGCACGCGAGCCTTGCGCTCACGGACGCCAGGACCGTTCAGGACGCCCGCCACAACGCGTTCCATGACACCCTCACGGAGCTGCCGAACCGCGAGCTCTTCTGCGACCGCCTGGCGCAGGCTCTGGCCCGGGCTGAACGGGCCAACAGCCCCAGCGCCGTGATCGTCTGCGATCTCGACGGGTTCAAGACCGTGAACGACAGCCTTGGCCACGCAGTGGGCGACGAGTTGCTCTTCTCGGCGGCGCGGCGGTTCGAGGCTTCCGTGCGGGCGGGCGACACGGCCGCGCGCCTCGGTGGCGACGAGTTCGCGGTGCTCCTCGAGGGCGTGGACGAAGAAGAGGTGGCGGTCACCGCGCGCAGGATCCTCGGCGCCTTTGCGGAGCCCTTGACCGTCAACGGCCGCGAGGTGTACATCTCGTGCTCGATCGGTATCGCGTTCGGGCTGAGCGGGGATGACGACGTCTTGAGAAACGCCGACCTCGCCCTCTATCGGGCCAAGGCTCGCGGCCGCGGGCGCTTCGAGGTCTTCCGCCCTGAAATGCACACCACGGTTCTTGCCCGGATGGAGATGGAGGCCGACTTTCAGCGGGCGCTCAGGCGCGACGAGTTCGAGCTCGACTACCAGCCGATATTCGACCTCGCCGATCGCAGGATGGTCGCCATGGAGGCGCTCGTCCGCTGGAACCACCCCGAGCGGGGGCGCCTCTCGCCAGATGAGTTCGTTCCCCTGGCGGAGAGCGGCAACCTGATCCACGCCCTGGGCCGCACCGTGCTGCGGAAGGCATGCATCGAGTGCGCCGCGGTCCGCTTGGCCGAGCGGCAGCCGGCGCGCCTCCAGGTGACGGTGAACATCTCGAGCGCCCAGCTGCGTGAGCCCGGCCTTGTGGGCGAAGTGTCGGCGGCCCTGGCTGACTCGGGCCTCGAGCCCGGCGCGCTCATTCTCGAGCTCACGGAGACTGTCTTCGCCGAGGACATCAACGCGGTCTCCGGGAGGCTTTCCGAGCTCCGGGAGCTCGGCGTGCGCATCGCCGTGGACGACTTCGGCACCGGTTACTCGTCGCTGGCACACCTGAGCTGGCTCCCGATCGATTTCGTGAAGATCGCTCGCCCGTTCGTGGTCGGCATCGGCTCATCGGACGATGACGCCGCGATCGCGCGCGCGATCGTGTATCTGGCGGAGAGCTTCGGCCTGGAGGTGATCGCGGAGGGGATCGAGAACCAGGCCCAGGTCGGGCGCCTGCTCGACCTGGGTTGCGGGAAGGGGCAGGGATTCCACCTGTCGCTTCCCCTGCCGTTCGAAGTGATTACGGAGCTGGTCGCACGCGACGTTGACCAGGACTCGGTCGCCGAGGCCGAGTCCGCGCCCCTCTAGATCAGCTGGTCGATCCAGGTCGCGGGATCCGTGGCCGGATCCGCCTTGGGTGGCTTCGGCGAATCGCGCCTCCGGCACGTCGATCCTCATCAATTCGAGCATCGCCCTGGCCAGCGTCAGGTCGCCACGCAACCTGATCTCACCGCGAGCCATCTTCTGAAGCACGGCGCGACCCCTGAGCGTTGACGGGACTCGGCATCCCCATGCGAAGCGGTGCCGTAGTGAGCAGGACGACGTCCGCCAGCCCTGCCGTGACGGTCAGGTTCGCCCGCTCGACCTCGCCGTCGAAGACCTCGATCCGGCCGCCGTCGAAAACCATCGCCACCGGCGGATGGACGTCGCGAAAGCGAAGCTGGACCCGGCCGTGCACCGCCGCTGCCTGTTCGGGACGCTTGAGCACCCCGCGTTCGACGAGCGCATAGATCGAAGGCGCGATCCCCCCGCGGAGGGTGCGACCCAGGCGGATCGCGGGCGCTTCGATCGCGGACATTTCGCAAGGTTATGCTCGGCGCCCCGATGGGATCTCCACCGACACATGCTGCTTTCGCACCTAAAGGTGCTCATCAATGAATTTCTCACTCACGGACGAGCAGCGCCTGATCCGAGACACCGTTCGCGACTTCGCTCGCAACGAGGTCGCGCCTGTGGCCGAGGAGCTCGACCGGACCAAGTCCTTCCCCTACGAGCTCGTGGCCAAGATGGGCGAGCTCGGCCTGATGGGCATCCCCTTCTCCGAGGAGTACGGGGGCGGCGGCGCCGACACGCTCTCCTACGCCCTCGCCGTCGAGGAGCTCGCCCGCATCGACTCCTCGGTGGGCATCACCCTCGCCGCCCACACGTCTCTCGGGACGATGCCGATCAACCTGTGGGGCACGGCGGAGCAGAAGCAGGACTGGCTTCCCGGAGCTCTGCGCCGGCAAGAAGCTCGCCGCATTCGGCCTGACCGAGCCCGACGCCGGATCGGACGCGGGCGCGACGCGCACGCGAGCAAAGCTCGAGGACGGAGAGTGGGTGATCGACGGCGCGAAGCAATTCATCACCAACGCGGGCACCGACATCTCCGCTTGCGTGACGATCACGGCCGTCACGGACTCGGGGAACGGCCGGCCCGAGATCTCGAACATCATCGTCCCGAACGGCACGCCCGGCTACGAGCAGGGCGAGCCCTACCGGAAGATGGGCTGGAACGCGTCGGATACCCGCCCGCTCACGTTCGACGGAGCCCGCGTGCCCGAGTCGAACCTCCTCGGCCCTCGCGGTGACGGGTTCAAGCAGTTCCTCCACATCCTCGACGGTGGCCGGATCGGCGTTTCCGCGATGGGCATCGGGCTCGCACAGGGCGCCCTGGACGAGGCGATCGCCTACGCAAACGAGCGCAAGGCGTTCGGGCAGCCGATCGGGAAGTTCCAGGCGATCCAGGCGAAGGTGGCGGACATCTCCGCGCAGTTGGAGGCCGCCCGCCTCCTCACCTACCGCTGCGCCCTCCAAAAGGACGCGGGCGAGTCTTTCACGCTGACCGCCGCCCAGGCGAAGCTGATCACGGGCCGACTGGCCGTCCGCGCCTGCGAGGAGGCCGTCCAGATCCACGGTGGCTACGGCTACATCGAGGAGTACCCGGTCTGCCGCTTCTACCGCGACGCGAAGATCCTCACCATCGGCGAGGGGACCGACGAGGTCCAGCAGATGGTCATCGCGCGCGGCCTCGGGCTTTAGCGCCGTCTGCTCTAGGCGAGGCCGTAGTGCTCGAGCACGGCCTGCTCCTCGACCGACTCGAGGGGCGCCTTCGGCTCCACTCGCGGAGCCCTGCGGATCTGATCCCTGGTGTACGGGACCCAGACGCGACCGTTTGCGGCGACCGCGTCGCGCGCGGGAACCAGGCAGTAGTGCCCGAAACGGCCCATTCGCGCCACGAGCCACTCCACTCGCCCCGACGCCTTGCCCTCGATCCTGCCGACCTGGGCGCCGCCCATCTCGTCCAGCTTGTGGCCCTGCAGGTCGAGCGTCTCCTCCGGAGCCTCCTCAGCGGGCGGTGCCTCCGGCTCCTGAGACGTGTCCTCGAGGGCGGTTCCTTCGTCAGCCATCGAGCGACTCTTCTAGCAGCTTCCCCGCGGCCGTCGCCGGGTCCGTCTCGCGCCTGACGACGCTGTCGAGGAGCTTCGCCCACTCGGGGTCCTCCTCGGTCCGGGTCTCGAGCTCGCGACGCATCCGGGAGGCGGCGATCCCCAGGACCTCGGCGCGAAGGTTCCGCGCGCGGCGCTCGGCCAGCGTGCCCTCCTCCTCGATGTGCGCGCGGTGCTCGTCGATCGTCTCGATCAGCTTGTCGATCCCCTGCCCGTTCGAAGCCTCGGTGCGGACGACCGGCACGCGCCACGAGCGCTGCGGGCCGAGCGCCAGGACCGCACGCACCTCCCGCATCATCGTGTCCGCCTGCGGGTGGTCGGCCTTGTTGACCACGATGATGTCCGGGATCTCCATCACGCCCGCCTTGAGCGCCTGGATCGAGTCGCCGGAGCCCGGCATCAGAGCGCGAGGACGATCGTGTCGGCGTGATCGACCACGTCGATCTCACCCTGTCCCACGCCGACCGTCTCCAGGAGCACGTCGTCCTTGCCCGCAGCATCCATCAACAGGGCGGCCTGGAGCGCAGCCTCGGCAAGGCCGCCGAGCGCTCCGCGGGAGGCCATCGAGCGGATGAAGACGCCTTCGTCCAGGAAGTGGTCCGACAGGCGGATCCGGTCGCCCAGGACGGCGCCGCGCGTGAACGGGCTCGACGGATCGACCGAGAGCACGCCGACGGTCCGCCCGGCCTCGCGCAGCAGCTTCGTCATCGAGCCGATCAAGGTCGACTTGCCGACGCCGGGCGGCCCGGTGATCCCGGTCACGCGTGCCTTCCCGGTCGAGGGAAAGAGCTCCGCGACCAGCGCGTCACCCGCGGGATCGCGGTTCTCCACCAGGCTGATCGCCCGCGCCAGCGCGCGGCGGTCGCCCGAAGGAGGCGCTTCCGAGGGACTCGTCCTTGGTCGCTTCGCCCGTCATCGACGGTCGAGGCTACAGTCCCCGCCCGTGCCCCACCCCATCAGGACAAGCACCGGCGCCCCCTCCCACCGCAGCCCGGCCGCCCTGAATTTCTCGCGTTCGCCCGCCGCAACGGGATGCTCAACCGCCGCTACGCGGTCCTCTCTGTGGCGCTACCTCTGGCGCCGCTTCTTTACCCGCGCGGGCTGGCGCTGGGAGACCGATGGCCCCGTCTTCTTCGGCAAGGGCCTCGAGCTGCAGATCGCGAAGCACGGCACGGTCAAGTTCGGCCGATTCGTCTGGGTCGGAGACCGCACGAAGATCCGCTGCCACGAGGGCCAGGTCGAGATCGGCGCAGAAGACGGTGATCGGCCAGGAGGCGACGATCTCCGCATACCAGCACGTCTCGATCGGCGAGCAGTGCGTGATCGCCGACCGGGCGATGTTCATCGACTTCGACCACGGCATGGTCGAGGTCGAACGGCCGATCCGCGCCGCAGGGCATCTACAAGCGCGACGTCGTGATCGGCGCGAATGTGTGGGTCGGCTACGGCGCAGCGTTCCTGCGAGGCGTCACGGTCGGCGACAACTCGGTCGTGGGCACGAGCGCCGTGGTTGCGCGCGACGTCCCCGCCAACGCGGTGGCCGGCGGCATCCCGGCGCGGGTCATCCGCATGCGCGAGGCCCCGCGCGAGCTCAAGTGGCCCGAGCCGGTCGAGCCCGACCCGGAGGCCCCGCGAACGCTCGAAGCCGCCGGAGCGCATCGTCGAGGCGCTTCGGCGCTGTTACGGCTGCCCGCGAGCTCCGCGTAGAGCTCAGCGGTGTCGGCGGCCACGTCGGCCCAGTCGAAGCTGCGGATGTGGTCGAGGCCCTCCGCGACCAGCCGCTGGCCCAGATCCTCGTCGCAGAGGACGCGCACCGCAACGTCGGCAAGCGCCTCCGGGTCGCGCGCGCGGAAGCGAAGGCCCGCGGCGTCGTCGGGCACGACCTCGCGCAGGCCGCCGGTGTCGGCGACGATGCACGGGACAGCCCGAGGCCATCGCCTCGAGCGCGACGAGGCCGAACGGCTCGTAGATCGAGGGCACGACGCACACGTCGGCGATCCGGTAGAGCGAGTGAAGGACGTCGTCGCCGATCCAGCCGAGGAACGTCCCGTGCTCGGTCAGCTCGAGCTCCTCGGCCTGCTTTCTGAGCTCCTCCTCGTGCGTGCCCGACCCGGCGACCAGGAAGCGCGTGCCCGGGGCCTCGGCGATCACGCGCGGCATCGCCTCGAGCGCGAGCTGAAAGCCCTTCTCGTAGACGAGGCGGCCGATCAGGAGCACGAGCTTCTCGTCCGGCTCGGCGAACGCGGCGCGCATGCGGGCGAGCTCCGGCTCCTCGCCGAAGCGGAGGTCGCCAGGGTCGATCCCGTTGGGGATGACCGAGATGCGCTCCTCGTCGACCCCGAAGATGTCGGCGACCTGCTCGCGCATGTAGTACGAGCAGGCGATGACGCGATCGGCGCGGTTGGTGATCCAGCGCTCGACGCCGTGGATGTAGGACTGCGGGTGCTTGTCGACCCAACCCTGGTGGCGGCCGTGCTCGGTCGCGTGAATCGTGGTCACGAGCGGGCAGTCGAAGCGGCGAGCGAGGTGGTCGCAGGCCATCGCGACCAGCCAGTCGTGGCCGTGAACCAGATCGAACTCGAAGCGGTCGCCCAGCTCGACGCCGGCCGCGAGCATGTCCGAGTTCATCCGCTCGACCCAGGCGACGAACTCGGTCAGCTCGGTCGGGCGCTTCGGCTCGATCACGCGGTGGATGTGGACCCCGTTCGACGCCTCGTCGGCGGGCGACTCCTCGCCGCCCCGCGTGAGCACGTGCACCTCCGTGCCGCGGTCGACGAGCCCCTCCGAGAGCTTCCGCACGTGGCGTGCCAGCCCGCCCTCGATCAGCGGCGGGTACTCCCACGAGAGGATCAGGACTCGCGGGCGGAATCTTTTCTCATGGGGCGGTCAGCGGGGCGAGGCTGAGGTCAGGCGCCAGGTTGCGTAGCTCAGGCGCGGGAGCGGGCGTGGAGTGTATGGCGTCGAGCATGGCCCGGGCGTGGTCGGTCACCCGGAGGAAGGGGTAGTCCCCGGCCTGCCGGCGCTTGTCGAGGAACGCCCAATCGCTTGCCTGGAGCGCCAGGAGCTCCCGGGCGGCACGCTCGGCTCGCTCCGGAGCAAGGCTTCGCGCCGCCAGCTCCCGCACCAGCCGGAGCTCGAGCCGCCGCGCGCCCCATGCGAGGTCGGACACCTCGGGAGCGTCCCACGTCGAGAGGTCCTTGTGCTCGCCCCAGCTCGAGCGCCGGATCGGCCGCGCGCTCGGGCTCGACGCGCTCGAGCGCGTCGGCCAGGGTCACGAGCTCGACCCCGGCGCCTTCCGCCGAGCGGACCACCTCCTCGAGCCAGACTCGGGCCCTCCCACCACCAGTGGCCCAGGAGCTCGGTGTCGATCGCGAAGACCACGAGCCCATCCGAGCCCGCTCGCTCCCGGTGCCCGGCGAGGCGCTCCGAGATCGACGCCGAGGAACTCCCGCGCCTGCTCGCGCGCCCGCTCGGCGCCGGCCTGGGGATCGCGGATCTCACCGCCGATCGACCAGACGCGCGCGCCCCGAAGGGATTCGCGGTGAAAGTCGGTGTGGGCCGGATCCGAGGGATAGCCCGTCAAGCGACCAGAGCCACGAGACCGCCTCCCAGTCGATCGGGAATGCGACCGGCCCGGCTTCCGTCGCGATCGGGCGAAGAGCGGCCAGCGGATCTTCGTGCGCGGAGGAGTCCACGCAGAAATGGCTCAGGCCGTGACGGGAGACCAGCTCCTCCATGCCTGGGACGTATGCGCACTCGGGCAGCCAGAACCCGTCGGGCTCGCCGAAGCGCCGGCGGTGGGACCGCAGCCCCGCGTCCACCTGGACGTCGCGCGCCGAGTTCGTCGCGACGAGCGGGAGCACAGCGTGGGTCGCGCTCGAGGTCATGAGTGAGACACGGCCCTCCTCCTGGCGCCTCCTGAAACGCGCCGAGCGGCCCGCCCAGCTCGCGAAGCCTCGAGAGCCCGCGCCGGTAGCGGTCGGCCTCGTCCATGCAGGGCGCCCGGAAGGCTCCGTCCTGCTCCTCGGCATCGATCAGGCAGGAGCCGAGCCGGAACTCCTCGCCGAACGCATCGAGCCTCTCCACCAGTCCCGGCGCTTCGAGCTGATCGGCGAGAACGGGCGTGACCGTCATCGTCAGGCGGTCGGCCACCTCGAGCACGGGAAGGTAGGAGCGGAGCACGGCGTCGAACAGCCACTCCTCGCCGAACGGATACGTGCCGAACCCCTCGACATAGGGCATGTGGGAGTGAAGGACGAGCGCGAGCATTCCCTTCGGCTCTTCCCCCCGCGCGAGCGCTCACGTCCTGAGCACGGCTAGGAAGTCGAGTGCCCCGTCCAGGTCGCAGTCCTTCTCGTCGCGAAGCGTGAAGTCCGACGCCGAGATCGCCGGGGTGAAGCGGTCATAGAAGGGCTTGGTGATCCGCGTCGCCTTGTGGACGCGGTCCCAGCCGAGGCCGAGCGCGACCTCGTGCAACACGCAGCTTGCGCGCGTGGAAGAGCGCCGAGCAGGCGCACCTCCGAGAAGTGAGGCTCGAGGAGCTCGCGGTACTCGCCGGCCGTGTATTCGCGAAGGTGCCACGGATTCTCCGACTTCTCGGCGCCCTCGGGTGCCAGCGTCAGCCGGTTGGGAGTCGAGACGAAAGCGAGGGGCGCGGCCTTGGCGATCTGCGGCGAGGAGCGCCCCCGGATCGTGGATGTGCTCGATCGTCTGCAGGAACACGACGGCGTCGCACGGATCGGAGTAGTCCTCGACCAGCCCGCGCTCGAAGCGCAGGTTCTCGGCCACGTACCTGAGCCGGGCGTGCTCGTGAGCCTCCGGGTTGGCGTCGACCCCGACCACGGCGGCCGCGGTTCGCGCAAGGCACGCCGAGCCGTAGCCCTCGCCGCACGCGAGATCCACGACTCGAAGGCCGCGGGTGCGCGCGGCGATCCACTCATAGACGGCCAGGTGCCGCCGGTACCAGTAGTTCTCCTCGGGGACGTCGGGAAGCGTGCGCTCGCCGGTGAGCGCGAGCGGCGGCACCCCTTCGGGCTGGTTTTCCTGCACGTAGGCCACGGGGCGGGCGAGGATATGCGGCCTAGCAGCTTCACCGACGCCTACTGCCCGGCCTTCCCCTCTCACGGCGACTCCGGAGCACATCCGGGACGTAAACGAGCGCTATCACGACTGCGCCGCCTCCTCCTACGACGCGAAGTGGGGGATCGACTTCGGCGACGTCGGGCGCGATCAGACGCGCCAGAAGCTCGTCAAGGCTCTGGGCGACCTGCCCGAGGAGCCTTTCGGCGACGCGCTCGAGATCGGCTCGGGAACCGGGCTACTTCTCGCTCAACCTGATGCAGGAGGGCGTGATCACGAACCTCGTCGCGACCGACGTCTCCACCGGGATGCTCTCGAGCCTTACCGCCACCGCCGCGTCGCTGGGACTCGCCGAACGCGTTCAGACCCGGCAGGCAGACGCCGAGGAGCTGCCGTTCGAGGACGAGAGCTTCGACCTGGTGCTGGGCCATGCCGTCCTCCACCACATCCCCGACCTCGCGAAGGCCTTCTCGGAGTTCGATCGCGTGCTGCGGCCCGGGCGGAGCGATCGTCTTCTGCGGCGAGCCTTCGGCCTACGGCGACCGCCTCGCCTCGGTCCCCAAGCGCCTCGGCGCCGCCAGCGCTCCGGCATGGCGCGCGCTGATGCGCGCGCGGCCCGCCAAGGACAACGGCGTCCACCATCATCCGCACGACGGCCATGGCCTCGAGAGCGAGGTGGATGTCCACGCATTCGACCCGAGCGAGCTGAAGGGCTGGATGGACGACGCCGGGTTCGAGCGGGCTCGCGTCCAGGGCGAGGAGCTCCTGGCGAACATGTACGGCTGGGTCCTCCGCTCGCTCGAGTCGAGCGCCGATCCCGAGGACGTCCCATTGGCGTGGCGGCGCTTTGCCTTCCGCAGCTACATCGCCCTCCAGAAGGTGGACGTCACTCTGCTCGAGCCGCGCCTGCCCGCTCAGCTCTTCTACAACCTCGTGCTGAGCGCCCGCAAGCCGGCCTGAGTCCCTACCCGAAGGTAAAGGCGTAGCCCGAGATCCCCGGCGCGAAGCGCAGGGTCAGCGTGTGCTCGCCCGCCTTCGTCGAGCTCGACCAGCCGGTAGAGGCGCTCCTTGGAGATCTCGGCCACGCCGTCCGTGACGTCGGAGCCGGCATCGGCGTCCGAGACGGGCTTGCCGTCGAGCAGGACCTCGACCGGCTGCCGGGCCGTCCTCAGAGCCGAGGACGAGGAACACGTTCTTGGCCTGGAACCGGAAGCTGATCGCGGCGTCCGCGGCGGAAGTCGCGCCGTCGTCGCGTCGATCTCCCAGGTGCCGTCGAAGGCGAACTCGTTGAGCTCCAGCGAGTCGGCGGACGGGCGCATCGAACCTGCGCGTCCCCTCGGTGACCGGCTCGACCCAGCCGTCCGCGCGTAGCGCGCCGAGATACGTCTCGGGTGTCATGAGGCTCGGGTCGATGCGCTCGCCCTTCGCCTTCGCCTCCGCGCCGAGGTCCTCGTCGCCCGCCTCGGCCAAGAGCGACCGGATGGCATCCTCGGTCTCGTCGTACGAGCCCTCGCCGAAGTGCGTGTAGCGGACCTGGCCGTCGGCGTCGATCAGGTACTTCGCGGGCCAGTACTGGTTGCCCCACGCGGTCCAGGTCGCCAGCTCGTTGTCCTGCACGACCGGGTACCCGATCCCGTTGTCGGCAATCGCATCCTCGACGTTCGACGGCGTCCTTTTCGAACGGGAACTCGGGCGAGTGGACGCCGACGATCGTGAGCCCGTCGTCGCGGTACTCCTCGTCCCAGGCCTTCAGGTAGGGAAGGGTGCGGATGCAGTTGATGCAGGTGTACGTCCAGAAATCGATCAGGACGACATGGCCCTGCTCGACCTCGTCCGCGATCGATATCGGCCTGCCCTCCGTGTTGAACCACTGCTGGGTTCCGGTGAACTCGGGCGCGAGGCCGAGGGACGGCAGGTCCGCCGAAGGCCCGGTGTCGTGCGCACCGCTCACGTCGATCGGGCCGTCCCCCCCGCCCCGTACGTCGGCGAGGTCGTCGGCGACGGAGCCGGACTCCTCGAGGTCGCCGGTCGGGATTGACGAGGAACGCCGGCAGGTCGTCCGCGATGGCCGTCTGGAAGCGGATGTCGAGGTCGGCCGACATCGCAACCGCGGTCAGGACCATCAGCGCACCCATCGCGGCCTGGACGCGGTTCCGCCATGAGCCCATGCCGTCGATCAGCTTGCGCCCGCCGAGCATGAGGGCGTAGAGGACGGCGCCGGAGCCGATCGCGTAAGCGAACGCGACGGCGAGCTTGCCGGCGGTGAAGTCCTGCGAGGCCGAGACCGTGATCACGCCGGCGAGGATCGGTCCCGCGCACGGCGCGTACACCAGGCCAAGGCTCGTGCCGAGCAGGAAGCCCGGCCAGAAGCCCTCGCCCTTCGCCCGCGCGGGCCCGGGCACGACGCGGCTGATGAACGCCTCGACGCGATCGGCCAGAGCGGGGACGAGGAGGATGACCCCGAAGACGCCAAGGGTCCCGATCGCGATCCATCGCACGAGGTCGTCCGGCAGGCCGAGAGCGTCGATCACGTAGACCAGCGCGACGGTCGCGAAGGTGAACGCGACCACGATCCCCGTCACCACTCCGAGCGGCCGCCGCCGGCCGCCCGTCACGCCCGCCGAGAGCACGGCGGGCAGGATCGGGAGCACACAGGGGCTGAGCGCCGTGCCGGCGCCCGCCAGGAGGGCGAAGAAGATCAGGAGCGTCATGGCGTTGTGTGCGCGGGGCCGCGCCTCGCGTCTCTATTACGGGGTGTTGCGCCGCCCGGATGCGTTACGCGGCAGACTGGCGCGCATGGATTCGCACGAGCAGGCCGGCGTCGTAGTCGTGGGTGCCGGAATCGCCGGGCTCACCGCTGCGCGGCGGCTGGCCGAAGGCAGGAGCGGACGTGCTCGTCCTCGAAGCGTCGGACCGGGTCGGCGGGCGGACCGTGAACGAGCCGATCTCCGGCTCCGAGATGACCGAGATGGGCGGCCAGTGGGTCGGGCCAACTCAGGACCGCGTGCTGGCGCTGATCGAGGAGCTCGGGCTAGAGACGTTCCCGACCCGCACCGAGGGGCAGAACGTGATCGAGATCGGCGGGCGCCTGAGGCGCTACCGGGGCACGATCCCGAAGCTCTCGCCGCTCGTCCTGGCCGACCTGGCCTTCGCGCGCTTCAGGCTCGGGCGCGCGGTGCGGCAGGGTCGATCCGGCGGCCCCGTGGATGGCCGACGGCGCGGCTGAGCTGGACTCGATGACGCTCGGGGACTGGATCGACCGGAACACCCGCACGCGTCAGGCACGCGACCTGATCGCGCTCAGCTGCAAGACGGTCTGGGGCGCCGAGCCGAGCGAGCTCTCCTTGCTTTGGGCGCTCTCGTACATGGCGGCGGGGGGCGGCTTCGAGAAGCTCCTCGACGTCGAGGGCGGCGCTCAGCAGGACCGGGTCGTCGGCGGCTCGGCGCTGATCGCGGAGCGGATGGCAGCCGCGCTCGGAGACCGCGTGAGGCTGAGAGCTCCCGTGACGGGATGTCGCCTGGAGCGACGAAGGGGTCGAGGTCGCCTTCGGGGAACGTGCGGTGAAGGCCGCTCGGGCGGTGCTGGCCCTGCCCCCGGCGCTCCTGGGCGACGTCGCGTTCGAGCCCTCCCTGCCCGATTCGCACGCCGCGCTCGCGAACGCATGGCGGGGAGGCAACCTGATCAAGGTGACCGCCCTCTACGACGAGCCGTTCTGGCGCAACGGACGGTCTCAGCGGCGAGGGCGTCGGAACCACCGGCTCGCTGAGCATCGCGTTCGACAACACACCGCCCTCCGGCGATCCGGGGGCCCTGGTCGGATTCGTCGGCGGCTCCGATGCTCCGGGGTACGCGGAGTTGCCGGACGCAGGTCGGCGCGAGGTGGCGCTGGGCGGATTCGAGCGGCTCTTCGGCGCCAAGGCGCTCGATGCGAACCGGTTCATCGAGCGCGACTGGCTTGCCGAGGAATGGGCCCGCGGCGGCCCGGTCTCGAACCTGGGGCCCGGCGTCCTCTCCAGGCACGGACGCGCCCTCCGCGAGCCCGCCGGCGCCGCTTCACTTCGCGGCGACCGAGTACGCCACCACGTGGTGCGGCTACATGGACGGCGCGGTGCGCTCGGGTGAGGCGGCCGCAGCCGCGATCCTCGGAGCGGCTTAGCCGCCGTTCGCCCTTGGCGCGGGCCCGGAAGAGCTTCTGCTCGCCGTCGATCCCCTTGAGGCTCCGAGCACCGGCGAAGGACCAGTCGTACTCATCTTCGAGCGCATCGTGCATGCACTCGTCGCAGACGACGCTGCCGGGCCTGGCCATAGCGGTGATGCGGCTGGCGAGGTTCACCGGGCGGCCGTAGTAGTCGCCTCCTCGCGCGACGACGCGCCCGTAGGCGGTGCCTGCCCGCAGCAACGGAAAGTCCTCTCCCCCTGCTCGGACATGGCGACCAGCTCCAGGGATGCGTCGAGCAGGCACTTCGGGTCGTTGGCGGTCAGCATCACGGCGTCGCCGATCAGCTTCACCAGCCGGACCGGGCCGCCCGCCACGTCCGACGCCATGTCGGAGAGCTTCTCGGTCAGGTCACCGATCTCAGCCGGGTCGAGCCGCTCGCCGAGCTTGGTGAAGCCCACGAGGTCGGCGAATGCGATCGCGACCTGGGTGCCCGCCTCGACCTCTGCGGAGATCTCGGACGAGGCGAACGCGTCGTGCCGGATCTGCTCCCGCATGTGGAGCTGGAGGGCGTACTCGAGGATCGACCCGAGCAGCGGGCCGACGCCCTCGGCGATCGCAGCGAAGCGCTTTCCGACCTCGTACTCCGAGTCGCCCTCCTCCGCGAAGACGCGAACCCCGAGGCCCCGGTTCGCCGCCGCCAGCTGCGACATCGTCATGCCGATCACACGCGACACCTGAAGCATCTCGTCGCCGGGGATGCCGATGTCCGTGAGCTGCTTGACGATCCGGGCGGACTCGACGTCGCGCTCGGTGAAGGCCTTCTCGTCCTCTTCGGGTTCGGGCATTCCGAGCGCGCGCCATTGCTTCTTCGAGGAAGTCGAGCTCGACGCCCGCCTCCTCGGCGACCTCGTCCTGCGTCAGCTGCGGGCCGTCGCCCATGAGGGCCTGCTCGAGCGGCAGCAGAACGAGGCGGCCCTCGTTGACGGCGTCGCGAAGCTGCTCGAGGCCGAGCCCTGACTCATGAAGCTCGTCGAGCAGCTGACGCCTGCCATCGCGAGCCTTTCCGTCCACGCCCTCGAGGAGCCCCTCGGATTCCCAGTCGATGCTCATGGGCGCGCATTGTGGCCGATCGCTGGTGCCCGTTCGCAGGCGATCCCTGGATCGCACCTACACTTTTCGTGTGGACCAAGACGCCTTCAAACGAGCTGCCGCTCTTCGAGCTGCCCATCGTCCTCCTTCCCGGAGAGCTCATGCCGCTCCACATCTTCGAGGAGCGCTACAAGCGGATGATCGGCCACTGCCTGGAAACGGAGGAGCCGTTCGGCGTCGTCCTACGCGACGACGACGGCAGCGCGCGGCGGATCGGGTGCACGGCCCGCGTGACCGAGGTGCTCGAGCGATTCGAAGACGGCCGTATGGACATCGTCGTGACGGGCGAGGAGCCCTTCAAGGTCCTCGAGCGGTTCGACGGGACGGACTACCCGGCCGGCGAGGTCGAGGCCGTGCCACGGTCCGACGACGAGGAGCCGAGCGACCCCGGCGCGGCCGAGGACGCGCGCGAGACGTTCGCCGACCTCGTCCGGCGGGTGTCGGGCTCGGAGCCGGAGATCGAGGGGCTGGACGACAAGCGACGCGTATGCGATCGCCGCCCGTGTCGAGCTCCCGGTCCTTACCAAGCAGCGGCTCCTCGAGCTTCGCTCGGAAGCCGAGCGGATGAAGCTCCTGGGCGAAGCGCTCCACGACCTGGTCCGGATGCTGAAGCGCTCGCGCGAGATCGCCGAAGCGGCCAAGATGAACGGACGGGTCACCTTTTCGTAGGACCGGTCAGGCCCAGGCGACGGCGCCACCGCGCCGGGGGTCCCCCGCCGCGCCCAGATCCCCAGTCTCGGGATCCCGGGTCACGGCCTGGACGCCGCCGAAGAACATGTTTCGCTCGGCCCAGCGGTCGACCTTCGCCCCGGCCGCCTCCAGCCGCGCCAGCGCATCCGCGTCGATCCCGGGCTCGGCGCTGACGATCGCTCCTTCGAAATGGACCCGCGGAGCCTCCACCGCGGCGTCCACGGCCATGCGGTCGTCGATCAGGCGCAGGATCACCTGGACGACGGCCGAGCGGATGCGATTCGAGCCCGCGCTGCCGAGGCCCGCCACCAGCTCGCCGTCGCGGAGGATGATCGTCGGCGACATCATCGAAGGCAGGCGCGATCCCGCCTCCCACAGGTGGAAGCCGAGTGGGTTGAGGTCTTCCTCGCCGAGCATGTTGTTCACGTGCACGCCGGTGCCTGGCACCACCAGGCCCGACCCGGTCCCGTTCGAGCAGGTCACGGAGGCGCAGCAGCCGCTGCCGTCCATCGCGGTGATGTGCGTGGTCGAGCCAAGGCGGCTCGACACGGCACGGGATGCCTCGGCGAGCATCTCCGGGTCGAGGAAGCGCGAGGCGAAGCCCTCCTCGGACAGGCCGCGGACGAAGTCGTCGCCGCGCGCATCTTGCGCCTCGGCCATCACCGCGACCAGTTCCTCGACGCCCGGCGAGCCGATTCGCTCGAGCATCTCGAGCGCGAATGCGATGAGGGTTCCGCCGGATGAGGGCGGCGGGTTGGTCACGACCTCGCACTCGCGGAAGTGCGCCCGCACCGGCTCGCGGACCACCGGCTCGTATGCGGCGAGGTCATCGAGCGCGATCGTCCCGCCGCGCTCCAGCACCCAGTCGCTCACCTTCCGCGCGACCTCGCCCCGGTAGAAGGGCTCGGCGCCCTCGGCCGCCAGCAGCTCGAGGGCGTCGGCCAGGTCGGGAAAGCGGAACGTGTCGCCCTTCGCCCAGCAGCCGTCCATCCGGGGCATAGATCGCGGCGACCTCGGGCTCGTGGACCAGGATCGGCGCGAGGATCTTGAAGAGGTAGGCGCCCCTTGCATCGACGGCGACTCCATCGCGGGCCGCCGAGATCGCCGGCGCAACGAGCTCCGACAGCGGCATCGAGCCGAAGTCCCGGAGCGCCCGCTCGAGGCCGGCGGCGGTCCCGGGGACGCCGCATGACGCCGCCCCGATGTTGAAGACCTGGGAGACCGAGTCGGTGAACTCCACGGGTGCGGCGACGAGCTCGGATGCCCGCTCCGTTCCGGCGTGCCCCGGTGCGGCGACGAAGAAGTCGACCAGCGTGCGATCGGCCCGAGTCGTGCACGAGCATGTAGCCGCCTCCGCCCAGGCCCGTGAGCGAGCTCTCGGTCGCAAACGAGGTCAGGACGGCCGCCACCGCCGCGTCGACGGCGTTCCCGCCCTGCCTGAGCGCCCACGCCCCGGCCTCGGCCGTTGCGGGATGCCCACCGGCGACTACCCCTCCGTTACTCATCAGCGCAGCTTAAGCGCGCCTTCCGACCTAAACCCTCAACCATCCCCACGCACAACCCTCAAGGGGGTCTGACCCCGGGTCTGACCCCTTTGTCGCGCCTTTGTCGCGAAGGTGGAACGCGGTGTTGCGAATGGTCCGTGCGAATGTGTAATACTGAACTAGATGGTTCAGTATCAAGGAGAGCGAATCGACCGGGCCTTCGGCGCATTGGCAGACCCCACGCGCCGCGCTGTGCTCGATCGGCTTGCGAGCGGCAGCGCGACCATCTCGGAGCTCGCGGCGCCCTTCGGCATGTCCCTGACGGGCATGAAGAAGCACGTCGCGGTCCTCGAGGAGGCAGGCCTGGTGGCGACCGAGAAGGTCGGGCGCCAGCGGCTGTGCTCAATCGATCCAGCCGGGCCCGATCCGGCCCAGTGGTGGATCGAGCGGCACCGCGCTGCGCTCGAAGGCCGTCTTGATCGCCTCGGAGAGCTGTTGGAGAAACAAGGCAACTAACGGCACACGCTGCTTTCGCGGCTGAAGCCACTCAACAAACACAGGAGGAGCAGCATGAGTAACGCAACGAGCAACAAGATCACGGTCGAAGCCATCGGCGATTGCCAGCTCAGAGGCGAGCGCGTGTTCAACGCACCGCGCGAGAAGGTCTATGCGGCGATGACGGATCCCGCGCTGATCCCGCAGTGGTGGGGCCGGCACAAGGACACAACCACCGTCGAGGAGATGGACGTCAAAGTCGGCGGGCGTTACCGCTTCTTCTGCGAGGGGCCGGACGGCGCCCACGGGTTCAGCGGGACGTACCGCGAGCTCGAGCCGCCGTCGCGCATCGTCCAGACGTTCGAGTGGGACGGGATGCCCGGCCACATCTCGGTTGACGCTGTGGACCTCGAGGACCTGGGCGACGGCCGCACCCGGGTCATCTCGACCTCGACGTTCCACTTCCCCGAGGAGCGCGACGGAATGCTCGGCTCGGGCATGGAGACCGGTATGGACGAGACGTACGACCGCCTCGAGGAGCTACTACAGACGCTCTAGTTGCGGCCGGGAACGAACTCGGGCACGTCCAGCTCGAGGTCGCGAGGGCGCGATTCGAACTCCTTGGCCGTCCCGGCGCGGCGCTCTGGTGGGCGCCGCGTCGAGGTCGTTGTCGTGCCGGCCTCGCGTTTCGTCGACGTGGATCCGTCGGCCTTGCGGCCGCGGCCGTCGAAGCGGGTGGCGATCACGGTGACCCAGACCTGGTCGTTGAAGCGACTCGTCGATGTTGGCGCCGAAGATGATGTTCGCGTCGGGATGCGCGGCCTCCTGGACGACCTTTGCGGCGTCCGAGACCTCGAGCAGCGTCAGGTCCGGCCCCGACGTGATCGAGAGCAGGATCGAGCGCGCCCCGGTCACCGACGTCTCCAGGAGCGGTGACGAGACAGCCTTCTCGGCGGCCGTGACCGCACGGTTGTCCCCCGCGCCCATGCCGATGCCGAGCAGGGCCTGGCCGGCGTCGCGCATCGTGGTGCGGACGTCGGCGAAGTCGAGGTTGATGAGCCCGGGGAGGGTGATCAGCTCTGAGATCCCCTGGACGCCCTGGCGAAGCACGTCGTCGGCGACCTGAGAAGGCCTCGATCATCGTCGTGTTCTTCGCGAGGACCGAGAGGAGCTTCTCGTTCGGCACGACGATCAACGTGTCGACCTCGGCCGCGAGCGCGTCCACCCCGTCGTCGGCCTGGCTGGCACGGCGCGTGCCCTCGAAGCGGAACGGCTTGGTGACGATGCCGACGGTCAGCGCGCCGACGTCGCGGGCGAGGCGGGCGACGACCGGAGCTGCGCCGGTGCCGGTGCCTCCGCCGGCGCCTGCCGCCACGAAGACCATGTCCGAGCCCTTGAGAAGGCGCTTGATCTTGTCCTGCTCCTCGAATGCGGAGCGGTAGCCGAGCTCGGGGTTCGAGCCTGCGCCCAGGCCACGGCTGGCGCCCGTGCCCAGATGCACCGTGACGTCTGCCAGCGACTGCTGGAGCGACTGAAGGTCGGTGTTGATCGCCATGAACTCGACGCCGGGAATGCCGGCCTCGACCATGCGGTTGACCGCGTTGACGCCGGCGCCGCCGACGCCCACGACCCGGATCACCGGCGTGTGCGGACCAGAGTCCTCGAAGCTGCGCGAGTAGTCGGGTTCGTCGCGGCCGTACATCGCGCCGGACGGCTCGGCGTCCTCGGCGAAGATCCTGGAAAGTCGCTCCTTGGCGCCGGGGGCAGTTGAAACCTCGGCGACCGGGTCGTCTTCCTCGACGTCGAAGATCGGCGTGCGGGACGGCGGCGCGCTGGCTCGGGCTCACGGGCCGGGGTGCGGCTCGGGCTCGGATGCCTCGGGCTCGGGCGCGGACGGCATGACGCGGGTCTCGCTCGTCGCGCTCCGGCTCATCGCGGCGCGGCGGCAGCGAAGGCGCCTCGGGCGGATCCTCCGGGATCCTCGGTCGAGCGGAAGAGGTCTGCGAGCGGACCCTCCCTCATGCTTGCCCTCTTACGTCGCGCCATGGGTCAAGACCTCCTTGGCCAGCTCCCGGTAGTAATCCGCGGCGTTCGACTTGGGATCGTACTTCAGGACGCTTGCTCCGCGCACCGGTGCCTCGGCGAACTTGATCGCCTTGCGGATCCGCGACTTGAAGACGAGATCGCCGAAGTTCTCCTCGAGGAGCTCGACGGCCTCCTTCGCATGGACTGTCCGCGAGTCGAGCATCGTCGGCAGGATGCCCTCGATCCTGGACCCTCGGGTTGAGGTTCTCCCGGATCATCTCGAGCGTGTTCTTGAGCTGCATCAGGCCCGCGCATCGAGAGGTACTCGCACTGGACGGGCACGATCACGCTGTCCGAGGCCGTGAGCGCGTTCACGGTGAGCAGACCCAGGCTCGGCGGCGTGTCGATGCAGACGAAGTCGTAGTCGTTCTCGACCCCGCGGATCGCCTTCTCGAGCGAGCGCTCACGCCCGATCTGGGTGGACATCGCGATCTCGGCGCCGGCCAGGTCGATCGAGGCGACGGCGATGTCGATCTCGCGATGCTGGATGACTTCAGTGAGCGGGATGTGATGCACGAGCACGTCGTACATCGACTTCTCGACCTTGTCGGGATCGATGCCCTGGCTCATCGTCAGGTTGCCCTGGGGGTCCAGGTCGATGCAGAGCACGCGATGGCCGGCCTCGGCGAACGAAACCGCGAGGTTGAGCGTCGACGTGGTCTTCGCGACTCCACCCTTCTGGTTCGCGAAGGAGATCACCTTGGCGGTTCCGACCGCGCGTCCCGGTATCGGACTCGTCGGGGCTCGGCGTCCCGGCGCTGATCGCGCCGCGGCGCGGCGACAGCGCGTCCTCGAAGGAGATTCGGCCCTCGTCGGGGTCAACGGCGGTGTCCTCGACCTCTGTGGGGTGGGACGCGGCGGCGCCTGAGGGTCAGACCCCTCGAGTCCGCTTCGAGGTTCGCCTCGTCGCGGCGAGCGTCAGACCCCGCGCTAGCCGATTCAGCCTCGACCTCGACGGGCTCGCCGGATTCCTCCGCGGCCTCGAGCTCCTCGATCACATCGGCGGCCGGCTCATCGGCGACCGGCTTCACCTCCGCGTCAGGCTGAGCGGGCTCGGCGGGAGTCGTGTGAGCGTCCGGCGAGGGGGCGGGCCCCTCTTGACGCTCGGGCACGAGCTCTCCCAGCTCGGCAAGCTCGGCGCCGAGGTCGGCGTCGTCCGAAGATTCGCGGCCTGCGGTCGCCGGACCAGGTCCGCCGCCATTACCGCCCGAGTGGCGAGATGCACGATTGAAAAGACCCATACGCTCGCGACTATTCGCATCTACTGCCGGGCTTTCCTTCTCGTGAAAGAGGATGCGCGTGAAAGGATCGATCGGGTGAAAGACCTGTTGGACAAGCGGCTGGTGGTCGTCACGGGCAAGGGGGGCGTCGGGAAATCCACCGTCGCGCTGGCCCTGGGAGTCAAGGCGGCCGAGCAGGGAAAGCGCACGATCGTCTGCGAAGTCGCCTCCCAGGAGCGGATCTCCCACGCGTTTCACCGCGGGAACGTGGGTTTCGCCGAGTCGGAGCTCCGGCCGAACCTCTACGGCATCTCGATCGACCCCGACGAGGCCATGCGCGAGTACGTCCTGCTCTCCCTGAAGGTGAAGGCGATGCGCGACCTCCTGTTCCGCTCGAAGCTCTTCACCTACCTCGCCGCCGCAACGCCTGGGCTCAGCGAGCTGGTGACGATCGGCAAGGTCTGGGAGCTGGCGCTCGACGAGCGGAAGGTCAAGGGCGGCAAGCCGTACGACCTCGTGATCCTCGACGCGCCCGCCACCGGACACGGCGTCGGATTCCTCCAGACCCCGCGGACGTTCGCGAACGTGGCGCGGGTCGGCCCGATCGCGACGCAGGCCGAGACGCTCCACCGGTTCATCACGAACCACCGAAAGACCGGGGTCGCCATCGTCGCCCTACCCGAGGAGATGCCGGTCAACGAGACGGCGACGCTCGAGCGTGACCTCACGAGGACCGTCGGCGTCGGCGTCGACCAGATCTTCCTGAACGGCCTCTACCCCGAGCGCTTCAGCCCAGCCGACGACGAGGCCCTGGAGGCCGGCCTCGAGCAACGCCTCACGGCCCCGCGCGCGACGCGATCGTCGCCGCGCTGGCCGTCAGCCGGCGCTCGGCCTCGCAGCGCGAGCAGCTCGCCCGCCTCGAGAGCACTGACCCGCGCGCCCGTCACCACCCTCCCCTTCCTCTTCGAGCCCGAGATCGAGATCGAGGGCTCCGCGAGCTGGCGGCGGTGGTCCAGTGACGACCGTGCCGAGCTGGCTCGCGGCAAGCGCGTCCTGATCTGCGCCGGGCCGGGAGGCGTCGGCAAGACCACGACGTCGGCGGCGATCGCGGCCGGGATGGCCGCCCAGGGCCTCAAGGTCGCCGTGCTCACGATCGACCCCGCCAAGCGCCTGGCGGACTCCCTCGGCCTGCCCGAGCTCGGAAACGTCGAGCGGCAGGTCGACCCCGCGCTCTTCACTGAAGCCGGAGTCGATCCGGGCGATGGCGAGCTCTGGGCGATGATGCTCGACTCCAAGGCGACCTTCGACGAAGTCGTCGACGAAGCACGCTCCCGACGAGGAAACGCGCGACGCCGTGCTTTCGAACCGGATCTACATCGAGCTCTCGTCTGCGCTCGCGGGCTCTCAGGAGTACATGGCGATGGAGAAGCTGTTCGAGATCTGGTCGGAGGACCGCTACGACCTGCTCGTCCTGGATACGCCACCGTCCCGGAACGCGCTCGACTTCCTGGAGGCCCCGAACCGCCTTCTTCAGTTCATCGAGGGTCGCTCGCTTCAGGTGTTTCTGGCGCCGACCGGCTTCGCGGCCAAGGTGGCCGGCCGCGGCACCTCGATGATGTTCTCGATCCTCAGGCGGATCACCGGCGTCGACCTCCTGCAGGATCTCTCGGAGTTCTTCGGCTCCTTCTCGGGCATGGTGAGCGGCTTCCGGGAGCGCGCCGCCAAGGTGAACGAGCTCCTCTCGGACGAGCGCAGCACCTTCGTCGTCGTCTGCGGGCCGCAGTCCGAGACGATCGACGAGGCCGCCTACTTCCGCGGCAAGCTGGCCGAGCAGGGGCTGCCGTTCGGCGGCGCGATCGTGAACAAGGTGCACCACGCGGGAGGCGCGCTGCCCGACGACGCGGCCGGCGGAGCTCCGCGCGGCACCTCGGCGACGACCTGGGTGACCGGGTCGCGGCGAACTACGAGGACTACCGCCGGCTCGCCGAGCGCGACCGCGCAGAATATCGAGCGCCTAGGCGAGAAGCTGGGGACCGATGCGATCATCGAGGTGCCCTACCTCGACCAGGACGTCCACGACCTGGCCGGGCTGATGGAAGTGAACCGCCACCTCTTCGGCGACGCCTGAGGCTGGAGCTCAGCCGGCGTCGTCGCCCGTGTCGACCTGGGCGCGGCGGGTCCGGTCGTAGCCGACCTCGTGGACCGACCACTCGGTCGTCTCGGGACGCGGGAAGAGGAATGACACCCGGCTCGCGACTTCCTTGCGATGGTTGTCCGAATCTGCGATCAGCGCGGCCACCGGGCCGTCGTCGGGGACGGCGCGAAGGATGCGGACCTCGCCCTGAGGCTCGGGCTCGGGCTCCATCTCGGCCTCGCCGTCGTGGACGGAGAACCGGTTCTCGGGCCGGCGCTCGGGAAGCGCGAAGCGCGGCTCGCGATCCGGCTCGCGCTCCGCGCGCGGCGCCGGCTCCGACCACTCGAAGCCCGGGTCGACCCCGGGGGCGAGGTGATCGTGGATCAGGTTCTGGGCGCGGACGAACTTCGGCCCGTCGGGCTCGGCGAAGGGCTCGTCCGACATCGGGTGCTCGTCCGGTGGCGACTCTGGGGTGGCGCCAGCTTGCGACTGTGGGGTCAGACCCCCATGGTCGGCCTGCAGAGCTCGCCAGCGTCCGGGTCCAGGGGTCAGACCCCGCGATCGGCTCTTCGGCCGGTTCGCCCTCGTCGGTGAACGGGGACTCCTCGAGCATCGAGGCATCCAGCTCGTCCGCGGCCTCGGCCTCGCGCATCGTCGCGCCCCATTCCGCGGTCTCGCCTCGGTCGTTGTCGGTGCCTTCGCCCACGCGAAGCCCGTCGCCGAGGAGAATCTCGTCGGCCGTCGTCCGGAGCTCCGTGCCGAGGTGCCCGAGCGAGGCATCCCGAAGGATGGCGCGCGCCATGTCCTCGACCTCGGCGGCGACGTCGGCCGGCAGGTGCCGGTCGCTGCCGATCGACGGGCTCGCCCGACCAGAGCTCGCGCTCGAGCGCGACCGCCCGGTCGATCACCGCCTTGACCGCCGTGCGGTCGTCGGGCTCGGCGCAAAGCGAGGCCACTCGCATCGACATGCTGAGAGAGGCGGGACCGCCGCCCTCGAGCAGGAAGCGAAGGGTCAGGAGGTAGTCGTTGAGCGCCTCCAGGGTGACCGGCCGCTCCAGCCCCGCCTCGAAGCGGGAGATCGCGCGGGACAGGATCGCGGCAAATCCGCCCTGGCCCTCGGCCATGCGGTGGAAGGGCGTCGAGGGGTGCGCGAGCCCGCGTGAGAGCGCGCGAGACGTCGCCCAGCTCGGTGTCAGCCAGGCGGTAGCCGCCCGGCCGCGGACGACCGGCGCCCGTCGAGACGCGGCGCCAGCGGTCGCCGCCGGCCTTGACCCAGGCGTGCGGGCCCAGCGCAACGCCGCCGGCCTTGAACAGCCGAAGGGTTGTGACTACGCGCTTGAAGGCGGCGACGGCGCGGATTCCCACGTCGCTCTCGTCGTCCTCGGCGCCGATCGCGTCGATGCGGGCCACGACCAGGAACGACGGCTCCCAGGCGGCTCCGCCCATGCCGTCGGTCCCTCGCGCCTCGGTTGGGACGTCGACCGTGTCGGAGCGGACGATCGTCGCGCCGGCCAGCTCGAGCTTTTCGACCTCCATCTGGAAGCCGCGCAGCGGGACGGCGATCTCGACTTCGCCGAACGAGACCTCGCCGCAGTCGAGGAGCTCCTCGATCGTCTCGGTGAGGCGGACGTCGTCCAGGGTGAAGTCGCGTCGATCCCTGCCACAGGCGGCAGAGGAACACGACGCCGGCCAGCTCGGCGCGGCGGCGGGAGTCGGCCGGGACGGGGACGCCCATCTCCTCGAGGTAGGAGGTCGCCAGCCCGTCGGACTCGAGCGCGGCGCAGGTGGTGCCGTAGGAATCGAGCGCGGCAAGCTGCGCCGCGTTGTCGCGGATGAAGGTGGATGTCTGCGGCACGTACTCCGCCAGCGGAGACCCCGCTCCCGCTTCACGCACCTCGTAAGGCACCTCTACCCCCGAAGCCAGGAGGTCCCGAAGGAGCAACGCGGCATCGCCAGCCATCGTCTTAAGCCCCTCGCGGAGCACCAAATCACGCATGAGTGGTGAGTTCCACCGGCGCGCATGCGCTCCTTCAACGCAACGTGTGTTGCAGGGCGCGCCTAGGCGACTGCGGGCTCGCGCTTATCGGCGTCGAGCCATGCCTGCCCGTAGGAGCGCATGTCGTCGATGAGAGGCACCAGGGCCTCGCCCTTGTCCGTCAGCGCATATTCGACGCGCGGCGGGACCTCGGGGAAGGTGTGGCGCTCGACGACGCCGTGCTCCTCGAGGCAGCGGAGACGCAGGGAGAGGGTGCGCGGGCTGATCCCCGTCAGGGACCGCTCGAGCTCGCAAAAGCGCTTGGAGCCGCCCGCGAGGTCGCGGATGACGAGGAGGGTCCATTTGCCGGAGATGATCTCGGCGGTTCTACATACGGGGCAAGTTGAATCCATTTTTCCCATCAGCTGCCGGGCAGAGGCATCGTGTGCCTCGGTGCGGGTTCTCTCGGGACCCGGCGACCCGGATTATAGCCAACGCTTCACATTCTGAAGCGTTGGGCTTGCGGGGAAATTCCGGCGGATTCGCCTACTGGCCGAGAAGCTCGCCGACCGGGCGCGCGGGTGAGGCTACGGGCTGGTCGTCGGCCTCGCTCCTGTGCTGTCGGAATCGCCGTTGCCCATCACCTGCTCGATGCCGGAGGCGCGCTGGCCGCCGGCCTGGAGCATCAGCTTGAAGTCGTGCGGGCTCGAGGCGCCCGCCATCGCGTCCTCCTCGGTGATGGTGCCGGCCATCACGTGCTTGAGGAGCGCCTGGTCGAACGTCTGCATGCCGTAGTACTCGCCCTCGGCGATGACCTCGGTGATCTTGCCCGTCTCGTTCGGGTTCAGGATCAGGTCCTGGACACGGCCGGTGACGACGAGCACCTCGCAGACGGCCACCCGGCCGCCGCCGATCTTCGGCATCAGGCGCTGCCCGACGACGCCGCGGAGCGTTGCGGCGAGCATCACGCGAGCCTGCTGCTGCAGGTGCGGCGGGAAGAAGTCGATGATGCGGTTGATCGTCTCGGTCGCGTCCAGGGTGTGAAGCGTCGAGAGGACGAGGTGGCCCGTCTCGGCAGCGGACAGCGAGGTGCGAACCGTCTCCTCGTCGCGCATCTCGCCGATCAGGATCACGTCCGGGTCCTGGCGCAGCACGCGCTTCATCGCGCGGGCGAAGCTCTCGGTGTCCTGCCCGACCTCGCGCTGGTTGATGATGGAGCGCTTGTCGCGATGGAGGTACTCGATCGGGTCCTCGAGCGTGACGATGTGCTCGGGCTGGGTCGAGTTGATCCGGTCGATCATCGCGGCGAGAGTCGTCGACTTGCCCGAACCGGTCGTGCCGGTCAGAAGGATGATCCCGCGCTTCTCGTCGGCGAGGTCCTTGATCACCTGGGGCAGGCCGAGGTCGTCGATGGTCCGCACCTGGAAGGGGATGGCGCGGCAGACGATCGAGACGTGGCCGCGCTGGCGGAAGGCGTTGACGCGGAATCGCGACACTCCCTGAACCTCGTACGAGAAGTCGGCCTCCCCCACCTCGCCGAACTCGGCGAGGAGCGCAGGGTCGTGAAGGATCTGCTCGAGCGCAGCCTCGGTGTCCTCGGGCGTGAGAGGCTCCGTCCCCGGGATCGGATCGAGCACTCCGTGGACACGGACCATCGGGCTCGCGGGAACCTTGACGTGGAGGTCCGACCCCTCGTGCTCGACGACGTAGCGCAGGGCCCTATCGATGTCGAATGCCATCACTACGCCTATCGGGCCCCGCGCCGGGATTCTTTAGGCGCGGGACCCAGAAAGTGGTCGCTAGCCGCCAGGCGTGAATGAAATGAGCTCCTCGCGGCCGGCGCCGCCCGAGTGGCCGATCGCGAGGACCAGGCCCGACGCCCTCGGCATAGAACTTGTGCTCGGAGACCTTCGGCTCGAGCGGCACGAGGTCCTTGGTCATGAGGGTCTTCGGGTAGTAGCCCGCCGGCACCTCGGCCTTCTCGTCGAGGCTCAGCACCTCGGCGCGGTCCTCGGCCTCGCCCTCGTAGTACTCCTGGCGATACGCCATGCCGACCTCGAGGATCGGCGGGCATGACGATCCCCGCTTCGGCGCCGTCCACGCCCGCCTCGAACGAGCCGGCCGCGCGAGGCGACCTTGCCGTCCTCGTACTCGGCGGTGTCCTCGCCCAGGTACCAGACGTTGCCCTCGGAGTCCTGGGCGTACCAGTCGTCCGTTACCTCGACCGGCTCTCCGCCCTCGGTCACCGTGTCGCGGACGACGAGCGCCTCGACGCCGTTGGCGATCGTCTTCGTCTTGCCGGATGACCTCGACCACGACCTTCTGCGCCGGCTCCCCGTCCTCGGTCTCCGTGTAGACCCAGCGGCTGCCGACCGCGAACGGCAGATACGGATTGTCGATCGTCGTCGTGAACTCGGAGGGGTCGAGGTCCGCGGGCTCGGACCCCTGCGGCAGCTCCGCCCGGTGCCAGGCACGTGCCTGGCACCTCTGTGGAGGAAGTCGCCTGGTTCGAGGCGGTCGGAACTTTCCCCGCACGCGGCCAGAGCGAATGCGACCAGGAATGCTGTCGGTACGAGTGCCTTCGCGTTCATGGGGTGCTCCCGTCAGTGGTTGACCAGGCCACCGATCCCTCGGCACGATGAAAGGTCCGTGAAATCGCGCAGGCGCCCTTTCATCTTTCCTTCACGTTCGCCCGGGAGCCTGCTCGCAGCATGAGAGTCCTGATCGCAGAGGACGAGCGCAAGCTCGCCGATCTCCTCAAGCGCGGCTTCGAGCGCGAGGGCATGGCCGTCGACGTCGTCGAGCGAGGGACCGGATGCGCTCGCTCGCGGGCCAGCCACTGAGTACGACGCGATCATCCTCGACGTCATGCTCCCCGGGCTCGACGGCCTCAAGGTCTGCCGGGCGCTGCGCGAGGCCGGCGTGTGGTCGCCCGTCCTGATGCTGACCGCGCGCGACGCTGTGCGCGACCGGGTCGCGGGGCTCGACGCAGGAGCAGACGACTACCTGACCAAGCCGTTCTCCTATGCCGAGCTCCTCGCACGGCTTCGCGCCCTGGTGCGCCGAGGCGCGCCCGAGCGCCCGACCGAGCTCGAGGTCGGTTCCCTGCGGCTCGATCCCGCCCAGCGCACCGCGCAGCGCGGCAAGACCGAGATCGAGCTGTCGGCCAAGGAGTTCGCCCTGCTCGAGACGCTCATGCGAAATCCCGGGACGCGTCATGAGCCGCTTCGAGCTCCTCGAGCACGCCTGGGACTACGAGTACGAGAACCGCTCGAACGTCGTGGATTCCTATGTCCGGTTCCTTCGCGCCAAGGTGGACAAGCCGTTCGGGGTGGCCTCGATCGAGACCGTCCGCGGAGCCGGGCTACCGCATCCGCAGCGACGGCGGCGCAGACGTGAATCGCCTGTCGGTTCGCCTGAAGATCACGCTCGCGTTCACCATCGCGATGGCGATCGTCCTGGCGGCGCTCGGCGCGTACATCTTCGTCGAGACGCGCGACCAGCTCGACGAGTCGGTGAACGACAACCTCGAGGTCAGGGTCGCCGATCTCGTCACTCGCCCACAGAGCGGACGGTGTCCTGGAGCAGCCTCTCGATCCCGAGGACTCCTTTGCCCAGGTCATCGGGGCGCAGGGAGAGGTCGAGCTGACTCGACCGAACAGGTGGCCGACGAGGGCGCCGATCGTCACGGATCCGGGAACCTACGACCTTGATTCGGTCGAGGGCATCGACGGGCGCGTCCGGGTCCTCGCCACCCCGTTCGAGGACGAGAAGCTCGCGGTTGCCGGCGCGTCGCTGGAGGACCGCGACGATTCGGTCGAGGCCTCGCCCTCGCCCTCGCGATCGGAGGGCCCGCCGCCCTCCTCCTCGCAGGCCTCGGCGGATACTGGGTAGCCGGCCGGGCGCTCGACCCGCTCGAACGGGGCTACGAGCGCGAGCGCCGCTTCGTGGACGACGCGGCGCACGAGCTGCGCACTCCACTCGCCCTCCACAAGGCCGAGCTCGAGGTTGCGCTGCGCTATGCCGACGACGAGGCCGCGCTTCGGTCGGCGATCGCCTCGGGCATCGAAGAGGTCGATCGCCTTTCCCAGCTCGCCGACGATCTCCTGGTGGTCGCCCGCTCAGGCGAAGACGGCTTGGCCCTGACGACCGAGGTGATCGACGTCGGCGCGCTGCTTCAGTCGGTTGCGGACAGGTTCGAGGCGCGGGTGCGCTCGGCCCACCGCTCCCTCGAAGTGACTTCGGCGCCGGGCTTGACGCTCCGGGCCGATCGCCTGCGCATCGAACAGGCGCTGACGAACCTGATCGAGAACGCGATCCGCCATGGCGCCGGGCGGATCGAGGTCTCGGCGGAGCCGTTCGCCGGTGGGGTCGCGCTGCATGTTCGCGACGAGGGCATCGGATTCGGGGACTTTCGCGACCGTGCGTTCGACCGCTTCAGCCGTGGGGATGCCGCGCGCGGCCGTGGCGGGGCCGGCCTCGGCCTCGCGATCGTCGAGACGATCGCTGCTGCGCATGGCGGGAGGGCAGGGATCACCCCCGGCAGCCACCGGCGCGCACGTCTGGATCGAGCTGCCGGACGCGCAGTTGAGCGCCCTTTCATCTGCATTTCACGGGCTCCCCGTAGAACTACGTCACAATCTGAAAGCGATCGAGCCACGGAGGCTGATGAACATGGAGACGAAGAAGAAGATCGGCATCGGAGTCGCATCGGTACTCGCCGCGGGCGCGGCCGCGGCGGGCATCGCCGTCGCAGGCGGCGGCGACGACAACGAGGCCCCGATCAAGGGCTCCGCGCTTGACAAGGCATCTGAGGTGGCGCTCGAGGAGACGGGCGGCGGCACCGTCACCGACACGGAGACGGGCGACGAGGAGAGCTACTACGAGGTCGAGGTCACGCTCGACAACGGCGACCAGGTCGACGTCCAGGTCAACCGCGACTTCGAGGCCGTCGGCTCAGAGACCGACGCAGCGGGCGAGGACGAGTCGGGCGCCGACGACGACTGACCTCAGCCAAACGGTCGAACGAGGCGCCGAACCGGCGCCTCATTTGTTTCTCAGGCGACGTCGCGGAGCTTCTGCGCCTCAGCGAGGCCTGCAGCTTCTTGAGCGACTGGTTCTCGATCTGGCGGATGCGCTCGCGCGTGACGTTGAACGTGCGCCCGACCTCGTCGAGGGTGCGGGGGTGCTCGCCGCCGAGCCCGTAGCGGAGCTCGAGCACGCGGCGCTCGCGGTATGAGAGGTTCTCGAGCGCCTCGCGGAGCGCCTCCTTGGTCAGGAGGTCCGCGGCGCGGTCGAACGGCGACTCGGCCTTCTCGTCGGCGATGAACTGGCCGAACTCCGACTCCTCCTCGTCGCCGACCGGCTTCTCGAGCGAGACCGGGCGCCTGGGCGGAGCGCTTGATCTGGTCGACCTCCTCGGGGTCGATGCCGGTGACGTCGGCGATCTCCTCCGGGGTGGGCTCGCGGCCGAGCTCGGTGACGAGCTTGCGCTCGGCGCGGCCGATCTTGTTCAGCTTCTCGACGACGTGGACGGGGATGCGGATCGTGCGCGCCTTGTCGGCGAGGGCGCGGGCGATCGCCTGGCGGATCCACCAGGTCGCGTACGTCGAGAACTTGAAGCCCTTGCGGTAGTCGAACTTCTCGGCGGCGCGGACGAGGCCGAGCGTGCCCTCCTGGATCAGGTCGAGGAAGGGAAGCCCCTGGTTGCGGTAGTTCTTCGCGATCGAGACGACGAGGCGAAGGTTCGACTCGACCATCTTCTGCTTTGCGTCGAGGTCGCCGCGCTCGATGCGCTTGGCGAGGTCGACCTCTTCCTGGGCGGTCAGCAGGCGGACCTTGCCGATGTCCTTCAGGAACAGCTGAAGGGAGTCGGTCGTCATGTCCGGCTTCAGGTCGAGCGGGCTCGCCTTCCGGCGCCGGCGCTTGCCGTCGGCGCGCTGCGCGTCCGGCGACTGCTTCTGCGCCGGATCGACGTCGTCGACGAGCTCGACGCCCTGGCTCTCGATGAAGCCGTAGAGCTCCTCGATGTCGCCTTCGTCGACGTCCACCTCCCGCAGCGCGGTAGCGACGTCGCCATAGGCGATTACGCCCTCGGCCTGGCCCTTCGTGACGAGGTTCTTGACCTCCTCAAGCTCCTGCAGTTCCGCGGCAACCATCAGCTCGCTCGCCTCTCCTTGCTCCTAATCACAAATCCTTGGTCTCCCAAACAGACCTCGCCCTTTTATCGGACGCCCCGAAGCGGTTGATTAGACCTGCGACGATCGTAGCCACTGCCCTCTCGTTCGCCGAGCGCGGGTAGATTCCCGTCCAGAGGCATGTCAGACGACGGCGAAGAAGCAGCGCCGGCAGGCGCAGACAGCCTGGAAGGGGTTTTCGGCAACCTGCCCTCCACGCGGCCCGGATCGCGCAGCCCCAGGCGCCGGGGGACGGCGCGGACGAAGAGGCGGCCCCCGAGCCGGTCGCAGCCCGAAGCCGCGAGCCGCGCTCCACAGCCCGAGCCCGCCTCGGCGCGGAGCCCGCCGCGCCCGAACCCGAAACGGAGCCGCCGCCTCCGGAGCCGCTCGACGACCCGCTGGCGCCGCAGCCCGGCATCCAGGGCGTCGAGGACCTCGCGTGGGCGGGCGTCGCGGTCGCTGCGCAAGCGGCGACCGCCGGGCATCCGCTTCACGAGCAAGGCGCTCGAAGCGGCTCGCAAGTCGATCGACAGGCCTTGAGATCCAGGATCAGGCGACTGGCTTCGCGCCTTCTGGCACCGGGCCTATCGAGAGAACATCACGGGAATGGCGGCGATGGTCGCCTACAACCTCGCGCTGGCCCTGTTTCCCTTCGCGCTCCTGATCCTCTTCGTGTTCGGGAAGGTGCTCGAGTCCGGCGACGTCGAGGAGACGGTGATCAACGACCTCCAGGGCATCTTCCCGGCCGTCGAGGGCGACGAGGTCGCAGCGCGCCGTCGAGCGCATCCGCGACAGCTCGACGACGATCGGCATCGCGGCGGCCGCTCGGCGCGATCTGGATCGGGGCCTCGTTCTGGGGCGCGATGGACACGGCCTTCTGCCGGATCTACCACGTCGAGTGCCGAAGCTGGCTCGCCCAGAAGCGCTTCGCGCTGGTGATGCTCCTGGTGGTGACGCTCTTCCTTGCGGCGAGCGTCGTCATCCCGCTCGCCGAGAACCTCGCTCTGTCGAGCTCCGACGATCTGCCGTTCGGGCTCGACGAGGTGCAGGGGCTTGCGAGCGTGATCGTCCTCGTGCTGGCGCTGGGGCTCACCTTCGGCCTCGTGAGCTTCATGTACTACGTCGTGCCGAAGGGCCACGTGCCTTGGCACGGCGTCTGGCCCGGCGCGATATTCGTGACGGTCACGACAGCGATCGGCAACGCCGTCTTCCCCGTCTACCTCACCTCGATCTCCGACATCGACAAGATCGGCGGCGCGCTCGGATTCATCCTGATCGCGCTGATCTGGTTCTACCTCCTCTCATTGGCAATCCTTGCGGGAGCGGTGATCAACGCACTCCGATACGAGCTGCGCGACACGGGCAGCCTCGACCTGCCCGGATTCAAGGAACGGGACATGATCGGCCTACCACCGACAAAACGCCATTCGCACGAGGAGACTCCGGCGCGCGTGACGGTTCTGCCCGACCCCGAGTCGGGACCGATCACGACCGCCGGACGCCGTCAAGTCGATCCAGGAGGCGACGGTCGAGATGCCGGCCGACGATCTACCGCCAGATGTGGAAGCCCGAGTACCTGGAGCGCCTCGCGCGCTCGTACTGGGCGTTCCTGACGAAGGTCTCGCTGGGCGCGATCCGCGTCGTCTATGAGCCGTCGTCGCGCACCGTCGTCTTCATCTCGCGACGCCTCCCGCTTCTTCGCTTCCGCAAGCCCGAGTACACGATCGGGCCCGGGCTCGGCCAGGTCACCTGGCGGATCGAGCGCGGGCTCCTGGTCGCGCCGAACGGCCGCGGCCAGGGCATGCTGCGCATCACGGTCCGAAGCAACGCGCCCGACGACGAGGCGGACGACGCTGCGTCCACGTCCGCACGGAGGTCTCGAACTTCTACCCATTCCTCCGCGGCGGCGGCTGGTTCGCCCGCATCGGCGTGCAGGATCTACTCGGCGACGCAGGTCCGCATCCACACCTGGGTGACGCACGGCTTCCTGCGCTCGCTCGCGCGCCTGGACCTCCCCCGCTCGCCGGTCGGCGCGCTCGCGCCCGACGGCGAGGACATGGACGACCTGGAATCGATGCAGGACGGGACGGCCGGGAACTGACTTCGCGCCGGTGCGCTGATCGACCGCGCCGCCTACGACTCTTCCCTGCGTTCCTCGAGCGCGGCCTTCATCGCTTCGTCGATGTCCATCGGCTTCGAAGTCGAAGAGGGCCATGCCCGACGGGTCCTTCACGATCGTCTCGACCTCCATCCCGCCGATCAGCGGCCGCGCGACGCCGGTGTCGACGGGCGTTACGAGGCCGATCCAATGCGATGAGAGGCCGGGCGTGAGGACCGGGCACGCCCAGGCGGGGGCGCGGGTTGATGTTGAGGCCGCGCGCCATCGCGTCCATCATCCCGCCGTAGGTGGTGACGTCGGGGCCGCCGATCTCGATCTCGCGGCCGTGCGCCGCCTCGACCTGCCGGGATGTCGGCCAGGTACCGGACGCGCGTCGGCTGATCGCGATGGGCTGGGTCTTCGTCCGCGCCCAGCTTGGGCGTGACCATCGCGGGCAGCCTCTTGACGAGGTAGAAGGGGATGAGGAACGACTCCGAGCCGGCGCCGATCACCGCGGCGGCCCGCACGTAAGTGACGGGGACGCCCGACGCCTGGAGGATCTCGGCGCTCTCGTGGCGGCTCGCGAGGTGCTTCGAGCCTCCGTCGGAGAGACCGCCGAGGTAGACGATGAGGTCGACGCCCGCCGCCTTGGCCGCCGTCCCCGAAGTTCTCGGCGCCCTGCTTGTCGCGCTCGGCGAACGAGTCGTCCGAGCGCGCCGCGGCCCATCGAGTGGACGAGGTAGTAGGCGACCGAAACGCCCGCAAGCGACTCCTCGAGGCCCTCGTCGTCGAGCACGTCCGCCTTCGCCGACCTCCGCGCCGGCCTCTTCCAGGTCCTTCGCCTTCTCGGGCGAGCGCGCGACCGCCCGAACCGTCTCGCCTCGCTCGAGCAGCTCGAGCGTCAGCTTGCGACCGATGTAGCCGGTCGCGCCGACCACGGCAAGCAGCCGCTCCGGCTTGTGGTTCCCGCGTTCCACGTCCGCCAACGTACCCGAACCTTCGCGCGTCACACCGCGGCCGGCTCAGCCGTACCGGCCGCCGGTGATCTCGCGCAGCTTGGCCTGGTCGTGGCGCGCCTGCACCGTGCGCACCGTGCCCGAGCGCGAGCGCGTGACCAGCGACTCGGTCGAAGCCTGCCCCGAGCGCGGGTAGCGCACGCCCTGGAGGAGCTCGCCGTCGGTCACGCCTGTCGCGGCGAAGAAGACGTCGTCGCCCGAGACGAGGCGGTCGGCGGTCGAGGACCTCGTCCAGGTCGTAGCCCGCGTCGATCGCCTCCTGGCGCTCGGCGTCGTCGCGAGGCCAAAGGCGCCCGAGCATCTCGCCGCCGAGGCACTTGATCGCGGCCGCCGAGATGACTCCCTCGGGAGTACCGCCGATCCCCCACAGAAGGTCCACGCCGGTCGATTCGGAGACGGCGAAGAGCGCAGCGGAGACGTCGCCGTCGGAGATCAGCCGGATGCGCCCGCCGACCTCGCGGATCTTCGGCCATCTGCTCCTCGTGGCGCGGGCGGTCGAGCATCATCACCGTCACGCCGCTGGTCTCGGTTCCCTTGCGCTCGGCGACCCGCTCGATGACGGTCGTGAGCGGCTCGTCGAGCGTGAGGAGGTCGGCGATGTCGGTGCCGCCCGCGAGCTTCTCCATGTAGACGCATGGGCCGGGATCGAACATCGTGCCCCTGCTCGGCGAGCGCGATCACGGCGAGCGCGGAGGGCATGCCCTTGGCGCACAGCGTCGTGCCCTCGAGCGGGTCCACCGCGATATCGACCTTCGGCGGGCTGCCGTCGCCGATCCGCTCGCCGTTGTAGAGCATCGGGCGCCTCGTCCTTTTCGCCCTCGCCGATCACGACGATGCCGTCCATCGGCACGGTGTCGAGCAGAAGGCGCATCGCGTCGACGGCGGCCTGGTCGGCGGCCTCCTTGTCGCCCCGGCCGGTCCAGCGGGCCGCGGCCAGCGCAGCGGCCTCGGTCACGCGGACGAGCTCGAGCGCGAGGTTGCGGTCCGGCTTCGTCGAGTCGCGGACGTCCTGAGAGATGACTCCCATTCGGGTCGAGCCTATCGGCGGGACGGCGTGGCGTCAGACGGTGCCCGGGCGCCTTGCGCTTCTGGCGCCCGCCGGACTCCATGCGAGCGCAGGAACCCGACGACGCCGATCACGGCCGCGGCCACGAGAGCGCAATCCAGTAGCCGATGCCCAGGCTGGTGCCGAAGACCTGCCCTTCGACCGGCTCGGGCTTGAACATGATCCCGTTGTAGGCGATCAGGACGAAGGCCGCGAAGCCGGCGACCATCGTCATCTCGCCCGGCGGGTAGGAGAGCTTGTGGCCCGCGGATCAGGATGTAGCCGAGGATCGCCGGCGCGAGCGCGGCGAGGAGGAGCACGTAGCGGAGGATCGCGAACGTCTCCCAGCCGGTGCACGAGAAGTCGTCTACGCCGCAGACCCAGGCACCCTGCTCGGCGCGCGCCGGCGTGTCGGTCAGCGCGAACCATTCCAGGAAGAGCAGGCTGAAGATCAGCGCGATCGACGCCACCGCGCCGGCGATCGTCCTGTTTCGGTCCAGGGCCGAGAGCTCCATCCCGGCGCGAGCCTATATCAATAGGTTCCAGCGCATGAGCCGCTGGGGACTGACGCTGCCGCTGCCGATGACGTCGATCGCGGACCAGGTCGATCTGGTGAAGCGCGCCGAGGCCGCCGGATACACCGACGTGTGGTCCGGCGAGACCGCCGGGCCCGACGGCTTCACCCCTCTGTCGTTCGCCGCCGCCCACGCCACGCAAGGTCCGCGTGGGCACCGGCGTCGTCGGCGTCTTCCAGCGCGGCCCGGCGCTCCTCGCCCAGCAGGCGGCCGCGATGGCCGACGCGACGGAGGGCCGCTTCGTGCTCGGGCATCGGCGCCTCCTCGGACCGCATCGTCGAGGGCTGGAACGGCATCCCCTTCGAGAAGCCGTACTCGAAGGTCAAGGAGACGCTCGACTTCCTGGACGTCGCGCTCGAGGGCGAGCGCACGCGCGAACGGCTTCAAGCTCGAGACGAAGCCGCAGCACGAGATCCCGGTGGTCCTGGCCGCGCTCCGCGGCCGGATGCTGCAGGCTCGCGGTCGAGCGCGCCGACGGCGCCTTCACGAACTTCCTGCCCGATCTCGGGCCTGCCCCAGGTGGTCGAGGGCATCGAGGGCGCTCCCGACGGCTTCGAGCTCCTGTGCCGCTTCTTCTGCCTCCCGGGCACGCGCGAAGAGGTCGAGCCGATCGCCCGCTTCATGTTCTCCTCCTACATCACGGTCCCGGTCTACGAGGCGTTCTACCGCTGGCTCGGCCACGGCGACGCGATCGACCCGATGGTCGAGGCGTGGAAGGCGAAGGACCGCCAGAAGGCCGCGGCCGAGGCGCCGTGGGAGCTGATCGACGAGATGTTCATCCTCGGCGAGCCCGACGAGATGCACGAGCGCCTCGCCCGCTTCACCGAGGGCGGGATCACCCTTCCCGGTCCTCACGCCGATCACCACGCCCGACAAGCTCGGCGACCTGATCGAGGCTGGCCCTCGCTAGGTGCCAGCCGGTGCCTGGCACGAAACGCTCATACGCGGCGGCGTCAGGCCGGCGCGCGAGCGAGAGGCCGAAGAGCCCCTCCGGGTCCGTCCACCAGCCGGTCATCTCGAGGCCGGCCTCGCGTAGATCCCCTCCAGGCCCTCGCGCGCGAACTTGGTCGAGATCTCGGTGCGCATCTCCTCGCCGCGCTCGAAGCCGACGGTCAGCTCGAGCGCCGAGATCTCGACGAGCTGGCGCCGCAGCGAGCGCAGGCGGATGTCCACGAAGAGGTTCTCGTCGTCCCAGAACGCGGCGTGCTCGAAGCTGCTCGGGTCGAAGTCCGCGCCGAGCCGCTCGTTGAGCACGGTGAGACGTTCAGGTTGAACGCGGCCGTGACGCCGGCCGAGTCGTTGTAGGCGGCCTCGAGCGTCTCGCGGTCCTTGATCAGGTCCGTGCCGAGGAGGAAGTGGTCGTCCGGCCCGAGCAGGTTCGCGACCCGGGCGAGGAACGAGGCGCGCTGCTGCGGCTCGAAGTTGCCGATCGTGCCGCCCAGGAAGGCGATCACGCGCGGCCCCTCGAGCGGGATCCGCTCCAGGTCGCGCTCGAAGTCGCAGACGAGGCCGCGCACCTGGATCCCGTACTCGTCGGCGACCTTCGCGGCGGTGTCGCGGGTGATCTCCTCGGAGATGTCGACCGGCGCGTAGGCCGCAATCCATCCGCGTCTCGCATCGCGTCGAGCAGGACGCGCGTCTTCGCGGCGGAGCCCGAGCCGAGCTCGATCAGCGTCGCGGGATTGCCGGCCGCCTCGACGATCTCGGCGGAGTCGTTCTCGAGGATCGCCCGCTCGGCCCGGGTCGGGTAGTACTCGGGCAGCTCCGTGATCCGCTCGAAGAGCTCGGAGCCGCGCTCGTCGTAGAAGTAGCGCGGCGAGAGCTCCTTGAACGGCTTGGTCAGGCCGATGCGGACGTCCGCCGCCATGCCGGAGAGGGGCCCGCCGGGCGGCAGGTGCACATCGACCGAGACGTCGGGGGTGGTCCCGGCGGGCGGGCTCATCAGGCGTCCCTTACGCAGCGAAGGCCGGAGAAGATCTGCCGGCGCTGGGCAGGTCCCAGTTGCGGAACGAGGCGCGGTTCACGCTCTCGCGCGTCGCCCATGAGCCGCCGCGGAGGACCTTGTGGTCCGGGCCGAAGAAGACCTTCGAGTACTCGTCGTAGGGGAACGCCTCGAAGCCGGGATAGCCTGAAGTCCGACGAGGTCCACTCCCAGACCTCGCCGAGCATCTGCAGGGCGCCGGACTTCGCGGCCGCCTCCCACTCGAACTCCGTCGGCAGGCGCTTGCCGGCCCACTCGGCGAATGCCGTCGCGGCGGCGTGGTCGACGTGGACGACGGGATCGGCCAGGTCGACCGCGACCGTCTCGCCCATCGCGGTCCGCGCCCATCCGCCTCGCCGTCGCGCTCCCAATAGAGCGGCGGCTCGGCGCCCGTGTCCTCCATGAACGCGATCCAGTCGGCGTTGGTCACCGGCGTCACGTCGATCTCGAACGCCTCGAGCTCGACCGTGTGCCGGGCCGCTCGTTGTCGTAGGCAAAGCCGTCTCCCCCGCGCCGATCTCGTACTCGCCCGCCTCTATGAGCGAAGTGTGAGGTACCTGGTCCCTTGCGGGGCGCTCGTGGGTCGCCGGGGCCGGGATTGCCGCGGGGTCGGCCGGCTCGTAGCTCTCGACCATCTGGAGGAGCTGGAGCATCGTCTCGTTGTGCTGGTGCTCGTGGGCGAGGATCAGCTCGTAGACGAATCCGTCCTGCGAGCAGCCGGTCGTCCGTGTCCTCGAGCTCGATGCTTCGAGGACCTCGAGCGTCCGCTCGCGCACCTCGGCCATGTAGGTGCGAAGCTCGTCGCCGCGCAGGATCGGCAGCTCGTTGCGGGTCGCGCGCGGGTTCTCGATCGCGTCGTAGAAGCGGCCGAGATCGCCGTCCATCGGCTCGCGCTCGCCGATCGTCTGGACGAGCCAGAGCTCCTCGAAGTTCGCGATGTGCCCGAGGTCCCAGGCGAGCGGCGAGAGGATGTCCGAGTAGACGCGGTTGAGCTGATCGTCGGTGAGGGCTCGACCAGCAGCAGCGTCATCCGCCGCGCCTCGGCGAGGCGCTCCGCGATTTGGTCCTTCAGGTTGGTCCGGGTCTGTGAGGTCGCGATGGTGAAACCCTAGTCACCTTGCAGGATCTCGGCGTTACGCGCGAGTTACTGTCAGATACGCTCCCGCCGCGATGGAAGTCAAGGGCGCAGGCGCGCTGATATCGGGCGGGGCCTCAGGGCTCGGCGAGGCCACCACACGGCGCCTCCATGCGGCCGGCGCGAGCGTCGTGATCTCCGACCTCGAACGCCGAGAAGGGCGAGGCGCTCGCATCCGAGCTCGGCGAGCGCGCGAGCTTCGTCGAAGCGAACGTGATGGACGAGGAGCAGGTCCAGGCCGCGGTCGACGCCGCGGCCGGAGCCGAGGGCGGCCTGCGGATCTCGGTCTGCTGCGCCGGGATCGGCTGGGCTCAGCGGACCGCTTCCAAGCACGGCCCCCACGACCTCGAGATCTTCTCGAACGTGATCAAGGTGAACCTGATCGGCACCTTCAACGTGCTGCGCCTCGCCGCGACCGCGATGTCCGAGAACGAGCCGGACGACGGAGGAGAGCGCGGCGTCCACGTCTCAACGGCGTCGATCGCCGCCTTCGACGGCCAGATCGGCCAGGTCGCCTACGCGGCATCGAAGGCCGGCATCGTCGGCCTCACCCTGCCCGCCGCGCGCGACCTCGCCGGCCGCGGCATCCGCGTCAACACGATCGCGCCCGGGCTCTTCGACACGCCGCTCCTGGCGGCGCTTCCCGAGGAGAACCGCCAGGCGCTCGGCGCCGGCATCCCGTTCCCATCGCGCCTCGGCGACCCCGCCGAGTTCGCGCAGCTCGCGCTCTCGATCATCGAGAACCCGATGCTGAACGGCGAGACGATCCGCCTCGACGGCGCGATCCGCATGCCGCCGAAGTAGCGCGCGCCCTTACTTCAGGAGCACGAAATTGATCAGGCGCCGCGGCGCCGGCGCAGGCCGATGATCGCCCCGCCACGTCCGCGTAGAGACGATCGCGAGCGGGGTCTGCGGGTCACGGGCGGGAGTCGCGGGCAAAGTCGCAGCCACGGCCGGCTGGGGCCGGCGAGGCATCCTCGCGCTCCTCGTGAACGCGGAAGAACTCGGCGATCTGGGCCGGTCGTCGGCGCGGTCGGCGGCTTCCTCGGGCCTTGTCGGCTTCCTCGATGGCCTCGAACTCGGCGGTCTCCCGGCTCACGACCAGCCTCAGCTCCGGCTCCGCCGGCCGGCCCTCGGCCTCTGCGACCACCGCGGCGAATGACCGGATCTCGGCGCGAAGCGCTTCGGAGGCCTCGGTGAAGGCCTCGACCCGCTCGGCCAGCGCCTGCTCCGCGCGTTCGACCGCGGATCCGGTGCCGACAGGGCGCCGTGCGCCAGCCTCTGCGAGGTTGAGCTCCTCCTGCGTCGGCATGCCTGCCAACGCGGGAAGCAAGCTGGGCCTGCGCCTCGCGCTTAGCCATGCGCGGGAACGCTAGACCGGCCTTCGGACGGCTACTCAGGCGCCGACCTTCTCGCGCTCGGAGACCGCGGCGGCGACGCCCAGCATCGGATCCTGGCCGTCCAGGCCGCCGTTGGCCGGGTCGGCCAGGCGGATCGCCTCGGCGAGATGCTTGCGTCCGCATCGCGCGGATCTCGGTCAGCGGCTGCATGATGCCCCGGATCGCCAGCGCGCCGCCGACGAACCGCGGAGCCCAGAGGCGGCCTGAGCGGCGCTCGATCCCCCGCTCGATCGCGTCGACGGCGGCCGAGAGCGGCACCGCCTTGCGAATCGCCGCCGGCATGATGCCCTCCATCGCCTTGGTCGATGGGTGCTCGAAGCTGGCCTTCACCAGATCCGTCTCGATGAAGCCGAAGTACGCGCAACCGGCGCGCGCCCCGGTCGGTGCCAGCTCGACCCGGAGCGAGTCGGTGAGCCCCTCGACGCCTGCCTTCGACGCCGCGTAGGGGCCCATCAGGGGCGCGTGGGCCGCCGCGGCGAGCGACGCGATGTTGAGCAGGTAGCCCTTGCGCTCGATCACGTGCGGGAGGACCGCGCGGTCCGTGCGCCAGACGCCGAACAGGTTCACGTTCATGGTCCGCTCGATCTGCTCGGGCGGAGCGGTGATCAGCGAGCCGACGGTGTGGATGCCCGCGTTGGCGACCGCGACGTCGATGCCGCCGAAGCGCTCGACCGTGCCCTTGACTGCGCGCTCCAGGGCATCCGGTGTCGGTCACGTCCGCCTCGAACCAGGCCGCGCGGTCGCCGAGCTTCGCGGCGCGCTCCTCGAGCAGGTCGGGCTCCAGCCCGACGAGCGCGACGTTCGCGCCCTTGGAGTGCATGCGCTCGGCGACTCCGCCGCCGATGCCGCGCGCGGCACCCGTGACGAAGACGGTGCGGCCGTTGACGTCGAGCCTGCGGCGGGCCATCACGCCACCTCGGCGAGCTCGCGGTGGCCGGACGCAGCGGGCGAATCAGCGCCCTGCGCTCGGCCCATTCGAACTCGGCGGGATCGAGCTTTCGCGTCGACTCGTAGAAGCGGAACGTCTCCCCCGGCCAGAGCGTGATGTTGCGCCCCTGGGCGTCCAGGTACCAGCTCTTGCAGCCGCGCGACCACACGGCGCCACCCAGGTCGGACTGCATCTTCGAGTTGTAGGACTCCTGAGCGCGCGCGGTGGGCGCCACCGAGGCGTTTCGCAGCCGCGCCTCCTCGATCGCCTGGACGACCAGCCGGATCTGGCACTCGATCATGAAGACGACGGAGTTGTGGCCCAAGGCCCGTGTTCGGGCCGAGGAGGAAGAACAGGTTCGGAAAGCCGGCGATCATCGTGCCCCGGTGGGCCTGGATGCCCTCCCGCTGCCAGAGCTCGGCGAGCCTGTGGCCGCCCTCGCCCTGGATCTCCACCGACGACGCCATCGCCTGGGTGTCGAAGCCGGTGCCGTAGATGATCACGTCGGCCTCGCGCGTGACGCCGTCGGCCGTCGTGATCGAGCGCGGGCCGACCTCCGCGATCGGCTCGGTGACGACGTCCGCGTTCGGCCTGTCGAGCGCCTTGTAGTACGTGTTCGACATCAGCATGCGCTTGCAGCCGAACTCGTAGCCGGGCGTGAGCTTCTTCGCGCTTGACGGGGTCGTAGACCTGACGCTCGAGGTTCTTCAGGCCGGCGCGCTCGAAGATGCGGCCGAACCGCTTGCTCGTGATCCCGCGGTAGATGACGAGCTCGAGATACCAGTAGAGGCCGCGGCGGTAAGCGCGCTGGAGGAACGGGAAACGCCTGTAGAGGCGCCGCTCGAACTTCGGGATGTGGCGGTCGAGCTTCGGGCAGGACCCAGGGCGCCGTGCGCTGGTAGAGGTCGAGCCGGCCGACGTCGCCGGCGATCGCCGGAACGAACTGGATCGCGGAGGCGCCGGTGCCGATCACGGCGACCTTCTTTCCGGTGAGGTCCACCGAGTGATCCCACTCGGCCGAGTGGAAGGCCGGCCCTTCGAAGCTCTCCGAGCCCCTGGAGGTGGGGCTTGGCGGGAACGTGCAGTCCGCCGATGCCCGAGATGAGGAATCGCGCCGTCAGCGTCTCGCGGCCGTCCGGGCCTTCGCCGACGCAGTGCCACAGGCCCGCGGCCTCGTCCCACGTCGCGCTGAGCGCCGTGAAGCCGAACCGCATGTGGGGGCGGACTCCGTACTTGTCGGTGACGCGCTCCAGGTACTCGCGGATCTCCGGCTGCGGCGCGTACATCTCGGACCAGTCCGGGTTCTGCTCGAACGAGAAGGAGTACATGTGCGAGGGCACGTCGCAGGCGCAGCCCGGATAGGTGTTCTCGCGCCAGGTGCCGGCGACGGACTCGGCCTTGTCGAAGACGACGAAGTCCTCGATCCCCGCCTCCTTCAGCTTGATCGCCGCGCCGATGCCGGAAAAGCCGGTGCCGACGATGACGACCTCGTGGTCGGCCTCGACGGGCCCGGTGGTCTGCGCGGCGGGGCGGGTGGCTGTGGCTGGCATCGTTCGGAGGTCTCCTGAGGTTGGTTCGTGGCTTCGTAGCGATCCTACGCGGTTACACTACTGTAAGTTACACTGGTGTAGCCTACGCACATGGGACACGAGCGACACTGACCGAGAGCGAGCACCGCACCCGCCAAGACCGTACGCCTCACCGGGCCCGAGCGGCGCGAGCAGATCCTCGACGCCACGAAGGAGCTTGCCGGAGAGCGCGGCTTCCACGCAGTCTCGATCGACGCCGTTGCCCGCCGGGCGGGAATCACGCGACCCGTCGTCTACGGCCATTTCGACGACCTGACCGGCCTCCTCAGGGCGCTCGTCGACCGGGAAGGCAAGCGTGCCGTCGCGCAGCTCATGCGCCTGATCCCACGCGAGGCCGACGCGGAGAATCCAGGCGCGATGCTGCTGAGCTCGCTCCGCGCCTTCCTGGAGGCCGTTGCCGAAGACCCGTTCACCTGGAAGCTCGTCCTCGTCCCCGCGGAAGGCACTCCGGAGATCCTTCGCGAGCGCGCGATCCAGATCCGCGCCGCCGTCACCCAGCAGCTCGCGGCCGTGGTCCCGCACGCCCTCGCCGACGGTTCCGGTCCGCCCTCCCCCGACCCCGAGCTCACCGCGCTGACCCTTCAGGCGGTCTCCGAGGAGGCCGCGCGGCTCATCCTGGAGAACCCCGGCGACTTCACGATCGAACGCGTGATGCTCCACGCCGAGTGGATGCTCGGCCTCTTGGGCCTGGACACCTCGGCGGCCTAGCCGGACGTCCCCGTCGCCTCCGGGTCCAAGAAGACGTCCTTGAGCCAGGCCGGCTTGTGGTCGGGCGATCCGACGTAGTCGCCCCAAACGTCGCGGAGCGACTCGATCGGGACCACGCTCACCTGCCACGGGAAGGTGAGACGGGCGAACGCGTCCTTGGTGCCGACCCGGCCCGCGTGGCTGCCGCTCGAGATCCAATAGCGGCCCGTCGCGCTCGGCCCAGGCCGCCCTGCCCGGCAGCAGCCCGGTGTCGTTGACCGGGTCGCCGCCGTGGCCGTTGTAGCCGTGGTGCGAGCTCGCGCGCTCCTGGATCGACGTCCGGCCCGATCCGGACCTGGAACGACTCCCAGTCGTCGGGGTGGTAGCCGGCCTCGCCGAACGGCACGGTGCGGCTGTCCGGGTAGTAGGCCCAGTACTGGATGTAGAGGTTCCCGGCGCGCTCGCCGTCGCATCGAGCTGCGGCAGGCACCGGCGCAGCCGGCTCGCGGCAGTCGACGACGTGGCGAGAAGAGCGTGACCGGGAGCCCGGCGTTGCGTCTCCCCGGCGACGCCCGAGGAGGGGCCCTGCGCACATGCCACCTCGCGGCACTCGCGGTAGTCGATCGGCAGCGAGAGCATTCCCTGCTCGTACTGGAGAACGGGCACGTGCCGGGAGACGGTTTCGGCCAGCTCGGGTCCGTACTCGAGGGCCAGTGCCGTCGGCTGGCCTCCGCACCCCTCCCCCAGGCCGGCCGCGCACACGAGCCGCGCTGCGAGCGTGCGCGCCAGATCGGTGCCCGGCAGGGCGACGCCCGCCGCTGCCATCGCGGCGAACGCGAGCGAGACGGCCAGCACCGACGCCGAGCCACTCCGGGCTCGCCTGCCCGCCCTCGGCTCGGAGCTGTCGGAGTCGCACAACGACGCCAAGCCCGCCGCCCCGTCGCGAGTCACGCACACCGTGCACGGGTACGGTGTCTCAATGTCAAGCAGACTCACCAGAGCTGCCCAAGAAGGAAGGCCGGGGCTGGAAGACCTATGCGTTCGCGATCGCCGCGACGCCTCATGGCGGTCCTCATCCTCCAGAACCTCCAGGAGGTCGAGGTGAACGTTCCTCTTCATCAAGACGACGATCCCGCTGATCTTCGCGCTCCTGATCGTCGGCGCCCTCGGCGCCCTCGTCGGCTGGGCCGCGCCGCGCGTCCGCCGCGGCGGGCACGGCAACTAAGAGCGCACGCCGGGAGCTACAGGTCTTCGATCGCCGCGGCGATCTCGCCCGCGGCGGCCTTCGCGTCGGCGAAGAGCATGTCCGTGTTCGGCAGATAGAAGAGGTCGTTGTCGATGCCCGCGAAGCCGGGCGACATCGACCGCTTGATGACGATGACCTGCTTGGCCTCGTTCGCCTCGATGATCGGCATGCCGGCGATGGGCGAGTCGGGGTCGTTCTTGGCGGCCGGATTGGTGACGTCGTTGGCGCCGATGATCACCGCGACGTCGACGCGCGGCATCTCCGGGTTGATGTCCTCCATCTCGCGGAGCTTCTCGTAGGGCACGTCCGCCTCGGCCAGGAGCACGTTCATGTGGCCGGGCATGCGCCCGGCGACCGGGTGGATCGCGTAGTTCACGTCCACCCCGCGCTTCTCGAGCTCGTTCGCCATCTCCTTGACGGCGTGCTGAGCCTGCGCGACGGCCAGGCCGTAGCCCGGGACGATCACGACCGAGTCGGCGTAGGCGAGCTTGATCGCAGCGTCCTGGGCGCCGATCGAAGTGTGCGGGCGCTCCTCGCCCGGCGCCCCCGATGCGGCCGGCGCGCCGCCGAAGCCCGCGAACAGGATGTTCGGGATCGAGCGGTTCATCGCGGTCGCCATCTCCATCGTGAGGATCGTTCCCGAGGAGCCGACGAGCGTGCCCGCGACGATCAGCGAGACGTTGTCGAGCGAGAACCCGGCGGCGGCGGCCGAGAGACCGGTGGCCGCGTTCAGCAGTGAGATCACGACCGGCATGTCCGCGCCGCCGATCGGCAGGACGACGAGGTTGCCGAGGAGCGCCGCGGCGATGAGGACGCCGATGAAGAGCCCCTCCGACGGGTCGTCGGACGAGGCGAGGATCACGCAGGCCGACGACGAGCGCCGACGAGAAGCAGCGCGTTGATCACCTGCTGGCCGGGCACCGCGATCGGCTTGGTCGGGATCAGGTCCTGGAGCTTCGCGAAGGCGATGTTGGAGCCCCAGAACGAGACGGAGCCGATGACGGCGGCGAAGAGGATCGGGATGAAGGTCTCGAGCTCGAACGCGGTCTCGTGGCGGAACTCCGACCACGCGATGAGCGCGACCGCGCCGCCGCCGACGCCGTTGTAGAGCGCCACCATCTGCGGCATCTCGGTCATCTGCACGCGCACCGAGGCGATGTAGCCGACCGCCGAGCCCACAACCAGCCCGCCGATGATCACGCCCCAGTTGCCGATCCCGTCCAGGAGCAGGGTCGTGACGACCGCGATCAGCATGCCGCCGGCCGCGATCAGGTTGCCGTTCTTGGCGGTGCGCGGGTGCGTGCCCTGCATCAGGCCGAAGATGAAGAGCGAGAACGAGACGATGTAGAGCAGGGTCGCCGCGTCGCCGCCCGGCTCGAAGACGCCGGGATCACTTGGAACCTCGACTTGCTCGGACCCTGACCCGCCCGGAGGCGAAGCCGAGGACGTGTCAGGCTTTGGTTTCCTGGACGAACATGCCGAGCATGCGGTCGGTGACCATGAAGCCGCCCACGATGTTGATCGCGCCGAAGGCGATCGCGATGAACGCGATCGTCAGCTCCAGCGCGCCCTCCGCGTAGCCGGCGACGATCAGCCCGCCGAGCATGACGATGCCGTGGATGGCGTTCGTCTGCGACATCAGCGGCGTGTGGAGCGTCGCGGGCACCTTCGAGATGACCGAGAAGCCGACGAAGGCGGCAAGGACGAAGATCGTGAGCTCGGTGACAACGCTCATGACACCCACCGGCACATGCTTGTTTCGCGCCTTGCGTCGCTCATCATTTACCTGCCGTCCTCTCCTCGGATCTCGCCGTCGTGCGTGATGCACGCGCCGGCGACCACCTCGTCGTCGAAGTCCAGGTTGAGCTGCCCGTCCTCGCCGATGAGGAGCCCGAGCAGGTTCTCGATGTTCTTCGCGTAGAGCTGCGAGGCGTGCGCGGCCATGTCCGAGGCGAGGTTCGCCGGGGCGATCACCTTGACGCCGTTGTCGGAGACGACGGTGCGAGCGCGCCTCGGTCAGCTCGCAGTTGCCGCCCGAGTCGCCGGCGAGATCGACGATCACGGAGCCGGGCTTCATGTTCGCCACCGCCTGGCTGCGTCAGGAGGATCGGCGCGTCGCGCCCGGGAATCTGGGCGGTCGTGATGATCACGTCCTGCTTGCCCGCGTTCTCGGCGAGGGCTTCGCGCACCTGCTCGTTCTCCTCGTCGGTCAAGGGCCTGGCATAGCCGCCCTCGTCCTCCGCGTCCGGGATGAAGTCGAGCTCGAGCGGGCGACCGCCGAGCGAGGCGATCTGCTCCCAGGCGGCGCGGCGGATGTCGAAGCCGGAGACGACGGCGCCCAGGCGCTTGGCCGTGGCGATGGCCTGAAGGCCCGCGACGCCTGCGCCCAGCACCAGCACCCGGGCCGGCGAGACGGTTCCCGCAGCGGTGGTCATCATCGGGAAGAAGCGCCCGGCCTCGCGGGCGGCGAGAAGCGTCGCCGCGTAGCCCGCGACGTTCGCCTGCGAGGACAGCGCGTCCATTGCCTGCGCGCGGGTGATGCGCGGCACGGCCTCCATCGCAAAGCTCGTGACGCCCGCGGAGGCAAGCGCCTTGTTGGTCTCGCCGGAGGTGAGCGGCGCCAGGTGGCCGATCAGGACCTTGCCCCTGCCGACCTTGCCGATCTCGTCCTGGGTCGGGCACCGCGACGTGAACGACGACGTCGGCGCCCCAGGGATCGCCGATCTCGGCGCCAGCCTCGGTGTAGGACTCGTCGGGATGGCCGGACTCGACGCCGGCGCCGGATTCGACCACCACGTCGATCTCCTTGTCGGCCAGAGACTTCACGACATCGGGAATCAGCGCCACGCGGCGCTCGCCCTCAGCCGTCTCTTTCGGAACCCCGATCTTCAAACCGCAAGAGCCGGGCCACGCCCGGCGGGCGCGGAGCCTATCCGACGCTGCGCTTGATTCCGCATTCAGCGCATCCTGCTTCGAGGCGGTCGAGGCCGAACGCCTCGACGGGCCCGCGGGCGCCTGCGCCCGCCTGCGCCGCCTCGCCCTTCGAGGTCGCCTCGGCCGCCCACGCGAGCATGTAGCCGGTGAACGCGTAGCCGCTGATCCCCTCGGTGCCAACCGTCGCGATCACGTCGCCCGACTCGTCCAGCGCTTCGGCGGCGAACAGCGAGCCGCCGCTCTTTCGCGCTTCCTCGTCCGGCCCACCGGTCGATGTCTTCACGAACCGCCCGACCGACGGCGTTCGACGCCTGCCGAACGCCCGGGATCTTCGTGACGCCCGACCCGACGAGCGAGAAGCCCTGCATCGCCCGGCTCCTGGCGGCCGAACCAGCCGAGGTAAACCTCGACGTCGCGCACGCCGGGATAGACGCGCGGAAGCGAGAAAGCCTCGGAAGTGCCGACGGAGATGCCCTGACGCTGCCTGCCGCCGACGCCGAACGAGTGCACCTTCTTGGCGCCCCGCTCGGTGACGAGCACGCCGCCGCGGAACTGAAAGCTCGGCTCCATCAGCGCGCCCATCAAAGACGCGCGGGTTCCGCCGCTCATCCCGCCCAGGCCCGAGCCCGTCGCGAAGTACCCGATCCGGACGCCGGTCGCGCCCTCGGCCTCGGCCAGCGCCAGCGCGCCCGTCAGGTTGCCCGGCACCCAGTCGTAGCCCATCGCGGTCATCGCGACCGTCCCGCTTCGCTCCGCGCGAGGCCCCGCTTCCTCGAAGACCCTGCGCACGAACGGCGGCTCCCCGGTCGAGTCGATGTAGTGCGCTCCGGCGTCGATTGCCGCGTCGAGCGCCGCATCGCCCCAGCGGGCGAACGGCCCGACGGTGGTGACGAGCGTGTCGCCGCGCTCGACGAGCGCACGGATCGAGCTCGGGTCCGAGATGTCGGCGACCGCCGATTCCAGGCCTCCCAGCTCGGCGGCCAGCGCCTCGACGGCATCGCGCCTTCGCGCCGCCAGGACGGGCCGCATCCCCCGCTCGGCCATCGCGCGGGCGGTCGAGGTCGCCCGTGTAGCCGGTGGCGCCGAACAGGACGACCCGGCCGGTCGGTTTGCTGGCTTCGTTCATTCGCGCTCCTCGATCGCCTTCGCAGCCGCGGCGGTTGCCGCCGTGTCGGTTCTGAGCCCGGCCTTCTGGCCCTTCGCGGCCCGCTCGCGCACCGTCGCCTCCATCCGCCCCAGCATGCTGCCAGGCGGTGCGGGGTGCCTGCGCGTCCCAGCGCCTGGGGGGTCAGACCCCGGCGCTCGAGTCGACGAGCGCCGCGAGGCGCTTGATCGTGTGGAGGCGCTGGTCCTGGTCCAGGTGGACCGGCGAGCAGATGAGGCGGTCGATTCCCGCCTGGGAGAACGAGGTGATCTTCTCGGCCACCTCGGCCTCGGAGCCGACGAGGGAGGTCGCGTCCACCAGTTCGTCGGGAATCGCGTTGTAGGCCTCGTCGCGCTTTCCGTCCAGGAACAGGCCCTGGACCTCGTCGGCCACCTCGCCGAACCCGAAGCGATGCGTGAGGTCTACGTAGAAGTTCGTCTTCCGCGAGCCCATCCCCCCGAGGTAGAGCAGGAGCCCGGCCTTGACCACGGCGCGGGCGGCGTCGAGGTCGCCGTCGATCGCGACCTGGACCGAGGGTGAGATCTCGAGGTCGGCGCGGGAGCGCCCCCCCTTTGCGAAGCCCGCCTCGAGGTGCTCGCCCCAGGTCTCCTGGAACTTCGCGGCGGAGAAGAAGATCGGGATCCAGCCGTCGCAGATCTCGGCGGCCATCTCGACGGACTTGCGCCCGATCGCGCCGACGAAGACGGGGATCTCGTTGCGGACCGGGTGGAAGTTCAGCTTGAGCGCCTTGCCCTGGCCCGTGCCGCCCTCGATCGGCAGCTTCCAGTGGTCGCCCGAGTGCTCGAGCGGCCCCTTGCGCGCGACGATCTCCCGGACGATCTCGATGTACTCGCGCGTGCGGCCCCAGGGCTTCGCGTACTCGACCCCGTACCAACCTTCAGACACCTGCGGGCCCGACGGGCCGAACCCGAAGATGAAGCGTCCGCCCGACAGAGAGTCGATCGTGGCGCCCGCCATGGCGGCCGCCGCGGGCGGTCGCGCCGGGACCTGCATGATCGCGGCGCCCAGCTTGATCGTGGACGTCTGTGGAACGAGCCAGGAGAGAATGGAGACGACATCCGATCCGTACGACTCGGCAACCCATACGGAGTCGAAGCCGGAGTCCTCGGCGGCCTTGACGATCTCGACCGCCTCGTCGCCCTGGGGGCCGATCCCCCAGTAACCGAGGTTGAGTCCTAGCTTCGGCGCCATCGGCGCGTGAGCCTAGTCGCTCGCGCTAGGGATTTGCGCCGCGCTCGAACGCGCCCGCGTCGCAACGCGTCCCCGCCGGGCGTTCGTAACCCCGCTGGTCGACGCCCTTCGCCGAACGGCAGTTCCGCTTCGGGATCAGGTTCTTCGCGACGGAGTCCGAGCTGATCGGGATCGTCCACGTGAAGCCGCCGTTCGGGGCCGGAGGCCCTTGGAGCCCTGCGTTGCCGCCGTTGACCACGTCGCTGTCAAGCGTGCCGCAACCGGAGTCGTCGTAGGAGAACACGTTGAAGCCCTTTGACGTCGTGCCCGCGCAGACGTCCACCGCGATCATGGCGCCGGGCAGGATCGAGTTGCGGAGCGAGATCCCGCCCGCGGTCCCATACACGTGATCCCCGTCGTCTACGGCCGTGTTCTGGAGGAAGGTCGTATGAGCCAGCTTGGCCTCGCCGCTGACTGCGCCACCATCGTCCTGGCTGGCGTTGTCGAAGAATGTTGAGTTGGTAACGGCACTCTTGCCCAACATGCCCAGGGCGCCACCGTCGGCCCCGTCGCCTGCGCCCGTCATCGCGCTGACGTTGTCACCGAAGTACGAGCGGCTGACCTTCGCATCGGTCCCGTATACCGCCCCTCCCGAGGAGTCAGAAGCGTCGGCCACGGCCGTGTTCTCGAGGAACATCGATCTCGCGATCGACAAGTTGAAAGCCCATACGGCGCCGCCACGCGCCGCGGTGCCCTCTGCCTCGTTGTCGGAAAAAACGGACTTGGAGATCGACACGCGCGCGTTGTTCGGCGCGTAGATGGCGCCACCGCCGCGGGCTTCGTTCAGGTAGAACGCGGAGCGAGTGACCTTGAGGCCTTCGCTGCCGCCGAACCAGATACCTCCGCCGACATTGCTGACCACGCCGGATCGCACGTCCACCCGGTCGAGCGCCAGGGAGCCCGTGTCCGCGTAGACCAGGCCACCGTTGACCGCGTTTGCGTCTTCCAGAAAGAGTCGCTCGAGGCGCAGGCTCTTCGCGTTCTCCGAAGCATGAATCGCCCGGTCCCCCGCGCTCAGCGCGTTGATCCCGCACCCGTCGCCTTGCGCGCACCGGATCGTCAGCTTGCCGCCACCCATGTAGTCGAGGTCGCCGGTCTGGCTGGCGTTCTCCCCGGTTCCAGGGATGTCGAGCCCGTACTCGGCGTCCGCGAGCTCGATCGCGTCCCGCTTAGCCCCGCCTTGCCCCTTCGCGCAGGCGTCGAACGAGACGTTGTCGTTCGCTGAGATCATCGCCTCTCGCAGCGAGCAGTCGCCGTCTACGGCGACCTCGTCGTTGAGCGTTGTGACCTCGATCGTCGCGGCGGCCGACGGCGACGCCGGCACCAGGCCAAGCGCCGCCGTCAGCAGAGCCGCGAGCGTTATCCGAGTGCGCAAGCGCTACTCCGTGTAACCCGCCTCGCTGAGGTAGTCCGCGGCCACGTCGGCCGGGTCCTCGCGATCGAGCGAGACGCGGGCGTTCAGCTCCTGCATGACCTCCAGCTCGAGCTGCTCCTGGACGAGCTCGATCGTCTCCTGGAAGTCAGGGCCGGCCTCGTCGACCGCGTCCTGGCTTGCCGTGACGATCACGTTCCCCGCGGGGAGCAGTGACTGGTCGTCCTCGAGGATCGAGTACGTCTCGGGATCCTTGTAGAGCTGACCGTCCGTGGTGAACACGATCGACAGGTCAGCCTCTCCATTGTCGAGAACCTCGTAGCGCTGCTCGATGTCGACGGGCTTGAACCCGCCGAGCTCGAGGCCGTAGTTCTCCTCGAGACCCAGCAGGCAGTCGATCCGCTGGCGGCACTCAGGGCTACCGAACAGGGTCAGGTCCTGCGACTTGCCCTCGAGGTCCGAGATCGTCTCTACGTCGAGCTCCTCTGCCGTTTCGGTGAGCAGGCCGACAGCGTTTGCGCTGGTGAACGGAGTCGGCGCAAAGGCCACGAGGCCGTCAGCTCCGAGCTCGTCGTTCGCGAGGTCGGCGGCTTCCTGAGCGTCGCCGGGCACCTCTTCGGGGTCCACGCCGTAGAGGCTGGTCAGCGTCGTCGAGGTGTACTCGGGATACGCGTCGACCTCGCCGGTCTCGAGCGCCTTCTTGGCGACGACCTCAGAGCCGAGGTTGAGCTCGGTCTGGACCGTGTATCCGGCCGCCTCGAGCGCCTGCGCGTAGATCTCGCCGAGGATGAACTGCTCGTCGAAGTTCTTCGATCCGATCGTCACCTCCACGCCCTCGTTGTCCGGGTTCGACTCGATGGCGGTCGACGATGAGCTGGACTCGCTCCGAGCCCGAGTCGTCCTCGTCGTCCCCGCACGCGGCCACGCCGAACGCGATGACTCCCGCTGCCAGAAGCGCGAAAACCGCACGCAGGTACTTACTGAAGCTCATGTTGGGCTTCCCTCTCTTTCGTGGACTGATTGATCCGACCGACGCCAAAAGCCTATGCGGTATCAGCGGCCGCGCGCTGCAACTTGACGCCTTTGGGCGTGAGTGCGCTCTGGAGAGCGGCGAGGCCGAGCTCGACCGAGAGCGCGAGCAGAGCAACCAGGATCGCCCCGGCGATCACGCCCGCGTCCCCGTAGACGTTCGGCGACAGGATGAAATCGCCAAGGGTGAGCACGCCTCCCAGCGGAGCGATCGTCGCGGTCGCGATGACGTTGATCGCGCTCGTCCTGACGCCGGTCATGATGGTCGGCGCCGCGAGCGGCAGCTCGATGCGGAGGGCGATGGCGCGCTCGGACATCCCCATGCCGCGCGCCGCCTCGACCGCGGTGCGATCGGCCTGCCTGATCCCGACGAAGGTGTTGGTGAGGATGGGCGGGACAGCGAGGATCATGAGGGCCAGCATCACGTTGTCGAAGCCAGTGCCGACGAAGGCCACGAAGAGCGCGATCAGGACAAGCTCGGGAAGGGCGCGTCCCGCGTTCCCCGCGGCGACGGCGAACAGCTCGCCGCGCCCGCGGTGGCCCAGGTAGATCCCAAGCGGCAGCGCGATCGCAAGGCCAAGCGCCATCGCCGCGGCGCTCAGGGCCACATGGGTTACGAGCAGGTCCCAGACCTGGGCGAGGCCGCCGACCTCGCCGCGGGCGAGCGGCGACTGCTGGCCCGAGAAGATGAACTCGAACGCGTCGCCGAACGATCCGAGGAATCCGCAGTGCCAGCGCCCGTCATGCCGCCCTTGATCGCGCCATCGCAGCGCCGAAGCGCTTCGATCCATCACGGCTCTCGCCCGCTGTCTGCCAGCGCGTGAGCCTGCGCTGCGCGAGCAGGAAGAGAACGTCGAAGATGACCGCCATCCCCACGGCGAGCACCGTCACCACCAGGATGTTCGTCTTGAAGGTGATGTTGGACCCGGTGATGATCAGGCTGCCGAGCCCACCGCCTCCCGCGAAGTCCGCGAGCGTCGCGATCGCGACCGTCGAGACCGTCGCGATGCGGAGTCCGGCGACGATCTCGGGGACCGCCAGGGGGAACTCGACCTTCCACAGCATCTGCCGTGCGGTCATGCCCATCCCCCGCCCCGCGTCCTTGGGCCCGACCGGCACGTTGTTCAGGCCCGCGACGATGTTGCGATAGATGATCTGGAGGTTGTACGCGGTCAGTGCGATCAGAGCGGTGTCCACTCCGCGCCCGGTGATCGGGAGGAGGAGGAAGAAGAAGGCGACGCTCGGGATCGTGTAGAGGACGCCGGTGACGCCGATGAAGCGGCGGCACGAGCCAGCGCTGGCGATGTGAGAGGACGGCCATGCCCATCGCGAGCAGGAAGCCCAGGATCACGGAGAAGCCCACCAGGTAGAGGTGCTCCAGCGTCGGCGTGACGTAGCGGTCGGAGAAGTTCTCGGCGATCCAGTTGAAGCAGAAGGCGCCGTTGTCCTGGATGCACTGATCGCTCGAGTCGCCGGCGAGCTTCTCGGCGAGCGACTGGCCGACCAAAGTGAGATTCACGCTCATACGCCCAGAGGTCGTTCGGAGGCCGAGTGCTCGTCCTCCGTCGCCTCGTCCGAGCTCAGGAACTCCTGCACGATCTCGATCGAGAGGACGCCGGTGATGCGGCCCTGTCCGTCCACCACGGGCGCGTATTGGCTTTCGGCCTGAAGCAGGTCAGAGAGGGCATCGCGCATCACGTCCGAGCCGTCCAGGATCGGATGGGGCGAGGAGTCGGGGACGTTCGGGCACGAGGTCCTTCCGCAGGTCGGTCTCCGAAAGCCAGCCCGAGCGGCTTCCGATCGGAGTCGACGAGCAGCGCGTGCGGGACCTCCGCGCCCTCGAGCTTCGCCCGCACCTCGCCGGTCGACTGCCCGACGAAGGCCAGCGGGGCCTCCCAGAGATCCACGTCGGACACTCGCATGAGGGCAAGCCGCTTCAGCGCACGGTCGGCGCCCACGAAGTCCTCGACGAACGAGTTGGCGGGAGCCATCAGGAGCTCTGCCGGCGTGGCGTACTGGGCGAGCTTGCCGCCTTCCCGAAGGACCGCGATCCGGTCGCCCATCTTGATCGCCTCGTCGATGTCGTGAGTGACGAACAGGATCGTCTTCTTCACCTCTGCCTGGAGGCGGAGAAACTCGTTCTGCAGGCGCTCGCGGTTGATGGGGTCGACAGCGCCGAACGGCTCGTCCATCAGCATCACGCCGGGATTGGCCGCGAGCGCGCGCGCAACCCCCACCCGCTGCTGCTGGCCGCCCGAGAGCTGAGCCGGATAGCGGTCGCGAAGCTCGGGGTCGAGGCCGATCAGCCGAGATGAGCTCGTCGACCCTCTGCGCGGTGCGGGACTGGTCCCAGCCGAGCATCCGGGGCACCGTCGCGATGTTCTCGCCGATCGTGCGGTGCGGGAAGAGCCCGATCTGCTGGATGACGTAGCCGATCTCGCGGCGGAGCTCGAACGGCGTGCGATCGCGGACGGAGCGATCGCCGACCAGGATGTCGCCGTCGGTGATCTCGACCATGCGGTTCACCATCCGCATCGCCGTCGTCTTGCCGCAACCCGAAGGCCCGACCAGGACGCAGATCTCACCCGCCGCGACATCGAGGCTCAGCGAATCGACGGCCGCATCGTCAGATCCGGGGTAGCGCTTGGTCGTCTCCCGGTACGTGACCGGGAGCGCCTCCGCTCCGTTTGATTCGGCCTCGCCCGCCACGGTGGGCGATCGTATACCCAGGCGGGCGGGATCTAAGGCTTCTTTGCCCCGCGCTCGTACGAACCGGCGTCGCACTTCGACCCGACCGGACGCGCGAATCCGCGCTGATCCTTTCCTCCCGTGAGGGCCAAGCACCGCGCCGTCGGCACGAAGTTCACGGCTTGGCTCGCCCCCTTGAGCGCGAATGTCTCCGTCGGGCCGCCATTGGCTGCCAGGGTGCGGAGCCCGAGCCCGTTCTCGCCCGCGCCGGTGATGTCTCCTGCCGCGAACGTGCAGTCCGCGTCGTCGCCCTCGACGACGTTGTAGGCGCCGGACGTCACGGACCCGTCACACACGCTGCCGGCGAAGAGGTTCGTGTCCATGACCGATCCCGAAACCTGGATCGTCCCCAGAGCGCCCGTGGCGAGGCTGTCGCCCGCGTTGGCCAGGTTGCCGGCCAGGGTGACGTGTGCCAGGGTCGCCGCGCCCGCGCCCGCGTAAACGGCGCCGCCCGCCCCGTGCGAGTCGAACGCGTCGTTCTCCGCGAACGTCGAGTTGACGATGTCCGTCTCCGAACCAGCTGCGTAGACGCCGGCTCCGAGCTCGGCCGTGCCGGCCTCCTGCGCGACTACCTCGTTCCCCTCGAAGGTGGAGCCGCGGATCGTGACCGATCCCGTCGCCTGGATCGCTCCACCCTGTGTCGAGTTGCCGGCGCCCGAGGCCAGGGCCTTGTTCTCCGTGAAGTCGGAGCGGGCGATCGAAGCCGAGCCGGCGAGCGCGTCGTGGGAGATGGCGCCGCCGGCGACCCCATTGCTCTCCGATAAGGCGGAGTTGCCCGCAAAGCTCGATGACCGCACTTTGAGCGCGGCCTTTTCGCCGGTCGCCACAGCCCCACCTCGCGTAAAGCCGAAGTTGTCGGCGAACAGGGTCCGAGACGCATTCAGAGCCGACGTGTCGCCCACGTAGACGGCGCCCCCTGTCTGCGCCGTCCCCAGCGTCAGCTTCGCCCTGTTGAGCTTCAGCGAGGAGGCTGGCCCCGCGACCCGCGCCAACCCGCCGCGGCTCTCGGCCGGAGGGAGGGTCGAGACGTCCCCCGCGACGAGAGTCGCCTTTGAGAGCTCCAGCCGGTTCGAGCTCATCACGTCGAAGATCCGGTCCGTGGCCAGTTGGCTGATCGTTGTCGCGGTGGTGCCCGCGCCGACTATCCGGACCTTGCCGAGGATGTCCAGATCCCCATCCGCGTTGAGGTCCTCGCCCGTGCTTGCGATCTGGAGCTCGTAGCGCTTCGCGCGGAGCTCGATCGTGTCCTTGGCCGAGCTGCCCTTCCGGCAGGTGTCCACGGCAACGTTCCCGTTCGCGGCCTCGACAGCCTCGCGCAGCGAGCACTTGCCGTTCGCCTCCGTCTCGTCAAAGGTCGTCTTGACCTTGATCGTGGCCCCGTGCGCGTGACCGGTGTAAGCGCAGGCGATCACCAACCACAGCGCAACGAGAAATCTGCGCCTGACCCCCATGCCCTGATCAAAGCACGGCGTCTGCGTCAAGACAACCGGGCCGACTGTGTATAGATGGTGCCTTGGAAGCTGGATTGCATCCTCAGGGCCTTTCGGGACGGGAAGCCGCCAGGCGCCTCGACGAGCTGGGTCCGCCTGCGGACACGTCCAGCCGGTCGGTCGCCTCGATCGTCGCCGGCAACGTCTTCACGCTGTTCAACGCGATCATCGGCGTCTTCTTCGTCCTGATCCTCTCCCTCGGGCTCTGGGCGGACGCGATCTTCGGCTTCATAGCCGCGCTCAACTCCTACATCGGCATCCGCCAGGAGCTGAAGGCCAAGGAGACGCTGGATGCGCTCGCGCTGCTCGTGGCGCCAAAGGCCCAGGCGATTCGCGACGGCGTGCCGGTGGACCTGCGGGCGGAGGAGGTCGTGCCGGGAGACGTGGTGAGGATCGAGCCAGGCGACCAGCTCGTCGCCGACGGCGAGGTGATCCAGTCGCGAGGCCTCACGATGGACGAGTCGATGCTGACCGGCGAGTCCGACGGCATCCGCAAGCAGACGCGCGATCGAGGTTCTCTCCGGTTCCTTCTGCCTCAACGGATCGGGCTACTACGAGGTGACGGCGGTCCGCGAGGACTCGTACGCCGAGAAGGTCGCGGGCGAGGCGCGCGAGTTCCGCCACCCGCCGTCGCCCCTCCAGGAGGAGGTCAACCGGATCATCTGGGCGAACACGATCGTCCTGGTCCCGCTCGGGATCCTCGTCCTGGTCTCCCTGAGCGCCCGCGACACGCCGTTCAAGGAGGCGGCCCAGACGGCGACCGCCGGTCTCGTGACCCTGATCCCGGAGGGCCTCGTCCTCTTGATGAGCGTCACCTTCGCGGTCGCGGCGGTTCGCCTCGCCAAGCAGAACACCCTGGTCCAGCAGATGTCCGCGACCGAGTCGCTGGCCGCCGTCGACACGATCTGCGTCGACAAGACGGGAACGCTCACCGACGGCGAGCTCGAGCTGGTCGAGGTCGTGCCGGCCGAACGGGGCCGAGGTCGCGGCGGCCGAGCGCGCGCTCGGCCGGTTCGCGGCGTCTGCGGGCGAGCGCAACCGCACGCTCCAGGTCATCGCCGACAGGTTCCGCTCGCAGCCCGAGCGGCCGGTCGCCGAGGTTCCGTTCTCGTCGGCCTGGAAGTGGTCCGGGCTGACGCTCAACGGTGGCTCCGCGCACGTCGAGCTACGTGATGGGAGCGCCCGATGTCCTGATGGCGAACGGCTCGCTTCAGCTCTCGCCCGAGCTCCAGGCGAGCCTGGACGAGCACACGGCGGCGGGCCGGCGGGTCGTCGCCTTCGCCGAGGCGGCCGGCGTCCTGCCGTCGGACCCGGCGTCCGAGCCGCCGCCGCGCCTGGAGCCGACGGCGCTCGTCGTCCTCGAGGAGCGCCTGCGCGCCGACGCCGCCGAGACCATCGAGTTCATGCGCGAGCAGCACGTCGACCTCAAGCTGATCTCCGGCGACGCGCGCTCGACGGTGACGGCGGTCGCGTACGCGATCGGCGTGCCGAAGGACGCCGGCGTGATCGAGGGACCCGAACTCCCGGACGACAGGGCACGCCTGGGCGAGGTGGCGCTCGCGAACACGATCTTCTGCCGCATCACGCCGGAGCAGAAGAAGGCGCTGGTCACCGCGCTGGCCGATCGCGGGCGGTTCACCGCGATGATCGGAGACGGCGTGAACGACGTGCCCGCGCTCAAGCAGGCGCGCATGGCGGTCGCGATGGGCTCGGGCTCGCAGATCACCAAGGGCGTGGCCGACATCGTCCTCCTCAAGGACCAGTTCTCGATGCTGCCGCGCGCCGTCGGCGAGGGACGGCGGATCGCCAGGAACATCCACCGCCTCGGCCGCCTCTACATGACCAAGTCGGTCTACGCGGCGACCCTGATCGCGCTCACGTCGATCCTCGGGTTCACCTTCCCGTTCCTCCCGCGCCACCTGACGATCGCCGCGTTCCTGACGATCGGCATCCCGTCCTTCGTCCTCGCCCTCGCTCCCAGCGAGGGGCCGCTCTACCGCGGCAGGCTGCTGCGCGCCCTGCTGGCGTTCGCGCTCCCGGCGGGCATCGGCGACCGCGCGTCGCGTCGCTGCTCTCGTTCTTCTTCGTCGACAGCCTCGCGGGCGGCACGCTCGAGGAAGGACGGACCGCCGCGACGGTCACGCTGATCGTGCTCGGCCTCTGCTTCATCCTGCTGCTCGAGCGCGGGCCGGGCCGCGAGCACATCACGATCCAGACCTACATGCTCGCGATGATCGCGGGCCTCGGCGCGCTCCTGGCGGCGGCTTTCGCGCTCGACGCCCGTTCGCGACTTCTTCGAGCTCGAGCTCCTGAGCGCCGGGCAGTGGTTCCTCTCGCTCGTCGCGGTCGCTGCCGGCCTCGTGATCGCCGGGCTGGGCTGGCGGCTGCCGCAGATCCAGGCAGCTCGAGCGCCGGCGGCTGAGACGCCGGCCCCGCGAGCGCGGCCCCGAGCCGACACATACGTCCCGAGCGTCGAACCGAGCGCCTTCCGACGGCCGAGACTGAGACGCTGCCAGACAATGAGCGAGCCGACCGACATCCGCCGCACCAAGATCGTCTGCACGATCGGCCCGGCGACGCGCGACGGTCGAGATGATGTGCGAGCTGATCACGGCGGGCGCCGACGTCTTCCGCTTCAACTTCTCGCACGGCACCGAGGCCGACCACGCCGAGAACGTCGAGAGCGCCCGCGAAGCGGCGAAGCGACTGCGGCAAGGAGATCGGGATCCTCGGCGACCTGCCCGGGCCCGAAGCTCCGGCTCGGCGACGTCGAGGGCGGCCTCGTCCACCTGGACGTCGGACTCCGAGGTGACGATCACGACCGAGGACGTCGTCGGCGACGCCACGACGCTTCCCGTCTCGTGGGACGGCCTGCCGAAGGCGGTCCGCCGAGGACGGCGAGGTCTATCTGGCCGACGGGCGCATCCGCCTGCGGGTCGCTCGAGAAGAGCGACGGCTCGCGTGCGCTGCCGGGTCGAGGTGGGCGGCCCGGTCGCCTCGCACCAGGGCCTCAACCTGCCCGGGCGCCGAGGTGACGCTCCCCTCCGCGGGCCGCGACGACCTCGCGTGGGTCGACTTCGCGATCAAGCAGGGCATCGACCTCCTGGCCGTTTCGTTCGTCCGGCGAGCGGAGGACCTCGAGCCGGTCGAGCGGCGCATCCGCACCAGCGGCTCGGACATCCCCGTGCTCGCCAAGATCGAGAAGCCGCAGGCCGCCGAGCGCGCCGAGGCGATCATCAAGGCGACGACCGCCGGGATCATGGTCGCGCGCGGAGACCTGGGATCGAGCTGCCGCTCGAGCAGGTTCCGAGCGTCCAGCGGCGCCTGATCTCGCTGTCGGGCAAGCACTCGCGGCCGTGCATCACCGCGACGCAGATGCTCGCCTCGATGGTCTCCTCGCCCCGGCCGACCCGCGCCGAGGTCTCCGACGTCGCCAACGCGATCTACCAGGGCACGGACGCTGTGATGCTCTCCGAGGAGACCGCCGTCGGCGAGCACCCGGTCGAGGCGGTGCGCGTCATGGACCGGATCGCCCGGGCGACCGAGCCCGAGCTTCCCTACGCCGACTGGGTCTTCAACCGCGCGGGCTCGCACGGCGACGTGGCGGGCTCGGTCGCCCGCGCCGCGGTCGGCTCGACCTACACGCTCGGGCTGGCGGCGCTGATCGTGCCCACCCGCTCGGGCCGCACGGCCCGGGTCGTCTCGGCCCACCGGCCCGAAGGTGCCGGTCCTCGCGGTCTCGCCGCGGATCGAGACGGTCCGCCGCCTCAACCTCCTGTTCGGCGTCCAGTGCGCGATCGCGGACGAGTGGACGGGCATCACGCAGCTCCTCGAAGACTGCTCGCGCCTGGCCCGCGAAACCGGAGTCGCCAAATCGGGCGACCTGATCGGCATCACCGCCGGCCTGCCCCGCCAGGAGCTGGGCACGAACCTCTTCGAGATCCACCGCGTGCCGTAGGCGACGCGTCAGCACTCGAAGGCTCAGTTGGGTCGTGCGGCTCGGAGGCTCAGCCGCAGACGGGCCACTGGTCCTTGCCCGCCTTGTGCATCCACTTGACCGCTACGACTGCCTGGACCTTCCAGGCGTAGTCGTGCGGGTCATCTGCCCTTCGACATCGGCGCGGCCTGCCACGTTGACTTGAGGAACTGGAAGGCGCCGTGATAGTCGCGGCCGGGGCTGTGGATGTCGGGGTCCTGCCCGGACTCGCACTCGCTGGTCTTGCGAGCCCAGCTCTTGTCCTTGCGGGAGAAGGAGTTCCACTCAGCCTTGTAGCGGTCGCCGGTGCCGACTTCTGTCGCCGTCGCCGCCACCGCCGCCGCCGCCCGTGCTGATCCCGCCGCCGCCTGCGAGGGCGGTCACGGCGGTGCCGAGCGAGATCATCACGATCATTGCGATCACGGCGAGGCCTGTCCGGATGTTTCCGGAATTGCCAGCGATGTCTTCGGTTGTCGACTTGGGGTCGGTCATAAATTTGCTTGGCGCTTGCGGGGTTAGCTGACGGGCTCGCAGCTGAGCTACTGGCTCAGGCGCTACGCGGCAGATGCCGGCGATTCGCCCCAAAACTCTTGGGTCCCCCGCTCTTCGTGGATATGAGACGAAGATTCAGCAGGAAGCTTCGGGCACCCTAGCAGATCGTGTGCGAAATGTGTGCGTTGTGTTAGCGACACCGTTTCACGTCATCGGCATGCCAGGCTGTATGCATGAATCGCGGCAACGCACGACGACTGCCGGCCTGCGGGCGCTCGCCCCCCTCGCGCTGATGGCGCTGATCTTCTGGTCGTCCGCGCAGTCGGGCGGCGGCGACTTCCCCGAGTGGGCCCACGTCCTCGCCCACTTCGCCGAGTACGCGGCCCTCGCCGCGCTCTGGCTCTGGGCGCTCGCGCCCGCTCATCGGCGGCAGCCGCCTGGCCGGCCGCCGCGGCCATCGCGCTCGCGTATGCGCGTCTCCGACGAGATCCACCAGAGCTTCGTGCCCGGGCGGGTCTCCGACCCGCTCGACGTGCTCGTCGACGCCGCTCGGGATCGCGGCTCGCGCTGCTCGCTCGGCGCCTACGCCCGCGGCAGGGCGTCCACCCGCCGCACCCAGTCGCAAAGCAGCGGGTAGGCGTCCGCGGGCTTCAGGCACCGCTCGAGCGCGAAGTGGAACGGCTCGTCGTCGTCGGCGGGGATCTCGACCACGGCGTACTTGAGGAACGGGAACGCGCACACGTCGCGCGCGCCGAATGAATCGCCGCCAAGGAACGGCCGGCCGGTGAGCATCGCTTCGAAGAGCGGCGTCCACGCCGCGCGTCCGCGCGATCAGGTCCTCGACCGCCGCCGGCGTCGGGAGCCGCCTTCGCCAACTCGTCGTCCAGCTCGTTCGGCGGGCCCTTCCACACCTCGTTGAACCACTCGACGAAGACGTCGACCGTCGGCGCGCTCGCGCGGGGCGGCCGGATAGAGCGGCGGATCGGGTGCCAACGCCTCGAGTCGCTCGACGATCCGCATCGAGTCGATACACGACCTCGCCGTCGATCTCGGCCACCGGAACGAGCTCCTGCCCGGACAGCTTCGCGGACCGCGGTGCGGTCGCCCGGGTCGTGGTCGACCCACTCGACCTCGATGCCCTTCACCCCGGCGGCGAGGGCGACCCGCTCGACGTTCGTCGAGTACGCGATGCGGTGGACGCGGATCACTCGGCTCAGCGCTCGCCACGGCCGCGAGCGGTCGGCAATTCGGATTTGAGCCATCGCGCCTATCAGCGCGGGCTGATTCGGCGCCCGGCAGAGCCCGAAGTCGCCGAACGGCTCGTCGCGCTCGCGCACCGCCTCCTTGAAGCCCGCCTCGGCGGCGCGCGCTGGAAACGCGAAGCCCTCGGGCGTGTGGCGTGCGATGCCGTCGAAGAACGTGCCGAGCACCTGCGTCGCGTGGAGGCCCTGCGCGTAGAGCGCCTGGTTCACGAGCAGCTTGTGCATCACGAGCTGGTTGATCGGCACGCGCGCGATCCGCTCGAGCAGCGCCTCGAACGCCGCGTCGAGCTCGTCGCCAGGGGCGCCGCCTCGACCGCCAGCCCCCACTCGACGGCCTCGTCGCCCGTCAGCGAGTCGCCCGTCAAGAGCAGGCGCTTCGCCCGCGCCGGTCCCGACGCGGTGCGCCCAGAGCGCCGTCGTCGGCACGCCCCACACGCGTGCCGGCGGGTAGCCGATCTTCGCGCGGTCCTCGATCACGAGCAGGTCGGAGCAGAGCGCCATGTCGGTCCCGCCCGCGACGCAGAAGCCGTGGACCTTGCAAACGGTCGGCTTCTCGGAGTGAAAGAGGCTCATGAATCCGCGAACGTTCCGCGACATCATCTGGTAGTCGGTGACCGGGTCCCACTGGCCGGCCGGATCGTGGTTCTTCGCCATGACGAACGGGTCGACCGGCGAACCGGCGGGAGCCGCGTCGTCCTCCTTCAGGCCCATCCCCTCCGCGGACTCGACCAGGTCGTAGCCGCCGCAGAAGCCCGTCCCGTTGCCGGCGAGCGCGATCACGTGCACCTCGGGGTCGAGGTTCGCGCGCTCGACGCACGCGGCCAGCTCGCGCGGCATCGCGGCAGTGATCCCGTTGCCGCGCTCCGGCCGGTCGAGCGTGATGCGCGCGATGCGCCCGTCGCGCTCGTAGGTGAGCGTCGTGGATTCAGGGGTCATGGCAACATCCTTCACCATCGCGGCGAAGAAGGACACGACGATCGAGGCGGACGGGCGCGAAGTGCGGGTGTCGAGCTCCGACCGGGTGATCTTTCCCGCCACGAAGCGCACCGGCGAGGTCACGAAGCTCCAGATCGCCGAGTACTACGTCGCCGTCGGGGACGGGATCATGCGGGCGCTCCGCGAGCGCCCGACGACGCTGGAGCGCTGGCCGAAGGGCGTCCACGAGGGCATGACCATCTCGACGCGGGAGGGCCACAAGGGCGACGCCTTCTACCAGAAGCGGATCCCGAAGGGCGCTCCCGACTGGGTCGAGACGGCGCGCATCGAGTTCCCCTCCGGACGGCACGCCGACGAGGTCTGCCCGACCGAGCTGGGAGTCGTCGCGTGGTGCGCCCAGATGGGAACGCTCACGTTCCATCCCTGGCCGGTCAGGCGAGCGGACGTCGACCACCCCGACGAGCTCCGCATCGACCTCGACCCGCAGCCGGGGACCGACTTCGACGACGCCGTCAAGGTCGCCGCCGAGGCCCGGACGCTCCTCTCGGAGCTCGAGATCGCGGGCTTTCCCAAGACCTCGGGCGGCCGCGGCATCCACATCTACGTGCGGATCGAGCCCAAGTGGACGTTCACCGACGTGCGCCATGCCGCGATCGCCTTCGGACGCGAGCTCGAGCGCCGGATGCCCGGCCGGGTGACGACCAAGTGGTGGAAGGAGGAGCGCGGCGAGACCGTCTTCGTCGACTACAACCAGAACGCGCGCGACCGCACGATCGCGTCCCCGTACAGCGTCCGCGCCAAGCCGGGCGCCCCCGTCTCCGCCCCCCTCCTATGGGACGAGCTCCCGGAGGTTCAGCCGGAGGACTTCACCGTCGAATCCATGCCGGCGCGCTTCGCCGAGGTCGGCGACCGGTTCGCGGCGATCGACGATGAGCAGCCATTCGCTCGAGCCGCTGCTCGAGATGTACGAGCGCGACGAGTCGGAGGGCGAAGGCGACATGCCCTACCCGCCCGACTACCCGAAGATGCCGGGCGAGCCGAAGCGGGTCCAGCCTTCGCGGGACCGCGACCGGAAGCGATAACGGCACCGAATGGTCATCGCACGCCTCGCGCACCTCGTTTAGGATCGCGGCTCGACTTGCGGCAGTCCCGCCGCGGGGGTAATTCAAGACGGAGGGTGTATGCGAAACAGCAAGTGGATTCTTGCCCTTGTGGGGCTTCTCGCCTGCGGGCTCATCGCGATGGGCTGCGGCGACGACGACGAGGACAGCGGTTCGTCCGACGCGACGACCGAGGAGAGCTCGTCGACGACACCAGCTCGGACTCGGCCGTTGACGTAGACGAGTTCCTCTCGTCCTGCGAGGAGACCGTCGAGGGCACGCCCGGCGCCGACACCGCGATCGCGGCCTGCGAGGACGCCGCTGACGCGCTCGAGCAGTGCGCCGACCAGGCCGAGGCCTCAGGTAACGAAGATGCCGCCGAAGCCGCCATCGAGACCTGCCAGGCGGCCGCGGACGAAGCCGTCAAGCAGTTCGAAGCCCTGGGCGGCTGAGTCCACCCTCCGGCCCACGAGGCCGGTCAGCACGCGTGAAGAGCGCCGGCCACAGGCCGGCGCTCTTCGTTTGCGCTACTGCTCGAGCTGGTCGAAGGTGCACTCGCGCGGGTCCTTGTCGTCCCGCCAGCGCACCAGCTTCGCGCCGTGGCGAATGCGATTCGCCGAAACGTGGTCGAAGGTGATCTCGACGACCAGCTCGGGGCGCAGGTCCACCCACTCCAGATCGCGACCGCCGGTCCATCGGCTCGGATCGCCCGAGCCGCGCTCGCCGGTCTCATAAGGAGCCAGCTCGTCCACCAGCTCACGCTTCCGCTTCGCGGTGAGGCCGGACGTGTGGCCCACGACGCGCAGCTCGTCGCCGTCGTACACGCCCAGAATGAGCGCTCCGACCGTGTTCTCCTCCTTGCCCGGGCGCCAGCCGACCACGACGACGTCAGCGGTCCGAACTCGCTTGATCTTGACCATGCCCTTGCGCTCGCCCTGCTTGTAGGTCGAGTCGAGCTCCTTGGCGATCACGCCTTCGCCGCCCTGGAGCCAAGGCTCGGCCTCGGCAGGATCGTCGGTGAACGGCGTCAGCTCGACCGAGCCGGGCGCGTCCCAGCCGTCGATCAGGCCCTCGAGCGCCTCGCGCCGCTCGGCCAGGGTGAACTTCGTCGCGTCCTTCTTCCCGATCGCGAGGAGGTCGAAGGCCCGGAAGACGGCGGGCGTCTCCTCGGCCAAGCGGTTGATGCGCGACTCCGCCGGGTGGATCCGGTTCTGAAGCGCGTCGAACACCTCGCGGCCGTCCGAGTCCAGGATCACGAGCTCGCCGTCCAGGATGTACTGCCCCTTCGGGAACTCGAGCTCGGGGAAGTAGCGGTGAAGCGGCTTGCCGCCCCGGCTCTGCACGAACACGTCGTCCCCGTCGACGAAGGCAAGGGCGCGGAAGCCGTCCCACTTCGGTTCGTACGCCCACCCCTCGCCCTCGGGAAGCGACTTCCTGGACAGCGCGAGCTGCGGCTTCACAGGCGGTTTGAGGGGGAGCGCCACGTGCCGATGGTACGTGGCGTTACGAACGCAGGGTCTTCGCCCTGGCCCTTCGGAGCTCCCGCATCTCGGCGATTGCGGGGTCGTCCACCGGCGCGAGCTCCGGGCGCAGCGGGATGGGCCGGAGCGCCATCTCGCGGGCTCCGTCGGGTCCCTGCTCGACACGCACCACCCGGGCGCCGCGCCGGCCGGCGAACGCCTCCACGGGGCGGGTGCCCTCGAACAGGAGGCCGGCTCCGTCGTCGATGCCGTACGCGGCGGGCAACCCGTTCTCGATCTCCCTGAGGAGACACGTGCGCCTCCCGGGGTCGCGCGCGTAGTGGACGCAGAGCGTGCCCGGCAAGAGCCCCAAGCCATCGGCCGCCCGGGGCTCCCCGGCCGACGAGGTGATCCCGTGCTCGAACCAGCACATCGCTCCTGCGCTTTGTCCGGCCAGGAGGATCCCCGACTGCCAGGCCTCGCGCATGATCTCGGCCAGGCCGTGCGCCTGCCAGATCGCGACCAGGTTGAGCATCGAGCCACCGGCCACGTAGATGAGGTCCTGCTCCAGCAGATGGTCGCGGAGGTTCACCCACTCGCGCTCCATGCGAAACAGCGAGACGTGGGTGGGGCGGCAGTCGAACCGGTCCAGCACGGAGTAGAAGTCGGAGATCGACTGCTGCGGGTCGCCGCTTGCCGTCGGCAGCAGGCACACGCGGGGGTTCGGAACCCGCGCGAGCTCGAGCAGGTGGCGCACGATCGCCCGCTCCGCAGGCTGCGAGCGGAACTCGTGTCCGCCGAGCGCGACGATGCGCTGAGTCAAACCGCGACCAGCGCCGGCGTCGAAGGCTCGGCGAGGTACTCCACCGGCAATCGCCTCTCCACGACGCCGTGCGGCCCACAATGAAGCGAAGCGGCTCCGGCCGACGGTCGCGACGCGATGACCTTGTGCAGGGCGAGGCCCCGGAAATGAAGCGCCGCGCCGTCGTCGGCGGCGTATCCGGGGCGCATGCCGTCGCACAGCAGGCGGTGGAACTCGTCGCGGCGCTCCGGCTCGGAGTCGTAGTGGGCGGTGAAGCTCCAGGGCAGGAAGCCCATTCCCTCGACCCGCTCCGGCGCGTCGTAGTAGGCGGTTATCGAGTCGCTGAACCAGCAGAGCGCGCCCGCCGAGAGACCGCACAGGACGACGCCGGCCTCCCAGGCCTCCCGCATGATCTGGTCGATGCCGTGCGCCTTCCAGACCCCGAGAAGGCTGACGAGACTTCCCCCGCCGACATAGATCAGATCCTGCGAGAGGAGGTGCTCCCTGACGGACGGGATCGCACGGTCGCGGCGAAAGAAGGTGAGGTGGGAGGCGTCCGCGCGCTCCTTCGCGAACTCCTGGTAGAAGCGCACCACGTAGTGGTCGGCGTCCCCGGAGGCGGTCGGCAAAAAGCACACTCGCGGGCGCGACTTGCCGGTCAGGCCCAGGACGTAGTCGTCCAGGAGCGGATTGCCACGCTCCATGGAGAAGCCGCCACCACCGAAAGCGACGATCTGACGACGCTCGCCTTTCATAGTGGAACTATCGCTGCTCGAGGGCGCCCGGTGCTTGTCCAGGTGTCCAGAGCTTCACCGAAACCTTTCGCCCCATGGTCGAGTCCCAAAAACCCCTGCAAACCATGCCTCCCAGGGAAGCCGACGTGGTCATCGTGGGCGCCGGGATCATCGGTCTCGCGACCGCTCGCGAGCTTGCGCTGCGCCACGAAGGCATCCGGATCGCGGTGCTGGAGCGCGAATCCGCGATCGCTTCGCACCAGACCGGGCGCTCTTCGGGCGTGATCCACGCGGGGATCTACTACGCGCCGGGGTCGCTCAAGGCGCGCCTGTGCGTCCAGGGCGCGCGGGAGCTCTACGAGTTCTGCGCGGAGCGTGGGATCCCGGCGCAGCGCGGCGGCAAGCTGATCGTGGCAACCCGCCCCGAGGAGTTGCCGCGCCTCGACGAGCTCGAGCGGCGCGGCGCCGAGAACGGGGTTCCGGGCCTGGCGATGCTCGAAGAGGACGAGATCGCCGAGGTCGAGCCACACGCGCGCGGCATGAAGGCGCTCCACTCCCCCGCCACCGGCACGGTGGACTTCCGCGCGGTCGCACAGGCCTTCGCCGACGACGTCGTGGCCGCCGGAGGCACGGTCAGCACCTCGTGCGAGGTCCTGGCCATCCGCGACGAGGACGCCGGCGTGGTTGTCCGCCACGCTGCGGGCAGCACCGTGGCGCGAGCAGTCGTGAGCTGCGCGGGAGCCTGGTCGGACCGGCTTGCGGTGGCGGCCGGCGCTCCCGAGGATCCGCGGATCGTCCCCTTCCGTGGCGGTTACCTCCGCCTCCGCCCGGAGCGGGCATTCCTCGTTCGCTCGAACATCTACCCGGTGCCCGACCCTGACCTTCCCTTCCTCGGCGCCCACCTGACCCGCGGCCACGACGGCCACGTCCTGCTGGGCCCGACCGCGCTCATGGTCGGCGCGCGCGACGCCTACAGGGCACGGCGAGTGCGCGCCGAGGATCTTTGGCAGACGCTCTCGTGGCCGGGAACCTGGCGGATGGCGAAGGAGAACTGGCGCGCGGGCCTGGCCGAGATGCGCCACGCGATCCGCCCGTCGGCGCTCGTCCGCGAGGCCCAGCGGTTCGTGCCGGAGATCGGGCCGGCGGACTTCCTGCCCGCCCAACCGGGCATCCGCGCCCAGGCGATTGCCCGCGACGGCTCGCTGGTAGATGACTTCGTCCTGTCCCGGACGGGTCGCTGCGTGCACGTGCGGAACGCTCCCTCTCCGGCCGCGACCTCGTCGCTTGCGATCGCTCGCGTGATCGCCGACGAGGTGTCGATGTCTCCTTAGACACTTGGCCACGGTGAGCCCGCGCTCAGCGGGTAGGGTGCGATCCGTGGAAGCCGCGACGCAGGCCGAGATCGAGGACAAGCCGGAACGCGCCGTCTCATCGTTCTCCAAATCGCTCTTCCTCGGCGAGATCCACCAGGACATGGTCTTCCCCTGGCCGGTCCCGGACCCCGACGAGCAGGAGAAGGTCAGGGGCCTGATCCGGGCCGCGCGGGAGATCGCCGGGGACCAGGACTACGGCAAGTTCGAGGACGAGCGCTGGATCCCCGACAAGCTCATCCGCGAGCTCGGCGAAGCCGGCCTCCTCGGGCTCTACGTCGACGAGAAGTACGGCGGCCAGGGCCTCTCCCAGACCGGCTACGCGCGCGTCTTCGAGACCTTCACCCACATCGACGCGACGCTCTCGATCGTCCTGGGCGTGCACCAGTCGATCGGCTACAAGGCGATCGCCCTGTTCGGCTCGGATGAGCAGAAGGAGCGCTTCCTTCCCGATCTCTGCTCGGGCCGGAAGCTCGCCGCGTTCGCCTTGACCGAGCCGAAAGCCGGCTCCGATGCGTACAACATCGAGTCGCGAGCGGTCCAGCAGGCCGACGGTTCGTGGGTCCTGAACGGCGAGAAGCGCTACATCGGCAACGGCTCCCGGGCGGACGTCCTGACCGTGTTCGCGCGGGCGGAGGTGGACGGCAAGGACCGCCACATCGCGCTCATCCTCGAGAAGGGGATGAAGGGCTTCGAGGTCGGCGACCGCTACGACACGATGGGCCTGAGGGCGAACGACCTGCGGCGCCTGCGCTTCAACGACGTGAAGATCCCCGCCGAGAACGTCATCGGGGACCCGGGCGATGGCTTCAAGATCGCGATGCAGGTCTTGAACAACGGGCGCATCGGCCTCGGCACGGGCGCCGTCGGCGCGTCGAAGTACCTGATGGACCTGACGATCGACCACGTCAAGGAGCGCCGGCAGTTCGATCGCCCCCTGGCCGACTTCGAGCTGGTGCAGGACAAGGTCGGCTGGATGGTCTCCTACCTCTTCGGCCTCGAGTCCATGGCCTACATGACGTGCGGCCTGGTGGACGCGGGAGTCGAGGACTACTCGCTCGAGTCCGCCATGTGCAAGATCTCCGGGACCGAGTTCCTCTGGTACCAGGCAAACCGGGCGCTTCAGCTCCGCGGCGGCGAGGGCTACATGAAGACCGATCCATACGAGCGGCTCCTTCGCGACATCCGCATCTTCCCGATCTTCGAAGGCGCGAACGACGTCATGCGCTGCTTCGTCGCGCTCTCGGGCCTCAAGCCGCTCGGCGAGGAGCTGTCGGGATTGGGCGACATCGGCCTTGGCGACCCGATCGGCTCGCTCGGCGTCCTCGCCGACTACTTCGGCGGGCGCGTCAAGCGCGAGGTCAGGCCGGACCGCCTGGGCAAGACCCATTCCGAGCTCTCGTCCCACGCGGACGCTGTCTCCGAGCAGGTGAAGGAGCTTCGCGACATCTCCGAAGGCCTCCTGCGGAAGCACAAGAAGGACGTGATGGAGGCGCAGTTCCAGCAAAAGCGATTGGCTGATGCCGCCGCCGACATCTTCGCCCAGGTATCCGTGCTCTCACGCGTGACCGCGATCTTCGAGGATCAGGGCGTCGAGCCGTCAGGCCAGGAGCGGTTCATCGCCGAGACGTTCTGTGAGCGGGCCGCTGCGCGTGTTCGGTCCAACTTCCGCCAGATCGAGTCGAACGACGACGAGCGGATGAAGGCGATCGCGAAGCTCGCATACAAGCGCGGCCAGTACGGCTACGCCCTCTTCGGCGACGATTAGCAACCGTCTATAGCTAGACGCGCCCCAGGTGAGTGTCTTGGAAGTCTGAGTCGTCGTACTTGAATCCGAGGCCGACCGCGCGATCGATTCCAATGTGTGCGAGCCAAATTAGGGCAATCTGAACCAGGGTGGCTTCGTCTTTGATCACGCCGATAGCCCCGAGGATGAGAGGCCAAACCTCTAGATGAGCCAAGTTGTAAGAGGCCGCTCCAATGCGCTTCCCGAACAAGTAGGCGGCGATCGCCAAGTCGGGGACCAAGAACAAGAGGACGAAGGCCAGGACGCTGAAATCTGCATCCAGGTAAAGCGCAAGGGCCACACCGAAGAGAGCAGCACCTTCCAGTCTCGAGCAACACCCCCGGTGAGAACATGGTCCGACCTTACTCCGGCAAACGCCCGGGAGTACGGCCCATAGCCCGCACTGACGGACGTTTGGCTCGAAAGGCGGCTGCTATTCCGCCGAGTCTTCTTCTGCCGGCTCGGTCTTCTTTGCGTTCACCACGGCCTTGCGCATCGCTTCCTGGGCCTCTTCCTTGGACATGCCCGATTCGCGGGCCGCGGCGGCCAGTTGGCGGACGCCCAGCTCGATCTGGCGGTCAGATAGATCGTCGAGGGGGATGCCCAGATTCGCGTAGTGGTCGCGGATCTTCGTGATCATCGCCTTGCGGGCTTCGACGCGGGTCATTGTCCCCAACGTACCGCGCCAGCGGGGAGCGAAACCCGCTCAGGCGGCGAGGCCGCGGATGAGGGATCGCAGCGCCGGCTCGATCTCGTCCCGGGCCCGCTCCGGGTCGTCGGCCGTCGCGACCATGATGGCCGCCTCGCCGAGGGCCGCGACGAGGAGATGCGCGAGAGGGCGCACCGGCTGCTCGGCGATGCTGCCCGGCGTCGATTGCGGCCGTCAGCACCGCCTCGGCGAGGCCCAGCCCGTACCGGGTGTCGATCTCACGCCATTCCTCCCAGCCGAGGACCGAGGGTGCGTCGATCAGCGTCACCCTGGCGAGCTTGCGAGTCGATCGCGACGCTCAGGACCGCCGTGGCGGCGACCTCCATCGCCTCCAGGGGGTCTTCCTTGGGACTTTGCTCCAGCGCAGCACCGATCTCGCCCACCAGTCGTTGCTCCAGCTGCTCGTGGACCGCGCGGAAGAGGTCGCGCTTGTCGCCGAAGTGGTGATAGAGCGCGCCGCGGGTCACCTCGGCCCGCTCGACGATCTCCTCGGTCCCCACGTTCGCGTATCCGCGCTCGGAGAAGAGCTCGATCCCAACCTCGATGAGCTTTGCCCGGGTCGCCTCGGAGCGCGCAGCCTGGCGCCCGGCCGGCGCCTCGGCCGCCTTGCCGCTCACGAATCGGCTCCGATGTGTTCCCCGTCACACATACATACCGTCTGTATGTTAGTCTCTCGCCAACAAGCCATACAGGTTGTATGTAACCAAGGAGGCCGGACCGATGGGTCAAGACAACACGTTCTGGAGGGATCCAACCCTCGGAGCGCCGCGCGACATCGAACTGAGCGGCGGCCCAATGCGCGTGTTCGAGGCCGGAAAGGGCGAGCCGATCGTCTTCGTCCACGGCGCCTTGGTGAACGCGAACCTCTGGCGCAAGGTCGTGCCGCGCCTCTCCCCCGACTTCCGCTGCATCACGCTCGACATGCCGCTCGGCTCGCATGAGCTCCCGGTGCCTCGGGCCGACCTGTCGCCGACGGGGATCGCGGACATGATCGCCGAGGCCGTCGAGGCGCTGGGCCTGGAGCCAGCCGACCATCGTCGCGAACGATTCGGGCGGAGGGCTCACCCAGATCGCTCTGGGCGCGCCATCCCGAGCTCGCCGGGCGCGTCGTCCTGACCAGCTGCGACGCCTACGAGAACTTCCCGCCGAAGTTCTTCAAGTACATCCTGTCGCCCGCTCGATTCCCAAGCCTGACCGGCCCGCTCTTCGCGCCGCTTCGCATCCGGGCCCTCCGGTCTGCGCCGTTCGCCTTCGGGTGGCTGATGAAGTCGAAGCTCGACGCGGCGCAGGGCGACTCCTTCATGCGTCCCGTCCTCACCCAGAAGGCGATCGCCCGGGACTTCGCGCGGTTCATGCGTGGATTCGACCCCAAGTACACGCTGGAGGCGATCGAGAAGCTCCGCTCATACGACCGGCCCGTCCTGATCGCCTGGTCGCGCGACGACCGCTTCTTCCCGCCCGCCCATGCGGAGCGCCTCGCGAGCGACATCCCGGGTGCGCGCCTGGAGTGGATCGACGACGCCTACACGTTCTCGATGCAGGACCAGCCCGAGCGCCTGGCCGAGCTGATCGCCGGCTTCGTCCGCGAGCCGGCGGTCGTCGCCTGAGCTACTCGGAGTCGGGCGCGAACGTGCCGTCGGGAGCGATCGGAGCCTCGTCAGGCGTGATTTCGCTCTCGGGCGCGGTCGTGCCCTCAGGGCTGGTCGTGCCGTCCTCGGGGACGACGGGGGCGCCCTCGCCAGGCACGGGCGCGGAGTCCTCGGGGCGGACGATCACGGTGCGCCCGTCCTCGAGCTCGTAGACGGTTCCGATCTCCTCCCCCTCGCCCACGACGCGCTCACCGGGAGCGAGCTGGACCTCGTTCGCGACCTCGTCCTCTGACGCCGTGACCGAAGCAGCCGCCTGGGCCTCCTCCAGCGCCTCCTGATCCGTGAAGACCTCCTCGAGGTCGACGGACGAGAGCGCGGCCAGAAGGAACGCCACGGCGAGGACGATGCCGAGGTCGAAGAGGTTGACGAGCCCGTCGAGCGGGTCGCCGCCGCGGTCCTGGTGCACGCGCGCGCGGGAGCTGACGGCCATGGCTACGCGCTCTCGCCGGGCTTCGCGGGTGGCTGAGGTTGCGCCGGCTGCGTGGGCGCCGGTGACTGAGGCTGAGCCGGGGCGGCCGGCTGGGCGGGCGCCGCAGGCGCGACCTGTGTCGCCTGGGTCGCCGGGGCCGGGCGTCGCCGGGACGGCAGGCTGCGGCTTGGCGGGCGCAGGCGTCGCGAGGGAGGCGGCGCTGAGTCGAGGTCGCAGTCGCCCGCGGGAGCACGGCGCCGGGCGCGAGCGCCGAGGCGATGTACTCGAGGTCGGAGAAGTCCTGGCCGTACAGGCGGTCGCGCACGAGCGAGATGCCGTAGGCGATCGCGCCGACGAGGAGACCCGCGACCGTGACGCTGAAGGCGACGCGCAGGTTGTCGCTGAGCGTCTCGATGTCTCCCTCCGCGAGGCCGGCGAGCGCCGGCGAGAGCGGGATCAGGGTTCCCATCAGACCGAGCGCGGGTCCGACGCGGACGAGGATCCGGGTGCGCTCGAGGCGCCGGACCGAGCCGTAGTCGAACTCCGCCAGGTCCTTGGCGATCCGGTCCGCGCCGTTCTGGGCGGAGCGGTGCTCGACGATGGAGCCCATCACGCCTCGCATCGCCTTGCTGGTCGCGACCTTGCCGAGCTCGAGGTAGGCGCGGCCCGAGTCTCCCGCGCTGAGCGCCGCTCCTGCGCTGGCGATCGCCTGGTCCAGACGCGACGCGGCTTCTGCCGCGCCGGCGGATCAGCTCGGCGACGAGCCCGCCCAGCTCGAAGAGGACGAGCGGCAAGCGCCAGGAGCGCGGCGATCAGGACGGGTACACGCAGCGCTTCCGCTACGTCAAAAAGGATTTCCTCTACTTCCATGGAGGCAGGAGCCTACGAAGCCCGCTCAGATCGGGGCGCCGTATGCGGCGGGGACGCACGGTTTCCATCTCGCGGCCGGCTCCCAGGCCAAGGAGGCCGACAACGACGCCGGCGGCGATCAGGGCGCCGGGAGCGCTGATCTCCTCCGCCTCCTCCACGGCTGCTTCCGGGTCCGGCGCGGACTCCTCCGGCGTCTCGCCGGCGTCGCCGGACGAGGGTGGGAGCGGCGTGGTGGCGGAGAGCAATTCGCCGGAGACGCTGACGCCGGCATCCTCGAGCGGAGTCGTCTCTGCGTCCGGCGTCTTCACGTCGTCCGGGACCGAGTCCGGGATCTTCGCGTCGGGGAAGTTCGAGTCGTAGTCCGAGGCGGACGGGTAGTCGTAGCTGGTGTCGTACCCGCTGTCGTAGCCGGACGAGCCAAAGCCGGTGCCGCCTGTGCCGCTGGTGTCCTCTTCTGGCGGGGCCTCGACGGTGTCTCGACTTGGCAGTCGGCACCCACGGTCTGATTGTCGCTCCCGCGCTTGGCGGTGACGTTGATCGTGACCTCGCCGGACGTCTCGGGATACGTGTACTCGAACGTCGGACCCAGTCCCGCCAGTGCCACTCGATGGGGTCCACGTGAACTCGTATGCGCTCTGCGGTCCGCCGCCGGGCACGGAGACCTGAGTAGGTCACCGTTTGGCCCGCCTTGGGGCTGTCGTCGGATGGAGTCGACCTTCGAGCGGAACGCGGTAGTTCATGTCCAGGTTGCCACCAGATGCGGACCTCGTTCAGCCCCGCCGTTCTCGGTCTTGGGCCTGTAGAACGTGACCTCGTCGTTGCTGCCCTTGATGTAGAAGATCGGAGGCTTTCTTCGGCTCGAACTGATCCGTTCTGAACCGTCAGGCCGTCGACTTCGATGCTCGTCCACGCGCGGTCGCCAACGCCGACCTCCTTCAGGACGGACGCAAGCGAACGGCCCTCCTTCGTTCACGCCGTCGTATCGGTAGGTCTTCCAGTCGGGGTGCGACTCCTCGATACGTCACGATCTCTTCGTTGCCCGACGGCTTCTTGATCTCGACCTCCGAGCTCGCGGCCATGGCCACGGCAGCCCAGATCCCTCCCGCGATGATCATCGCGAGGCCGGTCAGCGCGACTCCTCGGCGCCTCATCGATGCCAGCGCGCGCGCAGTTCTCTCGTGCCTGCCCACCTCAACGACTTTAGAGCGTCAGGGCCCTCGATTCGCCACCGGAGGCCCTCTGCGGCGATCCCGCCAACGCCGGTAAGCCAGCCAGCCGCGCCTGATGCGCTTCGCGATGAAGATCACCAGGGCGATACCCAGGACGAGGCACACCGCAGCGATCGCCGCCGCGAGCTCGGGGTTCTCGACGACGAGGAGCGTGACTCCTGCGACCGCCACGTCCTCCCCCAGGCTGGCGATGATGTTCGAGGCCGGCTCGGGCGAGGTGTTGATGCCGATGCGGATGGCGGCCTTGACGGTGTGGCTGGCGAGCGCGGTCAGCCCCGAGCCGCCGACCGCGAACGCCTCGTCGACGCTGTCGAGGTCGGCGTCGACGCCGTAGACGCCACCGATCGCGCTCGCGACCGCGGGGCGGATCACGGTGTGCACCGAGTCCCACAGGGTGTCGACGTAGGGGATCTTGTCGGTGACGAACTCGATCAGGTACATCACGGACGCGACCGCGATGACCGGATCGGACTGGAGCTGATCCGGAACGTCGCCGACGCCCGGCCCTCCCGACGATCCCGAGGATCGCGACCGTCGCGTAGGCGTTGATCCCGGACGCCCACCCCGTGCTGAAGAGAGTGGTGAAGAGGTCCACGCCGCGACCCTAAGGGCTGATCGAATTTCCCGCCGGACATGCCGGCGATCGCGAGCTCCTGCTCAGTCCGCGAGGCCCTTGTCGCGGAGCTCTGAGACAGCGGCGGGCGACTTGCCGAGGCTGCGAGTCCCATCCCGCGCAGGACGCCCGGCGTCTTCGAGAACTGGACTTCGGCGTACTCGACGACCTGGATGTGGTTGCCCCACGGGTCGCAGGAAATCGAGGCCGCGGCCGGGCACGATCTCGGCGTCGATCTCTTCGAGCGCGGCCGGAACGCAACTCGCGGTCGTCCACCACCAGGCCGAAGTGGCGGTCGGCGTCGGGAGGCTGCGAGCGGCCCTCGGAGAGCGCGATGAACTGATCTCCCATGTCGATGAACGCCATGCCGGGAACACGGCCCCGCAGCTCGAGCTCGAACAGCCGCCCGTAGAACTCGAGCGCCTCGTCGATGTCACCCACCTCGAGCGCGATGTGGTTGAAGCCGATCGCCTTGGCTTTCGGGGCGGCCATCGGTCGGCTGCGGGTCTTACACCCGCTCGACGATCATCGCCTCGCCCTGGCCGCCGGCGACGCACATCGTCTCCAGGCCGACCGCGTGGTCGTCCGTCTCCATCACGTTCAGGAGCGTGGTCATGATCCGGGCGCCGGTCATGCCGAACGGGTGGCCGAGCGCGATCGCCCCGCCGTGGGTGTTCAGCTTCTCGAGCGGGATGTCGCACTCGGACATGATCGGGATGACCTGGGCGGCGAACGCCTCGTTCAGCTCGACCGCGTCGATGTCGGACATCGTCATGCCGGTGCGCTCGAGGACCTTCTTGATCGCACCGATCGGGGCGACGCCCATGTACTCGGGCTCGTTGCCCCAGGTCGCGGTCGAGACGATGCGGGCGCGCGGCGTGAGTCCGAGCTCCTTCGCCTTGGTGTCCGACATGACCAGGACGGCGGCCGCGCCGTCGTTCAGCGGGCACGAGTTGCCTGCCGTGACGCCACCTTCGCCGAAGGCCTCCGGCAGCTCGGAGAGCTTCTCGAGCGTCGAAGAGGCGCGAGGCCCGTCGTCCTTTGCGACCTCGTTGCCGTCCTGATCCTTGACGGCGACGATCTCGCGGTCGAAGAAGCCGGACTCCTGCGAGCCGACGGCGAGCTCCTGCGAGCGCTGCGCGAACTTGTCCATGTCGGCGCGCGAGACCTCGTAGTGCTTGGCGACGTTGACCGCCGTATGGCCCATCTCGATGTAGGCGTTCGGCTGGCCGTTCTCGCCCAGGAGGTTGGGGTTCCGGTCGTCAGCGCGAACCGCCTCGGTCGCCTCGTTGAACTTCGAGACCCATTCGACGCCCGCGGCGATGTAGACGTCGCCCTCGCCCGCCTTGATCGCGTTGCCCGCGTGGCGGATCGCGTCAAGCGACGATGCGCAGTAGCGCGAGATCGTGGTGCCCGTGGTCTCCTGCGTGAGCTTCTCGGAGAGGAGGACGATGATGCGGGCGACGTTGAACGCGGTGAGGCCCTGGGGCATCCCGCAGCCGCAGTAGACGTCCTGGACCAGCGCGGGGTCGACGTCGGGGTTGCGCTCGAGCAGCTGGTCGACGACGTAGGCCGCGGTCTCCTCGGGGCGGATCTGGGCGAGCGAGCCCTTGAAGGCGCGCCCGATCGGGGAGCGGACGGCGTCGACGATCACGGCTTCGGGCATTGATTTGCTCCTTGGAAGTTAAGAGAGGATGGCCGCCTCAGGGCAGCGGAAGTACGACGAGCTTAGTGTTCCGGAACGGCCGTCGGTGGCGAGCCGGGTAGCGATTACTAAGCTCCCGCCATGGCCGATGGCCCAGTAGAGAGCCCAATCGAGGAAGCGCCCGTCACCGGGCTCGAGATCGATCCCGCCGACGTCGCGAAGCTCGCCGAGTCCGGCGAGGCCGACGTGATCGACGTCCGGCGCGACTACGAGCACGAGGCGGGCCACATCGCCGGCTCCCGGCACATCGAGATGAACGACCTGACGGCCAACGCGGATTCCATCTCCAAGGACAAGCCGGTCGTCTTCTATTGCCGCGGCGGCAGCCGCTCGGCGATGGCGGCCGAGGCGTTCTCGCAGGCCGGCTTACGACGCGCACAACATGACCGGTGGGATGGCCGCGTGGGTTGAGCAGGAGTTGCCCCTGGAGCCTGCCGACGGCGAGGTCGCCGGACCGAGGCCGATCTGATGGAGGCAGGAGCGCCGCCACCGCCCGAGCCGCGAGGTCAAGACCCCGCAGGAGGCCGCCGCGTCGGCCGATCCCGCGGAGAAGCTCGAGGGCGTCCACGCGTGGGTCGCCCAGCTCGACCGCAAGCTCTCGACACGCTTCTACGCGCTCGGCGCAGCCGCCGTGCTGGCGCTGGCCGCGGGCATCGTCGCCGTCGTCCTGGCGCTTGGCGTCCAGGACGACTCCGCAACCAAGGCTCAGCTCACCGAGCTGCGCGACCAGGTAGACAACGCCACGAAGTCGGCGTCGGACGCCGCGCAGGACGACGTGGCCGAGCTCGACGCCCGGCTGGCCGAGGTCGAGTCGCAGATCGAGCAGATCCAGGGAGCCCAGAGCGCGAGCACCCGCGAGCTCTCGGTCGTCCAGGACGACGTCGCCGACCTTCGCGAGCAGATCGACGCGGTCGAGCAGGCCCAGGACGACGCCGCGGCGGCCGCCGACGACGAGCCGGACACGGACGAAGACTCGCCCTAGGCGCTCGGCTCAGGCGCGCATCCTGCCGCCCTTGGACGGCCGCTTGGTGGACGCCTTCGCCGGGTCGACCTCTCCGCCGGACTGCAGATCCAGCTCCAGCTCGTCGATCGCGTCTCGCATCGCCGTCAACCGCTCGCGAGACGGAGATGAAGTCGCCGTCGCCGTGCTCGAAGCGCTCCAGCCGCTCGGCACGCTCCTCCTCGCGCTCGACCTGGTGCACCTGCTCGACCGAGTTGATGATGATCGCGATCAGGATGTTGATGACCAGGAACGAGGCGAGCAGGACGTAGGAGACGAAGAAGATCCACGACTGCGGGTGGATCGCCGTGCCGGCTTCGAGAAGCGTCGGCCAGTTCTCGAGCGTCAGCATCGTGAACGTCGAGAGCATCGCCTGGCCGATGTCGCCCCAGTTCTCCGGATCCTGCTCGTGGAACAGGATCCAGCCGACCATGCCGTAGACGTACATCAGCATCAGCGTCAGGACCGCGAGACTCAGGATCGGCGGAATCGAGCGGACCAGCGCCCTGACGAGAACGCGGAGGTCGGGGAGCACGGTGACGACGCGCACCACCCGCAGGAGGCGGACGATCCGCAGGAGGGTCGCGTTCTCGCGGATGCCGGGGACGAACGCAAGCGAGATCACGACGAAGTCGAAGACGTTCCAGCCGTCCTGGAAGAAGTCCTGAGGCCTCGAGCCGAACGCGGTGATCCGGATGATGAGCTCGACGACGAAGATCCCGAGGAAGATGTCGTCGAGCGTCGTGAGGAGCTTGGCGAGGCTCTCCGAGAGGTCGTAGGTCTGGATGTCCGAGGGTGACCGCGTTGAGGACGATCACGCCCAGGATGAACCCCTGAAAGAGGCCCGAGTCCGCGATCCGCTTGCACGTCGACGCCATGGGGGGGCGCAATATGCCACGGCGAGGCGGACATCCGTCGCGCCGCGCCAGGAGCAGCTTGTGCTGATTCGCACCACTCGTGGGTAAATGCGTCCGACGCCCCCCTTACGTTCGCTCGAAGTCCGAGTCTCCTGAAAGGAGAGCGCTTCATGCCTGAGGGTTATTGCGTCAAAGAGCGCAAGAAGGTCGAGATCAAGGACCCGCAGCAAATCACGATGAAGAATGGTCGTCCCGCGATTCAGGGCACGTGCCCCGACTGCGGAACGAAGATCTTCAAGATCGGGAAGATGGAGTAGAGGGGGGCGGCGCCCCTCGAGGGCGCCTCCACTCAGACCACGTCGGGCCCGTGAGCCCGCCTAGACGGCTTCGAGGCCGGCCTGGCGGCGGCCGACGAGGTAGCCGACCAGCGCCTGGACGACCTCAGGGTCGAACTGGGTGCCGGCATTCGAAGTCAGCTCAGCCATGGCGTCGTGGTGCGACATCGCCTTGCGGTAAGGGCGGTCGGAGACCATGGCGTGATACGCGTCGCAGGCGAGGATGATCCTCGCCGCCATCGGGATGGCGTGGCCGGCGAGGCCGTCGGGGTAACCGCCGCCGTCCCAGCGCTCGTGCTCGTGGCGGACGACACGGGCGATCGAGCCCATGCCGGGGATCGCGCGCATGATCCGCTCGCCGATCACCGGGTGCTGGCGCATGATCTCCCACTCGCGTTCGTCCAGCGGACCGCCTTGTGGAGGATCTCGTCGGGAATGCCGACCTTGCCGATGTCGTGCAGAAGTGCGGCGGTCCGCACGTCCTTGACCTCGTCCTCGTCGAGCGCCCATCGCCTCGGCGACCCGTTCGGTCAGGTCGACGACCGACTCGGAGTGCTCGCCCGTGTACTGGTCCCGCTCCTCGAGCGCCTGCGCGAGCGCAGCGACGACCTCGACGTTTGTGCCGACCGTCGCGGCCACCTGGCCCGGCTCGCCCTCCGTCCCGTCGGAGACCCGAAGCCGGCCGCCGCCTTCAAGCCTGGCGCCCTCCAGCGCCATGGCCGCCTGAGCCAGGAGCGAGTCCGCCGTCTGGCCGTGGCGGAGACCTGCGATGCCAACCGATGCCGAGACGCCCTTCTGATCACCTGCCTCGATCTCTTCGAGAGCAACGAGGATGCGCTCGATGACGATCTGCGCCTCGCCGAGGGGAGTTTCCGAGAGAAGCATCACGAACTCGTCCGCGCCGGCGCGGCAGGTGAGGTCGAGAGCGCGCGTGCGGCTCGCGAGGAGCTCACCGACGGCGGCGAGGACCTTGTCCCCGACGGCATAGCCGCGCTTCATGTTGAGATAACGGAAGCGGTCGATGTCGAGGATCGCGACCGTGATCGGGCGGCCATAGCGCTGCGCGCGCTCGACGTCGAGCTCGAGCTGCGCGCGGAAAGCGGGCAGGGTCATCAGGCTGGAGATCAGCGCGTCACGACCGGACACCTTCCCGAGCTGCGACTCCAACTCCGTGATGCGGGCCCTCGCCGCGCGGAGCTCCGCCGCCTTCGATTCGCCATTCCTCGGATGCATCAGGTGAGGGATCGGCACGGCGTGCCCAGTGCTTGAGCCTCGCGAGCTGGGACTTTCGTCCAAGGGATTTCGCGGGCCTCCGGGTCGCCGCCGCCCAGCGGCGTGCGGTTCCGCGTGACGATCGGCGCAAACGGTGACACAATGGTGCTCCTCCCCAGCCCCCTTCATGTCTTCTGCGCAAAAGCCACTCGAACTGATTCTCGCCCGGAACCTCTTGACGAGCATCTCCACGCCGGCCTTCCTGGTCGACGGCGCGGGCACGATGGTCTTCTACAACGAGGCCGCAGCGGCGCTCCTCGGCCGCTCCTTCGAGGAGGCCGGGCAGATGTCCGCGGAGGAGTGGACGGCCGCGTTCGGTCCCCTCGCCAACGGCGACGAGCCTGTCGAGCTGGACGAGATCTCGCTGACCCAGGCGATCCAGGCGGGACAGCCCGCGCACGGCTCCTTTTGCATCCGCACCGCCCGCAGCAACAAGGAGCTCGTGGAGGCGGCTGCCTTTCCGCTGGTCACCTCCGCCGAGGGCACCTCGGGGGCGATGGTCATGTTCTGGCCTCACGGGGTAGAGGAAGACGGATGAAGGTCAAAGTCTGGGGAGCTCGAGGATCGGTGCCGGCGCCGGGGCCGGACATGAACCGGTTCGGCGGGAACACGTCATGCGTGCAGGTCACGTTCCGGGACGGCAGCCAACTGATCCTCGACGCCGGGACCGGGATCCGCACGCTCGGCCTGGAGCTGGCGGACGCCTCCCAGGTGGGGATCATCCTCACCCACCTCCACCTCGACCACATCCAGGGCCTGATGTTCTTCCCGCCGTGCTTCCGCTCCGACGCGGAGATCACGATCTGGGGCCCCTCCTCGCCCGAGACGTCCCTCGAGAACCGGATCGCCCGCTACATCTCGGCGCCGCTCTCGCCCGTAGAGGTGCGCGAGCTTCCGTGCTCGGTCGCCTTCAAGGAAGCTCCGGCGTCCGAATGGAGGATCGGCGACGTCGAGATCCGGGCCGAGGCGGTGACGCATCGCGGGCCGACACTCGGCTACCGCATCACCGACGGTGAGACGACCCTTTGCTACATCCCGGACCACGAGCCCGCCCTGGGCGCGCCCCTGGCGAGCCTCGGCGACGAGTGGATCTCCGGATACGACCTGGCCAAGGACGCGGATCTCCTGATCCACGACTGCCAGTACACGGACGCCGAGTACCCGGCGCACGTCGGCTGGGGCCACTCCGGCATGGAGGACACCCTCACCTTCGGCCACCGGGTCCGCGCCAAGCAACTCCTCCTCTTCCACCACGACCCGCTGCACACGGACGTGATGCTCGAGCGGATGGAGGCGTCAGGCGCGCAAGCGCTGGGTCGAGCTCGGACACGCACGGAAATCCGTCGAGCTTGCTCGCGAGGGAACGGAGATCGAGGTCGTGGGGGATGGACCGCTTGTCCAAGCGGTACCCGACATCTCTTCGACGGCCGGTACAAGCGCCGCCGCAGAACTTTCGACGCAGGGATAAACGAAGTCAACCTTCCCGGTCCTACCGTGGCTCGCCAATAAGCGAACTACGACGGCCATGCCCCGCGTCGGGCCCGGCTAGGAGGGAAACACAATGACAAAGAGGCTCAGCCTCGGCGCCCTGATTGCGCTCGGGGCCTCTCTGGTTTTGCCAGGGGTGGCTTCGGCCCAAGGTCAGGGCATAAACCTCGTGAAGGCGGAGCTGGATGTCACCTGGGTGATCATCGGTTGCGTCCTCGTCTTGCTGATGCAGGCTGGGTTCCTGCTTCTGGAGATCGGCTTCTCACGACAGAAGAACGTGGGAGCCGGCGTTGCCAAGATCCTCGTCAACCTTTCGATCGCGACGCTCGCGTGGTGGTCGGTCGGCTTCGGGATTTCGTCACTTACGGGCAACGACTTCTTCGGAACGGACGGGTTCTTCTTCCACAACGGCCAGACGATCGGGTCGGGTGCGGAAGCGCTTGTGGTCGGTGGTGCCGACTCCGCGCTGATGTTGTTCGGGATGCTCTTCTGCGCCGTTTCTCTGGCGATTGTCTGGGGAACCACGCTCGAGCGGATCAAGTTCGCGGCGTACGTGATCTACGCGACGGTCTTCGCCGCGGTGATCTACCCGCTCGTTGCGCACTCCGTCTACGGCGGCGGTTTCCTGTCCGACATCGGCGGCAAGCCGGTTATGGACTTCGCCGGTTCGTCGGTCGTCCACCTCACCGGCGCGGTCGGCGGTCTCGCGGCGCTGCTGCTCCTCGGAGCAAGGCGCGGCAAGTACGGCTCCGACGGTTCGCCGCGGGCGATCCCGGGGCACTCGATGCCCCTGGTGGGTCTCGGCGTCCTGCTGCTGTGGGTCGGCTGGTACGGATTCAACGCCGGTTCGACGTTCGGCACGACGGACAACTTCTTCGCCGAGGTGGCGTTGAACACGCAGCTCGCTGCGTCCGCCGGTGCGATCGTCGCCCTCGGGGTCATCTGGCTCAAGACCAAGTCGATCGACGTCGGCATGGCGGGCAACGGCGCGATCGCCGGCCTGGTCGCCATCACGGCGCCCTCCGGCTATGTCGAGTTCTGGGCCGCGCCCGATCATCGGCGCCGTCGCCGGTGTGGTCGTGGTCTACGGCGTCCTGTTCATCGAGAAGTACCTCGATGACCCGGTCGGCGCACTGTCGGCTCACGGTCTCGCGGGTATCTGGGGCACGATCTCGGTCGGGCTGTTCGCCTCGCCGCGACTCATCCTCGATACCGCATCCCCGGGCCTCTACTACGGGATCAAGGACGGTGCCGTCGGCGCCAGCCTCGGTCAGCTCGGAGTACAGGCAGTAGGAGTCGTGGCCACGTTCGTCTTCGTGCTCGCCGCGTCATACCTCGTGTTCGCCGCCATCAAGGCGACGATCGGCCTGAGGGTGTCCGACGACGAAGAGCTCGCCGGCCTCGACATCTCGGAGCACGGGATGTACGGCTACCCCGAGGTGTTCATCCCCCAGGAGGAATACCCGGTCGGCTCGACGCCGACGCCGCACGTCGCGGGGACCCCGGTGGTCTCGCACGCGGCGCACACGCCAACCGAGACCCCAGCGGCCTCGTAAGGAGGGGGTGAATCGATGAAGAAGATCGAAGCATTCATCCGGCATGAGGCGTTCGAGCCCATCAGGGCCGACCTCCTCGAAAAGGGGTTCCCGTCCCTGTCCCTCTCGGAGGTCAAGGGCTCGGGACGCCAGAAGGGCATCGTCGAGACCTACCGAGGGTCCACGCTCACGGTCAACGTCAGGCCGAAGCTGAAGATCGAGGTAGTCGTCGAGGACAAGGACAAGTCCATCGTCGTCGAGACGATCCTGAAGCATGCGCGGACCGGCGATGTCGGCGACGGGAAGATCTTCGTGATCCCCGTCGAGGAGGCGATCCGCATCCGGACAGGCGAAGAGGGCGACGGAGTCCTCCAGGCCCATCCGGAAGCGGAGGTGGCCGCCTAGAAAGCACGGAACGAAACGCCCCGGGCACCGAGCCCGGGGCGTTCTTCTTCTCGGGCCTTCAAGAGAAGATGCGCGACCTTCAGGCCCGGATGATCGCCGCGCTCCTCGAGGGCGACGGGCTGGCGGGGGTCGCGGAGCTCGCGGCCGTCAGAAGCCGCCGCTCCGGTCGCCATCGTCATCCCGGCACGCGACCTCGCCGCAGCGTCGGACGACTCGGTGGACCTCGCAGAGCTGTCGGCGCGCGTCTGCCGCCCGCGACGGGGACGACCCGATCGCCGGCGTCGCCTGCGAGGCCCCCGTCATCGCGGGCGGTGAGCGGATCGGATCCGCGCTCGCCCTATCGGTCGAGCCCAACGGGTTGCCTCGGGTCGAGGTGGACCGCGAAGAGGTGCTCCGTGTCGCAGCGCTCGCCTCGCTCACCGTCCTTGCCGTTACGGACGCTCGCGACGAGGTCGCCGGCGAGCTGAGAGGGACCCTCCTCGAAGAGCTCCGCGCGCGCACGATCGACGGCGCGGAGGTGACGCGGCGGGCGGCGCGCATGGGATGCGACCTTTCGCACGGAGCGGTCGCGATGGTCGCCGAGGTCCCGAGCGCAAGGCCGCGCCACGCCGCGGCGCTGATCACGGGCGAGCACCCCGGCGCACTTGCCGAGGCTCTGGCGAGCGCGGACGCCCCGGACCCCGCCATCACTCGCATCTACGCGCTGCTGCCGGCCAGGCAGGGTGATGATCCCGCCGGCGACACCGTCGCTTCGGCGCGCCGGATATCCGCGCGCCTCCGCTCGCTCGGCCCGTCCGCGTTCTCGTCGTTTTGCGAGACGCCCGCCGAGCTCGACCGCTCGATCGCAGAGGCCGAGCTGATGCTGGACGTGATCGGGCGGGACGAGCGCATGGCTTCGCAGCTGGGCAGCGGCGTGGGAGATGGCGTCTACCGGCTGCTCTTCCGAGCCATGGCATCCGACCCGGAGGAGGTCCGCCGCTTCTACGCGGAGACGGTCGAGCCCCTCGTCCAGCACGACCGCGAATACCGCACCGACCTCCTCGGCACGCTCGAGTCCTACCTGGGCAACGACTGCAACATGAACGCGACCGCTCGCGCGGTGTACGCACATCGCCACACGGTGGCGCACCGCCTGGCGCGCATCCGCGAGCTGACCGACCTCGACCCAGCGGCCGGCGAGGACCGCGAGCGCCTCGGCCTGGGCATCAAGGCGTTCCGGATCATCGAGCCGACCCTGCCCAAGTAACCGGCGGCCAGCCGGTAACTAGTTCAGGCCCAAGGCCTGGCGGCGGGCCTGCTCGGCCGCCTCCTGCGCCTTGGCCTCGGCTTCGGCCCGGAGGCGCTTCGTCGACTCCTCCATCTGGCGCTGCATCTCGCGCCGCGCTTCGGCCGACGCGTCGCGCGCCGCAGCCTTGATCTCGCGGCGCACGCGCTCCTCGGTTGCCTTCATCTGTGCCTCGGCGGCGGCGAGCGCCTTCTCTTCGGCTTCCTGGCGAGCCTTCTCGGATTCCTCCCGCAACCGCGACTCGAGCTCGAACTGGACGCGGCGTTCAGCGGCCTCCTCGGCGCGCTCGGCGTCTTCCTTCGCGCGGCGCTCGAGCTCGGCAAGCTCCTCGGTGACCAGCGCCTCGGCCTCCTCGCGAGCGCGGGCCTCCGCCTGGGCGGCAAGCCGATCCACGACGCCATTCAGCTTTCGCTCAGCCTTCTCCACCCGAGCCTCAGCCTCCACGCGCTGCTCGATGGCCTCGCCGAGGCGCCCCTCGATCTCCTTCACCGAGGCCTCCGCCTCCGCCCGTGCGGTTGCCCGGTCCTCGTCGGCGCGGCGGTTCGCATCGGCCTTCGCGGCCTCGATCTTGCGCTCGGCCTCGGCGATCGCCTCCGCGGAGCGCTGCTCGGCGGCCTTCACCTTCGCGTCGGCCATCGTCCATGGCCTTCTCCTGAGCCCCGCGCGCTGCCTCCATCGCAAGCTCCTTCGCACGGGCCTCCGCCTGCACCTTGAGGCGGGCGGCGGCGGCGCGAAGCTTCTCCTCGGCTCGCTCGCGAAGCACCTCGCGGCTCTCCGCGATCTTCCGCTCCGCGATCTCGCGTGCCTTGCGCCTGATCTGCGCGGCCTGCTCTGCGACTGCGGCTTCGATGACCTGCGTGCGCTCCGACTCGATCTTGGCGACGCGGGCCCGAAGGTCCGAGCGGTCCGACTCGAGGTCGGCGATCCTGACGTCGGCCTCGCGAGCTTTGCGATCCGCCATCCGCCTGGCGGCGGCGGCTTCGCGCCCCTTGTGCTCGGCCGCGGCGAGCGCCTCGGACGAATCCTGCACCTCGCGCTGCAGAGCGTCCGCACGGGTGCGCTCCGCGCTCAGCTCAGCGCGGAGGCCGCGAAGCTCTTCGGCGAGCTCGGCGATGGTGTCGGCGCGCGCCTGCCCAGCGGCTGCGCTCAGGTCTTCGGCCATGCGGCGAGCCTCTGCCACGGCCGTCGGGGCCTCGTCCTCGGCGCCCACCGCGCGCAGCCTGGGCTTGCCCTGCGGCGTGGGCTCTTCAGCGCTTATGGCCTCCGCGTGGGGATCCCGATCTGACATCGCTCTTTCGACCCTGAAGCCCTCCCCGCTAGAGGACATCAGGACGCGGCGAGCCTATAAGAGCCTGCGGACAGCGCCGGAGGCGCCGCTAGGCGTCTTCCAGCGGCTCGGGGACGTGGTACCCGAAGCGCTCCATCCCCTCCTCGATCCGGCGAATGACCGTCTCGATCACGCTGACCCTGGCGAACTGCTTGGACTCGGCTGCGATGACGTCCCAAGGCGCGTGCGGCTGATCCGTACGGGCGAGCATGTCTTCCACCGCCTCCTCGTACTCGGCGCGCTTCTCGCGGTTTCGCCAGTCCTCCTCGGTGAGCTTCCACGCCTTGAGCGGCTTGCGCTCGCGACGCTCGAACCGGTGGAGCTGCTCCTCGTCGCGAGATGTGGAGCCAGAACTTGATGATGATCATGTGGTCCTCGACCAGGCTCGATTCGAACCCGTTGATCTCGTCGTAGGCGCGCATCCACTCCTCGCGGGTCGCATACCCCTCGATGCGCTCGACCAGGACGCGGCCGTACCACGAGCGATCGAGGATGGCCATCCCGCCCCGCCCGGGAAGCGCCGGGCCGAAGCGCCACAGGTAATGGTGTCGCTTCTCGTTGTCGGTCGGACTCGAGAATTCGACGACGCGCACGTGACGCGAGTCGAGCTCGGCGACGAGGCGCTTGATCGCGCCCCCCTTGCCGGAGGCGTCCCAGCCCTCGAAGAGGACGCAGACCGCGGGGCCCACCTTCTTCTCGCCGATCTGCCCTCCCAGCGTCAGCCGGAGCTGAGACAGCCTGGGCCAGGCCGCCTCGAGGCGCTTCGCCTCCTCCTTCTTCGAAAGATCCTGGGCAAGATCCACCTCGTCGAGCCGGCTCACTTGAGGACCTCGGGGACGGGGCCCGAGCCGTTGGCGGCGAGGAAGCCCGCGACGGCGATGACGATCAGCGTCATCCCGGCGATCACGGCGATGGCCGAGCGGGACGCCTGACCCCACGCTCCGACCAGGAAGCCGACGACCATCACGACCAGGAACGGAAGCAGATCCGACATCGTGTTGGTGGCCGCAGTCAGGGCGGCGTGGGCTGTCATCGGGCCGGGCACTTCGGACATTCTCCCTATCCTTCGGGCGGATGCACTCAGTCGCCGAGACGAAGTCCGCCCTGGAGTCGGCGGGCTACCTCGCGGACGAGCCCGCAGCGCTGGTTTCCTACCTCGCCCAGGAGCTGGGCAAGCCGGTCCTCGTCGAAGGCCCCGCGGGGGTCGGAAAGACCGAGCTCGCGAAGGCGATCTCCCGCGCAACCGGCCGTGAGCTGATCCGCCTCCAGTGCTACGAGGGCCTCGACGAGTCCAAGGCGCTTTACGAGTGGAACTACCGCAAGCAGCTTCTCCACATCCAGGCCAAGAGTGCAGCCGGAGACCCGACGGCGCGCCGAGGACGCGTCCGGAGGTCGAGACGCGAGATCTTCTCCGAGGACTTCCTGCTCTCCCGCCCGCTGCTGCGAGCGATCGCGAATCCCGAGCCCGTCGTCCTCCTGATCGACGAGATCGACAAGACCGACCAGGAGTTCGAGGCGATGCTCCTGGAGGTCCTCTCCGACTTTCAGATCTCGATCCCCGAGCTGGGCAGGATCGAGAGCCGCACCCACCCGATCGTCGTCCTCACCTCGAACAACTCGCGCGAGCTGACCGAGGCGCTCAAGCGCCGCTGTCTATATCTCTGGCTCGACTACCCCGAGTTGGAGCGCGAGATGGAGATCGTCCGCCTCCACACCCCCGAGCTCGACGAAGACCTGACCCGCCGCCTCGTCGAGGTCATCTCGATGGTCCGCGCAGCTCGACCTCAAGAAGCCGCCATCCATCGCCGAGTCGATCGACTGGGCGCGTGCCCTCCTCCTCCTCGGGCGCCGATGACATCGACCGCGACACCTTCACCCAGACGATGTCGATCATCGTCAAGCACCGAACCGACATCGATCTCGTTGCCGAGCGGGTGGGCGTCCGGCTCGGACCCCGCGGAGCCGGCCGCACAGCCCGACTGATCCGCATGGCGCTCGAGCCGGGACTCGCCCCGCGGATAGCGAGCCTTTTGCGAGGACCTCCGCGCCGAGGGCGTGCCGGTCGGGACGTCCGAGCTCCTCGACGCGTTCGCCGCGCTCGAGACCGTTTCGTGGACCGAGGCGGCGGACTTCCGCGAGGCGCTTGCCTCGACCGTCGCCAAGTCGCCCGACGACCGGCGCATCTTCGACCTCATCTTCGATCGCTACTTCTTCCGCGCAGCGGAGGCCGAGGCGATCGACCGCGAGCTCCGCGAAGACGACCGCTACTCCGGCGGCGAGCGCCTCGACACCGACGAGCTTCGCGAAGCCATCCGCCAGGCCATCGCCGAGGGCCGCGAGGGCGACATGCGCGACCTCGCCCGCCTCGCGATCGCCGCGTTCGGCCGCCGGGGCGAGGGCTCGGGCGTCGTCGGCGTCGACGTCCAGCGCATCCGCCGCTCGCTGGAGCTGACCCCCACGCCGCCCGGCGACAGCAGCAGGGCGACGCGCCGCGCGATCGACCGCGACGGGATCAACCGCTTCGAGCGCCACCTGCGCCGCGAGCTCGAGCGCGCGCTGATCGAGCGGACCGAGAAGCTGCCTCCCTCCCGCCCGCTCGCCGAGCTCGACCGCACCCTCCCCACCAGCCCGACCCAGGACCTCGCGTCGGTCCACCGCGCCGTCACGCAGCTCAAGCGCCGCCTCGCCACCCTCGGCCACGAGCAGCGCGGACGCCGCCGGCACGCGGTGGTGGACATGCGAAAGACGATGCGCACCTCGCTCGAGACGGGCGGCGTGCCGCTCCGGCTCCGCTACAAGCCGAAGCGCCCGCGCCGCCCCGAGATCATCGTGCTCTGCGACGTCTCGACCTCGGTGACGTCGGCGAGCGTCTTCTTCCTCTCGGTGCTCCACGCCCTCCACGACTCGTTCCGAAAGCTCCGGAGCTTCGTCTTCATCGAGCGGATCTCGGAGGTGACCGACGTCTTCGAGGACGAGCGCGACTTCCGCGAGATCTCGCGGCGGATCAGCCGCGAGGGCGGAGTCGCCGACGTCTCGGGCTACACGGACTACGGGCGGGTCTGGCGCGAGTTCGCAACCGAGGTCGCCGACGACCTCCACCCGCGCTCCACCGTGATCGTCCTCGGCGACGCCCGCACGAACGGCCGCGAGCCGCACGCCGAGATCTTCGCCGAGGTCGCCGACCGCGCCGGCCGAACCTTCTGGCTCAACCCCGAGCCGAAGCTCTACTGGAACTACGGCGACTCGGTCATGTCCGCCTACGAGGAGCACTGCACCGCCGCCTTCGAGTGCTGGACGACCAAGCACCTCGAGGAGTTCGTGAACGTGGTCGCGGGCGGGCGCTCCCAGCCGGAGAGCTGACGCGAGAGCGCGGCGCACGGTCAGCCCGCCATAAACTGCAGGCGCGATCAACAGGGGTGCTCGCGGGAAGGCGGGCTGAGATAGCGCCCGAGCCCACCCGGCGCTGACCCTCAGAACCTGTGCGGTAATGCGCGCGGAGGGAGCATGACGAGTACGAAAGAGGCTTCCGTGATGGAGCCCCACCAAACCGAGCGGATCGCTGACGGGCCCAGGCAAGCGATCCGGGCGACGAGCGTCGCCCACGGCTTCGGGGAGCTCGAGGTCCTCGACCGGATCGACCTGGACGTCGCCGAGGGCGAGGTCGTCGGCCTGGTCGGGCCTTCCGGCTGCGGCAAGTCGACCTTCCTCGAGCTCGTCTCAGGCCTGGCGCGAGCCGCGTGGGCGGATCGCTCGAGGTCGAGGGCGCCGGCGAGCCCGGCGCGCGCCTCGCGAGCTGCGCCTACATGCCCCAGCGCGACCTGCTCTTGCCCTGGCTCTCGGCCATCGACAACGCCGCGCTCGCGCCGCGCAACCGGGGCGCAGTCGAAGCGCGCATCGCGCGAGGAAGCGCTGCCGCTCTTCTCCCGCTTCGGCCTGGCCGAGTTCGCCGACGCCGATGCCGGACGAGCTCTCGGGCGGCATGCGCCAGCGCGTCGCCTTCCTGCGGACGCTCCTCGCGGGCAAGCCGGTTCTCCTGCTCGACGAGCCGTTCGCCGCGCTCGACGCGATCACCCGCGGCGAGATGCAGGAGTGGCTGGCGGCCGCGCTCCTCGCCGAGCCGCGCACCGTCCTGCTCGTGACGCACGACGTCGAGGAGGCGCTCTATCTGTGCGACCGCGTGGCCGTGCTTTCGGCCCGCCCGGCGCGAATCGTCGCCGAGCTGCGGCCCAAGGCGCCGCGAGCGCTCGACCGCGCGGGCGCCGTCACCGACCCCGGCTTCGCCGTCGCTTCGCGACGAGGCGCTGCGCGCGCTCAGGGAGCACTCGCGATGAAGAAGTTCGCTCCTGCCGCTCGCGGTCGTCGTCGTCGCTCCTCGCGATCTGGGAGGTGCTGGCGCAGACCGGGACGCTCGCCGACATCCTGGGAATCCGCGAGTCGGTCTCCGACGCGATCGTCCCCGCGCCGACCGACGTCGCGTCAGTCGCTATGGGACGACCGCGAGCTGCTCGCCGAGCAACGGCTGGTCACGCTTCAGGAGATGCTGGGCGGCCTTCGCGATCGCCTTCGCCGTGGGCGCGGGCTTCGCGATCGCGCTCCACCTGTCGGAGACGCTCCGGCGGGCCTTCTACCCCGCTCCTCGTCGCCTCGCAGACGATCCCGATCGTCGCGATCGCGGCCGTGCTCGTCATCTGGCTCGGCTTCGGGATCGGGCCGAAGCTGGCCGTCGTCGCGCTCATCTGCTTCTTCCCGATCACGGTCAACATGCTCGACGGCCTGCGCTCGGTCGATCCGTCCGGCGGTGCGCATGATGCGGACGCTCGACGGCGAGCCGCGGCGATGATCCTGCGCCGGCTGGAGCTGCCCTGCGTCGCTGCCCCAGTTCTTCTCGGGCGCCAAGATCGCCGTGGCGATCGCGCCGATCGGCGCGGTGCTCGGCGAGTTCGTCGGGGCCAACGGGGGCCTCGGGCTACCTGATCACCCAGGCGAACGCGAACCTCCTGACACCGCGCGGGTGTTCGCCGTCGATCGCCGTCCTCTCGGCGTTCGCGCTCGTCCTCTTCCTCCTGATCGTGCTCGCTCGAGCGCAAGCTTGCGCCGTGGGGCCGAAGGGAGCTTCGATGACACCGGATCGCGCGTGCTCATCTCGGCCGGCCGCGGTGCTCGCGGGCGCTCGTGGTCGCCGGCTGCGGCGAGAAGGAGGAGTCGATCCGCGGCGGCGAGCCGAAGCAGCTCGAGCTGATGCTCGACTTCTTCGTCAACCCCGACCACGCCGGCATCTACACGGCGCTCGAGAACGGGCACTTCGAGAAGCCGGCCTGGATGTCACGCCGCGCGTGCCGTCGGACCCCGCGGCGCCGATCAAGCTCGTCGCCTCGGGACAGGCCGACCTTGCGGTGAGCTACGAGCCCGAGGTGCTGCTCGCTCGCGACCAGGGGCTGCCCGGTCGTCGCCGTCGCGGCGATCGTGCCCGAGCCGCTCACCTCGCTCATCTCGCTTGCCCGACGCGGGGATCGCCGACCCCTCGGACCTCCGCGGCAAGACGATCGCGACCGCCGGCATCCCGTACCAGGACGCGTTCATCGGGCGCATCCTGCGCGACGCCCGGATCTCCGAGGACGAGGTCGAGCAGGTGAGCGTCGGCCTCGGCCTCGAGCAGGCGGTGCTGTCCGGCAAGGCGGACGCGATGCTCGGCGGCTTTCGGAACATCGAGGGCGTCTCGCTGGAGGAGCGCGGCGAGAACCCGCGGGTCGTTCCGGTCGACGAGCTCGGCATCCCGACCTATGACGAGCTCGTGCTGTCGCGAGCTCCGAGCAGGTCGAAGAGGACCCGGAGCCGATCCGCCTGTTCATCGCTGCGCTCGAGCGCGGCACGGAGGACGCCGTCGCGGATCCCGACGCCGCGACCGACGCGATCCTCGAAGCCGGCGACGGCCTGGACCCGAAGTTGACCGCGGCGGAGATCGAGGCGACCCTGCCACTGCTCCTACCGGCGCCAAGGAGCCGTTACGGATCCATGGACGAGGCCGAGTGGGACGAGTTCGCCGGATTCCTGGCCGACGAGGGCTTCATCAAGGCCCGCCCCGAGCCGGGCGACGGCTTCACGAACGAGCTCCTGCCGGGCGAGATCCCGGACTAGGGCTCAGTCGCGCAGGTATTTGATCCGCCAGCGCGCGAAGTCCGCAAGCCTTGGCAATGTCCGCGCTTCGCTATCGCGTGCTCGACGGCGCCCTCGCGCGCGGGCTCCTGCCCGACCCCGTTCTGAGGGCCGGCTCGGCTTTCGGCGCCTGGGCGCGGGAGCGGTCCGAGTCGCGCGGCGGCGTCCGAGGCCCAGGAAGCCCGCTTCAACGAGCTCGTCGAGCGCAAGTCGACCGGGCCGGTCGCAGAGGTTCCCGAGGCAGCGAACGAGCAGCACTACGAGCTGCCGCCCGAGTTCCTCGGCCTGTTTCTCGGCCCGCGGCGCAAGTACTCGGGGTGCCTATTCGAGAGCGAAGCGACAACGCTTGCGGCGGCCGAGGAGGCGATGCTCGCCCTCACCTGCGAGCGGGCGGGCATCGAGGACGGGCAGCGGATCCTGGAGCTCGGCTGCGGGTGGGGCTCCCTGACGCTCTGGCTTGCCGAGAGGTATCCGAACGCGGAGATCGTCGCGGTCTCGAATGCGAACAATCAGCGGGAGTTCATCCAGCGCCAAGCGGCCGAGCGTGGCTTCTCGAACCTCACGGTCATCACGCAGGACATGAACGACTTCGAGCCCGAGGGCACCTTCGACCGGGTCGTCTCGGTCGAGATGTTCGAGCACATGCGCAACTGGAAAGAGCTTCTTCGCCGTATCTCGACCTGGCTCGAGCCCGGAGGAAAGCTCTTCGTCCACGTCTTCAGCCACCGGACTCTCCCCTACCTCTTCGAAGGCACCTGGGCGGCGGAGCGCTTCTTCACCGGCGGCGTCATGCCTTCGCACGATCTGATGCTCCGCTTCCAGGACGACATGGCCGTGACCGAGTCGTGGATCGTTCCGGGCACCCACTACGCACGCACGCTCCAGGAATGGCTTGCCAACCTCGACGCCCGGCGCCACGACGCACTCGCGATCCTCAGCCGCGACGGCCGCACCGAGCACGAGGCGAGAGCGCTTCTCGGCGGCTGGCGGCTCTTCCTGCTCTCGACCGGCAAGGTCTGGGGCTACCGTGGCGGCAACCGCTGGCTGGTGAGCCACTACGTGCTCGAACCGCGCTACGTCCCGCACTGCATCCGATCCGCCGGTCGGATCGTATGTTTGGGTCATGAGCCTTGATGTCGGAGACACAGCGCCGGATTTCACCCTCGAGGGGACGGAGGGCCCGTTCACGCTGTCCGAGCACCGCGGCGAGCGCGTCGTCCTCCTCTTCTATCCGGGCGACGACACGCCGACCTGCACGAAGCAGTTCTGCGCCTACCGCGACGCGGCGACGAGATGGCCGAGCTTGGCGCGACCTTCGTCGGCATCTCGACCCAGGACATGACCTCGAAGGAGTCGTTCAAGGGCAAGTACGGGCTGACCACGCCGCTCCTCGCCGACCCGACGCGGAGGTCTCGAAGGCCTACGGCGTCTACGCGAAGCGGTTCGACATGGCCAAGCGCACCGTCTTCATCGTCGACGAGGACGGGAAGATCGCCCACAAGCACGGCAACTTCATGTCGATGTCCTTCGACGACGTCGGCACGATCAAGGAAGCGCTCGAGAAGCTGCCGGCGAGGGCTTAAGGCGGCCTAGGGCGCAGGGCGAAGGCACGGCAGACGGAGGATGTCCTCGAACTGCTCCTCGTAGCGCGAAACCCAGACCGACTCCGTACGCGACCAGGACGTCGCCGCCTCCGGAGCGGGGCCGTAGCGCGCCACGACTTCGCCCGACGCGGCATCGATCTCCTCGAGCAACGTCAGCGCGCCGTGCACCCATACCGACCCGTTCCCGGTCGTGATCGACCCACCCGCACCGGCCATGTCGGCCTCGATCACCGCTGACCTCCTCTCCCTCGGAATCGAGCTCGACCACGTTTCCGCCGAGCTGGTCGAAGACCCACACCGAACCTTCGCCAACAGCGAGGTACTGGGGTGAGCCCTCGACGGGCGTTTCGCTCACGACGTCGCCGGCCTTCGGATCCACCCGGTGACGACCGCCGCCTCGGGATTCGCGACCCAAACCGACCCGAGCCCCACGGCAACGGATGCGCCTCCCCGGCTCGATCTCGATTTCGTGGGAGACCTCGAGTGAATCTGGATCCACGCCCAGGAGCAGCATGCCTCGCAGCCCTTTCCGTCGGCTACCACCCAGACCGCGCCCTCGCCCACCCGATACCCGAAGCACCGTTGTAGATGTCGGACGCTTCGAGCGGGACATGGGTTACTTCGAGCGAGTCTCGGGTCGACCCTGACCAGACCCTCTTCGAAGCAGGCCTGGCTCCAGACGGCGCCGTACCCGAAAGCGCTGCGGCCGCAGGGGGCCTGCGGCACCTTGATCTCGTCGGTCTGCTTGCCGATGTCCGGGTCGATGCGCACCATCGTCGATTCCCAGTTGCCCCATAGCGCGCCGCCACCGGCGGTGAGCCCGTCGGCCGCGACCTTCAGACGCTCCGCGCCGGCGTCCTCGATGTCTTCTTCTTCGGGGATCTCCGCTACCGAACCCTCCTCCGTGCTCTCCTCCGCGGAGCGTCGTAGTCTCGGATTTATCGTCTCCTCCCCCGCATCCCGCCAGGAAGAGAGCTGCGAGCGCGCCAGACATGAAGGTTCGCCTCATGCCGGCGAGCGCCTTCCGCGAAGAACTCGCGGAGCAGGCCGCGGCGTCGTCCGCCAAGAGGCCGGACTGACCGTCGGGCGGTGGTTCAGCCGGGGTCGCCGAGGATGTCGAAGACGGACCCGGCCGCCCCGGCCTTGGGGTCCATGGTTCGCGATAGACCACGCGCGGCACCCGAGCCAGGACGATCGCGCCCGCGCACATCGCGCACGGCTCCAGCGTCACGTAAAGCGTGGTCGCAGGAAGCCGCCAGCCGCCGCGCCCGCTCGCTGCCGCTTGCAGCACCAGCATCTCGGCGTGAGCCGTGGGGTCGCTCCGGCGCTCCCGCTCGTTCCCGGCGAACGCCAGGGCATGGCCCTCGCTCGCGATAACCGCGCCGACGGGGACGTCCCCGAACTGGGCCGCCCGTGCGGCCTCGCCGAGCGCAAGCTGCATCAGCTCCGAATCGCGCTCGGAGAAGCGCTCACCCATTTCGAGCGGCTAGGTCGTGCGAACGATGTACACGCCGCAGGGGGCGTGGTGGGAGACCTTGTTCGGAACGCTTCCCAGCAGGAAGCGCCGGGCCCCGGTCATCCCCTTGTTGCCGACGACGACGAGGTCGGCGCCGGTCTCCTCGGCGACGTCCAGGATCGCGTCGGCCGGATCGCCCTCGCGGGGATGGGTGTTCACCTCGATGCCTGCCTCGCGACGGCCTTGGCACGCGCGTTCTCCAGAGTTCGCGTTCACGTCGCCGCGCGGGCCGACGCCATAGGCGACGTCGCCCGGGCACCTGCGCCTTCTCCTCGCGTAGGCGGTCCGACGGCACAGGCTCGTAAGCGCCCACGATCTCCAGCGCCGCGCCATGCGCCCTGGCGAGCTCCGTCGCGTGCGCAACCGCCGACTTGCGCCGTATCCGACCCATCAGTTCCGACCACGATCCGCTTGAACAAAGCAACCCCTCTCTTGACACCCGGATTCCGCCGCCATACTAAACGCCGTGCCGAAGAGCTGGATCATCTCGATGACCGTCCTGGTCGCTGCCTGCTCGCATCGATGGTGATCGCCTCGATCAAGCTCTTCTGAGAGGATCGCGCCACATGGCGCAGATACAGACGGTCACGGGCCCGATCGACGCTTCAGAGCTCGGTGAAACGCTCATCCACGAGCACCTGATGGCGCGCGACGAGGCCATCCTCGTCCAGTTCCCGCAGATGGGGACGATTCGCGAGGACCCGATCGAGCGTGTGACCTCCGAAGGCGCCGAGGACGTCGCCGCCGAGTTCATGGCCGCAGCCGTCGAGCGCGGGGTGAAGACCGTGGTCGAGCCCTCCTGCATGTACCTGGGGCGCGACGTCCGCCTGATGAAGCGCGTCTCGGAGAAGACCGGGCTCCAGATCGTCCCCTGCACGGGCATCTACACGTACGAGCACCTGCCGACGCCGCTCGTCTCGCGCGAGCGCCGACGAGATCGCAGACCTCTTCGTCTACGACATCGAGCAGGGCATCCAGGGCACGGACATCAAGGCCGCCTTCCTCAAGTGCGCCGCCGACGAGCCCGGAGTGACGGAGAACGTCGAGAAGGTCCACCGCGCCGTTGCCCGCGCGAGCCTGCGCACCGGGGTCCCGATCATGGCCCATTCGCGGCCCGCGTCGGACACCGCGCCCCGCCAGATCGAGATCTTCGCCGAGGAGGGCGTCGACCTCGGCAAGGTCCAGATCGCCCACTGCGGCGACTCGCCCGACGCCGACTACATCGAGAGCCTTATCGAGAAGGGCGTATGGGCCGGGCTCGACCGCTACGGCATCGAGATGTACCTGCCGTTCGAGCAGCGCATCGCGGCGCACCTGGCGCTGCTCGAGCGCGGCTATGCGGATCGCATCTTCGTCTCGGCCGACTCCTGCGCGACCATCGACTGGTTCTCGCCCGAGAACGTCGAGCAGCTCGCCGCCGCCGGAGCCGTGAAGGACTGGACGATCAAGATCGTCCACGACAGGGTCCTCCCCGCGCTGCGCGAGGGCGGCATGACGGAGGAGCAGGAGCACACGATGCTCCACGAGAACCCCGTCCGCTGGCTGACCGGCGAAGGGCTCTGACCCCTAGCGCCGCGATACCTCTTCGCAGCCCTTGACCTTGTCGCGGCGGTTGGCGATCGCCTCGTCGTCGCCCCGCCCGCACCGGATCAGATCCCTCGCCTTGTCAGAGGCGCGGATGACGTCGTCTCCCGCACCGCCGGTGAGGCGATCCTTGCCGGGCCCGCCGCGGACCCGGTCGTTGCCGCCGCCTCCGCCGGCGAAGTCGGCGCCTGGTCCGGCGTTGACGCAATCGTCGCCGCCCCCGCCGCGAAGCTCGTCGTTGCCCGCCCTGCCGCGGATCCGCTCTGACGCTCCCGTGCCGTTCAGGACGTTGGGGCTGGCGTCGCCGAGGATGGCGAAGCCGCAGGGCCCGGGCTCGGGTCCGCCGCGATCCGGCAGCTCGATGTCGCGGACCAGGCCCCAGTTCCCGGCGTCGTCGCGATAGAAGACCGCGGCGTGGGTCGCCGAGCCGAGCTCGGCGTCGGTGAAGTCCTCGGTCTGCTCGGTGCCCTGCGCCGTCGCGTCTCCCTCGGCAGCCGTCGAGTCGCCGTCGGAGGGATCGTCGATGGGGCCGTCGCCGATGACCACGCGGTAGCGAGCGGCGGTTCCGCATTCCCAGTCGTCGCCCGGAGCGTCCCATGTGAGCGTGGTGACTCCGCTCGTCGCGTCACGCTCGGCGTCCAGGCCGCCGACGGTGCCCGGAGGGCGCGCGTCGGTGCCGTAGTTCGCAGTGCCGCGCTCGTCGTGGTGGAACGTCCACCACTCCTCGTTGGTCGAGGCGCCGTTGACGTCGCAGGCAGGGGTGCCGGTGGCCCACAGGAACGACCATCCCTCGCGGGTCAGCGCTGAGACTTCGAGGTCGCCGTCCCCGTCCGCGTCGCCGATCGCGGGCGTCGACTGCGTCCAGCCGCCGGTGAACTTGGGCCAGCCGTCAGGCTCCGATTCCATCGATGCCGTAGGCGTGCAGTTGGTACATCCCGGTGCCGTACAGGGCGTGGCGCCCCTCGCCCGAGCCGCCCACGTTCGCAACCGCGGGCTGGCCGAGGAGCTGGAAGTCGTCCGTGGCGCGGGGGTAACCGGCCACGCCGTTGCCGTTGGTGGCGTCCCAGGCCTGGACCACGTGGGCGAACGGCAGGTTCTGGTTCGGCGCCAGGAGGTTCGCGGCGCCGTTCACCGTCAGGCCGCCCTTCAGGATGTTCGGGCTGTCGCCGGAGAGCGCGCCGACCGCCGAGTAGTCGGCGAGGTTCAAGACCGGCCCGGGGTCCGCCGTGTTCCCCGCGAGCTCGACCAGCGGCGGATTGCTCGTTGCGCCCGCGCCGTCGACGACGCGCGTGCCGCCGGCGCCGAGCGAGGTTCCGCCCGAGACGACCACTTCGTCGCTGCCGTCACCGTCGCGGTCGAACACCGCGGCGTCGTGGCCCGGCAGCACCAGCGGGAGGAGGTCGCCCGCCGCGACTCCGACCTGGACCGGCCAGCCGGGCACTTCGGACCCGTCGCCGTTCAACGCGTACACGGGGTTCGAGCCGGTCGAGGACTGGAGGATCGCGTTCAGGATGTCGAACGGGTTCGAAGGCAGTCCGGGGTCACCCGGGATCACCTCGTTGGAGGCGAGAATCACCTCGGGGGTCTCATCCCCGTCCAGCTCCGCGATGGCCGGCGAGGTCACGATCTCGGCGCCGATCACCCCGTCGGTCGCCAGCTCCACGGGGAAGCCGGGCAGGACGTCGCCGTCGCCGTCCCACGCGTAGACGTACTGGTCGAGCGACCCGGCGACGATGTCCAGGCGGCCGTCTCCATCCAGGTCGGCGAGCGCGGTCCCGCCCAGGAACCCGCGCTTGATGTGGTTGTCCTCGTTGATCGCGCGGTCCGCCGCGTCGAAGCACGGCTTCTCGACCCCGTCCACGCACGGTTCGGAGAGGTCCGTGTCGACCCGGACGGGGAATCCGGCCAGCGCGTCGCCGTGGCGGTCCCACGCGTACACGCGCTCGCCCGCGTTCATGACGATGTCGGGCGCCAGGTCGCCGTCCACGTCGCCGATCGTCGGCGCGCGCGGGTTCTCGAGCGGCACGCCGCCGTTGACGCCGCCGACGCCATGCGCAGCCGCGACCTCGAGCGGCTGCGTCGTGACGGGCTGCGCCGCCGTTGAAGCTCGGGATCGGCTCGCCGGCGAAGTCGAGGACGAAGAGCTCGCCGGACGACGTCGCCTGGATCACGTCCAGCGCGTTGTCGCCGTCGAGGTCGAACAGCCGCGGCGGCACCTCCCCTCCGGAGCCGGTGATGGACTGAGCCGCGTTCGAGTCGGACCCGATCGGTCGCGGCCACCCAGCGAGGTTGCCATCGTCGCGATAGGCGAAGAGCGCCTTGCGGTAGCGGCCGATGTTGTTCGGACTGCCCTGCTCTTTCACCGTGAGGCGGATCTGGAAGGAGTGGCGCTCGGGGTCGGGCTCCGGATAGGCGTCGCCGGCCGGGTTGCCGTCGGACGTGGCGCCCGCGGGGCGACCGAAGTCGACGCCCACCGAGCCGTCGCACGAGTCGGCGAGCGAGCTCAGCGTCGCCTTGGGCATCGTCGCGAGCAGGCCGTCGGCGGGCCCTGAGCCGGTCGCGCCCGGTATCGGCTGGAACTCTGAGTCCGGGGCGTCCGCGCCGCACGCGTAGTCGATCTGCCAGTTTCCGACGCCCGTGTCCGAGTGCGGCGCAGCGATGTGGCCCCGGATCGGCAGGCCGCCGTCGAGGCGATCGACGTTCACCGGCGTGAACCAGTCCGGGGAGTTCAGCTGTGCCTCGGGCGGGATGCGCTCGGCCTTGACCCGTGGCCATCGCGCCGGCCAGGTTCACCCGGCCGTAGCCGAAGTGCGGATCCCAGCCGATCTGCGCCTTGTCGGGCAGGCCGATCGCGCCCGTGTTGAGCGGGCGGACGTCCTCGGCCGTCATCGTCAGGAGCTGCCTGATCTCGTTGCCCGACAGGGGGTCGTTCTCACCGAAGACCTCGCGCCCGTACGAGGCGACGAGCGCCGCCGCGCCGGAGGCCTGGCCCGTGTTCTCCGATCCGGTCGCGCCCATCAGGACGATGTCGGCCTTGCCGCCGTACTGGGTCAGGTTGGCGTTGCGAAAGAAGCTGGTCGTCGGCGGCTGGGCCGAGGCGGTTATGCCCAGCGACGAGGAGAGCTCGCCGAAGAAGTCCGAGCAGGCGCCGGATGCCTCGTCGGGAATCGGCACGACGTCGCCGACGAGGGGCAGGCCGATCCCGTCGCAGCTCTCGAAGGGAGCCGTGTCGGGCAGAGCGCCCGCGACGTAGATCGCTTCGTTGTAGTTCGTCGGATAGTTGTGGTTGGCCGAGTTGATGTCGGACGAGACGAGCATCAGCGCCAGGCCCTTCTGATCCGCGTACTGGTACGCCCTCCGTGAGAAGCGTGTATTCGTGAGGCCGCCGTTGGCGCCCTCGACGACGTCGGCTCCGTTGTCGGCCGCGTAGACCACGCCCATCGAGTGGAAGTCGGTGGGCACGACGAACGTGTCCCAGATCCGCAGCGGCATGAACTGGCAGTCCGGGCACATCCCCGTCTCGCCCTGGCCGTTGTTCGTGTCCGCGACGGCTTCGCGCGCCCGGCCGGTGCCGTGGCCGTTCGCCGAGCAGCAACTCGAGGCGTCGAAGGGGTCGTTGTCGTCGTCGAAGAAGTCCCATCCCGCGATGTCGTCCTCGTAGCCGTTCGAGTCGTCGTCGTTCTCGTCCGAGAACGACGCGATCAGGTCCGAGCCGTCCAGGAGGTCGTCGGACTCCGTGTCACCGTCGGCGGCTCCCACCCGGGTGTCGCACGCGAAGTCGCGGACGTTGAAGGCGCCGTCGCCGTTCGCGTCGTCCGCGGCGGTGAAGGTGTTGCAGGCCGGCCCGCCGTCGAGGGGGCTCGCCCGGTCGGCAACCGGCTGGGGCAGCTCCTCCTCGTTCAGATGGACCTTCTCGAGCAGCTCGCGATCCTGCCAGCGGATGCCGGTGTCCAGGATCGCGACGACGGTGTCCGGATCCCCGGTCGAGTACTTCCAGGCGGCGTCCGCGCGGACGCCGGAGATCTGTGAGCACTGCGGGACGCCGTCGGCGACGTTCGCCGCCTTGCCCTGAGCGTCGAGCTGCGCGCAGTCGAGGTACTGCGTGGCCGTCAGCGGATGCGTCTCGAGCGGCGCCAGCGGCACGGTGTTCGCCGAGTCGGGGCTGAACCCGAAGCTTCCGTACTGCTCGGAGAAGTAGGTCGTGCACTCCGGCGGCTCGCCCGGCGTCTCGGCGTCGTCGAGCTCGCAGGGGTCGAAGCCGGGGTCGTTCGGCGTGTCGTTCCGCGGATCGGGATCGGTGTCCGGGCCAGGGAAGGCGGCGAAATGCGCCGGCAGGCACCACGAGCGCGAGCAGGCAAAAAGCCAGCGAAGCGCGACTCCCCAGACGTGCACCTGCCATCGCGGCGAACCCTAGCCCTGCGGCCGCGTACGTGCGCCGGTTCATCGGCTTCGGTTCGCGAGCCATTTGCGAGGGGTCCGACCCCTTGTAGGTTCGTAGGCATGTCTACTGCCCACATGCACACAAACGCAGGCCAGATCACCATCGAGCTCTTCGACGAGGACGCTCCCAAGACGGTCGAGAACTTCAAGAAGCTCGCCGGCGATGGCTTCTACGACGGCCTCATCTTCCACCGCGTCATCAAGGACTTCATGATCCAGGGCGGCTGCCCGCAGGGGACCGGAACCGGCGGCCCCGGCTATCAGTTCGAGGACGAGTTCAACGACAACAAGGTCGTGCGCGGCGCGCTGGCAATGGCCAACGCCGGCCCGAACACGAACGGCTCGCAGTTCTTCATCGTCACCACCGAGGCCGCCCCCTGGCTTGACGGCAAGCACACCGTCTTCGGCCAGATCACCGAGGGCATGGACACGGTCGACTCGATCGAGGGCACCCAGACCGGCGCGGGCGACCGCCCGGTGGAGGACCAGACGATCGAGCGCATCGAGTTCGCCGACTGAGCAGGGCGCTCTCCTTGACGCACATCGACCTGCACGTCGGCGACTCGGGCTACGACGACTGGGAAGTCGTCCGCGACTTCGGGGATCTCGAGACCGCTCAGGCCTTCTGCCAGCTATTGGACGAGGCGGCCTGGAAGCCGTGCTCACCTCGGACTACGAGCTGGACGAGTTCCACCGCGGAGACATCGCGATGCGCGTCCCGCCCGGCAAGTGGTCCGAGGCAAACGAAGCGCTGGACGCGCCGGAGCCGTAGGCTGCGCGCGTAATCAGGGCAAAGGCGGCGCCTACTCGGACAGCCCGACGGCTTCCAGAGCCTCGCCGAAGTCCAGGAAGTACTCGAACTCGATGATCTTGCCCCGGCGAAACGTCAGGAGCTGGGTGACGAGGACCTCATCCTGGACCCCGCTGCCGTGCAACTCGAATCGGAACCGGCCTCGGGCCACGACGCGATCGCCGGCTTCGACGACTTCCTCGATGATGCTGTCACCCGTGTTACCGAAGGTCGAGATGAGGTCTTCGAAGTAGGAACGAATCTCATCTGCGCCGAACCGGGGCCTGGTTTCCGGCCACTTGGGATCGAAGCGAACGACTGCGTAGGGGTCGAGATCCTCAAGCGCCGCATCGAGATCCCCGCGATTGAAAGCGGCCATGAAGTTGCGTACTGCCTCTGTATTCGATTGCGACATCGCCCGCGCGAAGTATCTCGCGGATCGGAGAGTTTGCGTGCTTCAAGCCCGGGTGCACGTTCGCCACGAGTACAACCAATAGGTGCTCTTCAAGGACCGAATGTCCTCAGTCGATGGGATCGATGTGACTTCTACTCAATCTGAGTCGAGCAGGAACTTCTTCGACGCGATGAGGGAGCCTCGCGAGAGCGAATGGGTTGACAGCCTTATACGAGTGGGGTTCGTCGTAGCAATCTCCGGTCTCCTTGCGTTACTCAACCCGGCCGTGGGGGCTGCGTTCTTCGGAGGTTCGGTCGTCCTCGGGCTGGCTGTAGGACCATCATGGGTTCGCCGGTCGCTCCTCTGCCTGTTCGGCTGGGCTCTCACAGCGTTAGGAATGGCAATGTTCGTAGAGGGCGACCTCGACAATCCGGGGGGCACGCTCTTCGCTGCCAGTTTCGTTGCTGTCGGTCTACTCAACGTCTCAGCTGGCGTTTTCGGTCAACGGGTGGAGCGCCAGGGTCTCGTCATTGCCGTGGTCAATGCGCTCTTCATTGCGTTCGTCTGTTACCTGCTTCGAGATCTGCAGATTGGTTGAGTGCTTTTCGTCCGACCGCTCGCGGCTCCCCGTGCTGACCTCTGAACTCCTGGACCGGCTAATGAGCGCCTGGCGAAGTCAGGGCGCTTCGATTGCGGACTACCTCCTGCCGGGACTCTCCCGCGCCGAGATCGAGTCTGGATTCGCCTCAGTTGGCCTGGTGCCCCCGCGCGAAGCCTTCGTGTGGTGGGGGTGGCACAACGGGGTGGCTGGAAACCACCAGCCTGGGCCTGGAGATATGCAATTGCCTTCTCTTGCGGAGTGCATCGAGCACGTCCGCCGCGAACGCGGACTCGATTCGGAACTCCAGGAGGCTGGGTCCGATCCCGTTTGGGGACCCGATTGGTTCTGCCTCACCAACTCCATTGCCATCGCTACTGAGGTCCCGGACGACGATCCCAGTCCCGCCTACCTCGTTCATTGGCACTACGTGGACGTGCCGGCCCCTCCCATCGCGCAATCAGTTGGAGAGCTTGTGAGCAATTGGATCCGCGCGATCGAGATGGGCGCGTGGTGGTGCGAGGGGGGTCACTGGACCGGGGACGAGTCGATGGTCTTGAATCGCATGGGGCCGAGGGGAGCTTGGGGCTTCTACTGACGGGCCTCATCGGGCTTTGCGCTTCTCGTCCAAAGCGCCTAGAGCTGGGTTCGCTTACGGCGTAGTAAACGGTTAGCCGCGTTCGCGCAGAGCCCGCACGAAGTAAAAGGTCCCAATAGCGGCCATCAGGGCGCCTACCACAAGGGCAGCATCCCCGCCGCTCTCATAGCTCGAGTTGCCGCTCTCAGATGGTCCGCCCGCGAGGCCGTAGACCACAACAGCGGCGCCCCAAAGAGCGAGGATCGCTGGAAAGACCAGAGCACGAGTCATCTGACCCTTTATCGGATCACCGGTGCAGAGCTTGAGGACACTCCACGCCACTCACCCGAGTTGCGCGAGGCGTCGCATTTGACGTCGGGCGTCCCGTAGCTCAGCGCCGCGTCCCAGTCGCCCCGGTTAAGGGCGGCGATCACCCTTCGATGGTGTCTACGTTCTCCTGCGACATCGCCCACGCAGTATCGCGCGATTCGTCACGCTTCGATGCGAAGCGACTTAGGCGCTTCTCTTCCGAAGCGCCTGTCGCGCGGCGCGCTCACGGGCGCACGAGCTGAGCTCGCACCGCTGCGAAACCGATCCCAACCGACAAAGCATCCTCCACGCCGTCCTTGCCGGGCTTCCCGTTCGCCTTCACCAAGTCGAGGTCCGGCACGAGCGGGGCCAACGAGTTGTTCTGAATCTCGAGCTGAGTGATCACCAGGTTGTCGTTCTGGTCGAACAAGTCGAAGATCGCCTTACCCGTCGAATCAGCCATGCAGCCCCCGCTCGGGTGTCCGGGCATCGTGCAGTCCCGCTGTACGAGAGCGGTGAAATGCTCGGAAAGCTCCGGGAGCAGATACGAATCGACCTCCTCGGCAGTGATCGTGCCGTTGATTCGTCCATCGGCGCAGCTCGACGGCGAGCACGACGCAAGGATCTTCCCCTTCTTGAGGGTGAGGTCGAGAGTGCGGCCCAAGACATCCAGCCGCAACGGAAGAGTCCCAGCGGCAGTCTTCACGTTGCGCTTGGCGATTCGCGCTGCCAGCTTGGGTGAGCGGGGCGCTGCGCTTGACACCGTGAATGAGCCGAAGCCGGAGAAGTCCGGGTCGGCTGTCGGCTCCGCGAACAGGACCTGCCAAGTTGCACTTGTGGTCTTTCTGAAAGACGGCGTTCGCAAGGAATGGAGCATCAACAGGTCGCCACGCTCCACCGCGGCGTCCAGATCGGTCTGAAAGTCGAGACCCTGCTGGCTCAGGATCGCGAAGAATTGGCCGAGGCCGTTGTCGCGCTGGCCATCTTGATTTATGTCTCTGGCGTAGGCGTTCACCTGCGTCTGAGTCGCTGGCAAAGTCAGCTCTGTCGTGACGTATCCGTACTTCTTGGCGCCTGAAGACGACGTGGCGGCACTGGCACCAACGATGCCGAGCAGCCCGACAACAATGAAGACAACACTGGCATGGGTCGAGTGGCTGCGAATCCCTGCAGAATAAACGGCCTCCCTTCCGAAGTCCCCCCAGGTCGTGCAAGAAGATTCCATGCGGCCGCTGATCTGTCAAGTCAGGGCCATCAGCTCAGGATGGACCGTGCTTTCGATGGCCGGCGCCGGCGCTTCTATGCATGGAAAGCACTTAAGTCGCATCTGTAGATCGAGTTGCGACTCTTGTTGGCTATGCCAATAGAACTCGCGTCTCGATTGCTTCTTGCGGCCAAACGTCCAACACCCCGTCCTATGCGAGGGCAATCTGGACGTTTCGCTCGCTTAGGTGCTTCTCGTCCAAAGGGCCAGTGCCGAGAATTATTGCGAGCGCCCGTTTGTGTCGCCTATATGCGATTTTCCGGGCGCTCGGCGCGAGTTCGCCCTCAGGTGCTTTCCATGCAAAGCGCCTAAGTCAGCCCTCGCGGTGCACGTCCCTCGCCGTGGCCTGGGCCGTCGGTTTGACCGCCAGGTAGTCGATGTTCACGTGGGCCGGGCGGGTGACGACGAACGCGATCGTCTCCGCGACGTCTTCGGCGCTCAGGGGCTTGATTCCCTCGTACACCTTCGTCGCCTTCTCTTCGTCGCCCTCGAAGCGGACGAGAGAGAACTCGGTCTCGACAAGGCCGGGAGCGACTTCGGTCACGCGGATCGGCTTGCCCAGGAGCTCCAGCCGCAGCGTGCGGGTCAATGCGTTGACGGCGTGCTTTGCCGCGGTGTAGCCGGCGCCGCCGGGGTAGACCTCGACTCCCGCCACCGAGCCGATCACGACGATGTGGCCCCCACTTCCCCGCTCTAGTGCGGGCAGAAGCGCCTTCGTCACGCGCTCGACTCCGAGGACATTCGTCTCGAACATCTCGAGCCACTTGGCCTCATCGGCCTCGGCGACCAGCTCCAGGCCGAGCGCGCCGCCTGCCGAGTGGACGACGACGTCCACTTCGGGCAGCGCTTCTTCAGCGCTTCGACCGACGCCGGGTCGGTCACGTCCAGCGCGATCGCCTCGCCTCCGACCTCCGCGGCGAGCTCGCGACACCGCTCGACCCGGCGCGCCGCCGCGACCGTTCGGTAGCCGGCGCCCGCGAGAGCTCGAACGGTGGCCGCGCCGATGCCGCTCGACGCGCCCGTGACCAGCGCCGTTCGCCCCTTGGTGCCTTCCGTTGCGTCCATGCCGCGATCTTAGGCGGGCCTACTTGGCAAGATGGGCGCGTGACGGCACCCGAAGACACTCCCGCGGAGACCGGCGAGGACCCGACCGACGAGTCCAAGACCGCCAAGATCGCGACGGACCCGCGGCTGATCTCGGCCGCGCGGGCGCTCCGGAAGGCCCTGCCGGGCGACTCCAGCTTCGGTGACGATCCACTTTCGACGGCGGGCGACAAGGGAAGCCAGCAGCTCGGCCGCAGGCTTGCCGAGGCCACGCAGGAGAAGCCGAGCGTCCTGCGCGAGGCCGGCCTGACCGCTCTCCAGGTCTGGGACGCACTCGGCCAGGGCGCTGGGCGCATCCCGGTCAAGGCCGACCTGACGATCCTCTTCACGGACCTCGTCGAGTTCTCGAACTGGTCGATGAGGGCGGGCGACGCAGCCGCCGTGGACCTACTCCGCAAGGTCTCGCAGGCGATCGAGCCGCCGGTCGGCGAGAACACCGGCAAGGTCGTGAAGCGCCTCGGCGACGGGATGATGGCCGTGTTCGCCAGCCCTTCCGATGCCCTTGGCGCGGTGACCGCGGCTCAGGAGCGCCTGCAAGAGATCGAAGTAGCCGGTTACCGCCCCGTCCTTCGGGCCGGCATGCACGTCGGCAGGCCCGAGCGCGTGGGCGACGACTACTTCGGCGTCGACGTCAACATCGCGGCACGCGTGGCGGAGGCGGCCACGGGCGGCGAGATCCTCGTGACAGACAAGGTCTTGGCTGAACTCGACCCGGACTCGGTCAAGACCCGCCGCAAGCGCATGTTCCGCGCCAAGGGCGTTCCGACCGAGATCAAGGTCTTCTCGATCCGCGTCGCAAAACCCTGATCGCGCGGCGGCGCGATCAGCCCAGCAGCTTCGCCTTCTGGGTCTCGAACTCCTCGTCCGTCAACAGCCCCTGGTTCTTGAGGTCGGCCAGCTGCGTGAGCTGGGCGGCGACGTCCTGGCCCCCGGCGCCGGCCGGCGCGGCAGGCGTGCCCATGCCAACGAAGCTGTCGGCGGCCTCACCGAACATCTGACGCACGGTCTCGCGGCCGGTGTCGTCGGCGATCGTCGCGTAGGCCCACAGGTCTTGATCCTGGGGGTCGTACCAGACGGGGTACCGATCCCCTTGCCGCGGGATCTCGACGCGCGAGACCGTGGTCTTCTTGGTCAGGTCCATGGTCGGACTGCCGTCGAGCGGCTCGACGCGGAAGACCATCTCGATGCGCGGATTGTCGTTCACCGTCATACCCGTGTCGCGAACCGAAACGACGGTGCCAACGCCTCTCGATCCGGTCGCCATCAGGTCGGCGGCCTTTTCCTTTTTCGACTTGCCGAATATCCCCATGCGGAAACCCTACATCCGCGGAAGCCAAGTCGCGGGGAGGGCGATCGCCCTCCCCGGATCCCTAGTTCTTGAGCTTCACCTTCGCCGGCGACCCGTCGACGTTCTTTGCCCGGTCGACCGCGCGCACCCGGAGGACGTCGTGCTTGCCTCCCGGATGCCTGATCGTCTTGGGCGACTCGCACTTGCGCCATTTCTTGATGCGCTTGCACTGGAACTTGACGTCGTCCTCGTTCGAGGAGAGCACGACCTTCACGGCCTTCCCCTTCGCGGGCTTCACCTTCGCACCCGTGTCGGGGGCGACTGTGTCCACCGTGAACGCAAACGAGATCGGCGTCGGATCGGCCATCGCGTCTTGGTCGATTGCGCGCACCTCGAACATATGGTCTCCGTCGGAGAGGCCGGTCAGCTTCCTCAACGCTGCCTCCCTGCGCTTATGAGCCCGCCTA
>CAVUCV010000004.1:0-133146 GCA_963740125.1 uncultured bacterium | reverse complement strand
GACCCGCTGGTCCTGGGAGCCGCGCGCGATGTCCTTCACCGACCAGTTTCCCTGGCAAGCGGTGCCGAAGGGCGGGCATTGGCCCACCGTTCCGAAATTGAAGTACGCGGGTCCCGGCCCCGCTCCCCCGCGGATCAGGCGCAGCGCACGCCCGGAGCCTCGGGGGTCCCAGCCGGGCTCGATGTCGCCCGCGGCGACCGCGCCCACGCCGCGAGGCAGCCGGCGATCGAGCTTCTTCGCAACGCGGGCCTGGGCGATCCCGGCCTTGCGTGCGCCGCTGTTCGTCCGGATCGATTCGCTCAGCTCGTAGTTCGTCAGCCCGTAGGCGATGTCAGCGCGCATCCGCCGGCTCGAGCGGCAGTCCTTGTAGGCCCTTCCCGCCTCACGGAGAACCTCGTAGACGCGGTTGTTCGGTGTGAAATTGCCGTCTCGGCCGACGCCGAACTTGCCCCGGTGCTGGTTTGCGCGCCCCATCAGGAAGATCAGCAGCGCACGCCTGTCGGCGTTCCGCTGGCGCGAGGCGAAGTCGCAGGCGTCCTGGCGAGCCTGGGCGGCGAGATTGGATTCGACCTGGTTCAGCGGATACGAGCGCCACGGTCGAGGAGTCTTGTCCTCCCTCTTCGATGCGGACGTCACACCCGCGTCAGCGGCGCCCAGGAGCATCACCGCGGCCATCAGCGCGATGGCTGCGACACGCGGGGCGAGAGGCCCCACCGCGTGTTTCATCTCACTGTCCCAGTGTCTTGCCATGGCTTTGGATCGAACTTCCTCCGATCCCCCCAGCCTGAACGCCGCCGGCCGCACGTCGCCGGCCGGACACCAGAAGTTTTACCGGTCATGCGGCTGTTGCCGCGAACCTGCAAGGACCCGTTCGCGGGTCGGGCTACCTAGCGGCCCTTGCGCATGTTCTTCAGCCCGACCTTGGCCAGCGGGAACCGATGCCCTCGCGAAGGGCCTTCAGGCGCTCGCCCGGCTTCGCGCCGTAGAGGAGCCGGGTCGAGGACCTGAGCGCCTCGCCCAGCGACTCGTCGTAGGGCTGCCACCAGAAGTCGCGTGTCAGCCCCGGCTCCCAGGCGACGTGCTTGATGTTCACGCACTCGTAAAAGCCGAACTTCGAGTGCGAGCGGCCGAGGCCCGAGTCCTTGACCCCTCCCCATGAGGTCTGGAGCGCGCCGTGGGAATAGGAGTGGTCGTTGATCCAGACCATCCCCGACTCGATCCGGCGCGCCATGCGCTCGCCCTTCTGGCGGTCCTTGGTCCAGATCGACGCGCCCAGCCCGAAGTTCGAGTCGTTCGCTCGCTCGAGCGCCTCCTCCTCGGAGCCGACGACGATGATCGGCGCGACGGGACCGAAGATCTCCTCGCGCATCACCCGCATCTCGTCCTCGACGCCCGCAAGCACCGTGGGCGCGATGAAGCGCCCGTCCATGCCGTCGATCTCGCGCGGCCCGCCGGTCAGACGGTCAGCGCCTGCCTTGAGCGCATCGTCGACGAGCCCGGTGACCAGGTCCGCCTGGTCGGCGGAGACCATCGGGCCGATCTCGGTCGTCCACTCGAGCGGGTCGCCGACCGTCAGCCGCTCGGTCTCGCGGACGACGCCCTCCAGGAACCGGTCGGCGACGGAGTCGACGACGTAGGTGCGCTCGATCCCGGAGCAGGTCTGACCGGCGTTCGCGAACGCCCCCCACACGCATCCCGACACCGCGTTCTCGAGATCGGCGTCCGCGCAGACGATCTGCGGGTCCTTGCCGCCGAGCTCGAGCACGGAGCCCTTCATCTGGCTGGCGCAGATCTCGCCGACCTTGCGCCCCACCTCGACCGAGCCGGTGAAGAAGACCTTGCCGACTCCCTTCGACTCGCAGATCGCCTGGCCGATCTGGCCGCCGCCGTGGACGGTGCGGACCAGGCCCTCGGGCACGCCGCCCCGCTCGAAGGCGGCCTGGATCCGTTCGCCGAGGAGCGGGGTCAGGCTCGCGGGCTTGAGGATCACGCCGTTCCCGCACATGAGCGCGATCGCGACCTCGCCGAACGGGATCGACCACGGGTAGTTCCACGGCGCGATCACCCCGACCACGCCGATCGGCTCGTACGAGAAGAAGCTCCGCTTGGTCTTGAAGAAGAGCTGCGGGTAGGAGATCGGCTCGTCGCGCAGGATCTTCGGCCCCTCGTCGGCGCACCAGTGGAGGGCGTCGATCGTCGGCATGAGCTCCATCACGTAGCTCTCGGCCATCGGCTTGCCCTGCTCGGTCGAGATCAGCGCGCGCGACGCCCTCGAGGTCCTCGACCAGCTCATCGGCGACCCGGCGCAGGTAGCGGCCGCGGTCCTCGGGCGTGAGCTGCGCCCAGAACGGCTGGACCTCGGCGATGTCGGCGACGATGCCGTCGACGTCCTTCGGCTCGATCGTCTCGACCGTGCCGACCAGCGCACCCGTGGCGGGATTGAAGGATTCGAGCTGACCCATGGGCGGACCCTAGCGTAACGCGGGAGCGCCGATCCAACCCTCGACCACCCTCAAGGGGGTCTGACCCCGGGTCTGACCCCTTCAGGCGTCGCCGCGCAGGTTTCGTAGCTCTTCGAGGCGCTCTCGCATGCGTTCCTCGAAGCCCCGGTCGGTTGGCTCGTAGAAGCGGGCGCCGCGGACCTCGGCGGGCAGCAGCGACTCGTCGGAGACGCCGCCCGGCTCGTCGTGCGGATAGACGTATCCGCTCGCCGCGGCCCAGCTTCTTCGCGCCCGGGATAGTGGGAGTCGCGAAGCGCATCCGGGCGGCAGCTTCGCGCCGTGCTCGCGGACGTGGCGCATCGCCGTCGCCGATCGCGGTGGTGGACGCGTTCGACTTCGGCGCGAGCGCCAGATAGGCCGCGGCCTGCGCGAGGTTGAGGGCGCACTCGGGCATCCCGACCCGGTCGACGGCCGCGCCTGCCGCGGTCGCGACGGCGAGCGCCCGCGGGTCGGCGTTGCCGATGTCCTCGGAGGCGAAGATGACCATCCGCCTGGCGATGAACCGCGGATCCTCACCGCCCTCGAGCATCACCGCGAGGTAGTAGATCGAGGCGTCGGGGTCCGAGCCGCGCGTCGCCTTGATCCAGGCCGAGATGTAGTCGTAGTGCTTGTCGCCCTGGCGGTCGTATGCGATCGCCTTGCGCTGGAGCGCGTCCTCGGCGGTCGCCAGGTCGATCCGCCCGTCGCCCGCCCTCGCCGTCTCCGACCGCGCGCTCGAGCGCGCCGAGCGCGGCGCGGGCATCGCCGCCCGAGCGATGGGCCAAGAGCTCGAGCGCGTCGTCGTCGATCTCGGGCGGATCGGCGATCCCTCGCTCCGGATCCTCGAGCGCGCGGCGGAGGAGCGCCTCCGACGTCGGCCGCGCCGAGCTCGCGAAGCTCGTAGATCTGGCAGCGCGAGAGCAGCGCGGAGTTCACCTCGAAGTAGGGGTTCTCGGTCGTCGCCCCGATCAGGGTCACGAGCCCCTCCTCGACGGCCGGCAGCAGCGCATCCTGCTGCGCCTTGTTGAAGCGGTGGATCTCGTCCAGGAAGAGAACCGTGCGCCGACCGGAGCCGCGGCGCTCGCGAGCCCGCTCGATCACCGCCGTGACCTGGGCCTTGCCGGCGTTCACGGCCGACTCCTCCTCGAACGCCGCATCGGAGGTCTGCGCGACGATGCGCGCGAGGGTCGTCTTGCCGGTTCCGGGCGGCCCGTAGAGGATCGCCGAGTGGGGCTCCCGGGTCTCGACGGCCGTGCGAAGCGCCGACCCGTCCGCAAGCAGGTGTCCCTGGCCGACGAGCTCCTCCAGGGACCTCGGCCGCATCCGAACCGCGAGGGGCGCATCCGCGGCCGGCACGTCGCGGGCCGGCTGAGCGCCTTCCGCCTCCGAGAACAACCGGCCTTCCATGCCACGAGTATGCCCCGGCAGGCCTTCTCTAGCCTGAGGACATGGACAGCGCCTCCACCGCCGAGACGAGCACCCTCGGGGCCGAAGCAGTCCAGCTGCTCTCGGAGCTCCTTCGCTTCAACACGGTGAACCCGCCCGGGAACGAGCGGCCCGCCCAGGAGCACGTCGCCGCGATCTTGCGAGACGCGGGCTTCGAGGTCGAGCTGCTCGAGCGCGAACCGGACCGCACGAACGTCATCGCGCGCCTGCCCGGAGAAGCGGAGGGGCCGATCCTCGCCTACATCAGCCACATGGACACCGTGCCCGCCGACCCCGACGATTGGAGCTTCAGCCCCTGGTCGGGAGAGGTCGTCGACGGATTCGTGCAGGGCCGGGGCGGCCAGGACATGAAGGACCAGGTCGCGACGGAGGTTGCCGCCGCGGCCCACCTGGCCCGCTCGGGGTGGCGGCCCGCGCGCGGCGAGCTCAAGGTCATCATCGCCGCGGACGAGGAGCTCGGCGCGAACATGGGCGCGAAGTGGCTCTGCGAGGAGCACCCCGAGAAGGTGCGGGCGGACTTCGTCGTCAACGAAGGCGCCGGCGCCCTGTTCGAGATCGACGGCCGGCGCTTCTACGGCGTCGCGCTCGGGGAGAAGGGGGTCTTCCGCTTCAAGCTCAAGGCGCGCGGGCGCGCCGGGCCACGGATCGGTCCCGAGCCTTGGCGACAACGCGCTCCTTCGCCTGGCGCCCGCCATCTCGCGCCTGGTCGAACAGCCGCCGCTGGAGCCGACCGCGGCGGGCCTCGAGTTCCTCCAGGCCACCATCGGCCGGGTGGTCGACACGGATCAACCAGGGCGACCTCGTCGCGGCGCTGGCCGAGCTCAGGCGCGTCGCGCCCGAAGCCGCCGCCTACATGGCGGAGCCGATGCTCCGCGTGACGCTCGTCCCGACCCAGATCCAGGCCGCGCCCGCGGACAACATGATCCCCGGCAAGCGCCGAGGTCGTCGTCGACTGCCGCGTCCCGCCCGGCCTGGGCGCCGATCACGTGCTCGCGAAAGGTCGAGGAGGTCCTGGGCGCTCAGGACCCGAACATCGAGCTCGAGTTCGACGACGACACGATCGGGAACGAGTCGCCGTACGAGTCCGAGCTCGCCGACGCCATCCGCGAATGGCTCGCCGAGGCAGACCCCGAGGCGACGCTGGTGCCCGACGGTCATGCCCGGCTTCTCGGACTCGCACTGGTTCCGCAAGGCATTCGGCTCCAGCGTGGTCTACGGGTTCCACCCCCAGCGCGAGCTCGACATGCTGGCCGCTGCGCCGCTCGTTCACGGCGCCGACGAGGGGGCCGCGGTCTCCGACGTCGAGCTTGCGGCAGACTTCTACGCATGGCTGGCCAAGAGGATTCTTGGATGAGCTGAGGCGGAGACCCCGACCGTGAGCAGCTCGCCTGGGCGGCATGGCGCTCCGCAACGGCCTGCTGGTCCACGGGCCCACGCACTGGGCCGTCGCGGTTCGCAACAAGGCGGGCGAGATCGAGGTCGCGTCGGGCGCCAAGCCCTCCTTCGCCCGGGGCCGCCTGGCCACCACGCCCCTCGTGCGCGGGCCCTTGCGGCTGGCCGAGGCGATGGCGGTCATCCCGCTCGCGCGCACGCGCCTGCGCTCCGCGCGACTCCCCTTCGAGGACCCGCGCGTGATCGCGGCAGCCGCGATGGCGAGCGCCGCCTCGGCCGCGGCGCGCAAGTTCGCCCGGGGCAACGCGTCGCGCGAGGCGATGATCGCCGTGATCGGCCTGGTCCCGGCGCTCGCCGCCCTTCGCGATCCGGACCTCGCGGCGTACCACGGCGCCGAGCACAAGGCGATCGGCGCTTACGAGTCGGGCGGGCCGGCGGCCGACGAGCCCAAGGAGCACGAGCGCTGCGGCTCCAACCTGATCGGCCCGATGCTCGCCTTCAGCGTCGCGGGCCAGGTCCTGGTCGAGGGCACGATGGCGCGACCGAACCCGATCGCGCGCGGCGCCGCGTCGCTGGCGGCGACGGGAGCCGCCGTCGAGGTGTTCGCGTTCTCCGAGCGCAACCCCGATGCAGCCCTCTCCCGGGCCGTTCACAGCGCGGGCTACGAGATCCAGCGCCTGGTCTCGACACGCGAGCCGACGGCCGAGCAGCTGGCCGTGGGCGAGGCAGCCGTGAGTGAGCTACTAAGAGTTGAGCCCCCGGCTGCCGATAGGTCTGAAGAGGGCCCCGCAGGGAGTCGTCTCCACCCCTTCCCACATGAGCTTCTTCACACTTCCAATCGCCTTCGGTTACGACGAGGTCGAGCGCTACGTGCCCATCTGGGGCCCCCTGATCTTCCTGGGGATCATCTGCTACTTCATGTGGCGCACGCTGAAGCTGATGCCGCGGACGAAGCCGCAGGAGATCAGCTCGAAGTCGAAGCAGAACGTCACCTTCGACGACGTCGCGGGCGTGGACGAGACCAAGGACGAGCTGCGCGAGATCGTCGAGTTCCTCTCCGACCCCAAGCGCTTCAAGAAGCTCGGAGCGAAGGTGCCCAAGGGCATCCTCCTGCACGGCCCGCCCGGCACGGGCAAGACGCTTCTGGCGAAGGCCGTCGCCCACGAGTCGGGCGCGACGTTCCTCTCCCAGTCGGCCTCCTCGTTCATCGAGATGTTCGCCGGCCTCGGCGCGGCACGCATCCGCCGCCTCTTCAAGGAGGCTCGCGAGGCCGCTCCCGCGATCGTCTTCATCGACGAGCTCGATGCGGTGGGCGCGGCTCGCGGCTCGGACGTCTCGGGCGAGCGCGACCAGACGCTCAACCAGCTCCTGGTCGAGATGGACGGGTTCGACTCGCAGGACAACGTCGTCGTCATGGCGGCGTCGAACCTGCTCGAAAAGCTCGACAAGGCCCTTCTCCGCCCGGGCCGCTTCGACCGCCAGGTCTTCGTCCCGCCCCCGGACCGCAAGGGCCGGATCGAGATCCTCAAGGTCCACACCGCTTCCAAGCCGCTGGGACAGGACGTGAGCCTGGAGCGGGTCGCCCGCCACGGCTCCGGGCTGACCGGCGCCGATCTCGCCAACCTCGCGAACGAGGCCGCGATCCTCGCCGGCCGCGAACCAGCGGGAGTTCATCGTCCAGGCAGACTTCGACAACGCGCTGGAGCGCGTCGTCGCGGGCCTCGAGTCGCGGAAGATCATCACCGACCACGAGAAGAAGGTCATCGCCTGGCACGAGGCGGGCCACGCGATCGCCTCGGAGCTGCTGCCCTCGGTCGACAAGGTCCAGAAGGTCTCGATCGTGCCGCGCGGGAAGGCCCTTGGCTACACGCTCAACCTGCCCCAGGAGGATCGCTACCTCAAGACGCGCCAGGAGCTGATCGACTACATGAAGGTCCTCCTTGCCGGCCGCGTCGCGGAGCAGATCACCTTCGGCCGGATCACCACGGGCGCCTCGGACGACCTGAAGCGCGTCACCGCGATCGCCCGCTCGATGGTCGACGACTACGCGATGGGCACGCACATCCGCTCGCACCAGGTGCCCAGCCAGGACTTCAGCACTTCGGAGGCGCTCCGCCAGATTCGCGACGAGGAGGTTCAGGCGATCGCCGAGGAGGCGTACCGCGGCGCCCACCAGCTTCTGTCCGATCACCGCGACCTCCTGGACCTCGTCGCCGAGCGCCTGCTTCAGAACGAGATCATCGAGCACGAAGAGATCAAGGAGATCATGGAGGCGCACCGGGAGCGCAGGGCCGAGATCTCCGAGGACCGAGCCGCACGACGCCTCGCTCCGGGCCGAGGTCCTCGCCGCCGAGGACCGCCCGCCGCCCCACGGACGAAGGCCTGATTCGCCCCAAATACACTCGGGCCGGATGTTCGGCCTGATCGATCACATCGGCGTCGCAACCGACGACCTCGACGCCTCGCTCGCCCTTTATGAGGGCTCGATGGCCATGCCGCTCGCCCATCGCGAGACGGTGGAGGAGCAGGGTGTCGAGGCGGTTCTCCTCGACGTCGGCGACTGCCACGTCGAGCTCCTGAGCCCGCTCGGCCCGGACACGCCGGTGGGCAAGTTCCTCGAGCGCAAGGGCCCCGGCCTGCACCACGTCGCCTACCGCGTTGACGACATCAACGCCACGCTCGCGCAGCTGGCGGATGCCGGCATCGAGCTGATCGACTCCGAGCCGCGAACCGGCATCCGTAACAGCCAGGTCGCCTTCCTGCACCCCCGCTCGACGGGCGGTGTGCTGACCGAGATCGTCCAACCCGCGAAGGGACACTGAAGACATGGCAGAAGACACGAAGGTCGAGATCGGATTCGGGATCGGGCAGGTCCTGTCCGTGAAGCTGGACGAGAAGGAGCTTGAACAGCCTTCGGAAGGCGGTCGAGGTCGGCCGCGGCTGGCACGACCTGAAGACCCCCGAGGGAAGCGTCTCGCTCAACCTGGCGACCGTCGTCTTCATCCGCGTCGCCGACCCGGCGCGCGGCATCGGCTTCAGCGGCTGACGAGCGACTGACGAGGGCTCGAGGTACCAGGTACCTTCGGAACCTGGTACCGGTTGGGAGTTCGCGGTCCATCAGCACTCGGCGGAGGATCTTGCCCGAGGCGGACTTCGGGATCTCGTCGATCTCCTCGACCAGGCGCATCTTCTTCTGCGGCGAGACCTGCTCGGCGACGTGCGCCATCAGGGCGTCGTGATCCAGGTCTGAGCCCTCGGCCGGGACGACGAACGCCTTCGGGATCTCGCCCGCGTCCTCGTCCGGCACGCCGATGACCGCGCAGTCGGCCACGTCGGGGTGGTTGATCAGGATCGCCTCCAGCTCGGCCGGCGGCACCTGGAAGCCCTTGTACTTGATGAGCTCCTTGAGCCGGTCGACGATGAAGTAGAAGCCGTCCTCGTCGCGGACCGCGATGTCGCCGGTGTGGAGCCAGCCGTCCGGGTCGATCGTGGCGCGCGTCGCCTCCTCGTTGTTGAGGTAGCCGGCCATCACCTGCGGGCCCGCGGATCCACAGCTCGCCGCGCTCGCCGTCGGCGGCGTCCTCGCCGGTCTCGACGTCGACGATCCGGCACTCGGTGTCGTCGAGCTCCCGGCCGATCGAGCCGGGCCGGTTCTCGCCGCCGGGGCGGATCATGTGGGTCACCGGGCTCGTCTCGGTCATGCCGTAGCCCTGGAAGACCTCGCAGTTCAGGCGCTCGGCGACCTTGCCCGCAAGCTCGGCGCCCAGCGGAGCCGCTCCCGACATGACGTTCTCGACCGAGGAGAGGTCCCGCTCGTCTCACCGCCGGGTGCTTGGCCAGCGCCAGCGCGATCGGCGGCACGACGAAGACCTGCGAGATCTCGTGCTCCTGGATCAGATCGAGGAACTGATCGAGGTCGAAGCGCGGCATCGAGACGATCGTCGCGCCTCTGCGGAGGCCCTGGTTCAAGATCACCGTCTGCCCGTAGATGTGGAAGAACGGCAGAACCCCCAGGAGGACGTCGTCTTCGGAGATCTCGAACGCGTCCTGGATCTGGACGAGGTTCGCGACGAGGTTCCGGTGCGTGAGCATCACGCCCTTGGGCAGGCCGGTCGTGCCGCTCGAGTAGGGCAGAACCGCGAGGTCGTCGCCGGAGATGCCGACCTCGGGCGCATCGGCCGGGTCGCCCATCAGCTCGGAGAGCGGCGTCGCGCCCTCGGCCTCGCCGACGACGAAGATCTCCTCGACCCCCGCCGCCTCGGCGGCCGTCGTGGCCACGTCCAGGAACTGCGGGATCGTCAGGAGGTACTTGGAGCCCGAGTCCTCGAGCTGGTGCTGGAGCTCGCGCGCGGTGTAGAGCGGGTTGGCGGTCGAGGCCTTGCCGCCGGCTCGCGCGACGCCGTGGAACGCGACCGCGTACTCGGGCAGGTTCGGCATGTAGACGCAGAGCGAGTCGCCGGGCCCGAAGCCGCGGGCGGCGAGGCCGGCCGCCAGCGCGCGTGTGGCCTGATCGAGCTCGGCGTAGGTGATCGTGCGCCCGGTCGGGCCGTCGATCAGGGCGGGCTTGTCGCCGAGCTCCTGGGCGCGCTCGAGGACGAAGGAGGTGACGTCGGTGTCGGGGTAATCCATGACCGCAGCCTATGTGCTGCTCGCGCCCTCGCAGGCGCAGGTACTCGGCGCGCTCGCAGAAGCTCTCGCGCATCTCGGACGTCAGCTCCTCCAGGAACTCCCGGCGGTAGACGTCGTCGGTGAGCATCGAGATCGCGAAGTAGAGGCCGGTGAACGCGGCGATCGCCCCCGCGACGCGCAGCAGCTCCTCGCTGAGGATCGCGTCGTGGCCGAAGAGGTCGAACTCGACGATCACGTTCGGCTGCGGCCGCCGGTCCAGTCCTCGGTGATCGCCGGATCGACCGCGAGGACGCCGAGTGCGACGAAGAAGCCGCCGATCGCAAGGCTCACGAAGAGCACCTGAAGCGCCTGGCTCACGAACATCACGAGCCCGACGTTCAGGCGCTCGCGGCGGTCGAGCGGAGGCGCCGCCGCGTCCGCCTCCCGCTCGAGCGCCCGCACCTCACGCGGCAGGCGCGCGACCAGGAAGCTCGTTCCCAGGAGGACGAACAGCCCGGTCAGGATCGCGAGCGACGCGCGGCTCGACCGTCGAGAACACCTGCCAGACCTCGGCGGTCAGAAAGAGCACGACCGAGAAGATCATCAGCAGCGGCACGGCGCGCGCGAACAGCTCGAGCGACGCGCGGAGCTGGCCGACGAGCCTGCCCAGCGTCCAGCGCACGATCGAGACCAGCCCGAGCCCGACGACGGCGTAGATCAGGCCCAGGAGGACGCAGGTTGCCGGCCGCGGTCACGAGCGCGCTGAGCCACTGGCCGCCGAAGATGAGCGGCAGGACGCGCCGGCACGATGCACGAAGCGCGGCGAGCTCGGCCTTGCCGACGTCCTGCGGGATCGCGATGGCCGTCCGCCCGCGTGCGCGGTTGAGGAGGACGATCCCGACCAGGAAGATGGCCGAGGGCCGCCGCGACCGCCGCGACGTTCGCGAGCGGCGACCATTCGAGGTTGAGCGCGCCGAAGCACCTCGACGAGGAAGACGAAGCCGATCAGCGGCACCGCGCGGTTGAAGATGTCCGTCGCCGCCGAGCGCTCGGCGATGAAGAGCGGCAGGCCCGCGCGGCGAAAGCCGCGCTCGTATTCGCGAAGGCGTTCGTCCTCGGCGGCGCCCATCCAGCGGGACCGTAGCCCACGAACGCGACGCGGCCGGCACGGTAGGCGCCGGAAACGCTCAGACAATCTCAATCGTCGCTCGTCGCTACGTTCCCCCGATGCCTTCGATCGCGCTGCTGACGAACCCGGACTCGGGATCCGGGGACGCACGAGGACGTCGCCGGATGCCTTCGGCGAGCACGGGCTCGAGGTCTCCGAGTTCCCGCTCGATGCAGCCGACGAGGCCATCTCGTCGCAGCCCGACGCGCTGGTCGTCGCGGGCGGTGACGGCTCCCTGGCCTGCGTGGCGGCCCCGGCGGCGCGCGCGGGCATCAGGCTCGCGGTGATCCCAACCGGGACCGCGAACGACTTCGCGCGCGAGCTCGAGATCCCGCTCGACCTCGACGAGGCCTGCCGGCTCGCGGCCGAGCGGCACCCGCGACCCGGCGCCTCGATGTCGGGCGCATGGGCGACAGGCCGTTCCTGAACGTCGCGAGCACAGGCCTGCCTCCTGCCGCCGCCGAGCATGCCGACGGCCTGAAGGAGACGCTCGGCCCGCTCGCCTACGCAGTGGGCGCGGCACGCGCCGGCCTGAAGGAGGAGCCTTTCGCGTGCACCGTCCGCTGCGACGGAGAGCGAGATCCACAGCGGCGAGGCCTGGCAGGTGACGGTCGCCTGCTCCGGAGCCTTCGGCGGAGGCTCGTCGATCGAGACCGAGCTGTCGGACAAGCGGCTCGACGTCGTCGTGATCGAGGCGGGATCCCGGTTGAAGCTCGCACAGCACGCCTACGGCCTGCAGGCGGGGCGGCATCGGCGAGCAGGAAGGGCGTGACGAAGGTCCGCTGCGCCGAGGTCGAGGTCGAGCTGGACGGGCGTGGTCGCCCTGGAACGTCGACGGCGAGCTCGTCGAGCCGGCACCACGGCCTTCCGGGTCGACCCGACGCCGTCGAGGTAGTCGTCGGTTGAGGCCTCCGTGGCGAAAGCCGGAGCGCTCGGTCAGCGCGCTGGGCGTGGCCCGCGGCGCCTGGCGGCGGCCGGGGCCGGCTGGTACGTCTCCGACAGCCTTCGCCATCGCCGCGAGGGCGCGTTCGGCTACGACCTGGGCACGACCCTGGAGGTGGACTCGCCCGACTTCCTGCGCGCCGCCGAGGCCCTGTGCGGCGCGCCGATCTCCGAAGGCTCGGAGGTCGAGCTCTTCGTCAACGGCGACGCGATCTTCCCGGCCATCCTGGAGACGATCCGCAGCGCCCAGAAGACCCTGACCTTCGAGACCTACGTCTATTGGCGAGGCGACATCACGGAGGAGCTCTCGGACGCGATCTGCGAGCGCGCCAGGGCCGGCGTCGAGGTGAAGGTCCTCCTGGACGCGCTCGGCTCCGTGCAGATGGACACGGAGCAGATCAACGCGCATGAGCGAGGCGGGAGCGGTCGTTCACCGCTTCCGCCCGATCCGCCCGTACACGGTTCGCCGCCTGGCGAACCGCTCCCATCGCCGCGTGCTGGTCGCGGACGGCAAGGTCGGCATGACCGGGGGAGTCGGCATCGCCGAGGAGTGGACCGGCGACGCCCAGGACGAAGAGCACTGGCGCGACACGCACGTCCGCCTGAAGGGGCCTGTCGTCCGCCACCTCCAGGGCTGCTTCACGGAGCACTGGCTCGAAGCCACGGGCGAGGTCCTCTCGGGCGAGGACTACCTGCCCCACCTCGAGCCCTCCGACGACGGCGGCCAGATGCAGCTCGTGCGCTCGAAGTCCGGCGTCGGGCGACACGAACGTCGAAACGCTCTACTACCTCGCGATCGCATCGGCCCGCAAGTCGCTTGACCTGACCTCGGCCTACTTCGTGCCGCGTCCCGGCCTTCACCGACGCCCTTTGCCGAGGCCGCCGAGCGCGGAGTCGACGTGCGCATCCTCGTCCCCGGCCCGCACATCGACAAGGGCTTCGTGCAGGGTCGCCGGCCGCGACTCCTACAGCGCACTGCTGGACGCCGGAGTTCGGCATCTTCGAGTACCAGCCGACGATGCTTCATGCGAAATCGCTGGTCGTCGATGGCTGCTGGTCTTCGGTCGGGACGGTGAACTTCGACAACCGCTCCTTCCAGCTCCACGACGAGATCATGCTGGGCGTCTGGGACTCGCACTTCGCGACCCTGCTCACGGAGCAGTTCGAGAAGGACGTCGAGCGCTCCGACGAGATCACGAAGGAGCGCTGGAGCGGCCGCGGGCCTCGCAGGCGAGCGGCCGAGGCTTCCATGCGGCTTGTTTCGCCGGGAGCTCTAGAGGGCGGCGAGCCTGCCCCACCGTATCCTCGCCTCCCCGTGCGGCGCCCCTTGAAAAAGACCGAGCCGCAACGCCGGATCGACTGGCTCCTCGCCAGGCGCCGCACCGGCCGCACCCCGCTCGCAAGCCGGGCATCCTGGGAGCGCTCGGCGACGGCCGACCAGGCCATCCTGCGGTTCCTGCGCACGAAGGCGCCGCACGACCCGGCGACCGAGGGCGTCGTCAAGGGCCTCGGCCTCATCGGCGAGCACGCCGCCGTCTGGGCGCTGATCGGCATCGGCGGCGCGATGCGCGACCCCGAACGAAGCGCAGCGCTGGCTGATCGCGCGCCGCGACCGGCCCCGCCGCCGTCGTCGCCAACTACGGCGTCAAGCTCGCCATTCGGCCGCCACGCGCCCGATCCTCGAAGACCACCCGCCGCTCGCCCGCGCGCCCTCGAAGCTCTCCTTTCCGTCCGCCCACTCCACCTCCTCGATGGCCGCCGCCACGGCGTTCAGCCGCGTCGAGCCGCGCACGCGCGTGCCGCTGTACGCCCTTGCGACGGCGATCTGCATCGTCCGTCCGTATCTCGGGATGCACTACCCGTCCGACGTGATCGCGGGCGCCGCGTTCGGCCTCCTGATCGGCGGATTCGTTCCGGGGGTGGGCGAGCGCACCCTCGAGGAGCGGATGGCCGACTTCGTGGCCGACCTCAGCCGACGACGACGCCGGCGGCGGAGTCGCACCAGCGTCGACTGAGGGGTCAGAACCCCCTGACCCCGGACGCCCGGCAAGCCGGAGCCTCCCGCGTCGAGGGGTCAGACCCCACGTCTGAAGGTCGGGATCGTCGGGCTGCCGAATGCCGGCAAGTCCACGCTCTTCAACGCTCTCACCCGGGGCGGCGCCGAGACCGGCGACTACCCGTTCACGACGATCGACCCGAACGTCGCCGTGGTCGGAGTCCCCGACGAGCGGCTCGAGGCGGTCGCGGAGACCGTTGGCTCCTCGTCGGTGGTCCTGGAGACGATCGAGTTCCACGACATCGCAGGGCTGGTCCGGGGCGCGTCCGAGGGCGAGGGCCTCGGCAACCGGTTCCTGGCCGCCATCCGCGAGACCGACGCGATCTGTCACGTCGTCCGCACGCACGCCGCCAGCGCCGTTCCCCACCCCGAGGGGCGCGTCGATCCGCGCGAGGACATCGAGCTGATCGAGCTCGAGCTGCTCGCGGCCGACCTCGACCAGGCGCAGAGACGGCTCGAGCGCGTGACGAAGCAGGCGCGCTCGCTCGACAAGGAGCTCGTCGCCGAGCGCGACTGGCTCGAGCGGGTCGTGAAGGCGCTCGAGGAGGGCCGGCCCGTCAGGGAGGTTCCCGTTCCGGCCGACGCCCCGGAGGCCACGCGCCAGCTCCAGGCGCTCACCTCGAAGCCGATCCTCTACGTGGCGAACGTCGACGAGGGATCGGACGACGTGCCCGAAGAGGTCGCCGAGCACGCGCGCGGCGCCCAGGCCGAGGCGGTCGCGATCAGCGCCAGGATCGAGTCGGAGCTGGCCGAGATCGAGGACCCGGAGGAGGCCGCCGAGCTTCGCGGCGAGATGGGGGTCTCCGAGTCCGGGCTCGCCCGGGTCATCCGCACCGCGTTCGAGCCTCTCGACCTGATCACGTTCTTCACCGCGGGCGAGGACAAGGAGGCGATGGCGCGGAACGTCGCGCGCGGCTCGACCGCCTGGGAGTCCGCGGCCAAGATCCACGGCGACATCCAGAAGGCCTTCGTCCGCGCCGAGGTGGTGGGCTGGCGCGACCTCGTGGACGCGGGCGGCTACGCCGGCGCTCGCGACAGCGGCAGGCTCCGCCTCGAGGGGCGCGACTACGTGATGGCAGACGGCGACGTCATGACCGTGAAGGTCTGAGCAGGGCGCACGGCCGCTCGTCAGTCGTCCAGGAGGACGTCCGCGTTCTCGGAAACGGTCACGTGGATGGCGGCCGGCTCGTACGCGTAGTCCAGGATCGCGTGCGCGCGAAGGCGGTCGAGGGCGAACTGAAAGGCGCTTGCCTGGCGGTCCGACGCGTATCGGCGCCTGATGTCGAACGACCAGCCGGTCGTGTGGAGCGAGTACTCGGTCGTCGCCTCGGAGTTGATCCCGACCAGAAGGTCCTGATACTCGAGGTCGCGCGTGGCGCTCGTGACGGTGAGCGGCTTCGCCTCGCCCGAGACCGCTCGGACCTTGCCGGCCAGGTACGTGAGCGCGGCGAGCGCCTCGGGCCGCAAGCACGCGGTAGGTCTCGGGCTCGACGTCCAGCTCGTCGGCGAGCTCGCCCGCCTGCCCGGCGAGCTTGAAGCCGAAGGAGCGGTCGCTCGGGACCCGCGCAAGCTCGCCGTCGTCCGTTGCGTCCACGACGTCGTCGGGCGTCTCGAAGACCTCGGTCTCGTCCTCGGGGTGATAGGTCTCCTCGAGGGTCGCCTTCTGGGTCGCGAGGAAGACCGCTTCTTCGAGCGCGCCCGGATCGTCGCGGTAGTCGGCGAGGATCCCCGCCGAGGCGCGAACCCGCCACAGGTAGAGCGACGAGTCGTCGCCGAAGCCCGAAAGCAGCTCGTAGGCCTCCTCGTTGCTCTGCGGCGAGGAGTCGAAGAAGAGGCGCGCGTAGTCGATGCTTCTGCTCGGCGACGGTCGCCGCCGTCGACCCGGCGTCGTCCTCGCCGACGTAGGCCGCGATCACGTTCTCGAGGTTGCCGATGCCCATGTGGTACGAGACGACGGCAAGCTCCTCCGAGCCGAAGCGGTCGGTCGCGATCTCGAGGTAGCGCGCCGCTCCTTCCAGCGCGAGCTTCGGGTCGAAGCGCTCGTCGATGCTCCTGTCGCTTCGCGATCAGCTCCGCGGCGACCTTGGCCTTGCCCCGCTCGAGCGCCTTGTTGATCTCCTTCGTCAGCTGCGACGCTTCGTGCGCAGGTCGACCCGCATCCCAAGGAGGTCCGTCGCGGTCGACGGAATGATCTGCGCGAGCCCCGACGCCGAGTTCGGAGTGCCGTCCGCCATCACCTGCGAGCGGCCCGCGCTCTCCAGGAAGACCATCGCCTCGAGCGTCCCGGGATCGACGCCCGCGGGCTTCGCCGCCGCCTCGATCTCGTCGCGCCACTTCGCCGTGCGCTCGGCCGAGGCGACCACCCCGCCCGGGCTCTTCTCGTAGATCACGTGCGACGTGCCCAGGGTCGCCCGCTCCGCAAGCTCCTCCGAGTTCTTGGGCGTCCAGGCGAGCGGATCGCCCGGAGGCGGCCGTCGAGTCCGATCGCGCCTCCTGCGAGATCTCCTCGATCTCGAGATCGACCGGGTCCGATGCGCCCAGGCCGAGGGCAAGAACGAGAGCGGCGATCGCGGCGGCGAAGGCCACCAGGACCCCGAGAATGACCGCTAGACCCCTGACCGCCTCTCGATCCACTCGATCCAATGTTAGGTTCCGGCGATGGAGCGGAGAACGGAAGCGCGCTTTCCCGGCGTCTCACGGGACAAGGGCCACTACGAGAGCTTCTATCTGAAGGCCTCGCAGCCCGGTGGCGGCCGCTCGGTCTGGCTTCGGCACACGACGCACCAGCGACCCGGCGAGGCCGTCCAGGGCTCGCTCTGGCTCACCGCCTTCGACGCGGCAGAGCCCGGGCCTCACGCCACCAAGGCGACCTTGCCCGCGGCGGACGTGAGCGCGCCCGAGGCGGAGTACATCCAGATCGGCGACTCCGTGCTCGGCCCCGGCCACGCGAAGGGCTCCATCGCCGGCGATGCGCCCCACGCCAGCTGGGATCTGACCTTCGAGGGCGATGCCGAGGCACTGCGCCACCTTCCTCACGAGCGCATGTACACCGCGAGGCTGCCGCGCACGAAGATGCTGAGCCCGCACCCCTACGCGACCTTCTCCGGCAGGGTCGAGATCGCCGGCGAGGTGTTCGAGCTCGATCGATGGCCCGGAATGGTCGGCCACAACTGGGGCGCCGAGCACGCCGAGCGCTGGACGTGGATCCAGGCATCGGACCTGGGCGGACAAGCCGGGCGACTACCTCGACATCGCGGCGGGCCGGATCAAGATCGGTCCCATGACCACGCCGTGGATCGCCAACGGCCGCCTGGTCCTCGACGGCGACGAGTACACGCTCGGCGGCATCGGCAAGGCCTATGGCACCGAGGTAGAGGAAGCGCCCGACGGATGCACGTTCACCTTCCCCGGCAAGAACGTGAACGTGAAGGGAAGGGTGAGCGCGCCGCTCAAGGACTTCGTCGCCTGGGTCTACGCGGACCCGGCCGGTCCCGAGCACAACGCGCTCAACTGCTCGATCGCCGACATCGAGCTGAAGGTCGAGAGGCCTGACTTGAAGCACGCGCGGGTCGAGGTGGCCGGGGCCGCGGTCTACGAGTTGGGCACGCGGGACACGGACCACGGCGTCCCGCTGCAGCCGTTCTCGGACGGCTGAGCCCGCCGCCGTGGACGACGAGTACGTCGTCACGCCCGTCCGGCTGGGGAGGACCGACCTTCGCATCCGCCAACCGGCCGAGTCGGCGGGCCTGCCGGACGACGGCGGGGTCGAGTGGGCGCCGCTGGCCCCCTACTGGTCGGTCCTGTGGCGAAGCGGCGTTGCTCTCGCAAAAGAGCTGGACGGCGCACGGCTGGCCGGCAAGCGCATCGTCGAGCTGGGCTGCGGGCTGGGCCTCCCGAGCCTTGCCGCCGCGCGAGCCGGCGCTCGTGTTCTCGCCACCGACTCGGACCCCGAGGCGGTCGCTCTCATCGAGGCGAACGCTCGCGACAACGGCATCGGGCTGGAGGCCATGGCCGTCGATTGGCGGGTCGCGGACGCGCTGGTGGCGCGCCGTCCCTTCGACCTGATCCTGGCGGCGGACGTCCTTTATGAACGCCCGCACGTGGACAGCCTGCTGGAGTTGCTCCCTCGGCTCGGGCGCAAGGCCTGCATCGCGGACCCGGGGCGCGAGCACACCGGGCCGTTCCTGCGAAGAGCGCGACGCCGGTGGGCGATCGACACGCAGAGAAGGGGCATCGTCAGCCTTCACTGGCTGACGATGCGCAAGTCCTAGCGCTTCCTGAACTTCGCCCAGGTCGAGCGGAGGCCGAGGCGGAAGCGGAGCGTGTCCCCGGACACGGTCGACGAGTTGTTCGAACCGACCACCCGCGCCTCCGACGATCCGCGGCGAGCGCCCCGTCTTCAGGATCTCGATCTTTTTGAGGTTGCCCGCCGAAGAGCCCGGAAAGCTTCGACTCCATCTCGCCTTGCGAGTAGCGCACGGTCCAGCGGTGGTAGGGCGAGACGTCGTCGGGCGGGTCCTTGACGGACTTGAGGTACGGGCGCGGGCTGCCGCCGGAGAAGCCGAACTCGCTGTTCTCTGTCTGGCCCCCGGAGGTCGAGAAGAAGTAGGCGGCCGCGACGCTTCCCCCGCTCTTGATCACCTCCCGCGCCGTCTTCCTCGTGGCCTTGTTCGTGGCCCGCGTCTCCGAGCTCTTGCCGCCGTAGACCTGGCTCCGAACGTCGTCGTAGAGGTCGTACCCGTCTCCCCCGACCCGGGTCGCCAGCGCGTAGGAGCGGGCGGCGACGGCCTGGGCGCGGAGCGCGGCCTGGGGCCAGCTCGCCGGCGACTCGTTCGGGATCACGCCCTGGACGTAGCCCTCCAGGCCGACCTTGTTGATCGCATAGAGCGAGCCGCCGACGTTCCGCGCACGAAGTCGCCCCGGTAGGTGCCGACGCCGGCAAAGCGGACGGATCCGCCTCCCCTGGCGCTGCCCTCCTTGCCGCACCCCGCCAGCTTGGAGCCGTTCGGCCGGCGGAGCGTGACGTTGCCGGAATCGAGGCGGAACGAGTACGTCTTGTTCTTGTTGAGGTTCTTGCCGCAGGCCTTGGTCGCATCCGAGAAGCGCATGGAGCCGAGCCCGGTCGCGATCAGCACCCGGACGCTCCGGGTGTCCGGCTTCCCGATGTCGACGCCCGTGTAGTAGTGGCGGAGGATCTGCTTGTAGCCGTTGCCCTTCTTCGCCAATCCCATATGCGCCGTACTGGCTCATGCCGACGCCGTGCCCGAAGCCGCGGCCTTCGATCTTCCATTCGGCAGCCTCCGCCTGCGAGCTCGCAAAGCAGCGCCGCGGCAAGCGCAAAGAAGTCCCAGATGTCGGCGAAGAGTCGCTCATGCGTCCCTCCCCCACTACGTCGGCAACAGGCTCAGCCGTCCGAAAGTCGCGGTTTGCCTCAGCCGGCTGTGGCTAGTGTGCCGGGGAGAGTCAAACCAAGGAGGAACCCCCAGTGGCACTGAATGCCGACGAGCAGAAGGTCATCGACGAGGCACCGAACCAGCTTCTGATCGGGGGCGAGTGGCGAGACGCGTCGGGCGGCGCCAAGCTCGAGATCGAGGACCCGTCGACCGGCGAGACGGTCTGCGAGGTCGCCGACGGCACGCCCGGAGGACGCGCAGGCCGCGATCGACGCCGCGTGCGACGCTCAGGCCGACTGGGCAGCGACGCCTCCGAACGAGCGCTCCGAGATCCTCCACGACGCCTTCAAGGCGATGGGCGATCAGAAGGATGACCTCGCGCTGCTGATGACGCTCGAGATGGGCAAGTCCGTGACCGAGTCGAAGGCCGAGCTCACCTACGCCGCCGAGTTCTTCCGCTGGTTCGCGGGAGAGGCGCTGCGGATCGACGGCTACTACAAGAACGCCGGCAACGGCGCGAGCCGCGTCCTCGTGATGCGCCAGCCGATCGGGCCGTGCTACTTCATCACCCCCTGGAACTTCCCGAACGCGATGGGCACCAGGAAGATCGGCCCGGCCCTCGCGGCCGGCTGCACGATGGTGGTGAAGCCGGCGCAGCAGACGCCGCTCTCGATGCTCGCCCTGGCGAAGCTGCTCGAGGACTGCGGGCTGCCGGGCGGAGTCCTCAACGTGATCACGTCCAGGAAGTCCGGTGACGTCTCCGAGCCCGTGATCGGCGACCCCCGCCTTCGCAAGCTCTCCTTCACCGGCTCGACGGAGGTCGGGCGCAAGCTGATCGCCCAGGCCGCCGACAACGTCCTCAAGGTCTCGATGGAGCTCGGCGGCAATGCGCCGTTCCTGGTCTTCGAGGACGCCGACGTCGACGACGCGATCGAGGGGGCGATGATCGCCAAGATGCGAAACGTCGGCGAGGCATGCACCTCGGCCAACCGCTTCCACGTCCACGAGTCGCTCGCGGACGAGTTCGCCGAGAAGCTCGGCAAGAAGATGGGCGCGATGAAGGTCGGGCGCGGCACCGAGGAGGGCGTCGAAGTCGGCCCGCTGATCGACGCGGGCGCAGCGGGACAAGGTGAAGGAGCTGGTCGACGACGCGGTCTCGAAGGGCGCGACCTGCGTCACGGGCGGCTCTGCTCCCGACGGCGCCGGCTACTTCTTCGAGCCCACCGTCCTGAGCGGCATCACCGACGACGCGCGAGGTCCTCTCCGAGGAGATCTTCGGCCCGGTGGCTCCGATCTCGACGTTCTCGTCCGACGAGGAGGCGATCGCGGCCGCCAACAAGACCGAGTACGGCCTCGTCTCCTACGTCTACACGTCGGATCTCAAGCGTGCGCTCCGCGTCTGCGAGGCGCTCGAGACGGGGATGATCGGCCTCAACCAGGGCATGGTCTCGAACGCCGGCGCCCCGTTCGGCGGCGTCAAGCAGTCGGGCGTGGGCCGCGAGGGAGGCAACGAGGGAATCCTGGAGTACCTCGAGACGAAGTACGTGGCGGTGAACCTGTAGTCGCCTAACCTCGGCGCGTGACGTTCACCACCGCCGAAGCTCGCGACAGGATCATCGGGGACCTCGAAGCTGCCGAGGAAGAGCTCGGCCTTGGGGTCGCGGCTCTCGGCGAGGCGTTCGAGCTCCTGGCGACAGGCAGTGCCGACCGGCTCGAAGACGACCTGTTCCGGCCGGTCCAGAAGGCCTACGTCCGCACCAAGCGCACGCGCACCGGCTTTGCCCAGCGGGTCTCGCGTGACACGGACGAGCCCGGGGTCGAAGCCGGTGGGGCCGCCTTCGCAGGGCGCCAAGGGCTTCATCCAGCAGGCCGCCGCGGCGGCCGGCCAGGCGGACCTGATCCTCTCCGAGCTCCAGGACTCGATGATGCCCGTCGAGGGCGGAGACGCAGAGCTCAGAGCCGGCCTGAGCGAGATCCGTGAGCTGCTCGGGCCCGTGCGTATGAGCGCGGCGACGTTCCTTCGCACGCTCGGCCGCTAGGCGACGTTCCAGCCGAAGTACACCTCGACCCTCGCGACCTTCTCGCCCTGGAAGGAATGGATCTCGGTGTTACGGAAGCGGGTGCCGTCGTTCCGCGCCCCCTCGTAGGTGACCACCACTTCGTCTCCCAGCTCGGCCAGGCGGGCGTACTCGAAGGACTCGATGTGGCCCGAGTTGGGCCAGCAGCGCTGGAAGTACGTGTGGCGGTCGATGCCCGGGTCCGGAGGGGCGAAGAACTGGAAGTCGTCCGCGAGATGCTGCTCGATGAGCTCGCGGTTCCGGGTCTCGTACGCACGGAAGCAGTCCTTGACGATGTCGAGGCGGCTTTTGCTCATCTACCCTCCTTACCCGCGAGAGCCGTCCCCGACCCGGATATCTATGCCGCGATCGCGCCCCCAGGCACATAATCCGGGAACAGCGCCTGAAGCAACGGGGCGGCGGCTTCGAAGCGCTCGATCTCGCAGCCGTTCGCCCGGGTGAGTTCGACGTCCACCTCCTCGCCCTCGATGGTGCCCTCGAGCGACGCCGTGTCCGGGCCGCCGAAGATCTCCGTGCACGCGGTGTCGGGCGACGCGGGCGCCAGGGCCGCGACGTCGAGCTCGGCGACCGCCTGGCACACGTCGTCGTCCGCGCCGTCCTCGCAGCTCACCTCTTCGGTCAGCTCCTCCTCGGGCCCATCAGGGCCGTCGGGGTCGAGCGTGACCGTCAGCGAGCTGTCGCCCTCGGCGAAGTCATCGCCGAGCTCGCGTCGTCCGCGTCGCCGCAGCCGCGCCGCGAACGCCAGCGCGGCGCGGCAAGGATGAGCGCTAGCGGCCGAAGAGCGATGACAGCATCCCGCCGCTGTCCGGCGCGCTTCTCGAGGTAGCACTGGTGGTACTCCTCCGCCATCCAGAATCCCGTCGCCGGCTCGATCAGCGTCGCGATCGGCTTCCAGTGGTTCGCCTGCTCGCGCTCGAGCGAGCGGCGCGCGGCCTCGGCCTGCTCGTCTCGAGTGGGTGAAGATCGCCGTCCTGTACTGATCGCCGATGTCCGGGCCCTGGCGGTTCACCTGGGTCGGGTCGTGGATCTCCCAGAACTTGTCGACGAGCTGCTCGTACGAGACCTTCTCCGGGTCGAACTCGACCTGGACCACCTCGGCGTGGCCGGTGGTGCCTGAGCAGACCATCTCGTACGTCGGGTTGTCGACGTGCCCGCCTTCGTAGCCGACGGCGGTGTCCACGACCCCGTCCATCTCCCGGTAGAAGGCCTCCGGCTTCCAGAAGCAGCCGGCGGCGAAGGTCGCCTTCTCGGTGCGCTGGGGGCCTCGCTGCCGTTGTCAGTGTTCTCAGTCATCTCTCACCTCGTTGAATCGCTCATGTAGCCCTTGAGCGGCCTTGCCGCGAATCTGGCATGGGCCGCTACTGATTGAGTCGGATTCCGGCCCCAACGTTACGCGCTGAGCGCGAACGGGCTGCCCTCGGAGTCGCGGCAGATCGCCCAGCGCTCGCCGGGATGGATGATCTTGGCCGCCGTGCTCGACGACGCGCTCCAGCGCGGCCGCCATGTCGTCCACGGCGAGGTACGGAAGCGAGGCGGTGTCGCCGGGCCCCTTCCCGCGCTCGTGCACGCCGAGCGGGCGCCACCGAGGTCCGCCTCCCAGCCGGCGCCGTCGTCGGGGTCCCGCTCGGCCAGCTCGACCCCGAGCACGCCCTTCCAGAACGCCAGCGCGCGCTCCGGATCGTCGGCCGGAAACTCGATCAGTGGCGCCGCCATGGTCTAGATGCGCCTATTCGTAGACGATGAACTTCGGCTGCGGGCGAAGGCCCATCACCTGCCGCGGGCTCATCAGGTTCGTGTCCTCCTCATAGAAGAGCTTGAACCCGGGCGAGATGCCGGAATTCCTGGAGGGAGCGAGCTCCTCGTACTTGGACTTCTTCGCGCTGGGCGTGCCGAAGCCGTCCGCGTTCAGCACCAGGTCGATGTTGCGATGGACTTTCGGAGGTTCTGCTTGTTCTTGACCATGTCGTCCGTGAACTGGTGGATGACGACGAGCTTCTGCGGCAGGTCGTTCTCGCGGATCAGCTTCGACAGGTAGGCGGTCACCTTGTTGACCATCGAGGCGTCCACGCTCCCGATCCGCTCTCCCGGGACGCCGCCGTTGGGCCCATGTTCCATTCGGGGTCGAGCGCGATCGAGACGAAGGACCGCTTGAGCCAGGGCTTGAGGTGCCTTGCCTCCTCGATGAACGTCGACCGCCCCGGCTGGATGTCCATCATGAACAGGAACTTCTCTTCGCGCGCCTCGCTCGCGTAGCGGCGGATGATCCGGTTCGGCTGGCGGTACCTGTACTTGCCGTCGGAGCCCGGGCTAGCCAGCGCGATCGTGCCCAGGAGCTCGAAGACGGGCAGGAGCTTCTTCTTCGAGAAGTCGTTGTACGGGCGAGCTTGCCGCTCCAGGCGCCTGGCGGCGCTGTCGGGCGAGCCGATCCCGAGCTCGCCGAGCTGTGGCGACTGCGGGGCCCCGTAGAAGCCGACCACGCGATGCTGCGGAAAGACGCTCTTGCCCCCACGAGGAAGCTCCCCGGGAGCGGCGCCGCGGTCGGCCGCTTCCTGTGCCCAGACCGCTGCCGCCCTGGGCCGAGAGGCCCGCCGACGAGAGCGGCGGCGAAGACGGCCACCGAAGCCGCGCGCCTTGCCTCACCTCAGCCGTGCGGCTTTGCGATCGCCTCGAAATCGATCGCGTCATCGAGGACCTTCTCCTCGACGCCCTTCTCGATCGCCACCTCGCGGACGGTCCGGCCGGATGATGCTGCCTCCTTCACGATCTCGGCGCCCTTGTCGTAGCCGATGATCTCGTTGAGCGCGGTCGTCACCTGGAGGTTCGACTCCTTGTACTCGTCGAGCCGCTCGCGGTTCGCCTCCAGGCCCGAGACGCACTTCGAGTCGAGCAGACGGCAGGCTGCGGCGAGGAGCTTGATCTGGTCGAGCAGGTTGCGCGCGATGAGCGGCACGCGCACGTTCAGCTCGAACTGGCCCTGCGCGCCGGCGGCGGTGATCGCGGCGTCGTTGCCGATCACCTGATCGCCGACCTGGATCACGACCTCGGGGATGACCGGATTGACCTTGCCGGGCATGATCGACGAGCCCTTCTGAAGCTCGGGCAGGCGCAGCTCCGAGAGCCCCGCGCGCGGGCCGGAGCCCATCAGCGCCAGGTCGTTCGCGATCTTGATCAGCGAGACCGCCACGACCTTGAGCGCGCCGGAGAGCTCGACCAGCGAGTCGCGATTGGCCTGCGCTTCGAAGCGGTCGCGCGGCGCGGAGACCTCGATGCCCATGTCCTCCGAGATGAGCGCGCGCACCTTCTCGGCGAACTCGGGATGGGTGTTGAGACCCGTGCCCGTCGCGGTGCCGCCGAGCGGCAGCTGGCCGACCCGCTCGAGCGTCGCGCGCACGCGCTCGGCGCCCAGCTCGATCTGCGCCGCGTATCCCGCGAACTCCTGGCCGAGCGTCACCGGCACGGCGTCCATCAGGTGCGTGCGGCCCGTCTTGACGATGTCCGTCGAACTCGTCGGCGCGGGCGGCGAACGTCTTCGCGAGCCCGTCCATTGCGGGCAGCAGGTCGTCCTTCACCTCGCCGAGCGCGGCGATGTGGACCGCGGAGGGGAAGACGTCGTTCGACGACTGGCCCATGTTCACGTGGTCGTTGCGGTGGACGGCCTCGCCCGCGAGGTTCGCGATGACCTCGTTCGCGTTCATGTTCGACGAGGTGCCCGAGCCGGTCTGGAAGACGTCGACGGGGAACTGCTCGTCGTGCTCGCCCGCGGCGATCGCATCGCCGGCTGCGGCGATGCTCTCGGCGATGTCCGAGTCGAGCTTTCCGAGATCGGCGTTGGCGCGCGCGGCCGCGGCCTTGATGCGACCCAGCGCCCTGATCACCGGAGCGGGGATGGGGTGTCCGGAAACGGGAAAGTTCTCGACCGCCTTTTCGGTCTCTGAGCCCCAGAGCTGTTCTGCCATCTGTCCTCCGCTTAGAGTGGTCACCGGCAGGCGATCACCTGCCATGCCTGAGGCTATTCAGCCCGCGCCTAGACTCCGCTTCCCGTGAGCGGCTTCACCCCAGTCGATCCCAAGCAGAGCTTCGTCGAGCTCGAGCATCGCCTGCTCGAGACCTGGAAGGAGGAGGACCTCTTCCGGCGGCAGCTCGAGCTTCGCGCCCATGCCGACACGTGGAGCTTCTACGAGGGCCCGCCCACCGCGAACGGCCAGCCGGGCTCACACCACGTCCTGGCCCGCGTCTTCAAGGACGTCTACCCGCGCTACAGGACGATGGCGGGAGCCAACGTCCCGCGCAAGGCCGGCTGGGACTGCCACGGCCTGCCTGTCGAGCTCGAGGTGGAGAAGGAGCTGGGCATCTCCTCGAAGGAGGAGATCGAGGAGTACGGCATCGCCGAGTTCAACGCGAAGTGCCGCGAGTCGGTCTTCCGCTACGTCGAGGACTGGAGCCGGCTGATCGAGCGGAGCGGCTTCTGGATCGACCTCGAAGACCCCTACGTCACGATGACCGACGACTACATCGAGTCGGTCTGGTGGGCGCTCCGGCAGATCTGGGACGCGGGACGCCTGTACCAGGGCTACAAGGTCGTGCCGTACTGCCCGCGCTGCGGGACGGCGCTCTCGTCGCACGAGGTGGCGCAGGGATACAAGGACGTGGTCGACCCGTCCGTCTACGTGCGCCTGCCCGTCACCGGGGTGCCGCCCGCCGACGCGATCCCCGAGTCGCCCGATCCAGCCCGGGGACAACCTCCTCGTCTGGACAACGACGCCCTGGACCCTGATCTCGCACGCCGCGGTCGCCGCCGGAGCCGAGATCGAGTACGTGCGCGCGAGGCCCGCCGGCTCCGACGAGGTGGTGATCCTGGCCGCTCCGCTGGCTGAGCGCGTCCTGGGCGAGGGCTTCGAGCTCCTGGCATCGTTCCCGGGCTCTGCGCTCGAGGGCGTCCGCTACGACGCGCCGTTCGACTACGTGAAGGGCGAGGACTTCGGCCCTCTCGGGCACTCCGTTCTCCTCGGCGACTTCGTCACGACGGACGACGGCACCGGCCTCGTCCATACCGCGCTCGCCTTCGGAGACGACGACTTCCGCCTGGGCGAGCAATACGGCATGACCCTCCAGAACCCGGTCAAGCCGGATGGCACCTATGACGAGCGGGTCCCGGACTTCCAGGGCAAGCTCGTCTTCGAGCACAACCCGGAGATCGTCGCCGCGCTGGAGGAGAAGGGCAGGCTCTTCAAGCGCGTCGACTACGAGCACGCGTATCCCCACTGCTGGCGCTGCGGCACCCCGCTCATCTACTACGCCAAGTCGAGCTGGTACATCCGCACCACCGAGGTGCGTGACCGCATGCTCGCCGAGAACGAGAAGATCGGCTGGCACCCCGAGCACATCAAGCACGGGCGCTTCGGCAAGTGGCTGGAGAACAACGTCGACTGGGCCCTTTCCCGCGAGCGCTACTGGGGCACGCCCCTGCCGGTCTGGCAGTGCGACGCCGAGGATTGCGACGAGGAGCTCTGCGCCGGCTCCCTGGACGACCTGCGGGACCGGGGCGGCGAGATCCCGGACGACCTCCACCGCCCCTACGTGGATGACATCGTCTTCGGCTGCGAGCGCGACGGGTGTGAGGGCCAGATGCGCCGCGTCCCCGAGGTCATCGACACGTGGTTCGACTCCGGCTCGATGCCGTTCGCCCAGTTCCACCACCCCTTCGAGGGCACCGAGGAGTTCGAGAGCCGCTTCCCCGCCCAGTACATCTGCGAGGGACTCGACCAGACGCGCGGCTGGTTCTACTCGCTGCTTGCCGTCTCGACGCTCGTCTTCGACCGGAGCTCTTATGAGAACTGCGTCTGCCTGGGCCTGATCCTCGACCCGGAGGGCCAGAAGATGTCCAAGTCCAAGGGCAACGTCGTCGACCCGTGGGAAGTGCTCGATACCTACGGCGCCGACGCCTTCCGCTGGTACTACCTGACCGCGCAGCAGCCGTGGTCCGGATACCGCTTCTCGGTCGAGACGCTGGGCGAGGCAACGCGCCAGTTCCTCAACACCCTGTGGAACACCTACTCGTTCTGGGTCATGTACGCGAACGCCGAGGGCCTCGAGCGCGACACCGCGCCGTCGGCGCCTTCGCCGGGCGAGGGAACCGACCTGGACAGGTGGATCCTGAGTGAGCTCGAGCGGACCGCGGAGGTGGCCGGCCGCGAGATGGAGGGGTTCAACTGCACCCGCGCGGGCCAGGAGATCGCCGCGTTCGTCGAGACGCTCTCGAACCGCTACGTGCGCCTTTCGCGCCGGCGGTTCTGGGAGGGCGACGAGCACGCGCTCGGAACGCTTCGCCACTGCCTGCTCGAGGTCGTCGCGCATGCTCGCCCCGTTCACTCCGTTCATCACGGACGAGATCCATCGCAACCTCTCCGGCGACGCATCGTCGGTCCACCTCTCGGACTTCCCGCGCGCCGACGGCGGCTATAGGAACCCCGAGCTCGAGGCCGGCGTGTCCGCCGCGATGCGGGCGATCGAGCTCGGGCGCGCCGCGCGAGCCGCCGCGAAGATGAAGATGCGCCAGCCGCTCTCGAAGGCGGTCATCGTCGCGACCGGCGCCGAGCGCGACGAGATCGAGCGCCTGGGCGACGTGGTGCGCTCCGAGCTGAACGTCCGCGAGCTGGAGTTCGTCACCGAGGAGGCCGAGCTCGTCTCGCACCGCGTGAAGCCCAACTACCGCACCCTCGGCCCGCGCTTCGGCAAGTCGATGCCGCAGGTCGCCGCCGCGGTGGAGGGCCTCGACCCCGACTCCGCGCGGGCCGCCGCGAACGGCGAGCGCGCGGTCGGCATCTCGATCGACGGCCACGAGCACACGCTCGACCCGGACGACCTTCAGCTCGTGATGGAGCCGCTGGAGGGATACGAGGTCGAATCCGAGGCCGGGAGAGCCGTGGCGCTTGCCCTCGAGCTCGACGACGACCTGCGCCGAGAGGGGCTGGCCCGAGAGATCGTCCACGCCGTGCAGAACGCGCGCAAGCAGGCCGGCCTGGAGATCACGGACCGCATCGCGCTCGCCTCGGCGGCGACGCCGAGCTGATCGAAGCCGCCCGGACGCACGAGGACTACGTCACCGGGGAGGTGCTCGCCACCCGGGTCTGCGTACGGGCGCGGACGGCCCGCCCGGCGAGGTCAGCGATCGAAGGCAAGGCACTCTCGATCGGCGTTGCACGCGCCTGACGCAGAGGCGTATGCTCGGGTCGGGCCCGAATCCTCGGGCGCCAAGACAGAAAGGACGGGGGAATGACTTCTCGGAAAGCGCGTATGACGGAGCGCGATCGTGACGACCTTCGTTGTGATGGCGGGCACCGCCTGGGCAGGCGAGGACCAGACGGAGATCAAGATCACGAACGAGATCGACGTGGCCGGCAAGGTGCAGAGCAACGACGCCGCAATGCAAGGACGAGCGCAAGGTGGTGCTCTTGCTCAAGGCGCTCGGGCAAGGACAAGAAGATCGGAAGCGACACCAGCCGATGGCGCCGGGAAGTTCTCGTTCGGCAACCCGGGCCTGGAACCGGGGCGCTACTACGTCAAGGCCAAGCGCATTCGCGGCAGCTGCGCAAAGGGTCTCGTCGGAGGTCTGGAGGATCTCCAACTCAGGCTAGATATCGCGTGAGTGCGCGGCGAGCGGCGGGCTAGCCCTGCTGCTTGCCGCCCATCACCCAGTCCGACGCGGCCGTTCGCGCGGCTAGGCGAGCGCCGGCTCGAGCTCGGCCTCGAGGCTCCGCTTGGGCCGGGCCCCGACGATCCGCTTCGCCTCCGCGCCGTCCTTGAAGAGGATCAGCGTCGGAATCGAGAGGACGTCGAACTGCGCTGCCGTGTTCTGGTTGTCGTCGATGTTCAGCGAGACGATGCGGACGTCGTCGCGCTCACCCGACATCTCCTCGAGGATCGGGTGGACCACCCGGCAGGGACCGCACCACGGCGCCCAGAAGTCGACGAGGACGGGCTCGCCGGAATCCAGAACCTCGTTCTGGAAGTTGGCGTCGGTTACGTCGGGCAGCTTGCCGGTCATTTGGTCTCCTGGTTGTGGGCTGGTCTCGAAAGCAGCTTTGCCTTTGGTTATCTAAAGGATCTGGGCTTACTATACAAAATGAAGTGAGGTCACTTCCCGCCGGTGCGTCGCAAGCGCATCCTAGGCACTCCGACCGCAGCTTCGAGCACGATGCGCGCGTTCATCTTCGAGTTCCCCTCGCGGCGATCGCGAAACTGAATCGGGATCTCCTGGATCCGGAAGCCGGCGCGGGCAGCGCGGTAGGTGAGCTCGACCTGGAAGGCGTATCCGTGGGATGCGATCGAATCGAGCTCCACGGCTTCGAGAACCTCGCGGCGGATCGCCTTGAACCCGCCGGTCATGTCCCGGTAAGGGACTCCGAGAGCCAGCTGCGCGTATGCCGATCCGACCCGGCTCATCACGTGCCTGAGCGGCCCCCAGTCGGGCACCCCTCCCCCTGAGACGTACCGCGATCCGATCACCAGGTCGGCGTCCGCGGCGGCATCCAGGAGCCGTGGGATGTCGGCCGGGTCATGCGAGAAGTCCGCGTCCATCTGGACGACCACGCCCGCGTCGGCCGCGAGGACCCGTTGAAAGCCGGCGACGTAGGCCGGCCCCAGACCCTCCTTCTCTGGCCGGTGGAGAACCTCGATGGCGTCCCAGTCGCTCGCCAAGCGGTCGGCGATGTCACCCGTGCCGTCAGGCGAGTTGTCGTCGACGATGAGGATCCGCCCCCCGGCGGGCAGGTGATCGCGTGTCGCTTCGATCGACCCGTTCGAGGTTGAGGGCCTCGTCGTAGGTGGGCATGACCACCCACACAGCCTCCATGCCACGATGCTAGATCCAATGGCTAAGAAGGACCCGACCAACGCTCAGATCGCCGACGCATTTTCCGAGCTCGGCACCCTCTACGAGCTGGACGGAGCGGTCCGTTACCGCGTCAACGCGTATCGCGACGCCGCCAAGACGATGCGTCAATGCCCGGTCTCGATCGCGGAGCTGACCAGGGCGGGCAAGGTCACCGAGCTGCCTGGGATCGGCAAGACCTCGGAGGAGAAGATCAAGGCCTTCCTGGAGACGGGCACGATCCCGTCCGCCGAGAAGCTCAAGGCGAAGTTCCCGGCGACCCTGGTCGAGGTGACCCGGATTCCCGGATTGGGCGCCAAGACCGCGCGCCGCCTCTACGACGAGATCGGCGTCGCTTCGGTCGACGACCTTCGCCAGGCGATCGCGGACCAGCGCATCCGCGCGATGAAGGGCCTCGGCCAGAAGGCCGAGGAGAACATCGCCGCACAGCTCGAAAAGCTCGGCGCGGAGGGGCCGTCCGAACGCGTCCTCCTCTCCGACGTCCTTCCCATCGCCGAGAAGCTGGCGGCCGACCTCCTGCGAGCATCCCGCGTGCGAGGCCGTCGCCGTCGCCGGCTCCGCGCGGCGCCTCGCCGAGACGTGCAAGGACGTCGACCTGATCGCCACCGCAAAGGACCCGAAGGCGCTGGCGATCCGCGCTGGTCGAGCACCCGCTCGCGGCGGCGGCGGGCAACCCCGGCCAGGGCGGGGCGAAGATCACCACGCAGAACGGCGTCTCGATCGACCTGCGGATCGTCGCGCCCGAGGCCTACGGGAACCTGCTCCAGCACTTCACGGGCTCGGCGGCCCACAACGTCGAGCTACGGGAGCGGGCGCGTGAAGATGGGCCTCTCGGTCTCCGAGCACGGGATCAAGGACACCGAGTCCGGCAAGGTCGAGAGCTTCGCGACCGAGGAGGAGGTCTACGAGCGCCTGGGCCTCGAGTACATCGAGCCCGAGCTGCGCGAGAGCGCGGGGTGAGATCAAGGCCGCCCGAGACGGAAAGCTGCCGAAGCTCGTCACGCAGGACGACATCAAGGGCGACCTCCACTCGCACACGACGCTCTCGGACGGCAAGAACGAGCTCGAGGAGATGGTCGAGGCGGCGCGCTCTCTCGGCTATGCGTACTTCGCGGTCACCGACCACTCGGCGTCCCACGGCTTCGGCGACCACGTCACGCCCGGGATGCTCGAGGAGCGCATCGAGGAGATCGCCGAGCTGAACGAGCGCATCGCGTCGAAGCGCTTCCGCGTGCTCGCAGGCTCCGAGGTGAACATCCTCACCGACGGCTCGCTCGACTACGAGGACTCGCTGCTGGAGCGGCTCGACTGGGTCGTCGCCACCGTCCACACGTCGTTTCGGATGACCCGCGAGAACATGACCAAGCGGATGGTCGCGGCGGTCGAGCATCCGCTCGTGGACTGCCTCGGCCACCCTTCGGGCCGCATGCTCCTGCGCCGCGAGGGCTACGACTTCGACATCGAGAAGGTCGTCGAGGCCGCCGCAAGCGCCGGCACGATGATCGAGATCAACGGCAATCCGAACCGCCGCGACCTCTCCGAGCAGAACGCGCGCCTTGCCGCGGACGCCGGCGTGAAGATCTGCCTCAACACCGACGCGCACCGCATCTCGACCCTGGCGAACATGCGCTACGGGGTCGCGAACGCCCGCCGAGCGTGGCTGACCAAGGCCGACGTGGCCAACACAAGGCCCTGGGGCGAATTCAAGAAGCTGATGAAACGGCCCAGTAGCGACCAGGGAGGGTACGAGGGGAAGGGACTTCAGTCCAAGCCGTTTGTCCCCGAAGCGGTCTGAGGCGGGACTGAAGTCACTCCCCCTCCCGCGACTACGCGTCCGCACCGATAGTAGTTTGCTAAGCTAATTAGCAATGGTAACTACTTCTTCGACGCGAGATGAGCGGATCGCCGAGTCGGCGGGCCGGCTTCGTCTCGCGATCGTGCGCACCGCCAGGCGGATGCGCCAGGAGGCAGGCACCGGCTTTCCCCCACGCTGATCGCCGCACTCGCGACCATCGACAGGCACGGCCCGCTGACGCCGAGCGAGCTCGCCGACATCGAGCGCGTCAAGCGACCCGACCGCCACCCGCATCGCCGCGGCGCTCGAGAGGGACGGCCTCATCGAGCGCGCCGCCGATCCGGCCGACGGGCGCGCCTGCCTGCTCAGCACCAGCCGCGAGGGCAAAGCGCTCATCAAGCGCGTCCGCTCGCGCAAGAACGCTTACATCTCGCGCCGCCTCCGCAAGCTCGGCGACGAAGACGTCGAGACTCTGGAGCGCGCGGCGGAAGTGCTCGAGCGCATGCTCGAGGATCGTTCGTGACGGCCGCGCTCAAGCGAACAGTCGGCTCCTTCGAGGTCCCGAACTACCGCAGGTGGTTCGGCGGGCAGCTCGTCTCGATCAGCGGCAACTGGATGCAGATCGTCGCCGAGATGTGGCTTGTCCTGACCCTTACCGGCTCCGCGCTGGCCGTCGGCGTCACCTCCGCGCTTCAGTTCCTGCCGATCCTCCTGGTCGGCGCCTGGGGCGGCCTGATCGCCGACTCCGTGCCCAAGCGCCGCCTGCTCATCCTCACCCAGGCGCTCATGGCGATCCCGCCCGCTGGTCCTCTTCGGGCTATCGGTCACCGACAACGTCGCGGCCTGGATGGTGATGGCGCTCGTGCTCGCGCGCGGGATCGTCCTCGCGGTCGACCTGCCCGCACGCCAGTCCTTCGTGATCGAGATCGTCGGCACGGACCGGGTCGTGAGCGCGGTCGGCCTGCAGAGCGTCCTGATCCACACCTCGCGCATCACGGGCCCCGCGATCGCCGGCGTCCTGATCGCCGGCGGGTCGATCGAGCTCTGCTTCCTTCTCAACGCGATGTCCTTCGGCGGCATGATCCTGGCGCTTCGCTCGCTCGACCGCTCGCAGCTCGCGCCGCCGAAGCTCGCCGCGCGCGAGCCGGGCGCGATCCGCAAGGGCTTCCACTACGTGACCCGCACGCCCGAGCTGGCGTCCCGCTGGCGATGATGGCCGTGATCGGGACGCTCGGGCTCAACTTCCACGTCCTGCTGCCCCTCCTCGCCCGCGAGTCCTTCGGCGGCGGGCCCGAGAGCTACTCGGCGCTTGTGATCGCGATGGGCGCCGGCGCGGTCGTCGGCGCGCTCGTGATCGGCGCCCGCGAGCGGATCGGCGAGCGCTGGCTCGTCGGCTCGGCGCTGGCTTTCGGCGCGTTCTCGCTGCTCGCGACGGCGGCTCCCAGCCTGGGGCTTCTCGCCGCCGCGCTGGTCCCGCTCGGCGCGGCCAGCGTCACCTTCGCGGCCGGCGTCAACTCGACGCTTCAGCTGAGCGCGGCACCCGCGATGCGAGGGCGGGTCATGGCTCTCTTCTCGATCGTGTTCATGGGCTCGACGCCCGATCGGCGGGCCGATCGTCGGTGCGATCTCCGGAGCGTGGGACGCGCGGGCAGCGCTCGCGCTGGCGGGCGTCGTCCGCGCTGGCAACCGGCGCCGGCGCGGCCCTGGCCTTCCGCCGCCTTCGGCGAGCGCGAGGTCAGCTCGGAGCCGGCGGCGGAGGCGGCGGCTTCGCGCTCGGGCTCCGATCGCGATAGAGACCCGGCGTGCGAACGAGCTTCAAGGGGCGGTGCGCCGGCGACGGCTCGACATGGAAGCGAACGCCGTCGCGGTCCTCGATCGCCTGAACCGCAGCCTCGCGCCGGCGCCAGCCGAGCGCGATAAGGATCGCGTAGCCCGCGCCGATCGCCGTCACCTGCGGCCAGAACGCGCCCGCCACGAGGCAGACGAGCGCGAACGCCCCGATCGGCCACAGGCGCATGAAGGCGATCCGGCCCTCGGACTCGGACGGCAGGATCGTCTGGGTCTTCGCCGAGCGGAGCACGGGCGAGAGCGCCTCGGCCGCACGCGCTCGGACGTTCCCCAGAGGAGCCCCAGGACGGTGGCGACGAGCCACCAGCCGCCCACCACCGCGAGCGCCAGTACCGACGGCTGCTCCTGGTTTGCCAGGACCACGGAGACCGCCCCAAGCGCGGTCGCGACGCCCGCGAAGAGGAAGACGGTGATGCGAAGGAGCTCGGAGAAGAGCATCAGCCGCCAGCGCCCTCGAGCACTTCGAGCACTCCCTCGGTTCCCGAGACGACCAGGTCCGCCTCGCGTCTCGATCTCGGCCGGGCTCTCCTCGGTGAAGACGCCCAGCCTGACGGCGGTCGCCGAGGCGCGACGAGCCGGCCAGGCGACCCATGGCCCGGAAGGCATCGAGGTCCGTGCGGTCGTCGCCGGCGAAGATCGCCGCGTCCAGCGGCGCGTGTTCGACCAGCAGGCGGTGCACCGCCGAGCCCTTGTCGATGCCCGCGACCGGGCGCAGGTCCAGGACCTTGCGGCCCCAGAGCGGGATCAGGTTCGCGTGGCCGGCGAGCTGAGCGATCGTCTCGACAGTGTCCTCGCGCCTGCGCCTCGTCAGCAGCGCCGCGCCAGTGCAGGACCTGGATCGGACCCTTGTCCTCCCGGCGGATGCCGAGCCGCTCGAGCTTCTCGGGCTCGAGGCCATCCAGGAACTTCTTCGCCGCGGTCGCCCCCGGGCGCGGCGGCGGGATCCAGGCGTGGGCTCCTCCTCGCCCGGGGCGAAGGAGCTCGAAGCCCTGGTTGCCGAGATAGATGAGCTCGGGAACGCCGACCATCCTGCGCGCCTCCAGCGCGCGCCGCCCCGTGACGCACGCGACCAGCGCGTAGCGCTCCGCGAGCTCGGCGAGCAGCGCGCGTCGTCTCCTCGGGCACCGCCGCGTCCTCGGGCCGGTCGACGATCGGGGCGAGCGTGCCGTCGACGTCCATCAGGACGGCGCAGCGCTCAGGGGCAGCCAGGAACGGCTCGAGCAGGGCTTCGTGTCCGTCGAGGGCGGCGCTCACGAGCGGATCTAGTATCGCCCGCGCGTGTTCGACGACCCCCAACGCCTTCTCAAGCTGGCCGTCGTCGGGACGGCGGCGGGCACCTTCAGCGGCCTCTTCGGGGTCGGCGGCGGCACGATCATCGTCCCGCTCCTGATCCTCTGGTTCAGCTACGGCGAGCGCGAAGCGACCGGAACCAGCCTCGCCGCGATCGTGATCATCGCCGCGCTGGCCGCCGCGGGCCAGGGCGCCTACGGCAACGTGGACGTCGTCAACGGCCTCGCGATCGGGATCCCCGCGGTGGGCGGGGTGATCGCGGGAACCGCGCTCCAGCAGCGCGTGCCGCAGGCGGCCGTCTCATATCTCTTCGCCCTTCTCCTCGTCGCCGTGTCGCCGTCGAGCTCCTGATCAGGTGAGTCGCTGATGGACATCCTCCTGGTCATCCTCTTCGGCATCGCGGGCGGCTTCGTCGGCGGCATGGTCGGCGTCGGCGGCGGCATCCTCTTCGTGCCGGCTCTCGCGATCGTCCTCGACGAGACTCAGGTCGAGGCCGAGGCGACGTCGCTGTTGGCGATCGTGATCGTCGCGATCGCCGGGCACGATCCGCCAGCGCCGCTACGGCAACGTCCGCATGGGCGACGCCGTCGTGATCGGCGTCATGTCGGTCGCCGGCGTGGCGCTGGGCGTCGTCGTCTCGAACGAGGTGTCGCAGCGAACGCTCGAGGTCGGCTTCGCGATCCTCGCGCTGGCGATAGCGGCCCAGCTGGTCCATCGCGCTTCGAGGCGGCCGGCGGCGTAGCGCGACGGGAAGTCAACGATCGGAGGGTTCTGCATGCTCAGCATGCGCAACTCTCCCAACGTTCCTAGAGCCCGGACTCCAACGCGCCCTTGACCCCCGCGTCGAGCGCGTTCACGCGGTAGAGCGCCAGCGCCTCGGGCGTGGCGAAGCGCTCGCGGCCACGCGACGAGTCCGGCGGGCCGTGGTGGCTGAGCACGCAGTTGACGAGGGCCAGCCGCAGCTCCGGGTCGAGGCCCTGCGCGGCCTGCCCGACCATCGAGGCGCCGAGCTGGAGGTGGCCCAGCATGCGGCCCTCCTCGGAGAGGCCGAACTCGGCGCCGTAGGTGAACTCGCGCACCTTGCCGATGTCGTGGACGAGCGCCGCGGCCATCAGGAGGTCGGAGTTGAGGCGGGGATGGAGCTGGCAGGTCTCGAGCACGAGCGTGCCGACGGCCACCGTGTGCTCGATGAGCCCGCCGAGATAGGCGTGGTGGCCCCACTGCGTGCACGGCGCGCGCCGGAACTCCGCGGCGTGCGGGCCCTCGAGGACCAGGCCCGCCGCCATCTGGCGCAGGCCGTCGTGGTGGACTTCGGAGACGAGATGCTCCAGGAACCCCTCGAGCTCATCGACGGACCGATAGGCGGCGGGCAGGAACGCGCCCGGGTCGTACGAGCCGGGCTCGAGCCGCTGCACGTCGTCGAGCTCGGCCACCAGCTCGCCCCGGAAGCGCTCGATCCGCCCCTTGACCTCGACCGCGTCGCCGGCCTCGAACCGAAGCCCGAGGCGGTCCGCCTCGCGGAACACCCGCGCGGGCAGGGTGCCGGTCCGGTCGCGGAGCTCGAAGCGACAGGTAGGTCGCGCCGTTCTTGGCCGTCAGGCGGTCCTTGCGCACGCACGCGTACGCGCCGCGCAAAGCGCTGGCCCGGCCGCAGACTCCTCGACTGAGGGCGCGCCTGGCTCGGCGGAGGGCGCATCGGGCGGTGACCAGGCTCATCCAGTCGATTGTCGGTGAAGGTGCGGACGGCCCGACCCCGCAAGCGCGCGCAATCGCAGGTAGGCTCGCCGAGTGGACCACGTGATCTGGGAAGACGACGTGCCGGAGCTCCGCAATCCGACTCTGGTCTGCGCTTTCGCCGGCTGGAACGACGCCGCGGGCGCGGCTTCGACGGCCCTCGAAACGATCGCTGCCAGCCTCGAGTCCAAAGTCGTCGCCCGCCTCGACCCGGAGGACTTCTACGACTTCCAGGTGAACCGGCCCACGATCCGGCTCGTGGACGGTCGCACGAGGCACGTTGACTGGCCCCAGAACACGTTCGTCGCCACGCCCATCCCGGGCGCCGACAAGGACTTCATCCTGATGACGGGCGTCGAGCCGAACCTGCGCTGGCGGAGCTACTCCACGCGCGATCCTGGACGTGGCCGAGAGGATGGGCGCGAAGATGCTGATCAGCCTGGGAGCGCTGATCGCCGACGTCGCCCACACCCTGCCCGTGCCGATCACCGGGCTCGCGAGCGACGAGAGCCTGGTCGAGGAGCTGGGCCTCAGCCGCTCGAACTACGAGGGGCCGACCGGCATCGTCGGCGTCCTCCACGACCAGGCGCGCCAGCGGGACATGCCGTCGGCGAGCCTCTGGGCCGCGGTCCCCCACTACGTCGCGGCGGTGCCGAACCCGAAGGCGGCGCTGGCGCTCCTTCGCCGCCTCGAAGGGCCTGACCGGCGTCGCGCTCGAGGCCTCCGAGCTCGAGGACGCGATGGAGCGCTTCGAGAGCCAGGTCAACCGCGCCGTCTCGGCCAACCCCGAGATCGAGGAGCTCGTCCGCCGCCTCGAGTCCGAGCAGGACGACGAGATCGAGCTACCCGAGGTCCCCTCGGGCGACGCCCTGGCCAGAGACTTCCAGCGCTTCCTGAGGCAGCGAAACGACGACGACGAAGAGTCCGACACCGAAGGTGTCTGACACCTACGTCCGTTCGCTACGCCTCAGACGCCGGGCAGATCAGCCGGTAGTCGCACCAGGAGCAGATCTCGAACGACGGGCGCGGCTCGAAGTCCTGGGCCTCGATCCCGCCCGCGACGTCGAGCACCGTCCGCTCGACCCGCTCGGCGTCGTCCGGCGCCGGCTCGACCTCGACCCGCTGGTCCGAGAGGACGTACCAGTAGGCGCCCTGCGTCGCCTCGAGCTGCCAGGCCTCGCGCGCGGCGACGCGGTAGAGCGCGAGCTGCAGGTCCTCGGAGAGCTTGGACGCGGCGGACGACTCGCCCGTCTTGTAGTCGATCAGCTCATAAGCGCCGTCGGGGCGCTTGTCGACGCGGTCGATCCGTCCCCGCAGGTGGTGGTCGCCGATCGCGAACGAGAAGCTCCGCTCGAGCCAGACCGGCTCGCGAGGCCTCGCGAACGTGCCGCTCGTGGTAGCGGGCGAGCGCGGCAACCGCGCGGTCGCGGTACTGAAGCTCGTCGTCCGACGCCCCGAAGCCCGTCCTGCGCCATCCGGCCTCCAGCAGGTTGAGCAGGCGGTCGAGGCTGCCGGGCTTCGAGCCGTCTTCGGCGCCGCCCGCTGCGCGACCGCATCTCTTCGGAGTGGAATCGCTCCAGGACGTTGTGGATGAGGATCCCGAACCGCTGGTTGATCGTGGGCTCCTGCGGGATCGAGAAGACGCGCGCGAACTTGTACTTGAGGGGGCAGGTCCGGTAGAGGCCGATGTCGGAGGCCGAGAGCGCCAGGCCGTCGCCGCGCCGCGGGATGAACTGCTCGAGCGAAGGCTCGCGCCGCGCGGCGACGGAGTCGCGGCGATCCTTCCTGCGCGCTGCTCCTCGCCCAGGACGTAGTCGTCGAGCGCCGACGTCTCGAACACCGCGCGCTGCTCCGGGGTCGCGACGCGGGCGAGGAGCTCGTTGATCGCGCCCAGCGCCTCGCGGGTCGCCTCGCGGTCGGGGCGCTGGAGAAGCGACGCGAGCTTGATCAGCTCGAGGTAGCGCGCAACGGCCGCGTTCACGTCCTCGGCCGTGTCGAGCCGCATCTCCGACAGCGCCGAGCCGGCGCGCCACGACGACTCGAGGACCTCGTCGCGGATCATCCGGTAGGTCGAGTGGAGCCCTTCCGCCGGGCCGAAGACCTCCTCGGCCTGGACCTCCTCGGTAGCGCCCGAGCGCGTCGCGGGCCGCCTCGTAGAACGGGGCCGGGCTGGCCGTCTCGCGCGTCGGACTCCTCGGGCCAGGAGAGGACCACCGACTTCGTCGCGCGCGTGATCGCCAGATAGGCGAGCCGGCGCTGGCGGACGGTTGCGAGCTCGTCGCCCGCCTCGGGAAGGGAGCCGGTCGCCAGTTCCTCCGGGACCCAGCGGTCCTCCCACGGAGCGAGGCGCATCGAGCCGGCCTGGAGGCCGAGCAGATACACCGCGTCGAACTCGAGGCCCTTTACCTGCGCGGGCTCGGCCAGCAGCACGGCGCCCGGAGCGCGGCGGATCGACCTCCTCGGCGCCGACCTCTCCGGCCTCGGCGACGGCGGCGATGTGGCGGACGAAGTCGCGGACGGAGCCGCGCGGCACCCGGCGCGACCAGTCGGCGGCGAGCTCGGCCAGCCGCGAGAGGTTCACCAGCCGCTCCGCCGTCTCCGGCGTCGCGGCGAAGAGCCGGTGCCGGCGCATGCCCACCCGCTCGATCAGGCGGCGGACGAAGACGTCCGGGCGCATCGCCTCCATCGCGGCCGCGGCGGACCTCTGGAGCTTCAGGAACGCCTGGATCCGGTCGCGGGCCTCGGGGCGGAGCTGCGGGCTCTCCAGCGCGGCGTCCAGGGCGGAGACCATGTCGAGCTTTCGCCGCCGGGCGATGGTGGTCACGCGGGCCAGGTCGGCCGAGCGCAGGTCCACGGGCGGGCGCGTCAGGGCGCGGACGACCGCTGCGGCGTCGAAGGGATCGGCGAGCATCCGCAGCCAGGCGAGCGCGTCGCGAACCTCCGGCCTGGCGAAGAACGAAGCGTCGCCCGCGACCCGGAACGGGACGTTCCGCTCCTCGAGCGCGGCCGCCACCAGCCGGCCCTGGCGCCATCCGGCGCCGACGACCACGCAGATGCGCTCGGGCAGCGTCTCGCCCGCCGACAGGCGCGCCTCGATCTCCCGGGCCGCGGCCTGGGCCTGCGCGCGCTCGCCCTCGCAGCGCCAGAAGCGCACCTCGCCATCGCGCCGTGGGCACGTCGGGCTCTTCGCCCAGGAGCGCCTCCACGGCGGCCCCCACGACGGGCCCGAACCGGTGCCGGCCCTGGAGCTCGACCTCTTCCGCCGCGGGGTACGTCGCCCGGAACCACTCCAGCGATCCCTCGCTCGCCCCCCGGAACCGCCGGATCGCCGCCTCGGAGTCGTGCGTCGCGACGAGGCAGGCCCGCTCGGGCGAGGCGATGCCCGCGATGAACCGCATGTGGGCCGGGGCGGCGTCCTCCAGCTCGTCGACCATCACGTGCTGGAACGCTGTCCTGGAGCTCTTCCGCGATGTCGGCGCGATCCGCTGACCAGGCGCTCCGCCTCGATCAGAAGATCGCCCTCGTCGAGGCTTCCCGCCTCGGAGACCATCCTGTCGTGGCGCGCGTAGAGCTCGGCGAACTCGATCTCCCGGCGAGCCCGCTCGCGCTGCGCGGGCCGCTTGGCCTCGCGGTCGCGCTGAGTCGCCCAGTCGCGCAGGTGGTCCGGGCGTCACGCACTCGAGCTTCAGCAGGTCGATCCGGCGCAGCAGGCGTGCCAGGAGCCCGGCGGGGTTGCCGCGGATCTCGTGGCGGCGAAGCGGCAGGTCGTCGACCCGGTCGAGCAGGATCGCCAGCCGGTCGGCGGCCGTGACGGTGGTGAAGAACGGGTCGAGCCCGGCCTCGGTCGGATGCTCCCTGAGGATCCGCTCGGCGATCTCGGCGTGCGTGCCGATCCACGGCTCTTCGTGGGCGTGGGCCAGGACCGCCTCGATCCTGTCGCGAAGCGTCGCCGCGCCGGCCCGCGTTCGGCAAGCGACGAGGATGCGCTCGGCGCGCACGCCGTCCGAGTCCAGGGAGGCAAAGCGCCGCACCAGCGCCTCGGTCCGCCCTGAGCCCGCGCGCCCGGTGACCAGAAGGGGTCCCTGCCTGTGGTCGACGACGCGCCGCTGCGCGTGTCAATGCCTTCGGGTCCACTCTCCATACAGGCGCGAACGCTACCGCGAGCCCGCCCGGGCCTCCACTAAGTTCAACCGATGCTCGATCTCGACTGGTTCGGTGCGATGCGGCGAGCCGTCGAGGCCCACCGCGCCCTGTTCTATGCGGAGCCCACGATCGCCGGGCGCACCGAGTACGAAGGCGTCGGCGAAGGAGGCGACCACGCTCTGGTCCTCGACCGGCGCTGCGAGGACGCCGTGTTCGCGGAGCTCGAGAAGCTCCACCTCGACTCGGGCGCGGACTTCGTGGCGGTGTCCGAAGAGCGCGGCGAGGTCGCGTTCGGCGACCCTGAGTCGGAGTGGCGCGTCGTGGTCGACCCGATCGACGGGTCGATGAACGTGCGCAGGACGATCCCGTCCCATTCCCTGAGCGTCGCGATCGCCTCTGGGCCTTCCATGGCGGACGTCCAGCTCGGATTCGTGCACGAGTTCGGCGCGAACGAGGAGTTCACGGCCAGGCGGGGCGAGGGAGCCTGGCTCGGGAAGACGAAGCTCGAGCTCGCAGGCGACCGGGCTACGGCCTGGAGGTCGTTGGGCTCGAGTCGGCCGAGCCGGCGCGGATCGCTCCGGTCGTGCAGGAGCTGGCCGGCACCGCCTACCGGGTGCGGGTCATCGGCTCGATCGCCATCACGCTCGCGTACGTCGCCGCGGGCCGCCTGGACGGCATGCTGAGCGCCCGCCCGTGCCGCTCGGTCGACGCGGCGGCCGCGCAGCTCATGGTCACCGAGGCCGGCGGCGCGGTCGAGTTCGCGGGATTCGGGATGCGAGGAGGCGGATCTCGGGCTCGACGCGCGATACGCCGTGCTCGCGGCGCGGAACGCCAGAGCTTCTCGAGAGCGTGCGCGCGGCTCAGGAGCGCTCGCCCGATGCCTGACTCGCGCGACGCGGCGCTGGTCGACTGGGGCCTCGCGCTCCGCCTGGGCCGCCGTCTCGCGGGGAACCGCGGAATCGCCGCTCGACGAGGCCTCGGTCGCGGGCGACCTCGGCGCTGGCGCTCGACAATGGCGCTCGCCTACACCACGCTGGAGCCCGCTGCCGCCGGTGCCCGAGGTCGAGGTCGTCTCCCGCGACGAGTGGATCGGGTCCAACCTCGCCGAGCTCATGAAGCTCCTCACGCCCGCCGAGGAGCGGCTCTCGTCCGAGTTCAGCCTGCCCGGGCCGCTGGGCCCGATCGCCCGCAAGGCGCTGGGCGCAGCCGCCGGCGCCGAGGCGGGCGCCGTGATGGGCTACGGCGCGAAGCGCGTCCTCGGCCAGTACCAGGTGTCGCTGCGCGCCGACGCGGGCGAGCCGCGCATGCTCCTCGTTGGCGCCAACCTCGAGGACGCGGCGGGCAAGCTCGACGTCGACCCGGAGCCGTTCCTCCTGTGGGTCCTGATCCACGAGCAGACGCACTCGATCCAGTTCGGGTCGGTGCCGTGGCTCCGCGAGCACCTGGCGGGGCTCGTCTCGGAGTTGCTCGACTCGGCGTCCGGCGGGCTCGACATGAGCGCGATCGTCGCCCGCGCGAAGGACCTCGTCGCGCCGGACCCCAGGGCGGGCCTGCGCCGGATCCTCGACGGCGAGCTGACGCGCATCTTCGCGGGCGAGGAGCAGGGCGAGGTGATGGACCGGATGGCGGCGGTGATGGCCGTGATCGAGGGCTACGCCGAGCACGTGATGGACGAGGCCTCGGCCGACGCGCCGGACTCGCGATCATGCGCGAGCGTATGGACGCACGCCGGGCGCAGCGCACGGGCCTCGCCGACCTGCTCGCGCGGATCCTGGGAATGGGCGCGAAGCTTCGCCAGTACGAGCTGGGCAAGCGCTGGTGCGACGCCGTGGCCGCCGAGGCCGGAATCGAAGGCCTCGACCGCGTCTGGGAGGAGCCCGGGCGCCCTGCCTTCACTGGCCGAGCTCGACGACGCCGACGCGTGGATCAAGCGCGTTCTCACGCCCGCACCGCTGCCCCTGGCCTGCCTCCCAGGCCGATCACGGCCTTTTCACTCGCGCGGGAGTAACCCCTGGCACGCTGCCGGGTAAGAACACCTGTTCGCATCGTTTGCTAACATGCTTATTCGTAAGCAACTTATCTCGAGACACGCAATCACCCACAAGGGAGTGAAGTCACAAATGGCAACCGCCAAGTCCAGCACCACCAAGACCACCACCACGAAGGCCCAGCGCAGCGCCGCCGCCAAGAAGGCCGCGGAGACCCGCGCCGCCAACCAGCAGAGCGCCGCAGAGTCCGCTGTCGCCTACGTCCGCCAGACGGCCGAGCGTGCCGTCGACGTCCCCGTCGGCGCCGCCCTCACCGTCGCCGAGACGGTCAAGCCCCTCACGGACACCACGAGCCGCGAGCGTGAGATCAAGCGCCTCCGCACTCAGGTCACGCGCGAGATCAACAAGCTCGAGCGCCGTGGCGGCCAGGCCCGTCGCAAGGCCACGACCCGCGTCCGCGGCACCCGCAACCGGGTCGAGCGCGACCTCAAGCAGCGTCGCAACTCGCTCGAGCGCACGGTCAAGCAGAACCGCACCAAGGCCGAGCGCACGGTGAAGCAGAACCGCACCAAGGTCGAGAAGGCCGTCAAGGAGAACCGCGTCCGCGCGGAGAAGGCGGTCAAGGACGCACAGACCGCCGTCACCGACCCGCCTCGAGACCGTCCGCTCGTAACCCGAGCGCCTTAGCCCGAGACGTCCGGAGAGGGGCGTCCCGGAGAAGTCTCCTCGCAGCAACACACACCGCGAGGGGAAGTAGTACCTCTCCTCCCCGAGAAGCGGGCCCCTCACCGGGCCCGCTTCTCTTTTGCCCTGAGGGCGGCGCTAGACCTCGCCCTCGTAGTAGTCCACCCCGGACGAGCGCCTCACCATCAGGCTGTCGGTGCGCTCCGGATCGGTCCAGATGCCGATCTTGTCCGAGTCCACGTAGACCGTCGCCGCCGGGTAGACGAGGTCCGAGAACATCAGAAAGCGCACCGGCTCGGCGGTGTCGTTCTGGACCTTGTGCGCGCCCTCGGGACCGATCGGGAAGAAGACGAGGTCCATCGGCGCGAGCTCGTGCTCGCCGTCGGGGTCGCGAAGCGTCGGGTGTCCCTCGGTGACCAGGAGCCACTCCTCCTCCCCCCACTCGTAGTGGTAGGGGCAGAGCGCCTGGCCCGGCGGCAGCTCGTACGAGCTGACGCCGGTGTTCTTGGCCCCGAAGTCGGGGCCCGGCCGGACCATGCCGCCGTTGAACCCGTCCGGGTCGTCGTCGGGATAGTTGAACTCGGCTTGGGCGAGGTTGACGCGCTTCATGGAGCCACCGTAACGATTGAGGGCGCCTGTCAAGATTGTCGGGATGAGCCTTCCCACACCAAGAGCAGGTCACCGACAAGCTTCGCTGCCGTCATCGACCCCGAGCTCCGCAAGAACATCGTCGAGCTGGGCATGGTGCGCGCGATCGACATCGCCGACGACGGCCGGGTCGGCGTGATCGTCTCGCTGACCACCCCGGGCTGCCCGATCCGCTCCCACTTCGTCGACGCCGTCACCCAGAACGTCGGCGAGATCGAGGGCGTGACCGCCGTCGCGGTCGAGTTCGACGTCCTCTCGGACGACGAGCGCGCGAACCTCCAGCAGTCGCTCGGCCGCAACAAGCTTCCGCAGGGCGCGCTCGCTCAGGTGAAGAACGTCGATCTGCGTCGCCTCGGGCAAGGGCGGCGTCGGCAAGTCGACGATGACCGCCAACCTCGCCGCCGCGCTCGCGGCTGAAGGCCAGGCTCGTCGGCGCGCTCGACTGCGACGTCTACGGCTACTCGATCCCCCGCATGCTCGGCGTCGACGGCCGCCCGGACGTGAACGAGCAGCGCAAGATCATCCCGCTCGAGGGGCCCGCCGGCGTCAAGGTGATGTCGATCGGCTTCTTCGTCGAGGAGAACGCCGCGGTCGTCTGGCGCGGCCCGATGCTTCACAAGGCGATTCAGCAGTTCCTCGAGGACGTGGACTGGGGCCAGCTCGACTTCCTGCTGCTCGACCTGCCTCCGGGAACCGGCGACGTCTCGATGACGCTCGCCCAGCTCCTTCCGCAGGCCAAGATCACGATCGTCACGACCCCGCAGCCGGCCGCCCAGTCGGTCGCGCGGCGCGCCGCCGAGATGGCCGAGAAGGTCGACCTCGAGGTCCTCGGCGTGATCGAGAACATGTCGGCCTTCACCACGCCCGACGGCCAGCGCTTCTCGATCTTCGGCGAGGGCGGCGGCGAGCTCCTGGCCGATGAGCTCGGACGTGCCGCTGCTCGGCAAGGTGCCGCTCTCGGAAGACCTCCGCGCCCATGCCGACGCGGGCACGCCGCTGGTCCTGGCGGAGCCGAACGACCCCGCTGCGATCGCGATCCGCCAGACGGCGCGCGGGATCGTCGCCGCGACGCCGCAGGAGCTCGCGGTCCTCCAGTCCGAGCCGCCGGCGATGGCCGGCGCGGCGCCCGCGTCGGGCACCGAGCTCAAGGTCATCCAGAGCTGACGCCGCTCGCTGGGGCCCGTTACTCGCGCCGCCGCAGGAGCTTCCCGATCGGGTCCGGGATCCGCGAGCGCAGGTCGAGCCATCCCGAACCCGCGACGCGAGCGGTGTGCGCCGCGAGCCGCACGATCTGCATCCGGTCGCGGATCGACAGATCGCCCGCCTCCGCCTCGCCGCGCTTTCCCGCCTCGCTCGGGCGGCGCCGCCTCGCGGACTGCCGCGAGCGCCCCGTCCGCCGCCGTGTCGGGAAGCTCGCATTCCGGAAGGCAGCGCTCGAGCCAGGCTGAGCGCCGCCTCGATAGCCGAGGCTGAAGTCGCTCGCGCGGAGCTCCTCGGAGAGGAAGCCGCCGAAGTCACCCATGAACTCGCCCGCCAGGAGGCTCTTGGGGTCGTCGTCGTCGGCCAGGATCAGCGGCGAGATCACGTCGAGCGAGAGCGCCTGCTTGCCCTGCGAGGCCGGCGGTCTCCAGCAGGGCGCAGCGAAGGAGCTCGCTCGCGTCCATCTCGGACAGGTCCTTCCTCGCCGTCGCAGCTCGGGCTCGTCGGAGCGAACCTCCGCCCGCTCTTCCCGAACGGACCCTCGATGAACTGCGGAGCTTCTCGTCGGCTCCCCTCTTCAGCGCGGGCGAGAGCTCCTCGGCCAGCTCGTCGATCCAGCCGAGCCGCGAGTTGTCCTTCTCGATCCTGCGGAGATCCTCGAAGAGGTCCTGCTGGGAGAGGATCGCGAGCGCGCGCGAGGTTCCCGTCTGCCAGCTCAGCTTCGACTCCGGGTCGCTCCAGGGCTCGTCCCCCGCCGAGACCTCGGAGCGCGGGTCGATCAGGATGCTCAGGTGCTGGGCGTCCGGCTCGGTGCCGTGGAGCAGCCTGCCCGCCGCGAACGTCCTGCCGATCGGCTGCGAGGCGACGAGCCCGCCGTCCGTGTACCAGAGTCGGCCATCCTCCGGGAAGTCCTCGATGCCGCGTTCGCCGCATACGCCTCCGAGTCGCTCCGAGCGGTCGACCAGCGCGGGCGCGAAGCCGCCTGGGCTGGAAGCCGAGGCCAGGACGAAGTCGAGCGCGAGACGACCCCTCGGGCTCGAGGAGCTGGTCGGTCGTCGCCGCCCGGCTCGAGCTCGAAGCGGCCCCAGTCGGCATAGGTCACCCCGCGGATCGGCTCCGAGCGGTCTGTGCCCCGCGATCGGATAGGCGAGGCCGCGCAGGCCGGTGAGCGAGATCTGAAGGGCGAGCGGGCGGTCCTGGGCGCGGTCCGGATCTGGCGGATGGTCGTCGAAGAGCTCCGGCAGGTCCTCGCGCAGATCATCGAAGGAGAGGGGCGCATCCGCGGTCTTCCCGCGCAGGAGGCTCAGCGAAACCTTCTCGACCCATGCCTCGCGAAGCAGCGCGACCGGGTCGGCGCCCGAGAGGACGCAATGCGCGGAGAAGAGCCCGACGATTGCGCCGGCCGAAGCTCCGCCGATCGAGTCGATCGAGGCCTCCACGTCCTCCTCGAGCCGGAGATGCCGCCAGCCGACGATCAGCGCCGCGGCGGATCCGGCCTCGAAGGCGCCGAGCGAGGCGCCACCGGACAGGGTCAGTGAAAGGCGGAGCGGGTTCGGTGCCATACGACCCCGTGCCCGGGTGGGGTGGTGGCTACTCGCTTACGACGAGAAATACTGAGCGTTGATCTCGGTGTACTTCGCCCACTCTTCGGGGAGCTGGTCCTCGGCGAAGCAGGCGTCGACCGGGCATGCCTCGACGCACGCGTCGCAGTCGATGCACTCGTCCGGATCGATGTAGAGCTGTTCGACGCCCTCGTAGTCGGGCTCGTCAGGGGTCGGGTGGATGCAATCCACCGGACACACCTCGACGCAGGAGTTGTCCTTCTGCCCGATGCACGGCTCTGCGATGACGTATGCCACTGATGAAGTTCCTTGGCTCGTTTGCTCTTGTATCCCGGGACTCCCCGGCGAGCGGCGCATTCTACGTAACCTCCTCCGCGTGATTCTCCTCACCGGAGCCACCGGGACCGTTGGCAGGGCCCTCCTGCCGCTCCTGGTCGAACGCGGGCGACGACATCCGCGCCCTCGTGCGCGACCCGCGCCGCCTGGGGCGCCATCGCGTGGACGTGCGAATCGTGCTCGGCGACCTCGGCGAGATGGGCGACGCGCGCACCCGGCGGCAGGCACTGCGCGGGGTCAAGACCGTGATCCACCTCGCGGCGGCGATCCGCGACCAGCCCGCGCGCGAAGGTCGAGGAGCTGAACGGGCTCGCCACCGCCCGCCTCCTCCGGGCGGCCGAGCAGGCCGGCGTCGAGCGGTTCATCTTCTTCTCGGCCATCGGCGCGAGCGAGTTCCAGCGCACGCGGTTCTTCCGCGCCAAGGCGCTGGCCGAGGAGGCCGTCGCCGCCTCCGAGCTTCCGAGCACCGTGTTCGCCCCTTCGATCGTCTACGACCGCGAGGACCCCTGGGTCACGCTGACCCGGCGCCTGGCGCTGCTTCCCGCCATGCCGCTGATCGGGCAGGCCGATGCCGCCTTCGAGCCGATCTGGGCGCAGGACGTCGGGCGCTGCGTCGTCGCCGAGCTGGACCGGGGCGAGAACGGCGACCGCCGCTACGAGCTCGCGGGCCCCGAGCGCCTGACCTACGAGGAGATGAGCCGCGTGATCGCCTGGTCGATCGACCGCCGCCGCGGACCGTGGTCCACGTGCCCGCGAACCTCGTCCGTCTCGGCCTCAACGGCGTGCGGCGGATCGCGGGCGACGCTGCCTTCGCGACGTGGGAGGAAGCCGAGCTCCTCGAGGTGCCGATGGTCACCGAGCGGGGAACGGCGGACGCGAACGAGCTGGGCGTCGAGCCCAGGCGCATGGCCGACGTCCTGGCCGCCTGACGGCGCTTTAGGGCAAAGAAAAGGCCCGGCGCGGGCGCCGGGCCTTGGAAAGACTGAGCGGGGTCAGGACTGACCTGACCCCGCACCAACCTTTTCAGCGCGAAAGCGCTGGTTACATCATGCCGCCCATGTCAGGCATGCCGCCGCCCATTGCAGCGCCGGCCTCCTCGGGCATCTCAGCCACGATGCACTCCGTGGTGAGGATGTTCTTGGCGATCGACGCCGCGTTCTGGAGCGCGGAGCGGGTCACCATGGTCGGGTCGATGACGCCGGCCTTGACCAGGTCGCCGTACTCGCCCGTTCCGGCGTTCAGGCCTTCGCCGGTCTTGAGGCCGCGGACCTTCTCGACCACGACCGATCCCTCGAGCCCGGAGTTCTCCGAGATCTGACGGACCGGCGCCTCGAGCGCCTTGCGGATGATCTCCATGCCGGTGGCCTCGTCGGCCTCCAGACCCTTGGGATCGACCGCTTCCTGAGCGTTCAGGAGCGCGACACCGCCGCCCGGCACGACACCCTCCTCGAGGGCTGCGCGGGTTGCCTGGAGAGCGTCCTCCACGCGGTGCTTCTTCTCCTTCATCTCGGTCTCGGTGGCAGCGCCGACCTTGACCACCGCGACACCGCCGGCCAGCTTCGCCAGGCGCTCTTGGAGCTTCTCCCGGTCGAAGTCGGAGTCGGTGTTCTCGATCTCGGAGCGGATCTGGTTGATCCGGCCTTCGATCTGCTCCTTCTCACCCGCGCCGTCGATGACCGTCGAGGTGTCCTTGGACACGACGACGCGACGAGCGTGGCCGAGCTGCGAGATCTGCGTGTTCTCGAGCTTCAGGCCCATCTCCTCGGTGATGACCTCGCCACCCGTCAGGATCGCGATGTCCTCCATCATGCGCTTGCGGCGATCGCCGAAGCCGGGGGCCTTGACCGCAACGCCCGTGAAGGTGCCGCGGAGCTTGTTGACCACCAGAGTCGCGAGGGCCTCGCCCTCGACGTCCTCGGCGATGATCACGATCGGCTTGCCCGCCTGCATGACCTGCTCGAGAACCGGGAGCAGGTCCCGGACCGAGCCGATCTTCTGGTTGGCGATGAGGATGTACGGGTCGTCGAGAACCGCTTCCATCCGCTCCTGGTCGGTGACCATGTACGGGGAGATGTAGCCCTTGTCGAACTGCATCCCCTCGGTGAACTCGAGCTCCATCCCGAAGGTCTGGCCCTCTTCGACGTTCACCACGCCGTCCTTGCCGACCTTCTCGATCGCGTCGGCGATGACGTTGCCGATCTCCTCGTCGGCCGCCGAGATCTCGGCGACGCGAGCGATCTGCTCCTTGCCGGAGATCTCCTTCGACTGCTTCGAGCGGAGGTGCTCGACCACCTGGTCGACCGCCTTCTCGATGCCGCGGCGGAGCGCCAGCGGGTTCGCGCCGGCGGCCACGTTCTTGAGGCCCGAGCGAACGATCGTCTGAGCGAGCAGCGTCGCGGTCGTCGTGCCGTCACCGGCGACGTCGTTGGTCGCCGTGGCGACCTCGCGGACGAGCTGCGCGCCCTGGTTTGCGAAGACGTCCTCGATCTCGATCTCGCGAGCGATGGTGACGCCGTCGTTGGTGATGGTCGGGGCGCCGAACTTCTTGTCCAGCACCACGTAGCGACCCTTCGGGACCGAGGGTGACCTTGACCGCGTTCGCGACCGCGTCGACCCCTTCCTGCAATGCCTGACGCGCTTCCGCGTCGTACTTCAGCTCCTTGTGAGCCATTTGATTCCTTCCTTGTCTTCGAAGTGTTCGGTCGTAGACGACCTTTGCGAGGACGTCCGACTCGCGGAGGACGAGAACGTCCTCGCCGTCGACCTTGAGCTCGGTGCCGCCGTACTTGGAGTAGAGGACCTCGTCGCCCTCGGCGACGTCGAGCGGAATGCGCTTCTCGCCGTCCTCGTCCCAGCTGCCTTCACCGACCGCGACGACCTTGCCGCGCTGCGGCTTCTCCTTCGCGGTGTCGGGGAGCACGAGGCCGGAGGCCGTCGTCTCCTCTTCCTCGATTGCCTGGACGATCAAACGATCGCCGAGAGGCTTGAGCTTCATTTGTGTGTACCTCCGTGGTGGGGTCTAGTGTTCAAGTTTTGGCACTCGGTGTGGGAGAGTGCCAGGATCCTGCGCAAGTGTAGTGAATAGGCCGTGAACGGGCAAGGATCTAAGTGCGACTTCGCTTAGATCGGGGAATCCACTAGGCTGACGCCATGCCGATGGTCCCAATGGTCGTGGAGCAGACCGCTCGCGGTGAGCGCTCGTACGACATCTACTCCCGCCTCCTCGGGGAGCGGATCATCTTCCTGGGCCAGCCGGTGGACGACGAGATCGCGAACCTCGTCGTCGCCCAGCTCATCCACCTGGAGTCCGAGGACCCGGACAAGGACATCTCGCTCTACATCAACTCGCCCGGCGGCTCGGTCTACGCCGGCCTTGCGATCTACGACGCGATGCGCTTCATCAAGCCCGACGTCGCGACGGTCTGTTACGGCGTCGCGATGTCGATGGGCTCGCTGCTCCTGACCGGCAGGCGCCCAGGGCAAGCGCATGGCGCTCAAGAACTCGCGCATCCTGATCCACCAGCCCTCGGGCGGGTTCCAGGGCCAGGCCTCCGACATCGAGATCCACGCGCGCGAGTCGCTGAACGTCCGCGCCAAGGTCAACGAGATCTACTGCCCGCCACACCGACAAGAGCGACGAGCAGGTCAACGAGGACATGGAGCGCGACCGCTTCTTCACCGCCGACCAGGCGGTCGAGTACGGCCTGATCGACGGCATCATCGAGTCGCGCGACCTCGGGCCGAGCCGGAGCGCCGAGCTCGAACGGCGCCGGCGCGGACGGCGCGGACGGCGCGGGCGCGGAGCCTGCACCAGGCGCTTAGGGCCAACGCCTAGGCTCATCCGCCACGGCCGCTCCTGGGTTCGAAGCGTCGCGGCGCTTCGAACAACGACAGCACTAAAGAGGATCGGGTTGGACCGCCGCGTCGCTCGAGGCGTCGGGAAAGCGGTTTCGCGGTTGCAGGGAGACTTCGACGTCTTAGGACGTACAACCCTCCGCTCAATGCGATTCAAATCGAGGGTGGAGTTGAGCCGCTATATCCAGCTCAACCCGCACCGTCGATTGAAAACCGACTCCGGAAGAGCCGCGCGGCTCCAACTGTTCCCCTTTAGTGATGCCGTTGTTCGAAGAACCGCGGCAGATGAGCCCTCCCCCCTCATCGCCGCCGCCGCTGAACCCGCCGCGTGAGCCCTACCCATTCAGCAGCAGCCTCGCGCCGAGCCGCCGCGCCAAGCCCTCGCCGCCGTTTCGCATGACCCAGTCGTGGTTCGCGCGGAAGACCGGCTTCGCCACGGCGCGACAACGCGTTCATCCACGGCCTTGGTGGTGCGGACGTCCCAGTCGTAGATCACCGCGGTCGTGCCCGCCTCCTCGTAGAAGCGCCACAGGCCGGTGCCCTCCAGCTCGCCCGACGCCTCGCCGCCCAGCAGGTGCGGGCGCTCGACGACCGTCGAGACGATCTCGAAGCGAACCGTGTAGGGCAGGCGCGCGCGCCAGTGGTACACGCCGCGCTGGCCGAGCCCGTGCTCGTCGCCGTCGGAGAGCCGCTCCGTCGCCTCGATGCCCGCGCCACCACTCGGGCCACGAGTCCGAGTCGTAGATCGCATCCCACACGCGCTCGCGCTCTGCCTCCAGCACCCACGTGGTGCAGAAGCGATAGGCGGGCATCGCGGGGTCGGCCTAGTTGCGGTGCGGGGTGCCGCCGTTGCCCATCTGCGGGGCGGCGGGCTCGATGATCTGCGAGAAGCGCACGATCGTGCAGGTGTCTTCCAGGGTCACCTCGCGGCGGTAGATCTGCTCGAGGAAGCCGATCGTCTGGTCCACCGAGCGGAACTCCGGGTTGTCGTGCTCGATGTCCCGCGGCGAGAGATCCTTGATCCGCTTGACCTCGACGTCGTCGATGACGGCGGCGAAGATCTTCTCGCGCGGCGAGTGCTGATAGCCGACGGTGATCCACACGACCTGTCCGGCCTGGTACTTGTGGGCCTTGTCTCCGAGCCTGATCGTGGCCGTCTTGCGGCCGCGCTTGAGCTGGTCGATGAAGGCGGTCGAGAAGAAGTTGAGGGCGAGGAGCGCAGTCACCGCCCGGGAGCCTATCTGTCGCGCGAGGCGAAACCGGATTCTCCGAGGAGCGGGACGAACCGGCAGTCGGCGACGTACGTCCTGTCGAGCGTCACATCGCCGGAGGAACCGTCGTCGGTGCGCCTGAACGCGGTGAGGACGTCGGACGCGCCCGCGCGCGATCGGCAGCACCAGGCGCCCGCCCGGGCGGAGGGAATCGACCAGGGCAACCGGCAGCTCGGGTGCGGCGGCGTGAACCGCGATCGCGTCCCACGTCTCGCCGCTCGCGGCCGCCCCGTCGCCCGCAAGGACTTCCGCCTCCGCATAGCCCAGCCGCGCGAGCGTCTCCCTCGCGCGGTGGGCCAGGTCGTCGATCAGCTCGTACGAGCGCACGGAGCCCCCGGGACGGACCAGCTCGGCGATCACCGCCGTCGAATAGCCCGCGCCGCCCCCCACGTCGAGCACTCGCTCGCCCCCGCGAAGCTCGAGGGCCTCGCAGATCGCCGCGACGACCCACGGCTGGGAGATCGTCTGGCCGTGGCCGATCGGGAGCGCGCCGTCCGAGTACGCCTGGTTACGCAGATGCGCCGGGCACGAACTCCTCGCGCGGAACCGAGCCCATCGCGCGCAGCACCCGCTCGTCCGCGATGCCTCCGTCGCGCAGTTGACGGCTGACCATCGCCTCGCGCATGAGCGCGGCGCGTCCAGGATCGGTGCCCATGGTCTTCTTTTACACTCGCTGCTTGTCTTCTGTGCATTACGTGCGCGTCCTGGTGGCAGGGGCGATCGCCGCAACGGCCCTCGTCATCGGGCTGGATTCGAGCTCGACCCGCGCGGTCGAGGACAAAGCTGCGCGCGGTTCGGGCGATCCGAACGTGATCGTCGTGATGGTCGACGACCAGGGCCTGAAGACGTTCACCCCGAAGACGATGCCCCACACGTTCGACCTCGCGAAGGGTGGAGCCGGCACCGAGGTTCGGGGCTATGCGTCTCCGCCCCTCTGCTGCCCCGCGCGCGCCGGCTTCCTGACGGGCCAGTACCCGCACAACCACGGCGTCCGCCAGAACGACTGGCGCTTCTTCGAGGAGCCGGACAACACCCTTCCGGCGTGGCTCCAGAACGCCGGATACGAGACCGGATTCGCCGGCAAGTACCTGAACGGCTACGGGCCGCGCCGTTGCCGGCCGGAGGCTGGGACTCGTGGTTCGAGACGATGCAGCCGACCGGATACTTCAAGTACGCCGCCTCGAACCAGGGCATCGTGGAGACGTACGGCAAGGAGCGAGAGGACTACTCGACGAGGGTCGTGACGAAGGAGAGCCGCGACTTCATCCGCGAGGCGGCGGGCGGGCCCTTCTTCCTCTGGACTTCCTACTTCGCGCCCGCACGCGCGCAACTCGAAGGACCCTCACTGCGGCAAGGACGCGCCGATCCCGCTCCCCGACGACTGGCGGACGTCCGCAACCTGCGCGTCCAGCTGAGCGACAGCTACAACGAGCGCGACGTCTCCGACAAGCCGAAGAGGGTCCGGCGCCGCGACCCCCTGGCCGACAACTACGAGCAGGTCGCCGAGGACAGGATCCGCTGCACGATCGCGGCGATGGAGGAGGTCGACTCCGGGGTCCGCAAGATCGACCAGACGCTGCGGAAGCTGGGGATCAAGGACGACACCGTGATCGTCTACATCTCCGACAACGGGTTCTACTTCGGCGAGCACAGGATCGACGAAGGCAAGTACCTCCCCTACGTCGAGGCCGTCCGGGTCCCCATGATCGTCCACGTGCCGCCCAAGTTCATGAACGGGAACGACGTCGAGCCGATCAAGGAGCCGGTCGCGAACATCGACCTCGCGCCCACGATCCTCGACCTCGCCGGCGCGGAGCCCTGCACCGCGGGTGGAGACTGCCGCGTCATGGACGGTCGCTCGATCGTCCCGCTCCTGAGGGGCAACGACGCGGACTGGCCCGATCCCCGGCCGATCGCCATGCACCTCAAGCACCAGTGCGTGGGCTACGAGGGCGTCTACCGCGGCAAGGAGTCCTACGTCGAGTGGTACGGGAAGGTCAAGGACGACTGCCGGACCCCGGAGCGGGAGCTCTACGACCTGAAGAAGGACCCCGGCCAGCTCGAGAACAGGCTGTACGACGACCCGTCGAACGACGCGCGCGACGACGCGGAGCGGCTCGCGGAGCTGGTCGATCGCCTGATGAACTGCTCGGGCATCCAGGGCAGGGACCCGCAGCAGCCCGGCCGCCCCTTCTGCTGACGACCTAGAAGATGTACGCGCGAAGGCGCCGCGGCTCGATGATCGTGACCCTGCCGCGCCCGACCGCCACGACCCCGGCGCGCTCCAGCGTCGCGAGGAAGCGCGAGACGCTTTCGCGCGAGGTGCCGGCCAGCTGCGCGAGGTCCGCCTGCGTCATTCGAACGGTGATGCCATCGCGGTCCTCGGGGATCGACTCCTCGGCGACCAGCTGGTTCAGCACCCCCGCGACCCGGCTGGGCACCGTCTGAAACGACTGGCGCGCAACCCGCTCGTTCGTCTCGCGCAGGCGCCGCGTCAAGGCGACGATCAGCTTCGCCGCGATGTCGCCGTGCTGCGAGATCACCCTGCGCATGTCCATCGCGGGCAGGGCCAGAAGCTCGGCGTCCGAGAGCGTCTCGACGCTCGCCGAGCGCGTCCCACCGTCGAGCATCGCCAGCTCGCCGAAGAAGTCGCCGGCTCCGAGCGTCGCGAGCGCGATCGCCCGGCCGTCGGAATGCTCGCGGGTCACCCGCAGGTCGCCCGCCCGGACGACGTAGCAGGCGTCCGAGTCGTCGCCTTCGTGAAAGACACGCACGCCCTTCGGGTAGGCGCGGGGAACGGCGACCGACGACGATCCGGTCCAGCTCATCGGCGGACATGTCCGCGAAGAGCGGGACGCGCCCGAGCAGGTCCACCGTCTCCGAGCTCACGACGTTCAACCGTTCCTCCTTCTTGCCATGGGCGGGCAAGTATCGCGCACGTCAGGCCTGGCAGGCGGGGCACCAGTACGCCATGCGGTTGGCGTCGCCCTGGCCCTGCACCGCGACCCGGCCCCCGCACGCCGGGCAACCCCGCCGGTTTGCCCGGTAGATCGAGCGCGGCCGCCTGCCCTTGGCCATCGAGATCTGCATGACGCGCTCGTTCTCGCTCACGACGCGCTCGAGCTGCTCGGCGTCGAGCTCTGAGACCAGGCGAAGCGGGGAGATCCCGGCGCGGAAGAGAGCCTCGTTGCGGATCGCGTTGCCGATCCCCGCGATGATCCGCTGATCCAGGAGTGCGTCGCCGATCTCGCGGCCCGCGCCCATGCTGCGAAGCCGCTTCGCAGCCGCCGCCGCCTCGAAGGAGCCGCCCAGGGGGTCCGGGCCAAGCTGCGCGAGGCCGGGATCGTTTCGCAGGCGCGACTCGGAGATCGAGGCGCAGGAGCTTGCCCCCGGTCTGAGAGGCGATGCCGCGCCCCGACGAAAGGACGAGCCAAGGCTTTCCGTAGGGCATCTGACCGTCCGCCGTGATCCACCACCGCCCGTTCATTCCCAGGTGCGAGTGGACGACGTCGCCCGAGGAGAAATGGGCGAGCAGGTGCTTTCCCCTTGCCTCGACCTTCTCCAGCACCGAGCCCTCGAGCTTCTTGGCCCGGCCATGGATCGGCGAGCGCGGATTGGGGGCATCCGCCAGGACCATCTCGCGGCCGCGAAGCGCGGCATCCATGCGCCGCGCCGCGCGATGGATGGTGTCGCCCTCGGGCATCCCGCTACGCCGAGGCCACGAGCCGCCGCGGCTGGCGGTTGAACCCCGCCTCGAGCAGGACCTCCTCGTAGCCGGAGCCGATCACGGGCTCGCCGTCCAGGCGTCTCGATCGCCAGCTTGGGGATCACCGACCCCTGCGCGGCCTCGACCAGCTGCGCGACGGCATCGACCAGCTCCTGGCCTTCGATCTCCTGGAGGCGCAGGATGCCCCTGCCGCCCCGCTCGACATAGAGCAGTGGGCTCCCGTTCCGCGTCAAGAGGTAGGCGCCGGCGGTCCGCGCCGGGCGCCTGCCCTCTGGCCGCTTGGGCCACCCCAGCGAGGCTCCGTAAGGGTTGGCCGGGTCGGTCGCGGCGAGGACGAGGTACTCGTCGTCGACCTGCGGCAGGCTCCTCAGGCGCTCGACCGCGCCCGCAAGCGCAAACTGGGCTCCGCCCTGGCCCTCGACGAAGTAGCCGCGCCGGGCCGTGCCCAGCATCTCCAGGTTCGACAGCTCGCCGTAGAGGGTCGAGAGCCCACCTGGGATGCCTTCGGCCAGCACCGTCTCGCGGGTCACGATGCCGTAGCGCTCCAGCAGAAGCTCGGCCTGGGCGCGCATCCGGGGGCCCTGCTCGGGCTGACCGCGGAAGAGCGAAGCGGTGAGCGACCAGCGGCCCTGCACGGTTCCGGTTGCCCCGGTGCGACGTGAGGAGAAGCGCCGTCCCCTCCGGGCCGCGGACTTGACCGCCGACAGGCGGCGCGCGCGAAGCGGCGCGAAGGCGTCGTTGGTCACCTCACCCGCCCACGCGAGGTCCCAGAGAGCCTCCTGGAGCTCCTCCGGGCTCGCCTCCAGCTCGGCGACGAGGTCGATCCAGAATGCCGGCGACTCGGTGAGGCGCTCCCGGATCAGGTCGTGGATCTCGCCCTGCGGCACCTCGAGCTTCGCGTTCGAGGGAGGAGGCCCGGCGACCCGGACGTCGTCGCGGAAATAGAGGGCGACCCGGCCCGAGCGGGAAACGGACCCGGCTCCGATCCATACGATCTCGCCGCTCGTCGTGAGCTGGTCGAGCCAAGCGGGGTTGTAGGCGCCGAGACGGCGCGGCAGGACGTCGCGCTCCCATACCTCGGGCGTCAGCGCCACCCCCTGCATCGGGACGAGCGCCTCGCGCAGGCGATCGGGCCCGGCTCCGGCCGGGCGGTGGGCATCGACGTTCTGCCAATTCGGCAGGAAGCGGGCGAGCTCCGCGGGGTCGACGGCCTCCGCCTCCTGGCGCAGTTGCGCGAGCGAGGCACGTCGAACTCGGCGAAGGACCTCGGAGTCGCACCACTCGCGCTCGGTCCCGCCTGGAAGCAGCTCGCCGCGGACGAGAACGCCCTCGCGCTCGAGCTCTCGCAGCGCGGGCATCGGGTCGACGCCGTAGCGGTCCGCGAGGCGGCGCGTCGGGAACGGGCCGTGTGTCCGCGCCCAGCGGCGCACCAGGCTCGACATCGCGTCGGGCACCTCTTCGCCGAACGACTCCGGCAGGCCCGGTGGCGGAGGCACGCCGAGAGCGTCGCGATAAAGGCCCGCGTCCTCGGCCGCGATCCAGCGCTCCTCGCCGTTCACCCTGACCTTTGCCGCGCGGCGCTCGCCCTCCAGCTTGCCCAGCATCGAGGCTGCCGAGAGCGCCTCGCCCACGCGCTCCTGGCACTCGTCCTCGGTCAGGTCGCCCAGCCGGCGGAGGATCTGCTGGAGCGCGTCGCGGTCGCGTGCCTTGATCTCGTCGTTCAGATGCTGGAGCGAAGCTTCGACCGACTCGAGCGCCTCGGGGTTGATCAGCTCGCGCAGCTCCTCCTGGCCGAGCAGCTCGCGCAGGAGGTCGCGGTCGAGGGCCAGCGCCGCGGCACGCCTCTCGGCGTTCGGCGTGTCGCCCTCGTACATGTACGTCGCGACGTAGTCGAAGAGGAGCGACGAGGCGAAGGGCGACGCCGACGCGGTCTCGACCTCGACGAGCGAGATGCGGCGCGAGCCCAGATCCGAGAGCAGCGATTCCAGGCCCGGCAGGTCGAGCACGTCGCGCAGGCACTCGCGGTACGTCTCGAGGATCACCGGGAAGCGCGGGAAGTCCTTCGCGACCTCCAGCAGGTTCTGCGACTTCAGGCGCTGCTGCCAGAGCGGGGTGCGCTTGCCGGGATACGCGCGCGGGAGGAGCAGCGAGCGCGCGGCGTTCTCGCGGAAGCGGGCACCGAAGAGAGCTGAGCCGCCGAGCTCGGAGACGACCAGGTCCTCCACCTCGTCTGGCTCGAGCAGGACCAGGTCCCCGTCCGGCGCCTCGTCGGCATCGGGCAGGTGGACGACGATTCCGTCGTCGGACCAGATCGCGTCGGCTTCGAGGTCGAGCTCGTTGCGGATCTTGGCCGAGAGGGCAAGCCCCCAGGCCGCGTGGACGCGCCCGCCGAAGGGGGACAGCACGCACAGCCGCCAGTCCCCGATCTCGTCGCGGAACTTCTCGACGACGATCGACTCGTCCGAGGGGATGACGCGAGTGGCGGCCTGCTGCTCCTTCAGGTAGGCCAGGAGGTTCTCGGCCGCGAGCTTGTCCAGGTCGTAGTCCTTCGCCAGGGTCTTCGCGTCGGAGCTGACGGCCTCGCGCGCGAACTCGCCGATCGCCCGGCCGAGCTCGGCGGGCCGGCCGATGCCGTCGCCGCGCCAGAACGGGACTGCTCCCGGCACGCCCGGCGCGGGGGTCACGATCACGCGATCCCGGGTGATGTCCTCGATCCGCCAGGTCGTCGCGCCGAGCAGGAACGTCTGGCCCGCGCGCGCCTCGTAGACCATCTCCTCGTCGAGCTCCCCGACCCGGCGCCCGTCCGGCAGATGCACGCCGTAGAGGCCGCGGTCCGGGATGGTGCCCGCGTTCGTGACCGCCAGCTGGCGCGCGCCCTTGCGGCCACGGACGGTCCCCGCGGAGCGCTCCCACACGATGCGCGGGCGAAGCTCGGCGAAGCGCTCGGACGGGTAGCGCCCGTCGAGCATGTCCAGGACGTTTTCGAGCTGCTCGCGGCCCAGGTCGGAGAACGGCTCCGTAGCCGTGACGACGTCGAAGACCTCGTCCACCGTCCACTCGTCGTCGGCGACCATCGAGACGATGTGCTGCGCCAGGACGTCCAGCGGGTTGCGCGGGATGATCGTCTCTTCGATCAGGCCCTCGCGCATGCGGCGGGCGACGACCGCGCATTCGAGGAGGTCTGCCCGGAACTTCGGGAAGATCCTGCCCTTCGAGACCTCGCCCAGGTTGTGGCCTGCCCGGCCGACGCGCTGGAGGCCGCGCGTGACCGACTTCGGCGACTCGACCTGGATGACCAGGTCGACGGCGCCCATGTCGATGCCGAGCTCGAGTGACGAGGTCGCGACCAGGCAGGGGAGCTGGCCGCCCTTCAGCATCTCCTCGATCACCAGGCGCTCCTCGTGCGCGAGCGAGCCGTGGTGCGCACGCGCGATCTCGACGCGCCCCCTCGGGGGCCGCGTAGTCGGAGTGGCCGGCCTGTTCCGTTGCCGGCAGCTCCTGCTCCAGCTGCTGGTTTGCGAGCTCGTTGAGCCGCTTTGCCAGGCGCTCCGCTCCGCGGCGGTTGTTGACGAAGAGGATCGTCGAGGTGTGCGCCTGCACGAGCTCGAGCAGCTTCGGGTACATCGCCGGCCAGATCGAGTTCTGCGTGGGCGCCGCGTCGAAGGTGTCGAACGCAGCATTACCAGCGGCGACTGTGGGGTCAGACCCCTCGTTCCCGGGTCAGACGCCTTGCCGATAGAGGTGTCTGACCCCGCGTCCGGGTCCGTCATGTCCTCGACGGGGACGACGATCTCCAGGTCGAGCTTCTTGCGGATGCCGGCGTTGACGACGGTGCACTTCCGCTTCGGCCCGACCAGGAAGTTGGCGACCCTCTCCAAGTGGCCGCTGGGTCGCGGACAGGCCGATGCGCTGCACCGTGGCGTCGGGCCCGCGCCCGTCCTCGTGGGTCCGGACGAGGTGGTCGAGCCGCTCCAGTGTCAGCGCGAGGTGCGCACCGCGCTTGGTCTGGGCGACGGCGTGGATCTCGTCCACGATCACCGCGTCGACGTTGGTCAGGATCTCCTGCGCCCGCGAGGTCAGCATGAGGTAGAGCGACTCGGGCGTCGTGATCAGGATGTCCGGCGGCTTGCGAAGCATCGCCTGGCGGTCCTTCTGGGGCGTGTCGCCGGTACGAAGGCCGACCTTGATCGGTGCCCCGATGCCCTTGAGCGGGGCACGCAGGTTGCGATCGACGTCGTAGGAGAGCGCCTTCAGCGGCGAGACGTAGACGAGCCGGATGCCCTGGCCCAGCGCCTCGGGATCCTCGGTCGCGGCGTCGGGATCCGGCGCCGCGCGGCGCGAGAGCGTGTCGATCCCCCACAGGAAGGCGGTCAGCGTCTTACCCGAGCCCGTGGGGGCGCAGATGAGCGTGTTGTCCCCGGAGGCGATTGCGGGCCAGCCCTTGTCCTGGGCGGGCGTCGGCGCCTCGAACGAGGCCTCGAACCAGCGTCTGACAGGCGCCGAGAAGGGCTCAAGAGCAGTGGAGTTTGCAGTCGATCTCGAGGCCATGTCGAACCGACTGAGTCTACGGAGGGGGCGGCGACTCCCCGCTTTGCGAACTAGGGCTTCGCCCAGGACCCCGGGGTTCACCACGGGAGCTCGTTCTCAACCTCGGCGAGCGACGGCGCAACCTTGTCGCGCTCCGACAACTGCGGGTCGGATACGGGCCACTCGACCCCCACGTCGGGGTCGTCCCACCTGATCCCGGCTTCCGTGCCCGGGTCGTAGATGCTGGTGAGCTTGTACGCGACGTCCGCGACGTCGCTCAAGACGCAGAACCCGTGCGCGAAACCGACGGGGACGAACAGCTGCCGGTGGTTCTCATCGGAGAGCTCGACCCCCTCCCACCGCCTGTAGGTCGGCGAGTCGCGGCGCAGGTCCACCGCGACGTCCCAGATCGCGCCGCGGACGCAACGGACGAGCTTCGCCTGCCCCGGGCTGGTCTGGAAGTGGAGGCCGCGCAGGATGCCCTTCGCCGACCGCGAGTGATTGTCCTGGACGAAGGGCCCGATCACCCCGTGCTCGGCCCAGACGTCCTCGCGAAACGACTCGACCAGGAAGCCGCGCTCGTCGCCGTGAGCCGTGGCCTCGAGCAGGACCAGGTCGGGAATCTCTGTCTGGATCCTGGCGACGCTCACGAAAGCTTGGTTCCGTACTGGCGCTCGTAGTACTCGCGGTAGTCGCCCGAGCGGATCGGCGCCCACCACTCCTCGTTCGAGCGATACCAGTCGACGACGCGGGCGATGCCCTCCTCGAAGCCGACCTGCGCCTCCCAGCCGAGGCCCATCGTCTTCTCCGAGCCGAGCGAGTAGCGGCGATCGTGGCCGGGCCTGTCCTTGACGTAGGTGATGAGCGACTCGTCGCGGTCCGTGCGCTTCAGGATCTCCCGCACGACGTCGATGTTCGCCGCTTCATCGGGCCCGCCCACGTTGTAGACCTCGCCGGGCTCGCCCTTGGCGAGCACGGTGTCGATTGCCGACGCGAAGTCTTCCACCCAGAGCCAGTTGCGCACCTGCTGCCCATCGCCATAGACGGGGAGCGGGTCGCCCGCCAGCGCGTTCAGGATGCAGAGAGGGATCAGCTTCTCGGGGTGCTGGCGCGGCCCGTAGTTGTTCGAAGCGCGCACGATCAGGGAGTCCGTGCCGTAGGTGTGCTGATAAGCGCCGACGAGGAGGTCGCCACCCGCCTTCGAGGCGGAATAGGGAGATGAGGGATCGAGCGGCGAGGACTCGGTGAACGAACCCTCGTCGATCGAGCCGTAGACCTCGTCGGTCGAGATCTGCAGATGGCGGATGCCCGCGTCGCGCGCGGCCTCGAGCAGCACGTAGGTGCCGAAGACGTCCGTCTGGATGAACTCGCCCGGCGACTCGATCGAGCGGTCGACGTGCGACTCGGCGGCGAAGTTGACGACGGCGTCGCAGCCTTCGATCGCTCCCCGGACCGCGTCCGCGTCCGCGATGTCCCCCTGGATCAGCTCGCAGCCCTCGATCCCCTCGAGGTTCTCCGGCCTGCCGGCGTAGGTCAGCTTGTCGAGCACGCGCACCTCGTCGCCGGGGTGAGCGGCGACCCGGTGGCGGACGTACGCGGAGCCGATGAAGCCGGCGCCGCCGGTGACCAGAAGGCGACCCATGGATCAGGTGAGCGCGTCAGCGCGAAGGCATTTGCGGGTGGAGCTCATCCCCGAATGCTGGCACGTTCGCGCAGGTACTGCCGGAGGCCGTCGCGCCACTCGGGCAGGACGGGCCGCGCCGTGGCGCTCCGTGCCGAGCACGGAAAAGGCGGGGCGGGGCGCCGGGCGACCGAGCATCTCGGTCGTGCCGGCCATCACTCGGCATTCGCAATCCTCGATGTCGAAGATCTCCTGCGCGAAGTCGAACCACGAGCACCGCCCCGCCGCGGCGACGTGGTGGATCCCGTACTGGTCGGTCTCGATCAGCTCCGCCAGGGCGGCGGCGAGGTGGCGCGTGTAGGTCGGCGTCCCGACCTGGTCCGAGACCACGACGATCTCGAGCTGCTCCTTCGCCAGGCGCAGCATCGTCTCGACGAAGTTCCCGCCGCGGGTGCCGAAGAGCCATGACGAGCGGACGACCATGTGGCGGTCGTTGGCGAACGCTGTCGCGGTCTCGCCCGCAGCCTTCGAGCGGCCATAGGCCGAGATCGGCCCGGTGAGGTCGGACTCGACGTAAGGCGTCCGCTTTTGCCCGTCGAACACGTAGTCGGACGACACGTAGGCGATGCGAGCGCCGTGGCGGGCGGCCGCCGCCGCGATGTTGCCGGCGCCGAGCTCGTTGACGGCCATGGCTCCCTGTTCGTCAGCCTCGGCTCCGTCGACGTCGGTCCACGCCGCGCAGTTGACGACGGCATCGGGGTGGAGCTCCGCCATCACCTCCTCGCATGCCAGCTCGTCGGTGACGTCAAGGGCCGCGCGCGGCAGCGCGAAGACCTCGTGTCCCCGCCCGACGCACGCGTCCACCAGGTCCTGGCCGAGCATCCCGCCCGCGCCTGCGACGGCAACCCTCACGGAAGTGTTATCTCGGACCGGTCCCCGACGATCATCGAGAGCGTCCTCGGGATGGTCTCGCCGCGGGTCAGCTTCACGTTCCGCCCCAGAAGGCTCGCCTCCATCCGCGAGTCCAGGTCACGGACGGTGCAGCCCGAAAGGATGATCGAGTGCTCGATCTCCGAGCGCTCGATCGTGACGTCCTCGTCGATCGCGGTGTAGGGGCCGATGTAGGCGTCGGCGATCCGGGCGTTCGCGCCGATGATCGCCGGCCCGCGGATCACCGAGCGCTCGATGACAGCGCCCGGCGCGATCGCCACGCGGCCCTCCACCTTGGAGTCGTCGTCGATCTCGCCGTCGAGCGCGCGGTCGAGGTCTTCCAGGACGAGCCGGTTCGCCTCCAGCATGTCGGCCAGCTGCCCGGTGTCCTTCCACCAGCCCTTGACCGTCCGGCTCTCCACGCGGGAGCCCGAATCGATCAGATGCTGGATCGCGTCCGTGATCTCGAGCTCGCCACGCCCGGATGGCTCGATCGCGCGAGCCGCGTCGAAGATGGGGGCCCCGAAGAGGTAGACGCCGACGAGCGCCATGTTCGAAGGTGGGTCCTTCGGCTTTTCGACCAGGCGGACGATCCTCTCGCCGTCGAGCTCCGCGACCCCGTAGTGCCAGGGGTCGTCGACCTCGGTGAGCAGCAGCAGCGCGTCGTGCTCGCCGCCGCGGAAGGTCTCGACCAGGTCGGAGATCCCGTCGCGAAGGAGGTTGTCGCCCAGATACATGACGAACGGGCTGGAGCCCAGGGCCTCCTCCGCGGTCAGGACTGCGTGTGCCAGCCCGCGCGGCGCATCCTGCTCCACGTAGGTGACCGTGACGCCGAACGCCGATCCGTCGCCGACGGCTTCCCGGATCTCGCCGCCGGTCTCAGGAGCGATCACGATCACGATCTCGGTGACGCCCGCGCCGGCCAGGGCCTCGATGCCGTAGAAGAGCACGGGCTTGTTGGCCACGGGCACGAGCTGCTTGGCAGACGTGTGCGTGATGGGGCGCAGGCGCGTGCCGGCGCCCCCGGAGAGGATCAGTCCCTTGAGCGGGTCCATTGCCGCGCCGAGGCTACCCGTACCCCGTCCGTCCGGGCTCCACCGCCCTAGTACGTGCCGCCCAGCTTGCGGTGGTCCCAGCTCGCCACCCGCTTCGCGGTGAAGCGGATCGCGACCCGCTTCGCCGCCTGAGCGCGCATCGCCTCGGCAGCGTCTCCTTCAATCGAGTCGATGCCCTCCGAGTAGCGGATCGTCAGGTCCTTGCCGAACTCGAGCACCCGGTCGGGGTCGCGGATGATCTCGGCCTCGGCCTCGATCTGGACCCCCCGAAGCTCCACGTACTCCTCGCCGGCCTCGACCAGAAGGGTTGCGCGCGGGTCACGCTCCAGGTTCTTCACCTTCTGCGACTTGGCGTAGGTCCAGATCCAGATCTCGCCGGGTGGCCCATCGGGATGCGCGCCGTCCTGGGGCTCCCGGACCGTGAACCACATCGGCATCGAATGCGGCCATCCACGTGGTCCGTGGGAGGAGACGATCACGACGCGCTGCTCGGCGAGGAGCTGCGCCTGCTCGTCCTGTGAGAGCGTGATCTGGTCGCGACGGCTCACGATGGCGCAGGGTAGAGGCCGGGGGCTCTAGAGTGCACGAATGCGCTCGGGGATCATCGCAGGGATCGGAGTGACTATCGTCGCCGCGTGCTGCGTGGCGCCGACGCTCGGAAACGGCTCGGATGAGCGCCGGGGGCTGGGAAACACCGGGTGCAACACCGCGGACGGCACCTTCTATTCCAGCCACCTCTACGACGCGGGCGATCGGATCGTGATCGGCTTTCAGAGAACGGAGATCGTGCTCGAGGGAATCTCCGACCGGCTGCAGGCCCGAAATGAGGACGCCGGCTCCGAAGTGTCGAACTCCGGGGGCTGCAGCGCCGACGAGGGCGTCTGGCAGCTCATAACGAGCGATCTGGGGCCTGGCGACGACTCTGTGAGGCTCGACGCAAAAGGGTTGCCTGATAACGGGGACATCCCATTCGAGCCCATTCCGCAGAGCATCGACACATCGCTCCGTGGCCGCGGGGGCTCCGACGTGATTCGGGGTCACACTGGGTTTGACGACATCTCGGGTGGCGGCGGTGCCGATGTCATCAAGGCCGACGACGGCAAGAAGGACACCGTCAAGTGCGGCAAGGGCAACGACAAGGCTGACGTCGACCCGAAGGACGACGTCTCCGGCTGCGAGAAGAAGACTTAGGCGACGCCCGCCCGGGCGAGCCCCTCCTCATACGTCGTGCCCGCGCCGAGGACCTCGAGACCGACGAGGCGATCACCGTCGAACGCGCAGCGAAGCGCGGCCTTCACCTCGAGTCGCGTGGCGCTGTCCGGCATCCCCCGGGACAGCCGGGCCTCGGCGATCACGCACTCATCCTGTTCGTGCACCCGGTCGATCACGAGCCGCGCGTCGTCCCCCATCGCCTCCCACTGCTTGCTCAACACGGTGACGATGCCATCGGCTCCTCGGCGGGTTCCTGGCTCGACGGCGTTCGGAGGGTTGACGTACTCGAAGTCTTCACCGGTCATCTCGAGCGCGGTCTCGAGGTCGCGACGATTCCATGCTTCGAAGAACGTCTTCGACGATTGCGACGCCGTCTTCCATCACGGTCGCACCCTACGGCCTAGTCCTCGAGCTCGGCCGAGTCACGAGCCCCTCGGCCTCGAGCTTTTCCAGGTGCGCCTGCATCGCCATCGCGGCCGCCGGCCGCAGCATCTCCGGCACGTCGTCCCACCCGGCGTCGAGGAGCGCCGATCGCGACCGCTCACCGGCATCCAAGGCCGCAACCAGCTTCCGCTCCCGCAGAGCGCGATGGGCCACGTACTCGGCGATCTTCGCCTGGGGATCCGCGATCCACTCGCCATGACCCGGCGCGAAGAGATCCGCGCCGAGCGCCTGCAGGCGCTCCAGGGACGCGAGGTAGTCCACGAGCGAGCCCCCGAAGGCGGCCGGCGGGACGATCGTGGAGCCCTCACCCAGGATGATGTCGCCGCAGAAGACGACACCGCCCCATCCGAAGCTCGCATGGTCGGACGCATGGCCGGGAGTCGGGATGACCTCGAACTCGGCGGGCGCCTCGCTCGCGGGCCGGCGCTCCGGGTCCGGCTGCCAGTTCGTCTCGTCGAACGAGCTGACGGCGCCCCACAGGAGCGGTGCGCCCAGCCGCTCCACGCCGGCCGAGTGGTCCGCGTGCGAATGCGTCAGGAGGACGCCGCCGATGCCTCCCCGCGATTCGCCCTCGGCGCGGACCGCGGCGATGTGCGCCGCGTCGTCCGGGCCGGGGTCGATGACCCACGCCGGCTCGCGGCCGACGACGTAGGTGTTCGTGCCCGTGAGCGTCATCGGCCCGGGGTTCTGAGCCCGGATCCGGACGAAGTCCGCGCCGCCAGGCGGGCGCCGTCGCTCAGGCGGCTTCCTTGACTGCGGCGAAGACGGCCTCGCGCGCGTCGTCGGGCTCGAGCACGACGAGGTCGCCCGCGCCCTTGAGAATCTCGCGGACGAGCCATTCCTTGGAGCCGTAGGGGACCTCGACGACGACCGCGTCGTCTGCCAGCTCCTCGACGACGGTGCGCTCCTCGCGCAGCCACCGCGCGCGCTCCGGCGCGACCCATACCCGGGCGACGCCCGCGCTCGAGACCTCGCCGTGCGCGAGCCATTCCTGGTCGGCGAGGCGCTCGTCTATGCCCTCGCGCGGCTCGAACTCCTCGTCCGTCATGTGCGCCTCCTTCATCCGGTCGAGCCGGAAGTGGCGCGTGTCCGACGCGGCCGAGGTCGTAGCAGCCGAGATACCAGCCCTCGGGACCGTTCACGAGCTGATACGGCTCGACGCGGCGCGTGTCGAACTTGTCCTCGTTCTCCTTGTAGTAGTCGAGCTCGAGGATGCGGTTCAGTATGGATCGCCTGGTTGACGGTCCTGACGACGTGCGAGTCGTCGCGGCCGGGAGCGATCTCGAGGCCCTCCTCGGACGGATCGTGGCCGAGCGCCTCGACGATCTTCTCGCGCGCGGTGGCAAGGCCGGCCTGCGGCAGGTGATCGCCGAACAGGTCGATCGCGGCGACCAGCGCCTTGGCCTCGAGCGGAAGGAGGCGCGCCGGGCGGTCGAAGTTGTCGCCGTAGGTGTCGGGGTCGACTTCGATCTGGTCGCCGACGATCTCTGCGTAGAGCACGTAGGTGCCGCCGCCGAAGTTGACGACGTTCAGGACGTCGATGTCCTCGCGAAGCTCCGCGATGTCCATGTTGAGCTCCCGCAGGCAGTGCGCGACCGAGAGCGTCGTTCCCTCCCGCGCGGCTCCGATCATGAGGCCCGGCGAGCGTGACCAGGCGGGCGAAGCGCTCGGGGCGGATGACCGCCTCGCCGCGGTTCCGCGAGCCGCCTGAGCGGGAGGGGCGGCCGTCCGCTTCCAGCACGGGGCGCGCGACGATCGACGCGACCTCGAATGGCCCGCGGTGGCGGTCGCGAGCAGCTCCATGCGCTCGGCGCCGGCGGTCGCCGCGTCGGTCGGAGCGATGAGCTGGGCGTTCTCGCGCCAGGAGAGCACCCACGAGATCAGCTGCCGGATCGAGGCGTACTCGGTCTCATAGACCATGCCGCGGCCCTTGACGCCGTCGGCCTTCTCGACCTTGCGGAGCGATCCGTACTTGCCGAAGTCGCGCTCGACCAGCCACGCGATGCGCTCGCGGACGAAGACGCTGGGCGGTCCCCGAGATCTCGCCCATCTGCCACTCGGCGCGGGTCGCGTAGTCGCGGCGGTCGAAGTCCTCGGGCGGCGAGAAGTCGTGCTCCGCCTTGGAGGCGTACGAGACCTTGCCCTTGATCCGGCTCAGGCGGAAGACGCGCACGGCGTCGCGCTCGTGGGAGTAGCCGATCAAATAGAACTGGCTGTCGCGGAAGACGAGGTGGTAGGGGTCGACCTTGCGGTCGGAGACCTCGTCGCGCTGCATCGTGTAGTAGCTGAACTCGATCCGCTTGCGGCGTGAGATCGCGGTTTCGATCTTGGCCAGGCGCTGCGAGAGCTCCTTGCCCCCGCCGTTCGTGGAGAGGCGGACGTCGATCGGCACGTCTTCGCCCTCGTTGAGCGGGCTCGGGCGGCCCCACGAGACCTGCTGGAGCGCCAGCCGGAGGGGCTCCGCGTAGGCGAACTCGCCGTCGAGCAGGCTGAGGGCGGTGCGAAGGGCGGCCAGCTCGCCGTCGGTGAACTCGATCGGGCGCAGGTAGTAGTTCTCGGGCGGGAGGGCGTAGAGCTCGGCCTCGAAGAACCCTTCCGCGGGCTTTTCGACCTGAAGCGAGATGCCCAGGCTCTCCAGCTCGGCGCGGTCCGCGTAGAAGCGCCGGGCGAACGCGTCCTCGTTCATGGAGCTGTATCCCTCGACCTCCCGCTTGATCTCGAGGGCCGAGACCGGGCGGCGGTTGGCCATGAGGAACGAGATCAGCGAGAGCTGGCGGATCAGCTTTTCGGTGTCCTTGGCCATGACGGTTCAGGATATTGCGAGATCGGTGCCCTGGCTGCCACGCGGAGAGCCGGAAATCACGCAGTTTCCGCGTCCGTTTATGGTTCCGGCACTTTGATCGGCGCAGGAACCATCATCAATCCGATCCTGAAGGTCGTCACCACGGTGGCGATCCTCGGCGCCGTCTACATCTTCATCGTCAAGCCGGTGCTCGACACCACCGAGGACATCACCGGCAGCGTCGCCGAGCAGACGCGGCAGGCCCAGATCGACGCCGGCAACGCGGCGACGACTTCGACCTCAACTTCGCCAAGGACAGAGCCGAGTCGTTCGCGTCGAGCCTCCGCACGCAATGGCCGGAGGCGGCCCGCGAGGTGACCGATTGCGTCCGCCAGGCCGACAAGAACGCCAAGGCGATGGAGAAGTGCGACGAGTTCGGGCACCAGCTCATCACCGAGGGTCAATCCCCCAGGAACTTCTCGCTCTCATACGCCGACAGCCTGAGCGCTCAGGGCAAGGCGTCGGAGGCCGCTCAGGTCGAGAAGTGCGTCGAGCAGGCGGCGTTCGACGTACGGGATCTGCAGCGCTGCCGCGACCTGGCTGACCGCCTGTTGTTTCCCTAGTCTGTAGCGACCGCTAGCCGCGGGGGGAAACGAACGGGGGAGGATCAATGCTGGGCGCCGCGACAATCATCAACCCGATCATCAAGATCGTGACCACCGTCGTGATCCTCGGAGCCGTCTACCTCTTCTTCGTCAAGCCCGCCCTCGACACGACGAAGAACATCACGGACAGTTCGTCAACGAATGGCTCTCGGGCAGCTTCGACTCCTTCGACGACGCATTCGACGAGACGCAGGATCGACGGCGTGACGCTCGAGAAGCCGACAGGCCAGAAGGACACAACAAGCTCGTCGACTGCGTCACCAGACGCGGACCAGGACACAGACAAGCTCCAGCGCTGCGTGAGAAGCTTCGGCGGCCGTACGGCGGCTAAGCCGCGCGGCGCGCCGGGAAGTACGCCGCGGAGTCCAGGCCACGGTCGAACTTGGACCAGCTCTGGCCCTCGGCCAGCTCGCGCTCGATCCGGTCGAAGCTGCCGAGCCTGCCGCCCAGGTTGTCCATCATGTGGACGAGCGTCGCCTCGCGGGTGGCCGGGACGACCGGCGAGCCCATCTCGTGGGTGCCGTGGTGCGAGAGGATGATGTGGAGGACCGCCTGCGCGAGCTCGGGATCGAAGCCGTCGATCGACTCGATCTCCTTGCGGACGAGGTAGTAGCCGATCGGGATCTCGCCGAGCAGCCGGCCCGCATCGGTGAGGTCGATCGCGAGCGGATCGTCGTTGTAGGCCTGGGTCTTGCCGAGGTCGTGGAGGAGCGCACCCGTGACCGCGAGGTCGCGGTCGATGCCGGGGAAGGCCGCCGCGGCGGCGCTCACGGCCTGAGCGACGGAGAGCGCGTGCTCGAGCAGCCCGTGAGCGTAGGCCTGGTGGTAGAACTTCGCCGCCGGCGCGACGCGGAAGCGCTTCCAGCTGTCCGTCTCGGCGCCGAAGAACCGGTCGAGCAGCGTTGCCAGCTGAGCGTTGCGAATCGTCGCGAGGAGGTCCCGCAGGTCGGTCTCGAGCAGGTCCGCCGGGATCGGCGAGCTCTCGACCAGGTCACCCTCGGCGAACTCGCCTTCCTCCGCGGCGCGGATGGCCTCGATCGTGATCTTCGGGCCGTAGCGGGCGTGCACCGAGAAGCGGCCCTTCGACGAAGACGATGCCGCCGGGCTTGGAGCAGTCGAAGCATTCGTCCACGCCCTCCCAGGCGACCGCCTCGACGGTGCCGGTGCGATCGCCGAGCATGAGCTTCACGAAGTCGTCGCCGTTCCGGCGGGACATCCGGCTGCGCTCTCTGACCGCGAACGCGGTTGCGACGCCGTCACCGTCGGCGAGGTCGGAGAGAAAGACGCGCGCGGCGTGCTCGGGTGTGGGCGATCCGAGGGTGGGCTGAACTGCAAGTCGAGGGTTCATCTGGGGCCAAGGTAAAGACGGAATCGGACGGTCACTTCACCCTGGGAGTCGTCGTGCGTCTTCCGTTTCTGACACGTCGCTCTCCCGGCTGGCTGCAACTGGGAGAATTTTGCGCGTGAGCGCAACCCTTCGTCTTGCTGACCTCCTCGGCGGACTATCGGTGGCATGCGACCTTGGCTTCGGGCTCCCGCCTGAAGAGGCGATGCGGTCGTGCCTGATCGGAACCGCTCTGGCACGCCGCCTCGACATGCCGGAGGAGGAGGTCGCAGACACCTTCTACACGGCGCTCCTCATGCATGTGGGCTGCAGCGCCCTATCCCACGAGACCGCGCGGGTGTTCGGAGACGAGCGGCCGGTGCTGACCGCGGTCGCGAGCACCAACGTCGCCGACCCCGTCGATATCTCCGAGAACCTGATGCCGATCCTCCTGCGGGTCGAGAGCCCGAGCGTACGGGCCCAGATCGAGCACTTCGCTGCCACGGACCAGGGCGAGTTCGGTCGCAACTTCGACACTGGCAGCTGCGAGATCGCGAGCGCTACTGCGCGTCGCGTTGGGCTGGGCAAGGGCGCCGAGAGGTCGCTGAAGGAGGCGGTGGAGTGGTGGAACGGCGACGGCCCGCCACTGGGCCTGAAAGGAGACGAGATCGCGCCTGCGGCTCGGGTTGCCCGCGCCGCCGCCGATGCCGCGAGATTCGATGCGCTCGGCGGGAAGGACGCCGTTGTCGGAGCTCTGAAAGCGCGATCCGGCGGGATCCTCGATCCGGCGATCGTCGAAGTGCTCATCGCCAACGTGGACGAGCTCCTGGGCGAGACCCGAACCGGCGATCCCCGCGAGCGGGTGCTGGAGATCGAGCCGGAGCCGATCGCCGAAACCGCCTTCACCGACCTGACCGACCTCGCTCGCGCATTCGGCGATTTGGCGGACATGAAGATGCCATGGACGCATGGCCACTCGGGCGGGGTGGCGGAGCTTTCATGCGCCGCCGCAAAGTCGCTCAAGCTCGATGCGCAGACCTCGTCGAGGCTCGAGATCTCGGCTCTCCTCGCCGACCTCGGGAAGGTCGCGGTCTCGAATGCGATCTGGGAAAAGCCAGGCCCGCTGACGAGCGGAGAGTGGGAGCAGGCCCGGATGCACTCCTACCACTCGGAGCGAATCCTGGCTCAGTCCGAGGCCCTGGCGCCGATGGCGCGGGTAGCGGGGATGCACCACGAGCGCCTGGACGGGTCCGGCTACTACCGCGCGTGTGCCGGGAAGGAGCTTCCGCCGGCCGTTCGGATCCTCGCCGCGGCGGACGCCTTCCACGCGATGACGCAACCCCGCCCGCACCGCGCTGCCCATTCGGGAGAGGAGGCTGCCGCCGAGCTCCAGCGCGAGGTGCGAGCCGGGCGGATAGACCGTGATGCCGCGACTGCCGTGATCGAGGCGGCCGGCGGAGCGCGGCCGAAGAAGCGGGCCAATCTGCGGCCCGGCGGGCTCTCGGAGCGCGAGGTGGAGGTTGCGCGGTTGGTCGCAGCGGGCCTCTCCAACGCGCAGGTGGCAGAGAAGCTCGTGATCTCACGCCGCACCGCGGAGCACCACGTGCAGAACATCTACTCGAAAGTCGGCGTGGCGAGCCGGGTCGGCCTCGCGTTCTTTGCCCACGAGCACGACCTCATCGGCGAAAGATAGGTAGACCTACCGATGCGAGGGTCGCCGTCATGGACGACGCTCTTCTTGAAGAGTCCACTACTTGAAGGAGAGGCGACATGCCACGCACGGAAGCAAACGGAATCGAGATCAACTACGACGAGACCGGGGACGGCGAGACCGTTGTCCTGGTTCACGGTGGCTGGTCGGACCGGAACAACTGGTTTCCCGTCGTTCCTGCCCTTGCCGAGTCATTCCGGGTAGTCGCGTACGACCGCCGCGGTCACGGCCTCAGCCGGCGCGATACGCCTGGCACCCGTCGCGACCAGGAGGACGACCTGGCCGGCCTCGTCGAATCGCTCGGCGGACGGGCGCACGTCGTCGGCACATCGTTCGGGGGCTCGATCGCGATCGGCCTGGCGTCCCGCAGGCCCGACCTGGTTTCGAGCGTCGTGATCCATGAACCGCCGCTTGTCTCCGTCGCGGCCGGTGATCCGGACGCCCAGCTTCAGCTGGCGGCGGTGGACGCGACGATCCACGAGGTGACGAGCCTCGTCGGCCGTGGCGACACCGAAGATGCCGCCCGCCTCTTCGTCGAGGAGGTCGCGCTAGGGCCGGGCGCGTGGGACATGCTCCCGCCGCCCATGCGCGAGGTGATGATCGACGGTGCTGCCGCGTTCGTCGCAGAGCAGCGGGATCCGGACTGGGCGAGCATCGACCTCGGCGAGCTGGCGAGCGTCGCTTCGCCGGCGCTGATCACCGACGGCGACAGCAGCCCGCCGTGGTTCAGGCCGATCACGCGGAAGCTCGCAGAAGCCCTTCCCGGCGCGGAGACCCACACCTACGAGGGCGCCGGCCACGCGCCTCACCTGACCCACCCCCAGGACTACCTCGCCGTGGTCGGCGAGTTCCTCTCGCGGATATCCATGCGCGAGGCCACCCCAATCGCGGTGTCGTAGCGGCGCCGCAGATCGAAAGGACAGTGACATGAAGTATCGCGATCACCTTCCCCAGCTGGACGGCGGCCTGTTCACCAGCGACGGGGGTATCGAGACCACGCTGATCTTCCACGAGGGGCTCGACCTCCCGCTCTTCGCTGCGTTCGCTCTTCTGAATGACGATGAGGGGACGGATGCGTTGCGGCGCTACTTCGAGCCGTTTGCGGAGCTCGCCGCAGCCAGTGGCACGGGGTTCATCCTGGAGAGCCCGACCTGGCGTGCGAGTCCCAGATGGGCGGCTGAGCTCGGATACTCGAACGAGGAGCTCGACGGTCTGAACCGCAAGGCCATCGCGCTGATGGAGGGCATCCGCCAGCGCTACGAGTCGCCGGATACGCCCATCGTCATCAGCGGCTGCATCGGCCCTCAGGACGACGGCTACAACCCGAAGGGAAGGCTCAGCGCAACGGAGGCCGAGGAGTACCACTCGACTCAGATCGCCACGTTCGCCGACACGGCTGCCGACATGGTCAACGCGATGACGATGACCTACTCGGACGAGGCGATCGGAGTCGCCCGAGCGGCAGCGAAGGCCGGAATGCCCGCGGCGATCCACTTCACGGTGGAGACCGACGGGCGACTTCCGAGCGAGGAGCCGCTTGGCGACGCGATCGCCGCCGTCGTAGCCGCCACCGATGACGGGCCTGCGTACTTCGGCATCAACTGCGCGCATCCAACGCATTTCGACGACGCGCTCGAGAGCGCGGGCGAGTGGCGTGAGCGGATCCGCGGCCTGCGCGCGAACGCGTCAACCAAGAGTCACGCCGAGCTGGACGAGGCGACCGAGCTCGACGCCGGCGATCCAGCGGATCTCGGAGCCCGGTACGCCGCCCTTCGGGACTCGCTGCCGAATCTGAACGTGGTCGGGGGCTGCTGCGGCACCGACCAGCGCCACGTGAAGGAGATGACCGAAGCGATCCTCGGCGGCTAGACGGCAGTAGCGCCCGGCGGCCGCTGAGCGGGCTCGTCGCCCGCCATCGACTCGGTCTCGGTGATGAGCGTCCCGCTGCGCGACAGCTCGACGTTGAAGACGGCCCCGATCAGGAGCACGAGGTTCGACAGCCAGACCCAGACGAGGAAGATGATCACGCCGGCGATCGACCCGTACGTGCTGGCATAAGAGCCGAAGTTGGCGACGTAGAACGCAAACGCGCTCGAGGCGATCAGCCAGAGCACGGTGGCGAGGAACGCCCCGGGCACGAGCTCGCGGTACGGGCGGTCCACGTTGGGTCCCTCATGGAGCAGGATCGCGAAGAGGACCGCCACCACTCCCGCGAGGGCGGGCCATTTGACGATGGAGAAAATGGTGAGGCCCGTGTCGCCCATTCCGATCTCCTCGCCGATCGACTCCGCCAGCGGCCCCGTGAGGACCAGGGCGAGGAGGGTCGCCGCCAGCCCGAGCATCAGGAACGCGGTGAGGGCGACCTGACGCGGGAGCGTCTTCCAGAACGGGCGGGTCTCCGAGACCTCGTAGATGTCGTTCGTCGCCCTGCTGAACGCGCCGATGTATCCCGATGCGCTGTAAAGGGCCAGCGCCACGCCGATCACGAAGGCGATGCCGGCCTTGTCGTTGTTGACGGCGCCGGTGATCGCGCCCTCGAATGTCGAGGCGGCCTCGCCAGGAGCGAGGTCCTCCACGATCTTGAGCATCGAGTCGGCCGTGCTCTGATCGCCGAAGATCCCGAACAGCGAGACCATCACGATCATCCCTGGAAAGACCGCGAGAATGGAGTAGTAGGTGAGCGCCGCCGCGTGGTCCGAGATCTTCAGGCGGCCATAGGCACCGGCGACCCCCTTGAGCGCCTGGAGCGGCTTGCGGTGCGTGAACGTCGGACGGACCGAAACCATTGCCCCCGAACCTACCCGCGCCGGCCGCTCCTCAAGCGGCGCGAGGCGTGGGCCGCCCCACCGATCTGCGTGATCCTTCGTAGGCTCGTGATTCGCGTAAGGCCTGCGCCCGCGGGTACGCGTGGACCATGAGTGATGACAATCCGCAGAGCGAGATCGACGAAGCCGCCAAAGACGCCGACGAGGAGCTCGGCGAACTGGAAGACAAGGCTGACGACATGGACGAGCGGCTCGAGGAGCACGAGTCGGACGCCAAGGAGGTCGACGTCCCAGAGCCGGATCAGGGCGAGGCTGCGGACGAAGCCGGGCACTAGTCCCGTCGATCGCTTCGGGTCACCGGTGCGCCATGCCCGCTGACCGCTCGCCCGTTCGCCTGCTCGTTGCGGGCGGCACCATCGCCATGTCGGGCTCCCCGGCTCGGCCGTCGCTCGAGGTCATCGAGCAACTGCAGGACGAGGCAGGCGCCCACGTGGAGGCCGAGGTGTTCGCCACCGTCCCGAGCGTGCAGTTCTCACCTGCAGACGCGCTCGCGCTCTGCCGGCGCGCCGTCGACCTCGCCCGGTCCGGAACGCCGGTGGTTATCACCCACGGCACGGACTTGCTGGAGGAGGTCGCGTTCCTCTGCGACCTGATGCACGACGGCGACGCGCCCATTGTCTTCACCGGCGCCATGCGCGCCTCCTCGGCGCCCGGCGCCGACGGCCCCGCCAATCTTCACGCAGCCGTTGCTGTCGCAGCCGCTCCGGACGCTCGGGGACACGGCGTGCTGGTCGCCTTCGCGGGCACGGTGCACGCTGCCCGCTATGTCCGCAAGTCGGACAGCACCAGCGTCGACGCCTTCGCCTCACCGCAGGCCGGTCCGCTCGGCCACGTCGAGGAGGGCCGCCTCTCCACACGCTGGGCGCCATCGCGGCTTCCAGCCCTCGATGTGAAGCACCTCGACGCGACCGTCGAGATCCTCACCCCGAGCCTCGGCTCCGCCCCGGCCGCCCTGACCGCGCTGGCGGCGATCTGCGACGGCCTGGTTATCAGCATCCCGGGCGCCGGGCACACACCGCCGGCGTTCCTGGATGCGGCCCAGGAAATCGCGGCGGCGAAACCGGTGGTCGCCGTCGCGCGACCGTGGCGCGGCGCGCTGCTGCACAACACATACGGCTACGAAGGAAGCGAAGTGGACCTGCGCTCGGGAGCCATCATCTGCGCCGGCTCGCTGTCAGCACCCGCGGCACGCATCGCCCTCATGGCCGGCCTCGGCTCCGGGCTGACGTCTGAAGACCTGGCGGAGTTCCTCGCCCGCTATGACTGACGGCGGCTGATGGCGAGACCCGGAATCGAACCGGGGACACCACGATTTTCAGTCGTGTGCTCTACCAACTGAGCTATCTCGCCTGACCGACCCGACAGGCTAGCGCCGATACGGTTCGCGACCGATGGCGCTTGGCGAAGCTGAGAAGAGCCGCATGACACGCTCGACAGCCGAGGATGCGTGCGCACTCGGGGAGCGGAACTGACCGTGGCAGCCGGGGTTCAGTACCTCGCGCTCCTTCGCGGCATCAATGTCGGCGGCAAGAACCCGGTGAAGATGAGCGAGCTTCGCGAGGCGCTGGGAGAGATGGGCCTCACCGATGTCCAGACCTACATCAACAGCGGCAACGCCGTCTTCCGGGCGCCTAGGCAGTCACGCGCCGAACTCGCAAAGCAACTCGAGGCAAAGCTCGGCCGAACTTTCGGCCTGGAGCTGAAGATCGTCCTCCTCACTCACTCGCAACTCAGTCGCGTGGCCGGCGAGGCCCCCCGGGGTTTCGGCGCGGAGACCGATCGCTGCGACGTGATCTTCCTTCGGGCCCCGCTCACGGTGAAGCGCGCGACCGCCGCGATGGAGACCAAGGAGGGAGTCGATCGCCTGTGGGCCGGCACCGGCGTCGTCTACTTCGCACGGCTCACCGAGAGGGCAACCAGCAGCCGGATGGGCAGGGTGATCGGGAAGCCCGAATATCAGAGCATGACGATCCGAAGCTGGGTGACCGTCACGAAGCTCCTTGCCCTGATGGAGCGAGCCGGCTAGCGATTCAGCGCACGCCGACGATCGCGCCGTCGCTCAGTCCGAGCCGCTCCGCCTCGCCGGCCGCGAGCTCCAGCGCGGCGATCGTGCGCCGCTCCGCCCCCGTGCGGGGGGCCCGCGCATGCCCGCGGGGCTCGAGGCCTTCGACAACTTGGAGGACCCGCCCGCGCTCGCCATCGAGCGCAAGCCACACGAGGTCGATCTGCGACTTCATCCCGAAGGTGTGAATCGAGCGGCAGCGGGGGAACAAGAGCGGCTCCACCTCGTCGGCATCCAGGCGCATCAGCCCCAGGAGCCGCAGCCGGACGCTCTCGGCGAGAACGACATGGATCGTGCCTCCATGGCACCCGAGCGTCGCGGTGGGCGCGCCCTCGAAGCGCCTGTGCATCAGCGCGGCGCGCTGGATGGCGCGGGCCGGCGCGCCAGGATCCCGCCCATCAGCTCGATCGCGCCCGCCTTGTGGAGCGGCTCGTTCAGGTTGCCGCACTTCGGGCTCTGGACGCACGACGGGCACCCGGACGCGCACGGGCATTCCGAGACCAGCCGGAGCGCGTTGCCGACCAGGTCGGAGAACCGCTCGAAGCCGCGCTCGGCGATCCCGACCCCGCCCGGGTGCCCGTCGTAGATGAAGATCGTCGGCCGCCCGGTCTGGAAGTGGACGTTGGTCGAGAGCCCGCCGATGTCCCAGCGGTCGCACATCGCCAGCAGGGGCAGCACGGCGATCTGCGAGTGCTCGGCGGCGTGGAGCGCGCCGAGCTGGACCTCGGGCGGCAGCGCTTCGGGGCCCGCCGAGCTCGTCGGGCAGCGACGTACCAGAGCGCCCGCGTCTGGAAGTTCTGCTCGGGCAGGTTGAGCGCGATGAGGTCGATCACCTCCTGGTCCTTCACGGTCTTTCGCTGGTAGGCGATCACCTGCTCGGAGACGGCGACGTCGCCGGCGTAGAGCTCGACCCCGGCGTGGATCCCGCCCGGCTCCGGCCTTCTGGCCGATCGCGTCGATGTAGACGTTCGTCTCCTTCTTCGGCTGCGTGTACCAGTCGCCGTCGAACGGCTCGACGATCGCGCGGCGCCCGTCGACGTCGAGCTCGCGCACCTCGTAGGAGCGCCCCATGTGGAGGTAGACGGCGCCGGGGTGGATGGTCGAGAAGGCGCGCTCGGCCTCGACCGATGCCGAGCATCTCGCCCGAGGTCGAGTCGATCACCGCGACCGAGTCGAGCGAGGCCGAGCGCAGCGAGATGCGCCCGGCCGCGAAGCCCTGGTCGCGCGGCACGTAGCGGCGGTCGTTCGTCTGGCGGAGCTCGCTCGGCGGCGACCAGGTCGTCCGCGCGATCGCGCCACCCGTCGCCCAGAATCGCGTCGTCCGCGCCGCCCGGCTGGCTCGGCAGTGCCGCCCAGCGGCGCCTCGTGCGCGGCCGCCAGGACGTGTCCCGTCTGGATGTGCGGGTTCTGGTGGTCCAGGATCGCCGCCTCGACCGGGCGCTCCGAGGAACTCGTCGGGATGGCGGCAGAAGAACTGGTCGAGCGCGTCCTCGCCGGCGACGTAGACGGCGAGGCCCTCGGTCCGGCGGCCCGCGCGACCCCACATCTGGCGAAGGCTCGCCACCGTGCCGGGGAACGTGACGCAGATCGACGCGTCGAGCTCGCCGATGTCGATGCCCGAGCTCGAGCGCGTCCGTCGCGACCACCCCCAGGAGATCGCCCGAGACGAGGCGGTGCTCGATCTCGCGGCGCTGCTGAGGCGTATAGCCGGCGCGGTAGGGCGCGATCCGCGCGGCGAGGTCCTCGCGCCCGCGCTCCTCCAGGCGCAGGCGGGCGAAGCGCTGGATCAGCTCGATCCCCTTGCGCGAGCGCAGGAAGCAGATCGTGCGCATGCCCTCGGTGACGAGGTCGGCCAGGAGCTCCGCGCCCTCCGAGAGGGTCGAGCGGCGGCGCTGGGTCCGCTCGTCGATCACGGGCGGGTTCCACATCACGATCCGCCGGCCCGCCCTGGGCGCGCCGTCGGAGCCGACGACGCTGACCGGCTCGCCGACGAGGCGCTCGGCGAGCTCGCCCGGGATTGGCGATCGTCGCCGAGGCCAGGAGAAAGCGCGGCTCGGCGCGGTATAGGCGCGCGACGCGGCGCAGGCGCCGCAACACGTTCGCGACGTGCGAGCCGAAGACGCCGCGGTAGGTGTGCGCCTCGTCGACGACGATCCAGCGCAGGTTCGCGATGAAGTCGCCCCAGCCCTGGTGGTGGGGCAGCAGGCCGACGTTCACCATGTCCGGGTTGGTGAGGATCAGGTTCGAGCGGCGCCGGAGGCCCGGACGGTCCTCGCGCGGCGTGTCGCCGTCGTAGATCGCGTGGCGCAGGTAGGGAAGCTGGAGCGCCGAGAGCTTTCGCGCCTGGTCCTGGGCGAGCGCCTTGGTGGGGTAGAGGTAGAGCGCACGCGACTTGGGGTCGAGCGCGAGGCTCTCGAGGACGGGCAGGTTGAACGAGAGCGACTTGCCCGACGCCGTACCGCTGGTCGAGATGACATGGCCGCTGCCCGCTCTCGCCGAGCGCCTCGTTCTGGTGCGCGTAAAGGCTCTCGATCCCGGCGCGGCGCAGGCCGTCGGCAAGGGCGGGCGGCAGGTCCGAGGGGAACGGGACGCTCACGGCGCCCTGGCTCTCCTCGAACGAGGTGGCAACCAGGCGCCCGTCGTCGGCGCCGTTCGCGATCACGTTCCGCCAGGCGTGGTCGATGCCCTTGCTCACCACTGAATGTCAGCCACGCGCGATCGCCTCCGCCACGCGCATCGCATCGAGCGCCTCGGGATCGTGGAGCCGCAGGATCTCGGCGCCCTGCGCCGTCGCGAGCGCTGACCGCCGCCAGCGTCGCCGCGCCCGCGCTCGTCGGCGTCCGGGCGAGCGTCCCACGAGCCCGCCATGACCGCGCCCAGGTAGTCCTTGCGCGAGATCGCCGCCATCACCGGCCTTCCAAGCTCCTGGAGCTCCGGGATTCGCCCCACCAGCTCGATCGTGTCGTCCACGCCCTTGTCGAAGTCGGGCCCGGGGTCGATCGCGATCTGCTCGGCGGCGACGCCGGCCGCCTGCATCCGCTCGATCCGCTCGGCGAACCACGTCCTTGACGTGCGCGACCACGTCGTCGTAGACCGGCGGCGGCGCGGTCCACGCGCGGCGGCCCGTCGATGTGCATCAGGACGTAGCCGCAGCCCCGCTCGGCAACCAGCTCGTACATCTCGTCCGAGCCGCCCGAGATGTCGTTGATCGCGACGGCGCCCGCGTCGAGCGCCGCGCGCGCGACCTCGGGCTGGAAGGTGTCGGCCATGACGGGCACGCCGGCGCGCTCGGCGAGGCCGGCGATCGCAGGCACCAGGCTCTCGATCTCGGCTCGCGCGTCAACGGGCGGCCCGGACCGCGCCGCCACCGCGCCCACGTCCAGCAGGTCGAAGCCCGCCTCGACCAGCCGCAGCCCGTCCTCGACCGCCCGCTCCGGCGTCACGCTGCGAGCGCCCGAGTAGAACGAGTCCGCCGTGACGTTCACGACACCCGCGGCCAGCGAGGGCGGAAAGCTGAGCTCGAGCCCATCGGAGAGTCGCCAGACGGTCACGAGTCTCAACCTACCTGCGCCTGGCTCCCGCCCGCGACCGGCATTCGCGTAGGTTGCGGGAATGGCACTCCGCTGCGTCTACACCGACCTCGACGGCACCCTGCTCGGCCCGCGCGGCGGGCTGTTCCGCGACCCGGACGGCAACTTCACGCTCGCCCAGGCCAAGGCGCTCCAGGCGTGCGACCGCGCCGGCGTCGAAGTCGTGGTCATGTCGGGGCGCCGAGAGTCGGAGGTCGCGTCGGACACGAGGCTCATGGGCGGAACCTCGTACATCTACGAGGCGGGGTGCGGGGTCTTCATCGACGGCGAGCGGACCTTCCTCACCGGCGACTGGCAGCCGACGGAGAACTCGACCCCCTACGAGCGCATGGTCGACGCGGGCATCCCCGACCTCCTCTTCGAGCGCTACGAGCCCAAGCCTCGAGTGGCACACCCGTGGGAGGTCGGGCGCAAGCTCTCGTTCCTCATGCGCGGCAAGGTCGACTCGGCCGAGGTGAACGAGCTCCTCCGTCGCCGAGGGGCACGACGGACCTCCGGTTCCTCGACAACGGCGTGATCAGCTACCGGATGGAGGCGATCGAGGGCCTACACCCACGCCTACCACCTGGTGCCCGGCGGAGCGAGCAAGGCGAAGGGCGTCGAGTTCCATCGGCGGGCCCGCGGCTACGACGCCGAGAGCTGCATCGCGATCGGCGACTCGATCGAGGACCTCGAGTCCTCGGTCTCGGTCGGCCGCTTCTTCTGCGTCGCGAACGGACCCGCAAACGACGAGGCGCTGCGCGAGGCGCTACCGCGCTTTCCCAACGTCACCGTGACCGAGGGAGCCATGGGCGACGGCTTCTACGAGGCCGTCGTCGCGTCGCTCATGGGCGCGTAGACTCGACGTGATGTCTCACGATCACGCAACGGTCGCCGAGGAGGAGTACCTCCAGATCATGTTCTGGCTGGAGGAAGCGGGACTCCCGATGACCGGCGCCAACGTCGCCCGCGCCATGCAGCTCTCGCCGCCGACCGTCCACGAGATGATCGGCCGCCTCGAGCGCGACGGCTACGTCAGCCGGGCGAAGGACAAGATCGCTCTCGTTCACCGATCGACGGCCGCGAGCACGCGACCGCGATCGTTCGCCGCCACCGGCTGATCGAGCGCTTCCTCACCGACGTCCTGGGCATCCCTTGGGACGAGGTCCACGAGGAGGCCGAGCGGATGGAGCACGCGATGTCACCGGTGCTCGAGGAGCGCATGCTCGCCGCGATCGGCGACGCCAAGACCTGCCCGCACGGCCACCCGATCGTCGAGGGCGCCCGCGAGGAGGGTGTTCTGCTCGCCGACGTCGAGACCGGCGCGAAGGTCACGATTCTCCGCTTCGAGAACGAGGCCGAAGAGCTTCTCCACTACCTCAAGGGAACCGGGATCTACCCGGGTCTCGACGGCGAGCTCGAGTCCTCAGACGAAGACGAGGTCGTCGTCAAGTCCGCCGAGGGAAGCCACACCGTCTCCCGCAGCGTCTCCGAGACCGTCTCGGTCCGCGCCGATCCCGCGCCCGAGCCGCGCGCCCCGCTCCCCGAGGCAGCTCGTGCTCTCCTCGGACCGCTACGGCGGTAACTGCTGAGCACCTTAGTGCGAAGCAGCAGTCTAGGCCGTAGAAGCGACGCGCCGGCCCCCCGCCCGAGCGCGATCCGACGCGCCGTATCGCGACGCTTACCGTTAGAGCTCGCCGAGAATCTGGCGAAGGCGCCTGTAGAGGTGCTGGTCCTGCGGGCGCATGGCGAGACTCGCGCCGGCGCACGTTGGCCTCGTGCTCGCGCACGGCCGCGGCCAAGGCCGAGAAGCGCCGCTCGGCGACCCTGCGGTGAGTTCCCGCGTCCATCGTCCGATTTCCTTCGATCATCGTCACTGGGGCCATTCGGCACCTCCTTCTCTGGTCGAGCGTCTCCCCACGCACCGTAGGCGTGTCCCCTCGCCGTCATGTGATTTGACGGTGAAGCATAGCCTTTCTTGACTAAATTGGTAGAGAAAGTGAGATATGCCTGCAGCAGCCTCCCCGGCTGGAAACGGAGCGGGCGCTCAGGCGGCGGCGCGAATGCCTTCGAGCGCCTCGCGCGATGCGCGCGACGCCCTCGGCGACCCGCTCCGCGGGCACGCTTGCGAACGACAGGCGGAGCGCGTTGCAGGCCGCCCTCGATCAGGAAGTCGGGCCCGGCGACGAACGGCGCGCCCTCCTTCTTGGCGGCCTCCAGCAGCTCGCGCGTGTCGACGTCGTCGTCGAGCGTGAGCCACAGGAAGTAGCCGCCCTCCGGAACGACGAACTCGGCCTCGGGAATGTGCTCGGAGAGCGACTCGACCAGCACGTCGCGGCGCTCGCGAAGCGCGGCGTTGACGAACTCCACGTTCCGCTCCAGGCCGCCCGGACTCGCAGAGCGCGAACACGATCGACTCGGCGAGCATGTTGGGCGAGATGTACGTCTCGCCCGCGCGCTTGGCCAGGGTCGCGACCTGCTCCGGCTCCCCCGCGAGGTAGCCGACGCGGACACCGGGGCTGACGGTCTTCGAGAACGAGGAGGCGTGGAGCACCTTGCCCGCGCCGTCCATCGAGAGCATCGTCTCGTGCTCCTCGGAGCCGAACGAGATGAGCCGGTACGGATCGTCCTCGAACAGGATGAAGTCGTGCTCGGCCGCCAGCTCGACGAGGCGCTTGCGCTTGTCGTCGGACAGCGTGCAGCCGGCTGGGTTGTGGAAGTTGGGGATGATGTGGGCGAGCTTCACGGGGCCGTCGGCGAGCGCGGCCTCGACCGCGCGCCACGTCGACGCCGTCGGACTCGAGCGGCACCGGGACGAGCTCGACGCCCGCCCGCCCGCAGGAGCAGAAGCGTGCGGTCGTACGAGGGCTGCTCGACGATCACGCGGTCGCCGGGCTCGAGCAGATGCTGGAAGACGAAGGCCGCCGCCTCCATCGAGCCGTTGGTGACCATGACCTGCGCGGGGTCGATCGAGTGGAGGCCGGCGATCCACTCGCCCAGGCCCGGATGGCCCTTTCCCGTGCCGTAGGAAAGCGCGCGCTGCCAGTCGTTTTCGAGCGCTTGCGCGGCAGCCTCTCGCACCGCCTCGACGGGCAGGATGTCGGCGCTGGGAGCGCCGCGCGCGAATGAGATGACGTCGTCGGCCATGGGCGGCCGAGTCTACGAACCCCGGTACCAGGTACCTAACGCGTTGCTAACACTCGCCTCGCTGCTTCGCAGTTCGTCCAAGGCCAGATCTCGGGTCGCTCGCACAGCCCGGCCTTGAACCGGGTTCTGCTCAGGACGTAGGTCGGTGACCGCTGACGAGCTGCCTGTCGGATGGTCACGCGGACCGAGCCAATATCGGCCCGCCGAACAGACGGCCCGGATCTCTCCGTGGCGGTGGTTGAACCGCTTCGCATAGCGGTTCTGTAGCCGCTGCATTCCCTCGCTCAGATTCGGCTGGGGCATCTCGAATCAGAAGATGGAATGTGGTTGCTCATCAGGCAGTAGGCCGAGGCGGCCCCAGCCGAACTCCGTTGCAGACGTCTCCGAGGATCAACAGGTAGATGCTGCCGATCGCAGATCGTCGACTGAAGATGGGTTGCCGGTCGTTGCCTACGCGCAAACACGTGGTAGATGCCGCCGGCAACGATTGTCGCGCGGCTTTCGTCGCCATGCCAGCGACAACCCCGGAGCGGTCAGCGGCGTGCCCCCCGGTGCCAGGCACCATGCCTGGCACCAGGCGTGCCGGCGAGTGGCGTTCACGGCGCCTGGCACATCGCGTTGGCTGCTAGCCGTTCAGGACTTCGACGGCGATCTGGGCCGCCTCGGTCGGGCGAGGTGCCGACGCGGACGCCCTTGGCCTCGAGCGCGTCCTTCTTGGCCTGGGCCGTGCCCGATGAGCCGGAGATGATCGCTCCCGCGTGGCCCATCTGCTTGCCGGGCGGCGCCGTGAAGCCCGCGATGTAGCCGACGACGGGCTTCGGTGATCTTGTCGGCGATGAACTCGGCTGCGCGCTCCTCGGCGTCGCCGCCGATCTCGCCGACCATCACGATCAGCTCGGTCGCGTCGTCCTCCTCGAAGAGCGTGAGGATGTCGATGAAGTCGGAGCCGACGATCGGGTCGCCGCCGATGCCGACGATCGACGAGTTGCCCGCGCCGGCCTGCTTCAGCTCGTTGCCGATCTGGTAGGTCAGCGTGCCGGACTTCGAGACGACGCCGATCGGTCCCGGGTCGAAGAACTGGGCGGGGATGATCCCCACGTTCGCCTCGCCGGGCGAGAGCACGCCGGGGCAGTTGGGGCCGATCAGCCGCACGCCGGCCTCGCGGGCCTTCCAGTAGGTCTTGAGCATGTCGTGGACCGGGATGCCCTCGGTGATCGCGATCACCGTGTGGACGCCCGAGTCGATCGCCTCGTCGATCGCGGCGGCGGCGAAGCGCGCCGGGACGAAGACCATCGAAGTGTTGGCGCCCGCCTCGGAGACGGACTCGGCGATCGTGTCGAAGACGGGCACGCCGTCGACGTCCTGGCCGCCCTTGCCGGGCGTGACGCCGGCGACGAGGTCGGTGCCGTAGTCGCGGTTCCGGAGGCCGTGGAAGGTGCCCTCGCGGCCGGTCAGGCCGGAGACGACGAGCTTCGTGTCGCTTGTTCGACGATGATGCTCATGCGGGCACCTTCGCCGGCGGTCCGCCCGGACCGGCGAGCTCCACGACTCGCGCGGCGGCGCCCAGCATCGTCTTCTCGTTGTGGAGGTTGTCGAGCCCGCTCTCGGCGAGGAGCTTCAGGCCCTCCTCCGAGTTGGTGCCGTCCAGGCGGACGACCAGCGGCACCGTGAGGCCGATCTGGTTCGACGCCTCGATGATGCCCTTGGCCACCTCGTCGCAGCGGGTGATGCCGCCGAAGATGTTGAAGAGGACCGCGGTGACCTTGGGGTCCGAGGTGATGACCTCGAGCGCGTCCACGATCGCCTCGGCCTTCGAGCCGCCGCCGGCGTCGAGGAAGTTCGCGGGGTCGCCGCCCGCCTGGGCGACGACGTCGAGCGTGGACATGCAAAGGCCGGCGCCGTTTCCGAGGATGCCGACGTTGCCGTCGAGCTTCACGTAGGTGAGGCCGCGCTCCTTCGCCATCTTCTCCTGCGGGTCCTCGGCGGAGGAGTCGTCGAGCTCGGCCAGCTCGGGATGGCGGAACATCGAGTTGCCGTCGATCGTGATCTTGGCGTCGAGCGCGATCACCTTGCGGTCGCCGGTGACGACGAGCGGGTTGATCTCGATCAGCGTCGCGTCCTCGGCGACGGCCACCTTCGCCAGGCCCTGGAGCATCTCGGCGACGCCGTCCACCACGTCGTCGTCGATCCCCGCCTCGTGCGCGAGCTCGCGGCCCAGCTCCAGGTCGAGCTCGTGCCCGGGCTCGATGTGGCGCTTGACCATCGCGTTCGGGTCCGTCTCGGCGATCTCCTCGACGTCCATGCCGCCCATGCGCGAGAGCAGCACCATGAGCTTCTTCTCGGAGCGGTCGAGGATGATCGAGGCGTAGTACTCGTTCGCGATGTCCGACGCGGCCTCGATCCACAGGTCGTGGACGGTGAAGCCGCGGATGTCCATGCCGAGGATCGCGTCCGAGTGGGCGCGCGCCTCGTCGACGTTCGAGGCGATCTTGATGCCGCCGGCCTTGCCGCGCTTGCCGATGCGGACCTGGGCCTTGACGACGCACGGGTAGCCGATCTCCTCGGCGGCCGCGACCGCGTCGTCGACGGTCGCCGCATGCTTGCCCACGGTGGTGGGCACGCCGTGCTTGGCGAAGAGCTCTTTGCCTTGGTATTCGAGTAGGTCCATCGGGAGAGGCGCTCGAGGCGCGGGCGGCAGCTTATTCGACCGCTGGCAGGCACGCAGATGCTCCCTGCCATAATCCCCGCCCTTCATGCCTCTTCCCAAGTTCAAGGAGATCAAGACAGTCACCACAGACTGTTATGGCACCCTGATCGACTGGGAGAAGGGGCTCCTCGATTCGTTCCGCAAGGAAGCCAAGCGCGACGGCATCTCGCTCGACGAGCAGGCCTTCCTCGCGCGCTTCATGGAGGTTCAGGCCGAGATCATGTCGGGCTCCTACGAGCTCTACGCCGAGGTGCTTCGCCGCGCCGTCGTCAAGGTCGCAGGCGAGATCGGCTGGGAGCTCGAGCCCTCGCGCGCGCAGTTCGTGCCCGACTCGGTCGGCCACTGGCTGCCGTTCCGCGAGGCGAACGCCGCGATGGACCGGCTCTCGGGCCGCTACGACGTCGGAATCGTCTCGAACATCGACGACAAGCTCCTCGGCGTCTCGCGCCGGCACCTGCGCACCGAGCTCGACATCGTCGTCACCGCCCAGCAGGTCCGCTCCTACAAGCCGGACGAGGCCCACTTCAAGGAGTGCGCGCGCCGCCTGGGCTCGAAGAAGGGCTGGGTCCACATCGCGTCCGGCTACGACACGGACGTCGCGCCCGCTATCTGAAGATGAAGGTGCCCGTGATCTGGGTCAACCGCCACGGCGAGAAGCTCGAAGGCCGGGCGAAGCCGACCGCGGAGGTCAAGACCTTCCGCGACGCCGCAGCCAGCCTCGGCGCCAAGGGATAGTCGGTGAGGGGCTCTAGCCCCGAAGGCAGCATGTGCAAGCGCCGGAGGCGCATGTAGAGGTATCTCCGCCGTGAAGCCCGTAACCGAAACACGTCACCCGATCCCGCCGACGAGGCGATGGTCGCCCGCGCGCACGAGCGCTTTGCGGCCGAGCGCAAGAAGGCCCGCAAGCGCGCCGCGCGGCGGCGCCAACGGCGCGCTGCCCAACCTGATCGTGATCGGCGGGCTCAAGTGCGGGACCACGAGCCTCCATCACTACCTGAACCTCCACCCCGAGATCGGGATGTCGCGCCCGAAGGAGCTCAACTTCTTCGTCGAGGAGCTGAACTGGGAGCTCGGCGCCGACTGGTACCGGGGCCACTTCCCCGCCGACGTGGCCGTGCGCGGCGAGACGTCGCCCCACTACACCAACCGCCCCCGCTTCGAGGGCGTGGCGGAGCGCATGCGGAGATGCTCGGCGAGGACGTCCGCCTGATCTACATGGTCCGCCACCCCATCGACCGCCTGCTCTCGCACTACCTGCACAACGTCGGCGGCGGCTACGAGAGCCGCGAGCTCGCCGAGGCCGTCTCCGACCCCGGCTCCGCGTACGTGCAGCGCGGGCTGTACGCATCCCAGCTCGAGCCATACGTGGAGACGTTCGGCGCTGAGCAGGATCCTGGTCGTCTCGCGCGAGGAGCTCGGCGCGGAGCGCGACGCGACGGTCCGCCGGTGTTCGGGTTCTGCGGCGTCGAGCCCGGCTTCACCTCGCCCGAGTTCGACCGCGAATGGGAGACGGGCAGCGGCAAGGGCTCCGGCGGCTTCCGCCTGATGGACCGCGCCGTGCGCATGCCCGGGTTGCGCGCGCTCGACCGCAACTTCGACCGCCTGCCCGAGCGGATGCGCTGGCTGGTCGAGCGGATGGTGCACGACCCCGACTCGGGCGAGGCGGCCAAGCCCGAGCTCGAACCGGAGTTGCGCGAGAAGCTTGCCGCCACCTTCCACCCGGACATGGTCGAGCTCGAAGGGCTGATCGGCCGGCCCACTCGGCTGGAACCTCTAGACCAGTCCTCGCATCAGCCTGCGCGCAGGCTGGATGGGTACGGTCACCACCATGCGCCGCCTCATCCCCGAGCCAGCCGCGGACGTTTCCGTGCCCGAGCTGATCGACGAGCTCCGGCCGTGGGAGGACGCGCCGGACGACCGGCCGTTCGTCTTCATGAACTTCGCCCTGACGCTCGACGGCCATTCGACGATCGACGGCGTGTCGCGGAAGATCGGCAGCGCCCGCGACACGGAGATGCTCGTCGGCCTGCGCACCCGAGCCGACGCGGTGATGATCGGCGCGGGCACGCTGCGGGCCGAGAACTACGGGCGGGTCGTCCGCGACCCGAAGAAGCGCGAGATGCGCGAGAGCCTGGGGCTCGAGCCCGACCCGCTCATCGTGATCGTGTCGGGCCGCTTGGAGGTGCCGTGGGACGCGCCGATCTTCACCGAGGGCGTTGGGAAGGTCGTGATCTTCACGGCGTCCGAGGACGAGCCGCCCGAGACCACCACGCCGGTCGAGGTCATCCGCCACGAAGGACAGGTCGACATCGAGGCCGCGCTCGCCCATCTGCGAGCGGAAGGCGTGCGAGCGCTCCTCTGCGAGGGCGGCGCAACGCTCCACGGCCAGCTCCACGGTGCCGATGCCGTCGACGAGCTCTTCCTCTCCCACGCGCCCAAGCTGGCGGGTGGCCACGGGCCGGGCCTGGTCGAAGGCCTGAATCCCGGCGTCCGCGAGCTCGAGGTCGTCTGGCTCCTGTCCGAGCCGGAGACGGGCGAGCTCTTCGCGCGCTACAGAGTCGTTCACGCGGACTAGGCGGGCGCCGGGATCGCGCCCGTCGCCTCGGTGCGGCGCTCCCCGCGCCGGATCATGCGTAGCGCGAGCAGGGTGCCCGCAAGAAGCGCCGTCGCACCGAGCGACACCTGCACGCTCAGGACTCCCTCCCGGGTCCAGTAGACGTCGCGGAGATCCAGCAGCAGCGCCGCCTCGTCCAGGGTCAGGCCCAAGCCGGCGCCGAACGGGATCGCAAGCGTCTCTTCGAGCTTCTCATCGGAGGTCAGGAGCCCCGCCGCTCCCGTGCCGAACGCGAGCAGGATCCCGGGCACGAAGTGGTGGATGTGGCGCCCGCCGACCTCGACGTTCCCCAGCGGCCACCAGCCCCCGCGCATGCCGTGTGTCGAAACCCGCGCTCCGACCAGCGCGCCGGTGAAGCCCGTGAGCATGTTGAAGAGCACCGTCTCCGAGCGGGGAGTCGCCGCGTATCCCTCGATCGCGACGGCCACCGCGTCCTGGGTGGCGAGCTGGGTCGAGACGATCGCCTGCTCGGCCGTCTCCAGCACGGTCTCCGGCGCCGAGACGGCGGGGTCCTCGGCGGCCTCGCGCGCCCGGCGGCGCGCGAGCTTCGCCAGCTCCCCCACCGCGACCGTCCCGACCGTCGCAGCGGCGAGCGCAGCCAGCCCGAGCGTGACCCGGTCCGCGTGCTCCGCAGTCTTCCGGCCCAGCCTCATGAGCGTTCAAGCCAGGTGGCGATGGACTCCGCGGCCCGCGAGGGGTCTGAGCCCGCGTCGAGTGTCGCGAGCGTCGCGATGATGCGCGCCTCGCCGGTCCGATCGCCGGGCGCCGCGCCCTGAAGCGCCGCGACGGGCACACCGAGCTTCGACGCCGTGATCGCGAGCGCCAGCGCCCCCTGGCCCGCGCCGGCGGCCACGGCTGCGTTCGGCCGTTGCTCGGCGAGGTCGGCCTCGAGGTCCACGAGATCGCGGTGCGAGGCCGGAAGACCCGTGAAATCGGGCTTCGATGCCGCGTTCTCGCAGCGCTGCGCTGAGCGCGGCTCCCGCCTCCTCGTCGCCCGCGACTACCACAGCCGTGCCTGACATCGGCTCAAACGTACGCACTTTGCGGCCGATATGGGGTATGCGGCTTATTCCCGTCTCGTCCGGGGTATAAGTTCGGCCACCGTGAAACTGATCTTCACGCCAATCAGCGCCGGAATCGTTGCCGCCCGCCACCTCGCCTGGTACGTCAGCTACCAGGTGACGGGTGAAGCGCGGGTCTCGGATCCTTCGTAGACTCGTCTCTCCAGTTTCCCCCAGGAGGAGCTTCTACATGGCGAAAGAACCCCGCTCGCTCGCGGGCAAGGTTGTTGCGATCACCGGCGGTGCACGCGGGATCGGTGAAGTCACCGCACGGTCGCTGGTGCGCGAGGGCGCGAAGGTCGCGATCGGCGACCTCGACCTCGAGCTCGCGGAGAAGACCGCGTCGGCCATCGGCGGCGACACGATCGCTCTCGATCTCGACGTCACCCGCCGGGAGTCCTTCGCGAGCTATCCTGAGCCAGGTCGAGGAGCGCCTCGGCCCCGTGGACGTCCTGGTCAACAACGCCGGCATCATGCCGCTGGGCCGCTTCGTCGACGAGGACGACGCCACGGCGCGCCGCATGATCGACATCAACGTCCACGGGCTGATGTTCGGCATGAAGCTCGTGCTGCCCTCGATGATGCGCCGCAACACCGGCCACATCGTCAACATCGCTTCGCAGGCCGGCAAGGGCGGGTTCCCGGGCGGCGCCTCCTACTGCGCCACCAAGCACGCCGTGGTCGGGCTCTCCGAGGCTGTCCGCGGCGAGCTCCGCGACACGGACATCGAGATCTCGTGCGTGATGCCGGCCGTGGTCAACACCGAGCTCGGCTCGGGCCTGGTCGACACCCGCGCGGTCAAGAAGCTCGAGCCGCAGGAGGTCGCCGACGCGATCGTCGACGCGCTCAAGTACCCCAAGTTCGACGTCTGGGTTCCCAAGATCTCGAACGGGATCTTCCGCTTCATGCAGCTCCTGCCGCGCTCGGGCCGCGAGAGCGCTGGTGCGCGCGCTCAAGGCCGACCAGGTCCTGGCCGGCGCCGACATGAACGTGCGGAGCGCGTACGAGGACCGGGCCTCCCGCTCGGAGCCGGGCCTCGAGCCCGAGGACGCCGGAGCGGCCGCGGACGCCGCCGAGGCGGACAAGGTCAAGAGCTAGCCGCTCCTGCGTCGAAAAGTGGGCCGTAGAGGGATCGAACCTCTGACCTTGAGATTAAGAGTCTCCTGCTCTACCAGCTGAGCTAACGGCCCTGGGGGCCATCGATCGTAGCGAGGGTCAGGGAGCTCCCGTGGCGGGATCGGTCGGGCTGAGGCCGCCGAAGGGGTCGGACGAGCTCGGAGCCTCCGCCGCTCGCGGAGTCCGGCTGCTTCTTCTGCTCCTCCTCCGCCTTGACCGCCTGCTTTCGAAGCTGCTCGAGCTGCTGTGGTGAGGAGCTTCTTCGTCTCGGCGTTCGCCTCGGCGAGGGCCTGATCACGGGCCTTGTCGGCCGCCTCGATCTGGAGGTTGAAGTAAAGAAGCTGGGCCAGCGCGCTGAAGTTGGGCCCGCTCGGGTCCGACTTGGCGAGCTCCGCTGCGCGGCGATCGCGCCCTCGGAGTCGCCGAGCAAGCGGTAGGACTGGACGACCGCGCCGGCCGCGGCGGCGCTGACCTTCCTCGGCTCGGCGTCCAGGTAGTCCTGCCAGACGGAGATCGCCTCCTCGTACTCCGCGCGCGAGTCGTCCGTGAGCCCGACGGGCTGCTGGGTCTCCTCGTCGATCTGAGCTGGCGCGTCGCCCGACTGGCGCGCGCAGGACCACGAGGTTCACCAGCGCGTCGGGATCGTTCGGATCCTTCTCGACGGCCTCCTCGGCGTCCTCGATCTGCTGCTCGAACGCGTCGTCGGTCGAGCCGCCGCCGGCGCTGTCGAACGGGTTGAACCCGCCCTCTGTGCCGATGCCCAGGAAGATGAAGCCGGCCGCGAAGATGAACGCAAGAAAGCCGAAGATGATGCGGACGGCCGTCTTGCGGCCGGGGCTCGTGAGGTCGAAAATCATGGCGTCAGCCTAGGGGAAGGGCCGCGCTACCCGGCCGGTTCGGAGTCGTCCGTCGCTCGGAATCTCGGCTCGAAGCCCGCCCGGCGGGCCGGCCGAACGAGCGCGCCATGACGAGCGAGAACTCGAACAGGATGTAGAGCGGGGCCATCGAGAGGATCATCGTCACGGGATCGGTGCCCGGCAGGAGCATCGCGGCGACGGCGATGATGAGGAGCGCGTAGCGCCGGTTGGCGGCCAGCGTCTCGGGCGTCGTGATGCCGAGCCTGCACACGGCGAGGACCGCCACCGGGATCTGGAACAGGAACCCGACGGCGATCAGGGTCAGGATGAAGAAGCTGTAGTACTCCGAGCCGCGAAGCTCGATGTTGAACGAGTCGGCGTTGAAGCCCAGGAGGAAGTCGAGGGCGGCGGGCATGACCACGAAGTAGGCGAAGATCGGCTCCGCCGATGAAGAGCACGGGCACCGAGAGAAGGAATGGCAGGATCAGCTTGCGCTCGCCGGGCGCGAACGCGGGAAGGATGAACGCGTAGGCCTGGTAGAGGAGGATCGGCAGCGAGATCAGGATGCCGCCGTAAAACGAGAGCTTCACCGTGGTGAAGAACGGCTCCTGCGGGCTGAGCGTGATCGGCACGAAGCCGTCCGGCAGGGGCTCGTTCGCGATCTCGAGGAGCGTGTCCTCGAAGAAGAAGCAGTGGCGATCGCCACGACCAGGAAGATGCCGCTGAAGATGATCCGCGAGCGAAGCTCGTCGAGGTGCTCGACCAGCGTCATGCGCTCGTCGAAGTCAGCAGGCTTGCGTCGCTTGGGCTTGGGCGCCATGCGTCAGCCCTTGGGTGCGCGGGTCGGCGTGGCCAAGAGGAGACCTAGGAGCGGGCTCGCTCACGACATCGGCCTCGACGCGCTCGTCACCGGGTGTCTCCTCGTCGACCTCGGCGGTCGTCGCAGGCGATTCCTCGGTGAGCTTCGCCTTCGTCTCCTCGAGCTGCTTCTCCTCGTCGTCCTTGCCCGTGATCGAGTCCTTGAACTCGCGCATTCCGGAGCCGAGCGAGCGCCCGAGGTCGGGCAGGCGCTTGGGCCCGAAGATCACAAGTGCGATAACGAGAACGATTGCCAGTTCGAGTGGTCCGATGTTCGGCATGTACCTGATGGTAACGGGGTTCGCGCCCCATTCGGATCAGCGGAGACTGGTGATCGAACCGTTGCGAAAGCCCGCAACCCGCATGTTCATCCCTTGCGCTCGGACTCCGGGAAGTTCAGGTAGTACCGCGAGGGGGTCGGGCCCTGCTGTCCCTTGTACTTGGACCCGGTCTTGTCAGAGCCATAGGGGTGCTCGGCCTCGGAGCTCATCTGCAGGAAGGAGATCTGGCCGATCTTCATGCCCGGGTAGATGGCGATCGGGAGGTTGGCGACGTTCGAGAGCTCGAGCGTCAGGTGGCCATCCCAGCCGGCGTCGACGAAGCCCGCCGTCGAGTGGATCAGCAGGCCCAGGCGCCCGAGCGAGCTCTTGCCCTCGAGCCTCGCGACCAGGTCGTTGCCCAGCGCCACGCGCTCGAGCGTGGACCCCAGGACGAACTCGCCCGGGTGGAGGATGAACGCCGCGCCGTCTTCCACCTCGACCAGCTCGGTCAGGTCTTCCTGAGCGGCCTTCGGGTCGATGTAAGGCGTGTGGTCGTTGCGGAAGACCCGGAAGTAGCGGTCCGTGTGGAGATCGACTGACGAGGGCTGGATCGCGCCGTCAGCGAGGGGGTCGATGATGACGCTGCCGCTCTCGCAGCGCTTCCGCAATGTGGCGATCTGACAGGACCATGGGCGGCGCAGTCTAAAGATCGGAGCGGACGGCAGCCGATAACGGGGCGAGGATGTCGGAGAGACAAACACCCGCGGCCGGTCGTGCGAACGCACGCCTCTCTCCCAAGCGACAGCTTGGGCCCCGGCCGGACGACCATGGACGGTCATCTCTCCTTCCTCTACCTCCTCAGGATCTGACGCTCTGCCCGTGCTGTGATCGCGACCTGGTTTATCCCGTGGACTGGGAGCCGGCCGGCCGGCACGGGTGGAGCATCAGTCTCCGCTGCCCCGAGTGCGAGTGGCGGGATTCAGGAGTCTTCTCCCAGGAGGTCGCCGACCGCTTCGACGACGCGCTCGACGTCGCTACCCAGGCCGTGCTCGACGACCTCGAGCAGCTGACGCGGGCGAACATGGAGAGCCAGATCGACCGGTTCGCGAAGGCGCTGGCGGAGGACTGGATCCTCCCCGAAGACTTCTAGGCCGCAGCGCCCCGTACCAGGTACCAGGCACGCGGCGCTCACATCCGCGCGTCATCCGTCACGCATTCATGCGTAGCGCTCGACCACGCCGTCCGCGACCAGCGCGAGCAGCCGGCGCTGGGCTTCCGGCAGCTCCTCGCACGCTGTGACCGTTCGCTTGGCCTCGGCGACCCGGCCGCGAGCGTCGGCGCGCACCTCTTCCAAGGCGCCCGTGGCGGCGATGCGATCACATGCCTGCTCCGCGGAAGCTGCGTCGAGCGACCGCAGGTCCAGTCCGGCCAGGTCGGCGTCGCGCTCCCGGGCGAGGATGAGCGGCATGGTGACGGTGCCGTCGAGGAGGTCGGTGCCGCGGGCCTTGCCCGTGCGCTCGGGCGGCCCGGCCACGTCGAGCACGTCGTCGAGCAGCTGGAACGCGAGCCCGATCTCCTGCGCCGAACGAGCGGAGCGCATCGCGCGGCCGGGTCCTCGCCGCCGGAGACGCGGCCGATCAGGCACGCGCATTCGAACAGGCGGGCGGTCTTCAGGCGGCAGCGCTCCAGGTAGCGCTCGGCCGAGGTGGTGATGTCCCAGGCGTCGCGTCGCTGCGCGAGCTCGCCCAGCGCGAGCCCGACCGAAGCGCCCGCGAGCAACTGGACCTGCCGCTCGCCGCCCGCGTCGCTTCCCTCCCCCAGCTCGGCGAACGCGCGAGAGAGCAGGAGGTCGCCGACGGCGGTTGCCCGCTCGCGCCCGGAGGTCGCCATCACCGTCGGCAGGCCGCGCCGCAGGGGCGCCTGGTCCAGCACGTCGTCGTGGACGAGGGTCGCCATGTGGACGAGCTCGATGGCCGCGGCGCCGCGCAGCGCTGGACCGCGCGCCTCCGGCCCGGCGCACAGGAGGACCAGCATCGGGCGCAGGCGCTTGCCACCTGCCTTCAGAGTCGCCCGCGCGTCGCCGCCCAGCGACTCGCCGTACCCCTCGACCAGCTCGGCGAGCCTGTCTTCGACGGTCGCCATCAGCGACGGCAGCCACGCTTCGGCCTCGTCCATCACCTGGGTGACGGGCGGTGGGACTGCGGAGTGGTTCACGGGCGCGGGCTCAGGCCGGGCGTACGCCTGAGTGGATCGCGATGATGCCGCCCGCAAGGACCGTGTAGCGGATCTCGCTGAGCCCCGCCTCGTCCATGAGTCGCGCGAGGCCCTCGGGCGGCGGGAAGCCGCGCACGGACTCCGGCAGGTACGAGTAGGCCTCCGGGTCCCCCGCGATGCGTCCGATGACCGGAACGATCCGGTCGAACCAGATGCCGAAGAAGGTCGAAAGCGGCGGCTTCTGCGGCTGGGTGATCTCCAGGATCACGCAGCGCCCGCCCGGCTTCAGGACGCGGGTCATCTCGCGAATGCCGCCGCCGACGTCCGCGAAGTTGCGGACGCCGAAGCCGACCGTGATCGGCGTCGAAGGAGGCGTCCGAGTAGGGAAGCTCCATCGCGTCCGCCCACTCGAACGTGACGTCGTTTGCCCCGCGCTCCGACGCCTTCTCCTGAGCGAGCTCGAGCATGCGCTCCGAGAAGTCGGCGCCGACCACGCGGCCGGTCGCGCCCGACGCGCTCGCGAAGCTCCAGCGCAAGGTCGCCCGTCCCGCAGCAGAGATCGAGTGCCGCGTCGCCGGCGGCGAGGCTCGGCGCGGTCGGCCGCGCGCTCCCGCCACGAGTGGTGGAGGCCCGCGGTCATCACCGTGTTGATGACGTCGTAGACGCCCGCGATGCGGTCGAACATGCCTCGCACCTGCGAGGAGAACTCGTCCGTCGGAGCGAGATGGCTTGCTCATGGCGACGGCCGCTAACGGAGCGACGCGAGGTACTCGACCATGGCGTCGAGCTTCTCCTGGGGCAGCTCCGTGTACGGAGGCATGATCCCGGAGGGGTTGAGCAGCGTCCGCCTGATTCCCGCGGCGGGCAGCTTCGAGCCGATGTCGGTCAGCTCCGGCCCCAGGGTGCCGCCGTTCTCGCCGATCTTGTGACAGGTCAGACACCCCTGCCCGGCAACGGCTACCTTGCCGTCCTCGTATTGGGGAGCGGTCTCCATCTCGATCTCGGTCGGCGCGCCGGCCTCGGCGCCGAGGAAGGTGAGGAGCGCCATCGCGATGACCACCATGATGCCCGCGGTGGTCGCGACCGGGCGCTTGCGCGGGTCGCGCTCGGCGTTGCGGTCGTAGAACGGCAGCAGCAGGAGCAGCACGAGCGCGATCGTGGGGATGCCGATCGTCGCGATCGGGGTGAGCTCGGCGGGCTTGACGACGCGCAGGAGCTCGAAGAGGAAGAAGAAGTACCACTCGGGCCGCGGCGTGTAGGTGGTCGTGGTCGGGTCCGCCTTGGGGCCCTGCTCGGCGCCGAGGATGATCGACATGACCGCGATCACGATCACGACGACCAGGAACATGACCGAGTCCTTCGCCACCGCGTACGGGAAGAACGGCTTGCCCTTCTTCTTCAGGACCTCGTACTCGCGGAGATACTCCTCTTCTTCTCTCTGCCGGAGGGCATTTCACGAGCGCAGTCCATCCCGTTCTCGCGGCCGGCGCCGTTGCCGGCGCTCGACTTGACCTTCTCGGTGCGGAGCGCCTTCGGCTTGGCCTCGGCGCGGACCCACGGGGGCGCCGTGGTGCCGAGCTTGACGACGAGGTACAGGTGCGCGCCGATCAGCGCGATGATCGCGCCGGGCACGAGCAGCATGTGAAGGGCGTAGAAGCGCGAGAGCGTGGTCGACTCGAACTCGGCGCCCGCGCGCAGGAAGTCGGCCAGATACGGGCCGACGATCGGGCCGGTGCCGTTGATGTTCATGGCGACGATGGTCGCCCAGTAGGAGCGCTGGTCGAACGGCAGCAGGTAGCCCGTGAGGCCCATCACCAGGGTGAGGACGATCAGGACGACGCCGATGACCCAGTTGAGCTCGCGCGGGTACTTGTAAGCGCCGAAGAAGAAGACGCGGCCCATGTGGAGGAAGATCAGGATGATCATCACCGAGGAGCCCCACTTGTGGAGGCCGCGGACGAACTCGCCGAGGAAGACGTCGTTGGTGATGTTCGTGATCGACGCGTAGGCCTCGACCGGCGAGGGCGTGTAGTACATCGCCAGGAAGACGCCCGTCAGCGCCTGGACGACGAAGGCGAACATCGTCGCCGAGCCCAGGGTGTAGAACCAGTTGGTGCCCTTGGGGACCTTGCGCAGGAGCATGCCCGTCAGGAACGGGGTGGCGCCGGTCCGCTCGTCGACCCAGCCGACGAGGTCGACTGGCGCTTCCTTCAGCTTCTCGACGACGACCGACTTCTCCTCGCCGTCCGCCTTGGCGCCGTTGCGGTTGCCGTTCTGGCCCGGCTTGCGCGGGCTTGCGAAGGGGTGGGGGTATGCAGCGTGTCGGGAGCTTCGGCATGGTCTAGGGCGCCGGCGGCGTCGACGGACGGGGCGGATAGAGATATTCCCAGATCCCCCCGGTGAACTCACCGGGATCGCGAGCGCGGACGGGCTCCAGATCGCCGGTGACGCTGTAGCGCGGGCCGAGCTCGACCTGGCCGTCGACGACGCGCGTCTGGAACCGGTCGAGAGGGCGCACCGGCGGGCCGCCGATGACCTTGCCCTCGAAGTCGTAGGCGCCGCCGTGACAGGGGCACGAGAAGATTCCGGCGGCCTGGACGAAGCGGACGGGGCAGCCCAGGTGGGCGCAGCGCGTGGAGACGGCGATGTATTCGTTCGGGTCCTCGTCGAGCTCCTCGGAGCCCTGGCGGACGTAGGCGGTCGTCTTGCCTGCCTCGCCGATGCCGCTCGCGGATCGTGATGATCGACGGCGCGGTACTCGTCGGGAGTGAACTCGTCCGTGCTGCCGACCGCCTCCCAGACCTCCTCGGGGGTCTCCAGGATCGGAGCGACCGCGAAGCCCACCAACGGCAGGAGGACGATGCTGATGGCGGCCGCGCCGGCGGCTTGCCCACCGACGGTGAACACGGCGCGCCGCGTCATGGTTTCGCCCTCGAAGTAGCCAGCGGGCTTGGGCTTTTCCAAGCCCCCGCTCCCGCTAACGGGGCCGTCGGTTCTTATCGGCGTCGTTCTCTGGCAAGATCAGGTCGGTCGGACGGCGCTCATTCTATTGCTTGCGAAGCGTCCGCAAGCGCATCTGCCAGCCCCGCGGCCGACGCCATGGAGCTCGCCGCCGCCTCCGCGGCCTTCTCGGCGCCCGGATTGCCCGCTCTCAGCGCGAACTTCGCCTCCTCGAGGCCGGTCGGCTCTCCGGTCGCGATCGCCAGGGTGGAGGCCAGCCAGAGCGCCTCGCCGGCCGGCGCGGGTCGCGTTTCGGGAGCCGTCGGCATGGAGCTGAGCGCCGATCGAGATGAGGTCCGAGAGCTCGCGGACGGCCGGCAGATCGCCCAGCCCGGCGAGTTGCTCGAGGCCGATCGCATAGAGGTAGTCGCCGGCCAGCAGGCGCAGATCGGCGTCCGCGCCGACGATCACGCGCGGCTCGCCGTAGTGGAGGAGATACCCCTCGCGCACCGACTCGATCACGAGCGCATAAGCCGCCGGATCGTCCGCGGCGGCCGGCCCTGCCGCGACGAGCGAGCCCAGCGCAGCGGGCGCGGTCGGGTCCGTGACGTGCGGCGAGACGACGGTGTCCTCGGAGCGAAGGTGCGGCAGCGAGGGTGTGGAGGGCGTCGGAGGGCATGGCGGGCATCGGTGCCGATTATCGCGGGCGCCTACGGCAGATCGCGCAGCACCGCAGAGGGCTCAGTGCGCCACCGGCGGTGGTTGCCGCTGCCAGCTGGAGAGGCTCCAGGCCGAGACGATCGCCCAGACTCTTTCGAGAAGCACGAAGCCCCACTGCTCCTCGATCACGGCCAGGACGAAGAGGATCACGGAGCCGACGAGGTTCAGCCACAGGTATGTGCACGACGTCGCGCTGAGCCATCCCCGCTGCTGGCCCGCGAAGCCGGCGAGGATCATGAGCGCGCCGGCTACCTGGATGGCCTGGTCCATTTTCTGAGACTGACGCAGCCGAGATCTTGAGGGAGGGCGGAGCTTCTGGTCCTGACTCGGGGCGCCTTCGCGCGCAGCCGCAGGCGCTAGCGGATCGCCTCGGCGAAGGCCTCGGCCGCTGCCTCGCACGTTTGCACGATCGCCGCCTCGTCGTGGGCGAGCGAGACGAACCACGCCTCGAACTGCAGGCCGGCGGGTTTATGCCGCGGTCGAGGAGCGCGCGGGCGAAGCGGCCGTAGGCGTCGAGGTCGCAGGCGCTCGCCTCCGCGAAGTCCCGCGGCGCCTCCTCGGCGAAGAACGGCGTCACGAGGCCGCTCACCGAGACCACCGAGACGGGCCGCCCCTCGGCTGCCTCGCCAAGTCCGACCGCAAGCAGCTCGTCAGGACCGCCAGCCGCTTGTACGCGTCGGCATCCAGGTGCTCCAGAGTCGCGAGCCCTGCCGCCACCGCCAGCGGGTTGCCCGAGAGCGTGCCCGCCTCGTAGACGTCGCCCGCCGGGGCGATCCGCTGCATCAGCTTGCGCGACGCGCCATACGCCGCGGCGGCAGGCCGCCGCCGATCCCTTGCCCATCCCGGTCACGTCCGTAGAGCGCACACTCTGCGATCTCGCGCCGATCCTGCCGTACGCCGATCTGAAACGCGCCTTCGAGCGGGCCGAGCGGCTCCGCCTTATCGACCACCGCCTGCTGGGCGAAGCGGTCGATCGGATGCACGGGACTCCGGGCGCCGCAACGATGCGCCGGCTACTCGGCCACGACCCAGCGGCCTGCGACCGAGACCCGCTCGGAGCTCGAGATCGCATTCTTCGAGCTCGTCACCAAGGCGGACCTGCCCGCCATACCAGCGCAACGTTCTCGGTACGCTGACGCCGGCGACGACGAAGGTCACGACGCAGGCTGACGAGCTCGACGTCGCACTCCGACGCCGAAGCTGCTCCTAGGAGGCTGTGCGAGGCACGCGAACCCCGACGATGCCGTCGGCGGCTGCCCAAGGGAAGCGGCTGCCGACACGATCACCCTCGGCAAGGGCAACTAGCTGACCTATCCCATCGACCAACGATGACGCGAACGCGAACGGCGACCTCGACGTCGACGGCGACAAGTTGACCTTCCGCGGCAAGGGCGGCTGGGACGACATCCGCACTCGCTGCCGACCGAGTCGTCGACGTCCATGACGCGAAGCCGACGGCCTTCGAGACCGTCCGGCTTGAGCGGCGGCGACGTCGACGTCGTTTGGCACCGGCACCGGTCGCGGAGGCACATCGCGGCCAGCGCGGGCGGAACGCTCACCCTGACCCGGCCATCGTCGACGACGGCAGGGCGCTACGTGGGAGGCGGGCTCTACCTGAATGGCGCCGAGCCCGGCACGCTCAAGGTCAAGCGCTCGCTGTTCATCAGCAAGCGCGCCACCGGCCTTGGTGGGGCCTTCGACGTGGTCGGAGACGTGACGACAAGATCGCCAAGAGCCCTTCTTCGAGAACACGGTCCAAGACCCCACCGCGTCCTCGATCGGCGGCGGGTCTCGAATCGCAGGACCAAGAGGACCATCACGGAGACCGAGCTTTCGAGGCAACGCGGCCATGGGCCACCACCACGGGGCCGGTGTACGGAGGTCGCGCTGACAACTCGGGCACCGACGCTGAGCTCGTGTCCGGCGCAGCCTGTTCGAGTTCAACTCCGCGAGCGCTCCGACTACCGGATTCTTCGAAGGCGCCGGAGCGATTTTCATCGCCTCGGGCTGCGACGACGGTGTCGATCACGAACTCGACGTTCTACTCGAACACCGTCGGCACTCCGGACGGCTACGGGCGCCGGCGATCTATCGTGAACGCCGGCACCGCTGATTGTCGCCAACACGACCTTCAACGAGCACGGCGGCCTTCGGGATGCTCCACACCGCGGGCGGCTACCTGCTCGTCCGCAACTCGATCTTCGAGGGCTCCAATCCGTGCGGCGGCGGCTTCATCGATTCGGGCAACTACAACGTTGCCTCGCGTAGACGATCCCGATGCGACTTCCTCGACCGAGGACGTCACGGATGCCGCCTCCTTCGGCTTCAAGACCGATCGAGCCCGTCGAAGAACGGTGGGCTCCACGCTGACTCTCGCGTTGAAGAAGTCCTCACCGGCCGTCGATCGCATCCCGAAGGCTTTCTGCGAAATCGCCGAGGGCGAGGATCAGCGCGGCTTCAAGCGCCCCGCGCGCAAGATGCGACATCGGCGCCTACGAGCGCGGCGCCAAGCCGCCAGACTGCAGCGCTAGCTGATCGCCTCGGCGAACGCCTCGGCCGCCGCCTCGCACGTGCGCTCGATCGCCGCCTCGTCGTGGGCGAGCGAGACGAACCAGGCTTCGAACTGCGAGGCCGGCGGGTAGATGCCGCGGTCGAGGAGCGCGCGGGCGAAGCGGCCGTAGGCGTCCAGGTCGCACGCGCTCGCCTCCGCGAAGTCCCGCGGCGCCTCCTCGGCGAAGAACGGCGTCACGAGGCCGTGCACCGAGACCACGGAGACGGGCAGCCCCTCGGCGGCGCCTCGCCGAGTCCGACCGCGAGCAGCTCCGTCAGGACCGCCAGCCGCTTGTATGCGTCGCGCATCCAGGTTCTCGAGAGTCGCCAGCCCCGCCGCCACCGCCAGCGGGTTGCCCGACAGCGTGCCCGCCTGGTAGACGTCGCCCGCCGGGGCGATCCGCTGCATCAGCTTGCGCGAGGCGCCGTACGCCGCGGCGGGCAGGCCGCCGCCGATCACCTTGCCCATCACGGTCACGTCGGCCTGGACGCCCAGCAGCTCCTGCGCCCCGCCGCGCGCGACGCGGAAGCCCGAGATCACCTCGTCGAGGACGAGCAGCGCGCCCGTCTCGGTCGCCAGCTCGCGCACCCGCTCGAGGAACCCTTCGTCGGGCGGGACCAGGCCCATGTTCGCCGGGAGCGGCTCGGCCAGGATCGCGGCGAACTCGCGCTCGGCCAGCGCCGCCTCGAGCGCCTCGATGTCGTTCCACGGCACCACGATCGTGTCCGCCGCCTGCGCGACGGTCACGCCCGGGCTCGCCGGGATGCCCGCCGTGGCAAGGCCGGACCCGCCTCGGCCAGGAGGCCGTCGACGTGGCCGTGGTAGGCGCCGGCGAACTTCAGCACGGGATCGCGCCCGGTCGCCGCGCGGGCAAGGCGCACCGCGCTCATCGCCGCCTCGGTCCCGGACGAAGTCATGCGCATCATCTCGACGGAGGCGAACCGGTCGCACACCTCGGCCGCCAGGTCCACCTCGCCCTCGGTGGGCGCGCCGTACGAGGTGCCGCGCTCGGCGGCGCTCGGTCACCGCGTCGACCACGTCGGGGTGCGCGTGGCCCAGGATGAGCGGGCCCCACGAGCAGACCCAGTCGACGTAGCGGTGCCCGTCCACGTCGATCAGCTCGAAGCCCTCGCCGCGCTCGACGAAGATGGGATGGTCACGCCCGATCGAGCGCATCGCCCGCACGGGCGAATTGACGCCGCCCGGCATCAGCCCAGCCGCACGCGCATAAATCACCTCAGACGTACGAGTGTCGGCACGGGAGGTCACAGTTCCGCGCCTATGGTGCCAGACACCGGGGCAGACCCCGTGGGTTGGCAAGCGCTCAGACGCCCGCGTGCTCCCGCTCCCAGTCCGAGTACTCGTCCGTGAAGTAGCGGAGGCGGATCTTCTTGAACTCGGTCGAGGAGTAGAGGATCGCCCGGTCCTCGCCGTGGAGCCCGTGCTCGTCGGCGATCGACTGAAGGATCGCGTCGCACTCCTCCTTGGAGCGCCCGTGGGCCATGGTGAAGACCGAGTAGGGCCAGTCCTCGTAAGTCGGGCGCTCGTAGCAGTGGGAGATCCCGCGCACCGAGGCCATCTGCGCGCCGACCTCGACGATGTCCGCGTCGGGCACCTTCCAGACGCCCATCCCGTTCGCCGAGAAGCCGGCGCGCCTGTGGAAGAGGATCGCGGCCACGCGGCGGAGCAGCTTGCGCTCGACCATGCCCTCGAGATGCGCCAGGAAGTCGCTGACTGAGCGGCCCACCTCGGCCGCGGCCGCGTCGTAAGGACGCTCGACAGCCTCCATCGGCCCCTGGAGCGCGCGGATCACCGCGATGTCGAAGTCGTCGTACGGCTGGGCGCTCGAGCTCGCGCGGCGTCGCCGCGTCAGCGACGGCGGCGAGGGCGTCGGTTCCCTTCTCCATCTCCAGGTTCATGTTGATCTTGAAGAGCTTCAGCGTCGGCAGCTGGCGGATCGACTCGGCGCCGGTCAGCTCCTGGAGGACGTCGAGCGAACCCTGCAGGCCGAGCTCCGAGTCCGGCGGAGTCGCGATCGTGAACCAGAGGTTGAACTCGTGCGTCCGCAGGTAGTTGTGCGAGACGCCGGGATGCGAGTTGATGATCTTCGCGGCGCGGTGCGGGTTCTCCGCGTCCACCTTCGCCGCCACGAGCATCGAGTCGAAGCCGAGGGCGCGCGTGTCGAAGATCGGCGTGATCTCGCGGATGATCCGGCCGTCCAGGAGGCGCTGCGTCCGCTCGAGCGCGTCCGCGACGCGTGATCCCCGCCTGCTCCGCGATCGGCGCGAACGGCTCCGGGACGAGCGCGAAGTTCGACTGCAGCAGGTTCATCAGCCGCTTGTCTGTCTCGTCGAGCGGGATCGCCGACGCCGCCCTTGCGCGAGCGAGCCTTGGACTGCGGAGCCTTTACCGGAGCCATTCGGCGGCCTCCTTCGCGTAGTAGGTGAAGATCAGGTCCGCGCCGGCGCGCTTGATCGCGGTCAGCGTCTCCAGCGCCGCGGCGCGCTCGTCCAGCCAGCCGTTCTGGGCCGCCGCCTTGAGCGCCGAGTACTCGCCGGACACCTGATACGCGGCGACTGGCGCGCCGGTCTCGTCCTTGATCCGGCGGATGACGTCGAGATACGGAGTCGCCGGCTTGACCATGACGACGTCGGCGCCTTCGTCGAGGTCGAGCTTGGCCTCGCGCACCGCCTCGTCGGCGTTGGCCGGGTCCATCTGGTAGCCGCGCCGGTCGCCGAACTCCGGCGTCGAATCCACGGCCTCGCGGAACGGTCCGTAGTAGGCCGAGGCGTACTTGGCCGAGTACGCGACGATCGGAACGGTCGAGTGACCCTCCTCGTCGAGCTGGTGGCGGATCATCCCCACGCGCCCGTCCATCATGTCGGAGGGGGCGACGACGTCCGCGCCCGCCTCGGCGTGGGAGATGGCGGTCTTGGCGAGAAGCTCGAGCGAGATGTCGTTGTCGACCTGGCCGTCGCGGACGAAGCCGCAATGGCCGTGCGACGTGTATTCGCAAAGGCAGACGTCGGTCATGACGGTCAGGCCGGGGTGCGCCTCCTTCACCGCGCGAACGGCGAGCTGGACGACGCCCTCATCGTCGTACGCGCCCGAGCCGACGTCGTCCTTGGCCGAGGGGATGCCGAACAGGAGCACCGCGGGAACGCCCGCGGCGTGGAGATCGCCCGCTTCCTCGACCAGCTCGTTGATCGAAAGGCGGTCGATGCCGGGCATCGAGGCGACCGGCTCGCGCACGTCCTCGTCGGCGACGACGAAAAGCGGCTGCACGAGATGGCGGACCGACAGCTCGGTCTCGCGCACGAGGTCGCGAAGCGCCGTGGTTGCGCGCAGGCGGCGCATGCGCGTGGCGGGGAAGCTCACCCGGCGGATTCTAGGAGGACTCGCCTGAGTGGAGCGAGCGCGACTGCCGCTCAGCAGACCGGGTGCTCGTCTCCGGGCCTGGGGCGAAGGATGCTCGTGGTGACGTTGTTCCACCCCAACTCGCCGAGGTCGCGGTACTGGGGCTGGAACAAGCACTGGTAGTTGTCACCCGTGCTCCCGTTCTTGGCGTCCATCAGATAGACGAGGTCTCCCGTCCGGTTCTTCACGGAAGAGGCCTCGTTGTTGAGCTTCCTCGAGACGTTCGTAGCCCCCTTCTTCTCGAACACCTCGCGGTCGCCGCGGAAGTTCTTCTTGGACCAGAGGCACACTGCGTCATCGGGGCACGCCTTGCCGCGCTTCGCGCTCGCAGCCTCACCTGCAGTGGGCGCCACGACCAGTGCCGTCACGATCGAAATCAGAACGATCCGCTTCATTCCCCGCCTCCTCAACTCGGACTTTTCGACAGGCTAAGCGAATCCAAGGCGCGGCGCGGCGCGCTGCTCGATCCCCGGCTTCGAGCGGCATCGTGGCGGTGAGGAGCGGCGATGCGACCTCCTCGTCGTCCTGATCGCAGACGAAGACGAAGTCGATGACGCCCGTGTCCACGGCGGCGTGGACCCCCTCGACCTTCCACTTGCGGTCGATCGTCCGCAGGCGCCGGACCTCGCCGTCGATCGAGATCGTGCCCGACCACCGAGCCCCGGATGTCGCCGTCCTCGTCGCCCTCCGCCGAGGCGGTGAAGCAGACGAGCTCGTCCGAGATCGCCGTCGCATCCGAGAAGCAGAGCTCGACGCCGTCCATCTCGCCCAGGTCGTACTGGCGAAGCTCCTTGAGCTCCTCGACGTCGATGTCGTGGTCGCCCGTCAGCGAGCCGGCCAGGTCCGACAGGGCGATCTCGGCGACCACGTTCCCGGCATCGCCCTCGTTGCCGCGGTGAAAGAGCCAGAGCTCGTCGCCCAGCACCGCCGCGCCCTCGATGTTGAGCCCGCCGAGCTTCTCGCGGAGGAGCTCGTAGAGCGGCGAGAGGTCGATCACGCTCGGCTCGCCCTCGAGCGAGCCGTCCGGCGCGAACGCCCAGAAGAAGCCGCGGTCGCGGTTGCCTTCGTCGTCCGACCCGGAGCCGAGGCCGAGCAGCCCGCCATACGGCGTCTCGCCGAAAGGCGGCAGCGCGGTGAGCGCCTCCAGGTCGGGCTTCGCGCCCTTGCGCTCGGACTCGTCGTCGGGCAGCGAGCCGGGCAGCACCTCGCGCGCTCTCGCCCGGGCTCCGAGCCCGAGATCTGAAAGACGCCGAGGCACAGCTCGTCGTCGGCGATCACGTACGCGAAGTCGCCGCGCCGAACCACTCCGGAAGCGGCGCCCATGTGCGGGGCGCGCCCCTCCGCGGTCGGCTCGGCCAAGTCGAGCTCGCGAAGCGTCCGCAGCTCGAGCGGCGGCAGGCCCTCGTCCTCTCCTCGCTCTTCTCTCACGCGGAGCCCCTACCCGTTCCGGGCCGTCCGTCCGACCTCAGCCCGTCATGCGAAGCGCCTCAGCGCGAGCCGCGCGAGGATCGAGTAGGCCAGGACGATCGCGGCCAGGTGGAGGAGGGAGACGCCGATGCCCGTCCGCGGATGCGTCGAGCGCCGAGGTCATCGCGTCGAGCGACGGGTCGAAGGGAAAGAGCGCGCGGAAGATCAGCAGCGCGTCGTAGACGCCGCCGCTGACGGTGCCCGACGGGACGAGCGACAGGAACGCCACGGGCAGCGAGACCATGAACGCCAGGAGCGAGCTCGCCCGTGACCTCGCGCGCGGCCGAGCCGATCGCGGCGCCGAACGCGGCGAAGGCGGCCCCGCCGAAGACGATCGCCAGCGCGATCAGGCCGAAGCGATCCCACGCGATCGAGACGAATGGCGTCAGCACGGCCAGCATCACCAGGGTCACGGCGACCGAGGCGACGACGCCCAGCGCGAGCTTCTCGACCAGGAGGCCCGTCTCGCCGACCGAGCTCCGGGTGATGCGGGTGAAGGCGTTCTCCTCGCGCTCGAGCGCAAGCGAGCCGGCCACCAGCAGCACGGTCACGAACATCAGCGTCACCGTCGCCGCGATCGCGATCGCGAAGGCGCTCAGCGAGGTCGAGGCGCCGGAGACGACGTCCTTTTCGACCGCGATCGGGCTCGACACGGCGCCCAGGAGCGGAAGCGCGAACTCGAGGTTCTCCTCTGCCGTGCCGGCGAACTCGATCACCTCCTGCAGCGCGTCGCGATCGGCGCCGGGCGGCAGCTCCTCCTCGACGGCGGAGAGGATCTCGCTCGCCTCGTTCAGGCCGAGGATCTCGATCGTGTCGCCGAGGAACGGCACCGTGAATGTGCCGCCCTCGATCAGGAGGTCTATGTACCCGGCCGCCTGCTCGGAGATCCGCTGCGAGAGGATCAGGTTCGCCTCGGTGATGAGCGCCGAGATCCGGTCGTCGACGAGCTGCGCCTTGACCGGGTCGTCCTCGTTGACGAGCACCTCGACCGTGGGCTCCTCCGGGTTGAGGGTCGTCAGCGAGCGCAGCCGGTCGAGCAGGTCCTCGGGAAGGATGAGCGCGCCCAGGACCTCGCCGTCGCGGACCATCTGCTCGGCCTCTTCGCGGGACTCGACGTCCACGCACTCGACCCGGTCGCAGAGCTGGTCGCGCGCCTCGGTCGCGCCGAACTCGCCCTCGCCCGAGCCCAGGTCGAAGCTCTCGCCCTCGGTGACCTCGTTCAGGAACGCGACCCGCGGCTTGCCCTCGTCGCCCGACAGCGCGAAGCCGATCAGGATCCCGATCACGACCGGGTAGGCGACCAGGAGCGCGGTCACCAGCGGCGAGCGCCTGAGGATCTGGAGGTCCTTGAGCAGGAGCCAGCGGCATGCCGCTCATTCAGTGCCCCCGCTCTCTGAGGAAGGCGACGAACGCCGCCTCGAAGTCGCGGCCGCCGGCGTCGGGGACCGCTTCGTGGAGCTCGCGCGCGGTCCCGTCGAAGACGTCCTCGCCGTCGGCCAGGACGATGAGCCGGTTGCCGTAGCGCTCGGCCTCGACGAGGTGGTGGGTCGTGAAGATGACCGTCGTCCCCTGGCCGGCGAGGGCGAGGACGAACTCCCAAAGGCGCTCGCGCTGGCGCGGGTCGAGGCCGGTGGACGGCTCGTCGAGCAGCAGCACCGCCGGCTGGGAGAGCAGGCCGATCGCGATGTTCACGCGCTGCTGGTTTCCCCCGGAGAGCGTCCCGATCTGATCGCCGCGCCGCTCGCGCAGGCCGGTCTGGTCGAGCATGCGCTCGACCGCATCGTCAACGTCCTCGCACTCCTCGAGCCGGGCGAAGAGGCGCAGGTTCTCCTCGACGGTCAGCCGCCGGTAGAGCGCGGCCTGCTGCGGGACCCAGCCGACCTTGCCGGGAACCGAGACCGAGCCGGAGTCCGGATCGCGGATGCCCGCCAGGATCGAGAGCAGCGTCGTCTTGCCGGCTCCGTTCGGGCCGATCACCGCGAGCAGCTCACCCGGCTCGGCCGAGAACGTGACGTCGCGGAGCGCGGCGCGGTCGCCGAAGGCGTGCCCGACCCCCGAGACCTCGATCACCGGCTTGGCGGGCGCTTGTGGGCTCGGGCCGCTCATGGCCCGGGAACGCTAGACGGTTGCGGCTAGAGGCCGGTGGGTCCCGGGATCCAGATCGGCCGGCCGCGCTCGTCGCGGCGCTTCTGCGGGCGCTTCGCCTCGACCGTCGCACTCGACCGGCTCTTCCCCTTCGGGCCCCAGAGCACGAAGTAACAACCCCCGCACAGGACGTCGCCCATGGAGTTTTCGACCCCGAGGTCCGCCGGAACCGGTCGCAGGCAATGCGAGCAACGACCGTCCGGCGGCTCCTCGGGTATCGCACCTCCGGCCATTACCTATTCATTCGGCCACAAAGCCATCACGCTTTACCCACACGGCGTCGCACATCCGTCCGTTTCTTTTAAGGGGTCTGACCCCTGACCCCTCGAGCGTGCTTTGCTTGCGGACGTGGCGAAACGAATCGAGTTCGAGCGCTCCGACGTACACCTCGTCGGCTTCATGTTCGATCGGCTGCACGCAAAGCGCGGGCGGTTCGAGCGGATGGGTGACGCGCGGCGCTGGCTGGTGATCGAACCCGCCTCGGGCGAGCCCGACATCAAGATCGAGATGAACGTCGGCGACGGCGACCCCGACGCGATGAACCTGATCCTGAACGTGACGGGGGTCGAGCCGGGCAAGCCGGCCTATCCCGAGCTCGCGGGCCGGGGGGTGACGACGCCGTCCGGCTGGATCCTGATGGCCGACGTCGGCTGGGTGATCGCGCTGGCGCCTGCCCAAGGACACGACGCTCGACCAGGTGAGCGACTTCGCGTTCCGCGCGACGAAGGCGCTCGCCGGCGAGCCGGACGACGGCCGCTGGAAGGCCTGGGTCGAGAAGCGCGGCCCGCGCCCGGGCTACACGAACCCGAAGATCTGACGCGGTGCCAGGCACCGTGCCTGGCACCGGGGTAGCCTCGGCCGGGTGAAGGTTCTCTTCGTCGGCGATGTCGTGGGCAGCCCCGGGCGCAAGGGGCTTCGCGAGGCGATGCCCGGCCTGCTGGAGCGCCACTCCCCCGACCTCTCCATCGTCAACGGCGAGAACTCGGCCGGCGGCCTCGGCATCACGGAGCGGACGGGGCGCGATCTCTTCGAGATGGGCTTCGACGTGATCACCCTCGGCAACCACACGTATCGCCGCAAGGAGGCCTACTCGTACCTGGACGAGGCCGAGCGCGTGATCCGGCCCGCCAACTTCATGACGTCCGCGCCGGGCAAGGGGCACGTGATCGTCGAGGCGGGCGGCATGCGCGTCTGCGTCATCAACCTGATCGGCATGCTCCACCTCCAGGCCGCGCGCTCGCCCTTCGCCGAGTCGGACGCGCTCCTCGACCGCCTGGAGGGCAAGGCCGACGCGTTCTTCGTCGACTTCCACGCCGAGGTGACCTCGGAGAAGGTCGCGATGGGCTGGCACCTCGACGGCCGCGCCGCCGCCGTGGTCGGCACCCACACCCACGTGCCAACCGCGGACGCCCGCGTCCTGCCCGGCGGCACCGCGTATATCTCCGACGTCGGCATGACCGCGTCGCGGACCAGCGTGCTCGGCGTCAAATACCAACAGCCGCTCGAGGGCTTCCGCACCCAGCTGCCCCAGCGCTTCGAGACCGCCGACGAGGACATCTGGGTGAACGCGGTGCTCGTCGAGATGAACGAGCGCGGCCTCGCCGACTCGATCGAGCAGATCCTCGAGCCGACGCCCGTGTGAGCAAACCGTTAGGTACCTGGTACGGGGCGTTGGGCGGTTAGCCCTCGAGCAGCTTCTTGAGGTTCTGAAGGGACGCGCGGGCCTGCTTGGTCGCAGGCGGGCCCGCGATGCTCTTCGCCGGCATCGAGAGCGGGCCTCCGGGCAGCTCGAAGCTGTTGCAGTAGTCGAAGCGGGTGCCGCCGTTGCCGTCCGCGGAGAGCTCGTAGCGGACGTCGGCCGACGAGCCGCCCGGGCCCCTTGCCCGCCCAGACCGCGAGCGAGGGCTCCGAGGCCTCGACGACGGTCCACCTGACCTTGAAGCTCGGGCCGACGACGCGCAGCTTCTGCCGGAACGAATCGCCCTCGGACAGCTCGCCGTTAGGGGCGTCGTAGAGCTTCTTGTGAGCGGTCACCCAGTCGCCGAGGCGGTTGGGGTCCATGACCACAGCCCATACCTCGGCGGGGGTTGCGTCGATGTCGATCGATTCGTTAACTGCAGCCACTTCGCGTCGAGTATGCCCCGGATTCGCATGACGCAACCCGAGTTGATCTAGAATTTCAGCGTGGACCGCCGCCCGCCCACGGCGCGTCCGGAGCAATCGTCGCCCCGGACCGCTGGTCTCTACGACCCTGCCCACGAGCACGATGGGTGTGGCGTAGCGTGCCTGGCTCGCCTCGACGGCGAGCCCGATCCACGAGGTCATCGAGCGCGCGATCGCGACCCTTGACCTCCTGGAGCACCGCGGCGCCGCCGGCGCCGACGCCGACACGGGCGACGGCGCGGGCATCCTGATCCAGCTCCCCCACGAGTTCTTCCGCGAGCGCGCGGGCGAGTTCGGCGTCGACCCCGCGGACGTGCCCGGCCCGGGCGAGATGGCCGTCGCGATGTGCTTCCTGCCCGCCGACCCGGCCCGCCGCCTGGAGATCGGCCACCGCATCGAAGAGGTCGTCCGCGCCGAGGGCCAGATCCCGCTCGGCTCGCGCGAGGTCCCGACCGACCCCACCCACTGCGGCCGGGTCGCCCGGGAGGCGATGCCGACGATCCGCCAGCTCATGATCCGCCGCGGGCCCGACACGCCCGACGCCGACGCCTTCGAGCGCAAGCTCTTCGTGATCCGCCGCACGGTCGAGCTGGAGACCTCCGAGGTCACCTTCCCCAGCTTCTCCTCGCGGACCATCGTCTACAAGGGGATGCTCACCGCGCCGCAGCTCTCGAACTTCTATCCCGACCTGCGCGACCCGAAGCTGAAGTCCGCGCTCGCGATCGTCCACTCGCGCTTTTCGACCAACACCTTCCCGAGCTGGGGCCTCGCCCACCCGCACCGGATGTCGGCGCACAACGGCGAGATCAACACGGTCCAGGGAAACATCAACTGGATGCAGGCTCGCGAGGCGATCCTGGAGTCAGAGCTCTTCGGCGACGACCTCAAGCGCTGCCTGCCCCTGGTCACGCCCGGCACCTCGGACTCGCTCGCCTTCGACCACGTGTTCGAGCTCCTCTGCATGGCGGGCCACTCGCTGCCCCACGCGGTGATGATGATGATCCCGCGGGCGCACGAGAACCGCGACGGCGTCCCGCCCGAGCTCGAGGGCTTCTACCACTACCACTCCCGCCTGATCGAGCCGTGGGACGGCCCGGCCGCGATCACCTTCACCGACGGCACGTTCCTGGGCGCGACGCTCGACCGCAACGGCCTGCGGCCCGGGCGCTGGCTCATCACCCACGACGGCTGGGTCGCCGTCTCGTCCGAGGCCGGCTCGTTCCAGGTCCCGGACGAGGACGTGGCCTACCGCGGGCGCCTTCGCCCCGGCTCGATGTTCGCGATCGACCTCGCGCAGGGCCGCGTGCTCGACGAGGGCGAGGCCGAGACCGTCGTCGCCAACTCGGCGCCGTGGGGCAAGTGGGACGAGGCCCGCTCGATCCGCCTCGAGGACCTGCCCCAGAGCAACCGCGCCGCCCCGCCGGCGCCGTCGGGCGACGAGCTGAAGCGCCAGCAGCTCGCGTTCGGCTTCTCCCAGGAGGACCTCCGCGTCCTGCTCACGCCGATGGCGCGCGACGCCAAGGAGCCGACGGGCTCGATGGGCAACGACCTCGCGCTGGCGATGTTCTCCGAGCAGGCGCCCACGCTCTTCAGCTACTTCAAGCAGCGCTTCGCCCAGGTGACCAACCCGGCGATCGACTCCGTCCGCGAGCACATCGTGATGAGCCTTCGCACCGGCCTCGGCCCCGAGTCGAACCTGATCGAGCACGGGCCGAGCCCGGCGATGCAGCTCGTCCTGGAGCGCCCGGTCCTCCAGAACGACGAGATGGCCATCCTGCGCGAGCTCAACACGGCGGCCTCGAGACTCGCGTCCTCGACATGACCTTCGTGGTCGCCGACGGCGACAGCGCCATGGAGGGCGCGCTCGACCGCCTGTGCGACGACGCCTCGAAGGCGATCCGCGAAGGCGCCACGATCCTGGTCCTCAGCGACCGCGGCGTCGACGAGGCTCACGCGGCGATCCCGTCGCTCCTCGCCGCATCGGCCGTCCATCAGCACCTCGTCCGCACCGGCGACCGCGTCCACGCGGGCCTTGCGATCGAGACGGGCGAGGCGCGCGAGATCCACCACGTCGCCGCGCTGATCGGCTACGGCGCGTCGGTCGTGAACCCCTACCTCATGCTCGACACCGCCGCCGACCTCGCGGCGCGCGGCGAGATCCCGGACGTCTCTCCGGAGGTAGCGCGCGAGCGCATCGTCAAGGCGATCGGCACCGGCCTCCTCAAGGTCCTCTCGAAGATGGGGATCTCGACGATCGGCTCGTACAACGCCGCGCAGATCTTCGAGGCGGTCGGGCTCGAGAAGGGCCTGGTCGACCGCCACTTCACCGGCACGTCGCTCGTCGATCGGCGGCGTCGGCATCGTCCAGCTCGCCCACGAGGCGCAGCAGCGCCACGCCCGCGCCTGGCCGAAGGCCCACGGCCTCAGCCGCGCCCGCCACGTCGAGCAGGCGCTCCTGCCCGCCGCGCACGAGGAGATCCTTCCCCAGGGCGGCGTCTACGCATGGCGCCGCGACGGCGAGCGGCACATGTGGGATCCCGAGACGATCTCGACCCTCCAGCGCGCCGCGACGGGCAACGGCGACGCGCCCGTCCACTACTCGGTCTTCGCCAAGCGCGTCAACGAGGAGAACGCCCAGCACGGGCTGATCCGCGGCCTCCTGAAGCCCAAGCCGCTCGGCCCGCCGGTCCCGCTCGACGAGGTCGAGGACATCAAGACGATCGCGCAGCGGTTCTCGACCGGAGCGATGAGCCTGGGCGCGCTCGGGCCCGAGGCGCACGAGACGCTTGCGATCGCGATGAACCGCATCGGCGGGCGCTCCAACTCGGGCGAGGGCGGCGAGGACCCCCGGCGCTACGAGCCCGACGAGAACGGCGACTGGCGCCGCTCGGCGATCAAGCAGGTCGCCTCCGGCCGCTTCGGCGTGACGGCGCACTACCTCGCGAACGCCGAACAGATCCAGATCAAGATCGCGCAGGGCGCGAAGCCCGGCGAGGGCGGCCAGCTGCCCGGCCACAAGGTCGACGAGTACATCGCGCAGCTCCGCTACTCGACCCCCGGCGTCGAGCTCATCTCGCCCCCGCCCCACCACGACATCTATTCGATCGAGGACCTGAAGCAGCTGATCTACGACCTGCGCACCTCGAACCCCAAGGCGACGGTCTCGGTGAAGCTCGCCTCCGAGGTCGGGGTGGGCACGGTCGCCGCGGGCGTCGTCAAGGCGGGCGCCGACCACGTCGTCATCGCGGGCCACGACGGCGGCACGGGCGCCTCGCCGCTCGTCCTCCATCCAGTCGGCGGGCGTGCCGTGGGAGATCGGCCTGGCCGAGACGCAGCAGACGCTGCTCGAGAACGACCTGCGCTCGCGCGTGATCCTTCAGACCGACGGCCAGATGCGCACCGGCCGCGACGTCGTCATCGCGGCGCTCCTCGGGCGCCGACGAGTACGGCTTCTCGACCGCGCCGCTGATCGTGACCGGCTGCATCATGATGCGCGTCTGCCACCTGAACACCTGCCCCGTCGGCGTGGCGACCCAGGACCCCGAGCTCCGGCGGCGCTTCACCGGCAAGCCCGAGCACGTCGTGAACTACCTCTACCTGGTCGCCGAGGAGGTGCGCGAGATCCTCGCCAAGCTCGGCGTCCGCTCGCTCGTCCGAGCTGGTCGGCCAGGTCCAGCACCTCGAGCCGGGCGAGGCGATCGCCCACTGGAAGGCGCACGGCGTCGACCTCTCCGGCATGCTCGCCGACGTCGCCGAGCCGGGCGAGGCGTCCAAGCACGTCCCCGGCGACGTGCCCGAGCGCGAGGACCTCGACCCGCTCGGCCTCGTCGACGAGGCCGGCGAGGCGATCCGCGCCGGCACGCGCGATCGAGGTCGAGCGCGACATCCAGAACTCGCCACCGCGCGATCGGCGGCATCCTCTCGCACGAGGTCGTGACCGCGCACGGTCCCGCCGGCCTTCCCGAGGAGACCGTGAAGCTCCACCTCCGCGGCTCGGCCGGGCAGAGCCTGGGCGCCTGGCTCGCCGCCGGCATCTCGATCGACCTGCGCGGCGAGGCGAACGACTACGTGGGCAAGGGGCTCTCGGGCGGCATCCTCTCGGTGCGCCCGCCCGACGCCGCGACCTACGCGGCCGAGGACAACGTGATCATCGGCAACGTCGCCCTCTACGGCGCCACCGCCGGCCGCGCCTTCTTCCGCGGCCGCGCCGGCGAGCGCTTCGCCGTCCGCAACTCGGGCGCGCGCGCGGTCGTCGAGGGCGTCGGCGACCACGGCTGCGAGTACATGACCGGCGGCTGCGTCGCCGTGATCGGCCCCACGGGCTACAACTTCGCGGCCGGCATGACCGGCGGCACCGCCTTCGTCTGGGATCCGCGCAAGCGCTTCCCGGGCCGCTGCAACCGCGACCTCGTCGACCTCGAGGAGCTGACCGACGAGGACCGCGCGGAGCTCCGCGACCTCCTGGTCGAACACCACGCGCGGACCGGCTCGGCCGTCGCCGAGCGGATCCTCGCCAGCTACGCCGAGACCGCGGACGAGTTCGTGAAGGTGATGCCGCGCGAGTACAAGCGCGTGATCGAGGAGCGAAAGAAGCTCAGCTCGGTCGAGGTCACCGCTTAGCTCCTCAGCTTCCCGTCCTCACTTCGCAGATACCCCACGACACATGCTGCTTTCGCACTAAGGTGCTGATCTGACAATGCCCGATCCCCGCGGATTCATCGAGGTGCCCCGCACCGCACCCCCCGAACGCGACCCCGCCGAGCGCGTCGCCGACTACGGCGAGATCTACCAGGTCATGCCCGAGCCCGAGCTCAAGCGCCAGGCGTCAGCGCTGCATGGGCTGCGGCGTCCCGTTCTGCAACGACGCCTGCCCGCTCGGCAACCTCATCCCCGACTGGAACGACCTCGTCCGCACCGGCAAGTGGCGCGAGGCGATCGACCAGCTCCACGCCACCAACAACTTCCCCGAGTTCACCGGCCTGATCTGCCCCGCGCCGTGCGAGTCGGCGTGCGTCCTGGCCATCAACGACGAGGCGGTGACGATCAAGCAGGTCGAGTACGCGATCGTCGAGCGCGCCTGGAACGAAGGCTGGATCACGCCCGAACGTGCCCGAGACCCGCACCGGCCAGCACGTCGCGGTGATCGGCTCGGGCCCCGCCGGCCTGGCCGCCGCGGCCGAGCTCAACCAGGTCGGCCACGAGGTCACGGTCTTCGAGCGCGACGAGGCGCCCGGCGGCCTGATGCGCTTCGGCGTGCCGGACGCAAAGCTCGAGAAGTGGATGATCGACCGCCGCGTCGACGTCCTCGCGGCCGAGGGCATCACCTTCGAACTACAACGCGGACATCGGCGGGGCGGGAATGAGCGTGGACGATCTCCGCGACCGCTTCGACGCCGTCGTCGTCGCGACCGGCTCGCGCGTGTCCCGCAAGCTCGAGGTGCCGGTCTCGGACCTCGACGGGCGTCCACGACGCCATGGACTACCTCTACATCCGCAACCGCTACGTCGCGACGCTCACCGAGCGGGCCCGGCGCCCGCCGAGCCCGCAGCTCCGAGATCGTGGCCGAAGGACAAGGACGTCGTCGTCATCGGCGGCGGCGATACCGGCATGGACTGCATCTCCAACGCGAACCGCGAAGGCGCCCGCTCGACGCTCCTCCTCGACGTCTATCCCGAGGTGCCGAAGGACGGGCGCTACCCCGACACGCCCTGGCCGCTGCCGCTCAAGCGCTCGGCCACGACCTACGCGCTCGACGAGGGCGGCGAGCGCCGCTTCGGCCACCAGGTGATCGAGCTCCGGGGCGACTCGGAAGGACGGGTCGCCGAGCTGGTCGGCCGCAAGGTGACCGGCTCCTCCTCGCGCACGCTCGAGGCGGTCGAAGGCTCCGAGTACACGCTGCCCGCCCAGCTCGTGCTGGTCGCCGTCGGGTTCACCGGCCCCGAGCGCGAGGGCCTCCTCGACGGCCTGGCCGTCGACCTCGACGAGCGCGGCAACGTCCACGCGCCCGCCTACGCGGCGAGCCGAGAACGGCGTCTTCGCCGCGGGCGACGCGCGGGTGGGCCAGTCGCTGATCGTGACCGCGATCGCCGAGGGCAGGCGCTGCGCGCGGGTAGTCGACCGCTTCTTGAAGGACGCGGACCCGGTCACGGCCGTGGACCTGCCGATCGTTCCCTCGTAGCCCCGCAGCGGTGCCTGGCACCGAGCTGGGCGCAAACGCGAGACTCGGCTTGAATAGCCGATTTCCGGGCTTTTAGGCGAGCTTGCAACAAACCCGCACATTCTGTATGGTGTCCGGTCCCCTCGGCGCCCCTCTCCCCCGGCGCACGTGATCCAACGGGCTCGCAGAGCCGTTGTATCTCGCTGATAGAGCCAAAAATTGGCCTTGCAGCGAGAACAAATGTTCGCTATACTTTGTAAAGCAACGAATCAAGAAAACCTGATTGAGCGCGCCTGCAGCGGGCAGGCGCGCAATGAAATGAAGGACGAAGACCACATGGCACGCACCCGAGGCGCTGGCGAACAGCGCTCTGACAACCACCGGAACCGCGGCGAGCATGCCGCCGAGACCGCACCCACGCGTGCGCGCCGGCGCAGCGATACCCACGACCTTTCGGTCGAGACAACCGACAGCCTGCAGCTGTTCTTCAACCAGGCTGCCAAGTACCCCCTGCTCACCGCCGCCGAGGAGATCGACCTCGCGCAGCGGATCGAGAAGGGCGACCTGGCCGCCAAGGAGCGGCTGATCAACTCGAACCTCCGGCTCGTGATCAAGTTCGCGCGCCGCTACCAGGGCCACGGGCTGCCGATGGGCGACCTGGTCCAGGAGGCGATGCTCGGCCTGATCCGCGCTTCGGAGAAGTTCGACTGGCGTCGCGGCTACAAGTTCTCGACCTACGCGGTCCTTTGGATCAAGCAGTCGATCCAGCGCGGCCTGGACAACACGGGCCGTGCGGTCCGGATCCCGGCGCACGTCGCTCAGCGCGAGCGCACCGTGAACCGGATCTCGGCCGAGCTGGCGCTCGAGCTGGATCGCGAGCCCACTGACGAAGAGGTCGCCGAGCGCGCCAAGCTGCCGCTCGACGAGGTCATGGCTACCCGCGACCTCACGCGCGTCACGTCCTCGCTGGACCAGCCGATCGGCGACGACGGCGACACCACGCTGGGCGAGCTGCGCGCAGAGGCGACTGCCGACCTCGAGGACGAGGTTCTCGAGCGCGAGCAGGAGAACGCCGTCGAGACGGCGCCTTCGCAAGCTGCCCGAGCTCGAGGCCGAGGTCATCCGCGGCCGCTTCGGCACCGGCGGCCGTCCCGCGAAGTCGATCCGCGACGTTGCGCGCGACCTGGGCGTGACCCAGAAGAACGCGCAGAAGCTCGAGCAGTCGGCGCTTCGCCGGCTCGCCTCGGACGGCGCTCTGGCCGGTTTCCGAAACGCCGCCTAAGGCCGTAACAGCATGAAGGGGGCTTTGAACGCGAGGGCGATCGCCCTCGCGTTCGTCGTTCTGGGGCTATTCGCCGGCCGGCCCAGGCCGAGACGAAGACGATCAAGTCGAAGGTCTCGATCAATCTGGTGCTCGACAACTTCGAGTTCCGGGGCGTCGTCGAATCGGGCACCAACAAGTGCGTCAAGAACCGCGTCGTTCGCTACAAGGTGCCGAACGTCCAGGTTTCGAACCTCTCCGCAGGTACCGGGGAGTGGAGCCTTCTGGGCGACTGGTACTTCCAGTCGCCCGAGGCGAATGAGGTGAAGGTCAAGCTGCCGGAGTCCGACAAGTTCGGCCGGCCGGGCCACCGCAAGGTCTGCGGTGCGGATTCCGCCGTGCTCAGCGCTGAGCGAGAAGCGACCACCATCGAGAACTTCGCGTTCGACGACCCCCTGGACACATTCAGCGGCGACCTCTCTTCGAACGCCTCCAGCTGCGAAGGGGTAAGCCGCCTGATCCAGGTCTACGGCCCGTTCCCCTTCCTCTTGAACGTCGACTCGAGTGGAGGATCGTTCGCGGTCCCATCCCCGAGCGAGCCGCCCGCGGGCAGCTACTACTCGTACGTGTTCACCCATGCGGTCGACTTCGACTCGTCGGCCAACGGCAACGCGTCGGTCGTCGCTTGCGGCGACGACGACTCGCCGACCATCTCCGTCCCCTAGGCCGGCGGGCGCTCGGCTCGCGAGAGGAGTAGTGTCAAACCCGTCGTGAATGGGGGTTTGAGATTCGCGCTCGCGGTCTTCGCGGCAGTGCTCTTGCTGCCGTCGACCGCCGCGGCCGTTTGGCCCGGGGAGAACGGGGAGATCGTCTTCGTCTCCGGCCGCGGCGCCGGCGGAGACGCGAGCGCCGACATGTACTACCTGAGCGGCCCCCTGGGCACCGTCTCGAGCCCGGTCACGCCGATCCTCGCGGGCCAGCACCGCCATCCCAACTACTCGCCCGACGGCTCGATGCTCGCGTTCGCGCTCTTCAACGGCGCGTCGGACCGCGACATCTGGACCGTGCCGACCCAGCAGACGGGCGCTGCAACACTCCGCGAACACCGACGACCAGCAGGAGGACCGGCCGGCCTGGTCGCCCGACGGCAAGTTCGTCGCGTACGAGAGCGAGGAGCCGCCAACGTGCCCGGACCCGCCATGCGACCAGTTCGACGTCTACGTGACCGAGGTCGACAACCCCTCCAACACCTTCAACCTGACCGCCGGCACCCCCACCTCGAACCAGGGCAAGCCGGTGTGGTCGCCGAACGGCAAGCAGATCTACTACCAGGGCGACCAGTTCGGCGACCTGGACATCTTCCGCGAGAAGGCCAACGGCACACAGACGACGCCGGAGAGCATCCTCATCAGCGCGACCGACGAGTACCAGCCGTCGCTGTCCGGGGACGGCAAGGAGATGTGCTTCACCCGCGGCGGCCCGCTCGGCAGCCCGACCGCCGACGTCTACAAGCTCTCGCCCGTCCAGCTCGGCGGCACGCAGACCGACATCTCCGACAACACCGCCGCGATGCCCGGCGCGGCCAACGCCGACTACAACTGCGCGTTCTCCCCGGACGGGCAGTTCATCACCTTCGTCGAGGGCACCTTCAGCTCCGGGATCCTGGTCTACGAGAACTCCGACGACGCCGACTGCCGTCAAGGGCGCGACGCCGCTGACGCCAGACGCTGCGGGCGTGTTCGACGGCAACCCGGACTGGGCCCGCGTGCCGCTCGAGTGCCAGGGCAAGGTCGCCGACATCGTCGGCACTGACTTCAAGGACAAGCTCAAGGGCACCGGCGACAAGGACGTGATCGTCGCCCTCGGCGGCGACGACAAGGTCTCGGCCAAGGGCGGGAACGATGTCGATCTGCGGCAACGGTGGCGCGGACCAGCTGAAGGGCTCCGACGGCAAGGACGAGCTCTTCGGAGCTAAGGGCGACGACATCCTCGCCGGCGGCGGCGGCAAGGATGAATGCGACGGCGGGCCGGGCTCCGACACGCTCAAGGACTGCGAGTCCGGCAAGCCCTGATCGCTCGCTGTATATTCCCCGCCCGCAGGGGAAATCGAACTGGCGCCAGAGCGCTCTGGAGGGACTATGTGGATTCGTAATTCGGTGCTCGGACTGCTGCTCGCGGGGGGACTGCTGGCCCTCGCCGGGCCGGCGCAGGCAGCGACCCTTCAGGTGCCGCAGGACTTCGGCTCGATCCAGGCCGCGGTTGACGCCGCGGATCCCGGCGACGTCGTTGCGGTCAAGAAGCGCAAGGCTCCTTACGACGAGAACGTCACGGTCCCGACGAACAACCTCGAGATCAAGGGCGTCGACGGCAAGCCCGTCGTCGAAGCCCTCGTGTTCGAGCAGCCGACCATTCCCGCCTTCGACATCGCGGCCAACGGGGTGACGATCCGGAATGTCGAGGTCCACCACGGTGGCGGCATCAACTGCGCCGGTGCGGACTGCGCGTTCTCGAAGCTGCGCTTTCGCGGCAGGAATTCCGAGGATTGCGTGAGCATCACCGGGAACCGAGGCATCGTCACTTCCTCGGTGTTCGCGGGCTGCGACCAGAACGCTGTCGATATCGAAGGCGACGACGGCGTCATCCGTTCGAACAAGGCGGACCTCACTGACAGCAACTGCTATGAGGTCACCGGCGAACGCCTGGTCTTCGAGGACAACTCCGCGGCACGCTGCGAGGACGGAAACGGGTTGACACTTGAGGGCAACGACGCCCTGGTCCGCGGCTCGACCGTGAAGAACACCGACAACGAGTCTTTCCGGCTAACGGGGGACGACCTTCGCGTCAAGAACAACCGCGCAATGGAGACCGACTCCGATTGCTTCCAGGTCAACGGAGACGACGCCCTGTTCACGGGCAATTCGGCGGACGTCTGCGACTACGGCCTCGAGCTCAACGGCGGTCAGGCTCGTGTCACGAAGAACCAGATCTCCCACGGAGATCAGACCTGTCTCAGGATCAACGGCAACGACGCCCTCGTTCACCGGAACGAGATCAACGCCTGTTACCGCGGCGCCGACATCTCAGGTCAGGATCCCGTCGTGACCGAGAACACGATCGACCGCATCTTCGTCGACGATGGCATCTCGGTCAATTGCAACTTCGCCTTCGTCGAGGGCGAACCGGATCCGCTGCCCGAGGACATCGCGGATTGCGACGACGCCTTCATCGCGTCCAACCTCATCAAGCAGAGCGGAGACGACGACGAGGGGATCTCGGTGTTCACCGATGAGGATGCCGAGGGACTGGAGATCCGCGACAACGTCGTCCGTGGCGGCCTGGGCACGGGTCTCCGGCTGTCGGTATCGGATTCGCTCATTGCCGGCAATCGCGCGAGCGACAACGGCTCCGAAGAAGAGGCGGGCATCGAGGTTTACGGAAGCGGAAACACGATCGCGCGGAACGTGTCGAACGCGAACGGCGGCGAGGGGTTCGTAGTCACTCGGTGACCAGAACGAGCTCCGCCTGAACAAGGCCAGCGCGAACTTCCAGGACGGCATCAGGATCGAGGGCAACGCGAACTCGCTGATCGAAAACGAGACCCGCTCGAACCTGGCCGAGGGGATCGAGATTCGCGGTTACCCCCCCGATCCGCCCAACCATTCGGGCGCCGGATTCGACATCGTCGCGATCGACAACGTTTCCGCCGGCAACGAGCAGGTGGACTGCGCAGCCGACCCGGGAGTGACGTTCGCCCAGGAGGAGGGCAACGTTTGCGCCGACGGCAGCGACTTCGACGAGGCCGGCTCGGGAATCGGCCGCCGCCGCTAGCGGAACGAAAAAGGGCGCCCCGGAAGGGGCGCCCTCTATCGAACGGTTACGGGTTCGGCGTTACTTCTTGCCGCCGAGCCCGACGCGTGCGGCAACCGAGCGGCCGGCGCTGACCGCCGCGCCGGCGGTTGCCTTGCCGACGTTGCCGGCGCTCGAAGCGGCCTTCGAAGCCTCGGTGCGGGCCTTGTTCAGGCCGTCGCGCGCGTCGTTGGTGAAGCGGCTCGCAGCGGCCTTGCGGCCCTGGTCCTTCGACTGCTCGCGCTTCTGGTTGCGCTCGCGCGTAGCGGCGGCCTTCTTGGCCGCTTCGGTGCGGTCTGCCTTGGTCTGTGTAGCCATTGGTTCAGTGCTCCTTGGTTTGCGGGATCAGGAGGGGTCCGCGGTGCGACCCCTCACTAGTACGTCTGCCCCTGTCACACCCAGCTAACCGGATTAATCGCGTTGCAATGTGACGAACGCACGTTCGGCTGCGAGTCTGCGCGCTAGGGCGAAACCTGGCTGTCATGCCCGCCAGCTCGGCCACGAGCTCGTACGAGCGCATGCGATCCGCGTGGTCGAAGACCATCGTCGTGATCATCAGCTCGTCGGCCTGGGTCGACTCGGCGAGCTCCTCCAGGCGGCGGCGGACCGTGTCCGGCCCGCCCACGATCGCCGAGCCCGAGAGGTCTTCGATCTTCTGCTCGTCCTGGGCCGAGAACTCGTACGCCGCGGCCTCCTCGTTCGAGGGAAAGCGGGTCGGGTGGCCCGAGCGCAGGCGGGCCATCGAAAGGCGCGCCGGGCGGGAGAGGTAGCGGGCCGTCTCGTCGTCCTCGGCGCAGATGACCGCGACGGCGACCATCGCCTCGGGCTTCTGAGAGCGCTCGCGAGGGCTGGAAGGTGTTGCGGTAGAGCTCGAGCGCGGGCAGGGTGTTCCGCGCCATGAAGTGGTGGGCGAACGAGAACGGCCAGCCGAGCATGCCCGCCACCTGCGCGGAGTAGCCCGACGAGCCGAGCAGCCAGATCTCGGGCAGGTTGCCCGCGCCCGGCACCGCGGTGATCTGGCCGTAGGGGTGGCCCGGCGGGAACTCGCCCTTGAAGAAGCCGACCAGCTCGCCCAGGGTCTGCGGGAAGTCGTCGTCGCTCAGCGGGTTGGCGTCGCGGCGAAGCGCCATGGCGGTGACGCCGTCGGTGCCCGGCGCGCGGCCGATGCCCAGGTCGATCCGGCCCGGGTGGAGCGCGTCGAGCATCCCGAACTGCTCGGCGACCACCAGCGGCGCGTGGTTCGGCAGCATCACGCCGCCCGAGCCGACCCGCATGCGTCTCGGTCGCCGAGGCGATCTCGGCGATCAGGACGGCGGGCGCCGAGCTGGCGATGCCGGGCATGTTGTGGTGCTCGGCGACCCAGTAGCGGTGAAAGCCCAGGCGCTCGGCGTGCTGCGCGAGCTCGAGCGAGTTGCGAAGCGCGTCGGCGGGCGTCGAGCCGTCGGCGACGGTCGCGAGGTCGAGGACGGAGAGCTTGGGGAGGTCCGACATGGGTAGACGAGTGTGGCAACCGTGTTCGTCTTCTTCTCAAACCGCCTGGGCTGCATGGGCTCGCTGCTCGTCTCGGCAGCGGCGACCCTGGTGCTCCTGCTGCTCTTCGGCGTCATCGATCTCGGCGGCAACTAGCCGCGCGTCGTCAGGCTCGCCGCCCCGTTTGCGACTCTTAGTCGCGTGACCGACCAGCTTCCACTCGAAGGCACCGGCGTCCCGGAGCCGTCGCTCGACCCCGACCTGCCCGGGCCGTTCCCGGTCGGCCGCTACGCCGACCGGCTCAAGGACTTCCTGCGCGAGCGCCCGAAGGTGCTCGTCACGGGCGAGCTCACGGGCTTTCGACCGCTCGCGCGTCCAGGCGTTCTTCGAGCTCCGCGACTCGCAGGGCGCGCTGCCCGTGCTCGATCTGGAACACGGACCTCGACCAGCTCGGGCTCGACCCGAAGCTCCTGGCCGACGGCGCCGAGGTCGTGATCGGCGGCGGGCTCGACTACTACCCGGGCTCGGCCACCGCGTCGCCCTCGTTCAACTTCCGCGCGACCCACATGCGCCTCGCCGGCGACGGCGACCTGCTCGCCCGGCTCGCCGCGCTTCGCGAGGAGCTCAAGCGCGACGGCCTCTTCGAGCCGCAGAAGCTGCCTCGCCCGGCCCTTGCTGCCGAAGACGATCGGCGTCGTCACCGCGCGCGGGCAGCGCGGCGTGCCAGGACCTCCTCGCCGGCCTCGAGCGGCGCGGCTGGCGCGGGACGATCGTGTGGGCGGACGCGCCGGTGCAGGACCGCCGCGCGGCGGCGCGGATCGCGGCGGCGCTTCGCGGCCTCGCCGAGCTCGAGCAGGTCGAGGTCGCGGTGGTCTGCCGCGGCGGCGGCTCGCTCGCCGACCTGTGGGCGTTCTGCGACGAGAACCTGTGCCGGACGGTCGCGCTCCTGCGGCTGCCGGTGATCAGCGCGGTCGGCCACGAGGTGGACCGCACGCTGATCGACGACGTCTCGGCCGTCTGCTGCTCGACGCCCACCCACGCCGCCGAGGAGCTGGTGCGCGTGGACGTGCGCGCGGCGCGGGCGAGCTTGGCGTCGCCGCGCGCCGGGCGCAGCGCGCGGGCGGCGGCAGCGATCCGCGCGCGCGGCAAGCGCCTGGGCGAGCTCGCGACGGGCCCGGCGCGGAGCGTCCGCGCGCGAGCGCACCCGCCTTCACCAGAAGCTCCGCGAGGTGCGCGCCGCGGCGACGCGCGGCCTCGCGACGCGCGAGCGAGCGGGCGCAGCGCCACGCGCTCGTCATCTCGCGCAAGGGCGCGGCGGGCGCGAAGCCGACCGAGGCGCTCGCGAGCCTCGCCGCCCGACCGAGGCGGCGATCCGCGGCCACGACCCGCAGCGCGTGCTCGAGCGCGGCTACGCGCGGGTCGAGTCGCTCGAGGGCGACGCGGTGACCTTGGCGCGCCGACGCGCCGCGAGGCGACGCGACGTCCGGGTGCGGTTCGCCGACGACGCGGTCCGCGGCCAGGATCGAGGAGGATGCAGGCGATGAGTGAGGCACCGGCACCACGAGCGCAGCTACGAGTCGGCCGCGGCCCGGCTCGAGGAGATCATCGCCCGCCTGGACTCGGGCGAGGCGGAGCTCCGCGAAACGCTCGCCCTCTGCGGCGAGGCGAAGGAGCTGATCGTCTTCTGCCGGGACGAGCTGGCGGAGGTTTCGGGCGCTCTTACCGAGCTCGGCCTGGACGAATTGGTGCAGGGTCTCGAGGCCCGAGAGGGCTAAACCGCTAGGGTTAGCGCCAGTTGATCAGGCAAAAGAGCCTGGTCTGTCGTGGTTTGCGGTTCCGTTCGGTCCTTTCGTTTTCGCGCTTGGTCTATCGGTCGCACAGCACGCGTTAGAAAGGACAGTTCGTATGGCTAACGGAACCGTGAAGTGGTTCAACGACGAGAAGGGCTTCGGCTTCATCTCGCCCGACGACGGCTCGAAGGACCTCTTCGTCCATCAGTCGGCAATTCAGAGTGAGGGTTTCCGCTCGCTCGAAGAGGGCGCCAAGGTCTCGTACGAGGCTGAGGAGTCGGACAAGGGACCGCGGGCGGCAAACGTCCAGGTCATCTAGCTCTCTCCCAAGAGCTTTTGCGAGCGGGGCTCGGCCGGAAGGCCGGGCCCCGTTTGCGTTTCCGGGCCGGTTCAGCGTGCGGGCTGCGCTTCGAGCCAGCGCTCGACCGCGACGCTCGCCTGGTCCACCGCGGCATCGGGCGTGGCCCCGTTCCGCAGGGTCCGCCACACCTCGACATCGGTGAGCGCCCTGAGGGCCGCGACCGACGAAGCTGTCCGCGCTGCAGCGGGCGCACGGCCTCGGCGACCAGGGCATCGAACGAGTTGTCGAGCTCCGTCATCATTTCGCCCACCGCCGGCACGTCGTTTCGCTCCCGGCGCGCGGTGGCGATGCCTTTCCCGCCGCGCTCGTAGACGCCGAAGAGCGTCTCGACCATCCGCCGGACACGCTCGTTCTCCGAAGAGACGCCGGTGAAGACCTCGGGCGCCAGGTCGGCAGGCGGCAGCTTGAGGCTCTCGGCGACGTGCCGCCCGCAGCTTCTGGCCAGGTCGTCCAGCGTGGGGAACATCGCCTCGACGACCTCCAGCGGCACGCCCGCCTTGTCGGCGATCTCCGGCCAGGTCGTCGCCTGGATCCCCTTTGTGGTGTGGAGCTCCAGGGAGGACTCGATGATGCGCTCCCGGGTGGGATCGACCTCGCGGGGCTCGCCGGGCTGGTCTCCGTACGCACCCTTGAAGCCGCGCCGCAGGGCCTCCCGCCAGAAGTCCGAGTTCGGTGGTTGCTGCGCAGCGGGCGCGTCCTCGAGCGCAGTCCGCCCGCGCGGGGTCAGCTGCCAATACGCCTGGCGGCCGACCTTGCGCCGGGTGACAAGGCCGCTCTCCAGCAGCCGGCGGCCGGTACGGCTCACCTGGGTGTCATCCGTCTCGAGCAGGCGGCGAAGCTCCGTGCTTCCCAGCTGGCTCGAGCCGCCGAGCACGCTCAGGAAGTCGTACGCCTGCGTTCCCTGGGCCACGGGGGCTTCTGACGGCGCCCGCTCGAGCCCCCAGTGCGCGAATGCGATCGCCGCGTCCAGCCAGCCGATCAGCTCGCGGTCGGTGTCGCCGGCGAGGGCGCGGGCGTTGCGGAGTGCGTGGAGCGCCCGCTCGAGGGTTTCGGTGTCGCCGACGAGAATCGCGTCGACCAGGCCGAGCGCGACGGCCTCCTGGCGCCCGGGATCCGCGTCGAGCCTGCGCGATCCGCGCCAACAGGGCCCGTTCCCGGGGGTTGTTTAGAGTGCTCGTGGCCATGCCTGAACCCTAGCAGGTTCATGTCAACTATTTGTCAAGTGTGAGTCCGTGAGCGCAGACTACGCCGATCTCTTCTGCGAGCTGTTCGACCGGCTCGACCCTCAGGAGTTCCACGCAGAGGGCGTGGGTTGGATGGGGGATGCGGAGGTCGCCGAGGCTGCCGCGGGGTCGAGCAAGCGGCGCTCGAGGGGGAGCCGGTGGTGGTGGCGCAGGGAGGGCGCCAGGCGTTCGCCGCCCTGCTCGGCCTCGACGCCGCCCTCGCGCACGCCAACCCCTTGCTGGGCGCGGCCGCCCCGCCGGCCCTCACCGAGTACGCGCTCCGCTACGCGGAGTCGGGCCGGTTCGACTCCGGCGCCGTTCCCGGGGCGCTCCTGCCCCGCTTCGTCCGCCCGGGCCGGCGCGGCCAGCTGCCGGACGACATGGCCGATGCATTCGCCTCGGTGATCCGCGTCAGCTCGGCCGACCGGGGCGCTTGCAACCAGGTCTCCCTGCCGGCGCGCTCGCGCCTCACCCGCCCCGAGCGCGAAGCCGGCCTCCGCGTAGCCACCACCGCGATGGTCCGCGAGCCCGACGAGCTCGAATGGGAGGTCGAGGAGCGCTCCGGGATGCGCTTCTACCGCATCCACCCCGCCGATTGCGAGCCGCTCGCGGCGCGGGTGGACAAGGTGATCGCGGCGTGGGACGAGCACGACGTCGCTATCGGCGTCGCGCCCGAGCTCTGCCTGTCCCGCGCGCTCCTCGAGCGCTGGCAGGTCGCGCTCAGGGAGCGCGAGGGCGCGGGGTCCAGCCGCCTCCGCCTGGTCCTGGCGGGCAGCGGCAACGTTGAGGGCTCCTCGCCGCCGACGAACGAGGCCGTGCTGCTCGACGCGCGCACGGGCGAGGTGCTCGTGAGCCAGCGGAAGGTTCATCCGTTCAACTTCCTGGAGCAGGACCTGGAGCTGTGGGGGCTGGGCGATCGCCTGACCGCTCCGATCGACGAGGACCTCAGCCGCGGCGAGCGGGTGTGCGTGGTGGAGGCGGGCGGCGCCCGCCTTGGCGATCCTGGTGTGCGAGGACCTCGCGCGGCTCCACGCGTTCGCACCGGCGCTTCACGCTCACGGGGTTTCGCTGCTCCTGGTGCCGGTGTTCGCCCGGCCCACCAAGGACCGGCGCTGGGAGCGGGCGCGGGCCGAGGTCTACAGCGACGCCATCGGCTCGTGCGTCGTGGTGGCGAACAGCCTGGTGATCGCCGAGATCCTGCAGACCCCGACGCCCGTCGGGACGGCGATCGCCGTTGCGCCCGGCCATGCCGCTGTCGGCCACTCCTCCGAGCCCGACGACATCGTCGTGTTCGAGCTCAACGGCGACGGCCCCCGCGTTGCGCATCAGGCGCACGCTGACTAGGCTCGAACGATGAGCAAGCTCAGGTGTCACATCTCGATTTCGCTCGACGGTTTCGTCGCCGGCCCGAACCAGAGCGAGGAGGAACCGCTGGGCGAGGGTGGCGAGCGGCTCCACGACTGGGTGGTTTCGCTGGCCTCCTGGCGCGAGTCCCACGGCAAGCCGGGCGGCGAGGTGAACGAGAGCACACGGATCGTCGATGAGGCGCGCGAGAACATCGGCGCCGCCGTGATGGGCCGCAACATGTTCGGCCCGATCAAGCGTGGTCCCTGGGACGAGGAGTGGAAGGGCTGGTGGGGCGACAACCCTCCGTACCACTACCCCGTGTTCGTCGTCACCCACCACCCGCGCGATCCCCTGGAGATGGAGGGCGGGACCACGTTCCACTTCGTCACCGACGGAATCGAGTCCGCGCTCGAACAGGCAAAGGAGGCCGCGGGCGACAAGGACGTCGGGCTTTGGGGCGGCGGCGACGTCGCTCGTCAGTACCTGGCGGCGGGGCTGCTCGACGAACTGGAGCTACACGTCGTACCGATCTTGCTCGGCGGTGGTTCCCGCCTTCTCGACGACCTCGGCGACGCGGGGGTGCAGCTCGAGCAGGTCCGGGCCGTCGAGGCACCCGGCGTCACCCACCTCAAGTACCGGGTGCTGAAGTAGCTCACGCCTTCCGGCAGACGACGAGCGCCTCGATGTAGTCCCAGCGGTAGCGGTCGGGGTCAGCCGCGACGCGCTCCTCGAGCTCTGCGAGGAAGTCGGCGAGAAGGCCCGGGGCGCGGTCTTCGCCCTCGCGCGCGAACGCGCCCAGGAGAAGCGGCCCGCCCCACGCGTTCACGCTCCGCACGTACTCCCGCGCGAACACGGCCGGATCGTCGTCCCAGTAGGGATTGTCGAGGCGGAAGAGCTCGGCGCTCTCGAGCTCGAGGCCGGCGACGCTCCCGCCGGCGGCTTCGAAGGGAGCGCGGATCTCGTCGAGCGTTCGCATCCAGACCGGGACGACGACCGCGGCGACGGTCTCGGCACCGATGCGCCCGGCCCGGCGCCAGTCGGCGAGCAGGCGGTTCATTTCTCCGATCATCTCCGCGTATAGGCCAGTCCTGTCGGGGTCCGGCGCCGGTGAGGCCGGGAGCGCGGCGATGAACCGGCCGCCCGGCGCAAGCTCGACGCTCCGCATTCGGAGCAGCTGCTCCCAGTGGCGCTCCGCGGCCTCGCGCCAGGCTCGCCGCTCGGCCTCGTCCGTGTGGTCCGGGTAGCCCGGGAAGACCGACCCGGTCGAGGCCAGGCCCTCTGCGTCGGGGACCCAGTGCATCGCCGTCCCGGTGACCGCGACGTGCACCGTGCCCGGCGGCAGGCAGTTCGCCTCCTGCAGGGGGATGCCCGCCATGCTGACCACCGTGACCGGGGGCGCTGCGTTCTCCACCGCTCGCTGGCACGCCTCGCCGTGGGCGTCCGGAGTGGCGAAGTGGGGTCCCGTGCCGACATCCACGGCTCCGTCGGCGTCGCGCGCCTCGGGAATGACAACGACGGGTCCGCCCGCATCGCCGCCGAAGGCCTCGCGGAGGTGCTCGGCGGCGACCCCCCACGCGTTGGTCGGGAGATCGACGAAAGCGTAGACCAGCGGGTCGCCCGCGCGCTCCTCCATCAGGGCTCGGATCAGCCCGTGGGAGTTGACGCCGTCGGCGGCGCCGAGATCGGCCACGCGGAGCACGGGCTCATCGGCGAACAGGCGAGCGGCGGAAAGCGCGGCCGGGTGGGTCGCCTCGAACGCGGCGCGCTGGGAGAGCGCATGGCGCGCGTAGTCCGTCGCCATGCTCGAGAGTTCGGGGCGCTCTGACTGCGTGGCGACTCCAGCCGATCTCAGGGCTTCTCGAAGGCTCCGGAATCGCAGACACCGTTGAACGCGCGGGGCTCGCCGCGCTGGTCGACGCCGACGGAGCAGATGGGGACCAACCCGAGCGCCGGGCTCGAGGGCTTGAGCGCGTGCGTCTTGGTGGGGCCGCCGTAGTCGGACAGGGGCTTCAGCTTCGGGTTGGCGATGTCGTCGTTGGTCACGGGCGGCTCCGAGCAGGAGTCGTCGGCGATCACGTTTCGCGCCTCCGCCTCGACCGCGCCTGCCTCGCCGCCGCACTCGGTCCCCGCGTTGGCCACGATGGACGCGGTCAGGCGCAGCGAGCCGGCCTGCGCCTGCTCCCCGGACTCGATCGCGAAATGCCCGTCCGACGGACGGTTCTGCGCGACCGTGACGTGGTTCAGCTGGAGCTGTTGAGGCCCGCCCTGCTGCCAGATCGCGGCGCCCCCGCCCTTCGTGTCGGCGTTGCCGCTGAAGGTGGAGTTGGTGATGGTCGCGGTGGACGACAACGCATAGAGGCCGCCGGCAAGCCTCGAGTGGTTGCCCGACACCGTGCTGCCGGTCAGCTGAAGGAATGTGCCCGGACTCGCGCTGATCCCGCCTGCCCGCGCGTCCTTTCCTCCGAAGGCAGAGTTGCCTGCGATCGTGCTGTCGGCGATCAGCACGGAATCTTCGGGGTTCGAGCCGAGGTTTCGGAGCACGAGACCCCCGCCCGACGCGAACCGGCCGGCCGCGCCATCGCGCAACCTGGCCGAGTTGCCGACGACTTTCGAGCCGTTCTGCAGCGACAGGCTTCCGTCGTTGATCAGGATGCCGCCGGCCAACGGGACTGGCCTCTCCCCGGCCCACCGCCTTGTTGTCGCGGACCGTCGTGTCCGAGAGCCCGAGGAAGCCGGAGCTCACTATCCCCCCGCCCGGGACATCGTCGTCGACGTCTGAGACCGCGACGTTGTCTCGGATGACGACGTTGTCGAACAGCGCAAACTCATCGTTTCGGAAGCCACCGCCCCCGCTCTCTCCCGCGCCGCCGACGCGCCCGCCGGTGAGAGTCACGCCGTTGAGGATGAGGCCGGGAGCCGAGAATCCCGCGAAGGGAGCGGCGTTGGAGAGCACCCCATCCCTGACCGTCTGCTTGATCACGGTCTTGTCCGGCCCGCGGCCGTTGATCTCGACCGACTCGCTCACGTCGAGGTCGCCTGTCGAGTTGTCCCCCGTCCCGCCATTCAGCGCGGGCTGGGTCAGCTTCAACGTGCCCTTCGGCAACTCGATCTCGTCGCTGCCGGGGCTGGCGTTTGCCTGGTCGATCGCCGCCCGCAGCGTGCACTTGCCGTTCGCGGTCGCGCAGTTGCCGTCGCCGACGTCGGCGTCGATCCCGTCCCTGGTCGAGTCGACGTCGAAGGTGAGCCCCCCGGCCGAGGCGGGCGCCGGCGCAAGGAGAGCGACCAGCAACCACATCCCGCCCAGAGTTCGCGCGAGCGTCCTCATGTCGGCGATCCTACGCCTTTGAAATCGCTGGAGCTCTCCGGCCGGGAGTGATCGCTATCGCGGCTGCCAGGCCGGGAACTCGTCGTAGCCCACCGGGTCGGACGTGATCTGATCCGGCGTGCTGGGCGTCAAGCCTGAGGTCCAGAGGTCGAAGTCCGAGTCGCTAGCGCGGTTCTGGAACACGATCTGCGTGCCGTCCGGTGAGATGACCGGATACATCTGGTCGGCCGTGCCCTCGACGATCGGCGTCACGTTCCCGCCGCCGGGATCCATCGAGTAGATGTCGTATCCGCCTCCGAGGACGGAGCGGTAGTACACGATCGTCTGGCCATCGGGCGACCAGTCGGGGTGACGGGCGTTGCCTGCCTGGGAGGCTGTGAGGTTGAGCTCGCTCTCTCCATTCCGAAAGACGGTGTAGATGTCGTCCTCGAACGGGGTTGTCGCGGTCGAAGGCGATCCATCGGCCGTCGGGCGAGTAGGCGGGGTTCAGGCCCTCGATGCCGAGGCGGCGCTTGCCGCTCCCGTCCGTCTTCATCACCTTGATGTACTGTGCGAGTCCACGACCTGGGTCCAGATGAGCTTCTTCCCCGAGGGCGCGAACGCAACTCCGTAGTTCACTCGGTGCGGGTCAGGCGCCGCTTGTCGCTGCCATCCGACTTCATCAGCCAGATGTGGTCGTCACGGGTCCAGGCGATGCGTTTGCCGTCCGGCGAATAGGCGGGCTGTTCGTCCAGCTCTTGCGGGCTGCGGCGGGTGAGCTTGGTCAGGTCCGAGCCATCGGGCTTCATCGTGTAGATGTCCGCAAAGAAGGACCCGTTCGAGTAGCGATCGAACGCGATCCTGCCGTTCTCGCCGGGAACCGCGGCT
>CAVUCV010000003.1:390000-407670 GCA_963740125.1 uncultured bacterium | reverse complement strand
ACGTGAAAGCTCAGCGCCGCGAGCGCTACTTCAGTTTCCAGCTCAAGACGTCGAACATGGCGTTCTCGGTTTCGCCGGTCGAGGCGGTGAACCCCGCTCGGGCCTTGTCACCCACCAGCGACCTGAGCCTCTTGTTGAGTGTGGCCAGAGCCTGCAAGGGCTTCGTCTTCTCATCGTTCAGGTACACCTTGACCCGCTTCTTCTTCGCTGAGTAATCGATCCATGCCCAGCGGTTGCCTCCCTCGAGGTCGAAGTCCGGCGAAGCTGCGGCAAGGTGGGTCTGAGCGTCTCCGTCACGCATGAAGCCGACGTGGTTTCCATCCGGGTCGCCGCTTCCGGGGTTCTCGAAGACGTCGAACTCGACGGCGAGGCTGGGGTCGATATCGGCGTACCCGAGGGCGGTCAGGTCCGAGCCGCCGAGCGCATCGGGTGAGCCGGGCTGGATGACGAAGGCCATTCCTTCGGCCGGCGTTACCGAGCCGTTGTGGATGGAGAACTTGAAGTGGGTTTCGAACGAGCGATCCGTGCGGATGATCTTGCGATTCGTGAATGCGCTTCCGACCTCGCCACCGGCGTTCGGAGTCAGTCGCAGCACGTCATCCTCCGTTGCGATCCCCGCGGCGCCATTCAGCTCGAGGTCGCGCGGGTCGGAAAAATCGGGAAAGTTGACGGTCCCCGCAGATGCGCCCGTCGCCTGCCAGATCGCGATCGCCGCAACCAGTGAAGCCAAGCCAATTGTTCGCCTCATGCCTTCCCTCCCAATTGAGTGTGAATCCGCCTAACCAGAACAGGGTAATCGAGCGACGCGACGCCTGATCTGCTCTAAGCTTGCATTCGTTCTCAGGAAGGACCGGGGGTCAAGGCGAGGGGAATAGTGGTCGAAAGACACATCATGGGGAGGAATGACGGGTATTCGCCCGAGAACGCTCGCGCACGAGCGCCCTTCGGGAGATGGGGCCTGCGCTCGGCGTCAATCGCCGCGGCGGTCGGCTCAGCGCTGATCCTCTCCTCGATCGCTCCGGCTGCAACGCCGATCACGATCACTCAGCCCGTCGATGGCTCGCAGGTGACCTCGCCGACGCCGACGATCTCGGGGCTCGCGAGCAACGACGCAGGCGATGCGGCGGCCGTGCGCGTGGACATCTACGCGGGCTCGAACACCTCGGGATCGCCTATCCAGACTCTGAACACGACGCGCACAGGCGCGAGCTATTCGGTTCAGGCAGCGCCGCTGGCGAATGGCACCTACACGGCTCAAACCTCGCAGACCACGGGCACCGGGCCGGGCCAGAGCTCACCGAGCACCTTCCAGGTCGTCGCCACGTATCGGGCCCAGGTCCTAGCCGACTCGCCCTGACGGGTACTGGCGGATGAACGAGACCTCGGGCACCAACGCCACCGACCTCGCGGGAGGCAACGACAACGCCTTCTACGAGGGCGGCTACACGCTGAACCAGCCGGGCGGCCTTGGAGCCGATCCCGATCCTGCGGTCGCCCTCAACGGCACTTCGGGCCGGGTCAGAACCGGCTCGTCGCGCCGCCTCGGATCGGCCACCGGAGTCACGGTCGAGGCTCTCGTCAACCCCGTCAACCTGACCCCCTCGAGTCAGGCGATCGCGCGCAAGCAGGGCCAGTACCTCGTTCGCCTTGACAACGCCGGCCGGCTCATCTTCAGGCTTTGGAAGAACGGCGCGGTGACCGAGCTCCTATCGCCACCGGGAGTCGTAGCGGCCGGAGCGTGGAACCACGTCGCAGCGACTTACGACGGCACGACCATGCGGGTCTACGTGAACGGCACCGAGCGCGCACAACGCTCGCTGAACGGGCCCGTCGACGATCCGAACACCCGCCTCTACATGGGCAGCTCGGACGGCTACGACTATCTGCGGGCGCGGCTCGACGAGGTCGTCACCTACCCGCGCGCGGTCAGCGCCGAGCCGCATCGCGGCCCATGTCGCCCTTCTGGGCGGAGACGAGGCCCCGCCCACGGTCACCCTGCCCGCACCGGCCGGCGACAGCGTCATGGACGCGACTCCGAACTTCGGCGGATTCGCGGGAACGGCGGACACGGACCTGAGCGAGATCACGGTTCGGGTCTACGCGGGCTCGACGGCGTCGGGCCCTCCGGTTCAGACGGTGACCGGCGACGTCCGGGCCTCCGGGGTGTTCTCGATCCTCGCCGAGCCTCTTCGCGACCGGCACGTACACGGCACAGGCTTCGCAGACCGACGAGGCCGACAACATCGGGCATCAGCCCCGCCAAGACGTTCCAGGTCAACGCCGAGGCCGACCCGTCGCTTCTCGTGGCCGGTGACATCGCCGGCTGCGACTCCGCTGGCGACACCGCCACGGCCGCGCTCCTCGACGGCCTCCCGGGCACCGTCGTGCCGGCGGGAGACCTCGCCTACGAAGACGGCACCCCGGCGCAGTTCGAGCAGTGCTACGACCCCACGTGGGGTCGCCACAAGGCCCGGACGCAAGCCGGCAATCGGGGGTCACGAGTACCGCACGCCGGGCGCCGCCGGGTACTTCGGCTACTGGGGCGATGCCGCTGGGGATCCGGCGGAGGGCTACTACAGCTACGACCTCGGCTCGTGGCACGTCGTCACCCTCAACGCGGAGTGCGGCGAGCTCCCCGGCGGCTGCCTGGCGGACTCGCCCCAGATCGACTGGCTCGAGCAGGACCTGGCCGAGAACCCAGCGCAGCTGCACGGCGGTCGTCCTGCACGCGCCGCTCTTCAGCTCGGGCAACGTCCACGGGCAGCGTCTTCGACATGTATCCGTTCTGGCAGGCCCTCTACGACGCTGGCGCCGAGTTCGTCGTCAGCGGCGACGACCATACCTACGAGCGCTTCGCGCCTCAGACTCCCGACGGCGTGCTCGACCAGGAGCACGGGATCCAGCAGTTCGTCGCCGGCATGGGCGGACGCAGTCATTACGGCTTCAACGCACCGATGCCCAACAGCCAGGCCCGGAACGCGAATACGTACGGGATCCTCCAGCTGCAGCTCCACTCCGACAGCTACGACTTCAACTTCGTTCCCGAGGCGGGCGGCACGTTCACCGACTCCGGGCTCGAGCAGCTGCCACGACGATCCCCCGCCGGCTCCCAGAGTCACCTACCCGGTTGCCGGCGCGGTGCTCAACTTCGCGACTCCCTATCTCGAGGGCACCGCAGGCGTGGCCCCGGGGGACGATTCCGAGGTCACGGTCAACATCTACTCTGGCACCAGCGCGGCGGGTACGCCCGTCGAGACGACCGAGGAGACGGTTGCCGCTGACGGCACGTGGATCGCCGAGAGCGCCTCTGCGCTCCCCGACGGCCGCTACACCGCCGAGGTGGTCCAGACCGATGCGACGCGGCCACACCGGGACCAGCGCCGGCGCGGACGTATCGCGTCGACGCGAACGGCCCCGCGCCGACTCTGACAACGCCCGTTGACGGCGCGGTCACCGACGACCGGACGCCTACGCTCGCAGGGGTCGCCGGGACCGCCCTGGGCGACAACCCGACCGTTACGGTCTCGATCTACGCCGGGTCTGAAGCAACGGCACTCCGCTCCAGACGTTGATCGCCGCGTGTCGGAGCCGGGGGCGAGTACTCGACCCAGCCCAGCAACGATCTGGCCAACGGCACGTACACCGCGGTCACCAGCCAGGGCGACGACGTCGGCCACACGGGGCAGAGCGCGCCGGCCACCTTCTCGGTCGAGGGGGCTACCCCGTCCTATTCAGCCCAGGTCCTCGCCGATCTGCCCCGACGGCTACTGGCGGATGAACGAGACCAGCGGCACGACCGCCACGGACCTCGCCGGCGGTAACGACAACGCCTTCTACGAGGGTGGCTACACGCTGAACCAGCCGGGCGGCCTGACTGCAGACTCCGATCCCGCGGTTGCGCTCAACGGCACGTCGGGGCGGGTGCGCACGGCGTCGACGACTCGGCTCGGCTCGGCCGACCGGGGTGACGGTCGAGGCGCTCGTCAACCCGGTCACGCTGAGCCCCTCGAGCCAGGCGATCGCGCGCAAGCACGGCCAGTACCTGCTTCGCCTGGACAACGCGGGCCGGGTGATCTGGAGGCTCTGGAAGGGCGGCGCCGTGACCGAGCTCCTGACGCCGACGGGCGTCGTTACGGCCGGGTCCTGGAACCACATCGCCGCGACTTATGACGGCACGACGATGCGGATCTACGTGAACGGCACCGAGCGTGCGCAAAGGGCGCTGGCAGCCCCGGTCGACGCACCGAACAGCCGCCTCTACCTGGGCAGCTCGGACGGCTACGACTATCTGAATGGCCGCCTCGACGAGGTCGCCACCTACCCGTTCGCGCTGACGGCCGCCAAGATCGCTGCGCACTCAAGCGCTCGCTGATCGGCTGAGCAAATCGGGACGCCGTTTCGCCTTTCGGCGTGAGAATATGCGCGCATGACGCTCTATGAGTTGCTCCTCATGCTGCACGTGTTCTCCGCGATCATCTGGCTGGGGGCCGGTTTCGTGTTCACGGTCATGGTCGCCCTCGCCAGGAAGGAGGGTGACTCGGCGCGTGAGGCGTCGTACCACGCGGACATCGACCGCCTCGCGACGGTTCTCTTCATCCCGGCGGCGATGGCCACTTTCGTCTTCGGCCTCCTCGCCGCGATCGAGGGGAACTGGGACTTCGGACAGGCCTGGATCATCATCGGAATCGCGGGCTGGTTGCTTTCGTTCCTGATCGGCGTCCTCTATTTCAAGCCCGAGAGCGAGAAGATCGCCGCGCTCGGAGAGCAGGGCGAGGCCGGCATGTCCGAGGCGATGATGCGATCCAAGCGCATGATCGCGGTCGACAACTTCGAGCTCACGACCCTGTACGTCGTGGCGGCCTCGATGGTGCTCAAGCCGACCGGTGACGACCCCGGCGTGCTGATCGCCCTTGCGGCGATCCTCGGGCTGGTGGCCCTCGTCAACTTCCGCGCGCTCAGCGGTGCGCCCGCGGACACCGCGCCGGCCACGACGAGCCCGTAGCGAGCGCGCACGCGTACCGGCTCGGGTCGAGCGCAACACGTGTCCCGGGTGGGTGGCCGAACGACCGCTCGGCAGAGTGCCGGCCGCGCGTGTAGATTGCGCCTTCGGCAGTCAACGCCCGCTGGGCAGAGGAATGGTGATCGACAGATGGCGCACGGGGAGAGCAGGTCAGGGGTTCGGAGAGCCTTGGGAGTCGGAGCCACACTGATGGTGTTGGGGATCGGGCTCGCCCTCTCCGGTGGTGCAAGCGCCGGCGGCAAGGCGAGCAGCAAGGTCACCATCCAGGGCGGCGGCAGCATCTCCGGGTACGTCAAGAGCTCGAACGAGAACAGATGTGCCAATGGCCGCGAGGTCAAGGTCTACCGGGTCAAGAACGGCGACAAGGACCTCGTCGACGACCGACACCGCGAGCCCGAACGGCGACAAGTATCAGTGGAGCGCCGGCAATCCAGGCAACGGCAAGTACTTCGCCAAGGTCAAGGAAACCAGCAAGTGCGAGGGCGACAAGTCCCCGACCGTTCGGAATTAGCGCCTCCAACGAAGGACATAGCCTTCGGGCATAATTCTCGGGACCGGCAAGCTACGCCCGAGGAGAACCGTGGAAAAGTCTGAATGGATCTGGATGAACGGAGAGTTCGTCGCCTGGGAGGACGCCAAGGTCCATGTTCTCTCCCACGGGCTGCACTACGGCACCGGGGTCTTCGAGGGCATCCGCTGCTACGAGACCGAGAAGGGGCCGGCGGTGTTTCGCCATCGCGACCATCTCGAGCGCCTCAAGACGTCGGCGCGGCTCTACTACCTGCCGCTCGAGCACTCGGTCGACGAGCTCCGCGAGCGCCACGCATGAGCTGATCCGGCGCAACGGCCTCACCTCTTGCTACATCCGCCCGCTCGCCTTCCGCGGCTACGGCGAGATGGGGCTCTTCGCCAAGGGCTCGCCGGTCGAGGTGACGATCGCGGTCTGGCCGTGGGGCTCCTACCTCGGCGACGAGGGCAAGCAGAACGGCATCCGCGCCAAGGTCTCGTCCTGGCGGCGCATCTCGCCCGCAGGGCCTGATCCCGCACGCGAAGGCTTCGGGCCAGTACCTGAACTCGATCCTCGCCAAGACCGAGTCGCACAACGCCGGCTACGACGAGGCGATCCTGCTCGACGAGGTCAGGGCCATGTCTGCGAGGGCTCTGGCGAGAACATCTTCATCGTCCGCGACGGCCAGCTCGTCACGCCGCCGCACACCGCTTCGATCCTCGACGGGATCAGCCGCCGCTCGATCATGCAGATCGCCGGCGACATCGGCTACCCGGTCGTCGAGCGCGAGATCTCGCGCTCCGAGCTCTACCTCGCCGAGGAGATGTTCCTCTGCGGCACCGCGGCCGAGCTCGTGCCCGTGCGCGAGATCGACGACCACGACCTCGGCTCGCCCGGCGAGATCACCAAGGCCGTCCAGTCGAAGTTCGAGGACGCCCTGCACGGGCGCGCCCCGGAGTACTCGGAATGGCTTGACGTGATCGAAGTGCCGAGTAAGGTGGCCTCCGAGAGCTCATGACGACTCCTTTCTGTGCGCATCGACCGAATTACCCGCGCCGCGGCCTGACGCCGTGGCCCGCGCGGCCTTGCCCGCGCCCGAAGTTCGCTCGATCCGTACCGTCTAGAAAGGCTCTCCAGTGACCACCTCGACCGTAAAGCTCTACGACACCACCCTCCGCGACGGCATGCAGGGGCAGGGCATGTCCCTCTCGGCCGCCGAGAAGGTGCGCGTCGTCAAGGCCCTCGACCGCCTCGGCGTCCACTTCGTCGAGGCCGGCTTTCCCTCGTCCAACCCCAAGGAGGCCGAGCTCTTCGAGCTGCTCTCGACCGTGCGATCTCGAGACGGCCGAGGTCTGCGCCTTCGGCATGACCCGCCGGCGCGGCATCCCCGCGGCCGAGGACGACGCCCTGCGCACGCTCGTCGCCTCATTCGCGCCCGTCGTGACGCTCGTCGGCAAGACGTGGGGCCTTCATCTCGAGAAGGTCACGAAGGTCTCGCGCGAGGAGAACCTCGACATGATCATGGACTCCGTCACCCACTGCCGGGCGGAGGGCAAGCGCGTCGTCTACGACGCCGAGCACTTCTTCGACGCATGGCGCGACGACTCCGCCTACGCGCTCGAGTGCCTGCGCGCCGCGATCACGGCCGGTGCCGAGAACGTGACGCTCTGCGACACGAACGGCGCCTCGCTGCCGCACGAGATCGCGAGCGCCACCGCCACGGTCGTCGAGGAGTTCGCGAAGTCGCACCCGGACGCCGCGGTCGGCATCCACACCCACAACGACGCCGAATGCGGGGTCGCGAACTCGCTCGCCGCCGTCGATGCCGGCGCGATCCTCGTCCAGGGCACGGTGAACGGCCACGGCGAGCGCTGCGGCAACGCGAACCTGATCTCGATCCTCGGCAACCTCCAGCTCAAGATGGGCTTCGACGTCGTCGGGCCCGAGCGGATCCGCCTCCTCACCGAGACGTCCCACTTCGTCGACGAGCTCCTGAACGTCAACCCGGACCCCGACCAGGCCTACGTCGGCCGAAACGCCTTCGCCCACAAGGGCGGCATGCACGTCGCGGGCATCCAGGCCGACGCCCGCACCTTCGAGCACCTCGACCCGGGGCTCGTCGGCAACGGGCGCGACGTCCTCATCTCCGAGCTCTCGGGCAAGGGCTCGGTGCTCAGTCCGAGGCCGAGGCGGCCGGCATCGACCTCGACGCCGACGCCGCCAAGCGCGCGCTCGAGCGCGTGAAGGAGCGCGAGCACCGCGGCTATCAGTACGAGGCGGCCGACGCCTCGTTCGAGCTGCTCCTGCGCCGCGAGGCAGGGCAGTACTCGTCGCTCTTCCGGCTCGAGAGCTTCCGCGTCATCACCGAGAAGCGCGCCGACGGCCACGTCGAGACCGAGGCGACGATCAAGATCTGGGTCGACGGGCACCGCTACGTCCGCACGGCCGAGGGGAACGGCCCGGTGAACGCGCTCGACAAGGCGCTCCGCCTGGCGATCACGGACCTCCACCCGCACCTCTCCGACATCGAGCTCACCGACTACAAGGTGCGCATCCTCGACTCGCACGACGGCACCGGCGCGATCACCCGCGTCCTCCTCGACTCCTCCGACGGCCACGAGTCCTGGGGCACGATCGGCGTCTCGGAGAACATCATCGAGGCCTCGTGGGAGGCGCTGGTCGAGTCGCTCGAGTACGCGTTCCAGCCGGCGGCTGTCCGCAGCGAGTAGCGCCGGCAGCGCCCGTCGCGCGATACTTCGCGGCGATGTCAGAGCACGACGTGGAGGTCGTTCGCCGTGCCTTCGCCGATTTCCAGGCAGGGCTGGCTCGCGGCGAGCCTGCCGCGGCATTCGACGCTGGGATCCGTCTCTCCCGACCATGAATGGATCCTCCCGGGCGATGCTCCAGGCATGCGCCCGGTGTACGAGGGCCGCGAGGAGTGGCTGGAGTTCATGCAGACCTGGACCGAGGACTTCGACTGGTGGATCGAGATCGAGCGGATCGAGGATGTCGGCGACGGCCGGGTTCTCGTCAACACCCATCAGCGGGCGGAGGGCAAGGCGAGCGGCGTCCCGGTCGAGCTCCACATGGGCGCGGTCTGGTCCGTGGAGGGCGACCAGGTGGTCGAGGAGAACTTCTTCGATCCGGCCGAGGCGTCCGCCGCAGCCGGGCTCTCGGACTAGTCAGGGCTGCGGTTCGCGAAGGAGTCCCATCATCTGGGCGTCCATCCACCCGCCGGAGCCGAAGCCCAGCCGTGGCATGGTCCCCTCGACCCTGAATCCGAGGTTCTCGTACAGCTTGATCGCGGCCGTGTTGTCGGTGAACACGATGAGCCCCAGGCGCGAGAGGTTCAGCCAATTGAAGCAGAGATCGACGATCGCTTCGGAGAGCGCCCGGCCCACGCCGCGGCCAAGCCAATCGGCATGTGTGGCGACCATGTTGAGGTCGCCGACGTGCCGTTGTCGTGGCTCGTTCGGCTCGGTCAGCAGTTCGGCGAAGCCGACGACGTGGCCCTCGATCTCCGCGACGAGTTGATAGACGCCGTCCTTTGGCGCCAGCCGATCCCGCGTCACCTGAATGCCCGAGAAGGGCACGCGCATCGATCCGGCGATCACGTGCGGGCTCAGCAGGATCTCGTGGACTGCTTCGACGTCCGTCTCAAGCACTGACCGCACGACGGGTTCTTGCGGGTTGCCCGGCGCCATGCGCCGCAGGATAGACCTCCAGGGATGGCGCTCAGCCCACGGGTTCGAGGTGCGCCGGGCCCTTGGCTTTCCGATCTCCTTCTCCATCGCAGCGCCTTGGAGCTCCACGCCGTCCGGAGTCACGACCATGAACCGCTCGGTCTCGACGAACCCGTACGCGGCATACAGGGGCACGCCGGGCAGGGTCGCGCCCAGGACCATGCGCGAGAAGCCCTCCGCCGCGGCTGCCGCTTCCGAGGCATCCAGGATCGCCCAGCCGATGCCTTGCCGCGTCCAGTCCGAGCGGACGAACATGGCGCGCACCCGCGCCGGCTCGGTCGCGGGATCGAGAAGGCGATCGTCGTCGTCTGCCTCGCCGCCGCCCGCATACAGGCGGTTGCGACGGCTCCATCCGCCACAGGCCACGATCTCGCCGTCGGCCTCGTGGACGAAGAAGGTGCGGTCGTCCACGAGCATCTCGTCTAGGTGCGCGACGTGGACAACGGCACTCTCGGTCTGGCGCTCGTCGTAGTAGGCGGGGAAGATCTCGAGCACCGAAGCGCGCATGAGGGCATGGAGGGCGGGAATGTCCTCGCGCCGCGCAAGCCTCTGAGGCGGGGCCATGAAGGGAAGCTACCTCCATAGAGTGGGCACCTGTGGCCACGGGTGACGAAATACCCCTCGCGAAGCCCGAGATCGGCGAGCGCGAAGAAGAGCTGGTGCTGGAGGTGCTCCGCTCGGGGCGCCTGTCGCTGGGGCCGGTGCTGGAGCGCTTCGAGCGCGAGTTCGCCGGTTGGCTCGGTGTGGACGATGCCGTGGCGGTCTCGTCCGGCACCGCGGCGCTCCACCTGGGCGTCCGTCAGCTCGGCTGGGGGGAAGGCGACGAGGTCGTCACCTCGCCGTTCTCCTTCGTCGCCTCGGCCAATTGCCTGCTTTACGAGAACGCGACGCCGCGGTTCGTCGACGTCGATCCGGTGACGCTCAACCTCGACCCAGATGCCGCGGCAGAGCGCGGTGGGGGAGAGCACCGCCGGGATCCTGCCCGTGGACATCTTCGGCTACCCGGCCGCCCTCCCCGAGCTGTGCGCCCTGGCCGAGTCGAAGGGCCTGGGCGTGTTGGAGGACGCGTGCGAGGCGCCCGGCGCCGTAGATGGCCGACGGCGTCAAGCTCGGCGCCCGCGGCCACCTGGCGACCTTCGCCTTCTATGCGAACAAGCAGCTGACGACGGGGGAGGGAGGCCTGATCGTGCCGCGCAGCGCCGACGAGGCCGCAGAGCTCCGCTCGGCCCGCAACCAGGGCCGCGCGATCGACATGGACTGGCTCGACCACGATCGCCTGGGCTTCAACTACCGCATGACCGACTTCCAGGCAGCGCTTGGCATCGCGCAGGTGGAGAAGGCCGACGACCTGCTCGCCGCCCGCTCGCGTGTGGCCGCCGAGTATACGCGAGCGCCTGAGCGCGATCGGCGGCGCTCCCGCCGGCGAGGGCGACCCCGACGGCTTCGTGCTTCCCTGCGCCGACCGCGGCTCCGAGCGGCGGAGCTGGTTCGTCTACACGGTGCGCGTCCCGAAGGACTACGACCGCGAGGCGGTCATCGCCGACCTGGCCCAGCGCGGCATCCAGTCCAAGGCGTACCTGCCGTGCATCCACCTGATGCCGCACTACCGCGAGCGCTTCGGCTTCAAGGGCGGCGAGTTTCCGGTTGCCGAGGATGTCGCCGAGCGCTCGCTCGCGCTGCCATTCTTCCCCGGCAATGACCGACGATCAGATCGAGACCGTGTGCGAGGCGCTCGCCGAGGCCCTCGGCGCGAGCGACTGGACCTGAGATGCCTCATCACGGAGACAGCTCGTCGACACGCCGGCCGAGATCGCGAGCCTCGCCGCGCTTGCGCGACGCGACCGGCGAGACCGACGGCGTCATGGAGCGCCACACCCTTCGTTGCTTCCTCCTCTGCGAGCTCCTCGCCGAAAAGCACAACGCCGACCTCGACCGTGAGGTGATGCTCGTGGCCTCGATTCTCCACGACGTCGGTCTCTATGACGCCGTCTCCGAGGGCGGCGTCTACACCGACGAGGGCGGCGAATTCGCTCGCAAGCTCGGCCTCGAACATGGCTGGGACGAGCGCCGCGCCGACCTTTGCGCGAAGGCGTGCGCCCAACCACCACGCGGTCGCCGCACAGTGGGAGCAGGGCGCCGAGGTCGAGTCCTCCGCCTCGCCGATCGCATCGAGGTGTTCAGCGGGGTCCCGCAGGCGGGCCTCAGCTCGTGAGCAGATCCAGGGAGTCTTCACCGACGTTCCGCGTGATGGCTTCTACGGCGGGCTCGTCCACGTGGTCTGGCCGAACCTGCGCTCCCGTCCGCTCAAGACCCTCAGAATCTTCAACTCGCTGATGGGACGCCTCGATCAGCCCCAGGACCCGCTCTTCAAGCGGATCAACACCTCCGTCGGCTTCGACCAGCGGCTCTGGCCGCAGGACATCACCGGCTCGATCGGCCATGCGCGCGCCCTGAACCGAGCGGGTGTGCTGAGCGAAGACGAGCTGGACGAGATGGTCCGCGGGCTCGAGCAGGTAAAGCGACGAGCTCTCGACGGAGACGTTCGACTTCAAGGACGACGACGAGGACATCCACATGGCCGTCGAGCGGAGGCTGACCGAGATCGTCGGGCCGCTGGGCGGCAAGCTCCACACCGGCCGCTCGCGGAACGACCAGGTGGCGACCGACCTGGCCCTCTACGTCGCGCTCCACGCCGAGCGCGCGGTCGAGCTGATCGCAAGCGCTGATGGCGACCCTCGCCGACGTCGCCGAGCGCCACGCCGACTGGCCGATGCCCGGCTACACGCACCTCCAGCGCGCGCAGCCCGTCTATCTGGGGCACCACCTGCTCGCCTACTTCTGGGCTTTGCGCCGCGACGCGCGCCGCTTCGAGGCGGCTCGCACGGCCGCCACGGCGGAGATGCCGCTCGGCTCGGGCGCGATGGCCGGGCTCAACTGGGAGCTCGACCGCGACGCGACCGCCGCCGACCTCGGCTTCGCCGCGCCGTCGCCCAACTCGATCGACGCCGTCTCGAACCGCGATGCGGCGCTCGACTACCTGAGCGCGGCGGCGATCTGCGCGACGCACCTCTCGCGCCTCGGCTCGGAGCTCGTCATCTGGTCGAGCCAGGAGTTCGGCTTCTGCGAGCCCGCCGACGACTTCGCCTCCGGCTCTTCGATCATGCCCCAGAAGAAGAATCCCGACGCGGCCGAGCTCCTGCGCGGCAAGGCGCCGCGGGTAGCGGCCTCGTTCTCGACGCTTGATCGGCGTTCTCCACGCCCTGCCGCTCGCCTACGCCAAGGACCTCCAGGAGGACAAGGAGGCGCTCTTCGACGCGGTGGACACGATCGAGACCTGCCTGGAGGCGGCCGAGCGGATGCTCGTCGGGCCTGACCTTCGACCGCGAGCGCCTGGCCGCGGCTGCCGCCGACGAGATGCTCGCCGCCACCGACGTCGCCGACCTGCTGGTGCGCCGCGGGATGCCGTTCCGCGAGGCGCACGGCGTGATCGGCGGCCTCGTGCGAAAGGCGGTCGAGTCCGGCCGGCTCGCTCTCAGAGCTGACGCGCGAGGAGATCGCGGCGGAGTCGGACCTGCTCGACGACGAGTACTACGACGGTGCTCGCGGGCGAGGCGTGGCTGGAGTCGAAGGTCTCCGCCGGCGGCACCGCTTCGGCGCGCGTGGCCGAGCAGCTCGCAGGCCGCGCGCGAGGTCCTGGCCGACCTCGCGGGCGAGTGACGGCGCCGGGCGCCGAGCTCGACGTCGCGTTCTATGAGCGGCCGGTCGTCGAGGTCGCGCGCGACCTCGTGGGCTGCAGCCTCATCGTCGACGGCGTGGGCGGGATCATCACCGAGACCGAGGCCTACCACGTCTCCGAGGCGGCCTGCCACGCCTACGTCGGGCTGACGGAGCGGACCGCGCCGCTCTACGGGCCGCCGGCGCACGCGTACGTCTATCTCTCCTACGGCGTCCACAGCCTGCTGAACGCCGTGGCCGAGCCCGAGGGCGAGGCGGCTGCCGTCCTGATCCGCGCGCTCGAGCCGCGCTGGGGGCTGGAGCGGATGCGAAAGCGCCGCGGCCTCGAGGCCGAGCGGACCCTGTGCTCGGGGCCGGGGAAGCTGACGCAGGCGCTGGGCGTCGGGCTCGAGCTGAACACGGCCAAGCTGACCGCGAAGCCGTTCGAGATCCGCGCGCGGGCCGACGACTGGGACAGCCGAGGTGGCCGGGGTGGCGCCGCGGATCGGGATCACGCGGGCGGTGGAGCTCGAGTGGCGCTTTTGCGCCGTGGGCAGCCGCTACCTCTCGCGGCCGATCCCGGCGAGGCGCAGGCTAGGTGCCGCATAGCGGTGCTGACTCTGCCCTCGCGGTGGGTATGAAGCGCGCTAGCTCGTTGCGTGCGACTCGCGCCCGCCGATGCCGCCGGCGACGTCCTCGACCGGCTCCTCCTCGGGCACTACCTCTTCCTCGGGCACGACTTCCTCCTCGGGCACGACGGGCTCAGCTCGGGACCACGGGCGTCGGCTGGGCACGACGGGCGCGGCCTCTCGACGGCCGGCGTGACCTCCGTCGTCTCCGTCGTCTCCTCCTCTTCGAAGACGGAGAGGTAGGCGTTCACGACGTCGGCGAAGATCAGTGCGGGGATGGTGCCGCCGTCGACGGGCGCGCCGCCGAACTCGGTGAGCATGGGCTCGCGCGAGTCGGCGTGGCCGACCCAGACGCAGGCGGTGATGTCCGGGGTGGCGCCGCAGAACCAGGCGTCGCCGTTGTCGTCGGTCGTGCCGGTCTTGCCCCAGGTGGGCTCGCCCGTGATCGCGTTCTTGCCGGTACCCGAGGTGACGACGCTGGTGAGCGTGGAGACGGCGGTGTCGGCGCGTCTCGGGCGAGATGACCTGGTCGCGGTCGGACTCGTTGATGCCGCTGTTGCCGTCCTTGTCCTCGACGGGCTCGCCGCCCTCGCTCGGGATCGCCGTCGAAGACGCCCGGATCGCGACCGGACCGCCCTTCGATGCGGCCATCGTGCCCGGAACGCGGTCGCCGTCCTCCTCGATCGTGTTGTAGGCGTGCGCCATCTCGAGGGGCGTCACGACCTGCGACCCCAGGATCATCGAGGGCGGGATATGGATCGAAGTCGGCGCCCTTGAGCGAGTACTGGAGGCCGTTCGCGTATCGCCGAGGTCGGTGCGGATGCCGAGGTCCTCAGCGGTGCCGCGCGATGTCCTCCAGGCCGACGGCCGTGCCCAGCTGCGAGTAGACCGAGTTGTCCGAGAAGGTCGTGCCCGTGAAGAGCGAGATCGGGCCGCGGTAGGTGTCGGCGTAGTTGTTGACCTCGAAGAGATCGGGCTGGGTCTTGGTCGAGCCGTCGTTCCTCGTGCTCTTCACCTCGAAGGGGATGTCGATCTGGGCCGAGTTGAAGACCTCGTCCGTCGAGTGGCCTTCCTCGAGGCCGGCGACGAGGGTCATCGGCTTGAACGACGAGCCGGGCTGGCGCAGGCCGTTGGTGGCGAGGTTGAAGGGCTCGTTGACGTAGTCGTCGCCGCCGACCATCGCCAGCACGCCAGCCGTCTCGTTGTCGAGGACGACGACGGAGGAGTCGAGGCCGACGCCGTCCACGCGTGACGAGACCACGGCTTCTCGACCTGCTCCTGGAACTCGAGGTCGAGCGTGGACTTGACGACGAGGCCGCCGCCGAAGGCCTCGCCCGCGCCGTACTTGTCGACGAGCTGCTGGCGGAGCCACGAGGTGAAGTAGGGCGCCATCGAGTCGTCGGCGGGAGGCTGAGATCGCGTACGGAGCGGGGAGAGCACGCGGCTCGTGTAGTCCACGTACTCGTCCTCGGTGATGTAGCCCTGGTCGCGCATGTTGAGCAGGACGAGGTTGCGGCGATCCATCGGCGGCCTGGGACTGTCCTCCTCGGGCTCCCTTGCTCGCGAGGCGCGGCGGCGAGTAGACGTCGGGCGAGGCGATGATGCCCGGCGAGCATCGCGGCCTCGTACGGGAGGAGCTCGGAGGCGCAGGTGGGCTGGCCCTCTTCGCCGCAGCCCTCGTGCGCGGCGCCGAAGTACGTCTTGGCGGCGGCTTCGATGCCATAAGCGCCCTCGCCGAAGTAGATCGAGTTGAGGTACTCCGTGATGATCTTGTCCTTGGTCCAGTGGCGCTCGAGCTGGTAGGCGAGCGCCGCCTCGCGGAGCTTCTGGAAGACGGTGCGGTCGTTCTGGGCGGCGAGCGCGTTCTTGACGAACTGCTGGGTGATGGTCGAGGCGCCCTGCTCGGCCGAGCCGGCCAGGACGTCCTGGTAGATGCGCGCGGGCAATGCCCTGGTAGTCGACGCCGCGGTGCTCGTAGAAGCGGCGGTCCTCGATCGCGACGACCGCCTCCTTCATGACCGGGGCGATCTCGTCCGACTCGACCAGCACGCGGCCCTCGTTGTTGGTGAGGGTCGCCAGGCGGGTGCCGTTGCGGTCGACGATGATCGAGTTCTCGGCGCGCTCGAACTGGGCGCGGTTCTCCAGGGCCGGAAGGTCGCCCGCGACGGCCGTCATGATGCCGAAGACCCACGAGACGAGCGCGAGGAGCGCGAGGCCCATGAAGACGAGGGCGGCGCGGATCTTCTTCAGGCGGGGCTTGGTGCGGTCCTCGGCGTCCCCGTTGTCGCCGTTGCCGCCGTTGTCGCCTCTCCGCCCGGGAGGACGCGGAACCGCCGGCGCGGCCCGTCGCCGTTCCCGCCGTCTCCACCGCCGCTACCGGAGGCGTCCGCTGTCGCCGTTCGAGGCGACCTCCTTCACGGGCGGCTCGCCGTTTCGCTCACGCATGCGGTTCATCGCCCGCTCGCGAGCGGAAGGTCCCCGTGATGCGCGGCGCTCGAGGCGTGCCTCGGCACGCTCCTTGCGTCGTTCGTTGAAGCCCATCGGCTACCGAAAGTAGCATTGGCAGCCATGGGAGAAGCCGGGTCTCAAGGGGAGGAAGCGCTCGCGCGCGTGCTCGCGGGAGCGGTCGACGCGCTGCCTGAAGGACGCCTGGCCGAGCAGCTGGCGAGCGGCAAGGAGCTGCGCGTGAAGTTCGGGATGGACCCGACCTCGCCTGACATCCACCTCGGCCACACGGTCGTCCTCCAGAAGCTGCGCACCTTCCAGGACCTCGGGCACACGGTTGTCCTGATCGTGGGCGACTACACGGCGCGGGTGGGGGACCCGAGCGGCCGCTCGGACATCCGCCCGGAGCTGAGCCCCGAGGAGATCGAGGCCGAACGCGCTCACCTACCAGGAGCAGGCGTTCAAGGTGCTCGACCGCGAGCGCACCGAGGTGCGCCACAACTCGGAGTGGCTCGAGATGCCGAGCGGGCAGTTCTTCGACGTCGTGCGCAGGTTCACCGTCGCCCGCCTGCTCGAGCGGGACGACTTCCAAAAGCGGATGGAGGCGCAGGAGGGCATCTCGACGCTCGAGCTCCTCTATCCCGTGCTTCAGGGCTATGACTCGGTCGCGATCGAGGCCGACATCGAGATGGGGGGCGCAGACCAGCGGTTCAACCTCCTGTTCGCGCGCGACGTCCAGATCGCTTTCGGGCAGGCGCCGCAGTCGATCCTCACCATGCCGATCCTGGTGGGGACATACGGGGTGCGGAAGATGTCCAAGTCCTACGACAACTACGTGGGCGTCACCGACGAGCCGGCGGAGATGTTCGGAAAGCTGATGAGCGTCCCCGACGACGTGATGGCCGAGTACTACCTGCTGCTCCTGGGCCGGGAGCTCGATACGGACGCGCATCCCAACGCAGGCAAAGCGCGCGATGGCGCGCGAGCTGGTGGAGCGCTTCCACTCCGCCGAGGACGCGAGGCGGCCGAGGCGCGCTTCGACTCCGTGCACAAGCACGGCGAGGTGCCCGACGACATCCCCGAGGTGGAGCTCGGGGAGGGGGAGACGGTCCACCTGCCGGCGCTGCTGGCGAGCGCGTTCGGGATCTCCTCGAGCGAGGCCCGGCGGCTGATCGCGCAGGGAGGCGTAAAGGTCGAGGGAGACGCCGGTTGACGCCCGACGTGCTGGACGTGCCCGCCGACGACCTGCGCGGGCGCGTGATCCAGGTGGGGAAGCGCCGCTTCGCACGCCTGATCTGAGGCTGGGAGCCATGCCTGGCCATGCGCGGCCGGCGCCCTTGAACAACGATGAGAGCAGCGCTATACTCCGCAGCCGCTTTCGAGCGGTCCGCCGTTCGTGCAGATGACCCTGTGCGTGCGGTGAGCGGTGTTTGAAAACTGAGCAGCGCGCAACAGGATCCCAAATCCTGTTGTGTCCAGGTTCGACCTGCCCGCATCATGCATGGGCAGACTGAATCAGTAATCCCGTCATACCGGGTCTCCTTGTGTATAGGAGGCCGCGAGATGTATGACAGGCTCAAAGTGAAAGAGGAAGCCGGCCATCGGGTTCAA
>CAVUCV010000003.1:0-387500 GCA_963740125.1 uncultured bacterium | reverse complement strand
ACGGCGTACTTTTTGCATAACGGGCCGGCGAGTTGCTGGTCAGTGGCGAGGTTAAGCGATGAGCGGAGCCGCAGCGAAAGCGAGTCCGAATAGGGCGACACAGTCATTGGCCGCAGACCCGAAACCGAGCGAGCTATCCATGGGCAGGTTGAAGCGAGGGTAAGACCTCGTGGAGGACCGAACCGACCTACGTTGAAAAGTGGGCGGATGACCTGTGGATAGGAGTGAAAGGCTAATCAAGCTCGGAGATATCTGGTTCTCTTCGAAATATATTTAGGTATAGCCTCGAGAAACGTACGTATTGGCCGTAGAGCACTGCTTGGACTAGGGGCCCTACCAGGTTACCGACTTCAGGCAAACTCCGAAGACCATTACGTTCACCTCGGGAGTCAGTGTGCGAGGGATAAACTTCGTACGCGAAAGGGGAACAGCCCAGATCACCAGCTAAGGTCCCTAAGTGTTGACTAAGTGGTAAACGATGTCCGAGTGCACAGACAACCAAGAGGTTGGCTTAGAAGCAGCCATCCTTGAAAGAGTGCGTAACAGCTCACTGGTCAAGTGTTCGGGCGCGGATAATTCAACGGGGCTCAAGTCAACCACCGAAGCTGTGAACTCGAGAGATCTGCGGATCACTCGAGTGGTAGAAGAGCGTTCCAGTTGCTGCTGAAGCGAGGGCGTGAGCCACTCGTGGAGCGTCTGGAAGTGAGAATGCCGGCATGAGTAACGCAAGAGGCGTGAGAATCGCCTCCACCGATTGTCCAAGGTTTCCTGAGTAAAGTTCGTCTGCTCAGGGTTAGTCGGGACCTAAGGCGAGGCCGAAAGGCGTAGCCGATGGTCAACAGGTTGATATTCCTGTACCACGTCGCAACCGCTATGACCGATGGGGTGACGGGGAAGGGGAACGGGAACCCAGGCGATGGTTGTCCTGGGGCAAGCACGTAGCCAGTCGGGATAGGCAAATCCGTCCCGGCGTTATTACGCGAGGTGTTATGCCAGCTGGCTTGACCGCCGGCGAGTCCCTGCACCCATGCCCCCTAGAAAAACCTCTAGGCAGGTTGCTCGTGCCCGTACCGAGAACCAACACAGGTGGACAAGTAGAGAATACTAAGGTGAGCGAGATAACCTTCGTTAAGGAACTCGGCAAAATCGTCCCGTAACTTCGGGAGAAGGGACGCCCCGGTAGAGTGAAGCCTCTTGCAGGTGGAGCTCGAGGGGGCCGCAGTGACTAGGCCCAAGCGACTGTTTACCAAAAACACAGGCCTCTGCTAAGTCGTAAGACGACGTATAGGGGCTGACGCCTGCCCGGTGCCGGAAGGTTACGCGGAGTTGTTAGCTCTCTTCGGAGAGCGAAGCAGCGAAGCTAAGCCCCGGTAAACGGCGGCCGTAACTATAACGGTCCTAAGGTAGCGAAATTCCTTGTCGGGTAAGTTCCGACCTGCACGAATGGCGTAACGACTTGGGCGCTGTCTCAACGAAGGACTCGGTGAAATTAGAGTCTCGGTGAAGATACCGAGTACCCGCAGAAAGACGGAAAGACCCCGTGCACCTTTACTGCAACTTGATATTGGAGTTCGGAACGTCCTGCTCAGGATAGGTGGGAGGCTTTGAACCAACGCTTGCGGGCGTTGGGGAGCCACCCTTGAGATACCACCCTTGACGTTTTGGGCTTCTAACACATTGCCGTTATCCGGCATGTGAACAGTGTCAGGCGGGCAGTTTGACTGGGGCGGTCGCCTCCTAAAGAGTAACGGAGGCGCCCAAAGGTTCCCTCAGCGCGGTCGGAAATCGCGCGTAGAGTGTAAAGGCATAAAGGGAGCTTGACTGTGACACCGACGGGTGGAGCAGGAACGAAAGTTGGGCTTAGTGATCCGGCGGTTGCAAGTGGAAGCGCCGTCGCTCAACGGATAAAAGGTACGCCGGGGATAACAGGCTTATCGCCTCCAAGAGTCCATATCGACGAGGCGGTTTGGCACCTCGATGTCGGCTCGTCGCATCCTGGGGCTGGAGTAGGTCCCAAGGGTTGGGCTGTTCGCCCATTAAAGCGGCACGCGAGCTGGGTTCAGAACGTCGTGAGACAGTTCGGTCCCTATCTTCTGTGGGCGTTGGAGAGTTGAGAGGAGTCATCCTTAGTACGAGAGGACCGGGATGAACGTACCTCTGGTGTAGCAGTTGTCCTGCCAAGGGCACCGCTGCTTAGCTACGTACGGATCGGATAACCGCTGAAAGCATCTAAGCGGGAAGCCGACCTCGAGATGAGCTCTCCCATCCCCTTGAGGGAGTAAGACCCCTGGTAGACCACCAGGTTGATAGGCCGGCGGTACAAGGCGAGTAATTGCCTAAGCCGACCGGTACTAATGGGTCGAGGGCTTGACGTTGTTTTTTGATCTTCCTTCGTGGCCTCGGTGCAGTTTTCAAGCCTCTCCGGGGGCCGGACGCCACTCGTGGCGCCTCGGTCTCGACAAATTCGGTGGCTATAGCGAGAGGGAAACACCTCTTCCCATTCCGAACAGAGCCGTTAAGCCTCTCAGCGCCGATGGTACTTGGCCCTCGCGGGCCTGGGAGAGTAGGTCGCCGCCGGTTCTTTGACTGAAAGCCGCCCTTCGGGGCGGCTTTCGTCGTTCTGGGCTCATCGACATGCGGTTCTCGGCACGCCCGGCCATGCTTGACACGGCTCCCGCAGGGTAGTTTCCGGGCATGGACTTCTCAGAGATACTCGGTGCCATCGTTCTTGGGCTCCTCGCGGGCTTCATCGCGCGTGCGCTCCTCCCGGGAAGCAGAGCATGGGCCTCCTCATGACGATGCTGCTCGGACTCGCGGGCTCGTTCGTTGGATTCCTGATCTTCGCGGAGCTGCTCGACATCGGCGACGAGGACGCCTTCGACCTCGGCGGGCTGATGGGCGCCATCATCGGCGCCATGCTGCTGCTCTTCCTCTATGAGCGCTTTGCCGGCGGTCGGCTGCGACGCCGGACGCGGCGCCCGCACGGGGCCCAGGAGCTCCCGTCGACAAGGCCGACCGGGATGAGCGCCGAGCCGAGCGCCAGCGCCGCAGGTAGCTCCGTCGAATTCGCGACCGGCCTGATCGAGGATCTGGCCGGGCGATCGGTCCGCGCCGACCCGGCTCGACTGGGGAGGTCCAAGCCGCCGAGCTGGTGCGCGACGCACTTGCCGTAGCGGGCATTGACGTCCGCCTCGAGGCCTTTCGCGGGCCGTCCAGCTTTGCCTGGAGCCAGGCGGTTGCGCCTGCGCTGAGCCTCGTGGGCGCCCGTAAGACTGCGCTGCTTCTCGGCGCGATCGAGAGCGACCTGCGCCTTGAGCCGCTCTCCCGCATGTTCTCGCGCCGGGGCTCCCAGAACGTCGTCGCGGAGATCCCCGCGGCAGGTGAGGCGCGCCGCACGCTCGCCGTGGTCTCTCATCTGGACTCGTCGCGCAGCGGGATCCTCTTCCATCCCGAGGTCGCGCCTCAGCTCAGGCGGCTGAGCGCCCTCGTTTCGGCTGCGATGGCGGGCGCGCCTTGAGCCCATATCTACCGGGCCGTTCGGTCCGCTGGGCTGACGGAGCGTTCGCGGCGGCGCTCTAGCGTAGGCCTCGCGCTCCTGGCCGAGCGTGAGATCCGCGGCAGGGACGTCCCGGGCGCGAACGACAACGCCTCCGGGGTGGCGGTGGCCACGGCCTTCGCTCGCGAGCTCGCCGCGAAGCCGCTCGAGAGCACCCGGGTCGTCTTTCTGGCCACCGGCTGCGAGGAGTCCGGCACCGTGGGCATGCGCGCGTTCCTCGAGGCGCATCGCGGCGAGTGGGAGGACTGGCTATTCCTGAACCTCGACGGCGTCGGCGCGCCCGCCACGCTTCGCTTCCTGCCGCGAGAGGGGATGACCCGCATCTTCAGCGCCGACCCGGCGCTGATCCACGTCTTCGAGGAGACCGCCCGGGATCATCCTGAGCTGGGGCTTCGCGCCGCTACCGACCTGGCCGGCCTCACCTACGACGCGACTCAGGTCCTGGCCCGCGGGGGGCGGGCGATCACGCTGAGCGCGCAGGACCGCACGATCCCGAACTATCACTCGGCGCAGGATGTCCCGGAGAATCTCGACGGAGACGTCCTGGCCAGGGCGCTCGACGCAGACGCGGCTGGTCGCCGGCGCGATCGACGGGGGAGAGGCGGACCGCTAGCCGCGGCTGCGCTCGAGCCGAAGGCTCACGCGCTGCGGCTCGCACTGACTTCCGCGGCGAGGCGTTGCGATTGCCTCCCAGCCGGCCCGGCGGCCGTCCAGCTCGCAACGCTCGCCGGCGCAAGCCGCCTCTGGCCCATCGAGGGGCTCGAGTCCGTACTCGCCGAGGGTGGCGAAGTCGACGACGAGGTCAAGGGTGTCCATCAGGCGGGTCCTGATCGGTGTCTTTGATTCGAACATGGGTTCGCACTATGAGGACGGGCCCGGACGGAGCGAGGTGCGATGCAAGATCGCTTGCACGGAGAGCCGCAAACGGCTTGGACAAGCGCATCTTAGCCCCTGCCGCCGAAGCTCTGCGGTGCAGGCGCAACCGCCGCGAGCGCTCCTGCCGCCGCCACGCGCGCCGGCTCGGCCGGCGCGGCGGCCTTGCCCGTCTCGTGGACCGGATCCGGCTCGATCGTGCGCACCTCGGCCTGGGGCTGGCCCGGCATCGACGAGGGCGCGATCCGGCTCGCAACGCACGTTGATCACCTTGCCGCGGCGCTCCAGGCGCCCTTCGACCCGCACGTAGGCCGCGGTGCGCACCGCCAGGCGGCACTCCGTATAGACCTTCGGCGGGACCATCACGTTCGCCACTCCGGTCTCGTCCTCGAGCAGCATGAAGACGACGCCCTTGGCCGTGCCGGGCCGCTGGCGCGCAACGACGACTCCCGCCACCTCGACCGGGCGCTCGTCCGGCAGCACCGCCAGGTCTTCGTTGGGCGCCACGCCGTCCAGCTCGTCGCGAAGGAGCGCCACCGGATGCGTGCCGAGCGTCATCCCGGTCGAGGCGTAGTCGGCGACGGCGACCTCCCACTCGTCGAGCTCGCGCAGCTCGGGGGCGTCCGGAAGCGGGAGTGGGAGGGAGAGCTGGCCCTCGCGGCCCCGCCCCCGAAGCCACGCCGAGCCGCCACAGGGCGATCCGCCGCGCCTCACGCCTGCGCCCCTTCGGAATCCGGCTCGATCGACTCGCACGCGCCGGCCCAGGCCAGGCGCGAAAGCGCGTCGTCGCGGATGCCCGAGCGCGAGGCCAGCTCGGCGAGGCTGCCGAAGCGACCCGAGCGCTCGCGCTCCTCGGCCACGGCGCAGCGCGTCATCCTTGCGCAGGCCGTTCACGTAGCCCAGGCCGACCTGCACCACCAGGTCCTCCGGCCCCGACCGTGCAGTCCACGCTGCTTCGGTTCACGTCCGGCTTGCGGAGCTCGATCCCGCGCCGCTGCGCCTCGTGCACCAGCGCGTCGGGCGGGTAGAAGCCCATCGGCTGCTCGTTCAGGAGCGCGCATAGGAACTCCGGCCCGCGGTGCACGCGAAGCCAGGTCGACTGATAGGCGAGGAGCCCGAACGCGGCGGCGTGCGACTTCGGAAAGCCGAAGCCCGAGAAGCCGCGCACCTGCTCGAACACCCTGGCCGCCGTCTCGCGCGGAACGCCGTTCGCCACGGCGCCCTCGACGAAGCGCACCGCGTACGCGGCCATCGCCTCGTCCGAGCGCTTGCGGCTCATCGCGCGGCGGAGCCCCTCCGCCTCGCCCGCCGAGAAGCCGGCAAGCGCCATCGCCACCTGGATCACCTGGTCCTGGAAGACGATCGCCCCCAGCGTGTCGGAGAGGATCGGCTCCAGCGCCGGATGCTCGTAGGGGATGACGTAGTCCGGGTCCTCGCGGAGCTTCGCCTTGCGATCGAGGTAGGGGTGGACCGCGCCGCCCTGGATCGGCCCCGGGCGGACCAGCGCCACCTGCACCGTCAGGTCGTCGAGGCTCTCCGGCAGGCTCCGCGGGCAGCATCTGCATCTGCGCCCGTCGACTCGATCTGGAAGACGCCCGTCGTCTCGGCGTTGCGGATCGCGTCGTAGACCTCGGGATCGTCCAGGCGGATGCGCGAGAGGTCGAGCCGCTCGTTCCGCGTCCGCGCCACCTCGTCGACGCACCTCTCGACCGCCGAGAGCATCCCCAGGCCCAGGAGGTCGATCTTCAAAAAGCCTGCATCCGCGCATGAATCCTTGTCCCACATGACGATCTGGCGACCCTCCATCGCCGCCGGCACGATCGGGCAGAGCTCGTTCAGGGGACGCGTCGCCAGCACCATCCCGCCCGAGTGCTGGGAGGCGTGGCGCGGCAGCCCCCACGCCTCGCGCACCAGGCGGACGAGCGCCTTCCAGCGGGTCGAGTCCGCCCGCTTGCCGCCCACCGCGACCTCGACGTCCGCCTCGAAGTTCTCGCCCGCCCAGCCGTCCACCGAGCGCGCCACCCGCTCGATCTCCGTCGGCGGCAGCCCCAGCGCCTTCCCCAGCTCGCGCACCGAGCCCTTGACGCGGAAGGTCGGGAACGCGCACACCAGCGCCGAGCGCTCCGGGCCGTAGCGCTCGTGGATGCGCGGGATCAGCTTCTCGCGCACGTCGCGCGGGAAGTCGAGGTCGATGTCCGGCACGTCGGTCAGCTCCTCGTTCAAGAACCGGCCGAGGAAGAGCCCGGCGCGCACCGGATCCACGTGCGAGAGGCCCGTGAGGTAACAGACGACCGAGCTCACGCTCGAGCCTCGCCCGCGCCCCGGCGGCAGGACCCCCCGCGCCGAGTCGGGCCCGCGCACCTCGCGCGCCACCTCGCGCGCCAGCTCGAGCAGGTCCGCGTGGAGGGTGAAGAAGCCCGAGAGCCGAAGCTTTCGGATCACCCGGAGCTCCTCGTCCAGGCGCCGCTTCGCCTCGCGGCGCTCGGGCGTGCCGGCGTAGCGGCCCTCGAAGCGCGCCGCGCACAGCTCCGCCAGCTCGCGGTCGGCGTCCTCGTCCTCGGCGCCCGGGTAGCGGTAGCCGTGGTCGGAGATGAGGTTGAAGCGGAGCCGCTCGGCAAGGCGCCCGGACTCCGCCACCGCATCCGGGTACTCGGCGAAGCGCCGCGCCATCTCGGCCGGGGGAGCGCAGCACCGCGCGCCAGTTCCCCCGCCGCAGCGCGCCCGTCTCGTCGAGCGAGCGCGCCGAGCCGGATCGCGACCAGCGCGTCCTGGAGCGCCGCCCGCGAGGGATCGTGGGCATGGACGTTGCCCGTGGCGACGCACGGGACCCCCAGGCGCTCCGCCAGGCCGGAGAGCCAGCGGTTGCGCGCCATGTCGCGCCGCCACAGCGGGCGCTGGAGCTCGACGCGAAAGCCGTCGCGGCCGAAGGCGCGCACCAGGCGCTCGCCCAGCGCCATCGCCGCGGCGGACTGGGCGCCGGACGGGCTTGCCGCCGGCGCGCTCGAAGATCCCGGCGAGCGCGCCGTCGCGAGCGCAGCCGGAGAGGCAGACGAGCCCTTCGGTGCGCTCGCTCCAGGGACGAGAGCGGCAGCAAAGGGGGGAGGGCATCCCGCCGGGAGGCGCCACGTGCCGCGCCCCTCCGAAGCCCGAGCGTCCATGCCATGGCGCCTGACTCCGTGCGAGTCAGATCTCTCGCCCGCCGGCTCGCCGCGAGTGTGGGCGTGCGCTTCCGTGAGGAGCAGGCAGAGGTTCCGCCAGCCCGCGGCCGACTCGACCAGGAGCGTGAGGTGGAAGGGCGGAGCGTGCGCCGTGTGGACCCGGTGCCAGGCACGGTGCCTGGCACCGGGGGCGCCACGGTCAGCTCCGCGCCCACGATCGGGCGGACTCCCAGCGGCTGGCAGGCCGAGGCGAACTCCATCGCGCCCCAGACGCCGTCGTGGTCGGTGATCGCGAGCGCCTCGTGGCCCTGCGCGGCGGCGGCGGCCGCCAGCTCGTCGGGCGAGGAGGCGCCGTCGAGGAACGAGAAGCCCGAGTGGCAGTGGAGCTCTACGTATCCACGCTAGCTCTACACGCCGGCGAACGTCCCACGAAGGGGCTATGCGCCCTGATCGGTACGTTCGATACGCCGTCCACTCATGCCCGCTGCGAGAACCAGCCCTTCCGTCGCGAAAGACGACCTCGCAGCGCCCGTCGGCGAGAGCGCCAGCTCGAAGTAGTGGCGGCGGATCGGCTCAGGCGTCCACCAGCGATCCTCGACCAGCCACTCCTCGCGGACGGCCTCGACCGCCACGCCGCCGGCCGCGACCGGCCGCCCGTGGCCGTCCACGCGCACCCGCGCGGGCTTCGGCTCGTAGAGGAGGACCGTCATCGCGCCGCCTGCCTCTGGCCCAGGTGCTGCCGGCGCCGGTGAGCGGTCGGCGGACATCCGTCTCCGGGAACGGCGTGAGCGTCGCCCAGCGCTCGGGCACGTCGGCGCCCGGATCCACCTCGAGCACGCGGAGGACGGCGCCCCGCCCGGCTGCTGCGCGCGCGTGGCGCACCGCCTCGGCGACCCGGCCGCGGCGCTCCTCCGCCTCGTCGGCCTGGAGGGTCGGCTGGCGCGGCGGCGCCTCGCCCAGCTCGAGGCCGCGCAGCGCGAGCCTGATGCGCAGGGGCGGGGAGCGCCTCCAGCTTCGGGCGCAGGACCAGGAGCAGGCGCTCGCGGTTGGCGGTCGCCTGGCGGGTGGGCGCCTCGATCCGCCAGCCGCCGCCGCCGGCAAGGCGCGCCTCGATCCGAAGGCGCCTGAAGCTCCGCCCGCGGCGAAGCGGGTTCGGAGAGCAGGCGGTCGACCAGGAGCTCGAGCGCGCGGTCGAGCTGGCCCGCGGTGGCGGCGTCGTGGAGCTCGATCTCCTCGCGCAGCTCGGCGCGGGGCCGGCGGGGGCGAAGCGGCTCCTCGACCCCGCGCGCCATCTCGAGCGCGCGCAGCCCCGGGTCGCCGAAGCGGTCGGCCACGGCATCGCGGGGAAGGGACGCCAGCTCGCCCAAGCGTCCGCACGCCCAGCCGCTCGAGCGTGTCCACCAGGTTGACGCCGGTCCACTCGTCGCCCATCCGGTCGCGAAGGACCGCCACCTCGAGCAGCGGCCAGGAACGCCCGCGCCTCCTGCTCGGAGACGATCACCGCGCGCCGCCGGGGACGAGAGCGAAGCGCCGCGGCCAGCGCGCACAGGCGCGTGGGGCCCGCGCCGAGGCGCACGCCCTGGCCCATCAGGCGCCGCGCCCGCTCGAGGGCCCGCTCGGGCCGTCCCCAGAGCGCACGCAGGCCGTCGAGGCCGAAGAACGCCTCGCCGGGGCGCCGCGATTCGACCGCCGCGCCGATCCCCTCGAGCGTCGCGAGCGACTCCTCCCATGCCTCCTCGGCCCGCTGCGGGTCCGCCGGCACCAGCGCCAGCGAGGGGCAGCGCCCCAGCGCCTCGCCCAGGCGCATCCCCGAGACGACGCCGAACGCCTCCGCCGCTCCCGACGCATCGCCGATCACCTGCACGCCGCCCGGCTCGGGAGCGATCGCCACCGGCCTCGCCATCATCTCCTTGCGCCCGGCGAGCGCGGCGCGAAGCTCGAAGCGGGGGATAAGGGCACAGGCGACCATACGAACACATGTTCGCATACGTGTCAAGACGCCAGCCGCGCAAGGCACGAACAACGACGGCACTAAAGAGGAGCAAAACGATGCGCTCGAAGGGCGCCGACGCCTGGATTCGCATCGACCGTGGAGTTGAGCCGCATATAGCGGCACAAGCCTCCGTCGGTCGACAAATCGCGTTCCGGGAGGTTCGACGTCATAGCCGTAACCTCCACTGAACCAATCACGCCCCGCCAGCGATACTCATGACATGTCCCGGCGCTTCATAGCCATCCCCTTTATTGCCGCCGTTATCGCGCTCTCATCCTGCGGCGGCGACAGCGGCAGCCCGACCGCGACCGAGCCCGGCGAGGAAGCCACCGAGGCGACCGACACAGACCTCGAGGGCCCCGCCGAAGACGTCGAGGTGATCCGCTCCTGGGCCGAGGCGCTCACCGAGAGCGACATCGAGGCCGCGGCCGCGTTCTTCGCGATTCCCGTCCGTCGCCGAGAACGGCCTCTCCTACGACATCGAGACGGAGAAGGACGCCGAGTTCTTCAACGAGTCGCTCCCATGCGGCGCCGAGCTGGAGTCCACCACGGTCGAGGGCGAGTTCATCACCGCCACCTTCGAGCTCACCGAGCGGCCCGGGGTCGGGCCGTGCCCGGGCAGCGGAAACTCGGCCCAGACCAGCTTCGTCATCGAGGACGGCGCGATCGTCGAATGGCGCCGGGTGGCCCTTCCGGGCGAGCGATCCGTCGGCCAGACCGCGTAACCCGGCGCCCGCAAAGCGCCTGGAAACTCGCATCCAGCGCCGCTCGCCTCTGATAGAAGTGGGGGCACGGGGAAGAGGAACCCGTGTGTCTCAAACCAAGGAGAATTAATGCACAGGCATAGGTTGGTTTCGACCGCCCTTGCTGTCACTGCTCTCTCGTTCGGAATCGCCGCTTGCGGCGACGATGACGACGACGAGCGACAGCGGCGGCGGCGGCGGAGAGGAAACTCTCGACCTCACCATCGGTTCGCTACTACCGCTTACCGGTGACCTACAGGACTTCGGTGGTTCGGGCGAGAAGGCCTCGAACGTCGCCGTTGAGCAGATCAACGCGGCAATCGAAGAGGCCGGCGTCGACCACACGGTCACCCTGCAGATCGAGGATGACCAGACGACGGAAGAGGGCGGCATTTCAGGCGCCCAGGCGCTCGCCCAGAACGACGCCAGCTGCATCGCGGGTTCTTACGCCTCAGGCGTGACCATCCCGACGGCTGAGTCGGTCACGATCGACGAGGAGATCCTCCAGATCTCACCGGCAGCGACCAGCGACGAGATCACCGGTCTCGACGACGACGGTTTCCTGAACCGGACCGCACCGCCGGACTCGTTCCAGGGACCGACCCTTGCCGACTTCATGGAGGAAGAGCTCGGTGGAGCAGAGGGCCTGGTCGGTCAACGTCGGCGCCCGTAACGACCCGTACGGCACCGGACTCGCGGACACGTTCTCCGCAGCCTGGGAGGCCAAGGGCGGCGAAATCGGATCGGAGACGATCTACGACCCGGAGGCGGCGACGTACGACTCCGAGGCCGGCGACATCGTTGCGGGTAACCCCGACGCGATCGTCATCATCGATTTCCCCGAGACCTACGCCAAGATGGGTCCGGCTCTGGCCGGCACCGGGGATTTCGATCCCAAGAAGGCGTTCGTCACCGACGGTCTCATCTCCGGCGACCTCGCGGCAGATGCCGGCGATGACGCCGTTGTCGGCCTGAGGGGCACCGCTCCGGGCTCGCCTGACGAGGGCGAGGCTTCGTCCGCGTTCGACGAGGTCTACCTGGCCGCGGATCCGAAGGATCAGGATCGCAACACGTTCGACTCGCAGACGTTCGACGCTGTTGTCCTGTGTTACCTCGCCGCCGTTGGCGCGGGTTCGACCGAAGGTGCCGACATGGAGGGCGTGGTCCGTGAGATCAGCGCCGCTCCCGGCGACCAGTACACGTTCGAGGATCTCGCCGAGCGCATCGAGGCGCTCCAGAACGGCGACGACATCGACTACGAAGGCGCATCCGGGTCCATCGAGATGGACGACACGGGTGACGCAACCGCGGGTGTCTACGACACCTACGAGTTCGGCCCCGACGGAGCCCCCGAAGTGGTGGGCGAGGTCCCGGTCGCAGCAGCCGGAGGAGTAGTCCCTCGGTACGCATAGCGGCATAGCCGCAAGACAAACGGCCGGGGCCTCAGGGTCCCGGCCGTTTTTCGTTCTCGAGCATCACAGGCGCTCGGCGTCGTCGCCGAGGACCGCGGCGACGTCTTCTTGATCGTCGATGCGCGAGCCGCCGCCCAGGTAGAGCTCGGCCACCTTCGGGTCGGCGATGAGCTCCTTGCCCGGGCCCTCGAAGCGCTCCTTGCCGAGGTCGAGGACGTAGCCGCGGTCCGACATGGCGAGCGCGCGGGTCGCGTTCTGCTCGACCATGAGGATCGTCACGCCCTCGGAGTTGACGTCGGCGATCTTCTCGAAGATCGCGTCGACGAAGGCGGGGGCGAGGCCGGCGGACGGCTCGTCGAGCAGGATCACCGACGGTTCGGGCATGAGCGCCTTGGCCATGGCGACCATCTGGCGCTCGCCGCCGGACATCGTGCCGGCGTCCTGGCCCTTGCGCTCGCCGAGCCTGGGGAAGAGCGTGTACATGCGCTCGATGCGCTCGCGCGCCTGCGCCATCGTGAGCTCGCGCTCGCGGCTGACCGCGCGGCGCTTCGGCGCGCTCGGAGCCGACGAAGCTGGTCCGACGAGCTTGCCCGCGTGGAAGGAGATGTTCGGAGCGGACGAAGCCGCCCATCAGGAGGTTCTCCTCGACGGTGAGGCTGGGGAAGACGTTGTCGAGCTGCGGCACGTAGGAGAGGCCGCGGCGCGTGATCTCGTGCGGCTTGAGGCCGCCGATCTGCTCGTCGCGGAACGTCACCTCGCCCTCGCGGGGCTGGAGCAGGCCGAAGACCGTCTTGATCAGGGTCGACTTGCCGGCGCCGTTGGGGCCGACGAGCGTGACGATCTCGCCCTCGTAGACCTCGAGCGTGACGCCGTTCAGGATGTCGACCTCCGGCACGTAGCCGGCGATGACGTTCCGCGCGGCGAGCATGGCCTTGCCGTTCTTCGACGCCGGCGGCCGAGCCTCGGTGGGCGGAGTGCGCCTGCGGCTCGCTCATCGCTGGGTCCGCTCCGTTTCCTTCTCGCCTGCGCCGCCGCCCAGGTACGCGTCGATCACCTGCTGGTTCGCGCGGATCTCCTCGGGCAGGCCTTCGGCGATGACCTTGCCCTCCGCCATCACGATCACGCGGTCGGAGTGGTTCATCACCACTTCCATGTCGTGCTCGACGAAGAGGAACGTGACGCCCTCCTCGGTCCGCAGGCGCTCCATGTGCTCGAGGAGGCGCGCGCCCAGCGTGGGGTTGATGCCGGCCATCGGCTCGTCGAGCATGAGCAGGCGCGGCTGCGTCATCAGCGCCCGCGCCAGCTCGAGAAGCTTTCGCTGACCGCCTGAGAGCGTGCCGGCGTAGTCGTCCTGGAGCTTCGCCAGGTTGAACTCCTCGAGGAGCACCTGCGCCTGCTCGTAGATCTCGGCCTCGCGCGCCTTGCAGGCGCCGCGGCGGATGAGGTTGTTGAAGAGGTTCTCGCCCGGCTGGTTGGGGCCGGCCAGAAGCATGTTGTCGATCACCGGCATGCGCGAGAGCGCCTTCGTGATCTGGAAGGTGCGGACCATGCCGCGGCGCGCGATGCGGTGCGCGGGCTCGGAGAAGACCTCTTCGCCGTCGAAGCGGACCGAGCCGCGATTGCCGCCGTAAAAGCCGGTGAGGACGTTGAAGCAGGTGGTCTTGCCCGCGCCGTTCGGCCCGATGAGCGCGGTGATCGAGCCCTCTCTCGACGTCGAAGGTCGCCCCGTTCACCGCGCGGATGCCGCCGAACGTCTGCACGACGCCCTCGACCTCGAGGATCGGGCCCTTGCCGCATGTGGGCGCAGGGGTGGCGGTGGCTCCGGGAGCAGCGTCAGTCACCGAGGACCATCTCCTCCTTCTTCCCGAAGATGCCCTGCGGCCTGAACGCCATGAGGAGGATCAGCACGAGCCCGACGACCATGAAGCGAAGCGACGCCTCCTGCTGCCCCGAGAGCCCGATGTCGAGGTATCGAGTGGACTCGATCAGGAACCAGAGAACCATTGCGCCCGCTAACACCCCCCAATAGCTCGCCAAGCCGCCGAGGATCAGCACGCCGTAGGCGAGGAAGGTGATCGCCGGCTCGAAGTTGTTCGGGTTGATCACGCCGAAGTACATGGCGAGGAAGCCGCCGCCCAGGGCGCCGAAGAACGAGCTGACCAAGCAGCGACTGGATCTTGTACGCAGAACGAGTTCTTGCCGAGTGCGCGCGCCGCGTCCTCATCCTCGCGAACGGCGCGGAGCACCCGGCCCCACGGGGTGCGCTGCATGCGGGTGAGGACGAAGGCAGACAGGAAGAGCGTCGTCCAGATGACGATCACGAAGCCGGTGTAGAGCGGGGTGTCCCAGCCGAAAGCCGACTCGAGGAAGTCCTCGATCCCTTCCGTGATCGCCTCGAACGACGAGTCGTAGCCGAACAGCGGCTGGTTTCCACCCGTGATCGAGTCCGCGTTCTGGGCGAAGATGCGCACGGCCTCCGCCGCAGCGATCGTCGCGATCGCGAAGTAGTCGGCCCGGAGGCGAAGTGAGACCGAGCCGACCAGGAGCCCGAACAGCATCGTCACGATGATCGCGATGGGCATCGCGATCCAGAAGCTCAAGAGGCCATCGCCGTCAGGTCCTCCCGTCACGAGCACGGCCATCACGTACGCGCCCATCGCCGCGAAGCCGGCCTGGCCGAAGTTGTCGATGCCGGTGTAGCCGACGTTGATCTGGAGGCCCATCGTGAGCACGGCGTAGACGCCGGCGATGGCCATGATCTGGATCAGGAACTCGATCGAGAGGATCGAGTCCCAGTCGACCGCGAGGGGCATCGCCAGATCCATCAGATCGCCCTTGCCTTACCGAACACGCCCTGCGGGCGGATGATCAGGGCCAGGATCAGGATCACGAAGCCGACCCCGAACTTCCAGTTCGAGAGGCCCTCGGGGATCGTCGCCCACTCGATCAGGACGCCGAGCGTCAGTCCGGCCGCCAGCGCTCCGAACGGGTTGCCGATGCCGCCCAGGACGACCGCGGCGAAGATGGGGAGGAGGAGCTCGAAGCCGAGCTCCGGTTTCACCTGGCTCACCATCCCGAGGAGCACGCCGCCCAGGCCGGCGAGGCCTCCGGCGAAGATCCAAGTGATCAGCACGATGCGCTCCGTGTTGATGCCCGTGGTCTCGGCCAGGTCGAGCGAGTCGGAGAGCGCGCGCATCTTCTTTCCGAGCATCGTGTACTGGAGGAGCAGCCCCGACGAGGAGAAGGACGCTCACGCCGACCGCGAGGGAGATCCACAGGACGTTTCGCAGGCGCAGGTCGATCCCGATGAAGTCGAAAGGCGTCGAGGCCGAGCTGCGGTCGACGTCGAGGAAGACGGGGTCGCCGCCCGCGATGAACTGGATCGTCGAGCGGATGACGAACGCCAGTCCGATCGACATCAGGACGAGCTGGAGGAAGCCGGCGCCCTTCGCCCGCATCGGCCCCCACATCAAGAGCTCGAAGAAAAGCCCCAGGAGCGCGGTCATGACGATCGCGGCCAGGACTCCCAGGAGCAGTGGCCCTTCCCACGAGACGCTGACCACGAAGGCCATGTAGGCGCCGAACGTGAGGAGGTCGCCGTGGGCGAAGTTCGTGAGCTTGAGGATCCCGTAGACGAGCGTCAGGCCGACGGCGCCGAGCGCGACGTAGGAGCCCGTCGAGAGGCCGTTCAGGCCGGTCTGCGCCACCTCTTCCAGGCTGAACTGGATCGTGAGGCCGACGCCGATGACGAACACCAGCGCCATGAAGACGATCGCCGGGTGGTTGCCCGCATACGTCCTGAAGCGCTCGGAGGCCCCGGGCTCGGGATCGGTCGTGCTCAGGTCTCCAGCCTCCACTGCCGCGATCCTATGCCTCGGGCCGAGGCTTGACCACACGTCGAGCTTGCGGCCGATCGCTCGATCACGGAATCGGTGAACTCGGTCGTGCCTGAATGACCCTCCGAGGTCCGGCGTGCGGGTGCCCGACGCGACCGTTTCGAGCACCGCCTCGTAGACGGCGCGGGACGGCGTGCTCGGCGCCGCCGTAGTGCAGGAGCGCCGCGACGGCGAGGATCATCGCCATCGGGTTCGCGATGTCCTTGCCGAGCAGCGCGGGCGCGGTGCCGTGCGGCGCCTCCGCCATCGCCGCCGACGGCTCGAGCTCGGAGTCGAGCGCCAGGAGGACCGACTCGGCGCCGGCGATCGAGCCGAAGAGGGGGAGGACCAGGTCCGAGAGGAGGTCGCCGTCGCGGTTGAGGCATGGGATCACGAGCGGCTCGCGTCGCCGGCACCCGAGACCAGGCCGGCGAGCGTCGCGTCGATCAGGACGGGCTGGTAGTCGATGTCGGGATGGCGCTCGGCCGCAGCGTCCATCTCCTCCTTCAGCATCCCCTCGTAGACGGGGCTCACCGTCCACTTGGGCCCGCCGTAGACGCGCCCGCCGATCCGCGTCCGCCTCGCGGAACGCGAACTCGGCCACCGCCGTGCAGTCGCCGCGGACGATCCGCTCGGTGCGAAGCGCGACCTCGCTCGGCGCCCTCGCCCTCTCGCCACTGCTCGGCGCCGTAGGCGTCGCCCACGGCCATCCGGCAGACCGAGATGGGGTGGTGGACGCCCGCGACCGGCGTCACGCCCGGGATGCGCCGGCCGGTGCGCATGATGACCTTGCCGCCGATCGCCTCGCGCAGGATCCGGTTGGGGCTGCCGACGTCGTCGGCGCCCTCGGGCGTGATCGTCGCCGCCTTGAGTCCCAAGCCCGGTCTCGGCCATGCGCTTGGCCGCTTCCTCGCACACGGCGTTGTCCGGTTGCGCGGCGGTTCTCGAGCGAGAGGTCGAACCGCTCGACCTCGAGCTCGGTGCCGAAGGACCTCGGGGTCGAGCACCCGCAGGGACTGTTCGAGCAGCTCCTGTCCCGTCTCGTCCCCGTCGAGCGCAACAATGCGAAGCGGCTCCATGGAACCGCGACGCTACCCCAATGAATCCTCTACACCAACCGCTCTCACGTCGCCGCCGGCGACGGGCCGACATGGCTGATGAAACGTGCACCTGGTGCGGGGCGTCCGTCGAGGCCGGCGACGGCTTCCGCGCGTATGAGCCCGCCGGGGAGCGAAGCGCCGTCTTCTGCCGCCTCGAGCACGTCGTGCCGTGGGGCATCCGCGGCGCCCGCTGGGACCCGGGCGAGATGGCCGAGCCCGAGGGAACGGACTCCCACACCGAGTGCGCCCACTGCGGCGCCGAGCTCGGCGAAGCGCACGTCGTCCTGGTCCGCCATCGCGACGCGCACCGCATCCCCGACGCCTTCTGCTCGTCCGACCACATGGTCGAGTGGGCCAAGGCCGGCGGCCGCTGGGCGCCCTGAGGCGCCGAGAGTAGGAATTTCCACGATATGCGTGGGAATTCCACCTCTCGGTGGGATCTCAGCGGGCGTTTCGGGCGCAGTCGATGCAGAGGGCGCTCTCGGGCGCGGCCTCGAGGCGGCCGCCGGCGATGTCCTTGCCGCAGTTGTCGCACTTCCCGTAGGTCCCGTCCTCGAGCTTTTCGAGCGCTCGCTCGATGCGCTCCTTGATCGGCTGGAGCTCCTGGGCCACGCCGACCTCGGCGAACCGGTCGATCGCCTGGCTGGTGCCCTCGCCGACCCGCTTGCCGAACGAGATGCTGCCGGCGTCGTCCGGCGGCTTGGTCAGCTCCCCGATCTCGGCGTCGAGCTCGGCCAGCCGCTCGCGCAGCCTTGCCTCGACAGTCGTCGGATCCGTTCACCATCCATCCCGGGATGGTCGCAGGTGAGCGGCTGAGCTCTACCTCGTCGCCTTGAACTCCGTCTTCTCGGTCGTGCAGCCGGTCTTGCCGAAGGTGAACTTCATGTCGCCGGTGACCTTGTTGCCGCGTCGCGTCGCCGACGACGTTCAGCTGACCGCCGGTCGAGCGGGTCGCTGCCGCCGTCGAAGTTGCCGACCACCCGGAACTCGCCGTTCCCCTTCACGCGCCAGCTGTCCTTGACGACGACCTTCCCGGTGCGGCCCGAGACGGTGCAGTTGGTCGTGCTGCTCAGGTACTGAAGCCTCCTCGCGACGACCTTCTTCACCTTGCGGCTCGTCGCCGTCCGAGATCCTGAGCTCGATCTTGGCCGCGGGGTCACTGGTGCCCTCGCCCTTGTATGTGGTCGAGTCCGCCAGCGCCACTGCCGGCACCACTGCCAGCGCGCCGATCGCCGCTGCCTTCGCAATTCCCTGTCGCATGTTCCCTCCCTTGGGATCGTGTGGTAGTCCGAACCGTACAGATAGGGTGCGCGACCGTGAACTCCGAGATGCCAGCCGCCACGCCCGACCTCTTCAACTCGATCCTCGCCCAGACGATTCCCCGTGCGGCCGAGATGGGAATCGAGGTCGTCGAGCTCCGGCCCGGCTACGTCAAGTCAAGGACGCCGTTCGAGGGCAACGGGAACCACATCGGGACCATGTACGCCGGCGTGCTCTTCACGGCCGCCGAGCTGCTCGGCGGGGCGATCGCGCTCTCGACCTTCGACATGACGAAGTTCTTCCCGGTCGTCAAGGCGCTCTCGATCAACTTCCGCCGGCCCGCCACGGGTCCGGTCTTCGCCGAGGCCTCGATGTCGGACGAGCTCGTCGCCGAGCTCGCCGAGAAGGCCGCCGCCGACGGCAAGGCCGAGTTCATCTTCGAGACGACGCTGACCGACGAGGCGGGCGAGGTCGTAGCCACGACCGAGGGCACGTACCAGCTGCGCTCGCACGGCGGCTGACCGCCGCGACCTACTCGTACTGGAGCGCCTGGATCACGTCGAGCCTGTGACGCCCGGCGGGCAGGGCGGATCGCAGCGAGAACGCCAGCAGGATCGCGGCGACGAGGACCACGAGCGGCAGCGCGAGCGGCACCGAGAGGATGAGCCCCTCGTCCTTCAGCGCCTGGACGGCCGCCACGGCCAGCCCGAGGCCGATCGACCGTCCCAACGATCGTCCCAGCAGCGCGTTGATCACCGACTCGTAGCGGACCATGCGCCGCACCTGGCTGCGCGACGTGCCGATCGCTCGCAGCATCCCCAGCTCGCGCGTGCGCTCGAGGATCGTGAGCGCGAGCGTGTTCACGACGCCGAAGATCGAAACGATCACCGACAGGCCCAGGAGGACGTAGATGAGCGTGACGAGCTGGTCGATCTGCGCGCCCTGGTCCTCCTTGATCTGGGCCTGGTCGCGGGTCTCCGTGTCGGGGAACCGCTCTTCGAGGAACACTGTCCACGCTCTCGCGCGTCGCGTCCGGATCCGCGCCCTCCGCGTAATGCAGAGAAGCACGGTCGCGTCCGTCTTGGCCCCGAGCGTCGTCGCGAGCCGTGTCGCGCGGAATCGCGAGCGATTGGACGACGAGGCCCGCGGAGTCGTCGACGCTGGCCGACGATCGCCACCTCGATGCGATCGCCGTTCGGGCCGGTGATCGTCAACCGTGTCGCCGACCGCGAGGGCGTTGTCCTCGAGCCAGCCGATCTCTGCGATCGCCTCGTCGGGCCCGAGGCCCGACAAGCGTCTCCTCGTCGCCTTCGACGAAGTCCAGGTCGAACACCTGGCTCGCCGGCTTCGGGCTCGAGCCCCGCTGATCAGCTCGTCGCTCCGTGCCCTCGATCAGGACGGGAAGGTTTGCGGTCGGCGCGACGACGCCCACGCCCTCGATCGTCCGCGACGCTCTTCGCTGAGGCGCGACGAGAGGGGCGAGAAGCCGTCCTTGTTCAGGATCGCCAGGTCGCCCGCGATCTGCTCGTCGATCGCGTCGCTGAGAGACGCCTTGACCGACGAGGAGAAGATGCCGACGAAGACGACCAGCGCGACGCCGATCATCAGAGCGGCCGCGGTCGTGGCGGTGCGCTGCGGCTCGCGCTGGGCGTTCTCGCGCGCGAGCGCGCCCGGTAACGCCGCGCAGGCTCTCGATCGGGGCGCCGATCACGCTGACGATGGGCGGCACGAACCGCCCACCGAGCATCGCGAGGGCGATGAAGAGGAGCACCAGCCCGCCGCCCATCTGCGAGAGCGCCGCGCCCTCGTCATCGGCGACGAAGAGGCCCAGGCCCAAGAGCGCGAGCGCAACCGTCAGCAGGCCGACGGCGATGATGGTGCGCATGCGCGAGGTGCGCTCCTCGACCTCCGTCGAGCCGCCGCCTTCGCGGAGCGCCTCGAGCGGCGCGACCCGGGTCGCCCGGACCGCGGGGATCATCGCCGCGACGATGCGTCGCCAGCACTCCGACCAGGAGCGGGCACGACGACGCTGTCCACCGTCAGCCTGAGGCTGGTCACCGGCAGCTCGAATCCGCTGGCGCTCGAACATCAGCTTCACGAGCTCGACGAAGGCGTAGCCGCCCGCGATCCCCAGCGCCGAGGCGAGCAGGCCGATCAGGAGCGCCTCGGCCAGCACCGCGCCCAGGACCTGGCGCGAGGAAGCGCCGAGGGTCCGCAGCATCGCGAACTCGCGGGTCCGCTGGACGACCGTGATCGAGAACGTGTTGAAGATCAGGAAGCCGCCGACGAAGACCGAGATGCCGGCGAAGACGAGCAGCGCCGTGGTCAGGAACGAGAAGCCGTCGGTGATCTCGCCCGCGTCCTCGGAAGCCGTCTCGGATCCGGTCTGGACCTCGAATTCGCGGCCGACCGCCTGCTGCACGCGCTGGGCGAGCTCCTCCGGCGTCGTGCCCGTCCGCCGCCGCGATGTCGATCTCGTCGAAGCGGCCCTCCTTGCCCGTCAGGCGCTGCACCTCCTCCAGCGTGAACTGGGCGAGGCTGGCGCCGAGCGAAGTCTCGCCCGGAGCCGAACTGCGTGATGCCGACAACGCGTGTAGTCGCTGGCGCCCGCGTCGCCGGTGATCGTGACCGTGTCGCCGATCTCGAAGTCCTCGTCGTCGGCGGAGTCTCGTCGATCGCGACCTCGCCCGCCGCGGCGGGCTTCTCGCCGTCGACCAGCGTGAGCGCGTCGAACTCCTCGTTCTCGGTGACGGACAGGGCGATGTGGGGCGGGCCCCCGGACGGCGGGCCGATCCGCTCGCCGTCGTCGCCCAGGATCGAGATGCGCGTGTCGGCCACCACGCCCTCGGCCATCCTCGACCCCCTCGATCCGCTCGACGCGGTTCAGGACCCGCCTCGTCGAAGCCCGCCTCGGGCCCCTGGTCGAACGGATCCTCGACCAGCGTCGCGCTCGCGCACCGTCACGTCGATGCCGGCGTTGACCTCGCCGAAGAGGTTGTCGAACGACCGGTTGACGGACTCGCCGATCAGGAGCGTGCCCGACACCATCGCGACGCCGAAGAACACCGACGAGGCGGTCGAGATCGCGCGGAACTTCCGGGCGAAGAGGTTGCGTATCGCGAGGCCGAGCATCGCCGTCGCTAGACGGAGCGCATGAGCTCGAGCACCTGGTCCTCGCCCTGGACCGGCGTGTCCTGGGCGACCTTGCCGTCGACCAGGAGCACCACGCGGTCCGCATACGAGGCGACGCGCGGATCGTGCGTCACGACCACGACGGTGCGGCCCAGCTCGTCGACCGAGCGCCTGAGCAGCTCCAGCACCTGGGTCGACGACGTCGAGTCCAGGTTGCCCGTCGGCTCGTCGGCGAAGACGACTGCCGGCTTCGAGATCAGGGCGCGGGCCACGGCAACGCGCTGCTGCTGCCCGCCCGAGAGCTCGGCCGGGCGGTGCTTGCGCCGGTCGGCGATCCCGACGGTCTGCAGGAGCTGCTCGAGCCATTCCGAGTCGGCGTCCTTGCCCGCGATCCGCATCGGCAGGGTCACGTTCTCCTCGGCCGAGAGGACGGGGATCAGGTTGAAGAACTGGAAGATGAAGCCGAGCTTGTCCCGGCGAAGCTCGGTCAGCTCGGAGTCGCTCGAGGCTCGTGATCTCGGTGCCGTCCACCCAGGCGCGCCCGTCGGTGGGCCGGTCGAGGCCGGCGAGGACGTGCATCAGCGTCGACTTGCCCGAGCCCGAAGGCCCGACGATCGACGTCAGCTGTCCGTGCGGGAACTCGAGCGAGACGCTGTCGACGGCCAGCACCGACGCCTCGCCTTCGCCGTAGCGCTGCTGAGGTCCTCGCAGCGGACGGCGGGGGTGGCGGTGGATGCGGTTGCGCCACCTTCAGCGTGGGGCATGGCGCCAGATGTGGGGTCAGACCCCAAGGATTCGCTCATTGTTTCGGCTTCTTTTCGTTAGCGGGGTCAGACCCCGGCTTTGCGTCTTCGTGGGTCAGCCTCGGCTTGACCCGTCCTTCTGCTGCGCTCTCGGCTCCCGCTCGGGCTCCGGCTGAACGCGAAGCCTCGATCAGCTCAGCCACCTCCTCGGGCTTTTCGACCTGCGGCGCGTGGCCGGCGTCCTGGATCAGCTCGGTCTGGACGCCGGGGACATCCTGGTAGCCCTCGATCGACAGCTCGGCGTCGAAGATCTGGTCCTCGTCGCCGAAGATCACCATCAGCGGCACGGGAGTCGCTTGAAGCGCTCGTCGAGCGGCAGCTCCTCGGTGAAGTCGTTCGCCTCGGCCGGCGGCTTCGTCGTAGGAGGTGTAGGTCATCGCGCGGAAGTCGTCGACCACCTGGTCGGGGTTCTCGAAACGCATCGTCCATGTCGTAGCCGGGCGCGAACGCCTCCTTGAAGCCGTCCTCGATCGCGAAGTCAGGCGTGAGGCTCCACATCGCCTCGCCCAGGACCGGCGTGTATCCGAGCTTCGCGAGGAAGGGCAGCCCGTCGCCGAAGTCGTCGCGGCTCGGCGCCATGTCGATCATGACCGCGCGGTCGACCAGCTGCGAGGCCTGCTCGGCCAGCGATGCGGTGACGGATCCGCCCATCGAGTTGCCCGCCACCAGAGCCCCCTGGACGTCCAGCTCGTTGAGCGCTTCGGCGACGGTTGATGCCTGCTCGGGGATCGAATAGCCCGACTCCGGCTTCTCCGAGCCGCCGAAGCCCAGGAGGTCGATGCGGATCACCCGGTGGTTCTCGGCCAGGATCGGCTCGATCGCGTCGAACCAGTGGAGCGAGTTCGCGTACGCCGTGGAGGAGGACGATCGTCTGGCCGTCGGCCTCGCCCGAATCCGTCACCTGGACGTCGCCCGGACGAAAGCTCGAGGATGCTGCGCGCCCTCGACGGTCCTCTCCGCCTCCTTCGTCTGGCTCTGGGTCGTCACCGTGTTGACCGCGAGCAGGACCGCGAGCAACGCGAGCAGGCCCAAGAGGACCTTCCAGCGACGCTTCATAGAGCTAGCTGTCCTCGCGCGGCCCAAGGCCGAGCTCGTCCGACGCGGGCGGCCATCGCGTCGATGACGAACTGGACGTGCTCGTCGAAGTCGACGCCCAGCTCCTCGGCGCCCTGGCGCACCTCGTCGCGGTTCACGCCCGCGGCGAATGACGGCTGCTTGAGCTTCTTCTTCACGGACTTCGGCGCCATCCCCTCGATGCCGGTCGGGCGCACGAGGGCGCAGGCCGCGATGAACCCGGACAGCTCGTCCACGGCGAACAGGGTCTTGGCCATCCGCGTCTCGCGCGGGACCTCCAGGAACGTCGCGTGGCCCGCGACGGCGTCGATCACGTCCTGCGGCCAGCCCTTCTCGGAGAACAGCCGGAGCGCGGTCCGCGGGTGGCCGTTCTCGGTGTCGTCGAGGTCGGGAAACCGCTCGTAATCCAGGTCGTGGACGAGCCCTGTCACGGCCCACTTTTCCGTGTCCTCGTCCCACTTTTCGGCATAGGCCACCATTGCGGCCTCGACTCCGAGCATGTGCTTGCGAAGCGCCTCGCGAGGAGACCCACTCGCAGACGAGCTCCCAGGCTTCCTCGCGGGTCGGCATGTCCCGTAGGCTAACCCCGGTCATGGCGGACAAATTCGTAATCGACGGCGGCCAGCCCCTCACGGGGGAGATCACCGCTGCGGGCAACAAGAACGCGGCGCTTGCCGATCCTCGCCGCCTGCCTGCTCACCGAGGAGGAGATCCGCCTCACGAACGTGCCCAGGATCCGCGACACAGAGGCGCAGATCGCGATTCTCGAGGGCATGGGCGTCACGGCGGAGTGGGGCTCCGACCACGAGCTTCGCCTGCAGGCCGATCGGCGTCACCGACGTCTCGCCCGACGAGGCCCTCTCGGCGCGGATCCGCGCGTCCTTCCTGCTCGCCGGGCCCCTGCTGGCCCGCTTCGGCGAGGCGCAGCATGCCCCCGCCGGGCGGCGACTTCATCGGCCGCCGCCGCCTCGACCCGCACCTCGACGCCTTCATCGACATGGGCGCCGAGATCTCCGGCTCGCGCATGATCGAGATCAGCGGCCCCCATCGGCGGGCTCAAGCCCTGCAGCCGTCTTCATGGACGAGCCGTCGGTGATGGGCACCGAGAACGCGCTGATGGCGGCGGCCCTCACGCCTGGCCCGACGACGATCTTCAAAACGCCGCGTCGGAGCCGCACGTCCAGGACCTCGCCCGCCTGCTCGTGAAGATGGGCGCGAAGATCGACGGCATCGGCTCGAACGTGATGACCGTCCACGGCCGCGACAAGCTCGGGGGCGCCGAGCACCGCATCTGCCCCGACCACATCGAGGTCGGAAGCTTCATGGCGCTCGCCGCGGCGACCGGGGGAGACCTCCGCATCCGCGACGCCGGCGTCGACGACCTTCACATGATCCGCCGCGCCTTCGAGCGCGTCGGGCTGAAGACCGAGGATCGACGGACCCGACCTGCTGGTGCCGCCCGGGCAGGACCTGCGCGTCCAGGACGATCTCGGCGACGCGATCCCCAAGATCGAGGACGGCCCCTGGCCCGCCTTCCCGGCCGACCTCACCTCCATCGCGCTGGCCCTCGCCACCCAGGCTTCCGGCACCGTCCTCATCTTCGAGAAGATGTTCGAGAACCGCTTGTTCTTCGTGGACAAGCTCGTCGCAATGGGCGCTCGGATCACGCTTTGCGATCCCCACAGGGCGATCGTCAGCGGTCCGAGCCGGCTTCATGGTGAGCGAGTCGAAAGCCCCGACATCCGCGCCGGCATGGCGATCCTCATCGCGGCGCTCGCGGCGGAGGGGCGCTCGGAGATCGGCAACATCGTGCAGATCGACCGCGGATACGAAGCGATCGACGAGCGCCTGCGCGGCCTCGGCGCGCGCATCGAGCGCGTCGCGGTCGATCGTGTGCCCGCGTAGCGGCGGGGCCACCCCGATGACGCATCCGATCCCTCCGGGCAGCCGGGACATCCTGCCCGACGAGATGCGCGAGCTGCGCGCCCTCCAGGCAAAGCTGGCCGAGGTCTTCGAGAGCTTCGGCTACGGCGAGGTTGCGACCCCGACGGTCGAGTTCGACGACGTCCTGGCCCGCGGCGAGGCGACCGGCGTCGCGGCCGCCCACCGCTTCTTCGACTCCCAGGGCCGCGTGCTCGCGATGCGCTCGGACGCGACGCTGCCGATCGCCCGCGTCGTCGCCAACCGCTACGCCTCGGCCGAGCCGCCGTTCCGCTTCTTCTACAACGCCCGCGCCTACCGCGCCGTCCGCCCGCAGCGGGGGCAGACCGGCGAGTTCTTCCAGGCCGGGCGTCGAGCTGATCGGCTCGCCGGCGCCCGACGGGACGGCCGAGGTCGTCGAGGTCCTGAGCGCCGCGCTCGACGCAGCGGGGCTCAACCGCGCCGTCATCGGGCTGGGCGACGCGGCGCTCTACGGCCAGCTCCTGACCGAGCTGGGCGTCGACGTACGACGAGCAGGCGAAGATCCTGGGCCTTCTCGCCTCCCGCGACCTGGTCGGCCTGGAGGCTGAGCTCGCCTCGCTCGGCCTGTCCGACGCCAGCGCCGAGCTCCTGCGGCGCATCCCGTCGCTTCGCGGCGGCGTCCGAAGTGCTCGACGAGGCGAAGAGCCTGGGCGGCGAGGCGGTCGGCAAGGGCGGTCGAGCGCGTCATGGACACCTACGAGGCGATCGAGGCGCGCGGCATCGCCGACCGCGTGCAGCTCGACCTCGGCCTTCTTCGCGACCTCGGCTACTACACGGGCGCGATCCTGGAGGTCTACGACCCCGCCCTCGGCCACGTGCTGGGCGGAGGCGGGCGCTACGACGATCTGATGGGCCGCTTTGGCCGGCCGCTTCCCGCCGTGGGCTTCGCGCTCTTCCTCGAGCGGCTCCACATCGCCCAGGCCGAGGAGGAGCGGATCGCCGACGAGGGTGGCATGGGATGACCGGCGTCGCCCGCCCGACCGCCGCGCATCCAGTCCGGCCCCCTGCGCATGGCCCTGCCCCGCGGCGCGCTGCTGGACGAGACGCTCGACGTCCTCGACCGCGATCGGCGCCGACACCGCGGGCCTGCGCTCGGATTCGCGCTCGCTCATCTTCGAGACCGCGGACCTGACCTTCGTGACGATGCGCCCCTCCGACGTCCCGACGTATGTGGAGGCTGGCGCGGCCGATGTCGGCATCACCGGCAAGGACGTCCTGATGGAGCAGTCGGACCGGGTCTTCTATGAGCTCGCGGACCTGAGCTACGGCGGCTGCCGGATGGTTCTGGCCGGGCCGGACGGCGACGACCGCCTGTCCGCGCAGGCTCGCCGCCTCGGCGCGCTCCGGATCGCGACCAAGTACCCGCGGATCGCCGCAGCAGTTCTTCGAGGACACGGGCCGCGCCGCCGAGGTGATCGAGGTCAAGGGCTCCGTCGAGCTCGCGCCGATCTCCGGGCCTGGCCGACGCGATCGTCGACCTGGTCGACACCGGCCGGACGCTGAAGACAACGGCCTGGTCGTACGCGAGGTGATCGCGACCTCCACCGCGCGCCTGATCGCAAACCGCGTCGCCCACAAGCTTCGCGCCGCGCGAGATCGACGACCTCGCGGAGCGCCTGAAGGAGGCGACGTCGTGAGGATCGAGCGGATCGACCTGGGACGGCGCCGACGCCGAGCGCGCTCGCGGCCCGCCTGCGCCGCGAGGCCGAGGCCCCGCCACGAGCTGTCCGAGCGGGTTGCGGCGATCATCGAGCGCGTCCGCGCTCAGGGGGCGACGCGGCGCTGCTCGAGATGAGCGTCGAGCTGGACGGCGCCGAGCGGATGCCCGCAGTCGCTGCAGCGTCCCGGCCGACGAGGCGTACGCGGCGTACGACGCCCTGGAGCCTGAGCTCGAGCGCCGCGCTCGAGCTCGCCGCCGCCAACATCCGCGCTGGTCGCCGAGGCCGAGCTTCACCCGCCCGCCGAGGTCGAGCTGCCGCAGGGTCACGACGTGTCTCGGTCCTCGAGCGCCCCGTGGCGAGCGCCGGCGTCTACGCGCCCGGTGGGCGCGCCGCCTATCCCTCGTCGGTCCTGATGGGCCTGATCCCGGCGCGAGTGGCCGGGGTCGGGAGGATCGTCCTCGTCTCGCCGCCCGCGCCCCGACGGGACGCCTCGCGCCGGCCGTCCTTGCCGCCGCGCACCTCGCCGGGGCCGACGAGGTCTATGCGATCGGCGGCGCGCAGGCCGATCGCCGCCCTGGCGATCTGGGCACCGCGATCGATCAACCGCGTCGACGTGATCGCCGGGCCCGGCAACGCCTGGGTCACCGAGGCGAAGCGCCAGCTCTACGGCACCGTCGGCATCGACGGGCTCGCGGGGCCGTCCGAGCTCGTCGTCGTCGCCGACGCCGACGGCGAACGCTCGCGAGATCGCGCTCGACGCGCTCGCGCAGGCCGAGCACGGCCCCGACAGCCCGATCGTCGTCGCTCTCGCGACTCGGCGCCGTCCTGGACGAGGTCGCGGCGGAGCTCGAAGCGCCTGGCCCCGAGCCGCCCGTCCGTCGCCGACGCGCCCGTCGCGCTGGTCGAAGCGCCCTCGCTCGACCACGCGCTGGAGCTCTCGGACGCTTTCGCGCCCGAGCACCTCGAGCTTCGCTTCGAAGGCGCGGACGAGCGCGCGCCGCGGCGCGGATCGCGGGTTGCGTCTTCGTCGGCGAGGCCGGCGCGACCGCCTTCGGCGACTACGCCGCGGGGTCCAACCACGTGCTGCCCACGGGTGGCGCAGCGCGATTCTCGGGCCCGCTTGGCGTGGGCGCCTTCAGGCGGCGCATGTCGATCGTGGAGGTCTCGGCCGGGCGCGGCGGCGAAGCTTGCCGAGGCGACGGACGCAGATCGCGAAGGCCGAGGGCCTGCCGGTGCACGGCGAGTCGGCAACGGCGCGACGCGACCGAAAAGATGGCGATTTGCAGGTAACTTGACGAACTCGATGGCACGCACGGCGAACATCACCCGCGAGACGGGCGAGACGAAGGTCTCGCTCGAGCTCGACCTGGACGGGGGAGACGTCTCCGCCGAGACCGGCGTCGGCTTCCTCGACCACATGCTCGACCTGCTCGGCCGCCACGGCCGCCTCGGCCTCGAGGTCGAGGCGCAGGGCGACCTGGAGACGGGCGCGCACCACACGGTCGAGGACGTCGGGCATCGCGCTCGGCCAGGCGCTCGACGAGGCGCTCGGCGACCGCTCGGGCATCCGCCGCTACGGCTACACGCGCGATCCCGATGGACGAGTCGCTCGGCGCGTGCGCGATCGACATCTCGGGCCGGCCGCTCTGCGTGTTCGAGGCCGACCTGCCGCCGGGCACCATCGCGGGCTTCGACAACGAGCTCGCCGAGGAGTTCTTCCGCGCGGTCGCGTCGACGTCGCGCATGACGCTCCACGTCGGCGTCGCCTACGGATCGAACGCCCACCACATGATCGAGGCGTGCTTCAAGGCGTTCGCCCGGGCCCTTCGCGAGGCGGTCTCCATCGACCCGGACGAGACCGGGCGTCCCCTCGACGAAGGGCACGCTGACTTGAGGCCCGCGTATGATCGCGCATCTGCGACTACGGCATGGGCAACCTGCGCTCGGTCGAGAAGGCGCTCGCCCGCGTCGGGTCGGAGGCCGCGCGCGTCACCGACCCCGCGACGCCGCGCGAGCGCCGACGGCCTGATCCTGCCCGGCGTCGGCGCCTTTCCCGAGGCGATGTCGCGCATCCGCGCGCAGGGCTTCGACGCGCTCATCGCCGAGCGGGCCGCGGCCGGCGTGCCGTGCTCGGGCATCTGCCTCGGCATGCAGCTCATCTTCGGCTCTTCCACCGAGCTCGAGGGCGCGACGGGCCTCGGGCTGCTCGAGGGCGAGGTCACCGAGCTCGACGCGAAGGGCCAGAAGGTCCCGCACATCGGCTGGGCGCCCGTCACGCTGGACGCGCGAGTCGCCTCTGACCGAGGGCCTCGAGCCCGAGGAGCCCTTCTACTTCGTCCACTCGCTCGCCTCGCGGCCGGCCGACGACGCCGACACGCTCGGGCACCGCCGACCTACGGCGAGACCTTCGCCGCCGTCGTCGAGCGCGGCAACGTCTTCGGCGTCCAGTTCCACCCGGAGAAGTCGAGCTCGGCGGGCCTGCGGCTGCTCGAGAACTTCGCTGCGATCTGCTCGCCCGTCCCGGCTTGATCCTCTACCCGGCAATCGATATCCGCGGCGGCCAGGCCGTGCGGCTCATGCAGGGCGACTACGAGCGCGAGACCGCGTACGACGCCGACCCGCTCGACGCGGCGCAGCGCTGGGCGGACCAGGGGGCCGAGTGGCTTCACGTCGTCGACCTCGACGGCGCGCGCTCGGGCTCGTCGGAGAACCTCGAGCACGTGCGCCGCATCGCCGCCGAGACGGACGCGAGCGTCCAGATCGGCGGCGGCCTTCGCGACGCCTTTGCCGTCGAGCGCGCCCTGGACGCCGGCGCCGAGCGCGTCGTGATCGGCACGGCCGCGCTCGGCCGACCCGGACTTCCTGGAGGACATGCTCGACGAGCACGGGCAGAGGATCGTCGTCGGCGTCGACGCGCGCGGAGGCATGGCGGCGACCGCAGGGCTGGACCGAGACTTCCGGGAAGCCGCGCCCGCGCTGATCCGCGACCTTGCGGAGCGGGGCGTGAGCCGCATCGTGTGGACCCCGATCGAGGTCGACGGGACGATGGAGGGCCCGCCGCTGCACCAGCTTCACGTGATCGCCGACGAGCTCGACGCGGAGCTCATCTACTCGGGAGGCGTCGGCACCCTCGCGGACCTCGAGGCCCTGGCGGCCGTCGACCTCCCTGCGCTCGGCGGCGTGATCGTCGGACGAGCGCTCTATGAAGGCCGCTTCGACGTCGCGGACGCTTTGGCGGCGCTCGAGAGCTGAGGTCGAAGGAGGCAGGGAGAAATATCCTTTTGTGAGGGTTACGTTAGGAACATCTGGGGAATGTGTAAACATGATCCGCGTGAAATCCCTCAAACAGTTCCTGATTCCTGTCAGCGCCCTCGTCATCTTCTTCCTCTTCGGCATGCCCGCCTCCGCCCAGGCCGGGTGCAACCACTCCGGCCAGTCGGTCAAGAACATCAGCAAGAAGAACGCCCGCTCGGCGATCACTTGCCTCTTCAACAAGGGCCGCTCGGCCCCGAACGTCAAGCGGAACGGCGACCTCGAGAAGGCCGCCCAGGGCCACTCCTCGGTCATGGCCTCCAAGCGTTGCGTCTCGCATCAGTGCCCTGGTGAGGCAGACCTGAAGCAGCGGGTCGCGCGCACCGGCTACCTGAACGGGGCCTCGGGCTACGAGCTTGGTGAAGTGATCATCTACGGCACCTCGAGGCGCATCGCCGCGTCAGATGGTCGATAAGTGGATGAACAGCTCGTCGCACCGGTCGACCATCACCAAGTCGAGCTTCGACCACGTCGGCGTCGGCCTCTCCATGGACGGCGGCATGGTCTTCGCGACCGCGGACTTCGGCCACAGGTAGCCCAAGAGAGCGATTCCCCATACCCGGGCTCATCGCTAAGCAGAACCCGCCCGGCGTCGGACAGGGCTAGGATGGCTCGCGAGTCAGCGCGTCGATCTACGAAGGGGGACTTCAACCATGCGAGGACTTCGCTTTTCTTGGATCTCGTCTGCCGTTCTCGTCTGCGCTCTCCTCGCCGTCGGATGTGGCGATGACGACGACTCCGGCACGAGCACCTCGTCGTCTTCAGCCAGCGCCGAGCAATCGGTCGACTCGGCGGTCAAGTCCTGTACAGAGCAGGCGAAGCAGATAGGGGGCAGCACCGGAACCGCGCTGGAGGCATCATGCACGTCGATCGGAGACTCGGCAAAGAAGGCTCTCAGCAGCGGTAGCGAGAGCGTCAACGATGCGCTCTCGTCGGCCGCGAGCTCGTGCAAGAGCGCGGTCGGCCAGCTTCCCAAGGGGGATGCCCAGAAGGCGCTGTCGAGCCTTTGCGACGCGCTGGCGAGCGCCGAGTAGCTCTGGCCGGCGTCCGCGAGGGTCAATCCGGTCCAACTTGCGCCCCGGCCGCAGGGGCCATGCCGAGCCGTGGCTATCTTCGACCCATGGCCGGTATCGGAACACTCGTCTCGTCGCGCGCCCGCGCGGTGTCGTGGACCGCGCTTTACAAGTGCGCGATGTGGCTCTACGGGCAGGGCCAGCAGTTCTGGGACAACCTGACCAGCTGCTGAGCGCTCGGAGCTGGGCGGCATCCTTCGCAAGTCGAAGGGCCGACGGGCAAACCTGTCGAGCCGCGAGATCGACCGCCTGAAGGACCTCGTTCGCAAGGGATTCAGCGGCGAGCGTCCGCGCATATGAGCGCCCTTCGGCGGGTCATTCCCTGCCTGGACGTCGATCAGGGGCGCGTCGTCAAGGGGACGAACTTCGTCGACATCCGCGATGCGGGCGATCCGGTGGAGCTGGCCGAGCGCTACGACGCGGAGGGCGCCGACGAGCTGGTCTTCCTGGACATCACCGCCATCGCACGAGAAGCGCGACACCATCACCGAGCTGGCGCGCCGAACCGCCGACAACGTCTTCATCCCATTCACGATCGGCGGGCGGCATCCGCTCGGTGGAGGATGCGCAGGCGGTGCTCGACGCCGGGGCCGACAAGGTCTCGGTCAACTCGTCCGCGCTGGAGCGGCCGGAGTTGATCGGCGAGCTGGCCTCCGTATTCGGCGCGCAGTGCGTCGTGATCGCGATCGACGCCAAGAGGCGCGCGCCCGGCGGCCCTTCCGCTTCTCACTCGAGCCCTTCCGGGCCCGAGTGGGACGTCTACGTGCACGGCGGGCGGACGAATGGTCGATGGACGGGAGGCCGTGGCGTGGGCACGCGAGGCGACCGAGCGCGGGGCGGGGGAGGTGCTCCTGACGAGCATGGACCGCGACGGCACGAACGACGGCTACGAGCTCGAGCTGACGCGCGCCGTGGCGGACGCTGTTCGCGGTGCCCGTCATCGCCTCGGGCGGGGCGGGTGAGCTGGAGCACCTTGCGGACGGCATTCTCGAAGGGCACGCCGACGCGGTCCTTTGCGCCTCGATCTTCCACTACGGCCACTACACGGTCGCCGAGGCCAAGCAGCACATGGCCAGCGCCGGGATCCCGTGCGCGTCTAGCCCTCGGCTGCCTCGGCGGCGGCTTCGGCCTTCTTCTCCTGCTTCTGCGCCTTCTTGCGGGCCTGGCGGATCTCCTTCTTCTCCTTCTCCTTCTTCCGGCTCAGCGCCTCGGACTCGAAGGCGCGGACGGTGCCGTAGCCGACCAGATAGAAGCGCTCGCCATCGGAGATCGCCGGGTTGTAGCGGCCGAGCTCGTTCTCGAAGACCTGCTTGCCGGTCGCGGCCTCGAAGCCGAGCGTCCCGCCGGCATCAGAGTTGCGCGAGAAGTAGACGGTCTCGCCGATCAGGACGCCCGAGCCGGTGACCTGCGCACCGATTGCCAGCCGTCCAGAGGACGTTGCCCGACCGCGCGTCCAGCGCGTAGGCGTTGCCGTCGGCGGATCCGATGTAGACGGACGGCGGGGCGCCCTTCACGTCGGCGAGCACGGGGCCCGGATAGACCTCGGCTCCGGTCGAGTGCGTCCAGGCGACCTCTCCCGTGTCCTCGTCGAGCGAGTAGACACGACCGTCGAAGGCGCCGACGTAGACGCGGCCCTATGCGACCGCCGGGCGTCGAGTAAGCGCCGCCGCCCCGGCCGAAGGCGCCGCCGATGATCGGCGTCCGACCACTTGAAGCTCGCCGTCTGTCGGCGTCGATCGCGAAGAACTCGCCGCCGTAGTTGGAGCCGAACACGACGCCGTCGTTGAAGGCCACGGCGCCCTTGACCTCGCCGGCCGTCTCGGTCTCCCAGAGGGTCGCTCCGGTCTTCGGGTTGAGCGCGTAGACGGAGCCGCACTGGCAGCCGAAGATCAGCTTGTCGCCGCACGATCATCGGCGACGACTCGCGAGCCCGGCGAGCCGATCGACTTGCGCCAGAGCTCCTTGCCGTCCTTCGCCCGGATCGCGACGATCTGGTCGGGGTCGAGGAAGAGCGCGTAGACGATCCCGTCGTGAGTAGGCCGGGGCGGCGGCGCTCAGCTCGCCGTAGTCCTTCTTCCAGTTGACCTTGCCCGTGTTCTTGTCCACGGAATAGACGATCCCCTCGAGGTCGAGGATGTACAGGTCCGTCCCCGGCGATGACGGGCCCGTGCTCGATCAGGTGGCCGATCGGAAGCGACCACTTCGACGATACGAACGGCGGATCGAGGAACTTGCCCGGGAGGTAGCGGGTCCGCTGCGGGTTCAGGCCGTAGATCGGCCAGTTGACGTTCTTGATCTCCGAGCGCTTGGGGATCTTCACTTCCTTCGCCTCGAAGGCGACGTCGGTGTTCGAGACGTCGTCGGGCCGCTTGACGAACGCGAAGTAGCCGGCGACCGCGACGCCCGCGATCGCGAGCACGGCTCAAGCCGACCGTGATGGCACGGCGACGGGTGCTCCAAGAGCTCCAGATCCTGCGTAGGGAGGCCACGGGACGGTCGAAATGGTAGTAAGGACGTAGGTGGCCGCCGAGTTGATACCCGCTGATCCCGAATCGCTGGGGCGGGCCTTGAGCGCGCTGGAGGGCGTCGAGGAGCTGCGCGGAGGCCCTCGGCGACCGGGACGCGTGGCTCGTCGGAGGGGCCGTTCGGGACCTGCTTCTGGGCGGCACGCGCGCGGACCTCGACCTGGTCGTCGAGGGCGACTCCGCGGCGGTGGCGGCCGCGCTCGGAGTCCGAGCTCGAAGGAGCACGAGCGGTTCGGGACGGCGTCGGTCGAAATGGCCGGGATCCGGGTGGATATCGCGTCGGCGCGACGCGAGACGTATTCGGGCCCCGGCGCGCTGCCCGATGTGAGCGCCGGCTCCGATCGCGCGAAGACCTCGCCCGCCGCGACTTCACCGATCAACGCCATGGCGCTTCCGTTGCGCGGTGAGGCGGAGCTGCTCGATCCCCACGGCGGCAAGGAGGACCTCGCGGACGGCGTCCTTCGCGTGCTGCACCCAAGCTCGTTCGAGGACGACCCGACCCGCGCGCTTCGAGCGGCCCGGTACGCGGCGCGGCTGGGCATGCGGCTCGAGCCGCAGACCGGCCGAGCTGCTTGCCGCCGCCGATCTCGGCGACGGTCTCGGCCGACCGGGTCGACGCTGAGCTCCGCCGCCTGCTCGCCGAGGAATCCGCGCCCGAGGCGCTCGCCCTGCTCGCGCGGGTGGGGACTCGCGGGCATAGACGAAGGCGCCGCAGACCGGGTTCGCGCGGCGCGCGAGCTCCTCGCCGATCCCGCCTGGGCGGGCGTCGCGCGAGGCCGCGGACGTCGTGTTCGAGGCCGCCCGCCCGAGCGAGGAGTCGCGCCGGGCGGTCGCAGAGCTGACGCAGAAGGCGCCCGCGAGCCCGTCCGCCGGCGTCGCCCTCGCCTCGGGCGTCAAGCCGGTGCATCTCGTGATGGCGCGGATCGCCGGCGCCGAATGGCTCGACGCATGGGCCGCCGAATGGCGCCACGTGTCACTGGAGATCTCCGGGACGGACCTGCTCGACGCGGGGTCGCTCAGGGCCCGGCGCTTGGACGCGGCCTGGACGCCGCCCTGGCCGCGCGCCTCGACGGCGACGATCGCCACGCGCGACGAGGAGCTCCGCGTCGCCCTGGCCGCCGCTGCCGCCACGTAGCCTCGAAGCATGGATTGGCGTTCGAGCGGCGAGGTGAGATGGCTGGAGGCCGAGCTGCCCGGCGCACGCGCCGCTTTCACGACGCGGCTGGGAGGCCTGAGCCGAGGGCGCGTTTGCCTCGCTCAACCTCGGACTGCTGACCGACGACGACTCGCCGACGGTCCACGCGAACCGAGCGGACCATGACGGGCGCGCTGGGCGTCGACCCTGCCGGGAGTCGTCTCCGGCATGCAGGTCCACGGCGCCGACATCGCGCCGAAGGGAGCGAGCCGAACGCCGAGTCGGCGTGGCTCCGTGGAGCGGGCGGAGGACCCGGATCTGGTTGACGGCTGGGCGACCTCCGCCGGAGGGACTGGCGCCGCTCGTCTACGTCGCGGATTGCCTGCCCGTGGCGCTCACCGGGCCGGGCGGCGTCGCGATGATCCACTGTGGCTGGCGCGGGCTGGCGGCGGGCATCGTCGAGAGGGGCGTCCGCGAGGTGGAGGCGACGGCCGCGGCGATCGGCCCGGGCATCGGCAGGTGCTGCTTCGAGGTGGGGGAGGAGGTCCTGGCCGAGTTCACCGGCCTGGGCGATGACGTGGCCGACGGGCGCATGCTCGACCTCGCGCTGGTCTGTGAGCGCCTCCTGCGCAACGCCGGCGTCGACGAACATCGAGACCGCCGGCCTCTGCACGAGCTGCGAGTCGCGAGCTGTTCTTTTCCCATCGCCGTGACGGCGGAGTCACCGGCCGCCAGGCCGGGCTGGTGTGGACATGGCCGAGCTGATCACCGACATCGACCCCGCGCTCGTGCGCGAGCGCCTTGCCGAGGTGCGCTCGGAAGCCGGCGAAGGCGTGCGCGTTCTCGTCGCGACGAAGTACGTGCCGGACGACGAGCTGCCGGGGCTCGCCGATGCCGGGGTCGACCTGGTCGGTGAGAATCGCCTGGACGACCTCGAGCGAAAGCACGAGCGGTTCGGGGAGCTCTTCGAGTGGCACTTCATCGGCGGGCTCCAGAGCCGCAAGGTGAAGGGCATCCTGCCCCTGGTCACGCTCATCCACTCCGTCGCATCGCGAATCGGCCCTCGATCAGATCAACTCGCGCGCCCCCGCAGGGCACGAAGCATCCTCGTGCAGGTGAACGTGGCGGGCGAGGAGGCCAAGGAGGGGATCGCACCCTCGGCGCTCGGCGAGTTCATCGCGCGCAGCGAAGTCGAGGTGGCAGGCCTTGCGACGATGCCGCCGTTCGCAGAGGATCCCGAGGCGTCGCGAATCCACTTCTCGCGGCTGGCGGAGCCTCGCTGCCGAGCACGATCTGACCGAGCTCTCGATGGGAACGAGCCAGGACTGGCGAGTCGCGGTGGAGGAAGGCGCGACCATCGTCAGGCTCGGCTCGGCGCTCCTGCGGCCGTGAACGGTCGCATTCGCGATGCGGCGGAGGGTCATAATCGGGTAAAGGAAACGCGCACACCCGGCGCGAACAGGGGCAACCAATGGCACTCAGAGATACATGGCACCGCGCGCTCGTCTACTTCGGCCTCGCCGAGGACCCGGATTACCACGAGCCCGATCTCTACGAGCCGGAAACCGGCACGCACGCCGCCAGCCGGCTACGACTCGGCGCCCGCGCCCCGCGCGACCGTCTCCCGCCTCGGAGACCGCCGGCGCGGCCAGGACGAGATCGACGACATCTTCGCCGACGAGGCACCGCCCTCCCGGTCGCGCAACCTCCGCCCGGTCGGAAACGGCGGCGGGGGCGGCGCGGACGTCCGCGTCCACCTCGTCAATCCCGACGAGCTTCAACGACGCGCAGGAAGTCGCTGATCGCTTCAAGCACGACACGCCGGTGATCCTGAACCTCCAGACGACGGACTCCGAGCTGGCGAAGCGCCTGATCGACTTCGCGTCCGGCCTCACCTACGCCCTCGACGGCGGCATGCAGAAGGTCGCGGAGAAGACCTTCATGCTCACGCCCCGCAACGTCGAGGTCTCGGCCGAGCAGACCGCTCAGCTCGTCGAGAAGTCGTTCTTCAACCAGAGCTAGTCCGGCATTCCCCTTCGGGGGTGGCCCGAATACCTCGTCGCGGCGGGCCTAGAACTCCGGGCTGTGAAGCTCGGGTTCGTCGGCGCGGGAAACATGGCTGCTGCCATGGCTCGCGGCTGGGCGCGTTCGGACTCGGCCCCCGAGATGCTGTTCGCCGACCTCGATGCCGAGCGCGCGCAGAGCCTCGCCGAAGAGGTCGGTGGCGAGACGCGGCCCGACCTCGCGTCGCTCGCGGCCGATTCGGACGCGATCCTGCTTGGCCGTGAAGCCGGCCGGCCTCGGCGACGTTGCCGAACGAGCTGGGCGGCAAGGCACCCCCGATCCTCTCCGTCATGGCAGCGACGTCCCTTGCGAGCCTCAACGCGGCCTTTCCCGGCGTCCCCGCGCTGCGCGTGATGCCCAACCAGCCCGCGGAGGTGGGACGGGGCGTCATGGTCCACGCCGCCCCTCAGGAAGGGCGCGGAGGCGCTGCTCGAACTCTTGCCGGCCTTGGTACGACGATCGAGGTGCCCGAGGAGACGATCGAGGCGGCGATGGCGGTGATGTCCTGCTCGCCCGCATACGTCGCGCTGTTCGCCGAGGCGCTCGCCGACGCCGGCGCCCAGGACGGCCTGGAGCCGGCCCTGTCGCTCGAGCTCGTCGCGGGCACGCTCGAGGGAACGGCGGAGCTCCTGCGCGAGCGCGACCCCGAGGCGATCCGCAAGGCGGTGGCGCCACCCGGCGGCACGACCGAGGCGGGCTTGAACGCGCTTGAGGCAGGTGGCTTCCCCGAGGCCATCGCGAGCGCTGTCGAGGCTTCGCTGGCGAGGTTCCGATGACGCTGGTCTCGGCAATCGACCGCGGCGACGTCGCGAACTACGTCGATGCGCTCTTCACGGTCTTCCTGATCCTGATCATCGCCCGCATCGTCCTGAGCTGGATCCAGATGTTCCGCCCGATCCCCTACAACATGCCGCTGCGAGCCACGGTCGGCTTCGTCGAGGAGAGCGTCGACCCGTACCTGAACGTCTTCCGGCGCTGGATCCCGCCGATCGGCGGGGGAGGGATGGGCATCGACCTCAGCCCGATGATCGGGATCATCCTGCTCATCATCGTCCAGGGCCTGGTCGTCGGCGCGATCGAAGGGTGAGCGGCACGCCGCGGCGCTCCGGCGCCCGCTCATGGGCGATGGATGTTGCTGGCGGCCGCGCTGGTCGTCGCGCTCGACCAGCTCACGAAGGCTCTCGTCGTCGACTCGGTCGAGGTGGGAGAGAGGCGGGAAATCCTGCCTTTTCTCGACCTGGTCCACGTGGAGAACGACGGCGTCGCGTTCGGCTTCCTGGGCGACTCGAGCCAGGGGATCGTCCTGGCCGTGACCTTCGCCGCCCTGGCGCTGGTGGTCGGCTGGTTCGCGTTCAACCGCGACCGGCCGCTCGCCTGGCTCGCCGTTGGGCTGCTCGCCGGCGGCGCGATCGGGCAACCTGATCGACAGGCTCGCCCGCGACGGCGTCGTCGACTTCATCGACTTCCCCGCGTGGCCCTCGTTCAATGTCGCCGACATCGCGATCACCCTCGGCGCGGCGACCCTGGCCCTGATCGCGCTCGCCGGCCCCGAGCGCGGGCGAGGAATCAGACCGGGCGCCAGAGCGTGCCTCCGGCTGAGGAAGCGGGCGTCGGGCTCGTCCATGTGGACGAGCACCTGGCCGTCATCGACAAGCCCGCAGGTCTGGTGGTCCATTCGGCGCCGGGCCATCGGGAGAAGACGCTCGTGGACGTCCTCGGCGACCTCCTGGGCGGCGGCGAGGACGCGGAGCGTCCCGGAATCGTCCACAGGCTCGACAAGGACACCTCCGGCCTGATGATCGTCGCGCGCACCGACGAGGCGCACCGCGCGCTCTCGCTCGCGATCAAGGAGCGCCGCGTCGAACGCGAGTACCTGGCGTTGATCCAGGGCGCGCCGCGGTCAAGGTCCGGGACGATCGACGCGCCGCTCGGCCGTGACTTCCGCGCCCCCGAGCGCCGAGCGGTCGGCGGCCGCGGCTCGCGCGACGCGCGCACCCATTTCGAGGTCGAGGAGCGACTCGGGCCGTTCACGCTGGTGCGGGTTCGGCTCGAGACGGGTCGGACCCATCAGATCAGGGCACATTTCGCCGCGATCGGACTGCCGCTCGTCGCCGACTGCCGCTACGGCGGCAAGAAGGCGCTTGGGCTGGAGCGCCAGTTCCTCCACAGCGCCAGGCTCGGCTTCGTGCATCCCGTGGATGGGGAGGAGCTCCGGTTCGAGAGCCCGCTGCCCGGTGATCTCCGCGCGGCGCTTGAGCTGGCTCGGGGTTGAGGGTGCGGGCGGTTGGGGTCTCCGCGCGGGGTTGATCTTGCCCCTGGCCGGGCGGTTGTGGTCTCCGCGCGGCGCTTGGTTTCCTGCGGGGCCGTTGTGGAACGGCTCGCTAAAGGGGTTGGATGGGGCCTTGGTGGCCGCTTTGTGGATGTTCGGAGGATTTGGCACCTCTACGGTGCTTTTTGCTCCGAACGGTTGCGCCAGGGCGGCGCCGAGGCCTGATCTTGATCGTTTGGAGGGTTGTGCCTGCTCAGCATGCACAAGGCTCCGATCGTTCCCTTCAGCTCGGTAGCAGGAGGAGATTCGTGGCGGAATGGGGGTCTGATGCGTCGTATTCGGCCGCCACGGCCTCGATCTCACCTGCGGGCCGGCGCTTCGCATCCTCGCGTCCGAAACCGATGTCCGCCACCTGGCCCCACGCCCCCTGGATGATGTCGTTGAGCCTGGCAAGGCCTCCGGCCCTCTCCAGCGCATAGGGCCAGTACTCGATGTATGCGGGCACCCGGGCCTCGGCCAGGCACGTAGCCCCAGCCAGGACCTGAGCCTCGTGCCCCTGCGTGTCGACCCACGCCAAGGCGACGTCGCCGAGCGAGACCGTCCCGTCGCCGACCAGCGAGTCCAGCGACCGCATCGGCACGTCGATCGTCTCGCGCTCTCCCTCCGCCATCCGGCCGCCGGAGGCCTCGCCGACGCGGACACGGTGGTCGCCCATGTTCACCTTCGCGACTTCGAGCGTCGCCGTGCCGTCCGTCTCCGAGACCGCCATCTCGAGCGCGTCGACCTTGCCGTCCAGGCCGTTCTCGAGCAGGTTGTGCCGCAGAAGCTTGAAGTTGCCGGGATGAGGCTCCAGCGCCCAGCCTCCGGAGCAGCCGAGCGAGATCATCGCCTCGATGACGGAGGTGCCGATGTTCGCGCCGATGTCGAGGAACGCCTTTCCGCGCAGCGGGTCGGCGGCGCCGCTCCAGTCCGCCAGCACCCGGGAGACCGCCTCGAGCTGCTCGCGCTCGTGCGAGCCGTGGGCGAAGATCCCCAGGCCGACGGCCTCGTCAGCGGTGGACACGTAGTAGCGGGCGCCGCCTGTGTCCACGGCCACGACAGGCGTGTGGCGCTTGGCTTCGAAGGAAGAAGCGCTCCCGGGGCCAAACCTTGCGATAGCCGCGATGGTTCAGCGCAAGCTTCGCGAGCGTCTTCGGCAGGCTTCGCTGGGTCTCCGAGCCCATGCCAGCAGCCTAGGGGGCTAGGCTCTCAGGGCAAGGAAATCCACTACCCCGTGGAGCCACGCATAGGGGCCCTGCCCGGCCCGGCCGCCCAGCGCAGCCGAAGACCGGGTCCCCGAAGCGCCGCGGGCTTCAAGACGACCAACCCGAAGGGAACAATCAAGTGTCAGAGCCCGGAGTCAAAGAGCTCCTTCAGGCCGGTCTGCATTTCGGCCACCAGACGCGCAGGTGGAACCCGCGCATGCGCCCCTACATCCACGGGGAGCACGACGGCATCCACATCATCGACCTTCTCCAGACCGAGCACCTGCTGGCCGAGGCTCGCCGCTTCGCGGGCGAGGTTGCCGGCAAGGGCGGCTCGCTCCTCTTCGTGGGCACCAAGAAGCAGGCCCGCGACTCCGTGAAGGAGTGGGCGGACCGCTCGGGCATGCCGTACGTCAACCAGCGCTGGCTGGGCGGCCTGCTCACCAACTTCCACACGATGTCCAAGCGCATCGACCGGCTGCACGACCTTCGCACGCTCGCGGACGGCGGTCAGCTGGACCTCCTGCCGACCAAGGAGCGCATGGCGCGCGAGGCGGAGCTCACGAAGCTCGAGTACAACCTCGGCGGCGTCCGCGACATGAAGAAGCTGCCCGACGCGGTCTTCGTCGTCGACCTCAAGACCGAGGCGATCGCCGTCGCTGAGGCAAAGCGCCTCCGGCTGCCGATCATCGGCCTGGTCGACTCGAACGTCGATCCCGTCCCGGTGGACTTCCCGGTCCCCGGCAACGACGACGCGATCCGCTCGTGCTCGCTCGTGATCGGCACCATCGGCGAGGCCGTCGAAGAGGCCGCCGGCAACTTCCGCGCCGCCGAGCAGAAGCGCCGCGCGGACGAGGAGGCAAAGCGCCAGCGCGAAGCCGAGGAGAAGGCCGCGCGCGAGGCCGAGGATGCCGCCCGCCGCGAGAAGCAGGAAGCCGAGATGGCCGCTTCGCAGGCAGCCAAGGCACAGGCCGCAGCCGCCGCCGGCGACTCGCAGGCTCAGCAAGCACCGACCCCCGCAGCCCCGGAAGGAGGCTCCAAGTGAGCGAAACGAAGATCTCAGCCGCAGACGTCAAGGCGCTCCGCGAGCGCACCGGCGCCGCGATCATGGACTCCAAGTCCGCGCTGGCCGAGGCCGGCGGCGACATGGACAAGGCCGTCGAGATCCTCCGCGTGAAGGGGCAGGCGTCCGCCGCCAAGCGCAGCGGCCGCTCGACCTCCGAGGGCACCGTCGCCACCTACGTCCACGCCAACGGCAAGGTCGGCGTGATGGTCGAGGTGCAGTGCGAGACGGACTTCGTCGCGCGCAACGACGACTTCCAGGAGTTCGCCCGCGAGGTCGCGCTCCACGTCGCGGGCGCGCCCTCGGTGCCGCACTACGTCTCGGCCGACGAGATCACCGAAGAGGCCCGCGAGGCAGAGCGGCGCGTCTTCCAGGCGAAGGCGGCCGAGGAGGGCAAGCCCGAGCACATCGTCGAGAAGATCATCGACGGCCAGCTCGCGAAGTGGTCGAAGGAGGTCGCGCTGCTCGAGCAGGAGCACATCCGCTCAGACCGCTACGAGGGCAAGACGATCGAGAAGCTCCGCGAGGAGCTCGCCGCCAAGACCGGCGAGAACATCGTGGTCGCCCGCTTCGCGCGGTTCCAAGTCGGAGAAGAGTAGCGAGGACTAGGTCCGAAAGCAGCTGTCAAGCGCCGAAGCGCAAGGTATCTCCGTCAGCGCTGCGTCTGACCCGAGCTCCCGCCGATACCCTGCCGTCCCGCGTGGCCGACCCCGTCTTCAAGCGAATCCTTCTCAAGCTCTCCGGCGAGGCGCTGATGGGTTCCCTGGAGTACGGAACCGACGCCGAGCGCGTCTAGGGGATCGCTCGCCAGGTCTCGGACCTCGCCAAGAGCGGGGTGGAGGTGGCCGTCGTCGTCGGCGCCGGCAACATCTACCGCGGCCTGTCCGGCGCCGCCGCGGGAATGGACCGCGCGACCGCCGACTACATGGGGATGCTCGCCACGGTCCTGAACGCGCTGACGCTTCAGGACGCGCTCGAGAGGCAGGGCTCCTACACGCGGGTGATGTCGGCGATCCAGGTAACCGAGGTCGCCGAGCCCTACATCCGCCGCCGTGCGATGCGCCACCTGGAGAAGGGCCGCATCGTCATCTTCGCCGCGGGCACGGGCAACCCGTTCTTCACGACGGACACCGCCGCCGCGCTGCGCGCGCTCGAGATCCACGCCGACGCGATCCTGATGGCCAAGCACGGGGTCGAGGGCGTCTACGACTCGGATCCCGGCGGAGAACCCGGACGCCACCTTCCTGCCCGAGCTCACGCACATGCAGGCCATCGAGCAGGGCCTCGGCGTCATGGACTCGACGGCACTCTCGCTCTGCATGGACAACGGCCTTCCGATCCACGTCTTCAACCTCGCCGACGAGAAGAACATCGAGCGGATCGTCCACGGCGAGCGCGTCGGGACGATCGTTCGCGGCTCTCAATAAGGTCTCGCGCACATGGCTACTGAAGACGCGATGTCGGACGTCCTTCTGGACGAAGCAGAGGAGCGGATGGCGAAGTCGGTCGAGTCCTGCCGCAACGAGCTCGCGACCGTGCGAACCGGCCGCGCGAGCCCGCACCTGCTCGACCGGATCATCGTCGACTACTACGGCGCCGACACGCCGCTCAAGCAACTCGCGAACGTCGCCGCGACGGACGCTCGCCTGCTCACGCTCACCCCGTACGACAAGAACGCGATCGGCCTGATCGAGAAGGCGATCCAGGAGTCCGACCTGGGCCTGACCCCGTCGAACGACGGCAACGTGATCCGCCTCCAGATCCCCGACCTGACCGAAGAGCGCCGGCGCGAGATGGTCAAGGTCGTCCACGGCGTGGGGGAGGGCGGCAAGGTTTCCGTCCGGAACGTCCGCCGCGACGTCATGCATGACCTGCGCGAGCTCAAGAAGGACGGCGAGATCGGCGAGGACGACGAGCGCCGCGCCGAATCCGAGCTCCAGCGCCTGACCGACGAGGCGATCCAAGGAGATCGACGCGGCGCTCAAGGCCAAGGAAGCAGAGATCCTGGAAGTGTGAGCGGCGCGGTCCCGCGCTACGTCGCGATCATCACCGACGGCAACGGCCGCTGGGCGGAGCGCGAGGGCCTGCCGACCCTCGAAGGACACCGCGCCGGCGCCGACGTCGTCAAGGAGCGGCTGCGCGACGCGGCGCGACCTGGGCGTCAAGGAGCTGACCGTCTTCTCGTTTTCGACCGAGAACTGGCAGCGCTCGCCCGAAGAGGTCTCCGGCCTGATGCAGATGTTCGGCGAGCGCATCCGCTCCGAGACGCCCGAGCTCGACGACGAAGGCGTGCGCATGCGCTTCGTCGGCCGGCGCGAGGGCATCTCGCCAGGAGCTCGATGGAGCTCATGGACTGGGCCGAGCGCGACGACCGCCGAGAACGAGCGCATCACGCTCTTCGTCGCGTTCAACTACGGCGGGCGCGCCGAGATCGTCGATGCCGCGCGGAGCTTCCGACGGCTCGACCGAGGAGGAGTTCCGCGCGCATCTCTACGCGCCGGACATGCACGACCCCGACCTCCTCATCCGCACCTCGGGCGAGCAGCGCATCTCGAACTACCTCCTCTGGCAGTGCGCCTATTCGGAGTTCGTCTTCCGCGACGAGCTATGGCCGGACTTCACGCGCGAGGCGTTCGAGGAGTCCCTGGCCGAGTACGAGCGCCGCCGCCGCCGCTTCGGTAGCCGCTAGCCGGTGCCTGGCACCCGGTCCCTGATTCGGCGACTTGAAGCGCGAGCAGACGCGGGGTGCCTGGCACCGCTTCGCCACATAGTGTTCGCCGCCATGAGCGAGCCGCCCCCGCGACCCACGGCGCCGCCGCCCCTCGCCTCCGCGCCGGCACCCCCGAGAGCCGCGGATCGGGCACCCCGCGGCCCGCTGCTCTCGCCGGAGACCACGGCGCGGATCCTGTGGGCGATTCCTTGGGCCGCGCTCGCGATCACGATCATCGTCGCGGGCGGCGGCATCTTCGCCGGCGCGATCTTCGTCATCGCCGCGATCTGCATCTCCGAGCTGTTCGCGATGGCGCGCGTCGCCCGCCCCTTCCCGGCCGTCGCGATGCTCGCGACGGCCGGCCTGATCGCCGCCGCCTACTTCGGCGACCAGTTCCAGATGGTCCTCGCCCTGGTGGCGAGCTTTCCCGTCCTCTTCATCTTCATCGTGCTTCAGGGGCCGGGTCACGGGCGCCACGGCGGCCGCGGCCGTCACGGTTCTCGGGATCGTCTGGATCGGCCTGCCCTTCGCCCACGCCGTGCTCCTGCATCGAGCTGCCCGAGCACGGCCAGGCGCTCCTGATCGACGTCCTGATCGCGACGATCGTCGCCGACACCGCCGCCTACGCAGGCGGTCGCGCCTTCGGCCGTCACCCGCTGGCGGCCGCGATCTCGCCGTCGAAGACGGTCGAGGGCCTGGTCTTCGGCGTCGTCGGCGGCACCGCCGCCTTCTGGTTCGCCGGCCTCTACCAGGACTGGCTGCCTGGCGCCGAGGCGCTCGCCATGGGCGCGGCCATCGCCCTCGTCGCCCCGATCGGCGACCTCTTCGAGTCGACGATCAAGCGCGACCTGGGCGTCAAGGACTCGGGCACCGCAGTCGGCCCCCACGGAGGCCTCCTGGACCGCCTGGACGCGGTCCTCTTCACGATCACTGCGGGCTACTACCTGTCGGTGCTGTTCCTGTCTACTGACGAGCCTCCGTACCCTCTCCGCCATGAAGCGTGTGGTCGTGCTCGGCTCCACCGGCTCGATCGGCGTGCAGGCGCTCGAGGTGATCCAAGCCGCGGGGGAAGACCTTCAGCTGGTCGGCATCTCGGCTCATTCGAGCTGGGAGGAGGCGATCGCCCAGGCCGACAAGCACGGCGTCGAGCGCATCGCGATCGCCGACCCGGCGGCGGCAGAGCGCTGCGCGGCCGAGCGCTCGGGGGTCCTGACCGGGCCCGGAGGGCGTGCGCGAACTGGTCGCCACGTCCGAGGCCGACCTGGTCCTGAACGCGATCACCGGCTCGGCCGGCCTGGGGCCCACGATCGTCGCGCTGTCGGAGGGCATCGACCTCGCCCTCGCGAACAAGGAGAGCCTGGTCGTCGGCGGCGAGCTGATCACGGCGCTGGCGGAAGCGACCGCAGGCGCAGATCATCCCCGTCGACTCCGAGCACTCGGCGCTCTTCCAGCTCATCAACGCCGAGCGAGCGCCCGGCACGGTCGAGAAGCTCGTTCTCACCGCGTCGGGTGGCCCGTTCCGCGAGCGCGAAGACCTGAGCGAGGTGACGATCGACGAGGCGCTGGCGCACCCCACCTGGGAGATGGGCGGGCGGATCACGATCGACTCGGCGACGCTCTTCAACAAGGGCCTGGAGCTGATCGAGGCGCACCACCTCTTCGACGTCGCCCTACTGGCCAGATCGACGTCGTCGTCCACCCGCAGTCGATCATCCACTCGCTGATCCACCTGAACGACGGCGCCTCGATGGCGCACCTGGGCTACCCGGACATGCGCGTGCCCATCTCCTACGCGCTCCACTACCCCGACCGGGCCGACGTGCCGCTTCCGTCGCTCGACCTCGCGCAGCTCGGGAGCCTCACGTTCGAGGAGCCCGACCTGGAGCGCTTCCCGTGCCTCCGCCTCGCCCGCGAGGCGGGGGAGGCCGGGGGAACGGCGCCGTGCGTCCTCAACGCGGCAGACGAGATCGCGGTCGGCGCGTTCCTGGACGGCGAGATCCCGTTCATGGCGATCCCGCGGATTGTCGCTCGTACCCTTGAGGAGATGCCCGCGGCGCCGCCCACGCACTTCGACGACCTCATCGCGACCGACTCCGAGGCGCGCCGCCGCGCTGCCGAAGCGGTCGCGTCGGAGCCCTCATGAGCTGGTTCCTGGCCTTCGCCGGCTTCGCCGCGCTGGTCGATCCTCCACGAAGCCGGGCACTTCGCCGCCGCCAAGGCCGTGGGCATGAAGGTCGAGCGCTTCTTCCTGTTCTTCCCGCCGAAGCTGTTCTCGATCAAGCGCGGCGAGACCGAGTACGGGATCGGCGCGATCCCCTCGGGCGGCTTCGTGAAGATCACCGGGATGAACCCGGACGAGGAGATCCCAGCCGAGGACGCGCACCGCGCCTACTACGCCTCGCCCGTCTGGAAGCGGATCTTCGTGATCGCCGCCGGCCCGTTCGTGAACATCGTGATCGCGTTCGTCATCTTCTTCGCGCTCTTCTCCACGGGGAGCGAGGGCACCAACGAGGTCTCGGCCGTCATGCACGACGGCGCCGCGGCCGGCGTCCTCCATGCCGGGCGACGAGCTGGTCGCCGTAGACGGCGTGACCGGAGACTTCAACGAGCTGCGCGAGCAGATCGCAACTCACACCTGCGCGGACGACGCGGAGACGGACGGCTGCGAGGCAGAGACGGCCGCCGAGCTCACCATCGTGCGCAACGGCAAGGAGATCACGAGGACCGTCACCCCGACCTACAGCGACGAGGCCGGGAGGATGCTGGTCGGGTTCGAGCCGGGCACCAAGCCCGTCTCCTCCTCCGAGGCCGTGGGCCTGTCCACCGACGCCATGTGGGCGATCACCTCGGGCACCGCGGAGGTCTTCGCGAACATCTTCGACGCCGAGCAGCGCAAGCAGATCTCGGGCGTCGTGGGCTCTTACGAGACGACCCGCCAGGCGATCGAGTTCGACGCACGCCGCGCGCTCTTCATCCTGGGCGTGATCTCGCTCTCGCTGGCGATCATCAACCTCTTCCCGTTCCTGCCCCTGGACGGCGGCCACATCTTCTGGTCGCTCGTCGAAAAGGTCCGCGGCAGGCCCGTCTCCTTCAGCGTCATGGAGCGCGCGAGCGTGCTGGGGATCCTCCTGGTCGCGATGCTCTTCGTCATCGGGCTTTCGAACGACATCGGGCGCCTGAACGGCGAAGGCTTCGACATTCGCTGATCCTGCGATAGTTTTTGGCTAGCTGACCGAGTGGTCGGCGGGAGCGAGAAACGAGGAGGAGTTGTTGATGGAGGTCGCAACGGCTGGAACGCGTCAAGCGAGTGGGGGGCCCGCCCAAGGAGATGCACTTTCCGAATCTCCCGCTGGCGTTCGAGGCGCAGGTCGACCGCATTCCGGACGACGACGCCGTTCATCGATCCCACGCGCGACAAGAAGCTTTCGTTCGCGGAGACCCGCGACATGGCGTACCGCGTCGCCGGCGGCCTTGCGAGCCTCGGCATCGGCAAGGGCGACACCGTCGCGATCATGCTCAACAACCGCTGGGAGTTCATCCCGATCGACCTCGGGGCGGCCTACCTGGGCGGCGTCCCGTTCTCGATCTACCAGACCTCCTCGCCCGAGCAGATCCAGTACGTCTGCGAGGACGCCGAGGCGACGGTGATGATCATCGAATCCGCGTTCCTGGACGTCTTCAACGAGGCCAAGAAGGACCTTCCGAAGCTCGAGCACGTCATCGTGGTCGACGGCGAGGGCGGCACCCACACGCTCGAGGAGCTCGAAGGCATCGATCCCGGCTTCAACGGCCGCGAGTCCGCTGAGGACATCGGGCCCGACGACCTGCCTCACCCTGATCTACACCTCCGGCACGACCGGGCCGCCCAAGGGCGTCCAGCTCACGCAGCGCAACCTGATGACGCTCGTCGCCGGCCTCGACGACATGATCGAGTTTCCCGACCGGGGCTCCAAGGTCATCTCATGGCTGCCCGCAGCGCATATCGCCGAGCGCGGAGCCAACTACTACCTGCCGATGATGAAGGGCGCGTCGGCGACGATCTGCGCCGATCCGCGCAAGGTCGTCGAGGCGCTGCCGACCGTCAACCCGACCTTCTTCTTCGCGGTTCCCCGCATCTGGGAGAAGGTCAAGGCCGGCCTCGAGGCAAAGCTCGACGCCATCCCGGGCGAGGAAGGCGAGAAGGCCCGCGCGGGCCTTGCGGCCGCGATCAAGAAGGTCAGGCTCGAGCAGGCGGGCGAGGAGGTGCCCGAGGAGCTCGCAGCGGGCGTCGCGGCCGCCGACGAGGCGATGTTCCAGCACCTGCGCAAGGCGCTCGGCCTCGACGAGGCGCTCTCCGTGAACGTCGGGCGCGGCGCCGACGCCGGTCGAGGTCCTGGAGTTCTTCCACGCGATCGGGATCCCGATCGGCGAGCTCTGGGGCATGTCGGAGACGTGCGGCGCCGCAACCGTGAACCCGCCCGAGAAGGTGAAGCTCGGAACCGTCGGCCCGCCGGTCGCGGGCGTCGAGATCAAGCTCGCCGACGACGGCGAGGTGATGGTGAAGGGCGACCTCATCATGGTCGGCTATCGCAACATGCCCGAGAAGACCGCCGAGACGATGGACGGCGACTGGCTTCTGACCGGTGACATCGGCGAGCTCGACGAGGACGGCTACCTCAAGATCGTCGACCGCAAGAAGGAGCTCATCATCAACGCCGCCGGCAAGAACATGTCGCCGGCGAACATCGAGTCGAAGCTCAAGGCCGCCAGCCCGCTGATCGGGCAGGCGGCGGCGATCGGCGACGCGCGCCCGTACAACACGGCGCTCATCGTCCTCGACGCCGACTTCGCTCCGGCGTTTGCCGAGAAGCACGGGATCGAGGACCCCTCGCCCGAGGCTCTCGCCGAGAACGAGAAGGTCCTGCGAGGCGATCCAGGCCGGCGTCGACGAGGCGAACGCGAAGATGTCGCGCGTCGAGCAGATCAAGAAGTTCAAGGTCCTGCCGACCGAGTGGATGCCGGGTGGCGACGAGCTCACCCCGACGATGAAGCTCAAGCGCAAGCCCATCTCCGAGAAGTACTCGGGCGAGATCGAGGAGCTCTACTCCAACTGAGGATCCGAGCGGCGGCATAATCCGCCGCTCATGAGCAGTTTCGGAGAACGTGCGCGCAAGGCCGCGCTCAGCATGCCGCGCCCGGTGCGGGAGGCGCTTCGGACGGGCCGAAAGCGCTACCGAAGCGCGCGCTATCGCCTGCGCGAACGCTTCCGGCCCACCGTGCTCACCCAGGCCGACGTCGAGGCGGCGTTGCGCGAATGCGGGCTGACCGACGGCGACGCGTGCTTCGTGCAGGCTGCGATGAGCGCCTTCGGCGGCTTCGAAGGCGGCCCCGACACGGTTCTCGACGCGCTGTCGAGCGTCGTCGGCGACGACGGGCTGATCGCGATGCCCGCGTACTCGCTGACGGGCCCCGCAATCGAGCATCTCGCAGCCGATCCGCTCTTCGACCCGCGCTCGACCCCGTCGCGCATGGGCGCGATCTCCGAAGGCTTCCGCCTTTCCCTCGGCACCATCCGCAGCATCCACCCGACCCACTCGACCGCGGTTCGCGGGACGGGGCGCCGAGGAGATCGTGGCCGGCCACGAGACCGCCGCGACGCCGTTCGGGGAGGGCACCCCGTTCCCGCGCATCGTCGAGCGTGGCGCCCTGCAGCTCTTCTTCGGCTGCGGAACCGGGGCCATCACGATGTACCACTCGTTCGAGTGCACGCGCGTGCCGCCCTTCCCCCTCGACGTCTTCGCGAACCGGCGCTTCGACGCCCGCTGCCTGGACCGGGACGGCAGCGAGATCACCGTCTCGACGCTCGTCCACAACCCGGCGCTCCACCCGGGCCGGATCGACTCCAATCCGCGGCTCCAGCGCATCTACCGCGACGCCATCCTCGAGGCGGGCGGACGGGCCGTGCGGCTCGGCCACGGCGAGATCATCGCGATCCGCCTGCCGGCCCTGTTCGAGGTCTTCGAGCGCCTGGTCGCGCGAAGGCGTGACCATCTACGACGCAGAGCTGCCCGCCGAAGCGCCAACCGTCCCGCCGCAGGACAGGGTCGATGGCTGAATCGGACGCGGGGGAGAGGGTCCGCGAACTGGTCGCGTTCGCGCTCGAGAAGCTTCCCTCCATGAGGCTCGACGACGGCGTCTTCTGTTACGAGGTCGAGGCACCAGGCCTCCAGCCGACGGGTCGCTCCCTGCGCTACACGCTGATCTGCCTGCTCGGCCTGCAGCGCGCGAAGGCGGCCGGGCTGGAAGTCCCGATCGAGCCCGACGAGATCCGTGACACGGTCATGGACCGCATCGACGACCCGGAGATGACCGCGGGAGACCTGGCGCTCCTCCTGTGGGCCGACTCCCGCTCAGAGCAAGACCGCCACGGACGCGATCGCCTACCGCCTGCACAAGAAGGCTGGGGGCCCACCTGCCCGATCTGGAGGGGCTGGAGCTCAGCTGGATCGTCATCGGCGCGGCCGAGGCGGGGGCGTACGAGCTCTGCGACCGCGCGCTGAAGCGCCAGCTGGAGCGTGCAAGCGGACGCGGTCGCCTCTTCAGGCACCGGGACGAAGGACGCCGCGCGCGCTTTCCCAACTTCGCGACGCAGATCTACGGCGTGCTGGCGCTTGCGGTTGCCGCGCGAAACGGCCACGACGCCGAACGCGCGACCGCGACGGCAAATCGCGTGGCGGGACGCCTGCTCGAGCTGCAGCGGCCGGACGGCGGCTGGCCCTGGATCTTCGATTCCAAGCGGGGCAGCGTCGTGGAGCCATACGAGGTCTACTCCGTCCACCAGGACGCGATGGCGCCGATGGCGCTGCTCGAGCTCTCGGAGGTAACGGGTGACGCCAGGTACCGGGAGGCTGCGATCCGTGGCCTGGACTGGATCTACGGCAGGAACGACCTGGGCCGCGAGATGCTCGACCGCGATGCCGGGATCCTCTACCGCTCGATCCGCCGCACCCGGGGCTTCGACCGCGCGCTTCTCTACGCGAACACCGCGACGTCCCAGTTCGGCCGGGCCGCGCTGAGCGGCATGCGGGGGCCGCTCGAGGTGAACCCGACCGACCGCCCGTACCACCTGGGTTGGATCCTCGAGGCGTGGGCGGGCCGCGAGCCCGCGGCTACCTCTTCCTGACGATCTTCCAGGAGTACTTGGCGGGCGTTCCGTCGACGCTTTCGTCCGCCTCCTCGGCGGTCACGGCGATCTTGTGCTTTCCGCGCGCGAGACGCGGCGGCTTGAAGGTCTCGGCGCACGGAATGTCCTCGCCGTCGAGGACGCACCCGTAGCTGTCGCCGCCGGCGAACTTGAACATGGGGGTCCGATCGGTGGACTTCGCCTTTGGCTTCTTGGTGATCACGGTGTTCGGGCAGGAGTTCTCGCTTGGCGTCACGCTGTTCGGCCGCGGGCTCGGGAAGGCGTCAGGGACGAAGTCGCCGAAGCTCGATCCAGTGTCGTCACTCGGGTCGAGCAACGTGTTGCACCCCGCAAGGATCGATCGCTCGATGGACGAGCCGTCGGGGATCGCGGGCTCGGAGAGTCCCGGCGCCGGGACTGTCGCCGTGCCCCACGCGACGCAGTCGATGGTGCCGAAAGAGTCCGAGACGAGGCAAACACCGCCTCCTCCGAGCCGGCGATGAAGTCACCGGCGTACTCGCTGTCGGCCTGCACGGTGAACATCGCCTCCATAGCGGAGGTCCCCGAAAGGAGCGTGCGCTGGCTGGCTCCGTCGAGAACGTCGGGGAGGTCGAGGTTCGCGAACGTACCGCCGCTGGCGTTGTAGAAGGTCAAGCTGGCGAGCGGGCTCGAAGTTGTTCTGGCCTCCGGTGTACATCTGGAGCTCCACGAACTCGGCCCCCGGCGCTGCCACCGTACCCGGGAACACCTCGGTGATCTTCACGTCGTGATGGTCCGCTCGGGCCGCGGGCGCGAGGACGAGCCAACCGACTCCCACAGCGAACGCCATCGCGAGCCCCCTTCGCATGCCTTCGAATCTACTCCTTCCACACCGGTCGCGTTTGGCCGTCATTACTCTCTTCGGCCATGCCCGGGACCTTCCGAATCACCAAGCTCGCCGCCGTCCTCCTCGTCGCGCTCGCAGCGCTGTCTGCGGGCTGCGGCGACGAGGACGAAGGCTCCGGAGAGACCGCCGCCGAGCAGGAGGCGACCGCAGCCACGTTGGACCCTGCCGCGGTCGAGTCGAGCGTTCAGGAGTTCCTGGAGGCCGACGAGTACGCGGCGAAGCTCTCCCCAACCGTCGATTGCGGTGACGAGCCCGCGGAGACGCTCGAATGCTCGGTCTCCGGCGAGAAGGGCCTCGAGGGCGGCGTGAGCGCCGCGCCGTCCCAGGGTTTCGCGTACACGGGAGAGATCGAGGACCAGTACGGCCCCAACTCGCTCGGCGGCAGTTCGGCCGAGGGCTCGATCTACGATCCCGCCTCGGTTGAGGAAAGCCTGAACGAGACCGACCTTCTCTCCGAGAACGCCGGATCGCCGACCGCGGACTGCCCGATGCGCCCGAGGGCGATTCGCTCGTTTGCGAGGTCACGGGCGACGACGTCACCGGGACCCTGACCGCGACCCCGATCGGTGGCTTCGAGTGGGAGGGACAGATCGAAACGCCGGACGGCACCCGCGCGATCAGCGGGAACGCGCTGCCCTAGTTCACCGCTGTCACAATCTCCACATGGCTTCAAAGCGCCAGGTGAACGTCGGCGGGGTCCTCATCGGTGGGGGCGCACCCGTCGCCGTGCAGACGATGACGAAGACCGAAACGGCCAATCTCGAGGCCACGATGGAGCAGATCGGCAAGGTCGCGGAGGCCGGAGCCGATCTCGTCCGCGTCGCCGTGCCGCGCGAGAAGGACGCCGACGCCCTGAAGACGATCGTCACGGAGTCGCCGATCCCCGTGATCGCGGACATCCACTTCAACCACACGCTCGCGCTCAAGGCGATCGACGCCGGAGCGCACTGCATCCGCCTCAACCCGGGAAACATCGGCGGCCGCGACAAGGTCGCAGAGGTGGCTGAGCACGCGACCGCGAACGGCGTGCCGATGAGGATCGGCGTCAACTCCGGCTCGCTTCCGAAGCATCTCCACGAGCTCGAGCGCGAGAATCCGGTCGAGGCGCTCACGCAGGCCGCCGTCGAGTTCGTCGAGCTCATGGAGTCGCTCGACTTCACCGACTTCAAGGTCTCGATCAAGTCGACGAACGTGCCGAACACGATCGCCGCCAACCGCCTGCTCTCGGAGCGGATCGACTACCCGCTCCACCTGGGCATCACGGAGGCCGGGACGAAGTGGTCCGGGTCGCTCAAGTCAGCCGTGGGCCTGGGCACGCTCCTGGCCGACGGGATCGGCGACACGATCCGCATCTCGCTCTCGACCTTCCACGCCGAGGAGGAGGTCAAGGTCGCCTGGGAGATCCTGAAGGCGCTGAAGCTCCGAGAGCATGGCCCGGAGTTGATCGCCTGTCCGACCTGCGGCCGCCTCCAGTTCGACATGGACACGGTCGTCGCCGAGATCGAAGATCGGCTCCAGGCCTACGACGACCCGATCGAGGTCGCCGTCCTGGGCTGCGCCGTGAACGGCATCGGCGAGGCGTCCCACGCCGACTTCGGCATCACCGGCGCCAAGAACGAGGGCCTCATCTTCGCCCACGGCGAGCCGCTCAAGAAGGTGCCTCAGGAAGAGCTGGTGGACCGGCTCTTCGATGAGATCGACAAGTCCGTCAGCCGGGGTGGAGAGGTGGTCTCCGACGCCACCGAGGTGGCCGAGGGAGCCGAATGGCTCGCGAAGATCGAAGAGGAGAACGCCGGCGACCTGACTCCGGAGAAGATCGCGGCGATGGAGGCCGAGGCCGCCCGGATCGCCGAAGACATCACCGTGCCCTCGCCTGAGCGCGAGGAAGAGCGAAAGCGAGAGCGCCTCTCCGAGGACGCGTCGCCTACGGCGAGCCGTCGCTTCACCCGCGCCTAGCGCCTTGGGCGGCGGAGTCGATCATCTCGACCTCGTCGTCTCGGACCTCGAGCGGAGCCTCACGTTCTACCGCGGAGCTGCTTGAAGCCGCTCGGCTACTCGCGCTTGGCAGAGATCGAGGGTGAGCGCGGGGAGCGTGTTCTCTACCTCGGCCGCGACGGGTGGAGCTACGCGGTGAGCCTCCGCGAGCGTCAATCGCACGCTCGCAAGAGGCGCCGTACGACCGCGTACGACCTCGGCCTCCACCACATCGCGTTCCGCGCCGAGTCCCGGGAGCAGGTCGACGAGCGCGCCGCATGGCTTCGTGGCCGGGGTGCCGAGATCGAGTCCGGCCCGAAGGAATACACCTACGCCGAGGGCTACTACGCCGTCTTCTTCTACGACCCGGACGGCCTCAAGCTCGAGATCCTCCACCGCCCCGGCTTCGGGCCCTGCTGCTGACGGAGAGGGGCCGGACCGCCGATAGGCTCATCCGCCCGTGACGCGCCTCAGCGGATACTTCATGCCGACCCTCCGCGACGACCCCGCGGATGCCGAGGCGATCTCGCACCGCCTGATGGTCCGCGCAGGCCTGGTGCGCCAGCTCGGAGCGGGCCTTTGGACCTGGCTTCCGGCCGGGCACCGCGTGCTCCAGAACGTGATCGGGATCGTTCGCGAGGAGATGAATGCCATCGGCGGCCAGGAGCTGCTGGTGCCGGTGCTGCAGCCCGCCGCGCTGTGGGAGGCCACCGGCCGGTACGGCATCGACGAGCTGATGAAGCTCGAGGACCGCAAGGGCTCGCCGCACGTCCTGGCCATGACGCACGAGGAAGGGCTCGCCTTCCACATGTCGCGCGACGTCCGCTCGTACCGCGACCTGCCGCTCTACCTCTACCAGTTCCAGGTCAAGGAGCGCGACGAGCCGCGCCCGCGCGCGGGCGTCCTCCGCACGCGCGAGTTCGTGATGAAGGACGGCTACTCGTTCGACCGCGACGAGGCGGGGCTCGACGAGCAGTACGAGCGAAACCGCGGCGCCTATAAGCGCATCATGGAGCGCTGCGGCCTCGACTTCTACGAGGTGGAGTCGGACGTGGGGATGATGGGCGGCACGGGCGCTCACGAGTACATGGCTCCCTGCGCCGCGGGCGAGAACGAAGTCGCGCTGGCGCCCGGCTATGCGGCGAACGTAGAGGTAGCGAGCGCGATCCCGCGCACGGTCGAGATGCCGCCCGAGCTCGACGAGCCGCGGGAGGTCCCGACCCCCAACCTCACGACGGTCGAGGACGTCGCCGGCGCGCTCGGGGTGCCCAGCGGGCGCCCTCCTGAAGGCCGTTCCCGTGCGTGGCGGAGAACCGGGGCATGGTCATGGTTCTCGTCCGGGGCGATCACCGCTTGAACGAGATCAAGCTGGCCACGGCTCTTGGCGAGGGATTCCGTCAGGCGACTCCCGAGGAGATCGGAGAGCGGATCGGCCCCGCAGGATTCATCGGGCCGGTCGGCGGCGAAGTCCCCGTGGTCATGGACTCCGCGATCGCGATCGGCCGGCGGGTACGTGTGCGGAGCCAACCGCACGGACGCCCACCTGATCGGAGTGGAGCCCGGGCGCGACTTCGAGTTCACGGAGCTGGACGTCCGCTCCGTCGAGGCGGGGGACACGACCGAGAGCGGCGCCGAGATCCGGATCGAGCCCGCGATCGAGGTCGGGAACATCTTCAAGCTGGGCACGCGCTACTCCGAGGCGCTCGGGGCGACCTTCCTGGACGAGATCGGGCAAGGAGCATCCGATCGTGATGGGCTCCTACGGCATCGGCCCCGCGCGGATCGCAGCCGCCGCGGTGGAGCAGGGCGCCGACGACCGCGGAATCGTCTGGCCGCGGGCACTGGCTCCATGGCCCGTCGAGCTCGTCAGCCTGGGGCGCGGCGAGGACGAGGCGGCGCAGGCCGCCGAGGAGATCTACGCCGAGCTATCCGAGGCCGGGCTCGACCCCCTCTACGACGACCGTGACGCGGGGGCGGGGGAGAAGCTGACCGACGCAGAGCTGATCGGCTGCCCGCTGCGCATCGTCGTCGGCAAGCGCGCGCTCGCGGAGGGGCAGGTCGAGGCGCAGGTCCGCGCGACAGGCGAAGACCTGCGGATCGGGCGCGCGGACGTCGTCGCGGAGGCGGCGGCGCTGGTCGATGCCGCAAGATAAGAGCATGGCAGGCGAGCGGACCCCGGTGCGCGAGCGGCTCAGCCGCAGGCGCCTCGTCGGCCTGGATCGCTCTGGGCCCAGCCCCGCCGCGACCAAGGCCGGAGCGCCGCTGCACCCTCTGACCCTTCCGAACATCGTCGGCTACCTCCGGCTTGCCGCCATCCCCGTATTCCTGGTGTGGGCCCTCGGCTCGGACGACGGCCGCGTGACCGGCGCGACGCTGCTCTACCTCTTCATCACGCTCGGCGACCTTCTCGACGGGTTCCTGGCCCGCGCGACCGGCCAGTACTCGCGCATGGGCGCCCTCCTCGACCCGGTGGTCGACCGTCTGGCGGCGCTTGCGGGAGTCGTCGTCTGCTGGGAGTTCGACCTCCTTCCGCACTGGGCGCTCATCGCGCTCGCCGCGCGCGAGCTGACGACCCTGGTCCTCGCCCGGATGGCGCTCAGAGCGGGCGTCGACCTGGAGATCAGCTGGATCGGGCGCCTCTCGACTCTGTTCACCTTCGGCGGGCTGTTCTGGACCCTCGTGTTCGACTCCTGGATCACGGTCGCCATGTTCATCATCGGCGTCACGCTCGGGTGGATCGCCACCGCCCTTTACACCCGCGCCTCCAGGCGTGTCCTGGCCGAGCAGGCCCGGGAGATGATGGGCGCCGCGCGCGAGCGGGGCCAGACCCCCTGAAGCCACGCCGGTGGTGGGCGTTTTCTACCGAACGCTCAAGCTCAACTTGACGTTGCCACCTGAGGCGTATACTCGCGATCAATGACCTTCGATCACGAGTTCCCAGACATCGGCGCCATGGACGACTCCGACCTCAAGGAGACCATCGAGCGACTTACCGACGAGGAGCGGGAGGTTTCGTACCGCCGCCGCGTCCTTCACGGCCAGATCGACATCCTGCGCGCCGAGCTCGTCAACCGCCTCAAGACCAAGCGAGAGGGCGGGGAGCACGCGCTCTCCGGCGCCGACGTCCAGCAGCTGACCGACATCCTCCTCGGCAAGGTCCCGTCGACGCCCCAGGAGGGCGAGGAGGAGAGCTGATGGCGGTGCACTGCCCCGAGTGCGGGTTCGTGAATCCCGAAGGGGCCAACTACTGCCAGAAGTGCGGCGCATACCTGGGCCGGCCGGAGGGGGCAGACGAGCCCACGACGATGACCTACAAGGTGGACGAGACCGGCGAGTACACCCCCGTCGACATCGAGGAGGAGGTCGAGGACGCCGGCGCCGCCCTGGTGATCCGCTCGGGAGGCGGCAGAGCGGGGGAGAGCTTTCAGATCCAGGGCGACCGCATGTCGATCGGGCGCACGCCTGACGCGGGTGTCTTCCTGGACGACGTCACGGTTTCCCGCAACCACGCGCTGCTGGTGCGCCGCCAGGACGGCATCTACATCGACGACCTCGGATCGCTCAACGGGTCGTACGTCAATCGCCGCAGGATCGAGTCCCATCTCCTTGTGGACGGCGACGAGATCCAGATCGGCAAATACAAGCTTTCCTACCTGGAGGCATGAGCATGGCGACCGTTGCCAGCCAAGACCACGCAGAGGCCCAAGACGCACCGCGACGCGATTCCCGCCCGCGCAAGGCGCTCACGATCGGCGCGGTGGCGAAGATCCTCTCGCAGGAATTCGACGACATCTCGATCTCCAAGATCCGGTATCTGGAGGATCAGAAGCTGCTCGCCCCCAGGCGCACGCCCGGCGGCTACCGGCTGTATTCCCAGGCCGACGTCGAGCGGCTTCAGGCCATCCTGCGGATGCAGCGGGACGAGTTCCTGCCGCTCCGGGTGATTCGCCAGGAGCTCGCGACCGGCACCTTCGACTCCGATCGGCGACCCGCGGCCGACGTGGGCCAGAAGCGCCGGGCTCTGACCGTCGACTCCCAGGTCCAGACGATGGGCCAGGAGGAGCTTGCCGAACAGGCCGGCGTCAGCTCGGAGTTCCTGCGCGAGCTGGGCGAGTTCGGGGTCGTCCAGCCCGATCGCTCGGATGGACGTGCCCGCTTCGACGAGACGGACCTGGAGATCGTCCGCGCAGCGGCTGAGCTGGCCCAGCACGGTGTCGCCGGACGCAACCTGCGCGTCTTTCGCACCTCCGCCGACCGCGAGGCGGCGCTCCTGGAGCAGCTTCTCGGCGCATCTCTTCGCTCGCGAAGCCCTGCACGCCGCCGCGAAGCGGTGGAGAACCTGGAGAACCTCGCCGCCGTATGCGGCCACCTGAAGCAACTCCTCCTGGTCCGCGACCTTCGCCGCCTCAAGGGCGACGAGGGCTGATCCGCACCGGAGCGGGCCTACCGAGCCCATGAAGGTGAACCGCACCCGCAAGGTCGCGGCGCCCGTCGCCGCCGTCTGGGACCTCGTCTCGGACCCTCACAGCCTGCCGCGCTGGTGGCCGAAGGTGATGCGCGTCGAAGACGTGACCGGGCGCGGGCAGCGCTCGCGCTGGACCTCCGTCCTCGAGACTGACACGGGCAACGGCGTCCGCGCCGACTTCCGGTGCACCGCCTCCACCGAGCAGGAGCGCTACGCGTGGAGCCAGGACCTCGCGGGCACCGCCTTCGAGCGCATCCTCACGCAGGCGGGGCTGGAGATCAAGATCGAGCCGGCCGGCCCGCAGGAGACCTCGGTGAGCCTCACCAGCGAGGAGACCCTCAGGGGCCTTTCGCGACTGGGTGCGCCCATGATGCGCGGGGCCGCCCGCCGGCGCCTGGACGAGGCGTTCGAAGGCATCGAGCGCGCGCTCGTGGGAGAGCCGCCGGCGTGAGCTCGGGCATGGACGGGGGGCCGATGAAGTGGTGGGGCTGGGGCGAGCCCTCCAAACGCAACGAGCTGGGCGACGCCGCCAGGTCGATGCTCCGGCGCGAGCTGGGGGACGCGGATCCCGTGGAGCCGGTCGCGCTCGGCGAGCATGCGCCTGCCCCCGGCGGCTCGAGATCCCCGAGAGCCTCTCACAAGCCGTCGGCGAGGGCGGGGTCCTGGTCGGGCGACGAGGATCGCCTCCTGCGCTCGGGCGGCAAGAGCTATCCAGATCTGGTCCGCGCGCGGACGAACGCTGTCGAGGCCGCTCCAGACGCGGTGCTGCTGCCGTCGAGCGCCGAGCAGGTCGCTCGCGTCCTCGAAGCTGTGCGCGGCCGAGAGCGTCGCGGTCGTCCCGTTCGGGGGAGGCACCAGCGTCGTCGGCGGCGTGGACGCCCTCCGGGGCCCGCACCGCGCCGTCGTCTCGCTCGACCTCTCGCGCATGCGTGGGGTGCGAGGTGGACCCCACCTCGCTGACCGCGCGCCTTGGCCCCGGCCTTCGCGGCCCCCAGGCCGAAGCTGCGCTCGCCTCGCACGGGGTGACGCTGGGCCACTTTCCGCAGTCGTTCGAGTTCGCCACGATCGGCGGCTTCGCCGCAACGCGCTCCGCCGGGCAGGCCTCGGCCGGGTATGGCCGCTTCGACGAGCTGGTGAGCGCAATCGAGATGGTGAGCCCCGCCGGGCCGATCAAGACCCTCGGACGCCACACAGCGCCGCAGGGCCCGCCTTGCGCGAGGTCATCGTGGGCTCCGAGGGCACGCTGGGCGTGATCACCGACGTGACGGTCAGGGTCCGGCCCGTCCCACGCAAGAAGCGCTACCAGGGCTGGATGGCCGAGGACTTCAGCTCGGGCGCCGAGATCGTGAGGAGGCTTGCCCAAGCGGACGCGCTTCCCGACGTCATGCGAGTCTCGGACCCCGAGGAGACGCGCATCTCGCTCGCGATGGCCGGGATGGAGGGAGCGAAGAGGTCCGCCTTCGACGCGTACCTGCGGCTGCGGAGGCGGGCGGGCGGATGCATGCTCATCACCGGCTGGGAGGGCGAGGCGGAGGACGTCGAGCGGCGCAGGTCCATATCCGCGCGAATCCTTCGATCGGGCGGCGCCGTCTCGCTGGGCGGGGCGCCCGGCAAGGCGTGGGCGCACGGCCGCTTCGAGGGGCCCTACCTGCGCGACGAGCTGATGAGCCTGGGCTACTTCGTGGAGACGCTCGAGACGTCCCACACCTGGTCTCGCTACGAGGAGCTCTACGACGCGGTCCGCAGCGCCCTGCACGGCGCCCTGGAGGCGCAGGGCACGCCCGGGATCGTGATGTGCCATCTCTCGCACGCCTACCGCGACGGCGCGTCCCTCTACTACACCTTCATCGCGCCGTCGAAGCCGGGGGCGGAGATCGATCACTGGCGCGCCGTCAAGGGCGCGGCCTGCGATGCGATCGTCGCGACCGGGGGCACGATCACCCACCACCACGCGGTGGGGCGGGATCACGCCCCCTACATGCCGGCCGAGGTCGGCGAGGTCGGAATCGAGGCGCTCGCGGGCGCTGAAGGACCGGCTGGACCCGTCCGGGATCATGAACCCCGGGAAGCTGATCCCCTAGCCGTTGCCCTGCCCGCCGCCCTCGCCGGGCGCCTGCTGGTCCTCGGGAGCCGCGTTGCCGGTCGGCTGGCGCGGCACGTCGCCGCGGAGGATCGTCTCTCCGGGACGCTCGATCTCCAGCGTGCCTGCCTCGCAGGGCGCTCTCCGCCGCCGCGAGGATCTCCTCCGGGTTCGAGAGCGAGATCTCGATGGCTCTCGACTGAGAGATGGGGCCGGCGACAGCAGTCGGGATCGCCAAGCGGTTCTCGTAGCTCCCGTTCTGGGGCACGATCGGCGGCCGCCATGGGATAGCCGTTGTTCTCGTCGAACATGAACCAGGCCGAGATACGCCTTGTCCTTGGGCGGGTCCGGCAGGTCGGTCAGCACGAGGTCGAGATAGGGCTGGCGTGCCCGAGGAGATGCCGACCACCGCGGCGCCGCCCGCCTTGCCACCGCTGGGCGACGTGAGGGGCACCTGGCTGATCTCCTCGCCGTCCGGGATGGGAGTGGAGGGGTCGATCGCCTCGGGGTTCTGCGCGGTCTCTTCCGCGGCGCCGGCGTTCGTCGGCTCGTCCTCGCCTGAGAAGACGCCGGCGACGGCCAGAACGACGACCACGAGCAGGATCCCGCACGCCGCCCAGCGCCGCGATGGTGCGGGTCTGCCGGGAGGTGAAGCCCGTGCCCTCCTTGGCGGGCAGCGGCTCGCCGGCCGGCTGGGCCGGGGGAGGGGCCTGGCGCCCGCCGAAGCGGCTGCCAGACGGCGCCTGCGGCAGCTTCGGCAGCTCCGCGGCGGGAAAGAGGGTCGCGAGCTCGGTGACGATCTTGTCCGCCAGTTCGCGGTCGGGCGCGTCCTGGCGCAGGTGCCGGACCGCGTCGGCGCGCCCGATCGGGTCGGCCTGGCCCAGGAGATAGTCGCTCAGGCCAACGTTGCGATCCGGGTCGGCGCCGCCCAGCTCCTCGAGCGCTGCACGGGCCCGCTCGCGGGTCTCGCCCTCGCCGAGCCCGAAGAGGTCGTCGAGGTCGGCATAGGACTGACCACCCGTCAGGAGCATCTCGAGAACGGCGCTCTGGTCGGCACTGATAGGCATGGATCAGAGGGTATGGACTCAATGTTGTCCTCGCGCTAATTCTCGGCGGACGCGCATGGATAATCTCGCGGGGCGTTGGCGTCCTCTCCAGACATCTCGAAGGCGGGCCAGGACGGCCCCGCCGTCGCCTTCGGCCTGGTCTACGGCGAGGTGACGGCCGAGCGCGTCGAGGCGAGCGTTCCGGTCGAAGCGCCCGTCCAGCAGCCGTTCGGCCTCGTCCACGGCGGCGTCTATTCGTCCATTGCCGAGAGCATCTGCTCGTCCGCCACCGCCGTGGCCGTCGCCTCCGAAGGCAAGATCGCGATGGGCCAGTCCAACTCGGCCACGTTTCTTCGCCCGATCACCGAGGGAACGGTGCACGCGGTCGCCACCAGGCGCCACGCCGGGCGGACCACCTGGCTCTGGGACGTCGACTTCACCGACGACGACGGCAAGCTCGCGGCGATGGTCCGGATGACGATCGCCGTGCGCGAGACTGCCCTAGGGCTCAGCCGCCGAATCGGTTCGTGATCGGCAGGCGCCTGTCGCGCCCGAAGGCCTTCGCCGTGATCCGGATGCCCGGGGGGGCCTGGCGGCGCTTGTACTCCGAGCGGTCGACCATCCGGATCACCTCGTCCACCATGGCCGGATCGTCCCCGTTCGAGACGATCTCGTCGCGCGAGCGGTCGTCGACGATGTAGGCGTCGAGAATGCGGTCGAGCACCTCGTACGGCGGGAGCGAATCCTGGTCGCGCTGGTCCGGGCGAAGCTCGGCCGAGGGCGGGCGCTCGATGACCGCCGGGGGGATGAGCGGCGCCTCAGAGCGCGCGTTCCGGTGGCGCACGAGGTCATAGACCAGGGTCTTCGGGACGTCCTTGATGACCGCGAACCCGCCCGCCATGTCTCCGTAGAGGGTCGCGTAGCCGACCGACATCTCGCTCTTGTTTCCCGTGGTCAGGACAAGCCAGCCGTTGCGCGTTGGACAGCGCCATCAGAAGGTTGCCCCGGATCCGCGCCTGCAGGTTCTCGGCTGTGATCCCGCCCAGGCCGCCGGCGCCGTCCAGGCTGCCCTCCAGCGCGTCCGCGTAGACGTCCATGGCACCCTCGATCGGGATCTCGATCAACTCGGCGCCCAGGTTGCGCACGATCGCCCGCGCGTCCTCCTGGGTCTCCGAGCTGGAGTGCGGGGACGGCATCACGACGCCCGTCAGGCGCTCGCGCGCCCAGCGCGTCGGCCGCCACCAGCGCGACCAGGGCCGAGTCGATTCCCGCCCGACATCCCGACGACCACGTGGCGGAAGCCGTTCTTGAAGACGTAGTCGCGCAGGCCGGTGACGAGCGCCGCGTAGACCTCGTCCAGGTCACCGAGCGGCTCTTCCACCCGCGACGGCCCCGCCGCCGTACTCCACGACCAGGAAATCCTCGTCGAACTGCCGCGCTCGGCCGAGGACCTCGCCATCCGCATCGAGAGCAAAGCTCGAGCCGTCGAAGACGAGCTCGTCCTGACCGCCGACGAGGTTCACGAAGGCAAACGGCGTGCCGCACTCGCGCGCCCTGCGGGCGAACATCTCCTCGCGGGCGCCCCGCTTGCCGCGCAGATACGGGGAGCCCGAGGCGTTGACGATCAGCTCAGCGCCCATCTCCGCCTCCGCCGACGCCGGGCGGGCCCGGCTCCCACACGTCTTCGCAGATCGTCAGCCCCACGGTCATGCCGGCCACTTCGACCACGACAGGATCGGTCCCGGGCTCGAAGTACCTGCGCTCGTCGAAGACCGCGTAGTTCGGGAGCCGCTGCTTTCGGTAGACGGCCTCGACGCTCACCGTCCCGAAGCAGAGCGAGCGCGTTGTGCGCGCGCCGCGGGCGCGGAGCGTCGGCCGCCCGGATCCTCTGTCGCGGGCCGCGGCTCGGGAAACCCGACGAGGACGGCGATCCCCTCCGCGTCGGCGGCGAGGCGGCTCACCTCGGCCTCGCAGCGAGCGAGGAAGTGGCGCTTCAGATAGAGGTCCTCGGCCGGATAGCCCGAGATGCAGAGCTCGCCGAAGACGACGAGGTCCACGCCCTCGGCCTTTGCCTTGGCGATCCCCGCACGAACCAGGTCTGCGTTCGCCTCGACGGCTCCCACCGTCGGGTTGATCTGCGCGAGCGCGAGCTTCAAACGTTTCTCTGGCACGGCTAGGAGAGTATGTATCGTGATTCGCGAAGCACTTCGGCAGGGGGTCGAGATCTTTGAGCGAGCGAGGAGCGCAATGCGGATGAGGCTGAGCGGTATGGGTCTTGCTGCGGCCTCGTGCCTGGCGGCGCTGACGTTTGCCGGGCCGGCCTCGGCATCGCCCGCACCGTTCACGGAGGCGCAGGCCAAGAAGCAGCTGCGCGAAGTGGAGCGCGCCGGTTCGGGCCCGATCAGGGCCGACCTGACTCTCGCCCTGCGTGACCTCGCGCTCGCGCTGCCCAAGCTCGACGGCGCGGCGGAGCGACGGGCTCGGTCGATCCTTTCGCGCCCGCCGAACGACAACTCCCCGTCGGACGAAGGCGGCTGGCCGGCGAACGCGAACGAGCAGATCGTCGAGACGCCGGATTTCATCGTCCACTACGCGCTGGTCCCCGGCTGCGACGTGGCTCAGCCCAATCCGGACGTCAACTGCGACGAGCCGGACCTGACCGACGCGCGACGACGAACGACATCCCCGACTACGTCGACGCCGCCGTCGAGGCGATCAACGAGTCGATCGCGGTCGAGAACGGAGAGCTGGGGTGGCCGCTCTCCAAGGGCGACGGAGACAAGGGCGAGCCGAACGGGAGCTCGGAGGAGGACCGCTTCGACGTCTACCTCTCCGACCTCTGCGACGAGAACGACGGCAATCCCTGCTTCTTCGGCTACGCCGCACCGGACGACACCTCGTCGGAGTGCAACGGCGCGCCGTTCAAATGCAGCTCCCACCTCGTGGTCGACAACGACTACGACGAGTTCGGCGCTTCCGGCGGCGAGCTGGGCCTGCGCGTGACCACCGCGCACGAGTACAACCATGCGCTCCAGTTCAACATCGACTCGAACCAGGACAGCTGGATGTTCGAGTCGACGGCGACCTGGTCCGAGGAGCAGGTGTTCCCTGCCGACGACGACTGGGTCCGCTCCTACATGCCGAGTTGGACCGAGGAGTCCCTGATCCCGATCACCAAGAAGAACTTCCACTACTACGGCTCGGCGGTCTGGAACCACTGGCTCGAGAACGGCGACGGCTCCTACGGGCCGGATGTGGTCCTGAACGCGTGGCAATCCTCGCGCGACGTCACCCCCAAGGACTACGCGGTGGGCGCATACGACGACGCGATCAAGGACGAGGGAGGCGCCGGCTTCCCGCAGGAGTTCGCTGCGTTCACCGCGGCCACGGCGGAATGGAAGACGGGCGACGGGGGATTCCCGGACGCGTCCGAGCTGCCCAACGTCGAGCGCCTGGGCAAGCTGAAGTTCGATGGCGATCCCTCTGAAGCGGAAGCTCGACAACACCAGCTACGCGCTCTTCGACGTCAACCCGAAGGACGCCGACCAGATCAAGCTCAAGGGCACCTCGGACGGAGGGGTGCAGTGGAGCGTCGCCCTGGTCGGACGCGACGGAAGCGGCACAGACCGGCACCGTCGAGCGCCTGGTCAACTATTCCGAGGGGGGCGAGAAGTCCAGCGTGACCCTCGCGAACGCACAGTCCTTCGAGCGGATCACCGCCGTGGTGACGAACGCCGACGGCCATGTGAGCGGCTCGAAGCCGACGTTCGGCGAGTTCAGCTACACGCGGAACGGCGAGCACTTTAAGCTCAAGATCCGCTGATGTCGCAAAGCCCCACAGAAGACGAGTTCCGCGTCGAGGTCGAGCTCGACGACGACGAGCATCACCTGACGCTGGGTGAGCGCCTTCGCGCCGTGGACCTGGACGACGAGGCGCGGGAGCGCCTGGGATCCAGGGTCATCGTGACCCGCGACGGATCGCACCTCTTTCTCTATGCGAACTCCCAGGCGAGCTGCGAGGAGGCCGAGCGCGTGGTCCGCGAGCTCGTCGCCGAGGACGAGCTGACCGCGTCGGTCCGCTCGACCCGCTGGCACCCGGTCGAGCAGGCCTGGAAGGACGTCTCCGAGCCGCTCCCGCAGACCGAGGAGGAGCGCGAAGCCGAGGAGCACGCGCGCGACGAGCGCCAGGCGGGCGAGGACGACGGCATCAAGAGCCCGGGCTTCGTCACGCTCGGCTCGTACAAGCCGCAGTTCCTGCGCGACCTCGGGCTCTAAGCCGCCTGGGGTCAGGCCCCCGGTTCTAGAAGCTTCTCCAGCACGACGACGTCCTTCCATTCGCCGCGCAGGCGGCCGTGCCGGAAGTGCGTGCCCACGCGCTGGTAGCCCATCCGTTCGAACAGACGCAGGCTTGCCTCGTTCGTCGTGAAGACCTTGGCGACGAGCTTGAACTTCTCCTGCCTCGCGCGCAGAAGTGGCCGCCGCTTCGAGAAGCGCCGTGCCCACACCTCGCCCGCGAGCGGCTGACCCGACATAGACCGCGACCTCTCCGACGCCCGCGTAGTACGGGTTGGACTCCTCGTACGGCCCGATCGACGCCCAGCCCAGCACCGTGCCCTCCTCCTCGGCCACCAGGAACGGGTGGTCCTTCGAGATGATCGCCTCGACCTCTGAAACGGGCCGGGGCTCGCTTCTGAGCGTCGCATTCCCCGCCATGACCGCCTCGTCGTGGATCGCGGCAATTGCCTCGGCATCGCCGGGCTCGGCCTCTCGAAGTGTGATGCTCACCCGGGGTTCTTGATCCGGCGAGCTGACTTCTTCGGCTTCGCCTTGCCGGGCGGCGGGGCGAGGGCCTTGAGCTCGGCGAGCGACTCCGAGAGGTCATGCGCCAGCGAGTCGAGGTCGGCCATGGCCTCGTAGTCGCCGATGAGGCCGAAGTTGACCTGGCCGTCGTAGCTCATGATCCCGAAGCAGACGGCCTGGCGCTTCGCGAGCGGGACCATGGGGTAGAGCGCCAGGAGCTTGTGCCCCATCAGGTAGAGGGGGAACTGCGGCCCCGGGACGTTGGTCACGACCATGTTGAAGAAGCGCTGGCGCGACTGCAGGCGGCCCGCCTGGCCGATGATCGTGGGCGGGGCGAAGTCGGCGAGCTCGGTGAGCAGGGTCGCTCCGACCGCCTGCTTCGACTCCTTGAGGTCGCCCATGCCGGCCGATACTGCCCTCAGGCGCTCAGCCGGGTCCTCGATCCCGACGGGCAGGGTCGCGTACATCGCGCTGACCTTGTTGCCGAGGTCGCCGTGCTGATCGGCGAGGCGGACGCTGATCGGCACCATCGCCTTCAGCTCGAGCCCCGCCGTCGCATGACCCCGGGCGCGCAGGAACCGGCCGAGCGCCCCGGCGACCGCGGCCAGCACGACGTCGTTGACCGTGCCTCCCACGGTGTTCTTGATCCGCTTGTAGTCCTCGAGGTCGCCGTGGACCCATGCGAAGCGCCTATACGGGCTGATCTCGACGTTGAAGGGGGAATCCGGGGCCGCCACGCCCGCGCGGGCGAGCGCACCCACCGACTCCAGGCCGTCCACGAGCGCCTGCGCCACGCGCCGGGGCCGCCGGAATGCCGCGCGGAACCCGCGGAACACCTCCGCCGGCGTCGTCGCGCGCTCGGCGAGGGCGCGGCTCAGGACCTCGGCGTCGGAAGGCTCCGGCCCGGCGACCCATTCCTCGGCGTGGGGGGTGGGGGCGTCGGGCTCCGCGTCGAACAGGACGGTCGTTATGTCAACCCCCGACACGCCGTCGACGAGGCAGTGGTGCGTCTTGGTCACGATCGCAAACCGCCCGCCTCGGAGAGCCCGTTCACCAGCCACATCTCCCAGAGCGGCTTCGAGCGGTCCAGGCGCTGAGAGAAGACGCGCGCGGCCAGGGTGCGAAGCTGCTGCTCGGATCCGGGCTCGGGCAGTGCTGTGTTGCGAACGTGGTACTCGAGGTTGAACTGCGGGTCGTCGATCCAGAGCGGGCGGCCCTGGCCGTAGGGAACGAACTTCAGCTTCTGGCGAAACCGCGGCACGAGGTGGAGGCGCGAGGAGATGTGCTCGCGGAGATCCTCGATGTCGGGCGCGGCGCCCTCGAAGATGGTGGTCGAGGCGACGTGCATGTGCGCGGGGCCGTCCTCGAGGTGCAGGAAGGAGGAGTCGAGACCGGTCAGGCGGTCGCCGGAAGCCATGCTCTCATCCTGCCACAGATGCGCACGGGCGCAATCTTGCGACTTCGTTAAGAGTGTGACCGGAGTCACACATAGAACACACGTTCGCCCTACCTTCTCCGCGATCAATTGAACTGCAAATCAACCGAGCGCGGGGTCTGACCACCACAAGCACAGAGCGCTCGCCTGACGCTTTCGCCCTCGGGGTCTGAACCCCGGATGCGCCGCCAGGCGACCAGGCCCCGCGCAGGCTGCCGGACACAGGCGGCCCTGAAAGGACAGTGAAAGATCGTGATGCGCAAGAAACGCATCCGGCGCAGGCGTGCATTCGCGCTCGCTCTGCTGCCGGCGACAATGATTTCGATGGGGTGGGGCCAGTCCTCGCCTGCCGCAGACGAGCGCCGGGCGACCGTCGACGCGCCAGCTTCGGTTCGCATCGGCGACGGGATCACGATCAAGGGCGAGTTCCCGGACGCCAGCCACGCCGAGGTTGCGATCCTCCACCGTAAGGCCGGCGAGAACTCGTACAAGCGCGTCGACAGCACGCGTACCGGCGCCGGCGGACGCTGGTCCGAGCGCGTCAAGCCGCGCCGCACCGGCGACTGGCGCGCCGAGGCTCGCGTCGCCTCCGGCCCCCGACACGCTCGCGAGCGAGCCGGCCATGGACTCCGAGTCCGACTCCGAGCTGATCCGCGTCCGCTCGAAGACCAAGGTGCAGCCCGCCGACCGCGACGTCGTGGCCGGCAAGGAGGTCGAGATCCGCGGCCGGGTCGCCCCAGCCGGCCAGCGCGACGTGGTCGTCGAGATCGACGGTGACAGACGAAGCGCACCCGCGCGAACAAGCGCGGCCGCTTCGAGGTCGACTACAGGCCGTCCTGCGCCGGCAACTACAAGGTGCGCGCGACGGCAAAGCGGAACAAGGACGCCGAGCGGCTCGAAGGACTCGGGCGGCCACGATCACCGCCTACCGCTACGCGCAGGCGTCGTGGTACGGCCCCGGCCTCTACGGCAACCGCACGGCGTGCGGGCAGACGCTCACCTCGACGACCCGCGGGGTTGCGCACAAGTCGCTCCCCTGCGGGACCAGGCTCTCGATCCGCAATGGGTCGCGTGAGGTCCACGTCCGGGTCATCGACCGCGGGCCCTATGTGGGCGACCGGGAGTTCGACCTGACCGAGGCCACCAAGAACGACCTGGGCTTCGGCAGCACCGGCCGGATCCTGGTCTCGAAGTAGGCACCCTTCGCCCGGAGCTCGCGGGGCGTAAAATCGACCGCGTGAGCTCCGAGGCGAAAAATCTCGAGGCCATCTCGAAGGCCATCGACCAGCACAACGCCAACTGCCCGTATCCGGCGTCCGAGGTGCGGATGAACCCGTTCGAGATCGAGCGGCTCGGCTGGGAGCAGATCCGCGGCCTGCCGATCGTGGGCGACCCTCAGGTCGCAACGGGGCGCTTCAACATCATCTGCTCCGGCGATGGTGCCGAGGACGAGGAGCTCGAAGAGGTCGAGGCGATCGGCGAGCCCGTGAGGGTCGGTGCCCCCGAAAGCCCGATCGAACGCCCAGAGTTCCCCGTCTGAGCGGCAGGCGGGGGAGGTCGGTGCACCGCGAGTGGGAGTTCTATCTGCTCGCCTTGGAGCAGTTCGAAGCGGACCTGCGCGCGGGATGGGAGCCGCCCGAGGACAGGCTCGAGCTCTTCTGGTTCGACTATCTGGGTGACGCCGACGCCCAGGACTCGGACGAGGGCGACGAAGCGCTCCGCCGCGTGCGCGCGAGCTGGCCCGAGTTGATTCGCGAGCCGCGGCCCCTGGATGGGCCAGAGAGCCTCTATCTGTTGACCCTGGTGTTCTGCCACGGGAGTCCGGCTCGACGAGGATCCCGACTGCCGGCACTACGAGTTCGGCTCGGAGTCCGACCTGGAGCTGACCGCCGCTCTCAAGCGCGGCCGGCTATGGGATCGCCTCACTCGCCGCGAGGTCGCCGGGCTGATCCCTGGTGACGCAGGTCCGGGGGTTGCCGGAGAGCCTGGCTTCGGCTGGCTGGCCCGCAACGAGTTGGAGCTGGCACATCGCCTTCCGGATGTGAGCGGGGCGAACGAGCTCAAGGACGCCGCTTTGGAGGCTGAGCGCCACGGGCGCGACCTGTTCGCCTTCAGCGCCTTCGGTTCCGACTGAGCGTCAGAGGTTCAGGCCCAGGTCGTTCGTAAGGCGCTGCGCCCAGTTGTTGAGCTCGCTGAAGCCCCCGCTGAGGATCAGCACGCCCATCGCGATCAGGATCGCGCCGCCGAAGGCCGTGATCGCGCGGTAATGGCGCTTGACGACGCTGAAAGTCGTAGTGGCGCGCGAGAACGCAAGCGCGGTGAACAGAAACGGGATGCCGAGCCCGAGCGAGTAGACGGCCAGGAGCAAGCGCTCCATGAAGCGCCTCGCCGTCGACGGCGGCAAGGGTGAAGATGCCACCCAGGACGGGGCCCGTGCAGGGCGTCCAGGCGATCGAGAACGCCGCTCCGGCGACGATCGGCCCGCCCTTGCCCGCCCGCTCCATCAGCGCGTCAACCCGCCACTCGCGGTTCAGGCGATCGACGAACATCGCCGCGATGAAGAGCACCCCCATCGCGATCAGGAGGACCGCGCCGATGTCGGTCAGGGTGTCCTGGTTCTCACGGAGCGAGCTGCCGATCTGCGTCGCGGCCAGGCCGAGAAGGATGAAGATCGTCGAGAACGAGGCGATGAAGAGGAGGCTGGGGACCAGGACCCGCCGCCAGTCCCCGTCGCCGATCTCGCCCGGGCTGACGCCGGTGATCGCCGACAGGTAGCCGGGCACCAGGGGCAGGACGCACGGCGACAGGAACGAGACGAGGCCGGCGATGAAGGCAACCGGGACGTCGGCGCCTGAGATCGGATCGCTCATCGGCCTCTAGTTCAGGGTCGCGGCCAGGCGGCGGCGGTGCTCCACTGCCAGCGGATCGTCGCCCAGCTCCGTGAAGATCGCCACCATGATGCGGCGCACAAGGTCTCGCCGCTCGGGGTCGGGCTCCGAGGCGATGATCCTCTGAAAGAGCTCGAGCGCCTCGGCGACGTCGCCCTCGGTCCAGGCGGCGATGGCGGTCTGCGCCTCCGAAGGAGCCGCGCCATCCGGGTGTGCGCCGTCACGCTCCTCGAGCTCGATCCGCGCCAGGAGGCCCCTGGCGGCGAAGTCGGCGCCCGCCTTGTCCTGAAGGAGAGCCCGGGCTTCTTCCGTCTCGCCGCGGGCCAGAAGGATCCGCGCGAGGGCAATGGCCGCGCCCGAGTGGCCGGGGTCCGCCGCCAGCGCGGCGCGGAGCGAGTCCTCGTCGCCCGCCTCGGCCAGCTTGTCGGCCTCCGAGGGGAGGAGGGTGTCGAGGAAGGCCGAGATCTGGGCGGGCGGGAGGGCGCCCGTGAACTGGCCGACGATCTTCGCGTCACGGAAGGCGCGCACGTCCGGGATGCCGCGAATGCCGAAAGCCTGCGCGAGCATCGGGTTGGCGTCCACGTCGACCTTCGCGAGCTCGATCGCGCCGTCGCGCTTTCTGACCTCCGCCTCGATCGCCGGGCCCAGCGCGCGGCAAGGACCGCACCATTCGGCCCAGAAGTCCACGACCACGGGGACCTCTCGGGAGCGCTCGAGCACTCGGGATTCGAAATCTGCGTCGGTGGCGTTTGAGATCACCATTCGAGCGTACTCAGACCTTTCGGTTGCGAAGCGCCGTTCGGGGCAGGAGAATCACGGAATGGAAGAGTCCCTCCGAGGCAAGCTCCTGATCGCTTCCCCTGCGCTCACCGACCCCAACTTCGCGCGGAGCGTCGTCCTGATGACCGAGCATTCGGAAGACGGGGCCATGGGAATCGTGCTCAACCGCCCGGCCGACGCGGCGGCCAGCGAGCTGATTCCCGCGCTCCAGGACATCGCCCGCGACGACCTGCTTTTCATCGGGGGCCCGGTGCAGCCCCAGGCGGTGGTGCTGTTGGCCGAGTTCGCCGACCCCGAGGCCGCGGCGTGGATCGTCGTCGCCGACGTCGGGCTGGCGTCGGCAGAGTCGGACTTCTCGGAGCTGGGCGAGGCCGTCAGGCGCGGACGCTTCTATGCCGGCTACTCGGGCTGGGGGCCGGGCCAGCTCGAGATGGAGATCGAGGTCGAGTCCTGGATCGTCGAGCCGCCGCTGCCGGCGGAGCTCTTCCCGGACGACCCCGAGGCGCTCTGGAGCGACGTTCTGGAGCGAAAGGGCGGCTCATACGCCCTCGTCTCGCGCATGCCCGACGACCCGAGCATGAACTGAAGGAGTTGCCGCGCCTGGAGGAGATCCTGCCCGGCCTGCACCGGTGGACCGCCGACGTGCCCGACTGGACCCCGGACCAGGGCGGCGCGGAGGGGTGGGCGCAGGAGGTCGCCTGCGTCGCGTGGGAGGGCGAGGATGCGCTCGTGCTCGTGGACCCGCTCGTACCCGACGAGGACTGGGGCGAGATCGACTCGCTCGCCGAGCGCCACGGAGGCCCCGTAGCGCTCGTCGTGACCTGTCCGTGGCACGTTCGCTCCGCCGGGGAGGCGATCCGGCGTTATGTCAACTCGCCGGGGATCCAGGCGTGGGCGCACACCCAGGCCGTGAAGGACAGGGAGCGCATCGGCTTCGAGGTGGCCCACGTCGTGAAGGACGGCGCGCATGTGGCACCAGGCGTCGAGGTGATCGCGACGGATCAGGGAAACGGCGAGCTCACCGTGTGGATCGAGGAAATCGGCGCGATCGTGGCCGCTGACGTCCTGCTGGGCGCTCAGGGCGAGCGCTCCGAGACGCTCAGGGTCTGCCCGGCCGCGTGGCTCGAGGAAGCAAACGACGTCGAGACCGTGACGAGCGCGCTCAGGCCGCTCCTGGAGCGCGAAGTCCGCGCGATCGTGCCTCTACACGGCGCTCCGGTGCTCTCTGGGGCAAAGGAGGCGCTCACCGCCGCCCTGGAGCGTGCCTAGCCTGCCAGGCACCAGGTCTACATAACCTCCATTATCAGGCACAGGCCTGAAATCACTTGGCGGGCATGGATGCGGCGTGGTCTGCCCCGGCGTCCACCCACCCCGCCAGGTCCTCGTCCGTTGCGACTCCCTCACGCGCCACGATGAGCCAGCCCGACATCTTCTTGCCGGACATCTCGAACTCCCGTACGTGCTCCTCCGCCAGCGCGGCCTCGTTGTCCTCGGGCGCGATGCGGACCATGAGCTCCGAGGTACTGGTGACCCCGCAGGCCATGTTGCCCCGGATCATGAAGCCGATCCCGCCGAACATCTTGCGCTCGGTCAGGCCCTCGCGCATCGAGAGCGCGTCCCTGACCCGGTCTGCGAAGTCCTGGTCGTACGCCACGTTGCGCAGGTTAGACGCAGCGTCTACGGTGCGCCCAATGGCTACCTGGGAAGACGTGGTCGCGCTGTGCGAGGCGGAGCTACCCGAGGTCGAACAGAGCACCTCATACGGCACGCCGGCGCTCAAGGTGCGCGGGAAGCTCTTCGCCCGGCTCAAGGAGGACGCCGAGAGGATCGCGATCTTCGTCGACTTCATGGAGCGCGAGGCGATGACGCAGGAGAACCCGGACGCCTACATCGTCACCGACCATTACCGCGACCACCCGATGATGCTCGTCGACCTCGGCGCGGTCCCCGCGGACGAGCTTCGCGAGGTCCTGATCGAGTCCTGGCGGAGGCGGGCCCCGAAGCGCCTCCTGGAAGAGTTCGACAACCGCTGAGGCCTCATGTATCGTCGCCCGAGGCCGCATCGCTCAGGCGCGCGGTCAATGGAACGACAAGGGAAAGGACTCCGGTGTCTCACTGCAGGGGAATGTCGCTGACGACTGTTGCGTGCGCGGTTGCGCTCACGCTCCCGGGGAGCGCTTCCGCGGCGCTTGGGGAGTTCGCGTCTGCGGGGGAGTTCCAGGTTGGGAACACGCCTTACGACGTTGCCCTCGGTGACTTCGACGACGATGGAAACGCCGATGTCGTGACGCCTAACGCGAACGGCTCAAGCGTCTCGATCCTGCTCGGCGACGGTGACGGGACCTTCTCCACCGCGCCCGAGAGCCCGATCACGACCGGCCAGGGACCGCGCGGCGTAGACACCGGCGACTTCGACGGCGACGGGGACAGCCGACGTGGTGGTGAGCGAGGGAGGCCTCGACACCGTTCGCGTCCTCGAGTCGGACGGCGACGGCACGTTCACCCCGCAGACGTCCATGGAGGTAGGCCCCGATCCTTGGGGCGTTGCGGTCGGGCGCTTCGGGTCCGGCAGCAGCCCTCGACATCGCCGTCGTGAACACTCGGAATGATGAGGACAACGGCACCGTCTCCGATCCTGCTCGGGGCTGGAGACGGGACCTTTGCTCCCGCTCGAGTGAGGGCGCATTCGCTGTCGGCGAATTTCCGGCCAACGTCGCAGTCGGAAGCTTCGACGCGGTCACGGGCGATGACCTGGCCGTCACCAACATGGGCGAGGGTGTCGGCGACGACAGCGTTTCGATCCTCCTGAGCGATGCGGCGGGCAACTTCGATCCGGCCCCCGCGCCAAGCGTGCCGGTCGGTGACGGACCAGAGGGGATCGTTGCCGCTCAGCTCACGGCGGATTCCAACCTCGACCTCGCGGTCGAAAACAGCTTGAGCGACAACCTCACCATTCTCGCCGGGAACGGCGCGGGTGGCTTCGCCGCACCGGCCTCGTCTCCGGAGACACAGGGCGACAACGGCGTCACCGCCGCGAATTTCGACGGAGACTCCGACGTCGACCTTGCAACTCCGGAGGACAACGATGCGATCGCCGTGCTCTCCAATGACGGTGCTGCTGACTTCTCGCCGTTTCCTTCGAGCCCGGTGAGCGTCCTGAGCCTGTCGATCAGGGTGGGCTCGGGCGACCTGGACAATGACGGCGACGCCGACCTGCTCGGAGTGGGAGGCAACGGCGGCTACTACGCGGTCACGCCGCTCCTGAACGATGAGCCGGACTCGGACTCGGACGGATTCGCCAACGTAGGGGACGAATGCCCGGACGTCGCGGGTTCGACCCGGGGCTGCCCGTTCTTCCCGCGCCAGGTGACCCTCAAATACAAGAGGCGCGCGGCGGCATTCAAGGGGGTCGTGACCTCCAGCGAGCCCGCTTGCGTCGGCCCGGGCGTAAAGGTCAACCTGCGCAGGTCAGCCGCTTCGGGTGCAGCGTTCATTCTCGTTGGCAAGACGAAGACGGACAGACGCGGCAAGTACCGCCTCGACGAGAAGGTGGGGCGCGGCAAGTTCACGGCACGAATCGCGAGCACGACCGATCCGGACGTCGGGATCTGCGATGCGGCGGTCTCACCGGTCTTCCGGGTAGAGCCTTCGAATCGGTAGCGCCCGACCTGCCTGGGCGCGGCGGAGGCTCCTAGCGGCCGAAGAGCCGGCCGAGCTTCGAGTTCTTGACGGACTCGGTGACGCCGGTGGACTCGGGCGGCCCGAGCCTGGAGGCGGCGGTGAGTCGATGTTGAGCTCCACCGCGCGCTCGAAGGTTCGCTGCACCTCAGGCGCATCCACGAACTTCGTCGCTCCTTGCGGGTCCTCGAAGACGAAGCCGTCCAGGATGTGCTCGCGGGCGTTGTCGAGCACCCGGACGACCTTGCCCACCACGACGCCGTCAGAGGCGTAGATGGAGGTCCCGGGCGCCACCGTCGAGTAGTGGACCGCGATGCCGTCGTCGCGCTGGGGCTGTTCGTCGCTCACGCCCATCAGGATACGAGCGAGCCGCCCCGAACCCGGGACTCGAGCAGCGGGCGCGAGAGCCACTCCCGGATGTGCTCGTAGGTCTGAGGGTGGTTGAGAAGGTGAAAATGGCTTGCGCCCTGGACATGCTTGGAGTCGCCGTGCGGCTGCCCGTCAGGGCCGAGTGGCGCGCTGGCGCTCGCCTTGCGCACGAGCACGTCCCCGATCAGCGCGGCGACCGGGTGCCGCTCCGAAGCCGTGAGGCCGCCTGACACGAAGTGGTAGGAGACGCCCCGAACCGGCGCGAGTGGCGCCGAATGGTTCCTCAGGGGCTCATCCCTGTCCTTGTCGAGCCAGTCCTGGTCGCGCAGGTAGCCGAATCGGAGGTCTCTGATGCCGTCGCTTCGAAGCTCGAGGAAGTCGGCGAACGGCTTGGCTTCGGGCACACGCTTGAGCGCGGCGCCGCCGACGTTCACCACCTTTTCCAGCCAGGACCCGGTGTTCGGAGCCCCCAGGCAGATCACGTGCTTTGCGTCGTGGACCCAGACCCGATCCGCTTCCGCGGCCTCGTGACACGCGCTTCGCGCGACCAGGGCGCCCATCGAATGTCCGATCAGGGCGACCTCCTTCACCTCTGAGGGCCATTCGCGGCAGAGCTCCTCCAGCAGCCACGAGAGGCGCCGGCCGTTTTCGGAGATGTGAAGCCCGCTGTTGTAGCGCAGGTAGAGGGGCGTGAAATCCAGGTCGTCGCGGAGCTTCTGGCCATATGTTCGCGGGGCCGGCCCCTCATGCGTCGGATCCGCCCTCGTCCCGAGCCACCAGGCCTCCTCCGTCTCGCACAGCCCGTGCAGGAAGATCGCAAGGCGCGGCGTCGTGCGCTCGAACGCCTCCTCGATGCCTTCGCGCGTGCACTCGACGTCGCGATGCGGGAGGCGCAGCGCCATCGTCATCGCCAGGGCGCTCCCCTCCCCCTCCAGGCGGTCGCCGATCAGCCCGTTTATCGCCGCCTGCGCGCCCCGCCCGAAGCCCGAGTTGCTGACCGCTGAGCGCTCCTCGGTGCCCCCGGCGAGACGACCCGCGGCGGAGATCGCGGCGCCCGCACCCTTTCCGCCCAGCTTGAGCGCACCGTAGACGCCCGACGACACGGCGTCGTGAGCCTGCTTGACCACGACCGAGCCGCCGCCGATCGCCCCGAATACCCGCTCGGAGACGGCTGTATGCACTCCCTGGATGGGACTCAGGAGCGCTTCGTCTGCGTATCGGCCGGCGAGCTCGCCGAGCGCCTTCAGCTCTGAATCAGGCACGCCCGGGCACGATAGCGGCGCCTGAGGCGGCGTATTGCAGCTCTTCGTCAAGGCGTCCGTGGTCCGCTCTCAGCAAGGTGCTGAGCAATGCCCGCGCTCAGGCTGAGCCGAGCAGGTGCTGGATGTCCCTGGCATGCTCACGACATGAGTGCCGCTCGGTCTTCCGGTTACTCGGGGACGCCGCTTCCCCGGAAGCTCGGCATCAAGGAGGCGTGCAAGGTGGCGCTCCTCCAGGCACCTCAGGGCTTCTGTGATGCGCTGGGAGAAATGCCCGATGGCGTGCGCGTCGCCACGCAGGCACGTGGACGCGACTTCGACGTGATTGTGGCCTTCTTCACCCGCCGCGCCGAGCTCGAGCGGCGGCTGCCGACCCTGACGAACGCCATGGACGTCGACGGCGGCCTTTGGATCTCATGGCCCAAGCGCTCGTCGGGCCTCGAGACCGACATCACCGAGGACACGCTGCGCGAGGTTTGCTTGCCGCTCGGCTTGGTCGACAACAAGGTCTGCGCGATCGACGAGACCTGGTCCGCCCTCCGGCTCGTCTACCGCAAGGAGAACCGCGACGCCGTACGAGCGGAGCGGGCAGCGAAGTGACGTGGGTCGTGTTGTTCCCGGTATCCGGGAACAAGTCGCCCCACGTCGGCTAAAGGCGCTCGGAGACGGCGCTCTCAGCGCAGAACTCGGCGATTTCGCGCGATAGCTTGCCCCCCTGCCAGGCAAGCGGCGACTCGCCTTCGGCTTCGCTCACCATCCGCGCTCCGGGGATGCGCTCCGTCCACTCGACGGCGACGTCCCACGGATGGCCCGGGTCCGCCTCGTCGTGGCTCGCGACGACGAGAACAGGCACTTCGAGCCCTTCCAGCGCCTCCAGCCCGTCGAACGGCACCGAGGCCGTCACTTCGCGCAGCGCCTGCGCGACCGCGTTCAGGTCTTTGTGGAGGGCCAGGCGGGTGCGCGCCAGGCGCAGCACGACGTCCCGCCACTCGGGCTTGTGCGACCCGTCGTCGTAGACCTCGATGAAGCCCTCCACCCCGCCTCGCTCCAGGCCGTCGGCCAGGCCCGCCCAGTAGGCGACCGTCTCGTCGGACGGAGGCGCTCCGCGCGATGCGGGCCCGATCGCGACGAGGCCGGCCACCCTGTCGGGCTCGGCAAGCGCCAGCGCCGTGGCCGTGTGGGCCCCCATCGAGTGTCCCGCCAGTACCACCCGGTCCCCCTCCCCCACCTCGGCCGCCACGGCGGCCATGTCCGAGGCGAGGGTCTCGTAGGTGTACGCCTCGCCCGCGGGAGCGGGATCGGACTCGCCGTGTCCCCGGGCGTCGTACATGGCCGAGGTCAGCCCGCGCCGCTCCAAGCAGATGCGAGCCGTGGGTTACATAACGACGCGCGGCCGTTATCCCGTGCGCTTGGAGGACTACGGGCGCCCGAGCCTCCCGATTCGCCACGCACGACGTTGCCGCCGGGCGCGCGCACCTCGAACGGGCGCGCCTCGGTCGCCATGCCGGAGCCCTCTAACCCGCTTCGATCGTGACCGAGTCGATCACGACCGGCTCCAGCGGAGAGCCCGAGCCGTCCGGGCTGCCCAGCTCCGCAATCGTCTCCACCACGTCGAATCCCTCGGTTACCTCGCCCAGCACCGCGAACACCGGCTGGACATCTGCCTGCGGCGGCAGCACGACGAAGAACTGGCTGCCCGACCGCCCCGGGGGCTCCACCTCGGTCTTGGCCATGGCAACGACTCCCTGCGTATATGCGAAGTCCGTGGGCGGAGGCTCGTCGATCGTATAGCCGGGGTCGGGCCCGGAGCCCGTGCTCGACGGATCCCCGGCCTGGATCACAAACCCGGGGATGATGCGGTGAAAGAGCGTGTCGTCATAGACGCCGTTCTCGGCCAGATACTCGAACGAGGCCGTGGTCTTGGGGCTCAGCTTGGTGTCGAGCGCGATCTCGAACGTCCCGCAGCTCGTGTCCACCACCGCTACGAGGTCCTGCCCGGAGGGCTTCGAAGGAGGTGGATCCAGGCTCACCTCCCGCGGCTCAGGGGCCGAGACCTCCTCGCAGTCCGAGGGAAGCGAGGACTCCTCCGTGTCCTCCTCCGGCTCGTCGTCACCGCCACACGCCGAGAGCGCGAACCCGAGCATGAGGACGGCGAGGGCGGCGATGGCGAGGCGCTTCGTCACGCCCGGAAGGCTATCCGCCGCACCGGTGGCATTATCTCTGCGTGGCACGGCCAGAGGAGACGGAAACCGGCAGCCGCCCGAACCGCGTTCAAGTCATCGGGCGCGCGATGAACAACACCGTCGCGAGGGCACCTTGGCTCTGGCCGATCATCAAGTATCCGATGCGGCGCTTCTTCGATCGCTCGGCCGCCGGCTGGGACGAGCGGACCGGGGCCGGCTCGACCGCGCACCTGACCTCTCTCGCGGCCGGGTTCCTGCACGTCACGCCCGCGCCGGAGCGGGTCTTGGACCTCGGGACTGGCACGGGCGAAGCGGCGCTTCTGGCGGCACGCGAGTTTCCGCGTGCCAGCGTCCGCGGAATCGACATGTCCGAGGCGATGATCGCCGAGGCCAAATCGAAGGTCGGGCTGGACCCAGACGGTCGCATCGCGTTCAAGGTCGGGGACGCAGCCCGGATTCCATGGCCGCCCGACTCGTTCGACCTCGTCACCCAGGTGAACGTGCCGCCGTTCTTCGCCGAGATCTCACGGGTCTTGCGACCGGACGGCTTCGTGGTGGTCGCCGCGAGCTGGGGCGCGGAGACGCCGTTCTACACGCCCGACTCTGAGCTCGAGAAGGGCTTCGCCCGCCACGGGGTCAGCGAGCACGTCAAGGGCGAGGCGGGCCCCGGCACGTACTGGATCGGCCGCCGCACGGGCTGAATCCGCCGTCCGGAATACATTCACCGGGTGCCAGCCGAGCCGACGCACCTACTCCTGGTCAACCCGTCCGCCGGCGGTGGGCGGACGCGAAAGCTCCTGAGCCAGGCACAAGCCGCCCTGTCGGACGGTGGGATCGAGCACTCGCTCGTCCTCACCCAGAACATCGCGCACGGGCGGGAGGAAGCGCGCAAGGCCGCCGAGCTGGGCCAGACGGTGATCGTGATGTCCGGCGACGGGTTGATCGGCCAGGTGGGCGGTGAGCTCGCGAACACCGATTCGGCGCTCGGCATCATCCCGGGCGGGCGCGGGAACGACTTCGCGCGCGTGATCGGCATCCCGGACGACGTCGAGGAGGCAGCCGGGATGATCGCGGGTGGCGCAACCCGTCAGATCGACGTCGGGGAGGCGAACGGCGTGCGCTTTCTCTGTATCGCCAGCTGTGGCTTCGACTCCGAGGCAAACCGCATCGCAAACGAGGCGAAGCGGGTCAAGGGGCCGGTCGTATACGCCTACGCCGCGCTTCGCGCGCTTGCTGCCTGGAAGCCGGCCACGTTCACGCTCACGCTGGATGGCAAGCACGTCGAGGTCACCGGCTACTCGGTCGCCGCCGCGAACACGAAGGCCTACGGCGGCGGCATGATCGCTGCCCCCACCGCGGTCCCCGACGACGGCTTGCTCGAGGTCGGCGCAAGCGGCGACGTGTCGAAACTGCGGTTCCTCCGCGGGCTCGGCCAGATCTTCAAGGGCGAGCACCTCGAGACGCTCGAGGTGCAGACGTGGCAGGTCAGCGAGGTGACGATCGAAGCCGACCGGCCTTTCTCGGTGTATGCGGACGGCGACCCGATTGCCGAGCTCCCGGCCACGGTGAGCATCCTGCCGAGTGCCCTGCGGGTGATCGTGCCCCCGGATTCGGCGCCGTGAGCGGCGCCCCCGCCACGGGCCCGGGCTTCCGCGCAAAGGTCGCGATCGCGCGGGCTGCCGGCAACCTTTCGCGCCGCTCCGGCCGCGGCGGCGGGACCACGCTGCCCGGCCGGATGCTCCTGCGGATGGCACCGGACGCGATCGAGCGCCTCGGGTCGGGGCTCAGCTCCGGCTCGACCGTGATCAGCGCCACCAACGGCAAGACCACGACCGCGGGGATGCTCGCATCCGCGCTACGCCAGGCCGGCCGGACGCCGGTCCACAACCGCGCCGGCTCGAACATGAGCTGGGGGGTTGCCACGGCGCTCCTCGAGCAGGAGGGAACCGAAGGCCTGTTCGAGGTCGACGAGGCGTGGCTGCCCCGCATGGTCGAGGCTCTCGACCCGGGCCTCATCGTCCTCTCGAATCTCTTCCGCGACCAGCTCGACCGCTACGGCGAGCTCGAACGGCTGGCCGACGAGTGGGCCGAGATGGTGGGCACCCGCTCCGGCGGGCTCGTTCTCAACGCGGACGACCCTCTCGTCGCCGACCTCGGCCGCGACTCGACGCTCTCCCGGCGCGACGGCGTGACCTACTTCGGCATCGAGGACGTGTCGCAGGCGCTCCCTGGCCTGCAGCATGCGCACGACGCCAAGCACTGCCGCCGCTGCGGGGCTCCTTACGAGTACGAGCGGGCCTTCGTGGGCCACCTGGGGCACTACTCGTGCCCGAACTGCGACGCGGACAGGCCCTCCCCCGACATCGCAGCGACCAGGATCGAGCTCGACGGCATGCGCGGCTCCCGGGTCGAGGTTGCGACCCCCAGCGGGCCCCTCGAGCTTCGCCTGCCCCTCCCCGGCCTCTACAACGTCTACAACGCCCTGGCAGCCCTCTCGGCCGCCCTGCGCCTGGGCGTGGAGCCCGCGGCGGCCGTGATGGGCCTCGAGCGCACCCAGGCGGCCTTTGGCCGCGTCGAGACGGTCGAAGTGGCCGGGAAGCAGGTCTCCATCCTGCTGATCAAGAATCCCGCGGGGGCGAACGAGGTCCTCCGGACACTGCGCCTCGAGAACGAGCAATACGGGGACGGTGCGGGCGTCCACATCTGGATTGCGCTGAACGACCGGATCGCGGACGGCCGCGACGTCTCGTGGGTCTGGGACGCCGACTTCGAGCTCCTCGCGGGATCCGTCGCCCGGGTCACCTGTGCCGGCACCCGTGCGCCCGAGATGGCCGTGCGGCTGAAGTACGCGGGCATCGATCCCGCGCTCATCGATGTCCACGAGGATGTTGCCTCGTCGCTCGACCGCTCCGTCGCGGGCGCTCCGGGGCGCCTGTTTGCCCTTCCCACCTACACCGCACTCCTCGAGCTGAGGACCCTGCTCTCCGAGCGCGGCCTCGTGAAGGCGTACTGGGAATGAGCGCGGACGCGACAGCCGAAGCCGTGATCTGGCACGACGTCGAGAACGGCGCGTATGACGCGGACCTCGCCCTGTGGCGCGAGCTCGCGCTGGGCGCGGGCGGACCTGTGCTGGACGTCGGCTGCGGCACCGGGCGGGTGGCCCTTGACCTGGCCCGGCATGGCCACCACGTCTTCGGAGTCGACATCGAGCCGACGTTCGTGGATGCGCTGCGTGAGCGCGCCACCGAGCGGGACCTCGAAGCGAGCGCCGCTGTGGGCGACCTCCGCGATCTTCGGGTGGACGGCGAGTACGCGCTGATCATCGTGCCGATGCAGACCATCCAGCTCCTCGAGAGCGCTGACGAGCGCAAGGCCGCCCTGGCGGGCATGCGCAGGCACCTTGCTCCCCGCGGCCTGATCGCGCTCGCGATCGTCGAGGGCGACCTGGGCGCCGGCGGCGGCACGGTCGACCTTGGCCCGCCGCTGCCGGACGTCGCGGAGATCGACGGGTGGGTCTACTCGAGCCTTCCGGTCGAGCTCCGGATCCAGGACGGGCGGATCGTCGTCTCGCGGCTCCGCCAGATCGTTGCGCCGGACGGCGACCTCACCGACGAGCGCGCGGATCTGCGGCTGGAGATGGTCGATGCGGATTCACTCGCCGCCGAAGCTGCCGACGCCGGGCTCCGGCCCGCGGGCCTGACCGAGATCCCGCCCACCGACACGCACGTCGGCTCTGCCGTCGTCTTCCTGGAGGCGGCCGAATGAGCACGCTTCGGCTCCTCACGCTCTATCCGGACCAGATGAACATCTACGCCGACCGCGGCAACATCCTGTTCTGGCAGCGCCGCTGCGAATGGCGCGGCATCGGCTTCGAGCACGCGAGCGCGGGGCCCGGCGAGCCGGTGGACGCATCCGCTCACGACCTCATCTACATCGGCGGGGGCCAGGATCGCGACCAGCAGCTCGTAGCCGCCGACATGGTCGAGACGAAGCGCGAGGGCCTGGCCGCGGCCGTGGAGGACGGTGCCGTGCTCCTGGCCGTATGCGGCGGCTACCAGCTCCTCGGCCACTCGTACCAGCTGGGGACGGAGAGGGTTCAGGGCCTGGGCCTCGCCGATCTGGAGACGGTGCGCGAAGACGGCCCGCGCCTCATCGGAAACGTCGCGATAGAGGTAGATCTGGGCACGGGTCCGCGCGTGCTCGCCGGCTTCGAGAACCACGGCGGGCGCACGTATCTCGGCGAGGGAGCCGAGCCGCTCGGGCGCGTGCTCAGCGGCCATGGCAACGACGGCAAGTCGGGGTTCGAGGGCGTGCGCCGCGCCAACCTCTTCGGCACCTATCTCCACGGCCCGCTGCTGCCGAAGAACGCATGGCTCGCGGACCGGCTCATCCAGCTTGCAATCGCGCGAAGAGAAGGCTCGGAGCCGGAGCTGGAGCCGCTCGACGACACGCTCGAGGCAGGCGGGGCACGAGAGCGCCCGCGCCGCCGCGGCGCGGGGCTAGCGACCGCGGCGCCGCGAGGCCCGTAATGTCGGGACCGTGACTGACGAAGCAAAGGCCGTTGGCGAGGACTTCGCCCGGGCGCTTGCCGCCAAGGACTTCGATCGGGCGGCTGGACTACTCGACCCGAAAGTCGACTTCCGCGCGCTGACCCCAAACCGGACCTGGCACGCAACCAGTCCGGATGACGTCGTGCGGGACGTCTTTCGCGACTGGCTCGAGGACTCCGACGAGGCCGAGGGGATGATCGCGATCGAGACGGGGAGCTTCGCCGACCGCGAGCACATGGCCTACAGCTTCCGCGTCAGGAACGGGAAGGGGCCCCTGATCGTCGAGCAGCAGGCGTACTTCACGACCCGAGACGGGCGCATCGACTGGATTCGCATCCTGTGCTCGGGCATGCGGCCCGCCGAATCGGCGAGCTAGAGCTCGAGGTACATCACGTGGAGGCCGACCAGGCCCTCGCTGGGATGATCGAACGCACGCGGCACGGTGCCGACGATCTCGAACCCCAGCGACTCCCACAGAGCGACCGCCGCCGCGTTCGTCTCGACCACGGCGTTGAACTGGATGCCCTTGAAGCCTGTCTCTCGGGCCCACGCGATGAGGTCCTCCCCCAGCCCGCGGCCGATCCCCTCCCCTGACCGCTCCCGGTCGACCATGAAGCTGCCGCTCGCGATGTGCGATCCGTTGCCGGCGCGGTTCGCGTACCCGGTTGCCGTGCCGGCGATCTCGCCGCCGGCTTCCGCGACGACGGTTCGAACGCCGTCCCCCAGCATCCAGTAGCGGCGGGCCTCCTCCTCGTCCATATCCGTCTCGAGCGCGTACGTCTCCCCCGCCCTGACGATGGGCTGCATGATGTGCCAGATCGCCGGCCAGTCGTCGGCCGTGGCCTCGCGGACGACCATTGCTAGCGCCCAGTCGAGCCGAAGCCGCCTTCGCCCCGCTCCGACTCGGCGAGCGAATCGGCCTCCACCGGATCGAGCGACGCGAACGGCACCACCAGGAGTTGCGCGATCCGGTCGCCTTCGGAGATCTCGAACGCGTCATCGCGGTCCGTGTTCAGGAGCAGCACGCGCACCTCGCCGCGGTAGCCCGCGTCGATCAGGCCGGGCGCGTTGACGAGCGAGATCCCGTGCTTCGCGGCCCACCCGGACCGGGGCAGCACCAGGCCGGCGTGGCCTTCGGGAATCTGCACCGCGACACCCGTGCCCACGCTCGCGCGAGCGCCCGGCTCGAGCCGGCAGGGCTCAGACGAGTAGAGGTCGAGCCCGGCGTCGCCGTCCGTCGCGCGACTGGGCAGCTTGGCGGTTGCCGCGAGGCGCTGGACGGGGAGCGTCACGAGCCGGGGCGCCCGTTGACCTGAAACTCCGTGAAGCGGTGTGCAAGCGCCTTCGGGACCTTCGCGCGCACCAGGACGCCCTCCGCGCTCTCCTCGCGCTCCAGGTCGCCCGCCAGCTCGTAGAGCTCCGTCAGGCGTGCGCCCTCCGCGTAGGGCACAAGGAGCTCCATCGGCTCGAGCGTGCGCTCGAACTCGGTCGCGATCCGCTCGCGGAGCTCGTCGAGGCCCTCCCCGGTCTCGGCGGAGATCCCGACCGCGTCCCGGCGGCCGACCAGGACGCGTCGCCGCTCTTCCTCGTCGAGCAGGTCGATCTTGTTGAACACCAGGAGCCGGGGCCGGTCGCCGGCGTTCATCTCGTCGAGGACGCTCTCGACCGCGGCGATCGAGCCAGCGCGCTGCTCGTCAGGCTCGGACGCATCCACCACGTGAAGGATCAGGTCGGCCAGTCGGGTCTCCTCCAGGGTCGCCTTGAACGCCTCGACGAGCTGGTGTGGAAGCTTTCGGATGAAGCCCACGGTGTCGGTCACGAGGTACCGGCGCCCGTCGTGCTCGTAAGCGCGGGTCGTCGGGTCGAGCGTGTGGAAGAGCCTCGATCCCACGCTCACGCCGGCTCCGGTCAGGGCGTTCAGGAGCGTCGACTTCCCCGCGTTCGTGTACCCGGCGAGCGCAACCGCGGGCACGGCCGACGCCTCGCGGCGGGCACGCATGGTCTCGCGTCCGCGCTCGACGTGCTCGAGCTTTCGCCTCAACGCTGTGATCCGGTCGCGCGCCAGCCGGCGGTCGGTCTCGATCTGCGACTCACCGGGCCCTCTGGTCCCGATGCCACCGTCCATGCGTCCGGCGCCCAGACGCTCGAGGTGGGTCCAGAGCCCGCGCATCCGGGCGAGGTTGTACTCGAGTTGCGCCAGCTCGACCTGGAGCTTGCCCTCGGCCGAATGGGCGTGGTCGGCGAAGATGTCCAGGATCACCGCGGTCCGGTCGATCACGGGCACGTCGAGCGCGGCCTCGAGGTTTCGCTCCTGCCGGGGCGCCAGCTCGTCGTCGCAGGCGACGAGGTTCGCGCCCGAGGCTTTGATCGCGTCCTTGACCTCGGCCAGCTTGCCGCGGCCGAGATAGCGATCCGGGTCGGGCTGGTCGCGCATCTGGACGACCTCGCCCGAGGTCGCGACCCCAGCGGTGCGCAGGAGCTCCTTCAGCTCCGCGAGCGGGTCGTCGTCGAGAGCGGCCGCCTGGGGCAGCGCGCCGATCGCGAGCGCACGCTGCCGCGCCCGCGGCTTGCGCAGGCCGTTACCGGCTCCCTTGGATCTGGCGGAGACTTCCACCCGACCGATTGTAGGCGCGCTACGAGCCCCCTACGGGCATGTGTACGGCGAGGCGGGAAGTCTCTTCGCCGTCAGGCCGATGTCGCCGATGAACGGCAGTGCCCCCACGCTGCACGCGTCGGAGATCGACTCCTCGACGGCCGATCCCGTGGACCTCTTCGTGTAGTTGGTCGCGGTCGTGAACAGGCCGAGGTCGCCATCTTCGCCAGATCGTCCAGCGCTTCGTCTCGCCGGCGATCCGGATTGCGGACGTACTCACGCTTGTCGAAGTCGAAGGTCCAGGTCACGTCCTCGCGATTCCAGCCATCCAGGTGGCCGTCCCCGAGGAGCCCGAACCTCTTCAGGCCCCAGTAACCGTTTTGGGCAAAGAGGAGCCGGTCGTCGGCGTGCACCAGCTCGCCGAGCCGGGCGACGAGACTCCGCATCCCCGCCCGCTGCTTCCTGTGCTTCCTCGGCTCGATCATGTCGACGTTGTCCAGGAACAGCCCGTCGAACCCCTTACCGAGGAGTTCCGGCGCGATCACGTCCGAGATCTCGTTCCGGAACCCCGCTCGCGAGACGTCCGCGAACCACTCGTCCTTCCAGTCCTGCCATGCGGCGAGGCGGTACCGCTTGACATCGTCGAACCAGGAGCGCCACTTTTCGATCGTCCCCACGCTCAGGTAGGCGAGCACGGCCGAGCCCTCGCCCTGGAGCGCCGCTACCTCTGCGGTGGTTGCCTCCTCGCCATCGACGACGACCACGTCGTACGAGCCCAGCCGCTCGGCGACCTCGCCCGCGCCCCCCGCCAGCATCCCATTGCCGATCCCGAAGGCAAACGACTCCGCGCCGGCCAAGAGCGGGTCTGTCCGCGCCGCCTGCCTCAGCCTGCGGGGCGACCGCGAGCGCCAGCGCGGCGATGGCGGGCAAGGATCGGAGAAGCGACTTGCGCATCACAACCTTCTTCGTCCGCCCGCCCACGGAGGTTGAGGATAGGCTTCCGCGCGTGAAGGTCTTCGTAACCGGGGGAACCGGCTTCATCGGCGAGCACGTGGTGCGCCAGCTGTGTGAGCGGGGCGACGAGGTGGTCGCCTTGGTCCGTGCCCCGGAGAAGGCGCAGTCCCTTCGGGATCTGGGCGCGGAGCTGGTCCAGGGCGACCTCTCCGACCGTAGCCGGCTGGCCGCGGCGATGGCCGGGTGCGACGCCGCGATCCACGGGGCGGCGGTCTACAAGGTCGGCATTCCCAATTCCGAGCGGGAGCCGATGCGACAGGCAAACGTCGTCGGCACCCAGAACGCCCTTGGAGCGGCTCAGGACGCCGGGATTCCCCGCGTCGTCTACATCTCGACGATCGGAGCCTTCGGCAACACGAACGGCAAGGTTGTGGACGAGTCGTACGACCACCCGGGTGAGGGCTTTACCTCCTACTACGAGGAGACGAAGTACGAGGCCCACCAGATAGCCAAGAGCCTGATCGCCGACGGCCTCCCATGCGTGATCGTGCAGCCTGGCGGCGTCTACGGGCCCGACGACCATTCGGCGATCGGCAAGCAGATCCTCGACTTCGCGTCGGGGCGCATGCCCTTCGTCGCGTTCCCCGAGGTCGGGATGAACATGGTCCACGTCGAGGACGTGGCGACGGGCGTCCTGCTCGCGCTCGACAAAGGCGAGGTCGGCGAGTCCTACGTCCTGGGCGGCGAGATCACGACGATGCGCGGCGTCATCGACACGACCGCAAAGGTGCTGGGCAAGCGCGAGCCTCGCGGCAACATCCCCACGGGCCTCATGAAGGCCATCGCCCCCGCCGGCCCGGTGGTCGGGAAGCTCATGGGTCAGCCGCCGAACATGCGCGAGCTCATCTCGTCGGCCGACGGCGTCACGTTCTGGGCGTCGTCCGACAAGGCGGAAGCCAAGCTCGGCTACGAGCCCCGCCCGCTCGAGCGAGGCCTGCGCGAGACGCTCGCGGCTGAGGGCAAGCTCTAGGGATTCCGCGGCGTGTAGCGGCGGATCTCGAGCCGGGCGCTCTTGATCTTCGCGGCGTCACCCGAGCGCCACGACCTTCCGGTCGTGTACTCCTCCTGAAAGCCAACGAAGAAGTTCACCCACAGCGGCATCCACTTGCCCTCGTCCTGGTTCGGGTGCTTGCGGGAGTTCGCGATGATCCGCACGAAGGCGCCCTTCTCGATCGCGCAGGGAGTAGGGAAGCCGCTCTGGCCCTGCGTGCAGTTGAATCCGTTCTTGGCGGTGATCAGCCCGTTCCGGGTCGCCACGGAGAGCGGGATCCCGTGGTTGTTCGACGAGCCTCGCTTCTCGGAGAGCACGATCTGCCCCTGGGTCAGCACGTTGTAGGGCAGGTGCCCGATCGAGCTGGTGACGCGCCCGTCCACGGCCAGGACCTCCCCCTTCGTGAGGCGGTCGAGGCGGATGGATGCCACGGTCACCTCACGGGTGTCGTTCGGGTTCACGTCGACCTTTCTCACCATCCGGCGGGTGGTCTTCGGCTCGCGCGGGTCGTATTCCTCGCCGGGCTCGAAGATGCCTGCGCTAAGCGTGGCGCGGCGCTGGGCGATGCCGTCGTCCTGGTCGGCGCCGATCACGAGGACGTTCCCCTTGGCCGCCTTGTCATGGAACGCCTCGAGGACGAGGTTGAGCGAGCAAGCCGGAGCGCACGGCGGAGTCCCGTTGAGCCTCTCCGTTCTGTGCAGAGCCAGGACGCAGTGGTGGTTGCGGTTCGGCAGGTCCTGGGAGCAGGTGATCCGCTCCGGGTTCCCGATCGGGACGCCCCTGCGCCCCCTCCCGTCGGCAAGTACGAGCTGCGCCTCGACCTTGGGGCTGAAGCGGTAGATCTTCCCCACGCACTTGGGGATCGGCTCGAGGCACGTCACGGAGACCTCGATCTCCGAGAACGCCTCGATGATGTCGCCGTCCTTCACCGGCCCGAGATCATCGGCCTTCACCTGGACCAGGGTCCTCGGCTCGCCGCGCTTGGAGATCGGAATCGTCTTCTCCAGTTCGGGCGTCTTCGCCTGGTTGATTCCCGTACGCGGGACGCCAGGCGTGCCACCCGCCCAGGCCAGCGCCGTCGCGCTCACCGCGATGACCAATGCGATCAGGATTCCCCGCCTCACGTGCGTGTTATCGGCAGCTTCAGGCGGGCGCTGGAATGCGCCCTGGGGTGCGGGGCGCCGGGATCAGTACCGCGGCCGCGATCACGGCGCAGAACGCGGCTGCCCTGGCGATGATGCCGAGCGCATCGGCACCGATCGGATCTCCGAAGACCAGGATTCCGCCAGCGATCGCGGTCACGTTGGCGGCGATCGAGGACAGAGCGATGACCTGGATCGGCGGGCCGATCTGAAGGCCGCGCGCGAGCGAGAAAAAGGCCAACAGCCCGGCGCACACGGTCAGGACCGACCACGGGCTGAGGAGCGCCAGCATGCCGTCACCGGCGACGCCGCCGGTGAGCGCCTTGGTGGAGACGTTTCCGACACCCATCATGATCCCGGCCGCGACGCCGAGCATGACTCCGCTCCGCACGTGGTCGTGGCCGCTGGACCCGCGGTGAAGGAGCAGGGCGCCCACGCCGACCAATGCGCCTTCGAAGGCCAGGAGCACTGCGAACGAGTACGCCGAGTGGACCTCGGTGGCCTCCGCGGTGATGGCCAGCCACGCGAGCCCGAAGGCGCTCAGGCAGAGGCCGGCCCACTCCCTGCGACGCAGGCGGATGCCGAAGAACCTTTGCGCGGGCAACGCCAGGAGCGCCAGGCCGCCGGCGGTGACCACCTGGACCATCGAGAGTGGCGCAAGCGCCATGGCGAGCACGTGGAAACCCCAGGCGACGGCGGCGACGGCGAAGCCGATCAGCCACCACTTGGAGCGAAAGAGAGCGATCGCGCTACGCAACGGGTGCGTGAAGCGCACCGTCGGGGCGTTCGTCGCGCCCCGGTGCTTGCACAGGACGGCCACGTTCGCCGCGAGGGCGGAGGCAACGGCGAAGATGATTCCAAGCTCAGACACGCAGGGTTGACTTCGACGCATACCCGTTAGTGCTTGAGCGGAATCTCGACTTACCTGGAAGCCCTGATGGCCTCCGCTTCGATCTCGACCTTCCAGCGCTCGTCCAAAAGCCCTGCAACCACCACCATCGAGGTGGCCGGCGGATGGCTGGCGAACGCCTCGGCATGCGCGGTACCCACCGCCTCCTGAAATGCCTCGTCCGTGACGAACATCCGAGTCCTGACGACGTCTCCCAGCTCAGCCCCGGCCTCGCGGAGCGCCGCCTCGATTATCTCCAGGCAGCGCCGGGCCTGTACGCCAGGGTCTGGGTCACAGCCGCCGTCGGGCCAGATGGGAGCGGTGCCCGAGACCAGAATTCGATCCCCCGCGACGACGGCCCGGGCGTATCCGTAGCGCCCCTCGAGCTCTGCCCCCGAGAAGATGCGCTCGCGCCGGGCCAATCGCGCTCCTCAGGCCGAGAGGTGCTCGCGCATCCGCTCGACGGCTTCGGAGATGCGCTCGTCGGGCGTCGTCAGCGGAGATGCGGAAGAAGCCTTCTCCGGAGGGGCCGTACATCGACCCGGGCGAGATGATCACCGCCGCCTCCTCCAGCGCCAGTTCGGCGAACGAGGTGGAGGTGTGCCCCTCGGGGACCGGTGCCCAAACGTAGATCGTGCCCTTCGGCGCCGCCACGTCCACGCCGATGTCGCGGAGCGCGGACACGACGAGGTCGCGCCGGCGCTCGTAGACAGCGTTCATTGCGTCGATCGAATCCGAAGGAGCATCGAGCGCGGCGGCGCCTGCGAGCTGTACGGCCTCGAAGAGGCCGGAGTCCACGTTCGTCTTCAGGCGCCAGTACGTCTGGATCGCATCGGCGTTGCCGAGGATCGCGGCGCAGCGCCAGCCGGTCATGTTGAAGCCCTTGGAGAGCGAGAAGACCTCGACCCCGACCTCCTTGGCACCCGGTGTAGCCAGGAAGCTCGGCGCCACGTAACCGTCATAGGTCGTCTCGGAATAGGCGTTGTCGTGGACCACCAGGAACTCGTGCCGATTGGCGAGCTCGACGACTCGCTCGAAGAAGCCGTCGGGAGCGACGGCACCGGTCGGGTTGTTGGGGTAGTTCAGGAACATCAGGCGCGCCTTCGAGAGCGCCATCGGATCGATCGCATCCAGGTCCGGGACGAAGCCGAGCCCGGGGTCGAGCGGGAGCACGACCGCCTCGGCCCCGGCAAGCACTGGACCCCCCGTGTACACGGGGTATCCGGGGTCGGATGCCAGGGCGATGTCGCCGGGATCCAGGAAGGCGAAGCAAAGGTTGTAGATGCACTCCTTAGCGCCGATCGCCGGGATGACCTCGGTCTCCGGGTCGATGTCGACTCCGAAGCGGCGGTCGTAGAAACGCGCCAGAGCCTCCCGGAATTCGGCCCTCCCGCGGTTCGACGGATACTGGTGCGTCCCCGGGTCCTCGACGGCGCTCTTCAGCGCCTCGACGATGTGCGGATAGGTGGGCGTGTCGGGGTCGCCGATGCCGAGCGAGATGACGTCGATCCCGGCCGCCTTCTTGTCGGCGACCTTGCGCTCCAGCTCGGCGAACATGTACGGAGGAATGGCCTCCAGACGTTGTGACGGATCCGTTCTGCCCATTGCGCGGGCGGAGGCTATCCGAGACGCTTCAGCGCGCTGACGAGCTCCTGCGAGGCCTCGCCGCGGCAGATGGGCTCCGCCGACCCGATCAGCGTCATCTCGAGGTCGTCCGTGATCTCGACGATCAGCTCGCCGCCGTCCAGCTGCACGCTGATCGGGCTCGGCGCGCCTTCGAGAAATGCCGCTACTGCCGCGCCGGAGGCGCCGGTACCGGACGACAGCGTCTCCCCCACCCCGCGCTCGAAGATCCGGGCGCGCACGCTCGATCCGTCGACCCGTGTAAACGAGACGTTCGTGCGGTCGGGAAAGACGCCCGTGTTCGACTCGATGCCCGGCCCGATGGCGCCCAGGTCGAGCTCGTCGAGCTCGTCGCCCGCCGAGACCACGCATTGTGGGTTTCCCACGTTCAGCTTGCGGTAGGACCACTCCCGGCCGGCCGACTCGAGCGTGCCCCTGCCCTCGTCTCGGGCGCGCCCGATGTCCATCCGGACCTGACCGGGCCCCGTGATCGTCGGGCGCACCGGGCCCGCCTTTGTCACGATCGAGAATTCGTCCTCCGACGTCCAGCCGGCGGAGCGCAGGTAGAGGACGGCCTCCCGGGCTCCGTTCCCGGAGAGCTCGGCTTCAGAGCCGTCCGGGTTGAAGATGCGAAGCTCCGCTACGTGATCGGGATCCTCGACCGGGGTGAGCAGGAGGACCCCATCTGAGCCAATGCCGAAATGCGGGTCGCAGATCCGCTTGACCCGCTCTGCCGTGAGCTCGAACGGGAGTACGGCCGCCTCCAGGATCACGTAGTCGTTGCCCAGCGCCTGCCACTTCTCGAATCGCATCGGTCGAATCTATTCTGCGTCGGCCAGTCGCACGATTCTCTCGGCCACCGCCTCGTCGCTCATCCCTGCCCGGTCGATCAGCTCGACGCCCGGCATCCGCCGCATCCAGGTCAGCTGTCGGCGCGCGAACGCCCGCTGCGCGGCCTTCATGCGCTCGGCGTCACCCTCGAGCATCTCTTCGAAGCCGATCGCCGAGCGTGCCGTGCGCGAGGCGCCGGCCTCGTCAGCGCGCTTCGCCTCGGCGGCCGCGCCCGCCTCGACCATCGCGTCGACGCGGTCGTCGATGCGCGCGCGGAGCTCGTCACGATCGATTGTGATCCCCGCCAGGACGGCGGGCCGCCGGAGCTTTTCCGTCCAGAGGCCCTCGCTCGAGGCGTTGGGCGCGATCCCGAGCCGGGTCAGCTCGGTCAGCCGGACGATTCGCTTGCCGTCGTTCGGGTGAACCCCGGAGCGGAGCTCCTCGGGCAGCTCCCGATGCAGCGCATCCGCGCCGCGCTCGGCGAGGTCGCGCTCGACGTCCGCGCGCACCTCGGCCGGGACGGGCGGCCGCAGCTCGAGCTCGGCAAGGGCCGCCCTCAGGTACAGGCCCGTCCCGCCGACGACGATCGGGCGCCTGCCCTCGTCCAGGAGCGCGTCGATCTCCCTGTGCGCAAGCTCGGCGAACCGGCCCGCCGAGAACTCCTCGCCGACGTCCGCAACTCCGACCAGGCGGTGCTCCAGCCGCTCGCGCTCAGCGGCTGTAGGCGCGCCGCTCAGGATCTCCAGGCCGCGATAGACCTGGATCGAGTCGCAGCCGACCGCGATCGGCTCCTCGCCGCGCTCGCGCAGCAGGTCCGCGAGCGCGAGCGCGACTCCGGTCTTGCCCACCGCGGTCGGGCCGAAGATCGCGATGACGCGCATGGCGTTTCTCAACCGATGCGGCTGAGGATCCGCTCGTGCCCCAGGAGCGTCTGCGACGTGGCCTTGGTGACCTCGACCTCGACCAGGTCGCCGGGCTGCGCCGTCCCCTCGAAGTTGACCGCCTTGTTGTGGCGGCTCCGGCCCCGCAGGCGCGTCGCGTCGGTGCGGCTGGGGCCTTCCACCAGCACGTCCATCGTGCGCCCCACGAAGCGCTGGGCTCGCTCCTTCGCCCTTGCCTGGACCAGGTCCACAAGGCGCTTCATGCGCTCCTGCTTGACCGGGTGCGGGACCTGCCCGTCCATCGTCGCCGCCTCCGTTCCCCGGCGTGGCGAGAAGACGAACGTGAAGGCCCCGTCGTATGCGACCTGGTCCACCACCTCGAGCGTCCGCTCGAAGTCCTCGTCGGTCTCGCCCGGGAAGCCGACGATGATGTCGGTCGTCAGGGCGCAGTCCGGGACGTGTTCGCGGATCAGCGCGACCCGGTCGAGGTAGCGCTCGCGCGTGTACGTGCGGCGCATCGCCTTCAAGATCGGGCTCGAGCCGGACTGAAGCGGCAGATGGATGTGCTCGCAGAGCGCCTCGCACTCGGCGTGGGCCAGGATCACGTCCTCGCGCATGTCCTTGGGATGGGGGCTCGTGTACCGGATGCGCTCGATTCCCTGCACCGCGTCCACGGCTCGAAGGAGCTCCGCGAAGGTCATCCGGTCATCTCCGCGCAGGTCCCGCCCGTACGCGTTCACGTTCTGGCCCAGCAGGGTGATCTCGCGAACTCCGTCGCCTGCCAGCCGCTTGACCTCGGCGATCAGCTCGCGCGACGGGCGCGACTCCTCCCGTCCGCGTGTCGAGGGAACGATGCAGTACGAGCAGACGCAGTTGCACCCCTGCGAGATCTGCAGCCACGCCTGGAACTCCCGCTCCCGCTTCATCGGCAGATGTCCGGCGAATCCCTCGAACTCGAAGAAGCCCTGCGCGCCGATCGAATCCGTTGTGAGGAACTCGGCCAGGCGGCCGATCTGCCCGGGCCCGAAGGCGACGTCCACGAACGGGAACCGCTCGAAGACTTCGTCCTTGACGGACTGCGCCCAGCAGCCGCCCACGCCGACGATGCGGCTCGGGTCCTCGGACTTCAGGCGTTTCGCCTGGCCGAGATGGGCGATGAAGCGCGAGTCCGCCGACTCCCGGATCGAACAGGTGTTGAAGAGGATCAGGTCCGCGCCTTCGCGCTCCGGCGCCTCCTCGTATCCGAGCGACTCGAGCATGCCGCGCATGCGCTCCGAGTCGTGCTCGTTCATCTGGCACCCGAACGTCGTTACGTGGTAGCGCGGCATCCAGCCGCAGGGTAACGGCGGCGGGGCCCTACTTGACGGTGAGGGGGCCTTCCATCCCGGACTCGCGATGGCCCGGAATCGAGCAGTAGAAGACGTACTCGCCGGGTTCGAGCTCGGCGGTTGCCGCCGCGTTGTCGCCCCCCGTCACCGTTTCGCTCTGGGCGAGCGTCTCCGTGTCGTCTTCGATCGCCACGTTGTGCGGCACCTCGGACGGGTTGGTGTAGTCGATCACGACCTCGCCCGCCTCGGCCTCGAGAGCATCGGGCTCGAAGATCAGGTCGCCGGCTTCGGGCGAGGTCAGCTCCAGCTCGCCGCCCTGAACCGGCTCCTCGTCAGTCGGCTGCTCGGAAATGGGCTCCTCACCCTCCTCGACCTCTTCGGCCTGCTCGGCGCGATACTCGAAGATCTCCGCCTCGCGGACCTCGTGCTCCTCACGGGAGAGGACGACCGCGAACGCCGCCGACCCGACGACCAGGAAAGTCATCAAGGCGAGGCCTCCGATCATCACCCCCCGGGAGGGAAAGCTGTCCATGCGCATGCCCACGAAGGCGATGACGACGGCCATCACGGTGAGGGCGAGACCGAAGACGTAGAAGAGGTCGCTCATGCGGGCGCGATCCTATCGGGACCAGGCACAGGAAAAGGGTCCAACCACCCGGATCGGCTCAATCCGCGAACGCCGTGGCGCGGCTTTCCCGGATCACGGTGATCTTCGTGCGCCCCGGATGGGTCGCCTCCTTTTCGATCGCGGTGGCGATCTCCTGCGAGATGACGGCGGCCGTGTCGTCGTCGACCACGCCCGGATCCACGACCACGCGGATCTCCCTGCCGGCCCGCATCGCGAAGACCCGCTCGACGCCGTGGTGGCGGGACGCGATCTCCTCGAGATCGCGCATTCGCCCGACGTACTGCTCGAGCGAGTCGCCGCGCGCGCCGGGGCGGGCTCCTGAGACGGCATCTGCCGCCTGCACGATCACCGCCTCGACCGTCTTGACCTCGACCTCGTTGTGATGGGCCTCCATCGCGTGCGCGACCGCCTCGGACTCGCCGTGGCGCCGTGCGATGCGGCCGCCGATCAAGGCGTGCGGGCCCTCCACCTCGTGCGTGACGGCCTTGCCGATGTCGTGCAGGAACGCTGCCCGGCGCGCGGTTTCGGCGGAGGCTCCCAGTTCCTCGGCCAGGATGCCCGCCAGGTTCGCGCACTCGATCAGGTGATCCAGGACGTTCTGCCCGTACGAGGTGCGGAATCGGCAGCTGCCCGATCAGCTTCGTCAGCTCCGGGTCGAGCCCGTGGACGTGAGCCTCCAGGGCCGCCGTCTCGCCCTCCTCCATCACCCGCTCGCCCAGGTCGACCTTCGCCTGCTCGTATGTCTCCTCGATCAGGGCCGGGTGGATTCGGCCGTCCGCGATCAGCCGCTCGAGCGTGATCCGCGCGATCTCCCTGCGAACGCCGTCGAAGCTGGACAGCACGACGGCGGACGGCGTCTCGTCGATGATCACGTCGACGCCCGTCAGCTTTTCGAGCGCGCGGATGTTCCTGCCCTCACGGCCGATGATGCGGCCCTTCATCTCGTCCGAAGGCAGCTCCACCAGGCGAGTGGTCGCTTCGCTCGAGTGCTTGGCGGCCAGCCTTCCGGTCGCGACGGCCAGGATGTTGCGGGCCCGCCGGTCGCCCTCGCGCTTGGCCTCGTCCTCGATCTGGCGGATCTTCAGCGCAGCCTGGTGCTGCGCCTCCTGCTCGACATCGGCGAGGAGCATCTGCTTCGCCTGCGCGGAGCTCAGGCCCGAGATGCGCTCCAGCTCAAGGCGTTGGACCCGCTTGGCCTGCTTCAGCTCCTCGTTCTGCTGGGCTACGTTGCGTTCGCGGTCCTCCAGCGCCTGCATGCGCCGGTCGATGTCCGCCTGACGAAGGGCGATGGATTCCGTCTCTCGCAGCGCGAGCTCTTCCATCCGGGCGATCTCCGCCCGCCTGGCCTGGAGCTCGTCGACCGGACTTCCGTCGTCCCTGGTGTTCGTAGGCGTTCCTGTGGCGCTTTGGGCGGGCCCCCCGTCCTCGTCCTCGCGGCGCCAGCCGAAGCGTTGCGCGCGTTGTCCCATGTCGGTTTCACCTCCACCCGCACCGGTGACGTCCGGCAGCGAGCGCGTTTGTCATCAAGGTTCATGATTGATTTCGTTGGGTTGTGATGAGCCGCGGCCATCCGGCCACCGATTGCTCACCATCGATGGTAAACCCGCATGCAAGGGCAGGCGCGGGTCAGGCGTCGCGATGACGGTCACGCTGCGCGGCGTGGCGGGCAGCGCGGCCTCCTCCGATGCGAAGGGCCTAGTTCCGATAGCGCCTTCGTGTCATCCTCACCGGTGCCACATTGCAGGGCCCGAGGAGGAAGTGTCCATGGCTACAGTCGAATGGGACCTCATCCCTGGTCCTCACCTTCGCCGTCCGGCTCAAGCAATTCGTGAGCTATGGGAGCCCTCCGGCTCCGTCACGGCCGCAGTGGCCTTCGTGACGTCTGGGCGGCATCCATGACCTAATCGGTCTTGTTGGAAGGGACCTCTCCCGTCTGGAGCTCGACTGTGCGAGCGGCGCCGTTAAGCGAGCCGCGTGCACTTCTGGAACTGGAAGCCGCCGGGGCACGCGTCTACGGCATGGCTGGCACATGGGCACGGGGATTCCATCCCAAGTTGTGGCTCGGCAACACGGGCGACCGCTTGGTGGTGCTCTCGGGCTCGGCGAACCTCACGACACCGGCTCTGACTCAGAATCAGGAGCAGATGGAATTGTTCGCCTTGCCAGCAGACTCTGATGCTGCGACGGCGCATCTTCATCGCTTTAGCCAGCTGATCGTGGGTCGCCTAAGCCTGGCGGCACTAAAAGAGACGCCATATTGGGAGCGATGGGAGGCGCTTCAGATTCGACACCGGAAAGAACAGCGGGCCATTGCTGACGAGCTTTGCAAGCCACTAGGGCTGCCGGACCCACGGCGTTGATTCCTCGGCTCACCCAGTGCGAACTGAGCCTCGCCAGTCGATACTCAGTTCGCACTCGCCGACATAGTTTCGCTGAGCGGGAGCGGATGCACGCATGAGGTCACAGCGCCGCCCTCAGGCTGCGCGGCGCTCGGCCAGCCTGACGGCCTCGTAGGCGACCTCGAGCTCGTAGCCGCGGCGGGCCAGGAAGGCGAGTGCCTTTCCGCGCCCCGAGTCGTTGTCGAGCCGATCGCTTCGGCCCGCCAGAAGGTCTGCCGCCCGCTCGGCCAGCTCTCCGTGGCTCTCTCCGCCCGCCGCCGCTTCGGCGACCGAGCGCTCGACCCCTTTCTCGATGAGGGCCTCGCGGATGCGTGAAGGGCCCCAGCCGAAGAGCTCGCGCTTGTCCTGGGTGAACAGCGCGGCATAGCGCTCATCATCGAGCTGTCCCATCTCGATGAGGCGCTCGATCGCCTCGTCGGCCTCGGCCTGATCGACATCGCGCTTCGCCAGCCAATCCCTGAGCTCGCGGACCGTGCGCTCCCGGCGCGAAATCCCCCGGACGGCGAGCTCGAAGGCGGTCGCCTTGCGTCGCCCGGCCACGGGTGCCGCCTGCCCTGAGCTAGGCCGCCTGGCGCTCGGGCTCTGCGTCAGCGGTGATCGCCGGCGGCTCCTCGCCCACATCCGGCGCGTCCGGCACCGCGGCGATCGGGCGCGGCTCGCGCTCGAGGCCCAGGAGCTCGAAGATCTTCATCTCGATCTCCTGCGCCAGCTCGGGGTTCTCGGCCAGGTATCCCTTGGTGTTGTTCCGTCCCTGGCCGAGCCTGAGCTCGCCATAGGAGAAGAACGACCCGGACTTCTGGACGAGTTCATGCTCCAGAGCGAGGTCGAGCAGACAGCCCTCGTGCGAGATGCCCACGCCGTACTCGATGTCGAACTCGGCCTGGCGGAAGGGCGGCGCGACCTTGTTCTTCACGACCTTGATGCGGACCCGGTTACCGACCGCCTCGGTGCCCTCCTTGAGGGTCTCGATGCGGCGGATGTCGAGGCGCTGCGAGGAGTAGAACTTGAGCGCGCGGCCGCCCGGCTGCGTCTCGGGCGAGCCGAAGGTGACGCCGATCTTCTCGCGGATCTGGTTCGTGAACAGGCACACCGTGTTGGCGCGGTTGAGGTTCCCGGCCAGCTTCCGCATCGCCTGGGACATCATCCGTGCCTGGAGGCCGACCGACTGGTCGCCCATCTGGCCCTCCAGCTCGACCCGCGGGGTGAGCGCAGCCACGGAATCGACCGCCACCACGTCCACGGCACCCGAGCGCACGAGGACGTCGACGATCTCGAGTGCCTGCTCGCCATAGTCGGGCTGGGAGATGAGGAGCTCGTCCGTGTTGAGGCCGATGCGACGGGCGTAGACGGGATCGAGAGCGTGCTCGGCGTCGATGAATGCGCAGACGCCTCCACGCTTCTGAGCCTCGGCCATGATGTGGTAGACGAGCGTCGTCTTACCCGAGGACTCGGGGCCGAAGATCTCGACCACGCGGCCGCGCGCAACACCGCCGACGCCGAGCGCCAGGTCGAGCGAGAGCGCGCCGGTCGGAATCGCTTCGATCTCGAGCGCGCTCTGCCCGCTCAGAGTCATGAGCGAGCCGGCTCCGAACTGCTTGTCGATCTGTGACTTGGCGGCTTCGAGCGCCGCCGTGCGGGCCTTCGCTTCCTTCTCCGCCGCCTTCTGGTCTGCCTTGGTCTGTTCAGCCATCTTCTCTATTCACCTCAAGTTCAAGTTGCAAAGCGGCACGTACAGAGAGCCGTCGCGCCGCATGATCGAACGGTAAAGAGAGAGTCGGACAGCATCGAACTCGCCCCCCAGGCTCTCCGGGAGTGGCCCGGGAGGCCGCTCGACGCGCTGCGGGCGGCGCCGGCGCGACCCGCCCCGGGCTCGCTCGGAGCGAACCCGCGCGACCGTCACATGCGGCCAGAACGCGCGCTTCTCCTCCTCCGCAAGCCCCAGCTCGCGGTACCGGGCCGACACCTCGCCGGCCAGGATCGCCGCCTCCGGCGCCTCCGCCTCGATCGCGAACAGCGAGGGCTTGCCCGGAGGCTTGGCGACCGGCGTTCGCAGCAAGCGGATCGTCACCCGCCGCGGCTCGACCGCCAGAAGCGCCTCCTTGGCCTCCTCGACGCGCTCAGGGGGCGTCCAGCCCAGAAAGCACACGGTCATGTGGAGCGCCTCCGCGCGCACGAGCCGAAGCGCCGGATCCGAGAGCTCAACGACGCCCCACTCCGAAAGCTGGTCGCGAACTCCGTCCGGCAGGTCGATGGCGGCGAAGAGGCGCTCCATCACAGTTCGCGAAGGAAGCCGACGATGTCGCGCGCGAGCAGCTCGGGCTCCTCCCACGCCGCGAAGTGCCCGCCGCGCTCGTGCTGAGTCCACTGGCGCAGGTCGCCGAGGCTCCGTTCGGCCCACTCGCGAGGGCGGATGCAGGATCTCGGCCGGGAACTCGGACACAGCGGCCGGGACGTCGATCCTCTCCCCCGCGCCGAGCCGCCAGCGATCGCGCGCCTCGGCCGCGTACAGGCGGATCGACGACGAGATCGTCCCGGTGGCCCAGTAGACGGTGAGGAAGTCGCAGAGCTGGTCGAGCGTGAAGCGGGTCTCCACGTCACCGTCGCAGTCCGACCAGTCCCGGTACTTCGAGACGAGCCATGCGGCGAGACCCGCGGGCGAGTCGCTCAGTGCCGGCGCCAGGGTGTCGGGCGCCGTGCCTTGGGTCAGCATGTAGTGGGCGCCGCGGGTCCGCCACTTGGCCGCCTTCCCGAGCCACTCCTGCTCGGCCTCCGTGAGGTCGGCGAGGTCCGCCGGAAACGGCAGGACCGATGGGGAGTTGATGTGGAGAGCCGAGACCCGGTCAGGAGCGTCGTAGGCCATCCGCGCCGCGATGAGCGTGCCCCAGTCCCCTCCTTGCACCGCATAGCGATCGAACCCGAGTCCGTTCTCGGCCAGATCGCGGAGCGCCGCGGCTACTCCCGCCGCGCTGAGCGGCCGTGCCGGCGGATCCGAGAACCCGTAGCCGGGCAGCGATGGCGCGATCACCTCATGGCCGGCGTCGACTAGGAGTGGGATCAGTCGCTCGAACTCGAGGACCGCGCCTGGCCATCCGTGCACCAGCACGATCGGCGGCCCCTCCCCCGCCCTGACGTAGTGGATGCCGTCCCACGCGTGGTTGTCAAGAGCGTTCAGGCGGGCTTCAGTCGCGCGCCAGTCGTAGTCCCCGCCCCAGTGGTCGCACAGGCGGCGCAGGAACGCCTGGTCCATCCCGTACTCCCATCCGACGTCCGCGCCCTCGGGCCATCGGGTACGCACGAGCCGCTCGCGCAGGTCGGTGAGGACCTCTTCGCCTACGGCGATCTCGTAGGTCCGCGGCTTGGCCAAGGGCTCAGAGCGGGAAGTCCTCGCCCAGCAGGTGCCTGCGGACGAGGTGCATCGCCAGGAGCGCCGAGCGCTCGCGGATGTCCGCGCGGGTGCCCGGCATCACCGGGTCCCGCGCGATGGATCGCCCGTCGGAGCTCTTGACGCAGACGCAGACGTAGCCCACCGGCTTCTCCTCGGTTCCGCCCGTCGGCCCCGCGATACCCGTGATTCCCACCGCGACGTCCGCGTCGTACTGCTCCAGGGCCCCGTCAGCCATCGCCTCCGCCACCTCGGGCGAGACGGCGCCATGCTCCGCGATCAGCGCCGCGGGAACGCCCAGCACCTTCGTCTTCGACTCGTTCGTGTAGGTCACGGCGCCGCCGCAGACGTACGCCGAGGCGCCGTCCAGCTCCGTGAGGCGCGCCGCCAGCATGCCTCCCGTACATGACTCGGCGGTGGCGATCCTGTGGCCCTGGAGCAGCGTGGCGAGCTGGGAGTCGATCGTCTCGCCGTCCCGGCTGAAGAGAAACCGGCCGTGGCGCTCGTCGATCCCGGCTACCAGGGCGGCAAGCGCGTCTTCTGCCCCTGGGCGGTGGCGCACCTCGATCTCGAGCTCGCCCTTCCTCAGGCACGTCGTGATCTCGAGCTCGTCGAGCCCGACGCCTCCATCCTCGATCTCCCGCAGTGTCTTCGCAATCTCGGACTCGGGGATGCCGAAGAGGCGGAGCATCACGCCCGCGTAGGGCTCTGCGCGGTCGAGCACCGCGGAGACGAGGTCTGTCTCCACGCGCCTTGGGCCACATGGCATGGAGCTCCCTCGGCGGGCCGGGCATCACGACGACTACCGGGCCCTCGTCCACCGGCACCACGAGGCCGGGAGCCGTTCCCGCTGGATCGATGAGGGTCGAGCCCTCGGGCACGACCGCCTGCTTGCGGTTCGCCTCCCGAAGGGCCTCGACGTCGAAGTTGAGGCGGCGGGCGAAGCTGGCGAGGATCTTCGCGATCTTCTCCTCCATGCCCTCGTCGAGGACCATCTCGCGTCCGGCGAACGACCCGACGACCTCCGCCGTGAGGTCATCGGCGGTCGGTCCCAGCCCGCCGCTGGTGACGATCAGGTCCATGCCGTCGTCGCCCAGAAAGCGCAAAGCCTGCTCCAGGTCGCTCGGGCGATCGCCGACGATCACGATGTGCGAGACCTCCACCCCGCGCCCGGCGAGCTCCTGCGAGATCCACGGCCCGTTCTTGTCCTGGATCGTCCCGGTGATCACCTCCGTGCCGGTTACGACGATCCCTGCTCGTACCGGTGGGGACTCCGTCCGCGCGCCTGCCTCCATCGTCACGCCGCCCGCGTCCGCGTGACCGTCAGCTCGGGCTTCCGGTTCAGCGTCTGGAAAACGACGCAGAACCTCTCGGTGAGCCTGATCAGCGTGTCGAGCTGCTCGTCATCGGCCTCGGTGTCGAGGTCGAAGGCGAGGCTGATCGAGGAGAAGCCAACGGGTGCCGCCTTGTCCACTGCCAGCGTGCCGCGGAAGTCCAGCACGCCATCGGCCTTGACGGTTCCGCCGGCCACCGGGATCTCGAGCGACGTCGCGACCGAGCGGAGGGTGACGCCGGCGCAGGCAGCGAGTGCCTCGAGCAGCATGTCGCCGGAGCACAGCTGGCTCCCGTCGCCCCCCGTCGCGGGGTGAAGGCCAGCCTCGGCGATGGCGCGCCCGGTAGTGACCGAGCACGAGATTCCCTCGCCCAGCGAAGCGCTTGCCGAGAGCGTTATGGCCGCCGCGCCGGGGTCCTCCCTGTAGCGCTCCTTCAGAGGGGCCTGTAGTTCCTGAAGCTCTGCTCTGTCCATCGTGCGGTCCACCCCCGGGTCGTGATCACCTCACAGTAGTAGCCGCGCGATAATCCAAATCGATGCGCGAAGGAAACATCGAGACCATCCGGGACGTGTACGAGCACTGGGGCGCCGGTGACTTCCGTGCGGGCGCGAGCCTCTTCGACCCGGCATCCGTCTTCATTCTCAGCCCCGACTTTCCCGACTCGGGCATCTACGTCGGCGCGGATGCTGTCGCCGGCTACATGAGGGGATTCCTCGAGCCATGGGAGAACCTCACGATCACGGCGCTCGAGTTCTCCGTCTTCGGGGACACGGTCGTCGTCGAGGTGCAGCAGCAGGGCAAGGGCAGGCTGAGCGGCGCCGACACCGGATTCAGCTATTTCCAGCTCTGGACGTTCCGTGGCGAGACTCTCACCAGGCTCGAGAACCTGATGACGCGCGAGGAGGCGATGGCTGCCGTGGGCGGCTAGCCCTCGACGGGCTCGAGCTCGGTCTGGGTGTCGGAGCCGTCGCCACCCTCGAGGAGGTCGGGCGAGGGCGCGGCCGCGCTCCCTCCGTTGAGGATCGCCGGCAGCTCCGAGATCGAGATGAGGACCTGGCGCGGCTTCGAGCCTTCGTAGCCCGAGATGATTCCGCGCCGCTCGAGCATGTCGATCAGGCGGCCGGCGCGCGTGTAGCCGACGCGCAGGCGCCGCTGGATCATCGAGACGGATGCCGTCTCCGACTCGATGACGATTCGCGCGGCGTCCTCCAGGAGGTCGTCCTCGTCGGGCGAGAACTCGCCGCCACCCGGCTCGACCCCCTGGTCCTCGACCTTCTCCACGAGCAGCGTCGGGTCGAAGTCCGGCTCGCCCTGCTTGGCCCAGTGGTTGGTCAGGCGAGCGATCTCGTCTTCGGTGAGGAAGGCGCCCTGGATGCGCTGCAGCTTGGACGTGCCGATCGGGCGGAAGAGCATGTCGCCCTGGCCGAGCAGCGTCTCGGCGCCGCCCTGGTCCAGGATCACGCGTGAGTCGACCTGCGAGGCGACCGCGAACGCGATCCGGGCCGGGATGTTCACCTTGATCGTTCCGGTGATGACGTCGGTCGACGGGCGCTGTGTAGCCAGGACGAGGTGGATGCCGACGGCGCGAGACTTCTGGGCGAGGCGGATGATCGAGTCCTCGACCTCCGCGGGGGCCACCATCATCAGGTCCGCGAGCTCGTCGATCACGCACAGGATGTGCGGCAGGGGCGCGTCGCCGGTCTTGCGGCGGGTCTTGTTGAGCTCCGCGAGGTTGCGCGCGCGGGCCTCGCCCATCACCTGGTAGCGGTTCTCCATCTCCCCGATCAGGTTCTGGAGCACGTTGGAAGCGAGGCGCGGGTTGGTGACGACCGGCGTCAGGAGGTGCGGCAGGTTCTCGTAGTGGTTGAGCTCGACCCGCTTGGGGTCCACCAGGACGAGGCGGCACTCGTTCGGCGAGGCGTTGAGCAGGATCGACGAGAGGATCGCGTTGATGCAGCCGGACTTACCCGAGCCCGTGGTGCCCGCCACCAGGATGTGGGGCATGAGCGCGATGTCGGTCCAGCAAGCGTGCCCGGAGACGTCCTTGCCCAGCCAGGCGACCAGCGGCGACGAGCCCTTTGGCTTGCCTTCGTAGATGTCGCCGAGACGCACCAGGCGGCGCTTCTTGTTGGGAACCTCCACTCCCACGGCCTTCTTGCCGGGGATCGGCGCGAGGATGCGGATGTCCGTCGAGGCCAGCGCGTAGGCGAGGTCGTCCTTCAGCGCCGCGACCTTCGAGACCTTTGTGCCGGGAGCGAGCTGGAACTCGTAGCGGCTGACGTGCGGGCCGGAGACCATTCCGATCATCCGGGCATCCACGCCGAAGTGCTGGAGCGACTCCAGGAGCGACTTGGCGGTCGCCTCGCGGTCCTTGGGGTCGGGTCCGGGATCGCCCTTGCCCTTCTCGAGAACCTTCGGGTTCGGCGGCGAGTAGTCGGCCTCGTCGGAGATCGTGATTCCGAGCTCGGTGCGCTTGTTTCCCATCGGCGTCAGCTCAACGGGCTCCTCGGCGGCGTCTGCATCGCCTTCACCCAGGATCGCCACCGGCTCCGGCGCGGGCTCTTCCTCGTCGCCGTGCGCCTCCTCGTAGGAGAACGCGCCTTCGCCGCTTGCAGGCTTGCCCTCCGCGACGGTCACTTCCTCGTCGTCCTCCGGCTCGTCCCAGATCGGCTCGTTCGAGAGGACCTCCGTCTCGTTCGCGCGGGTGATCTGGATATCCACGTCTTCGGGCTCGTCCCAGCCCGGGAAGCGAGGTGGGCATGCCGCTGTTCGTCCGGGCCGCGCGCGCGACGTCGGCCGTCGCTCCGGACGCGCGGCGGGTCGCCTGCCCCGCGCTCTGGACGAGGTTCGCGATCGTCATGCCGGTCAGGAGGAGAAGTCCCGAGAGAAGCATGAGCACGGCGAGGATCTGAGCGCCCAGGCGCTGGAAGAGCGAGGTCGTGGCCCAGTAGAGGGACTCGCCGATCGCGCCGCCATGGGCGCGGAAGAAGTCCGGATCGAAGTAGCCGTCTCGCACCGGCTTGTCGGGGCCAAGGCCCAGCGTGCCGGCGGCAAAGGCGAGCAGGAGCGCCAGCATGACCAGGATGGCGCCCGCGTTGAGGGCCCGAGGCGCCTGGATCATCGGCTTGGCGATCAGAGCGAGCCCGAGCCCGAAGACGGTGAGCGGCACCACGTAGGCCACGCGGCCGACGGTGTACTCGAGCGCCGACGACAGCCAGCTGCCCACGGCGCCGCCGTCCCAGCCGAGGTAGAGGACGAAGGCCGAATAGACCCCGATCGCGACCATGATCAGCCCGATCAGGTCGTAGTGGCGCTGCTCGAGCCCATCGAACGCATCACGCGCTCGCTGGCGCACGTCGGGCGTGCGCTTGACTGGGGCGCGCTTTACGGGTGGGCGCTTCGAGCTCTTTTTGGGCGCACGGGTCTTAGCGGTGGCTCTGGCCATCGGGAGATGGGTTCGACACCCACGCCCGGTCCCCTTCGAAGGTGTTAGTCAGCCTCGGGCTGAGTGGCCCGGCCGGCGGCCCCCGGAGGGCCTCGTGTGCTGCGACCGTCCGTACGAGTCGTTGCCCGAGCGTGATTTCAGCTGGAGCGAGGCGACCGGGAGGCGCTCGAACTTGAGCCGATCCTCGCGGACAGCCGCTCGACTTCGTCGAGCGGATCTTCCTGGTTTCCTTCTTGCGGCATCTACCGGGCCTCCTTGCCTGGTTTCTCCCCCCGGGACTCTGTCGAACGGGGTGGCTGAACGTCCCACTACCCCATCGACAGGTGAGGCAACCGCCTTTACGCGAACTCGGCGACGAAGCGCACCCAGGCGCCCCACGCGGCGAAACGTCCGGCGATGTACCCCATGGTGTACGCCGTGGGACGTTTGCTTGCTCGGCTTGCAGCTTTAGCTCCGCCGGAGGTGTTCGCCCGTACCCTTTCAGGCGTGCTCGAGAGCGAGACCCAGACCGGTCGCGTGCTCGTCGTCGAAGACGACGCGGAGATCGCCGACGTGCTCCGGCGGACGCTTCGCGCCGAAGGTCATGAGGTGCGCACTGCCGGGGACGGCGAGGAGGCGCTGAGCGCCGCCTCGGAGTTCCTGCCGGACGTGGTCATCCTCGACCTCGGCCTGCCGAAGATCGACGGCGTCGAGGTGCTGAGGCGGCTGCGGGAGTCCGACGACGTGCCGATCCTCGTCCTGACCGCTCGCACCGAGCTGGAGGACCGTGTAGAGGGCCTCGACCTGGGCGCCGACGACTACCTGGTCAAGCCGTTCGAGCGCACGGAGCTCCTGGCCCGCATGCGCGCCGTCATGCGCCGGCGTCCTCCTCGGGGCTCCGCCACCCTGGTCCTTGCCGACCTTCGCCTCAACCCGTCCACCCGCGAGGTCCACCGCGGCGACCGCGAGGTCGACCTGACCGCGCGCGAGTTCGAGCTGCTCGAGTTCCTGATGCGCAACGAGCGCCTGGTCGTCTCGCGCGAGCGCCTGCTCGAGGAGGTCTGGGGCTACGACCCGCTCGCGATGACCAACACGATCGACGTCTTCATCTCCAACGTGCGCCGAAAGCTCGAAGAGGGCGGCGAGGAACGCATCCTCCACACCAAGCGGGGCGCGGGCTACGTGGTGCGCCCGCCCGGGTAGATGTCTTCCCCCGAGCCGGCCACGCCGCGCACCCGTCGCTTCAGTCCCTCGCGCTGGCCGGTCCGATGGCGCCTCGCGGGCGTCTCGGCCGTCCTCACCTTCGTGATCCTCCTGACCTTTGCCGCGGTGGTGGGCAAGCTCTCGCAGGAGCGGCTCGAGAACGACTTCCGCAACGAGCTCCAGGCGACCGCCAACCGCATCGCGTTCACGATCGAGATCGACCCCGAAACCGGGGGTGTCCGGGTTCCGGCCGACCAGCTCACGCTCGGCGATGAGATCGTCCGCATCACGCCACCCATCGGAGACCCGATCGAGCCGATCGACGCTGACCTGCCTCCGCCGAATCCCGAGATCGTGCGCTCCGGCGACCTCGACGTCGCGACCTCCCAGGTCAACACCACGCTGGTCGGCGCCGGCGTCACGTACGTGCAGGTGGCGCGCGACCACGACGAGCTCGACGCCACCATCGGCCGCCTCTGGCTGTTCCTCGCCGTCGGGGTGGCGGGCGGATCGATCCTGGCCACGCTTGCCGGGCTCGCCGTCGCGGGTCGCGCGATGGGGCCGATAGCCGCGCTGACGGCCGCCGCGCGCGAGATCGCGACCACCCGCGATCCGGCGCGCCGGATGCCGCAGCCGGAGGCCGAGGACGAGGTCGCCGAGCTGGCCACGACCCTGGACGAGATGCTCAGAGAGCTCGACGCGGCGCGCAACGAGGCGCAGGGCATGGTCCACGCGCAGCGCGAGTTCGTGGCCGACGCCTCGCATGAGCTGCGCACCCCGCTCACCTCGATCCTCGCGAACCTGGAGCTGCTCCAGGCCTCCTTCGAGCGCAAGCCCCCCGGGGGCGAGGAGCCCGAGATGGTCGAGTCCGCGCTTCGTTCCTCGCAAAGGATGCGGCGGCTGGTCGGCGATCTCCTGATCCTCGCGCGCGCCGACGCCGGGCGCCAAGGCGCCAGGCGCCCGTGCGACCTGGCCGCGATCACGGAGGCCGCTGCCGCCGAGGTCCGCCCCCTCGCGCCCGAACACACGATCTCGCTGACCGTGGAGCCCACCAGCGTCGAGGGCAATCCCGACGAGCTCCACCGCGTTGCGCTGAACCTGATCGACAACGGCGTCCGCCATACGCCGCCCGGATCGAACATCACCGTTCGGGTCTTCAAGCGCGACGCGGACGCGATCCTCGAGGTCGCCGACGACGGCCCTGGCATCCCGGAGGACATGTCCGGGCAGATCTTCGGGCGCTTCGTCCGCGGATCGGGTCCGGCCGACGTCACGGGTGACACGGGAGCCGGACTGGGCCTTTCGATCGTGCGCGCGGTGGCCACGGCTCACGGCGGCTCGGTCGCCGTCGCGGCCTCGAACCATGGCGGCGCGCTCTTCACCGTTGCCCTCCCTGCGCTCGCGGAGACGCCCGCCGACGTTCCTAAGAAACTTTCAAGAGTCCTTTAGGGACCGTTTACATCGCAGGCGTAATTTGATACGTGGACGAGACACCCACTCGCCGGAGCGGGACATAGCCCCGGCGAGCACTTGGCTTAAGAGCCAAGACCCCTAGGCCCGTCGGCTCTTCCCCTCCCTGGAGCCGGCGGGCCAGTTTTTTTCCCGCGACGCCCTAGACCTGGACGACGACCGGCAGGATCATCGGCCTGCGCTTCAGGCGCTTGTAGATGAGCTCGGCCACGTCGTCGTGGATGTCCTCCTGGATGACGCCGGCGTCGGTGATCTCGTCGTGGACGGCGTCCGCGAGCGCGTTCTCGACGGCCTCGCGAACCTCCTCGACGAGCTTTACGGCCTCGTCGCCCTCGATGAACGGCACGCCGCGGAAGATGATCTCGGGCTCGGTTGCCGACGATCCGTCCTCGCCGGAGAGAGTCGCGACCACGATCAGGACGCCGTCTCCGGAAAGTGTCCTGCGGTCGCGGAGAGCGACGTCGTCCGGATCGCCGATGTCGACGCCGTCGACGAAGATCATCCCCGCCTTGACGTCGTCCGTGAAGCGCGCGCCGCTCTCGTCGATCTCGAGGGTGAGTCCGTTGCGGCCCCTGAAGATGTTCTCGGGCGGAACGCCGACGGACTCGGCGAGCTCGGCATGGAGGCGGATGCGCTTGTGGTCGCCGTGGAACGGCATGACGTACTTCGGGCGCGTGAGGTTGAGCATCAGCTTGAGCTCCTCGCGGGATCCGTGGCCGGATACGTGGATGGGAGCATCGGCGGCGGTGACGACGGTCGCGCCGATCTCGTAGATGCGATCGATCGTCTCGTTGACCGCGCGCTCGTTCCCCGGGATCGCGGTTGCCGAGAAGATGATCGTGTCGCCCGAGTGGAGCTCCACGTCGCGGTGGTCGTTGAACGCCATCCGCCTGAGCGCCGAGAGGGGCTCGCCCTGGCTGCCGGTGGAGATCGCGATAACGCGGTCGTCCGGGTAGTTCCCGATCTCCTTCGGGTTGATGAAGATCCCGCCGGGCGCCGAGGCCATGCCCAGGTTCGACGCGATGTTGAAGTTCTTCCTCATCGAGCGCCCGACCAGCGAGACCTTGCGATCCAGCTCCACGGCGGCGTCGATCACCTGCTGGACGCGGTGGACGTTCGACGCGAAGCAGGTGACGATGATGCGGCCCTCGCAGCGCGCGAAGACCTCGTGGAGGGCCGGCCCAACGCTCGCCTCCGACGGGACGACGCCCGGGCGGTCGGCGTTGGTCGAGTCGCCGCACAGGCACAGGACCCCTTCGGAGCCGAGCTCGGCCAGCCGCGCGATGTCCGCGGGCCGGCCGTCGATCGGCGTCTGGTCGAAGCGATAGTCGCCCGTGACCAGGATCGAGCCGAGCTTGGTGTGAAGTGCCACGGCGCGCGCGTCGGGGATGGAATGCGACATGTGGATGGTCTCGATCTCGAACGGCCCCGCCTTGGCTCGCTCGCCCGGCTCGAGCACGACCAGGTTCGCATCGCGGATCTTCCGCTCCTCCAGCTTCGATCGGACCAGGCCGAGCGTCAGCGGGCCACCGTAGATGGCCTCCGGGAGGCCCAGCTCGCGAAGGACGTACGGGAGCGCGCCAACGTGGTCCTCGTGGCCGTGGGTGAGGACGATCGCGTCAATGTCCTCCTTCCGCTTGCGAAGCGAGGTGAAGTCCGGCAGCACGAGGTCGATGCCGAGCATCTCCGCGGTCGGGAACATCACGCCCGCGTCCACGATGACGATCCGGCCGTCGCACTCGACGGCCGTCATGTTCTTGCCGATCTCTCCCAGCCCGCCCAGCGGCAGGATCTTGATCTTGCTCACGAGCCGTCCTCTGCGATCTCAGCGAGAGCCTCGCGCACCGGGCCCGCGACCGGGACCATCGGCAGGCGCTGCGTCTCCCCGATCAGCCCGCGCATTGAGAGGACCGCCTTGACCGAGCTGGCGGGCGGCGCACCGGCAAGCGCGGTGTACACCACCGACAAGTCACGCTCGATGTCGAGCGCGCGGTCGTGGTCGTCGTCGGCCGCCGCGTCGAAGATCTCACGCATCTTGGGTCCCACGATGTGCGAGGCCACCAGGATGCCGCCCGCCCCGCCCTCGCGGAGGCAGCGTGCGAAGACGTCGTCGTTACCGGCCAGCATGGCGAGCCCGTCGATCGGCCCGATCTCCGCGTTGTTCGCCTGCTTGAGGGCAACGATGTTGCCGAACGCGGCGGCGAGCGAGCCCATGAACTCGGGCGACATGTTGATGACCGACCGCGAAGGGATGTTGTAGAGGGCGATGGGCGTCTCCCCCGCCGCTTCTGAGACCTCCGCGTAGTGGGCCCTGAGCCCGTCCTCGATCGGCTTGTTGTAGTACGGGGCGACGACCAGGACCCCATGCGCGCCTGCCTTCGATGCGCGGTGGGTGAGGTTCGCCGTGTGACGTGTGTCGTTCGAGCCCGTTCCGCAGATCACGGTGGACTCGGAGCCGATCTCATCGAGTACGACCTCGAGGAGCTCGATCTTCTCATCGTCCGTGAGCGTGGCCGACTCGCCCGTGGTGCCGGCGACTACGACCCCGTGCGACCCGTTCTCGACCAGGTAAGCGGCGAGCTTTCGCGCGCCGTCGGCGTCGAGCGACCCGTCGTCTGAAAACGGCGTGACCATCGCCGTCAGGACTCCTTGGAAGGGCGTCATCGCGGTCAACCTACGCTACCCGGCGAAGGCCGGCGCGACACGCTCTGCCCAGGGCTCGGCGCGCTCGAGTTGCGCCGCCACCTGGATCAAGAGGTCCTCGCGGCCGAACGGTGCGACCAGCTGCACGCCTACGGGGATGCCGTCCGACTCGCCCAAAGGCAGCGAGATCGCCGGCTGCCCGGTGACGTTGAAGATCGCCGTGAACGCTCCTTCCGGCAGGGCCGCATGGAAGGCGTCCATGGGATCCTCGCCGGAGTCGTCCCACGTGCCGAGGGGCTGTGCCGGGCGGGCGGTGGTGGGTGTCATCAGGAGATCGAAGCCGGACTCGTACCAGCCGGCGATCATCCGCGACAGCACGTGGTGGACCCCGACGTCCTGCAGGTAGCGGCCCGCACTGCGCTCGCGGCCGATCTCTGCGAGCGCCCAGGTCAGCGGTTCCACGTCGTCCTGGGTGATCGGCCGGCCGACCGCCATGGCCAGGGTGTCGAGGATCGACGTCTGGCCCGCGGCCCACCGCGTCAGGAAGCTGTCCTCGATGTCGATCGCTCCGCCCATCGCCTGCGCGGCGTCCGTCGGCGAGCCCTGGCTCACCTCGTGCCCGAGCGACTCGAGAAGCTTCGCCGTCTTTTCGACAACCGCGATGCACGCGGGATCGATGTCCACGTCGACGGCGGCCGTGGTCGTAAAGCCGATGCGAAGGCCCTTCGGGTCGACATCGAGCTCCTGCGTGTACGGCCGCGCGGGGGCCGGAGCCACGTACGGATCCCCCGGCGCGGGGCCGTGAACGGCTTCCAGGATCGTCGCCGTATCGCGGACGGACTTCGAGACGACCAGCTCAGCGGTGAGCCCGGACAGGTTGTCGCCGGTGAGCGGGCCCTCGGAGATGCGCTGGCGCGTCGGCTTCAGGCCGACGAGCCCATTCTGCGCCGCGGGAATGCGGATCGAGCCGCCACCGTCATTGGCGTGAGCCATGGGCACCATGCCGGACGCGACCGCGGCGCCAGAGCCACCGCTGGACCCTCCCGCCGAGTGCCCGGTGTTCCACGGGTTCTTCGTCGCGCCGTATGCGTCGGGCTCGGTCGTCGGCAGGATGCCGAGCTCCGGCGTGCTGGTCTTGGCGATCGTGATCAGGCCCGCGTCGCGGAATCGCTGTGCGAGATACGTGTCCATCGGCGCGCGGAAGTCGGCGTCCTTGAGCACCTGCATGCCGAGGTGGTACGGCTGTCCCGCGAACGCGGCCCCCAGGTCCTTCAGGACGAACGGCACGCCCTTGAACGGGCCGTCCGGCAGTGCGCCACGGGCGGCTTCGCGGCCTTCTTCGAACAGCTCGTGGATCACGGCGTTGATCTCGGGATTGAGCTGTTCGATCCTCTCGATGGCGGCATCGACCAGTTCCAGGGGACTTGCCTCGCCCGAGCGAACCAGCTCGGCGTGCGCGGTTGCGTCCAAACGGGCGAGATCAGTCAAGAACGGCCTCCAAGCCAATCGTGTAGCGGTCGGGGAGCGAACCCACACCGCGGACGGCAAGGAGGACTCCGGGCATGAACGAGGTGCGATCGATCGAGTCGTGGCGGATGGACAGTGTCTGGCCCTCGCCGCCGAGGACGATCTCCTGATGTGCCACCAGCCCTGGCAGTCGGACCGAGTGGATCGGCTGATGCACGTTTCCACCGGCCTCCGAGATCAGATCGGCGGTGCGCTTGGCCGTGCCCGATGGCGCGTCGAGCTTCTTGTCGTGGTGGAGCTCGATGATTTCGACCTCCGGCATATGCCTGGACGCCTCGGCTGCGAAGCGCATCGCCAGGACCGCGCCGATCGCGAAGTTGGGAACCACCAGGACGTTCGCCTCTCCCGCGCTCGCGGCCTCGCGCAGCGGCTCGTGGTCGAAGCCGGACGTGCCGACGACGATGTGCACACCGGCGTCGATGGCCGCGCGGATGTTGCCCGGCGCGGCATCGGGAGTCGTGAAGTCGACGACGACGTCCACGTCTTCGAGAACGTCACCCAACTCGACTCCCAGATCGGGATCGATCCGGGCCGCCAGGTCCAAGTCGTCCGCGCCCTCGACGGCCTCGCACGTCGTTGCCCCCATCCTGCCGGCCGCGCCGGCCACCCCAACCCGGATCACGAAAACCCTTCGGTCGGCTTCGGCGAGCGCACCTGCCTCTTTCGGGGCGAGCCTCTCACTGGGATACCAGCGCCTCGGAGACGGCGCCAAGCGCGCTCTGGAAGCACTCTTCGTCCTTGCCGATGCAGGCGGCGCTGAACCCATTCGGGTCATAAAGCTCAGCGGCGAGCTCGGCGACGTCCTCCTCGCTCACCGAATCGACGCGGGAGATCATGTCGTCGAGCGACAGCATCTCGAGCTCGAAGAGCGTGGCGCGCGAGATGCGAGACATGCGCGCCGCGGTCGACTCCATCCCCAGGACCATGCGGCCCTTGACGTGCTCTTTTGCGCGGTCGAGCTCGTCGCCGCGGACACCTTCGTCGCGAAGAGCCGCGAGTTCGCGGCCGATGATCTCGCAGGCTTCGGCGACGTTGTCACCGCGGGTGCCGACGTAGGTCGCGACGGAGCCGCGGTCGAGGTACTGCTCGGCGTAGGAGCCGACGGCGTACGCGAGGCCGCGCTTCTCGCGGACCTCGCGGAAGAGCCTGGAAGAGACGGAGCCACCGAAGGCCGAGTCGATCACAGCTAGGGCGTATCGGCGATCGTCGCCGCGCGAGATGCCCGGCGCGCCGAAGCAGATGTGGTACTGCTCGGTGTCCTTCCGGCTGAAGCACACGCGCGGCTCGCGCTCGGGGGCGTCGCCGTTCACCGAAGGGACGGAGCCCTCGGGAGCCTTCACGAAACGTTCTGCGAACGCGACGATCTCATCGTGGTCGAGATGCCCCGCGGCGCCGACCACCAGGCTGTCCGCGACGTAGCGGCTGCGGTGGTAGTCCGCGATCTTCGGAACCGGCGTCCCCGCGATGACCTCGGCCTCGCCCAGCACACGGCGACCGAGCGGGTGGTCGCCGTAGACGGCCTGGGCCAGGAAGTCGTGGACGCGGTCTGACGGCTCATCCTCGTACATCGCGATTTCCTCGAGCACGACGTCACGCTCGGAGTCGATGTCGGGGAAGGTCGGCCCGAGCATCATCTCGGCCATCAGGTCGAACGCGTCCTCCGTGTGCTCGTCCAGGAAGCGTGCGTGGACATGCGTGGACTCCTTCGAAGTCGCCGCGTTGGCTGAGGCGCCCATGCCGTCGAGCTTCTCGGAGATCTCGATCGCGGAGAAGCGCTCGGTGCCCTTGAAGAGCAGGTGCTCCAGGAAGTGCGAGAGCCCCTCCTGTCCCGTGTCCTCGTCCCGCGAGCCCGTCCGGACCCACAGCCCGAGAGCGACGGACCGGACCGAGGGAACGACCTCGGTCACGACCCGTACGCCGCTCGGAAGCGTTGTGAGTTGGACGTTCTCCGGAAGGGCAGACAACGGCAAGGGTGCGATTAAGCGCCTAGAGGCGCTCTCTGCCTCCACCGCGGCCACCGCGGTCACGACCGCCGTCACGGCCGCCTCTGCCACCTCGGTCGCGGCCACCGTCACGGCCGCCTCGGCCGCCACCTCGGGAACCGCCGCCGCCACCGGAGCCGGCGCCGACTGCGGCGAGCTCCTCTGGCGTCTTGCCCTCGACGGACGGATCCTCGGAGAGCCTCAGGCCGATCCGGCCGCGCTCGCGGTCTACCTCGACCACGGTCACGTCGATCTCGTCGCCCTGGCTCAGGACGTCCTCGACGGTTTCGACCCTCTCGCCCGGCTTCACGTTCGAGATGTGGAGCAGGCCGTCGGTGCCCTTGACGAGCTCGACGAAGGCGCCGAAGGTGGTCGTCTTCACGACCTTCCCCTTGAACGTGTCGCCGATCTTGGCGTCACGTGTCATCGCCTCGATGCGCGCGATGCAGGCGTCCACCTGCGAGCCGGTGGGTGCGTAGACGCGGATCGAGCCATCGTCGTCGATGTCGATCTCGGCCTCGAACTCCTCCTGCATGCCGCGGATGGTCTCGCCGCCCTTGCCGATGACCGCGCCGATCTTCTCGGTGTCGATCTGAATCGTCTCGATGCGAGGGGCGTGCTCGGACATCTGCTCACGGGGAGCGTCGATCGCCTCGGCCATCTTGCCGAGGATGAAGAGGCGGCCCTGACGAGCCTGCTCGAGAGCATCGCGCAGGATGTCGAAGGTGACGCCTGTGATCTTGATGTCCATCTGGAGTGCGGTGATCCCGTCCTCCGTGCCGGCGACCTTGAAGTCCATGTCGCCGAGGTGATCCTCGACGCCGGCGATGTCGGTGAGGACGATGTAGTCGTCGCCTTCCTTGATCAGGCCCATCGCGACGCCCGCGACAGGGGACTCGACGGGGACGCCGGCGGCCTGGAGGGCCATCGACGACGCGCACACCGAACCCATGGACGACGAGCCGTTCGACTCGAGCGTCTCGGAGACGACGCGCACGACGTAGGGGAACTCCTCCTCCGACGGGATCGTCGGGGCAAGCGCGCGCTCGGCCAACGCGCCGTGACCGATGTCGCGGCGCTTCGGGCCGCGCATGAAGCCGGCCTCGCCCACCGAGAACGGCGGGAAGTTGTAGTGGTGGAAGAAGGTCTTCTTCTCCTGGAGGCCCAGGTTGTCGACCTTCATGTCCATCCGGGTCGTTCCCAGGGCAACGTTGGAGAGGATCTGGGTCTCGCCACGGGTGAACAGCGCGGAGCCGTGCACGCGGGGAGCGATGTCGACCTCGGTCTCGATCGGACGGATCTCGTCCTGAGCGCGACCGTCGGGGCGCTTCTTGTCGATCGCGATGTGGCGGCGGATCATGTCCTTCTCCACCTTCGCGAACGCCTTGGCGACCTCGGAGCGGTTGTCGTCGTCGCCCTCACCGGAGCCGAGTGCCTCGAGGACCTCTTCCTCGACGGCCTTGATGGCGTCCTGGCGGGCGAGCTTCTCCTTGACCTGCGTGGCCTCCTCGAGCTTCGAGCCGTACGAGTCCTTGATCTTCTCGATCAGGCTCTCGTCGACGCTCGGGGCCTCGAACTCGCGCTTCGGCTTGCCGGCCTTCTGGGCCAGCTCGTCGAACGCGCCGCAGAGCTTCTTGATCTCACCGTGCGCGATGTCGAGCGCGTCGAGAACCTCGGCTTCGGTCACGTAGTCGGCGCCGCACTCGACCATCAGGATGGCCTCGTCCGTGCCGGACACGACCAGGTCCATCTCGAGGTCTTCCCAGACGCTCTCGGCCGGGTTGACGATGAAGTCACCGTCGAGCTTGCCGACGCGAACGGCGCCGACGTGCTTGGGAAGCGGGATGTCCGAGACCGCGATCGCGGCGGAAGCGCCGTTCATCGCGAGGATGTCGTAGGGGTGATCGTGCTCGGCAGACATCGTCTGACAGACGAGCTGAGTCTCGTAGTGCCAGCCCTTGGGGAAGAGCGGGCGGACCGGGCGGTCGATCATGCGCGCGGTCAGGGTTGCCTTCTCGCCGGCGCGAGCCTCGCGGCGGAAGAAGGAGCCGGGGATCTTGCCCACGGCGTAGTGGCGCTCTTCCACATCCACCGTAAGCGGCAGGAAGTCGACATCGCGAAGATTTCCGATCGTCGCTGTGGCTAGGACCATGGTGTCCCCCGAGCTCACAACAACTGCTCCTGACGCCTGTCGCGCCAGCTTTCCGGTCTCGAACGAGATCTCGCTTTCGCCGATCTGAACCGAGACGCGGTTCACGTCAAACATGCTCATGTATTCGTGTTGTCCTTTCGGCTGCCCGATTGGCAGCTCGTTAGCTTCGATCTTTTGATCGCGGCTAAGGGTACAAGCCGGGGCTAGCGGCGCAGGCCGAGATCGGCCACTACCTGGCGGTAGCGGTCGAGGTCGGAGCTCTGCAGGTATCGAAGGAGGCGACGGCGCTGGCCGACCAGCATCAGCAGGCCGCGGCGCGAGTGGTGATCCTTCGAGTGCGAGCGCAGGTGCTCGGTGAGCGCGTTGATGCGCTCGGTGAGGATTGCGATCTGGACCTCGGCCGAGCCCGTGTCGTTCTCGGAGCGGCCGAAGCGCTCGATCAGCTCTTTCTTCTTTTCCTGCGTGACGCTCATCTGCGGCGCCGAAGGTTAGCTAGCGAGGCTTCGGCCCGCGGAAGGTGGCACACAGCTCGCGCGCCTCGTCCACGTCGCGGTGCATCTGGGCGACCAGGTCCTCCACGGAGGGGAAGCGCTTCTCGCCGCGCAGCCTGGCGATGAACGCCACACGCAGGTTCTTCCCGTAGAGGTCGCCCTCGTAGTCGATCAGGTGCGGCTCGACCAGGACGCCGCGGCCCGTCTCGAACATCGGCCTCACGCCCACGTGGATCGCGGAGGGGTGGCCGTCCGCGAACCCCGCGTAGACGCCATGCCCAGGACAGACGAGATCGTCGTCGGGAACGATGTTGGCCGTCGGAAAGCCGAGCTCGCGGCCGCGCTGGTCGCCCTGGACGACTTCGCCCTCCAGCAGGAACGGCGCCCCGAGGCCGTGCATGGCGCCCTCCACGTCGCCCGCCAGGACCAGCGCCCGGATCCGTGTCGAGGAGATCGTCTCGCCGTCCGCCTCGACCAGCGGCACGATTCGCGTCTCGAACTCGTCGCGCTCGGCGAGCATCTGGGGAGTTCCCTTGGCCTTGGCGCCGAAGCGGAAGTTCTCGCCGATCGAGACCTGGGTCGCCCCCAGCTTCCGGATGAGGATTTCGTCGATGAACTCCTCGGCCGTGATCTGGGAGAAGTCCTTGTCGAAGGGGATCACGACGAGCTCGGACACCCCGAGGCCCGCGATCACGTCACGCTTGGCTCCGAAGCCCATGATCAGCTTCGGCGCAGCTTCGGGGTGGATGATCTTCACGGGGTGCGGCTCGAAGGTGAGGACCGTGTCGGAGCCCTCGATCACCTTGCGATGGCCTACGTGGACCCCGTCGAAGGTCCCGATCGCGACCTTGCGGGAACGGGGCTCGGCGTCCGGGAGCTGTGTGACTTCCAACGTCATGCGCCCTCTACTTTCGCAGCCTCGAACGCGTCGGCGCGCGATATGGCCTGCGCGAGGGGCATCGGCTCCGCCTCGCCGGCCTCATCGGCGGTGAATGGGCCGATTGCGGTCCGCCTCAGCTCTTCGCAGTAGGCGTCGCCCAGGTCGGCGATCAGGCTCCGGACGTAGGTCCCCGAGGAGCACTCGATCTCGTACTCGGCGCGATCGCCCTCCCGGCTCAGCTCCTCGAAGCGGTGGACGGTCACGATCCGCGGGGGCATCTCGACGTCCTCGCCTCTGCGGGCACGCTTGTACGCGCGCTCGCCGCGGACCTTCACGGCGGAGAAGGCGGGTGGCCGCTGCCGGATCTCGCCGGTGGGGAGCTTGACGTCGAGCGGCGGAACCTTGCCGGTCTCGGTGATCTCCCCGTCGCGGTCGGCCGTGGTCGAGGTCGCTCCGAACCGCGCGACGACCCTGTAGGTCTTCCGGAGCGACATGAACCGCTCCTGCTCCCGCGTCGCCTCGCGGCCGATCAGGACGATCAGGAGGCCCGTTGCGAACGGATCCAGCGTCCCGGCGTGGCCGACGCGCTTGACGCCGTGCTCCCGGCGGACGCGCGCGACGATGTCGTGCGACGTCGGGCCGGACGGCTTGTCGGCGAGGACCACGAGGCCCGTGCCCCGGAGCTCCGCCTCAGTCAAGCTGGCTCCTCGCCAGGGCTTCGTCTTCGAGCTCCGCTCTCCGCCTCAGTCAAGCCGGCTCCTCGCCAGGGCTTCGTCTTCGAGCTCCGCTCTCCGCCTCAGTCAAGCTGCTTCGCGACCTCGGCCCGGACGAACTCGATGATCTCGGGATACGACATGTCCGTGCCGAAACCGGCTGCGCGCTTGTGCCCTCCCCCGCCCTTCTCGCGAGCGATCACGGAAACGTCAACGGCCCCGTCGGACGAGCGGAGGCTCACCTTTCGCGCGACGCGTCCGCCGTCGGGCTTGTCGCGGATCACGCCGGCGACGAGCGTGCCGTCGAGCGCGCGGACGCTGTCGATGATGCCCTCGGTGAGGTGCTCGCCGGCGCCGGTCGCCTCGTAGTCCGCGTTGGAAACGTAGGTCAGGGCGAGCCTGTCCGAGTCGAAGCGGTCGATGTTCTCGATCGCGCGGGCGACCAGCTTCGCCTTCTCGATCGGAACGCGCTCATAAAGGCGGCGGTAGATCTCGTCGACGCTCACACCGGCTTCGATCAGCTCCGCCGCCATACGGTGCGAATCCGGGTCCGTGTTCTCGTACATGAACTTCCCGGTGTCGGTGATCAGGCCCACGTAGAGAGCGGTCGCGATCTCCTCGGTCAGCTCCGCGCCGACGACCTTCGCGAGCCGCCACACGATCTCTGCCGTGGACGAGGCGTTCATGTCGACGTGGTTCACCCCGCCGAACATGGTGTTGTCGTGGTGGTGGTCCAGGTTGATGATGTCCGCGCCCTCGCGCTGGAGGAACTCGACGGGCATCCGGTCGATGTTCCCGCAGTCGAGGAAGAGCAGGGTGCGGTCCTCGACGTCCGCCGGGGCCTCGTGGAAGACGTCCGTGAGCGGAAGGAAGCGGTACTCGAGGGGGAGCGGGAATTCCTTGGCGTCGAGGAACATCACCGCGTCCTTCCCGAGTTGGGTCAGGATGCGGTGAGTCGCCAGGAGCGAGCCGAGGGCATCCCCGTCCGGCCCCTCGTGGGTCGTCAGGAGGAAGCGGTCCCGGTCGGCGATCGCCGCGGCAACCGCCTCGAGGTCCGAGCTGACGGCTTCCGAGGTGGAGGTCATTCGTCCATCAGCCTCTGGAGGCGCTCGTTCCGCTCGGGCGTGTCGTCGTAGTGGAAGGTCAGGGTCGGCGTCCTCTTCATGTGGGTCTGGGACGCGACGGCGGACTGGAGCACGCCGTGGGCAGAGGTGAGGGCCGCCAGAGTCGACTCCTTCTCCTCCTCGGATCCGAGCACGGAGACGAACACTCTCGCGGAGCGCAGGTCAGGGCTGGTCTCAACGGCGGTGATGGTCACGAAGCCAATTCTTGGGTCCTCGAGCTCTGTGGAGATCGAGTCGCCGAGCACCTCTCGAATGACCCCGTTCACCCGCCTCATGCGGTCAGTGGCCATGCGCGCTGAATATAACAGGGGCGATCAGCACTCCCTGATGTCCTTGAGGGTCCGGAGGTCTAGCTCGAGCGAGGCGCCATCCGGGAAGGGATCTTGATGTCAGCGTCATGAAGTCGTCGCACGGGCGGTAAAACGGTCGCGTCGCCGACGAGGGCGCGCCCAGGGGTCGAGGATCGCCACGCGTCGTTGTCTCCGGTCTCGGGGCCGGAGGCTCACGAAGCGAGGTGTGATAGTGCCCCTTCATCGCAGTGTGTACTCCTTGGCGTCGTCGTCGCTTCCTGGTCGCGCAGAAACGATCCCGTCCGTGTACGGCCTCGTCCCGCTTCACGTCTTCGACCACGAGGTCGTAGGCAGCCTGCGCCGCCTGACGCCTCCAGGATCGCGGAGGGCTCATTCGCCGGGTCCTTGGTGCAGTAGCGCGAAGCCGCCGTTGTCCTCGTCATATCCGTTGTTCTCCTCGACGGCGAGGAGATCGCGGCAGATCGTCTCGACATCGTCGGCGAGTACGGCAGATTCGAAGTCCTCTACGACCTGAGCGACCTGGCGCTCCGCGCCGGTGAAGTGCCGTCGAGTCGACGCGATCCGGCTCCGCCGGCTCGTCAGCGTCCTCATCCATGCAGCCTCCCACCGCCACACAGGCGGCGATTGCAATAAACGCAATCAGAAAGTGCACGCGATCCATTCTCCATCTGAGACTACGCACGAAGCGCCGATTCATCACCGAGAAGTGGAATTGCCACATCTATCGTGGAAATTCCTACTCTCGGCGCGGGATTCTCCTAGCCGCGGATGTCTTCCAGGCTCCGCAGGTCGCGGCTCGAACCGGCACCCGTCTGGGCAGCGCGACTCGATGAAGCGGCAGACCTCGTCGGCCCGGTCGCCGACCGATGCGTCGCCGACCAGGGCGATCACCAGCGTGGAGCGCTGCCACGTGTCGTGGCCGTCCGTCTCTGCGACGGCGGCGCCGAAGCGGCCGCGCAGCTGCTCCTTCAGCGACTTCAGGTGCTTGCGCTTGCCCTTCAGGTCCTGCGACTCGCCGAAGTGGAGCCGGGCCTCGACGATGCAGACGAACGGGCGCACCGCTCGCCCGGCCTACGAGTCGAGCGTCTGCTCGACCTGGCGCGTCGCGAAGACCTCGAGGACGTCCTCGACCTTCACGTCGGCGAAGCCCTCGAGCACGATTCCGCACTCCTGGCCCTCGGGAACTTCCTGCACGTCGTCCTGGAAGCGGCGCAGCGAGCCGATGCGGCCGGTCCATGCGACCGTGCCGTCACGCACGAGCCGGACGTCCGCGCCGCGGCGGACGATGCCGTCCGTCACCTCGCAGCCGGCGATCATGCCGACGCGGGAAGCGCGGAACGTCTGCTTGACCTCCGCCTGGCCGAGGATGTCCTCGACCTCGACCGAGTCGAGCATGCCCTCCATCGCGGCTCGGAGCTCCTCGGTCACCTTGTAGATGACGGAGTAGGAGCGGATCTCGACCCCTTCCGACTCCGCGGCGCGGCGGGCGTCGGCGAGCGGGCGGACGTTGAAGCCGATGATGATCGCGTCGGACGCCGAGGCCAGCATCACGTCGGACTCGTTGATTCCGCCGGCGGCAGCGCGGATGACGTTGATCCGCACCTGCTCCTGGGGAACCTTGGCGAGCTCGTCCATGAGCGCCTCGAGCGAGCCGGACACATCGGCCTTGAGGACGATGTTGAGCTCCTTGATGACGCCTTCCTGCGCCTTGGCGAAGACCTCGTCGAGCGTGAGCTTGCGGGTGCCGCGGCGCGCGATGGCCTCCGTCTTCAGGCGGTGAGCACGCTCGCCGGCCAGCTGGCGTGCGCGGCGGTCGTTTTCGACGACCTCGACCCTCTCGCCCGCCTCGCAGACGCCGTCGAAGCCGAGAACCTCCACCGGATCGCCCGGGCCGGCAGTCTCGACGCGCTCACCCGTGTGGCTGAGCATCGCCCGGACCTTGCCCCACTGGGCGCCGGCGACGACGGAGTCGCCGATCCGCAGGGTGCCGCGCTGAACCAGCAGGGTCACGACGGGGCCGCGTCCAGGATCCAGGTGCGACTCGATCACCGAGCCGGAAGCCTCCGTATCCGGGTTCGCGCGCAGCTCTTCGACCTCGGCGACCAGGAGGATGCTCTCCAGAAGCTCGTCGAGGCCCGTCTTGGCCTTGGCCGAAACGTTGTTGAAGATCGTGTCGCCGCCCCAGTCCTCGGGCTGTAGGCCCTGGTTGGCCAGCTCTCCCTTGACCTTGTCGACGTTGGCCGTCTCGAGGTCGATCTTGTTGACCGCCACGATGATCGGCACGTCGGCGGCGCGCGCGTGGTCGATCGCCTCGACGGTCTGAGGCATCACGCCGTCGTCTGCAGCAACGACCACGACGACGATGTCTGTGACGTCGGCGCCGCGTGCGCGCATCGCGGTGAACGCCGCGTGGCCCGGCGTGTCGATGAAGCTGATCGTCTTGTCCCCCGAGTGCACCTGGTAGGCGCCGATGTGCTGGGTGATGCCTCCAGCCTCGCCGGCGACTACCTCCGTCTCGCGGATCGCGTCCAGGAGCGACGTCTTTCCGTGATCGACGTGGCCCATGATCGTCACGACCGGCGGGCGGTCCTTGAGCTCGTCGTCGGAATCCTCGAAGACGACCTCCTCGGCCTCCTCCTCGGCCGCGCTGACCACCTCGGCCTTGCGATCGAGCGCCTCGGCGAGGACCATCACGGTCTCGTCGGGGAGGGTCTGCGTGAGCGTCGCCATCTCACCGAGCTGCATGAGCGTCTTGATGACCTCGGCGCTCGAGAGGCCGAGCGTCTCGGCGACTTCCTTGACGGTGGCGCCAGACGGGATCTTGATGACGGGCGTCTCGGTCTCGACCGGCGCCGAAACGGGCGGCTCTTCGAGCAGCGGGCGGCGGCGGCGGCCTCCGCGGCGCCGTGGCGGGCGCTGCGGCGGCGGGGGCCCCATGGAGTCGCGGCGCGACGCCTGGGAGTCGATGACGACACGGCGGCGCTTGCCTCCCGCTGCGCTCGCAGCCGATGGGCTGTCTCCGACCGGGCGAACCGGGCGCACGGGCTTGGCGGGAGCTTCGCCGCTGGGCGCGGCGGGCTTCTTTTCGGCGACCGTGGGGACAGGCACCTTGTCGGCGGCGGGCTCGTCTGCCTTGGCGGCGTCGGAGCCAGTCCCCGCGCTCGGCGCTTCGGGGGCAGCCGTCGGCAGCACCGCCGTCAAGCGCCTTCGCCGCAACCTCTTCCTCGACGCTCGAAGCGGCGACCTTCACCTCGACGCCGGCAGCCTGAAGCTTCGCGATGACCTCCTTAGAGGTGAGTCCTCGCTCCTTGGCGATCTCGTGAACCCGCTTCTTGGCCATCAGCTAGGCGCGTCGTCCTCGTCGACTGTGGGGTCAGACCCCTCGGGGTTCGAAGTGTCCGCCTCCGCTTCGGCCTCGGGTTCAGACTCCGCGCTCGGAGCTTCTGCCTCCGCTTCGGCCACGGGGTCAGACTCCGCGCTCGGAGCTTCCTCGGCGGCCTCTTCGACCGCTTCCTCGGAGCCTGGTGCTTCGGCGATCTCGGCAGCCTCGGCTCGCCGTGGGGTCAGGCACCTCGTCCGGGGCGGGCTCTTCTGCCTCGGCAGCGTCGGAGCCAGACCCCGCGCTCGGTGCTCCTCGGTGCTTCTGCCTCCGCCTCGGCTTCCTCGGCCCCGCGGCGGCTCGACCTCGCCGGGCAGAGGGGTCCCTCGGCCGGCGCGTCCTCGTCGCGCGCGGCCTCGGCGCCGTCCACCAGGCCCTCGTCGACCTCGGTGTCGTCGCTGAACGCCGCCTCCGCCTTCGCCACGATCTCGGCCACCTGAGCGTCGTCCGCGTCGGGATCGGCCAGAACCTGGACCTCCTCGTCCGCGAGCGGCTCGAGCACGGCGACCTTGTTGGTGCCGAAGCGGGCGAGCGACTGGTGCTGCGGCAGGCCGCAGTACCTGGAGCCGGCAAGCGACGCGTTGGGGCAGCGGCGTCCCGTGGACGTGATGGCGCCGCAGCGGCCGTCGTCGGCCTCTCCTTCGCCCTCGATGTCGCCGGCGTCCTCCTGGGAGAAGTCTGTCTCCGACTTGATGTCGACCTTCCAGCCCGTGAGCTTGGCTGCGAGGCGCGCGTTCTGGCCCTCGCGCCCGATCGCCAGTGAGAGCTGGTCGTCCGGGACGATGACGGTCGCCTCCTTGGTCTCGTCGTCCACGATGACCTCGCGGACGCGGGCCGGGGAAAGCGCCTTGGCTACGAAGCGGGCGGGCTCGTCGTTGTGAGGGATGATGTCGATCTTCTCGCCGCGGAGCTCGGAGACGACCATGCGGACGCGCGAGCCTCTCGGCCCGACGCACGCTCCTACGGGGTCGACGCCGTCCGCGTGTGAGATCACGGCGATCTTCGAGCGGAAGCCGGGCTCGCGAGCGACTCCCACGATCTCGACCAGGTCGTCGGCGATCTCGGGAACCTCGAGCTCGAAGAGCTCCTTGATCAGCTCAGGGCTGCGCCGCGAGACGACGATCGACGGGCCCTTGCCCTCGGCCGAGACGTCCGTGATGACGGCCTTGACCCGCATGCCGTGGTCGTAGCGCTCGTTCCAGACCTGCTCGCTGCGAGGAAGCAGCGCCTCGACGCGCTCGCGCAGCTGCACCAGGGTGTAGCGGTTGTCGGACTGCTGGATGATCCCGGTGACGAGCTCGCCGACGCGGTCCTGGTACTCGTCGAACATCATCTGGCGCTCGGCCTCGCGGACCCGCTGGAGGATCACCTGCTTGGCCGTCTGCGCCGCGATGCGCCCGAAGTCGTCAGGCGTCACGTCGCGCGACTTGATCTGGTCCTCATACGGCGCCAGCACGGCCGGGTCGAGCTCTGGCTCTTCGGGCTCGCGCATCTCGCCCGTCTCGGGATCGATCGTGGGCTCCTGCTCCTCGGCCACCTCGGCGAGGAGCTTCTCCTCGAGCTCGGGCGGCAGGATCAACTCGAAGACACGGAAATCGGCCGTGTCCCGGTCGAGGTCGACCCGCGCGTAGCGGGCGGAGCCGGGGCTCTTGCGGTAGGCCGAGAGGAGAGCGTCCTCGAGCGCGGCCATGAGTGTTTCGGAATCGATGCCCTTCTCGGCACCGAGCTCCCTGATCGCGTCAACGAGCTCGCGGCTCACGATTCACCTCCAAATCCAAGTTCTCCAATCAAGTTCGACCGCTCGACCCGCTCGAAAGGAATTCGAACGAGGGTTCCCCCGATTGCTGCGACGGTGACGGTGTCGTCATCCGCGTCGGCCAGTGTTCCTTTGAAGTTGCGCTGCCCCTCGATCGCCTCGCGGGTCTTCACGCGGACCTTGCGCCCCAGGAACCTCCGGAAGTGCTCCGGCTTGGTCAGCGGGCGGTCGATGCCGGGCGAGGAGACCTCGAGCGCGTAGCTCTCGTTGAGGAAGCGAAGCTCGTTGGTGACCGACTCGCAAAGCGCCAGGTCGACGCCTCCGGGGCGGTCGATGTATACGCGGAGGGCGCCTGCCGACGGCCGCTCGAGCGCAACGAGCTCGACCTCGGGGTCGAACTCCCGCAGGCGCTCCTCGATCTTTTCAGTCAGCTTGTCTTGCGTACCCATCTGCATCTCTCCGTCGGATTTCGGCCTCTCCGCTACCCGGTTCAGGCCAAAAAATAAGGTGGGCCCGGGCCCACCTCGACAGGGTTCGGGTACGTAAGAGGTGCAACGAGTATAGCCGCGCTCACCCAGCCGGGACGCCTGATTTCCAGCGCGGTTTACGCCTCCAGAATCAGCGTGACGGGACCGTCGTTCACCAGTTCGACAGCCATGTGCGCCCCGAACACGCCGCCCTTTGCGCCGAGCCGCTCGCGAAAGCGCTCGTACAGGGGCTCGGCCTGTTCAGGCCGGGCAGCGCGCGAGTAGCCGGGCCGGTTTCCCTTGCGGGTATCCGCCATCAGGGTGAACTGGCTCACGCACAGGACCTCGCGGTCGCCGAGCGGCTCGTTCATCCGGCCGTCGGCGTCCTCGAAGACGCGAAGGGCACGCACCTTGTCGGCCAGTCGATCGGCCTGGGCGGCCTCGTCCCCGTCCGCAACGCCGAGCAGCACCAGGAGCCCGGGGCCGATCGCCGACACCTCCTGGCCGGCGACCTTCACCCGCGCCTCGGAGACGCGCTGAACCAGCGCCTTCAAGCGTCAGGCGGCGCGTCTGGCGCGGTCGCGGTAGAGGCGATAGTCGGAGCGCTGCGGCTGCAGGTTGGACGCCAGCGCGAGGTGGTGTCGGGCACGTTTCGTGTCCCCGGTCATGGTGAGCGCGCGGCCGAGGCAGAAGTGCGCGAAGTCATTCACCGGGGCGGACTCAACGACGGCCGTGAACTCCGCTGCCGCCTCCGGGAACTGGCGGTTCCGGAAGTAGGCGCGGCCTAGCGCCTCGCGCACCGAAGTCTTCTCCGGCGCTCTTCGCGCGGCCTCCTCGAGGGGTTCCGTGGCCTCGGCAAACGATCCGTCCTCGAGAAGCTCCATCCCCTTGCGATACAGGGTGTAAGTGGAGTCCTGGGTCACTCCTTGAGTGTACGAACGTCACGCAGCCCGGAGACCTCGTCGAGCACCGCCTCCGCGACCTCCTCCTTCGTGGTCTCGGGCACCGGGCGCTCGCCTGCGGCCGTCACGATCGTGACCTCGTTGTGCGCCGAGTCGAAGCCGATCTCGGGCCGCGAGATGTCGTTGAAGACGATCGCGTCTAGCCCCTTGCGGGCGAGCTTCTCCCGGGCCCTCCCGATCGCCTCGGCTCCGTGCTCGGCGGCAAACCCGACGAGCGTCTGCCCGTCCCTGCGCTCCCGGGCCAGCGATGCGACGACGTCCTCGGTCTCAGAGAGCTCGAGGGCCATCCCGCCGCTTCCCTCGCGCGTCAGCTTCCCGTCGGCGCGCTCGGGCCGGAAGTCCGCGACAGCGGCGGCCATCAGGAGGACGTCTGCCGCGGCGAACGCGGCGCGGGATGCTTCGGCGAGCTCTGCGGCGCTCTCCACGCGAACGACCTCGATCCCGGGCGGGATCGGAAGCGAGACGTTGGCGGCGACCAGGGTGACATCCGCCCCGCGCCGGGCCGCAGCCTCGGCGAGCGCGACGCCCATCCTGCCGCTCGAGCGGTTGCCGATGAAGCGGACGGAGTCGATCGCCTCGCGGGTCCCACCCGCGGTGACCAGCACGCGAAGGCCGTCCCACGGGCCCGCGGCGCCCGGCACGGCTCCTTCGACGCGGGCAAGGAGCACCTCGGGTTGAGGGAGCCGCCCCGTGCCGTGCTCGCCACGCGAGGCGAGCGCGCCCTCGTCGGGCTCGATCACCTCCACCCCACGTTCGCGAAGGAGCTCGAGGTTTCGCTGCGTTGCCCCGTCGCGGTACATCCGGTCGTTCATCGCGGGCGCGACCAGGCGAGGCGCGTCGCAGGCCAGGAACGAGGTCGTGAGCATCGAGTCCGCGGCGCCCGCGGCGAGCTTCGAGATCGTGTTGGCCGAAGCCGGCGCGACGAGGAAGGCGTCACAGCCTTCGGCCAGCGCCAGGTGCCCGATCGGATCGTGCGTCGGCGCTTCCTCCCCCGGCCAGCCTCCGCGCATCGGGTCGCGGTCCCATTCGGAGATCAGGACAGGAGCGCCGACGATCCCTTCGAAGGACGCCGCGCCGACGAACTTCGTTGCGGCCGGCGTCATCACGACGCGGACTGCATGACCCTTCTTGGTGGCAAGGCGCGCAAGCTCGAGCGCGCGGTAAGCCGCGATCCCGCCCGTTACGCCCAGAAGGAGCCGAGCCATTGGCCCAGGCGGCTAGGCCTTGTACTCGTAGTTGATCTTGCCTTGAGCGAGCTCTTCGAGGGCGATCGTCAGGTAGTTGCCCGACTTCGTCTCCACCATCGGAGGCGTGTACTCCTCGTAGCTCCCCTCACCGAGTGCGCGGTAGTAGCTGTTCAGCTGACGAGCTCGCTTTGCGGCCACCAGGACGGCGGCGTAATGCGAATCGGTTCGCTCGAGAAGGTTTTCGACTCTTGGCTTGACCATTGGCCCTCAGGATACCCGGGCGAAGACCTGTAGTCAGGCGGCTAGCTCGTCGCGCACGATGCCTTCCAATTCGTCCGCCGCGCGCTCGAGGTCCTCGTTGACGACCACGTGCTTGAACTCCTGTGATGCCTCGAGCTCCTGCTTCGCCGTCTCGAGACGGCGCTCGATCGCGTCGGCGGAGTCGGTGCCACGGCCCGAGAGCCGCTCCCGAAGCGCCGATGGATCCGGGGGCGCGATGAAGATCAGGACGGCTTCGTCACCCATCGCCGCACGGACCTGCCGGGCGCCCTGAACCTCGATCTCCAGAACGACCGACTTCCCCGCGTCAAGGGTGCGCTCGATCTCCGAGCGGAGCGTCCCGTACCGGTTGCCGGAGAACGTCGCATGCTCCAGGAAGTCGCCGGCGTCGGCCCGCTCGGCGAACTCCTCGGCGGTAAGGAAGTGGTAGTCGACCGCACTCTTCCTCGCCTTCACGCGGATCGCGCGTCGTCGCGGAAACCGACAGCTCCAGCCCGGGAACGCGCCGGCGCAGATCGCGGATGAGGGTTCCCTTGCCGACCCCCGACGGGCCCGTGATGACGAAGACGCGCGCAGCCATGGCCGCCTAATACAACCCCGCCGCTCGGACAAACGCCCCCGCTAGCGGCGGAGCATCTGGACGAGCTCGGCGCGCTGGCGCTGCGAGAGGCCGCCGATCGTCTTCGATGGAGAGATTCTGCACTGGCCCAGAATCTTGTTCGCCTTGACCCGGCCGTACTTCGGCACGGCGAGGATCATGTCGAAGACCTTGGCCGACATGACCCATTCGGGCGGATCCAGGAGCAGTCCGTCGACGTGAGTCTTCCCTGCTTTGAGATCGCGCTTCAGCTGCGCGCGGCGGGTGCGGATGTCGTTCGCTCGCCGAAGTGCCCGCATCCTCTGGTCGTGTGTCCTTTCGGGGACCGGGGCGGCGGTGTCGACGGGATTTACAGCCATGCGAGGCGGCGACTATAGCGCGGCAACGGCCGACGGGCAAAGAGAAACCGCCTTAACGAGTCGAATTCAATTCGACCTCAGGTTGAGGTCAAGAGTCGACGTGTCGCCGAGGAGGTCTTCGAGCCCGTCGCGGACCCCCTTTGCGGCTGCCGGATCGCGGAAACTGGCCGTCCCGACCGCCACCAGATCCGACCCCGCAGCTATGAAATCGGCCGCGTCGCGCGCCGTTTCGATCCCGCCCATGCCGATCACCGCGATGGACACGGCGGCGGACACGCGCCGAACCTGCTCGAGCGCGATGACCTTCACCGCGGGACCGGAGAGGCCGCCGCTGCCGGCCCCGAGCCAGGGCTCGGAGGATCCCGGGGCAAATGCTGTCGCCCGGATCGTGTTGATCAGCGAGACCCCGTCCGCGCCGGCCTCTTCGGCGGCGACGGCGACGGCGGCGGGGTCGGCGGTGTTCGGTGTCAGCTTGACGACGATCGGCTTGTCGGTCCGGTCTCGCAGGGCCGCGACGAGCGCGCGGGTCTCGGAAGGCTCTTCCCCGACGATGAGCCCGGACTTGACGTTCGGGCAGGAGACGTTCAGCTCCAGCGCGGCCACCTCCTCGCGCTCGCCAACGCCGTCGACGAGGCGCTCGAACCCCGCTCGGTCGGTTGCCATGACCGAGACGATCAGCGGCACCGGGAGCTCTGCCAGCCGCGGCAGGTCGTGTTCCAGGAAGCCCTCGATGCCCTTGTTCGGCAAGCCGATCGAGTTGATCATCCCGCTCGGCGTCTCGTACAGGCGAGGTGGCGGGTTACCGGCTCGAGGCTCCGGCGTGATCGTCTTGGACACGAAGGCGCTGAACGGGAAGTCTTCGAGGAGCGCGTCTCCGAACGCACGCCGGGCGGCGATGGCGTCGAACGTCCCGGAGCCGTTCAGCACCGGATGCTCGAGGGTGAGGGAGCCGATCTCGTAGGTCATCGATGCCCGGATCCCGCGACGAGCGCGGTCTCGATCTCGTCGGCCCTGACGACTGGGCCATCGACGCACAGCCGCATGTAGCCACCTGACGCGAGGGGAACCGCGCAGCCGAAGCAGGCTCCGTATCCGCAGGCCATGGGTGCCTCCATCGCGAGCTCCGCCTGCGCTCCGCGCTCGGCGCAGATAGCCCGCACCGCCTCGAGCATCGCGGGCGGCCCGCAGGCATAGACCGCAGCTGAGGAGGCGTCGTCGCCCTTGAGCGCGACCTGCAGGAGGTCGGTCACGTAGCCCTGATGTCCCCGATGGCCGTCCTCGAAGGCGAGGCCGACCTCCTGGCAGGCCCCGAACAGCTCGAGCCCGCCGGAATGCTGCGCGTCCCGGAATCCCAGGAGCGTGCGACCCGGGACTCCCCGCGACGTCAGGTGCTTTCGCAGGATCGCGATCGGCGCGACCCCGATGCCGCCACCGACCATGATCGCCCCGGACGCGCCGGCGTTGACCTCGGCCGGATCGGAGAAGGGGCGTCCCAGCGGCCCGGTGATCTCCAGCTCGGCGCCGGGCTCCAGCGCCGCCAGAACGGACGTCCCCGGCCCCACGGCCTCGAGGAGGAACTCGAGGCGAACGCCGTCCGCCGTGCGCTCCGCCGCGGCGACGGAGAAGGCTCGCGGAAGGAACGGACGCCCGCCCCGGGAGCCCCATCCCTCGGACTTCAGCATGTAGAACTGGCCGGGTGCCGGGTCCGGGCCATCCGCGTCCATGGCCGTGAAGACGACGTAGCCTCCCGTCTCGCGGCGCGCCACGACGCGCGTGGTACGGGCGCCGAACGGAGCGAGGACGCGCGCGCTCACTGGACGTTGCGTGCGCCGCGTGCCTCGACGCCGTGGAGCTCCTGAAGGCTCTGCGGCTCGGCGCCGCGGGTGCGGACCGCGTGAATCGCGCGGGTCACCGCGGACGCTCCGGTCATGGTGGTTATGCAGGGGACGCCGCCGCGGACCGCGGCGTTGCGGATCTCGTAGCCGTCCGATCGGGCGCCGGAGCCCGTGGGGGTGTTGATGACCAGGTCGACGTCCTCGTCGCGGATGAAGTCGACCACGTGCGGTGAGCCCTCCGCGATCTTGTTGATCGCGCGCACGGGTATCCCCATTCGCGAGATCGCCTGCGCGGTCCCTCGCGTGGCGATGATCTCGAAGCCGAGGTCGTGGAAGCGCGCCGCAATCTGAGTCGCGGCAGCCTTGTCGTCGTCCGTCACCGTGATGAAGACGGTCCCCTCCAGAGGCAGCGACATGCCCGCCGCTGCCTGCGCCTTTGCAAAAGCCGTCGGGAAGTCGCGCGCGACGCCCATGACCTCGCCCGTGGACTTCATCTCCGGGCCCAGGACGGCGTCCGCGCCGGCGAACCGGGCAAAGGGCAGGACGGCTTCCTTGACCGACACGTGCCCGCTCGGCAGGTCGGGGATGTCCTGGTCGGCGAGCTTCTCGCCCAGCATCAGCCGGCACGCGGCCTTGGCCAGGGGAGCGCCGATCGCCTTCGAGACGAACGGGATCGTCCGCGAGGCGCGCGGGTTGGCCTCGATCACGTACAGCTCCCCGCGGGCGACCGCGTACTGGATGTTGATCAGGCCGATCACTCCCAGTTCGAGCGCAATGCGGGTCGTCGTGTCGCGGATCTGGGCGAGCATCTCCTCGCCCAGGCTCATCGGCGGTAGGACGCACGCCGAGTCGCCGGAGTGGACTCCCGCCTCCTCCACGTGCTGCATGATCCCCGCGACCGACACCTCGGTGCCGTCGCACAGAGCGTCGACATCCACCTCGATCGCATCCTCGAGGAACCGGTCGAGCAGGAGCGGATGCTTCGGGTCGGCCTTGACGTTCTCCTCGAGGTAGGCGTTCAGGCCATCTGACGAGTAACAGATCTCCATCGCCCGACCGCCCAGGACGTAGGAGGGGCGCACCAGGAGCGGGAATCCCACGTCCTCCGCGACCATCTGGGCCTCCTCTGCCGAGAAAGCGGTGCCGTAGTTGGGGTGGCGGATCTCCAGGCGCCGAAGAAGAGCGCCGAAGCGGCCGCGATCCTCGGCGAGGTCGATCGCGTCCACGGGCGTCCCGAGGAGCTTCACGCCCGCCTCCTCCAAGGCGCGCGCGAGGCGCAGCGGCGTCTGGCCTCCGAACTGGACGATCACGCCCTCGGGCTGCTCGACCTCGATTACCGCGAGCACGTCCTCGACCGTGAGGGGCTCGAAGTACAGGCGATCGGAGGTGTCGTAGTCGGTCGACACCGTCTCCGGGTTGCAGTTGATCATCACCGCGTCGCGACCCGACTCCCGCACGGTCATCGCGGCGTGGACACAGCAGTAGTCGAACTCGATGCCCTGCCCGATCCGGTTCGGCCCGGAGCCGAGGATCACCACCGACGGGTTGGTGCCGCGGCGGACCTCGCCGCCAAGGGCGGAAGACCGCTCGTGCGAGGAATAGAAGTAGGGCGTGCGCGCCTCGAACTCCGCGGCGCAGGTGTCGACCGCCTTGAACGTGCGCTGGAGCCCCTCGGTGCCGTCACCGTTCGACCGCCAGCGCCTCCAGCTCGCGCAGGAACCACATGTCCACGTGGGTCCGCCGGTTCAGCTCGTCGGCGCTAACGCCCCGGCGGAACGCCTCGAAGACCAGGTCGAAGCGGTCGGCGGACGGTGTCTCGAGGCGCTCCAGGAGGTCCTCCGTGTCCTCCGGCAGATCAGCCGGCTCGTCCAGCTCGCGCGAGCGCATCGCCTTGGCGAAGGACTCCCTGAAGGTGCGGCCGATCGCCATCGCCTCGCCAACCGACTTCATGTGGGTGGTCAGCTCGGAATTCGCCCCCGGGAACTTCTCGAACGCGAAGCGCGGCACCTTCGTGACGACGTAGTCGATGGTCGGCTCGAACGAGGCCGGGGTCGCCCGGGTGATGTCGTTCGGGATCTCCTCCAGGGCGTAGCCGACGGCGAGCTTCGCCGCGATCTTCGCGATCGGGAAGCCCGTCGCCTTCGAGGCCAGCGCCGACGAGCGAGAGACGCGCGGGTTCATCTCGATGACCACGATCTCCTCGGTCTCCGGGTTCACCGCGAACTGGACGTTGGACCCGCCCGTCTCGACGCCGACGGCGCGGATCACGGCGATCGCCTGGTTTCGAAGCTCCTGATAGAGCGGGTCCGTGAGCGTCTGCGCGGGCGCGACGGTCACCGAGTCACCCGTGTGGACGCCCATCGGGTCGACGTTCTCGATCGAGCAGATGATCACGACGTTGTCGTTGTGGTCGCGCATGACCTCGAGCTCGAACTCGCCCCAGCCCAGCACGGATTCCTCGACGAGCACCTGGTTGATCGGGCTTGCCGCGAGACCCTCCGAGACGACCCCGAGGAGCTCCGTGTCGGTCGAGCCCACTCCCCCGCCCTGGCCACCGAGAGTGAAAGCCGGGCGGACGATGGCGGGAAGCTTGATCGAGCCGTCAGCGAGCCCCTTCTCGACCTCGGCGACGCTGGAGACGATGGTCGACCACGGAACCCGCAGGCCGGCGCCTTCCATCGTGTCGCGGAAGGCCTGGCGGTCCTCCGCGCGGTGGATCGCGTCGTAGTCGGCGCCGATCAGCTCGACTCCGTAGCGCTCCAGCGTTCCGTCGTCATGGAGGGATTTCGCCAGGTTCAGCGCCGTTTGGCCGCCCAGGGTCGGCAGGAGCGCGTCGGGCAGCTCCCGCTCGACGATGCGCGCGACCGACTCGGGGGTGAGCGGCTCGACGTAGGTGCGATCGGCGAACTCGGGGTCGGTCATGATCGTCGCCGGGTTCGAGTTGACCAGGACGACCTCGTAGCCCTCCTCCTGGAGGACCTTGCAGGCCTGGACGCCGGAGTAGTCGAACTCCGCCGCCTGCCCGATCACGATCGGCCCCGAGCCGATGAGCATGATCTTGTGGATGTCGGTGCGCTTGGGCATCAGGCCGCCATCTCGAGGAACTCGTCGAAGAGGTGCCGGGCGTCGTGCGGTCCGGGGCCGGCCTCGGGGTGGTACTGGACCGTGCGGGCAGCGACGTCCTTGAGCACCAGCCCCTCGACGGTGCGGTCGTAGAGGTTCAGGTGGGAGAGCTCGGCCGCGCCGAAGTCCGTGTCCCAGCGCACCGGCTCGTCGGTGTCGATCGTCTGGCCGCCGTCGGGCAGCGAGACGGCGAAGCCGTGGTTCTGAGAGGTGATCTCGATCCGTCCTGTCGCCAGCTCCTTGACCGGATGGTTGGCGCCCCGATGGCCGAATGGGAGCTTGAACGTCTCGAGCCCTACCGCGCGGCAGAGGAGCTGATGGCCGAGGCAGATCCCGACCACGGGCTTCTTGCCGACGACTTCGCGCACGGTGCCGACAACCTGATCGAGCGCCGCGGGGTCGCCCGGGCCATTGGCCAGGAAGACCAGGTCGGGGTCGCGCGCCATGACCTCGCCGGCGCCCGTCGTGCAGGGAAGAAGCGTCACCCTCGCGCCGCGCTCACGGAACTGGCGGATGATCGAGAGCTTGATCCCCGTGTCCAGAGCGACGACGTGGGGGCCGTCGCCGTCGATCTCGATGGGCGCGTCGGGCGACACCTTCGAAGCGAAGTCGGCGCCGTCCATCGAGGGCTCTGACGCGATCAGCTCGCGTGCGTCGTCCTGCGTTGTCTCGGCGCCGAACACGCCTCCCCGCATCGCGCCCGCATCACGGATGTGGCGGACGAGGGAGCGAGTGTCGAGCCCGTGATAGCGGGAATTCCGCAATCCCGGAGCCAGTCAAGCCAGCCGCGCTCGGCGGTGGCGGAGTCTTCGGAGTTCCGGGCATCGCGCATGATCGCTGCGCGGGCGTGGATGCGATCGGACTCCATCGCCTGATCGGCGACCCCGTAGTTGCCGATCATCGGATAGGTGAAGGTGATCAGCTGCCCCGCGTAGGAGGGGTCGGTCACCGCCTCCTGATAGCCCGTCATGGACGTGTTGAAGACGACCTCGCCGACCGCCGGGCTGCCCTCCGCGCCGCACATCTCTCCCTCGAAGAGGGTCCCGTCCTCCAGCAGGACGTAGCCGGAGGAAGCCCGCCTCCCGGGCATCGCTCCGCCTCGCCCTTCGGACTCCCCGGTCATGGGGCGACCCCCATCGCGAAGGAGCGCTGGCGGAAGGCGACCTGGCCGGCCGCGATCGTCATCTGGGACCGGCCCTGGAGCTTTCGCCCCGCAAAGCAGGAGTTGTCGGAGCGGCTCTCCCACCCGTCGGCGCCCGCCTCCCATTCCGAGTCGAGGTCGATGAGGGCGACGTTTGCCTCGGAGTCGGGAGTGATGCTGGGCGCCTCGAACCCGAAGGCGGTCGCTCCGGCCGAGAGCCGGTCGATCACCGTGGCGAGATCGAGGATGCCGGGGACGACGAGCTCGGTGTTGAGGACCGCGAACGCCGTCTCGAGCCCGGTCACGCCCATCGCGGCCTCCTCGAACGGGACCTCCTTGTCCTCCAGGGTGTGTGGGGCGTGGTCGGTCGCGATCGTGTCGATCACGCCCGAGCGGACCGCCTCGATGAGCGCCTGGCGGTCGTCTTCCGAGCGGAGCGGGGGGTTCATCTTGAAGCGCGAGTCGAGCGACCGGACTGCGTCGTCCGTGAGCGCCAGGTGGTGCGGCGTCGCCTCGCAGGTGATCTGGATGCCTTGCGCCTTCGCGGCCGCGACGACCTCGACGGACTCACGCGCCGAGAGATGCTGGACGTGGATGCGCGCGTTCTCATACGCGGCGAGGGCGCAGTCGCGGGCGATCATCGTCGACTCCGAGACCGACGGCACACCCGCCATCCCGAGCGCCGCGGCAACCTCGCCCTCGTGCATGACGCCCGCTCCGGAGAGCTCGGGGTCCTCTTCGTGGAGGGCGATCTGAAGCCCGGCCAGAGCCTGGTACTGGAGCGCTCGGCGCATCACGCGTGCGCTGCGGATCGGCAGGCCGTCGTCGGAGAAGCCGGAGGCGCCCGCGTCGCGAAGCTCGGCCATGTCCGTGAGCTCCTGGCCGAGCATGCCGCGGGTCACGGTGGCGACGAACCCGACCGGGATGGTCGCGTCCGCCTGCGCGCGCTCGCGCAGGGACTCGATGGCCGCCGGCGTGTCGACCGGCGGCTCGGTGTTGGCCATGCCGATGATTCCGCAGTAGCCGCCCGGCTGCAGCCGCGCGGCTGCCGGTCTCGATGTCCTCCTTGTCCTCGCGGCCCGGGGTGCGAAGGTGGACGTGCGGGTCGAAGAAGGCGGGAACCGCCAGGAGGCCATCCGCCTCGACCACCTCGGCGCCGTCGATCTCGGCGGACCCGGCGGCGGCAAGCTCGGCGATCCTTCCCTCGCGGATCACGACGTCGTGGGCGGCGTCGAGGCCCGCGCGGGGGTCGAGGGCCCTGGCGTTACGCAGGACGATCGCCTCCGCGGTCCCGTCGCTCCCGCGCCAGTCCAGGCTGGAGACCGCGCGGGTCATGCGGGCTCGCCGATCGGCGTCGGCGTCGGCAGCTCGGCGTCGGGGTCGAGGCGGCCGGCCTTTGTGCGGTCGCCACCCGCGAGAAGCTCGAACAGGATGGCCATGCGCACGAAGAGCCCGTTCTTGACCTGCTCGTTCACGAGCGAGTTGGGCCCGTCGAGCGCCTCGCCCGAGAGCTCGACGCCTCGGTTGACCGGCCCCGGGTGCATCAGCAGCTGCCGGGGCCCGAGGCGGCGACCGTTGACCTGGAACTGGGTGGCGTACTCGCGGAGCGACGGGACGAAGCTCTCGGACATGCGCTCCTTCTGCATGCGCAGTGCGTAGACGACGTCCGCTTCGTCCAGGCCCTCGATGTCATAGGTGACCTCGCAACCGAGGGCGGCGGCAGCGCCGCGCGGGATCAGCGTGGGCGGCCCGCAAAGGGTGACCTCGGCCCCCATCAGCCGGAAAGCCATGGCGGAAGACCTCGCGACGCGGCTGTGAAGGACGTCGCCGACGATCCAGATCTTCTTGCCGTCCAGGTCGCCCAGGCGGCTGCGGAGGGTGTAGACGTCGAGCAGCGCCTGGCTCGGATGCTCGTGCTTGCCGTCGCCCGCGTTCACCACCGAAGCGTCGGTCCAGCCCGTCACGAGCTTTGCGGCCCCAGCGTGTGGGGAGCGGATCACGATGGCCTCGGGCTCGAAGGAGGAGAGCGTCGCGATCGTGTCCTTGAGGGACTCGCCCTTGTCGACCGACGAGCCGGCGGCCTTGATCGAGACGAGGTCTGCCGAGAGGCGCTTCGCCGCCAACTCGAAGGAGGCGCTCGTCCGGGTCGAGGACTCGTAGAAGAGCGAGACGATCGTCCGCCCCCGGAGCGTCGGGACCTTCTTGATGTCGCGCCGGCCAACCTCGGCGAAGGAGTCGGCTCGCTCCATCAGGCGCTCGACGTCAGCGCGTTCCAGATCGTCGATCGAGAGCAGGTGCCTCATGCGTCCTCGCTTTCCGTTGCGGCGCCGACCGGCGTGCCGGAGCCGATCGCCACCTCGTCCACCTCGTCGTGCTCTTCGAGCCTCACGAAGACGCGCTCGTCCCGTGAGGTCGGCAGGTTCTTGCCGACATAGTCGGCGCGGAAGGGAAGCTCGCGGTGCCCGCGGTCCGCGAGGACGGCGAGCTGGATGCGCTCGGGGCGGCCGTAGTCGAAGAGGGCGTCGATGGCCGCGCGAACGGTGCGCCCGGTGAAGAGGACGTCGTCGACCAGCACGACCGTGCGGCCCGCCCATCTCGAAGTCGAGGTGGGAGGCATGGACGACGGGCGAATCGCTCGGGCCCGCGGGCGTCGATGTCGTCGCGGTAGAAGGAGATGTCGATGTCGCCGAGCGGGACGCTCTCGCCGGTGAGCTCCCCGACGAGGGTGTGGAGGCGGCGGGCGACGATCGCTCCGCGGGTGTGGATGCCAACGATCGCGAGCGCCTCGGAGGCGTTCTTTTCGACGATCTCGTGCGCGATCCGAACCAGGGTTCGGCGCAGGTCGTCACGGTCGAGTACGACTTTTTCGTTCACGCGCCCCTTCTTGGCCTCGCAGGGCCTGGTTAAAGGAACCGACCAGTCGAGAGTAGCAATGGATCCGGCGGTCGGCAGCGGCGATTCCGCACATTGCGGGATGCCATGATCCGGAGAGTGCCTCCCGTTCGAAAGATGCACATGCCCCGCCGGAACGTAAGGCCGCCGAGCCGGCTTCGCGAGATCGACCGCGACGTGAACGATGCGATCGCGCGCCACTCCGCGGCCGGGATGCGCTTCGAGGCGGGTGGCGTTCGCTCGTTCGCGCGCCAGCAGGGCGAGGGCGCCGACGTCGTCTGCCTACACGGCGTGCCCACGTCCTCCTTCCTCTACCGCCGCGTCCTGCCGGTGCTCGCCGACCAGGGCCTGCGCGGCACCGCGTTCGACTTTCCCGGCCTCGGCCTCTCCGACCGGCCCGCGCCCTTCGACTACTCGTGGTCCGGACTGGCATCGTGGACGGGCGATGCAATCGACGCTCTCGGCCTGGACCGGGTCCACCTCGTCGTTCACGACATCGGCGGGCCGATCGGCTTCGAGTGGGCGATCAGGAATCCCGACCGCGTGCTGTCGGTGACGGTGTTGAACACGATGCTCGACGTAGCGGACTTCAAGCGCCCGTGGCCGATGGCTCCGTTCGCCGTCCCGGGCCTCGGTGAGATGTGGCTTCGGCTCAGTCCACGCTTCGTTTTCTCAGAGATCTTCTACGCGCAGGGGATCACCGACCGAACGCATGTCCCGCGCTCTCAGGTCTATGCCCACATCGCTCTGCTGCGCCTTCACGACCGCGGCCGGGCGTTCCTCGAGATCATGCGCGGCTTCGAGCTCTCCGAGGAGAAGGAGCGGTTCTTCCGGGAGGGCCTGGCCGACCGCCCGTATCCGGTGCGAGCCGTGTGGGGCGAGAAAGACCCGGCGCTCGGCCTCGATCGCCTGGAGGCGGCGAAACAGATCATCGGGCTCGACGACGCGATCCTCCTGCCCGCCAAGCACTTCCTCCAGGAGGATCACCCGGGCGAGGTAGCCCAGGCGATCGCCGACCTCGCCGCCCCGCTGGGCTAGCGCGAAGCGCGGCCGGGACCTGACGGCCCCCTGCGCGACTAGGCGGAACGCGATCGACTTGCGGTTTCTATTGGCATAACCAACAGAAACCGCATCTCGCTAGTAACCTACTCTCGCCCAAGCACCGGGGGAGAGCCTGAAGGCCCTTTGGGCCAGGAGGGGTCAGACCCGGGGTCAGACCCCATTGAAGGTTGGTCGAGGGTTTAACGCCTGGAGAGGGGCGCGACGGCTCGGCCTGAAAGGCTCGACCAGCCTCGAGGGGGTCAGACCCCATCGAGGGTGGTCGAGGGTTTTGCCCCGCGCTCGATCAGCGTCGGCTCGCCGCGTTCGGGGAACGGGATCTCGATCACGTCGAAGTCGCGGGGGGCGACCGCGCCCGGGAACTCCTCGCGCGCCTCGTCGAGGACGGCACCGACGTGGTAGCGCGATGAGATGTGGACGAGCGCAAGCATGCGCACCTGCGCCTCCGCGGCGAGCTTGGCGGCCTGGCGCGCCGTCGAGTGCTTCGTCTCGTGAGCGCGCTGGGCCTCGTCGTCGGCAAAGCTCGCCTCGTGGACGAGGAGCTCGGCCTCGTGTGAGGCGACGAGCGCCAGTTCGCACGGCTCGGTGTCGCCCGTCACCACCACCTTGCGACCGGGGCGGGTCTCCCCCATCACCTGCGCCGGCTCGACACCGTTCACGCTCTCGCCGGCCTGAAGCCGGGCGAAGTCTGGCCCCGGGCTCACTCCCAGCCGCTGGGCCTCCTCCGGATCGAACCGCCCGGGCCGCTCGTCCTCCACGAGCGCGTATCCGAACGCGCGCACGCGGTGCTCGACCTCGAAGGGTCGCATCTCATAGGTGTCGTAGCGGACCGGCGAGGATCCGCTCAGCTCGACGAGCTCGAGCGGATAAGAGACGTTGCCCATGATGCGCCGGAGGGCGACGAAGAGCTCCTCCAGGCCAGGCGGGCCGAAGATGCGAAGCGGGGTCTCGCGCCCGTTCAGCTCGTACGTCTTGAGCAGGCCGGGCACGCCGAGGTAGTGATCCGCGTGGAAGTGCGTGATGTAGAGGTCGTCCACCTGGACGAGGCCGGTCGAGCGCTGCATCTGGCGCTGGGCGCCCTCGCCGCAGTCGATCAGGATCCGGTCGCCGCCGGCGCGGACGAGCAGGCACGCGGTCGCCCTCCGCGCGGTCGGCACGGATCCACCTGTGCCCAGGAAGACGACGTCGAGGTCCATGCCGGCAACCGTAGCTGCGCGACCGGGTCTAGACTCGACGGTTCAGCGCCCGTAGCTCAGGGGATAGAGCGATCGCCTCCGGAGCGATAGGCCGCAGGTTCGAATCCTGCCGGGCGCGTTTGCCGGTTCAGGGGTTGTGCTGGACGTGCCACCACTCCGACGGGATGGTCCCCACCCATCCGTAGGCCGTGCCGATCTGGTCGATCACGTCGCGCATGGCCGGCTCGGCCACGTCCACCGCGGTGCCGGTCTCGTGCGAGCTGGTGCCGGGGGGTTCGCCGGCGCTCCTTCGCCCGAGAGGTAGAGGTCGTAGAGCTCCTGCTGCTGCTCCGAGGTCCGATAGGCCGAGACCGGCCCGGCCGGATACAGGTCCACGCCGTAGTTCGAGATCGAGTCGTCGCGCATCGCGTTCCAGGACTCCGCTGCCGCCGGCTCGAGCGGCCAGGTCGCCCGACGGCGACGGGATCGTTCCCATGCCGGCCGGCACCGCCGAGGGCGGCGGGATCGAAAGCGTCGTGCCCTCGACCAGGATGCCCAGCCGGGTCCAGCCCGTTCAGCGGCCGCGAGGTCGGCGACCGTGACGCCGTTCGCGGCACCGATCGACGAAAGGGTCTCGCCGTAGACGACCGTGTGCGCGCCCGCTGGCGCCGTGGCTGCCGTTGCCGTAGCAGCGGAATCCTCGCCGGGGCGCCGGAGCGATGCCTGCGCTCGCCAGCGCTACGGCGCCCTCATCAACGGTCGGGACCTGGATCGTCTCGCCCTCCACCACCATGCGCGTCCTCTGACAGGCCATTGAACGCAGCAACGGTTCGGTCGTCAAGTTGTTCGCCGCCGAGATCGACCAAAGCGTCTCGCCTGGCGCGACAACGTGCGGCGCGCTTGCGCTTGCGCTCCCGATGTATGAGCGAACCCGCAACCATAGCCGCGCATGCGATCACTACTTGGCGTCTTCCGTCCGTCCCATCTTCTGATTGGCGTCACCTGCCGTCTCCTTTGGATCGGTTACTCCCCGGGATCCCACTTACGGGGTCGCCGGACGGCCTCCTCGCCGGATTGACCGCCGTTACGGGCCCTGCAAGCCCCCGCCCGCGCCTAGGATGGGGCGATGCCCGAGCGAGACATCGACGTGACCGTCTTCGGCGCCACGAGCGTCACCGGCCGCGCAGATCGCCAAGTACCTGGCGAAGCGAGCCCCCGGCGCTCGACGCCACCTGGGCCGCCGCCGCCCGCAGTCCCGGAGAAGCTCTCCTCGACGCTCGCCGAGGTCGGCGTCGAGGGCGCGACGACGATCGCCGCCGACGTCACCGACCCCGGCGTCGCTCAAGGCCATGGCCGAGCGCACCAAGGTCGTCCTCAACCTCGTCGGCCCGTACACCGTCCTACGGGCGGCCGGTGATCGACGCATGCGTCGCGGGCGGCGCGCACTACGTCGACCTTTCGGGCGAGATGCCCTTCGTCGCCCGCACCACCCGCGACGTCCATGCGGAGGCCGAGGCGGCGGGCGTCAAGATCGTCCAGGTCTGCGGATTCGAGTCGCTCCCGCCCGACATGGGCGTCGCCCTTGCCGCGGCCACCGCGCGCGAGCGCCACGCGGAAGACCTCCGGTCCGCCGACCTCGCCGTCCGCACCCTGCAAGCTGCCGCCCGGAATTCCCCGCCCAACGACATGATCTCCGGCGGCACCATCCAGAGCCTCGCGCAGGCGATCGGCGAAGACGACGCCGAGCGGCTCCTCGACCCCTCATGCATGATCTTCGACGAGGCCCGCTGCGAGGAGGTTCGCCGCGTCAGCCCGATCAACGTCTCGCCCAGGCGCGTCGGCAGACGGCGCCGTGATCGCGCCGATGGCGCCCGCAGCGTTCATCAACCCCGCCGTAATCCACCGCTCCGCCGCCCTTGTCGGACCGCCCCGTCTTCGTCTACCGCGAGGGCATGGCAATCGACGGCGGCACCGCCGACCCTGCCCTTTCGCATACGCCGCGGCCGGCGCGCTCTCAGGCGTCCAGCTCGCATCCGCGGCAGCCGCAGGCGCCCGGCCGGCGATCCGAAAGCGCGCCTCCGCCGTCCTCACCCGAGGTCCTCCCGGATTCCGGCTTCGGCCCCAGCCCGGACCGCATCGAGCAGTGGCGCTGGCGGATGGACGTCGAACGCCGCCACCACGAGCGGCAAGACCATCCACGTCGGGATCGACGCGGACGGCCACCCCGGCTACCTCGCGACCTCCCGCATGATGGGCGAGGCCGGCCTCATCCTCGCCGACGATTCCCTCGCCCCTGATCGCGCGGGCTGCCTGACCCCGTCGGTGGCGCTCGGAGTCGCATCGGCCGACCGCTTCGACTCCGCCGGCCTTCGCTTCCGCGTCTCCGAGCCGGCTAGCCGCGCGCGCAGGCGGGTAACGGCACCCCGTGGAGGAATTCGTCCTTGACCTGACCAACGGCAACGTCGCCGAGGTCAAGGTGATCCTGGCGTCGGTGATCGCGGCGCTCGCGATCTATCAGCTGGTTCTGGCCGCCGTCGGCTACGGAAAGGTCCGCATCCCGTTCCTGGCGAACCCCGCCGCTCTGCGGGAGCACCGCGCGATCGGCGACACGATCTTCGCGCTCGCGTTCATCACGGCGGGCATGTGCCTCTCCGTCTATGGCTTCGAGGACGACGGCGGCATCCACGCGATCGCGGGCGCGATCGTGCTGGGGGTGCTCGTCGTGAAGACCGGCATCGTCCGGTCCGACAGCCTCAGGATCGGCCGCCTGCTTCCGCCGCTGGGCATCGCGGTCTTCGTCCTCTTCATGATCACCTGGGCCTCATCGGCCGGCGACTTCCTGATCGAGGGACCATGAGCGACGACAGCGGCGAATGAACGACATCGACGAGCGGACGCACTGGCCGCAGATCATCGGGTCGATCGTCGTGGCGATCGCGATCGTCGCGATCACGATCGCGATCATCAACCGCCAAGTTCGGCACCACGCTCGAGCGCCGAGATCGAGGCGCGCGAGGACCGCCTCGAACAGCAGGAGGACCTCGCCGAAGAGCGCCGCGACGCAGCCGAGGAGCGGCGCGAGGAAGCCGCGGAATAGGCTCCACGCCGTGAAGTGGAAGCCAGGAAGAAGTCGAGCGGCGACGTCATCGACATCCGCGGCGCCGAGGGCTCGAGCGGCGGCGGGCGGCCTGGCGGGCTGTCCCTCCCGGGCGGAGCGATCGGCGGCATCGGCGGCACCGCGGGCGTCGTCATCGCCCTCGTCATCGTCGGCATCCAGGTCTTCGGCGGCGGCTCCGTCGCGGGCTTCGACGTCGACCAGATCCTCGGCCCGGGCGCGACCCCGCCCGGCGCCGAGAACCCCGAGCCCATCCCGCCCGACCAGGACCCCCAGCGCGAGTTCTTCGAGTTCTCCGAGTACGTCTTCGACGACACGCAGGAGACCTGGAAGAGCTCGTTCGAGGGCGGCGACGAGTCCTACGAGGACGCCAAGCTGGTCGTCTACGACGAGCCGTCTCCACCGGCGGCTGCGGCAACGCCACCTCGGCCGTTGGCCCGTTCTACTGCCCTGCCGACTCGCGCGTCTATCTCGACCTCACCTTCTATGAGGACATGGAGCGCCAGCTCGGCGGCGGCGGCGACTTCGCCTGGGCCTACGTGATCGCCCACGAGATGGGGCACCACGTCCAGAACGTCCTGGGCACGAACGACCGCGTCGCCCGGCTCGAGCAGGACGACCCCGACAACGCGAACGAGCTGTCGGTTCGCACCGAGCTCCAGGCCGACTGCTACGCCGGCGTCTGGGCCGCCACCGTCTTCGCCGAGGGCGACCTCGAGTCAGGCGACCTGGACGAGGCGTTCGACACCGCGGAGGCGATCGGCGACGACCGCCTGCAGGAGCAGGCCGGCCAGTCGGTCAACCCCGACTCGTTCACCCACGGCTCGTCCGAGCAGCGGCGCGAGTGGTTCGAGCGCGGCTACTCCTCCGGCGACCCGTCGGACTGCGACACGTTCTCGCCCGAGTCGATCTGAGCCACCTCGTCGGCGACTGCCGCCTGCGCCTCGGCTTCCTCGGCAACCGCATCCTCGGCGGCCGCGTCACCGTTGGCCCCGCGGCGCCGTGTGAGGCGGCGCATCGGGTGAAGCGCGAGGCTCAGGTCCTCGAGCCGGGGCTCGAGCGCCTCGATCCGAGCGGCCACCACGTCCATGTGTGGCACCAGCGGCTCCACGGCCGCACGCATGCCCGTCGACCTCCTCGCCGAGCCCGTCGACTCCCACCCGCATCCGGTGCACCTCCTCGGCCATGGAGCTCGTCGCCGTCCCGGATCTCCTCGAGCGTCTTGGCGACCTCGGGCAGGATCGCCACCGAGTCGCGCACCACCCTCAGCGATCTCAGAGATGTCGCGGAGCCCATCCGTGATGGGCGCGAGATCGATCGGGAGGCGCAGGTTGGCCACGGCTATCGCCTCCTCCGCCGCTCGCCCCGGCTCTTCGCCGATCCGCTGAAGCTCGCGGCCGAACTCGTCCTCGACTGTCTTGGTCATGGTCATCTGGAACATCGCTTCGAGCGCTTGCGTTGCCACCGGGCGCATCCGCTCGATCGAGTCGACCACGTTCGGCCACTCCTCCTCGGGGCGGCCCTTCTCCTCGAAAGGCTGCCAGACCCAGGTGACGAAAAGCTGCGCGAACGCCTCGGCGACGTATCCGCTCGAGCGCTTCATAACGTCGACGACGTCCAAGAGCGCCTCGGCCGGCACACCGCGCTCGATCATCTCGGCAGCGATCTCGAGCAGGCGCGGGCTCGCCACCTCGAACGAGGCAGGGCCCACGGGCGAGACCAGCTCGAGCTTGATCGCGCGGCGAAGCAGGAGCGGCGTCGCGTCCTCGCCGAACCGCTCGCGAAGCTCCGACAGGGTGAAGATCTGCGGCCGCTCGGACTCGAACGGCTCGGTGACGGCGCGGCGGAAGCTCATGATCGCCTCCGAGGCCTCGCCGCTCGCCCCCTCCAGGAGACGCTCGATGCCCTTGAGGTTGAAGCCATCCGCCTGAAGCTGCGTGATCAGCTCGAGCCGCGCGACGTGGCCCGGCCCGTAGTAGCCGACCCGCTGCCGCACCTCCGGCGGCGGCAACAGGCCGCGCGCCTGATGCGCGCGGATGTTCCGCACGCTCATGCCGCTCTCGGCGGCGAGCTGCTCGACCGTGAGGGTGTTCTCTCTCCTCGCTCGGTTGCTTGGGCGCAGATACAGCCGCGTAGTTCCCGCTCCATGCCTAGAACGCTAGCACTCGTCTGATGCATCATCTATCAACGTGACATGGTTTGATGTAACAATGTCAGGGCATTGGGTTTATGTGCCCAGACGCATGTCCGCAGAAGCCACCCCTCAGGAAGGAACCCGCTCGATGAAGCGAAAGCTCACCGCCTCCCTGCTCCTCGCCGGCGCGACGTCCCTCGTCGCCCCCGCGCTCGCGCTGGCCCAGGCAACCGAGGAAGCGCCGCCTGCCGGCGGCGCCGCGATCGGCCAGGTGATCATCGCGACCGCGGGCGCCATGGTGCTCACCGCGCGCCCTTCTCTACTTCGGCCTCGGCCACCGCTCGGGCAAGGTCCCCTACCTCGGCCGGCTCGCCGGCTACTCCGAGCGGGTGAGCGGCCTGCCCGGCTGGGCCGCCCTCCCCTCCGCGATCGCCGCCGGCGCGCTCCTGCTCGCCTTCCTCGGCTTCCTCTGGGACGTCTCGATCCACATCGACACCGGCCGCGACGAGGGGCCGCTCGCCAATCCCTCCCACTACCTCATCCTCGGCGGCCTCTTCGGGATCTTCACCGCCGGCTTCGTCGCCTGCGTCCTGCCGCTCGAGAAGCCTTCGAAGAGCGCCGTGCGCATCGTCGGCGACTGGTACGCGCCGCTCGGCGGCGTCGTCATGACGACCTGCGGCATGTTCGCCCTGATCGGCTTCCCGCTCGATGACGTCTGGCACCGCATCTTCGGCCAGGACGTGACGCTCTGGGGCCCGACCCACCTGATGCTGATCGGCGGCGCCGCCATGACCCTGATCGGGATCGCGATCCTGATGGTCGAGGCCGGGCCGCGCCGAGCCGGTCCGACAGCGCGGCGAGCACTCGTGGATCACTGTGGCTCCGGCGCGTCGCCCTCTCCGGCGGCCTCCTGATCGGCCTCATGGTCTTCCCCGTCGAGTTCGACTTCGGCGTCCCGCAGTTCCGGATGATCTTCCAGCCCGATGCTCGTCATGCTCGCCGCCGGCGTCGCCCTGACGGCGACGCGCCTCTGGCTCGGGCGAGGGGCGGCGATCGGCGCCGTCGCGTTCTTCCTCCTGGTCCGCGGCGTCGTCTCCGTGATCGTCGGTCCCGTCCTGGGCGAGACGACGCCGCACTTCGCGCTCTTCATCGTCGAGGCGCTCGTCGTCGAGGCGGTATTCCTCGCCCTGCCCCGCGCCCGTCCGCTCACGCTTGGGCCTCGTCACCGGCGTCGGCATCGGGACGATCGGCCTTGCCTCCGAGTGGGCGTGGTCGAACATCTGGATGCCCATCCCATGGACCTCCGACCTCCTGCCCGAGGGCGCCGATCGTCGGCTTCCTCGCCGCGATGGCCGGCTCGCTCCTCGGCGTCTGGATCGGCGAGCGCCTGGCCTCGGACGAGCTGCCGCGGCTCCGCACAACCCGAAACGGCGCGATCGCCGGCGCCGCGGTCATGGCGGTCCTGGTCGGCTTCGCGGCCTTCAAGCCGGCGGCCGAGGGCGTGAGCGCGCGACGTCACCCTGGCCGAGCCGGGCCCGGCGAGGTCGTCCCACCGTCCGCATGACGCCGACCGACGCCGCGGACGGCGCCGAGTTCATCAACGTCACCTCCTGGCAGGGCGGCGGCCTCGTCATCGCGGAGCTCGAGCCCACCGGCTCGCCCGGCGTCTTCACCACGGACGAGCCGGTGCCGGTCGGCGGCTCGTGGAAGACGATGGTGCGCTACTCGAGCGGCAACACGCTGAACGCGATGCCCATCTACATGCCCGAGGATCCCGCGATCCCGGTCGAGGGCGTGCCCGCCGAGCCGGCGTTCGAGCGGACCTTCCAGTGCCGACCACGAGGTCCTCCAGCGCGAGCAGAAGGACGTCGCGAGCTGGCGTCGACGATCGTCGCGTACCTGGTCGTCGCGGCTCATCGCGTTCGCTCTCCTCGTGATGATCGCCTGGGCGCTTCATCGCCTCGCGATCGCCGTCGAGGAGCCCGCGAGCAGGAGCAAGAGGCGCCCGCTCGCAAGCACGGAGCGCACCGCGATCGGGCCAGAGGTGACCGCATGAGCGCGGCGTCACCCTCCTCGCCGACCACGGCGAGCTCGTCTCGGCGATCCCGTTCGTGATGCCGGCGTTCCTCGTCGTCGGAGCGCTCTTCGTCATGAGGGTGATCGAGCGCAGGCGCAATACTCACCCCGAATGAGGAAGCCCTCCCGAAACGAAGCGCTCGTCGCCGCGGGCTTGGCCGGCGCGGCCGCGGTCAACGCATGGCTCGACCGCCCGCCGCGCCGACCGGGCAGCAAGGTCCGCCGCGCCGAGACGGAGTCCGGCCGCCCGGCCAGCGTCCGCGGCGCCGACGGCGGCTACCGCCACGTGCGCGTCCACGGCGCGGACGACCTGCCGACGCTCGTCCTCGTCCACGGCTGGGTCGAGACCTCCGAGCTCTGGCACCGCCAGGTCGAGGGCTTGCGGACGAGCTTCCGCATCGTCACCTACGACCACCGCGGCCACGGCCTCTCCGAGGAGGCGCGCGACGGCGACTACTCGCTCGAGGCGCTCGCGGCGGACCTGCAGCTCGTCCTCGAGGCAACCGCCGTCGAGGGCGAGCTTGCCGATCGTCGCCGGCCACTCGATGGGCGCCATGACCCTCGCCGCCTGGGGCCGAGGCGCACCGCGGCTCAGTCTCCGAGCGCATCCGCGGCGCCGCGTTCATCTCCACCGGCCTCGAAGACCTCAACACGGAGTCCGCCGTGGTCCGGCCCCTCCCCGGTCCGTTCGGCACCGCGCAGGGAAAGCTCGCCGACGCGATCCTCGCGACCCCCGGATCGATCCGCTCGGTCCCGCTCCCCATCGCCCGCGCGGTCGTCGCCTACGTCGCCCTCGCGTCCGCACGCCCGGACGAGGACATCGAGCTCGTCACTGCGCATGGCGCTCGACTGCCGCCAGCGGGCACGCACCGGATGCTCGATCTCGATGTCCCGGATGAAGCTCCTCTCGCGAGCTCGACTGCGCTCGACGTCCCCGCGGTCGGCGTCGCCGGCGAGCTCGACCGCCTCACCCCCGTCGCCCACGCCGAGAAGATCGACCAGGGACTCCCCCACTCCGTCGGCCTCTACGTCTCGCCGACCTCGGGCCACTCCACCCCGCTCGAGTGCCCCGAGCTCGTAAACGAGGCGCTCCGCGACCTGGCCGAGGTGAGCGGATCGCGGCAAGCTCGCCGCAGCGCGAGCGCGAGCTCGCCGCCTAGCAAGGCCGCTCGCGGCACCCGGCCGGTGCCGGGCCCAGCTTTCCGGGTGGTCGCGGTACCACTCGATCGTCCGCTCGAGGCCCTCTTCCAGCCCCACCTGCGGGCTCCCAGCCGAGCGTCTCGCGAAGCTTCGTCGGATCGACGTACTGCTTGTCGATCTCGCCCTCGGGATTGCCGGTGCCGCGGATGTCGGGCTCGACGCCCGTGCCGGCGAGGCGCGAGATCGTCTCGATCACGTCGAGCACCGGATAGGAGCGCCCGCCGCCGGCGTTGAATGCCTCGCCGCGCACGTCATCGCGCTCGAGGCCGTCCGCGATGGCGAGGTACGCCGACGCGGCATCCTCGACGTAGAGGAAGTCGCGCTCCGGCGAGCCGTCCGAGCGAAGAACGGGCGCGCGGCCGTCGAGCGCGGCGCTCACCGCCTCGGGGATCAGCCGGGAGAAGTTGAGGTCGCCGCCGCCGTAGATGTTCGCGAAGCGCGTCACCGCGATCGGCAGGCCGTACGAGTGCCAGTACGAGCGCGCGATCAGATCGGCTGCCGCCTTCGACGCTTCGTACGGCGCCGTCGGCTGAAGCGGAAAGTCCTCGCGGTAGGGCAGCGTCTCGTGCGCGCCGTACGCCTTGTCCGACGAGGCGAAGACGACCCGCTCGACGCCCGTGCTCCAGGCAGGCCTGAAGGAGCGTCCACGTTCCGCGTACGTTCGACTCGAAGCCCTGGACCGGCGACTCCTGCACCGTCGAGACGATCGTCTCGGCGGCGAGGTGGAAGACGGAGTCCACCTCGTTTTCCGTCGAGAACGCGCTCGAGCTCGCCGGCATCGCACAGGTCGCCCTCGACCTGGACGAGGTCCGTCCTCGATCCCGAGCATGCCGACCGCAGAGGGCTTCTCGGTCACCCGGCGCCTGTCGAAGGAGACGACGCGGTCGCCCCGCTCGAGCAGCGCCTTGGCGAGCCAGCCGCCGACGAAGCCGCGGGCGCCGGTGACAAGGAGATGTCATGCAGGCTCTCCGCCGGCTCGCGGTCCCAGACCTGCCAGGGCGCCTGCCCCGAGTTCCACAGGTCGTTGAGGACTACTGCGTCCTTGTAGGTGTCCATGCAGTCCCAGAAGCCGCCGTGGCGGTACGCGGCAAGCTCGCCCTTCGCGCGCCGCGGTCTCGAGCGGCTCGCGCTCGAGCACCGAGTCCTCGGCCACCCAGTCGAGGAACGGCCGGCTCGCAGCAAAAGAAGCCGCCGTTGATCCAGTAGTCGAGCCGCGGCTTCTCCTCGAAGCCGCCGATGCGGTCATCGTCGTCGATCACAGCGATCCCCCACTGGCTGTAGGGGCGGACGACGGTCATCGTGGCCGCCGTGCCCTTCTGCGCATGAAATGCCAAGCAGGGCGTCGAGGTCGATATCGGCGACGCCATCCGCGTAGGTCAGGCAGAACGTGCCGTCACCGAAGGCGTCTGCCGGCCCGCGCGACCCGGCCGCCGGTGGGGTGTCCTGGCCGGTGTCGAGACAGGTGATCTCGATCGGCGTCACCCCATTCCTCGCGGGTCACGAAATCCTCGATCATCTCGCCGAGATAGCCGGTCAAAAGGACGAAGCGGCGGAATCCCTGCGCGGCGTAGATGTGGATGACATGCCAGAGGATCGGCTTGCCGCCGATCTCGACCAGCGCCTTCGGGATCGCGTGCGTCTGCTCGCGCAAGCGCGTGCCCCTGCCTCCGCAGAGGATCGCGACGGGAATGTCCGCCGCTTGAGGTGGGTTAGTGCCCACCGGCGACGGCCGGAAGGATCGTCACTTCGTCGCCGTCGGTGAGCTCGGTCTCGAGTCCGTCCTGAAAGCGGATGTCCTCGCCGGAGACGTAGACGTTGACGAAGCGGCGAAGGGTGCCGTCCTCGGTGATGCGCTCGCGCAGGCCGTCGTGCTGGTCGAACACCGCGTCGAGCGCCTCGCCGACGGTCCCGCCCTCGACCTCGAGCTCGCCCTCGCCGCCCGTTGCAGGGCGAAGCTGACTCGGGATCTTCACTGTGACCGCCATCGCGCGGGAATCTACTCAGCGGCGCTAGCGCGACGCTGGCAGCCGCGAGCGCCGCGTCGAGCGACGCGATCTGCGGCTCGATCTCGTACATGTGGTGCCCCTCGCGCACGGCGTCGAGCGTCTTCAGGCCCTCGCCGGTGATGTAGGCCACGACCCGCTCGTCGCGCGAGATGTCGCCGCGCTCGGCGAGCTTCGCGAGCGTCGCGATCGTGACGCCGCCGGCCGTCTCGGTGAAGATGCCGGTCGTCTCGGCCAGCAGCCGGATGCCCGCACGGATCTCGTCGTCGGTCACCGTGATCGACGCTGCCGCCGGTCCGCCGCGCGAGCTCGAGCGCGTACGGGCCGTCCGCGGGGTTGCCGATCGCAAGCGACTTGGCGATCGTGTCCGGGCGCTGCGGCTTGCAGACGTCCCAGCCCTCGGCGTATGCCGTCGCGACCGGCGAGCAGCCCTGGCCTGGGCGCCGTTGAAGGCGGGAAGCTCGCCCTCGACCAGGCCGAGCTCGAGCCACTCCGTCGAAGCCGCGCGCGATCTTCGTGAAGAGCGAGCCCGAGGCGATCGGGCAACGACCCGGTCGGGAAGCGACCAGCCGAGCTGCTCGACCGTCTCGTAGGCGAGCGTCTTCGAGCCCTCGGCGTAGTACGGGCGCAGATTGACGTTCACGAACGCCCAGGGCCGCTCCTCGCAGAGCTCGGTGCAGAGCCGGTTCACGTCGTCGTAGTTGCCGCGCACACCGACGAGGTTCGTCCCGTAGACGCCGGTCGCGAGGAGCTTCTGCTCCTCGAGGTTCGCCGGCACGAAGACGTACGACTCAAGCCCGGCTGCGGCGGCGTGGGCAGCGACGGCGTTCGCGAGGTTGCCGGTCGACGCGCAGGCGACGGTCTCGAAGCCCAGCTCCTGCGCCTTTGCGACGGCGACCGCGACGACCCGGTCCTTGAACGAGTGGGTCGGGTTCGCGGCGTCGTTCTTGACCCAGAGCTCGCCCATGCCCAGGCGCTCCGCCAGACGATCCGCCCTCACGAGCGGCGTCAGCCCCGGCTCGAGCGGATCGCGGGGCCGTCCCGCGAACGGCAGGAAGTCCGCATAGCGCCAGATCCCGGCCGAGCCGGCCTGGATCTTCCGCTTGAGCTCGGCGGCGTCGGCGCCGCCGAGCTCGTAGGAGACCTCGAGCGGGCCGAAGCACGCCTCGCAGAAGTAGCGGGCCTCGAGCGGGTAGTCCGTCTTGCACTCCTTGCAAGTGAGGGCGGTGGGCGCCATATGTCTCGAAATCCTCCAGTTCGGTCGGTCGTCTTAACGAAAAAGACCTCTGCTTTTCGTAAACAGAGGCCCTGATCCGGACTTCCGTTCACATCTCCCAGGCTCATCGCCTGCTGGAATTGGCACCTCGCTCGGATCCGAAGATCCTCCGTTGGTTGCCGGGGTTTCATAGGGCCAGTCCCTCCACCCCTCTGGATGCAGCGGTTATGTGCAAGGGATCGTACCAATGGAGGGGACGCCTCACAAGCGGGGTAATCTTGCTTCGGCAATGCCCGCGACGCTGACACCAGAGCCGGCCGATGCCGAGCCTTCCGAAGCCGAGACTGCGTCGCCCCGCTCGGGCGTCAATCGCCCCTGCGGCGACTGACGCGGCCGAGCGCACCCCGCGCGTCGAGGTAATCGACGCGCGGCGGTTTTCGCTGGGTCAACATCGAGCGCCCCGGGCAGCTCGAGGCGGGCTGGCTCGAGGAGCACTTCGACTTCCACCCCCTCGACCTCGAGGACGTCCTGTCGCGCAACCAGCGCCCGAAGATCGACGAGTACCCCGACTACCTCTTCATCGTCCTCCACTTCCCGGTCTTCGACCGCTCCGTCGGCCGCCTGAACGCGGGCGAGCTCGACCTCTTCGTCGGCGCGACTACATCGTCACGATCCCGAACACGCCGCTCCAGCCGGTCGAGTACCTGTTCGAGCGCTGCCGCCAGAAGGAGGAGCTGCGCGAACAGCTCTTCTCGAGGGGCTCGGGCTTCCTGCTCTACCGGATCGTCGACGACGGGTTCGACTACTGCTTCCCGATGCTTCGGAAGATCGGCAACAAGCTCGACGCGGTCGAGGACGAGATCTTCGAGGGCGCGGCCGAGGAGGTCGTCCGCGACATCTCGAACGTCAAGCAGGAGATCATCAACTTCCGCAAGGTGATCCGCCCGCAGCGCGCCGTCCTTCGCGACCTCGAGAACTCCAAGCAGCGCTTCCTGGCTCCGCCCGAGGGCGAGGAGCTCGAGATCTACTTCGACGACATCGGCGACGCGCACGAGCGGATCTGGGACATGCTCGAGAACTACAAGGAGGTCGTCGAGGCGCTCGAGGACACGAACGAGTCGGTGCATCTCCCACCGCGTCAACGAGATCCTGCGCGTGCTCACCTCGATCAGCGTCATCGTCCTGCCGCTGACGCTCGTCGCGTCGATCTGGGGCATGAACGTCGGCGTCCCGGGCGAGGGCGACTCCGAGGACTTCTACGCGGTCGTCGCGGCGATGGTCGTGCTGCTCGTCGGGATGCTCGCGTTCTTCAAGCGCCGCGGCTGGCTCTAGGCGCGCGCCCTAGGATGGCGCTGTGTGCGTGATGTGACGCGTTGCGGTACGGCAACGCGATAAGCAGGTGCGAAAGTGTGTCTAAGGACTACATCTGGGCGCCGTGGCGCCTCAAGTACGTGAAGGACGCCTCGAAGGACCTCGAGGACGAGTGCATCTTCTGCGCCAAGCCCGCGGAGAATGACGACGCCGAGAACCTGATCGTCCACCGCGGAGAGCGCTGCTTCGTGATCCTGAACCTCTACCCGTACACGAACGGGCACCTGATGGTCGCCCCGTTCGAGCACGTCGGCCGCATCCAGGACATCCAGGCAGAGACGACGGCCGAGATGATGGCCCTCTCGCAGCAGGCGATCTCGGTCCTTCAGGCGAAGTACGAGCCGCACGGCTTCAACGTCGGCTTCAACCAGGGCCGCGTCGCCGGCGCCGGCGTCGAGCACCACATCCACATGCACGTCGTCCCGCGCTGGGGCGGCGACACGAACTTCATGCCGGTCCTCGCCGACACGCGCGTGATGCCGCAGACGCTCGAGCAGACCTACGAAGCGCTGGAGGGTGAGCTCGGATGAGCGCGGCGTCAAGCCGGAGATCTTCAAGGCCTACGACATCCGCGGCCTCTACGGGATCGGACATGGACGGCGACACCGCGTATCCTGATCGGCCGCGGCTTCGCCCGGGTCCTGGCCGATCTTCGCGGCAAGCCGACCGTCGAGCTTCGCGTCGGCCTGGGCCGCGACATGCGCCTTCAGGCTCCCGAGATGGCCGGGCGCATCGCCGGACGGCCTCGTCGCGGAGGGCTGCGAGGTGCTCGACGCCGGGATGGTCGGCACCGAGATGCTCTATTTCCTCGTCGGCTCGCGCGAGCTCGACGGCGGCGCGATGGTCACCGCCTCGCACAACCCCAAGGCCTATACGGGCGTGAAGCTCGTCCGCGAAGGCGCGCTCGCGCTGTCGGGCGACGCCGGGATCCAGGACATCCGCCGCAAGATCGAGGCCGGCCTGCCGGAGGCGCCGGGCGGCGGCTCGATCTCGGACGTCGACATCTATCCGGACTTCCAGGCGCACGCGCATGAGCTTCATCGACCCCGGCCGCGTCAAGCCGCTCAAGGTCGTGCTCGACGGCGGCAACGGGATGGCGGGGCCGATGGCCGGGCCCGCTGCTCGACCGGCTGCCGCATCGAGACGATCAAGACCTACTGGGCGCCGGACGGCAACTTCCCCGACCACGAGCCGAACCCCCTCCTCCCCGAGAACCGCCAGTTCGTGATCGACCGCGTGCGCTCCGAGGGCGCCGACCTGGGCATCGCCTGGGACGGCGACGCCGATCGCTGCTTCTTCATCGACGACCAGGGCGAGTTCGTCGACGGCGACTTCCTCACGGCGCTGCTCGCCAAGCAGGTCCTCCGCAAGGAGCCGGGCGCGACGATCCTCTATGACGTCCGCGCTTCGCGCGCGGTGCCGGACACAGTCGACCGAGCACGGCGGAACGCCGCAGATCAACCGCGTCGGCCACGCCTTCTTCAAGATCGCCATGCGCGAGCACGGAGGCGCCTTCGGCGGCGAGGTCTCCGGGCACTACTACTTCCACGACTTCTACTCGGCGGACTCGGGAACGATCCCCGCGCTGCTCGTCCTCGAGCTGCTCTCCGTCGAGGACAAGCCGCTCTCAGAGCTCGTCGGCGAGCTCCGCTCCCGCTACTTCATCTCGGGAGAGATCAACTCGGAGGTTGCCGACCCCGAGGCGAAGATGAAGGAGATCGCCGACTGCCATCCCGACGCGGAGGTCATGTGGATGGACGGCGTTTCCGTCGACTACCCGGATTGGCACTTCAACGTGCGCCCGTCCAACACCGAGCCGCTCCTTCGCCTGAACCTCGAATCGCTCGTCTCGCGCGAGGACATGGAGACGAAGCGCGACGAGATCCTCGCGCAGATCCGTGACGCCTGAGGAGGCCCTGGAGCGCGCCCGCGAGGCGGGCATCCACACCCTTCGCATCCCCACGCCGTTCGCGGTCGGGCGCGTCAACTGCTACCTGATCGAGGACGAGCCCCTCACCCTGGTCGACACGGGCCCGAACTCCGGCAAGGCGCTCGACGAGCTTCAGAACCAGCTGAAGGCGCTGGGCCACTCGATCGACGACATCGAGCTGGTGATCCTCACCCACCAGCACATCGACCACGTCGGGCTGGTCGAGATCATCGTCGAGCACTCCGGCGCGCAGGTGGCCGCGCTGGACAAGGCGGTGCGCCGTCTGGCGAACTTCTCCGAGGACGCCGAGCTCGACGACCGCTTCTCCGCCGAGCTCATGCTCCGCAGCGGCATCCCCGAGAACGTCGTCGTCGCGCTTCAGGGCGTGTCGCGGAGCTTCCGGGCGTGGGGCTCCCGCGCGACCGTCACCCGGCCCCTCGCGGACGGCGAGACGCTCAAGCTCTACGACCGCAAGCTCGAGGTGCTCCACCGCCCGGGCCACAGCCCGTCGGACACCGTCTTCTGGGACTGCCGAGCGGAAGATCCTGATCGCCGCGGACCACCTGATCGCCCACATCTCGTCGAACCCGCTGATCACCCGGCCCCTCGACGGATCCGACGAGCGGACCCAGGCCCTGGTCAGCTATCGGGAGTCGCTCTTGAAGACGCGTGAGATGCCGGCCGAGATCGTGCTGCCGGGCCACGGCGAGCCGATCACCGACCACGTCGCGCTGATCGACGAGCGGATGCGGATGACCGAGCGGCGCAAGGACAAGATCTGGAAGCTCATCTCCGAGCAAGCCCCGGACCGGCCACGAGATCGCCCAGGCGCTCTGGGGCAACGTCGCGGTCACGCAGGCGTTCCTGACCCTCTCGGAGGTGATCGGACACGTCGACCTCCTGATGAACGAGGGCATGGTTCGAGAAGTCGAGGACGGGGAAGTCGTGCGCTATGAAGCCGTCTGCCACGATTGAGGCCCTCATGGAGGCCTCGACGAGACTTTCGGACCCGGCTTCGGCTCAGAGCGCCAAGACGAACGGCGGCGCTCGGCGCCCGCACAAGAAGCGCATGCTGGTCATCGTCAACCCGTATGCGACGACGGTCTCGGACCGCCTGAAGAACCTCGTCGTCTACGCGCTCCAGGGCCGCTACCAGGTCGAAGCGGTGATGACGGAGGCGCAGAACCACGCGACCGAGATCGGGCGCGAAGCCATCGACGGCGGCTACGACGTGGTCGTCGCCTTCGGCGGCGACGGCACGCTCAACGAGGTCGCCCATGGGCTGGCCGGCACCGACGTTCCCGGTCACGATGCTTCCCGGGCGGCTCGACGAACGTCGTCTGCCGCAGCCTCGGCATCCCCGGCGACGTGGTCGACGCGACCGAGCACCTCCTGGGCCTCGCCGACAACTTTCAGCCGCGCAAGATCGACCTGGGGCTCGCGAGCGGCCGCCACTTCGTCTTCGCCTGCGGCGCCGGACTCGACGCCATGGTCGTGAAGCGCGTGGACGCCCACCCGAAGCTGAAGACGCGCTTCGGCGAGTGGTACTACACGTACGCCGCCGTCACCGGCTTCAACCGCCACTACCTGATGGGCACCCCCGCGCGCCTCCGCCTGCGCTCCGAGCAGGGCGAGGTCGAGGGGATCACGACCGTCGCTCAGAACTCCGATCCGTTCACCTACTTCGGCAACCGCGAGGTGCGGGTCTGCGAGGGCATCGCCATCGACAACGGCACGATGTCCGTCGCGATGCTGAAGCGCGCCGCTCTTCGCGACATGCCGACCGTCATGGCGCGCTGCCTCTCGACAACCGGCCGCTTCGCGCGGTCGACCATCAAGCCAGATCGAGCACTTCGCCGGCCTTCGTGGAGGCGCGCGTCGACTCGCTCACCACCGACGAGGCGGGCAACACGATCCCGTTCCCGGTCGAGGTCGACGGCGACTACATCGGCGACCACGAGTCGCTCGAGCTGGGCATCGCCCCCGCCGCCTTGACGATCGTTGCCTGAGGGCTGCCTGTTCTGCCGGATCGTCCGCCGGCGAGGAGCCCGCGCACGTGGTGCTCGACGACGAGTCTGCTTCGCGTTCCTCGACTCGCGGCCGCTCTTCCACGGCCACACCCTCCTCGTGCCTCGCGACCACCACGAGACGCTCGGCTGACCTGCCTGCCGAGCTGATCGAGCCCTTCTTCGAACGCGCCCAGCGCCTGTCGGTGGCGGTCAGGGACGCGATGGGCGCGCAGGGCTCCTTCGTCGCCATGAACAACGTCGTCTCCCAGTCAGTTCCCCACCTTCACTGCCACGTGGTGCCGCGGGTGAAGAAGGACGGCCTTCGTGGCTTCTTCTGGCCGCGGACGAAGTACGAATCCGACGACGAAGCAGCTGCCGTCGCGGAGCGGGTGCGCGCCGAGCTGGCTTCCGAAGTCAGCGGATGAGCGCCCGTGCCGTGCTCAAGCGCGAAGCTTCGCTTCGTTCGAGCGGCGGTAGCCGATCGCGTGGGCGAACATGCCCAGGCGTCCACGCCCCGGAACGCCGCCTCCTCGAAGCGGCGGCCGGCCAGATTCGCCCGCGATGTCCTTCCCGCAGTGGACGAGCCCCGGCACCAGGGGCCAGGCCGGCGCCGATCCCCGGATAGCGCTCGTTCAGCCACCGGGCGCCCGCCGCGTAACGCGCGATCGAGCCCATCAGGTCGGGCAGCGACTCGCGGTGAAGGTGGGTGACGACCGCGTCGGGGCGCCGCTCGATCCTCCACCCGGCATCCACCAGCCGCCGGCACAGATCCACGTCCCCGCCAGATCGGATGCCCTCGGTGAAGCCGCCGATCTCGTCGAAGGCCGTCGACGCGCACGGCCAGGTTGGCCGTCGCCGCCGCGTCCTCCGCGGTGTGAAGCCCGGCCTCCTGGTCGAGGAAGCCGCGGTCGGTCGCGTACCGGGCGAGGAAGTGCCGCTGGCTCGGGTCCGAGATCAACGGTGCCGGCCAGCGCGCCAACGTCGTCCGCGCGGCAGCTCGGCGAAATAGGCGTCCAGGAGATCGGGCTGCGGCACGCAGTCCGAGTCGGTGAAAAGCAGCCACCGCCCCTCGTCGGCGCGAGCGCTGGATGAATCGTGCACAGAGCTACTTCGCGGGCGCTCGCGCACGTTTCCCGGCGACCGCGGCAGCCCCGGCGTTGCGCGCGTAATAGGACGACCTCTCCCTGGTTGCCCGGACCACGCGGACGCCGGGGCCCTCGCGGAAGCACCCCTCGGCCGAGTTGTCGGCGACGATCAACTCGTCGCCGTCGCTCAGCTCGAGCGCGGCCAGCGACCGCGCCAGCCGTTCCGCGTCCTCGGCGTCGCCCGCGAACGGGACGACGACGCTGACCCCCGGCCTCGGCACTCCGTGCTCTAGGCGCCCGGGGTGACGCGGTACGCGTCGAAGACGCCCTCGACGTGCCGCAGGCGCGAGACGCACTGGCGCAGCTGGTCGGAGTCGCCGACCTCGACCACGAAGCGGTTCTTGACCATCGGGTGCTTGGTCGAGCAGCGTGCCTCGATGATGTTGACGCCGCTCTCGGAGAAGCTCCGGGAGAGGTCTTCGAGGAGCCGGGACCGGTCCCACGCGTCGATCTCGAGCTCGACGCGATAGGAGGCCTCGTTACCGCCCTCCCACGCGACGTCGGTGAAGCGCTCCGGCGCCTTCTTCAGCGCCTTGACGTTCTTGCAGTCCTCGCGGTGGATCGTGATGCCGCGACCCAGCGAGACGTAGCCGACGATCGGATCGCCGGGGACCGGGCGGCAGCATTTCGCAAGCCGCACCATGACGTCGGACGCGCCCTGGACCTCGATCCCGTAGTCGGATGCCTCCTGCGTCCGGCGCTGGCGCTCGTCGCGGCCCTCGAGCACGCCCGCGAGGCGCGCCTCGGTTTCGTCTCCGGCGACGGCCTCCCCGCCCTTCAGCCGCTGCATGACCTTGTTGACGATCGTCTTCGGCGGAGATCTTCGAGCCGCCGAGCGCCACGTAGAAGTCGTCGGCCTTCCGGAAGCCCGTTTCGCGGATCACGTCGGCCAGGAGCGGCGAGCCGGCGATGCGCTGCGGCGGCAGGCCTTGCTTTCGCAGCGCGGTCTGCAGCTCCTCGCGGCCGCGACGCTCGGCGTCCTCGCGCTTCTCGCGCGTGAGCGCGGCCCGGATCTTGTTGCGGGCGCGGCTCGTCCGGACGACGCTCAGCCAGTCGCGTGAGGGCGCGCGCTCGCCCTTTGAAGTCAGCACCTCCACGATGTCGCCCGACTTCAGCTGGTAGTGGAGCGGCACGATCTTGCCGTTGACCTTCGCGCCGACGCAGCGGTGCCCGACGTCCGTGTGGACGGCGTACGCGAAGTCGAGGGGCGTCGAGCCGGCGGAGAGGTTCTTCACCTCGCCCTTCGGGGTGAAGACGAAGACCTCGTCCTCGAAGAGGTCGACCTTGAGCGACTCGAGGAACTCGGCCGACTCCTGCTCGCCTTCCTCCTCGAGGAGCTGGCGGAGCCAGGTCATCTTCTCCCGGGCCTCGTCGGCGGGGTCCTTGCTTGCCCTTCTTGCCGTTCGGAGACTCCTTGTAGAGGACGTGGCCCGCGATCCCGTACTCGGCGATCCGGTGCATGTCCGGCGTGCGGATCTGGATCTCGAGCGGCCTGCCCTCGGGCCCGATCACCGTGGTGTGAAGCGCCTGGTAGAGGTTGAGCTTGGGCGTCGCGATGAAGTCCTTGAACCGTCCCGGCAGCGGCTTCCAGATCGAGTGGGTGATCCCGATCGCGCCGTAGCAGTCCTTCACCGAGCCGACGATGACCCGCATCGCCGTGAGGTCGTAGATCTCGTTGAACTCGCGGCCCTTCTTGGTCATCTTCGCGTAGATCGAATAGAAGTGCTTGGCGCGGCCCGAGATCTCCGCCTCGATCCCGACGTCGGCGAGCTCCTGCGGCAAGGAAGTCGCCGGCCGCGTCCACGTATGCCTCGCGCTCGTTCCGCTGCTGGGCGACGAGCTTCTTGATCTCCTCGTACTTGCGCGGGTGAAGGCGCTGGAAGGCGAGGTCCTCGAGCTCCCATTTGATCGCGTGGATCCCGAGCCGGTGGGCGAGCGGCGCGTAGATCTCGAGCGTCTCGCGCGCCTTCTCGAGCTGCTTTTGCTTCGGCATCGCGGACAGCGTCCGCATGTTGTGAAGCCGGTCCGCGAGCTTGATCAGGATGACCCGGACGTCCGTGGCCATCGCGACCATCATCTTCCGGTAGTTCTCGGCCTGGTTCTCGTCGCGGCTCTGGAAGGTGATGCCCGTCAGCTTCGTGACGCCGTCGACCAGCCCCGCAATCGCGTCCCCGAAGAGCTCGCGCACCTCATCGAGGCTCGCCGAAGTGTCCTCGACCGTGTCGTGGAGGAGGGCTGCGCAGAGCGTCTCGGTGTCGAGGCGAAGCCCGGCGCAGATCTTCGCCACCTCGACCGGGTGCGTGATGAAGTCCTCGCCGGAGCGGCGGCGCTGGTCTGCGTGGCGCTCGCAGGCGAACGCGAACGCGTGCTCCACGGCACGCCGCTCGAGCGTCTCGGTCCCGGCGTCCGTGTGCTCCTCCACGACCGCGAAGAGGTCGCCCAGGAGCGCGCGCTCATCGTCCGTCAGCGCCTTCGTGTACTCGTCGTCCGGCAGGGCCGCGCGAGCGCCGTTGGCGTCGGCGCCGACCCGCGTGTGCCCCGCGGGCTCGGGCTCGGCGTCTTCTACGCCGCTGCTTCGAGCGGGCTCGAGCTCAGTCTCTCCGGGTGGTTCAGGAATCGGACGCACTCCTCGTTGGCTTTTTCGATGAGGCGAAAGCTCATCGACGATGAGAGATCGCCCCTGACCGAGGATACGGCCTCAACGCTGACCGCAGAGCCCTTCCGAGCGACCCGCACGACGCCGATCTCGGCGAGCGCGCGGAGGGCGAGCCCGCACGCTTCGGGCGACCTTCCCGCGCCGCCGGCGCCACACAGGGCGACTGCGCAGGCCCGCGGCTTCGAGCGGCGCGCCGTGCTCGCGGATCGCGCGATACGCGCCCGCGAGCGCCTTGCGGTCCGGAAGCGCGGCGGCGATCGCCCCCAGCGAGAGCTCACGCTTCGCTGCGAGCACGTGCAGGTAGCCGTCGCCCGCCGACACCAGGCTCTCCATCACCGGGTGTGGCGCCGGGTCGGCCAGGACTACGTGCTTGAACAGCTCCACCAGGCCTGGCTCGAGGCTGAGCGCTCCCCAGTCGACGAGCGCGACGCCGCTCCTTTCGGCGATCTCCTTCGCCTTCTCGACGCCGAGCGGGATCGACCCGCGCGATGCAACGATCGCCGTCTCGCCCCCGCCGTAGCGACCCGGATGGACCGCGCTCTCGACGATGCCGCGCCGCCAGAGCGCGTCGGCGCAGACCACGAGCACGGGCTCGCCGCTCGACGCCAGCTCGCCGATCACGGCTGAGCCCCGACGCGGCGCGCCGGTCGACGACGGCTCGCGCTCCGTGTCGGAATCAGTCCGGGATCGACGCCGGGAAAGCTGGAGCGGCTGTCCAAAGCGGCCTGCGAGGCGCTGCGGTGAACTCCCCGTCCGCGGCACGCCATGCGTCGCCTGCGGCAGCGGCGACCGGGTCGTAGAGCGCGCCGAGCACCGCTCGCGGCTCGGTCGCGCCGTTCCATTCGTTCAGCTCGAGGCGGATGGTCGCGTCGGCTGGGCCCTGGGCGGCGCGCTTGGCGAGGGTGCCGCCGACGCCGAACGCGACCCCGCGCACCTGGCCGGGCCCGCCACGGAGGGTGAAGCGCGCGTGCCGCTCCTCCTCGCCCATCGGGCGCACGTCGTCCACGCGGGCGCCGGGCACGACCAGCCGGACCTCCGGATTCCCCATGCCGAATGGGCCGATCCGCGCCATCTGGGTCGCGAGCTCATGGCCGAGCGCCTCGGTACCCGACGACCGCGTCGACCTCCTCGACTCTCGAGGCCGGCTCGTCGGGCAGTAGCTGGGCGCAGTGAGCCGTGAGGCAGTCGCGAAACGCCTCCAGGTTCGCGGCCTCGATCTCCAGGCCGGCAGCGGCGCGGTGGCCGCCGAAGCGGAGCAGGCTCTGCGAGCACGCTCGAAGCGCCCCGAGGAGGTCGAAGCCCGGGAACGCTGCGGCCGGAGCCCTTGCCGCGCCCATGCTCGTCCATGGCGATCAGGATCGCGGGCCGCATGTGGCGCTCCGCCATCCGGGACGCGCAGATGCCGACGACCCCCGGGTGCCACCCCTCGCCCCACAGGACGATCGCCGCGGCCGGGCTCGCGCTCGGCTTCGAGCTCGGCAAGGAGCCGGTTTGCGTCCGCCAGGACCTCGCGCTCTGTCTCGCGCCGGTCGTGGTTGGCTCGATCGAGCTCGACGGCGATCTCGGCTGCGCGCTCGGGATCCTGGCCGAGGAAGAGCTCGACCGCCGCGTCCGCGCGGTACAGCCGACCCGCCGCGTTGATGCGCGGCGACAGCCGGAACCCGACGTCCGATCTCGCAGACCCGTTCGGGTGCGACCTTCGAGACCTCCATCAGCGCGCGCAGTCCGAGGCGCGGCGAGCGGCGCATGAGCTCGAGGCCGCGCCTGACCAGCGAGCGGTTCTCGCCGAGGAGCGGCACCATGTCCGCGATGGTCGCCAGCGCGACCAGATCCAGATCGCGCTCGGCGCGCTCGACGCCCAGGAGCGCCGCGGCGACCTTGTGGGCGACGCCCGCCGCGCAGAGATCCGGACACGGGTAGCCGGAGACGACCGGATGGACGATGGGGCAGTCCGGCAGCGCGGCGCCGGGCTGGTGGTGGTCGGTGACGACGACGTCGATGCCGAGCGACTTGGCGTGCTCGACCTCCTCGACCGAGGTGATCCCGCAGTCGGCCGTGATCAGGAGGCCGGTGCCTCGCGACGGCCAGCCGATCGATCGTGGCGCGGCTGAGCCCGTAGCCGTCCTCGACCCGGCTTGGGATGAGCCAGTCGCACTCGGCGCCGAGCTCGCGGAGAGCGCGCACCAGGATCGCCGTCGAGGTGACTCCGTCGACGTCGTAGTCGCCGTGGACCGTGATGCGCCTGCCCGCCGGAGATCGCGCGCGCGGATCAGCGCGATCGCCGCGTCCATTCCCTGGAACTCGGAGGGTTCGTGGCGCTCGTCGGCCGCGAGGAACTCGCGCGCGCCCTCGACCGTGCGATGACCCGCGGCGGACGAGCGCGACCGCGACCGGCTCCGGGCACCTCCAGCTCACGGGCGATCTCGGCCGCCTCGTCGTACGAGTACGGGGCCAGGCGAAAGCTCTTTTGGCCCTGGGCCCAGCCGGAGCGTACTCACCGACTCAGGCTAGGAGCGGGAGGGGACGGAATCGCCCCCGTGCGCTAGGCCGCGGCCGGCTCGGAGTCGTACGGGTCGAATCGGGCTCGTGGCGGGTGCCGATCAGGTACATGATCCAGACGCCGATCAGGGTGCCCGGCACGGCGAAGAGGACCGTCTCGATGCCCGTCTCGCCCACGCTCTCGCCGAGCGCGATCTGCGCGATGGCGCCGGTGATCATCGCTCCGGCCACCGCGCCCAGGAGCGCGCCGACGATCCCGCCCCAGAAGCGGTCCGGGAAGAAGACCGTGAAGTGCCAGAGGGCGACGCCGACCGTGAACCAGACCAGAACTGCCATCAGCGATTCCTCCCGTGCTTCTTCCGGCGCTTCTGGCGCTGGCGGCGGCGCTCCCGCTGCGCAGCCTCCCGCTCCGCAACCGCGGGATCGGCGCTGTCGCCCGTCGGACCCGGCGCCATCCGTCTCGGCGGCCGCCCGGCGGGCCCGCCACGGGCTCGGAGCCGCTCGGTGCCGTCGCTCGGGCAGGGGCCCGGTTTCAGGCGCGCCCGTAGGCGGCGAAGCGTCGGAGGCGTCCGCCGGCACCTCGGTTGCGACGGGCGGGCCGCCGCCGATCAGCTTGCGCTCGGCGCCGTCGCCCGACCTCGCCATGGCCCTCGACGCGCGCGACGACGTTGTCCTCGGGGAAGACCGGCACGTAGCCCATCGTCTCCTGGATGTGATGGCGGCGGGCGCGGTAGGTCGGCTCGCGCTCCTTCCATTCGGTCAGGACGGGCGCGGCGATGAAGATCGACGAATACGTACCGGAGGCGATTCCGATCATCATCGCGATCGCGAATCCCGCGCAGCGTCTCGTCGCCGAAGATCAGCAGCATGCCGACCAGGAAGACGGTCGAGAGACCGGTGATGAGCGAACGGGTCAGAACCTCGGCCATCGAGCGGTTGACGATCTGGGAGAAGGCCGCGCGCGGCATGCGCGGCACGTTTTCGCGAATGCGGTCGAACACGATGATCGTGTCGTACATCGAGTAGCCCAAGATGGTGAGGAAAGCCGCCACGGTCGCGCTCGTCACCTCCAGCCCCGTCAAGCGCGTAGATGCCGCCCGTGATCAGGATGTCGTGGAAGAGCGCGATGAGGACCGGCACGGCGTATTTCGCCTCGAACCGGATCGCCACGTAGACCGAGATCACGAGCAGGGACAGGATCAGCGCCTTGACGGCGTTCTCGGCGACCTGCTGGCCGAACGTGGGCCCGACCGATTCGTTCTGGAACCCCTGATCATCGCCTTCGAGCCCGAAGGCGTCGGTCAGCGCCCCCTGCACGGCGGGCGCCTGATCCGGCGGGATCTTCGCCTGCATCTGGATCACGTTCGCGCCGAAGTCCTCGTTCTCCACCGACTGGATCTCGGCCGAGTCGATGCCGTCGATGCCCGCGTCGTTGAGCGCCGCTCGGACCTCCTCCGCGCTGGCGTCCTCTGCCGAGCGCGGCCGTGATCCGCGTGCCGGATTCGAAGTCGATGCCCAGGTTGAGCTGCTGGGTCGAGAAGGCGATGGCGCCGATCAGCGAGGATCACTCCCGAGGCCGAGAAGAAGTACTTCGACATCCCGGTGAAGTCGAACTTCCACTCCATCTGGCCGCTCGCCGGCCCCGAGGAAGCGCGCCGAGCGCAGCATGGGCGAGCGGCCCATGTACCGCCAGGAACGCCTGCGTGAAGAGGACGGCGGTGAAGAGCGAGACGATCGTGCCGATCCCGAGCGTGAACGCGAAGCCCTTGACGCCGGCGCTTGCCAGCACGAACAGGATGAACGCCGTGAGCAGGGTGATGACGTTCGCGTCGACGATCGTCGCGATGCCCTTGCGGTAGCCCTGGCTGATCGCCGACAGCGTCGAGCGCCCGAGCCGGAGCTCCTCCTTTATTCGCTCGAAGATGACGATGTTCGAGTCGGCCGCGACTCCGATCGTGAGGATCAGTCCCGCGATGCCCGGCAGCGTCAGCGTGATCGGGATGATCTTGATCATCGCCAGGTAGAAGAGGGCGTAGACGGCGAGCCCGAGGAGCAGCGACGAAGCCGAGGAAGCGGTAGTAGACGAGCAGGAAGAGCAGGACCGAGCGCGAGGCCCGAACGAGCGTCGGCCTTGATCGCTCCGTCGAGCGCGTCCTGCCCCAGCGTCGCCGAGACGGTCGACTGGTTGATCAGCGCGAGCTCGACCGGCAGCGCGCCGATCCGCAGGAACTCGGCGAGGTCCTGCGCCTCGGTGATGTTGAAGTTGCCCGAGATCTGGGCGCCCGTGTCGCCCGAGATGCCGGTGGGGTTCTCCTTGAAGTTGATGATCGGGCGCGAGACGATCTCGCCGTCGAGAACGACGGCGAACGAGTCGGAGATGTTCGCGGCCTGCTCGGCGGTGATCGTTCGCCCTGTGACGCCGGCCGCTTCAGAGGCCGCGCTGGGCGATCCGCTCGGTGACCTCGGCGAACGCCTCCTGGCCCTCGTCGGTGAAGTCGAAGGTGACGTTGGGGACGTTCGAGACCGGATCGAAGTTCTGCTCCGGGTTGCGGATGTCGTCGCCGGTCAGCTCGGGGCGGTCGCGTGAGGAGGAACCAGCCGCGAATGCCCCGTCTCCGACTCGTCGTCCTCGGTCGCCGGGTCGTCCGCCGGCGCCTCCTCGCGCAGGACGACGTAGCCCTGCGGGACCTCCTCGACGACCGAGCCCTCGGGCTGCTCGCCGTCGAACTTGAGGTAGAGGTCCTCCTCCTTGCGAGACGGGGCCGGCCAGGAGCTCGAGCGTGTTCTCGTCGAAGAGGTAGTACTGGCCCGTCGTGGGTGCAGAGCGGCTCGCCGCCCTTCTCGAAGCACTCGGGCTCCTCCTTCTGCGAGGCGATCACGGCGTCGTAGAGGCGGTTGAACGGCCGCTCCACCGCATCCGGGATGTCCGGGTTCGGCGCGATTACGTTCGGCTCGAAGTCATAGAACGAGAGCTGCGACGTCTGCCCCACCTGGTCGATCGCGTCCTGGGCGTTCTGGACCTCCGGCAGGCTGATCGAGATCTGCGTCCGCGCCGATTCGCGAGATCTCGGGCTCCGAGACGCCCAGCGCGTCGACGCGCTCGCGAATCAGGTCGACGGAGCGATCGACGTCCTCGACGTTGATCGTCGTGTTGGCGCCGGTGCCCGCGCGCCTCGTAGACGAGCTCGGTGCCGCCCGCGAGGTCGATGCCCTGGCGCGTCGGCTTCGACGTGACGGCGTATGCCGACGCGATGACGAGCACGAGAACGAGGCCGAGGACGATGTAGCTGCGCCGACGCGAACCCATCGTCAGACGACCCCTGCAGGGCTGATTTTGCCCGGACCCATGGCTAAGAACCTACTCAGGGGTCAGGACCAGCAGGAGCCCGCCGTCGTCGTCGTATGCGGGGAAGACGTCGGCCACGGCCTCGGCGGGAAGATCCCCCTCCGCGTTCACCTGAACCCGGCGCCCGAGCGAGCGCACGCCCCACTCGAGCGTGGTGCCGATCGGGTCGGTCTCGCCGTTCTCGGTCGGCGGCGCCTCGGGGACGTCGTCGCCCCCCTTCCACTCCAGGCCGAGCACGTCGCGGACCGGGCGGCCGATCACGTCCTCGTCCTTGAGACCGGTGAGCTCGAAGCCGCCGCGGCCGACGTCAAGGACGCGCCCGTCCTTGTCGCAGGTGAAGAAGGCCGCGTCAGGCGCCGGGTAGTAGTCGTCGAGGAGCTCGAAGATGAACCCCGCCCCGCACTTCGCGCAGCTCTTCGGCCGGTCGGAGAAACCGGCGGTTCGCGAGTTCGAAAGCTCCCGATTCCCACAGTTGGGGCAGATGAAGAACGGCACGCCGGAAGCGTAGCGAGAGAAGCGGCAGTGCCCCGCTCCCGGCGCGCCTTAACGGCGCGTTCATCGAGGCGGTCAGAACAGCGTTGCGGCGCCCTCGGGCACCGCCAGGCCCATGTGCTCGTAACCGCGCTCGGTCAGGACCCGGCCGCGGGGAGTGCGCTTGATCAGGCCCTGCTGGATGAGGTAGGGCTCGTAGACGCCCTCGATCGTGTCGGGCTCCTCGTCGATCGCGTCGGCGAGCGTCGTCAGGCCCACGGGGCCGCCTGTGAACTTGACCGCGATCGTCTCGAGGATCATGCGGTCGTGGCGGTCGAGGCCCGCCTCGTCGACGTCCAGCAGGCCGAGCGCCTCGGTCGCGATCTCCTGGGTGACGACACCGGTCCCGCGCACCTCGGCGAAGTCGCGGACGCGGCGCAGAAGCCGGTTGGCGACGCGCGGCGTGCCGCGGGAGCGGGACGCGATCGCGGTCTCTCCGCCCGGCCTCGATCTCGACGCCCAGGATCCCCGCGGACCGGCGGACGATCACGGCGAGGTCGTCGGCGCTCGTAGTGCTCGAGGCGGAAAGAGACGCCGAAGCGGTCGTGAAGCGGCTTGGAGAGGAGGCCGGCGCGGGTAGTCGCGCCGACGAGCGTGAACGGCGGCAGATCGAGCGTCACGGTTCGCGCGCCCGCGCCCTGACCCGAGGACGACCGGCAGGCGGCGATCCTCCATCGCCGGGTAAAGCGTCTCCTCGATCGCGGGGTTGAGGCGGTGGATCTCGTCGATGAAGAAGACGGCGCCGGGCTCGAGCGAGGTGAGGAAGGCGGCGACGTCCGCCTTGCGCTCGAGCGCAGGCGCCGCGGTGTGGACGAGGCCCGCGCCCAGCTCGGCGGCGATGATGTGGGCGAGCGAGGTCTTGCCCAGGCCGGGCGGGCCCGAGAGAAGGACGTGGTCGAGCGGCTCGCCGCGCCGGCGCGCCGCCTCGATGAACACCTCGAGCTGGCTCGTCACCGCCTCCTGGGCGACGAAGTCGGCCAGGCGCGGCGGGCGAAGCGAACGGTCGAGCTCTTCGTCGCCGTCGGCGACTCGCGCCTCGGCCATCGGCTCCTCCGGCCCGATGCGGCGCACCCGCATCTCGGCCGCCGCCTCGATCGATGGGTCGGGGACGATGCCAGGGCTGCGCTCGGACTCCATCAGCGGTTCCTGCTTCCGGTCGCATCAGCCGGCGCGGCGGAGCGCGATCGAGATCAGCTCCTCCGGCTCCTCGCCCTCGGCGCCGTCGAGGAGGCGCTCGGCCTCCATCAGCGTGTAGCCGAGGCCGACGAGGCCGTCGCGCGCCAGGAGGCGCGGCTCGTCCCAGCCGGCGACCGGCGTGGCGGCGGGCGCGCTTTCGAGCTCGCCCGCGACCTTCTCGCGAAGCTCGACGATGACCCGCTCGGCCGTTCGCTTGCCGACGCCTTGGACGGCCTGGAAGCGCTTGGCGTCGCCGAGCGCGATCGCCTTCAAGAGCTCGCGCGGAGGCCCGCCGGAGAGGATCGCCATCGCGACCTTGGGCCCGACGCCAGAGACCGAGTTGAGATGGAGGAAGAGGTCGCGCTCCTCCTCGGTCGCGAAGCCGAGGAGCTGCATCGCGTCGTCGCGGACGACGAGGTGGGCGTGAAGCGTCGCCTCCTTGCCGACGGCGGGCACGGACTTGAGCGTCTCGGCCGAGACGCTCAGGCGGTAGCCGACGCCGCCGGTGTCGACGACGACGTGGTCGGCCCGGCGAAGGAGCACCTCGCCTCGGACCGAGGCGATCACGCGAGCGCCTCGATCCGGCGACTCTGCGCGTCTGCGCAGCCTGCGTGCGGGCCGAGATGGCCCGCGTGGCAGATCGCGACGGCGAGCGCGTCGGCGGCGTGATCCGACGCCGGGGGCGCGGGAAGCCCGAGGAGCGTTCCGACCATCTGCTGCACCTGCTCCTTGGCGGCGCCGCCCGACCCGCAAACGGCCATCTTCACGGCCTGGGGCGTGTAGTCGAAGCAGGCGAGCCCGCGCTCGGCCGCGGCAAGCATCGCGACTCCGCGCGCCTGCCCGACCGCGAGGGCCGACTTGACGTTCTTTCCGAAGTAGAGGTCCTCGAGGCCGACCGACACCGGCTCGTGCCAGTCCATGAGCTCGCGAAGAGCGGCGTGGATCCGCTCCAGGCGCGTCTCCGGCGGCAGATCCGTGCAGGCGTCTCGATCACGCCGCCGTCGACTGCGCTCATGCTTGTGCCGGCCACCCTGACGATGCCGAAGCCCGTGTTCGCGAGCCCCGGATCGATGCCCATGACTACCACCATCCGTACTGATTCTGGACCGAGGGGCGGATGCCTCCCCGGGCACGCCTGGTTCGTGCCTGGCTGCTCGAGTCGCGTCGCCGAGTGCTACGCCGCGGCTTCCGCCTCCTCCATCAACTCGGCGGAGATGTCGAAGTTCGAGTGGACCTCGTCGACGTCGTCGTGGTCGTCGAGCATGTCGATCAGGCGAATGAGGCGCCGCGCCTCGGCAGCGTCGGTCACCTCGACGACGTTCTGGGGCTCCATCGCGAGCTCGGCCGACTCGATCTCGACCCCTGAGTCGGTGAGCGCCTCGCGCACCGCGGTGAGGCTCTGGGGCTCGCAGGTGATCTTGAGCGTGTCCTCGTCCTCGACGACGTCCTCCGCGCCGGCGTCGATGGCGCCGATGACGTCGTCCTCTCCGTACCGCGAGCCGTCGAGCAGGACGACGCCCTTCTTCTCGAACTGCCATGCGACCGACCCGGGCTCGCCCAGATTGCCCCCGTGCCGATCGAAGGCGTTTCTGACCTCGGAGCCGGTCCGGTTGCGGTTGTCGGTCAGGGCCTCGACCAGGAGCGCCGTCCCGGCCGGCCCGTAGCCCTCGTAGAGGACGCGCTCGATCGTTCCTGCCTCACCCTCGCCCGTGCCCTTGTCGATCGCGCGCTGGATGTTGTCCTTGGGCATCGAGTAGCTCTTGGCCTTCTCGATCGCCGCGGCCAGGGTGTGGTTGCCCGCCGGGTCTCCCCCGCCCTCGCGCGCCGCGACCGTGATCGCCCGCGCGAGCTTGGTGAAGAGCTTGCCGCGCTTCGCGTCAGTCGCCGCCTTCTTGTGCTTGATCGACGCCCATTTGGAATGACCGGCCATGGACGCTCGATTCTACGACTAGAGAAATACGCAACTTCGGCGCAACTTCGCGCCCTTACGAGTGTTCAGGCGCTTTGAAGAGCAGGGATTCGGATCGGGGATGCCAAAGGCGATCGCGGTGGGCGTGGGGGCCCACCGCGAATCGCTGTCCCCGTGCCGGGCTAGGGAAGGACTCTGCGTCTGCGGGTTGAACGTCTTGCCGAGAGGCCTCACCTTGCTTCTTGCCGAAGCCCTTCGCCTTGAAGAGGCCGACGCCGTAGCCGGACGAGTTCTCGTTCGTGAAGATCTTCCCGCGGAACCAGTAGCCCGACCAGATGTCGGGGTTGACGCCGTCGGTCTGCTGGAGGTAAAAGCCCTTCTCCTCGGGCGCCGCGGGGTCGGAGAAGTCGACGATCGACAGTCCGCCCGAGTAGTAGGGCGAGACCGCCACGTAGCGATCCGAGTTCTTCATCGGCAGGATCGAGTAGTTGTGGGTCGTGCAGCGGAAGCGCTCGGCCTCCTCCGGGGCTGTCGACCGGCGGAACGCGCGGCAGCGAGTAGCTGCCCTCGAGCGTCGGGCTCTCGGGATCGGTGATGTCGTAGAACCACATCGCGCCGACCGGGCTCGCCGAGCTGGGCGAGCAGCCGCCCCCGCCTGCTGCGCCGGCGTGCTCGTCGCCGATCACCGCCATCTTCCCGTCCCAGGTGAGCTGTGCCGAGTGGTCGAGCTCGATGGCGGGGTTCTGGACCGCCGAGAGGAACTCGGGAGCCGCCGGATCCGAGATGTCGGCGATCACGAAGGCGCCCAGGCATGCGAACGCGGCGAGGTCCTTGGCGGGAAGCACGCCCGCGTCATGGCAGCCGATCGTGTCTGGCGTCACGGCGAGGTCCGGGATGATGTCGATGACTCCCTCGTTCCGCGCCTTGGCCGGGTTGCTCGGTCGGGAACGAGACGATCGAGATCTCACCCTCGGGATGGTTCGCCTTCGTGCAGATGTCCACGTCCGTCAGCGGATAGGACTGGACGTAGATGTAGCTGCGCTTGCCGCCCGGAACCAGGGTCTGGGTGTGCGAGCCGCACTCGGTCTCGATGAACCCGGCCTGGCGTGGCCGGCGCGGATTGGAGATGTCGACGATCCGCAGGCCCTCCTTCTCCAGCGAGGAATCCGAGACGTCCGTCGGCGTGTTGTTGCAGTCTTCGATTCGCGGCTGTTCGAGCTCGGCGAGTCGACCGAGACGAAGGCGTAGTCGCCGGAGATCGATCACGTCGCCCTGTGCGGCCGGGCACCGTGAAACGAGATCTGCTCGAGCGACCTTGATGAGCGCTTGAACAGGCCGATGCCGTTGTAGCTGCCCGGAACCATGAGGCGGCCACGGAACGCGAGGTCCGAGCCCTCGGCGACCTTCTCCTTGCGGACGATCACCGGATCCTGGTCGAGCTTGCGGAAGCCCGGGCGAGGCGATGTCCTCGCTCGCCGCCCGCGCGCGATCGAGCGGCGCCGTGCCCTGGGAGCCGGGCATGGCCAGCGGAGTCTCGAAGACCGAGAGCAGCCCGGCGCCGTAGCCGTAGTCGGCGGTCGCCGTACGTGTCGTGGTCGGCGCAGAGGCCGGCGCGGCGGCGATCAGCGAGATAGCAATTGCGGCGACGCGATATCCGGCACGAAGAGTCCCATCGCAGCGACCATAAAAGATGCGTCGCGCGGGATGCGCCGGTTCGCTCTAGAGCTTGAAGACGCCGTCCTCCTGGAGAAGCTCGCCGTCGATCTCGATCCGGCCGCCCTTCCGGAGGTCGCAGACGAGGTCGGTGTGAACGGCGCTCTCGTTCTTGCCCGCCCGACTCCGGATAGGCCGCGCCGACGGCCATATGGACGGTGCCGCCGATCTTCTCGTCGAGAAGGACGTCGCGGGTGCCCCGGTCGATCCGGTAGTTCGTGCCGATGCCGAGCTCGCCCAGGCGCCGCGCGCCCTCGTCGGTGTCGATCAGCTCGATCAGGAACTCCTCGCCGCGCTCGGCCGTCGCGTCGACGATCTTGCCCGGCCTCGAACCGGAAGCGGACGCCCGATACCTCGCGGCCCGCGACCATCGCGGGGAGGTGGAAGGAGACGACGCCCTCCGACCGCGTCCTCGACGGGGCCGGTGAAGAACTCGCCGTCGGGCATGTTGCGATCGCCGAAGCAGGGGATGAAGGTGCGCCCCTCGACGCCGAGGCGGATGTCCGTGCCCTCGCCGGTGATGTGGACCTCGGACGTGCCCGGTGACGTGCTCGGCGAGCCGCCTGGTCTCGCGCGAGGCCTCCTCCCATGCGGCAAGCGGGTCGTCCGCATCGGCGAGGCAGGCGCCGTAGTAGAAGTCCTCGAACTCGGCGAGGCTCATCTCCGCGTCGGATGCGTAGGCATTCGTGGGGAAGAGCGTGTAGACCCACCTGTGCTCGCCGTCGGCCGAGCGCTTCATCACCTGCTCGATGAGGCTCGCGCGTTGCCGCCTGGCGCTTCGTCTGGCGATCGGGCGGGACGGAGGAGAGCGCTCGCGTGTTTGCGTCGGCGCCGATCACGATCCGGCAGTCCGCCTCCTCGGCGGCCCATTCGGGAGACCGGCGAGATCCATTCGAGTTGAGCATCCGTCGCGTGGCGGTAGAAGCTCTCGGGCTGCGAGTCGAACGCCATCGCAAGGACGGGCTGGCCGCCCGCTTTGAGGACCTCGTCGTAGACGGCGGCGATCAGCGGCTCCGCCGCGGTCGGCCCCTCGATCAGGCAGGTGTCGCCCTCGCCGACGCTGGTCGAGTAGCGGACGAGGATCTTTGCGAGGTTGAGGACGCGGGGATCGTTCATCGCTCTTCCGTTGCCGCAGGGTACGACGATTCGCTCCCGGATCGCCATCGCCATCAGCAGTGCGTGAAGCCGAGGGTCGTCGGTCAGCTCGGGATGGAAGGCGCAGGCGAGGACCGAGCCCTCCCGGATGACGACCGGATGCCCGTCGACCTCGGAGAGGACCTCCACCCCGGGCCCGTGGCTCTTCGACCCACGGCGCGCGGATGAAGACCGCGCGAAGAGGCTCGGGCCCGATCCCGCCGATCTCGAGGTCGGCCTCGAAGCTCGCGAGCTGCCGCCCGAAGGCGTTGCGGCGCACGGTCGGCGTCGACCAGCGCGAGGTGATCTCTCGCCGCACAGGATCATCCCGGCGCATGTGCCCGAGGATCGGGCGTCCCGGCGGCGTGATGCGCGCGGATCGGCTCGGCCAGCCCGTCGCGCTCGATCGCCTTGGCGATCGTCGTCGACTCGCCGCCCGGGATAACGAGGGCGTCCAGCTCGGCGATCTCGGCCGGGCGTGCGCACCTCGCGCGCGTCCGCGCCGAGCTCGTCGAGCATCCGCGACGTGCGCGGCGAATCCGCCCTGGCTGGCGAGGACGCCAACGCGAAGTCGCTCTGGCCTCGCCGGAGGGCGGCACCAGCGGCCCGTGCGGCCATCGTCTAGACCCCGCGGTGTTGAAGCAGCTCGCCCTGCGCGGCGAGCTCTGCGATGTCGTCGCCGCGCATGGGCTCGCCGAGGTCCATCGAGGCAGCGGCGACGCGTGCCGGATCGGCTTGGCGTGTGTGGTCGCCTCGACGATCGCGCGAGCGCGGCGCTCGGGGTCGGACGACTTGAAGATGCCCGAGCCGACGAAGTTGCCCTCGGCGCCGAGCTGCATCGTGAGCGATGCGTCGGCCGGCGTCGCGATGCCGCCGGCGCAGAAGAGCGGAACGGGAAGCCAGCCGGCCTCGGCGACCTCGGCGACGAGGTCGAGCGGCGCCTGGAGCTCCTTGGCCGCGGAGGGAAGCTCGGACGAGTCGAGTGACTGGAGGTGGCGGATGCCGCCGGTGATGCCGCGCAGGTGGCGCACGGCCTCGACGATGTTGCCGGTGCCGGCCTCGCCCTTGGAGCGGATCATCGCCGCGCCTTCGGCGATGCGGCGGAGCGCCTCGCCCAGATTCGGTGGCGCCGCAGACGAACGGGATCTCGAAGGCCTGCTTCTCGATGTGGTTCGCCTCGTCGGCGGGGGTCAGGACCTCGGACTCGTCGATGTAGTCGACCTCGAGCGCCTCGAGCACCTGCGCCTCGGCGAAGTGGCCGATGCGGGCCTTGGCCATGACGGGGATGGTCACGGCGGCCTGGATGCCCTTGATCATCGCCGGGTCGGACATGCGGGCGACGCCGCCGTCGCGGCGGATGTCGGCCGGAACGCGTCTCGAGCGCCATGACGGCGACCGCGCCCGCGTCTTCGGCGACGCGGGCCTCCTCGGGCGTGACGACGTCCATGATCACGCCGCCCTTGAGCATCTCGGCAAGGCCGCGCTTGACCCGGAATGTGGCGCGTTCGAGTCATCGCGCTCGAGGATACGGAAGAAGCGGCTGCCCGAAGGGCCAACACTTCGCGATTGCCTACCGCGCGTTCCGGGGCGAATCTCCCATGAGTGTCCCCTATAGGGGCATAGGACATTGGACGAAGGGCCCACGCCATCGGCTGCGGCTTCTCGTCTCGCGGTGGCGGCACGGCCGCCGGGAACCTACTTCAGCTTGAAGGCGCGGATGCGGTCCTTGTAGGCGCCCTTGTCACGGGAGTAGACCCCGTAGGCGAGCGCTTGGACCAGCGCCAGGAGCGAAGTGTTCGACTGGATGAACGACGGGCTGTTCGACGAGAAGTAGAGCGTGAGGTCGGAGTGCTCGCCGACCTCGGAGAGCGTCGCGTCGGTGATCGCGAGGGTCGTCGCCTGACGGTGCTTGGCGAGCTTCATCGCGCGGACGACGATCGGGTGCGCGCGGCCGGCGGAGAAGGCGATCACCAGAGCGCCCTCCTCCAGGCGGCTGAGCCGTGTGATCGAGTCCTGGCGCGGGCTTGCGACGACCTCGGCGCGGATGTCGAGGAGCGCAAGCAGGTGGCGCAGGTAGCTCGCGAAGAAGGCGAGCTGGTCCATGCCGACGATCATCACGCGGTTGGCGCCCGCGAGAGCCTCGACGCACGCCTCGATCTGCTCGGCGCTGAGATTGCGGACCGTGTCCTCGAGGTCGCCGTGGTCGGCGGCGAGGGACGCCTCGAACTCGGAGTGGTCGAAGTCGAAGAGCGAGCTCTTCTCGGCGGTGCCGTTCTCGGACGGGCGGGTCCGGTACTCCTCGATCGCGGCCTGCTGAAGCTCGGGGTAGCCCTCGAAGCCGAGAGCCTGGGAGAAGCGGACGACGGTCGAAGACGAGGTCGAGGCGCGGCGGGCGAGTTCCTCGGCCGTCTGGAAGGCGGCCTCGTCGAGGTGATCGACGATGTAGCGGGCCACATCCTTCTGCGAGCGGGAGAACTCGTCGAAGCGCTCGGTGATGAACGCGGAGAGGGTCTTCGCTTCCTTGCTTGGACTTGGTCCGCGTCGCCGACCCGTTGCCGCGTGACGCTGCACGGGACGTCGAGGAAGCCGGGCGGGTCTTCGTCGCAGTCTTGCTCACGGCGGGTTGATTCGCCCCCCCTCGACGGTTTCCCTTCCGCGCGTGCGGGGAATTTCGTGCCTGCGACGCGGCCCGAGCGATCTGTGGTTGGATCGGGCGCCGTGGATCTCGAGGACGCTCTTCGCCTGCTCAACCGCAACATGATCGCCTTCGATCTGGCGCTCGGCATCAGGGCGCTCCTGGCGCCCGAAGCAACCCTCGCCGTGCTCGGCCATGACGTCCCCCTCCGAGGACGCCGAGCACCTCTTCCGGCGCTGCGGGCCGATCTGGCTCACCTTCGCCGCCGCGCATCTGGTCGCCGACCGGCGCGGCGATGGCCGCGACTGGTGGGCGCTTGCCTGGCTTCGCGGAACCGAGATCGCGACCGACGCGGTCTGGGCGCGCTCTCCTGCGGTCAGCCGGCCGGGCGCGGCCGAAGGGCTGCGAGCTCGCCGGCGTCGCGAACGCCGCGATGGCCGCCGGGTTCGCCTGGCTTGCCTCGCGGAGCCGCTAGCTCTCTGGCGGCTGGGCCTGGCGCTCGAGCTCGTCCGTTGCGCTGGCAGGCTCGTCGGCGAACGGCCCGAGGTCGAGCAGGATCGCCATGACGGCGAGCAGCACGACCACGCCGATGATGCCGGCCGCCAGGCCGGTGCGGTTGTTCCGAGGCTCGCCCTCCATCGCGCGTGCAGCCTACGCTGAGGCGGCCGATGCAGCACTTCGATGGACTTCCCGACACCAGGACGAGCCTGCGCGGCCTGAATGCCGAGGGCGATGAGGCGTGGCTCATCCGCGCGATCTCGCAAAAGCTCTACCGCTGCCCGGGCTGCGGGCGGGCGGTCGAGATCGGGATGGAGCACGTGATCGTCCAGACGGTCGAGCGCCTGGGCGGAACCGAGCATCAGCATTGGCACCGCAGCTGCGTCGAGGACGGGCCGATGCTCGAGCTTCGCCAGCTGCGGACCGTGAGCGCGTTCGAATCGCGGCCCGGCAAGCTCGCCCGAGCGCGGTCGCTCGAAGGCCGGGCGGCGACGGCGGGACATGCGCCGCGGGCGCTAGGCCAGGCCAGCCGCCTTCCGGCGCGCTTCTGCACATTTCGCGATTGAACGATGGGCGAGCGAGGCGCCTCGCGGCTAGCGTCGCGGGATGCTTCCCGCCCACCTCTGGCGCCCCGGGCCGCTCCGGTTCGCGATCCTCGTGGCGCGGGCTGTGGCTGTTCGGCACCGGGCGAGGCGATGATCGTCGCGGCCGATCTCGGGAACTCGCCGTGGACGGTCCTGGCCGAGGGCGTCGCGAAGAACACGCCGCTCGAGATCGGCGGCGCGACCGTCGTGATCTCGTTCCTGGTCCTCTGCGCGTGGGTGCCGCTCCGCCAGGCGCCCGGGCTGGGAACGATCATGAACGCGATCGTGGTGGGCGTCGCACTCGGCGTGATGGTCGCGGCTGCTGCCGTCCGATCCGGCCGACGGCGTGCGCGCTGGGCGCTTCCTGGGCGGCGGGATCGCGCTTGTCGCGGTCGGCGGCGGCATCTATCTGGGCGCCCGTCTCGGCCCTGGGCCGCGCGACGGGCTGATGACGGGGCTTCACGCCCGGACCGGGCAGATCGCTCCGCCTCGTGAGGACGGTGATCGAGGTCTCGGCGCTGGCGGGCGGGTTCGCGCTGGGCGGGACGGTCGGGATCGGCACGGTCGCGTTCGCGCTCCTGATCGGCCCGGGTGTCCAGGCGGCGTTCTACCGAGCTCAGCCGGCGATGCGGAACCTGCGCTAGACGCCGCCCCACTCAGAGGAAGATCAGGGTGGCGACGATCAAGAGCCCTACGACGATGCCGATCGCCACGCGGTTGGTGAGCCAGGGTTCCGGCTGGGCCGAGGCCGGCTGTGGCGCCGGCTGCATGTCGGTCGTCCACCGAGCCCCATCCCAATAACGAAGGACCGATGGCTCCTGAGGGTCGTGGTACCAGCCCGCGGGTGGGTTCGCGGCGGTTTGGGAAACGTTGCTCATGCATGCCGTATCGGCACGCATCGCTCGGCCTTTAGCTCGGCGAAATCAGAGCGTGGAGAGAGGAACGCCGATGATGTCCAGACGGCGCGTGAGGCCGTCGAGGGCGAAGCTCCGGACATCGTCCGCGCTCACCCCGAGCCGCTCGATGTCGGGACCGGCTTCATCCGCGCTCCCGCCAAGCGCCTCCGCTACGGAGGGAAGGAGGTCGCGAAGGGTCTGGCGAACGGCGTCGGCCGTCTCCGGGTGCTCTCGCACGGTCTCCCGGAGGAACCAGATCCCGTAGCCGATGTGCCGTGTCTCGTCGTGGTGGATGAGCGAGTAGCCCTCGACGAAGCCGGGCAGGAGCGATTCCCGCTCGAGGTATTCGGTGGCGAAGCGGAATGTCGTGAGGCCGAGGGTGCTTTCGAGGATCAGGTGGTAGATGGTCACGAAGCGCACCTTGACCGCCAGGTCGCCAGGGGCTGCGACGAGCGCCTCGTGGGCCTCGACGAGCGCCTCGTCGAAGATCTTTCGGAACGCGGGCGAGATCTCGCGGCGGGCGCGCTCTACGTGCGCTGCGACCGCAGCGGGCTCAGCGACGACCTCGTCCTGGAACCGCGCATAGAACTGCATGTGGCGCGCCTCGTCCACCTGCTGAGTCGAGAGGAAAGTCGCCTCCTCTTCGCTTCCGTGGGCGCCGACCAGTCCTGAGAACTTGGTGGTGATGCGCTCCTCGGCGACCATCAGCGAGGCGAGGACCCAATAGACGAGCTCCCGATCGGCGGCGTCCATCGCCTGCCAGTGCTCGCGGTCCTTCGCGAGGTCGATCTCGAAGGGGTTCCACTGGGAGCCCTCCCAGCGCTTATAGAGAGTCTGCGGGTCGTTGAGCTGGATGTCGCGCATCGGCATCAAGCCGGAAAGTAGAGCGCAGGATGCCCCGGCGGCGCTGCGAGCGGCGTGTGATCAGTTCTTGCGCGGGATGGTCTCCAGGACGAATACCTCGGTGGCGATTCCGTCCTTGACCTTCTTCGAGAAGCGGGCCGCGATCTTGCGGTGCATTGCCTTTGCGACGACATCCGAGGTCTCGCGCTCGAATGAGGCCATCGTCCGGACCGGGCCGTCGGCCTCCGTCCGGTTCGTGATGCCCTCCTTCAGGTCTGCGGCAGAGGCCTCCGGCATCGACCACCGGACGACTCCCAGGTCGAGCTCGACGGAAGCGTCCGAAGGAGCGGAGTCGGCGTAGCGGTTGCAGACGGAGTTGAGAGACGCCCCCAGCGACTTGGACATCTCGTCGCCTGGCGATTCCTGCATCTCTTCGGGCATCTCGGCCTCCACGGGTAGCGCTCCCTCGGGAAATGGCACTCGGCGGGCAGAGGAAACGAAGATCCCAGCGGGCACGGTAATCGTACCGTGTGCCACAAAGCATCAGGCTTGGCGAGCCGAGAGATCGACCAGACGGTCGATCGACTTCTCGAGCTCCCCGCGTAGCCCTTTGGCGGCAATCCTGCCGAGCGGGCCGACAAGTGCGGGGTTCGAGAACTCCGAGTGAAGTTCGATCTTCGTCGCGTCGTCGCCCGCGTCCGCTGCCACGAGACGGAGCGAGGCCTTGGTTCCTCCCTTGCCGTCACCCGCGAGGGAGATCAGATCTGGGGCTGAAACTCCTCGACGGTCCACGCGATGCGGTTTCGCATGCTCTTGAAGGACACGATCGAGGACAGCTCGGTGCCGGCGGAGATCTCGCTGGGAACGTCGGAGCGCCATGCCTCGTGGAGCTCGAGCCACTCGTCGAGGCGTGAGAGGTCCGACATGAGCGCCCAGGCTTGCTCGCGCCCGATGGGCACCACGTCGGAAACCGTCACCTCAGCCATGCGGATGATTATCCAGCTCCCATTCTCGGCGCGCGCCGGACGCCAACCGCTCAGGCGAGCGGCTGGCCTTGGCAGCCGGACCGCGCGCCGGCATGGCTCATCTCTTTCGGACGACCCTGAACTTGATCTTTGGCGGATCCTGATCGGCGTTGCCCGATGCGCTCTCTGTGCGGACGACGACTGAGTGCCGGCCGCTGTCGAACCTCTTGCGCAATGGGCTGTTACACGAGGCGAATGGGCGGTTGTCGACGCTGCAGAAGGTTCGCTCCGAGCTCGGCGAGGAGGTCCAGGCGACCTTGACCTCCGTCCGCTTTCGCCTTGTGATCACCTTTCTCCCGGGTGCCCTGGTGACCTCCGCGGTGGGATAGGTGTAAGACACGGTTGCCGAGGGCACGGCGTCGGGCGCGGTCGCCAGGAACGAGCTTCCGCCGTCCGGGACTAGGTTCGATCCACCGCCGCCTCCTCCGCCGCCTGCGTTCTGCGGACAGCCGCCGCTGGTGTCGACGGCGCCGCCGCCTCCACCGCCGCCGCCGAAGACCCCTCCACCGCCACCGCCGCCTTCGCCAGGGGGTGAGTTGTCCTCGCTTGGACCACCGGCGCCGCCCACCCCCAATTGGCCTGCCTGACCCGAGTCGCCGCTCTTGCTCAGCGGCGTTCCGGTGCCACCGAGGGCGGCGGCACCGCCGTTGGACACGGTCGCTCCCCCACCACCGGCGCCGCGCGTGATGTTCGGGCTTCCGCCCCCGTTACCGCCGCCCGTCTCGGCTGATCCGCCGATACCCCCAGCGCCACCGCTGACCGTTTGCCCAGAGCAACTCGTGGGGCCGCCGGTGGAGCCCGCGCCACCGCCGCCCGCAGCCACGATCAGGCGTGACTCCAGAGTTCCGGCTTCGGCGCGGGAAATGGTCCGGACGTCGGTGGCGCCTCCGCCTCCTCCGCCTCCAGCGACGTTGAAGAAGCTGACGCCTCCGGCGCCGCCTCCGTTGAAGCCGCCGGGGACCGAGGTGCCGATCGCGGTGGAGCCACCGTTGCCACCGACATTCACGTAGAGGGATCCCTCCCCCTCCGTGAGCACCTCACCTATGACGTGAGCGCCCAGTCCGCCTGAGATGGTTCCGCTCGAAGCGCTGCCTCCCCGCGCCCCGATGGCGGCAACATCAACGGTCTCGATGTTCGCCGGGATGGGAAAGACCTGTTCGAACCCCGTATGGGTGAAGGTGGAGGCGACCGTCTCGTCCGCGGGGCCGCCGGCGTGTGAAGGCGCGGGCAGCCCGAGAAAGAGCGCAGGAATCAACAGAAGTCCGGCACGGCCCGCCACGGTGAAATCCTAACGCTGGCGACGGCAGAACGAGCCGGATGGTTCGCGGCCGACAGCTGCGCTTTTGCGATGGGCCGGGGTGGACTCGAACCACCGACCGACGGATTATGAGTCCGCTGCTCTAACCAGCTGAGCTACCGGCCCTGTCCGGCGAGATTACCGGCGGGCGAGGCGGCTTCAGCGCCGAGGTCCGAGGGGCGACATGTGCGGTTTCCCGAGCGTGGTGGGCGGCCTCCGAGCGTGCTCGGCGCCTGTCCTCAGCCGACGAGAGAGTCCAGCTCGTTCTCGAGCTCGGAGACGCTGAAGGCGCCCTCGATGCGGGTCTGGACCTTGCCGTCCTTGTCGATGACGAAGAGCCAGGGCTCGGTGGGGAGGCCGAATGCCTCGACCTGCGGGCGGAGCTTGGGGTTCTCGGGGTCGTACTGGTTGTCCTCGTAGATCTCCATGTGGATGAAGGCGACGTCCTCGCCGTACTCGGCCTTCACCTGCTCGGTGACGTCGACGACGGGGCCGCAGACGCGGCTCTGGCAGAGCGCGGGGTGGCGAAGAGGAGGACGACGGGCTTCTCGCCGAGAACGTCGGCGAGGTCGTCGGAGTGCATCGTCGAGGGCGGGGTGCGGGTGTCGATGTCGGAGACGTCCCCGACGTCGTCGAGGGTCGGCGTGTGGACGGATGGCGCGGGCTCGTCCTTCGGCGGGGATGCCGGGCTGGGGCCCGACGGCGATGGCCGTCTGGAAGTTGGTGGCGGCGATGTCGCCGTCGTCGTCGCGAACGACGGCAGCGACGCGGTACTTGCCCGCGTCGAGCGGGGACGTCGGCGACGTAGACGCTCGAGGCGTCGCCCTCCACGGCGCTGTCTGCCTCGTAGGGCGATTGCACGTCGAGGCTCTCGCGTCGGGCCGTGTAGGGCCCCTCCACCTTGCCGCCCTTCTGGCCCTGGAAGTAGATGGCCACGTCGGCGTCGTCGATCTGGGGGCCGGCGACGTCGAAGAGGCCGAAGCCGAAGCGCTGCTTGCCGGGCTCGAAGACGGCGCCCGACGGGAAGGCGACGACCTCGTTGGTCTCCCCCACCTCGGCGATGAGCTCGTCGATGGAGCCGCCGGCGGGCTTGGGGAAGTCGGCGGCGGACGGCGCGTCGGTCGGAGGCTCGCCCGACGTCGACGGCTCGTCGTCTCCGCCGCATCCGGCGCTGACGACGGCGAGCGCCGAGACGAGGCACGCGAAGATGTTCCGAGGCGAGGGATGCACGGCAGGCGATCGTAGAAAGGGCGCCCCAAAGGGTTCCTAAAGGATGCTGGCGCGCGTGGATAGGGTGCGCGTTTCGCGCGTTTCGCGCGGCCTGAGTGCGACGAGAGGAGCTGAAGTGGCGGATCGAGCGGCGCTGGTTACTGGTGGTTCGAGCGGCATCGGTTTGGCGATCGCCCGTGCGCTCGGCGAGGACGGGTATGGGGTGACGATCTCGGCGCGGCGCCCGGAGAAGCTGGAGGCGGCGGCGGACGACCTGCGCTCGGCCGGGATCGACGTGCACTGCCGTGGCGGCGCAGATGACCGAGGAAGAAGACGTCGTGCGCGCGGTCGACGAGCATCGCGAGCGCTGGGGCCGGATGGATGTGCTGGTGAACAACGCCGGCGTTGGCCTGGGCGGGGCGATCGAGGGGTATCCGACGAAGAAGATCGACATGCAGCTCGATCTGAACCTGCGGGCGATCGTGATCTCGACGCGGGAGAGCCTGGGGATGCTTCGCGAGGCGGGCGAGGAGCATGGGAAGGCGCTGATCGTCAATACCGCTTCGGTTGCGGGCAAGGCCGGCCAGGGCTGGCTCTCCATCTACTCGGCGACGAAGGCGGGCGTGATCGGGTTCTCGCAGGCGACTCAGTCGGAGCTTGGCGATGCCGGGATTCAGGTGACGGCGCTTTGCCCCGGCGTTCGTGGATACGCCGATGACGGACTTCGTCAAGGGCCAGGTGGAGGCGGAGGCGATGATCCGCCCCGAGGACATCGCGGAGTCGGTTCGATTTCTCCTGAAGACGTCGCGGGCGTGCCTGGTGCCCGAGATCGTGTTCCTGCGCCCGGGCGACGGCTCGGCGCTGGGGACCTGAGGGGCGCTCTCTGCGCGGCCTAGTGGCGGACGAGGCTCGGGGTCTTCGAGGAGCTCGGCGGCGCGCTGCTCGGAGAGCTGTTCCTCGGCGGCGGCGAGGAGGTCCTTGTATTCGTCGAGGCGGCGGGTGGGGCGCATCCACGCCCAGTCGCGGCGAGAGCCTGAGCTCGCGGCCGCGGTGGCGCTCGCCGGTGTCCGCCGGGGTGGACGCTCGGAGCGGAGTGGCGCAGCGGAACTGCTCGCGCTCCGCGCGGATCTGCGCGGCGGCTTCGGCGAGGGAGCCGGTCGGAGAGGTCGGACTCGATGTCGAGGGACCAGTCGAGGAGGGAGCGGAGCGTGCGCACCTCGCGGCGGGTGGCGCGGCGCGGGCGCTTGGCGCACGTGTAGGAGTCCCAGGCGCGGGCGAAGTTGGCGACGGAGGTGCGGGCGCCGTTGCGGTGGGCGGCGAGCATCGGGCAGATGCCGCCCGACTGGGAGTCGACGTAGGCGCCGACGATGATGCGGTTGGTCTCGATCCCCTGAGCATGGCCTCCTTGGTGTGCTGCGGGAGGCGCTCGACGGCAAGGCGCAGGTCGTATGTGGGGCGCTCGCGGCGGTTTCTCACGGTTTGAGGTGTAGCGCCGGTGGGCCTGGTTTTGGGTGCCCGAGCGGGTTCCGGGGAGAGATATTGCATGCGTGAGCTGCGCGTACTGATCGCGGCGTTTGGCGACCCCGGGCATACGTTTCCCGGGATTGCGCTCGGGGGTGCGCTCCAGGATCGGGGCCACCGCGTGGTGTTCGAGACGTGGGAGAAGTGGCGCGACGTCTTGGACGCGGCGGGGATCGAGTTCCACGCCGCCGAGGAGTATCGGGTGTTCGCCCCGCACCGAGGGCGATGGCCCGTCGGCCGGGGATGCGGCCGTAGCGCTTGCGCCGTTGCTTGACGAGTTGCGGCCGGATGTGGTGGTGAACGACATCCTCACGCTGGCGCCTGCGCTTGCGGCGGAGAAGGCCGGGGTGCCGTGGGCGACTCTGATCCCGCACGTGTATCCCGAGCACGAGGCGGGGCTGCCGTTCTTCGCCTTCGGCGGCGCGCGCCTGCCGCGCACGCCGATCGGCAGGTGGCTGTGGAGCGCCCCCGTGCCGATGCTCGAAGCGGGACTGCGGCAGGGGCGGGACGAGCTGAACGGCGAGAGGGAGAAGGCGGGGCTGGCGCCGACGGAACGGTTCCACGGCGGGACGAGCGAGGGGCTGGCGATGGTGGCGACCTATCCGCAGCTCGAGTATCCGCGGAGCTGGCCAGCGCATGTGCACGTGACCGGGCCGATGGAGTTCGAGACGGCGTATGAGGACGTGGAGCTGCCCGAGGGCGATGGGCCGTTGGTCCTGGTGGCCGCGTCGACCGCGCAGGACCCGGAGTGCCGGCTCGTCAGGGTGGCGCTGGAGGCGCTTGCGGATGAGCCGGTGCGGGTGCTGGCGACGACGAATGGGCACATGCCGCGTGAAGGGATCGAGGTGCCGGCGAACGCGCGGCTGTACGGATGGCTGAGCTACTCGCAGGCGATGGCGGCGGCCGACCTGGTGGTCTGCCACGGCGGGCATGGGACGGTGGCGCGGGCGCTGGGCGCGGGCGTGCCGGTGCTGTGCTGCCCGGCGGTCGGGGACATGGCGGAGAACGGCGCGCGCGTCGGCTGGGCGGGCGTCGGGCTGGCGCTGCCGTGGCGGCTGCTCGGGCGCGGGTCGCTACGGGTTGCGGTGCGGCGGATCCTTCGCGACGGGAGCTTTCGCGAGCGGGCGCGGCAGATCGCGCGGTGGGGCGAAGCGCACGACGGCGCGGCGGTGGGCGCGGAGCTGGTTGAGCGGTTCGCTGCCTGCAGCCAGTAGCGGCTCTTCAACTCCCGGGGCCGGACTCGAACCGGCAACCCTTCGCTTAACAGGCGAACGCTCTGCCATTGAGCTACCCGGGATCTCAGGGTGACCGATTCCGCTCAGCGGATCGGATTCCTCTAGTCAGAACTCTAGCGGCAGATCACCACGTCCATGCTCCGACCTCCGCATGGCAATTCGCGCATAGGAGAATGCATTTTCTGGCCTCCTCTCGCAGGGCGTCCAGGCCCATCGTGGACCCATTCTGAGCGAGACCGAACGACTTTTCCTTCCGATCGAGGTGATGGAACTGAAGCGCTCCGATGAACGTGTCGTAGCCACATCGAACGCACTTGCCTCCAGCTTCTTCCGCCAGGGTCCCTTTGTTCCTGCGGCGCCGTTCCGCAACCCGCTGCATCCGGCACCGCCTGCATCGAACCTTTCCGGATGGCTCAATGACGAAGACCGAGGGATCCGTGGTGACGACAGCTCGCCTCGACGGTCCGGTGTCCCGCCGCGATGGCAGCCTCTTCCGATTCTCGAGGGACCATGGGCTTCGGACCCCGACGACTGCGCGTCTTGAGCCCATGCTTATTAAGCCAGTGGCGGGTAGCCCCTGCGCTTCTGCCGATGTGCTCGCCAATCTCAGCAATTGTCAAGCCGGCTTCGACGAGGGGTTCGAGCGTTTCTCGGGTGATCGGTCCCTTTCGCTGCGTGCTTGGCACTGGCCGTTCGGCTTCTAGACCGAACTTTCTGACCCAGTAGCCGACCGTGGACGGATCGCGGTTCTCAAGAATGCCGATCTCGTCAAGGGACAATCCCTCCTCGAGATACCGCTCCAGCCGCTTCCGATCCATGGTGAATCCTGCCATCGGAGTCGGACGGAAAAACGCGAACATGTGTTCGCTTTTACGTGCCTGAGAGCTAGCCGCGGGCGGGCTGCTTCGGAGTCGTCGATTGGTGGTGCGCGATCTTCTCGGTGAGCGCGGATCTGCGCTTCTGGAGCTCGACGCTCGCCTCGGTCGCGCCCGCCGCCGCGGCCTCCGCGATGCGGCGCTCGATCGCGCCCTGCTCGAGCTGGAGGAAGTTCAGCTCCATCGCCTCGGGGCTCGCCGGCTCGTCCGCCGCCCGCTCGGCCAGGCGCCTGACGATCTGCGACAGCTCGGCGTCGTCCTCGGGCAGCCCCTTCACCGGCTCGTCCAGATGCGCCGCCAGCCAGTCGCGCACCCTCGCCATCGTCGGCGTCGACAGATGCTCCTTCTTCAGCTTCTCGATGTAGTCGCGCCCATACGCCGGCGCGGCGATGCACATCTGCAGGAGGCCGGCCTCGCGCCTCTCCTGCGTCGAGAGCGCACGCGGCGCGCCGGTCCCCGAGTCGCTCGGCACGAACGGCGACTCCTCTCCCCCGCCGGCGCTCCGCGGGTTCGGGAACCGGCAACCGGCCGCGGAGCCCTCGGCGCCGCGGCCAGCCGCCGCGCCACCAACCCGGGATCGGCGCCCAGCCTCTCGCCAACCTCTCGCATCAGCTCGTCGCGCGTAATCGAATCCGCCATCGCCTTCAGCACCGGCACAACCTCGTCCAGCGCCCGATCGCGCCCGTCCGGAGTAGCCAGATCCGCATCGTCCAGGAGCGTCCCCACGTGGAAGACCGACAGATCCACCGCCTCCTCCACCAGCCGCTCGAACCTCTCCGCCGCGCGACGAGCCCGGGCCCTCGCCGCCGAGCATGTCCGCCGGGTCCTCCCCCTCCGGCATCGCCGCAACCCGCAGCCGCACCTTCTTGCCCGCAGCCACCCCCTGCGCCCGCAGCATCGCCTCCCGCCCCGCCCGGTCCGCGTCGAGCGCCAGCACCACCTCGCCGGTATGCGCGGCCAGCAGCTTCACCTGATCCGGCGTGATGGCCGTCCCCATCACCGCGACCGTCTCCCCCACCCCGGCCGCATGCGCGGCGATCACGTCCGTATAGCCCTCCACCACGACGGCCCGGCCCTTCTTCGCCATCGCCCCCCGCGCCTTGCTCGATCGCATACAGGGTCCTCGACTTGTGAAACAGCTCGCCGTCGGGCGAGTTCACGTACTTCGCCCGCTGCTCCTGCCTCGTCGCCCTGCCGCCAAAGCCCTGCATCCGGCCCCGCGCGTCGCGGATCGGGAACATGATCCGGGCGCGGAAGTGGTCCATCCAGCCGCCCTTCTGCCCCTTCTTCACCAAGCCCCGCCGCCGTCAGCTCGGCCTGCGAGAAGCCGCCCTGCTGCCCTCGCATCACGATCGTGTCCCACCGGTTCGGCGCAAACCCCACGCCGAACTCCCGCAAGCTCTCCTCGCTCAGCCCCCGGCCGAGCAGATACTCGCGCGCCTTCTCCGCCTCGTCCGACTCCCACAGATACTTCGCGTAGTAAGACGCGGTCCGGTCGAGCAGCTCCGCCAGCCGCACCCTTCGCTTCCGCGCCTCCTCAAGCCGCGGGTCCTCCTTCTCGCGCTCGACCTCGACGCCGAACCGCTCCGCAAGCGTCTCCACCGCCTCGGCGAACGGCAGCCCCTCCTTCTCCTGGAGGAACGTGAACACATCGCCCTTCTCCCCGCAGCCGAAGCAGTAATAGAGCTTGTCCTGCGGATTGACCGAGAACGACGGCGAGCGCTCGTCGTGGAACGGGCACAGCCCCTGAAGCCTCTGCCCCGCCCGCTTCAGCTCCGTGTACGGCGCGAGCACCTCGGCGATGTCCACCGCATCCCGCACCCGCTCGATCGTCTCCGAGGAAAAGCGCGCCATCGCCAACCCCGGCCTAGAGCCTCGACTCCTCGGGCAGCGCCAGCCGCCGAAACGCCGCGATGCAGAACCGGTCGGTCATCCCGGCGATGTAGTCGGTCACCCGCTGCACCTCGTCACCATCCGCCGGCGCCCCCGGCACCGCGTCCGGATTCTCCAGGTAGTACTCGAACAGCCCGTGAGCGTCCGCTCGCACCCGCTCATGCTCCGAGCGCGCCTCCGGGCCCAGGTAGACCCGCTGGAACATCCACTTCCGCAGCCGCAGCATCGCGCCGCCGATCTCGTCCGACTGCGCGATATCCCCCTCCGCGCGCGTCGCCTCCACGATGTCGCTCACCAGCGTGTCGATCCGCGCCGCGCCCGTCGGCCCCAGCAGCGCGATCTCCTCCGCCGGCAGATCCTCCGGTCGTGATGATCCCCGCCCGCACCGCATCGTCGATGTCGTGGTTGATGTAGGCGACCCGATCGACCAGCCGCACCACCCTCCCCTCGAGCGTCGCCGGCTTCGCCGAGCCCGTGTGATTCAGGATGCCGTCGCGCACCTCCTCCGTCAAGTTCAGCCCCTCGCCGTCGCGCTCCAGCACCTCCACCAGGCGAAGCGACTGCTCGTTGTGGCGAAACCGCCTGCCCGCGCGCTCCTGGAGCGCCCGGTCGAGCGCCTCCTCCCCGATATGGCCGAAGGGCGGATGCCCGAGGTCATGCCCCAGGCCGATCGCCTCCGTCAAGTCCTCGTTCAGCCCCAGCGCCCTCGAGACCGTCCGCGCGATGCACCCGGTCTCGAGCGTGTGGGTCAGCCGCGTCCGGTAATGGTCCCCCTCCGGCGCGATGAACACCTGCGTCTTGTGCTTCAGGCGCCGGAACGCCTTCGAGTGCACGATCCGGTCCCGATCGCGCTGAAACGGCGTGCGAACGTCCGACAACGGCTCCTCGACCCTGCGCTTGGCGGGATACGACGGCGTCCCCTTCTCCCAGAGGAACTCCGCTTCGAAGCGGCGGATCCGCTCCTCGAACGACTCCGCGGTCGTCATCCCCGCTCAGGATATGGGCGCAAATCGATGTCCTTGCGCAAGACGAGGTAAGAAAGCCACACGGCAACCGCAAATATCGGAAAACCCATCGCCGTCTTCGCCACGCCGAGCGCGACCAGATCCTTTGCGAGATAGAGCGGCAGCTGGACGGCAAGCCGCAGGACGAACAGGCCGACCCAGATCCAACTCGCCCGCGTGTAGACGCGGAGTAGGCGCGGATCCTTCCGCCACTCCATCCCCTCGCCCACCAGCGGGCCGATGAACACCCCGATCAGCGGCCAGCGGACGGCGATCGAGATCAGATACGCCAGCGCATATCCCAGGTTCAGGAGCAAGCCCGGGAGGAAGAAGTTCTCCGCCTTGCCCGTCTTCTGCGCGATGAACGCCGCGATCGCCACCCCGACGAACCCCGCGATCGCGAACTGGAGCGTCTCCCGCCGCGCCAGCCGCACCGCAAGCAGAACCACGCCCAAGCGCCACAGCCGCCCAGATCGCGACCTGCAGGTCCTGCCCCGCTGACCGTGTAGGCGATCACGAACGCCAGGCCCGGCAAGCTCGAGTCCGCGATGCCGTGGCCCCCGCCCATCGCCTCGAGCAGGTTGAACGGCTCCTTCTTCTTCTTCTCCACCTCTTCTCCGCGAGACGTCGCTCACACGAACGATGATGACCGCTCGCCGTCGAGACGCGCCCGCGGCAGCGCCTCCGCGCTCAGGCGGCGGCGCGAAGCTGGACGTGCGCGTGGTGCTCGAGCGTCGTCGTGATCGCCCGCTCGGCCATCCGCAGCGCCCCATTCGTCGCCACCGGCGCCTGCGCCAGCGGGCGCCCGAGGGCATCCAGCATGAACCGGTGCGCCTCAGCCGAGATCTCGAAGCCGTCGCGCTCGCAAGCGCCGCAAACCACGCCACCCGCCGCGCCCGAGAACGCCGTCAACCCGTCCGCCTCGCCGCAGCGCGAGCACGCCGTCGAGCTCCGGCGCAAACCCCGCCGAGAGCGCCAGCTTCAAGCGGAACGCAAGCGCCGTCGCCAGCCCCGCCGCCCCGTCTGTCGCCACTCGCGTCGTCTCGTCCTGCCCGTCCAGAAGCGCCAGATACCTGCACAGGAGGTTGTACGCCGCCGGATTCGCCTCGGACGAGTCCAGCAGGCGGAGAACCGCGTCGCACCCTCGCGCCGCAGCCGAAAGCGCAGGGCCCGACGAGCGCAGATTCGGATACGCGTCGACGGTGTGAACCCCCGTCACCGTCGCCAGATCGCCCCGCCCCTCATGAAGCACCATGTCCAGCCGGAAGAACGGCTCGAGCCGGCCGCCGAAACGCGTGCGCGGCTTGCGCGACCCCTTCGCGATCGCGCCGATCCGCCCTCGCGCGCGGCCGTGTAGAGATGGAGCACCCGATCCGCCTCGCCGTAGCGAATGGAGCGAAGGACGACAGCTTGCGTCTTGAACGAGCCCGGCATGCCTCCCATGCTGCCGAACGCAGCGGACGCCTCACCCGCGAGCGCGCCCAGGTCGAGGACACCTTCGTTTCAGGCCCTCAGCTCGCTCGAAGCCCGCCTCGCGGACGCTCGTCACCGCGTCGCGGATCGCCTCCGCCGTTACCTGCGCCGCCGAGCGCATGCCAGCTGCAGCACCTCGAACCGCCCCGCGGCCTCGCCCTCGCCGCTCGCCAGGCAGAACACGACGTCCCCGTCCACGTCCGTGAACACCGGCTCGACCGCCCGCGCCACCCCCGCGCTCGCCGCGCGCGCCACCCGCGTACACCCCGTCTTGTCGAGCGATTCGCGTCCGTCATCACGCAGACCAGCGTCGTATTGCGCGCCTCGAGCTCCTCCGCGGTCGGCGCCCGATCGAGCGCCGCGATGAATTCCACCGTCCGCGGTCGCACCCTCCGCCTCGCGCGCCCGCCAGCACGGAGCCATCCTGCCGCGATCACGTCGCCGAACGGATTCGCCACCGCAAGCGCCGCCACCGTCGAGCCGAAGCCGCCGCGCGCCGCCGCATATCCGACACCCGACGGCGTGGCCGCGCCCCTGCCCCAGCACCTTCCCCGCCGCCGTTCCCGTCCCGGCGCCGACCCTGCCCGCGCTCCGGCACGCCCTCGCGCGCCGCCTCGCAGGCCGCATAGCCCGACTCCGCCGTCGGCCGCGCCGCCGCGTCCCCCTCCGCCAGGTCGTAAGCGATCGCCGCCGGCACGATCGGCACCAGCGCGGCCGGGGTCGGATAGCCGATCCCATGCTCCTCCAGCCACCGCATCGCACCATCGGCGGCCGCCAAGCCCGTAAGCGCTCCCGCCCGCGAACATCACCGCGCTCACCCGATCCGTGCCGGCCATCGGGCTCACCACGTCCGTCTCCCGCGTGCCCGGGCCGCCGCCCCGCACGTCCACGCCGCCGCGCGTCCCCTCCGGAGCGATCACGACCGTGCAGCCCGTCCGTGCCGACCTCGTCCGTCCAATGGCCGATCCGAAACCCGGCGGGTGGCGCCAGCGGCTCGCTCATCGCTTCTCCTTCCTCCGCCGCCGCAGGCGCGTCTGGCAGTCGGGGCAGAAGTACGTCGATCGCCCGCCAACCACGATCCGCCTGATCGTCACCGCCGCAGCGCGGACACTCCTCCCCCTCGCGCGTGTGGACGAGGAACTCGTCCTGCATCGAGCCCTTCTCACCGCGCGAGTCGCGATAGTCGTCGATCGACGAGCCGCCGTGAGCCAGCCCCGCCTCGAGCGCGCTCCACGATCCCCTCGACCAGCGCCTCGCAATGCTCCGCGCGCATCGAGCCCGGCGGGCGAAAGCGGGTGAAGCGACGCTCGGTGAAGCGCCTCGTCGGCATAGATGTTCCCGATCCCGGCGATGCCCGACTGGTCGAGCAGGAACGACTTGAGCGGCGCCGTCCTCCCAGCAGCGATCACCGCCAGCCCCTCCGGCGTGAGCTCCCCCGTCAGCGGCTCCACGCCAAGGCGCGCGGACAGGTAGTCCTGCACCTCGTCGCCGTCGAGCACCACGCCATGGCCGAAGCGCCGCGCGTCCGTGAACCAAAGCTCCGACCCGTCGTCCAGCTCGAACGCCGCACGCAGATGCTCGCGCCTCCGGGATTCGACTCATACAGGCGCGGCGCACCGAATCGCGCATCCATCAGATCCAGGGTCACCTCGTCCGAACCAGCCGGCCGAAGCAGCAGGTTCCCCGTCATCCGCAGGTGCATCACCACGCTCCGCCCGCCTTCCAGGCCGAGCATCAGGTACTTCCCCCGCCTCCCCACGCTCTCGATCGCCCGGCCCGTCACCGCCTTCTCCACCGACGCCGGCTCCTCGGGCCGCGACCAGCGCTCGTCGAGGACGCGCGCAGCCTTGATCCGCTTGCCCGACGACAGCCGGCTCGAGCTGGCGGCGGATCGTCTCGACCTCGGGCAGCTCGGGCACGATCCGAGCTTAGAACGGCGTCCGGGTACTAGGTCGCGCGGGGGTGCGCCTTGAAGTACACCTCGCGGATCCGCTCGGTCGAGAGGTGCGTGTAGAGCTGGGTCGTCGCCACGTCGGCGTGGCCGAGCATCTCCTGCACCGAGCGCAGGTCGCATCCGCCGGACAGAAGGTGAGTCGCGAACGTGTGGCGGAGCGTGTGCGGGCTCATCTTCCCCTCCAGCCCCGCCATCTTTGCGTGGCGCTGGATGATCTTGTAGAGCCCCTGGCGGGTCAGCGCGCCGCCGCGGAAGTTCACGAACAGGCTTCGCTCGGGCGAGCCGTTCACGAGCACCGGGCGCGACGAGCGCAGATATCGGGTGATCGCAGCCGCCGCGGCGCTCCCCAGCGGCACGACCCGCTCCTTCGAGCCCTTGCCGTGCGGGCGCACGAAGCCCCTCTTCAGGTCGATGTCCGTCAGCTCCAGCCCGACCGCCTCAGACGCCCGCAGCCCGCACCCGTACATCAGCTCCAGCAGCGCACGGTCGCGCAGATCCATCGGATCGGCGCCCTTCGCCGAGTCGAGAAGCTTCGTCACCTCGCCATGGCTCAGGACGTTCGGAAGCTTGCGGCTCTTCTGGGGCGGATCGAGCGTTGCCGTCGGATCGGCGTCGATCAGCTCCTCGCGGCGAAGGTGGCGGTAGAACGAGCGAAGGCACGCCGTCTTGCGGCTGATCGTCGCCGGCGAGCACGGCGGGCGTGCCGGGCTCGTCGCCGTTCTCCGGACGCCCCAGCGCCAGATCCGCCAGGAACTCGGAGATGTCGGCACGCTCGACCTCGGTCGCGCCCTTCCTGCGATCTGCCAGATAGATGCCGAGCTGCAGGAGGTCGGTCCGGTAGGCGTCGAGCGTGTTCCGCGCAAGCCCTCGCTCGAACTCCAGATAGGCGAGGAAGTCAAGGACCAGCGCCTCGAAGCGCGCCTCGACCTTCCGCGTCTGAGGGGGCTTGACTGCAACGGCCATGGCGGCACGTTTCTGCCCGGCCGCCCGCGCCCCTCCCCCTGCACCCGTTCGTGCGCGCGACGCACCGCGAAGTCTTGCCAGGTGCCAGGCACCGGGTGCCTGGCACCTTATGCGCGAGTTGCGCGCAGCATGTGGAGGGCGATGAGCGACTTCGAGTCGCGGCACGCGGCGATCGCGGCGTCGAGCTCTGCGAGCGGCCAGCGGATCGACCTCGATCCGCTCCGTCCGGGTCCGGCTCGTGGTCGTCGACCTCCCGGAGGCCGGTCGCCTCGAAGATCGTCACTTCCTCCTCGGCAAAGCCCGGGCTGGTGAAAAACCGCTTCCACTCCGACCACTCGGCCGCCTCGAGCCCGACCTCCTCTGCCAGCTCGCGCTTCGCGCAGTCGAGGTGCGACTCGCCCTCGACGTCGAGCTTTCCGGCCGGCACCTCCAACAGCTCGGGGTCGCCGACCGCCTCGCGAGGCTGGCGGACGAGCCAGACCACGCCGTCCCCATGGGCCACGATCCCGACCGCGCCGGGGTGCGCGACGATCTCCCGGTCGGCCTCTTCGCCGTCGTCGTAGCGGAAGGTGTCGGTGCGGACGTCGATGACCTTCCCCTCGTACGCCGTCACTGTTCTGATCCGCTCCAACTTCGTCCTCCGTTTGTGAGCGTTCCGTTAGGTACCTGGTACCGGGCTCGCGGCTGCGGCAACTCCCGCCGCGATCGCGTCGCAGATCTCGACGTTCTCGACAAGGCGGGCGGCCCCCACGCTCTCGGCGTGGGTGTGGTTCGCCTCGGTGCCGTTGGCGAGGAGAAGCGCCTCGTAGCCCTGGAGGATCAGCGCGTTGGCGTCCGACCCGCCGCCCGTGGACCGCTCGCACGGGCGTATGGCCGCACGCAGAAAGCGCCTCGCTGCGCGACCTTGAGCGACTCGGCGCGCCGGCGGGATCCGGTAGCGCCGGAACACCTCCCACACGTCGATGTCGACGTCGCAGCCTCCTTCGGTCCCGGCCCACGTGCACGCGTCCACGATCGCCCCGGTCGCCGCCGCGACCTTCTCCTCGTCCAGGCTCCGCGCCTCACAGACCAGCTTGCACCTGCCCGCGACGACGTTCGACGCGGTGCCGCCCTCGATCACGCCCACGTTCGCGGTCGTCTCCTCGTCGAGCCTCCCCAGGTCCATCCGGCTCACGGCCGCAGCCGCGGCGGCGATCGCCGAGCGCCCTTCCTCGGGCCTGATCCCCGAGTGGGCCTCGACCCCCTCGAACTCCGCCACCACCTTGTTGTAGGTCGGCGCGGCGGTGATGATCTCGCCGATCGGCGTCGCGTGGTCGAAGACGTATCCGAACGGCGCGCGGAGCGCCGACACGTCGATCTCCCGGGCGCCGCGAAGCCCCTCCTCCTCCGCCACCGTGAAGACGAGCTCGAGCCCGGCAAGCCGGCGGCTCGGATCGCGCGTTCGCCGCCAGCTCCATCAGGACCGCGACCGCGGCCTTGTTGTCCGCGCCCAGGATCGTCTCGCCCGCGCTTCGAAAGACGCCGTCGGCCAGGACGACCTTGATCGGCTCGGAGTGCGGAACCGTGTCCATATGGGCGAAGAACGACACCCATGCGTCAGAGCGGCCAGGGATGCGGCAGATCAGGTTTCCCGACCCCGCGTCCGCTCGCTCGGCCGAGTCGTCCTCTGTGACCTCCAGGCCGAACCCTTCGAGCTGCGCCTTGATCCAGTCGGCCACCTCGCGCTCGTGGCCGGTCTCGCTGGGAATCTCGCAGAGGCGCGTGAACGTCTCGAAGAGGCGTTCGCTCATCTGTCGCTCCGCAGGAACTCCTCCGCCGCGTCGCGCCCGATGAAATTGCGAAGGGTGGAGATCCGTCCCTTCCTCGAACTCGATCACCCAGCTCGCGGGCTGCTCGATCGCCACCTCGCTCTGCCGGCCGGTCATCTGGATCTCGCCGCGTGCCATGACGCGGTCGTCGTCCACGGGCTCCAGCTCTTCCAGGACGAGATTCCAGTCCTTGAACTGATCGTCGATCTCGGCGGCCCATACCTCCAGCCCGTCCTCGCCCTCGTACATGTCGCCGGTCAGCGCGGAGTGGATCGTCAACGACTCCTCGAAAACGGCGTCGTCGAAGTCCCTCTCGCCCTCGTTCCAGCGCGAAAAGACCTCGCGCACCAGATCCTCTGCCTCGCTCACAGGAGGCAGGCTAGTTGCTGGCGCATCGCCGAACGGCAGCGCGAGAAGCAGGTGCCGTTTGGAGACCTAGGCTTCGCGGCGGACGCGTACGTCTTCGGCGTCCGAGGCCTCTTCGACCGCCGTCTCCTCGGTGGCCGGGCCGCCGGATCCCTCGGCCGCGCGCTTCGCCGCGGCGCCGATGAAGTCGCGGAAGAGCGGCTCCGGGCGCGTGGGGCGCGAGTTGAACTCGGGGTGGAACTGCGAGGCGACGAAGAACGGGTGGTCGGGAAGCTCGACGATCTCGACCAGACGCTCGTCGGGAGACGTGCCGGACGCCACCAGCCCCTCGTCCTCCATGCGGCGGCGCAGCTGGTTGTTCACCTCGTAGCGGTGGCGGTGGCGCTTGTAGATGACGGCCTCGCCGCCGAAGATCTCCCGCGCCTTGCGTCCCCTCGTGGAGCTTCACCGGGTCGGCTCCCAGGCGCATCGTGCCGCCCATGTCGGAGACCTCCTTCTGCTCGGGCAGGAGGTCGACGACGGGGAACGGCGTCTCGGGGTCGAACTCGGTCGAGTTGGCGCCGTCCATCCCGCAGACGTTGCGGGCGAACTCGGCGACCGCGACCTGCATGCCGAGGCAGATGCCCAGGAGCGGGATCCCGTTCTCGCGCGCGATCTGCGTCGCGCGGATCTTGCCCTCCACCCCGCGCTCGCCGAAGCCGCCGGGGATCAGGATGCCGTCGGCCCAGTCGGCCAGGCCCTCGTCGAGCTCCTCGGAGCTCACGAACTCGACCTCGACGTTCACCCCATGCTCGATCCCGCCGTGGTCGAGCGCCTCGACCACCGACTTATAAGCGTCCTCGAGCGAGGTGTACTTGCCGACGAGCGCGATCTTGACCGTGCCCTCGCGATTGTCCGCGCGGCGCACGAGCTGCTCCCACTCTCCCAGCTCGGGCGCGGGCGCCTCCATGCCGAAGTGGTCCAGCACCAGGTCGTCAGCGCCTTCGGCTCGGAGGACGAGCGGCACCTTGTAGATGTTGTCCACGTCGCGCGCCGAGATGACGGCGTCCTCGTGGACGGAGCCGAACAGCGCGATCTTCTTGCGGATGTCGCGGTCGAGGCCCTTCTCGGAGCGGCAGAAGATCGCGTGGGGCTGGATGCCGATGCGGCGGAGCTCGTTCACGGAATGCTGCGTCGGCTTGGTCTTGAGCTCGCCGGCGTGCCCGATGTACGGGACGAGGGTCAGGTGGATGAACATGCACCGCTTCGGCCCGAGCTCCGAGTACAGCTGGCGGATCGCCTCGAGGAACGGAAGCGACTCGATGTCGCCGACCGTGCCGCCGATCTCCGTCAGGACGAAGTCGACCGACTGCGACTCGGCGACGATCAGGATGCGCTGCTTGATCTCGTCGGTCACGTGCGGGATGACCTGCACGGTCGCGCCGAGGTAGTCCCCGCGGCGCTCGCGCCGGATGACGGAGTTGTAGACCGCGCCCGCCGTCACGTTGGAGGCGCGCGAGGTGTTCTCGTCCGTGAAGCGCTCGTAGTGGCCGAGGTCGAGGTCCGTCTCGGCGCCGTCCTCGGTGACGAAGACCTCGCCGTGCTGGAACGGGCTCATCGTCCCCGGGTCCACGTTGATGTACGGATCGAACTTCTGCAGGGCGACCCGGAAGCCGCGCGAGACGAGAAGGCGGCCGATGGATGCGGCTGCGATGCCCTTCCCGAGAGAGGAGACGACGCCGCCGGTTACGAAGATGAATCTGGTGCCGCCGGGTCCACTCACTCTGGAGGGCGAGTTAGACGTCCCGGTGGCGGAAACACGCGCTGCCGGAAACGCGCCCCCGCAAGTTCCGGGTTCTCCGCTACCTCCTGCTTCCTCCTGACCTTGAATCTGAACGTCTTCGGCACGCCCTCGTTGCCGAGCTTCATCGAGTGCGACGACGGTCAGCTTGTGCCTCCCGGTCTTGAGCGCTCGCGACGGCCTGTACGTGGCGCCGCATGGCGCCTCTGCCCTGGTGTCGAGCACGCAACGGAACGTCGCACCCTGCTCGGGCGACGAGATCTTGAACCTCGGCCTCTTCTTGGTCGTCTTCTTCTTGCCGGTGACGGTCACCGACGGGCCCGTCGTATCGATCGTGAAGCTCTGAGTCGCCGCCGTGGTCGACTCGTTGTTCGCCTCGTCCACGCCCTTGACGCGGAAGGTCCATTCGCCCTCCGCCAGCGGGCCGGCGTCGTGAGTAGTCGACGAGGTGCACGGGCCGAAGCTCGGCGTGCCCTGATCGACGGAGCAGATCGCACGGCCCCTGTCCTCGACTCCCGAGAACGCGAAGTTCGGGGTGTCGTCGTTGCTCGGCCCGGATGGCCCGCCCGTGATGCTCGGCGTGGCGGGAGGGATCGTGTCGTTGACGAGGGTGTCCGAGAGCTCGGAGGTGTTGTTGTTGTTGATCCCCACCGAGCCGTTGAAGACGGTCTGCGTGACCGCAAAGCGCTCGCCCTCCGAAAGGGCCACCGTCACCGTGAAGCTGCCGTCATTCGCGGCTGACGCCTGACCGATCGGAGCGATGACGTTCAGCTGGTTGTCCGGCGGCGGGCCCATTCGGAACACCCGAATGACCGCATCCGGCTCCGCCAGCCCGATTACCTGTGTGGGCGAGTAGCCCGTGACGGCCGGCGATTGAAGCCCGTCGGCCGAGCCCGTCCCGGGGTCCCCTGTCGGCCCGGCGGCGTTTCCGGGGCCTGCCGCGTCCTCGAGGTCGTAGAAGATCGCCCCGTTCGAGATGCCGATGTTCTCGCGGAACTCGATCCCCTCCGCCCTCACGACCCGGACTGCCGAGCCCTCCTGGTTGGAGATGTTGTTCGAGGTCCCTGGCCCGCCGATCGTTGCCGACCTACCGCCGTTTCTCACCAGGATCCCGCTCGGGCTGCCGGCAAGTCCCCCCGTTGACGTGATGCCGATGTTGTTGCTCTCGAACAGCCCCCGGGCTCCCTCCCAGAGAACTCCGGCGAGCGAGCCCCGACCGATGAAGTTGCTCCGGACCGTGAGATCCGTGGTGCTCTGCTGCGTGACGATCGGCGCGCCCAGGCTCCCGGCGTCGGCGAACGGCGAGGAAGTCCCCTCGTCGTCCATGCCGATCCTGTTGGACTGGATCAGGGTGTTGCGGCCAAACGCGTAGACACCGGACCGGCTGTCGTCACCTCCCGCGATGACGTTGTCACGGACCTCGACCGCGTTGGCCACATTGGCGCCGCCGACTGCGATCGAGTCGAGATGGTTGGGCACCGAGCCTGAGCCATCGGGCTGGACGCCAACCCAGTTGTTGCGGATCACAAGCGCCGCCACGTTCGTCGCAGAGATTCCATCGGGATTGCCGCCGATGTAGTTCCTGCTCGCGGCGGTCGCGCCACCGATCGTCACGGGTGCCGCAGCACCGACCGAGATGCCCTCGCGACCGGATGCGTTGGTCACGCTTCGCCCGTCCGCGCCGTCGTCGTCGAGGCCTACGTAGTTGCCGCGGATGTCCGTCGCTCCGGCCGCCGTTGCGCCGGCAACCCCCGTCGAGCTTCCGTTCAGGTCGATCCCGTTACGCCCTACTGCCGCAATCACGTTGCACGGCCCGTCGCACGCCGCAGTCTGCGTCACGTTCTGATCCGAGTCGCCCACCAGCGTCCCGGTTGCCGCATCGCCGGGGACTCCTGCGACCTGAACGCCCGCGAGGTTCTGCGTGTTGGTGAAGGGGTCGATCGTCGGCACGGAGCCGTCGGGGAGCATCCCGATCCAGTTGCCTCGCACGTTCGTTGAGTCGCCGCCGATAACTCGCACCGCTGCCGCGCCAAAGCGCGAGAAGACGTTCCGACCGGCCGCCCCGAGCGCCCCATCGGCCAGTACCCAGCCGATCGACGCCTGGTTGCCCTGCACGTTCACGCCAATTCCAACCGGCGAGCCTGCCGCGGTTCCGGCCATGCTCGACCCGAACCAGTTTCGCCGTATCGAAACCTGAGCGGCAGCGACGTTTACGGCCTGAGGAAAGCCCTGAAAGGCGATTCCTTCGATCGAGCTGCTCGTAGCTGTGGACGCGAGGTCGATCCCGGTCCCGGAGGTTCCGCTGAGGCCGGCGCACGGACCGCCGCCGGCGCAGCTCGTCGCGGAGACAGAAGTCTGTCCTGTCACGGCGGGCAGGCTGGACGCAACAGTGATCACGTCGTCGTTCCCTCCGTCGAAGGAAGCATCGAAGGTGATCGCGTCGGTCCCCGAAAACGCGTTTGCCTCCTGGATCGCCGCGCGAAGCGTGCAACCGGCGACGCTTGAGTCTTCGCACGTCCCGTTGCCCGGCGTCGCATCTCCACCCCCGTCAGCCGTGCTCGTCACCTGAAGCGTTGCCGCTTGAGCGGACGCCGCCACGCCAAGCCCAACCACACAAGCAACCAACCCGTACCACGCGAACCGCTTCAAGCGTCCTCCCCGGAGTTGACCTTCTTGCAAGGGAATTCTAAGCCCCGCGTCAACCCGTTGGCGGCCGGTCGCACCGGATCCGGCCTCAGGCCGCGAGGAGCTCGCGGGCGTGGGTGGTCGCCGCCTCGTCGCCCGCCTCGGAGCCGAGCATGCGCACGATCTCGCCGACCAGCTCGTCTCCCGCAACCGCCTCGACCGTGGCCGACGTGACGTCTCCTCCGCGACCCTCTTTTCGATGCGGAAGTGGGTCTGCGCCATCGACGCGACCTGCGGCAGATGGGTGATGCACAGGACCTGCGCCTCCTCGGCAGAGCTCGCGAAGGCGCTCGCCGACCGCACGGGCAGTCGCCCCGCCCACGCCCGCGTCGATCTCGTCGAAGACGCGCGTCGCCCCGCCGCCCCCGCCCGACAGGCCCGACAGGGCCAGCATCACGCGCGAAAGCTCGCCCCCCGACGCCGCGTCGCGAAGCGGCGAGACGGGCATGCCGGGGTTCGTCGCGATCCGCAGCTCCACCGTCTCCGCTCCGCTCGCTCCGAACCCGTCCGCGTCCCCTGCCGGGCCGAATGCGACCTCGAGTCGCGCGCCGTCCATCGAAAGGCCCGTCAGCGCCTCCGCGACGGCCCGCTCGAGCTTCGGGCGCTGCCTTCTTGCGGGACTTCGACAGCTTCGCCGCCAGCGCCGAGCGCTCGGAACGGGTAGAATCGACTCGCTCGGCCAACTCGCCCGCAAGCTCCTCCGCGCCCTCGAGCCGCGCGATCTCCGCGCGGCAGCGATCCGCGTGAGCCAAACGGCGTCGATCGTGCCGCCGTGCTTTCGCTCGAGCCGCTCCATGAGCGCGAGCCTCTCCTCCACCGCCTCCAGGCGGCCCGGCTCGGCCTCGATCCCGTCGGCGTAAGAGCGGAGCTCCGAGGCGATATCGGCCAGATCCAGTGCCGCGGCGCCGACCCGCTCGCCCAGCTCGTCCAGAGCAGGGTCGACGCCGGCCGCGTTCCCGAGGCCGCCCTCCGCCGCGGCCAGGGCGCCCGAGGCCCCCGCCCCGTCCTCGTCGGCGCCGGCGATCGCCGCCAAGCGCGGTCACGGCCGCCTCGCGCAGCCCCTCGGCGTGCCGGAGCCGCTCGCGCTCCGCGCCCAGCTCCGCGCGCTCGCCGGCATCCGGCGCGGCCGCATCGATCTCGTCGAGCTCGAAGCGCATCAGGTCGAGGTCGCGCTCCCGCGTGCCCTCCCGGTCCGCCAGTTCGGCCAGCTCGCGCTCGGCGTCGCGCACGGCGCGATGGGCGGCGCGGTAGGCCTCGCGAAGCTCCAGGTGTCGCGGCCCGGCGAACCCGTCGAGGATGTCCAGCTGGGCCGAGCCCAGCGTGAGGCGGCGATGCTCGTGCTGGCCGAAGAACGCGAGGAGCCGGGTGCCCAGGAGCTTCAGGTCGGCCACGCTCGCGGAGCGGCCCTGGACGTAGGCGCTCGTGCGCCCCGACGAGCCGACCCGCCTGGCGATGACCAGCTCCGTCGCGTCCTCGGGAAGCCGCTCGGCCAGCTCGGCCAGCTCGGGGTCTTCCCAAAGCCCCGCCGGCACCTCGAAGACGCCCTCGACGTACGCCTCGCCCGCGCCCGGCCGGACGACCTGGGTGCGCGCCTTGCCGCCCATCAGGAGATCGAGCGAGTGCGCGAGCACGGTCTTTCCCGCGCCGGTCTCGCCCGTGATCGCGTTCAGACCAGGCCCCAGCCGGAGCTCAGCGCGCTCGATCAGGAGGAGGTTCTCGATTCTCAGCTCGAGCAGCATCCCTACACAGATAGCGGCCGGCGCCGACGGATTCGCCCCTCCGCGCTCGGGCCCCGCCTGCTACCGCGCGAGCCGCCCGAACTTCTCGCCGATCCGCCGGTAGAAGTTCCCGCCCGGCAGCTGGGCCAGGCGTCCGACGTCGTCGCGGAAGCGGATCTCGACCGAGTCGCCCGACTCGAGATCCGCGACGTGCTCGCCGTCGATCACCAGATCCACGGCCTCGCGACCCGGCAGCGTTGAGGACGCTCATGACGTCATCCGGCGCGGCCACCAGCGGCCGGGCGGTCAGCGTGTGGGGCGCGATGAAGGAGACGACGTAGCCCTCCACGCCCCAGGCGAGGATCGGGCCGTTGTTCGCGAGGTTGTAGCCCGTCGAGCCGGCAGGCGTGGCCGCGACCAGCCCGTCGCAGCGCACGTGGCCGACGTCCTGGCCGCCGAGGCTGAAGGTGAGCTCGGCGACCCGGCCGTGCGGCCGGCGATGAAACGAGACATCGTTGAGGGCCAGGCGCCCCTCGCCGGCGTCGAGCGCCGGCAGGGACATGACCTCGAAGTCGCCGGCGAAGGCGCGGGAGAGCCCCTCGCGCACGTCGTCGGGGTCCACGGCGGCGAGAAACCCGACCGTCCCGTAGTTGATCCCGAACACCGGCACGTTCGTGTCGGCGAACTGCCGAAGCGCCTTTAGGATCGTCCCGTCGCCGCCGAGCACGACGCACGCGTCCGGATGCCCGTCGAGCTCCTCCAGGGCGCCGATGTCCTCGGCCGCCGACCCGTGCTTCGAGCGCTCGGCCTCGCCGGCAACGAGCGCACATCCCGCCTCCCGCGCAAGCTCCACCGCCAGGCGCACCGCACCGGCGGTCTGCTCGGGCTGCGTGTGGGAGAGAAGCGCGCGGTCTTCACCTCGGCGGGCCCGGGCGCGCGGCCGTTCACGGCTCCACCTCGAGCGCCGCCTGCTCGATCCCCTCGGCGTCGAGCCCGTTCGCCCGCCCGTGTCGCCCACATGAAGGTCTCGCGGTTGCCCTTGGGCCCGGGCAGGCCGGACGAGGCAAATCCCCGGACGGCCAGGCCGAGCTCGCGCGGCCGCCGTCGCCACGTCACGAGCGCCTCGCGCCTGTCGGCTGCGTCCCGCACGACGCCCGCCTTGACCCGGGCACGGCCGAGCTCGAACTGGGGCTTGACCATCGCCAAGCATCTGGCCGTCGGCCGCGACGCACTCCGCGACGGCCGGAATGCACCTTCACGAGCGAGATGAAGGAGACGTCGATCGTCGCCAGCGCCGGCACGAACGGAAGGTCGGCGGGCACGATCGACCTCGCGTTGGTGCGCTCGATCACCTCGACCCGCGGGTCGTTCCTGAGCGACCACTCGAGCTGTCCGTGAGCCACGTCCAGCGCGATCACGCGCGGCGCGCCCCGCTGAAGCAGGCAGTCGGTGAACCCGCCCGTCGAGGCGCCCACGTCCAGGCAGTCCAGCCCGCCGACGTCGAGGCCCAGCGCGTCCAGCGCGTTCGCGAGCTTGATCCCGCCCCGAGACACGTAGGGCCGGTCCTCGGTGACGCTCAGCTCCGCGTCGGGCTCGATCAGCTCGCTGGGCTTTTCGACGCGCAGCGCCGCCCGTGCCGATCAGGACGCGCCCGGCGCGGATCGCCTCGGCCGCGCGGGCACGGGACTGGGTCAGACCGCGCTCGGCGATCACTGTGTCGGCGCGCTTGCGGGCCACCGCTGGAAAGTACCGGCCGGAACGATGTGCGTACAAGAGGTCAGTGTGACGGCCTCACACATGCATCGCACATACGTTCGTATCGTGGCCGCCAGATGAGCACTCTCCGCACCATCCCCCTCTGGCTCCACGCGGGCGTCGAGACCTTCGCCGCTCCCGCGATCATGGCCGCGCCGTTCTTCTTCGGCTTCGGCCCGGCAGCCTCGGTCATCTGCGTCATCACCGGCGCGCTCCTCCTCGGCCTCGCACTCCAGGTGCCCGGCCCCGAGCGCTCGGTTTCGATCTCGGCGCATGCGGCCTTCGACTACGCGCTCGCCATCTTCGCCGTCGCAGGCGGGCTGGCCGTCGGTCTCATCACCGGCGCCTGGGGCGCAACGATCTTTCTGGTCGGCATCGGCGTCGCTTTGGCAGCGCTGACCGTTTCAACGCGGTTCAGCCTTCCGCGCGGCGCCTAGTACCGCCGACCCCCCTCCAAAAACACATATCTCTCCTCCCTGTACCCAGGAAGCGCCCCGCAAAGTGCGGGGCGTTTTCCTTTGGCTGCTCCTAGCGTTTGACAGCCACGGGCAGGACTTCGTAGGCCACTTCGACTTGCTTGGCCGCTCGGGTAGCGGTATATATGACTCAGCAGCTTGTGGGCGCTGAACATGAGTTGTGGGGAGACATAGCTGCAGCGATGGAGGTCGTCACGAGCGGCCGGCCAGCCTTGAGCTAGATGCCTATTCCGGATGGAGGAAGGTTCATGGCTTTTTCCACGACCGCGCGCACTGATCAGCAGGTGGAGTGCCCTCGATGTGGGTTGCGTCGAAGCTTGTTCATCCACCGAATCACATCGTCGGACGCCCAGGAGTGTCCTAGATGTCTCGATAAGGATGGGGTCGAAGTCCGCATGGCGGCCTGCCGGCCGCACCACAGCCTCGACCGGTTCCCAACAGACGCCCAATCCAAGTGAGCGAACGCCTCAGTCCACGGGCAAGGCCACGGCCATGAAGTCGCACGTACTCAGCGGCGGCGACGTCGCCTGGGGCGGCGCGTACATGATTCTCGGTGCCTTCATTTGCATGGCGTTTCTGCTCTTCGACTCCTCGATTCTCCTGGGGGCTTGGTTGTTTGGGCTCCCGATGATCATCGGCGGCTATGTCGTGCTCCGCGGAGGTATCCAGGACGGGACCGCCCCCAGCGAGGGCCGCGGTTCGCCGATTGCCCGCCAACAGCCGTACCCGCCGGAGACGAAACGCGAGGTCTGGGCTCGAGACGGAGGGGCTTGCGCTCTCTGCGGCACCCGGATCGACCTTCAGTTCGCTCACGTCGATCCAGAAATCGGCGATGACCCGGCGAACTTGCGGGTCATATGCGGATCGTGTGACCGAAGCCTGGCTCGCCCGTTCGGATAGCAGGCGAAATCGGTAGTGCGGACGACACGATCCTGTGTGAGGGAGACCGATAGAGGGTTTCGAGCGCCGCTAGCGCGACGCGGACTCGCGCGCGCCGAGCGCTGCGAGCACCCGCTCGCACACCGCTTCGCCCGTCAGGCCGACCTCCTCGTGAAGGAGCGCGGGCTTGCCGTGCGTCACGTAGGGGTCGGGGAGCCCGACGCGGATGACGCGTGCGCGCTCGGCGCCGGGGCCGTGGCTGTCCTCGAGGTGCTCCAGGACCGCTGAGCCGAATCCGCCCTGGACGACGTTGTCCTCGATCGTGACGAGCAGGTCGTGGTCGGCGGCGAGCGCCGCGATCAGCTCCGTGTCGAGCGGCTTGACGAAGCGCGCGTCGGCGACGGTGGCCGAGATCTCGTGCTCGGCCAGCTCGTTGGCGGCGTCGAGCGCGACCTTGACGCCGAAGCCGTAACCCAGAAGCGCGACGCGCTCGCCGCGGCGAAGGGTCTCCCCCGTTCCGACCGGTATCGCCTCGCCGCCGTCGGGAAGGGGCACTCCGATCGCGGCGCCGCGCGGATAGCGCACGGCGGCGGGCCCCTCGTGGTCGAGGCAGGTGCGGACCATGTGGACCAGCTGCGCCTCGTCTCGCGGGGCCATGATCACGATGTTCGGCAGGCAGCGAAGGTAAGAGATGTCGAACGCGCCGTGGTGGGTAGGGCCGTCGTCGCCGACCAGCCCGGCGCGGTCCATCGCGAACGTGACGTCGAGCTCCTGGAGGCAGACGTCGTGGACGATCTGGTCGTAGGCGCGCTGGAGGAACGTGGAGTAGATCGCGCACACGGGCTTCGCACCCTGGAGGGCGAGCCCGGCGGCGAGCAGGACGGCATCCTGCTCGGCGATGCCGACGTCGTAGTACTGGTCCGGGATCTCGTCGGCCAGCGTCTGCAGGCCCGTTCCTCCCGCCATCGCGGCGGTGATCCCGATCACCTTCGGAGTCGAGCTTCGCCTCCGCGAGGAGCGCCTCGGCGAAGACCTGCGTGTACTGCGGGGGCGTGACGGGCGCGGGCGGCGCGTCCTCGGTCTCCTGAGGGGCCTCCTTCCCGTCCTCCATCGCCGGCCGGCTGAGAGGGCGTGCGCTTCTTCGGCGCCGGCTTGCCGTCGACGATCGAGCCGGGCTTGGCGGCGTGCCATTTCTCCATGCCCTCGAGGCCGCCCTCCTCGGCCGGCGCGAAGCCCTTGCCCTTGACCGTCTGGACATGGACGACCACGGGGCGCTCCGCCTCCAGCGCCTCGGAGAGCGCGCGGCGGAGCGCGGGGACGTCATGGCCGTCGACCACGCCCACATAGGCCAGGTCGAGCTCCTCGAACAGGAGGCCCGGCGCCCAGTAGGCCTTGAGCGCGGCCTTGATCTCGGGGCCGAGCCGCTCGATGCGCTGGCCCAGGCCCCAGGGCAGGCGGGTCAGGCGCGACTCGGCGTCAGAGCGCGCGTGGTAGAGGCGCCTGTTCAGGCGGATCGAGTTGAAGTAGCGCGACAGGGCGCCGACGTTCGGTGAGATCGACATGCCGTTGTCGTTCAGGACGATCACGATCGGCGTCTGGAGCCCGCCGGCGTTGTGGAGCGCCTCGAAGGCGACGCCGCCTGTGAGCGCGCCGTCGCCGATCACCGCGACGACCTTGCCGTCCTCGCCGATGCCCTTGCGCATCGCTTCCTTGAGGCCGACGGCATAGCCGATCGACGTGGACGCGTGCCCGGCGCCCATGATGTCGTGCTCGGACTCGGCGATCGAGCAGAAGGGGGCCAGCCCGTCGTACTGGCGGATCGTCGCGAGACGGTCGCGCCGGCCGGTGAGGATCTTGTGCGGATAGGCCTGGTGCCCGACGTCCCAGAGGATCTTGTCGCGGGGCGATTCGCAGAGCGCATGAAGCACCGTGGCGAGCTCGCAGGTGCCGAGGTTGGCGCCGAAATGGCCGCCGATCTCGCCGATCACGTCGATGACGTCCTCGCGCACCTCCTGCGCAACCTGTGTGAGCGCGGCGTCGTCCAGGCCCTTCAGGTCCGACGGGCCGTCGATCGAGTCGAGGAGCCTCTGCCTCTCCGCTGCCGTTGTCTGCGCTTGAAGTCATGTCTGTCGCGTGTGGATGAAGTCGGTGATCAGTTCGAGGTCGCCCGTGTCGCCATCGATCGCAGTCGAGCTCGGCCGCGCGCCTGCCGGTGGGAGTCAGCGGCAAGCTCACGGGCCCGGTCGAGCCCGAAGAGAGATACGTACGTGAGCTTTCCGTGTCGCTCGTCAGATCCATGTGGCTTTCCAAGCTCGGCGTCCGATCCGGTCACGTCGAGGATGTCGTCGACGATCTGGAAGAGCACGCCGAGCTCTTCGGCATAGCTCCTGTACGGAAGTGTTGCAGCCTCGGACTTGCCCGCGAGGTGCAGCGGCACCAGGATGCTCGCCGCGATCAGGCGCCCCGTCTTGAGCCCGTGGAGCTTGCGCAGCCCCTCGGCGTCCTCGACGCTCGCGGCGACGTCGATGTACTGGCCGCCGACCATGCCGCCGACCCCCGTGGCGCGCCGCCAGGCAGCGGAGCGCCGCGACGACGTTCGCCGGCTCCCCTGACTGCTCGGCGAGGAAGAGGTTGATCGCCTCGGCGAAGAGCCCGTCGCCCGCGAGGATCGCCACGTCCTCGCCGAACTTCTTGTGCGAGGTCGGCCTTCCGCGCCGAAGGTCGTCGTCGTCCATCGCCGGAAGGTCGTCGTGGATCAGCGAGTACGTGTGGACGAGCTCGATCGCCGCCGCCGCGGGCAGGACCGACTCGGGCTCGGCGCCGACCGACCGTGCGGTGGCCAGGCAGAGCACGGGCCGGACGCGCTTGCCCCCGGCCAGGAGCGAGTAGCCCATGGCCTGGTCGAGCCCGGCCGTGGCGGCGTCATCGCTGAACGTCAGCGCTTCGAGATACGTCGTCAACGAGCTCGCGGAGCTCGTCGGGATAGCCCGCCACCGACTTAGCCCTGGTCGGAGGAGGATTCGCGCAGGGCGCGGTCGAGGTCGTTCGAAGCCTCGCCGACCAGCTCGGCCGCTTCGCGGGCCAGCTCTTCGGCTCGCTCGTCGGTGACGCTCGTCGTCGCCGAGCTCGGTTGCGATCTCGTGAAGGCGCTCGGTCGTCTGCGCGAAGGTCGCTCACGTCGCCACCCCGCCTGCCGCGCGGCGGCGCCGAGGATGCCGTTGATGAAGTTCGGGCGCATCGGCGCCGCAGAACTCCTCCGCGAGGCCCACCGCCTCGTCGATCGCGACCTCGGGCGGGACGCGCTCGGAGTGGAGCATCTCGTACAGAGCGCACGCGCAGGATCGCGCGATCGAGCGGCGCGATCCGGTCGAGCGTCCAGCCCCGAGCCAGGCTCGCGATCTCCCCGTCGATCGCGTCGAGGTTCGCGTCGGTCCCCTCCGCGAGCTCACGCGTGAACGGCTTGGCCCCGGCGAGGAGGTCGGCCAGCGAGCGATCGGTCACGTCGCGCTGGTAAAGCGCGAACACGGCTTCCTTGCGTTGGTCAGTCCGGCGCACGGATCAAGCGTACGCGGTGACGAGGCGCGATCTAAGCGCGCGAGACGTACTCGCCCGAGCGGGTATCGACGCGGACGACCTCGCCCTCGTCGATGAAGAGCGGAACCTGGATCTCGACGCCCGTCTCGAGCGTCGCGGGCTTCGAGCCGCCGCCCGAGGCCGTGTCGCCCTTGAGCCCGGGATCGGTCTTCGAGACGGTCAGATCGACCGCGCTCGGCACCTGGACGCCGGTCGGCTTCTCGTCGACGTAGAGGACCTCGACCGTGTCGTTCGGGCGGACCCACTTCATGTCCTCGCCGGCCGCCTCGTGCGGGATCTCGGTCTGCTCGTAGGACTCGGAGTCCATGAACACGGCCATCTCGCCCGAGTCGTAGAGGAACTGCATCCGCCTGCGTCTCGGTCCGCACGGGCCGGAACTTCTCGCCGGCGCGGAACGTCTTGTCCACGACGCCGCCGTCGGAGGCGCGGCGCAGCTTGGTCCGCACGAAGGCGCCGCCCTTGCCCGGCTTCACGTGCTGGAAATCCATGATCCGGTAGATCTGGCCATCCACCTCGATGTGGGCGCCGTTCTTGAACTGGTTCGTCGAGATCACGGGCGGCCGAGGGTAGCGCCGGGGCGCGACCTGCGGCGCGACGAGCCCGCCGTCACCTGGCGCGCGGCGCGCCGTGTCGCGGTACGGTTCCGGCCGATGGAGTCGCTCAGGACCAGCAGGGGTGCCGTGCGGACCGTGACGCTGCTCGCGGGCCTCGCTGCGCTTGCGATCGCCGTGATCCTCGTCGCCGCGGAGGCGGGAGCGAGGACGCCAAGGCGGGGATCCTGCCGCCGTGCCTCCCCACCGACACTGCGCCGCCCGATGCGCTCGCGAACGTCCCGAATCCCTCGGAGACCGGCCCGGGCGACCGCAAGCGGAAGGTCGATCTTCGTCGGCAACAACTGGGAGGGCACCGCCGACGTCATCTCGGCCAGGGGCGGCAAGTTCAGGACCCTCACCCGCATCAACATCGTCCCCGACTACGACGAGCGGGTCGACGAGATCTGCGGCAACCCGGTCGACCTCGGCTACTTCATCGCGATCCGCGAGCTGGTCGGCGAGGGCAACGACCAGCTCGTCGACGACATGTACTCGACGCCGAACGGCAAGCTCCTGGTCGTCTCGCGCCCGAGCTTCAAGGACGTCGTCGCGCTCCACATGGCCGGCCCGAAGACGGGCGAGATCACGTGGCGCTTCCAGATGGCCGGCCAGCGCGCCGACCACATGGCCGTCTCGCCCGACGGCAAGGAAGTCGCGGTTTCCGACTCGACGGCAAACGTCGTCCACCTGCTCGACACGAAGACCGGTGAGAAGGTCGGCGAGTTCGCCTCGGGCGACTCCCCGCACGAGAACACGTACTCGGCCGACGGCTCGAAGATCTACCACGCCTCGATCGGCCTGGTCTACACGCCCGGGCGACGAAGCGGTCTTCGACACGGACACGAACAAGGGCGAGCGCTACTTCCAGGTCGTCGACGCGAAGACGGGCGAGATCATCTCGCGCGTCGACATGGGGCAGAAGCTCGAGCAGGCCGGCTACCCCAACCTCTCCAAGGCCGTGCGCCCGATGGCGATCACGTCGAACGAGCGCAAGGCCTTCCTGCAGGTCTCCTTCTTCCACGGCGTCGTCTCCTACAACCTGAAGAAGGAGAAGGTGAAGCGGGTCACCCGCCTTCCGAACCTGGTCCCGAACGTCCCGCGCGAGCAGTACCTCCTCGACTCGGCACACCACGGAATCGCGCTCTCGGGCAACGACAAGCGCCTCTGCATCGCGGGGACGATGTCCTCGTACGCCGCGGTCATCAACCGCCGCTCACTCCGCAAGCCCCAGCTCGAGCCGAAGCTGATCCAGAAGGGCGAGAAGCCCTACTGGTCGACGACCTCCGAGAACGGCAGGTACTGCTACGTCTCGTGGTCGGGCACCGACGACATCTCGATCATCTCCTATCGCAAGCGCAAGGAGACCGATCACGTCGACGTCGGCGAGCCGGCCGGGAACCGCGGCCCACCCGCAGCGGATCCGCAACGGCGTCGTTCGCCAGAGCTTCCTGGACGCAAACGACTAGAAACACGCGCCTGGCATCCTTCCGCGCGTGACGGCGAGCGGGAGGACACAACGGCTTCGCGGATGAGCGCGACCCTGCGCGAGGGCGAGACGGTCACGCCGCTCGAGCTCTTCTTCGACCTCGTCTTCGTCCTCGCGATCACGCAATGCACGCAGCTCATGGCGGACGAGCCGACGTGGGAGGGCATCGCGAAGGGCCTGCTGGTCCTCGCGGTCCTCTGGTGGTCGTGGATCGGCTACGCGTGGCTGACGAGCGTCGTCGACCCCGAGGAGGGCGCGGTCCGCCTCGTGATCTTCGCGGCGATGGCCGGGCTCCTCGTGGCGTCGATCTGCGTGCCCGGCGCCTTCGACGACTCAGCGCTCATCTTCGCCATCGCGTACGCGCGTTGTCAGGGCGGCGCACATCGCCCTCTTTTGGATCGCGAGCGATGACGACCTCGCGCTGCGCGAGTCGACGTCGAGCCTGGGCGTGTCCACTGCGATCGCGTGCTCGATCCTGGTCGGAGCGTCGTTCGCGGACGGGCCCGTTCAGGGGGCCATGTGGATTGCGGCGATCCTGATCGACTTCGGCGGGCCGTACGTCTTCCGGCTCCGAAGGCTGGAAGCTCGATGCCCGAGCACTTCGCCGAGCGCCACGGCCTCATCATCATCATCGCCCTGGGCGAGTCGATCGTCGCGATCGGCGCCGGCGTCACCGGCGAGATCACCGCTGGCGTCGTCGCCACCGCCGTCATCGGCATCGCGCTGGCGGCAGCGATGTGGTGGGCGTACTTCGACGTCGTCGCGCTGGTCGCGACGCGGCGCTTGGCGAGCATCACGGACCGCCAGGAGCGAAACGAGATGGCGCGGGACTCCTACTCGTACCTTCACCTGCCCATGGTCGCCGGGATCGTCCTGGTCGCGCTCGGCATGAAGAAGACGATCGGGCACTTCGACGAGCCGCTGAAGATCGAGACGGCGACCGCGCTGATCGGCGGCTTTTGCATGTACCTCCTGGCGCACGTGGCGTTCCGCTGGCGAAACGTCCACTCGGTCAATCGCCGTCGCCTGTTCCTGGGCATCGCCCTGCTCGCCCTGATCCCGGCCGGAGTCGAGCTACCCGCGCTCGCAACCCTCTCGATCCTCACGGCGATCGCGTGCGCGCTCATCGCCTACGAGGCGATCCGCTACGCGGACCACCGCGACCGCGTCCGCCACGAGCCCGGCCGAAGCGGCCTAGAGGTCCTCCTTCTCCTCCTCGTCGGCCTCGCCGTACGACTGAGCGGTGGGGTCGGATGCCTCTTCCCTGCCCGCCATGTGGGTCGGGTCGGGGTTCGAGTCGGCGTCGTGCGAGGCGTTCTCGATCAGCTCCTGCTCGGCCAGCTCGAAGCCTTCGGCCTCGCCCTGGCCCGGCTTCCGCCAGCGCCCGCTCGGACTCGTCCACGCCGTAGTCACCGCCGGCGTCGCCGCCGATCTCGGCGGCCTCCCGCGCGGCTTCCTCTTCCTGCTCGGCCACATAGCCCTCGTCGCCGTGAATGCCTTCTTCGCTCATCTCGGATCCCTTTCTTAGCTCGAATCGTTCCGCTGGACCCGTACCGCAGCGCGGCACGCATAAAACGTCGATAGGTAGGTTCCAACGCCATGACCGACACGCCAAAGCTCCTCGACGACCTGCTCCGTGTCCCTGCTCCCTCGGGCTACGAAGCGCCAGCAAGCGCAGTCTGGCGCGAGGCGGCCGGCGAGTTCGCCGAGGTGCGATCGGACGGGATCGGCTCCTCGATCGCGGTCGTCGGCGACGACGAGTCGCAGCCGCTCTTCGCGATCGCCGGGCACATGGACGAGATCGGGCTCGTCGTCACCCACATCGACGACAAGGGCTTCATCTGGTTCGGCGTCGATCGGCGGCTGGGACCCGCAGATCCTCGTCGGCCAGCGGGTCGAGATCGTGACGAAGGACGGGCCTGTCGCGGGCGTCGCCGGCCGCAAGCCGATCCACCTGCTCGAGGACGAGCAGCGAAAGAAGGTCGTCGAGCTCAAGCAGCTTCACATCGACATCGGCGCCGAGGACGGCGACGCCGCCCGTGAGCTGGTGCGGATCGGCGACCCGGCCGTGATCCGCGGCGAGCCGATGCGCGTTCAGGGCTCGCGCCTCGTCTCGCGCTCGATGGACAACCGCCTCGGCTCCTACGTCGCGCTGGAGGTCGCGCGCCGCTGCGCCGAGTCCGACAAGGTCTCGTGCCGGGTCGCCGGCGTGGCCAACGCCCAGGAGGAGATCGGCCTCTACGGCGCCCGGACCGCCGCCTTCCACCTCGAGCCGACCCTGGCGGTCGCCGTCGACGTCACGCACGCCACCGACGCGCCCGGGATCGACGAGAACCAGGAGGGAAGCCACCACCTCGGCACCGGGCCCGGTGATCAGCCGCGGCTCGACCCTCTCTCCCATCGTCTTCGAGCTCCTGGCGGAGGTCGCCGCGAAGGCCGACATCCCCCACACGTTCTCCGGCTCGGGCAACCGCACGGGCACCGATGCCGACGCGATCCAGATCACCCGCTCCGGCATCCCGGCCGGGCTCGTGTCGATCCCCCTTCGCTACATGCACTCGCCGGTCGAGATGGTCGACCTGGACGACGTCGAGAACACCGTCGCCCTGCTGGTCGCCTTCGCCGAGACGCTCGGCCCCGACCTCGACCTCAGCCGCTAGGCGGCCCACCACAACCCTCAACTAACCCTCAACGGGGTCTGACCCCGGGTCAGACCCCCTTTAGGGAGGTTGAGGGTTTGGTCTTGCGCACGCGCTCGCACGCGACGACGACGTCGAGCTTTGCGTCGACGCGCGCGCGGTCCTTGCGGCCCGTTCCGCATCGCACCTCGTCGGCCTCTCCGTCCACGGCTCGCAGCCTGTCGGAGGCGCCGCCGCCCTTGACGAGATCCTCGCCGGCCTCGCCGTCGATCCGGTCGCGCCCGCGCCCTCCGGTCAGGCAGTCGTCTCCGTCGCCGCCGCGGATCCGGTCGGCGCCCCGCTGCCCGGCCACACGGTCCGGCGCGGGCGTCCCGTCGAAGCGCTCGTCGCCTGACCCCAGGCGGATCGCCGGCGCGTCCGGTGCAGTCGGCGGGCGGAGGCGGCTCACCCGAGGCCGGCTCGACGTAGATCGGGCTGGAAACCGCTTCGATCGCGCCCTCGCGCTGGACCTGGATGCGGTAGCGCGCGAAGCCGAGGATCGGGAAGTCGAACGAGAACTCGTCTCCCGTCTCGGGCACGGGAATGACGAGGAGAGGCGAAGAGTCCCGGTAGACGGCGACGTAGAGAAGCCCCGGCCGGACCTCGCGCGTGACCCGAAGCTCCTGGATCTCGGCATGGAGCGTCGCGGAGAATCCCGTCTGCGACTCGAGCGTGTCGCCCATCATCGCGGGCGCGCCCGGCGAGCCGTTCTCGGTGGCCGTCGAGGCGCAGGTCGGGCCCGAGCACCCCGAACGGCTTCACGTAGGTGTGGCCCGCCTCGACCCCCTCCTGGATCCCGCTCTCGGAGAGCTCGTCCGCGTAGACCACCGTCGTCGCCTCGCCCACGGGCGAAGCGAGGATCGAGTCGGCCCCCGAGCCCTGGTCGCCTCCCTGATGGGAGTCGCTCGATCCGGTCGCGGCGATGTGATTCGAGTTCGCGCCGCCGTCGTCGATCGCCTCGTCCCAGAAGCGGATCGCGAGCGGCGTGAAGGGGTTGGGCCCGGGGCGCGGCGGCTGGTCGAGCCCCGGCGGGCCCGTCTGCGATCTCGATCGCGTCCACCTTCGAGTAGTCGGTCTCCGCGGCCCTGTAGTCCCAGGGGCAGCCGCGGCAGAATCGCCGACAGGAGCGGGATCTGCGACGGGAAGATCGTCGGGTGGTTGATCTGGGTGAAGCCGCCGGCGGCATGGACCTGGTCGAAGATCTCCGACGGCGGGCGCGGCGCGCCCTGACCTGGGTCAGGGTGCCGTCCGGCTTCCCGGCGGAGGATCGGCGCCGTCCTGTAGTCGACCGGTCCGCGTGGCCCCGAGCGAGTTGGTGTGGCCGCGGTAGGTCGTCACCTCGGTCCCGCGCGAGATCAGGTGGTCCGGGTAGCTCGTCCTGGAGCTTCCCGATCTCGCCGTAGGCGACCGTGTTGTTGTGGTCCACGAGCTGGACGAAGTCGAGGCCGGCGCCGGCGTCGGCGGCCGGCAGGAACGCGTAGTCGCAGCGTCTTTCGCATCAGCGCGTTGCCTGGCTCGTGCTCGCCGTGGACGTGGAAGTCGCCCGCGTACCAGCCCGGCTCCGGCCCGGGCAGGAGTCGAGTCGTACGCGGCCGGCGACGTAGGGGTCGTCGGCGAACGAGCGGGCTCGAGCGTGGTCTGCACGTCGACGCGCCAGGCGACCGCGTTGTCGAGGTTGCCCTCGGCGCTCGTCGAGATCGCGGCCAGCCCGAGCTCGGCGACCCACTCGCCTCCCGGGATCGTGCCGGGCTCGTACGCCCGGGTCGTCCGGCCCGACACGTAGCCCTTGGGCGCCGCCTCGTACGTCGCCTCGCTCGAAAAGCCGTTCACCGCGATGGTCGCGTCCCGCACCGCGCTCCCCGACGATCCCCGGAGCTCGTCGGGCCCCAGCACCGGTGTTGCCGGGATGAAGAGGCTCGTAGACGCTCAGGTCGAGCGTGTTGTTGTTGAGCCCGTTGGGCAGCGGCACGTCGGGCTGGTCGAAGCAGTAGCGGACCCGGACACCGGTCGTCCCGGCCGGGACGCTGAACGGGATCTGGACGTAGCTGTTCTCCATCGAGGCATCGAACGTCCCAGCGGTGGTCGTGACCGGCCCGAATGCCGGGTCCTCCGGGCCCGGGCAGGTCGCCGGCACGGACGCATGGGCGGACGATGCCGCGATCAGCGCGCTCACGAAAACCGGCAAGAAGACGCGGATCCCCACCACGCCCCGAGTGTAAGCGCGGCTCAGGCCGCCGGCGCCGCTTCGACCTGGACCGGGATGCCGTTGAGGACGGCGTTGCCGCTCGGCGCGTCCACCCCGCCCTCGTCCGCCAGGAGGTTCGAGTTCACGCCCGGGTGAGCGGCCGCGGTGACCATGCGCACGCCGTCGACGCCATGGCCCCAGCCGTGCGGGACGCTGACCACGCCGGGCATCATCTCGTCGGATACCTCGACGGGCACCTCGATCTCCCCGGCGGCGGAGCGAAGCCGCGCCATGCGCCCGTCCTCCAACCCGAAGCGCTCGGCGTCCACCGGGTTCACGAGGGCGGTGCAGCGGTCCTTGCCCTTGACCAGGGCGTTCAGGTTGTGCATCCACGAGTTGTTCGAGCGGAGCTGGCGGCGGCCGATCAGGACCATCTCGGGGCCGGAGCCGTTCCAGGCTCCCGCATCGAGTCGCTCGCGCAGCCTCGGAACGTCGGCGGTGATCGCCTCGGGAGCGAGCTCGATCTTTCCCGAGCGGGTGCGGAGGACCTCCGGCAGCCGCGGCTCGTGCGGGCCCAGGTCGACGCCGTGCGGCTCCGCCTCCAGCCGGTCCAGGGTGAGGCCTTCCGGATCGGCGCCGAACCCGTCGCCGTAGGCGCCTGTGCGGATCAGCAGATCGAGCACCCGATCGGCGCCCCGCCTGGGCTCGAGCGCGGCCAGGATCTCGCCGGCGTCGCGACCCTCGATCGCCGCCGTCGACCGTTCCGATCTCGCGCGCCGACGAGCGCCCCGACCACCGCGTCGTCGATCGCCTCGGGGTCGCAGTCCGCACCCTGCCCCGTGACGATTCCGGTGAGGCGCAGGAAGATCTCGGACTCCTCGATCAGGCCCTCGTCGCGCTCGAGCACGGCGGGCGAGTAGTTGGCCACGTTGCGGGCGGCGAACTGATAGAGCGCCAGGTCGTAGTGCGAGCGCGCGAGCGGGTCGGGCGAGGGCAGGACGACGTCCGCGTGCCGGGTCGTCTCGTTCAGGTAGATGTCGACGGCGACCATGAAGTCGAGCCCGCCGACCGCGCTCTCGAGGCGCGCGGCGTTCGGCGTCGAGACGAGCGGATTGCCCGCGACCGTCACCAGCGCCCGCACCTGCCCCTCGCCGGGCGTGTCGATCTCCTCGGCGAGCGCCGACGCGGGCAGCTCGCCCAGCACCTCCGGGCAGCCCGCGCACCCGGCTGCCCCAGCGCGCGGAGGCCACGCCCCTCCCCCGCCCTGCCTGGCCGACCGAGTTCCGCTGCGCGGCGGCGGCCTTCGCGAACATCGCGCCGCCAGGCTGGTCGAAGCTTCCCGAGAGGACGTTCAGGACGTCCACGAGCCAGCTCGCGAGCGTGCCGAACTCCTGGACCGTCGTGCCGATGCGCCCGTAGACGGCGGACCGCTCGGCGGCGGCCAGCTCGCGGGCCATCCGCCGGAGCTCCTCGGCCGGAATCCCGCACGCGCCCTCGACGCGCTCGGGCTCGAAGCCCGGGCGAGCTGCTCGACCTCGTCGAGCCCTTCACAGTGCTCGCCCGACGGCGCCCGGGTCGGCCAGGCCCTCGGAGAACATCACCGAGACGAGCGACAAGAGCGCCAAGGCGTCGGTGCCCGGCCGGATGAAGTGGTGCTCGTCGGCGTGCTCTGCGGTGCGCGTCCGGCGCGGGTCGATCACGACGACCTTGCCTCCGCGCTCGCGGATCCGCCGGATGCGACCGCGCATGTCGGGAGCGGTGAGCAGGCTCCCGTTCGAGACGAGCGGGTTCGCCCCCCAGATCATCAGGTGGTCCGTGCGGTCGACGTCGGGGATCGGGATCGAGGTCCAGTGGCCGAACATGTGCCCCGCCGAGAAGTGCTTCGGCATCTGGTCGACCGACGAGGCCGAGTAGACGTTCTTCGAGCCGAGCGCTCGCAGCAGCACCTGGAGATAGACCATCGCCGAGAGGTTGTGGGCGTTCGGGTTGCCCGACGTAGATGGCGACCGCGTCCCGGCCGTGCTCTTCGAGGATCGGCGCGAGGCCGGCCTCGACCGCCGCGAACGCCTCTTCCCAGGTGGCCTCGCGCAGCTCCCCGTCGCGCCTGACCAGGGGCGCCCGCAGGCGGTCGGGGTCCTCGCGCAGCTCCTTGAGCCCGAACGCCTTCGGGCAGATGAACCCGGCCGACAGCACGTCTTCCGAGTCGCCCCGGATCGACTCGATCTCGCCCTCGTCCGAGATCTCGATGCCGAAGGCCGCACGTCGCCTCGCAGAAGGGGCACGTCCGGAAGTGGGTCGAGGCGGCCACGGGCCGGAGACTACCCCCAGGCCGCCGTTCGCGTCAGCCGACGACGCGGAGATCTTTGGTGGTGGAGCTCAGATTTCTGATCCCGGTCCCCTCCACGACGACCAGGTCCTCGATCCGCACGCCGAACGCGCCCGGCACGTACACGCCCGGCTCGACGGTCACGACGTCGCCTTCCACGAGCACGTCCTCCGAGGTCTTTCCCAGCCTGGGGGCTTCATGGACCTCCAGCCGACGCCATGGCCGAGCCCATGGCCGTAGTGATCCCCGTGCCCCGCCTCCTCGATGGGATCGCGCGATACGCGATCGGCCTCCGCCCCGCCCACTCCGGCCCTAATCGCCCCGAGGCTCAGCTCCTGGGAGCGCCGCACGAGCTCGTAGACCTCCCGCGCCTCGTCGGAGACCTCACCGGTCGCCCAGGTCCGGGTCCCGTCCGAGCAGTAGCCGTCAACCCGCGCGCCCATGTCCACGACCACCAGCTCCCCGTCCCCGATGACCCGCTCGCCGGGCTCCGAGTGCGGAAGCGCGCCGTTCGGCCCCGACCCCACGATCGCGGGAAACGCCGGCTCGGCTCCCAGCTCCCGCATCCGCGCGTGGGCCGACAGGGCGACCTCCCTCTCGGTCTTGCCCGCGAGGCCCCGCTCGGCAAGCCACTCGAAGACCTCGTCGGCCAGGCGCGACGCCTCGGCGATCGCCTCGATCTCGTGCGCGTCCTTCGACTCGCCTGAGCCTCTCGACCAGGCCGGTCGCGGGGACGAGGGTCGCTCCCTCGGGGAGCGCACTCCTCGAGCTTTCGCAGCGAGGCGACGCTGGTCGCGTCCTCGTCGTATCCGACCCTTCCCTCGAATCGCTTGGCGATCTCGGCGACGAGGCGCCCCTCGAGCGTCTCGCGCTCGAAGTCAGCCGATACCTCGTCCTTGGCGCGCTCGGTGTAGCGGAAGTCCGTGAAGAACTCGCGGCGACCCTCGGCCGACGATCGCAAAGCCGCTCGACGCCCGTGAAGCCCGTGAGCCAGCGGATGTTTGCGATCGCGCCTCGGGGCTCGAGTCGCCCGGCCGCACGAGGTCGCCGACGAAGACGGCAGTCGAGCTCCGCCTCGGCAACCATCGCGGCGAGCCGCTCCGCGCGTGACTCCGTGCTCACGCGCCCATCTCCGCCGCAAGGAGCTCGAGCGCCTCGCGGTATCCGTCCGGCCCCTTGCCCGAGATCGCGCCCAGGACGAGCCCGTCGAAGACCGAGAACTGCCGCCACTCCTCGCGCGACATGACGTCGGAGAGGTGCACCTCGACCGCCGGAACGCCGGCGAGCTCGAGCGCGTCCCGGATCGCCCAGCTGTAGTGGGTCCACGACCCCGCGTTCACGATCACGGCGTCGGCGGTCTCCGGCACCCGGTGCAGGTGCTCGATGAACTCGCCCTCGTGATTCGTCTGAAAGAACATGCGCGTTGAGCCCCGCCTCGCGGGCCCAGCCCTCGATCCGGCCCTCCAGCTCGGTCAGGCTGAAATCCCCGTAGTGCTCGGGATCCCGGCTCGCGAGCATGTCGAGGTTCGCGCCGTGCATCACCTCGACCCTGTTGCGAGTTGTCGTCATCGCGAATCGTCCTTGAGCTCGTCCACTGCCGAGCGGACCATACCCGCGTCCAGGCGCGCGCCCGTGGCCGGCTCGCCCGGCCTCTCCAGGAGCACGAAGGGCACGCCCTCGCGCGTCCGCCTTCTTGTCGCGCTCGAGCGCCGCCATGACCTCGTCGGTCTCTACTCGCGGATCGAGCTGGGTGGGGAGCCCGCCCCGCTCGAGCAACCCGGCCACCTCGGCCCGAAGCTCGCCCGCCCCGGAGAGCCCGAGCGCGGCGACCAGCCCCAGGGCGACCGCCTCGCCATGGCGGTAGCGGCCGTAGCCCGTGGCCGCCTCGATCGCGTGACCGACGGTGTGGCCGAGGTTCAGGACCTGCCGGCGACCAGAGTCGCGCTCGTCCTCGGCGACGACGTCGATCTTCACACGGGCGCAGTCGAAGACGAGGTCGCCGAGCTCTGCGGCGTCGAGCGACTCCGAGCCCGCGGACGCGCTCCCAGAGCGTCGCCACCTGCGATCAGCGCCGTCTTCACCACCTCGGCGAAGCCGGCGGCGAGCTCTTCCGGCGGCAGCGTCGCCAGCGCGCCGGGCTCGGCGAGGACGGCATGCGGGCATGTGGTAGGCGCCGACGTAGTTCTTCGCCTCCGGCAGGTCCACGCCGGTCTTCCCGCCGTACGCGGAATCGACCTGCGCGACAAGCGTGGTCGGGGCCTGGACGACGGGCACGCCGCGCTGGTAGGTCGCAGCGCAGAACCCGGCGAGGTCGCCGACCACGCCGCCGCCGAACGCGAGCACCCCGTCGTCGCGCCGCGCCCCGGCGCCGGCGAGCTCACGAAGCACGCGCTCCGCCTCGGCGATCGTCTTCGTCGACTCGTCACCGCCGGCCTCGACCGTCTGCAAGTCGCGCGGCAGCCGCCGGCCTGGTGCGCGAGCGCCCCGGGTCGGCGACGCAGAACCAGCGCCGGTCGCCGGGAGCAGGCCCAGAGCGCCTTCGGCGACGATCGCCGGGTACTCCCCGGATCCCGATGCCGCCCACGCGAGCTCGGCGCCTCGCAGCGCGCGGCGCCGCGAGCCACGCGGCCGCAAGCCTGCCGACGCGCTCGCCGCCGTCGGTCAGGACGGCGTCGGCGAGCCCGGCGTAGACGCGGCTCGCGCGCCTGGAACCTGCGCACGGGAAGGCCTCGCGATCTCGCGCCAGCGGGCGCTCGGTGCCCTCGCACCGGATCCAGGCGGCCTCCTCGGAGATCCGGCACCAGACGACGAAGCATCGCGCCAGCGCTTCGCGGACCTTCGCGGACTCCACCGCGCCGCCGCCGAGCGACACCAGGCCGCCACCGGACAGGGCCTCGAGGGCCTGGCGCTCCTCCAGCTCGCGAAATCGCGCCTCGCCGTCCGCCGCGAAGATCTCGGCGACCGGCTTTCCGACTCTCTGCTCGATCGCCGAGTCGACGTCGGTCGCAGCGACCCCGAGTATCGGCCGCCGCACCCTTTGCCGCCCGGGTCTTGCCGGCCCCCATGAAGCCGATGAACGCGATCGTGGGGGCGTCGGAGCCTCCTCCGTTCAGCGGCGCCATCCGATGCGCTCCTCGTACGCCTTGAGCGCGGCGAGGACGTCGGAGATGTGGTCGCCCCCGAACTTCTCGCGGTAGGCCCGCGCCAGGACGAGCGCGACCATCGCCTCGCCGACCACGCCCGCGGCCGGGAACGACGGTCGAGTCCGTGCGCTCGCGCATCGCCTGCGCGGGCTCCTTCGTCTCCGTGTCGACCGAGCGGAGCGGCTTGGTGAGGGTCGAGATCGGCTTGATCGCGCCCTTGACCACGAGCGTCTCGCCGTTCGTCATCCCGCCTTCGACGCCGCCGGCGCGGTTCGTCTCGCGATACCAGCCGCGCTCCTCGGAGTAGAAGATCTCGTCGTGCGACTCGGAGCCGGGCAGGCCGGCCACGTCCCACGCCTCGCCGACCGCCACGCCCTTCACCGCCTGGATCGAGACGATCGCCTGGGCGAGGCGCGAGTCGAGGCGCTCCTCCCAGCTCACGTGCGAGCCCAGCCCGGGCGTCAGCCCGAAGGCGCGGACCTCGAAGACGCCGCCGAGGCTCTCGTTCCGCTTGCGGAGGGTGTTGATCTCCTCGACCATCGCCGCCTCGATCGCCGGGTCGAGAACGCGCACCGGCGAATCGTCGACGCCCTCGAAGTCCTGCGAGCGCAAGCTCGCGCTCGGACTCGGACGACGACGGAGGCGATCTGGAGCACGTGGCTGCGGATCTCGACGCCCAGGGCGCGCAGGAACTCCTTGGCGAGCGCTCCCGCGGCGACGCGCGCCGCGGTCTCGCGCGCGCTCGCGCGCTCCAGGACGTTGCGCACGTCGGAGAACCCGAACTTCTGGAGGCCCGCCAGGTCGGCGTGGCCCGGCCGAGGCAGGTGCGACTCCTCGACCTCCGCGTCGACGGGCCAGGGATTCATCCGCTCTTCCCAGTTCGGGTAGTCGCGGTTCGCGACCAGGATCGCGATCGGGCCGCCGAGCGTCTTTCCGTGCCGGACCCCCGACCGGACCTCGACCGCGTCGCGCTCGATCTTCATCCTGCCGCCACGGCCGTGGCCGAGCTGGCGGCGCGCCATGTCGCGGTCGATCCGCTCCCGGTCGAGATCGAGGCCTGCGGGCAGGCCCTCGACGATCGCGACCAGGCCCGGGCCCGTGCGATTCCCCTGCTGTCGTGAAGCTGAAGCGGCTCACGGGCGAGAGACTATTCGCCCTCGGGAGCCAGCTCATTCGAACGTCGGGCAGGATCGAAGGCGTCTTGATCTGAAGTCGGCTGTCGAAGCTCGGATGGTCGTACATGAACTCGAGGCCGTCGCCCGGGTTCGTGCCGCTCTTCTCGACGCTGATCGCCAGCCCGAGCCGCTCGCCCTCGAGAATCGAGCGCCCGCCGCATAGAGGAAGTCCATTCGATGCTGAGCTCGGTCCAGTTCTGTCGCGGCCAGGTCTCCTCCTCGTGCGGGAACCAGATCCGCGTCCGTGATGTCCTGATTTACCATCGGCACGTCCACCGGCTCGCCCTAGATTCGATCTTCCTTGCGAACAGGAAGACGCAGATTCGGCCCGGGTGGGCTCCGCGCCGTTCAGGGTCCGCGTCCAGAGGCTCAGCGTCGCCTCGCCGTCAAGCTCCAGCTCGAAGTCATCCGGGATCGGGGGCGATGACCCACGGTGGACCTTCTGGCTCGGTCACCCCGTCGACGAGGCTCGGCGAGAAGATGCAGCCCGGGCTCGGCCGGAATGCCGGATCTGGAGGCCCTTGTCGGTTTCGGTGCCCCGACCGCGGGCTCGACGTCCGTCGATAGTCGTAGAGAGGCTGCTGGTCCGGCGGGAAGGCTCGGGTCCAGCTTCGGCTGGTCGGTGAACATCAGGTCGGGCGCCCCCGGCGTGTCGCCCGTCTTCAGCGCCGTCAGCGCAGGTGCCAAGCGTGTTGTGGGTGAGCGTGGTCGCCGGTCAGCGGCTGGCGTTCCGAGTTGTTGCAGGGGGTGTCCGTGAGCTAGAAGGTCGCGAAAGAGCCTTCCTCGCCCTCCTCCGCCGGGCACCGTGTCCACGACCGGCGTCACGTCGGGGTCGACCAGGTCGGTCGTGTAGCTCCTGGTAGCCGCGATCGCCCCCCGACCGCGGTGGCGTCCAGCGTCGCCGTGACGATCACCCGCTTGATGTCCTGGCGTGCCCGGGCAGACCGCATCGGGGCAGCGCGGTGTCGTTCACCCAGACCACGTAGCGGTTGATCGTGCCCGCTGATGTCGCCGCTCTGGAACTCGCGTCGGAGCCGCGCTGATCGTCCGCCCGGAGACGGTCCCGCCCGCCTCGAGCGCGGTTCCGTTGACGACGAGCGGCCGCAGGTCGGTTCCGTCCCGCGCGAGCGCGAACTGCCCGCCGCTGACCCGCCATCCGGGATTCGTCCCGATCTGCTGGACGAAGCTCGGCGTGCGCCGTCAGGGCGACCTCGCGTGAAAGGAAGCTGCTTGATCCGCTCGAGCTCCGCCTCGAGCTGGTTCACCGCGACCTGGCTCTGCTCGACGCGGAAGTTGTTGCGGGTCGATGCGTCCACCAGGCTCAGGACCGTGAGCGATCCGAGCATCAGGAGGAAGATCGCGATAACGACCTCGATCAGGGTGAATCCGCCCTGAACCCGTTCCCTGCAGTTACACGCCATTGCTTTCAGGAATCGGCTGAAACCAGCACTACCTTGACCACTTCCGGGCTCCCGAAAGTGAGCATTCAGCGAGCGAGCGCCCGCAGAAGGCGCTTGCGGCTATTCGAATGCCGGCAGGATCGACGTCGTCTTGATCTGGAGCCGGCTGTCGAAGCTCGGGTGGTCGTACATGAACTCGAGGCCGTCGCCCGGGTTGGTGCCGTTCTTCTCGACGCTTATCGCAAGGCCCAGGCGCTCGCCCGTCGAGAATCGAGCCTGCCGCGTAGAGGAAGTTCATGTCGATGTTGAGCTCGGTCCAGTTCGCCCGCGGCCAGGCCTCCTCCTCGTGCGGGAACCAGAGTGGCGTCGGTGATGTCCTCGTTCGCCATCGAGGACATCCACCGGAACGCCGAGAGGTTGGTCTTCCTGGCGAAGAGGAAGACGCAGATGCGGCCCGGGTGGGTTCCGCGCCGTTCAGGGTCCTGCGTCCAGAGGCTGAGCGTGGCCTCGCCGTCGAGGAGCAACTCGAAGTCGTCCGGGATCGGCGGCGATACCCACGATGGACCTTCTGGCTCGGCACGCCGTCGACGAGGCTGGGCGAGAAGACGCAGCCCGTGATCTCCGGAGTGCCGGATCTGAAGGCCCTTGTCGTTTTCGGCCCGACCGCGGGCTCGACGTCCGTCGCATAGTCGTAGAGGGGCTGCTGGTCCGGCGGGAAGGCTCGGGTCGAGCTTCGGCGGCTCCGTGAACATCAGGTCCGGCGCCCCCGGCGTATCGCCCGTCGTCAGACGCCGTTGGAGCAGGTCCCGAGGGTGTTGTGGGTGAGCGTGGTCGCCGGTGAGCGGCTGGCGCTCCGTCTGATTGCAAGGGGTGTCCGTCAGCCAGAAGGTCGCGAAGGATCCCTCCTCGCCTCCCCCTCCCGGCACGTCGTCCACGACCGGCGTCACATCGGGGTCGACCAGGTCGGCGTGGAGCTCCTGGTAGCCGCGGTTCCCGCCCGACGCCGTGCTGTCGAGCGTCGCCGCCACGATCACCCGCTTGATGTCCTGCGAGCCCGGGCAGACCGCATCGGGGCATCGGGGTCGTTCACCCAGACCACGTAGCGGTTGATCGTGCCCGCTGATGTCGCCGCTTTGGAACTCGCTTCGGAGCCGCGCTGATCGTTCCGCCGGAAACCGTCCCCCCGGCCTCGAGTGCGCCCCCGTTGACGACGAGGGGCCGCAGGTCGGTGCCGTCGCGCCCGAGCGCGAACTGCCCGCTGCTGACCCGCCAACCCGGGTTCGTCCTGATCCGATGGAGGAGGCCGGCGTGGCCGTCAGGGCGACCTCGCTGAACGGGCAGCCGCTTGATCTGCTCGAGCTCCGCCTCGAGGTGGTTCACGGCGACCTGGCTCTGCTCGACGCGGAAGTTGTTTCGGGTCGATGCGTCCACCAGGCTCAGGATGCGTGAGCGATCCGAGCATCAGCAGGAAGATCGCGATAACGACCTCGATCAGGGTGAATCCGCGCTGAGTGCCATCGCCTTGTGGGCATGGGCGTTCATGACGCGGGCCCGGTCGCGTTTCGCATCGTCACGCCGTCCGCAAGGGTGATCGAGTCGTCGCCGCTCGCCGACGGGAACAGGAGGTTCACGCCGATGTAGGTAGGTGCCGCTGCGAGGGCGTGTAGGTGAAGACGGACGAGGTCGAGATGCCGTTCACGACGATCCACGGGCGTCGAGGGCGCCGTGCCGTCCGGGTTGGCCTCGATTCGCGTGCATTCTTCCGCCCGCACACGTGTAGGTGACGCGGCAAAGCACGCGCCTCAGCTCGAGTTTGCGCCCCCGCAGGTGGCGCTGTTCACATGCGTGATGAGTGAGAACTGGTGCTCGGTCGCGGAGATCACGGAGTCCCCCTGGCGGATCTCGCGAGTCATGCGCTCCATCGCGACCCGGGCCTCCTGGATCTCGCCGGCCTTCTCGGCCACCTTCGGCTCGCTTCGCATCGCGGTCGTCATCAGGCCCACGCCGACGCCCAGGACCACCAGGGACAGCGAAGCGGACAGCAGGAGCTCGATCAGCGTGAAGCCGTCCGATGCGGCGACGCGGCTGCGCGAGATCCGCGGTCATCGTCAGCACCGGGCGTCGGGCGGGCTGCCCGCCGGGCCCTCGCACTCGATGAACCCGCTCTGCTCGTAGTGCGGTGCCGTGTTCGGCAGCACGAAGTCCTTCGCGGCGTTGTCGATGAAGACCTTCGCGTTCGAATCCATGTGGATCGTCTTTCCGGCCACGGCACCGCAGTAGGTGGAGTTCGAGTCGAAGAAGAAGTCCGTGCGCGGGGCGTAGATCACGAAGTTCTGCTCGCACGCGCCGGCGACCTGGGTATTCGAGTTGAGCTCGATGCGGGTGGGCACGGTGTCCGAGCCGACGAAGAGGAACGCGGCGTTCGCGGCGCCTCCGCCGGTGGCGGTGATCCTCGAGTTGGAGGAGAGCTTCGAGCTGCACCGAGTTCGGCGGCAGGCCGCACGCCTCAGGAGAATCGAAGAAGATCGTCACCCTGGAGCCGGGCGCGACGTAGATCGCCGTGTTGCTCGACATCGTGAGCTTGCAGAAGCTGTAGATCTGGCCTCCGAGGGTGAGCGAGGAGTTCTGGCTCAAGCTCATGGTGCGAGTGCTCGGGACCCAGCTCGACCCTGTTGCCGCCGGTCCTCAGGTCCTGAGCGAAGAAGCGCCCGTTGTCGTTGACCGTCGCGGCATCGCCCTGGTTGACGCTCGGCAGGGTCAGCGGCTTCTGGATCGTGGTTCCGGTGCCGGTGCAGGCGGTGTCCGCGTAATGCTGGGCGTTCGAGACGAGATTGATGTCCTGGCCCACGCCGACCGACCCCGTGCCGCACAGCTTCGCGTTGGACGCGAGGGTCATGCCGCCGTTCGTCGCGGCGTTGGCCCGGATCTCGGCGTTCGCGTCGAGCGAGAGACCCTCGCGCGACTTGACGGTCGCGGTCGAGAAGATTCCCTGCCCGGAGACCGATTCCGCCGCCACTTCGATCCGCCGGGTGATGCCGTCCGACTCGCCCTCCGAGATGATCTTGAGCGCACCAGGGGTCGGCGAGGTCTGGTAGGTGAAGTTGCCCGAGTTCGTGGCGCCCGCCACGGGCGAGCACCAGCCGGTGGACTCCGGGGCGGCCAGCGCGAGCGTCGCACCCGAAGCGACCACGCAGGAGCTGGCTGCGGTCGCGGGGAAGCGGTTGTATCGGAACAGAGCCTGGTTGGCTCCGGCTTCGGCGGCGGCCAGCGCGCTCTTGACGTCGGCATCCCGGCTCACTCCGCGCTGGGCGCTCATCGAGACCAGGGCACCGCCCATCGCAATGCCGAACATGGCCACCATCAGCAGCAAGACGGTCGGGACGGCAAAGCCGTCCTGTCGCGTCAGGCACGCATCGAATCTGGCCTTGAAGCCCATCGACTTAAGAATCGGCCGAAACCCGCTTGACCTTGACCCTTTTCGGGCCTCCGGGGTACGAACGTCCAGAACCGTCTAGGCGGCCTTTTCGGCCTTGCTCTTGGGGATTCGCACCCAAGTAGACGTTCTTGACGGTGATCACGTAGCGCTTGCCGTCCGCAAAGCGCAGGTATGCCGAGTCGCCTTCATCCATGCGCAGGAACTCGCAATTGTTCTTGCCGGGCTTGCACTTGCCCTCGCCGTTCACCCGGCTGACGTCGCGCGAGACGAGCAGGTCGGCGACCGAGCCGTCGTCGTTGTTGCCCAGGAACATCGCGACCGGAGTGTCTTTCGACGGGAGCAGATCGCCCGACTTGACGCCATCGATCGTCTGGCGCCGGTCGCGGTCGACGATTCCCACCTTGACGTCGATCCGCGGGACCAGGACGTACGGCTCCTCCTGGGAGTCGCTTACGGGAGGAGCGGTGCCGCCAGGCTCCACGCCTGGACGAGGAGTCCGGGGCGGGCTCGGAGACCGCAGGAGCGCTTGACGACGGCGCCGGCGAGCCTGGAGTCCTCCGGAGCGAGCAGCGCGGACTCCTCGGCCCCGCTCGTTTCAGCCTTCTGCCTCGAAGCGGTCGCCGAAGGGGTTCTTCCGGTCGAGCGCATCGAGCCGCTCGCGGAAGTCGCGGACTCCGACCTCCTGCACGGCCAGGACGGCCGGCTCGACCGCGGCCGCCTGTGGGTCCGGAGCAAGTGGCGCCGGCGGGACGGCCGGCTCGGGCGAAGAGCTGAGGACGAACGGCGCGGCCAGGATCGCCACCAGGAGGGCGACGGCGGGGATGACCAGCCGGCGGTCGCGCATGTCCTTGAGGACGTCGGACACGACGCGCGGCGGCTGGAAGCCCTTAGAGGATCCCTGCTTCGCGCCCTTGGGCTTGCGTTTAGGGAGGTTCGGCAGCTTCATGGTGTCGTCTCCGCGACCGGCGTCGTCGCTGCCGGAACAGCTTCAGGGGGAGCTGTCGACGTGCCGCCCGCCGTGAGCCCCTGCGATTCGGGCAGGACGTACGTCGAGATGGAGAGCTGGACCTCGAGGGGCGCCGTCGTGCCGGGCTCCGTCGTGTCGGACTTCGTCATCTTGAACCCGTTGACCGTGACCAGGCGGCCCCCGACGTCAACGCTGTGCCGCCTCGGACTCGATCATCTCGTCGATGCCCTCGAAGAGGTCAGCGACCTGGAAGAAGTCACCGGTGAACATGACGTCGTAGGGAAGAACGCCCAGCCCGGCGGATCCCACCGTCGCGCCGATCGGCAGGCTCGCGGCCGAGGCTTCGGTTGCGGGCACCGCGCTGACGGTCGTTGCTTCCGGCGCCGTCTCGGTGGCGGGGGCCGCCTCGCCCTCTGCCGGCGGTTCCGTGCTCGCATCGGCTGTCGTCTCCGCGGCCGCCGGCTGAGCGACTTCGACTGCGTCTGCCTGCTGCAGCAGCTGAAAGCCGGTCTTGGCCTCCTTCGAGACCGAGACGAGCTGCTCCAGGAGGCCCGGCGTGTCGCCGTCGGCCGGAGCGGCCTTGCCGAGCACGACGAGGGACGAGAAGTTGCGCTCGTAGTCGGCCTGCGCCTCGCGCCCGTCGGAGACAATCGCCTCTTGCGCGGCGACGTCCATCTGAAGCTGGGCAGCCTTGTCTTCCAGCTCCTTCGCCTCCTGGCGCTTGGGCGCCAGCGCGAGGAACCAGAAGGCGGCAAACAGGCCCACCACTCCGACGGCGAGCAGGATCGTTCTGTCCGCCTTCCTCATGGCGTCACCTGCCCCGGGATTCCCGCGGCGCTCTGCGCCTTCTCGGTCTGCTCCGCCTGGGACGCCGCTGCCGTCTGCGTCGGCTCATCGCCTTCAGCGGCGGCCGGTGGCTCCGTCTCGGGGGACGGGTTGGCCGCCGAAGCCGCGGCGGCTTCGGCGCTTACGGTCGCGCCGTCGAATGCAACCGAGAGATCGAAGGTGTTCGCGGAGCCGCAGACTGAGTCGCCGCGGCTCTCCGGTCCGGAAGCCTCTGACCGGCCGACCCCGACCCGGGTGACCCCGTCGATGTCCTCCAGAGCGGCGAGGAACTCGGCGACTGCGGAATGCGAGCTTGCGCAGCCCGAGATCGCGAGGTTGGGGCACCGATCTCCTCAGGGGCGCTGCTCCCTTCGGCGTTCGCAACGGCGGAGCCGTTCAGGTCCGTGAGCGTGACGTCCTCGGGGATGATCAGCGCGAGCTCCCGCATCACGCGCTCCCAGTCGAACCGGCTCTGCGCCAGGCTCGCGAGCGTTGACTCGCGCTGCGTGCGCAGGGTTGCGAACCTCGTGAACGCGGCGAGGCGCTCGGCCTCGGCCGTCGCCGCCTCGAGGTCGGCTTCGAGTTGGTCGACTTCCACTTTCCGCTCGGCGATGTCGTTGGACGTCGTGACCATGAGCGTCACGGCCAAGAGGACGACCGCCAGCGCGCCGACGATCACGTACGAAAGCGGGCCGCTGCGAAGCGGGGCGCGGGTCGCCTCGCCGATCCTCCGGCGGAATGAGGTTGACCGGACGCACCGCTACTCCTCCAGAGCCAGGCCGAAGGACAGGGTCTGGCGCACCGCGGAGTCCGTATCGAGGTGTGCGAGTGCGCGTGGCGTGGCGACGCTGAAGGCGTGCCCGAGCGTGCGCTGAAGGCGCTCGACGAGGCCGGGGATGCGGGTTCCGGGCCCGCACACGACGACGTCCTCGATCGCGATGGCACCTTCCTGCGCCGCGTAGTAGTCCATGGAGGCGCGGATCTCGTTGCCGAGCCGAGCGGCGCCGTCGCCCAGGCACTCCCGCGCTGCGCTGATGTGCTCCGGATCGCCCTCGATCGCCTCGACGGGCTGCTCGAGGCCCGACGTGGACGAGCCACTGCCTGGAGTGCTCGACGGTGAGGCGCCGGCGCTCCGCGAGCTTCTGGGCGATGCCCTCGACTCCGAACGACGCGATGCGGGTGAAGAGGCACGAGCTTCCGCGCGCGACCGCCAGGTTCGTGACGTCGCCGAGGTTGCAATAGAGCTTGGCGGGAGCGCAGGTTCTCGACCTGAGCGGCGCCCTTGCACGCCCTGGCGTCAGATCGCGACGCACGATCCTCGTACGACGGCGCCGAGACGAACTCTCCCGGACCCACGGGCGCGCCGACCTCGCGAGCGAGCGCGCGGATCATCCCGAAGGCCGAGTGGTCGATGCCGATGGGTCGCAGGCCGGCAACCGAGATCGCCCGCAGGACCTGGGCGATCATGTCGCGGCGCGCCGCGACGGCGACCACGTCGACCTTGCGGTCGCCGCTCTCGTCCACGGTGTGCCCGACCACCTGCCAGTCGAGGACGGCCTGGTCGAGGGGCATGGGGATGTGGTCCTGTGCCTGGAAGCGGATCGCCGTCTCGAGCTCGTCGCGATTGTCGATGGCGGGAAGGCGCATGGACCTGACGGCGACGCGCTGGTTCGCGATCCCGACCCGCACGTCGCGCGAAAGGCCCTCCCGCGCGAAGAGCTCCTTGATCGCCTGGCCCAGTGCTTCGGGGTCTGCGACCTCGCCCTCGCGGAAGACGCCAGAGGCCAGCGACAGGACGCCGCCTCCGACGACTTCGGTCGTGCCGTTGACCCGAACTTCGGTCGCGGCGACGCTGCCGGTCTCGATATCGAGGCCGACGATGGACTTTGCCTTATTCGACGAGATCAGTGACATGGCGTTGGTCAGGGGGTGACCCCTGCCAACACAATCGGCGGCCTACCGCATTTCCTTGAGCATCAACCGTGCGCGCTCACGCTCAGCCGTCATCCGGGAAGAACTCGTCCAGGTACCACTGGACCATGTCGTCCCCGAACCAGAGGCCGATCACGCCGCCGATCGCAAGGAACGGCCCGAACGGGATCTTGGACTTCCGGGCAGCGCTCCCCTGCCGGGCGATCATCGCGACGCCCACCAGCGCGCCGAGGAAGAAGCCGATCAGGGTGGCCGGCGCGATCGCGCGACCGATGAAGAGCCCCATCATCCCGACGAGCTTCGCGTCGCCCATGCCCATGCCGCGCGGGTAGGCGAGCGCGACGAGGAACATGAAGCCGCCGGCGATGGCCGCCGAGATCGCGCGCGTGTCCAGGGTTTCGGGCAGCCAGATGGCGCTGATCGCCACGGCCACGATCGACCCCGCGAGCACGACCTTGTTGGGGATGATCCGCAGGTCCAGGTCGGTCAGGGTGATCACGACCAGGACGAAGCAGAGGATCAGGCCGAGCACGAGCTCGGCGACCTCGTCGTCGCCGAGGATGAGGTACGTGGCCGCGAACAGTGCGCCGAGCGTCAGCTCCGCGAGGATGTAGCGCGGCGAGATGGGCTCGCCGCAGTTGCGGCACTTCCCGCGCAGGATCATCCACGAGGCGACCGGGATGTTGTCCCGCGCGCCGATCATCTCGCCGCAGCTGGGGCATTTCGACCGCCCGGAGACCCAGTTCTCGTCGCGAGGCAACCGGTGGGCGAGCGCGGTCGCGAAGCTGCCGAGAACCGCACCCAGGACGAACAGGGCTATAGCGACCGCTGCCACGGCATCCTCACTTCCACGCCAGGGCCGCAAGCCCTGCCTGCCCGGCCCCAGAACGACGAAGGGCGGCCCCCGGGCCGCCCTTCGTCACTTTCATTCGGCCACCTGTTGGCCGGATGTCCTTCTGGGTCGACTACTCGCCCCAGTTGCCGCCGGTCGGGCAGCCTGCCTGCTTGTCGGCGTGCGCCGACAACGCAGGTGTACGGAGACGTCTCCGAGCTGGCACGGGTGATCGAGAACTCGTTCTCGGTGTCCTCAGCGATGACCGTAACCGTGTAGGCGTCGTCCGCGAGACCGGTCGGGTCCTGCAGGTTGACGTCGACCAGCGTGGTCTCGATGGCCTCCAGGTCGGCCGCGGTCGCGCCGACGTACGAGCCGCCGTTGTCCGTCGCGTACGACTCGATTGCCGTCTGCGCGGTACGGACGCCAGCCTTGGCGTCGGCGTCCTTGGCCTTGTCCCTCTGGTTGAAGAAGGACGGGATCGCGATCGCGGCCAGGAGGCCGAGGATCAGCATGACTACGAGGAGCTCGACGAGCGTGAAGCCGCCCTCCCCGTTACTCCGTTCACGGAGCTTCTGGACCATTAGTTACCCTCCTTGGGTACCGGTGTTTGCGCCAGAGCCCCGTCAGCCTCTCGGCCATCGGAAACTTCGCAGGACCCGGTGGCAGTCCGGCTGTCTCCCAGAAGGAAGACCCGTGACTTTGCGTCCTCGCCTCGCGACGAGTTTGCCTTTGGCACCGAGGCACTGGCTTTCATCACACCATCTATCGGGCGAGACCCATGAGGCCTTTAGCTTTGATGGGGTGTACATCTGTCCAGGCTGGGGGATGGCCCCTAGTCGCGTCGGGGAAGGAGCGTGAGATCCGTGGCTGCGCGCCGTCTGATTGCGATCCTCCTCGTCCTGTTGTTCCTGTCGTCGCTGGCTGCGGCCCTCGCGCCGGTGCAGGAGGGCCGCAAGGTCGTCTCGAGCTCGACGTCGACCACCTCGACCACCCCCACCACTGCTGAGACACCCACAACTCCGGATGCCGGGGCCGCTGACGGCCCGGCGTCGATCAGCCAGTCGGTTGACGCGTCAGGCGAGCGCCCGGCGCTGGTCCGGGCCAAGGTCGGCGACCAGCTGCAGCTCAGGGTCACCTCCCAGCGCTCCGGGCACCGTCGAGCTCGCCGGGCTCGGCCCCGCCGAGGACGTCGGCTCGGAGCAGCCCGCCTACTTCGACGTGCTCCTGCGGAGCGACGGATCGTTCCCCGTCCGGTTCCTGGACAGCGACGAAGAGATCGCCCGGATCGAGGTCTCCCCTCCTGCGGTCGGCACGACCGACCGCTAGCTGATCAGCCTGATCACTGCCTGCTCGATGCCGGCCCGATCGGCGAAATCGCTGCTCGATCCCTCGCGGGCGAGCCGGTCGGTCGCGGCACGGATCGTGCTTCCCGCGCTCGAACTTGGAGATCACCCGTCGGATCGATGTATGAGGCCCGGCAGACGGCCGGCGTGTTGCCCAGCGTCTCTGCGACCTCCTTGACCACCGTCCGTCACGGCGGCGTCGCGGTCGTCGTCATCGGCGTGGTCGGCGAGCCGCATGGCCGCCAGCACGGTCCCGTTCCAGGTCCTGAAGTCCTTGGCGGTGTAGTCGGCGCCCATCAGATCCTTGACCCACTGGTTGATCTCGGACGACGAGACGTCGCGCCAGACGCCACGTGACTCGTGGTAGGCCAGGAGCTCGTCCGTGGGCTTGCCGCGCCGGCGCTTGAGCGAGGCGACCGTGGGGACGACGAGCCGGTCCTGGACCGTGTACGTGCGGTCCACCCCGCCCTTGGCGACGTAGTCGAACTCGATCGCGCCCTTCTTCACCCGGACGTGCTGCTTTTGGATCGTCGCCAGCCCGTAGCTCTCGTTCTCCTCCGCGTAGTCCTCTCCCCCAACCCTGAACAGCCCGATGTCGAGGAGCCGCACGGCGCACGCCATGACCCGCTCGCGCGTGAGGCCGCGAAGACCGAGATCCTTCTCGAGCGCCTCGCGCGCCGGCCCGAGTCGTTTTGGCGAACTCGGGCAGGCGCTTGAACTTCGCGCGGTCGCGCTGGGCCCGCCAATCGTCGTGGTAGAGGTATTGGCGCCTGTCCGGCCGCGTCGGTGCCGACGGCCTGGATGTGCCCGCGGTCGTCCGCGCAGATCCAGACGTCCTTCCACGCCGGAGGGATCACGAGCGCCTTGATGCGCTCCAGGACTGCTTCGTCCGTGATGGTGTCGCCGCCCTCGTCGCAATACGAGAAGCCGCGGCCGCGGCCTACGCGGCTCAGGCCGGGCCCTGACGGATCGGATCTGCGGGTCCTGGGCATGGCTGACGCGGTGCCCAGTGGCCGCTGGTGTCAAACGCCCGCGGCGGATCGCGGGTTCGAGCGCGGGGATGCGCGGCCGGTGGTCCCCTGGTGACGCTGATCTCCCCCTCGGGCCACCGCGAGCGGGCGATGCGCCCCGCCATCGCCTCGAAGTAGCTGGGCTCGATCTCGACCGCAAACGAGTTGCGGCCGGACATCATCGCGGCGGCGCTGGTGGTCCCCAGGCCCGCAAACGGGTCGAGGACGGTGTCGCCGACGAACGAGAACATCCGGATCAGCCTCTCGGCGACTTCGACCGGGAAGCACTGTGGGTGGCGGCGGTCGGCTCGCCGAGGGGATGAGCCACACGGACGACGAACAGGTGGCAAAGAAGTCGGCGGCCATCCGCGACGAGACCTCGATCTCGAGCGAGACCTCCCGCTCCCCCGGCTTGCGCATCACCAGCACGTCCTGGGGATCGCAAAGGAGCTCGCCGCAGGGCTGGTTCGACCGGCCGTAGAACTCCGTCTCGTCGAGCTCTACCCGGTCGGATGGAAGCCAGCGGATCGTGCGTTGGACATCAAGGCCGAGCCGGCGCGTACGTGCATGGACGTCGAACGTGGGCGGCAGATCCTCGGGACGTCTCGCGACGGGGCTGACGACACAGGCGAGGTGACCGCCCGGGACCAGGACGCGGCTGCATTCCTCCCACACGGCGTCCAGCTGGTCCAGGTAGTCCTCGTACTCGGGGATCGCCGAAAACTGCCCGGGCGCATGCGGCTCGCCCGTCGTGCTGAACGCCGGCGGATGCGTGATGACCAGATGCACCGACGCATCGTCGATGAAGCTCAGATCCCGGCAGTCTTGCTCCACCAGGGAATGCGTTGTCATGGTCTGCGTGAACCCCCGTTCAATCTTGTCCCTCTCACCGGATGACCGGCGAGGACTTGGGGCTTCACCGGGGCGCGGGAATCCCTGCGGTCCGGACGCGCTTATGGATCCTGAATGGGCGATTGCAGGCAGAGCGCCCGCCCCGCTCCTAGCGGATGTTGTCGTAGAGCGAGAAGATCGGGAGGTACATCGAGATCACGATGAACCCGACGCCGCCGCCGATCAGGCAGATCATCAGCGGCTCGATCAGCGAAGTGAGGGCCTTGACCTTGGCGTCCACCTCGGTCTCGTAGAAGTCCGCGACCTTCTCCAGCATCGTCTCGAGCTGGCCCGAGTCCTCGCCGACGGCGACCATGTGGGAGACCATCGCGGGAAATGCGTCGTTGTCCTGCAGCGGCTTGGCGATCGAACCACCAGACTTGACCGAGTTGTAGACGTCGTCCATCGCCTCCTCGATCACGGCGTTGCCGGCAGTCTGGCCCGCGATCTTGATCGCCTGGAGCATCGGGCACGCCGGAGGAGATGGTTCCCGCGAAGGTGCGCGACCAGCGCGCGAGCGCGACCTTGTGGACGATGTCTCCGATGTGCGCCGGGAACCGGAGCTTCATCTTGTCCCACTGCATCCTGCCGCGCTCCGTCGACTTCCAGCGGTTGAACCCGTAGATCGTTCCCCCGATGATCAGGATCAGGATGTACCACTTGCTGGTGATGAAGTCGGAGATCGCGACCGTGATCCGCGTCGGGAGCGGTAGCTGGCTCGAGGTGCCGGGCGTCTCCGCGGCGATCTCGATGAAGATGCCGGTGAAGACGGGGACCACGAACGCGCAGACCGCGGCCATCACGAGCAACGCGATCACCAGGACCCCCAGCGGGTACATCATCGCCGAGCGGACCTGGCGGCGCAGAGCGTCGAGGCGCTCGAGCTGGTTCGCGACGCGGTCGAGAGCCTGCTTCGAGGCGACCCGAGCCCTCGCCTGCCTGGACCATCGAGCGGTAGAGCGGGTCGAACACCCCGGGCTGGGCCTCCATCGCCTGCGCGACCGAGCTTCCCGCCTCGACGTCCTGGCGGACGGCGACGATCGACTTCTTGAGCATCTCGTCGTCGGTCTGGTCCTCCAGCGTGTAGAGGGAGCGGAGCATCGGCATGCCCGACGCGATGAGCGTCGCGAACTGGCGGGAGAAGATCGCGAGCGGCCGTGCCTTGACGCTCTTGAACCGCTGGAAGATCGACTCGAGCTTGAACGCCTCACGGCGCTCGGATACGTCCAGGACGATCAGACCGCGCTGCCGGAGCTGTTCGGTGACCGCGGTCTTGGAGCTGGCCTCGACGTCGCCCCGGGACGGCACGCCCGCAAGGTCGACGGCTCTGAACTCGAAGATCGCCACTGCCTACACCCCTGCGCCGACGGGCGAGCCCATCTGGGCGCCCATACCCGAGTTGCCGGCCGCGCTCCCCGACATTGGGCCGAGCAGGCGCTTGAGCTCCTCCGGCACCGACGAGCGCTGCAGCGCCAGCTGCGGCGCGACCTTGCCCATCCGGACGAGCTGGGCGAGGTGGGAGTCCATCGTCTGCATGCCGACCGAGCCCGAGGTCTGGATCGCCGAGTAGATCTGGTGGGTCTTGCCCTCCCGGATCAGGTTTCGCACGGCCGGCGTCGGCACGAGCACCTCGGTGGCGCAGACCCGGCCGGAACCGTCAGCCGTCGGCACGAGCTGCTGGGTGACGATCCCCTGGAGCGCGATCGAGAGCTGCATCCGCACCTGCTGCTGCTGGTGCGGCGGAAAGACGTCGATGATGCGGTCGACCGTCTGGGCGGTCGACTGGGTGTGCAGGGTGGCGAAGACGAGGTGGCCGGTCTCCGCGGCGGTCAGCGCCGTCGAGATCGTCTCGAGGTCGCGCATCTCGCCGACCAGGATCACGTCCGGGTCCTCGCGCAGGGCGGACTTCAGAGCGCCGGCGAAGTCGATCGCGTCCGAGCCGATCTCGCGCTGGTTCACGATGCACTTCTTGTGCTTGTGCAGGAACTCGATCGGGTCCTCGATCGTGAGGATGTGCTCGGCGCGCTCCTCGTTGATCAGGTCGATCATCGAGGCCAGCGAGGTCGACTTTCCCGAACCGGTAGGCCCGGTGACGAGCACGAAGCCGCGAGGCTTGCGGCAGAACTCCTCGAGGATCTGGGGCAGGCCGAGCGACTCGAGCGACTCGATCTTCTCGGGGATGTGGCGGAAGGCCGCGGAGATTGCGCCCGCGCTGGAAGAAGACGTTCACTCGGAAGCGGGCGACGCCGGGGATCGCGTACGCCAGGTCGAGCTGCAGGTTGTTCTCGAAGACCTTCCGCTGTGCGTCGTTCAGGATCGAGTAGACGATCTCGCGGGTGTCCTGGGGCGTCAGGGGCGGATAGTCGTCGAGCGGCGTGATCTTCCCGCGCGCGCGGACCGCCGGCGCGAAGCCAGGCGAAAGGTGCACGTCGGAAGCCCTGATCTCAACCATGCGGTTGAGGACGGCTGCGAAGTCGAGACTCATCACCCTCTCTTTCGGCGCCTAGGCCCTCGGGCTTGAGAGGCGAGAGAGGATGCCTGCACTCAGCGTGCGACGCGGGCGACCTCTTCGATCGAGGTGACGCCCGCCATCACCTTGCGGAGGCCGTCCTCCGTCAGGGTGAGCATGCCCTCGTCGCGGGCGACGGTCGTCAGCTCCGCCTCCGAGACACCCGCGACCGTCATCTCCTTGAGCGCCTCGGTCATGACCATCACCGAATAGAGGCCGATCCGCCCCCGGTAGCCGGAGCCCCCGCAGCGGGCGCAGCCCGCAGCCTCGTAGACGTCGAGTGCGCTGTCGACGTCGTAGCCGGCCTCGACGAGCGCCCGCCGTGGCACCGTCTTCATCCGCTTGCACTGATCGCACAGCTTTCGCGCCAGGCGCTGGGCGACGACGCAGTCGACCGCGGAAGCGGTCAGGAACGTCTCGATCCCCATCTTCTGCAGGCGGACGATCGCTCCCGGGGCGTCGTTCGTGTGAAGGGTCGAGAGCACGAGGTGTCCGGTGAGTGCGGCCTCGATCGCGATTCGCGCCGTCTCGCCGTCGCGGATCTCTCCGACCATGATCACGTCCGGGTCGGCGCGCAGCATCGAGCGCAGGCCCGCCGCGAAGGTGAGGCCGGCGCGGCGATTCACGCCCATCTGGTTGATGCCCTCGAGCCGGTACTCGACCGGGTCTTCGATCGTGATGATCTTCTTGTCGATCGAGTTGATCTCGTGCAGGGTCGCGTAGAGCGACGTGGACTTACCCGAGCCGGTGGGGCCCGTGACCAGGATCGCGCCGTAGGGCTTGTGGTACGAGGTCTCGTAGCGGCGCCTGCCCTCGCCGTCCATGCCCAGGTCGTCGAGCGTGCGCATGGCCTGGTTCGTGTCCAGGATGCGGATCGTGCAGCCCTCGCCCTTCTGGGTCGGCAGGGTCGTGATACGAAGGTCGACCTTCCGCCCCTCGACGTTGAGAGAGACGCGGCCGTCCTGTGGCACGCGCTTCTCGGCGATGTCCATGTCGCTCATGATCTTCACTCGGGAGACGACCCCGGCGACCATTCGCTTCGGCACCCGCGCCGCCTCGGTCAGGACGCCGTCGATGCGGAACCGCACCCTCATCTCGCCGTCGCCGGCTTCGAAGTGCACGTCCGACGCTCCGTCGTTGACCGCCTGGCCGAGGATCGAGTAGACGAGCTTGATCACCGGCGCGTCGTCGGCCGACTCGCGGAGCTCCGTCACCTCGTCGATTCCTTCCGCCTGCCTCCTCCTCGACCGCTTCGGAGACGGCAGAGTCCAGGGTGTTGAGGCGCCGGATCAGAGCCTCGATGTCGTCGGGCGGCGCAACCGCGACCCGGCAGACGGCGCCCGTGATCATCTGGATGTCGTCGACGGCGATGACGTCGGATGGATCCGACATCGCAAGAAGCACGGTCTCGTCGGGCATGAAGCCGACGGGAACGGCGTTGTAGCGGCGCGCCGCGGCGGGCGTGATCAGGTTCGCGGCGCCCATGTCGACCTTGTACTCGTTCAGATCGACGTGATAGAGCCCGTACCGCTCGGCTACCGCCCTCGAGACCTGAGTCGTGTCGATGGCCTTCTGCTCGATCAGGATGCGACTCCGGGGTACGCCCGACGCCGTGTGCCTCCTCGACGGCAAGTGCGGCGCGCTCCTTGTCGATGAAGCCCAGGGTGACGAGGACGTCCGTGATGAACATGCCCGAATGAGCCCTGCCCAGGGGCGGCGTCAGGCCCGGCGTTCCTTGATCCTCATGGGCCTGCGCCGCGAGCGCGGTGGCACCGTCGATCTCGGGAACCGGCGTGGAGTCGGTGTCGGGGACCGGCTTCAGGTAGTCGGGTCGCTCGTTCATGCAGGCTCCCGGGCGGCCTTGCGCATCGTCTCCAGCGGTGGCTCTGTACCCGTCCACAGGCGCAGCGAGGCCGCGCCCTGCCGGGCAAGGATCTCCAGACCGTCGACCGTGGCCGCGCCTGCCGCGCGCGCAGCCTCGATCAGGTCGGTTTCGCGTGAGCCATAGACCAAGTCCATCACCACCTCTGCCATGAGACCATCGTCAAAGACCGGAAATGGCTTGAGATCGGGCTCCCCGCGTTCGAATAGGGGCTGCACCCCATTCGCCGCGTCCAGCCCGACCGTGGTGGCGTTCACGACGATCTCCGGATCGCGAGGGTCGAGCCCCACGCCCATCTCCTCCGCGAGCGCTTCCGCCTTCGCTCTTGTGCGATTCCACACGTTTACCTGTGCACCGGCCTCCCTCAATGCCCAGACCGCGGCGCGGGCGGATCCGCCGGCGCCCAGGACGAGTGCTCGCGCGCCCTGCGGGGAGCGCGGGAGCGCGCCGACGATCGCCGTTGCGTCCGTGTTCTCGGCGGTGATGAGCCCATCGGCGAACCTGAGCGTGTTCGCGGCGCCGATCTCGCGCGCGGCGTCGCTTGCCTCGTCCGCAAGGCGCAGGGCCGCGACCTTGTGCGGGACCGTCACGTTTACGCCACGCGAAGCCCTTGCCCGGGAGCGACCGGACGAGCTCCTCGAAGGCCTCCGGGGAGACCTCGATCGCCTCATACGTCCACTCCCCCGCCAGCCCCATCTGGGCGAGCGCAGCCGAATGCATCGCGGGCGAGCGCGAATGAGACACGGGTTGGCCAAGGACGGCGAGCCGCGGCATGGGCCGAGGCTACGCCCTCCAAAGTCCCGAGGACCCCGGCCGCAATCTCCCTGCCAGCGTTCCTTCGCCGGGCACTCAGCAGTCGGTTGGCGAGCCGCCCTCGGCCTGCAGGGCCGCCTGGTACTCGGCCTCCGCCGCGGCGAACTCCTCCTCGGTCTCGACGAATGCGTGCTCGTTGCACGACCCCGGCTTGACCACGAAATAGAAGAAGTCCGTGTCGGCGGGCTTGGCGGCGGCCTCGAGCGAAGCCAGGCCTGGGTTGCCGATCGGCCCCGGCGGCAGGCCCGTGTTGGTCCGCGTGTTGTAGGGGGTGTCCTCTTCGAGACGGGAGAGGACGAGCTGGCCCGAGTAGTTCTGGTCCTCGTAGCGGATCGTCGCGTCGATGCCGAGCGGGGTGCCCTGGGCGAGGCGGTTGTAGATCACCGAGCTGGCGAGCTCCCGCTCCTCGGGAACCGCGATCTCGCGCTCGACCATCGCGGCGACGTTCACGACCTCGTACGGCGTGAAGCCCTGCGCCTTCGCCGCGCCTTCGAGGTCGATCTCGGACGCGTTCATCTCGAACGCCTCCAGCTGCTTGGCCACCAGGTCCTCGACCTTCGCGCCCTTGAAGAGCTCGTACGTCGCGGGAAAGAGGAAGCCCTCGAGGCTCGTCGCCCCCTCGGCTCCGTAGTCGGAGAGGTCGAAGCCCTTGAAGGACTCGGTCGCTGCGAGGTAGTCGCCCTTGAGGCCGGCCTTCTTGGCGACCTCGGCGATCTGGGTGCGGTCGTAGCCCTCGGGCACGACCACCTCGATCGTCTTCTTGGCCTTCGGGACGTCCGAAGCGGCCGTGTCCTCATCGCCTCCCCGGCTGATGATCGTGCCCGCGGCGGCGACGCCGAAGATCAGGAGGCCGAGGGCGACCAGGGCCCACAGCCGGCGCCGGTGGACCGCGTCGGAGGGCGGCCTGCGGCGCGGAGGCGGTGCGGGCGCAGCCGGCTGCTGCTCGGTGGGCGGGGAAGGAGGCGCGGCGGGCGCGACCTCGGTGGGTGGCGCGGCTGACTCCACCTGGGTGGGAGGTGCCGCAGGCGCCACCCGCGTGGGCGCCGCGGCCGGGGCCTCGGGGATCTGCTCGCCGGCCTCCGTATACCCCGGCGCCGGTTCCTCCTCCATCCCCGAGCGGACGCGCTCGCCCAGGGACTCCCGCGTCTCCTCTCCGCGGCGCCGGCGCTCGCGCTCCGCGCGGCGAGCCTCGCGCTCGCGCGAAGCCTCGTCCTCAGCGAAGGGGTCGTGCCAGTCACTCATTGTCTACCTGCCCCGGTCCCGCCCGGTGCTGGAGGTATGACTCAAGCAGATGGGCCGCTGCAAGCGAGTCGCTCGGGGCGCCCGCTCCCGTGCGGGCGCTCGAGGAGGCCATGCGCGTCGTCAGCCTCTCGTCGTAGGTCGCGACCGGCACGTCCAGGAGCTCCTCGAGCTCCGCGGCGTACGCCCTCGCGCTCACGGCCTGGGGGCCTTCCTCGCCGGAGAGCGTCAGAGGCAGGCCCACGACGACCATCTCGGCCTCTTTCGACGAGACGAGCGCCGGCACCTCGGCCGGATCAGGGCCGAGCACCCCGGCGGGCGTGGCGATCGTCTCGGTCGGGTCGCATGTGGCCGCGCCCACGCGGGCCTCACCATGGTCGAGCGCCAGGATTCGCATCGCCTCGGTCAGCCGCCGAGCGCCGAGCGGATCGCGGCCCGTGCGGCGTCGAGCGCTTCGGGGAGCTTCGAGGGATCGCGGCCGCCTGCCTGGGCGGACTCGTCGCGACCGCCGCCGCCGCCGCCCACGATGGGCGCCGCTTCGCGGACGAGCGCCGCGGCCGAGACGCCGCGGGACACTGCCTCGGGGCTCGCCACGGCCACGAGCGCGACCTTCTCACCAGCCGGAGCGCCGAGCACGACGACGGCGTCGCCGAGCTTGTCGCGGACCCGCGTGGCCAGCTCGAGGAGCGCCTTGGTATCGCCGAGCGCGCTCTGAGCGACGACGACGCTCACACCGCCGACGTCCTCCGCCGTCTGCGCGAGCTTGTCCGCCTCCTGCCCGGCCGCCGCCCTCCCCGTCTCGGCAACCTGGCGCTCGAGCTCGCTCAAGCGCTCGGCCGCACGCTCAGCGGCACCAACCGGATCCTGAGCGGAACCGAGCACGGCCCCGGCGCGGTCGAGAGCCATGCTCCGCTCGCGGAACCAGTCGATGGCGGCGGGGCCCGTCAGCGCTTCGATCCTGCGCACGTTCGCCGCGCTCGATGTCTCCTGGACGATCGCGAAGATCCCGCACTCCGCGCTCGAGGCGACGTGCGTGCCGCCGCAAAGCTCGCGGGAGACACCGTCGATTTCGACCATCCGGACCCAGTCGCCGTACTTCTCGCCGAACAGCGCCATGGCGCCCAGCGCTTCGGCTTCCGATCGCTCCATCTCCATCGCGCGGACGGGGCGGCTCGCCTTGACCCAATCGTTCACCGACGTCCTCCACGTCTCGCACCTCCTCGGGAGAAAGCGGGTGTCCATGGGTGAAATCGAAGCGGAGCTTGTCCGGGCGGACCGCCGAGCCGGCCTGGCGCACGTGCGTGCCCAGGCGCGCGCGCAGCGCGGCGTGAAGGAGGTGCGTAGCGGTGTGGTTGCGCATGGTGCGGTGGCGGGCGTCGTGATCGACCTGCGCCTCGACCCGCACCCCCGGCTCCAGCCCGTCCGTGGCAAGGACCAGCGCCTGATCGTCGCCCGCGCGCACGACGTCGGCCACCTGGATCTCGCCCCCCTCCCAGCGGACGACGCCGGTGTCCGAGACCTGACCTCCGCCCTCCGGGTAGAAGGGGCTCTCCTCGAGCTTCACCAGCGGGCCGTCCGCGGCCGCGACGCTTGTCTCGGCGCTCAGGCGCTCGAACCCGACGAATTCGGTCGGCGGGGCGCTCCGCGCGAACTCCGCCGCGCTCTCGCGTCCACCGTCGCCATCCTGGCCGCGCGCCGCTTCGCCGCGCTCGCTCGCGCTGCCGGGCCATGTGCTCTTCGAATCCGGCCGCGGAGACCTCCAAGCCCTTCCTCGGCCAGCAGCTCCTGCGTGACCTCGAAGGGGAAGCCGTACGTGTCGTGGAGCCGGAACGCCTCCTCGGCGTCCACCTCGGTGGCGCCGCCGGCCTTGGCATCGGAGACCACGCGCCGGAGCAGCTCGGAGCCGCGGTGGAGCGTGCGGCCGAAGCTCTCCTCCTCGGCGGCGACCCAGCCCATGATCGTGTCGCGCTCGGCCTCGAGCTGGGGCACCAGCGCACCGAGCATGTCGATGGCGGTCTCGGCGAAGCGGCCCAGATACGGCGCCTCGAGCCCGATCGCGCCTCCCTGCTGGATTGCCCTGCGCATGACCCGGCGAAGGACGTAGCCGCGATCCTCGTTCGAGGGGACGACTCCGTCGGCCAAGAGGTTGACCATCCCGCGGGAGTGGTCGGCAAGGATCCGCATGGCCCTGGTCGTCTTCAGGTCGGCGTCGTACGCGGCGGCCTGAGAGCTCCTCGGCGAGCTCCACCAGGGGGCGGAACCCGTCGGTCTCGAAGACCGAGTCTGCGCCCTGCTGGATCATCGCCATTCGCTCGAGCCCGAGCCCGGTGTCGATGTTCTGGTTCGGAAGGTCGGTCATCGAGCCGTCCTCGTGGAGCTCGTTCGCCATGAAGACGAGGTTCCAGTACTCCAGGTAGCGCTCCGTGTCGTCGCCGGGCCGATCCTCTTCCGAGCCGTACTCAGGCCCCCTGTCGATGTACATCTCGGAGCACGGGCCGCAAGGCCCCGTCGCCCCCGCCTGCCAGAAATTCTCAGACCGCGGGAGATAGACGATGCGCTCCTCGGGAACTCCGAGCTCCCGCCACAGCTCGACGGCCTCGGTGTCCGGGCCCAGGCCCAGCTCCTCGTCCCCTCCGAAGACCGTCACCCAGATCAGATCCGGGTCGAATCCGAATCCCTCTGTCGAGAGCTCCCATCCGAATCGCGTCGCGTCGCGCTTGAAGTAATCGCCGAACGAGAAGTTGCCCAGCATCTCGAAGTAGGTGAGGTGGCGCTTCGTGTTCCCGACCTCTTCGATGTCGGGAGTCCGGAAGCAGCGCTGGCACGAGGTGAGGCGGTTGTGCGGCGGCTTCTCGCGCTCGAGGAAGTACGGCTTGAACGGCTGCATTCCCGCCACGTTGAGAAGCGTCGAGGTGTCGTCGGGAGCCGGGACGAGCGAGGCCGAGGGCACGCGCCGATGCCCATGCTCTTCGAAGAAGGCAAGGAACGCCTCGCGGATCTCGGCCGACGTCATCACGGGAGGAGTGAGTCTAGGAAGAGGAAGGCCTTCGGCCTATGCCGAGCCTGCGATGGTGGCGCGGCCGATCACGAGGTCGCCGTCATAGAGGCACGCCGTCTGGCCAGGCGCGACGCCGTAGGCGGGCTCGGCGAGCTCGAGCTCGAGCTCCGGGTGCTCGCCAGGTCCAGCGGCGGAAACCCGGCAGGGGATCGCGTGGGCGTGATAGCGAAGACGGACCGCCCCGGCACGGGCGGAGTCGCGATGCAGCCGTGCCCCGCGGAGTCGCACGGTCGTGCGCGCGAGGTCGTCGCGGCCACCGACGGTGACCTTGTTCGTGCTTGCGTCCGTCGCCGATCGACGTAGACCGGCGTGCCGGTCGCCAGGCCCAGGCCGCGCCGCTGGCCGACGGTGAAGTGGTGATGGCCGGGATGCTCGCCGACGACGTCTCCCCCGGTGCTGACGACCTGGCCCGGGCGATCGGGCATCCCGCCGTGGCGCTCGAGGAACGACCTCTTGCCCTCTCCCGCGAGGAAGCAGAGGTCCTGGCTCTCGCGCTTTGAGGCGACGGCGAGGCCGGCGACCTCCGCCAGCCGCCTGACCTCGGGCTTTGTGAGCTCTCCCAGGGGAAAGCGGAGCCGCGCAAGCGTGGCCGGCCGCAGCCCGGACAGCATGTAGGTCTGGTCCTTGGCGGGATCGGCCGCGGCCTTGAGCAGCGGGCCCGCGCCGTCGTCGGCGATGCGGGCGTAGTGACCCGTGGCGAGCGCCGACGCCCCGACCCGGTCCGCGAGGGCGACCATCGCGTCGATCCTCAGGTCCCCGTTGCAGATCACGCACGGGTTCGGCGTCTCCCCCGCCCTGTAGCCGTCAACGAACGCGCTCACGACCTCGCTGCGGAACGCGTCCTCGAGATCCAGGGTCAGGTGCGGGATCCCCAGCGAATGACACATCGAGCGCGCGCCCCGGACCGCCTCGGGGGAGCAACACGCCTGGGTGCCGTCCGTGCGCTCGTCCGCCCAGAGCTTGAGCGTCACCGCCACGACGTCGGCCCCGCGGTCGCGCTCCATGATGCGCGGCGACCGCGGAATCGACGCCGCCCGATACGGCGACGAGCACTCGCTCGCCGCCTGGCGCGACGGCGAGCGGCTCTCCCGAGGAGGCGTAGCGCGCTCAGCGAGCGGGCAAGCGCGTCGGCGACGAGCACCGCCGCGTGACGGCCCTGTGCGCTGAGCCCTCCGACCAGCTGCGCGCACGTCGTCGGCGGAGACGGCTGCGCACTGCGAGCGCCGAGAGCCCCTCGACCTCCTCGCAGACGGCGGCGGCGCATGCGGAAAGCGCCGCGCACCCTTCGGCGTCGAAAGTCGCGTCCACAATCCGGCCGGAGTCGGCCCGAAGCGAGATCCGCACGAGGTCGCCGCAGGCGGAGCCACCGGCGCTGCCCGTGTGAGCGCCGTCGGGTGCGGGCCCGCGCCGACTCCGGTCGCGCGCGAACTCAGCCAGCAGATCGGGGTTGCCGCCCATGGGACCAACGGTAGCCCGCGTGGGGCGTCTGGTGTCGGCGAGGCTCAGCCCGGGTCGTACGAGAGCTGCTTGCCGTCGTAGAGCGCGTCCTCTACGGCAGTCGTCACGCTTCCCTTGCCGCGGTAGCCGTAGGTCACGGTGGCGTTCGGCATCGGCAGCTCTTCGCCATCGGCGACCTTGCCGTCCAACGGATGCAGCACGATGATCGCCGGCACGCGGTCGAGAGTCACGCCCTCGGCGATCCGCGAGTAATCCGACACGTCCTTCGACTCAGTGACGAAGACGGAGGTGTCCCCGCGGCTCTCAAGGCTTTCGACGTCACGCGCGAGCGGCTCGTCCTCGTACCCGTTCTTCTGCATGACGAGCAGGACCACGACGTCGCCGGAAGCGTGGGCATCCACCAGATCGGCGGGGAGCCCCTTGCCCGCCTCGAAGGGGGTGGTGGCCGCGGGCGGCGGGACCGCGCCTTCGGCGGGAGGCGTGGCCGGAACGGTGGGATCGGCGAGCCCGGTGTCCGTGGTCGCCGGCGCGCCTTCGGTAGCCGTAGCGGTAGCCGCGTCCTCCGGAGCCGGCGCGGCGTCGCCGCCGGAGCCTGACATGAAGACGACCGCGACGATGACGCCCAGGAGGCCGAGGAGCCCGATCTGGACCATGGGGTTGTTGTTGATGGCCTCGCGCATCAGGCCGACACCCCTTGAAGATCAAAGGACCCCGGCTTGCCGTTACCGCTCAGCCTGCGAACCTGTGTGAACAGGTGGGTGCCTACCAGGTGTGGCACTCGGTCCACACCCGAGATCAGCTCCCGAGGCGTTTGTATTGGTTCACGATGAGAGCGGCCAGCGAACAAGCCCGGGCCTTTGGAGAACGTTACAGACACGTCCTTTGATTCGGCTCAGATTGCCCACACCTTGAGCGTTATCTACGGCGCCTGGTCCTGATTGTTCACCTAGGTGCTCGCTGACCGCCTTGCGACCATCGCGCTGGCCGCGATCGCGAGCGCCGCCATGACCGTCAGGACCAGCGGCCAGCCGGCGAGCGAGCCATCGCGATCCGGATTGTCCAGATCGGTGCCGACGATCACGACGAAGATCAACAGACCGGCGGAGCCCACATACACCGGGCCCCGCTTTTCGAGCATGCTTCCGGCGACGACCAAGGCAAGAGATCCGAGGCCGAGGACGGCATCCCAGAAGAGCGGAGGGCTCCGGAACCGCGCTCCGGTCAAGGGGAGGTGCTGACGCCGGAGCCACGCTGAGGGTTGCGCCCACGACCAGCACCGAGATCCCGGCGATCGCGGCGCCCAGCACGAAGTAGATGCCGGCCGCAGTCATGAGCTCGGAGCCTTCATCATCGTCCGCGACGCCCGCCCGGTGGTCGATGAACGCGGCTCCGAGGAGACCTAACGCGACGAGCATGCAGACGTTGCGGAATGTCCCGAGATCCGTTCCGATCCCGTCGGGGAGAGCCTCCTCGCACAAAGCCAGCACTGAAACCCCTGCCGATATGCCCGCGGCGAGCCACCCAAAGGGCACGAAAGCTTCGCGTGCGGCGACCAGCGATGCGACTGCGACCACTGCGAAGGTCCACGCCACGTTCAACGGAGCGCCGTAATCCCCGCCGACGACCTCGATGAACTGCACAACGGACCGGTAGATCAGGATCACCCCGAACACCAGCCACACGGAGTGCCACGGGCGCGGGAGGCTCGCCGACTGCGCCGCGACAAGACCGCCGCCGTACAGGATGAGCGCGGGAACCGCGACCACTCCGAACAGCGCAAGATCACTCCAGGGGTCGAGCGCAAGCGACTTTCTGAAAGCGATCGCGATCGCTGCGAGCCCGAGCAAGACACCACCGGCGGTGCGCAGAGCTTCGGCGCGGGCGGCGTCCCCGGCGTGGAGCGCCCTTTATGTCCATCGTTTCTATCTCCCTGGCTTGACCTGGAGTCCCAAGTCTCTTAGCTGCGTCGGATCGACCGGAGCCGGCGCTCCCGTCAGGGGGTCGGCGCCGGACGCCGCCTTGGGGAACGCGATCACGTCGCGGATCGAGGGGGCGTCGAGCACGCGTTGCACGAACCGATCCAGCCCATAGGCGATCCCACCGTGCGGGGGCGCTCCGTAGCGAAGCGCCTCGAGGAGGAACCCGAATCGCGCCTCGGCTTCCTCGTCGTTGATGCCGATCGCCTCGAAAGCCCGCTTCTGTATCGCGGGGTCCGAGATGCGGATTGAGCCTCCCCCCAGCTCCTGGCCGTTCCACACGATGTCGTACGCCTTGGCGCGCGCCGCGCCGGGGTCGCCGGCGTCGAGCTCGCCGTCGGGCGCCGTGAAGGGGTGATGGAGTGGATCCCAGCGCTTGGCGTCCTCGTTCCACCCGAAGAGGGGCCAGTCGACGATCCAGCAGAAGGAGTGCGTGTCGCGGTCGATCAGCTCGAACCGCTCGGCCAAGTCGAGGCGAAGCTGGCCAAGGACGCCGTTCGCCGTGGCTCTCGAGTCGGCGACGACCAGCAGCAGGTCGCCCTCCTCGGCCTCGAGCTCCTCGTTCAGCGCGGCGAGCTCGGCCTCCGAGAGGAACTTCGCCGTCGGCGACCGCCATCCGTCGCCTTCGCGAAACGCCCAGACCAGGCCCTTCGCGCCGAGCTCTTGCGCGCGCTCGATCAGCCCGTCCAGGGCCGAGCGCGGCATCTCGCGCTTGCCGGCGTTGAGGCCCTTGACCACGCCCCCCGAGCCGAGCGCGCCGGCGAAGACCTTGAACTCGGTCTCGGCCAGCGGCGCGGACAGGTCGCGCAGCTCCATCCCGAACCTGAGGTCCGGGCGGTCGGTGCCGAATCGCGACACGGCGTCGTCGTAGCCGATCCGCTGGAGCGGCAGATCGAGCTTCGGACCGCCCACCCGGTCCAGCACGTGTGCGAGCAGGCGCTCGTTCACCGCCAGGACGTCCTCGACCTCGACGAAGGACATCTCGATGTCCAACTGCGTGAAGTCGGGCTGGCGGTCGGCCCGCTGATCCTCGTCCCGGAAGCAGCGGGCGATCTGGTAGTACCGCTCGAATCCGCCGACCATCAGGAGCTGCTTGAAGAGCTGCGGGGATTGCGGAAGCGCGTAGAAGGACCCCGGCCTCGCGACGCGCCGGGACCAGGAAATCGCGCGCCCCCTCGGGCGTCGAGCGGGTGAGGACTGGCGTTTCGATCTCCAGGAAGCCCTCCGAGTCCAGGAACTCGCGCATCGCACGCGACACGGCAGCGCGCGTCGCGACCGCGCGCTGGAGCGGCTCGCGCCGGAGGTCGAGGTAGCGATGGCGGAGTCGCATCTCCTCCCCCACCTCGCCCGAGAAGCTCTCGATCTCGAACGGCGGCGTGTCCGCGTCCGCCAGCTGGCCGGCGGAACGGACGCGTACCTCGAACTCGCCCGTCGCCATATCGGGGTTGACCGTCTCATCCGAGCGCCGGACCACGGGGCCCGAGACGGTGATGACGTCCTCGGCCCGCAGCGTGTGCCCGAGCGCGAACGCCTCCCCGGCCTCGTCCGGGTGAAAGACCAGCTGTACGAGCCCGGTGCGGTCCCGCAGGTCGACGAACACGACTCCGCCGTGGTCGCGGCGCCGGTGGACCCAGCCGGCGACGCGCACTTCGGCGTCGCCGCTCTCCGAGAGGACGCCTCCACACCAGGCGTCCCGGTAGCGGTTGGGTGTCAGGCCGGGAAGAGTCATGAGCCTGCCTTTCTTCGCTCGGCCTCGATCTCCCGCAAGACGTCGTCGGTGTCCAGGGGGCGCTCCTCCCCGGTCTCCATGTCGCGGAGCCTGGCTGTGCCGTCATCGGCCAGGATCACGGCGCGCGCGGCGCCGGAGCGGTTCGCCTGCTTCATCTGGCCCTTCTCCGAGCGGCCGGCGAGGTCGAGATCGACGCAGACGCCGGCGCGGCGCGCCTGGGTGGCGAGCGAGAGCGCCTTTTCCCGCTGGCCGTCGGGCGCGACGATGAATGCGTCCATCGATTGCTCCTCCTCGGCCTCGCCCAGGGCCATCAGGATCCGCTCGATCCCTGCTGCCCATCCGACGGCGGGCGTCTCGGGCCCGCCCAGCTCGGCGACGAGGCCGTCGTAGCGGCCGCCTCCTCCCAGCGCGGACTGCGCGCCGAGCGCATCGGAGGTGAACTCGAACACCGTCCGGGTGTAGTAGTCGAGGCCACGGACAAGGGTCCCATCCAGGACGTACTCCACGCCGGCCTCGCTGACAGCGGCCTTGACGGCCTCGAAATGCTCGGCGTCATCGTCGTCCAGGCGGTCCAGCATCGTCGGCGCGCCCTCCATCACCTCGCGCGTGCCGGGGTGGTCCGAGTCGAACGCACGGAGTGGATTCGAGTCGATCCTCGAGCGGACGTCGTCGGACAGCGAGCCCTCGTTCGCGTGCAGGTGGGAGCGCAGTTCGTCGCGATAGGCGACGCGCGTCTCGAACGAGCCGAGGCTTCCAAGGCGAAGCTCCACACCCGGGACCCCGAGCTCCGCCAAGAGGTCGGCGAGAAGGATGATTGCCTCGGCGTCGGCAAGCGGTGAGTCGGTCCCGATCACCTCGGAGTCGATCTGATGGAACTGGCGAAAGCGACCCGACTGCGGGCGTTCGTGGCGAAAGAACGGGCCCCAGCACCAGAGCTTTACGGGCTGCGGGAGCTTGTGCATGCCGTGCTCGGCGTACGCCCGGCAAAGGGCCGCAGTGGCCTCGGGCCGCAGCGTCAGGCTTCGCCCACCCTGGTCCTCGAAGGTGAACATCTCTTTCTGGACGATGTCAGTGGACTCGCCGACGCCGCGCGCGAAAAGCTCGGTCTCCTCGAAGATCGGAGTTTCGATCCGCCCGTACCCGGCGCGCTCGAAGGCGCCCGCGGCCGCCTCGTATACGCGCGCCCGCGCAGCGGAGTCCGAAGGCAGAACGTCGAACGTCCCGCGGGGGGCTTTGAACTTGGAGGCCACGGTGGGCGAGCCTAACGCGAGGCGGGCCCTGCGCTCGTCCCCATAGGTGCACGCTATGCGGACACTCAGGGCAACGCGGTCCCGGGAGCGTGACGCTTTGCCCGGTTTCGCGCGATCGCTGCCCTGAGATCGACGGCCGTTTCGGCCTCGTCGTGGTCGACCTGCTCGGACCCGTAGCGGATGATCTCGAAGCCGGCGTTTCGAATCGCGAGTTCGCGCCGGCGGTCCACGACGACCGCAGCCGGCGAGCCGTGCTCCTCGCGACCGTCGAGCTCGACGGCGAGGCCGATCTCAGGCCAGACCGCATCCACCTCATAGGAGCCGATCACGAAGTTCGGAACCGGAAGGTCGATGTCGTGGAGCTCGCAGAGCAGGAGAAAGCGATCCTCGAGGGGGCTTCGCGTCCTGGCCAGCTGCGGCATGTGGCTGGCGAGCGCGGCGCGAAGCGACGGCGCCCCGGGCCGACCGGACTCTCCCAGCGCGTCCATCTCGTTTACGGACATGAGCCCGGAGCGGTCAGCCACAGCAACCGCTCGGCGGAGGCCGGGAAGCGACACCATGGGCGGTATCTGCAGCAGCAGGTCGGCAACCGGCATCACCGGCAGCTCGTTGTGCCACTCGCGCGCCACCGAGCGTGGGTGGTGGATGCGGATGGTTTCGCTCGAGCGCCGGCGCCCGGGTGCGCTCACGTGAATGGAGCTTCCGGGGAAGCGGAGCAACCCTCGCCACCATGCACCTGTGACGTGACTCAGGGCAGCACCGCTTCCTGCGCGAAGTAATGCGTCCTGAAGCGCGCTCAGCTCCGTTTCGATTGGAGGCCCGAGCGCGTACACGCCATTGCTGATCCGGGTGAGGCGCCCGCCGCGAAGCCAGCGGCCTATCTGACCGCGGTTCAGGCCGCAGCGCAGCAGCTGGCTCCGCGTTACGCGACCACCCTGCCTGGCCGCGAGGTCATTTGCTCGGTGTGTAGCCCGGAGTGTCCGCTCTGCGGACACTGATGGCGACGGCCGCGGCATGGGAGCCAGTCTTGATCGTTTCGCCGCGCGGATGGCACGGACTTTGCGCCGGTAGCGCTACGAAGGGCTCGCGAGTTCCGCCAGGAACGGGTTCGTCTTTGCCTCCGCGCCCAGCGTGGTCACGCCCATGTGGCCCGGGTAGACACCGGTCTCCTCCGGGAACGAGTCCACGAGGTTGCCGATCGACGCGAGCAAGGTGGGCCAATCGCCCCCGGGGAGGTCCGTGCGCCCGACCGAGCCCTGGAACAGGACGTCGCCCGAGAACAGCACCCGCTCGTCGGGAATCGAGTAGGTCACATGGCCGCGGCTGTGGCCGGGGGTGAAGACCACGTCGATCTCGAAGCCGGCCAGCTCGAGCCGCTCGCCTCCTTCAACGGTTTCCTCGGCGTCCCAGCTCTCATACGGCCCGAAGCCGTCCCATGGAACGAACTTCATGATGTCGGCAAGGACGGCGACCTCGATCTTCGGGCAGTAGACGGGAGCGCCCGTTGCCTTCGCGACCGGGGCGACCGCGCCGATGTGGTCGAAATGGGTGTGGGTGAGGAGGATCGCCTCGAGCTTCGAGATGCCGAGCTGCTCGAGGGTCGCGAGGATCCGCTCGCCCTCCTCGCCCGGGTCGATGATGAGCGCGGTGTCCGAGTCGTCGCGGCGGAAGATGTACGCGTTCTCCGCCATCGGACCGACGGTGAGCATGCGGATGTCCATGGCGAGCTAGCGGCGCGGTGCGCGGCCGGTCGCCTCTGCCCGCGCAGCCTGTCGCGCCGCCAATTCCTTCGCCATCCGCCTGCGATAGAGGAAGCGCTCCAGGTAATAGCCCGCCGGCGTGTAGAGGCCGAGCATGAAGATGGAGAGCACCGCGGCTGCGCCGATGGGCTGCCCGACGACGAACGCCATCAGCACGAAGAGGATCGCGGACATGATCAGCGAGCGGTTGAACGCGCTCCGCCAGGTGGGCGCGGCGGTCTTGCGGAGCTCGGCGTTCCGGCGGGCCTGCGCTCGCGCCTCGTCGCGGTTGCGGGGGCGGCGGTTCGACGCGCGGTTGATGGACCCGCCCTGGGTCCCGCGGTGCTTGCGCTTTCTTTTCTTCTTGGTCTGGGCCACGAGGCAAATTTAGTGGCTTGGGCCTACGTCGCCCGCCAGTCCCTCCAGCCGATCCTCGATCACGCCGTGGGCGCGATCGAAGCCGGGCAGCGGCACGTCGGCGGGAAAGCGCTCGAGCGCCGCCCGCGGGACGAGGCCGACGATCTCGGCCGCGCGGATCTCCCCCGCGTAAGAGGCTGCGAGCTCACGCGCCCGCGCCACGACTTCCGAGAGCGGAATCGCCACGGGATCGTGAACGTTGGTCGAGATCTGCGTGACGTGGTCCGTCAGGGAAAGAGCGATTGCCCGGACCCCCGGGCGGCCCCCTCCCGACTCCCGAAGAGCGGCGGCGACGGCGCGAGCCTGGGTGAGCGTCATGCCCTCGAACTCCATGTTGAAGGCGGCCAGCGGAGGCCGTGCGGTGACCAGCGTCGCTCCCCCGGTGGGGTGCGGACGGTCCGGGCCGAGATCCGGCCGGAGCTCGCCGCGCTCCATGCGCGCGGCCAAGGCGCTCACCCCGCCCGAGCGGAAGAAGGCGCGCTCGCGGCGCTCCGGCACCGACGCCAGCTCCCCGTACAGGAAGACGGGCACGTCCAGGTCGGCGATTTCCTCCGCGGCCGAGAGAGCCTGGGCGCGGGCGTCGGAGCGCGCGTCGTCACTCAGGTAGATCACCGGCGCCACGTCGAGCGCCCCGATTCGCGGATGCTCGCCCTCGTGCTTCGAGACGTCGATCGCGGCCAGAGCCGCGCGGGCGCCGCTCACCAGCGCATCGGCGGCCCGGCTGCCGTGCGGCGCGAGGCTGAAGACCGTGCGGTTGTGGATGGAGTCCGAGTGCCGGTCGAGCACGACGGACTTCGAGGCGAACGCGGCCTCGATGCCGTCGATCACCGCGTGGTCGCGGCCCTCCGAGACGTTCGGGACCGCCAGGATCTCCGGCGTCTGGCCGGACTCGCTCAAACCTGAAGCTCGCCGTCGGCGATGAGCGCCCGGCCGTCTGCCTCGACGGTCGGCTTCATGACGACGACGTCCTCGTGGATCGGGACCTGGATCTCCCCGCCGATGCCCGCCGAGGCGCCGAAGGCGACATGGCACGTGCCGAGGATCTTCTCGTCCTCGATCAGGTTGCCGGTGAGGGTCGCGCACTCGTTGGTGCCGATCCCGAGCTCGGCCAGGTAGGTGCCGCCCTCCCCCGCTCCGCGAAGGATCTCGAGCAGGCGAGCGCCCGTGTCACCCGTGGCCTCGACGACGGCGCCGCCCTCGATGGTCAGCGCGCACGGCTCGTCCGGAAGGCCGAGCGACCCCATCGTTCCGTCGGCCACCAGCGTTCCCTCGCCCTCGTTGTGAAGCGGCGAGATGAACCCCTCGCCGCACGGAAGGTTTCCGAAGGCCCCCGGGGCCGTGAGATCGCCGTCGTCGGAGATCGCCGTCCTGCCGGCGACGCTCAGGCGCAGATCGCTGCCGTTCGGGCATGTGATCCTGACCTCGCTCGCACTCGGTCAGGATCTCGGCGACGGCCCGGCCGCGCCGCTTGAGCTCTGCCATGTCGGCGAGCATGACGCGGCCCAGGATGTCCTCGGTGACATGCGGGAGGGTTCCGATCCGCGCTCCCGCTTCGCAGGCCTCGCGCCGCGCTGCGGTGTGCGAGAGAGATTGGGCGGTCGGGCAAAGGACGACATCGGCAGCCTTCATCGCGGCGGCGATGGCGGCTGGCGGCTCCGTGCCGTGAGTCGCCCGCTCCGCCATCATCGCCAGCATCGCGTCGGCGCCCGCGCGGCCCGCCGCGCCTCGCAGGCGCTCGCCGAGCCCGAGCGTGGACGGGTTGCAGACGACGAGGACGTCCTCGCCCTCGCGGACGGCGAGGCATTCGTTGACGACGGCGTCGACTGCGCGGTCGATGTCGGACATGCGATGAGCGTACGGAGGGACGGGCTAGAGCGACTTTCTCTTTTCACACGACTTGCCCGAGTCATTACCCGGGCCGCCGTTGCAGTTGTCCTCACCCTTGCCGCCGTCGAGCGTGTCGGCTCCTTCCCCGCCCTTGAGCTTGTCGTTGGAAGAGCCCGCGCACATGCGGTCGTCCCCGTCGAGGCCAACCAGGGTGTCCGCGCCGGCAGAAGGCGCGAACAGCTCGGCGCCGTTCGAACCGGTCAGGACGTCCTTGCCGGGGTTCCGTAGACGGCGTCCTCGTCGAGGACGATCCCGCCGCATTTCGCGCGCTCGTAGCCGCCGGCGTCGCATCCCTTCCGCTCGGCCGCTCGACCCCGCGCTGGTCCGTCTTGCCGGCCGCGCGGCACTTCCTCTTCGGCACGAGGTTCACGGCTGGGCTCGAGTCCGAGATCACGTAGGTAAACGTCGGACCGCCGTTGTCGGTAGCCACGAAGCTGATGTTGGGCTCGGCGATCTCGTCCTTCGCGCTCTTCGGCCCGTCCATGCACGCCGCGGCGAGCGGAGGTTGATCGTCGAGGACGTTGAAGCCCTTCGAGCGGACCGTGCCTCCGTTCTGGGCGCACACCTGGCCATTTCCGATCGACGCGAGAATCGAACCGCCGACGTTGGCGGTCGCGCCGTTTCGTGCATGGACCTCCTGGCCTTGCGAGGCGATGTTGTCCGCGAGCGTCGCGCCGAACACGTTCATCGTCGTGTCGCCTTCGACCGCGATAGCGCCGCCTTGAGAGGCCGCGCCATTCGAGCTGGCAGAGTTGCCGGCCATCGTCGTGTTGGAGATCGTGGCGATGCCAGGCTCGCCGCCGTCGTCGTCGATGTAGACACCTCCTCCGGCCCTGGTGCTGATCGCGTTGTTCGTGGTCGAGCGGGTCGTGTTGTCGCCGATGAAGGTGCCGCGAATCGCGACCTCCCCGCTCCCATAGATCCCACCCCCGATCGCGACCGAGTCGTTCGTCGACCGCCTCGTTGTCCGTGACGGTCGTGTCGCTGATCACGACGTCTTACTCCGAGACCGAGATACCGCCGCCTCGGGCCTGACCCCCGGAGATCCGGTTCCCGGAGCGGTCGCCCGGTTGTCGTGGACGAAGGCTTCCGTAATCCGCACCTTGTCGCAACTCCCGCAGGCGATCCCACCTCCGAACTGCGCGTGGCCGTTTGCGACTTCGACGCGCTGCACCTTGAGCTCGCCTCGATTGGAAGCGATGACCCCGCCGCTGAGCTCTCTGTCGTCGTTACCCAGCGCCGTCAGGTCCGCAATGGTCAATGAGCCCTCGATGTTCAGGTGAACAGGTGGATCACACGATCGTCGTGCTCGGCGTCAATTGTCGTGACACCAATGCCCTCGCCCCGGATGCGGAGAGGACCGCTGGCGCGTCAGGCGTCACGTCAAGGTCGCCGGTCTCGTTCTGATCCTCGCCGTCACCGTCGATCGTCAGGTTGTATTCGCCCGCGCTGAGTTCGATGGTGTCGAGCTTGTTCGCCTGTCCCGCCTCGCATGCATCGACGGCAGCATTCGTGTTCGATGCCTGCACGGCCTCGCGCAGCGTGCAGTTCTCTGTCATTGCCATGCCGTCGAAGAAGACCGTTGGAGTGATGGTCGCGGCCTCCGCCGTCGGTGCGAGTCCCAATAACGCCAATGTCGCCGACGCGATGACCGCTCCTGCCCGGCCCGCCGTTCCATCAGCACCCCTTCTCTTGGACGTGTGGCGACCCTAGCGCGATTGTCTGCCCGAGATGACAGCTGAGCGCCCGGCCCTCCTCTAGGATCGATCCCCCCGCCGGAGTAGCTCAGCTGGTTAGAGCAGCGGAATCATAATCCGCGTGTCGGGGGTTCAAGTCCCTCCTCCGGCATTGCAGAAGTCGCCCGACCGGCGGATACTGCGCGGGCGATGTCAGAGGAGAACTAGAGGTCGTGCGGCGGTGGTGGGACGGTTTCAATGCGACCGGGATGCCACCGCTCAGCCTCTGCGACGAGCGGATCGAAATCAAAAACCCTCCCGACTTCCCGGTGCGAGGTTCCTTCCATGGCCACCAGGGCGTGCGGGAGTGGCGTGATCAAATATTCGAGGTAATCGACGATGCCGTCGTCGAAGCCGAGGAGATCATCGACGTAGCCGACGACGGTCAGACCGTCGTCATGCTCCTTCGAGCCCGGGGCACCGCCCCCCACATGGGTTTCGAGGTCGACTTTCCGTGGGCAGCGATCTGGACGATCAGGGAAGGGAAGGTCCTATTCGCACAGGGATACCTGGACAGGGACGAGGCCCTCGAAGCCGCCGGGCTGTCGGAGTAGGACGAGCACCGTTTCACTCTCCACCACGCAGGTGGGCAACCGATGGGCAACACGCCATCCACGACCAGCCGCAACTCGCCGCGTGCGCCTCGGGCACAAATCCGCACGGCCCGTGCGCTTAGGTCCCACCAGCCGCAACCACTCGCAACTTCAGGAGCCGAATCATAATCCGCGTGTCGGGGGTTCAAGTCCCTCCTCCGGCACTCGTCAAGGCTTAGCGCGCTTCGCTGTGATCTCACGTAGGGTTTTCACCAGACGAAGACCTCACAACCAAAGGGGGATCCATGCAGCAATCAGGAATGGCGTGCGCCTCGCCGCTGTGACGGGGATCGTCACCATGGCCGGCTTGCTCACGGCCGTCCCGGCGGGCCGGCGGGAAGGCCGCCACCGACCTCGAACCTCAACGGCACCGACTACACCACGCATCCCGACGACTACCGGTTTCACGGCGACGTGAGCTCCACGAAGGGGAAGTGCGAGAAGGGCCGCCGGATCAAGCTCTACATGAAGAAGGACGGCGAGAACCTGCTGGTCGGTTATACGTTCAGCGACTCGGAGGGCAACTGGTCGCTCCAGGTCGACAAGGACAAGTATGAAGCGATGGGCAACAGCGCGATCAACTTCGCCAAGACTCCGAAGACCAGAGCCTGTGCTGCGGACAGATCCGAGGTCCTGATCTGGAGCTGAGTCCCTAGCGTCGGCCGGGGTTCAAATCCCTCTCCGGCTAGCCCCGGCGATCGCCTTGGTGATCTCCGTCTCGTCCGAGTTGGCAAGACCCTCGGTCGCGATCCCCTGGAACTTGAGCTTGTCGGGCGCCCTCTTCAGGCACGACCGCGGGACGATCACCTTGGTGCTGACGTCGCTGGGCTCGCGTGCCTTGAGGCCGTCGCAGTTCTTGACGCTCGACGGATCGTTGAGGCGGAGCTGCGGTTCCTGCCCGATTGGCCGAAACACTTGGTAGTACTTGCCGTCGCCCCAGCGCATGTAGAAGCTTTCGTTCTGCGCGCGAAACCCGCTGTAGGTCATCGTCATGACGACCTTGCTGTCGGCGTTGTTGTACGCCAGCTTGATATTCCGGCAGATCTCCACTCGAATCGTTGACCGAGCCCGAGTCGGCATGCGCCGGGCGCACCTCCGAACAGCGCTGCCGCCACAGCAACAGCTGGACCCCTGCCTCCCTCTCATTACAACCCTCCTCAGTTCGGCTTTCCTGCGTAAGCCCGTCCCCCGGGCACGCGGGAGTCTGACTCAGCCTGAGGATCGGCTTCCTAGCCCCGCCGGGCGCGGATGATCGCCGAGGCGGCCGAGTCGTGGACCCGATGGGTCTCTTCGATCTCGATGTCCTGAAAGCCGGCGGATTCGAGCTTTCGCTGGAAGTCCTCGGCGGTCAGGGCGCCGGCGATGCAGCCCGTCCACTGCTCCATGTCGCTGCGGCTCTCCTCGGGCATGTCCGGATCGGCGATCACGTCAGAGACCGCAAATCGGCCCCCAGCCTTGAGCACACGGGCGGCCTCGCGTAGCACTCGATCCTTGTCTCCGGAGAGGTTGATCACGCAGTTCGAGATGATCACGTCGATCGAGCCGTCGGGAAGCGGCACGTCCTCGATGGTGCCCATGAGGAACTTGGCGTTCTCGATCCCCGCCTCTTCCTGGTTCCGGCGGGCAAGGTCGAGCATCTCGCGCGTCATGTCGAGGCCGTAGGCCTTGCCGGAGGGCCCGACGCGGCGCGCCGACAGCAGCACGTCGATCCCGCCGCCCGATCCGAGGTCAAGGACGGTCTCGCCATCCCGGAGGTCGGCCACAGCGGTTGGGTTTCCACAGCCGAGCGACGCGAGTTGCGCGGCGTCGGGCAGAGCGTCACGCTCACCCTGGGCATAGAGCGCTGACCCCGAAGGCCTCGCGTTGCTCCTCGGTGATCACCGCGCCGCCGCCGCATCCGCAATCTGAGCCCTCGCCGGCTGCGACCGCCGCCTTCGCGTACCGCTCGCGGACGGTTTCACGGATCTGATCGGTCGATGCCTCGACTCCCGCGCTGCATCCGCATCCCGTGCCGTGGTGGTCTCCGCAGCACTCGCTCTTCGACTCCGGCTCGCAGCACGTCTCCTGGGCGTCCGGCGAGCAACAGCCCTTGGTCTCGGGTGGGACGGTCTCTAGCTCAGCCATGCGCTCACTTCCTCCAGTGCATCGGGCTTGACGTAGTAGTAGGCCCACAGGCCATCGCGCTCCGAACCGACGATCCCGGCCTCCCGGAGCTTCTTGAGGTGATGGGACACCGTTGGCTGCGAAAGGTCGAAGAGCGGCACCAGCTCGCAGACGCAGACCTTGCCGGCGTGCTTTCGCAGTACGTCAACGATCTGCATCCGGACCGGGTCACCAAGCGCCTTGGCGACTCGTGCCATTCGCTCTGCGTGCGCGCGCTCGATGTCGGGATAGACGACGGGCTCGCAGCAGACCTCGCCTTTGGGGCGCTTTTGCTTTGGGGCCAGCTCGAGGGTGGCGCTCATTGGACCTCCGGTGGATAGACGTTCTTCTATTTAGATACATCAATTTAACAGATAGATATCTATGGAGTGATTCCCTTCCCCCAGCCACAACAGAACGGAGCAACGGCAAATGGCGACTCAGCTAAGGAATCTCAGCGTCGACCTCGCGACCCGCGGTCACCTGGAGAAGGGGCTCGACGCGCTCTGCAGCGAGTTCTCAGGGATCTTCGGAGCCGAAACGATCGAGCGCTACATGGCGGAGTCGCTCGACGAGCTCGGCCCCGCGCGCATCGAGAACTTCGTGCCGCTTTTCGTCCATCGCTTCGCGCGCGAGCGCCTGCGAGCGCTGGCTCAGGCCGACGCGATGATCACGAAGGACGTTCCCGAGGTTCTCTTCGTCTGCGTTCACAACGCGGGACGCAGCCAGATAGCGGCCGGCTTGCTGAGCAAGCTCGCGGACGGACGGGTGCACGTGAGGACCGCCGGGTCCGATCCGGCCGAAGAGATCAACCCCGCGGCGATCGAGGCTATGGCGGAAATCGGCATCGACCTCTCGCAAGAGTTCCCGAAGCCGCTGAACGATGAGTTCGTCCGCGCGGCCGACGCGGTCATCACGATGGGGTGCGGGGACGCCTGCCCGATCTACCCAGGCAAAAGGTACGAAGACTGGGAGTTGGCGGATCCAGCCGGCCAGGATCTGGAGTCGGTGCGCCGCATCCGAGACGACATCGAGGAGCGAGTGCGCGGGCTCCTGGACGAGCTCGTGCCGGACAACTTCGCTTGAAGGACCGTGCTTGGGGCGCTACGGAGCCACGCCGCAGTCGGCCATGGCCTCTTCAACGCTGCCGTACTTGTCGACTCGCGCCACGAAGCCCTCCCGGATCGTCCAGAGCTGGACGTAGTCGAGGTCAATCGGCACGCCGCTGGTCTTGCCCTGCCCCGTGACTCGCATGTGCGCGAGGACCGTCCCCGAGCCTAGGTCCCGGATCTCCTTCGGCTCAACCCCGAACGCGTCGCCGCCGAGGGTCTCCCGCTGGGCCACCCAGGCGGCTCTCAGCATCTCGCGCCCGATCAGCGCGCGCTGTCCGTCGACGGCCTGGATCAGCGGGATCCAGACGATGTCCTCCGCGCACAGCTCCAGCGTGGCGTCCCAATCACCCCGGTTGAAGGCTTCGATCCCCTTGCGGACCACTTCGATGTGGTGTTCGGGCATCGCTGAGCAGTATGGCGGCCATGCCCGCGCGCCGTGGTTTCACAAGCCTTACGGGCCGGCGTTTCGCAATCGGGGGATGGCGTTGGTCCCCGGGCCCCCACCGGATACCTCCCCGGTGGCCTCGCCGCGCTCGAGCGCAAATTCCTTTGCGACGGCGATCTCTCGCCAGTGGGCAGCCAGGTAGCGCTCCCGCGTGAGCTGTTGTGCCTCAGCAAGGTCGACCACGCGTATCGCATGACCGCACTCTCGGCAGGAATCGCCCGTCAAGTGCCCCACTTTGCGCTCGCTCTCCCCCTCGAGAATCTGTCCGCAGTGCGAGCAGCCAAGGAGGACGATCCTCGACGTGGTCTCTCGTGCGCGATGAGCGATTCCTCGTAACTGGTTGAGCACTTCCATGTGCCACCTCTCCTACTTCGGAGAACCGCTTTCCCGAAGCGACGCTTTCTAAAACCCAACATCGGTCCACGCGACAGGGCTTCACCCGTGCCTTCACCTCGCCTCGCGACGCCCCGCTACTCGTTCAGCAGGACGTGCACCTCGCCCTCGTTGTCGTTTGCGATCGCCATGTCGAGCTTGCGGTCTGCGTTGAGCCGGGAAGCCGCGACCCAGACTGCGCCGGCCTCCAGCGGGTGGTCGACCTTCGGGCGGAACGTTCCGTCGCCCCTGCCGTTCAAGACCGAGACGTCGCCGTCGCCCGCGTTCGTCACGGCAAGGTCGAGCCTGCCGTCCCGGTTGAAGTCCCCAGTGGCGACCGAGAACGGGTTGTTGCCGACCGGGTAGTCGCGCGCGGCCCGGAAGCCGCGGCGCTTCCCGATCAGGACGGAAATATCGTCGTCCTCGTTGTTGACGACCGCGATGTCCAAACGCCGGTCGGGGTTGAATCGGCCGACAGCAAGGCGCCGAGGTCGGTCTCCGACCGGGTAGTCCTTGCGCCGGAAGCCGTCGCCCCTCTTGTTCGTAAGGACGGTCAGGTCGTCATCGTCGTTGTTCGTGACCGCTATGTCCGGCCGACCGTCTCCATTGAAGTCGCCGGTCGCGACCGAGAACGGGTTGTTGCCGACCTCGAAGTCGCGCTTTGGCCGGAACGTCCCGTCGCCGCGCCCGCGCAGGACTACCGCCAGCGGCGCGTCACTGCTGTCGGCGACGAGGTCGAGGTCGCCGTCATCGTTGAAGTCGGCCGCAGCCAGCGAACTTGCTCCGCCCCCGGTCTCGAAGCTCTCCGGGGTGCCGAAGGTGCCCTCCGGCCCGCCAAGGAGGACTGAGATCGTTCCCTCGCCGCCGATGGTCGCGGCGAGATCGAGTCGCCGGTCGCCGTCCAGCCGGGCCGCGATGATCGCCGTGGGATTGAACCCCAGCCCGTAGTCGTCCTCGAACGAGAACGTTCCATTGCCGAGCCCGTCCAGGATCTGGAGGCTCTCGCTTCCGCTGTTCACGACAGCGAGGTCGCGATCCCCGTCGCGATCGAAGTCCCCAGCCGCGATGCCGACGGGTACGCCGCCGAGCGGGTAGTCCACCTTCGGGCTGAACGAAGCCCACGCGCCCGCCGCGATCAACGCCAGGGACAGCGCGGCGAGGCCGAATAGGCGTGTTGAGGCGCGCCTTCGGCCGGCTGCCGTATTGACCCCCGCTCGCATCGCTTGAACCTTATTTCGGTTCCGCTGAACAAGTCAAGCCGAAGCCTGAGAAGCTTTCCGGCATGGCTGATGTCAGGCTCGAGAAGCGACTCGCCGCTCCGGTCGAGAGCGTGTTCGACGCGATGGCCGACCATGGACGGTACGACCGGTTCCGGCCGATCTCCAGATCCGAGCTGGTTCGCGAGGGCGACGTGGATCGGAACGGCATCGGAGCCGTCCGCCGCCTGCGCGCCGGGATCCTGCGCTTCGACGAGGAGATCACCGCTTATGAGCGGCCCAGCCGGCTTGACTACCTCATCATCGACGTCAACGTCCCACTCGAGCACGAGGGCGGGTCCATCCGCTTCGAGCCCGCGCCGGGGGGCACGCGCGTCCTGTGGACTTCGACCTTCAGGATCCCGATCCCACTCCTCCGGCCCGCGCTCGAGGCGGCCTTCCGCCGCGGGCTCACCAGGTCGTTCACGAAGATGCTCGAAGACGCGGAGAAGCTCGCCTCTGAGCAGAACGGCTCCTAGGCGCCGTTCGGGTTCGGGCGTGGGTGGGGCTAGTGAATCCGTCCAACCGGATGGCCGGCATTGGCGGGAAGTTCGTGTCGGGCCGACAAAGGGGATGAGCACAGCTACTCGAGAGGGGAAGTCCGATGAAGAAGATCGCACTGATCGCGATGGGCCTGGCGGTGGCGCTTCCGGCACCGGCCGCTGCGGCGGGCAAGGGATCCGTGACCGCCAGCGATTGCGGCGCCTATCACGGGATGTTCGCACTGCCTGCCCACGGCTTCCTGCAGGACTACGTTCCGGTTTTCGCTACCTCGGGCGCCTACAAGGGTGGAACGGTCGGGGACCGCGCCAAGAACCCGGCGTGCCACTCGCGCGACGACGGATAGCCGCCGGGAGCGCTCAGGCGCCCACGTAGGACGCCAGATGCTCGCCCGTGAGGGTGGAGCGCGCGGCGACAAGGTCAGCCGGCGTGCCCTCGAAGACGACCTTGCCGCCGTCCTGCCCTGCGCCCGGGCCCAGGTCGATGATCCAATCGGCATGCGCCATGACCGCCTGGTCGTGCTCGATCACGACGACCGACTTGCCGGAGTCGACGAGCCGGTCGAGCAGGCCGAGCAACTGCTCCACATCTGCGAGATGGAGCCCGGTGGTCGGCTCGTCGAGAACGTAGACGTCGCCCTTGCCCGCCATGTTCGTGGCGAGCTTCAGCCGCTGGCGCTCGCCGCCTGAGAGCGTGGTCAGCGGCTGCCCGAGGCTGAGATAGCCCAACCCGACATCTGCCAGCCGAGTGAGGATCTTGTGGGCGGCTGGCGTCGCCGCCTTGCCGTCACCGAAGAACTCCTCCGCCTCGTCCACCGGCATTGCGAGCACTTCGCTGATGTCGCGCCCGCCCAGCTTGTACTTGAGCACCTCGGCCTGGAAGCGCTTGCCCTCGCACTCCTCGCACGTGGACGCGACGCCGGCCATCATGCCGAGGTCGATGTACGTAACGCCCGCCCCGTTGCAGTTGGGACAGGCGCCCTCCGAGTTGGCGCTGAACAGTGCCGGCTTGACGCCGTTCGCCTTGGCGAAAGCCTTACGGATCGGGTCGAGGAGCTTTGTGTACGTCGCCGGGTTCGAGCGACGCGAACCTCGAATCGCGCCCTGATCGACCGTCACGACACCTTCCCGGTCCGACACCGAGCCCTGGATGAGCGAGCTCTTCCCGGAGCCTGCGACGCCGGTCACCACCACAAGGACCCCAAGCGGGATATCGACGTCGACGTCCTGCAGGTTGTGAGCGTCGGCGCCTCTCACCTCCATAGCTCCCGAGGACTCGCGGACGGAGTCCTTGACCGAGGCCCGGTCGTCCAGGTGCCTGCCCGTGACCGTCTTGCTCTTGCGCAACCCCGCGACCGTGCCTTCGAACACCACCTCCCCACCCTCCGTACCGGCCCGAGGGCCGAGGTCCACGACGTGGTCGGCAATCGCGATCGTCTCCGGCTCGTGCTCGACCACAAGGACCGTGTTTCCCTTGTCGCGCAGCTGCAGCAGCAGATCATTCATCCGCTGGATGTCGTGCGGGTGGAGCCCGATGGTCGGCTCGTCGAAGACGTAGGTGACGTCCGTTAGCGAAGACCCCAGGTGGCGGATCATCTTCGTGCGCTGCGCCTCGCCGCCCGAGAGCGTGCCCGAAGGGCGATCCAGGCTGAGGTAGCCGAGGCCGATCTCGACGAACGAGTCGAGCGTGTGCCGGAGGGCCTCGAGCAGCGGGGCGACGGACGGCTCATCAAGACCGCGCGCCCACTCGGCGAGGTCCGAGATCTGCATGGCGCAGACGTCGGCGATGCTCTTGCGCTTGATCTTCGACGACCTGGCGCCCTCGGAGAGGCGGGTGCCGTCGCACTCGGGACAGGTCGTGAACGTCACCGCCCGATCCACGAACGCTCCGACGTGCGGCTGCATCGCGTCACGATCCTTCGAGAGGAACGACTTCTGGATCTGCGGGATCAGTCCCGAGTAGGTGAGGTTGATGCCCTCGACCTTGACCTTGGTCGGCTCCTTGTAGAGGAGGTCGTGGAGCTCCCGCTTGTTGAACTTCTCGATCGGCTTGTCCGGGTCGAAGAAGCCGCACCCCCTGAAGATGCGCCCGTACCACCCCTCCATGCTGTAGCCGGGGATGGTGATCGCGCCCTCGTTCAGGGACTTCGACGGCGTCGTAAAGGGCCGTGAGGTCGAAGTCGGTGACCGAGCCCCGGCCCTCGCACCGCTCGCACATGCCGCCCGTGCGTGAGAACGACGCCTTCTTGGTCTCCGTCTTGGCTCCGCGCTGAACCGTGATCCCCCCGCTCGCTGTCACGGAGGCGACGTTGAAGGAGAACGCCTGGGGCGACCCGATGTGCGGCTTGCCGAGCCGGCTGAAGAGGATCCTCAGCATCGCGTTCGCGTCGGTCGCGGTGCCGACGGTGGATCGCGGGTCGCTTCCCATCCGCTCCTGATCGACCAGGATCGCCGTCGTCAGGCCGTCGAGCACGTCGACCTCGGGCCGGGAGACCGTTGGCATGAAGCCCTGGAGGAAGGCGCTGTAGGTCTCGTTGATGAGCCGCTGCGACTCCGCGGCGATCGTGCCGAACACGAGCGAGCTCTTGCCCGAGCCCGAGACGCCCGTGAACACCGTCAGCCTGCGCTTCGGGAGCTCGACGCTTATGTCCTTGAGGTTGTTCTCGCGCGCTCCCTTCACGCGGATCAGCTCGTGGCTGTCGGCGTCGTGACGAGCCGTCGATCTCTTCTTGGTCGGTGCCTTGCCCATGATGCGGATCAGCTTGGCATGCCGCCGATCGCCTCGAGGGCACGCCGCGTCCGCGGAACCCACCAGTCCAGCTCGGCCTGGGCCCATTCCTGCTCGGCGGGATCCGGGTGGACCCGCAGCGAGTGGCCGAAGATCCAGCCGTACTGCACCAGGCCCGTGAGCCATCCCCAATTCCACCTCGCGCTCCGTCAGGAGCTCGCCCTCCGCTTCGCGGTAGTCCGCCTCGATCTCGTCATGGGTGGCGTCGATCCGCCACGCGTCGTGGCACAGGTACCACGCGAACTCGACCGTGGGAGTGCCGACGGTCGCAAGATCCCAGTCGAGCAGGACTACGCGCTCGTCGGTGAGGCCGAGGTTGTCGTCCCGAAGGTCACCGTGGATCAGCGTCGTCGGTCCCGCCTCCTCGAGCGCGGCTGCGAGCGCGGTGGTATCCCCGACGGCGCGCAGGACCTCGGAGCCGAGATCGCCGGGCACCGAATCCGCGAACGCGTCCCATGCAGCTTCGACCTGCTTGGGCAGGAGGTCCTGACCCCTCGCGCTCCTCCTCCGCGATGCGAAGTCCCGCCATCCCCAGGCGGTCGGCCAGCGCGGCCGCGCCGTTCGGCATCTCGTTCACGAACTCGGAGTGGAGGGCGGCGGCCGCGCCGAGCACCCGCCCGCTCTCGGATCGCGGTCAGCATGCGCGTGTCTCCCAGGAAGGTGGCCGACAGGTCGCGCATCAGCACCCACCATCCGTCACCGTCCTGGACCACAGCCTCGATGCCGTGGTCGAGAGAGCCAGGAATCCGCGAGAAGGCGCCGTCCAGCCAGAGGAGCGCGGTCCGGCCGCGATCACCAGTGACCCTCCCGAGCCAGTCCGCCGCGGGACCGACACGCTTCCCGATCAGCGTCCTCCCGTCGGGAAAGTCCACTCGCTCGATGGCCGCCCCCGAGTTCCCGCCGTGATCCAGGGTCGCGCGTCTCGCTCCGCTCCCCAGGCTCGCCAGCACGCGCTCCGGGATCTCGGCGGCCGCCAGATCCTTCGGACGGGCGGCGTAGCTCCACCAGCCGACGATCTTTCCTTCCTCGGCGCGCACATACCAGCGGCGGCGATCGACTCCGCTGCCTCCACGCCATTCGAAGGTCGCCGCGAGACCCGAGGGCCATTCCTTCGCATCCCAGTGGACGACCTTCCCCGGTCCCGGCCCCGACATGTGCTCGACGATCGCGTCGCGGCCGCGTATCATGCTCGACGCCCGGCCTCGCTGCTCGTATCGAGAACCGCATCGGGCGAGATCAGGCTGGCGATGCCGGCGAAGTCGCCCGCCTCGACCGCCCCAGCGAGAGCTCGGCCCAGCTCTCCGGATCCGAAGGCTTCCACGCCCCGGACTCTAGATCTCGGTCGACTCGCCAGGCTGGAGGATCCGCGCCTCGACTCCGGGAGCCAGCTCCGCCATGCGCGCCGAGAACTTCTCGGCGGGCCGGACCAGGATCTCGTGCGACCGGTGGCCGAGGCCATAGCGAAGCATCGTCCCCCAGTGGATCGGCACCGCCATCCTCGGCTCGATCACGGCCGCCGCCTCAGCCGCCGTCCTTGGATTCAGGTCGATGGGCTTCCCGCAGGTTCGGGCCCCAGCCGGCAATCGGCAGGAGCGCGACGTCGATCCCGCTCAGTCCGCTCGCGTCGAACGGCGCGGTGTCGCCCGCGAAAAACACCTTCGCCGCGCCGCTGACGTTGAATCCGAGGGCCTGCACCTGCGGCCCGATCGGGTAGCGCCGGCCGTCGTGGGCCACTGGCACGGCATCGATCCGGGCACCGCCGATCTCGGCAGTGCCGCCCTCCGCGAGCTCCGTCACGTTCTTGAAGCCGTAGCGCTGGAGGAGGCGGGCCGAGCCCGCCGGCGCGACGACGCGCGTCTCCTTGCCGAGCCTCCGCAGCGAGGGCGGGTCGAGGTGGTCCGGGTGAAGGTGCGAGATGAGAACCGCATCGATGTCGTTCACCACCTCCCCGGACACCGCGCCCCGTGGCGGCGGATGTGAAGCACCCTGTCGCGAAGGATGGGGTCGGTGAGGAGGCGGGCGCCGCCGATCTCCAGCAGGACCGTGGAGTGCCCGACGAAGGTGAGGCGCTCGCGGCGTGCGCCAGGGTCGCTCATGCGCTCACGCTAGCGCGCGAGCCATGCCCATTGATCTGGGAGCGCGGCGCTAGCGGACGGGCCCGGTCGGCCCGGTAGCGCCCGTTGCACCGGTAGAACCCGTCGGCCCGGTAGACCCGTCGGGCCCGGTGGCGCCCGTCGAACCTGTGGATCCGGTAGGACCTGTCGGGCCGGTGGGGCCGGTCGGACCCTGGTCGCAGCCCAAGTCGTCTGCGGATGCCCCGCGCTTCCTGCTTGCAGGCGCGCTCCTCCTTGACGGTCAGACCGTTGTCGTCGGTAGGCGTGTTCGTGTTCGTGACCTGGATGAACTTCTTGAGAAGCGAGCAGACGAGGTCGATGTCGCCTTCCTGCACCGCGTCCTTCGCGCGATCGAGCTTCGAGAGCATCGAATTCCTGAGACGCTGATCGCTGATGTTGTTCGACGCGACGTCGTCGCGCAGCGCCTGGATGCGCGCGGCAATCACCGCCCTGGCCGCGAGCCTCGGCGAAGCTGGGCGCCCAGAGAACCGAGCCGCCCAGGGCGACTCCGGACGCGATGAACTTACGACGGTTGAACCCCTGCTCAGATGCCATGCGCAGGAGAGTAGCCAATCAACCCTGCTCGCGCAGTACCTCGATTCCGTCGAGGCTTGCGATCACCTCGTCCTCAGCCATCACGGCCAGCGCCGCGGCCCGGTCGCTGATGCCGAACGAGGCGATCAGCTCGCTCCCGCGTCTCGCCAGGCCCGTGCAGATCTCGACGTCGTGATCGGCGAAATGGAACCGCGGTGATACGCCGCTCGAGCCGCCAGGACGAATCCAGGAGCACCCAACGGTGGAGGTAGCGGCGCGGCCCGTTCAGGTCGAAGGCTTCGTGGACGCAGAAGAGGACGCCGCCATCCACCGCGACGCCTTGAGAGCCGCCTCGGAAGTGCGCTCGCCGCTTCGGGCGCCTCGTGCGTGGCGAACGGCATCGGGGTCACCGCCGGCCGGATCCACGCGCGTGACGATCGTCGGCCCGCACGAGTAGACGAAGAGCAACTCGCCGTTGCGCGGCAGTACGGCATCCAGTTCTTCTCGTGGCGATGGGGGTCGGGGCCGGGGAGCACGCGAGCCGATGCGATGGTTGACCCGTCCAGGCGCCAGAAGGACGGTGCGGCACACGCCATCGGGGTCGAGCTCGCGAGACGCCGCAGTCGCGTACCACTCGCCTTCGAACTCGAACAGGCGCATGTCCTCCCAGCCGCGCACCGGAAAGTCGTGCCACTCGAGGTCATGCTCCGAGTCCACGAGCGGCTCGACGCCGAGGAGCTGGAGCTCCGCGTCGAACTTCGCCAGGTAGTTGATCGTCTTCACCTCATCCGTGCCGTCGAGCATCGTGTAGACGCCGCGGTCGAGGTGGTAGTTCGACGGTGCGCACGATCGCCCGGTAGCCGTCGCCGTCGGCCGCGATCGAGGGATTGAACTGCGGCCAGGCCGGCTCGACGTCGAGCTTGATCTCCCCCATCCGCATCGACGGGACCAGGTCCGAAAGCCCCGGCTCCGACTCGCGACCCGCCAAGTCGCCCCGGCCCGAGATGTTCTGGATGCGCCGGAGGTTCTCCCGCGCCGCGCCCTCGATGGTGCGTGGCAGCTCGCGACCGTCCAGAAGCTGCTCGTAGGCGTCGATGGCTTCGTCGTGCCTCAGCGTCTCGTGTGCCGCAAGGGCAAGCTCGAAGAGCGAGCCCCAGTCGTACGTGCTCTTGGCGACGAAGAGGACGTCGTCAGGCTCCGGAATCTCAGCGGCTCGCTTCGCGAACGTGTAGGCGGACTCCCACATCCCCTGCCGGCGGCATGCATACGCGGCCTGATGGAGCGGCTCGGCCCGGGTCGGCCGGCGCTCGAGCGCCTCCAGGAATAGAGGGATCGCTGCCAGGGGGTCGTCCTCGGCCGTCAACTCGGCGACCTGGAAGGCCGCGTAGAAGACCTCCTCCTCCCAGCCGCCCAGCTCGACGCGCCGGCGGTAGAGCTCGATCGCCTCGTCGGTCTGGCCCATGTCGCGAAGCGTCTGGGCGAGATAGAAGGTCGCGCGATCGTTGTCCGGATCGCGCTCGAGCTGTGACTCCAAGCAGGGACTTGTCGCGCTCGTACTTGTCGTCGCGCGACCCGCCGTCGCTGTGATGCTCGATCACGAGGGCACGAAGCTGATCGCGGGAGTGCTCCCCGTCCAGGGCGAGGTATTCATGAGTCGCACCGACGAAGTGCCAGTCCAGGTCGCCGCGCACGAGGCGCGGGATCCAGTAGGAAAGATCGCCCTCGTGGCGGAGCTCGTACGAGTCCGCGTCCAGCTCCGGCAGGGGGCCGCGCCAGCCGACGGTCATGTCCGCGTCCAACAGCAGCAGGTAGTCGGCGGAGCCGCGGGCGAGCTTCATCAGCTCCGTGCGGTTGTGGCCGAAGTCCCGCCATGGAACGTGATGGAGGGTCGCCGGGCGTTCCGGCCATGCGCTCCTCGATCAGCCCCGGCGTCCCGTCTTCGGAGCCGGTGTCGCAGATCGTCCAGGTGTCGATCAGGCCCTCGACGGAGGCTAGGCAGCGCTCGATCACGTCGGCCTCGTTCTTGACGATCATGCACAGGCCGACCGTGGGCCGCGGCCTGCCCTGAAAGGTCAGGCTCTCCGCGTCGTCGCCGGCCCCCAGATAGTCGGCGACGACCCAGCGCTCCTGGCCCCGGCGATGGCACTCGTCGAGCTCCGAGTCCGCCCGGATCTCGGAGTCGGCAGCCTCCTGGAGGGCGAGAGACGGCCAGCTCGCGAAGCCGAGCCTGGGGACCGTGAAGCGCTCCGTCCCGAGCGGCATCTCGTCGAAGGGGATGTCGCCGTACTCGTCGAGTGCCCGCGCGGCACGGGCAGGCGCCATCCAGTAGCAATGGCTCCCCCACATGTAGTCGGCCTCGACAGCCACCAGGCTGCGAAGGCGCGGGTCGTGACCGGCCCACTCGAGGTCGGGGTTCGGCGGCGCGAGCATGAAGCCCAGAAGACAGTGGTCGGCGCCCGCCGGAAGGTTCTGGATGGCCTCCTCGGAGAGGGTCGTGAACTCGCGGTGGATCAGGACGTCGTCTTCGAAGACGATCGCTCCGCTTTCCGCGTAAGCCGGGTCGGAGACGAGCATCCGCATCACCTCGAGGTGGGACGCAAAGCACCCTCGAGCCGCCTTCGCCCGGTCGTCGCCCTCGGTGCCGGCCTGGATGCCGTCGACCGCCTCGACGAAGGTGACGCGCTCGAGCAGGCCGCGCTCCGCAAAGCGGCGCTCCATCAGGGCGCGGCGCCTGGCGGATCGGGCCAGGTTGATGCAGAGGATCGGGCCGTTCGATTCGGCAGATCCTAGGAGGGGATCCCGACCCCTCCCTTAAGCCGGCCGCCGCAATGGGTTCTCGGCGCGCCCGCTTCTGACCGAACCGCGGAGGCGCTTGCTTTCCTCCACCGCGCGACCGGCGAGGCGACGCGGGGTCGGCTGCCTCAGCTCGAGGCTGGGAGCCGCCATGTCCAGGTAAGCATCGCTCCCCGCTCTCGCACAACGCGGGCATGTCTGCAGACGAGTGGGCACGGCGTCGACCGAACTCCGTCAGGCCGCACTCCGGGCAAACCAGTTCCATTTTCGTTCCTTCTGTCGTACTCAGAAAGCACGCCCTGCGTCGACTCGCGGCCGAGTGCGTGGTTTCGCGGTCAAGCCGACACCCCCGGCACTGCCTCGGCCTTGTCACGACGTGTACCCCGTGGTGACGCCGATCAAGCACCGCATGAGATCGGACCGCACTATCGGCTTCCGTGACTCGAAAGGACATTCCCGGATTGTTTCGGGCGGCGTAGCTGACCACCGCGCGGGTCGGCCGTTAGGTTGAAGCGCTTATGCCTGAAGATCTCGCAGTCGAGGCCAAGGGCCTCGTCAAGACGTACAAGGACGTGGAGGCGCTCCGCGGCATCGACCTGCGCGTCGAGCGCGGCACGGTCCTCGGCCTCCTCGGCCCGAACGGGGCCGGCAAGACAACGGCTGTGCGGATCCTGACGACGCTCCTTCCCCCCAGCGCGGGGACGGCGAGCGTGGTGGGCCTGGACGTGGTGGACGACGCGGCGGAGCTCAGAGCTCAGATCGGGCTCGCGGGGCAGAACGCGGCCGTCGACGAGAACCTGACCGGCTTCGAGAACCTCGAGATGGTCGGGCGGCTCTACCACCTCGGCAAGGCGCGCTCCGCGGATCGGGCCCGCGCGCTGCTCGACCGCTTCGAGCTCGACGAGGCGGGCGATCGGCTTGTGAAGACCTACTCGGGCGGCATGCGGCGGCGCCTCGACCTCGCGGCCGCCCTGGTGGCAGAGCCGCCGGTGATCTTCCTGGACGAGCCGACGACCGGCCTCGATCCGCGCAGCCGGATCGCGCTGTGGGAGACGATCGAAGGGATGGTCTCCGAAGGGACGACGGTCCTCCTGACGACGCAGTACCTGGACGAGGCCGACCGCCTTGCCGACAGGATCGCGGTGCTCGACCACGGGAAGGTCATCGCCGAGGGCACGTCGGACGAGCTCAAGGACATGATCGGCGGCGAGCGCATCGAGGTGACGCTCGGCGACGCCTCGCAGGCAGGCGCCGCCGTCTCCGCCCTGACCGAGATCTCGAGCGAGGAGCCGAAGAGCATCGACGGCACGGTGAGCGTGCCGCTCGACCGCGAGCGAACCTCCATCTCGGACGCGGTCAGGCGGCTCGACTCCGCCGGCGTGGAGGTCCAGGACCTGGCCGTGCGCCGCCCGACGCTCGACGACGTCTTCATCTCGCTGACGGGTCACGCGGCCGAAGAGCCCGACGATGACGAGGAGGAGGCCGGCCGATGAGCCACGCGATCTCCGACACGCTCGTCCTCGCAAAGCGCAACCTGATCCGGATCGTCCGGGCGCCCGACCTCCTGACCGCGTTCACGATCCAGCCGGTGATGTTCGTGCTGCTGTTCGTTTACGTGTTCGGCGGGGCGATCCAGGTGCCGCCCTACTTCGACAGCTACGCGGACTTCCTGATCCCAGGGATCCTGGTCCAGAACATCGCGTTCGGCGGGTTCGCGACTGCGCTCGGCCTCTCCGCGGACCTCCAGCTCGGCCTGATCGACCGCTTCCGCTCGCTGCCGATGGCGCGCTCAGCGGTCCTGGCCGGCCGCACGATCGCGGACATCGCGACGAACCTCCTCTCGATGACGATCGTCACCGTCGTCGGCCTGCTCGTGGGCTTCGCCTTCGACGCGCCGCTCAGCGACATCCTGCTGGGCGTGCTGCTGATGATCATGCTCGGCTACGCGTTCTCGTGGGTCTTCGCCTACATCGGGATGATCTCCTCGACGCCCGAGGCCGCGAACGCGATCGGCTTCATGACGATCTTCCCGCTCACCTTCATCTCGTCCGCGTTCGTTCCGGTCGAGTCGATGCCGGCCGCCCTTCAGGCGTTCGCGGAGGTGAACCCCTTCACTACCGCGGTCGACGCCATGCGCCACCTCTGGCAGGGCGCGCCGGCGAACACGGACGTGTGGGTCGCGTTCCTGTGGACGATCGGCATCACGATCGTGTTCTTCTTCATCTCGACGGCGACCTACCGGCGCGCGACCGCGAAGTGAGGCGAGGTTCCCGCTGAGGCGGCCATCGCGGTGGCGCGCCGGCCTGAGCGGCGCAGCGTAGAGTGGCCGGGGTGCGCCGTCTCGTGAACACACTGCTCCTGGCTGGCGCGCCCGCGCCCTGAACGGCTCGCGCGGGACAGCCGCCGCCCTGGTCTTCGGGGCAATCGTCTCGATCCAGGTCGGAGCGGCGATCGCCACGACGCTCTTCGACGAGGTTGGCCCCGGCGGCGCGGTCTTCCTGCGGATCTTCTTCGCGGCGATCGTCCTGGTCGCGATCTGGCGCCCGGCGCTGCGCCTTCCCGAAGCGGGCGGGCGCGACGTGCTGGCGCTGGGCGTGCTGCTCGGCGTGATGAACCTGACGTTCTACGAGGCGCTCGACCGGATCCCGCTGGGCATCGCGGTCACGCTCGAGTTCGTCGGGCCGCTGACGGTCGCTGTGCTCGGCTCGCGCCGGCGGCGCGATCTGATCTGGGTGGCGCTTGCGGCAGCCGGGCTCCTGCTCCTCACGCCCACACCGGGATCGGGTCTTGATGCGCTGGGCTGCGCCTTCGCCCTCTTCGCCGGTGTCTGCTGGGGCCTCTACATCGTCGTCACGGCGCGCGTGGGCAGGGCATTGCCCGGAGGCTCGGGCCTGGCGATCGCGATGGCGATCGCGGCGGCGGTGACGCTCCCGTTCGGGCTGGCGGACGGCGCGGGCGACCTGATCGACGGCGAGCTCCTCGCGATCGCGTTCGGCGTGGCGATCCTGAGCTCGGCGATCCCCTACTCGTTCGAGCTCGAGGCGCTCAGGCGCCTGCCCCAGTCGACGTTCGGGGTCTTGATGAGCATGGAGCCGGCCGTCGCGGCAACCGCCGGGTTCGTATTGCTGAGCCAGGACCTCGAGGCACGCGAGGTGGTCGCTATCGCCCTGGTCCTGGCGGCAAGCGCCGGCGCGCTGAGCACGGCGGGACGAGCCGAGCCTCAACCACCCTAAAGGGGGTCTGACCCCATTGAGGGTTGATCGAGGCTTTCGCTGCTCGGAGGCGGGGACAACCCTCAACCACCCTGAAGGGGGTCTGACCCCATTGAGGGTGATCGAGGGTTAGCGGGGGCCTTCCGGTGCCGGGGTGCCGTCGGGGCGGGGCTCGTGGCCGGCGCAGCGGAGGACCGGGATGCGCGGGTAGCGCGGGTAGCGATCGTCGGTCTTCGAGCGCTCGCACATCGAGAATGCGGAGCCGCGGGTGTTGCGGATGAGCCGCTGATGAGCGCACGTCGCGCAGAGCCCGGCCGGCGGCCCGTGCGCGGGCGCCGGCTCGTCGCCGGGGGGTGGATCGATGGCGCTCACGCGCCAAGTATCGCGCCTGAACTGCCCGCTGAGGCCATTACTTCACTTCGTATAGTAAGGGCGGATGTCATCACTCTGGCGACTCTTCGGCTTCCTCCGCCCTTACAGGCGAGCGGCGCTGGGGTCGCTCCTGTTCGCCTGGCTCGCGATGGGCGTGACGGTGCTGATCCCGCTCCTCATCGGAAAAGCGGTCGACGCGATCTCGGGCGACAACCTCGACAAGAGCGCCCTGTGGCCGCTCGCGCTCGCGATCCTCGGCGCGGGCGTCCTGCGCCTGGGCCTGACGGTCGTTCGGCGGATCATCGCGGGCAAGGTGTCGGTAGCGGTCGAGTTCGACCTGCGAGAGCGGATGTACGCGCAGCTACAGCGCCTGGAGCTCGGCTTCTTCGACACGCAGCAGACCGGCCAGCTCATGTCCCGCGCGACGGTCGATCTGCAGTCGATCCGGTTCTTCCTGGGCTACGGCCTGATCTTCCTCACCCAGAACTTCCTCACGATCGTGCTGGCGAGCATCGTGATGTTCGCGCTCGACCCGTTGCTGGCGGCCCTCGCGCTTGCTCCCGTGCCCGATCGTGGTCGCGACGGCCGCCCGCTACAGCCGCCTGAGCCGGCCGGCGCTCCAGGAGGTCCAGCAACGCCTCGCCGAGCTGACCGCCGAAGCCGAGGAGAGCGTCTCGGGCATTCGCGTCGTCAAGGCCTTCGCGCGCGAGGAGCACATGCTCCATCGCTTCCAGCGATCGGTGACGCGGGTGTTCGACCAGAACGTGTACTCCACGCGGCTACGCGCCTTCTACAACCCGCTGATGGGCTTCCTGCCCTCGATCGGGCTCGCGGTCGTGCTGTTCGTGGGCGGCAACTCGGTGATCGACGGCCGGATCACGCTCGGCGAGTTCACCGCCTTCTACACGTACGTGATCATGCTGACGGGCCCGATGCGGATGCTCGGCACGTCGCTCGGGATGGCGCAGCGCGCCGCGGCGTCGGGCAACCGGATGTTCGAGATCCTGGACCGGGAGCCGCGCATCGAGAGCGACCCGGATGCGCCGCCGCTGCCCGAGGGGCAGGGCCAGGTCGAGCTGCACGACGTGACGCTCCGATACGGCGATGGCACCGGCGCCGAGCCGGCGCTCGAGAGCGTGTCGATGGCGGTCACGGCGGGCTCGACGGTCGCGCTCGTCGGGCCGACCGGCTCCGGGAAGACCAGCCTGGTCGCGCTGCTCGCCCGCCTTTACGACCCGACGTCGGGATCGGTTTCGATCGACGGCGCTGACCTGCGCGAGGTCGACGTGGCGTCCGTGCGGCGCTCGGTCGCGTTCGTCGCCGACGAGAGCTTCCTCTTCTCCGCCTCCGTCGCCGAGAACATCGCCTACGCGCGGCCGGAAGCATCGCAAGAGGAGGTCGAGCGCGCGGCGCGGCTTGCGCAGGCACACGGCTTCATCGAGCGGCTGCCTGACGGCTACGACACGGTCGTCGGGGACCGGGGGCTCACCCTCTCGGGCGGGCAGCGCCAGCGGGTCGCGATCGCGCGAGCCCTCTTGGCCGATCCGCGGATCCTGATCCTGGACGACGCGACGTCGTCGGTCGATGCGCGCACCGAGGCTGAGATCAAGCGCGGGCTGGCGGAGGTCATGCGCGGGCGGACCACGTTCGTGGTCGCGCACCGCCTGTCGACGATCTCGCTTGCCGACGAGATCGTCGTCATGGACGAGGGAAGGGTCGTCGATCGCGGCACCCACGATGAGCTCCTCGAGCGATGCGATCTCTACCGGGAGATCGCCGAGCACGGCTGCGAGGACTCGGTCTTCCTCCAGCGAGACCTCGAGGAGCGCGAAGAGGTGGCGCGGCTGTGAGGCGCCCGCGAGCGCGAAGCGCGAAGCTCCCGCGAGGAGCCGGCCGAGATGAACGAGGACGGGCGCATCCAGGGCACGGTCGCGATGTTCCGCGACCTCTGGCGCGTGATTCGCGGCGAGGATCAGCGCGGGCGCAAGGTGCGCTGGATGCTCGGGCTCCTTCGCCCGTACAAGAAGCAGGTCTGGCTGATGTTCGGAGCGCTGATAGTCGCGACTGCGGCGGGCCTCGCGCCTCCATACCTGGCCGGCCGCGCGATCGACGACGGGATCACGGCCGGCGACGAGAGCGCGCTCACGGTGATCGTGCTGGTGTTCCTGGCCTCGGCGACGATCTTCTGGGTGGCGAGCTACGCGCAGACGTATCTCGTCGGCTGGGTCGGCCAGCGCGCGCTTCAGGACCTGCGCACGCGGATCTACCAGCACCTCCAGGCGATGTCGATCGGGTTCTTCACGCGGCGCAAGGCCGGTGTCCTGATCTCGCGGCTCACCAACGACGTGCAGGCCCTCGACTCGCTGGTGACCGACGGCATCGTGACGCTCTTCCAGTCGACCCTCACGCTCGTGAGCGTCGTCGTGATCCTCCTGCTGCTCGACGTGCCTCTGGCGCTGGTCGTCTTTTTGACCTTCCCCCTCCTCTTCGTGGCGAGCGTCGTGTTCCGGATCATCTCGGCAGACGCGTACCGGCTGACGCGCGAGAAGATCGCGAACATCACCGCCTATCTCCAGGAGTCGCTCTCCGGAGTGCGCGTCGTTCGGAGCTTCGGGCAGGAGCGGCGCCACATCGGGCGCATGTCGGAGCTGAACGCGGAGAACCGCGAGGCGAACATGCGCACCGTGTACCTGAACGCGTCGTACTTCCCGGCGGTCGAGCTCCTGTCGGCGATCGGGACGGCGGCGATCATCCTCTATGGCGGCTACCAGGTGATCGAGGGAGACATCGAGACGGGCGTGGTGGTTGCGTTCATCGGCTACCTCAACCAGTTCTTCGATCCGATCCAGCAGATCTCGCAGCTCTATACGACGTATCAGCAGGGCATGGCGGCGCTCGACAAGATCTTCGACCTGCTGGACACGCGGCCGGACATGGTCGACAAGCCGGATGCGATCGATCCCGGCGAGATCCGCGGCGAGATCGAGCTCCGGGACGTCTGGTTCTCCTACGCGGGCGGCGGCGATGCGCGCGAGGTCACCGAGGACGACGAGTGGGCGATGCGCGGCATCGACCTGCACATCCCGGCGGGGCAGACCGTGGCGCTGGTCGGCGAGACGGGAGCCGGGAAGTCCACGCTTCGCGAAGCTCGTCGCTCGCTTCTACGACCCGCAGAAGGGCCAGGTCCTGGTCGACGGGCACGACCTGCGCGACCTGGACTCGTCAGCGCTTCGCAGCCGCCTCGGCATCGTTCCGCAGGAGGGCTACCTGTTCTCCGGCACGGTCAGGGACAACGTCGCGTTCGGGCGGCCCGACGCGCCGGACGACGAGATCGAGGCGGCCGTGCGGGCGGTCGGAGCCGAGCCGTTCATCGCGAGGCTGCCCGACGGCCTGGACACGGAGATCGGCGAGCGCGGCGTCCAGCTGTCAGCGGGACAGCGCCAGCTCGTCTCGTTCGCGCGGGCGCTTCTGGCGGAGCCGCGGATCCTGATCCTCGACGAGGCGACCTCGAACGTGGACGTGCGGACGGAGCGGGTCATCGAGCAGGCGCTCGAGCGCCTGCTTCACGGGCGCTCGGCGATCGTGATCGCCCACCGCCTTTCGACGATCAGGCGGGCGGGGAAGATCGTGGTGCTGGAGAACGGCCGCATCGTCGAGGCGGGAACGCACGACGAGCTGATCGAAGCCGAAGGCGCGTACGCGCGCCTCTACGGCGCCTGGGCGGAAGCTCGCCGCTTAGGGGGTGATGCCGCCGCCGGTGTCGGCGGGCGGTTCGCGCGCGGTGCGGTGTCGGCGGGCGGTTCGCGTAGGCGCCCGGTGTCCGCCGGCGGAGTTGTCGTCGTATCGGTCGGTGCGACGCCGCCGCCGGTGTCGGTCGGGGTGTCGGCTCGCGTTGTTGCCTCCACCGCCTCCGAAGGCGCCTCGCCGGCGTCGAGGAACTGGCCGCAGTCCGCAGAATCCGGCCTTCTCGCCGGCTTCGCGAGCCGCGACCTCGGCGGTGTCGATCTCGAGCTGGGCCGCGTCCTGAGCCGCCACGTCGCCCGACTTCACCGCCGCGCGACTTGTCCTTGAGGGCATCGACGACAGCGGCGAGATCGTTCAAGAACTTGCTGATCGGCTGCGACTCCTCCGCGAGCTCCAGGGACTGAAGCGAGGCGAGCTCATCCCGGGTGATCAGGTACTCGTCCTGCGTAGCGCCTGTGTCCGCCGGGTCGAGCTCGCTCACGGCGAGGTTCGCGGGCCCGCAGATCTGCGTCCGCCTGCTCGATGAACTGCTCCGGGGTCAGCGCGGCGCCGGCTTCGCCGGACGCGCCGGTGGTGTTCGTGGCCGCCACGGGCTCTGGCTCCTCATCCCCGCCACAGCTCTTTACGAGCAGCACGAAGATGATGAAGAAGGCGACGAGCCCACCCAGCGCCACGAGGCGCCGGCGCATATAGATGTCCATCTCAGCCATCTACCAATCCACCGTAGAGCGTCAGTTCACCGTATACCCCGATTCTCCTGCGAGGCGCGGACGGCTTGTACGAATCGGCGCTAGGCGGCGAGCTTAGAAGGCCAGCAGGCCGCCGGGGTGAGATGAGGGACGCCCCGGCTTGCCGGGGCGTCTCGAAGGCTGGGGATCAGGGACTTGAACCCCGACTACGAATACCAGAAACTCGCGTGCTGCCAATTACACCAATCCCCAACGGGTGACGCCGGAAACGATAGCGACGAGGGAACCTAGCCGCCCACGCTTTCGAGGTCTGAATCACGGTCCTCCAACTCCCCCTTGCTCGGCCTCACGTCGGCGCCCGACTCGATCAGAGCCCGTGCGTGGACGAGGTCCTCGGAGCGGCCGACCGCCAGGGCTCCGGCGACCCGCCCGTCCTTCAGGTACCACGCCGAGAACTCCCCGTCGTCCATCGAGCCTCGGACAACCACCTCGTCCCAGTCCTCGGCCGGGCCGACGTACTCGAGGCCCGTCCAGTCGCTCAGGTCGCTGAAGAAGTACGGAATCGCCGTGTAGGGATCGGAATCGCCGAGCATGCCCTTCGCGGCATGCCGGCCCTGTTGGAGGGCAACGTCCCAGTGCTCGACGCGCAGGCGGCGGCCGTGCACCGAGCTCTCGTATGAGCAGCAGTCGCCGGCCGCGAAGATCCCTTCGGCGGAGGTCTCGAGCTTCGCGTCGCAGACGATCCCGTCGCCTACGTCGACGCCGGCTCGCTGGGCGAGCATCATGTCGGGACGCACCCCCGCTCCCACCACGCAGAAGTCGCACTCGATCTCGCGTCCGGCGTCCGTCAAGACGCTCTTGATCCGCCCCTCTCCACGGAACGAGCCGAGGGTCGCCCCTCCCACGAACTCGACGCCCTTCGACTCCAGGACCTCCTGGAAGAACCTCCCCGCCTCTTGGCCGAACCCGGTGGACAGCGCGACCTCCTCCTGCATCACGACCGTGCACTCGACGCCCATCTCGACGAGCGAGGCCGCCACCTCGCAGCCGATGTAGCTGCCGCCGATCAGAACCGCGCGCTTGGCCGAGCGAGCCTCCTCGCGGATCGCATCGGAGTTTCCGAATGCGCGCAGGTAGTGGATTCCCTCGAGCTCGGCGCCTTCGACCCGCAGGATGTTCACCATCGCGCCCGTGGCGAGGAGCGCCTTCGCGAATCGCACCTCCTCCCCACCCTGGATCTTCGCGACGCGCTCGTCGGCATCCAGGGACATCACGCTCTTGCCGCACAGGAGCTCGATGTCGTTGTCCTCGTACCAATCCGCGCCGTTGACGACCGCGTCGGAGCGCTCGGCCTCTCCCCGCAGGTACTCCTTGGAGAGCGGAGGCCGCTCGTACGGAGGGTCCTGCTCCCTGCCGACCAGGAGGACCGAGCCCTCCGCTCCGCGGCGCCTCAACTCGGACGCGCAGTAGGCCGACGCCATCCCGCCCCCAACGAGCAGGAAGTCGACTTCCCTCATTCGCCGGTCGTGCGAACGCGGCGACGACGAAGTAGGCGGTCACCTCGTCCTCGATCTTCGGATCGAGGACGGCCAGGATCTCATCGCCCGGCTCGAGCACGGTGTCGGCGTTCGGGATCAAGCCCTCCGACCCGCGAAGCACCGAGATCAGAAGCGTCCCGTCGGGAAGCTGAAGGTCGCCGACCCGCTGGCCGGTCACGGGCGAGCCCTCGGGCAGGAGCAGCTCGATGATCTCGAGGTGTTGCTCGGGCAGATCGAGCAGGTGGACGAGCCCGTACTCGGGAACCTCGTGCTCGATCAGGCGGATGATCAGGTCCGTTGCAGAAACCACGGGGCGGATGCCGAGCAGCTCGAAGTGCTCGCGGTTCCGCGGATTGTTGACGCGGGCGATGATCCGCTCGACGAGGTACTTCTCCTTCGCGACCTGGCAGATCAGCATGTTGTCCTCGTCGTCGCCCGTCACGGCGATCACCATGTCCGCGCGCTGCACGCCGGCGCGCTCCAGCACCCACAGCTCGGACGCGTCGCCGTACTGGATGTTGTGCTCGAGCTCCTGCTCGACCGTCTGGTAGCGCTCGCGATCGTTCTCGATCAGCGTCACCTCGTGACCCTTTTCGAGCAACTCGCGGGCGATGTTCCAGCCCACCTTGCCGGCGCCGACCACGATCACGTACATCCTCTTGGGCTCACCCATCATGCGCTAGACCTCGTCGTCCTCGTGATCGGCCGACCCCGTCCTCGGCGCCCCGCCGGCCGCCCGGCTGGCCGCCTCGCGCACCTCGCCCTCGAGCTCTCGATGGCGATCTTGCGTCGGGCAGATCGTGTGCACGCCCTGGCGCTCGTACCACTCGGCGCGAAGCGGGTCGAGGATCCGCGCGATCACGGTCGGCACGTTGAACTGGCGCTTCGCGATCTGAGCGATGACGATGTTCGTGTTGTCGCCGTTCGTCGACGCCACGAACACGTCCGCCTTCTCGATCCCGGCGGCGGTGAGAGCCTCCACCTCGAGCGCGGCCCCCACGGTGAACTGGCCGCCCATGTCCTCCCAGGCCTTGTCGAAGCCGATCTCCAGGCGCGCATGCGCCTCCGGGATCCTCGTCGAGGCACGAGACCTCATGCCCTCCTTGAGCATCGTTCGCGCAAGCGAGGAGCCGACCCGGCCACATCCGACGATGACGATGAACATCTGACGCGAACCTTATTCAGTGTCCGCCGCCGACAGCCCCCGCGACCGGAAGCCGCGCCCTTCGCCGACCGGGGCCGTGACGAGCACGCGGCACGGCGCTCGCGAAAGCACGTACTCCGTCACCGGCCCGATCTCCGCCGGCCGATGCCCGCCGATCCCTCCCAGAATCGCCCCTCCCTTGATCTTCGTCGGCGGCTCAGCGCCCATCACGATCATCTCCGCGCCCATCTCCCGCGCCGCTTGGACGATGCCCGCGCCGACGCTCCGCGCCCGCACAACAGTCTCCTGGACATCGACCGTGTCGTACTCCTCCGCCACCTAGCGCGCCCGCTCGAGCGCCGCGTTCGCAAGCTCCATCCGCTCGGGCGGCGGCGGCGAGGTCAGCGGAACCGTCAACGGCAGGTCGAGCACGAACACGATCCGAAGCCGCGATTGCACGCCGGCGCCTGCCTCGCGTCGCAGCCGCGAGCCGCCCCGCCGTGCCGACGATGTCGTCGTCGAGCTGCGTGCCGAAGATCGGCACCAGGATGTCCTCGTACTCCACATCCACCGTCTGCTTTTCGAGCGCCGCAGCGGGCACCTCGACCCTCTTCAGGAGGCTCGTCCCCTCGAAGCCCTTGCGATAGACGACGTAGCCCACCAGCCCGAATGCCATCCACCCGCCGCCAACCCAGCGCGCCTCGTCGTGATAGACGAGCACGCTGAGCCAGGCCAAGCCCGTGATCACGAATCCGACGAGGGCCGGCACCGGCAGCTCCATCCCGCGAATCCGCACGTCCCACGGCACCCGAAACGGCCGTGCGACATCCGGGCGCTTCGCCCGCAGCCTGAGGATCGATGCGTGCGCGATCACGATCGCCAGCGTCGCGCCGAACGCGTAGATGCCCGCCAGGACCTCGATGTCGCCGGGGATCACCAGCCCAACCGCGATCAGGGTCGCCCCCGCGATCGCCACATACGGCGTGCGGCGCGCCGACAGCTTTCCCAGCCAGGACGGGATCTGCCGGTTCGTCGCCAGGACGTAGACGTGCCTGGAGAGCCCGAGCATCGCCGTCGACGCGGCCCAGATCAGCACTACCGGCGCCACGATCACGACCACGACCTGCATCAGGTCGGACACCCACGCCGGGTCGAAGCTCTTCGCCACTCCCAGGATGGGCTCCTCGATGAACTCGTCCCCCAAGGCGGACTCCGGCCCGTCTGGCGTCACGAGCACCGGCACCGCCATCAGCGCCACGGCGGCAACGCCGGCGTAGACGAGCGGCAGGAGGGCCGCCCCCGCCGTCACGGCACGTCGCAGGTCGGGCACGTTCCAGTCGAGATCAGGCGCCAGGTCCGACGCCGCCTCGATGCCTGCGAACGCGACCGTCGCGATCACGAACGCGTAGATCGCATCCGACAGCGGTCGGGCTCGAGAACAGATCCAGGTTCTGCGTCAGCGCCGCCGGGTCGAACGCGACCGCCAGGCCGACGACGATCAGGAGGATCTGCACGACGATGTCGCCCACCGCCAGCGCCACCAGCATGCGCTGGCGCCGAAATCCCCACCAGCCGAGGATGTTGATGAGCGCCGCGCCCAGCACGATGGCGACCGCCGTCAGCACCTCTCCCGTGCCATGCCCGAACCCGTCCCAGATCGGCGACAGGTAGTGCGGCGCCGAGACGGCCGCGAGCGCGACGACCACGATGAAGTCGATCAGGAGCGCCCAGCCCGCGATGAAGCTCACCAGCTCGTTGAACGCGTAGCGGGCGATGTTCGACGAGCCGCCGCGCTCGACGAACATCGATCCGCCCTCGGCGTAGGAAAGCGTCGCGAGGATGAACATCAGGCCGGCGCCCAGGAACAGCAGCGGCGTCAGCCCAAGACCGTAGTCGGCGACGACGCCCAGCGAGAAATAGAGCGAGAAGCCGACCGCCGAGTAGGCGACGGCGAAGATCATCGCGCCGCCTGATGCGCGGGCGTCCCGCTCCGCCTCGCCCGACGCGTCGCTCACGTTCGGAACGAGAGGTAGAGGCGGCCGGCACCCAGCCCGCAGAACACGAGGCCGATCCAAAGCCCCGTCGCCGCGATCCCGCCGCCGCGCGCCAGCGTCAGGACGACCATCAGAATGCCCGAAGAACAGGATCACCACGGCCATCACCCGGGTCGCGCCGCGGTACACCTCATCGGGTCGTGGAGCAGGCATGGTCGCGACTCTAGACGGGCGGCGAGGTCACGATCCCCGCGCGCGCCTCCTCCGGGCTCGCCGTCACCAGGACGCGGCATGGACGCTTCGCCATCACCGCCTGGAGCGTCTTGGAATAGACGGGCACACCCGCCCGGTAGCGCAGCTGCATCACGATCGCCGCCGCTCCAAGCTCCTTCGCCGACTTGACGATCGCTGCGGCTCCCTGCCCTGGTCGCACGCGCACCACCGAGCCCGTCACCCGCTGCCCGCAGATCAGCTTCGCCCGCTCGATCTTCGCCTGCGCGTCGCCCTCTTCGCCTGTCCAGCTCGGCGTCCAGCGGCAGGTGCGTCGGCACCGTCATCAGCGACAGGACGTGGATCGCCCGCCTGCGCTTGCGCCGCAAGCGCCTTCGCCATCGCCACCATCTCCTCGTTGAACGGATCGTCCTCGAACGCGACCAGATCGCTCTGATACTCCGGCTCCTCGACCCCAAGCGGCGCCAGGTGCGCCACCTTGACGGTCTTCGTGAGCGGCAGCCCTTGATTCCGCCGGTACGCGACGTAGCCGATCGTGCCCACGACCATCCACCCGCCGCCCGTGGCGAGCACGACCAGGTCGAGGACGCACGCGACGACGAATGCCGCGAACGTCCCCATGCCCCCGATCACGGCGAGCATCGGCACCTCCACGCCGCGGATCCTCACGTTCCCGGGTGAGAGCCAAAGCCGCGATGCCGTCGCTTCGCCTTTGGCCTGCCCTCGACGGGTCTGAAGCTTGCGCAGCCGGATCAGCGAGATGTGCGCGACCGTGAACGAGAGCGTCGCTCCGAACGCGTAGATCGTCCCGAGGAAGGTCGGTCTGGCCCGGCGCCATCACCAGGATCGCAACGCCCGAAGAACACGATCAGCGCCATGTAAGGCGTCTTGAACCGGGGGTGGATCTGCCGCAGCGCTTCCGGGAGCTGGCGGTACTGGCCCATCGAGAAGGTGAGCGCGCGACAGCCCGATCAGACGCCGCATTGGTCGCGATCAGGAGGATCACCGCCGGCCAGAATCCCCACGTAGACCTCGCAGCGCCTCCGTCACGCCGGCACCCAAGCCCCAGGTTCTCGACTATCCCCAGCACCGGATCGTCCGCGAACTCGTCGCCAGCGCGGTCGTGTACTCGCCCGTCTGCACCCTGCGTCACCGGCATCGCCGACAGCGCGATCGCGGGCAGCAGCGCATACAGGACGACAACGGCCACCACCACGTACCCGTGCCGCGCGGAATCGTCCGGTGGGCGTCCTTCGCCTCCTCCGCCATGTTCGAGATCGTCTCGATGCCCGTATAGGCGACCATTCCCACCGCGATGCCGAGCGCGAAGTCGCCCAACGTCGGCGCGACGCCGAGGTCGATCTGGTTCAGCAGCAGGTCGGCGTCGAACACGAGGATCAAGCCGATGCCGACCAGCACGATCTGCGTCAGGAGGTCCGCGATCGCGAGGACCAGGTTGAGCCTGGCCGACTCCTCCGTGCCCTTGATGTTGAGCAGCGCCAGGGCCACGATCAGCCCGACGCCGAAGATCACGTCGCCGGGCCCGTGTCCGAGCGGCTCCCAGAACACCGCGAGGTAGTGCGGAACGAAGAACGCCGAGATCGCGACCGTGACGATGTACGTGAGCATCTGCGCCCAGGCGGCGAGGAAGCTCGCCAGCTCGTTGAACGCGTGCCGGGCGAAGCTCGACGAGCCGCCCGCCTCGGGATAGAGCACCGTCGCCTCCACGTAGCTCGCGGCCGTGAACGCGAAGATCAGCCCCGCGATCATGAACGTGACCGGCGTCAGGCCGAGCGCGTAGAGCGCGACGAGGCCCAGCGCGTAATAGATCGAGGATCCGACGTTGCCGTACGCGGCCGAGAACAGCGCCCCCGTGCCGTGAACCCTCCGAAGCGCCGCCTCCCGCGGCATGCGCTCAGCCATGCGTGCTCTTCACGAATCCGAGTCTAGGGACGTAGCCGGGTGGGTATACCTTGGCTATATGGCTTCTGAGTTGATCCACACCTGCTACCGGATCACCGACATCGACAAGTCCGTCGATTTCTACGAGAAGCTCGGCTTCGAGGAGCTTCGGCGCATGCCCATCGGCGACGACGAAGCGACGAACGTCTTCATGGGCCTGCCCGGAGACGGTGCGCGCCTGGAGCTCACGTACAACCACCACCAGGACGGTCCGTACGAGATCGGAACGGGCTACGGCCACATCGCCATCACGGCGTCAGACCTCGACGGCACGCTCGCGAAGCTCGCGGAGATCGGGATCGAGCCGGAGAAGCCGCCCTATCAGGTCCGCGAGGGCGGCTCCCGGCTCTGCTTCGTCCGCGACCCGGACGACTACCGGATCGAGATCATCGAGAGCAACCCCTCGGGCGACTGACCCGCGCCGGCTACGGCCGCTGGCTGTCGAACGAGATCACCTGCTGGATCCCGCTCGGGCGGTTCGTGTAGCGCATCGTCGTCGGGAACGGGATCCCCGTGAACGAGATCCGCTCGCGCACGGCGTCTGAGCGCCAAGCTGTGGGGTCGGCCCCCTGCTCGGTCTCGAGCTCGCCCGCGGCGGCCTCGATCGCCGCCCACACGTCGTCCTGGCACTCGCCGAGGTCGCCGCCACCGCAGTAGTCGTTCGCGAACGGCGCCTCGATGTCCTGGCCGAGCAGCTTGCGGATGTCGCGGTCGAAGTACTGGTGCCAACCGGAGTACTGGCCGCCGGGCGGCAGGTCGAAGCGCGAGAACAGGCTCGCAAGCTCGTCGAGCTGCGGTCCAAGCTGCGGCTCCATGAAGGCGTTGGCGATCTTCGGCCACGCGCGATCCATGATCGCCGCACCCGGATCGTCGATGTCGCCGTCGAGGTCGAGGTCGAGGCGGCTGCCGCCGTCGGCGTTCCACGCCTCCATGAGCTCGACGCTTTCCTGTGCGAGCGCGCTCGGGGCAGTAGTGCCCTCGAGCAGGTCGCTCAGGAGCGGCACGGTGCGGATCGCCCTGACGTCCTGGGTCGCCGCGGCGTTCATCGCCGAGGTCACCTCGGCCAGGTTCCACTTCTCGTCATCGCCCGCGAGACGCTCGAGGTTCTCGTCGAGCAGATCGACGCGCATGACGGATCCGTTGCGGCCGAAGTTGTCGTCGGCGGCGGCGAAGCCGTGCGCGACCGTCTCGTTCCAGTTGGTCATCGTCCCGTCCGCGGGATCGATGCCCTGGGGATGGTCCTCGTCGGCGAGGTAGCCCTCCCACTCGTACTTGCCATTGCCCTTGGTCGGCAGGCCCGGATCGACCAGCTTGTGGCGAAGCGGCAGCTTGCCGGCCGTGTACTCGGCGACGTTTTCGGTGTCGATGTAGAACGAGTTGAACGTCTGCGGCGTCAGGGCCGCGGCCTCGAAGAAGTCCTGGTAGTTCTCCACCGTGCCGTTCGAGATCCGGCGGTTGAAGAGGAGGTCGAGTGAGTCCTTGCCGAAGCCGGCGCGCTTCTCCGAGATCGCGTACCGCTTGCCGTTGACATCCGCATACCCGACGACGGGCCCGTGCTTGGTGGTCCAGTACTCAACGGGAACGTCGTTCAGGGTTCCCGCGTTGAACTTCTCCATCTTCTTGCACTTGCCGTTGTACTTGTACTTGTGATCGCTGCCGTCGCAGAGCTTCTCCGCGTACTCGTCGATCACGTCCGCCGAGGCGGAGGTGAGCGTGGTCGCGAAGTCCTCGCCGCGGCCGATGAGCATGTATCCGGGGAACGGCGCCGAGGTGGCTCCGCGCCACTGAAGCTCGCCCGCGTCCATGTCCATCTCATAGGTGAAGCCCGGATAGAAGTAACCGATCTGCGGGCCGCCGACCATCAGCGGATCCCCGGTCTCGGACTTGTCGCCGGTGATCATCAAGGTGTTCGAGGCCTGCTGCTTCGGATAGTCGGTGCGCGCGGCAAGGCGGCGCGGCACGGCAGGAGTCGACTCGAACGAGCCGGGGTCGATGACGACGCTCCCCTTCGCCTTCTCAGCCGGGATCTCGCCGTAATTGAACTCGCCGTCGATCGTGGTCGGCGACTCGGGGTTCTTGAACTGGCGCAGGTCGTTGAAGACGCTCATGCCTTCGTCGGTTCCGAGCCTTTCCTGGAGCCCGCCCAGGAACTGGGAGCGCCGCGCCTCGTCGCCGCCGCCGCGCCCGAGGAACTGGCTCTTGAACGCGTTGAGGGCGAAGATGTCGTTGCGCGTGAAGTTCGGCTGTCCTGTGCCGGAGTGGGTCGAGAGGTATGCGTTGATTCCCTCGATGAAGGTGTCGATGTCAGCGAGAACCGCCTCGCCTTCGGGGCCGGCCTTCTCCAGGACCTTTGCCTGCTTGGCGACGATCTCCTCTGTCTCGGGGCTGGGCCTGAAGGTCTGCCGGGTCGCGGTGAGCCCGATAGCGCTGAGGCCCGGGATGTCGAGCGCGGCCGCCCTGCCGTTGTAGCGCGCGGACTGGAGAAGGAGGCCGCGGTCCTCCATCGTCAGGTAACCGGCGGCCCAGATGCCGTCCTCGGCCGTCGCGGCCTCGATGTGCGGGACGTTGAAGGCGTCGCGGGTGACGGTGACGCCCGGGCGAGACGGAACCAGCGTCTCGACCGTTCCGGGGCCGTCGGTGCCGAGGTCGCCGAGAGCCTCGGACTTGAAGTAGGTGCTCAGGTCACCGGTGGAGACGTTGTCGAAGAGCGGCGTGAGGCCGTCGTACATGACCGCCTGGTCGTCGGCCGCTGCCGGCGCGGGAAACGCTCCGTACTGGCCCGACGGGATGATGTTCCGCGCGGTCGACGCGTAGTCCTCTGCGGCCGCCGGTGCGGTCGCGAACGCGAACGCGACGAAGACACCAGCACCCAGTACGCCAACCCTTGAACTCACCCAGTTCCTCCTTGAACCCTGCTCAATTGACCCAGCGAAGGTACCAGTCCCTGAAAATCAGACAGGGCGTCCCCTAGGCGCTCGACCCATCGAGCGGCGCGCCGCCGAAGCCGATCTCGTTCCCGTCGGGGTCGCGGTAAGTCGCCTTGCGAACTCCGTTCTTGTACGTCTCCTGTTTCGCGGGCTCGATCCCGCGGGCGCTGATCTCGCCCACCACGCCTCGAGGTCCTCAACGAAGATCGTCAGCGCGGAGAGCCCGGCCCGCTCCTCGTCCTCGTTGATGTAGACGAAGCGGTGTTCGGCGAGCTCCCAGACGCATTCCGTCTCGTGGGCGACGAACGACGGCTCGGAGCCCCACAGGCGCACGTGCCACTCCTTCGCCGCCTCGTAGTCCCGCACGTAGATCCCGGCGAAGAGGTCCATGGCGCCATCGTAGTTCGGCGGCCCGTAGCCGCCGCTACGGGAAGAACGCGACCATCCCGCCGAGCACGCCCAGGTAGATCCGGCCCTTCGGGCCCGATCGTGATCGGGGCATAGTTGTTGTTGAAGCCCAGCCCCTCTCCGGCGAGGCGCTTCCAGCGCGTCTTGCCGGTCTCGAAGTCAAGCGCCGTCAGATACCAGGGATCGTCCGAGCCCGTCCCTTCCGGCTTCGTGTACGTGTAGACGAGTCCGGTCCGCGAGGACGCCTTGGGCACCACGGACGGCGCGATCTCGCCGGACCGCCAGATCGTCCTGCAGCCCCGGAGGCCGCGCTTCACCCGAACCGCCTGGAGGCCGGGCTCCGTGGTCCCGCCGAACTCGGTGTTCGCGATCGAGTAGCCATGGTTGTTCTCGGCGATCAGGGTCCTACCGGCGCCGATCAGGCTCTGGTCGGTCGCCGACGCGCCCTCCTCGAACACCGGCTCCTTGCAGACGAGCCGCTTGCCCTGCGGGCCGGACCGCGCGCCTGAACGCGAGGACGTTCACGGGGTCGGCGTTGTCGGCGATCGCGACCAGCTTGCCGCCGGCCAGCAGGGTCGGAGTGGTCCCGGAGCCCGCCTGGGTCTGTCCCGGCTTGACCAGCCCCGTGTTCGGATACTTCGCGCCGCCACTGCTCGCGCACCTTGCCCTTCCGCGCACGAAGGCGGTAGAGCGCGGCGTCGGTGACGACGTAGACGGAGCCCTTCTCGTCCACGGCGAACGAGTTGCCGATCGGCTCGCCCAGGTCCTTCGAGTGGATCGCCCCGGACTTCGGGTTGACCCATCCAACGACGCCCTCCACCGTCGCGAACCAGATCCTGCCGCGCCAGTCCGGCAGGGCCGAGATGACCTTGTCGTCGGAGGTGACCGGGCCGTTCAGGTCGTAGTCGGCCACCCGCTCGAAGCCGGGTTCGCCTGTCTGCGCGATCACGTAGACGTGCCGGTCGGTGGTCGGCATGATCGCGCGGTCGCGATCGTCGAGATAGAAGTAACCGCCGCCCGAGAAGTCCGTGAACGGGTTGCTGCCCGCCCCGGGACCCTCGACGGGCAACTCGTAGGTCGCGAGCGGCACGCAGGGTGTCGGGATCGAGCAGAGCCAGGATCGGCCGCTCCAGGCCCACGCAGATCGTCACGATCCGCCCCTGCGAGTCGAAGGTGATGGAAGCGCACTCGTGCGCGAAGAAGATCGAGTCGGTCGTCGTCTCGCCCAGCGGCCCGCGGATCGTGTTCGTGTCGGTCTGGTAGGCGTCGACGTGGATGTTGGACTGCCCGTTCGGCGCCATGAACGGATGCTCGGGCGTGCGCGGAAACGCGAACGGGTCGGGCTTGACGGCATGCCCCTCGAACTGCACCAGGCCGGCGCCGTTCGGGTTGGGAATCGGCCCCGGATCGATGCCAGGAAGGAGGACCTGGGCCTGGCGCATTGGCCGCGCACGCAAGCGCCCACAGGCAGGCCAGCCGCGACCCCCAGGACCCATCCGCGACGTCGATTTCGCCTGACCGGCATCCGCGGCAGGCTACATCCGGAAGGCGTCTGTCAGCGCCGGTTCCTGAGCGCAAGCCTCGCCTGATCCGAGCCGGTCCGCAGTAGCCCTGCGGCGCCCAATCGAGCGACCCTGCCACGCTTAGTGGCCAATACGTCAACCGGAAGGAGCCCGATGGCTCAGAGCCCGACCGCAGACCAGGTAGTTGATGCCGCCAGGGAACTCGGACAAGAAGAGTTCACCAGAGGCGACATCGCCGGAAAGATCGGTGTAGAGAAGCCCGACGTCAAGAGCGGCTTCAACGAGGCCAAGAAGGCCGGCCGCATCGAAAAGACCCGTGACGACGAGAACAACACCGGTCATTTCAAGCTGACGGACTGACAGCAAGCGGCGCCCGCCGTCAACGGCGGGCGCCCCCGTCGCTCTCTAGGAGCGGATCGCGCGAGCGACGTGCTCGCGCGTGACGTCCGCCGGCGTGCGGCACCCGAGCAGGGCGAGCCCGAGCCTGATCTCCGCCTTGAGGATCTCGAGCACCTCGCGTGCGCCATCCTCGCCGTCCACGGCGAGCCCCCAGAGGGGCGGTCGCCCCGCGAGCACCGCGTCGGCGCCGAGCGCCAGCGCAACGAGCACGTCCGTTCCGCGCCTGATGCCGCCATCGACGAGGACCGGCGCGCGGCCTCCCACAGCGTCCGCGACCTTCGGGAGGGCGTCGATCGTCGCCGGCACGCCATCGAGCTGGCGGCCGCCGTGGTTCGAGACCACGACGCCCGCAGCACCTGCTTCGACAGCCAGCTCGGCGTCGGCAGGATGCATCAGGCCCTTGACCACGACGGGGAGCTCGCAGCCCGCGACGAGCGACGCGAGATCGTCCCAGTCGAGCGAGGCGTCAACCAGCCCGAAGACCTCCTTGATCGACACCGGCCGGTCCGATCCGATCGCCGCGGTCACGCTCGGCGCGTCCACGTCGACCTCGAAGCCGGCACGAAGGTCGCGCTCGCGCCTGCCCGCAAAGGGCGCGTCGACCGTCAGGAAGATCGCCTCGTAGCCCGCCTCGACCGCCTCGGCGAGCAGCGCCTCGGTCACGGCCCGGTCGCTGAAGACGTAGAGCTGGAACCACTTCGTCGTGTCGGGCGCCGCGGCCTCCACCGACGCCGGTGTCGCGGTCGCGATCGTCGACAGGCACATGGCGGTCCCCGCCGCCCCCGCCGCGCGGGCCATGGCCTCCTCGCCATCGCCGTGGACCAGCCGCTGAAACGCCACCGGGGCGACCGCGAGCGGCATCGAGAGCTCCGAGCCGAACAGCTCCACCGAGGAGTCCACAGCCGACACGTCGACCAGGACCCGCGGAATCAGCTCCCATTCCGCATACGCGTCAGCGTTCCGCCGAAGCGTGCGCTCGTCGCCGGCGCCTCCTGCGAAGTAGCCGAGCGCCCCGGCGTCGATCCGCTCGGAGGCGAGGCGCTCGAAGTCGGCGACGTTGACGGGCTGTTCCGTCACGTCGCCGACCTTAAGCGAAACCCGCTTAGAAATTGACGATCGGGATGATCAGGATGGCGACGATGTTCGCGACCTTGATCATCGGGTTGATCGCGGGGCCGGCGGTGTCCTTGTAGGGATCGCCGACCGTGTCGCCCGTGACCGACGCAGCGTGGGCCTCGGAGCCCTTGCCGCCGTGTGCGCCGTCCTCGATCAGCTTCTTGGCGTTGTCCCAGGCACCGCCGCCGACGGTCATCGCGAGGGCCATGAAGAGGCCGACGATGATCACGCCGATCAGGAGGCCGCCCAGCGCCTTGACGCTGATGATGCCGACGATCACCGGGATGACGATCGGGATGAGCGACGGCAGGATCATCTCGCGCTGCGCGGCAGCCGTGACGATCGAGACCGTGTCCGCGTAGTCGGGCTTCTCGGTCCCGTCCATGATCCCGGGCTTCTCGCGGAACTGCTTGCGCACCTGCTCGACGACCTCGCCGCCGGCGCGGCCGACAGCCTCGATCGAGAAGGCCGCGAACAGATAGACCATCATGCCGCCGATCAGGAGGCCGATCAGGACGGCCGGATCGGAGATCGAGAACGGGCTGCCGTTGACGAAGAACTCGGCGCCGCCTTCCTCTTCGAGGAGCTCGATCTCGAACGCCTTGAACAGCACGAGCGCCGCGAGAACGGCCGAGCCGATCGCGTAGCCCTTGGTGACGGCCTTGGTCGTGTTGCCGACCGCGTCGAGCGGGTCGGTCACGTTGCGGACGTCCTCGGGCAGCTCCGCCATCTCGGCGATGCCGCCCGCGTTGTCCGTGATCGGCCCGAACGCGTCGAGCGCGACGATGAGTCCGGTGAGCGAGAGCTGCGCGACCACGGCGATCGCGATGCCGTAGATGCCGGCGAGCTCATTCGCGCCGAGGATCGCGAGCGCCAGGACGAGGGCCGGGGCGGCCGTGCCCTGGAAGCCCTGTGCGAGCCCCTGGATGATGTTGGTCGCGTGCCCCGTCTCGGACGCCCTGGCGATGGTGCGGACGGGCGGAAGCGAGTGGAGGTGTAGTAGTCCGTGATCACGAACAGGAGCCCGGTCACGGCGATTCCGATCAGCGCGCAGATCCAGAGGTCGGAAACGCCGTAGTCCCTGCCGGCGAGCGCGTCGCCCATCAGCCAGTCGGTGATCGGGTAGAACGCGGCGGCCGAGATGAGCCCGGCAAGGATCACGCCGCGGTAGAGGGCGCCTTCGACCCGGTCGGTCTTCGTGCGGACGATCAGCGCGCCCGCGATGGACGCCAGGATCGCGATGCCGCCCAGGACGAGCGGGAAGATCGCAACCTCGCGGGAGAACTCCGGGAAGGTGAGAACGCCGAGGAGCATCACGGCGACCGACGTCACCGCGTAAGTCTCGAAGAGGTCGGCCGCCATACCGGCGCAGTCGCCGACGTTGTCGCCGACGTTGTCCGCGATCACGGCCGGGTTGCGCGGGTCGTCCTCGGGGATCCCCGCCTCGACCTTGCCGACGAGGTCGGCGCCGACGTCGGCCGCCTTGGTGAAGATGCCGCCGCCGAGTCGGGCGAAGACGGAGATGAGCGAACCACCGAAGCCGAGGCCGATCAGGGCGTCGACCGCTTCCTTGTCGTCCTCGCCGGTGAGGATCAGGATCCCGAAGTAGCCGGCGACGCCGAGGAGCGCGAGCCCCACGACGAGCATGCCCGTCACCGAGCCGCCCTTGAAGGCGACGTCGAGCGCCGGCGGAACACCGCCGCGCGCCGCCTCGGCGACGCGAGCGTTCGCCCGGACCGACAGGTTCATCCCGATGAACCCGGCCGCGCCCGAGAGCACGCCGCCGATCACGAATCCGATCGCGACGGTGACGCTCTGGATCGCGACCAGGACGATCACGATCGGGATCGCGACGGCGGCGATGATCGTGTACTGCCGGCTCAGATAGGCCTTGCGCCCCTTCCTGGACGGCCCCGGAGATCTCCTGCATGCGCTCGTTACCGGGCGAGAGGGCGAGAAGGCGCTGCGTGATGATCAGGCCGTAGGCGACGGCGGCACCTGCGCAGACGAGCGCGATGACGATGCCGTAGTCGGTCAGAAAGTCAGTCAAGGGAAAGGATCCTCCGGTTCAGGGGACGAGATTTTGGGGGGATTCGTGACAAAGCCGCCCGCACGCGGACGGCCGAAAAGCGGCGGCGAGTTTACCCATCCCGCCCTGAATTCCGGGATCAGTCTCTTCCCGGAGTCCAGAGCTTCGGCGGTGGCTGCGCCTTCCTGAGGGGCTGGCTGAGGTGGCTCTCGGCGGCGCCCTCCGCGGACTCCCGGGCGGGCCCTCGAGCGGCTCGCCGCGGCTCGCCCGCGCGTAGAGAAGCTGGAGGTCGGAGAGCGCCGAGCGGATCTGGCCCGCCACCTCGCCCTCGACGAGGTCGACCAGGGCCCGAACGGCCTCGATCCCGACGCGCGCCTGCTCGAGGTCCTGCTCGTCGGGCTTGGCGATCCGGCGAACGGTCAGGTTGACGATCGAGGCGGCGCTCTCGACGAGAAGGTCCTCGACCCGCACCTGGCGGAGCTGCTCCTCGAGCTGCGCGCGGAGCTCCTCCTCGGTGGGCTGCTCGGGCGGCTGCGTCCTGGGGTGTTCCCTCCATGCGTGCGGAGCCTAGCCAGCGGTCGAGCTTCGGGCGCGTAGGTGCGGCGTGTCTCCTCCACCGCGTCGCGATAGACGTCGCCGAGCGCCGCGCCGTCGCTCGAGCGCGTCGATCGACCGCATGGCACCGTTTCGCTCCGGCAGCGCGACCTCGGCCTTCATCGCGTCGGCGGCGGGCGCACTCCACTCGACCAGGCGCTCGACCACCTCGCGCGTCGGGACCATCTCGCCCGAGCCGCGCCAGTCGATCATCTCGCCGTCGAGGCCCCAGCGGATCGCGCGCCAGAAGTTCTCCTCGATCTCGCGGCCGGCGAGCGGCTCAGGCAGCGGCCCTCGTCGTAGTCGAGCGCCGACTGCGCGATGCACGCGCCGATGAGCCCCGCGAGCGCGAACGACTCGTCGCCGTCCGTCTGCGCGTCGCAGATCCGGAACTCGACCGTCCCGAACCGGTGGTGCGGCCGCACGCTCCACCAGAGCTGAGTCGCCTCGACGATCGCACCCGTCGCGTGCAGCCGCTCGATGAACCCGGCGTACGTGTCCCAGTCGCCGAACGGCTCGTGGACGCCGCAGCGCGGGAAGGTCCGGGTGAAGATCTGCGTGCGCATCGGAGTGGAGCCCGGTGTCGTGGCCGTCCAGGAATGGCGAGTTGGCCGAGAGCGCGAGCAGCGGAGGGATCAACTCGCGCAGGTGGTCGCAGACGGCGATGGCGCGATCCGCCCCGCCGATCCCGACGTGGACGTGGTTCGACCAGGTGTTGTTCCGCAGCGCGACCCACTGAAGCTCGCCGCGCAGCCGGTTGTAGTGCTCCGTGTCGATGATCTGCTGGTCGAGGTAGCTCGCCCACGGATGCGTTCCCCATGAGGCCAGCCCAAGGCGCATCCGGTCGGCGAGCGCAAAAAGCCGCTCGCGATGCTCCGCCTGCATCGCGGCCGCGTCGGCGAAGTCCTCACCCCTGCCCGAGCGGATCTCGATCTCGGTGTCGATCAGCTCGCCCGCTGCGGCCGTGGCGAGGAGCTCGTCCTCCGTGCACGCCTCCATCATCGCGGGGAACTCGTGCGCGAGCTCCAGCGAGTCGGGGTCGACGATCGCGAACTCCTCCTCGAGCCCGACCGTGAAGTCCTGGGAGGCCTCGAAGATCTCCCTCGCGCGTTCGAGGTCGAGCCCTGAGTCCTCGCTCATCGCGTAGGCCCCCTACCCGGTTAGGCCAGGTAGAAGTAGAGCGCGTAGAGAAGGTCGACGGCGGGGCTCGACGTGTGGACGGTCACCTCGGGCGGCACCTGAAGGAGCTGCTCGGAGTAGTTGAAGATGATCCTGCACGCCCGCCTCCACGAGCCTGTCCGCGACGTCCTGGGCGGCTTCGTTGGGCACCGCGAGCACCCCGACGACGACCTCCTGCTCCGTGACGACCCGGTCGAGCTCCGAGAGGTCGAGGACCGGAACGCCCTCGATCTCGGTGCCGACGACCGTCGGAGTCGTTGTCGAACACGGCGACGATCTGGAATCCGTGGTCGCCGAAGATGTCCGAGCCGGCGATCGCCTGGCCCAGGTGACCCGGCGCCGAACAGCGCGATGTTGTGCTGGCCCGACGTCCGCATGATCTTGCGGATCTCCGAGATCAGGGACTCGACCCGGTAGCCGACGCCGCGCTTTCCGAACTTGCCGAAGCCCGAGAGGTCGCGGCGGATCTGGGTGGAGTTGATGTGCGTCCACTCCGCGAGCTCCTGGGAGGAGATCGTCTCCTTGCCCATCTTGCGGGCCTGGATCAGAACCTGGAGGTAGCGCGAGAGCCGCGCGGCCACGCCAAGCGAGAGCCGCTCGGAATCGCCGGCGACCCCTTCGCTCCCCGCCGTCGACATGTTCTGGGCCCGGAAGGCTCATCGCGTCGGAATTGTTTAGCAGGGTTGAGCGCAGCCGCTCTGGGTCCGGGACGAGCTCGCCGATGATGCGCCCGTCCAGTTCGATGACCGGGATCCGCTCGAGGAATCGCCGGTGCAGGTCATCGTCGTCCTCGATGTTGCGCTCGACCATCTCGACATCGCCGGCCTCCGGACGAGCGCCGTCGAGGATCTCCCGCGCCTCGTCGCACAGGTGGCATTCGGGCCGGCCGTAGAGGACGAGCCGTCTCACCTCACAACACAGCGCATCCGCACCTCGAGGTGCTCATCAGACACCGGCATCGCGGCCGATCGCGTTCCTCAGGCACTCGGCCGCGGCTCCGATCATCGCCGCGTTGTCCGTGCAGAGCTCGCCGCGCGACGAGCTTCAGCGGCAGCTCCGCGCTCGGCGCAGATCTCGCCGACCCTGTCGCCGGAGCGGCCCGTTCGCCGCGACGCCGCCGCCCAAGGGCGACGGCCGGCCAATCGCCGTGGTCGAGCGCCCGCTTCGAGCTTCGCCGTCAGCTGGCCCACGACCGCCGCCTGAAAGCTGGCGGCGAGATCGGCGCGCGCGCTCGTGCAGGCGCTCCGTCGCCAAGGTCGCGCGCGGCATAGACGAGCGCCGTCTTGAGGCCCGGAGAAGCTGAAGTCGAGCCCGGGCTCCCGCGCCATCGCGACGGGGAACTCGAACGCTCTCGGGATCGCCCGTCGCTCGCGACCCGCTCGATCTCCGGCCCGCCGGGATAGCCGAGCCCCAGCACCCTGGCCGCCTTGTCGAGCGCCTCGCCGGCGGCATCGTCGAGCGTCTGGCCGAGGGTCTCGAACCCGTCCTTGGCGGTGACGCCCGCGAGCAGCGTGTGCCCGCCGCTCGCGATCAGGCACAGGAACGGCGGCTCGAGCGGGTCGGGCTCCAGGAAGTTGGCCGCGACGTGGCCGTGGAGGTGGTCGACCTCGACCATCGGCAGCCGGCGCGCCGCCGCGAGCGCCTTGGCCGTCGAGACGCCGACCAGAAGCGCGCCGATCAAGCCCGGGCCACGGGTGACGGCGACCGCGTCCAGGTCGTCGAGCGAAACGGCGGCCTCAGCGCAGCGCCGCGTCGACGATGGGGTTCACCAGCTCCAGGTGGTGGCGGGACGCGATCTCGGGGACGACGCCGCCGAACGCCGCGTGGGTCGCGGCCTGGGAGGAGATGACGTTCGAGAGGATGCGCCCCCCGTCCACCACCGCCGCGCAGGTGTCGTCGCAGCTCGTCTCGACCGCGAGGATCAACCGCCGCGCCCGGCGTCGAGCTCCATCACGAGCGCGTCCTCGCCGTTGTCCTGGTAGTAGCGCCGGCGGTGGCCGACGGCCTCGAAGCCGAAGCCGCGGTACATCTCGATCGCGCCCGTCGTTCGAGCCGCGGACCTCGAGCATCACCTTGTCGGTGCCTTCGATCTCGCCGAGGAGGCGCTTGATCAGCGCTGTCGCGACGCCCTCGCCGCCGATGCTCGGGGTCGACCGCGACGTTCATCAGGTGCCACATCTCGGCGTAGCGCGAGCAGACGAGGTACCCGCGCAGCTCTCGCCCGAATGACGCGGCCAGGCAGATGCCCGGACGCTCTTTGAGAGCTCGAGCACGAACATCGCCATCGACCACGGCGTGACGAAGGCCCGGCGCTCGATCGAGAGCACATCCGGGCAGGTCCGCGTAGGCAAGCCTGCGGATCTCCAGAGGCCTCCGCCCTCTTCACCGATCGCTTGTGGTTCCGCGATCTCGCTCACGCCAAAGCTCCGCGTCAGGTCGTCTCAAATAAGTCGGTTTGATCTCTGCGAGCGGCCCGGCCTCGGCACCGGCCGCGAGGAGGCAGACGTGCCGCGCTCGCACCCGGTGCGCCCCGTCGTCGTCGGGCGGGACCTGGGCCCCGGAGGCTTCGAGCTCGCCTCGAAAGCGTACTGCGCCATCACCCACCGCGATCGGCGGCGAGCCCGTGCTCGCGCACCCGCTCCGCAAGGTCGCCGGCCGGTCCCACGGACGCCTCCCAGACCTCTCGCTGGACCCTCGTAGAGCGCCGCGAAGACCTCGCTCCGCTTGGCGTCGATCACGGCGAGCACCGGCGCAGCGGACTCGGACCCCGCAGCGAGCGCCGCGCAGGGACGAGACGCCGCTGAGCCCGAGGCCGCTCGACTGCGCCAGGCCGCGCGCGGTGGCGATTCCGATCCGCAGGCCGGTGAACGTGCCTGGGCCGAGTGCCGACGGCGATGCGGCTCGATCGCTGTCCCATCCGCCCGCGCTCGCAAGCACCTCCTCGACCGCGCCCGAGCAGCTCGCGCGCGTGGCGCGGGCGTCCGGTGGGGTCGGGTTCGACCGTCCTCTCGCCCAGCGACTTCGTCCGCAGCCGTGACGCGACGCTCAGGTGCGCCGTCGAGGTGTCGAATCCCCGAGGACGTGTTGCACGGCTTGAGCGTACGGTCGCCGACGCCGCACGGTGACCGGCCTCAGCGCAGCCGAGTCTCTCCAATCCGATCGTGATCTCGCGCTCGTCGCCTCCCGCGTGGCGGATCTCGACCCGGACCGCCGGCTCGGGCAGCTCCCCGAGCGGCGACCGCCGGCCACTCAACGAACGCGATCGCGTCCGGGGTCAGGTAGTCGTCCAGAAGGCCCTCCTCCTCCGAGCTCCATATCGGCCAGCCGGTAGAGGTCGAGATGCGAGACGGGGCGCCCGTCGGCCGTCTCGTAGCGCCTGCCGATCGTGAACGTCGGCGAGACGACCGGGCCCGCCACGCCCAGCGCCCGGCACGCGCCGCGAACGAACGTGGTCTTGCCCGCGCCCAGCTCGCCCGTGACGAGCACCAGGTCGCCCGGCGCCAGTCGCGCGGCCACCTCGGCGCCCGCGCGCTCGGTCTCGGCGGCGCTCTGCGTGCGAATCTCGCTCACCCGAAGAAGTCGAGCTGGTCGGCTGCATCAGGCGGCGCCCTCCGGCTCGTCGGCCTGTGGAAGCGCCTCGTCCGAGCAGCGCCGGCAACTTCGCGAAGTCCTCGCGAAGCGTGTCCTTCATCGAGGGCGTCCGAAGGGCGGCCGCCGGATGGAGGAGCGGGAACAAGAAGACGGTCCGCCCGCCCAGCTCGTGGACCTGCGGCGTTCCGCGGACCCTCGTGATGCCCGGTCGGGTTGCCGCTCAGGAGCTTGGTCGCGAAGTTGCCGAGGCTCGCGATGACCGTCGGCTGGATCAGCGCGATCTGCTTCCACAGATACGGCTGGCAGGCCTCGATCTCGTTCGGCATCGGGTCGCGGTTGCCCGGCGGCCGGGACTTGAGGACGTTGGCGATGAAGACGTCCTCACGGCTCAGGCCGATCTCTCCGAGGAGCTCCGAGAGGAGCTGGCCGGCCCTGCCGACGAACGGCAGCCCCTGGCGGTCCTCCTCGGCTCCCGGCGCCTCGCCCACGAACATCAGCTCGGCGTTGGCGTTGCCGGCGCCGAAGACCGTCTTCGTGCGCGTCTCGGCGAGAGGGCAGAGGGCGCAGTTCGAGACCTCGCGGTAGAGCTCGACGAGCCCCTCGCGGCGCGCCTCCGGGTCGCTCACGACCCACCCGGCTTGGCGCCGCCCTTCTTCGCCTCGCGAGCCTTCCGCCGCGTCTCCTTGAACTTGGCCTTCGTCTCTGCGTGGAGCTTCGCGTTCCGGGCCTCCTGCTGCCTGGCCGCGCCGACCGTCTTGACGAGCTTCCACGGGCGCGCCCGGGCGCCGAGAGGACCCGGTGGGTGTCCGGCGGAGCCGCAGAGGCGGCACTCGGTCGTCTCCGTGTCCATCGGGACGAGATCCTCGAAGCGCTCTCCGCACGCCTCGCAGTCGAACTCGTACATCGGCATAGCGGGGAAACTACACTTGAGGGGAGCCGCGACCCTCAAGGCGTGGACTCCGTACCAGGACACAGGACCCGTACCAGCCACACCAACCGTCTGGATTCTCCCGTGCGAGAACTGGAACGCGACCACACCGACGCCACCACCTCGTCTGCGCCCGCGCTCGCGGGTCGCCTCGCCGTGGTGGGCGCAGGGCGCGCCGGCGGCTCGATCGCGCGCGCGGCGCGCGCCGCGGGCATCGACGTCGCACGTCGGATCCCGCGAGCGTCCAGCTCGGCAGGCGCGGCTCGATCGTGCTCTCTGTGCGTCCCGGACGACGCGATCCGCGAGGCCTGCGAAGACGCGGCCGGCGTCGCTCGAGCCCGGCACCTTCGTCGGCCACGTCAGCGGCGCAACGGGGCTGGACGCGCTGCGCGCCGCAGCCGACGCGGGTTGCGAGACCTTCTCGCTCCACCCGCTGCAGACGATCCCGGACGGCGCAGACCGACCTCGCCGGCGCTCCGTGCGCCATCGCGGCGTCGAGCCCGGCGGCCGGCGGGCTCGGCCCGCGAGCTCGCCGAGCGGCTCGGGATGCGCCCGTTCGAGGTCCCGGAGGAAGGCCGCGCCGCCTACCACGCCGCAGCCTCGATGGCCTCCAACTTCCTGGTCGCGCTGGAGGAGTCCGCGGCGCAGCTGATGGAGTCCGCCGGCGTCGAGAACGCGCGCGAGGTGCTTGCGCCGCTCGTCCTTCGAACCGCCGCCAACTGGGCCGACTCCGGCGCGCGACGCCCTCACCGGGCCGATCGCCCGCGGCGACGAGGAAACGGTCGCGCGCCACCTCGAGGCGATCTCGCCGAGCTGGCTCCCGAGCTGCGGCCCCTCTACGAGGCGCTCGCCGACCGGACCCGCGAGCTGGGCAAGGGCGAGTCCATGACCGAGCTCCAGGTCGTCCGCACCGTCGACCGAGCTCCGCGCCGCGCTCGAGCCGGCGCGGCGCCGGGGCGAGACGATCGGGCTCGTGCCGACGATGGGCGCGCTCCACGACGGGCATCTGAGCCTGATCGAGGCCGCGCGGGAGCGCGCCGACCTCGTCGTCATGAGCCTCTTCGTGAACCCGACGCAGTTCGGCGAGGGCGAGGATCTCGAGGCCTATCCGCGCGACGAGGAGCGGGACCTGGAGCTCGCCGCCGACGGCGGGCGCCCAGATCGTCTTCGCCCCGTCCGCCGACGAGGTCTACCCGCCGGGCTTCGCGACCCACGTCGAGGTCGACGGGCCTCGACCGACGTCCTCTGCGGCGACCCCGTCGCAGCCGCGGCGCCGCCCACTTCCGCGGCGTCACGACGGTCGTCGCGAAGCTCCTCAACATGGCCTCAGCCGGACTTCGTCCTCTTCGGCCAGAAGGACGCGCAGCAGTCGATCGTCATCAAGCGCATGGTTCGCGACCTCGACTTCCCGACGGAGGTCGTCGTCGTGCCGACGGTGCGCGAGCCCGACGGGCTCGCGCTCAGCTCGCGAAACGCCTATCTCGACGAGGCCGAGCGCGAGCGCGCCACCGCGCTCAACCGCGCCCTCGCCGCGGCCGAGGCGGCCCGGGCGAGCGGCGTCGACGGCGCGCTCGAACGCCGCGCGCGCCGTCCTGGCCGAGGCCGAGATCGAGCCCGAGTACCTCGAGGCGCGCTACGCGGACGACCTCGAGCCCGCACAGAGCTTCAACGGACGGCCCGTCCTCGTGGCCGTCGCCGCGCGGGTCGGCAAGGCCCGCCTCATCGACAACGTGGTCATCAACCCCGATAAGACCCACCGACACCAGACTTTCGCGACAAAGTCGCTCATCAAACCCGCCGAATACGAGCAGAGGAGACGCGCCATGCAACGGCAGATGCTCAAGTCCAAGATCCACCGCGCGACGGTGACGGGCTGCGACGTGGACTACGTCGGCTCGATCACCATCGACCCCGAGCTGATGCGGGCCGCCGACCTGCATCCCCAACGAGCAGGTGCACGTCTGGGACGTGACCAACGCCTCGCGGTTCGTCACCTACGTGATCGAGGGCGAGCCGGGCAGAGCGCGAGATGCAGGTGAACGGCGCGGCCGCCCATCTGACCCGCGAGGGGCACACGATCATCGTCGCCTCGTTCGGCGCCTACGACGAGGCCGACCTGGAGAGCTACTCGCCGATCGCCGTCCACGTCGACGAGCGCAACGAGATCGCGCGCGTCGACTCCCACCCGGAAGTCCTCCTGGACTCGCCGCTCGCAAGCGAGGCGTCACTGTCATGAGCACCCATCCGCAGGAAGGCGCAAAGCCCGCGGGCGACCGCAAGCCGGTCACCCTCCCTCAGCTTCGCGAGATGAAGGAGGCCGGCGAGCCGATCGTGATGGTCACGGCGTACGACCACCCGTCGGCGCAGGTCGTCGAGGAGGCGGGCGTGGACATGGTGCTGGTCGGCGACTCGGCCGCGATGACCGTGCTCGGCTACGACTCGACCGTGCCCGTCGGCATGGACGAGATGCTGATGCTCGCCGCCGCCGTTCGGCGCGGCCTTCGCACGCCCGCTCCTCATCGGCGACATGCCCTTCGGCTCGTACGAGCGTTCGGACGAGCAGGCCGTCGAGAACGCGCTTCGGTTCGTCAAGGAGGCCGGGTGCGACGCCGTGAAGCTCGAGCGCGGCGGCTCGTCCGTCGACCGCGCAAAGGCGATCGTCGAGTGCGGGCATCCCGGTCATGGGCCATGTGGGCCTGACGCCGCAGACCGCGACGCAGCTGGGCGGCTACAAGGCGCAGGGCAAGACGGCCGAGCGCGCCGCGCAGATCGCCGACGAGGCGCTCGCGCTTCAGGAGGCGGGCTGCTTCGCGATCGTGTTCGAGGCTGTGCCGGCCGCGTTCACCGAGGCGATCATGGGCCGCATGGAGATCCCGGTGATCGGCATCGGCGCCGGCCACGACACCGACGGCCAGGTCCTGGTCTTCCACGACCTCCTCGGCATCTTCGGCGGACACGCGGCGAAGTTCGTCAAGCGCTACGCGAACGTGCGCGAGGAGATGGTCTCGGGGTCGCCGAGTACGCGGCCGAGGTGCGCTCGGGCGCCTTCCCGGGCCCCGAGCACATCTACGCGATCGAGCCGTCCGAGCTGTCCGAGTTCCGCGCCTATCTCGGCGAGCAAGCGCGATTCGGAGGAGACGCGGCACGTTCAGCCACTCCGACTGGGATTGGGGCCCGATAGGACGCCGATTTGCAGGGATTTTTCCGGTAACCGCCGGCCGCGTCGGGGGTAAATACCCTGTGCCGTCTCGCATTCTGTCGAGACACTAAGATGAAGCCTTCGGCGAAACATAGCGTTTCGCGCAGAGCGGCTCATCAGATGAAAGGCGAGGTATCGCTGATGGAAACCCTCAAGAGATTCGAGCCGTTCGCTCTTCTCGTCATGTTCCTCGGAGCCCTCAACTGGGGCATCCTGGGCATCACCGACGGGGAGACCAACGTCCTCGCCGAGATCTTCGGCACCGGCACGCTCACTGACGTCGTCTACGTCGTGATCGGAGTCGCCGGGCTCGTCATGCTCCCGAGAGTGATGGAAGCCTTCCATCTCTCCGGTGGCGCCCACCCGCGCGGCGTCTAGTCCAAGCGAGATGTTCCGTACGGCGAGCCGGGCCCTCGGGTCCGGCTCGTCTCGTTTCGGGAGGCCTAGGGACCGACGGGGACGTTCGAGCGGAGGGAGTCGAGCTTCCAGGTGTCGTCGTCCAGGACGAGCTCAGCCCGCAGCTCCTGGCCGTCGTAGATGCCGCCCTTGGGGCGCGCCAGCGCCTGAGCCACCGAATCCGGGTTGATCACGACCTGCTTCACGCCCGCATCGTCGGCCGGCTTGGCGTCCTTTGCGCGGCTTCGCACCCGGCGGCGTCTCCGTACGAGCGGCGAAGGAACCGCTCGGTGACCGACTCGCCGCATGCGCTCGGCCGGATCGACCCTGCGAGCACGGCCTCGAGCGTCTTGACGATCTCGGCCTCGTCGTCGGCCGGGTCGGCGGCGGGCTCGTCGGCCTCGGGTTCTCGCCTGGAGTGGTCGAGGCCGTCTCGCTGGAGCTCGCGTCTCGGAGGCTCCGGTCTCGGCCGGCAGCGGTGGTCTGCGTGGGCTCATCGTCGCCGCCGCAGGCAGCGAGGCCCGGCGCGACTGCGATCACGGCGGCCAAGGCCGCCAATCGCCGCCGCATCCGGCCGCGAATCACCATCAAGTCTTCATGACACATGCGGACGGCACCTTAGCGGATCATTAGGACTACGTGAGCAACATGTAAGGGCCAGCCCCGTCAGTCGCCGGATCTGGGACTCCTTGAAGTCGATCTCGCGGATGATCTTCGCCGGGCGCCCCGACCGCGATCGTGCCCGCGGGGACGTCCTCGGTGACGACCGAGTTCGCGCCGATCACCGCGCGGTCGCCGATGGTGACGCCGCCGGTGACGACGCAGTTGACGCCCAACCAGCAGTTCGACCCGATCCGGACCGGCCCGCGCGGCTTGAACCCCTGCCAGGTGATCGGCACGTCGGGGTCGTCGTAGCGGTGCTCGCCGTCGCCGACGAAGCACCCGTTGGCGAACATCGTGTGGTCGCCGATCTCGATCGAGCTCGACCGAGGCCAGCATCACGTTGCGGTTGAGAAAGCATCCCTCGCCGATCCTGATCTCTGCCTCGGGGCCCAGCGTGACCCAGCAGCCGGGTTCGAAGAGCGTGCCCTCCCCCACGCTCACCCGGCCTTCGTCGAGCCCGTCCAGCATCTCGCCCTCGTGCGGGCGGCGGACGAAGAACCCGCCCTCGGCTGCATGCCGGTCGAGGCGGCGGCTCCGCGATGCGCGACGAGTTCCGCTCGTACCAGGCGCGCTTCTGGCGCCAGAGCTTCCACTGCTCGGGGGTCGGCATGCCTCCGAAGATTCTCAGATCAGGCCGCTACCGCCTCGCGCTTGCGCGAGCGCGAGGCCTTGCGGACCGTCGGCGCCTCCGGCTCCACCAGCTCCGCTCAGGAAGCGGCCTGTGTGCGAGCCGGGGACGCCGGCCACCTGCTCGGGGGTGCCGGTGGCGATGATCTCGCCGCCGGCATCGCCGCCCTCGGGCCCGAGGTCGACGATGCGGTCGGCCGACTTGATCACGTCCAGGTTGTGCTCGATCACGAGCACCGTGTTGCCCTGGTCGACGAGGCGGCTGAGCACCTCGAGGAGGCGCTCGACGTCGGCGAAGTGGAGGCCGGTGGTCGGCTCGTCGAGGATGTAGAGCGTCCGGCCGGTCGCGATCTTCGAGAGCTCAGTCGCGAGCTTGACCCGCTGCGCCTCGCCGCCGGAGAGCGTCGTCGCGGGCTGGCCGAGGCGGATGTAGTCGAGCCCGACGTCGTGAAGCGTCTGGAGGCGGCGCTTCAGCTTCGGGATCGCCTCGAAGAACTCGAGCGCCTCGGCCGACCGGCATGTCGAGGACGTCGGCGATCGACTTGCCCTTGAAGCGGACCTCGAGCGTCTCACGGTTGTAGCGGCGGCCGTGGCACTGCTCGCACGGCACGTAGACGTCCGGCAGGAAGTGCATCTCGATCTTGATCTGCCCGTCGCCGCGGCAGACCTCGCAGCGCCCGCCCTTGACGTTGAACGAGAAGCGGCCCGGCTTGTACCCGCGAGCGCGGGCCTCCTTGGTCTTCGAGTAGATGTCCCGGATGACGTCGAAGAGGCCCGTGTAGGTCGCCGGGTTCGACCGCGGCGTCCGCCCGATCGGCGACTGGTCGATGTTGATGATCTTGTCGATCTGATCGATGCCCTCGACCCCGTCGTGAGCACCGGGCCGCGAGCGCGCGCGGTGGAGGCGATTCGCGGCCGAGCGATAGAGGATCTCGTTCACCAGGGTCGACTTGCCCGAGCCCGAAACGCCGGTGACGCAGGTGAACGTGCCGAGGGGGAACGAGGCGTCGATCCCCTTCAGGTTGTGCTCGCGCGCGTTCAGGACGCGGAGCTCGCCCGTGGGCCGGCGGCGCTCCTCGGGCACGGCGATCGACCGGCGCCCTGCCAGGTACTGGCCGGTCAGCGAGTGGGAGACCTTCTTGACCTGGGCGGGGGTGCCCTCGGCGATGACCTCTCCCCCGTGCTCGCCCGCTCCCGGCCCGAGGTCGACCAGGTGGTCGGCGGCGTTCATCGTGCCCTCGTCGTGCTCGACGACCATGACCGTGTTGCCGATGTCGCGTAGGCGCTCGAGCGTGCCGATCAGCTTCTCGTTGTCGCGCTGGTGGAGGCCGATCGACGGCTCGTCGAGGATGTACATGACGCCGACGAGGCTGGAGCCGATCTGCGTCGCGAGGCGGATCCGCTGAGCCTCGCCGCCCGAGAGCGTCGACGCCGCCCGCTCGAGCGAGAGGTAGCCGATGCCGACCGACTCGAGGAAGTGAAGGCGCTCCTGGACCTCGCGGAGGATCAGCTTCGCGATCGCCTGCTCGGTCTCGTTCAGCTCGAGCTCGCCGACACCCACTCGAGCGCCGCCTTCGCCGACTGGCGCGTGAACGCCGAGATGTCGAGCCCGCCCACGGTGCACCGCGAGCGACTCGGGCCGGAGGCGGGCGCCGTCGCACGCCGGGCACGGCTGCATCGCCATGAGCTCTTCGACGCGGTCGCGGGTGTTCTCCGAGTCGGTGTTCTCGTAGCGCTTCTCGAGCGAGTCGAGCATTCCGGGGAAGCGCACGTTGTAGGTGCGCCGCCGTCCGAAGCGGTTCTTGTAGGAGATCGTGTGCTTCTCGGAGCCGGTGCCGTCGAGGAGAAGGTCGCGCTCCGCCTGGTCGAGCTCGCGCCAGGGCGTCTGACGTGTCGATCCCCGACGACTCGGCGACCGCTTCGAGCAGGCGCCGGTGGTACATCGAGGCCGCCTTCGTCCACGGGTCGAGCGCTCCCTCGGAGATCGACAGCGTCGGGTCGGGCACGATCAGCTCGGGGTCGATGACGCGCTGGAAGCCGAGGCCGTGGCAGCGCTCGCAGGCGCCGTGCGGCGAGTTGAACGAGAAGATCCGCGGCTCGATCTCCGGCATCGAAGCGCCGCAGTTGAGGCACGCGAAGCGCTCGGAGTAGACCTGCTCGTCGCCAGTCTCGGGGTCCTGGATCGCGATCAGCCCGTCGGCGAGCTGCGCGGCCGCCTCGATCGACTCCGAGAGGCGCTTGCGGATGCCCTCCTTCATCACCAGGCGGTCGACCACGATCGAGATGTCGTGCTTGTACTTCTTGTCGAGCTCGATCTCCTCGTCGAGCCGCCGAAGCTCGCCGTCGATCATCGCCCGCGCGTAGCCCTGCGAGCGCATCTCGGCCAGCATCCGCCCGTACTCGCCCTTGCGCCCGCGGACGACGGGCGCCATCACCATGAAGCGCTTGCCCTCCTCGATCGAGAGCACGCGATCGGTGATCTGCTCGAGGGACTGGCCCTGGATGGGCTGGCCGCAGTTGTAGCAGTGGGGCTTGCCGATCCGGGCCCACAGCAGGCGCAGGTAGTCGTAGATCTCGGTGACCGTGCCGACCGTCGAGCGAGGGTTGCGCGAAGTCGTCTTCTGGTCGATCGAGATCGCGGGCGAGAGGCCCTCGATCGAGTCGACGTCCGGCTTCTCCATCAGGCCCAGGAACTGGCGCGCGTACGACGAGAGCGACTCGACATAGCGGCGCTGTCCCTCCGCGTAGAGGGTGTCGAACGCCAGGCTCGACTTACCCGACCCCGAGAGGCCCGTGATCACGATCAGGGCATCGCGCGGAAGCTCGAGATCGACGCCCTTCAGGTTGTGCGCCCGGGCCCCCGAGATGACGATTTTCTCTGAGCGGGCCATCGCCAACGAGTCTAGGGATACGAACGGATGTTCCCTCGCGCCCGCAACCCCCCGGGGGTGTCAGCGCTTGGCGCGCGTCATCACGTCGTCGAGGAGTTTGCCCGAGCTCTCGATCTCGTAATTTGAGTCCAGATGCGCCTCGATCTCGTCGCGTGACGAGCCGTCCAGGGCCATCTTCATGGCGACGATCCGGGCGGCGGTCGGGTCGTGGAGCGCTCGCTCGAAAAGCCGTTGGTCAGCGCTGGGAGATTCGCGGTCTGGCTCGGCAGGCGCGGGCGGCTCGATCTCGGGATCGGGCGGCATCGGCTCGGGCTCGGCCGGCGGCTGGGGCTCCGGCTCTGCCGGGCGGCGAGGGCTCGGGCTCGACGGGCGGCATCGGCTCCGGCACCTCGGCCGGGCCGGGGTCGATCTCGGACGACGGTGAGCCAGCCGATGCTTCCTTCCAGGCTCGAAAGTGCCTCGCGAACCTTGGCCAGGCGCTCGTGCGCCTCGTTCTCCGCTCGCTCGCGGATCTTCGCCGCCTCGGCCTCGGCGTTCGCGATGAGCTCCTTGGCCTTCGTCCTCGGCGTTCGCGACGATCTCGCGCGCCTTCTCCTCGGCCTCGTCGAGCGCTGCCCGAACCCGCCCTGTCACATCCTCGACAAGCTTCGCTGCATCCATGCTCAGGAGGCTACTGCCACGGCCGGCCCCGACGGCGCCACTCAAGGCCATGATCGAAACCTGTGGGTTGACCCCAGGGCAGCCCGGGCAGGATCGATCCGTCGGCCACCCAGACGCCGTCGACGCCCGCGCAGCGCGCCCGACGGCCCGACGGGATGGCGCGCCGGCGTCTGCCCCCGGCCGCAGCGGTCCCGGTCGGGTGGAAGGCGGCGAGGTGCATGCTCTTGGGCTTGAGCGCCGCTCAAGCGCCGGAGCGACCTCCGTCGGCGAGCGCACGATCGGCGTGCCCGAGCCCATCTCAACCTCCTCGGCGCCGGCAGCGAGCATGATCCGCGCCATCGCGTCGAGCGCCTCGACCAGGCGGCGGCCGTCGTGGCGCGCGAGCCGATAGCCGACAACGGGCGTCCGCGAGCCGAAGACGCGGCCCGAGGGCGCGTCGGCGATCATCGCGCCGATCGCGGCCATGTGGTCGGCGCCCTGGATGCGCTCCACCAGGTCCGCACCGAACCCGGGCGTCAGCATCGAGCCCATCCCGGGCGGCGTCGATGTCGCCTCGATCAGGATCCCGCGCTCGGCGTGAAGCTCCTCCGACTCCCGCGCTCTGAAGCACGCCGTGCCAGGCGACGACGGGCTCGGCGAACTTGCCGACACGCTGATCGCCGGATGGATCGAGAGGCCGCGCCCGAGCCTGGGGTGCTCGCCCAGCCCGCTGCGGCGGAGGAGCGTCGGCGTCTCGAGCGCGCCGGCCGAGACGACCACTCGCGGCGCGCGCAGCTCGACCGAGCGCCCGTCGGGTCGCTTGGCGCGGACGCCGGTCGCCCGGCCTCCTCTCCGTCAGGACCTTCGAGACGCGCAGCCGGGTCGCGATCTCCGCCCCCAGCTCGCAGGCCGCGGGAAGCGCGTTCAGGTGGACGCCTCCCTTGGCGTTGTTCGGGCAGCCGATCGCGCACTGGCATGCGCCGCGGCAACCAGGCGCGTTCCGCACGAAGCGGGCCGTGCTCCCAGCCGAGCGCTGCCGCCCCGGCCAGCGCCAGCTCGCCGTTCCGGCCCATCACCTCCATCGGGACCGGCGCGACGCCGATCATCTCCTCGACCTGCGGCGAGGCGCTCCTCGAAGCCGTCGCCGGCAAGCTCCAGGCCGGCCCCGCGCCAGACGCTCGACGACCGGTTCCGGCGGGCGGTAGCACGTGCCCGAGTTCACGACGGTGGTCCCTCCGACCGCGCGACCGGTCGGCAGCGCGATCGGCGGGAAGCCGAGGGCGATCGTCGACCCCGCGTCGCGATAGAGCGACGCGAAGCGCTCGAGCGGATGGGTGGAGCGGATCCGCCCCGATGTCCACCGCTCGCCCTCCTCGACGATCAAGACGCTCATCCCCTCGCGAACCAGCTCGAGCGCCGCGAACGCGCCACCCGCGCCTGAGCCGACCACGATCGCGTCGATACGACTCCCCGTCGGCGACGTCGTCCGGCGGGGCGGATGTTCAACGGCGGGTCGGGGCGGGATGGTGGGTTGAGCGAGCCGGTGCTCTTGATCTCGGGCGCGAACTCGTCGCCCCCCGCGCCCATCAGGACAAGGGTCTTGAGCGCGTCCATCGCCGCCGACCCGATCGGGCCGGAAGTGGCGATGCGCTCGAGGAAGCTCGCCCGGCTGCTCGCTTGGCAGGGCCCCGAGCCGCTTGCCCGTCGCGGCGAGCGCCGCCGCCTGGATCGCCATCAGGCCCGCGCCCACGCCCAGCCGCTGACGCGCAGGCATGCCGTCCAGGAGGATCCGCGCCGCGGACGCGACGCGGTGAGGATCCGGGCCGCCTGCCTCAGGCGGCAGAAGCCCTGCCGAGAGGTCCGAGAGCGCCGACATCGGCGGCACCCTATTCACCCGGTGCGCCGGGACGGCCGAGGTATCCATGCCGTTTCCGGGTACAAGTAAGCGGTATGCCGACGCCGAGGGAGATCAACCCGCTCTACCGCGCGGTGCTGCTCGCGGCGGCGCTGCTCGTCCTCGGCCTGCTCTTCCGGCAGCTCCTGACACTCCTGGTGGCGATCCTGATCACGGTGATCGTCGCGATCCCGCTTGCCCTGGCTGCCGACAAGCTCGAGAGACGCGGCGTGCCGCGGTTCCTCGGCGCGCTGGCGCATTGATCCTCGGCTCGCGCGTCTTGGCCGGGATCTTCGCGCTGGTGATCCCGCCGTTCGTCGACCAGACGCAGGAGTTCGTCGACTCGGTGCCCGGGCACCCTCGAAGACCTGGAAGGGGAGGCGGCCGACGCGTTCGGCATCTCGCCCGCGGAGGTCGGCCAGAACGTCCAGGAGTTCCTCCAGCGCTACACGGACGACCCTGGCAGCCTGATCGGCCCGCTGGCCCAGATCGGCCTCAGCGTCGTCGGGATCCTCGGCGCCCTCATCTTCATGCTCCTGACCGCTTTCTACATCGCGGTCAACCCGCAGCCGCTGGTGAGCGGCCTCTTTTCGCTCTTCCCGCCCGGCAGGCGCGAGGCCGCGAACCATCTGACGCTTCGCCTCCAGACCGCATGGGTGGGCTGGCTCGAGGGCGTGCTGATCGACATGTTCGTGACGGGCGTCCTCCTCTACCTGGGCCTGACCCTGATCGGGCTCGACTTCGCGATCTTCTTCGCCGTCTTCTCGGCGCTCCTGGTCGTCATCCCCTACTTCGGCGCCGTGATCGGCGCCGTGCCCGTGTTCCTGTTCGCGCTGGCGGACTCGCCCACCAACGCGTCCTCGCGCTGGTCGTCTACATCGTCGTCCAGCAGATCGAGGGCAACGTGATCATCCCGCTCGTCATGGCGCAGCGGGTGAAGCTCCACCCCGCGCTGATCGCGATCGGGGTCGTCCTCGTCGGGCAGCTCTTCGGCTTCATCGGCCTCTTCGTCGCGGTGCCGATCCTCTCGGCCATCGTGATCCTCGTCGACGAGCTCTGGGTCAAGCCGATGCAGGAGGAGCGGGGCGTCGAGACGGCGAACGAGAGGGAGGTGCCCGCGCTGCTCAGCGCCGAGGGCTTGCCGCAGCCACCCGCGGCCCCGCAGCCCGGGCCCATCGTCTAGCGAGGCGGCCGTGAAACCTAGGCGCCGGCCTGGAGCGACTCGAGGTCGCGGCGGAGCTCCTTGAGCTCGTCGCGGATCCGCGCCGCCTCTTCGAAGCGGAGCTCGTCGGCGGCGACGACCATCTCCTCTTCGAGCTCGACGATCAGCTTCGCCAGGTCGTCCGGGCTCGAGATCTCCTCGTCGCCCACCTTGACCCGGCGCCGGCGCTTCGGCGACGTCTTCGATTCCATCGAGAGGAACTCGGAGATGTCGGAGATGCCCTTCTGGACGGTCTCCGGCGTGATCCCGTGCTCCTTGTTGTAGGCGAGCTGGATCGCGCGGCGGCGATCGGTCTCGGCGAGCGCCAGGCGCATGGCCTGGGTCTCGCGGTCCGCGTACATCACGACGCGGCCCTCCTGGTTTCGCGCGGCGCGGCCGATCGTCTGGATCAGGCTCGTCTCCCCACGGAGGAAGCCCTCCTTGTCGGCGTCGAGGATCGCGACGAGCGACACCTCGGGCAGGTCGAGGCCCTCGCGCAGGAGGTTGACTCCGACAAGGACGTCGTACTCGCCGAGCCGCAGGTCGCGGATGATCTGGATGCGCTCCAGCGTGTCCACCTCGGAGTGGAGGTAGCGCACCCGGAAGCCGTGCTCGAGCAGGTAGCCCGTCAGGTCCTCGGACATCTTCTTCGTAAGGGTCGTCACCAGCGCCCGCTCGCCCTTGTCGACGGTCCGGCGGACTTCGTTCATCAGGTCGTCGATCTGGTTCTTGGTCTCCCGCACCTCGACCTCAGGGTCGACGATCCCGGTCGGGCGGACGATCTGCTCGACGATGCGCGACGCCTCGGAGCTGCTCGAACTCGCCCGGCGTGGCCGAGACCATCACGAGCTGGTTGATGCGCTTCATGTACTCGTCGAAGCGAAGCGGCCGGTTGTCGATCGCCGACGGCAGGCGGAATCCGTGCTCGACGAGCGTGCGCTTTCGCGAGGCGTCGCCCTCGGCCATGCCCGAGATCTGCGGAATCGTCTGATGGGACTCGTCGACGAAGCAGACGAAGTCCTTCGGGAAGTAGTCCATCAGCGTGTGCGGCGGAGAGCCGGGCGGGCGCCCGTCGAAGATGCGCGAGTAGTTCTCGATGCCCGACGTGAAGCCGAGCTCCTTCATCATCTCGATGTCGTACTCGGTGCGCTGCTGCAGCCGGTGCGCCTCGAGCAGCTTGCCGCGCTCCTCGAACCAGGCCGAGCCGCTCCTGCAGCTCGCGCTTGATCTCGATCAGGCCCTGCTCCATCGTCTCGTCCTCGGTCACGTAGTGGCTGGCGGGCCATACGGCGACGTGGTCGATGTCGTCGAGGATCTCCCCCGTCAGCGGGTCGAAGTGGTGGATCGACTCGATCTCGTCGCCGAAGAGGTTCAGCCTGTAGGCGGACTCCGCATACGCCGGGTAGATCTCCATCAGCTCGCCCTTCGCGCGGAATGTGCCGCGGGTGAGCGCCGTCTCGTTGCGGTTGTACTGCATGCGGACGAGCTTCTTGAAGAGCTCGTCGCGGTCGATCCACTCCCCCACCTTGAAGAGCTCCATCTGCTTCGAGTAGAGCTCGGGCGAGCCGATTCCGTAGATGCACGAGACGGAGGCGACGATGACGACGTCGCGCCGCGCCAGGAGCGCCGCCGTCGCGGCGTGGCGCAGGCGGTCGATCTCGTCGTTGATCGACGAGTCCTTCTCGATGTAGAGGTCCTGCGCGGGGACGTACGCCTCGGGCTGGTAGTAGTCGTAGTAGGAGACGAAGTACTCGACCGCGTTCTCGGGGAAGAACTCGCGGAACTCGTTGCAGAGCTGAGCGGCGAGCGTCTTGTTGTGAGCGATCACCAGCGCCGGCCGCTGGACGCGCTCGATCGTCGCAGCCATGGTGAATGTCTTGCCGGTCCCGGTGGCGCCGAGGAGCGTCATGTACTTCTCGCCCGCACCGATCCCCTCGGCGAGCCCGTCGATCGCCCCCGGCTGATCCGCCGTCGGCGTATAGGCGGGATTCAGCTTGAAAGGGGGCACCCATTCACTGTAGCCCTGGCCCGGGTCGACTCCGGCATACCGAGATTCCTTAGGGGATTTGTCGCAGTTCTTCGAGGGTTTTTCACCGTTGACTCGAGGGGTGGCGCAGGCTTAGGCTCGCGATATGCGGACGAAGGGGTCCGTATGTGTCATGCCGGCAGGCTCGTGCCAGGGGGGTGCGGCACAAAAGAATCAATCGGAGGTGCAGTAAATGCGAAAGGTTCTGATCGGCGTTGCGATTTCATGTGTCGCGATGCTCCTGATCCCAGTCCAGGGCAACGCGGCCAAGAGCGGCATCAAGCTCCAGCCCAGCGCCGGACGTTTCGTCGGGGATGAGTTCAAGCCCGTGGGCAACGGCCAAGACGCTCAGGCGCAATGGACGAACAAGGAGGCGCTCGACGGCAAGTTCTCGGTGCTCCTAGAGAAGTCGGTCCCCACCTCAAGCCCGGCGTTCGCGGCCGCGAGCGTCGACGGCGTGGAGGGACTCACGGTTGCCGAGCTCGGCAACATCGGTTTCTCGGTGAACGGGAACTGCGGTGGAGGCTCGCCGCGCTTCAACCTGTATTACGACAACAACGGCGACAGCGAGGCCGACGGGGTCGCGTTCTACGGCTGCGGCAACCACACCAGCGGCATGCCCGCACCGGGTTGGACGAGCATGATGGCCGACGCGAGCGCGCCGGACTCGGAGAACCCATATGGCGGCGAGGGCCCGCTGACGGATACATCCGTCGTCACCTCGCTCTCCGTGCTGGTCGACGAGCAGGGCACCTATTACATCGACCGCGTCGAGGCCGCCGGCCTGACGACGGGCGAGCCGAACGGCGGCAACTAGCCGCAAACCGGTGAACAACCGTGTGGTGAAGGGGCGCCAGTTGGCGCCCCTTCGCTTCCGGGTGCCTGCTTTCATGGCCGTGTGAACGACTCCTCCGCGGCGCTTCCAGGGACGCTCGCGCTCTTCGCCGCAACGGTCGCAGTGATCTTCGGGGTCGCCCTCACCAGGGACGACGAGGTCGCGACGCCGGTCAGCCCCGAGGCGGCTCCGGCGAGCGACGCCGCCGGAGCGAAGCTCGATTCCGACGAGCTCCTGGACCTGAGCGTCGAGCGGGCCCCCGCCGTGGCGCGGCGGGTCGCCGAGATCCGCGGCATCCGGTTCGAGGAGGTCCCCGAGCCCCAGGTGACGGACACGGAGTCGCTCCGCGAGCTGGCCGAGAAGGAGGTCGCAAAGCCGAAGGCCGCCGAGACGATCGCGGCCAGCGACGCCGAGCTCAAGCTGCTCGGCATGCTCGAGCCGGACGAGAGCCTCTCTGACGTTGCCACGGATGTGACCGCCGACGCCGCCGCCTACTACGACCCGGCCGAAGAAGGAGCTCTTTCTTCTCGGCGATGCCGTGCCGGCCGGCCCCGCCCTCGCGGAGTTCGTGCTGGCCCACGAGCTGAACCACGCGCTGGAGGATCAGGCGTTCGGGCTGCCCAGGTCCAGCGCCTCGTCGGACGACCGCATCCTCGCCGAATCGGCGCTCGTCGAGGGCTCGGCGACAGCGCTCATGACCGAGTACGCCGCCGAGCACCTTGACGTCGCCGATCTCCTTGACGAGTCGAGCGCGCTCGAGTCGGGCGCGACCGACCTGCCTCCGATCGCCCTCGCCCAGGTCACGTTCGCCTACTTCGGGCGGCCAGCGGTTCGTGGACGAGCTGCGCGCAAGCGCGACGGCGGCTGGGATCTGGTCGACTTCGCATACCAGCGCCGGCTCCCCGCCACGACCGAGCAGATCCTCCATCCCGAGAAGTACCTCGAGGACGAGGGCGCGTTGCCCGTGCCGGCTGTCCCGGACCCGGGGCCGGGCTGGAAGGAAGCCGACGACGGCACCGTCGGCGAGTTCTTCACCCGCGAGATCCTGCGCCAGGACGCCGAGGAGATCGGCGCCGACGACGCGGCAGCCGGCTGGGGCGGCGACCGCTACCGGCTCTTCACGCGCACCGGAACGCGCCGCCGAGTGCACGAGCGACTGCCGCGGGGACAACGCGATGGCGATCGTCTGGCGCGGCGACGATGCGAGGCGAGGCGACCGAGCTCCGCGAGGGCTCGAGGACTTCGTCGAGCGCTCGCTGGAGGGCGCCGAGGCGAGCGAAGGCGCGTGGGAGCTCGATGGCGGCTGGGCGGCCGTCGGGGGCGAAGGCGACGTCGTCACTCTCGCGCTTGCCCCCGATGAGGCCACCGCCGACAGGCTGGCGCGCCCCGCCGGGCGCGTCGAGTAGCTTCGGCGCCGTGACGACCTCCCAGAAAGCCCTCGCCGCCTTCTTCAACTTCACCGGGACCATGCACTTCGTGATCCCGAAGGCCTACGAGGCGACCGTCCCCGACTACGTGCCGATCAGCCCCGAGGCCGCGGTCTTCCACTCGGGCTGGGCCGAGATGGCCGGAGGGCTGGCGGTGATCCCGCCGGCGACCCGGAAGCTCGCGCGCTGGTGGCTCATCGCACTTCTGGTCGCCGTGTTCCCCGCCAACGTCCACATGGCGGTGAGCCCCGAGCAGATCCGAGGGCTCGACCTGGACAGGGTTCCGCGCTGGGCGCTCTGGGCCCGCCTGCCCCTTCAGCTCGCCGCGATCATCTGGGTCTGGCGAGCCACCGAGGACTGAGCCTCAGCGCACCGCCTCGATCCAGTCCCACGCCCGGCCGCACAGGCGCGCGGCGTCGTCGGCCGGAACCTCCGTGAGCGGCGCCTCGGCGTCGGTCCGAGCGCGTGATCGCAAGCCCGCCCTCGTCGCCGGGTCCGCCGCTTCCCGGGGCAAGGTCCGGCCCGAGAGCTCGACCGAGACCTCGTGCGCGCCCGCCGGCAGCTCGGCAGTGCCAAGCTCCGCGTAGAGCCCCTCGTTGTTGAGCTGGTGGCGGACCGATGCGACCTCGGTGCCGTCGATGGAAAGCTTCGCCGTCCCGCGAACCGAGCCCTCGAGCCAGACCGTGTAGCTCGCCGGCGGCAGCCTGCCTGATCCGCCCCGACGTCCCGGCGAGGAAGGTCGGCTCCTCGCCGGTCGCCGCCCGCAGCGTCCCGCCGGGCAGCCTCGGCCGCCAGCTCGCGGACGTCGGCGCAATCCGGCTCGGCGACGGGCGAGCGGCCGGATCCCAAGTGCCATCCGCTCGGCGGGTCGCGCCCGCGCCCCGCTCCCAGACCTCGTAGAACTCCCCGCTCCACGCGAGCTCGAAATCGCCCGGCGGGCGGCTCTGCTCGGGAGAGCGGCGCAGGACCAGGGCTTCGTATGGCTCGAACGCGTCGGCCCGGAAATCGTCGGTGTCCGCCCAGAGGCCCTTCTCGAGCGACGTCCCGTCGGCCAGGGGAACGAGCCGGCGGCGCAGCTCCGACGCGCCCTCCGCCTCCGACTCACGCAGGAAATGCCGCACGCCGTACGGCTGGTACTCCGTCATGAGCACCGGCGCCGTGCCCTCGAGCATCTCGCCGATCTCCTCGAGCTCTGCGAGCTGGTCGCGCGGCGCCAGGTTCACCTCGCTGTACGCGAGCGCGTTCGACCAGACCACGCCCGCCGCCGAGCAGGGCGCCCACCCCGGCTCCGAGGATCAGCCGCCGCTCGCTCCAGGCCCACGCGCATCCCAGGAAGGCGGCGAAGAGCATGACCGGCGAGACGATCGCGAACGCCTTGCCCTGGACCCATGGCGAGCCGACCAGCGCGATCGCCAGCGCGGCCAGAGGGACGCCCACGAGGTAGGCGACGAGATCCCAGCGCCGCGCCCGGAGCGCCGCGACGAGCGCGGCAGCCGCCGCGACGAGCGCGAAGACGCAGAGCGCGATCGTGACGGACATCTCGTCGGCGTCGACCCGGAAGTCGCCGGCGGGCCAGATGCCGAGGGCCTGGAGCGCCGAAAGCGCCTCGATGAGGTTCCCGCGCGCCTCGGGATCGTCGAGCGGCGACGAGGTGGGCGGAACGAGCCCGCCCCCGGCCAGGACGGGCGCGATCATCAGGGCGACCATCCCGACCAGGGCGACCGCCTTCACCGCGGCCCGCGCAGGGGAGCCGGCCAGCACCGCCACGGCGAGGGCGCCGAAAAGGAGCGGCCCGACCCATACCGCCGCCCGCCACGCTGAGGCAGCTGATCAGGGCTGCGATGGCGAAGGCGGCGGGCCACAGCATGCGCACGCCCGCGCCGGCGGGGGCCGCGCGGAAAGCAGGCACGCGACCAGCGCGATCAAGGCAGCCGCGGCTACCTCCTTGATCCCGCCCCAGAGGTAGTACCCGTAGAGCAGCGCCGGCTGAGCGGCGAGGGCGACCACGCAGGCCCGCGCCCGCGCACTCTCGAGAATGCGGCCGCTCAGCTCCCAAAGACGCGAGGGCCAGAAGGACGGCAAGGAGCGCCATGTAGGGCTGGACGAGCCAGGCGGCGTCCAGGCCCGTAAGCGCCTGGCCTACGCCAAGCGGGATGAAGACGCCGATCGGATATCCGTCGGCGAGGTTGAAGAAGAGCGTCGCCTCGTACGACGACGGAGCGAGGCCGTCGATGTCCCGCCCGGCCTCCATCACCCGGTCGGTCAGCGCGAGCCACGTCGCGGTGTCATCCAGGCGGATGTAGCCGGCGAAGGTCGCGCTTCCGGACAGGACGATGGGCGCCGCATAGACGGCGAAGACGGCGACCAGGGCGCCGCAGGAGCCAGGGCGACGGCCTCCCGCCCTTCCAGGGAGGCGCGAGCACGAATCCGGCCACGGCAAGCGCCACGATGACCGGGACGGTCAGCGGGGCCCAGGGAGGGAATCGCCGTGACGAGGCCACCCGCCACCACGACGACGCAGAAGCCCAGCGGGGCGAGGAGCGCGCGCGGGATGTCTCCCGGCACGATCCGCGCGGCGAGTGAGCCGCAGCCGAGCCAGATGAGGATCTGAACCGCCGGGAAGGCGACCCAGGCAACCAGGAGCTCCGGCATCAGTCGAGCCCGAGTTCCTCCGCGTAGTTGTCCGCGTAGAGCCTGCGCTTCTCGAGCACGGACTCGACGTACGAGCGCGTCTCGGGGAAGGCGATGTCATCGATCTCGAGCGCCGCCCCTCCCCAAGCCTCGGCATTCTCCGGCCCGCCGTTGTAGGCGGCCAGGGCCGCGACCTCGTTGCCTTCGAACCGGTCGAGGAGATGGTTCAGGTAGTACGTGCCGTAACGGATGTTGAGGTCGGGGTTTGCGAGGTCTTCGAACACGAACGTCTCGCCGCCGGAAAGCGTCTCGATCGTCTCGGCCGTGTCGGGCGTGATCTGCATCAGGCCCCGCGCGCCGGCGCTCGACGTCTGGTCCACGAAGTTCGACTCCTGGTTGATGATCGCGGCGATCAGCGCCGCGTCCAGGTCGTGGCGCTCGGCCTGCTGGCGGATGATGTCGTCGTGGCGGAGCGGCAGCGTCACCTCCCTGATGGTCTCGTCGAAGTCGATCCGCGAGAGGACGAACGCAGCGACTCCGCCGAGCACGGCGATGATGAGCAGGAATCGAAGGAAGCGCCCCCGGCGCGTGGCGGTCATCTGGATCGCCTCCGGCGGTCAGCTCTGGCCACATCTCCCGGAGCTTCGCCTCGAGGTCCTCGATCGTGCCGTCGTTGTCCACCACCCACGTGGCCCGCTCCGCCTTCTCCGGCTCGGAAAGCTGGCGCCCGGAGCGCCCCTCGACCCCTGCGTCGCCGCGTGCCTCGAGCCATCCGGATCGCGCGGTCACCCGCCGCGACCACGAGCACCCCGTCGAAGAACGCATCCATCCCCGCCTCGAAGAGCAGCGGCACCTCGACCACGGCGAGCTCCACGTCGGCGCCGAGGGACCTGGCGCCATGCCCAGACCTTCTCGCCCACCTTCGGATGGGTGATGGACTCGAGCCAGCGAAGCTCGTCCGCGATCGTTGAAGACGATCTCGCCGACCGCCTGCCGGTTCGACGGTCCCGGCGGTCTCGACCTCCGGCCCCCAGCGCTCGACGAGCTGCCGCGACACTTCGGGGTCCGCGAGCGCCTCGTGCGCGACCTCGTCGGTCGAAAGCGTCGCCGCGCCCAGGCGGGCGAGCGCGCGCAGGGCTTCGGACTTGCCCGATCCGATCGCTCCGGTCAGGCCGATGAACGCCGGCTTGGGCGCCGCCAAGGCGCCGCGCCTAGCCTTCGTCTGATGTCGGAGGGAGGCGCTTCTTCGGCGGCGGGCTCGACGGGAGCGTCGGCGAAGACGTCCTCGGAGAGGCCCAGGTCGGGCACCTCATCGGATGGCGCCTCCGTGGCGGCCTCGGTCACTGCCTCGGCCTGCGCTCGGGTGCCTCGTCCGAAGCTTCGGCGTCGGCGCTCGCCGGATGCCTCGGCCGCTGCGGATGCGGCTGCCGCGTCGTCGCTGGCGGCCTGGACCTGCTGCTTGAGCTCATCGGGGATCAGGTCGGAGAAAGCGTTGTTCTTGGTCTCGGCGCGCTTGATCGAAAGCGAGATGCGCCGGCGCTCCTCGTCGATCTCGAGGATGCGAACCCACTTCTCCTCGCCGGGAGTGACGACCTCGCCGGGAGTCTCGACGTGGTGCTCGGCGAGCTCGGAGATGTGGACGAGGCCCTCGACGCCGGGCACGATCTCGATGAACGCGCCGAAAGCGACGACCTTCGTGACCTTGCCCTCGAGGACGTCGCCCTGGCGGTACTCGTTCAGCACCTTCTGCCACGGGTCCTCCTGCGTCTGCTTGAGGCCCAGCGAGATGCGCTGGCGGTCGCGGTCGATGTCGAGGACCTTGACGCGCACGTCCTTGCCGATCTCGAGCACCTCGGACGGGTGGTTGACGTGGCTCCACGAAAGCTCGGAGATGTGGATGAGGCCGTCGATGCCCTCCAGGTCCACGAAGGCGCCGAAGTCGACGATGTTCGAGATCTTGCCCTCGACGATCTGGCCGGGCTGGAGGCGCTCGAGGATCTGCTCGCGGACCTCCTTGCGCTCCTCCTCGAGGACGGCGCGGCGCGAGAGGACGACGTTGTTGCGCGACCGGTTGAGCTCGATCACCTTGCATTCGAGCGTCTGGTCGCGGAACTCCTCGAGGTTGTGGACGCGGCGGATGTCCACGAGCGACGCGGGCAGGAAGCCGCGCACGCCGAGGTCCAGGATCAGGCCGCCCTTGACGACCTCGATCACGGAGCCTTCGACGGGCTCGCCGGTCTCGGCGGCGGCCTCGATCTTGCGCCATGCCTTCTCGAAGCGGGCGCGCTTCTTGGAGAGGATGAGGCGCCCTTCCTGGTCCTCCTTGGTGAGGACGAGAGCGTCGACCTGCTCGCCGAGGTCGACCTCGTCGGCCGGATCCACCGAGCGGCGGATCGACAGCTCGTGGGCGGGGATGACGCCTTCGGACTTGTAGCCGATGTCGACGAGGACCTCGTCCTTGTCGATGCGGACGACTTCGCCGTTGACGACGTCGCCTTCCTCGAAAGGCTTGATGGTCGCCGCGTAATTGGGCACCAGCTTGCCGTCGACCTCGATCATGAGGTCGTCGGAGGAGCCGTTCGAGGCGGGAGCCTCGACGGCGGCAGGGTCGATCACGGTCTCAGGCGTGGACACGGCTTCGGAGCTTACAGCTACTGGCCGCTGCGTGTCAAGCGCCGAAGGCGCGTCGTTGGCGGTATCCTCGGGCCGTGCCCACCCGCTCGACCAAGCGCGGCGAGGACCGGACCCCGCTCGCCGGCGACTACGACGTCATCGTCTGCGGCGCGAGCTTCGCGGGCCTGACCGTCGCCCGCCAGCTCACCGGCTCCGGCGCGCGAGTGCTGCTTCTCGACCGCTACGACGTCGGCGAGCGCCAGACGTCGGCGTGCGGCATCCCGACGGCCTGGTTGCACGCGATGGGCCTCGAAGGCTCCGCACGGCAGGAATTCGGCTCGCTCGTCGTCCACACCCCGCATGGCACCTCGCGCTACGACCTCCCGTGGACTTTCTCGACCTTCGACTACCGGGAGCTCTGCCAGGATCCTCTTCGACGGCTGCGACGCGGAGTTCGAGACGGCAAAGGTCGAAGGCAGGGCTTCCTCCGACCGCGAACGTCCGGCGCCGAGGCCCTCTGCCCTCGACGAGGGACGTTCAGTGACGATCGCGACCGATCGGGGCGAGGTTTCGGCTCCGCTCGTGGTCGACGCGCTCGGCTGGCGTCGCGTGCTGGCCTCGGCCGGCTACCAGCCTCCCGATGCCCCGCTCTCGCGCGGGCTCGAGGTCCATCCTCCCGGGCCGGGCGACGATCTCGAGATCTGGATCGACCGCCGCTACGTGCCTGCCGGATACGGCTGGTCGTTCCCGGCGGGCGAGGAGACCAGGATCGGCGTCGGGTCGTTCGACCCGCGGTTCCACGTCAAGGACACGACCGTGCTGCTTGCCGACGACCTCGAGCGCGACGCGGTCCGCTATCAGGGCAACTGGATCCCGCACAAGCTGCGCCGCGGAGCCGAGGACCGCGTCTTCTTCTGCGGCGACTCGGCGGGCCACTGCCTGCCGCTGACCGCCGAGGGCATCCGGACCGCGTTCTACTTCGCGATCGCGCTGGGCGAGGAGCTGCGTGACGTCGTCGAGGGGCGAAAGACACGCGAGCAGGCACTTCGCGACTACGCGGCCTTCAACGACTCGCACGAGTGGAAGTTCAACTGGATGCTCCGCGCGCAGCGCGCCGTGCCCCGTCTCCCGGCTCGGATGCAACGCGGGCTTGTCGCCGCCGCCGGTCGCAAGCGCTTCGTCGACTGGTCTTTCGGGCACTACCTGGAGATCGCCCACCCGCGCTTCGCGGCAGGAGCACGCGCGCACCGGCGACCCCTCCAGGGTTCCGGTCGCCGCCTAGCGGACGATCAGGAACGTCCCGGCGAGCAGCAGGAGCACGCCGGCCACCCGGTCGAGCGTCATCGGCGTCTCCTCGAGGCCGAGGAAACCGATCCGGTCGAGGACGATCGAGAAAGTCAGCTGGCCCGTGATCGTCGCCGCGGCGACGCCGCCGGCCCCGATCGAGCTCACGGTGACGAGAGCCGAGAAGACATAGGCGGCGCCCAGAACCCCGCCGAGGAGCAGGTACCACGGGACGCCGAACGCCTCCCCCACGCCTCCCGCCTGGCCGGCGAGGGCGACGATCACCGCCAGCAGCAGCGTCCCGATCGCGAACGAGACGAGCGCCGCCGCGATGTTCCCGGTCGCCTTGCCCAGTCCGGCGTTGACAGCCGGCTGCATCGCGATCAGCCCACCGGTGAGGGCCATCAGGGCTACGGCGAGACCGCGATCCATTACTTGACGCTCAGCCAGTCGGGGCCGACGCCGGCGTTCACCTCGAGGGGCGGGTCCAGCTCGAATGCGTCGCGCATCTCGCGCACGGCGATCTCCTGGGCCCCCTCCATCTCCGCCTCCGGCCCCTCGAAGAGGAGCTCGTCGTGGATCTGGAGGATCAGGCGCGTGTCCAGATCGGACTCCTCGAGGGCGCGATGGCAGCGGACCATCGCCAGCTTGATGATGTCGGCGGCGGTGCCCTGGATCACGGTGTTGACGGCGAGGCGCTCGCCGAGGCCGCGCCGCTGGCGCTGGTTGGAGCGCAGCTCGGGGATCCGGCGGCGGCTGCCGAGGAGCGTCGTCACGAATCCCTCGTCCGTCGCCTTGGCGATCGTGTCGTCGATGAAGGTGCGAACGGCCGGGAAGCGCTCGAAGTAGCGCTCGATGTACTCGGCGGCCTCCATTCGCGAGATGCCGAGGCGATCGGCGAGGCCGAAATCGGTCAGCCCGTAGGCGATGCCGTAGTTCACCATCTTCGCCTTCGAGCGCTCCGCGGGCGTGATCGCATCGGGGTCCGCGCCGATGATCCCGGCGGCGGTCGCCGAGTGGACATCCTCGCCCGTGGCGAAGATCTCGCGCAAGACGTCCTCGCCTGCCACATGCGCCAGGACCCGGAGCTCGACCTGGTTGTAGTCGCAGGAAAGGAGGAGGTTGCCCGCGTCCGCGACGAAGCAGCTGCGCACCGGGCGCCCGACCTCCGAGCGGATCGGGATGTTCTGGAGGTTCGGGTTCGTGGACGAAAGGCGGCCCGTCGCAGCGGTCACCTGATTGAAGGTCGTGTGGATGCGGCCGGTCTCAGGGTCGATCAGGCCGGGCAGCGAGTCGAGATAGGTGTTCTTGAGCTTCGTGAGCTCGCGCCACTGCTCGATGGCGGGGACGATCGGGTTCTCGTCGCGGATCTGCGAGAGCACGCGCGCATCCGTCGAATAGCCCGTCTTGCCCCGCCGCTTGCGCGTCAGTCCCAGCTCCACGAAGAGCACTTCGCCGAGCTGGGAGGGTGAGCCGATCGTGAACTCCCGCCCCGCCGCCTCGTAGATCTCGGCCTCGAGCTCGTCGATCCTCGCCCCCATGCCCTCGCCGATCGCGGCGAGCCGCTCCGTGTCCAGCTTGAGGCCCTCGCGCTCCATCGCCACGAGCACCTCGACGAGCGGAAGCTCCACCTCGCGCATCACCCGTTCGAGCCCGAACTCGGTGAGCTGGGCCCGCTGGCGCTCGGCCAGCTCCCACGCCAACCCCGCCTCGACGGCGGGGTCGCTCGGCGTCTCGGGATCGTCCCCGAGCGAAAGCTGAGCGTCGTCCTGGGCGGGCTCGGGCTCGGCTTCGCCCGGCCGAGCGCACCGCGATCCCCGCATCGGCCGCGAGCTCCTCGAGGACGTAGGTCCGGCGGGCGGGGTCCACGAGGTACGCGCCGATCATCGTGTCGTGGTCGAGCTCGACGCCCGGAGCCGTGCGCCAGCAGGCCCTGGCGCCCACCGCCGAGCGCCTTCGCGTCGTGAGCGACCAGCGGCCTGCCTTCGAGATCCGCCGCCAGCGCCGCAAGGTCGGCTGCGTCGCCCGTGACGACCTTGGCGCCGTCGGTGGCCGCGAACCTCCCGCCCTGGATCGCCAGCGCGGACGGCCCCTCGGCCAGCTCGGCGAGCGAGCCCTCGCGGGCATCGAGTTCGATCGTCTCGTCGACCGCGCGCTCGGGGACGGGGCCCTTGTACTCCTCCTCGAGGCGCTGGATCACGGCGCGAAGCTCGAACTCGGCCGCGAAGTCCCGAAGCCTCGAGAGGTCCGGCGTGGATTCGCCTCGCTCGAGGATGTCCTCCGGGACTTCGACGTCGAGCTTCATCGTCGCCAGCTGCTTCGAGACACGCGCGTCGTCGGCATGGTTCGTCAGGTTCTCCTTGCGCTTCGCGCCGGATATCTCGTCGACCGAGTCGAGGACGGCTTCGAGCGATCCGAACTGCTGGAGCAGCTGCGCGGCCGTCTTGTCGCCGATGCCGGGCACGCCGGGGATGTTGTCCGAGGTGTCGCCCTTCAGCCCGATCAGGTCGGGGACCAGCTCGGGCGAGACGCCGTAGCGCTCGACGACGCCGTCCGAGTCGTAGACCTTGGTGTCGGTGACGCCGCGCGACGTGGTCATGACTCGCGTCCCGTTCCCGACCAGCTGATAGACGTCGCGGTCGCCCGAGACGATCATCACGGGCCGCTTCTGGTCCTTGGCGCGCGTCGCGATGGTCGCGATGACGTCGTCCGCCTCGTATCCCTCGACGTGAACGTTCTCGAATCCGAACGCCTCGGCCAGCGGCTCCAGATGCGGCCATTGCTCGCGAAGAAGGTCTGGACGCGACTTCCGGCCCGCCTTGTACTCGGGGTACTCCTTCTCACGCCCCGACATGCCCTTGTCCCAGGCGACGATGACCGTTCCGGGCGCGTAGTCGATCAGGAGCTTGGCCATCATCGAGGCGAAGCCGTAGATGGCGTTGGTGGGGCGGCCGTCGGCAGTCGCGATCGACTCGGGAAGCGCGAAGAACGCGCGGTAGGCGAGCGAGTTGCCGTCGATCAGGAAGATCTCGCCGTCGACTGGCTTGGAAAGTGCCGGCACGCAATCGATCTTATGATCGACACTGATGACAATTCCCGCGACGTTCAAAATCGCCCCGTCACAGCGGATCTACCTCCTGCTGATCGGCGCCCTGCTCGCCGGCCTGCGGGTGATCGACGGCGACTATGCGTTCGCCGCGGTCCTTGCCCTCGCGTTCTCGTTCGGCTATGTGGCCCAGGGAACGTTCCGGACCGATGTGACCGAGTCCGGCATCGCCAAGTCGGGATTGCTCACGCGGAGCAAGTCGTTCCCATGGGCGGACTTGGCGGCGATCGAGGAATCGAGCCTCATCGGAACCAAGAGCGCGCGGATCACGACTACGGCGAACGAGCGGGTCCGCCTGCCGGCGCCGATCAACGGCTTCATGGCTCCCGACCCGGAGTTCGGCGACAAGATGGCGTTGATCCAGCGGACATGGCGGGAGCAGGCGCCCGGCGCCCCTTCAGGCGTCAGCGCCTGACCGCGCAGCTCGAATCGATGCGGAGGACGCGCGCGAGTCGGTCGCGGTTGCCCGCCACCGCGCGGTAGGCGCGCTCGGTCGGGCCGGGCAGAGCCCGGGCCGTTGCGGCCAGGGGACGCCCGCCTGGCAGTAGGTCGAACAGCGGCGCAGCGGCGGCGCCGGCCGAGTGGACGGCGCCCGACGGGTCGACGAGGTGCCAGGAATCGAGCCGTCGCTCCAGGGGAATCCCGGCCAGGAGCCGTTGGCCCTCCTGGCTTTGAATCGGGACAGGGCGCAGCCTGGCGGCTCGGTCCCAGACGAGGATCTTGTCCAGGCTCCACTTGCAAAACCCGCAGTCTTGGTCGTAGAGCACGGTCGCTTCCGGGTCGCTCATGGAGGCAACGAGCGTAACCGCGAAACGTCAGACTGGATCTGCGATGGCGAGCAAGGAAACCGGCTGGCAGCGTTTCTTCCAGGCAGTCTGGGCGGGGGCCAGGGACGCATTCAAGGCAGCCCTCGAAGAGGACGCGAAAGACCCCGAGGCGCTCGATGGCCTCGGCCAGGCCAATTGGTGGCTGGGCGAGCGCAAAGCAGGAATCGATCGACGCCGTGAGGCGTATGCCGAGTACATGCGACGTGGTGACAACCGCCGGGCCGGCGGCCTGGCGGCTTATCTCGCCGGAGAATCCCGGATCGACGGACAGCACGCAACGTCTGAGGGATGGCTCGCGCGATCGCGGCGTCTTCTGGCGGGCGAAGCCTCGATTCCGGAGCGGGGTTGGCTCGAGATCGAGGAGGCCAAGCGGGCAGCGACCCTGCCCGAAGCGGAATCGCATGCACGCGAAGCGCTGAAGATCGCCCACGAGAGCTCGCTGCCGGACATCGAATGCATGGCGCTGGCGCAGCTCGGCCGTGCCGCTGCGGGCCAAGGGCGCGTCGACGAGGGAATGACGCTCCTGGACGAGGCAATGACGGTTGCCCTGGGCGGAGAGACCGATGATCCGCTCGCGTGCGGTGACGCCTGCTGCACGACGCTGCTGGTTTGCGATCGCCTGGCCGACCTTGAGCGCGCAACTCAATGGTGCGAGGCCGTGGTGGCCTTCAACGAACGGCGACGGTTCTTGCCTGTGCAGTCGTGGTGTCGTGCGATCTACGCGGGCGTCTTGATCCGCTCGGGAGACTGGGAACTAGCCGAGGAGGTCCTCGCCGAGGCTCTTCGAAGCAGGGTGGAGAAACGGAAGGACAGCGGGCGCGGAGTCGCACTGGCTGCCCTCGCCGATCTTCGCATCCGGCAGGGGCGAGCCGAAGAGGCGAAATCGTTGCTGTCTGGACTCGGCGACCATCCCGCAGCCTTGGCTCCGCTGGTCGAAATGCATATGGAGCTCGGAGACGACGCCATGGCGACTGCGCTTCTGGATCGCCGTCCGGCAGAGGATGAGGTGGCAGAAGGAGAGCTCACGATCCTCCGTGGGATGCTCTTGCTGAGGTCCGGGGACTCGTTGGCGGCGGAGAGATGCGCAGCAATGGTCACGGACCTCGGAGAGCGCCTAGGCCGCCCCGACCTCGCAGCCTCTGCGGCCATGCTCCATGGGTGCGCGTCGGCCACTCAGGGTGACGTGCCGGCTGCGGTCGCCTCGCTCGAGAGCGCCTGCGCGACGTTCGCACAGCTCAGCTTCCCACTGGAAGGGGCTCGCGCCCGGCTCGCCCTGGCGACCGTGCTTGCCTCCTCGAAGTCGCCCCTGGCGGTGTCCGATGCCCGCGCGGCCGCGGCCGCCTTCGAGGACCTCGGGGCACGGCGAGACGCCGACCGGGCGGGGGCGTTGCTTCGTGAGCTCGGCGTGTCCGGGCGACGTACCACGCGAGGCGAGCGCGGCGCGCTGACCGTGCGTGAACAGGAGGTTCTGAAGCTGTTGACCGCTGGACTGTCCAACGCGGAGATCGCGGAGCGACTGGTGATCGCCCCGAAGACGGCGGAGCACCACGTAAGCAGGGTCCTCGGCAAGCTCGGCGTGCGCAGCCGCGTCGAGGCGGCCGCGCACGCCGTCCGCGAGGGCCTTTAGGCGATTCCGTTTCCTGCGAATGCCCCGTCAGGGTCGTAGCGATGCTTGATCTCGACCAGGCGCTCCCAGATGCCGTCCGCATATGCCTCACGGACCGAACGGCCGGAGTCGAGGGCGTTCACGTAAACGCCCTCGTCGGCGAAACCCGCGGTGCGCTCCCACATTGCTCGCACCCAATCCGCCGCGGAGTCGATCGGCTGCTCGTCTGAACAGCCGATGAGCCACGTGAGCGCGTTCGCGCCCCTGTGACCGAAGGCGGTCTCGCCCGCCGCCACCCGATTGATTGCGCCGCCCATCCAGCCCGTCATGACATGCGAGAGCGGCGTCGAGACCTCTTCGAAGCCAGACAGAAGCGTCTCGATGAACTCGTCGCTCACCCTCGTCAGGTAGTGCGCACGGTCGTAGTAGTTCAGACCGTGCGGCGCCGTCTGATCGAGCATGCCCTGAAGCGCGACGTAAGGCATCGGCCCCATCAGGTCGACCACGGGCGGACGCTCCTTCCGGAGGGCTCCGACGACTCGCTCGCCCTTGGCCATATCGCCCGTCCAGGCCATCGCGACCGCCAGGACAGGGTGACCGCGCAGCTCGGGCGGGAACGGATCCTCCGGCGGCGCAGTGATGAGAGTCACGAACGTAGTCAGCTCCGCCGGCGCCGACTCCATCAGGTCCCGCGTCGCACGGAACGCCGCGGGCGCGTCGCCCCATGCATAGACCAACATCCCGCCCAGGACCATCGGGCCGACCTTGTGAGCTCGGAACTCGAATGTCGTCGCGGCAGCAAAGTCCCCTCCCCCGCCACGCAGCGCCCAGAACAGGTCCGGATGCTCCGATTCGCTCGCGCGAACCTTCCGGCCATCGGCAAGAACGACCTCGACGGCCTCCAGAGAGTCGATCGTGAGGCCGTGGTTACGCATCATCCATCCCACTCCGCCTCCCAGTGTCAGACCGCCTACTCCGGTGTGCGAGATCTGGCCACCTGGCACCGCCAGCCCATGCTCTTGCGTGGCCGCGTCCATCTCGCTCAGCAGTGCGCCGCCACCGACTCGGACGAGCCTTGTTTCAGGGTCGACCTCAACGGCGTTCAGACCGCGAACGTCGATACAGATCGCACCGTTGCCCATGGACCGGCCCGACACGGAGTGTGACCCTGCTCGAACGGTGAAGGGCACCCCCGCGGCGCGCGCCCCGGAGATCGCCGCAGCCACATCGTCCGGGTCGGTGGCAAAGGCGACGGCTGCGGGCTGACGATCGACGGCTCCGTTCCAGCATGCGCGAGCCTCGTCATAGCCATCCTGACCAGGGCAGACGACGTTGCCGACGAATCCATGCGACCGAAGAGCCGCCGGAAGTCGGGAGGGGGAAATGGACAGCGGCGATGTCGTGGCATTACTCATGCCCCCACTCTCCCTCGCCCGAAGGCCCGGCGCGTCGGGGGGATCCCCCTATTTCGACCCCTATTTCTTCCGACCCAGGCGCTGACCATATATTTGCCGCCTCGTGGCTTCGTCCGTCTCCGCCCAGTTCTCGGTCACCGTCCGCGTCGAGCTCGACGCGCGGCAGGAGCCCCTAGGCAAGCTCACCGCCGCCATCGCGGAAGCGGGCGGCGCCCTTCAGTCGGTGGACCTGGTGCCCGGCGCCGGCGCGGAGGGGAAGCGCGTTCGCGAGTTCACCATCGACGCGCGCGACCAGTCGCATTGGGAGACGATCCTTCGCTCGATCGGCTCGACGCGCGGCGCTCGCGTCCTGGACTACGTGGACCGCACGATGGCCATGCATCGCGGCGGCAAGATCGAGCAGCACAACAAGTACCCCCTCAAGACCCGCGACGACCTGTCCATGGCCTACACCCCGGGCGTCGCCCGCGTCTGCCAGGAGATCGCAGCCGACCGGCAGAAAGCATTCGACTTCACGATCAAGAAGAACACGGTCGCCGTCGTCTCGGACGGCTCCGCGGTGCTGGGCCTGGGCGACATCGGCCCCGAGGCGGCGATGCCGGTCATGGAGGGCAAGGCGATGCTCTTCAAGGAGTTCGCGGACGTCGACGCATTTCCGATCTGCCTCGACACGAACGACCCGGACCGGATCATCGAGGCCGTCAAGCTGATGGCGCCCACCTTCGGCGGCATCAACCTCGAGGACATCTCGGCGCCGCGGTGCTTCTACATCGAGGAGACGCTCAAGGACGAGCTCGACATCCCGGTGTTCCACGACGACCAGCACGGGACGGCGGTGGTCACGATGGCCGCGCTCTTCAACGCGCTCAAGATCGTCGGCAAGCCGATCGAGAGCCTGCGCGTCCTGGTCGTGGGCCTCGGCGCTGCGGGCGTCGCGGTGACCAAGATGATGCTCGCCTCCGGCGTGGAGCACGTGATCGGCTGCGACCGCCAGGGTGCGCTCTCAACCGAGCGCGCCGACTATCAGGACGGCAGCCTCTCCGACATCAAGCGCTGGTACGCGGAGAACTCGAACCCGGACAAGCTCGAAGGCGGTCCGAACGAGGTGATCGAGTCGTGCGACGTCTTCGTCGGCCTCTCGGGCCCGGGAATCCTCGAGGCCGCCTCGCTGGAGCGCATGGCGCCCGACCCGATCGTCTTCGCGATGTCCAACCCCACTCCCGAGGTGATGCCCGAGGAAGCGGAGCAGTTCGTCCGCATCATGGCCACGGGGCGGTCTGACTATCCGAACCAGATCAACAACGTCCTTTGCTTCCCCGGCGTCTTCCGCGGGGCGCTGGACGCAGGCGCGTCGCGGATCACCGAGCCGATGAAGCTCGCCGCGGCAAAGGGAATCGCCGAGGTCGTGGCCGACGAGGACCTCTCGGAGGACTACATCATCCCCTCGGTGTTCGATCGCGATGTCGCCCCTGCGGTGGCGAAGGCGGTCGTCGAGGAGGCGCGGCGGGAAGGCATCGCCAGGGTCTCCGAAGAGACAGGGACGTTCTCGACGCTCGAATAAGGGCAAAGGGAGGCATGACATGCGTGTTTTGGTAACAGGCGCCACCGGCGCCATCGGATCAGCGGTGTGCGACGCGCTCCTCGCGCGGGGCGACGAGGTCGTCGGGCTCAGCCGGACCCCGAAAAGGCGCGCCAGACGAATCCGACGGTGACGTGGCACGCATGGGACCCGACGACGGAGCGGCCTCCGGCCGCCGCGTTCGCCGGCGTAGACGCCGTCGTCAACCTCATCGGCGAAGAGATCAACCAGCGCTGGAACGAAGAGGTCAAGAAGCGGATCCGGGAGACCCGGATCCGCGCGACGAAGAACCTCGTCGACGGCATGCTCGCCGCGGACCCGCGTCCGAAGACGCTGATCTCGGGCGCAGCCGTCGGCTTCTACGGCCTGGAGAACGGCGACCGCATCCTCGACGAGGATTCCGCTCCGGGGTCGGACTTCCTCGCCCAGGTCGTCGTCGACTGGGAGGCCGCGGCCGCGGAGGCGACCAAGGGCGGCGTTCGCGTCGCGACGGTGCGGACGGGCCTGATCCTCGAGCCGGAGTCGGGTCTTCTGAAGCAGCTTCTTCCCGTCTTCAAGCTGGGCGGCGGCGGCCCGCTCGCGGGGGGCGATCAGTACATGCCATGGATCCACATCGACGACGAGGTGGCGCTGATCCTCTGGGCGCTGGACTCCCCAGCGGTCTCGGGTCCAGTCAACGCCGCAGCGCCGAACCCCGTGAGGAACAAGGAGTTCTCGAAGACGCTCGGCAAGGTGCTGAAGCGCCCGGCGTTCTTCCCCGCCCCGAAGTTCGCCGTGACGGCGATGCGAGGCGGCGAGGTCGCCGACTTCGTCACCGCCAGCCTGCGCGTAGTGCCCCGCCGCTCGCTCGACAAGGGATTCAGCTTCCGGCATCCCGACCTCGAGCCCGCGCTGCGGGACCTGCTCGGCCGCTAGGCGCTCGCGCTCCTCACTCGGCCAGGATGGCGTCCATCTGGCCGACAGCTCCCTGAAGGCCTTCGACCATGCCCATCTCGACCATCCCCTGCATCTGCTCCCGGGAGGCGAATGTGGAGAGCAGCTTCATCCTGGTCCCGCCTTCGTGTTCGATGAGCTCCATCGTCATGTCGGTGGTGCCCATCTCGTCGTTCGGATTTCCCTCCGCGTCGGCGAAGCCGTCCGTCACCTCGAGCGAGCGCGGCGGGTCGACGGCGTTGACCCGCCACCAGCCGCGATGCTTGTCGCCCTCGGGTCCCGTCATGAAGTAGGCGACTTCTCCGCCCGCGCTCAGGTCGTGCTTGTCGAACGTCGCAGGGTGGCTTGGCGGCCCCCACCAGCGCTCGAGCTTGCGCGGATCGGCCCAGAGCTCCCAGACCTGCTCGATCGGAGCGTCGAAGTCGGCGACCAGCGTCAGCGTGAGCTCGTCGATGTCGGTGTCGAGGCTGGTGATGGACATGGGCATTCCTCCTATGAGTTGGGGTCTTCGGCCAAGAGGCCTGTCATCCGCTCGATCCGGCCGCGCCAGGTCTCCTCGAGGTCGTCGAGAGCCTGGCGCGCGGCTCTGACGCCACCGGGATCGGTGCGCACGAGTTGCTCGCGCCCGCGACGCTCCTTCGTCACGAGCCCGGCGCGTTCGAGCACGGCAACGTGCTTCTGAACGGCCGCGAAGCTCATCGGATACGCGTCGGCCAGGCGGGACACCGAGAGATCGGCGTCAGCCGAGCGCTGCAGGATGTCGCGCCGGGTCGGGTCGGCGAGTGCCTGGAAGACCGCATCCGGGTCGCTCTTGGGCAGAGTATCTACAACCATTTAGTTGTAGATTATCAGAACGCTCAGCCGCCCTCTCTTGTATGGGGCGCGGGACGATCCGCCCGTCGCCTGTGACCCGATAGCGGCCCGAGCGGCTCGTCGAGGGTCGTCTCGCCCTCATCGGTGATCGAGTAGGCGCCCAGGACCGAGTCGCGCTCGGTGCCGTCGAAGTAGGCGGCGACCACTGAGGAGCGCGAGAGCGGGTCGTCGGCGCGGTCGATCGCCGCCAGTGCCGACGCCATCGCCTCGTATCCGTATGCGACCCACGGGCCCGGCTCCGCGCCCGAACTCGTCCCGGAAGCGATCGAGCATCTCCTGCGCCGCTTCGGGCAACTCCTCGGGCGAAGCGGGGCCCGAGATGAGGCTCCTGGTCGCCGAACTGCTCTTGAACGTCCTGCGTCCGACGGCAGGACGCGGGCGAAGGTCCTCTCCCCCGTCGCCTGCACGTCCTCGGGCACCGAGTCGTCGAAGGTCTCCTCGACGACGAGGTCCGTGGCGCCCGAGCCCGGCGCCACCTGCAGGATGCCCGCGGAGTTGGTGATCGGCACCGAGGTGCGGCTGGTCGCCGAGTCGAGCTCGCCGATGTAGGCGATCGAGGTCGAGTCCTCGGTGGCGGCGCGGGCGTTCCGCCCGGCCGAGACGGGATCCGAGCGGCTCTCGTTCCGGCCCGCGACGTCCAGGTACTCGGCCTCGACCTCGATCCCGCCGGCCTCGCCCGCCGGCATCCGCGAGCGCGAGCCGGGCGCCGTCGGCGGCGTCTCGCCCCTCGGCGCCGGCCGGGCCCGTCAGCGGCGCGCTCACGTAGACCGTCAGCTCGGGTCGCCCTCGGCCTCGGGCTGGCCGCAGCCCGACGCCAGCACGATGAGCGTGAGCGCCGCGGCGCCCAGGGCTCTGCGCCATCAGCCGAAGAAGACCTCGGCCTCGCGGTAGAGCTCCGGCGGCACGAGCTTCAGCTCCTTGGTCGCCTCGGCCAGGTCCACCAGCACGATGTCGGTGGCCCGCAGCGCGGTCATCTTCCCCCACGCCCCCTCGTGGGCGGCGTCGATCGCGTGCAGGCCGAAACGGGTCGCCAGCACCCGGTCGAAGGCCGTCGGAGTGCCGCCGCGCTGGACATGCCCGAGCACCGTGGCGCGCGCCTCGTGGCCGGTGCGCTGGGCGATCTCGCCCTCGAGCCAGGTGCCGATCCCGCCGAGGCGGGCGTGGCCGAAGGCGTCGAGCGCGGTCTCGTCGGCGGAGGGCATGCCGCCCTCGGGCAGGGCGCCCTCCGAGACGACGATGATCGGCGCGTACTGGCTCTCGAATCGGCGCTCGATGTAGTCGCAGACCCGGTCGATCGAGAACGGCACCTCGGGGATCAGGATCACGTTCGCGCCACCCGCGACGCCGGCGTGGAAGGCGATCCAGCCGGCGTGGCGGCCCATCACCTCGACGATCAGCGTGCGCTTGTGGCTCTCGGCCGTGGTGTGGAGGCGGTCGATCGAGCCCATCGCGATATTGACGGCGGTGTCGAAGCCGAACGTGTAGTCCGTGGCGCCGAGGTCGTTGTCGATCGTCTTCGGCACGCCGACGACGTTGAGGCCCTCCTCGTTGAGGCGGGTCGCGACGCCCAAGCGTGTCCTCGCCGCCGATCGCGATCAGCCCGTCGACGCCGTCGCGCTCGAGCGTCTCACGCACACGGTCGATGCCGCCCTCCTCCTTGACCGGGTTGGTCCGCGACGAGCCGAGGATCGTTCCCCCGCGCGGCAGGATGCCCGCGCACGTCGGCGATCTCGAGCGGCTGCGAGATCGCCTTCGAGGGGCCCCTTCCAGCCGTCGCGGTAGCCGACGAACTCGTGGCCGTACTCGCCGACGCCCTTGCGCACGATGGCGCGGATCACGGCGTTCAGGCCGGGACAGTCGCCGCCGCCGGTGAGGACTCCGAGCTTCACTCGGGCGATGCTAGAGAGGCGCGGAGGACTAGCGCTTGATGGCTTCGATCATGGGCTGCGCCCAGCGATCGAGCACGCCGTTGAAAAGCACGAAGAGGTAGATCATCGCCGCGAGCGTGCCGCCCGCGCCGAAGGCGTAGGCGTCACCGCGAGCATGATGCCGACGACGTTGAAAACCATGAGGCGCATCGAGGCGGGAGATTATCCGACAGCTCGGGGCGGCTCATCGCCTGCGCGTCGGCATCGCCGCGAGTAATGTGCATGAACTGGCGACTCGCCGAGATGAAGGCGCCGACCGCCTGGCGGCGCCCGGCATCCGCGCCTCGGCCACCTCACGCACGAGACGAGAACCCACGATGACGCCGTCGGCGACCGCGCCCACCTCCGCCGCCTGCTCGGGCGTACCGATGCCGAAGCCCACCGCGGCCGGGACGCTCGCGTCGGCCTGGACGGCTCGGACCAGCTCGCCGAGCTCCTCGCGGCATGCTCGTCCCGCTCGCCCGTCGTGCGCGTGTCGGAGACGACGTAGATGAACCCGGTCGCGTCGCGGCAGATCTGCGCGCGGCGAGCGCGGCGGCGTGGTGGGCGCGATCAGCGGGATCAGCGCGAGGCCTGCGGCCGAGAGCGCTTGGCGTACCTCCGTCGGCTTCCTCGGGGGGCAGGTCGGGGATGATCGTCCCGGCCATCCCGCATCGGCGAGCTGCGAGGCGTAGCGCCTCGGCCCCGCAGGCCAAGCACCATGTTCGCGTAGACCATCGGGATGACCGGCACGCGCTCGGCGGCCGCGCGGCCCGCATCCAGGACCGATCGAAGCGTCGTGCCCGCCGCGAGCGCCTTGGTTGCCGCCGCGTGGATGACCGGGCCGTCGGCCAGCGGGTCGGAGAACGGGACGCCGAGCTCGATCAGGTCCGCGCCTGCGTCCGCATACGCCTCGATGACGCACGCGCGAGGTCTCCGCATCCGGGAAGCCACCCATGAGGTAGGGCATCAGCGCAGCGCGCCCCTCCCCCTGCGCCGCCTCGAACGCAGCGGCGATCCTTTCGGCGCCCGTCACGCGGCGTCGAGCTCGCTCAAGCGGGCCGTGGCCTCAGCGAGGTCCTTGTCGCCGCGGCCGCTGAGCGTCAAGAGGTCGTAGCCCCCTTCGGGCGGCTCTGCGTCCGCGAGCAGCCACGCGATCGCGTGGCTCGATTCGAGCGCGGGGATCAAGCCCTTCAAGGCGGGCCGTCTCGCGGAAGGCGAGCACGCGCCTCGGTATCGGTCACGGACACGTAACGAGCTCGGCCCGTGTCGCGCAGGTGCGCGTGCTGCGGGCCGACGCCCGGGTAGTCGAGCCCCGCCGAGATCGAATGCGCCTCCAGGATCTGCCCCTCGTCGTCCGCCAGGACGGCGGAGAGCGCTCCGTGGAGGACGCCGGTCGTGCCTGCGGAAAGCGACGCGCCGTGCTTGCCGGAGTCGATGCCCTCTCCCCCGGCCTCGACGCCGATCAGCTCGACGCCGGGGTCGTCGAGGAATGCCGTGAACGTGCCGATCGCGTTCGAGCCGCCGCCGACGCAGGCGATCACGCGGGCGGGCAGCGAGTCCTCGACGTCGAGGATCTGCTCGCGCGCCTCGTCGCCGATCACGCGCTGAAGGTCGCGGACGAGCGCCGGGTACGGCGCGGGCCCGGCAGCGGTGCCCAGGATGTAGTGGGTCGTCCTCACGTTGGTGACCCAGTCGCGGATTGCGGCGCTGACGGCTTCCTTGAGCGTCTTGAGGCCGGCCTCGACCGGCTCGACGGTCGCGCCCAGGAGCTTCATCCGCTCGACGTTGGGCGCTTGGCGGCGCATGTCCTCGGTGCCCATGTAGACGACGCACTCGAGGTCGAGGAGCGCGCAGGCGACGGCGGTCGCGACGCCGTGCTGGCCCGCGCCGGTCTCGGCGATCACGCGAGGCTTTCCCATCCGCTTGGCGAGGAGCGCCTGGCCGATCGCGTTGTTGATCTTGTGCGCGCCGGTGTTCGTCAGGTCCTCGCGCTTGAGATAGACGCGCCGGCCGACGCGCTCGGAGAGGCGGTCGGCGCGATACAGCGGCGTCGGGCGCCCGACGAAGTCGCGGAGCAGGCGCTGAAGCTCGGCGCGGAAAGCCTCGTCGTCGCGCGCCTCGACCCAGGCCGCAGAGAGCTCGTCGAGCGCCTCCATCAAGACCTCGGGCACGAAGCGCCCGCCGTAGTCGCCGAAGCGGGTCTCGAGCGCCTCGCTCACGTTTCACTCGCGGCTCGCGCTGGCCTCTCGCGGTCGACGGCGCGGCCTCGCTCGCCTGCTCTCGCGCCTCTGCTTGCGCGCCCGCATCCGCCGCCTCGGCTTCGCGCTCAGCGATGTCCTTCTCCATCGACTCGACGAAGTGCTCGGGCTCGTGGAGCGGGGCGGGCCCGGACGGGCCCGCCGGCCTCCTCCGCGGCGGCGGCGAACGCGGTCATCAGCTCGTGGTCCTTGATCCCAGGCGCCGACTCGACCCCGCTCGCGACGTCAACCGCCCACGGGCGGGTCGGCGTCGATCGCCTCGCCGACGTTCTCGGGCGTCAAGCCGCCCGCAAGGATCAACGGCACCTTCGAGCGGCGGTGGCGAAGGAGCTCCCAGTCGACCGTGTGGCCGGTGCCGCCCGGGCATGCCCTCGCGGTAGGCGTCGAGGAGGTGGAAGTTGACGCGGAAGGACCGCGGCCGTGTCGATGTCGGCTGAGCTGCGGACCCTGATCGCCTTGATCACCGGGCAGCCCGTCCGCCGAGTCACCTCGTGGCAGAACGAGAGGCCCTCGTCGCCGTGGAGCTGAACCATCGAGAGGTGCTCGTTCTCGACCGCGCGCGCGATCTCGTCGATCGGCTGATTGACGAAGACGCCGACGATCTCGAGCTTGCGGCGAAGGCCCGCGCCGATCTCGGCCGCGACGGCGTGATCGCAGCGCCTGACGCTCCCCTCCCAGTGGTTGAGGCCGATCGCCCACGCGCCGAGGCGCGCCGCGTGCTCGGCGTCGTCGTACCTCGTTATGCCGCAGAACTTGACCCGCATCGTCGGTCAAGGATGCCACGCGCCCGCGGACCGGATGCGCGCCTGGTAGGCCGGGCGCGCATCCGTCCGCTTGCGATTGGTCCGTTAGCGACGCAGGTGGGAGCCCTGGAACTCGCTCTCGTGTCCCTTGGCCTTGCCCTTGTCGGTGCCCTCGATCGCCGATCGCGTCTGAGCGAAGGCGATCGTCGCATGGGCGATCGCGTCCGACATCTCGTCCAGCGCCTGCACCGACAGGTTGTCGATGTCGTCGCACTCCTGGTGGTAGCACGGGTCGTACGCGAGCCCCGGCGGTGCCGCCGTAGATCGCGGCCTCCTCCTCGGTCTTGATGCCCTCGGCGCCGGTGAACAGGCCGCCCGCGGGAATCCCGACGTTGATGAACGCCTCGTAGTCGGAGCGCCCGTCGAACGCGGTCGGCTCGCTGGCCAGGCCTTGCGAGTCGAAGTAGTCGACGAAGACGTCCTCGACGACGCCTGAGCCGGTGGAGCCCAGGGAATCGGTGTCCGACGCGTCGCCGTCATAGACGAAGCGGACGTAGTTCGGCGAGCCGACCATGTCGAAGTTGAGGTTCACCGCGATGTTCTTGATCTGGCGCTTGGTGAGCGAGTCCACGTAGAACTGCGAGCCGATCAGGCCCGATTCCTCGGCTCCCCACCATGCGAACCGCACCTTGTTCCGCGGCTCGATGCCCAGCTCGGCCATCTGCAGCGCGACCTCGAGGTCGGCCGCCGAGCCGGAGCCGTTGTCGTTGATGCCCTCGCCCTCCGGCACGGAGTCCAGGTGCGCGCCGACCACCACGGTGCGGTCGTTGCGCCCGGTCTTCGTATCGGCGAGCAGGTTGGCGGTGTGACGCGTCTCCGTAATCGTGCTGGTGGCGACGCGCACGACCACATCGCCGGCCTGCGTGAGCCCGTACAGCTCCTCGCCGACCGCGAAGGAGGTGCCGATCACCGGAATCGAGACGCCAACGCCTCCAAGGGTCCCGTTCAGGGTCTCCTGGCGGCCCTCCTGGCCCTCGTTGAAGAGCACGACCGCGTCGTAGCCCGCGGCCTCTGCGTTCTCGGCCTTCACGACGAAGTCGCAGGTACCGCGCTGGATCAGCGCGACCTGATCCTCCGTCGCCGAGGCCGGCGCGAAGTCGCCGGCCTCGCAGCCGGAGCTCGACGTGCTGGCCTCCGCTCCGGGCGGGATCACGATGTCGTTGGTCGGGACCAGCGCGCCGGTCACGTCGCCGCTGCCCGAGTACTCCATGGTCAGGAAGTCGTCGGTGAGCGCGTACACCTCGGGATCGGGAGACACGCGCTCGAACTCCGCGGGCGCGGTCTCCTGGAAGAAGTCGAAGTCGAACTCCTGTACCTCGGTGTTGAAGTAGCCGGTCGCGTCGAGCTGTTCCTTCACGTACTCGAGCGAGGCGTCGTAGCCGGGGGTCCCTGAGGCGCGAGTGCCGCCGTTGGCATCGGCGATCGCCTGAAAGGCCTCTTCATGCTCCAGGATCCCGGCCGTGGTCACGGCGTTCGCGCAACTCGGACGACTTCGAAGGAGTGGCGGCGGAGGTGGTGGCGGCTGCCACGACGGCGCTCACGATGGCCACCAGGACGGCTAGTACACGAACCGAGGTGTGCAATGGAACTTCCTTTCAGATGTCCCCCGACACGTCGGCTGACGCGCATTCAGCAGGGTAGCGACTATTGCGGAATCTCGTGTTCTCGCGTGAGCATGTCGTCGCCGCAGAGGTCGCGGACGGCCTGCTCGGGGTCTTCCGAGCCCATGATCGCCTCGCCGATCAGGACCGCGTCCACCCCGATCCGCTCGAGCTCGTCGATCTGCTCGCGGCTGGAGTAGCCGGACTCGGCGACGACGGTCTTTCCGGCCGGCACGTCGGTGATCAGCTCCTCGGTCGTCGCCAGGTCCACCTTGAGGGTGCGGAGGTCGCGGTTGTTGATCCCGATCACGTCCACGTCCAGCTCCAGCGCAACCTCGAGGTCATCCTCGTCGTGCACCTCGACGAGGGTGTCCAGGTCGAGTGACTGGGCCTCGGCGTGGAGCTCCGCCAGGTGATTCGGGTCGAGCGCGGCGACGATCAGAAGGGCCGCGTCGGCGCCGAAGACCGCAGCCTCTATGAGCTGGTAGGAGTCGACGACGAAGTCCTTGCGGAGGATCGGCAGGCCGGAGCCCGCCCGGGCGGCGAGGAGGTCCTCGACCGTGCCGCCGAAGCTGGATGACTCCGTGACGATCGAGAGGGCCGCGGCGCCACCGCGTTCATAAGCGCCGACGATCTCGGGCACCTGGGCGCCCTCCCGGATATCGCCCGCGCTGGGCGAGCGGCGCTTGAACTCGCAGATCACCGAGACGCCGGGGCGAACGAGCGCCTCCTTGAAGGGGCGATCCTCGGCGCGCGCCTCGAGGCGCGCCTCAGCTCCTCCATTGGAACCGCCCTGCTCCGTTCGTTGACGGAGTGCCTGGCGGCATCGACCAGCTCGTCGAGCCTGCTCATCCGAGTTGGGGAGGCTAGCGAGCGGAGCTTGTCGAGGACGCCCTTGGCCGCGCCGCGGTCGATGGCTTCCCGCGCACGGTCCATTCCGTCGCCCAGATCGGTCGCGGAGCCGCCCGCGAGGATCGCCGCGCCGGCGTTGAGGACGACCACGTCGCGAGCGGGCCCTTCGTGTCCATCGAGAACCGCCTTCCACGACCTCGGCATTCTCGTCCGGACGTGCCGCCGGAGATCTCGTCGAGCGGGGTCTCGGCCAGGCCGACATCGGCAGGAGTCGACGAACCACTCCTTCGTCGCGCCGGCCGCGACCTCGACGACGCGGGTCGGGCCGGAGATCGAGAGCTCGTCGAGCCCGTCCTCGGCGGAGACCACGAGTGCCCGCTCGCAGCCGAGGGCCAGGAGCGCCTCGGCGATCGTCTCCTGGTAGCGCCGATCGGAGACGCCGAGGAGCTGGCGCGTCGCGCCCGCGGGATTGGTGAGCGGGCCGAGGAAATTGAAGATCGTCCGCACGGCGAGCTCCTTGCGGACGGGAACCACGTGCTTCATCGCCGCGTGATGGCGGGGCGCGAACATGAAGCCGAAGCCGATCTCGTCGATCGACCTCGCGACGCTCGGCAGGGTCGAGCTCGATCGGCACGCCCAGCGCCTCGAGCAGGTCCGCGGAACCTGACCGGCTCGTGTTCGAGCGGTTGCCGTGCTTGGCCACCGGGCAGCCGGCGCCGGCCGCGACGATCGCGGCGGCCGTCGAGATGTTGAAGGTCGACGGCCCGCCTCCGGTGCCCGCCGTGTCGACCAGTCCGTCCCGTGGCGTATCGACCGACGCGGCGAGCCGGCGCATGGTCCGGGCCAGCCCCGTCAGCTCCGCGACGGTCTCGCCCTTGGCGCGGAGCGCGACCAGGAAGGCCGCGGTCTGCACCTCGGATGCCCTGCCCTCCATGATCTCGTCGAGAACCGCCGACGCGTGGTCGGCGGTCAGGTGCGAGCCGGAGGCGACCGAGTCGATCGCGCGTGTCAGGACGTCGTTAGGCATGGCTAGGGGGTCAGACCTCCCTCACAGTTTGAGCAGTTCACGAGGGGTCTGACCCTTCGAGGAAGTTCGCGAGAAGCCTCTTGCCCTCTGGCGTGAGGATCGACTCGGGATGGAACTGGACGCCCTCGGCGGGCAGCTCGCGGTGGCGCACCGCCATCACGACGCCGTCGTAGGTCGCGCTCACCTCGAACTCCGCCGGCAGGTCGGGGTGCGCGATCAGCGAGTGGTAGCGCCCGGCGGCCATCGGGCTTTCCAGGCCCGCGAAGATCGTGCGGCCGTCGTGCTCGACCTGTGCGTCCTTGCCGTGGATCGGATCGCCGGTGATGACGGTGCCGCCGAACGCCTCGACCATCGCCTGGTGGCCCAGGCAGACGCCAAGCGTGGGGATGCCCGCCTCGGGGAAGGCTCGCGACGCCTCGACCGAGATGCCCGCCTCGGCCGGGCGTGCATGGGCCCGGCGAGATCACGAGGCGGTCGGGCTTTCCGCGCCAGGAGCTCGGCGACGTCGGCCTTGTCGTTGCGGACCACGTCGATCTCGGCCCCAGCTCGCCCAGGTACTGGACGAGGTTGTAGGTGAACGAGTCGTAGTTGTCGATGACCAAGAACGTTCATTGAGCACCTTTAGGTGCGAAAGCAGCATGTGCCGGTAGTTGTCTCACTCACGGCCAGTCCTTCTGGCTCACGGCAAGCTCGACCGCCTTGAAGACTGCCTTCGCCTTGTTCACCGACTCGCGGTACTCGAAGTCGGGCTTGGCGTCCGCGACCGTGCCCCCGCCCGCCTGCACGTGCGCGACCCGTCCTTCACCACGACGGTGCGGATGTGGATGGCGGTGTCGAGGTCGCCGTCGAAGCCGAGATAGCCGATCGCGCCCCCATACGAACAGCGCTTGTGGGGCTCCAGCTCGTCGATGATCTGCATCGCGCGCACCTTCGGCGCGCCGGAGAGCGTTCCGGCGGGAAGGCAGGCCCGAAGCGCGTCCATGGCGCCCACCTCCGCGCGGAGCGTGCCGGCGACGCGGCTGACGATGTGGAGGACGTGAGAGTAGGTCTCGACGACCATCAGCTCCTCGACCTCGACCGACCCGTACTCGGACACCCGCCCGAGGTCGTTTCGGCCCAGGTCGACCAGCATCACGTGCTCGGCGCGCTCCTTGGGGTCGCCGAGGAGCTCCTCGGCGTTTCGCCGGTCCTCCTCCTCGTCGGATCCGCGCGGGTAGGTCCCGGCGATGGGCCGCGTCTCGACGCGGCTGCCGGTCACCTTGATCAGCGGCTCCGGCGACGCGCCGGCGATCTGGAAGTCCTCGAAGTCGAGGAAGTACATGTACGGCGAGGGGTTCACGGTGCGTAGCCCGCGATAGATCGAGAACGCCTCGACCGGCACCGCCGCCGAGAAGCGCTGCGACGGGACGACCTGGAACGCGTCGCCCGCGTGGACGTAGTCGACGATCCTGGAGACGTTCGCCTCGAACTCCTCGCGGGACATGATTGGATTCGAAGGCGACGTCCTCCGGCGCCTCGTCCTCGGGTCCGGGCGCGTCCTTGCCGGGCCGGGGAATCGGGTCGGCGAGCGCCTCGCGCACCCGAGCGGTCAGCTCCTCGGGGTCGACGCCCTCGAACGGGAAGACCACGATTGCGAGCTCGTGCGTCTGATGGTCGAACGCGAGCATCACCGCGCACGACCATGAGCGCCATGTCGGGCAGGCCGAGCGGGTCGGGGTTGGGCGAGCCGAGGGGCTCGACGGTCCGGACGAGGTCGTAGCCGAAGAAGCCGACCGCGCCGCCGTTGAAGGGATGGGTCTCGTCGAACTGCGCGACCGGCGCGCCGCTCCACGAGATCGCGCGCGATCTCGTAGGGATCGCCCTCGTCCCCAAGCGCCCAGCGGACGGTCTCATGCGGCAGGAAGCCGAGGTAGGAGTAGCGGCCCAGGCGGCCCTGCTCGGCCGACTCGAGGAGGAACGCCGGGCCGTCGAAGGCCGCCCGAAGCTTGAGGAACGCCGAGACGGGAGTCTCCGTGTCGTCGATCAGGCGCTCGACGACCGGAGAGATGCCCAGTGGCTCAGCCTCGGCGCTCATCGAGCACACTCGAGGACGTCCGCCAGCGCGACGTCGCGGGAGCGAAGGAGGACGGAGAGGTGGTAGAGGACGTCGGCTGCCTCTTCGGCCACGCGCTCGGCCGGACTCCTCGCGCGCCGCCCTCGTCACCTCTTCGGCCTCCTCCTGGACCTTGTCGGCGATCAGCCCCGGGTCGTCCAGGAGCTCGACCGTGTACGAGCCCTCGGGCCGCTCCTCCTGCCTGGAGCGCAGGGTGCGCTCGAGCTCGGCCAGCGTCTCGTGGAGGGCGGGACGGGGCGCGCTCGCCGCCCTCGGCGTCGCGATAAAAGCACGAGCGCTCGCCGGTGTGACAGGCGGGACCGGCGGGCACCGCGAGCGCGACCAGCGCATCCTCGTCGCAGTCCACCCGGAGCGCCACGAGCGCGAGCGTGTTGCCCGACGTCTCGCCTTTCCTCCACAGCTCCTGGCGCGAGCGGCTCCAAAAATGGACCTCCCGGGTCTCGAGCGTCAGACGGAGAGCGTCGGCGTTCATGTAGGCCAGGGTGAGCACCTCGCCCGGTCCGCCAGTCCTGGACGACGCACGGCACGAGCCCGCTCTCGTCGTAGCGAATTGCCGCGTCAGGCGCCGAATCCTCCATCGGGGCATCTTACGTGCGCCCAGATCAGCGACAATCAAGGGGACGATGCAGGAATACCTGCTTGAAGCCCGCCAGATGCAAGCGCTCTCGCTGGGCGTTCACATCCCCCTCGTCTGCTTCGGGATCGCGTTTCCCGCGATGGTCCTGTTCGCCGAGGGCCTCTGGCTGCGCACGGGCGACCCCGCCTACAAGGCGCTCGCCAAGCGCTGGTCGAAGGTGATGCTGATCCTGTTCGCGATCGGAGTCGTGACCGGGACGATCCTCTCCTTCGAGCTCGGGCTTCTCTGGCCCCGGTTCATGGAGGAATGGGGGGAGGTGTTCGGGATGGCCTTCGCGCTGGAGGGAGCGTCGTTCTTCGTGGAGGCGATCTTCATCGCGATCTACGTGTACGGGTGGGATCGGCTCTCCCCGCGCGCGCACATCCTCTCCGGCATACCGATCGTGATCGCCGGCTTCACCGGCGCCGCGTTCGTGATCGCGGTGAACGGCTGGATGAACAACCCCTCCGGATTCGACGTCGTGAACGGTGAGGTGACCAACGTGCGGCCGCTCGAGGCGCTCTTCAACTCGAACGTCTGGCACGAGCTCATCCACATGTACCTGGCCGGCTTCCTGGTTGCCGGCTTCCTCGTTGCCGGCGTCTACGCGGTCGCGGCTCTTCAAGGGCAAGCGCGGCACGTACTACCGGGCGGGGCTCGTGATCCCGCTGGCGTTCGTGGCGCTCGCCGCCCCGGCGCAGATCGTCGTCGGCGACTGGGCGGCGCGGACGGTCGCCGAGGAGCAGCCGACCAAGCTCGCAGCGATGGAAGGTCTCGACAGGACAACCGACGGCGCCGACCTCACGATCGGCGGCATCTACGTCGACGGGGAGGTATACGGCGGCATCAGCTTGCCTGACGGGCTCTCGCTGCTGGCCTTCCACGACCTCGATGCGAAGGTCGAAGGGCTCGACGCGGTGCCGGAGAGACGATCGCCCGCCGGTCGGCATCGTCCGCAACTCGTTCCAGGTGATGGTCGGCATCGGCACCTTTCTCGCCGCTGTCGGCGTCTGGTTTCTCTGGGCGCGCTGGCGCCGCGGCGAATTGCCGGCGATCGCGCTGGTTCCTGCGCGCGGTAGTCGCTGCCGGGCCGCTCGCCGTGGTGGCGCTCATCGCCGGCTGGATCGTCACGGAGGTCGGGCGTCAGCCGTGGGTCGTCTATGAGTTCATGCGCACCGAGGACGCGGTCACGGGTGCCGACGGGATCCCGGTCGGCTACGCGACGCTCGCCATCGTCTACGTGGCGCTGGCAGCCGTGGCTTTCGTGCTCCTGCGGCGGATCGCCCGCGAGGGGCCCGAAGCCGAGCTTCGTAAGGGCGTCGAGATCGAGGCGCTGCCCTGATGGTCGAGCTCGCAGCTGCGCTCCTCGTGGTGTCGCTCACCGCCTACGCGGTGCTCGGCGGAGCGGACTTCGGCGCGGGATTCTGGGACCTCACGGCGGGGAGCGCCGAGCGGGGCGCGCGTGTCCGCGGGATGGTCAAGCGCTCGATGGGCCCGGTGTGGGAGGCCAACCATGTCTGGCTGATCGTGATCCTCGTCGTGATGTGGACCTGCTTTCCGCCGGCGTTCGGGGCGATCATGGAAACGCTCTACATTCCGATCTTCCTGGCGGGGGTCGGGATCATCCTGCGAGGAGGCGCCTTCGCGCTACGCGGTGAGGCTGGGACGATCGCGGAGGCAAGAGCGCTCGGCGGCGTGTTCGCTCTCTCGTCGGTGATCACTCCGTTCTTCTTCGGCGCTGCGCTCGGTGCGGTAGCGGCAGGGGAGGTGCCGGTCGGCGAGCCAGGCGATCCCTGGTCGAGTTGGACGGGACCGGTCTCGCTCTTCGCCGGGGTGGCCGCGGTAGCCTCCGGCGCCTTCATGGCGGCGGTGTTCATGGCCGGTGATTCTGAGCGCGCCGGTTTCCCCGACCTGGTTGCGGCCTTCCGCACGCGGGCGCTTGGCGCGGGAGTCGCTGCGGGCGTTCTCGCGCTTGGCGGCCTCCTGGTCGTGAACGCCGACGAGGAGCGGCTCTTCGACGGGCTCACCTCCGGGCTCGGCCTGGTCGCGGTGATCGCCTCGGCGATCGCGGGCCTCGTCACGCTCGCGCTCATCCTCGGCGGACGCTGGACCCCGGCACGGTTTTCCGCCTCGATCGCCGTCGGCGCGATGATCGTGGGGCTCGTGGTTGCCCAGCGCCCGGACTTCCTGCCGGGTCAGCTCACGTTCGAAGACGCGGCCGCGGGCGATCCGACTCTGCTCGCGACCCTGATCAGCCTCGCCATCGGGTCTGCTCGTGATCTTGCCGTCGCTCGCGCTTCTGTTCCGCCTCATGCTCGCGGGCCGCCTGGACCCTGAGTTCCACCCGATCGGCTCCGAGGAAGAGACGAAATGAGCCGCGCGGCCGCCGCAACCTTCCTCCTCGGGGTCGTCCTGATGCTCGCCTTCGACGCGACGATCACGAGGATCGCCGGGGTGGTGCTGCTCCTGGGTGGGATCGGGATGGGCGTCTTCGTGATCGCCTCGCCGGAATTCACGTCCGACGAGTGAGCCCGGCTAGTCGGAGGACTTCTTCCCGCCGGCCGCGCTTTCGCAGCGCCTCGATCTCGGCCGCCTTCCCGAGGTCCGCGGCTCCAGCAACGACACCGGCGACGACCGCCAGGCCGAGGATCGCGAAAACGCGTGGCCGCGATCGTGGTCGCCAGGCCCAGGCGCTCGCCCTCGCGGCTTGACGTAGGCGTCCACGACCGCGGCTATCGCGGCGCGCGCAGCCCAGGACGCACCACAGGACCAGGACCACCGTCGCAGCGGTTTGGAGTCGAGAAGCTTCTCGAGCTGCGATCCCGCGAGCGAGGCGATCCCCAGGGAGACGAGGGCACCGATGCAGATCGCGATCGCGGTAGGAGGCTTGGTGCGGATCTCGGGGGTCACGTGGGACGGCGTCTGTCGTTCTTGCGGCCGGGTTGCTCATTCGGGCGCATTAGCCCACCGGCACATGCTGCTTTCGCACCTAAAGGTGCTCATTCAATTCCTAGTCTGTCAAGCAGGCCGTCGTCCCGGCGCCAGCGCTCCCTCACCCGCACCTGGAGGTCGAGGAAGACCTTGCCTCCGAGCTCCCGCTCCAGCTCGCGGCGCGCCGAGCTGCCGATGTCTCGCACCATCCGGCCGCCCTTCCCGATCAGGATGGCCTTCTGCGACTCCGTCTCGGCCCACACCTGCGCGCGGACCTCGAAGAGCCCGTCGTCGCGAAGCTCGAGGCCCTCGATGAAGACCTCGACGGCGTGCGGCACCTCCTCGCGGGTCCTCTTCAGGACCTGCTCGCGGATCAGCTCCGCCAGATGGACCTCGGAGGGTGAATCCGAGCTGTCCTCGGGCGGATAGAGGAGCGGCCCCTCCGGAATCCCACGCGCGAGCTCGTCGATGAGCGGGTCCAGGCCGGCGCCGGTGCGGGCGCTGATCGGGTAGATCTCGTCCGCGATCTCCAGGCTCGCGACCTCGCTCAGCACCTTCGGCGGTCTTCGCCTTGTCGAGGAGGTCGCACTTGTTCACGACGGCGATGACGCGCGTGCCGGCGCCGCGCTCGATCAGCGTGTCGGCGATGAAGCGATCGCCGGGTCCGACGCCCTGCTCGCCGTTCACGACGAAAAGGACGCAGTCAGCATCCGCGAGCTCTCGCTCGACCCGGTGCTGCATGCGCTCGGTCAGCGAGTCCCGCGGGCGCTGAACCCCGGGCAGGTCGACCAGGACCAGCTGCCATCCCGCCTCGAGGTCGGTGGCGATGCCGCGCACAGCTCGCCGCGTCGTCTGAGGCCGGTCCGAGATGATCGCCACCTTGGCTCCGACGATCGCGTTGACGATCGTGGACTTCCCGACGTTCGGGCGGCCTGCGAGCCCGACGAAGCCCGAGCGGGTCATCTGAGCGCCTCCATCACCCGGTCCTGGAGTGTCCAGCATCTCGCCGGAGTCGGTTTCGTGGTCGTAGCCGCAGAGGTGAAGCACGCCGTGAACGGTGGCCTCGACCACGTCGCTCGTGTGCTCGGGGCAGATCACCACGTCTCCCAGCTCGCGCGGCCCGGCCACGTCGCCGGCGCCGTCGATCGGGAACGACAGGACATCCGTGGGCTCGTCGAGCCCGCGATGGGCGCGGTTGAGCTCGGTGATCCGCTCCTCGCCGATCAGCTCGACGGAGAGGTGCCCGTCGGCGACCCCGGCTGCCTCGAGCGCCGCGAGAGTCGCGTCCCGAAGCTCCGACGGGGACGTCGGCGAGGTCGGTCAACCTTCGTCTTGGCTCTTGCTGCCGCGCTTGCCGTGCGTTTCGTACGCGGCGACGATCCGCTGGACGAGCTGGTGGCGGACGACGTCCGCGCCCCCGAAGCGAACGAACGAGATGTCCTTGACCTCGTCGAGGATGTCGGAGACGACGATGAGCCCGGAGCGTTGGTCGCGCGGCAGGTCCACCTGCGTGATGTCTCCCGTCACGACCATCTTGGAGCCGAATCCGAGCCGCGTCAGGAACATCTTCATCTGCTCGGGGCTGGTGTTCTGCGCCTCGTCGAGGATCACGAACGAGTCGTTGATCGACCGCCCGCGCATGAAAGCGAGGGGGGCGACCTCGATGACGCCGTTCTCGAGGTACGCGGCAACCCGCTCGGGGTCGAGCATGTCGTAGAGCGCATCGAACAAGGGGCGCAGGTAGGGATCGACCTTCGCCTGAAGGTCGCCGGGCAGGAATCCGAGCCTCTCCCCCGCCTCGACGGCCGGGCGCGTGAGGATGATGCGGCTGACGTTGCGCCCCTCGAGCGCGGCGACCGCGGCGGCGACCGCCAGGAAGGTCTTGCCCGTCCCCGCGGGGCCGATGCCGAAGGTGATCGTATGGCGGCGGATCGAGTCCACGTAGCGCTTCTGGTTGACCGTCTTGGGCGCGATCCTTGTGTTGCGGTGCGCCCACACGGTGTCCTCGAGCACGCGCGCGGACGACTCACCGGCGCCGAGCGCCCCGGTGACGGAGTCGATCGTCTGCGGCGCCATCTCGTGGCCGCGCTCGATCAGCCCGACGAGCTCGTCCACGACCGTGGCCGCCTGCCCGACGTCGCCCTCGTCTCCGTCCAGCGTCAGGACGTTGCCGCGCAGGAAGACGTTGCAGCCGATCCGCTCCTCCAGCTCGCGCAGGACGGTGTCCTCCGAGCCCGCGAGCTCGGCCGCAACCTCGTTCTCTAGCGTCAGCTGGCGGCGGGCCAAGGTCCTAGCTTCCCGAAAGCCGTTCCTGGACGAGCGCGCTCACGCGCTTGCCGTCGGCGCGGCCCGCGACCTTGCCCATCGCGGCACCCATGACCTTGCCCGTGTCCTGGGGGCCGGCGGCGCCGGTCGCCGAGATGGCGTCATCGACGATGGAGGCGAGCTCCTCGTCCGAGAGCTCCGCGGGCAGGTAGTCCGAGATCAGCTCGGCCTCGGTCTCCTCGGCGTGGGCGCGATCGGAGTCGCCGCCGGAGCGATAGGCCTCGGCCGCCTCGACGCGGCGCTTGCGCTCGCGCCGCAGCACCGCGACTTCGTCGCCGCCTCCGGCCTTCAGATCCTTCTGAAGCGCATCCGCGATCAGCCGCAGCGCTCCGACGCGCGACTTGTCGCCTGCCTTCATGGCCGCCTTCGTGTCGGCCTGGATCTGGTCCAGCGTGGATTCGGGCATCCGTTGAGGGTATCCCGGCGTCCTCCCTAGACCTCGACCAGCTCCACCTCGCCGAGCGGCAGCTGAAGGAAGCGCGTGCCCAGCTCCCGGAAGCGCTCCGGCTCAGCGGTGCAGACGAAGCTGTAGGAGCCCTCGTCGCGGTCCTGCGTGGTCAGATCCCTTCCGTCGAGGATGCGCTCGACCGTGGCCGCCATGGCGTGACCTGCCGTCACGAGGCGAACGTCGCGCCCGAGGATCCGCTGGAGGAGCGGGCGGACCAGCGGATAGTGGGTGCAGCCGAGGATCACCGTGTCGACATCAGCCCGGTGCAAGGGCGCGCAGTAGGTGCGGACGGTGTCGACGACCGGCTCCGAGAAGGAAAAGCCCCGCTGGATGATGGCCGCGAGGTCGGGAGCGGCGACCTGTGTGACGGTCAGCTCGCGGTGCTGGCGCGCCAGCGAGCGGAGATAGGCGCCGCCCTCGACGGTCGCGAGCGTCGCGAGGACGCCCACCCGCCCGGAGTCGGTGATTGCGGCGGCGATCTCGGATTCGGGCTCGATAACCGCGACCACCTCGACGCCCTGCTCGGCGGCCAGCGCGCGGGCGGCGTCGAGGCCGGCGCTTGCCGCGGAGTTGCAGGCGATCACGATGAGCTTCGCGCCGCGGCCCAGGAGGAAGCGTGTGTTGCGCTCGACGCACTCGGCCAGGTCATCCAGGCTGCGTGCGCCATATGGAAAGCGCGCATCGTCGCCGAGGTAGAGGTAGTCCTCCTCGGGCAGGGAGACGAGCAGCTCGTGGAGGACCGTCAGGCCGCCGACGCCAGAATCGAAGACGCCGATCGGCGCCTCGGCTGCCGGGCCGTGGGCCATCTCCCCGCTGCCGGCCTAGAGGAACGGCTTGGCCGTCATCACGTAGATCGTGATGATCACGAGCACGCCCATGAAGGCGCCGACCATGCCGAGCTTCTGGCCCATCGCCTGGGCATCCTCCTGGCGTCCCTCGTCGAGGGCCGCGATTACGCGCCGCTCCCGCGGCACGAAGTAGGCGTGCGTGAACCCGAGGAGGACGAGGATCACGATGTTGCCCCAGTTGACGAAGAAGTCGGAGAAGTCCCAGCGCTCGGCCGCCATGTAGTGGCCGGAGACCAGGAGGATGATTGCGCCGGTCGTGATCGCGATCCGGTCCCATTTCATCATCGCCTTCACGGCTTCGGTCATGGCAACCGGGCCCGCCTTGCCCGCGGCGGCCATGAAGATGCCGTAGCCGTAAGTCGGGCCGAAGGCGATGAGAAACGCCGTGATATGGATCCACAGGACAACGTCGTAGAACTGCACAGCTAGGGCCATGTGCGCACCCTACCCCGCGCGGAGGTCGAATCCTTCGTGGCTCTGTCAGCGGGTCAGAAGGAGCGCCGACCAGTCGCCGGAGTCGAGGCGCTTCTCGACGGAGAGGCCATGGCGGGCGAATTCGTCGGCCACGGCCTGCGCCTCCCCCGTCAGGAGACCGGAAAGGATCAGGCGCCCGGGTGCTTCGGCTGAGTTTGGATGCGACGTCGCGCAGCACGGGAGCGGTCAGGTTGGCGACGACGGTGGTTGCCGGCGGTGCGGGCTCAGCCCTCAGGTTGATCCGCTCGAAAGCCACGTCGGCGCCGTTCGCGGCCGCGTTCTCCGCGGCCGCCTCGAGAGCCGGGAGCTCGTGATCCACGCCCAGGACCGGCGACCAGCCCAGCTTGCACGCCACGATCGCGAGGACGGCCGAGCCCGTCCCCAGGTCGACCAGGGCGCCTTTGGCCTCATCCCGGTCGGCGAGCAGGGTCAGAAGCTCCACACACATCCGCGTCGTGGGGTGAGCGCCCGGTGCCGAATGCCTGCCCAGGGTCGATGACGACGTCCAGCGCCTCCGGCGCCGGCGAGTCTCGCCACTCGGGCCGGATGACCACCCTGCCGCCGGCGATCACGGTCGGCTCGTGGAAGTCCCGCCAGCGGTCGGCCCAGTCGTCGGGGATTCGCTCCGACGTGATCTCGACCAGATCGTCGCCGGCCGCCGCCTCGACCTCTCCGAGGTCGGGGAGCTCTCCCTCGGCGCCGTAGATCGCGTACTCGACCCAGTCGGGCCCCTTCTCCTCCTCCACTCCTCCGGGCGCGAGCTGGACGAGCTCGGCCAGGACCAGCTCGGCCTGGTCGGGCCTGCAGCGCACCGCCAGGCGGATCATCCGCCTGGATGCGGATCGTCGAGGAGGGCGTCCAGCTCCTCGGCCGCGTGGCGCTGCTTTCGGTTGAGCTTCCGGGGCACGACGACGTCCAGGACGACGATCTGATCGCCCCGCCGCCTGCCCCTGAGGGTCGGGAGGCCCTTTCCGGACAGCACGACATGCTGGCCCGGCTGGGCGCCCTTGGGCACGGTGACCTCGTGCATGCCCTCGAGCGTCGGGATCTCGATCGTCCCGCCGAGCATCGCGCGGGTCACGCTGATCTGGGCGGGGGTGACGAGGTGCTCGCCGTGCCGCTCGAAGCGGTCGTCGCCGATTACCTGGACCTCGACGTAGAGGTCGCCGGCGGCGGCGCCCGCCTCACCTTCGTGGCCCTTGCCGGAGACGCGGATCCGCTGACCGGTCTCGATGCCCGCGGGGATGTCGACCTCGTAGGTCCGCTCCTTCCGCAGGCGGCCGAGGCCGTCGCAGACCTCGCACGGCTCGTCGGGGATCTTGCCCTCGCCGTTGCAGGTCGGACACGCTGACTGGCGCATCATCTGGCCGAAGGGAGTGCGCGTGACCTGCTGCACGGCGCCCTGCCCGCCGCACGTCTCGCAGGTGCGGATCGGCGTTCCGGGCTCGGCGCCGTTGCCGTTGCAGTGCTCGCAGCGCGAGACCGCGGGAAAGGAGACCTCGCGCGTCGCGCCCTCGAGGACCTCGGCGAGGTCGATCGACACGGAGACGCCGACGTCTCCCCCGGGCGCGGGCCCGACCTGCCTCCGAACCCGAAGATGTCGCCGAAGGGCGAGTTGCCTCCGCCGAACATCGCGGACAGGATGTCCTCGATCCCGCCTCCGCTCGCCGCCTGGGAGGAGAACCCGTTCGACCGCAGCCCCTCGTGGCCGAACTGGTCGTAGGTCTGGCGCCGATCAGGGTCAGACAGGATCTCGTACGCCTCGGCTGCCTCCTTGAACTTCTCCTCCGCCTCGGGATCGTCGCGGTTGACGTCCGGATGGAGCTCGCGGGCGAGCTTGCGGAACGCCTTCTTCAGCTCGGCGTCCTCGGCGGATCGCTCGACGCCGAGCACTTGATAGGGATCGCGGGGCACCGGCTGAGTCTAGGAACGGGCCTTGCACACATCCGACAGGCAGGTCGAAGGACTCGACGATCCCGAGCTTCAGCCCGTACCGGGCTCCCCGCTTGGCGTGGATGCAGTGCCCTACGCGCTCGTAGACCGATTCGAAATAGCGGGAGAGCTCGGAGGCGGCCTCCCGAACCGAGGCGATCGCCGTCGCGTAGTCCATCCGCGTCGGACCGAGGACGCCGACCGTTCCCAGGTTGCGGTACCCGAGTCCGTAGTTGGCGCCGACGACGCTCACGGAGCGCAGCTCGGGCGCCGGGTTCTCCTCGCCGATCCAGACGAACACCGAGCGCTCGTCGAGGGCGGACTGAAGGACGCGAAGGAGGTTCGCTCGCCCCTCGAGCACGCCCATCAGGGACTCCACCTGCGGCATGTCGGGCGCCCGCTCGTCGGAGAGGAGCCGCGAGGCCCCATCCACGTAGAGGTCCTCACCCGCGCGGCGCTCCAGGTCGGTGAAGGCGGCGCCGATCTCGGCCAGGAAACCCGCCTCGGCGGGCGAGAGGGTCGGGTCGGCCAGCCGGTCTCCGGTCATCCGGGCTCCCAGCGCGAGACCCGAGAGGCGCTCGTTCAGGTAGCTCGAAGCCCACTCGAGCAAGCCCGGGTCCAGGCGCCGCTCGAAGTTGAAGACGCGCTTGGCGACGGCGCCGTTCGTCGCGATCACGACGACCATCGCGACCGAGGGCTGGAGCGGCAGGACCTCGACGCGGTGAACCCGCGCCGCGCTCGGCGGCGGCGCGGTCGCGACCGCGAGAAGGTCCGTCACCTGCGAGAGCGCCTGAGTCGTCTCGCGCATGGCGTCCTCGACCTCGCGGCGCATGCGCGTGAGCTCGACCTCCTCCGGCGCCTCACCGGTCGTCGCCGGCGTGGTCGCGAGAAGCGCGTCGGCGTAGAAGCGGTAGCCGCGGTCGGTCGGGACGCGCCCGGCCGAGGTGTGCGGATGCGTCAGGTAGCCATCCGCCTCGAGCGCGGCGAGCTCGTTGCGGACGGTCGACGCGCCCCAAACGACGTCGTCGCGCTCCGAGATCGCCTTGGAGCCGATGGGCTTTCCGCAGCGAAGGTACTCCTCGGCCACGAGCTGGAGAATCCGCTGTCGCCGCTCTGAGAGCACGCGATGAAGTCTAGGCGCGGCGCCGACGGGCGCTCCTGGGCACAGCTAGTTCGAGACCTCGCGCTCGTGCGCGATCTCGAGCGCTCGCTCGAAGGTCTGTGTGATCTCGAGATACGTCGCCTTGCCGTTCTCGTCCACGGCCACGACCTGGCCGACCTCCTGGTCGAGCTCAACCCCGCTGCCCCTGCCCCGTGCCCCGAACGTCGCACCCGGGCGACGACGTGGTCGCTCGCCGACCGCGCGGACCTCCACGAGCTCCTGGGTCCAGGACTCCCAGGCCTCCTGCCAGGCCGCGGCCCACTCGAGGAACCCCTCGTGGCCCTTGAACGTCCCCTGCGTTCATCCAGTCGGGGGCGGTCGCCTCGATCTCGGGCGAGTACCGGCTGAGGGCCCGCTCCATGTCGCCTTCCGACATCAGGCCTCGAAGCCCTCGCGAAACAGCTGCTCGCGGTCCTCCGGCTTCAAAGCGCCGCCGCCGCCGACTCGCGGTCGGGATGGATCTCGAAGCGGATGGCCGTGTCGCCCTGAAAGCCCACCAGGAACGTGTTCGTCATACCGACCGGGATCCCGGAGCCGGCGCCGACGAGGCGCTGCGAGACGTGAACGAGCGCCACGTCCTCTGAGACGAACTCGATCTCGTCGAGCTCGACCTGGTTCGTGCTCCATGCCTCGCCCCAGTCCGCCATCATCGCCGCGAACCCCTCGATCCCCTCGTGGGCGCCGGGATTTCCCAGACCCTCGGCCACGCGAGAGCGCACCTCGGGATGGATGAACTCGAGCAGAGTCGGCACGTCCTCCTCGTTGAACGCCCGGATCGCGCCCTCGATCAGCGGTATGCGTCGGATCGTCGCTCACCTGGTCCAGCTCCAAAACTGCGAGAAATGCCTCCTGCGGGACCTCCACCCTCCCGACCTGCTTCATGCGCTTCTTGCCCTTCTTCTGCTTCTCGAGGAGCTTGCGCTTCCGGGTCACGTCGCCGCCGTAGAGCTTCGCCGTCACGTCCTTGCGAACCGCCTTGACCGTCTCGCGCGCCAGCACCCGCGAGCCGACCGCGGCCTGGACCGGAACGTCGAACTGCTGGCGCGGAATCGTCTTGCGAAGGCGCTCGACCAGGACCTTGCCGGCGTCGTAGGCCTTGTCGCGATGGACGATGATCGAGAGCGCGTCGACCGGATCGCCCGCGAGGAGCACGTCGAGCTTCACCAGGTCGGACTCCGCCATGCCGGTCGGCTCGTAGTCGAGCGACGCGTAGCCGGCGGTGCGCGACTTGAGCTGGTCGAAGAAGTCGAGGACGATCTCGCCGAGCGGCAGGTCGTAGCGAAGCTGGACGCGCTCCGACGAGAGGTAGTGCATGTCCACGTGGGTGCCGCGGCGCTCCTGGCAGAGCTCCATCACGGCTCCGATCTTGTCCGAGGGACAGAGGACGCTGGCGCGGATGTACGGCTCGGAGATGCGCACGATCGAGCCGGGATCGGGCAGGTCGACGGGCGAGTGGACCTCGATGACCTCGTCGCCGATCAGCTCCACCTCGTAGCTCACGTTCGGGGTCGTCGCGAGCATCTCCAGGTCGTACTCGCGCTCCAGGCGCTCGCGCACGATGTCCATGTGGAGCAGGCCGAGGAAGCCGCAGCGAAAGCCGAAGCCGAGCGCCTGCGACGTCTCGGGCTCGTACGAGAGCGCCGCGTCGTTCAGCGAGAGCTTGTCGAGCGCTTCGCGCAGGTCCTCGTAGCGCTCGGTCTCGATCGGGAAGAGGCCGCAGAAGACCATCGGCTTGACCTCGCGATAGCCCGGGCAGGGGCTCGGAGGCCGGAGCTGCCGCGGTGGTGAGCGTGTCGCCGACGCGCAGCTTCGAGACGTCCTTGAGGCCGGTGATCACGTAGCCCACCTCGCCGGCCGCCATCCCCGGCGCGGCGGTCATCTTGCGGCTTGAAGAACCCGATCTCGTCGATCTCGGCCTGGGTGCCGGTCTGCATCGCTCGGATCTGCCTCCCCCTTGCGGAAGGCGCCGTCCACCGCGCGCACGTAGGCGATCACGCCCCGGTACTGGTCGAACTCCGAGTCGAAGATGAGCGCGCGCGGCTCGGCGTCCGGCTCGCCCTTGGGAGGCGGGATGCGCTTCGACGATCGCCTCGAGCACCTCCCTGACGCCCAGGCCGGTCTTGGCCGAGATGTGGAGGACATCCGACGCGTCGCCGCCGATCAGGTCGAGGATCTCGCTCGGTCACCCGCTCGGGCTCGGCGCCGGGCAGGTCGACCTTGTTCAGCACCGGGATCAGCTCGAGCCCCGCCTCGATCGCCGCGTAGGTGTTGGCGACGGTCTGGGCCTCGACGCCCTGCGCGGCGTCGACGACCAGGAGCGCCCCCTCGCACGCGGCGAGCGAGCGTGACACCTCATAGGAGAAGTCCACGTGGCCGGGAGTGTCGATCAGATGCAGGTGATAGGTCTCGCCGTCATCGCGCGGCATAGTCCACCCGCACGGCCTGGGCCTTGATCGTGATTCCGCGCTCGCGCTCGAGGTCCATCGAGTCGAGCATCTGCGGCACGTGCGTGCGGGCGTCGACCGTGCCCGTCACCTCGAGGATGCGGTCCGCAAGCGTCGACTTTCCGTGGTCGATGTGCGCGATTATCGAGAAGTTGCGGATGCGGTCCATGCCGCGTCGAGTATGGCGTGCGGCAGGTGCGCCCTAGGCGGGCTTGTCGATCGAGTCCCAGTCCTTGAGCTCGGGCAGCGGGTCGAACGCCTCGCCGGTCATGCCCTTGCCGTCGCGGATCTCGAAGTGCAGGTGATCGCCGGAGCAGGAGCCCGTGCAGCCCACGCCGCCGAGCTGCTCGCCGGCCTCGACCTTCTCACCCGTCTCGCACCTGCGACGGCTCGACCATGTGCATGTAGATGAACGTGCGGTCGCCCTCGGGGTCGTAAAGGTGGACGTAGTTGCCCTGGCCGCCGTCGGAGCCCGCGTCGGCGACGATGCCGTCGGTGGCCGCGACCAAGCGGGGTGCCCGCCGGCGCGAACATGTCGTGCCCCGAGTGGACGTGGCCGTAGCGGGCGGCGCCGAAGGCGTTCTCCGAAGTCCCGTAGTCGACGTCGCCGACGACCGGCACGAACGGGCCGGCGTTGCGGCGAGCCCTTCGGGCGGCTTTGCGCTGCCGCTCCTCGCGGGCCAGCCGCGCCTCGCGGATCGCGAGCGCAGTCGGCGAGCCGGGCGCGGCGATGCGCAGAGCCTCGGCGGAGTCCGGGCTGGGCACCTCGGCGGCGAGCGCCGGGGTGGCGACGGCCGCCACGGTTGCGGCCGTCACAAGAAAGCGGGTTGTCGAACGCGGGTACGCCATGCGGGTTGTCACCTCAACTTGGTCCGGGCGCGCGAATGAGCGCGCCTGGGCGCCGGTGTTGGCGCCCTGAGAGCCGGAATCGGCGCTCAAGTCCCCCGCGGCGCCTGTCGCCTGTGACAGATCGCGAGAATGCGGGTTGGCGGGAGGTACACCTTGACCGAGTGAAGTAACAAGTGTGTGACCGGAGTCACACACGCTTTGCTTGCAATCGAGCGCCCAGAGGCGCCGCCGGCTTAGGGCTGGCCGCGGCGGCGGAGGCTCAGCACCTGGCCCATCTCCGGCACGCGCAGGAGCGTGAGCGCGACGCCGTACGACGATCGCGCCCGCCGCCAGGGCGACGCCGAGCGAGATGATCTGGCCGCCCAGGCCGCGGCCCGAGCGCCTCGTCCAGCGCGTCCCAGGTGAAGTAGGAGACGGCGGCAAGCAGGGCGGCGCCGAGGCGAGGATCCGCGTGCCCGACCAGATGAGCTGAGCCGAGCTCGAGCCGGCCCGAGCGCGCGGTGAAGGATCGCGCCTCCGACGAGGACGCTCACGATCGTCGCGAGGCTTGTGGCGGCGACGATTCCCCCGATCGCCGTACGGGTCGTAGAGGATGAGGCCACGACCGCGGTGATGACGAGGTTCGCCGCGCCCACGAGGGTCGGCACCCACGGCCGCTGCAGGCTGAAGAAGGTCCGCGTCTGGAGCAGGAACACGCCGCTGAAGGGCAGCGAGAAGGCGAACCAGAAGAGCGCCTCGGAGACGAGATCCGTGGAGGCTGCGCGTCGAAGACGCCGCGCTGGTAGACGAGGCGGGTCATGGGCTCGGCGAGAACCAGGATCGATGCGGCGGCCGGGCACGAGGAGGAGCAGGATCTGGCGGGTTCCGTTCGCCATCGTCGAGCGAAGGCGGTCGAAGTCGGAGCGGGCGGCGTAGCGCGCGAGCGTCGGGAAGAGGACGGTGGCGATCGCGACCGAGAAGATGCCTTGCGGGAGCATGTAGATGCGGAACGCCTTGTCGATCGCCGCCGGCGCCTGCTCGGAGACGAGGAAGCCGATCGAGGAGTTGATGAGGAGGTTGATGTTGATGAGGCCGAGCGAGATCGTCACCGGCAGCATCAGGACGAGGATGCGCCGGACGTTCGAGTCGTGCCAGTCGGCGCGGCTGAAGCTGAAGAGCGCGTCGAACGCCCGGCGGAGCCCGTACGGCGTGTTCTTGAGGTCCCAGAAGCAGATCGCGAGCTGAACGATCGTCCCGGCGAGCACGCCGATCGCGTACGCGTAGATCTCGTCCTCCTCCGGGAACGCCGGCGCGAGGCCGACCAGGACGGCGATGATCACGACGTTCCAGAAGAACGGCGCGATCGCGTACGCGCCGAAGCGGTCGAAGGAGTTCAGGATGCCGACGACCATCCCCGTCACGCCGAGGAGGACGATGATCGGGAAGAGGATGCGCGAGAGCGAAACCGTGAGGTCGGCCACATCCACGTACTCGTCCGGCACGAAGAGCGGCATGATGACCGGCGCGAGCAGGATGAAGAGCGCGGTGAGCGCGCCCAGGATCGCGGTGACGAGGAAGATGAGCGACGAGGCCAGCCGGAACGCCTCGCGGCGGTTGCCCTGCTCGAGCTGCTCGGTGAAGACCGGCACGAACGCGGCCTGGATCGCCGCGTCCGCGAACAGGCTGCGGACGAGGTTCGGCACCTGGAATGCGATCGTGAACGCCGACATCTGCGCCGTGATGCCGAAGTAGGACGCGGCGACGATCTCGCGCACGAGGCCGGCGACCCGGGAGAGCCCGGTTGCGGCCGAGAACATCGCCGTCGAGCGCGCCAGGCGGCCCGCGCGGGCCGGCTTTGCGGCGTGCTCGGCGTCCGCGATGCCGCTCGTCCGGGCGAAGCGGCCTCGTCGAGTGTTTCGGTGCTCGCTCACGCCGCTATCATCCGCCGTCGCTTCATGGCCAATATCGCTTCACAACGCAAGCGCAACGCCCGCTCCATCCGCGAGCGGACCGAGAACCGCCATTCTTCTCGGGCGCGGTGAAGACGCACTTCAAGCGCCTCGAGGCGGCGGTCGCCGCAGGGCGATTCCGAGACCGCTGACGCCGAGCACCGCACGCTCGTCTCGAAGATCGACAAGGCCGTGCAGAAGGGCGCCCTTCACCGGAACACCGGCGCCCGCAAGAAGGCTCGCGCCGCTCGCGTGCGCGCCGGCGCCTCCTCGTAGGCCCCTCTCCCGCTCTCAACCGCCTCCGCGCGTGGCTCTCGCCACGGCGAGCGCCAGCGCGACCTCCTCGGGGTAGTCGGAACCGCCGCGGGTCCACCACTCGAGGTCGGCGACCGCGCACGTGGAGGCGCGAAGCGAGGTTGAGGTCGCGCCCTTGACGCGGCGAAGAAGCAGCTTGGCCGCGTATGGGTGCATGGGGAGCGATGCTTCGAGCTCGCGCGGGCTGCGCCCGGCCTCCAGGCCCGCCAGCGCAAGGCGAGCCTCGCGGAGGCGCTTTGCCATCTGGTAGACGAGCGGCGTCACGGACTCGCCCTGGCCGGAGAGGCGCGCCGCCGCGGCCGCGGCAGCCGGCACGGTCGCGGTCGACGATTGCGTCCGAGAGCGTCCACATGACCTCCTCGGAGGTGTCGGCGATCATCGACTCCAGATCCTCGACCGTCACCTCTCCCCCGTCGCCCGCCCAGAGTCGCGAGCCGGTCGAGCTCCGTCTGAAGCCGCAGCGTCGAGTTGCCCATCCGCTCGACGAGCAGCGCGGCCGCGTCCGGAGAGAGGGCGAATCCGCGCTTCTCCGCGTCCTGCGCGGATCCGCGAGGGCAGGTCGCGAGCCTTCGGCGCGTCGCAGCGGCGCACCTCGCCGCCGGCGCTTGCCGACCGCGTCGACCAGCGCCTTGGGCGCCTTCGGCTTCGGCGAGCCCTCGCGAGCGACGAAGACGATCGTCAGGTCGGGCGGCAGCGATCGAGCGCCGCGGCGACCGGCTTGGCCTGCGCCGCGCTCCAGCGCTCGACGCCGTCGGCCAGGAGGAAGCGCCGCGTCGCCGTCAGCGACATGGCCGGGATCGCGCCCAGAAGGGCATCTGGGTCGGGCGCGCCGTCTGCGCCGAACGACTCGAGCGCGCCCGGCCCTCCCTCGCTCTCGGCGCGGGCGCGAAGCCGGGCGAGCATCGCGTCGATCTTGCCGATGTCGTCGCCGGCGAACAGGTAGACGGGAGCGAGGTCAGCCATGGCCTGACCCTACCTGCGGGCCCCGACGTGCCATCGCCGACTCAGCCGCTGACGAGCCCCACGACCCCCGCGGACCTCGACGACGATCTCGCCGGCCTCATCCGTGCGCATGGTTGCCACGCCGTGCGCGTCCAGCGCCTCGTGGTCTCGGAGGCCGGATGCCCGTAGGGTTGTCCGCGCCAACCGAGATCGCCGCGAGCTCCGGCGAGGTGCGATCGAGGAGCGATTCGAGCCCGGCGTCGGCGCTCCCGTGGTGGGCGACCTTGAGGAACTCGACCGGGCCCGAGCCCGTATGTCGCGGTCTCCGCCTCGGCATCTGCCGTGAGAACCGCGTCGAATTCGCCCTGTGGAGATCCTTGAGGACGAGCGCGGTCTCGTTCGGGTTCGCGGCAGCGGGAGCGGTCGCCGGAGGCCACAGGACCTCGACGTCGACCTCCCCAAGCCGGAACCGGAGTCCGGCGGCGAGGCGAGTTGGTGGCCGGGCAATCCAGGTAGCGGCACGCCGCGGGCGGTCCGTACGGGCTGAGGAGGCGCTGCACGTCGACCTCACCGAGAACGCTCGGCAAGGCCGCCCGAGTGGTCGAGCTCGTCGTGCGTGATCGCGATGGCTGACAGCTCTTCGATGCCCAGATCCGCCAGCCGTTCGTCCCGCCTCGGCGTCGGGCGGGCCCGCTGTCGACGAGTAGCGGCGGGTGGGTCCGGGGCTCGACGAGGATGGCGTCGCCCTGGCCCACGTCGAGGATCCGGATGGTCAGCGCCGGCGGGGGCCCGGTGCTCCGGCCGCTCCGAGCCCACGAGCGCGACCGCCGCCGCGCATGCGGCCAGGGTGCAGGCGAGCGCGAGCACGAGCCGCCGCGGGGCCGCGGGGCGGCGCGCATCTGACTCGCTTCGCTCGATGCGCCATGCATGCGAGCCGTGGCGCCGCCGACCAGCACGGCGGTCCACGACGAGAGCTGCGACCGGCCCCGGCTCGGGGACGTCGAGCTGCGCCCACTCGGGCCCGAACGCCCGCGCGACCCAGCCGATGAACGAGGCGCAGAGCCCGCCCAGCCAGGTGAGCGGCTCGACCGGCGCGTCCGCGATCTGCCCGAGTGCTCCCGAGAGCATCCCCAGCCACATCGCGGGCGCGATCGCCGGCAGGGCGACGAGGTTTGCCGGGATCGCGGTCAGCGAGACGGTGCCGAAGTGGTGGGCGGCGAGGGGAGCCGTTGCGAGGGTCGCCGCGAGGGTCATCGCCGCTCCCTCGGCCAAGGCGCGGCGGACGCCGCGTTCCGCTCGGGAGCGAGGAGGCGGATCAGGGGCGGAGCGAGGACCAGGAGGCCCGCGACCGCGCAGAAGGAGAGCTGCCAGCCGATGTCCGCGGTCGCCCGCGGATCGATCGCCAAGGTCACGGCCGCCGCAAGGCCCAGCGCGTACCACCGCGCCGTGGGCCGGCTCGCCAGCGCCGCGACGACCCCCGCGATGCCCATCACGCCCGCCCGCTGGATCGACGCGCCCGCGCCCGCGACCGGCACGTAGATCGCGATGATGAGCGCGATCGCGACCAGGCGCGACCGCAGTGGCACGCCGGCGAGCGCCAGGAAGCGGCGTCGCGAGAATCGCGAGCAGCATCACGTTCTGGCCCGACACCGCCAATACGTGAGCCAGGCCCGAACGGCGGAACTCTTCTCGGACGTCCTCGGGAATCCGGTCGTCCTGGCCCAGGACGAAACCGCGGAGGAGCGCCGCGGCGGGTGGCTGCGTGCCGCGCTCGAGCGCGGCTTCGGCGCGGCGGCGAACGTCGTCGAGAGCGCCGCGAAGGCCGCCGCGGGACGCGCCGGTCGGCGCGACGTGGTCGGCGGCCAGAACGAACGATGCCCCCGAGCGCTCGATCTGCGCCCGCTCCCAGGGCGCCGGCTCCCGCACCGTGCCGCCGACCACGACCTCGGAGCCCTCGTCAACCGCGCCGAGAGTAGGAATTTCCACGCTATGTCGTCGGAATTCCACTTCTCGGCGACGGGTGAGGGCGGCGAGCGGGCTTCGACGGCGATGCGGCCCTCGGGCGTATCGAGCGCGAAGCGCGTGAGCTCGCCCGACGTCGCGCGGCGCCGACGCGACGGTCCCGTGCAGCTCGACGCTGGGCGCCCGGCTCCGCCACGAGCGCTCCCCCGTCGATCGCCGCCAGCCGCGCGCTGCCGACCGCCAGCCCTCCCAGCCCGGCGACTACGAGCAACGAGCGCAAGCCACGGCACCGATCCGGCCCGCCCGACGCCGCGGGCGAACAAGCGCCAGCACGACCGCGAGCGCAGCGACTACCCCAAGTCCCGCCCGCGTGCCTAGTCCCTTGGCTGCCCCATCCGCCGCCCGCGTCCCGAGCCCAAGCGGCGCCGCAAGTGCCAGCCCCGCCACGAGCCCACCCAGCGCTGCGGCGCGCCAGGCGTAAGCGAGCGACGCGCGCGCCATCTACGGCTGGAGCCGCGCCCCGAAGCGCCTCCATCGTCGTCGGACCGATCCCGCTCACCTGGTCGAGGTCGTCGACCGACGAGACTCCGCCGTTCTGGTCGCGGAACTCCAGGATCGCGGCGGCGGTAACCGGGCCGATGCCCTCGATCGTGTCCAGCTCCTCGACCGTCGCGGTGCCGAGGCTGATCGGTCCGTCCGTGCCGGTCGTCCCGGGAACTGAGGCTGCGCCGCCCTCCACCTTCGCCGGAACCTGGATCTGCTGGCCGTCGGCGAGCGGCGCCGCGAGATTGATGGAGTCGGGCGCCGCTTCGCCAGTTGCCCCACCCGCCCGCTTGATGGCGTCCGTGACCCGGACGCCCGGGGCATGCGGTAGACGCCCGGATCTGCGACGGCTCCAGCCACGTGGACGACGAGGTCTCCCCCGGTCGCTTCGAACGAGTCGTCGGCCGCTCCTTCGAACCGCTCGACTCGAACGACGGCAGCGATCCCGGCGCGGCGGATGCCGCCTCGCCGCCGCTTCGGATCCACCGCGACCCCAGCATGAGGGCGACGACGGCGAGCGCCGCATAGACGGCAAGCTGCGCTCTGCTGAGCTCCGGCATGACCCGAGGCTGCCGCAACCGGACTCACGCGTGACACCTGCCAAGAGCGCGACTTCGTGGACGAGCTCGGCAAGGACTTCGTCACCGACCCCAGGCGGCGGGCTAATCCCTCACGGCGGCCTGTCTGAAGCGCCTACTCGATCTTGAAGGTGGTCAGACCCTCTGGCTCTTCGTCGCGAACGTCGACGCCCGTCACGTGGGCGCCCGACGGGCCCTGCTTGCAGAAGCCGAGGAGGGCCTCGATGTCGGCGCGGCGGCCTTCGAGTGCCGCCTCTACGGTTCCGTCGCCGCGGTTGGTGACCCAGCCGGTCACGCCTCGGGCCTCGGCACGCCTTCGCATCGTGTCGCGGAAGAACACGCCCTGCACGTGGCCGTGGATGACTACGCGCTTGCGGCGGGTCGGCCCGGTGGCGATGGCCTACTCGTCCTCGTACGCGTCGTCGTATCCGGCGGCCTGGCTAGCGAGGCGGATCGAGAAGAGCTCGTCGGCGGAGACGCCCGGGGACTGGACCGAGACGAGTGCCAGATTCTCGGTGCCGGCGTTGGAGACGGAGTGCTCGGTCGCGGGTGGGATCATCACGAAGTCGCCCGGCGCAAGCTGCCTGCGTGTCTCCGGTCGCGGACATCGTCCCCGGCTCCGGCGACGACGACGTAGACCTGCTCGGCCTCCTCGTGGGAGATCAGATCCTCGGACGCTCCGGGCGGGACCTCGATCCAGTTCACGGACAGGTTTCGCGAGCCGAGCTCGCCGGCGTCCATGAGGATGTGCGAGCGCAGGCGATGCACCTCGATGGTGGGCGCCTCGGAGAAGCGGCGTACGAGCACGAGGCGGTTTTAGCAGACCCGGGCTCTCGTCCGGTTAACGCTCAGCGCACGACGAGGTTGACCAGGCGTCCCGGAACGACGATCTCCTTCACGATCTCCTTGCCGTCCAGGTGCTTCGCGACGGCCTCCGACGATCGCGCGCGAGGCTCTTCAATTCGTCCTCCGGGGTCTCGGCGGCAACCTCGATCTGGTCGCGGCGCTTGCCGTTCACCTGGACGACGAGCGTGATCGTCTCCGAGGTGAGCATCGCCGGATCGGCCTCGGGCCACGGCTCCTCCCACACGCGCGTTCCCTCGATGGACTCGTAGAGCTCGGCCCCGAGGTGCGGCGCGAACGGGAAGATGAGCGACGCTGCGGTGGACGGCGGCGAAGCGCACGGCCGCGTCGCCCTCGGGCGAGCCGTAGAGGTCGTCCTTCAGCCTGTACGAGTCGTTCACCAGCTCCATGACGGCGGCGATCGCGGTATGGAGGGCGAAATCGGTCGTGATGTCGCGGGTCACCTTGTCGATGGCCCAGTGCGCCTTCCGAATGAGGGGCTCCGGGTCGCCGGTGCCGGGGCCGGTGGGGCCCTCGACCACCTCGGTCGCGAGCCGCCACAGGCGCGAGAGGAAGCGGAAGACGCCCTCGACGCCCTCGTCGGTCCAGTCGCCACCCCTGGCGGGCGGGCCGGTGAAGCAGATGAAGGTGCGCAGAGTGTCGGCGCCGTAGCGGTCGACGAAGTCGCTCGGGCTGACGACGTTGCCCTTGGTCTTCGACATCTTCGCGCCGTCGCGGGTGATCATCCCCTGGGTGAAGAGGTTCGCGAAGGGCTCCTGGACGCCGACCATGTCCATGTCCGCCAGCGCCTTGACGAAGAAGCGCGCGTACATGAGGTGGAGGATCGCGTGCTCGACCCCGCCGATGTACTGATCGACGGCCATCCAGTGGTCCGCGATCTCGCGGTCCCACGGCGCGTCGGCGTTGTGCGCGTCCAGATAGCGGAGGAAGTACCAGGAGGAGTCGACGAAGGTGTCCATGGTGTCCGTCTCTCGCCGCGCGGGACCCGAGCAGGATGGGCAGGTGGTGTTGACCCACTCGTCGACCGCGGCGAGCGGCGACTTGCCCTTGGGCGCGTAGTCGGTGACGTCGGGGAGCTCGACCGGCAGCTGGTCGTCGGGCACGGCCACGATGCCGCAGGCGTCGCAGTGGACGACCGGGATCGGGCACCCCCAGTAGCGCTGGCGGGAGAGGAGCCAGTCGCGCAGGCGGTAATTGACGGTCGGCTTGCCGCGCCCCTCCGAGGCGAGCCTCTCCACGATCGCCTTCTTCGCCTCGGGCGAGCTCATGCCGTCGAAGCCGTCCGAGTTGACGAGGCGCTCGTCGTCGGAGTGCGAGACGAAAGGCTCGTCGGAAGACGCCTCCTGGCCCTGGGGCTGGACGACCTGGCGGATCGGCAGGTCGAACGCCTTGGCGAACTCGAAGTCGCGCTCGTCGTGCGCGGGCACGGCCATGATCGCGCCGGTGCCGTAGTCCATGAGGACGTAGTCGGCGACGAGCATCGGGATCTCCTCGCCGTTCACCGGGTTGGTGATCGTGCGGCCGAGCGGCACGCCCGTCTTCTCGCGGTCCTCGGCGGCGCGGTCCTCGGTGGACTTGCGAGCCGCCTCGGCAACGTAGGTGCGGACCTCCTCCTCGTTTGGAGAGCCGGCGGCGAGGGCGTCGAGGTCGGGGTGCTCGGGCGCGAGGACGAAGAAGGTGGCGCCGAAGAGGGTGTCGGGGCGCGTGGTGAAGACGGGGAAGTCGATGCCGAGCTCTCGGCAGGTGAAGATGACCTCGGCGCCCTCGGACCGGCCGATCCAGTTCCGCTGCATCGTGACCACGTGCTCGGGCCAGGACTCGAGGATGTCGAAGTCGGCGAGGAGGCGGTCCGCGTAGTCGGTGATCTTGAAGAACCACTGCTCGAGCTTTCGCTGCTCGACCAGGGAGCCGCAGCGCTCGCAGCGGCCGTCGATGACCTGCTCGTTGGCGAGGACGGTGGCGTCGACCGGGCACCACTGCACCGGCGCCTCCGAGCGGTACGCGAGGCCGCGCTCGAACATGCGCAGGAAGAGCCACTGCGTCCAGCGGTAGTACTCGGGGTCGCAAGAGGCGATCTCGCGCGACCAGTCGATCGAGATGCCCCAGCGCTTGAACTGGCTGCGGAAGGACTCGATTGACTTTCGCGTCGCCTCGGCGGGGTGCTCGCCGGTGCGGATGGCGTTGTTCTCCGCCGGCAGGCCGAACGCGTCGTAGCCCATGGGATGGATGACGTCGAATCCGCGCCGGCGCCTGAAGTGGGCGATGGCGTCGCCGATGGCGTAGTTCTTGAGGTGGCCGACGTGGGGCTCGCCCGACGGGATACGGGAGCATCTCGAGGACGTAGGACTTGGGCTTCGAGGAGTCGAAGCCGGGGTCGCCGGGGTTGGGGACCTCCCACGTGCGCTCGGAGTCCCAGACGGCCTGCCAGCGCGCCTCGATGGCTTGGGGGTCGTATCTTTGCCGGCTCGTCGCTCACGCGGCGAGTCTAGGAGGCGTATGGTGCTTTCTACAACGGCACCTGCTTGCAGCGCTGAAGTTCGGCGCGGCAAATGACCGACTCGATGAGGAGGGCAGCATGGGACGCTTGATCAAGACTGGATCGCAGCGGGCACACGACGCTTGCGGAGTGGACGTCCGAGGACGATGCGGCAGCTGAACGGGCGCAGGAGGCGCTCGCGTTCGAGCTTGAGCGCGGATTGATCGCCTCGGCGACCCTGCAGGACGGGTCGGCCGAGGTGGTTCGAGAGCTTCCGGTGGATGCGGAGCTGGTGACGCTCCGCCGGCCGATCGTCGGCGGCTGACACGTCACGCGAACCCGCGGGTTGAGGCGCGAGGTGGCGCAGGCGCCGGGCTGCCCGAAGCTGAAGGACTTGGTTGGGGTAGGGAGCGCGCGACAGAGCGCACGCTCAAGCGAGACGGCAGGCGCTGGACGATGTGGACGGCATGGGTCGTCGCGTTGTTCTCGGCGCCTGGCGTCGCGCTCCTGTTGATCGAGCCGCTGACCTTCCCGGTCGCCCTGCTGTGCTTTGCCCATGCCTGGGCGGTCCCGTGGCTCCAGGCGCGAAGGGGCGCCCGGGCGGCCGTTGCGCTCGGGAGCGAGAAGAGCGTCGCGTCCCACGACGGCGAGACGGGGCCCGAGCAGGTGGCGCTGGGGCTGCTCGCCGATCTGGTGGGCAAGGACGGCATCGACTTTCTCAAGCTGACGGGGTTCGCGTCGTATGGGGGTGAGTTCGGGTTCTGGCTTGTGGGCGAGCAGGGTGCGCTTCTCGTGCGCGACGGCGTTCTCGGCAAGCGCGTCTTCTCGTGGTGCGTGCGCGTCGGCGACGCCGAAGGGCTTGCCTGCCGCGGACCGCGTTGCGCACCTCCTCCTCGCGCTCCGCGAGGACGAGGAGGGGTTTGCCACGGTCGCGAACCTGGACTTCTCGGGCGCCGGATGGCGCGTGCGGCGGCACCTGCGGGCGGACGCAGGGCTAGGCGGCTAGAGCGAGTTCGCGGTCGCGCTCGGCTTCGGCGACGACGGCTGACGGTCAGGTCGCGGATTGCATCGAGCGCCTGCCTCGTCGCGAAGCCTGCCCGTCGGAGTCGAAGGCGTCGTCTGCGAGCGCGAGCGACGACTTCGGCGTCGACGACTCGCGCTCCCGTGGAGCCGAGGACCTTCTTGAGCTCGGCCTGTGCCCAGACGGCGCCGAAGTGGCCGGTCGAAGCGCCCATTACGGCGGCGGGCTTGCCGGCGAGCGGCGTCGTCGCCCGGGGCCGGGAAGCCCAGTCGATGGCGTTCTTGAGGACGCCGGGAATCGAAGAGTTGTATTCCGGGGTGGCGAAGATGAGTCCGTCCGCGGCCGCGATGCGCTCGCGGAGCTCGCGCACGGGGGCCGGGCCGCGCCCGGTGTCCTGGTCTTCGTCGTACGGCGGGATGCCGGCGAGACCGTCATAGATCTCGATCTCGACGCCCGCGGGCGCCTCCTCCGCCGCGATGCGGAGGAGGCGCGAGTTGTGGGAGTCGGCGCGGAGGCTGCCGGAGATGGCCAGGAGGCGCATCTCGCTACTCCTTCACCAGTTCGAGCTCGACGAGCAGGGTGACGTCGTCGCCCAGGACCTTCTTGCCGTTCGGCAGGTCCATGTTCCAGCCGATGCCGTACTCGTTGCGATCGACCGTCGCCTTGAGCGAGAGCGCGACGCGCTCGCCACCCATGGGGTCGGTCAGCGGGCCGCGGTAGGCGCCGGTTGCCTCGACGGGGCGGGACTTGCCGGCGATGGTGAGGTCGCCGCGGAGGGTGACGTGTCGTCGTCCACCGATGAGGTCGCTCGAGGCGAACTCGATGTTCGGGTAGCGGGCCGAGTCGAAGAACTCGGGTGAGAGCAGGTGCGCCCGGAAGTCGGGCTGGGTGACGTCGATGCTCTCGACGGGGACGGTGCCCTCGATCCGGGTCTCGTCGCCGGAGGTGAGCTTGGCGTCGAGCTCCCGGAAGCTGGTCCGGAAGAGCGAGAAGCCGTTGTGCTCGACCTCGAATGAGGCGCTCGAGTGGACGGGGTCGACGCTCCAGGTGCCTGCCGGGATGTCGATCTTGGTGGCTGTGGTGGTCATTGCTTGTCTCCTTTGCGCTAGCAATTGTTGCTTTCGCAATGAATATACCACAGACCGTTGCGTCGTCAACAGATGTATGTACAATGTGCGAGTACATGGCAAGCGCAGTGAAGATGGACGAGGAGCAACTGGCGACGTGGCGCGCGTTCCTGCGCGCCCACTCCGTCGATGCTGCGGCGGATCAGCGCCGACCTCGACGAGGCCGACCTCCCTCCCCTCCCGTGGTACGACGTGCTCGCGGCGCTGAAGGACGCGCCTGAGAACCGGCTGCGCCAGGTCGAGTTGGCCGAGCGGGTGCTGCTCTCGAACAGCGGGATGAGCCGGCTGCTCGACCGGGTGGAGAAGGCGGGGCTTGGTGGAGCGCGTCACCTGCCCCGGCGACCGGCGCTCGTTCCACATCCAGCTGACCGGCGAGGGCGAAGAGATGCTCGAGCGGATGTGGCCCGTCTATGCGCGCGGGATCGCCGAGGACTTCCTGCCCGCGCTCGGATCGAATCCGTGCGAGGTGCGCGAGACGCTCGAGTCGATCGGGCGCCAGTGCGACGCGGCGAAGGCCGCCGAAGCTAGGTCGCCGGCTAGTCCGGCAGGCCGTTCACGAAGTCGACGAACTTCTTCGTGTCGCGAACGGGCGGCCCGTGACCGAAGAGCGACGAGCTTCGGCTCGAGGGCGGCGAGCTTGCGCGCGGAGCGGCGGTTCTCGGCTGGGTCGGGCGTGAAGTAGTCCTTGGGCTCGCGCAGGCCCGGGAGGAGCGTGTAGATGTTCAGCGGAGTTGAGGACGTCGCCGAGGACGAGGACGCCGTCGGACTCGCGCCAGAAGGCGACGTGCCCCGCCGAGTGCCCGGGGACGTCGATGACCTTGAAGGAGGCGACCTCGTCTCCCTCGCGAAGGGCGCGGTCGACCCGGTGGGCGGGCCCGGTCATGTGTCTTCGCGAAGAAGCTGCGCCATGAAGTGGTCGGGCTGGCGCTCGCCGATGAGCTTGGGGTTCTCGGCCGCTCGGATGTCCTTCTCGCCGACCCAGAAGGGAACGCCGAAGCTGCTCGCAGACGGCGTGCGAAGCGCCCTGATGGTCGGGGTGGGCGTGGGTCAGGGCGTGCGCGGAGAGCGGGCGTCCCTCGAGCTCCTTGATGATCTTCCGCGATGCGAAGCGGGTCGCGCGTCGATGAGGACGTCGTCGAGGAGGAAGACGTTGATCGCGTTCGGGGGAAAGAGGGACAGTTGCCAAACGCCGTCTGCGAGCTGCTTCATGCGCGGGAACGCTATGTCATCCCGGATTCCGGAGGGGTGAGCCGGCAGAACGGCTTGCCGCGGCGCGTGATGTAGAACGTCTCGCCAGCAGCGGCGCGGTGAGTGATCAGGCCGAGGTGGCGCCGAAGCACCTCGGATCCGATGTGGTTGGGCCCGGCGACGAGAGTGGAGCTGGACGGACTCGAACCGACGGCCTTCTGCGTGCCACGCAGCGATCTACCAACTGATCTACAGCCCCTGGAAGCTCGTAATCGGATGCCCAGTTTATCGCGACCGTTTGACCGTTACGTGCAGGCGACAGTCGCAAATGAACGGCTCGATGCTCGGCAGTCGTCTGATAGGGATCAATGGCAGGTGCATGTGGAGAAAGCATGCGTAGCGAGGACCGGGCGCGGTCGCACTCTCGCTCGCCAGCTTCCGCTCGCGCGCCAGGAGGAACAGGGGGAACATCACGCTGACGGCGATCAGGAAGGAACCGACGAAGTAGACCCAGAGGTGGCGGATCCCGAGTCGCCTGCCTTCGATGAACATCAGGACGAAGGCCGCCAGGAGCATGAAGAGAAGGTCGTTCGAGATCGAGGCCGCCGCCGCGTTCTCGTACATCCCGTCGATGAAGCCGCCAAGCCCGCCGTTGTCCTCCTCGCCGAAGAACCTGATGTTCTGCGACCACGTCGCCACCAGCGCCCCGGCCGCGATCAGGCCGTAGGCCCAGCAGAGAGCCCTGCTGCTCACGCGGCTCAGTCGCCGTCGACGTCGAGGATCACGCGATCGTTCCGCGTGTCCCGCACCGTGAACTCGAACGGCGCCCGCTCCTCGAGCTCGGTCAGAAGCGCGACGGGCTCGGTGAGGTGCATCTCGAGCGTCGCCCTGCCCTTCGCGAACCTCTTCACCGAGATCCCGTCGGCCGCCCCGATGCCGTTCGCCGCGTCCTCGAAGCTCGCAAGCTGGTCGAAGTCCGACAACGGCCCGACCTCCACCTCGATCAGGCCGTCGAACACGTCCCCCGCGTCACCGTTCTCAGCCGGTTCGGCGCGCGGCTCCTCCGCCACACGCGGCTCGCTCCTCCGCCCCGCGCGCGAGCTCCTCGAGCGCCGCGTCCAAGCCGCTCGGTCAGCCCGGCGATGTGCCTCTCGCGCTCGACCACCCGCAGCGCAAGCCGGTCGGCGACCTTCTCGAGCGCATCCACCCTGCCCGCCAGGTCAAGCGACGCCCGCTCGAGCTCCTCGGCGTGGATCACGGCCTGATCCGCACGCCGCGTCTCGTCGTTGATCCGCGCGGTCAGGAGGTCCGCACGCGCCATCTGCTCGTTCGCGCGCTTCGTCTCCTCCTGGATCGCCGCGTCGCGCCACGCAATCGCCTCGTCGACCTCCTTGCGGTGGTAGCCGAAGAGCGATCTCTTGAAGGCGCGCGGAGCGATGGGCAGCACGATAGGTCTCTGAGCGGACGGACGCAACCCGAATTCGCCGCTGCGCGCAGCGGCTAGAGCTCGAGCCGCGGCGCCTCGCCCCAGAGCTGCTCGAGCCGGTAGTGCTCTCGCGCCTCCGGCACGAACACGTGGAGCACGCAGTCCAGGTAGTCGAGCAAGACCCACCGGGCCTCCTGGACCCCCTCCATCCGCGACGGCATCAGCCCGTCCGCCTTCAGCTGAAGATGGACGTCGTCGGCGATCGCCTTCGCCAGGCGCTCATTCCGCGCGGTCACCAGCACCAGGAAGTCCGTGTAGCTGACGAGCTCGCGCATGTCGAGCACGACGATGTCCTCGCCGAGCTTGTCGTCGGCAATCGCCGCCACGCGACGCGCCAGCCCCTCCGACACGTCCGGCGCCTCCTCGCGCGCTCGCGCAACCGCTGCGTCGCGCTCGCTCATGCGTACAAGCCCTTCTCTTCGATCAGATTCGCGCACGGCGTCCGGCACGAGATAGCGGATCGACCTCCCGGCGGCAACCCGCCGGCGTACGCGGGTCGAGGAAACGCCCAGCCCGGGCATCCGGATCGTCTCGAACCGCCCGCCAAGGCCTTCGAGCACGCTCTCCGCCTCGTCGAGGATCGACCCCGGCCTCGCGGCCACCCCCACCTCGGCCAGCTCCAGGACCCGCTCCGGGTTCTTCCACGACCCAAGCGATTCCGCGACATCGGCGCCCATCAAGAGCGTGATCTCATCCCCTGGTCGGTCGTCATGCAACAACTCGAGCGTACGGAACGTCCAGGACGGCTCGTCCCTGGCCACCTCGATGTCGGACGCCTCCAGCAGCGCGTCGCCCTCCGCCGCCAGCCGCACCATCTCGAGGCGCACCCCCGCGCCCGGCTCCGGCTCGATCTCGCGATGCGGCGCCACCCCGGCCGGAATCAGCAAGACCCGCTCCAGCCCAAGCTGATGCGCCGCCTCGTGAGCGAGCACCAGGTGACCGATGTGAGGCGGGTTGAACGCTCCGCCGAGAACGCCGATGCGGGAAGCGACCGTCCTACCCTCGGATCTGGCCGTCGCCGCGAAGCACGTACTTGTAAGTCGTCAGTTCCTTCATCCCGATCGGCCCGCGCGCGTGCAGCTTCTGCGTCGAGTTGCCGATCTCCGCGCCCATCCCGAACTCGAAGCCGTCGGTGAAACGCGTCGAAGCGTTCACGTAGACGCAAGCCGAGTCGACGCCGCTCGTGAACGCGTCCGCCGCGTCATCGGAGGCCGTCACGATCGCGTCGGAGTGGCCCGTCCCGTACAGTGTTGATGTGCTCGGATCGCCTCGTCCACGCCGTCGACGACGCCGATCGAAAGCTTCAGGTCGTGGTACTCCGTTCCCCAGTCCTCCTCGGTCGCCGTCGCGCCATCTCGACCCCGCCCGCCGCGCCGCGGGCCCGCTCGTCCCCGACCAGCTCCACGCCCGCGCCGGCCAGCTCGCGCGCCACCACGGGCACGAACTCGTCCACCACCGCTCGCATCGACCAGCAAAGTCTCCGCGGCATTGCACACGCCGGGGCGCTGCACCTTCGCGTTGACCGCGATCCGCGCAGCCATCTCGAGATCCGCATCGGCATGCACGTATACGTGGCACACGCCCGCCGCCGCGTACATGACGGGAACGGTCGCGACCTCCTTGAGCGCCGCCTTCAACCCGCCGCCGCCGCGCGGGATCACCAGGTCGACCAGCCCGTCCGCCGTCGCCAGCGCGGCAAGCTCCTCACGGTCGCCCGAGAGCAGCTCGACGCATCCCTCGGGCAGCCCCGAATCGACCAGCGCCTCACGCACCAGAGCGGCAAGCGCGCCATTCGACCGCTCCGCATAGCTCGATCCGCGCAACACGATCGCGTTCCCCGACTTCAGGCAGAGCGCCGCACAGTCGACCGTCACGTTCGGGCGCGCCTCGTAGATCACGGCAACCACGCCAAGCGGCACGCGCAGCTTCCGCATCTCAAGGCCGCTCGCAAGCGTCCCGCGCTCGATCTCCTCGCCGATCGGATCCTCAAGAGCCGCCACGACCTCGACGCCCTCGGCCATCGCCTCGACCCGCTCGGGCGTAAGCGTCAGCCGATCCCGAAGCGCATCGGACAGCCCCACCGCCCGATCGTCGGCGAGATCCGCCGCATTCGCCTCGAGCACCTCAGCCGACACGCTCACGAAGCAGCGCCGCAAGCCGCACAAGCGCCGAATTCTTCACCTCGGTCGAAGCACCGGCAAGCACACCAGAGGCCAGCTTCGCGCTCTGAAGCGCATCCGAGTCGTCCTTGGCGTAGCCATACAATCGTAGACGTAGCGGCCCTGACGTCGCCCGGGCTCCCGACGGGCAGGCGAGTGCCGCACCCTGAGGGTGGCCGGGGTACCCCCTCCAGGAGGCTAACGCAGAACCACGACGACCAACCCGGGCGGGCGGCACGAAAGACGCGGCCCCCTGGAGGGGGTGCCCGGGCGCCATCAGGCAACCACGGTCCTAGGACAGAACGAACTGGTCCCGGTGGATGGCCTCGTCCGCCGCGTGCGGCATCAACTCGCGCACCGCATCAGACTTCATGCCCTTGATCCGCCCCAGCTCCCCCGCGGAGTAATTCACGATCCCCTTGCCGACCAGCGGCCATCGAGCACCACCTCGATCGCGTCCCCCGCCTCGAAATCGCCCTCCACGCCGACGATCCCGACGGGAAGCAGGCTCGAACCCTGCTCGCGAAGCACCCGCGCGGCCCCTTCGTCGATCCTCACCGTGCCCCGGCTCGGCTTGGCATAGCGGAGCCACAGCTTGAAGCTGGGCGCCCGCCCCTCGCGGGCCGCGAACACGGTCCCCATCGCCGTCGCCGGCAGCGGCCCGCGTCAGACCGTCCGCCAGCGTCCCGTCGCAGACGACCGTCTCGATGCCCGCGGCGGTCGCCATCTCCGCGGCCGCGACCTTGCTGCGCATCCCGCCCGGAGCCGAACGGAGAAGTCCGGTCGCCGATCTCGTACGACTCGAGCTCTGAGAAGTCCTCGACCCGGTTGATCAGGCGCGCATCCTCGTTGTGGCGGGGGTCCGCGGTGTGCAGGCCCGCGGTGTCGGTGAGCAGCACGAGCTGGCGAGCGCCGAGCAGCAGCGCCACCTGCGCCGCCAGGAAGTCGTTGTCGCCGAACGTGATCTCGTCCGTCGCCGTCGTGTCGTTCTCGTTGATCACCGGCACCGCCCGCCACTGCAGGAGCCGCCTGAGCGTGGCGCGGGCGTTCAGGTAGTTGACGCGCGTCGATACGTCGGACGAGTTGAGAAGCACCTGCGCCGCATGCACGTCGTGCCGCGCCAGGCGCGACTCGTAGGCGCGGAACAGCGATCCCTGGCCGACGGCGGACGCCGCCTGGAGCTCGTCGACCGCGCGAGGGCGCGCGTCGAAGCCCATCAGCTTCATCCCGAGCGCGATCGCGCCCGACGTCACCATCACGACGTCCTCGCCCCCCGCGTGAAGCTCGCCCACCTGCGCGCACACGCCGTCGAGCACCTCGCCGCGCACGTCTCCCGACGGCTCGGCGACGATCGAAGAGCCAAGTTTCGCCACCACGGTCATATCCAGGCGATTCTAGGTGCGCGGCTCCGGGCCGCCGTCAGCCGGGGTGCAGCTCGAATTCCTTGTCGCCGATCCGCACGTCGTCGCCGGGCTCGAACCCCGCCCGCTCGAGCGCAGCGATCACCCCGATCTCGCGCAGCCGATCCTCGAGGTAGGCCAACGCCTCCAGGTTCGCCAGGTCATGGCGCGCGACGAGCAGCTCGATGCCACGCCCCTCGACCCTCCACGCCTCGTTCTCGCGCACGACGTCGAACCCCTGGTCCGCGGCCGGCCGATACGTCATGTGCTCGGCCTCGAACCCGTCGTCGCCTTCACCCTCTGCCGGCTCAGGCCGAGCCTCCTGAGGCACGGCCTGGAACAGGGCACGGAGGAGCGCATCGATCCCCTCACCCGTCGCCGAAGAGGCCGCCAGCACCCGAGAGGGCTCTGCGCCGAGCGACGCCGCAAGCTCGCCGACCCACTCCTCCACCCCTTCCGGCGGAAGCAGGTCGATCTTCGAGAACAGCACGAGCTCGGGCAGGTCCGCAAGGCCCTCCCCGTAAGCGCCCAGCTCTTCGCGCACCGTCCGGTACGCCTCGGCCGGGTCGGGAGCCCCGTCGGGCGGATCGACCTCGACGACGTGGACGAGCACGCGGCAGCGCTCGACGTGGGCGAGGAACTCATGCCCCATCCCCGCGCCCGACGCCGCACCCTCGATCAGCCCCGGGATGTCGGCGAGCACGAGCTGGCGATCGCCGCCGTCGACCGTTCCCAGGATCGGATCGACCGTCGTGAACGGATAGTCGGCGACCTTCGGCCGCGCGTTGGTAAGGCGCGCCAGGAGCGACGACTTGCCCGCGTTGGGCAGCCCGACGAGCCCGGCGTCGGCGAGCAGCCGCAGCTGGAGCTCGATCCACCCCTCCTCCCCCGGAAGCCCCTTCTCGGCGAACCGCGGCGCCTGCCGGGTCGACGTGGCGAAGCGCTTGTTGCCGTGGCCGCCGACCCCGCCCGCCGCAACGACGGCCCGCTGCCCCGGCTCCACGAGGTCGTAAGACGTCCCGTCGATCCCGTCCGCCGAAGTGCCCGGAGGCACCGGGATCTCCAGAGTGTCTCGCCGCGCGCCCCGTGCCGCCGAGCCCCCTCCCCATGCCGCCCCCGGCCCGCCTTGAAATGCCGGGCGATCCGCAAGCGCCGCCAGATCCCGCCGCGACGGATCGCAAACGAGCACCACGTCCCCACCACGCCCGCCATCCCCACCATCCGGCCCACCACGGGGCACATGCGCCTCCCGCCGAAACGAGACCACGCCATTCCCCCCGGCCCCACCCTGGACCCAAATGCGAGCACGATCAGAAAACACGCGAAGAGTCTGGCAGCGAACCGGCGACCGTAGAGGGGCGGGTCTGCCCCCTCCAGGAGGCTAAGGAAGAACCAGCAAGGCCAAGCCCGGGCGCAAGATCACGAAATGCACGGCCTCCTGGAGGGGGCGGACCCGCCGCTCTACGGCAACTGAGCCAGAATCCGCGCGCGCAGGTCGGCGTCCACCTCGTTCGCGCGAGGCCCGTAGAGCGGAGATCGTCGAGCGCATCTGAGCGAGGTAGGCACGGCAATGAGGGCATTGCGCCAGGTGCTCGTCAGTCCAGCGCTCTTCGGCCTCGGAGAGCTTGCCCTCGAGGTAGTTCGTGACCTCCTCGACGAACTCCTGGCAGACGATGTCCTGTCTCACGCTCATGTCGATTCACCTTCCAGGTCCAACTCCTCCTCGAGCGCAGCCCGGACCTTCGAGCGCGCACGGTGGAGAAGGACTCGTTGATTCGTCTCCGAGATGTCGAGCGCGTTACGCGCGTCCTCCGCCGAATACCCCTGGACGTCCCGCAGCACGATCACGTCGCGCTGCCGAGGCGGCAGTTCTGCGATCGCCTCGAGCAGCACCTGGCGCGCCTCGTCGTTCGCAAGCTTTCGCTCCGGCTCCTGCCACTCCGCCGGCGGGCTCGCCCACGCGCCGCGCAGCTCGCCCGCCCCGCCGTGGAACCGGTCCGGGTCGACCGCCGGGCCTCCGCCCTCCTCGGCGCGCTTCTGGAAGTACGAGATCGGCAGGGTGCGCTTCTCCCGCTTGCCGCGGGTGCGGGCGATGTTGAGCAGGATCCCGAAGATCCACGTGCGGAGCGCCGAGCGCCCCTCGAACCGGTCGATCCCGTTGACCACGCCCAGCCAGGTGTCCTGGACCACCTCCTCGGCCACGGCCCTGCTGGGCACATGCGCCATCGCCAGGCGCAGCAGCGCGGGGGTCAGCTCGTCGACCAGTGCGGCGTAGGCGTCACTGTCGCCTCGGCGAAGCGCCTCGACCAACTCTGCGTCGGCCGTCTGTGTGATCGCAGCTACTCCGCGTCGGCGACCGAAACGATGCGGCCCTTGCGGCCGGCCGTGAACTCGACCGTGCCGGCGCGGGTCGCGAAGATCGTGTGGTCGCGGCCGATCCCGGTGCCGTCCCCGGGGCGGAAGCGGGTTCCGCGCTGGCGCACGATGATCTCGCCGCCGCCGACCGCCTGGCCGGCGAACACCTTGACACCGAGCATCTTCGGGTTCGAGTCGCGTCCGTTGCGTGAGGAGCCGAGCCCCTTCTTATGGGCCATCTACGAGTCCTCCTCGTCTTCTTCGCTGCGGGCTTCTTGGCCGCCGGCTTCTTCGCGGCAGGCTTCTTCGCGGCAGGCTTCTTGGCCGCGGGCTTCTTCGCTGCAGGCTTCTTCGCGGCAGGCTTCTTGGCCGCGGGCTTCTTCGCAGCGGGCTTCGCGGCCGTCTCGGCCTTCGGCTCGTCCGCATCCTTCTTCGCCGCGGGCTTCCGCGTGAGCATCTTCACGTCCTTGACCTCGAGCTTCGTGAGCGACGAGCGGTGGCCACGGCGCTTGCGGTAGCCCTTCTTGGCCTTGTACTTGAAGACCTTGATCTTCTCGCCGCGAAGGTGCTCGACCACCTCGGCCTCGACCTTCACCTTGTCGAGGTCGGAGCCGCCGCCGACGAAATTGTCGTCGCCGGAGAACATGACCGGACGAAGCGTCACCTTGGCGCCCTCGTCCTCGGAAATGCGGTCGACGACGAGCACCGTGCCCTTTTCGGCGCGGTACTGCTTGCCACCGGTCTCGATTATCGCGTAACTCTCAGCCATCTGTCTTCGCTTCCTCCGATGAGCGCGAACGATTGCGGCCACCTCTGCGGCCTCGCCTGCGACTTCCGGAGGCGGACGATTCTAGCTCACCCTCCTCGTCATTCCCGGCCCCATTGTCGCCGGAATCCACCAGCGAGGCGCTCGCCTGCGAGCGCGCAACCTCGTCGATCCGGACCAGCCGGCGCTCGCCGACGTACCGGCCGCCGCCGGCAACGGAGACGATGTAGGAGTCGACGCGGGCGATCGCATCGTCCGCCTCGTACATGTGGGGCTCCTCGATCGTGACGAGCACCTCGTCGCCGACCGCGAACGGGAGCGCCCGGCGCTCGATGTCCTCGCGGGTGCCCTCCTCGGAGACCTCGTACGTGTCGACCGCAAGGGCCTCGCCGCCCTCGAAGTGGAAGTGCTTGCCGGTCTCCTCCTCGAGCTCGACCAGCCCGGACCCCTCCTCCGTCAGCTTCGCGGCCACCCTGGGATTGACCCGGATCAGGAACGCCTCGGGCTCGGGCTTCTGCGCGACCAGCTCGCGGAGCTTGCGGATCACCTGGATCGCGACGGTCTCCTCGGAGAGGATCACGCCCTCGCCCTCGCAGGTGGGGCACGTCTTCGTGAGGATCTCGCGCACGCCGTCCGTCACGTTCTGGCGCGTCATCTCGACCAGGCCGAGCGGCGAGATCTCGACGACGTACGTCTTCGTCTTGTCCTCGTCGAGCGCCTCGCGCATCGTCTTCAGCACCTGGTCGCGGTTGCGTGCGCGCGCCATGTCGATGAAGTCGACGACGATGATGCCGCCGATGTCGCGCAGCCTGAGCTGGCGCACCACCTCCTCGGCCGCCTCGATGTTCACGCGTGTGATCGTGTCCTCGAGCCGGCCCTTGCCGCGGCCGGTGAAGCTGCCCGTGTTGATGTCGATGACCGTCAGCGCCTCGGCGTAGTCGATCATCAGGTAGCCGCCCGAGGGCAGGTCCACCCGGCGGGTCAGCGTCGAGCGGACGGCCTCCTCGGCGCCCTCGCGCTCGAACAGCGGCTCCGCTCCGTCGTACGTCTCGACCTTCTCGACGAGCTCCGGCGCCGTGCGCTGGAAGAAGCTGGTCACGCGCTGGTGCTGCTTCTCGTCGTCGATCACGGCCTTGTCGAACTCGGACGGCAGGACGTCGCGAAGCACGCGGATCGAAAGGTCGGCCTCCTGGAAGACCAGGTCCGGGCCCTTCACCTCCTTGCCGCGGCGCTCGACGACCTCGGCCAGCTTGTGGAGATAGTCCAGGTCGCGCTGGAAGTCCTCCTTCTGCGCGCCCTGCGCGGCGGTGCGCACGATCACGCCTCCGTTGCCCTTGTGGATCTTGTGGAGCAGCTTGCGCTGGCGGTCGCGCTCGGAGTCGGGAAGCCTGCGGCTTGCGCCGACGCCCGCGCCCTGGGGCATGTAGACGAGGTAGCGCCCGGCGATCGAGAGCTGCATCGAGAGGCGGGCTCCCTTCGTCTTCAGCGGATCCTTGACGACCTGGACGAGCACCTCCTGCTTCGGCTTGATGAGCTCGTCGATGCGGCGGCCCTTGCCGTGGCCGCGGCGCGGCACCTTCTCACCTCCGGGCAGGACGATCTCGTCGACGTGCAGGAAGCCGTTTCGCTCGAGGCCGATATCGACGAACGCGGCCTCCATTCCGGGGAGGACGTTGTCCACGACCCCCTTGTAGATGTTGCCGACGATGGAGCGGGAGCCGCGGCGCTCGACGTAGAGCTCGGCAACGCGCGACTTGGCCTTGCCCTTCTGCTCGAAGACCGCGACGCGGGTCTCGCCGGCGTCGACTGATACGAGAATCTTTTTCTTCAACGGTTAGCTCACCTCAGGAGCGGGGTGCCCCGCGAACCTGAAGAGAGCTGCGACTGAACATGAATCGACTGGAGCAGTCCGAGCGCCAAGAACGTGACGATTACGGATGAGCCTCCAGCACTCATGAGCGGCAACGGGATGCCCGTGATTGGCGCGATCCCGATGTTCATGCCCACGTTGACGAAGATCTGGAACAAGAAGGCGACGGCTATTGAGCCGGCGATAATGGTCCCGTAACGGTTCTTCGAGAGCGTCATGATGCGCAGCGCCCGCCAGATGAGCAGGGCGTAAAGGGACAGAATGAACGCGGCGCCCATGAATCCGTAGCGCTCCCCAACGACCGCAAAGATGAAGTCGGTGTGGCGCTCGGGCAAAAAGCCGTCCCGCGTTTGCGTCGCCTCGTCCCCGCGGCCGGTCTTGCCACCGGCGCCCACGGAGATGAGGGACTGATTGATCTGATAGCTGGTGCCCGCCGAGTCCTCGCTTGGCGAGAGGAACGCGGTCAGGCGGTCCTCCTGATAAGGCTGAAGGATCGGCTTGTCGGCCGCAGGGGCCACCACCAGGACGAGTGTCACAAGTGCCGCGCCCACCGCTCCGATGGCCGCCATGTGCTGCCATGGCGTGCCGGCGATGAACAGCACGGCGAGAGTCACGACCCCGTAGACCAACGATGATCCGAGGTCGGGCTGCAAGAAGACGAGCATTCCCGGGATCGCTCCCAGGAGCAGGACCCGGCCGGTCTTTCGCCACGACGACTCGCCGTGCGAGCGATCGATGACGACCGCGGCCAGAACCAGGATGAGAAGCACCTTTCCAAGCTCGGAAGGCTGGAAGGTGAAGAACGGAAGCTCGATCCACCGGTGTGAGCCACGCGTCGCCTCGGCGAACACGAAGACGAGGCAGATCGAGAGCCACCATGGCCGTGTAGATGCCGACGCGAAGCTCGCGGAACCGCGAGTAGTCGACGCGTGCGACCGCCAGCATGAGCGCGATGCCCACGGTGGCGTAGATCGACTGGCGGACGACGTAGAAGTAGGGATCGCCGGGAACGTCCTCGGCGGTCGCCTGCCCCAGCGTGTAGATCGAAAAGGCGATCAGGCCGATAGCGCCTGCAAGCAGGGCAAAATCGAGCCTCAGCACCCCGGCGCGTTCGAGCAAGCTCTCGCGCGGCTCGGCGTAGGGCCGAGGCCGGGGTTGAACACGTGGCCTTGGTCCGCTTACTACAGCCATTACTCGGCTACCACGGTACCTGTTGCGTCCGTCGGAGTCGCTGCTGCCTCGTCGATTTGACGCGGAGATACCGAAAGGTATTTCCGCGCGTACTCCTCCAGGATCTCCTTCGCGGCCGGCGCGGCGGTGTCGACGCCGAAGCCGCCACCCTCGATCGTGAAGACGACCGCGACCTTCGGGTCGTCGGCCGGGGCCAGCGCCGCGTACCACGCCTGGTCGATGAGCTGCCCGTCGACGGTGGTCTCCGCCGTACCGGTCTTGCCCGCGATATCGACCGGGAACGTGCCGAACACCGGGTAGGACGTTCCGCCCGGCTCCATCGCTGCCGACACGAGCCCGTCCATGATCGGCCCGCGCCAGGCATCGTCGATCTCGACCTCCCGCTGCGGAGGCGGCGCGATCTCCTGGACCACCTGGCCGTCGGGGTCCTCGGATGCGCATGCCCACGTGCGGCGTCACCACCTTGCCGCCGTTGCCAAGCGTCGCGTAGGCGACCGCAAGCTGCAAGCGGCGCGGCGAGCAGGTCGCCCTGGCCGACGGAGAGGTTGATGTTGTCGCCCACCGACCACGGCCGATCGGTCAACTCCTCCTCGAACAGCTCGTTTCGCCACTCGGGCGTGGGAACGACTGCCGGGGGCCTCGCCCGGAACGTCGATTCCCGTCACGTCGCCGAAGCCGAGCTCCTTTGCCCAATCCTGGATGAACTCGTCGCCGTCATCGTCGATGTTCTCCTGGAGGCGGCCGCCGAGCGTGTAGAAGAAGACATCGGACGAGACCTGAAGCGCCGTCGCGGAGGGCGATTGGCCCGTTGCTCGACGTCGCCCGCGTTCCGGAACTCCTGGTCCCCACCTGGTAGAGGCCGTCGTCGTTGATGATCTCCGTCGGCGTCAGCTTGCCCGCGTCGAGCGCCGCGAGCGCCGTGACCGGCTTGAAGGTCGACCCGGTGGGATACCCGGCTGCGATCGCGCGGTTGAAGGCGGGGGCGCCCGTGGTCTCGCCGGCCTCCGCGTCGGGATCGCCGAAGATCGCGTTGGCCGTCGCCGTCGAGATCTCCGGCTTCGCGAGGTCGGATGGATCGAAGGTCGGCGACGAGCCCATGGCCAGGATCTCGCCGTTGTCGACGTCGAGCGCGACGAATGCGCCGCTCCTCCCGACGAGGCCCGCCTCGCCCTGGGCCTGAAGGTCTGAATCGAGCGACAGCAGAAGATCGTTCCCCTGGGTCGGCTCGCGCAGGCTGGACGCGCGCCCGGTCGGCGAGCCCGAGGCGTCGACGGGCACCCGGGTCGCGCCGTTCACGCCGCGCAGAACGCTGTCGTATGAGAGCTCGACCCCGTCCTGGCCGATCTCGTCGCCCGGCTCGAGGTCCGAGTACGCCGGCTCCTCGAGCTGTTCGGCGTTCACCTCCTTCACGTATCCCAGGAGGTGCGCCGCGGTCGAGCCCTGCGGGTACTGGCGCACGTAAACGCGATCGACCGAAACGCCCTGGAAGTTCGCCTGGTTCTCGCGGACGAAGAAGACGACGCTGGTGGGAACGTCTCGCTGGAGCGTCACCGGGTTCGCCGGCAGGAGCTTGGTCTGCTCCTTGATCTCCTTGCGGATCTTCTCGATCGGCATGCCCGTCACCTCCGCCACGCGCGCGAGGACCTTGGCCCGCTCGGCGCTCGACTCCGGCAGCTCGTCCTTGCGGATCTGGAGCGCCAGCGCCGTGCGATTGCCGACCAGGACCTCTCCGTCGCGGTCCAGGATCTCACCGCGCGGGGCCTGGACCGTCACCTCGCGGACACGGTTGCCCTGCGCCTCGGCCAGGTAGCGATCGCCCGAGAGCACCTGCAGGTACCAGAGGCGGAAGAGGATGACGCCGAAGGCGATGAGCGCGATCCCGCCCAGGATCGCGACGCGACGCTGAACCTGCTGGGGCTGGCGGCGATCCTTGTTCCAGCTGCCGTCACCGAACGCCATTACGCCGAGCCACCTCCTGCGACCGACCGCCTCATGCGCGAGCTGGGCCCGCGGCGGCCCTGCGCCCGGGCGCGGCGGCCGCGCAGAAAGCCGGGACGGCGCTTCCCCGCGGCGCGCGCCGCTGGAGCGGTCCGCGTGCTGCGTCGCGGCGGCGCCTCTTCCAGCACCAGCGCCGGCCTGAGGGCGCGCCGGATCAGCGGATACGTCGGATATGTGAGGAGGAAGGCAAGGAGCCCCTTGACGATCGAGTCAGCGACCACCTGCGCCGCTGACGGTGCTGTCGACGTCAAGTGTGAGCTGAAGGCCGGTCAGCCCGGCGCTGGCCAGCAGAGCGAGCGCCCCGGTGACGGCGGCGGGGGCGAAAACGCTGTCGATCTCGAAGCTCTCGCGATAGCGGCCGGCGAGGTAGCCCACCGAGAGCAGCACCAGGCTCGAGACGCCGAGGGTCTCCAGCAACGCGACGTCCAGCAGGAGGCCGGCGGCAAAGCCCGTGACCGCGCCGATCACGGCGCCTCCCAGCAGCCCGATCACGGCGATCACCACCACCACGAAGTCCGGCGCAGCGCCGAAGATCGAGAGATACGAGAAGAAGGCGACCTGTAGGAGGACCGCCGCAAGGACGATCGCGCCGAGCCGCACGTTGATCCAGCGGGTGAGGATCATTGGTCGATCCCCGGCCGGTCAGGCCCGCCCGTGAGGATCTGGACATGGGTCATGTCCTGGAAGTCGACGAACGGGTCGACGGTGACCTGCTGGAAGTCGACGTCGGCTGACGACGCCTCCGTGACGGCCCCCACCGGGACGCCCGGCGGATACGCCGACGAGAGCCCGGTCGTGGTGTCCGACCAGCCCGCGGTGACGACGTACTCCTTGTCGGAGACCTCGTCGTCGTTGGAGAAGAACTCGAGAGTCAGCTCGTCGCCCTCGCCGGCGGTCGCGGAGACGATGCCCTGCGGCCCGTCCTCTTCGGCGACCGCGACCGAGACGCCGTTTCGCGGGTCGGTCAGCAGCTGGACCTGCGCGCTGCCTGAGGTCACCTGGGTGACCCGGCCGACCAGGCCGTCAGCCGCGACGACCGCGTCGTCGACCTCGACTCCGTCGGCCGAGCCGGCGTTGACGCCCACGGTGGCGTTCACGAGGCTCGGCGTCCGGGTGATGACGCGTGCCGTGACGGGCTCATAGCCGGAGCCCGCGAGCTCGTCCTTGTCCAGGCTCAAGCAGACCGCGAAGCTCCTCGTTCTCGGCTTCGGCGGTCTCGGCTTCGGCAAGGCGGGTGCGAACCTCGGCGAGCTCCTCTTTGAGGTCCTCGTTCTCGCCGCGGGCCTCCCACGTCTCGTCGAACCAGTCGACCAGGTCTCGCGCGGGCTTCAGTGCCGCGTTCGCCACCGATTCGAGCGGCGAGAGCACTGTTGCCGTGGCGCGCTGGATCACGTGCAGGGGGCCCGACTCAGCCTCGGAGAAGTGCGCGGAGAGCAGGATGAGCGAACCCACGATGAGCCCGACGAGCACGGCGCGTCGGCGTCGTACCTGTTTGCGATACACGGGTTCTCAACCCGCCCATGGATGTGGCGAAGGGAGCATGCGAAGTAGGAGGGCGCGGGGTGCGGATAAGGGCCGTCCGAGAGGCCGAGTGTAGCGCAGGTTTTCCAAGCCGCAAGCCGAACTTGAGGCTATCGCAGAACCCTAAGGCTAATTCTTCGCCTTAGGGTTTTCGCGCGTATGGGATGCCAGTGCGGGATGGAGGCCGAGGAGCACCGGGATCGGCAATCCGACGACGTTGGAGAAATCTCCCTCGACTTTTTCGATGAGCATCGAGCCGAGCCCCTGGATCGCGTATCCGCCCGCCCTCCCCCGCCACTCCTCGGAGTCCAGGTAGGACTCGATCGTCGCATCGTCCAGCGCGCGGAACGTGACCGCCGACCTCGAGACGCCCGATCGCTCCCGGAGCGGGGCGCCCGGGATGCCCGCGGCGCGCGGGCCGACCAGGCAGACGCCGCTGAGGACTTCGTGCTCGCGGCCGGAAAGGGTCCGCAGGCGTTCCTCGGCCTCCGCCCGGTCGGCGGGCTGCCCGAGCATCCTGCCGTCGAGGAAGACGTCGGTGTCGACGCCAAGCACGATCGCGTCGTCGGGGCCGCCCGCCGCCTCGAAGCCCGCGACCGCCTTCAGCCGGGCGTTCTCGAGGACGACCGCCTCGGGGTCGTCGCCTCCGGTCAGCTCCTCAACGTCCGGATCGACGACCTCGAACTCGGCCCCGAGCCAGCCAAGGATCTCCCGGCGCCGGGGCGAGCGCGAAGCGAGGATCAAGCGGGGCGCGCCAGCCATCTTCCACTCCTGTCAGGGGCCGACGGCCTGGAGCGCACGCTCAGGGTCCTGAAAGGCGCGAAACTGCGCCACGCGGCCGCCCCGGAACCTGAACATCCAGCCTGCCGAGACGTTGTTCTCCACCCCGCTCTGGCGCCCTCGGAAGTGGAGAACGCCGATCACTACGAGCACCTCGCCTGCCACGAGTGTGTCCTCGGTCTCAGCGACGACGTCTTCCCACGCGTCCGCCACATTGGCAATGTAGCGCTCAATCCCCTCGTGCCCTGCATAGATACCTCCCGTCGTCCCCACCGCAAAGAACGAGTGCCACTCCACGTCATCGGTCGTGAGCTCCACCAGTCTGGCGGTGTCGTGGTGCGTGATCGCAGTGAAGATCTCCTGAGCCACTACTCGCGGATCAACTTCCGGCATATCCCCCTCGTCAATCGAGTCAGCCTGGCACACACTCTAAGGCCAGGTGCCCGCGTCGGCCCTCTCGGTCACTCCTCGATCCTCTCAAGAACCGTAGGGTCCGCGGTCATGAGCGAGAGCACCGACGCATACATCCTTGGTCCAGGCGAGGCCGAGAAGCGGTGGATGGGCGCTAACTGATCCTCACCACGCCGCGCCACGGCGAGTTCTACAAGGCGATCACGCGCGCATCGGGGCCCGGAGGCGAGCCTCTGGAGGGGGCCGAAGGCCCAACTACAAAGGCTTTCGGCAAGGACTACGGCATCGAGTTCGTCGGCCCGCTGCCAGCGTAAGGGGTCTTAGGCGCCTCGCATGGAAAGCGCATAAGTCGGGGAGCCGAGTTCC
>CAVUCV010000002.1:0-144423 GCA_963740125.1 uncultured bacterium | reverse complement strand
TATCCCACGAGCACATCCAGCGAACGATGCTCTCGGCCTCGTCCCAGACGTAGAAGGGGTGCTCGCCGGGCTGCGACTCCATCAGGCGATCGATCGCGCCGCGGTCGAGGCGGGCGAACACCGCGTTGGCCTCCACCGGGTAGACGACCTCGACTCCGTCCAGGGCGCTCGCGGCCTCGCCCAGGCGAGCCGCCATTCCGTTCGCGTTGCGCGCGTTCTCGAGCCAGAGCTCGCCCTCCAAGAGCGCCTCGAACTGGGCGGCGCCGTAGCGCATCTTGGAGCCGAGCTGGAGCAGCTGCTTGCGGACGAACTTCGCGTGCGGGGCGAGGTCGGGCCTCAGGAAGACCATCGCCTCGCCGAACATGAGCCCGTTCTTGGTCCCGCCGAAGGAGAGAAGATCGACGCCGGCTTCGGTCGTGAGCGCGGCGAGCGGGACGCCGAGCGACGCGGCGGCGTTCGCGAGGCGCGCTCCGTCCACGTGGACCAGGAGGTCCATCGAGTGCGCGCGCTCGGTCAATGCCCGGATCTCCTCGGGCGTATAGACGGTGCCCAGCTCGGTGGCCTGCGAGATCGTGACGAGCCGGGCCTGCGATGAGTGCTCGTCGCCCCGGCGCGCCTCCCAGCGCCCCAGATCGTCCGGCACGAGCTTGCCGTCGGCGGTCGGGACGGTCAGGAGCTTCGCGCCCGCGATGCGCTCCGGCGCTCCGCATTCGTCGACGTGGACATGCGCCGTCTCGGTGCAGATGACCGCCTCGTGCGGCAGGAGCACGGCGTCGATGCAGGCGACGTTCGCTCCCGACCCGTTGAAGACGAGGAAGGCGCGGGCGTCGTCGCCGAAGTGTCTGCGGAAGAGCGCCTCGGCGCGGGCGGTCCACTCGTCGGCGCCGTAGGAAGGGACGTGGCCCTCGTTTGCCCTTCCGATCGCGGCCAGGATCTCGGGGTGTACCGGCGCGTGGTTGTCCGAGGCGAAGTCGTGGGCCATGGCGCCCTAGAGGCAGACCACGTTCTCGGCGTCCATCCCGCGGGTCGCGCCGCGAAGGTCGAGAATCCGCGCGGCGCGGTCAACGACAATCTCGAGGTCGATCTCTTCATGGGCCGTAACGATGATCGCGAGGTCGCATGCGTCGAGTCCGTCCTCGAGGTCGGATGACTCCAGCCCCAGCTCGCGGATCTCCGCTACGTGGGGGTCGTGGTAGGAGATGTCGGCGCCGAGGGTGGCCAGAAGCGCGGCGATCTTGAGTGCCGGCGCCTCCCGCATGTCTCCGACTCCGGCCTTGTAAGAGGCCCCGAGCAGAAGGACGCGCGAGCCCTTCGTCGGCTTGCCGACGTCATTGAGAGCCCTGACCGCCCTGGCGGCGCAATACTGCGGTTGGGCCTGGTTGATCCGCCCGGCCAGCTCGATGAACTCCGTGGGAAAGTCGTACTCGCGGGCCTTGAAGGTGAGGTAGAACGGGTCGATCGGCAGGCAGTGACCGCCCATGCCGGGCCCGGGGTCGAAGCGCATGAAGCCGAACGGCTTGGACGCTGCCGCGTCGATCACCTCCCACACGTTGATGCCCATCCGGTCGGTGAGGATCGCGAGCTCGTTGACGAGCGCGATGTTGACCGAGCGGAAGATGTTCTCGAGGAGTTTTGAGAGCTCGGCTGCCTCCGGGCTCGAGACGGGCACGACCTCGTCGCAGACGAGCCCGTAGAGGTCCTTTGCCATCTCGAGGCACGCGTCCGTGAGGCCCCCGACCACCTTGGGAGTCGTGCGGACCGTGTAGTCGGTGCGGCCCGGGTCGATCCTCTCCGGGGAGAAGGCGAGGTGGAAGTCGGTGCCCGCCTTCAGGCCGGAGCCCTCTTCGAGGATCGGAGCGAGCCGGTCACGCGTGGTGCCCGGGTAGGTCGTCGACTCGAGGACGACGAGCTGGCCCGCTTTGAGGATCGATGCCGCCGCGCGGCCCGCTGCGTCCACGTAGGAGAGATCGGGCTCGCGCTGATGCGCGAGCGGCGTCGGGACGCAGATGATGATCGCGTCGCAATCCGCGAGCTCCTGCGGCGTCGGTGGTGAAGGACAACCGCTCGCCGACCAGCGGCTTGAGGCGCTCGGAGGGCACGTCCTCGATCCCGGATTCCCCCCGCTGGAGGCGCTCCACGGCGTCCTCGTCCACGTCGAGGCCGACGACCTCCGCTGCAGCCTCGGCAAAGGCCACTGCAAGAGGAAGGCCGACGTAGCCCAGGCCGATGATCCCTACGCGCATCGCGCGAGTCTATGTCTCAGGGATGCAGCTGCAGACGAGCGCCGTTCATCTTCCGCGCCGCGTCCGAGCAGAGGTAGGCGATGGCATCCGCGATGTCCTCGACCGAGGTGAACGTCTTGAAGGGCTTGTCCGGGCTCTTCTCGCGCATCGCCGGGGTGAGGATCGCGTTGACGACGACGATGTTCGCCGTCGCGCCCGACTCGGACAGCGAGTCGGCGAGCGCGAGCGTCCACGTCTCGGCGGCGGCCTTCGCGGCGGCGTAGGCGGCGTTGGTGCCCTCGGGCTTCTGCGCCTGGCTCGAGGACACGAGGACGAACCGGCCACCCTCGTGCGCGATCGCGTCGTGGAAGGCGCGGCTCGCGTGCTGAACGGTGCGGACGAGGAGGTCGTGGAGCCACTCGTAGTCGTCCAGCGACGCGGTAGCCAGCGGCTCGCCGCCCTTCCAACCGCCGACGAGGTGGACCAGCCCGTCGACCTTGCCGAATCGCTCGGTCAGCGCGGTCGCCCACGCCGCGGCGCCTTCGGCGCTCAGAAGATCAGCGGCGCGGCCGTCCCAGCGATCCTCGGGGATGCCGAGCTCGCCGGCCAGGGCGTCGAGCTTCTCCTGGTCGATGTCCGAGGCCGCGACCGTGGCGCCCGCGTCGGCGAGCGCGCGACAGACGGTTGGGCCGAGCCCGCCGGCTGCGCCGGCGACTGCGATCACGCGTCCTTCGAGTGAGCTCATGCCGCTCACGCTAGCGGCTGGTGGGCTCAGGGATTGGCGGCGCCCATGGATCCTGGCCCGACCGTGTTCCAGTCGGACTTCTGGTTCGTGTCGGCGATGGGCTTTCTCGAGACGGTGTTGCCTGTCGCGGTCGTGCCGGCCCCGGTCCAGTCAACCGAGACGTCCTGGGCGGTAGGCGTCGAGGTGTAGGTGCAGGGCGTCCCGCCACAGTCAGCAGGGAGCCAATGCGCGAGGGCTTGGATCGCCTGAAGCTCGGCCGGAAAGGCGGTGGGGGGCGTTGGACAACGACGGCAGGACGAATGGCACGGCGTCGAGGCGGAAGCCCTCCCGCTCGACCGAGAGCACGCGGTTCGAGTAGGTGATGCCGGTCGTGCCACCGAGGAAGTCCCACGCACCGTCGTAGGTGCCGGGGAAGGAGGCGCTTGGGTGCTGGTTCTTCGCGGTGGTCTCCGAGGAAGGGAAGTCTCCGTCGGCGTTCAGGTGGACGACGATCAGATCGCCTGCGGCAACGGTCACGTTCGGGAAGGTCGCAAGCGTCGTCGCTGTCGGCCGCGAGTTGAGCGTGAGGCCGTTCACGGTGCCGGCGGAAGTTGCGCGGAGCTCGATCAGGTCCTTCGACGAGGTGATGTTGGGAGCGATCTCGTTCAGGACCAGGTTCGCGGGCTGCACGAAGCCGGTGAAGAGGGCCGTGTCCTCGCCGGGGTTGACGGGCTCGCCCAGGAGGTCGGTGACTGTGGCAGCGACGGAGACGGTGTAGTTGGTGGCGGGTGTCTGGGCGCTCGTCGTGAGAGTGACTTGGCGGCCGCTCACCGAGGCGGCGGCGACGCGTGAGGCCGTTGTCGATCGCGAACTGGGAGCCGTCCGAATTGACGCTCGCCGGCTCGATTCGGCGATCGAACGTCAGGATGACGGTGGTCGCGTCGAAGGCGAACGCATCGGTCAGCCGGGGGGCGGGGCAGTCGGTGAGCTTGGATGTCGGCCGCGCTCCAGAGCGTGATCTGGGTGATCGTGTTGAACGTCAGGAGCGGCGTGTCGTCGACTGTGAACGAGCAGCCGGTCTGGAGGTCGAGCTCGTCCTGGAGCGTCGTCGGCAGCCGGAGGTCGAAGCCGGACGTGTCGGAGATGCCGACGGTGTCGATGCGCGCGGAGACGAAACCGGTGCCGGCGCCACCCAGGCCGCCCGCGACGCTGCCCGAGAGGTCGACCACCTCGGCTTCGTAGGCGCCGCTGTTGGAGACGAGGTCGCTGGAGCTCGTGACGTTCTTCGAAAGGGCGCCGACGTCGGCGCCGGTTGCGCTGCGTGAGTAGCCGGTGATCGCCGACGCGCGGCGGGCGCCGGCGACGGTGTCCATCTCGGTGATCGTGAAATCGACGGTGTCGCCAACCGCAGGCGCCGGGGTGAGGGTCGAGGGGTCGACGACGATCCGCAGGGCGGGGCCGGCCTGCGCCCTTCTGAACCAAGAAGCTGGCGGGCTCGGTCCCCACCGCCGGATTGACATAGGTGACTACGACATCGTCGAGCAGGATCGAGACGGGGCCGTCGGCGGCAGCCCGGGCGGCGGCGATGCCATCGGCGGCCGCAGGATCGTCGTCCGTGATGGTCGCCTCGCCGATCGGGTCGCGCAGCTTGGCCCGCTTCGGGTTGCTGAGGGTGAGCTCGAAGGTCTCGTCAGGCTCGTCGAGCGTGTCGCCGACGATGTCGATCTTGACCTTCTGGCGCCTCTTGCCCTTCTGGAAGCGAACCGTCCCGGTCTCGCCGGTGTAGTCCGCGGGGGAGGAGGCGGTGCCGTCCGAGGTCGCATAAGCGACCGAGACCTTCCGCTTCGGCTTCTTCGAGAGAGTGACGTCGAAGGTGGCGGTGGCGGCCGAGTTTGTCTCGGCAACCGTGACGTCAGCGACGGAAAGCTTCGGCACCGCGGCACCCGCAGCGCCCGGCAGCGCGAGCAGAATCATGCCCGGAAGCACATAACGCCAGCGCTCTTTTCATGCCCTCACCCTGCGTGAGCTCAGTTCCCTGTCGGTCCCTCACCTGCACGAAATGTTATCGCCAGACTCAGGCCTCGGCAAGTGCCGGAGCGGGCGCCGGGCGCTCGAGAGCGGGCGCGAGCTTCGGCCCGAGCTGCGAGTAGAAGAGCGAGAGCGGGAACTCGTCGTCGCGGACCAGATCGACGAGCTCCTTGGGCTCCTCGACCTCGGGGAGCGACCGGCGCTCGCGCGCCCACACGGACGACTCGGCCGGCGGCACGTACTCGGAGATGAGGTCGTGGGCGGCGGTCCACTGGCCGATCTTCGAGCGGTCGATGCCCGAGTGGTAGAGCTCCTGGACCCGTTCGCGCAGGCGCTCGACGCCCTCGGCGACGTTCTGCCAGTCGATGACCATCCGGTTGTCGGACCAGTGCGCGTAGCCCTCGCGGTGGAGGAAGGCGAACAGGAACTGGCCACCGAGGCCGTCGTAGTTCCGCACGCGATTGCCGGTCAGGGGAAAGCGGAAGAGCCGGTCGAAGAGGATCGCGTACTGAACGTGGCGCGCGAACGCGAATCCCTCGCGCTCCAGCTTCACGGACTCGCCGAAGGCGGTGAGGTCGCAACGGAGCTCCTCGAGCGCGTACATCCAGTACGGGCTCCGCTGGCGGATCATGAAGGGGTCGAACGGCAGGTCGCCGCGCATGTGCGTCCGGTCGTGGACGAGGTCCCAGAGGATGTATGCATCGCGCGACATCTCGGGCGAGGCGAGTAGCGCGCCCGCGTCCGGCGGCAGGTTCAGATGGAGGACCTCGGCCGCGGCGGAGCCGACGCGCCGAAGGCGCTCGGCCTCGCGGTCGCAGAAGATCGCCCCGAAGTGGAACTCGGCAGGCGTCTCCGCGTACGAGAAGGTCTCGGGGAAGAGGACGGCGCACTCGGAGTCGTAGCCCGCGGTGTTGTCGAGGAGCTCCACCGGGACGAACTTGGCGTTGTCGTAGCGGTCGGCCTCGAGCTCGGCGATCCAGTCCGGCCACGGGACCTGGATCAGGAGCGCCTCGAAGGCCACGTCCCGCGAGGCGTTCTGCTTGTACATGGGAAACACCACGAGGTGCTGGATCCCGTCCTCGCGCCAGAGCTCTGGCCGGAACGCCTCGGTGGAGCGCCCGAAGTCCGGCTTGGCGAAGCCCGAGTCCGCCCAGGCGACGAGATCCGCGGCCACCGCGTCTATGTACTCGTGCTGGTGGGGGAAATGCGGCTTCATCCGCTGTGTGGCGCGCGCGATCGTGTCGACGAGGTCGTGGAGGCGGCTCGTGTCCTCGGCCGAGGTGTCGACCGATCCGTCGGGCTCCTGGCGGAGACGAAGCTCGGCGACGGCGGACTTCAGCTCGAGCCAGTCGGGGTCGGCGGTGATCGCGGGAGGCGCGCCCGAGCCGTCGGCCTCGAAGGCACGGGCGCCGACCCACCAGACGAGGTTGAGCCAGAGGTCCTCGTGGTCGAGGGCGTCGATGCAGTCGTCGCCGAAGATGTCGGAGTCGGACAGGACGGCGACCCGGCCGGCGCCGTGGGAGGCGATGGCGACCAGGGGCGCGTCCGGCGAGCTCGCCGAGGAGTGGGTGCGAGCGAGAGCGCGCGCGCCGTTCTCCAGCGCGAGCGTGCCGGCACGGTAGAAGCAGGCGGCCTCGACCCGGGCCAGGGGGTCGGTGCCGGGAGCAGGCTTCGCGGGGTGATCCAGCGCGGCGAGGATCCACGAGGGAGCCTGGCGGTGGTGCTCGTAGTCCTGAACGGTTGCGCTCTCGATCTGGATGCCGAAGCTCGCGAGCAGTTCGTTCAGGTTGTTGCCGTACTTGTCGTTCTCGGTCTCCCCCAGGACGATCAGGCCGCCGCCCGCCTCGACGAAGGAGCGGATGGCGGCGATCTCTGCGGATTCGAGGCGGGGAGAGCCGATTCCCGTGGTCGCCTCCCACTTGGGGTCGGACGGGTGGGCGATCACGAGGACGTCGCAAGCCGCGAGCGCCGTGGCGTCGAGGGGACCCGAGCGGTGGGAGGCGACTTCGAAGTCGGAGCGCTCGAGAGCCGCTGCCGCGGTGGCGAGGGAAGCGTCCGCCGGGTGGGCGGGCTGCATGGTGCGCGCGAGCTCGACGTCGATGGTCCACGCTTCGGAGTGGGCCTCGTCGAACAGCACGCGTGCAAGCGTGGGATGCGTAGGCATGGCACGGAGGTTAGGGGTGCGCCTATGGAAGGTCAATGCCGTATCTGCGCTTATCTGTGCAACTATTCAACGAATGGATGCGACTGATAGACAGATTCTTGCGCTATTGCAGGAAGACGGCCGCCGCACGTTCGGCGATATCGGCTCCAGGGTGCGGCTCTCGGCGCCCTCGGTCAAGCGCCGGGTCGACCGGCTGCGCGCGCAAGGCGCCCTTGAAGGGTTCACGGCGATCGTCGACTACGGCGCGCTCGGGTGGCACACGGAGGCGCTGGTCGAGTTGTTCTGCCGAGCCGGCACGACGCTCGACGAGGTGGCGGCATGGCTCCGCGAGCACCCCGAGGTGGTCGAGGCATGGAGCGTCACCGGCGAGGCGGACGCGATCGCCCGGGTGAGGACCCAGGACAACCGGGACCTCGAACGCCTGATCGCCAACCTCCAGCGCGACGGGCGGGTCGAGAGGACGCGCTCGCAGATCGTGATGTCGCGCCTCGTCAGCCGCCCGGTTGCACAGGACTAGCCGGGTTCAGACTGTTCCGACCCTCGGGGCACGCGCTTCGAAGCTGGAGAGTCGGGCTGAACTGTATATTCCAGTGCCTCGGATGGAACGGGTAGTCGAATCGCAGCTCAGCAAGGGGACCTTGGAGAAGCCTCCGCGATCGAGTGGTTCACGCGCGCGGGTGCAGTTGTTTCCAAGCCGCTCGGCCATAGTCCCGTCTACGACGTCCTCGCCGACTTCGGGCAAGGGCCACTTCGCGTCCAGGTCAAGACGACCACGCAAGTCGCACACACGCCGAACGGACACGTGCGCTTCCCGGCCATGCTCGCGACCAACGGAGGCAACCAAAGCTGGCGCCACGAGCTCCAAGCTGTTCGATCAGGACAGTGTTGACCTTCTCTACGTTCTAGCTGGGAATGGGCGGCGGTGGTGCATCCCCACCCATGCCGTAGAGCCGAGCCGAGGCATCACGCTCGGTGGCGAGAAGTACTCGGAGTTTGAGGTCGAGCCTGGGCCGCCGATTTCTGACCTCGTGCTTGGCTCCGAACGCCCGCGAATAGACTCAACGGCTCCGCTGGGGGAGTATCCAAGCGGTCAACGGATGGCGACTGTAAATCGTCCGGCACAGCCTTCGCAGGTTCGAATCTGCCTCCCCCATTCGCGCAACCAGTGACGATCCGACCAAATATGCCCGGACTGCCGGGCGCTCTGGGCAGGCGATTATCTGGGCAAAGCGGCGCGTCACGCTCCCGCGATCCAGCTTCGCAGAAGCAGGGCTTCGAGTGGGTGACCGAGTTCGTGCCTCTAGTGACGGCGTGGGTCGCATCATCCTCGAGCGCATACGACGAAAACGGGCCGCCCGCAGGCGGCCCGTTTCAGCAGTCTTCGAGCGCGGCGGCTAGTTGCCGCGGACCTTGTCGACCGCGTCGTCGACCTTGTCCTTCGCCGAGCCGGCGGCATCCTTGACCGTGCCGGCGGCCTGGTCGGTCTTGCCTTCGCGCTTCAGGTCGTCGTCGCCGGTGACGCTGCCCGCGGCCTCCTTGACCCGGCCCTTGGCGTCGTCGGTGTTCTTCGGTGTGTCGTTCATCTCGATCTCCTTCGGTGTGGGACGAAGCCGATACCCCGGCTCTGCCCGTGCCAAAACGCCCAACAGAAACGGGCCGCCCCGGGGGGAGGGGCGGCCCGATTCCGGCACTCGTTTCAGCAAACGGGCCGCCCGGGGGGAGTGGCGGCCCGCTTGGCTGGACGGGGTTGCTCTATGGAGCTTGCCGTCGAGGGTCCGCGTAAAGCGTTGTCCCCTCACCGCATAGTTGCCCTACCCCGAAGGCCTCTAAACACCCGAATCAGAAAACTTTCCAGGCCTTGAGGCGACTGCCACAAGTGGTCGCCTGACGCCCTCCCCACTAGTCACTTTCGCGAAGGCGCTGGGCCTCGGGCAGCCGCTTGAGCTTTCGCAGCGTGCTCGTCTCGATCTGGCGAATCCGCTCGCGAGTGACCCCGAACGCCCTGCCTACCTCCTCGAGCGTCAGCGGCTCGTGCCCGCTCAGCCCGTAGCGGAGCTCGATCACCTGGCGCTCGCGAGCGGGCAGCGCGTTCAGCGCGCGCTGCACGTCCTCTCGCTGCAGGCTCTCGGTAGCCGTCTCGAAGGGCTCCTGCGACCGTCTCGTCGGCAAGGAAGTCGCCCGAGCGCGGACTCGTCCTCGTCCCCCACCGGCTTTTCGAGCGAAACCGGCATCTGCGCGACGCGCAGGATCTCCCGCACCTCGAGAACGGTCATCTTGAGCTCGTCGGCGATCTCAGCCGGCTCCGGCTCGCGGCCGAGCGACTGCACGAGCTGCCGCTCGACCTGGACGACCCTGTTCAGCTTCTCCCCCATGTGCACCGGGATGCGGATCGTCCGCGACTTGTCGGCGATCGCCCGGGTCACCGCCTGCCGGATCCACCACGTCGCATAGGTGGAGAACTTGTATCCCCGCCGGTAGTCGAACTTCTCGACCGCGCGGATCAGCCCGAGCGAGCCCTCCTGGATCAGATCGAGGAAGCTCAACCCCCTCCCCAGGTATCCCTTCGCGATCGACACCACCAGCCGCAGGTTCGCCTCGACCATCTGGCGCTTGGCGACCATGTCCCCGCGCTCGATCCGCTTCGCAAGCTCGACCTCTCCGGCCGCTGTCAGCAGCTCGACCTGCCCGATCGAGCGCAGGTACAGGCGAAGCGAGTCCAGGCTCGGCTCGACCGTCAGATCCAGCTCCTGCTTTCTGGGCGCCCTTCGCCTCCTCGTAGGCGCTCACGCCGTCGGCAGCGATCACGTCGACCCCGTGCTCGATCAGGTGGGCGTGCAGGTCTCGCACCTGCTCCTTGGTGACCTCGGCCTCTTCCAGCGACGCCGAGATCTCCTCGAACGTCAGGTAGCCGCGCTCCCGCCCCTCCGCGATCAGCCTGGCCAGGCCCTCGTTTTCGAGCAGCGCGGCGACTTCCCCCTTCTTGTCCTCCGATTCGGCGGGGACGAACAGGACGTCTGCCTCTTCGGCCAAGTGCTTCCGGCCCTCTCCTCCGTTCGGGCACCGAAGCGGCGCGAAGCATATAGTCGGAACCAGGATGCATGCGACACCTGCCACGAGCCGAGCGCGGCCAGCGGTGCCGCTGATCCGGCGCTACGCTCAGGCGTATGAGCGAGACGACCGTGCCGTCCGAGCTCCGCGACGTCCAGGCGGGAGCCCCCGACACGCGCGTCAGCCTCACCCGCGTCGGCGTCCGCGGCGTCGAGAAGGTCATCCACGTCGCCTCCCCGACCGGCGGCGCGCCCGGCCTCTTCTTCGCCGAGCTCGAGGCCTACGTCGATCTCAACCCCGACCAGGCGGGCGTCCACATGTCCCGCTTCGAGGAGGTCGTGAACGAGGCGATCGACGCCGTCGTCCTCTCAGAGGCGCTCCGCGCCGAGGACCTCGCCGCGCACATCGCCCAGCAGGTGCGCGAGCGCCAGAGCGGCTGCCGCGCCGAGGTCCGGATCGAGGCTCGCTACCCGGACACCGTCAAGGCTCCCGCGTCCGGCCTCGACACGCAGGAGATCTACAAGCTCCACGCCGTCGCCGTCGCCTCCGAGCGGGGAACCCGCACCCTCACCGGCGTCGAGGCCCAGGGCATGACCGCCTGCCCCTGCGCCCAGGGGCTCCTCGCCGATCGCGCCCGCGAGCGCCTGCTCGACGACGGGTTCGACGCGAGCGAGATCGAGCGCATCTTCGACGCCGTGCCCGTCGCGACCCACAACCAGCGCGGCATCGGCCAGCTCCACCTCGGCGCCCCGGAAGGCGTCGGACGTCGACATCGACGCGCGCGACCTCCTGCACATCGTCACCTCCTCGATGAGCTCGGAGATCTACGAGCTCATGAAGCGCTCGGACGAGTCCGCGGTCGTGGAGAAGGCGCACCGCAACCCGCGCTTCGTCGAGGACGTCGTGCGCGAGATGGTCCGCCACGTCGCCGACAGATATCCCGCAGCTCCGCGACGGCGGCTTCATGGTCGCCCGCCAGGAGAACCTCGAGACGATCCACCGCCACACCGTCATCGCCGAGCGCACCGGCCTCGTCTCCGAGGTCCTCGACGAGATCGAGACCGGAACCCATTCCCGCCGCCATGCATCGCAGCGGGAGTGGCTCGAAGAGGCCTAAGCCGCCGGCCCCGACACCTCGTCGGGCTTCCGGTAGTCTCGTCCGGCCCTCGCTCCATGTGGCGGCGCAGCCCGAGGAAGTAGTCAGCGCCCGAGATGACGGTCATCGCCACCGCGGCGTAGACCAGGATGTCCACGCCGACGGGCGTCGGCTCGAACGCGATCAGGCCGAAGATCGCCGCCACCTGGAGGCCCGTCTTCGCCTTGCCGAGCCAGCTCGCGGAGATCACGACTCCACGCTCGGCCGCGACGGAGCGAAGCCCGGTGACCGCGAACTCGCGCGCGATGATCACCATCGCCACCCAGGCCGCGACGCCGGTCGAGCGAGACGAGCGAGACGAGCGCGGCGGTCACCAGCAGCTTGTCGGCCAGCGGGTCCATCAGCTTGCCGAACGTCGTCTCCTGGCGCTGGCGCCGGGCGATGTAGCCGTCGAGCCCGTCGGTGAGCGCGGCGACCGCAAAGAGCGCCGCCGCGATCACGTCGCCCTCGGCGGTCTCGTCGAGGAGCGCCACCACGATCACCGGCACCATCAGGATCCGCGAGACCGTGAGGATGTTCGGCGCGTTGAGGGGGAAGAGCGGGAACAAGCGCCCCGGGAGCCTAGATGGAAGGGGCGCGGCGACCCGCCACCCGGCGCCGGGGTCTAGTCTCCGGATCGGCCATGGCCGTCGACTACGTCTACCGGATCGAGCAGCCCCACGTGGCCGGACAGCTCGCGAAGGTATGCGCGCCGCATCGCCGAGGAAGCAGGCCTCATCGGCGACATCCACACGGTCACGATCGGCCGCGACCGCTCGATCCGCGAGATCTCGGTCGAGGTCCGCGACGACGAGCAGGCAAAGCGCGTCGCCGACGGGCTGGCGGAAGTCGACGGCGTCCGCGTCATCTCCTTCTGGGACCGCGCCCTCCACGCCCACGAGGGCGGCAAGCTCTCAGTCGTCGGCAGCCGCGAGATGCGGACCCTCCAGGACATGCGCGACGTCTACACGCCGGGCGTCGCCCGCGTCTGCCTTGCGATCGCCGACGACCCTGCCCTCGCCTACCGCTTCACGATGATCGGCCGCACCGTCGCCATCTGCACCAACGGCACGCCGCGTCCTCGGGCCTCGGCGACATCGGCCCGGTCGCCTCGATGCCGGTCATGGAGGGCAAGGCGATGTTCTACCGCCAGCTCGCCGGGATCTCGGCGATCCCGATCCTGCATCGACGCGGACGACCCCGACTCCTTCGTCGAGACCGTCAAGCGGATCGCGGGCGGGTTCGGCGGCATCCACCTGGAGGACATCCGCGCCCCCGACTGCTTCGAGATCGAGGCGCGGCTGATCCAGGACCTCGACATCCCGGTCATGCACGACGACGTCCACGGCACCGCGGTCTCGACCCTGGGCGCGGTGTACGTCGCGTGCGCCCAGGCGGGCATCGAGCTCGAGGACTCGACGGTCGGGCAGCTCGGGCTGGGCGCGGCCGGGTTCGGCATCGCCAACCTCATCCGCGAGGCCGGCGCCCAGCGGTGATCGCGTCCGACCCCAACGAGGCCTCGCACGAGCGGGCGCGCGACGCCGGGCATCGAGGTGGCTCCGTTCGACGAGGTGATGGATCGCGCGCAGATCGTCGTCGCCACGACCGGGCGCCCGGGCCTGATCACGCCCGAGATGGTCCGCCCGGGCCAGGTCATCATGGCCCTGACCAACCCCGATCCCGAGATCACGCCGAAGGACGCGGAGGCGGCCGGCGCCGCGTTCGCCGCCGACGGCGCGATGGTCAACAACGTGCTCGGCTTCCCCGGCATCTTCCGCGGCGCCCTGATCTGCCGGCTCGCAGGTCATCTCGACCGGCATGAAGCTCGCGGCCGCGCGCGCCATCGCCGGGCTCACCGCCGAGTCCGAGCTGGTCCCGGACGCCCTCGACCCCGCCGTCCACGCCGAGGTCGCCCGCGCGGTCGAGGAAGCGGCACGCGCGGAAGGGCTCGCCCGCCCGGAGCGCGTCCCCGCCGGCCTGTGAGCAAAGCGCAAGGTACCTGGCACCTTGCGTTTCCTTAACGGTTCGTCGCCGCTAGATCCCTCGCACGCGCTGAACACGGCGTCGAGCATCTCGACGGTCAGCTTGCCCGTGAAGGTGTTCTGCTGGCTCGGGTGGTACGAGCCGAGGAGCGCGTAGGTCGCCCACCCTCGCCTCGGCCATGTGGCCGAACCGCGGCTTGGGGCGCGGGATCTCGTGCCCGCCCGCGCGCAGCGCCCGGAGCGCGCCGTCCCACGCGAACGAGCCGAGGCAGACGACGACCCGCGCCCGCTCGAGCAGCGCCAGCTCGCGCGCCAGGTAGGGAACGCACTCGTCGCGCTCCGCGGGCGTCGGCTTGTTGTCCGGCGGGGCGCACCTGACGACGGCGGAGACGTAGGCGCCGTCGAGGCGCAGCCCATCCCCGGCGTCGACGCTGGTCGGCTGATTCGCGAGGCCCGCCCGGTGCATCGCCGCGTAGAGCCAGTCCCCGGAGCGATCGCCCGTGAACATGCGCCCCGTCCGGTTCGCGCCATGCGCCGCCGGCGCCAGGCCGACCACCGCGATCGCCGCCGCCGGATCGCCGAAGCCGGGCAGCGGCCGCGCCCAGTAGTCCTCTCCGCGAAAGCGCCGCGGCGGGTCGGCCGCGCACGCCTCGCGCCACGCGACCAGGCGCGGGCACGCCGTGCAAGCGGTCACCTCCGCGTTGAGGCTTACGATCGAATCCGTGCCTGCGGGCATGACATAGACATATCGGGCGGGCCGCTCGAGGGCCGCGCGTCGCGGGGGTGCCCGTAAAGTTCTGCCCCCAATGAGCGCCCCTGCCCACCGCATCAGCCGCCGCAGGATGATCGCCGCCTCCGGCGCGGCCGTCGGCGCGCCCGCTCTTCCTTGCCGCCTGCGGCGGGTCGGTCGCGGACGACGACCGCTCGGAAGAAGACGACCCCGACCTCCTGAACGCGATCCTCGAGCAGCACCTCGCGGTGCTCGACGCCACGAAGGCCGCGGGCGACGGGCCACTTCCCGACGTCGTCGACGAGCTGGCGGCGGCACGCAAGGACTCGACCTCTCAGCTCGAGTCCCTGATCGCCGAGCGCGACGGCGACGCGACGACCGAGGCCGCCGAGGCCGCCGAGGCGGAGAGCGCCGACCGAGGCGCTCCTTCTCCAGCTCGAGGACTCGATCGAGGCGTCGCTCGCCTCGATCGGCGAGCTCTCCTCGCCCACTTACCGCCAGACCGTCCACCGCTTCATCACCGAGGACGCTGCGGCCCTCGCCGCGCTCCGCTCGGAAGTCGGCGGCGATGTCGCCCCCGACGCATTCGTCTTCGGATCGCCCGCGACCGCGGAGGGGTCGGAATGACCCCGGTCACCCGGCGCACGCTGATCGGCCGCGGCCTCCTGGGCGCCGGCGCCGTTGCCATCCCCGGCTCGCTGGTCGCCGCCGCGACGGCGCAGGCGCAGGAGCGGCGAGAGCACCGATCAGACCGACGCCCTGGAGCGCCTCATCATCCTCGAGCAGGCGGCCGAGCTGGCCTTCTCCCTCGCCGCCGAGGAAGGCGACGTCTCGCACGGATGCCCAGGCGCTCTTCGAGGAGCTCTCGATCCACGCCGGAGGACCACGCGACCGCGTTCTCGGAGGCGATGGACCAGCTCCTCGTCGACCCGCCCGAGGCGGACAGCGATCCGGACGAGTACGAGAGCCTCGAGGACTTCGACCCCGCCGCCGACGAGAAGGACCTCCTCGCCTTCCTGATCGATCTCGAGCTCGGCCTGATCGAGGCCTACGAGGAGGACGAGCCGGATCTCGAGGACGCCGATCTGGTCCGCACCGCCGCACAGGTCGCCGGCAGCCACGCGCAGGCGCTCGTGGCGCTCCGCCTCGCTGGCCGGCGACAAGGGCCTGCTGACCAAGCTGCCCGATCCCTCGACCTCAGCCACCGCCTCGGAAGACGAAGACTCGGGCTCCTAGGGCGGCTTCCATGGCCACCGAATCCCCCAAGCTTCGAAAGCTCGCGATCGTCCCGGCTTTCAACGAGTCGGGGATGGTCGCCCGGGTCATCCGCGACATCCGGCGCGCGGCTCCCGGACTTCGACATCGTCGTCATCGACGACGGCTCGACCGACACGACCGCGGCGCACGCCGAGGCGCAGGGCGCCGTCGTCATCCGCCACCCCTTCAACCTCGGCATCGGCGGCGCGATGCAGTCGGGCTACAAGTACGCGCTTCGCCACGGCTACGACGTCGCCGTGCAGATCGACGGCGACGGCCAGCACAAGCCCGAGTACCTGCCCGACCTGCTCGCCGCGCTCCAGACCGAGGGCGACGAGGCCGACATGGTCACCGGCAGCCGCTTCCTGGGCGAGCCCGGCTACAAGGTGCCGCTCGGCCGCCGCGCCGGCAACCTGATCTTCGCCGTCGTCATGAGCACGATCACCCGGCGGCGAGATCACCGACCCCACCTCCGGCTTTCGCATGACGAACCGCCGCGGCATCGAGCTCTTCGCCCGCGACTACCCGCACGACTACCCCGAGGTCGAGGCGATCCTGATGCTCCACGCGCACCGCCTGCGCCTCCACGAGGTGCACGTGTCGATGAACGCGCGCGGCTACGGGCAAGAGCTCGATCGACTACCCGCGCAGCGCCTACTACATGGTGAAGGTGCTCCTGGCGATCTTCATCGGCCTCTTCCGCCGCCGCCCCACCGCCGATCGAGGCCTCCGGCAAGGACGAGATCCTCGGCGGCCCGCCCATGGACACGGGCGAGCTCAAGGCGATCACCGGGGGCGACAAGTGAGGCGCCTTGCTGTGCTCGTCGCTCGCGTTCCTGGCGCTCGCCGCACCTGCCGCCGCCGCCGAGGTCGAGGTCACCGGCGACGAGGAAACGGGCCTGGGCGACGCGATCGTGCTCGGCGGAGCCCGGCGACACGATCGTCATCCCAGAGGGGAACTACCTCCTGACGCGAGGGCGACGTCCTGGAAGAGAAGAACCTGACGCTCCAGGGCGCGGGCGAGGAGCTAACGACGATCATCCCCACCGGTGGAGGCGACGCCCTCCACGACGAGGGCGTGAACGTCGACGGCGCGGACCCTCACCGTCGGCCCGGCTCAGGAGCCCTCCGAGGACGCGAGGCAGCCGCGAGCGACGAGGACGACGACGCCTCCGACGGCATCGAGACCAAGGCGCAGATCATCGCGCTCATCGTCACCTTCGCGATCTTCCTCTTCGTCCTCGACCTCGTCCGCAGGCGCCGCCTCTCGGAGCGCTACGCGATCATCTGGATGATCGCCGCCCTCGCCCTCCTGGTGCTCTCGATCTGGACCGGCGGCCTCGACGCCATCGCCGACCTCATGGGCATCCAGGAGCCCGCGAACGCCATCTTCATCATCGCCTTCGCGGTCGGCTTCCTGCTGCTCCTGAACTTCTCGGTCGTCTCCTCGCGCCTCGGCGAGGAGACGAAGGTGCTCGCTCAGGAGGTCGCCCGCCTCGAGCAGGAGCTCCGCATGGAGCGCTCGCTCCGCGGCGGCGACGAGAACGGCTTCTCAGGCCGAGCGCGCTCCGAGGAGTCGCAAGGACGACCCGCCAGTACGCACCGAGTAGCCCCCAGAGGACCGGCGAGCGCGCCCGCCCTGCCGAGATATGCGGAGGCGAGGGCCGGCGTCAGCGAGCGCGGCGAACTCGCCGGCGCCGATCCGTCGCCGTCGCCTGGATCTCGCGCCGCTCGCCGCACAAGGCGGGGAAGCCAGCGGATGACGTCCCACCCACGCCGCCGAGCTTCTGCGGCAGCCAGCCGCCGACCGCGGCGACCGGAACGAGCGCCAGCTCGGTGGCGAGGAGCGCGGGCGCGAGCAGGGCCAGAAGCGCGCGCCGGGTAGACGCGGATCAGCGTCGCCCAGCGGTTGCGCTCGAGGTAGCGCCACTTGGCCGGCCCCTTGTCGAACTCGTACATGTGGTCGGCACGCGCGCCGCAGCAGCGACGCCGAGCGTGCCGCCGGCAAGGCGGGCGCGCAGCGACAGGTCGACGTCCTCGTGGTAGAGGAAGAACTCCGCGGCGAAGCCGCCGAGGCGCTCGAACTCGTCGCTGCGGATCGCAAGACATGCCCCCGAGCAGAACCCGGCTCGGCCATACGCGTCCGCCTCGTCCACGGGCTCGCCCGCGCCACCCGCCCACGCGATGCCGGTGAAGTGGACCACGCCGCCGCGGGTGTTGACGAGCTGGCCGCGCTCCGCCGTGACCAGCGCCTGCCAGGCGACCCATCCCGACCCGTCCGCCATGGGCGCCGCGATCGCCTCGCGCCAGCCCTCCGCGACCACGGCGTCGGGGTTCAAGAACACCAACAGGTCGCCCGCCGCCCGTCGAAGCGCCGCGATTGCACGCGGCCGGAAACCCGTGTTGGTCCGCTCTCCACGATCTGCGCCTGCGGCGCCGCGTCGCGCACCACGTCCGAGGGTCTCGTCGCCCGATGCGTTGTCGACGACGATCAGCTCGTCGCCCTCCCGCAGCTGCGCCGTAGCGCATCCAGCGCAGGCCGCAGCGCCTCGCCATTGCGATAGGTGACGACGACGACGGAAAGGCGGTCGGAAGGCACGGGCGTTCAAACTACAGTCGCGGGCGCCCCACCTTCGAAAAAGAGGGCCTTTCAGCCGCAGCGCGAATCCCTCAGTGACGTGGCTTTACCACGGCTCACCACAAGCGTCAGGCTCATGCTTGCCCCATTCGTGGTGCTGCTGGCCCTTCTCGTCCTGGCCGCCGGAATGCCGGACACCGCGCAAGCCGGGTGCCACAAGTCCGGCAAGTCCGTCAGCAACATGAGCAAGAAGACCGCGCGCGACGCGATCGTCTGCCTGTTCAACAAGGGACGCTCGGCCAAGAACCTGAACCGGAACGGCAAGCTCAAGACGGCCGCCCAGGGGCACGCGTCGGTCATGGCATCGCAGCACTGCTTCTCGCATCAATGCCCCGGGGAGCCGTCGCTGAAGGATCGGGTCGCCCGCACCGGCTATCTGAGCGGGGCCTCGGGCTATGAGCTCGGCGAGGTGATCATCAACCAGCGGGACAAGGCCTCGCCCCGGCGGATCGCGCGCAAGTGGCTGGGCAGCCCAACCCACTCCGCGATCATCAGGAAGTCCACCTTCGACCACGTGGGGGTCGGGCTGTCGATCCGCGGTGGCTTCGTGTGGGCGGCGGCGGACTTCGGCCACCGGTAACCGCCTCCGCACCGTTGATCTAGGGTGCGGAGTGTGAGCAACCCGCTACTCGCGCCGTTCGAGATCACAGTCGGGCTCGGCTCGCGTGTCATGCGCGACCTCGACGCGATGGCGGAGGTGGCGCGTTCCGTGCCGCGCGCGATCGCGCTTCTCGAGAGCCTGGACCGCCGCGCCGGTCAGGTCCTGGAGCTGGGCGAGCGCATTGACTCGCGCGCCGCGGCGATCCTCGAGCTGGGCGAGTCCTTGGACCGGCGGGCCGAGTCGATCCTCTCGCTCGGCGCCACGATCGACGAGCGCGGCGCGGAGCTGGTCGCGATGGGCGACCGCTTCACGGAGGTCGGCGAGAGCATGCTGACAGAGGCGCGGCTGGTCCAGGAGCGGGCGGCTGAGGTCGTGGCCCAGGCCAACGAGGTGGTCGCGGTCCTGCCCACGGTCCGCCGGGCGATCGAGATCGGAGAGCCGCTGGAGGGAGCGATCGAGCGCTTCGCGCGCGTGGTGGACCGCCTGCCGGGTGGGGCGCGGAGGCCGGGAGACCTGGAGGCGGCTCCACCCGACTCCGAAGGGTCGAGTGCCGCTACCTAGAATGCCCTCCGACCCGCCGGAGTAGCTCAGCTGGCCAGAGCACCTCATTCGTAATGAGGGGGTCACGGGTTCGAATCCCGTCTCCGGCTTCTCCTCCTCCCACTCTGTTGGCGAAGAGCGCCATCGTTGCAACCGACATTTGAACGACGCGTGGAGCCCCGGTTCTGCCGTACGGCGTGGCCCCTCGCCCCTACTTCTGTCGCCGTTCGTATGCGCCGATGTCACAGCGTCTTCCCTGCGGCCGGAGAACGCCGCGCTGGTCGGTCGGTGGACAGATGGAGTTCTTGCCGCGGCCGATCGCCTCGCTGTCCCGTTTGAGGGCGTGGGTCTTGGTCGGTCCGCCGTTGTCAGCAAGCGGTCCCAAGCGCGCGCGTCCCTTGATGTCACCTGGGCCGGCGAACCCGCACGTGGTGCCGGAATCGAGGTTGAAGCCCCGCGAGACCAGCGGCGTGGCTGCGACATCCTCGGCGCAGTTCTGCGGTGCCGCAGCAGCGCGGTTGCCTGAGACGATCGTGCCTGTGACAAGCAGCGGTCCGAACAGGCCGGCCGACGTGCTGTTGAAGATGCCACCGCCCGCAGTCCCCGCATTGTTGCCCGTGATTGTGCTGTGAGCCACCCTCGTGTAACCGAAGGTCGAGCTGTCCGCGTGGATCGCACCTCCTCCGAGCGGAGTGCTGTTGTCGCTCAAGGTGCTGTTCACAATTTCCAGCACGCCGTCGTTCTGACGCATGACGCCGCCTCCGCCCACGGCAGCGGAATTTCCGCTTAGCGTCGAGCGCATGATGGTCACGATGGAGTCGTTGCCGCCGAAGATCCCGCCGCCACCTCGATTATCGACGCCGAGCGCGGCGTTGTCGCTCACCACGCTGTCGATTATGGTCAGCGATGTGTCGTTGTTCGCGTACACACCGCCGCCCGCATTGCCGGATTGGTTGCCCGCGATCACGCTGTCGGCGACGGTCGCGCTACTGCTGTTCTGTGTGTAGATCGCCCCGCCGCCGCCAACGAAATCGTCGGCGAATGCCTCGTTCTGCTGGAGGCGGCTCGTCGCGATCGCCAGGCTGGCCTGATCTTCGTTGAAGATCGCTCCGCCATCTCCGTTGACGCCTTCCGCCCGGTTGCCGCTGAGGCTGCTGTCGACGATCACCAGGCGCCCGTCATCCTGGTTGCGGATCGCGCCGCCGTCGCCGGCGAGCGCGCGATTATCAGAGAGCACGGAGTCCAGGATGGTCATCCGCGAGCCGGAGGTCGCGGCGGTGCCGTTGAGGACGGCGCCACCGGTGGAGGGGGCCTGGTTTCCGTCGAGCACCACCTCGGAGAGAGTGAGCTCCGGCCCGGCGTTGCGAATGGCGCCTCCGTCGGCAGCACTGCCTCCGGTGACGGTGAGGTTCGCGATCAAAAACTCCCCGTCGCCTGAGAGGTCGAATACCCGGTCACCGAGCCCGGTCGCGTCGATCACCACGGCGGACGCGCTGGAGCCCGAGCCGCGGATCTCAAGCGGATCATTGTCACTGTCGGCATCGAGGTCGCCGCTGGCGTTCGCGTCCTCGCCCGCGCCCGGGAGACTGATGGTGTGGGTCCCCGGCGGCAACAGGATGGTGTCCTGGCCGTCCGCGCTTGTCACCGCGTCTCGCACCGTGCAGTCCGTGTCGCAGGCACCGTCGCTTTGGGTGTCCAGGAAGGAGTTGACGGTGAAGGTGTCTGCAGCGGCTTGAGCAGGCATCACGATTACTGCGGCCAGAGCAAACCCAAGGACGAAGCGACGCACACGCCGAACTTACCTGCGGTGTCAAGCCGTCCAGTCGCTCGCGCGAGCGACGGCGAGCGAAGCTAGGAGAGCCGGGTGCCAAGCGAACCTGGACCCGATACCGTTAGCCACGGTAGGTCCCGTTTCGAGTGGCCCTACAGCCTCAAGCCACTGTCTGGACGCTCAGGCGTGCTTCTCAGGGGCCACGGCGCACGTGATAGCCACTCGAAGGCGGAGTCCGATCCACTAACGGCGCGGAGCTGCTTTCCTGGTCACTGGCCCGGCGGGAAGCCCGAGATGCAAAGCCGCTTCGAGGCCCTTCGCTTTTCCTCCTCGAATGGTGCGGTTCGCGAGGAGAAGCGAGATCAAGGAATCCATGAGCGAGGAATCCAGGCCCGAAGTCACGGTCCGTGTGGCTCTCACCGGCTGCGCCTACTGCGGACTAGTCCTCGAGGCTGAGACGGAAATCCGGGTCGGGCACCTCACGAGCGAGGCCTGCCCCGACTGTGGACAACGCCTGCGGGTCGTCGACCTTGCCGAGGCAAACCAGCTCACCGAGGAGCGGTTCCTCTCGAGTCACTGGCGAGAAATTGCCGCGGCTAGGAGCGCGGGGCGGCGCGGATGACTACACCCTCCACCGCACGCGGGTTGGCACCGGGGCAAGCGCTAGGGGGTCGGCGAAGATCGGTACTGAGACGCGATCAACTCGATTCAGATCCCCGCGAGCTTCGAGCGAGTCTTGCCCAGGTTGACGGCTTACTCAAAGGCTGCGAGCCCAGCCTTCGTCGCCGCATACATCTGGTCTTCAGCGAACTTGTGGCGAGATGGCAGGACGGGTTCGCAGGTGAGGCAATCTCAATGACCATCGAACTCCTGCCCGGCGAAATCCGCGTGCGTTTCAGCAATCCGGAACGGACCCTCGCTCCGAGCGATTGGGAAGGACTGGTGTCGGCCCCGATCGCCGCCCTTTCAGATGCATGGGGTATCGACCGGCGTATTGAAGGAGGCGCGTGGTTTGAGTTTCGGCCCGAGAGGGACGACGCGAACGGGCACCCATCCGCTACTTAGGTGCTTCGGACGAAAGCACCTAGAGACGTAGAGCAGCGGCGGCGGGTCGACGATCTCGGCCGTGTCGATGCTCTTGACGGGCGCCTCCTCGGCGGGGTAGGGTCGATGGGCCTCGTCGCCGCCCCTCCCGGGCCCCGATCGGGCCTCAAGGAGCACGGATGCAGCAAGCTCACCCGCCCATAGCCAGAAGCACGGTTCGACCGCGGCGGTCTCTGAGGTCGTGCTACGCCCTTGCGGTCGCGGGTTTCCTCTTGGCGCCCAGCACCGCAGTCGCGGAAGTTGACCCCAACAGCCTCACTGATTCGGCGGAAATCGTCGCAGAGGCCCTTGACGGGGGAGGTGGCAGCTCGGACCGGGAACGGTCAGGTCGGATCGGCTTCTCCGAATTCCTGAGGAAGGTAGCCGCGCGAGATCGAAATAGCGACAGCGGCCGGGTGGGTCGGGCCACCGCCGAACAGGACACCCGGGTTCTCGAGATCGACAACGCGGTGCTTGGTGTCGACTCAAGCGCACGGGTCGAGGCCAGCTTCACCGACCCCGACCCCAGCGACGGCTTTTCTCCCAGCGCCGAAGCAAGCTCCATACTCGAGGTCGGGTTCGACGTGATCGATGAGCCGGTCGACTACGTGCTCACCGGTAGCTTGGGCGTCTCCGTGCCTCCTGACAATAGTTGCGCAAGCGCGAACCTATCGGGATCGCTCGGAAGCACATCGGCGTCCGCCTGCCCCGGATCTCCGGTGTCCGTGCCGATCGATCTCACCGGCACTCTGGATCCGGGGAGCCATGATTTGGACCTCAGGCTCTTGGCGGAGGCTTTTGGTGACGCCACCAGCGGAACCGCAGTCGCTGAATACGACCTTGAGCTGCGCTTCTGCACCGTGGTCGTGGAGGAGCCTGGTCAGGCCGCCCTCGGCACCGCCGGGGATGACGTGATTTGCGGGAGATCCGGCGCCGAACAGCTGCTCGGCGTGGGAGGAAACGACATCATGTTCGGCTTCGGCGGCGCGGATACCGACATCGATGGCGGCGGGGGCGAGGACAGGATCTTCGGCGGGGCCGGCGACGACCTTCGCCTGTACGGCGGCCCTGGAAACGACCTGATCAATGGAGGTCCCGGAAACGATGGCCCCCTCGCGCCGACCCCTGAAAACGTCGTTGCCGGCGGACCCGGTGACGATGAGCTGATTGGCGGACCTGGCTCCGACATACTCATCGGCCGGTGTCGCGAGGGGGTGTTCGGCACCCCTTCCCCGATCTGCCCCGACGATCCGATAACGCTCGGCGAAACCGATGACGACAACCTGACCGGCGGTCCCGCGGACGACTTCCTGCTCGCGGACGGTGGGAGCAACTTCATAAGCGGTGGATCGGGCAGCGACATCGCCAGCGCCGATGGCCCCAGCGTCTTCGTCCTCGGGAGCGGGAACGACGAGAGCCGCGGGGGCGCAGGGTCGGACGAAATGGATGGCGGATCCGGCAATGACCTGCTCGTCGGGTTGGGGGGCGACGACTGTCTCGTGGGTGGGCAGGGCAAGGACGCCGTAGAGGGGGACGCCGGCAATGACAAGTTGCTCGCAAAGGACGGAAACCGCGACACGGTAACGGGCGGTGCCGGCCCAGACAGAGGCAGATTCGACCCAGTTGATCGCGTCCGGTCGGTCGGTAGCCGCAACTTCCAAGGAGGGTGCTGAGCGCCTGGTCGGCCGGTGTGACAGGTCGCATGAGAGGGCTAGTCAGTTGCCGATAGCTGCTGCATCCCTCTTCGAGTCCTTCGCACTCGACCTCGACGACCTTCGGCCACCACTCCGGGTGTCTGTTGACGTCGCGAATTAGGTCCCAGACGACCGCAATGGGTGCATTGATCCAGGTCTGTTGGCTGTAAGCGGACATCGGACCTCATTGTCCGCCAACGCTCCGGCTTGTCCCGCCGGGGCGTTCGCCTTTCTGGTCCGCCGCATTTCCCGCGCTGGAGTAGCTTCTAATGCAGACCCCGGCGCATCCGCCCGGGGGGGAGCGCCCCGGCACTTATCTGCTGGGGCGCTAGCGGGTCCGGTTTACCAATCGTGCGCTCGGGGTATGGAAGCGACGCGGGTAGGCCGCGCTGCCCCACCAAACTCCTTCCGCGGACTGATGGACCAGGGCCAGGATCACGTGCAGCCAGTTCCCCCCGGTTGGCGCACGGTCTTGGCCTGGGTTCTTCCAGCGGCCATCCGGCGACGAATTCATCCGACCGATCGGGATGACAACGCTGCTACTCCGTCTCGCCCTCGGACAGGCGGTAGCCCACGCCTCGGACCGTGACGACCAGTTCGGGATCCTGCGGGTCCTTCTCGACCTTCTGTCGCAGGTTGGAGATATGGACGTCGCAGGCGCGGACGTCGCCGGAGAACTCCGACTGCCAGAGCTCTTCCATGATCTCGAGCCGGCTGAAGACCTGGCCAGGGCTCTCGGCAAGGAGGCGGAGCACCTGGAACTCGGAGCGGGTGAGGTTGACCGGCTGCCCGCGCACGGTCACGAGGTGGCGCGAAAGGTCGATCCGCACGGCGCCAGCGTCGATCGTCTTGTCCTGGGCGGTCGAGCTGAGGTCGAGCTCGCGGCGGCGGAGCTGGGCGCGGACGCGGCCGATCAGCTCGCGGACCGAGAAGGGCTTGGTCACGTAGTCGTCGGCGCCGACCTCGAGGCCCACGACCTTGTCCACCTCGGCGTCCTTCGCGGTGAGGAGGATGATCGGGACGGGGCTTCGCGAGCGCACGTCGCGGCAGACGTCCAGGCCCGACTTGCCGGGCATCATGATGTCCAGGATCAGGAGGTCGAAGTCGATCTCGCCCTGGAGCTTCGCGTCGGCGTCGTCGCCGTCCTCGGCGATGGTGACCTCGAAGCCCTCCTGCGAAAGGGCGTATGCCACGGACTCCCTGACCGAGGGCTCGTCGTCGGCGATGAGGATGCGCCTGATCATGCGACCGGGGTGGCTGCAGGCTTGGCTGCGGGTAGGCGGACCCAGAAGTCCGAGCCGACGCCGACCTCGGACGAGACGCCGATCTCGCCGCCCATCACGTCGACCATCCGCTTGGCGATGGAGAGGCCAAGACCGAAGCCCTCCTTCTCACGGGAGTCCGTGCCGCGAAAGAAGCGCTCGAAGATGCGGTCAACCTCATCAGGTGGAATGCCGGACCCGGTGTCTGTCACCTCGATGAGGATCTCTTCGTCACGGACCCGGCTTGCCCGAAGCGTAACGAGGCCGGGGGCGGATGAATGCTTGAAGGCATTGCCCAGGAGCCCGATCAGCACCTGGCGCAGGAGAACGCGGTCTCCCTTCGCGGCCAGGTCGGGCTCGACCTCCAGCTCGAAGCCGATGCCGTCGGGCGGGATGAACGCCTGCGCCGCCTCCTCGCAGGCGATCGCGACGTCGAGGACCTCGGGGCCGCTCTCCCCCACGGACTCGATCCGCGCAAGCGTCAAGAGCGAGTCGGTCAGGCGGGTGATCCTCTCGGTGTCCTGCTCGAGGCGGCGCAGGAAGTGCTCGCGCGCCTCCTTGTCGTCCTTCGCTCCCCCGCGCAGGACCTCGACCGCGCCGGAGATGCCCGCGAGCGGGTTGCGGAGCTCGTGCGCGGCGTTCGAGACGAACTCGCGCTCCGCCAGCTCCCGCCGAAGCTCGTCCGTGCGATCGCGCACGACGGTCAGGACCGCGCCCTCCGCCGGGATCTCGCGTGCCTGCATCGCGTAGACGCGCTCGCCGATCCTCAGGCCGTCGTGCTCGGCGGTGCCGGTGCGCGAAGCGCGGCGAAGCCATGGGATCAACGTCGCGGCCACCTTGCCGTCCGCATAGATCAAGGGGCGGGCCGCCGGGTTCGAGAAGCGCACGGTGCCGTCGGGGCCGACCACCATGACGGCGTCCGAGAGAGCGTCGAAGATCGCCGAGAGGCGGTCGCGCTCCGAGCGAAGCGCCTCGAACGTCTGGCGGAGCGCCGCGCGCATCGTCTCGAGCGCGCGCCCGAGGTCGGAGATCTCGTCTCGCCCGCCTGTGCCCTCGAGCGGGCGATCGAGCTGGCCCTGGCTGATCTTGGCCGCGGAGTCCGCGAGCTTCTTGATCCGCGAGGTGATCGCGCTCGCGATCAGGAACGAGATCGCCACGGCAACCACCAGCGCGACGAAGAGCGCGGTGATCCTGTCGCCGCGCACGGCGTCGATCGCCTCCTGCAGCTCGGACGGTCGCTCGGCTCGTGCCAGCACCACGCCGTCGATGAGGCCGCTCGGCGTCGCGGAACGGAGTGGCCACCACGGTCGTGCCGCCCGTCAGGGGCTCGACGAAGTCCTCGCCGCCTTGAGCGGCCTCGACCGCTCGGCGGCCGTCTTCCACGTCTTCGACCGCGAATCCCTGCGACGACGCGTTCGTGAGGAGGTTCCCCGAGGCATCGAAGACCCAGGCGGAGAAGTCGTCCTGCGTCGCGACGTTCAGGGCATCCTGCACCTGGTTCGAGCTGGCGTCCTCGACCTCGTTCGCAAGCGCGATCGTGCGGCCGAAGGCGAGCTCGTCCAGGCGCTCGTCCGCTTCCTGATTGCCGCTCTCGGACACGATCAGATAGACGATGCCCGCGGTGATGAGCGCAACGCCGGCGAAGGCGAACGCCAGGTAGAGGCGGACCCCGAACGGGTTGCGCCGCCCTACCTTGAGATTCTGAAAGCGCCGCGCCACAGCAGGGAATGTACGCCCTCTTGCGCCGTTTGCAGGTGGTTATCAGCCTTGGAGAACGGCTTCCATCCTGAACGCGAGCGCTTCGACCGCGAGCTCCTCGGAGACGTTCACGCTCAGGCGCCGCCTGGTTCCCATGACGAGCTCCGCCGCGCGGCGCGCGCGGCGAGGGTCGAGGCCCTCGGCATCCTCGGCCAGCTCTGCCCCCCGGTCCGCGTTCAAAGCGCCAGGTCGGGCGCGCCGTCGCCCGTCGCCGCCACGTCGCGAAGCCAGCTTGCGACCAGGGCCAATCCGGCGTCGATCGCCTCGGTGCGCCCCCTGCGAGTCGCCCGCTTCTGAGCGTCGGCGCCTTCGCGGCGAATCCGCTGCTCGCCGCGCTTGTCCGACGCGTCCTTGGCCTGCTCCGCAAGCGCGTCGAAGCGCGACTTCACCTCTTCGCCCGCCTCCTCCCCGCGTCGCTCGGCCGCTCCCAGGAGCGCCTTCCAGGGCGCGCCGTCCAGCTCGCCCGCGCGGGCGCCGCGCGCGAGCGCCTCGGCCTGCGTCCGCGAGCTCGCGGCCGGTGTCCGACAGGAGGATCCGCGCCAGCTCCACGTCGCCGCCCGCCAGCCGCGCGGCACCCTTCAGCTCGTCGGCCGCGGCGCCCGGGTTCTCCGCGGCGAGGCGCTCGGCGATCGCCTCGGGGCTGAGCGCCGCGAAGCCGATGGTCTGGCAGCGGGAGCGGACCGTCTCGAGCAGCGCGGAGGGCTGGGAAGAGACGAGCAGGATGTGCGCGAACGGCGCCGGCTCCTCGAGCGTCTTCAGGAGCGCGTTCTGGCTCTCCTCTGCCATCGCGTCCGCCTCTCGACGACGAACACGCGGTGGTCGCCCTCGAACGGCCGGTAGGGAGCGGCCTCGATGATCCGCTCACGGACCTCGTCGACGAGGTGCTGGGCGCCCGCCGGCCGAAGCCAGGCCAGATCGGGATGGGGCGATGGATCCAGAAGGGCGCGGCGGCGCGCCGACTCCGGGTCCGGAGCGCCGAGCGCAAGGAGCTCCGCCGCGAACGCACGCGCAGCTTCGCGCTTGCCCGAGCCGGCCGGGCCCGCAAACAGGTAGGCGTGCGACGGGGCCTCGAGCGCCGCGGCCAGCGCAATCCGCGCCGACTGCTGCTCGGAGGTGACGTCGGCCAGGATGGTCATTCGCCCCGATTCTGACATTCCGCCATCACGCCATCGACGTGGGGCGATTTGTTCCCGCTATCCGGGAGGAAAACGACCCACGGCCTCCAGCACACGGCTGTGCACCTCCGCGGGATCGCCCTCCGCGTCGACCACCGCGATCCGCTCCGGATGCCTGGCCGCGATCTCGTCGTATGCGGAGGCGACGGCGCGCTGGAACTCGACGCCTTCCGCTTCGAAGCGGTCCGTTCCATCCGCCTCGCCGGCGGCCAGGCGCTGCCGGCCGCGCTCGTGCGCCGCGTCTGGGTCCACGCGGAGGAGCACGGTCCTCTCGGGCACGCAAGAGCCGACGACGAGTTCCATGAGCTTCTCGACGACGTCCAAGCCGAGTCCCCTGGCGACGCCCTGATAGGCGGCGGTGGAGTCGACGAACCGGTCGCAGACTACGTCGCGGCCCGCATCGCGGGCCGGCTCGATCACGCGCCGGACGAGGTCGGCCCTGGCAGCGGAGAAGAGCAGTAGCTCGGCCACGTCGTCCATGTCGAGTGCGGGGTCCTTGAGCAGCGAGCGGACCGCCTCGGCCATCTCGGTCCCTCCGGGCTCGCGGATCAGAAGGGTGTCGGGCCCGAGCGCCTCGGCGAGCATCGCCGCCTGGGTCGTCTTGCCCGACCGGTCGATGCCTTCCAAGGTGACGAACATGGGCCGAAGCTATCCAAAGGTGACGGCGGTCACAGTGCGTTAACGAGATTTGAGGGAAATTCAGCGACGCCGCGTAAGCTGGCCACCGGTTCAGTCCCCCACGTCCCCCTCGGAGGTCTCACTTGTCCGCTCTCACCCGCTGGGTACTCGCTCACAAGCGCATCGTCACGGTCGGATGGATCGTCCTGACGATCGCCGGGATCATGGCCGCGGGGCCCGCCACCGAGGCTCTCGAGCCCGAGTTCTCGGTTCCGGACAAGGAGGGCTGGGAGACCAATCAGGAGATCGCGGCGAACTACGCAGGCACGGGCGGCGACACCGCGCCTCTGGTTCCGGTGGTGACGCTGGCCGAGGGTGAGTCGATCGATTCCGAGGCCGTGACCGCGGACCTCGAGGCGCTCGACGCCGCGCTGGCCGAGGCGCTTCCCAACTCGCGCATCGCCTCGTACGCCTCGACCGGCGACGACGCGTTCGTCTCCGACGACGGCACCACGACCTTCGCCGTCGTCTACCCCCAGCCCGACCCCGACTCGGCCTTCGGCGAGAACCCCGCGGCCGAGAAGGCAGCGAGCAAGGCCGTCGAAGGTGCAACGGTCGGGGGAGCGCAGGTCCACCTGACCGGCTTCGACGCGCTGTTCGAGGACTCGGGCGAGGACGCCGACGGCCCCAGCCTCCTGATCGAGGCGCTCATCGGCGGGTTCGGCGCTCTCCTGGTTCTGATCTTCGTCTTCGCCTCGTTCCTGGCCGTCGTCCCGCTTCTCATGGCCTTCGTCTCGATCATGACCACGTTCCTCCTGCTCCTGGGACTGACCGAGATCACCACCGTCTCGCCGATCGTCCAGTTCCTGATCGCGTTGATCGGCCTGGGTGTCGCGATCGACTACTCCCTGATCGTCGTCTCGCGCTGGCGCGAAGAGCGCACCCACGGCGCATCGGACGAAGAAGCCGTGCAGAAGGCGATGGAGACCGCCGGCCGCGCCGTCGTCTTCTCGGGCATCACTGTCGCGATCGGCCTGCTGGCTCTGATCGCCCTCCCGCTGCCGTTCCTGCGCTCGATGGGCTACGGCGGGATGCTGATCCCGCTCGTCTCGACCCTCGTCGCCATCACGCTGCTCCCCATCGTCCTCGCGAAGTTCGGCGCCAAGCTCGACTGGCCCCACCGGCGCACGGACGACAAGGCGAGCCGAACCTGGACCCGCTGGGCAGAGGCCGTCTCCCGGCGCCGCTGGCTCGCGGCCGGACTCGGCATGGCCGTCGTGTTCGCGCTCGTCGGCGCCTCGTTCGGACTCCAGCTCGGCACCTCGGACGCGAACACGCTCGCCCAGGGCGGCGATGCGAAGGACGGCCTGGACGCACTCGTCGACTCCGGCGTCGGAGAGGGCGCGCTCTTGCCGCACGAGATCCTGATCGACGGCTCGACCCCGCCCGGCGACGTCGCCGCCGACCTCAACGAGGTCGAGGGAATCCACGGCGCGGTCGCGCCGTCGGACGAGAGCTGGAACCAGAACGGCACGGCGCTGGTCGAGGCCATCCCGATTCCTGACAGCGGCAGCTCGGAGGGCGAGGAGAACCTGGAGGCCGTGCGCGACACCGCGCACGCCGCGGGACCCGACGTGGCCGTGGGTGGCCAGCCCGCCGCGAACGCTGACTTCATCGACGCCGTCTACGGCAGCTTCCCGCTGATGATCGCGCTGATCGCCATCTCGACCTTCATCCTGCTCGCGCAGGGCGTTCCGCTCGATCCTCCTTCCGATCAAGGCGATCATCCTCAACATCCTGAGCGTCGCCGCAGCGTGGGGTGTGCTCGCGATCGTCTGGCAGAACGGCAACGGCTCCGAGCTCATCTGGGGCGTCGAGGCGACGGGCTCGATCCCGTCCTGGATCCCCCTGATGGTCTTCGCCTTCCTGTTCGGCCTCTCGATGGACTACGAGGTCTTCATCCTGAGCCGGATGCGGGAGGAGTACGACCGAACCGGGTCGACCGACACGGCCGTGATCCAGGGCATCGCCCGGACAGGGCGCCTGGTCACGAGCGCCGCCCTGATCCTGTTCCTCGCCTTCATGGCGATGGCGTCCGCGCCGGGAACCGACGTCCGGATCATGGCCACGGGCCTCGCCGCCGGGATCCTCCTGGACGCCACCGTCATCCGGGCGCTGATCGTGCCCGCGGTGATCTCGCTGATGGGCCGCTGGAACTGGTGGCTGCCCAGCTGGAGCGCGAAGCTCCTGCGGGTCGAGCCGTCGCCGCTGACGCCGGCCGAGAGCCGCGCCTAGACGGGGCGATCGCTGGTCTAGACCGGTGTAGTGATGTGCTCAGCGTCGCCGGGTGAGTAGATGAGGAGGCCCCGAAGGGGCTTCATCAGATACGCGCTTCTCGTCCTGGGAATTATGGGGCGAGGCAGAAGGCGACCGATTCCCTGATCAGGCTCGCTTCACCCACAACCGCGCCAGCGTTCAGATAGACAGTGGGATCGATCCAGGTTCCCACCGCGCTGAGCCGAGTGTCGTCGCCTAGAACCGGCTTCGGAGGCTTACCCGGCTTATGGAAGTAGACGCCGGTCGGCCCGACGCGGCGGCTACCGCCGCACCCCACCGTGACGCGACCAGGGCGCACCACTTTGCAGCGTGGTTCGGTCGCCGAGGCGCTTGTACGCGCTCAATCTGCCGCTCGCCAGGCAACGGGCCACCACCGTCAGCCGGCGGGGGCCGACCTGCGGCGCGCCCGCTGCGTACCAGGCGTGCGCGCTCGTGGGCCCGGAGCTCGCCAGCCTGTCAAACGCTCCCGTCCAGTCGGGGTCTGCGCCGGGATCGTGCCAGAAGGCCCCGCCGCTGATAATCCGGGTGCCGTCCGGACACGCGACCCGGCGGTCGACCGGGCCCGCGGAACTCACGCCAACGGTCCTCTTGCGCAGCTTCACCTTGTCGAGTTTGCCTTCGGGCAGGCAGCGGGCGATGACGCGAAGGTTTGCGTCCAGTTCGTCGTTGAAGTTCAATCCGTCCGCGTACCAGCCGTTGCCGTCAAACGTGGGCGTCGACCCGTTCAGGGTGAGCGTGGAGGCACCGATGAGGACCTCGTCCGGAGAGCTCCGCCACCAGAAAGCCCCCCAGTGAAGACCTTGTATCCGGGAGGGCAACTCACGTAACCGCCTGCGACTTGTCCGCCGTCCGTAGCGCCGGCATGAAAGTCCGCGGTCACCGTGGCGGCGGTGTCCAGGTCTCCAGCGTCGATCTCCGCTGAGGCTGGACCGGCGACGATGAAGAATGCGACGAGCGCGATTACGTTGGCGAACGTCAGTCGAGTGCGGATCCTTTTAAGCGCGATGTCCCCCTTCCCTGGCGGTGCCTTGGTCGGAGCACTATCTCAGACGGGGTAGGGAGTGTCAATCAGCGGCCACCCAATCCGCCGCCGGGCTGCTTTCCATGCAAAAGCGCCTAAGTAGCGGGGCCCGGGTCTCGCGCCACCGAGGCGGCGTTCGGCTGCCAGAGCTGAATCCGGTTTCCCTCGGGGTCTGCGAGCTCGGCGAACCGGCCGTTCGGGTACTCCTCGCGTGCGACCTCGACCTCGATGCCAGCGTTGCGCAGCCGCTCGACCATCCCGTCGAGGTCGTCGACCCGGAAGTTGAGCTTCCATTGGCGGTCCTCTCCCGCCGAAGAACTCGTCGCCCGAGTCGCGGCCGAACGCCGAGAACACCGTCTCGCCCCGGTCCTGAAACCAGCCTGGATCGTCGTAGTCCTTCGACTCGAGCTCGATCACGCCGAAGTGCTCTGCGTACCAGCGGTTGAGCGCGTCGGGATCGTCGGCGCGAAAGAAGAAGTCCGCCGATGCCCGTGACCCGCGCCACGCCCGGCTCAGGTCTTCGAGGAGCGCGAGCCGGCCTTCTTCGTCCGGGCGGTCCCGGGCGAGGGCGGCTTGCGCCGTCGCGCGATCGAAGCGCGCTTCTTCGCGGGCGCCTTCTTGTCGCCTTCGGAGCTTGCTCGCCGTTCTCTGCCGCGTCGGCGGCCTTTGCGGCCTCGCGCGCTTCCTTGGCGGCCTGGCGCTCGGCGCGCTTCTCGCGCATCTCGACCATCGTCGGGCAGTCGTCGTTGAGGCAGAGCTTCCAGGGGCGGCCGCGGAAGCCCTTGACGGTCAGGCGCGGGCGCGTCTCGCAGACCGAGCAGCGCTCCTCGAGGCGCCACAGCTCGTAGCCGCGGCCGGGGAGCGGGCCCGAGTTGCCGCAGGAGTCCGCGTGCTCGGGGTCGTCGCGGTTGTAGCCCTCGCAGCCCCAGAAGCGCTTGCCGCCGCGCATGTCGATGACGCGCAGGCGGTTCGGCGAGCCGTCCTCGTGAACGGTGCGCCCAGCCTTCTCGCAGACCTCGCAGGGGCCGAGGAACTTGTCCTCGTCCATCCCGGCCCAGATGACCTTGGCGAGATCCTCGGAGCGTTCCTGCATCTCCTTGGTCGTGCCGTGAAGCATCTCGCGGCTCTCGGCGAGGACGTCGTCCTTGGTGATCTCGCCGGAGGCGATCTTGTCCATGTCCGCCTCGAGCTCGGCGGTCATCTCGGCGCGTCGCCATGCGCGGGACGTGCTGCTTGAAGGCCTTGTACATCGCGATCCCGGTCTCCGAGGGGATCGGCGGGTTCGAGTAGACGTAGCCGCGGTCGTAGAGCTTCTGGATGATGTCGGCGCGGGTCGCCTTGGTGCCCAGGCCACGCTCCTCCATGAGCTCGATCAGCTTGCCCTGGCTGATGCGCGACGGCGGCTGCGTCTCCTTGCCGACTGACCACGGCTCGCCGTCGAGCGCCAGCTCCTGGCCGGCCTCGAGCGCCGGGATCTCGTCGTCGGACGAGCGGGCGTAGGTGTAGATGCGGGCGTAAGCCGGGGTCCACGACGACCGAGCCGCGCACGAAGTAGCTCTCCGAGCCCGCCTCGATGTCGGCGCGGGTCGACTCGGTGATCATCGGCGGTCCGAACGTCGCGATGAACCGGCGCACGACGAGCTCGTAGACGCGGCGCTTCGGCCCTTCGAGCGCGCCGGGATGGACCGCCTGCGTCGGGTAGATCGGCGGGTGGTCGGTGGTCTCCTTCTTGCCGCGGGTCGCGACCATGTCGCCGTCGAGCACGAAGGCCCCGGCCTCGAACTCGGGGATCCGGACCATCTGCTGGACGAGCTCGCGCGTGTTGAGCGACTTCGGGTAGACGGTGTTGTCCGTGCGCGGGTAGGAGATGAACCCGTCCATGTAGAGGTCCTCGGCGATCCGCATCGCGCTGGCGGGCGTGATGCCAAGGCGGCTGGACGCATCCGTGGTGAAGGCGGTGGTGTTGAGCGGGGTCGGAGGCTTCCGCGAGTTCTTGCGGGCCGTCACGTCCTTGACCACTCCTGGGCTCTTCGTGCCGGCGAGCGCAGCGTTCGCCTCCGCCTCGTCCCAGAACTTGTCGGTGGCGTGGTGCGCCTCGAACGAGCCGTCGGGATGCTCGAACTTCGCGAAGACCTCCCAGAACGGCTTGGCCACGTGGGCGCGGCGCTCGAGCTCGCGCTCGACGACGAGGCCCAGGGTCGGGCTCTGGACGCGGCCGACGGAGAGGAAGTTGGAGCCGAAGCGGCGGGTGGCGAGCGAGACGGCGCGGGTGAGCGTGGCGCCCCAGATGAGGTCGATGTCCTGGCGGGCGGCGCCGGCGTAGGCAAGCTCGTACGAGAGGTCGTCCAGCTCCGAGAAGGCGCGCTCGATCTCGTCCTTGGTGAGCGCGGAGTAGCGGGCGCGCTTCACGGGCGGGCGGTCTTCGATCAAACCGTCGACGATCTTCGGGTTCGACTCGAGCGCCTGCTGAAGAGCCTCGTGGCCGATCAGCTCGCCCTCGCGGTCGAAGTCCGTCGCGATCACGACGGAGTCCGCTTCCTTGGCGAGCTTGCGGACCGCCTTGACCACGTTCTTGTCGGTCGGCTCGGGGATGAGCGTCGCGTCGATCAGGTCGTGGAGGTCGGTCTGCTGCCAGTTCGAATACTCGTCCGGGAAGGCGACTCCCATCACGTGGCCCTTGAGCCCGACGGTCATGTGATCGCCCTCGGAATCGCTCCATGTATAGAACGGAACCTTGTAGGTAGCGTCCGATTTCGCCGAGCCGGAGCTCAGGATGTCCGCGATCTTTGTCGCGGAGTTGTTCTTCTCAGTGATGATGAGGCGCATCGGCGGCGAGAGTAGCAAGGGGTTTTCGGGGAGAGAAGCGCCTTCCCTGCCCGCCCCGTAGGGGCGGAGGTTCAGCGCGAACGCCACTTGTGCCGGTAGATGTCTAGGCTCGGGCGGAGTTTGAAGGCGCCGTCGTATCACCTTGCTCAGCTCAATATCGGCCGCCTCGTGGCGCCCGTCGACTCGCCCGTCGTCGCCGATTTCATGGCGCTCCTGGACCCCATCAACGCGGTTGCGGACGCGGCGCCCGGGTTCGTCTGGAGGCTGCAGACGGATGAGGGGAACGCAACCTCGCTCCATATATATGGGGACGAGACGCTCAACGTGAACATGTCCGTCTGGGAGTCCAAGCAGGCGCTCTGGGATTACGTGTACGCGAGCGAGCACCTTGCCGTGATGCGCCGCCGCCGCGAGTGGTTCAAGCGGATCGAGCAGTTCATGTGCCTGTGGTGGGTTCCGGCCGGCCACCTGCCGGACATCCCCGAAGCCGAGGAGCGGCTCACGCAGCTTCGGGAGGAGGGACCCAGCCCCGCCTCGTTCACCTTCAAGCGGGATTTCCCCCCGCCGGGATCCGTGCCGCCCGAGGTGGTGGTCTTCGACTGTGACGGCGTCCTGGTCGACTCCGAGCCGATCACCGCCGAGGTGATGGCCGAGCTCATCACCGAGATCGGTGTCCCCACGACGCCGGAGGACGTGATGCGCGAATACGTGGGCGACTGGTGGCCCGACTCGATGCGAAAGATCGAGGCGAAGCTCGGGCGCCCACTGCCCCAGGGCTTCACGGACACCTACCGATCCCGCCAGGACGCCGCGCTCTCGGAGGGCGTCGAGCCGGTTCGCCGGAGTCGTCGAGGCGATCGACGCGGTCGAGGCCGCCGGCCTCAGGACCTGCGTCGCGTCGAACGGCCCGCACCCGAAGATGGAGATCACGATGGGATCCGCCGGCGTGCGCGAGCGCTTCGAGGGCCGCATCTTCAGCTCGGCCGACGTCGAGCGCGGGAAGCCGGCGCCGGATCTCTTCCTTCACGTAGCCCGCGAGATGGGCGTCGCGCCCGAAGCCTGCGTGGTGGTCGAGGACTCGGCGCTCGGCGTGCGCGGCGCGCGGGCGGCGGGAATGCCCGTCCTCGGGTACACCGGCACCGCCCCCGCCGAGAAGCTGGCCACCGCGGGCGCGCACACGTTCGGTGACATGGCCGAGCTGCCCGGGCTGCTCGGCCTCTAGCTCTCACTAACCTTCGCGGCATGCCAGCACAGGCCTACGCGGGCAAGGAATGCGTCTGCCAGTTCCGCAAGGGAATCTGCGACCAGTCGTGCGTCCGCGACATGCTCGAGACGCCCTTCTACATCGCCTGCCTGAAGCTGAGCGGGCGCAAGTGCCTGGTCGTCGGGGGCGGCGACATCGGCCTCGAGAAGGTCGAGGGCCTCCTGGCCTGCGACGGCGACGTCCTCGTGATCGCCCCCGACGCGTGCGAGGCGATCCAGAATCTCGCCGAGGAGGGCTCGATCGAGTGGATCCGCCGCCCGTATGAGCCTGCCGACCTCGAGGGCAAGTTCATGGTCATCGCCGCGACCGACGACTCCGAGGTGAACATCGGGATCTACTACGACGCTGAGAAGCGCGCGATGCTCGCGAACGTCGTCGACGTCCCGCCCCTTTGCAACTTCATCCTCCCGGCCATCGTGCGGACCGGCCCGCTGGCGATCGCCATCTCGACGGCCGGCGCCTCCCCCGCGCTGGCAAAGCGCATGAAGCGCGAGATCTCCGAGCTCTTCGGCGAGCCGTACGCGCGGCTCGCGGTGATGCTGAACGACGCGCGCGGCTGGGCCAAGGGAAACCTCCCCACGTACCAGGACCGAAAGGCCTTCTTCGAGGGCATCGTGAACGGCGAGCCCGATCCGGTCGACCTGGTCCGCGAGGGCCGGGAGGCCGAGGTGCTCGAGCTGATCGAGCAGGCCAAGGGCCGCACGGTCGCGGCGCCCACCGCCTAGCGCGCTCCAACCGAGTGCGAACTGAAGCGCGCTATGCGGCACTCAGTTCGCGCTCGCCGATGGCGAGTGGGCTATGCCGCGGGAAGCGCGAAGAATGCGACCGCCGCGAAATGAGCCGCGGCCGCGGCGATCACGAGCGCGTGAAAGATCTCGTGGTAGCCGAACACCGCCGGCGACGGATCCGGGCGCCCGACCGCATAGACGACGGCGCCGGTGACGTAGAGCGCGCCGCCCGCGGCGATCAGGAGCCCGGCGATGAGGCCGGTCTCGGCGATGATCGCCGGAAAGCCGACGGCTCCGATCAGGCCGACGGCGACGTAGACGGCGGCATGCACCCACTTGGGCGAGTCGGTCCAGACGAGCTCGACGATCGTCCCCGCCAGAGCGCCGCCCCAGACGGCGATGAGCAGCGCGGTCGCCAGCGGGGGCTCCATGACCAGCACGGCGAACGGGGTGAGCGTGCCGGCGATCAGGAAGAAGATCATCGTGTGGTCGAGCCGGCGCATCCAGCGGCGCGCCGAAGGCCGCTGCCAGTTCACCCGGTGATAGAGGGCGCTGACGCCGAAGAGGGCGGACAGGCTGGCGGCGTAGATCGCAACCGACGCGCGCGCGTGGGCCCCGTCGGCGAAGAAGACCAGGAGCGCGCCGAGCGCGACCGAGACGAAGAACGCGTACTCGTGGGAGACGCCGCGGAGCCGCGGCTTGACCTTCGCGATCGCCTCGGCGGCGGCCTCCCTGGCATCGGCCATCGTCTCCAGGGCGGCGTCGCGCCTCTCGGCCATCGACTCGAGCGCAACGTCGCGGCGCTCGGCCATGTTCTCGAGCGCGGCGTCCCGCTTCTCGGCCATGTTCTCGAGCGCGGCGTCCTTGCGCTCGGACATGTTTTCCAATGGGCCTCGCCTTTCCACTCCTATGAGTATTAACCGCCGGGTGCGCGCGTAGGTCCACTTCCTCGGAACACGCTATATACAGCGTCTTAGTCTCGCTACTCGTGCTAGCCCTAGTGGTAAAATGGGTCGACGTGATTTGCCCCGAATGTCAAGCAGAGACCCGCGTCCTCGAGTCCCGCTCCGCCGAGGAAGGATCGTCGGTAAGGCGCCGCCGCCAGTGCACCGGCTGCGGTCACCGCTTCACCACCTTCGAACGGGCGTCCGCCCCTCGCCTCACGGTCGAGAAGCGCGACGGCGGGCACCAGCCCTTCGACGCCGGGAAGCTCAAGGGCGCCCTGGCGCGGGCGGCCCACAAGAGGAGCGTCTCGCCGGCCCAGATCGCAGCGATCGTGAGGGAGGTCGAGGCCGAAGCCGCTGCCACGGGCGGCGTGATCGGCGCCGAGAGAATCGGCCAGCTTTGCCTGGAGCGCCTGGCCAGGATCGATCGTGGCGCGTACCTCCAGTTCGCCGGCACCCTGCCCGAGATCACGCCGGAAATTGCGCCGTTCGCGCCGGCCGGTTCCGTCCGGCGCGAAGAGGAAGGTCCATAGCCCGCTAAACGAGGGGTTGGCAGCCATGACAGGAGAGATTTGACGATGTCCGTAAGCACCACCAGCACCGAAGGAATCAAGATCGAGCGCCGTCACACGACGCCCGGAGTCCACCCGTTCGACGAGATCGAGTGGGAGTTCCGCGACGCCGTCATCGGCGATCCCGAGAATCCCGCGTTCGAGCAGCGCGGAGTCGAGTTCCCGGTCGACCTGGTCGCAGAACGCGACCAACATCGTCGCCCAGAAGTACTTCCGCGGCCGCATGGGCTCGGACGAGCGCGAGTCGTCGGTCCGCCAGATGATCGGCCGCGTCTCCGGGACGATCGCCGGATGGGGCCGCGAGGGCGGCTACTTCGCCACCGAGGAAGACGCCGACGCCTTCGAGATGGAGCTCACCCACATCCTGCTCCACCAGAAGGCCGCCTTCAACTCTCCCGTCTGGTTCAACGTCGGCTTCGAGGAGCGCCCGCAGTGCTCCGCCTGCTTCATCCTCTCGGTCCAGGACACGATGGAGTCCATCCTCGACTGGAACACCAAGGAGGGCCAGATCTTCCGCGGCGGCTCCGGGTCGGGCATCAACCTCTCCAACATCCGCGGCTCGGTCGAGCACCTCTCGAAGGGCGGCCTCGCCTCGGGCCCCGTCTCCTTCATGCGCGGCGCCGACGCCTGGGCGGGCACGATCAAGTCCGGCGGCAAGACCCGCCGCGCGGCGAAGATGGTCGTCCTCGACGTCGACCATCCCGACATCGAGGACTTCATCCAGTGCAAGGCCAAGGAGGAGGACAAGGCCGCCGCCCTCCGCGACGCCGGCTTCGACATGTCGATCGACGGCGACGGCTTCACCTCGATCCAGTACCAGAACGCCAACAACTCGGTTCGCGTGACCGACGACTTCATGCGGGCCTACGAGGCCGGCGAGTCGTGGGACCTCACCGCCCGCAACGGCGGCGAGACCGTCAAGACCGTCGACGCCAAGGACCTGATGGAGCAGATCGCCGACGCCGCGTGGCGCTGCGCCGACCCCGGCATTCAGTACGACACGACGATCAACAACTGGCACACCTGCCCGAACTCGGGCCGGATCAACGCGTCGAACCCGTGCTCCGAGTACATGCACGTCGACGACTCGGCCTGCAACCTGGCCTCGCTCAACCTGATGCGCTTCCGCCGCCAGGACGGAACGTTCGACGTCGAGGACTTCGAGCACGCTGTGGACGTCGTCTTCCTCGCGCAGGAGATCGTCGTCAGCCCGTCGAGCTACCCGACCGAGAAGATCGGCGAGAACGCCCGCGCGTTCCGCCAGCTCGGCCTCGGCTACGCGAACCTCGGCGCATACCTCATGTCGAACGGCCTGCCGTACGACTCCGACGAGGGCCGCGCCGTCGCCGCCGCGATCACCGCGCTCATGACCGGGCGCGGCTATCGCAAGTCGGCCGAGGTGGCAGCGGCGGTCGGCGCCTACGACGCGTACGAGGAGAACCGCGAGCCGCACAACAAGGTCATGCGGATGCACCGCGACGCGGCGTACGAGCTGGAGGAGGAGATCGACACCGAGCTCCTCGACGCGGCCCGGCGCAGCTGGGACGAGGCGGTCGAGCTCGGCGAGGAGCACGGCTACCGCAACGCCCAGGCGACCGTGCTCGCCCCGACCGGGACGATCTCGTTCCTGATGGATTGCGACACGACGGGCATCGAGCCCGACTTCTCGCTCGTCAAGTTCAAGGAGCTCGTCGGCGGTGGTCAGATGACGATCGTCAACCGCTCGGTGCCGCTCGCCCTGAGGACGCTCGGCTACGACGACGCCGAGATCGCCCAGATCGAGGCTCACATCAACGAGCATTCGACGATCGTCGGCGCCCCGACGCTCAAGGACGAACACCTCGAGGTGTTCGACGTCGCGGTGGGCCAGCGCGCGATCTCGCACATGGGCCACATCAAGATGATGTCTGCGACCCAGCCGTTCATCTCCGGCGCGATCTCGAAGACCGTGAACCTGCCGCAGACGGCCACGGTCGAGGACATCGCCGACGCGTACGCGGAGGGTTGGCGCGGGGGCCTCAAGGCGCTCGCGATCTACCGCGACGGCTCGAAGACGGCTCAGGCGCTGCGGACGGACGCGCAGAAGGACGGCGAGGTCGAAGCCGCCGTCGAGGCAGCGCCGGTTCCGGCGCGGCACAAGATGCCCGTCGAGCGCCAGTCGATCACCCACAAGTTCTCGCTCGGCGGGCACGAGGGGTACATCACGGCCGGCATGTACGACGACGGCTCGGTCGGCGAGATCTTCCTCACCGACATCGGCAAGGAGGGCTCGACGATCAAGGGCCTGATGAACGCGTTCGCCACGGCGGTGTCGATCGGCCTCCAGTACGGGGTGCCGCTCGAGACGCTGGTCGAGAAGTTCGCCTACGTCCGCTTCGAGCCGGAGGGGATCACGAAGAACCCGGAGATCCCGTTCGCCAAGTCGCTGCCGGACTACATCATGCGCTGGCTCGCGTCCAGGTTCCTGGACGCCGACTACCAGGAGGAGCTCGGCATCCTCACGCCCGAGGTCCGGGCTCGCAAGGAGGCGCAGCAGACGCTGTTCGTCAACGAGGGCCCGGCGCCGATGGCGGCCGGCTCCGAGGGCGAGTCGGGCGGAGCCGCCGAGCCCAAGAACGGCGTCGCGAACGGTGGCGCCTCGGTCGCTCCGACCGCCGCGCTCACCGACACGCCCCCGGTTCGCCCGGCCCGCATGCGCGGCCTGGAGCTCGGCCCGGCGTGCGACCAGTGCGGCGGCATGATGCAGCGCACCGGCTCTTGCTACACGTGCTCGAGCTGCGGCAACAACACCGGCTGCGGCTGAGCCACGGCCACAAGCGATTCGTGCGAAGGGCGCCTACGGGCGCCCTTCGCCGTTCAGGTGCCTCCGAGCCGACGGGTCAACCGGCCGATCCCTTCCGGCGTTCAGCCAGCTTGCCGCGAAGCTCGACGGCCCGCTTGGCCATCGGTCTCCCGAGCCGCCAGAGCGCCGCTCCCGCAATGCCGCCCGGTGTGTGCGAGAAGCCCTGCACACGACTGAGCTCGTGGCAGCGATCGGTCCAATCGAGTTTGTGGTTGTCGGCGGCGCCCAGGAATTCGTAGCGTCCCACCCCCTGCTCGAAGGCGTGCTTGACCTTCTCCTGGGTCAGCAGGACGCCGGGGCCGAAGTTGCGGTACTCGGGGTCGAAGCCCGTCTTGAGCTGGTAGTGGACCCCGTTTGCCTCGAGGCAGTAGGCGAACGCGATCGCTCGGCCGTCGACCCGTAGGAACCAGAGCCGAAGCTCCCCGCGGCCCGCGGCCCAGTCGGCGAGCTCGCGATAGAACTGCGCCGTCGCGGGCTGGGAGAGAATCGAAGTGCCGGCCTCGGCCTTCCAGCCAGTGTTCTCGACGGCAAGCCCCTCCTCGAGCGAGGGCTCGAGACGCGGGCCTGAGTCGACCACCTCGAACGAGACGGAACCCTTCGCGCCGAGCCGCCGCTCGGCCTTTCGCAGCTGGCGGCGCCGGGAGTGGCCACTCAAGAACTCGTCCCAGCTCCCCTCGGTGACGATGTAGGGCGAGCTCAGGACGGCTCGGCTGATGGTTTTCATCTTGGAGTCGCTGACCGCTTCGGCGAAGACCTCGGCGGCCGGCAGAAACGAGATGTCAAACCAGTTCTCGGGCCCGCTCGCGGAGCGCCGACGCGAGTTCGTGGTGGGAAGCGTCGTCGACGCCGAGCGCGTCGAACCATGGCGTATGCCAGTTGGTCGGTGATCGGACCACTCCATGCCGGGAAGCGATCGGCACGATCCCGGCCAGCGATCCGCTCCGGCGGGCGGCTATGACCTCGACATCACCGCGGCCGAAAGCCCGATCCCAGACTCGGAACCACCCGGGGCGCAGGAACGGGGGAGCGGAAATCCGATCGGCCAGCGCGTCCCACTCGCGTGCGCTCGCCTCAAGGCTGGAAATCATCTCGACCCTGTCACTCCTAGTCGTGCCACCAGGTGCACCGGTCATCTGGGGTCACGATACGTGATGACGGGATGGAGGCAACCCACCAAACTCCTACTCCCGGCGCCGGTGCCGGCGACGATGCTCTCGAGCGCATCGGCTCGCACGTGGGCGAAGAGGCCGTACGCAGGCGGCGGATCGCCGGTATCGAGATAGCGCTCGACCCAGAAGCCGCGCTCGCCTCGTAGGAGCCTCGCGCAATCGCTGGTGCTGAGCGGCTCGAACGCCGCGTCGGTCAGCTCGCCGGCGGCCCGTTCCACGTGCTCCGCGACCCTCCCGACACGCTCGGCGTCCCATTCGGCCCAGTCGCCGGACCCCTTGCCGTACGACGTGCCGTCCGAGTGCGCGACGAAGCCACACGCGGCAAGCTCACGTGCCCGCTCCTCCTCGGCGGCGACGCCGGCCTTGGACGTGCGAAGCGGCTCGAGGTCGTCGTAGAGGTCGGGGCGAAGCCTGAGCGCGTGGCGCTTGACGAGTCCCGAGGAGCGATAGCCGCGGCGGTGCTGGGCGAGCCGAAGCTCCGGATCCCGCGCGCTGGAGCCCACGTAGACCCACGGGATCCGAGGGTCTCGGCGCGGCCCCGCGCCGAAGGCCAGCTCGACCACATAGACGCGGTAGGACACGCCGGCGGGCCGCTCAGCCTGCGTCTTCGCGGAGGCGCGCTTTCCAGACCTCCTCGGTGGGCCACTTCCGTGCCCACTCGAGGGTCGAGATCGAGTAGGTCGAGGTCGAGTCCTCGGGCGGGCGTACCTCCACGAGGCCCTCCACTTCGAACCCCTCGCCTCGCAGCAGGTCGATCATCTCGCCGTGCGGCAGGTGGAACTCGACCGAGTCATCGTCATCGTCGTCCCACTCGAAGGAGTGCATGCCGAAGTAGGGACGCCGAAGCGTCTCCCCCACCGGGTCATCGCCCCCCGGTGCCATGAACGGCATGAGGAAAGCCGCGTTGGTGAGGAAGACGAGCCGGCCGCCGGGGCGCAGCAGTCGCCGCGCCTCCGGAATCCACTTATACGGGTCGCACCACAGGCACGCCCCGTACTCGGAGATGGCGAGGTCGAAGCTCGCATCCGGCAGCGGGACCTCCTCCGCGTTCCCGTGGATGAGCGGGAACTCGAGGCCGTGTTCGGCCTGGAGCCGGCGAGCCGTTGCGAGCTGCGACTCCGAGTTGTCGATGCCGACGGGCCGCGCCCCGCGCCGGGCGAGCCAGGCCGAGACGTAGGCGGTACCGCATCCCAGCTCGATCACGTCCATGCCGGAAGGGTCCTCCGGGAGCATTCCCACGTCGGCCTCGGGCACTCCCCAGATCCCCCAGGTCGCCTCCTCGTCGCGCCAGTTCCGCTCGCCGGGCGCCACGTACTCCTTCGCCCATTCGTCCCAGTGCTGCGCGGTTGCGGCGGACGTGCTCGGGAAGGTCCTCCCCCTGAGCGCTCAAGCGGCGTAGCGTGCCTGCGCGCGAGCGCGGCGCTTCTCGGCCTCGACCTCGCGGTCCTTCGGCGGAGCGTTGAGTCACGAGCGAGTCCAAGAGGCGCGACGTCGCATCGGCAATCTCTTCCACCGCGCGCTCGAACGCCTCGGTGTTCGCCTGGGAGGGCTTGGTGGACCCGGAGATCTTGCGCACGTACTGCAGGGCGGCGTCGTGGACCTCCTCGCCGGTCGCGGGTGGCTCGAAGTTGTGGAGGGTGCGGATATTTCGACACATGCAATTCAGGGTAAGGGGTGCGACATGAGCGAGCGCACTGAACCCAACCGAGCCAGAGGTCCTCCCACACGAAGCCGGCATCCCGGAGGACGCCGAAGCACGCCGGCCGACGTCCCCGCGGACGAGCCCGCGCCGGACGGCGCGGCGCGGCCGAGCGTCGCTCCGCGCACCATGGGCTGGCGCGACGAGACCGTGGGCACCGCGCTCGTGACCGCGATCGTCGGCGTGTGGCTCATCCTCTCGCCCGTGGCACTTGGACTACGGCCCCGGCGACGCCTCGTGGAACCCCGTCGTGTGCGGCGTCCTCATCGTCGTGTTCTCGATCGGGCGCGCTGGTCGGCCCGTGGCGCTCGCGCGCGCTGGGCCTCATCCTCTTCTTCATCGGCGCCTGGCTGGCGGTCTCGGCGTTCATCCTGGACGCGCCGCCCTCAGGGCAGTTGAACCAGGCCGGCTTCGGCGGGATCGTCGCGCTGCTCTCGCTGATCGGGATCGCCGGCGCTCAGCGCGGGCGCGAGCTCAACCCGCGCTAGCGGACTTCGAGGCCCGGGCCAGCCGCACGCGATCGGTCGCCGACAGCGCGACCTTTCGCAGCCGGACGTCGGACGGCGTGACCTCGACGCACTCGTCCTCGGCGATGAACTCGAGCGCCTGGTCGAGCGAGAAGTCGAGGTGCGGAACCAGCTTGATCGCTTCGTCGGCGCCCGCGGAGCGGATGTTGGTCTGCTGCTTTTCCTTGATCGGGTTCACGTTGAGGTCCTCGGAGCGCGCGTTCTCGCCGACGATCACGCCCTCGTAGACCTCCTCGCCCGCGCCGACGAACAGCCGCCCGCGCTCCTGGAGGTTCATGAGCGCGAACGCGGCGGTCTTGCCGCGACGGTCGGCGACGAGCGAGCCGGTCGGGCGCGTCTTGATCTCGCCGAACCATGGCGCCCAGCTCTCGAAGGTCGAGTGGATGATCCCGGTGCCGCGGGTCTCGGTCAGGAACTCCGAGCGCAGCCCGATCAGGCCGCGCGCCGGCACCAGGAACTCGAGGCGGATCCAGCCCGTGTCGTGGTTGACCATGTGCTCGAGCCGGCCCTTGCGAAGCGCGAGGAGCTGCGTGAGGACTCCCATGTACTCCTCCGGGACGTCGATCGAGAGGCGCTCGAGCGGCTCGCAGAGCTTGCCGTTGATCTCGCGCGTCACGACCTTTGGCTTGCCGACGGTCAGCTCGTAGCCCTCCCGCCGCATCGTCTCGACCAGCACCGCCAGCTGGAGCTCGCCGCGCCCCTGCACCTCCCACGTGTCGGGGCGCTCGGTGGGCTGGACGCGGATCGACACGTTGCCCACCAGCTCGGCCTCGAGCCTTTCCTCGATCTGGCGGCCGGTGAGCTTCTTGCCCGGAGAGGCCGGCGAGCGGCGAGGTGTTGACGCCGATCGTCATCGTCAGCGCGGGCTCGTCGACGTCCAGGAGCGGCAGAGCCTCCGGCGTGCTCCGGGTCGGCGAGCGTCTCGCCGATCGTCACCTCGGGAATGCCGGCGACCACCGCGACCTCGCCGGCGGCCGCCTCCGCCGCCTCGATGCGGTCGAGTCCCTCGGAGACGTAGAGGGCGGAGATCTTGGCCGGCTTCGCCTCCGCCGTCGCGCGTCATGAGAGTCACGGCCTGGCCGTTGCGAAGGACGCCGCGCTCGACCCGGCAGATCGCCAGGCGCCCGTGGTAGGGCGAGGAGTCGAGGTTCGTGACCAGAGCCTGAAGCGGGCCCGACTCGTCCCGCCCGGGCGCGGGGACGTGCTCGACGATCGCCTCGAAGAGCGGCACCAGGTCCGTGCCTTCGACGCCCTGCTCGGTGGCGGCCCAGCCGTTTCGCGCAGAGGCGTAGAGGATCGGGAAGTCGATCTGCTCGTCGGTCGCGTCCAGGTCGAGGAAGAGCTCCAGCACCGCGTCGACGACCTCGTGATCCGGGCGTCGTCGCGGTCGACCTTGTTCACGACCAGGATCACGGGCAGCCCTGCTCGAGCGCCTTGCGAAGGACGAATCGGGTCTGCGGAAGCGGCCCCTCGGAGGCGTCCACCAGGAGCAGGACCCCGTCCACCATCGTCAGGCCGCGCTCGACCTCGCCGCCGAAGTCGGCGTGCCCCGGCGTGTCGACGACGTTCACCTTGATCTCGCGCCCGTCCTTGGCCGCGTAGCGAAAGGCTGCGTTCTTGGCGAGGATCGTGATTCCCGCGCTCGCGCTCCTGATCGCCCGAGTCCATCACCCGCTCGACCAGCTCCTCGTGCTCGGAGAAGGTCCCTGATTGGCGCAGCATCGCGTCGACCAGCGTGGTCTTGCCGTGGTCGACGTGGGAGACGATCGCGATGTTTCGGAGCTCGGGCAAGGCAGTTGACGTAGCCGTGAGGACGAGCGCCGGTAGCTTGGGCCGCTTGTCCAGCAGCGTGAAGATCTCGGCCTCGGAGGCCCGCCGGATCGCGCTCGCGTCCCAGGGCTTCGCCGATCCGCGGCCGTCCGGCGAGCCCACCGGCCAGGACCTGCGACGCGTTCTCGGCCGCATCGGCCTGATCCAGATCGACTCGGTGAACGTGCTCGAGCGCGCCCACTACCTCCCGCTCTTCAGCCGCCTCGGACCCGTACCGGCGCGACCTCCTCGACCGCGCCGCGCACTACGCGCCGCGCCGCCTTTTCGAGTACTGGGGCCACGAGGCCTCGCTGATCCCCGTGGCGACGCAGCCCCTTCTTGCGCTGGCGGATGGAGCGGGCTCACACGGACTCGTGGGGCGGGATGCAGCGGGTCCAGCGCGAGCAGCCCGAGCTGGTCGCCGAGGTCCTCGCCGAAGTGCGCCGAGCGCGGCCCGGTCGCGGCGTCCGACCTGGCGGAGCGGCCGCGCCGGGCGGGCCCCTGGTGGGACTGGTCGGACCACAAGCGCGCGCTCGAGTGGCTCTTTTGGTCCGGCCAGATCTCGTCCGCGCGCCGGCGCCGTTTCGAGCGGCTTTACGACGTGACGGAGCGGGTCCTGCCCCGTGACGGTCGTCGAGCGCTCCGACGCCCGCCGTCGAGGACGCGCAGCGCGACCTGCTCCGCATCGCGGCGCACGGCCTGGGAGTCGCGGCCGAAGCGGACCTCCGCGACTACTTCCGCCTCCCGGCCGACGAGGCGAAGCTGCGCGTGGCCGAGCTGGTCGAGGCCGGAGAGCTCCACCCGGTCGAGGTCGAGGGCTGGGGCCGAACGTCCGGGCTACCTGTGGCACGGGCGAAGATCCCGCGCAGGGTCGAGGCGCGCGCCCTGGTCGGGCCCGTTCGATCCCGCTGATCTGGGCGAGGCCGCGGGTCGAGCGGATCTTCGGCTTCAGCTACCGGCTCGAGATCTACGTCCCCGCGCCCAAGCGCGTCCACGGCTACTACGTCCTGCCTTTCCTCCTGGGTGACCGGCTGGTCGCCCGCGTGGACCTCAAGGCCGATCGCGCCCGAGGCGTCCTGATGGTCCGCTCGAGCACCACGAGCCAGAGCCCCCGCGCGAGACGCAAGAGGCGCTTGGTGAGGAGCTCTCGCTGCTGGCCGGATTGGCTCGGGCCTCGAGCGGCGTCGAGCGCGGCTGAGCTCGACCGCGCCGGACCGGGCGCTCCGAACGCGCTCTCGGCCGCGGCCTGATCCGGTGCTGCTCGAGCGCGTCGCGCTGCGACTCGGCGCGGGCGATCAGAGTCTCGAGGCCGAAGGCGCCAGGTCGGAGCGGGTCGCCGCCAGCGAGCGCCAGAGCGCGAGCTTCCCGTCACCCCGAGCGCGAGGCCCTTCCAGCTCGATCAGGCGGGACAGCGGCGAGTAGCCGGTCAGCTGGCCGTTCGGCTTGAGCCGGCCGACCTTCTCCGCCGCCCAGGCGATCGGCATCTTCACGCGGTTCTCAGTGACGCCGAGGTGGTCCATCACGACTTCAGCGCGTCGCGGTCCTCCTCGATCTCCTCGGCGAGCTCCGCGAGAAAGTCGCCCAGCTCGGAGCCCTCGTTTGCGAAGCGGCGCGCTTTGCGAGCTCGACGCCCACGACCGAGCCGGCGAGGTGATCGTTCAGGTAGATGCCGAGGAGCTTTGTGTCCATGAACCAGGCTCCCGTCGACCCAGGCAACGCATGCGCGCGACGGGATAATCGGCACGATGAAGCCGATAACGCCCGCCTGGGACGAGGGCGAGACCCGCCTTGACCGGGTGCTGGAGACGGTCGTCGAGAGGGCGCGCTCCCTGGTCGACGCGAAGACGGTGATGGTCCTCCTGGAGGATCGGGGGCTCCTGGTCGTGGCTGCGCAACGACGGGCGAGTTCAAGGTCGAGCGGCGCGGCGTCCGCCTTCAGGCGGACGGCTCCGCATGGCGGCACGTGATGGGCGAGGGAGAGGCCGAGCGGATCGCGCCGATAGGCGGTCGCCTCGGGATGTCGCTGGAGGAGCTCGGCGTCATCGCCGAGCGCGGCGCTCCTCGTGCCCCTCTCCTACCGCGGCCGCTCGATCGGCGTCCTCGCGGCACTCGACCGCGCCGGTGACGCGCCCGAGTTCGGCCCCGAGGACGAGTCGCTTCTGATGGGCTTTGCGGCGAGCGCAGCGATGGCGCTGGCGGCGGCGCAATCCATGGCAGAGGCGCGCCTGCGCGAGTCGATCGACGTCGCGGAGCGCGAGCGGGCGAGGTGGGCGCGCGAGCTCCACGACGAGACGCTCCAGGGCCTCGGCGCGCTGAGGGTCCGGCTGTCGGCCTCGCTGCGGCTCGATCCCGACCGCGATGGGCCGAGGCCGTCGCGACCGCGGTCACCCAGATCGAAGACGAGATCGCGAACCTGCGCTCGCTGATCACCGAGCTGCGCCCGGCAGCGCTCGACGAGCTCGGCCTGGGCGCCGCGATCGAAGGCCTCGCCGACAACCACGCGGCGGCAACGGGAATGGACACCAAGGCGAGCCTGGCCCTCGCGCGCGAGGGCGGCATCGCCCCGCGAACGCCTCGACCGCGAGCTCGAGTCGAGCGTCTACCGGCTCGTCCAGGAGGCGCTCACGAACGTCGCCAAGCACGCGGAGGCGGAGACCGTCTGGATCGAAGTCACGCAGGACAAGACCTCGATCTCGATCGTCGTCCGCGACGACGGTGTCGGCTTCGACATGGACGACCGCCCAGCGGGCCTCGGCCTGGTCGGCATGCGCGAGCGCGTCGCGCTCGCCGGCGGCAGCCTCACGATCGTCTCGACCCCCGACGTCGGCACCGTCCTCCGCGGCCGAATCCCCCTCGAGCGCCCATGCGCGGCCTGCGCCGCGAGGACCGCCGCGAGGACACCCACCAAACCCTCGACCCCCCTAAAGGGGTCTGACCCGGGGTCAGACCCCCTTGAGGTTAGTTGAGGCTTGGCGCCGGATCTACCGGTGGCGGACTCCGTCCAGGGGGCGCGCGAATTGTTCTCGGGGTTCTGAACTACATGCCGAGAAAATCGCGCGAGAACGCACAAGGGACCATTCACCACGTCTACGCGAGAGGGGTAGCCGGCACCGACATCTTTCGCGACGACCTAGATCGTCAGCTCTATCTGCGCCTTCTCATCGAGGTGGCCGAGGAGATTCGACTTGGATCTGCCTCGCCCACTGCCTGATGACAAATCATGTCCATTTGCTGGTGGAAACACCGGAGGGCAACCTCGCCGAAGGCATTCAGTGCCTTCACGGGACGTATGCCCAGAAGTTCAACTGGCGCCACGAACGCGCGGGGCATCTCTTCCAGGGCCGATATGGCGCGACGCGCATCGACGTCCGATGCGCACCTCCACACGGCCACGATGTACATCGTTCGGAACCCGGTCGAGGCGGGCCTATGCGCCAACCCGAGCGACTGGAGCTGGCTGCATTACGAGGCGGCCCTGGCCCGCCAGGGAATCGCCAACTCGAACCCTCGACCAGCCTCAAGGGGGTCTGACCCCGGGTCTGACCCCTTGTTGGGGGTGGCGGTGGGTCGCGCTGGGTCGGCTTTAGGTCTGTTCGGTGTCCAGCATGCCGCGCTCGAGGGCGTAGCGGACGAGCTCCGACCGCTTGGCGAGGTGGAGCTTCTGCTGGATGTGCGAGCGGTGCGATTCGACGGTGCGCACGCTGATCTGGAGCTGCTCGGCGATCTCGCCGTTCGTGTGGCCGAGGGCGATGAAGCGGAGGATCTCCAGCTCGCGGTCGGAGAGGTCGTCCGGCGCGTCCGCCGGCTCGGCGGCGAGTCGCGCGCCGAGGTCGGGCTGCAGGTAGGTCCTGCCCTGCGCCGCCAGGCGAACGGCCTTGACGAGCTCGACGTCGGCCGCCTCCTTGAGGATGTAGCCGAGGACGCCGGCCTGCATCGCCTCGCGGGCAAAGGCCGGCTCGGACTGCATGGTCAGGACGACGACCTGCGTCTCGGGCGAGGCCTCGGCGATGTCGGGCAGCGCCTCGAGGCTCGCGCGGCCCGGCATGTTGAGGTCGAGGATCAGCACCTCCGGCCGGTGGCCGCGGATGTAGCGGATCGCGCCGTCGACGTCACCCGCCTCGGCCACGACCTCCAGGCCGGGCTCGGCGTCGAGAAGCATCCGCAGCGCGCTGCGCACGACGACGTGGTCGTCGGCGAGGACGATCCTGATCTCGTCGGTCCCGCCTCGGGTTTTCCGTTCGTGGCGGGAGCTGGGGGCAGGTTGCATCATGGACTACCCAGGGTAGGGGCGATGGCCGGCGCGCGTCATCAGCGTATCCACGGATCGGCGCTGCGGGAAAATACGGACGCCGGTTCGTACAACCGGATGAGCCGCCGCTCACCCCCTCGCCGCGACCAGGAGCGTCTGCGCGGCTCGGCCGAGCGGCCCGCGCTCGTCGAACAGCGCGGTATCGGCGAAGCCGACCCCGTCGGGCTGCGGCAGCGTGACCGCGTCGAGGCAGACCCACTCGCCGGCGGGCAGGCGATGGAGGTGAACCGTCAGATCCACGTTGATGAAGAGGAACCGGCGCCAGTCGAGGGTCGCCGAGACGCCGTTGCCCGGAGTCCGCGACGACCAGCACGCGCCCAAGCGGCGAGATCTCCTCGCCCGCAACGACCGGCACGCTGCGAGCGCATCCAGACGGTGGCCGGCCCGGGCTCGACGAAGCTGCCCGTGATGAAGCGGTACTCGACCGCCGAGTGGTAGCCGACCTCGGACCCGGTCGGAAAGAACTCGCCCGGCTCCCCGTCGGCGGGACCGTGCGGCGGGCGGGCCGGGCAGCAGGCCCTCGGGCAGCTCGACCGCCTCCTCGCGAAGGCGCCAGCGCCCGCGCGCGCATCACCTCGTCGTCGCCGGCGTGCAGCGACGCCGAGAGCATCTGCACGCGCCGCCCGTCGCGCTCGATCCGCGCCTCGACGCCGCAGGGGCGCGATCGGGACCGGGCGCAGGATCTCGTACGTGACGCGGCCGATCCGCATCGGCGCCTCGCCGGGTGCGGGCAGCCGCTCCATCGCGTGGCCGAGCAGCGCCGCCGGCGGGCCCGCGTGCTGGGAGTCCTGGTCCCAGGGCCCGCGCGTCAGCTCGGAGGGAATCGCGCGGTCCCCGTCGAGCTCGTAGAAGGCTTCGTCGGCGGCATCGGCGGCGAAACGTAACGAGTCCGGCCGTGTAACGGTGGGCGGCTGGCGCGACTAACCTCACATAGACACCGACGAAGCCGGAAGGAACGATGACCGAGAAGCTTGAAAAGACCGATGCCGGAGTGGCGCGAGGAGCTCTCGCCCGAGGAGTACGAAGTGCTTCGCGAGAAGGGCACCGAGCGGGCCTTCACCGGCGCCTACTGGGACTCGAAGGACGAGGGCGTCTATCGCTGCAAGGCCTGCGGCCAGGAGCTCTTCGACTTCCGACACGAAGTTCGACTCCGGCACCGGCTGGCCGAGCTTCTACGAGCCGATGGACTCCGAGACGTCGAGACGCGAGACCGACCGGAGCTTCTTCATGAAGCGCACGGAGGTTCACTGCTCGCGCTGCGGCTCCCACCTGGGCCACGTCTTCGACGACGGGCCGAACCCCACGGGCCTCCGCTACTGCATCAACTCCTGCTCGCTCGACCTGGACAAGGCCGAGTCGAGCCGACTGACTACGCGCGCCCCGATGACCTCGGGCGCGCCGGCTTCGACCAGCGCCTGAGGCAGCCGGACGCTGCCGTCGGCCTGCTGCCCGTTCTCGATCAGGGCGATCAGCGTGCGGCCGACGGCGACGGCGGTGCCGTTGAGCGTGTGGAGGACCTCGGGCGCCGAGTCGGCCGACGGCGCGGTACCGCGCGCCGAGGCGCCGCGCCTGGTAGTCGGTCGTGTTCGAGCACGAGGTGAGCTCGCGGTAGCGCTCCTGGCTGGGGATCCATGCCTCGCAGTCGAACTTGCGCGCGGCCGGGGCGCCCAGGTCGCCGACCGGGATGTCGACGACCCGGTAAGGGATCTCGAGCGCCTGGAGGATCCCCTCCTCGATCGCGAGGATGCGCTCGTGCTCGGCGTCCGACTCGGAGGGCTCGACGAACGAGAACATCTCGACCTTGTCGAACTGGTGGACGCGGAAGATGCCGCGCGTGTCCTTGCCGGCGGCGCCGGCCTCGCGGCGAAAGCAGGTCGAGATGCCCGCGTAGCGGATGGGCAGCTCCGCGGCGTCGAGGATGTCGCCGGCGTGGAGCGCCGCGAGCGGGACCTCCGAGGTGCCGACCAGGAAGAGCTCGTCGCGCTCGACCTCGTAGATCATCTCGCGCTCGCCCGGGAAGTAGCCGGTGCCCTCGAGCGCGCCCTCGCGGACCAGGACCGGCGGCACGACCGGCTTGAACCCCTCGGCGCGGATGCGCTCGACGGCGAAGCGCACGAGCGCCAGCTCGACCATGACGAGGTCGCCGAGGAGATAGGCGAAGCGGGAGCCCGACGCCTCCGCCGCCTTCTCCATCTCGATCCAGCCGTGGCTGCGTCCCCAGGTCGAGGTGGTCGCGGACCTCGAAGCCGAAGTCGCGCGGCGACGCCGACCTCGCGAAGGGTGACTCCCTCGCCCTCCTCGCCGTCGGGAGCATCGGGCGACGGCAGGTTCGGAAGCGTTCGCGGCCAGCTCGTCGCGGCGCGCCTCGATCTCGGCCAGCTCGGCCTCCATCCGCTTGATCTCGCCGCCGAGCTCGCGCATCTCGGCGATCGGCCCTTCCGCGTCCTCGCCCGAGCGCTTCGCCTCGGCGATCTGGTCGGAGACGGTGTTCCGGCGGGCGCGCCCCTCCTCGACCTCGGGGCAGGAGCTCGCGCCGGCGCGCGTCCACGTCGAGGAGCTCGTCGAGGGCCTCGGCCGCGCCGCGGCGCGCCAGCGCCTCCCGGGCCGGCCCGGGGTCCTCGCGGATCGCTCTTCAGGTCGAGCACGGGTACATGATGAGCGGCTTGGGCTGCGAAAGCAGTGTGCCGTTGGGGTCACTGCCGCTCTGACGCGCGCTACTCGTTGACCGCGTCGCCGGTGGCCGCTTCCTCGTCGGCGTCGCCCTCGGTGAGCTCATCCGAGCCGCCCTCGACGGGCCGGGTCGGCCGGTCGATCTCGGTGCCCGAGTACTTGGCGACGAAATCGGCGACTGCCTGAGCGTCCTCGCCGGTGACGATCTGCTGGGGCATGATCGCGCCGGAGAACCCGCCGTTCCGGATCGCGTAGAGGACGTCCTCCGGCGACTCGGCGCGCTCGTCCAGGTTCGGCCCCTGGTTGCGCACCACGCGGGTCGACGAGCCCAGCGCGCCCGCCGCCTCGAGCGTGTGGCAGCCGGCGCACCGCTCGGCGAAGAGCTGCGGCGCCGCGCTCGTCCTGCCTCGGACTCCACGTCGATTCCCTCGCTGCCGCAGGCGGCGAGTGCGAGGGTCGCCGCAACCGCGGCGGTGATGATGAGCAAAGGAGCGCACCGCGGCGGCATCATACTTTTTCTCCGAGGACGCTCTTGCCCCATGACCACGCCAACCCCAGATGAATTCCGCAGCGCGATGGCGCTGGTGCCGACTCCGGTCACCGTCGTGACGGCGCCCGGCGACCCCGAGCCCGCGGGCGCGACGGCCAACGCCGTCGCGTCGCTTTCGCTCGATCCGCCGCTCATGCTGGTCTGCCTCGACCACCGCTCGCGCACGCTCGACGCCCTCCGGGCCGCGGGCCGGTTCGCCGTGAACGTCCTGCCCGCGAGCGGCGAAGCCCAGGCGCGCACCTTCGCGACGACCGCCCCGCACGCCGAGAAGTGGCAGGGCGTCCCTGACACCGAGCGCTCGGGCGTGCCTGTCCTGGACGACGCGCTCGTCTGGGTCGTCTGCGAGCTCCGCGACCTCCTCGACGGCGGCGACCACACGATCGTCACCGGCACCGTCCTCGACCTCGGCACGGGCGAGGGCGACCCGCTGCTCTTCGTCGACGGCGAGTACCGACGCCTAGCGGGTCTGACCCTCAGATGAACGTCGCTGACGCCGGCCGCGCTGAGCGCGAGGGCGAAGACGACCAGGGCCGAGACGGCCATGATCCCCGTCTCGCGGCGGAAGATGGCCAGCGCGACCAGCCGCTGGCGCTCGGGCGGCAGCGCGTCGAAGTCGATGCCCTCGAGCTCGCGCTCGCCCGCTCCGGCGCGCGCGGCCTCGGCGAGCATCGAGACGAACACCGGCAGCACGCCGTAGAGGTAGTGGAGGCCGTCCAGCGGCCTCATGCCCCGTCAAGAGCAGGATCGAGCCGATGAGGGCCTGCAGCACCATCGCGGCCTGAGCGACCCGGAGCAGGTACCAGAAGCCCGCAGAAGGCTGTTCCCGGTACCACGCGTATCCGCCCCAGAGCCCCGCGCCCAGGTTGGTCGCGAGGACGGCGATGCCGACGCCTACGTGAACCTCGACCAAATCCCTGTTTCCTCCGGTCGGATTTCGGTTTCCCGATGCGGAAAAACACTATGTGGCAGCTAGGCACAAGCGGGGTATATCCTGCCTCGCGAAGTGCTCCAAAGCTACCTGCCAGTCATCGTGTTCGCGGGCCTCGGTCTTCTGGTCGGCGGACTGCTGGTAGCGGCCAACTCCCTGCTCGGCCCGAGCCGGCCGAACAAGGTGAAGTCGGAGCCTTATGAATGCGGCCTGCCGAGCGAGGTCTCGAAGACGTTCCGCTTCGGCGTCTCCTTCTACATGGTCGCGATGCTCTTCATCCTCTTCGACATCGAGGTCGTCTTCCTCTACCCCGTCGGCGCGATCCTGCAGGCGTCCGACTCCGTCTTCGTCCTCGCCGAGATCCTGATCTTCGTCTTCCTCCTCTTCGTGGCGCTCGTCTACGTCTGGCGCCGCGGGAGCCCTCGACTGGAAGTAGATGAAGATGAGCGCCGCGAGAAGATCCGGGCCAACCTGCCGCTCGACGAGCCGGACGCCAACAAGGCGTTGCACGTCCGCCAGGTCCGCGCGCGAGACCTCCTGCGCGGCGACATCGAAGGGCTCGACCTCGAGAAGGTGGTCGAGGAAGCCGTCCTCACGACGCGCCTCGACAAGGTCCTCAACTGGGGGCGCGCCAACGCGATCTTCCCGGCCACGTTCGGCCTCGCCTGCTGCGCGATCGAGATGATGTCGGTCGTCAGCCCGCGCTACGACATCGCCCGCTTCGGCGCCGAGGCGATGCGCGCGTCGCCCCGCCAGGCGGACATGCTGATCCTCTCCGGCCGCGTCTCGATCAAGATGGCGCCGGTCGTCCGCCGGCTCTACGACCAGATGCTCGAGCCCAAGTGGGTCGTCTCGATGGGCGCCTGCTCGTCCTCCGGCGGCATGTTCTCCAACTACGCGGTCGTCCAGGGCGCCGACAAGTTCCTGCCCGTCGACATCCACGTGCCCGGCTGTCCGCCCCGCCCCGAGGCGCTCCTCTACGGCTTCAACAAGCTCCAGCGGATGATCATGGGCAACCCCGACATCGGCTGGCGCACCCGCTACTCGGCGCACGGCACCGAGGAGTGGGCGCGCGACCTCGGCAAGGTGACCGACGAGGCGCGCGACGCATACGCCGCCGCCCGCGACATCGCCGAAGCGGCCGGCCCGCCCGTCTTCGGGCTCGCCCGGCACGCCCGGTCGACGTGCCCGGCCCGCCGCAGGAGCGCGCCGACGTCCCTTCCAAGCCCGATCGCGACGCCGGTCGCTTCATCTAGTCGATGCCCGACGCTCCCGGCCTAGAGCTCATCCGCGCCGACCTCAACGAGGCGCACCCCGACGCGATCACCGGCAGCTACTACGAGCACGGGCAGGCCTGCCTGATCTGCGACCCCGCGAAGATCCGCGAGGTGCTCGCCTGGCTTCGCGACACGCCCGGCCAGGAGTACACGTTCCTCGCGAGCGTCCACGGCGTGGACTACCTGCCGGCCGAGCCGCGCTTCGGCGTCCACTACGAGCTCCTCAACATGGCGCGCGTCGAGCGCATCCGCGTGCGGGCCGCGCTGGAGGATCCGGGCGAGGACGCCCTGCCGGAGATCCCGACCGTCTCCGACGAGTGGCCCACGGCCGACCATCAGGAGCGCGAGGTCTACGACTTCTTCGGCATCGTCTTCACCGGCCACCCCGACCTGCGCCGGATCCTCATGCCGGAGGACTACGTCGGCTGGCCGCAGCGCCGCGACTTCCCGATCGGCGGCGAGCCCGTGATCTTCACCAACACCGAGCGCGACGTGCCGGGGTGGTACGCGTGAGCGAGACGGACGAGCGCCTCCGCGACGAGGAGGCGCCGCAGCGAGCCCTGCGACCAGACCGGTCGACGCGCCCTCGAACGGCGACGGCAGCATGCGCGGCTCCTCGCCGGCGCACGGGCGCGACATCGTCGCCCGCTCCTCCGCCGAGGTCATCGGCACCTCGCGTCGTCGAGCGCACCGGGCGCCGACGAGACGCTGGAGCTGCGAGCAGGAGCTGATGACCGTCAACCTCGGGCCGCACCACCCCGCGACCCACGGCGTGCTTCGCCTGCTCGTCTCGCTCCAGGGCGAGACCGTGATCGACCTCAAGCCGATCATGGGCTACGTCCACACGGGCATCGAGAAGAACTGCGAGGACAAGTCGTATTGGAAGGCCATCCCGTTCGTCGAGCGGATGGACTACCTCTCCTACTTCTTCAACATGCAGGCCTTCGTGCGGCTGCGTCGAGAAGATGCTCGACCTCGAGATCCCGCCGCGCGCCAAGTATCTCCGCGTGATCCACATGGAGCTGAACCGGCTCCACTCGCATCTGGTCTGGCTCGGCACCTCGGCCCTCGACCTGGGCGCGATGTCGATGTTCTTCTACTGCTTCCGCGACCGCGACCGGATCCTCGACCTGTTCGAGATGTCGACCGGCCAGCGCATGCACACCCGCTACTTCCAGGTCGGCGGGGTCTTCGAGGACATCCCGGTCGGCTTCGAGCGCAAGGTGAAGGCCTTCACGCCAGGAGTTCCCGTCGCGCGATCGACCAGTTCGAGGCGCTTCTCACCAAGAACGAGATCTTCCTCCAGCGCACCAAGGGCGTCGGCATCGTCGATCGCGAGCGCCTGAAGGCGCTCGGCGTCACCGGCCCGCTTCTCCGCGCCGCCGGCGAGCCGTGGGACCTGCGCAAGGTCGATCCCTACCTCGCCTACGGAGACTTCGACTTCGACATCCCGATCGGGACCGTCGGCGACGGCTGGGACCGTTTCCGCTGCCGCATCCAGGAGATGCGCGAGTCCGTGAAGATCATCGAGCAGGCGATCGACGGCCTCCCGGAGGGGCCCGTGCTGGCCGACGACCGAAAGATCGTGCTGCCGCCCCGCCACGAGCTGGGCACCTCGATGGAGGCGCTGATCCACCACTTCAAGCTCGTCACCGAAGGCTTCCGCGTGCCGCCGGGCGAGTGCTACTACCCGATCGAGTCGCCGCGCGGCGAGCTCGGCTGCTTCGTCCTGGCCGACGGGTCCGCCAAGCCTGCGCGCGTCCACTTCCGCGACCCGTCCTTCGTGAACCTCCAGAGCCTGCGGGACATGTGCGTCGGCGAGTACATCGCCGACATGATCCAGAACCTCGCCATGCTCGACCCCGTGCTCGGAGGCATCGACCGATGAGCGAGGCACCTACCGGGACCGGCGGGCCCGATGCGCCCCACCGACCTCTTGACCAACGCCGAGCGCGCCGAGCTGATCGGCTCGATGCGCCCGGAGGACGCCGAGCGCGTGCCCGAGCTCCACGAGGTTGACGTTCCGCCCGAGCTCAAGGAGACGATCGAGCAGGCCATGGGCCGCTACCCGCAGCTTCGCTCCGCCTCGATTCCCGCGCTCTGGGCCGTCCAGCGCCACTACGGCTGGTGCACGCCGGACGGCATCCGCCAGGCCGCCGCCGTGATGGGCGCTCACGCCCGCGTACCTCCAGTCCGTCGCGAGCTTCTACGACCTCTTCCGCCTCGAGCCGACGGCCAAGCACCCGTCCTCGTCTGCCACAACATCTCCTGCTGGATGCGGGGCGCCGACGACATCCTGGCCGAGTTCGCCGAGGCGGCGGGCTGCGACCACCACGAGGCGGAGCACGACGGGTCGAACTCCCCGGACGGCGAGGTCTTCCTGAAGGGCTTCGAGTGCCTCGGCGCCTGCGACATCGCGCCGATGGCCTCGATCGACGAGCAGTACTACGGCCCGCTCGAGCCCGGCGACGCAGCCGAGATCGTCGCGCGACTGAAGCGCGGCGAGGACCCCGCGCCGGACAAGGACATCCGCAAGCGAAAGCTGGCGGGCGACAATGCCTGAGACCCGCCTCCTTTTCGAGAACCTCGACGAGCCCGGGCTCGCGACGATGGACGTCTACAAGCGGCGCGGCGGCTACGCGGCGATCGAGAAGGCGTTCCGCTCGATGGAGCCGGAGGACCTGATCTTCCAGATCGAGGAGTCCGGCCTCCGCGGGCGCGGCGGCGCCGGGTTCTCGATGGGCAAGAAGGGCTCGTTCCTGCCGCGCGGCGACATGGAGAAGTACCTCTGCTGCAACGCCGACGAGTCCGAGCCCGGGACCTTCAAGGACCGCGAGCTCATGTTCAAGAACCCGCACGCGCTGGTCGAGGGCATCGCGATCTCGGCGCTGGCCGTCGGCGCCACCTACGCCTTCATCTTCATCCGCGGCGAGTACTGGGAGGTCGCCGACGTCCTCGACGCCGCCGTTGCCGAGGCATACGAGGCGGGCTACCTGGGCGAGAACATCCTGGGCACCGGCTGCCGGGTCGAGCTGGTCGTCCACCGCGGCGCCGGCGCCTACATCTGCGGCGAGGAGACCGCCCTCCTCGACTCGCTCGAGGGCAAGCGCGGCAACCCGCGCCTCAAGCCGCCCTTCCCCGCGATCCAGGGCCTCTACGGCGGCCCCACGCTCATCAACAACGTCGAGACGCTGATGAACGTGCCGCTGATCGTCAGCAAGGGATCCCAGTGGTTCAAGACGATGGGCACCGAGCAGTCGACGGGCACCAAGGTCGTCTCCGTCTCGGGCTGCGTCCAGCGCCCGGGCAACTACGAGATCGAGCTGGGCATCCCCTCGCGCGAGATCATCTACGACCTGGCGGGCGGCCCGCCCGACGGCCGCAAGGTCAAGGTCTGGTTTCCCGGCGGCTCGTCCGCGCCCGTCCTGACCGGCGACGACCTGGACCTTCCCTACTCCTTCGAGGCGATCGCCGAGGCCGGCTCGATGCTCGGCTCGGGCGCGATCATCGTCGGCGACGACACCGTCTCCGTCCCGCAGCTCGCGCTGAGGACCGCCCGCTTCTACCACCACGAGTCTTGCGGCAAGTGCACGCCCTGCCGCGAGGGGACCAACTGGACGGTGAAGATGCTCGAGCGCGTCGTCCGCGGCGAGGCGACGCCGATGGACCTCGACATCATCTCGTCGGTCCAGGAGAACATCATCGGCAACTGCCTATGCGTCCTGGGCGACGCGATGGCGATGCCGGTCGGCTCGATGGTGAAGAAGTTCCGCGAAGAGTTCGAGCAGGCGATCGCCGAGGCGCGCGACGCGGCGCCCGGCCCGATCGACGTCGCCGGCGCCGACGAGCCGCCGCTGGTCCTGGGGGCGACGCCGTGCAGGAGGCAGCTGGTATGAGCAACGGCAAGGAGATCACCCTCGTCGTCGACGGCGTCGAGGTGCCCGCCACCGAGGGCGCGATGCTGGTCGACGCCGCGAAGGGCGGCGACGTCGAGATCCCGGTCTTCTGCTACGAGCCCAAGCTCGGCGGGCCGGTGGGCGCGTGCCGGATGTGCCTGGTCGAGGTCGAGGGCATCCCGAAGCTCCAGACCGCCTGCTCGACGCCGGTCCGCGACGGCATGGTCGTCTACACCCAGACCGAGCGCGTCCAGGAGGCGCAGAACGCCGTCGTCGAGTTCCTCCTGGTCAACCACCCGCTCGACTGCCCCGTCTGCGACAAGGGCGGGGAGTGCCCGCTTCAGGACATCTCGATGGGCTGGGGCGCAGGGGCGCAGCCGCGTCACCGATCCCAAGCGCCACTTCCGCAAGCCGGTCCCGCTCTCTCCGCTGGTCCGGATCGACCGCGAGCGCTGCATCCTTTGCTACCGCTGCGTCCGCTTCTCCCAGGAAGTCGCCGAGGACGAGCAGCTCCAGCTCCTGGAGCGCGGGTCCGCGCTCGTTCGTCGGCACGTTCGACGACCGCCCCTACATCGCACCCTTCCACGGCAACATCATCGAGCTCTGCCCCGTCGGCGCACTGACCTCGGAGGCCTACCGCTTCCGCGCCCGGCCCTGGGACATCGAGGACGCGGGCTCGGTCTGCACGCTGTGCCCGTCCCAGTGCAACGTCAAGTTCACCGTCCGCGACGAGCGCGTCGCCCGCGTCCTGGCGCGCGACAACCACGAGGTCGACGATGGCTGGCTCTGCGACAAGGGCCGCTTCGGCTTTCAGATGTTCCACTCCGAGGACCGGATCCTCGGCCCGATGGTCCGCACCGGCGGCGCCCTCCACAAGGCGTCATGGGACGAAGCGCTCCAGAAAGCCGCCGACGGCCTGAAGGCGGCTGGACCCCGGACGGCGATCCTGATCGGAAGCCAGGCCTCGAACGAGGAGGGCTACCTGCTCCAGCGAATCGCGCGCCAGGCGCTCGGCTCGCCGCACGTCGACTCGCGCGGCGGCCAGGGCCTCGAGCGCGAGACCGCGCTTGCGCTCGGCCGCCCCGAGCTCTCCGCATCGATGGCGCGACATCGACGCGGCGAAGACGGTCCTGGTCGTCGGCACCGACCCCCTCCACTCGATGCCGATCCTCGACCTGCGCCTGCGCAAGGCGATGCGGAATCACGGCACCCGCGTCGCGGTCGTCTCCGAGCGCCCGACCGCGCTCGACGGCGGATCCGAGGAGACGCTTCGCTACGCGCCCGGCGAAGCCGCGACGGTGCTCTCGAACCTCGCCGCGGAGCTCGCGAGCTCCGCGGGCGGCGCCGGCGGCGAAGACAGCGAGCGGATCGCCGGCGCTCTCGACCCGGGCAACACGGTCGTCATCTTCGGCGAGCGGATCGGGCACGGCCCCGACGGCGAGCGGGCGCTCGCCGCGCTCGCCGCGTGCGCCGAGGCGCCTCAACCTCTCGGCCGAGGGCGCGGGCATGATCGAGGTCCCCGAGACCACCAACGCGCGCGGCCTGCGCGAGGTCGGCTGCCTGCCCGACGGCCGGCCCCGGCCTCTCCGAGACGGCAGTGGGCATGAACGCGACCGCAGATCCGCGACGCGCTGGAGGCCGGACGAGCTCGACGCCGTGATCCTCTGGGACGTCGACCCGATCCGCGAGCTGCCCGACCCCGAGCGCTGGAAGACGGCCCTGGGCGCCGCCGACTTCGTGCTCGAGGTCGGGATGTTCGGAAACGCGTCGGGCGGCCAGGCGGACGTCTTCCTTCCCGCCGAGTCCCACGCCGAGAAGGAGGGCACCGTCACCCACCCCGACGGCCGCGTCCAGCGCGTGCGGCCCGAGCGTCCCCCACCCCGGCGACACCCGCCACGGCTGGCAGTGGCTTGCCGAGCTCGCCTTCCGCCTCGGCCACGAGACGGAGATCGACTCCTCGACCGAGGCGCTCGCAGGCGCTCGCCGCCGAGGTCCCCTTCTACGCCGGCCTGACCCACGAGGAGATCGGCGGCACGGGAGTCCGCTGGCAGGAGCGCGAGCAGCCTCGGCCTTCCCGACCCCGTCGGGCCAGCGAGGGGGCCTCGGGTGCCACCGCGGAACGTAAACGACGAGCGCCGAGGCTCGCGGAGACCGATCACGCACTCGCGAGGAGAGTGAGGCGGGGACCCGAGGCCCCCTCGCCCTCGCGGACCCGACGCCACCTCGCAAACCCTCCGCCTCGGCACCTACCGAGACCTCTGGGCCCACGAGGTGACCGAGCGCTCGCCCGCCCTGCGCTTCCTCATGCCCGGCCAGACGCTCGAGCTCTCGCTCGCCGACGCCGAGCGCTTCGGCGTCTCGCAGGGCGACCAGGTGAACGTGCGCTCGAACGGCCACTCGGTCGAGGCGAAGGTCGCCATCCGCGAGCGCATCCGCCCCGGCTCGGGCTTCCTGATCGAGGGCCTGGCCGAGCAGGGCCCGAACTCGCTCGCAGGCGCGCAGGTCGTCCAGGTCGAGAAGGCGGGCGAGGTGGAATCGTGACCTTCCTCGCAGAAGTCGGATTCGCCGAGGCCACCTGGGTCCTCCTCGTCAAGTCGGTGATCATCTTCGCGCTCGTCTTCGCGATCGTCCCCGTGCTCACCGTGGTCGAGCGCAAGATCCTGGGCCGCTTCCAGGCGCGCTACGGCCCCAACCGCGTCGGGCCGATGGGCTTGGCGCAGCCGCTTGCCGACGCGATGAAGCTCGTGGGCAAGGAGGCGTACAAGCCCGACAACGCGACCGGCTTCCTCTGGGCCGTCGCACCGGCGATCGTCGTCTTCACCGGCGTCGCGACGCTGGCGATCCTCCCGTGGGGCAACACGCAGGAGATCGGCAACGGCGAGGTCGGCCTGTACGGAATCGACGTCTCGATCGGCGTCCTCTACTTCTTCGCCTTCGGCTCGATCGCGTTCTACGGCCTCCTCCTGGGCGGCTGGGCGTCCGGCTCCAAGTACTCGTTCCTGGGCGCGATGCGCTCGGCCGCGCAGCTCATCTCGTACGAGATCTCGATGGGCCTCGCGCTCCTGGGCGCGGTGATGATGGCCGGATCGCTGTCGCTGACCGAGATCGTCGAGGCGCAGGGCGAGATCTGGTACATCGTCCCCCAGTTCGTCGGCTTCCTCTGCTTCATGGTCGCCGGCTTCGCCGAGACCTCCCGCGCCCCGTTCGACCTCCCCGAGGCCGACGCCGAGCTGGTCGCCGGCTACCAGACCGAGTACGGCGGGATGCGCTGGGGCACCTTCATGATGGCCGAGTACATCGAGATGTTCGTCGTCTCGGGCATCGCCGCGACCTTCTTCCTCGGCGGCTGGATGGGGCCGGGCCCGGGCTTCCTGGATCCCGTCTGGATGCTCCTGAAGATCCTGTCGCTGATGTTCGTCTTCTTCTGGATCCGGGCGACCCTCCCGCGCGTGCGCTACGACCAGCTGATGAGCCTGGGCTGGAAGATCCTCCTGCCGCTGACTACGCTGAACGTCCTGGTCACCGCGGTCCTCGTGGTGGTGGCCTGATCACATGAGCGAAGAGTTCCCCTATCTCCCCGACGACTCCTATGCCGTCGTCCAGCGAGGCCCGGAGCCGGGAGGCCCCAAGGGCGCCTACCGCGTGTTCGGCGAGACGCTCCGCGGCCTGAAGACGACGATGGCGCGAATGGTCGAAGGGCCGACGACCATCCAGTACCCGGAGGAGAAGACGGCCGTCTACCCGCGCTTCCGGGGCCGGCACAAGCTCCACAAGTTCGAGGACACGGGTCTCGAGAAGTGCGTCGGCTGCTCGCTCTGCGCCGCCGCCTGCCCCGCGGACTGCATCCGCGTCGTCGCGGCCGAGAACGACCCCGGCGACCGCGTCTCGGCCGGCGAGCGCTACGCGTCGGTCTACGAGATCAACCTCGCGCGCTGCATCTTCTGCGGCTACTGCGAGGTCGCGTGCCCCTTCGACGCCATCACCATGGGCCACGACTACGAGATGGCCGACTACAACCGCGGCGACCTGATCTTCACCAAGGAGATGCTCCTCGCCGAGCCGATCGAGCGCACGCCTCTTCGCACCGAGGGCGAGTAAGCCCCGAGCAGTCCGACCGCTGCTTAAGTGTTCTGATCGACGAGTGGGCTGGCGCCTAGGATCACGTCGTTGAGGTCGAGCGCAGCAGATCGTGACCCTGGCGTCGGCTTCGTCGGAGTCCCCGGTCCGGTGGCTCAGAGCGCCGTTTCGCACCATGAGCGTCCACGACTCGCCGATGTCCGGCAGCGTCAAGCCCAGCGTGATAGCGCGGTCGCCGGCCTTGGACCCGTTCAGGCGCACGCCGAGGTAGTCCAGGAACAACTCGGTGCTCATGGCACGGACCGTGTCGGGACTAGCGGTGTTCGGCGTCGGCAACTCGCGGACCCCGTCGCGGAGCTCCTTCGCCGCAGATAGATAGAAGTTTCGCCATGGGCCAGACTCGGCCTGGTAGCCGAGCTGCTCGAGCGCGTCGGCCTGAAGCTCGCGGGCGGCCTCATTTTCGGGGTCGGCGAATACGACGTGGTTCACCACCTCGACCACCCAGCGGTAGTCCCCGAGCTCATAAGCACTCCGGGCCTTGTCGAGCGTGGCCTCGGCGCCGCCCATGAACTCGACGTAGCGCGACGCCGCTGCCTCGGGCGGATGAGTGTGAAGGTTCGCCGGGTTCCCGTCGAACCAGCCGAGGTAGTTCACGTACGTCGCCTTGACGTTGTGGTTGAGCGAGCCGTAGTAGCCCCGCATTGCCCAGTGCCGCCCAAGCTCGGGAGGAAACTCGATCTGCTCGGCGATCTCCGCCGGCGTGAAGCCATGGTTGGCGAGCCGGAGGGTCTCGTCGTTGATGAAGCGGTAGCCGTCGCGAGCCATGCCGAGCATCTCGAGCACCCGGTCCCGGCCCCAGACAGGCCAGTGGTGCATGCCGTACATCACCTCGACGCGGTCGCCCCAGAGCTCGATCGTCTTTTCGAGGTGCTTCGACCAGGACAGGGGATCCCGGATCTTGGTGCCGCGGATCGAGTAGGTGTTGTGCAGGGTGTGGCAGCAGTTCTCGGCCGCTGTGACCGCCCCGAACTGCTCGATGAACCAGTGCATCTCAGCCGGGGCTTCCGAGTCGGGCGCCATCATGAACTCGAAGTCGAGGCCGTCGATGTTCATCCGCTGACCAGTCTCAGAGATGATGTCGGTCGGCGGGATGAGCGTGACGGTGCCCGAGGATGTGGTCATTCCCAGGCCTGCGCCGACCTGGCCCTTCGGGTCGGCCGGCAGCAGATTCCCGTACATGTAGCTCGAGCGGCGGCTCATGACGTTCCCGGCCATGACGTTTTCCGCCAACGCTGCCTCCAGGAACCCCTCCGGGGCGACGATCTTGACCTTCCCCGCCGCGACGTCGTCCTCGTCGACGATCCCGCGCACTCCGCCGAAGTGGTCGACGTGGCTGTGGGAGAAGACGACGGCGACGATGGGCTTCCGCGGCCTGTGGGTGTAGTAGAGCTCGAGCGCCGCGGCTGCCGTCTCGGTTGAGATCAACGGGTCGAAAGCGATGATCCCCTCGTCGCCCTCGACGAAGGTGATGTTCGAGAGGTCGAGGGTGCGCACCTGATAGATCCCGGGAACGACCTCGTAGAGGCCGCCCTGGACAACCAGTTGCTGCTGGCGCCACAGGCTCGGGTTGACGGTCTCCGGAGCCTCTGACCCGTGTTCGATGAAGTCGAACCGCGAGAGGTCCCAGACCGGCCCGCCATCCGCGCCGATCACCTTTCCGCCGTCCGGCAGAGCAGCGATCAGCCCCCGTTCCGCGTCTTCGAAGTCCTGGCGGTCCTCGAAGTCGAGCTCCTCGAGCATCGCCGCATTCGCCGCTCGTGTCGCCTCGGTGGCATCGGCCCGGCGATCTGGCTGGTCGGTCATACCTGCTCCCTTCCTTTGGCCCCGACGCTCCGAGCGTATCGCTCGTTCTGCGCGGGCGTGGTGCCCGCGGGGGGCCCGCCTATGCGCGGTGTGTCATAGGTTCATGGCCGTGCGGGCGATGGTTCTCGAGCGGCCCGGCAAGCGCTCACGGAGCGTGAGCTTCACAAGCCCGAGCCGTCCAAGCGCCAGCTGCTCGTCCGCGTCCTCGCCTGCGGGGTGTGCCGCACGGACCTCCACGTCGTAGACGGCGACCTGCGTGAGCCGAAACTGCCGCTCGTACCTGGCCACCAGATCGTGGGCGAGGTCCTCGGAGGCTGGTGACGAGGCCGAGGAACTGACGCCGGGCGAGCGCGTGGGCATCCCATGGCTGGGATGGACCTGCGGGGAGTGCCGCTACTGCGCCTCGGGTCGCGAGAATCTTTGTCCGAAGCGCGCCTGCTTCACCGGCTACACGCTCGACGGCGGGTATGCGGATGCTGCTCGCGCCGACGCCCGCTTCACCTTCCCGCTGCCCGACGGGGACCCGGTGGGGCAGGCGCCTCTGCTCTGCGCGGGCCTCGTTGGCTACCGGGCCCTGCGCCTGTGCGGCGACGCCGAGCGGATTGGCCTCTTCGGCTTTGGAGGCTCCGCGCACATCGTCTGCCAGGTCGCGGCCCACCAGGGCCGCCGGGTCTTCGCGGTGACTCGCGGCGGCGAAGAGAAGCGCGAGTTCGCGCGTGACCTGGGGGCCGAATGGGCCGGCCCCGCCGATGACCTTCCGGAAGAGCTCGATGCCGCCATCGTGTTCGCTCCGGCGGGCGAGGTGGTGGTGGACGCCCTGCGCGCCCTCGGGCGGGGCGGATCCGTCGTCTGCGCCGGTATCCACATGAGCGATATCCCGCCGATTGCGTACGAGGACCTCTGGCACGAACGGCAGATCCGCTCGGTCGCGAACCTCACCCGGCGCGATGGCGAAGACTTCCTGCCACTCGCGGCAGAGATCCCCGTGCGGACGCGAACGACCACGTTCGGCCTCGAACAGGCGAACGACGCCCTCGCCGCCCTGCGGGACGGCGCAGGTCGAAGGAGCCGCAGTCCTCGAAGTGGTTAGGGAACGCTCGAAATGAGGTACGGAGGCTTGTGGGGATGGATGTGCCCGACGGGGCAGATGAGGCCTCAGCACTAGAACCTGAGGGTGGTGCGCGCGCACTACGAGGCGTTCGCCCGCGGTGACATCGGCGCGATCGTCGCCGGCCTGGACCCGCAGGTGACGATCACCGTGCACGACGAGCACGGCAAACCCGCCTCCGAGCCGCTCCGCGGCCTCGAGGCCGCCCGCTCGTTCTTCGACGACATCAACGCCGCGGTCTCCGATCCCACGGTGGAGATCGACAGCCTGCGCGCGGACGGCAATCGCGTCCTGGCTCACCTGAGGCTCGGCGGCACCGTGCGGGAAACCGGTGCCACGGGCGACATCCCGGCGGTCCATCTCTTCGCGGTCCATGGCGGCCTCATCACCGAGATCCGCACGCATCGCCCGGATTGGCGGAACTACCAGCCCGGGTAGATCCCCACCGGCACATGCTTGTTTCGCGCCTTGCGCCGCTCATCAGCCATCAGGCATCGAGCATGCGCTCGAGCGCGGCCCGGTGGTATGGCCACTGGTTTCCGCGGCTTGCGCGGCCGGAGGGGTCGAACTCGCGTACCAGGGCCAGACCGGCGACGGTGTTCATCGCGACCGCCAGCTTGCGGTCGAAGCCAGGCTCCTCGCCGAGGTCGCCCGCGACCTCCCGTGCCACCTCGGCCGTCGCCTTGTAGATGCTCTTCTCGACGGGGATCAGGCGCTCGCGCAACTCCGCGTCGTCGGCCGAGGCGACCCAGAGCTTGGCGGCGACCGTGAAGAGCGGACTCGAGAAGTCCTCCCAAAGGAGGTCCAGGAGGGCTCGCAGCCGGACGTCCCGGTCCCCCGACAGGGTCCTTGCCCGCTCGGCGTAGCGGTCGATGCGCTGCGCCGCGAGGTGCTCGAAGGCGCTCGCCACCAGATCCACCCGGTGGGGGAAGTGGTGGCTCTGCGCGCCCTGCGAGACGCCCGCCCGCTCGGTGACGTGGCGGATCGTCGTCCCCGCGTAGCCGTCCTCGATCAGGCTCTCGATCGTCGCGTCGAGCAGCCGCAGGCGTGTTTCGGCGCGACGCTCCGCCTGGGTCCGGCGGCGCGGTGTCGCGGCCGCTTCAGGCAACCTCTGCCCAGCCGTCCTTGATCACGGTCGAGCCGGCGTCGGACTCCGTCTCGAACGCGTAGCGAGTCGGTCACCGTCAGACTCGCCCGCGCTCCCAGAGCCGCGTCGTGATCGTCTGCTCGGGGAGGGCGATGGAGGCGAACCGGACCGCCAGGCGCTTCAGGCGGCTGGGATCGTCCGGCGCGAAGGATCTCGATCGCCGCGACCGAGGTGAAGGCCATGGTGCAGAGGCCGTGGATGATGATCCCCGGCAGGCCGACCGACTTCGCGAACTCGTCGTCGAGGTGGATCTGCATCGGGTCGCCCGAGGCCTCCGCGTAGCGATGGGTCTGGTCCGCGTCGAAGGTCTGGGCGACCTCGACGTCGGGGTCCTTCTCGCGAAGATGGCGTGAAAGGCGTGCCCCGGCGCCTCGTCGCCGTTGTCCTCGGCCCCCTTGGCGCCGCGGACGAACGTGGTCGAGTACCCCTCGGTCACCAGCTCGCCGGCGGCGTCGCGCGTGTCGGAGCGGACCACGACGGTCACGCCGGACGAGCGCTGGCGCATCCCGATCGGGGTCGAGACCGTCGTCAGCTCCATGCCCGGCTGCATCGGCGCGTGGAAGTGGAAGTCCTGCTCGCCGTGGAGGATCATCCCGAGCAGCTCGTGCGGGATCACCGAGAGCGCGGCCATGCCCATCGCCTGGAAGGCGGGGACGATCGAGAAGACGGGCGGCGCGAGCTCGCCGGACGCGTGCTGCTCGATCGGGTCGTTGGTGGCAGCGGCGTAGGCGGCGATGCGCTCCTGCTCGACGCTGAACTCGACGGGGTCGGAGGGCTTGCCGATCGAATCGGCCTTGAAAGCGGGGGCGGTGTCGGTAGTCATGGCGAGACCGTAACAAACCGGGCGCTTGTTCTGTATCTTTGTCGCGCACTCGTACCGAATCTCTCGACCGAAAGGCCTCTCCTCTCGATGAGCACCAACGGCAACCGCACCTTCGTCATCGGCGTCGGCATGACCAAGTTCGACAAGCCCGGCACCAAGGAGGGCGACTATCCCGATTGGGCGAAGGAGGCGGGCGAGAAGGCCCTTGCCGACGCCGGCATCCCCTACGACGACGTCGAGCAGGCCTACGCGGGCTACTGCTACGGCGACTCGACCTACGGCCAGCGCGCGCTCTACCAGCTCGGCCTCACGGGCATCCCGGTCGTGAACGTGAACAACAACTGCTCGACGGGCTCGTCGGCGCTCTTCCTGGCGCGCCAGGCGGTCAAGGGCGGCATCGCCGACTGCGCGCTCGCCGTCGGCTTCGAGAAGATGGAGCCCGGCTCGCTGGGCGTGAAGTACACCGACCGCACCAACGCGCTCGACAAGCACGCGATGGAGATGTTCGAGATCCGCGATCCCGAGCAGTCGCCCGCGGCGCCGCAGATGTTCGGCAACGCCGGCCGCGACCACATGGAGAAGTACGGCTCGACCCCGGACCACTACGCGTGGATCGGCTGGAAGAACCACAAGCACTCCGTCAACAACCCATACGCGCAGTTTCAGGACGAGTACTCGCTCGAGGAGATCAAGGACGCGCGGATGATCCACGAGCCGCTGACGAAGCTCCAGTGCTCGCCCACCTCCGACGGCTCGGCGTGCGCGATCGTCGCCTCCGAGAGCTACGTGGACGAGCACGGCCTGTGGGACCAGGCGGTCGAGATCGCCGGTCAGTCCATGGTCACCGACCTCTCCTCCACGTTCGCCGACGACACCGACTGCATCAAGATCGTCGGCTACGACATGTCGAAGGAGGCCGCGAACCGCGCCTACGAAGAGGCCGGCGTCGCCGCCGAAGAGGTGGACGTCTGCGAGCTCCACGACTGCTTCTCGGCCAACGAGCTCATCACCTACGAGGCGCTCGGCTTCGCCGAGGAAGGCCACGGCCACGAGCTGGTCGACGCCGAGGCGACGACCTACGGCGGCTCCGGCCCCGTGGTGAACCCGTCGGGCGGCCTGATCTCGAAGGGACACCCTCTCGGCGCCACCGGCCTCGCCCAGTGCTCCGAGCTCACGTGGCAGCTCCGCGGCACCGCGGACAAGCGCCAGGTCGACGGCGCGAAGGTCGCCCTCCAGCACAACATCGGCCTCGGCGGAGCGGCCGTAGTCTCGGTCTACAAGCCCGCAGCGGCTTAATCCCAGAAAGGACTCAGACGCATGACCCCCACGGCACTTCAGCCCATCGGCCTCACGGACGAGCAGCGCGACTTCCAGGAGGCCATCCGCAACTTCGTCAAGCGCGAGCTTGGAACGCAGGAGCAGCGCGAAAAGGCGACGAACCACTACGAGGAGCTCCACAACCAGGAGATCTACGAGAAGCTGGCCGAGCTCGGCTGGCTGGGAGTGGGAATCGACGAGGAGTACGGCGGCTCCGGCGGCGGCATGGTCGACCAGTGCATCTTCCTCGAGGAGACGATGCGCGGCCTCGTCCCGCAGGCGGGCTACGGCGTCAGCCTCATCGTCGCGGGCGCGTACGAGCGCTTCGGCACCGAGGAGCAGAAGCAGGAGATCCTCCAGGGCATCACCAAGGGCCGCGTCGAGGCGATCGCGATGTCGGAGCCCGAGGCGGGCTCGGACGTCGGGAACCTCTCGTGCAAGGCCGAGCGCCAGAACGGCGGCTTCGTCCTGAACGGGCAGAAGACGTGGATCTCGGCGGCCCACATCGCCGACCACATCCTGGTCATCGCCCGCTCCGACTCGTCGGGCTCCAAGCACGAGGGCCTCACGATGTTCTCCGTCCCCACGGACGCCGAGGGCATCGAGATCCGCGGCATCCAGACGATGGGCGGCAAGGAGGTCAACGACGTCTTCCTGACCGACTGCTACGTCCCCGAGGAGCGCGTCCTCGGCCAGGTCGACGGCGGCTGGATGCAGCTGATGGCCGGCCTGAACGTCGAGCGGCTGATCCTGGCGGCAAGTCGCGCTCGGCATCGCGCAGCGCGCGTTCGACGACGTCCTCTCCTACATCAAGGAGCGCAAGCAGTTCGGCCGGCCGATCGGCTCGTTCCAGGCGCTCAAGCACCGCATCTCCGACCTCGCGACCGAGCTCGAGTGCACCCGCCTCCTGGTCTATGACGTCGCCCAGAAGGTCGACGCGGACCCGACCGCCCTGTTCCCGCGCGAGGCGTCGATGGCGAAGCTCAAGGCCACCGAGGTCGCGAAGAAGACCGCGCTCGAGGGCATGCAGATGATGGGCGGCTACGGCTACGCCTCCGAGTACGACATGGAGCGCCACGTCCGCACGACGCTCGTGATGTCGATCTACGGCGGCACGAACGAGATCCAGCGCGAGATCATCGCCAAGACGTACGGGCTCTAAGAGGCCCGAGGCGCCTGGTGGTTGCTGATTACCGCGAATAGCGCGGGTTTCGGCAACCACCGCTGCGTTTAGCCTTCCGATCGTGCCCGCGGCGCTCGCATTCCTGCGCAGGATCGGCGCCCTCGTGAGGCTCGGGGCGCCGCCGGTTCTGTTGCTGCGCGTCGCCCGCTGGATGGCGCGCTTCTTCGCGCGCGAGTTCGCGTTCCAGTACATCGCGATCCTGATCATCCTGATCGCCATCGGGCTGGCCCTCGGCCTCCAGCATGGGGCCCTCGGGATCGCCGTGCTGGTGGCGTCGGGGCTCCTGCTGCTGGCCGAGATCCGGTTCGCGTGGCTCGCCTGGAGCACCACGCGCGCGATCGAGCAGGAGCTTCGCGACGAGATCCCCGGGGATCCGCCGGAGTCGCGGTTCCCGAAGAGCCACCTGTGGTTCCCACCCCTGATGCTTGTTCGCGCGCTCGGTGGAGGTCCAGCGGGGCGTGGTCTTCCACAGCGAGGAGAAGCGGCGCGTACGCCTGGACGTCTACCGCTCACGCGAGCGCCCGGCGGACGGACAGCTCCTCCCGGCCGTGATCCAGGTCCACGGGGGCGGCTGGATCCTCGGCTCCCGCGCCGAGCAGGGCATCCCGCTCCTCAACCACCTGGCCGCCAACGGCTGGATCGGCTTCAACGTGGACTACCGCCTGAGCCCGCGGGCGACCCTGCCCGAGCACGTGGTCGACGTCAAGCGCGCCATCGCCTGGGTGCGCGAGCACGCCGACGAGCTGGGCGTCGACCCCGGCAGGATCGCGATCACGGGCGGGTCGGCGGGCGGGCACCTGACGCGCTCTGGCCGCGCTGACCCAGAACGACCCGGTCGCTTCAGCCCGGGCTTCGAGGACGCCGACACATCGGTCATGGCGGCTGTCCCGTTCTACGGCGTGTACGACCTCCACGACGAGGCGCGCCGATACCACCATCTTCACGACTGGCTGTTCTCGAAGGTCGTCTTGAAGCAGCGGGTCGAGGATGCGCCGGACCTGTACCGCGATGTCTCCCCGACCCATCGCGTGACCGAGGATGCGCCGCCGTTCCTGATCTTCCACGGCGACCAGGACACGCTCGTGCCCGTCGACGACGCGCGCGACGTTCGTCAAGCGCCTCGAGGAGGTTTCGCCCAGAGACGTCCTCTACGTCGAGATGCCCGGCGCCGAGCACGCCTTCGACATCTTCCCGTCGCTACGCACCGCCCGGGTCGTCGAGTGCATCGAGCGGTTCCTGCGCCTGGAGGCTGCCGCGTGAGCCCCTGCGATCCGCCTCGGCGACCAGGGCGGCGACGAGCGCAAGGCGCCTCCCCCGCCCGCACCGAGGCTCGACAGGTCCCGCCTGGAGCTCGACGGGGTCGCCACCCGGATGATCCGCACTCGCGGCCACGGAGCGCCCGCGGTGCTCCTCCACGGCTGGCTGGACAACGCCGAGACCTGGCTCGCGGTGCTCGAGCGCCTGGCCGCGATCGACCGGGCCGCCATCGCCTACGACCAGCCGGGCTTCGGCGTCGCGCCGCCCCTGGGCCCGGGCAACGTCCTGGACCAGCTCGCCGACTTCGCGGAGGAGGCGGTCCTGCAGGCGGCAGAGCGGACGAAGCGGAAGGTCGTCGTGGTCGGCAACTCCCTCGGCGGCTGGGTCGCCCTCCGCCTGGCCGAGCGCCGCGACCTGCCGATCGCGGGCGTCGTCCCGATCGGCCCGGCGGGAATCCGGATGGCGCCGCTCTTCTTCTCCGCGGACCGCATCCCGGCGGTGTCGCAGATCATCGGCATGCCCGCTCCCGTGCCGCCGGCGGTGACGCGCAGGGTCGTCGGGCCGCCTCTACCGCGCGCTCGCCTTCGGCGACCCGGCCTCGGTGGAGCAGGCCGTCGTGGATCGCTTCACCCGCTTCAACGTCGAGCGCCCCGTGATCCGCCAGAGGATCGACTACGCGAAGCGGATCAAGGACGACCTCGAGAACCCGTTCGACGCCGACGCGATCGAGGTCCCGGTCACGGTCATCTGGGGCGACCGCGACCGCCTGTGCGTCCCGGCCGGCGCGCGGATCCTCGGCGACATGCTCCCGCACGCGAAGATCGTGATGCTCGAGGGCATCGGGCACACCCCGCAGGTCGAGGCTCCGGACGTGGTCGTGGACGCGATCGAGGAGCTCGCCGCGCGGACGTGAAGTCCGCTCGCACGCATCCGCTCCCTGCGCGAACGTCCCGCGCATAGGGCTGGAGGGGGTCAATCGGGACGTTCGACTCTAGGTGAAGACCCGATGCCCTATCGCGAGATACTGCGGGGGTGATGTCACAGGAGAACGTTGAGATCTGCAGGCGGCTGTTCGATCTCTTCAGTGGTCATGATCCCGTGGCCGGCGTGGAGGCCGCCCTTGACTACGCAGACCCGGAGGGAGTCCTTGAGTCCGCGATCATCGGCGGCGCCGAGGGAACCGCCTATCGGGGTCACGACGGATTTCGCCAGTGGGCGGCCGACGTCGAGACGGTCTTCGAGACGCTCCGTACCACGCCGGAGGAGTTCCGGGACCTGGGCGATGATCGGGTCCTCATGCTCGGCCACGTTTCCGGGCGCGGGCGCGAGAGCGGGATTCCGCTGGAAGCCCCGATCGCTTTCCTGTGCACCCTTCGAGCGGGCAGGATCTCCTACATGCAGGGCTTCCTGAGCTGGGATCAGGCCCTCGAAGCCGCCGGGCTGCCGGAGTAGCCGCTTAGGAGAAGAAGCGCCCTGGCGCGCAGCGGGCCAGGCTTTATTCGCCTCCCCAGCGGTGCGCCACGAATAGGATGCGGGCGGATGGAAGAGGTTGTGTTCTTCGCCGGCGCGATCGGAGCCCTTGGGGGCGCGATCGCGGTTGTCGCCCTTCAAAACCCCTTCTACAGCGTCCTCGCGCTGGTCGTTCACCTCGTGGCGCTCGCGGGCCTGTTCCTGACCCTCCACGCCGAGTTCATCGCGGCCGCCCAGGTGGTCGTCTACGCGGGCGCCGTGATGGTGCTCTACGTGTTCGTCGCCGCCTACGTCGGCGGCGTCGAGGAGCCCGAGTGGGAGCCGATAACCGGCCAGAGGTTCTTGGCGCCGGCCATCGCCGTGGCGCTCTTCATCGAGCTCTCGATCGCCATCCTGGGAACCGGCCTCAAGGCGATCGGCAACGAGGGCCCGACCATCCCGCTGGGCTTCGGCTCGCCCGAGGCGATCGGGACCCTGATGCTGGAGCGCTTCCTGATCGCGTTCGAGGCCGCATCGATCCTGCTCCTGATCGCGGCCGTGGGTGCGATCGTGCTCGCGGGGCGGAAGGTTCCCGACCCCTCCCGGAATGTCCACAGGACGGGGCCGGAGGAGGCGAGCGACGTTGGCGGTTGAGTGGTACCTGGTGCTCTCTGCGCTGCTGTTCGCCACCGGCGCGGCGGGCGTCCTCCTGCGCCGTAGCCCCCTCGTCGTCCTGCTCTGCCTGGAGCTGATGCTGAACGCGGGGAACCTGGCCCTCCTGGCCTTCGCCCGCTCGACCGGCACCCAGGACGGTCACGTCTTCGCGCTCGTCGTCATGGTCGTCGCAGCGTGCGAGGTCGTGGTCGGCCTGGGCCTGATCGTCGCGATGTTCCGCCGCCGCCTGCCGCTGAACGTCGACGAGCTCCGGGGCCTCAAGGGATGAGCGCCACCGCGTTCGGCTGGCTCGTCCTGATCTTCCCGCTCGCGGGGACGATCCTGATCGGGCTCGGCAGTCGCCGCTGGAGCGGCCGCACCGCGGGCTTCATCGGCACCGGGGCGATCGCCCTGTCCTTCGCGAGCTCGATCGGCGCGTTCGTCGTCCTGCTGGGAGAGCCGACCGACGCGCGGCAGCTCACGTCGACCGCCTGGGACTACGCGACGTCGGTCGGCCTGGACATCCAGCTCGGGATCCTGGTCGACCCGCTCTCGGTGGTGATGTGCCTGGTCGTGTCCGGCGTCTCGACCCTGATCCACCTCTACTCGACCGCGTACATGGTCTCCGACGAGGGCTACACGCGGTTCTTCGCCTACCTCAACTTCTTCGTCTTCTCGATGCTGCTCCTGGTCCTCGCGGGCAACTTCGTGCTGCTCGTCGTCGGCTGGGCGTTCGTGGGCTTCGCGTCGTACGCGCTGATCTCGTTCTGGTACCGGCGCACGACCGCGACCGCAGCCGGCATGAAGGCGTTCGTGATCAACGTGATCGGGGACATCGGCCTCGTCCTCGCCGCGTTCCTGATCTTCCGCGAGCTCGGAGCTTTCGACTACCTGACGGTCTTCGAGGAGGCCCCCGGCCACTTCGAGCCCGAACGACGGGACGATCGTCGCGATCTGCCTGCTCCTCCTGGTGGGCGCGTTCGCCAAGTCGGCGCAGCTCCCGCTCCACACGTGGCTGCCCGACGCGATGGAGGGCCCGACCCCGGTCTCGGCCCTGATCCACGCCGCGACGATGGTGACCGCGGGCGTGTACCTGATCGCCCGCACGCACCCCCTCTTCGAGCTGGCCCCCACCGCCGCGGACATCGCCGCGTTCACGGGCCTCGCGACGCTGCTCGTGGCAGCGACGATCGCGCTCGTCGTCACCGACCTGAAGCGCATCATCGCCTACTCGACGATGAGCCAGATCGGCTACATGATCGTCGCGGTGTCGATCGGCGCCTACACCGCGGGGATCTTCCACCTGATGACGCACGCCTTCTTCAAGGCGCTTCTCTTCATGGCGGCCGGCTCGATCATCGGAGCGATGGCGGGGAACCAGAACATCGACCGGATGTCGGGCTTTCGGAAGGCGATGCCGTTCACCTCGTTCACCCTGATCGTCGGCGCGCTCGCGCTGGCCGGCTTCCCGCTCATGTCGGGCTTCTTCTCGAAGGACGAGATCATGGTCTTCGCGGCCGAGCGCGGCGGGATGTACTGGATCTTCGCGATCGGCGGCTACGTGGCGGCCTTCATGACCGCCTTCTACGCGTTCCGCATCGGCTTCAGGGTCGTCACCGGCGATCCCTGTCCCGAGGCGAAGGAGCTCGAAGCAGGGGCACCTGGCCCACGGCGAGCACCTGAACCCCGCGACCGGCGAGAAGGAGGACACGGACGTCGGCTTCCCGGGCGCGGAGCACCACATCGCCGAGCGGGCGCCGGGCATGCGGATCGCCATGGGCGTCCTGGCGGTCCTCTCGATCATCGCCGGCGTGATCCAGCTACCAGGCATCACGGCCGGGATGGAGCATTTCCTCGAAGGCACGTTCGAGGACTCCGAGCTCTTCCACATCGTCCCCTCGGACGAGTCCGCGTACCTGGGCCTTCTGGTCGGAGCCATCCTGTCCATCGCCGGGATCGGGCTCGCGTACATGGCCTACGTCGCCCGCCCCGGCATGACCGCCCGCCTTCGCTCGCGCATGGGCGGAGTCCACGACTTCCTCCAGCACAAGTGGTACTTCGACGAGGCGATCGACTTCCTGGTCTACCGCCCGGTCATCCGCGTCGGGCAGTTCTGCAACAACGTGATCGAGCGGGTCGTCGTCGACGGCATCGTCACCGCCACGGTGGGAGCCATCCGCGAGGTCGGCCTCCTGGTTCGCGGCGCCCAGTCCGGATTCGTCCGGGCCTATGCCCTCCTCGTCCTCGGCGGCTTCGCCGCGCTCGCCCTGTACTTCCTGGTGGTGAGCAACTAGATGCTGATCGCGATCCTCTGCGTGCCGCTCGCCGCCGCCCTCATCGCGGCCCTCCTGCCCTCGCGCGCCTCGGCGCCGGTCTCGGTCCTGGGGTCGCTGGTGACCCTCGGGCTCACGATCGCGCTGGTCGCCGGCTTCGACGGCGGCGTTCCCGGCCTCCAGTACGTCGTCGACGAGAGCTGGATCCCAGGCCTGGGCGTCCGCTTCCAGCTCGGCGTCGACGGGATCAGCCTGTTCCTCATCGTGATGACCGCGCTCCTCTGGGCCGCGACCTTCGCGTGGTCGGCCTGGCGCCTCCCGGACCGGCCGAAGAACTACTTCCTGATGCTCGGCATCGGCGAGTTCGCCGTGATGGGCGCCTTCATGGCGCAGGACCTCCTGCTCTTCGTCCTCTTCTTCGACCTGATGCTCGTGCCGTTCTTCTTCCTCGTCGGCAGCTACGGCACCGGCGACCGGGTCCGGGCGACGATCAAGATGATGGTCTACACCCTCGTCGGCTCGCTGCTGATGCTGGTGGCGGCGATCGCCACGGCGGTCCTCACCGCGGAGTCGACGGGCGAGCTCTCCTTCGCGATGGCGGACCTCCGCGCGAACGTCCTGCCCGAGGGCAGCCAGGAGTGGATCTTCCTCTTCTTCGCCGCGGCGTTCCTGGTCAAGATGCCGACCTTCCCGCTGCACGGATGGATGCCCGACGCGTACCGGGCGGCCCCCCTGCCCGTTCTCGCGTCCTCTCCGGGGTGCTCCCCAAGGTTGCGGCCTACGGCTTCCTCCGCGTCGCGCTGCCGATCTTCCCGGACGCCACCGTTCAGTTCCAGGACCTGATCCTGATCCTCGCGCTGCTCTCGATCCTCTACGGCTCGGCGATGGCGTTCACGCAGACGAACGTGCGCCTGGTCGCGGGCTATTCCTCCATCGCGCAGCTGGGCTTCATCACGCTCGGGATCTTCTCGCTGGCGGCCGACGGCGCCAACGGCTCGGTGCTCCAGATGGTCAACCACGGCCTGGTGGTGGCCCCGATCTTCCTGATCGTCGCGATCCTTGCCGAGCGCTACGGCACCGAGGACCTGCGCGAGATGGGTGGCGCCGCGATGCGGGCTCCTGTCCTGGCCGTGCTCTTCCTGATCGTCACCCTTGCCACGCTCGCGATGCCCGGGTCCGCGAACTTCATCGGCGAGTTCTACATCCTGAACGGGCTCTTCGACGAGCAGACGACCTACGCCGTGATCGCAACGGCGGGAATCGCCATGGCCGCGTTCTATGCCCTGCGGCTCTACCAGAAGACGATGCACAATCGGCTGCCCGAGGGCGTCGAATCGCGTGAGATGAGCCTGCGCGACGCGTCCGTGCTGGTTCCGCTCGTCCTGGTGATCGTGGGAACCGCGCTGTACCCGACGCTGATCCTGAAGCGGGGCGAGGCGTCCGTGCAGGACAAGCTGGGCGCGGTGAACGCGGCGCAGGAGGCTGACGGATTGGCGGCGCGCCCATGAGCCTCGCCGCGTTCAACGCGCCGGACATCGACTACGCCGGGCTCTCGCCGATCATCGCGCTGACCGGCGGGCTCGTCCTCGTCCTTCTGACTGGGCTGATCGGGCGCCGGCAGCGCGCGCTGGTCTCCGCCGCCAGCTTCATCGCATACGGCGCGACGGTCGGGCTGGTCATCTGGCAGTTCGGCGAGGAGAAGGACCTTGTGTCGGGCGCCCTTCGGCTGGACGAGCTGGGCCTCGTCGCGACGCTCATCTCGATCCTCTGCGCCGTTTTCGTCATCCCCCTGAGCTGGCGCGAGGAGGCGGCCGATCGCGCCCCCGGCCCAGGCGGCCACGGCGAGTTCCAAGCGCTCCTGATCGCTTCCGTCCTGGGCATGGCGCTCCTGTCGATGGCCCAGAACCTGGTGATCTTCTTCGTCGGCCTCGAGTTGCTCTCGGTTCCGCTCTACGTCCTCTGCGGGTCTGCCCTGCGGCGACAGGTGTCGCTCGAGGCGGGCTTGAAGTACCTGATCGTCGGCAGCCTCGGATCGGCAACCCTCCTCTACGGCCTCGCGTTCATCTACGGCGGCTCGGGCTCGACCGACTTCTCCGGCATCCGGGAGGGCATCGGCGCCGGCCTCGCGGACGACCCGCTGATCCTGATCGGCATCGCTCTGACCGCCACCGGCCTTGCCTTCAAGCTCTCGATCGCCCCCTTCCACCAGTGGACGCCTGACGTCTACCAGGGCGCCCCGACCCCGGTCACGGCGTTCATGGCGGTCGCCACCAAGGCGGCAGCATTCGCCGTGCTTCGCGCGGTTCTTCCAGGTCGCGCTGGGCCCGGCCGTCGGCGACTGGCAGCCTGCACTCGCCGCCCTCGCGGCGGTCTCGATCGTGGTCGGCAACGTCGGCGCCCTGACCCAGAGCTCGCTCAAGCGCCTCCTCGGCTATTCCGGCATCGCGCAGGCCGGGTACATGCTGGTGGGGATCGTCGCGGCGAACGAGGCCGGCATCGAGGCGCTCTTCTTCTATCTGACCGCTTACGCGTTCATGAATCTCGCCGCCTTTGCCGTGATCACGATCAGGGAGCGCGAGACGGGCTTCGGCGACGACATCCGCTCGGTCCAGGGGCTGGGGCGGGAGCGCCCGGCGCTGGCCTGGCCGCTCACGATCGCGATGCTCGCCCTGGCGGGGCTGCCCGGGACCGCGGGGTTCATCGGCAAGCTCTATCTGATCGAGGCCTCGGTGGCTGCGGACTTCACCTGGCTCGGCGTGATGATCGCCGTGGGCACGATGATCTCTCTCGCCTACTACCTGCGGGTGATCGCCGCGGTCTGGATGCGCCCCGCGTACCTCTCTGACCCGACGCCCGAGGCCGGAAACCGCGTCCTCCCGGCGATGGCCGGAGGCTCGGGCGAGGCCGGGCACGGGTCGCGTGCGCTGCCGGGTCATCATCGCGTTCAGCGTGATCGCAGCGTTCGCGTCGGTGTTCTTCGGGATCATTCCCACCCCGCTCGTCGACTTCGTCGCCGGAACCGGCGAAGCGATCACGTCGTCATTCGGCTGACGCGTCCTCCGCCTGGTCTCAGGGGTGAGTCCTCGACGCGAGCTCGGCAAGGCGCTCCTCGACGTTCTCGTGAGAGGGCGCCTCGGGCGGCCATGGGGGCACCGCGGATGCGCTCGGCCAGGGTCACCGCCTCTACCGCAAAGCGGCGATACTGGCGCTCCCTGTGGGCGAGCGCGCTCGCGCAGATAGCGGACAACGGCGGCCGAGATGAGCATGACGGGCAGGGTCACCAGGACGTGGTGAGCCTGCGCGTTGAACGACTCGTCCAGATAGAGGAGCGGAGCGAGCGTCGCAAGCGTGAAGAAGGCCATCAGAGCCAGGAAATCCCGGCGATCCCTGACCACGTAAGCGGTATAGACGGCGATCAGGACCTGGTAGAAGGCGAAGTCGTCGCTGTAGAAGCCGCTGCCGATCATCACGTAGCCGGTCGCCACGATCGAGACGCAGTAGAGCGCCCGCTCCGGCACGCGCTCCCAGGGAACCGCCATCAGGGCGGCCCCTGCCGCGACTCCCGCCAGGATGAGCAGATACTCGACGGGATCCGGCGCCGGCTCGATGAAAGCCGCGGCCGGAGCGGCCGCGAGCGCGCCGATCACGAGGAGCGCGCCGCCGAGGCTGCCCAGCCTCCTCCGCTCCTCCGGAGCCATCTCCTCGCCCGTTCTGGTGAGATCCGCCAGCGCTTCCACGGTACTTGTTTTCGAGTATGCCCCAATCAACCCTTCTTCACGCCACCAGGCATCTGAAATGTCCTGGGAACCCGCAATCCGGATGCCGTACGACGACGCATCTAATATCGGCCGCCGTGCGTTACCCGGTCGAAGATTTCACAGCACAGGAGGCGGCTCTGCTTGGAGCCGCACTTCACCAACCTCGACCGTCCCGTATTCGCCCTCCGCAATCTGCCCGAGACCGTGAAGGGCGCCATGTTCGCCCGCTACTCACGCTGGGGCGGAACACTCCGGAGGCTCTACCTGGACGAGTTCGCCGACGAGGCCGATGCCGGCGCCCGCCCGTTCGACGGCGAGGAGGGCGAGCGCGCAGCCGGCCTTTACGAGCGGGTGTTCATCGGCTACGGCGACGACTCGATCGCCCAGGTGGGCGGAGCGCATCTGGCGTGCGAGTGGACCTCCAACGTCCTGACCAAGGTCCTCCAGCGCGGTCGCCTTGCGGCCTACCTCGAGCAGTCGACCCGCTACATCGCCTACGACGAGCCGATGCCCGGGGGTGGGTACCGCTTCTATTCGGACGACGACCTCGGGCCGGAGTACCGCAGCGCGATGGACTCGATCTTCAGCGACTACTCCGAGGGCCTGCGGGTCGTGACGGAGTGGGCGGCGGAGCGCTGGCCACGCGGCGAGGAGCCCGAGGGCGCCTGGCGCAGCTCCATCCGCGCGAAGGCGCTCGACCTCCTGCGCGGCCTCCTCCCCGCTTCGACGCTCAGCCACGTCGGGATCTTCGCCTCCGGCCAGGCCTACGAGCAGCTGCTCCTGCGCCTACTCGCCTCGCCGCTGCCCGAGGCCCGCGAGTTCGGCTCGATGATCCTCGAGGAGCTGCGCCACGTGATCCCGAGCTTCGTCGCCCGCGTCGACCGTCCGGAACGCGGCGGCGAGTGGATCTCGTACCTGCAGGCCCGCCGCGAGACCACGGAGCGCGCCGTCGCCCGCCTCGGGCTCGACCGCCGGGAAGCCGCCGATGCGCCCTCGGTCGAGCTCGTCCACGTGGATGGAACCGAGGCCGATCTCCTTGCGTCGTCGCTTTACGAGTCGACGGGCGTGAGCGAGGGCGAGATCCGCCGGCGCATCGACGGGCTTGACCCCCTCGAGCGGGCGGAGCTGATCGGCGAGCTCGTGGGCGAGCGCGCGAACCGCCGCCACCGCCCCGGCCGCGGCTGGGAGGCCGTGCGCTACCGCTTCGAGATCGTCTCCGACTACGGCGGCTTCCGCGACCTCCAGCGCCACCGGATGCTCACCTGCCAATGGCAGCGCCTGGGTCCTGAGCTGGGGGCGGGCGTGCCCGCCGAGGTGGCCGATGCCGGCGCCGGCGACATCTACCGCCGGGCCCTGGAGACTTCGCGCGCAGAGTTCGAGCGCCTCGAAGCCGCGGGCATGGTCGACGCGGCGCCGTACGCGCTCTGCCTGGGCTACCGCATCCGCTACGTGCTCGACCTGAACGCCCGCGAGGCCATGCACCTGACGGAGCTCCGCTCAGGCCGCGAAGGCCACCCGACCTACCGCGCGGTCGCGCAGGCCATGCATGAGCGGATCGCGTCGGTGCATCCTGCGATCGCCGCCGGCATGAAGCACGTCGACTCTTCCACCGAGCCGCGCCTCGAGCGCATCATGTCCGAGATCCGCGCCCATAGGAAGCGCGTCGCCGCGGGCATCTAACCCGCGCACGCTCGCAGCTAGCGCTTCTGCGAGCGGTAGAGCTTCTTGATCTCGTTGCCGAAGTAGGGCCCGAACAGCTTGCCCGCCTCGGGGTTCTCGCACGGCAGGATGATGACCGTGCACTCGTACCCGTAGGAGACGACGGAGTTCACGTCGCCGCCGGGTAGCACCCAGCCGCCGCCGCTCGACCCGCCGGTCATGTCGCAGTCGATCCGGGTCGGCTTCGGCTTGTTCTGGCCGTTGTCCGCGCCTTGCGCGGGCGAGTCGCAGCGATACATCCGTTCGCCGTCGTACGGATCCTCCGCCGGGTAGCCGAACACGTCGAAGCGCACGTCGCGTCCCTTGTCGAAGGCGATGCCGCGCTTCCCGACCACGTCCGCAAGCTTCTTGCCGTTTCGCTTGCCCATGGTCGCCATGCCGACGTCGTAGGAGATGTTCTCGTTGTTCTCCCACTGGGGAGTGGCCTTGAGCTTCTTGGCGGTCCACTCGCCGAACGGGGTGTCCCCGTTGTCGTAAGCGGGAACGAACATGAAGTTGGACGCGTAGCCGTCCATCTGCGAGTAGAGCAATGGCCGGCAGTCACCACCAGGCTCTCGGTCTTTGACTTTGACCGAGGTCCCGGAGCAGACGTATTCCACGAGGCCGAGAGTGAAGAACACCTTGCCGTGCGTCCGGAAGGGCTTCGATCTCGGCTTGTCAACCCGTTGCGCCTGAGCGCGACGCGCGCTCTGCGGAGCCAAGGCCCAGGTCGAGGTCGCCGATCGGCACGGCGGACGCGGCGTCGCGAAGTAGCGCGTCGCCCGGGATCGCCGTCTCCATCCGCTCGGGCGTCCAGTAGTCGCGAACCTCGCTCCGGACTGCTGCGAGGTGTAGGCGCCGGCGATGCCCGGGGAAGCCAGGCACGCGAGCGCGGCGGCCAGCACGGCCAGCAGTCCATGGCGTAGTGAAACCCTGCTCGGTTGAACCACGGTTTCACCCTAGGGAACCCGATGAGTCACCGCGCCGGTTCCCGGGTAGGCGTTCACGCATAGGATCGCGGAAAGCGACGGAAGGAGAGCGGTCGTGGCGGAAGAGAACGGAGACGCCGAGGAGCGCGAGCAGGAGGTACAGGTTCCTGAGCTCGACGTGCTCATGGAGACCGAGGAGACGTTCCCTCCTCCCGACGACTTCGCCGCCGACGCGAACATCTCGGACCCCGGCGTCTACGAGAAGGCCGCATCCGACCGCGAAGCGTGGTGGGCCAGCTGGGCCGAGAAGCTCGACTGGATCGAGCCATGGGACGAAGTCCTCGACTGGTCCGACCCCCCGCACGCGAAGTGGTTCGAGGGCGGAAAGCTCAACGTCTCGGCCAACTGCCTCGACCGCCATGTCGCTGCCGGCAACGGGGACCGCGTGGCCTTCTACTGGGAGGCCGAGGACGCCGACGACCAGGGAGGCGGCGACGGCCGCAAGGAGGTCACCTACGAGTGGCTCCTCGACCAGGTCCAGCGCTTTGCGAACGTGCTCAAGGGCCTCGGCATCGGCAAGGGCGACGTGGTCGGCATCTACATGCCGATGGTGCCCGAGGCCGTGGCCGCGATGCTCGGCTGCGCCCGGATCGGCGCGATCCACAACGTCGTCTTCGGCGGCTTCTCGCCGGAGTCGGTGCGCGAGCGCATGGAGTTCTCGGACGCGAAGGCGCTCGTCACCGCCGACGCGACGCTCCGCCGCGGCGAGCCCCTCCCCATGAAGGAGAAGGTCGATGACATCGCCGAGAAGCTCGATTCGCTCGAGCACATCATCGTGCTCGATCGCTGCGGGACGGATCCGCCCATGACCGAGGGCCGCGACGTCTTCTGGCAGGAGGCCGTGGCCGACGCCGACGCCGAATGCGAGCCCGAGCCGATGGACGCCGAGGACCCGCTCTTCATCCTCTACACGTCCGGCTCGACCGGAAAGCCCAAGGGCATCCTCCATACGACCGGCGGCTACCTGACGCAGGCCAGCGCGACCCACAAGATGGTCTTCGACCTGAAGGCCGAGTCCGACGTGTACTGGTGCTCGGCCGACATCGGCTGGGTGACCGGGCACACCTACATCGTCTACGGCCCGCTCGCCAACGGGGCGACGTCCGTCCTTTACGAGGGCGCGCCGAACTATCCGGCTGAAGACCGCTGGTGGGACGTCTGCGAGCGCTACGGCGTGACCCTCTTCTACACGGCGCCGACGGCGATTCGCGCCTGCATGAAGTGGGGCGTCGAGCACCCGCAGAAGCACGACCTCTCGAAGCTGCGGCTCCTGGGATCCGTCGGCGAGCCGATCAACCCGCGCGCCTGGCTCTGGTACCACGAGAACATCGGCGGCGGCCGTTGCCCGATCGTCGACACGTGGTGGCAGACCGAGACCGGCGGCATCATGATCGCGCCCCTGCCCGGCCTGACCGAGACGAAGCCGGGCTCGGCGACGCTCCCCCTGCCGGGAGTCGAGGCCGCGATCTTCGACAAGGACGGAAACGAGATCTCCGAAGGCGGCGGCACGCTGGTCGTCACGCAGCCGTGGCCCGGCATGGCACGCACGCTCTACAAGGAGCCTGACCGGTTCATCGAGACCTACTGGGAGCGATACGGCAAGGAGACGTACCTCGTCGGCGACGCGGCACGCCGCGACGAGGACGGGTTCTTCTGGATCGTCGGCCGGATCGACGACGTCATCAACGTCTCGGGCCATCGGCTCTCGACGATGGAGGTCGAGTCCGCGCTCGTCTCGAACGAGCGGGTGGCCGAGGCCGCCGTCATCGCCGTGCCCGACGAGGACACGGGCCAGGCGATCGTCGCGTTCGTGACGCCCGAGGGCGACGAGAAGGGCTCGGACGACATGGCCAAGGAGCTCCGCGAGCACGTAGCCGACAAGATCGGCAAGCTCGCCCGGCCCAAGGCGATCCACTTCGCCGGCGATCTGCCCAAGACCCGCTCCGGGAAGATCATGCGGCGCCTCCTGCGCGACATCGCCCAGGGAAACGACGACCTCGGCGACACGACGACGCTCAGGGATCCCTCGATCGTCGAGGAGCTCCAGGAACAGGTGGCGGCGACCAAGAAGGACTGAGTGCCGGCCCGCGGCGGCGGAGCGCCTCCGGGCGGCCAGTCATGGCACAATCGGTTGAGACCGTGGACCGCGAAGTAATCAGCTCGGAAAAGGCTCCGTCAGCAATTGGTCCCTACAGCCAAGCGATCCGCCACGGCGACCTGCTCTTCTGTTCCGGCGTCATCCCGATCAACGCCGACGGCAACCCCATTGATCCCGAGCCCGCTGCTCAGGTGGATCATTGCCTCCGCTCGCTGACAGCCCTCGCGGAAGCTGCCGGGTCGAGCCTGGACCGCGCGTTGCGGGTGACCGTTTACACGACCGTGCTCGAACGCTTCGATGAGATCAATGCCGCATACGCGCATTGGTTCGACCGCGATCCCCCCGCCCGGGTCACGATCGGGGTTGCGGCGTTGCCTCGCGGCGTCGCCGTCGAGCTCGAGGCGATCGTCAGCATTCCAGGCTGACGGTGGGGACGGATCTCGATCTATCCGCACGGCGCATCGCCGCCGCTCGCCAAAGCATCGCCGCCAACGCGGTCCTGACGCCGGTGATCGACGCCGACTGGGTCGGATCTCGCGTCGGCGCCACGGTCAAGTTCAAGGCCGAGTGCCTGCAACGCACGGGCTCGTTCAAGGTGAGGGGAGTCTCGGTCCGGCTCGGCGGCTCCCGGGGGCGCTTCGGGCCGGGCGGGGTGGTCGCCGCGAGCGCCGGCAACCACGCGCGGGCGCTCGCCTACGTCGCGGCCAGAGCCGGGATTCCGTGCCAGATCTTCATGCCCTCGACGGCGTCGGTGTCCAAGATCGAGGCGGTCCGGGCGCTGGGCGCCAGCCTTGCGCTGCGCGACGAATCGGTCGACGGCTGTCTCGAGCACGCTCACGAGTACGCGGACGCCAACGACGCCACGCTCGTGCATCCCTTCGACGATGCCGACGTCGTCCTTGGCCAGGCAACCCTGGGTGCGGAGCTGCTCGAGCAGATCCCGGAGATGCGAACCGTCGTCCTCCCGGTCGGCGGCGGCGGTCTGGCCGGTGGTGTGGCCGCGGCCCTCAAGCAGGCCGACCCGACGATTCGTATCGTCGGCGTCCAGAGCGAGCTATGCGCGCCGATTGCCGATCCGGAGCGCCCGGTCGCCGATCTGCGGTTCGCTCTCGCGGACGGCATCGCGGTCAAGCGCCCGGGGGCGCTGACCGGACCCCTGATCGAGCGCTACGTCGACGAGTTGTGCACGGTTGACGAAGACGCGATCGCAGAGGCAATCGTCGCCTTGATGCAGCACGGCAAGCTGGTGGTCGAAGGGGCGGGCGCTGTCCCGGTTGCGGCCCTTCTCTCCGGCATCATCGAAGTGGACGAGAGCGAGGTCGTGGTTGCGGTCCTGTCGGGCGGCAACATCGATCTCGATCGCCTCTCGGCCGCGAGCAGGCTGCACGAGTCCGGCCAGGGCACGACGATCCACTTTGCCACCAAGGTGCCGGACCATCCGGGAGGCCTGGCCGAGCTGCTTGTAGCCATCGCCGAGGGCCAGGGGAATGTGCTCTCGATCGAGCACGTTCGCGAAGCCGGCCAGCGGGGGTTTCACGAAACGGGCATCGAGATCCTGCTTCAGACTCGTGGCGTCGAGCACCGTGAAGAGCTCCTGGGATCTCTGGCCGCGCATGGCTATGAGATCGTGCCCCTGACGCATGATCGGGGGGCCGAAGGCCGAGAGCGTCCAGAACCTCCCGGTGGTAGCGTGCGTCACGAATCATCGAGCGCCGACTCAAGGAGGAGTTGAGATGAGCGAATCGCTTACGGGAGCGTGCCTTTGCGGCAACGTGGAGTACGAGGTTCAGGATCCCGAGTCGCTGGGGTATTGCCATTGCACGCGGTGCCAGAGGTGGACGGGCTCGAGCCTCGCGGGGGTGGTCGTAGCCCCGGAGAACTTCAGGTTCACGAAGGGCGAGGATCAGGTCTCGACCTATGAGAGCGAGTTCGCGCCGCGCAACTTCTGCAGCAACTGCGGGTCCAGCCTGTATGACGATCTCGGCGAGAAGTACTTCGTCGCCGCGGGCCTGATGAAGGAGCTCGCCCTGGAGCCGAGCTTCCACCTTCAGGTCGCCTACAAGGCGAACTGGCACGAGATCGGCGGCGACGCGCCGCAGTTCGACGAAAATCCGCCTGGCTGACCCTAGGTCCGGGGGGTCCCGGAGCCGTCTCGCTTGGAGGCAGTGATCTCCCTCCAGTGCGCGGCCAGGAACCGCTCCCGCGTCAACTGATTCGCCTCCTCCAGGTCGACGACCCGGAGGGGGTTGCCGCAGTCCGGGCATGGGTCCTTCGTCAGGTGCCCAGCCGTCAGGTCGGTCGTCGCTTCGAGGACGAGCCCGCAGGTGGTGCACCCCAGAAGAGCCATGCTCGACTCGAAGCGTAAGCCAGATGCGCCATGGCAGGAAGTTCGGCCCTACGTCTGACTTGGGGCTCGGCTCTCGCGCGCGACCAGGACGAGGATCAGAACGGGCAGGAGGACCGTCGCGCCGAGCGCTACAGCGTTGCCGATCGCGTCGCCCGTCGAGTAAGGCCCGAGGTTGAACATGTGCCAGACCGTGTGCGGGAGGCTGAACGCGAGGAAGGCGACGAGCGAGGTCACGACCCACCGCCGCTCCAGGCGGACGGACGCCGCAAGGAGGATCACTGCCGTCGCCAGGAACAGCCCGCCGACGTCGCGGACGAGGTGCTCGTTATACGCCGGCAGAACCTCGACCCAGTCGAGGCCCAGCGGAAAGTCCTCGTAGAAAGAACGCGGGAAGAAGAGCGCGTAGAAGCCCAGGATGCCCTGGATCACCCCGAGCTGGATCAGGACGAACCGGGCCTCGAACCGGTAACGCGTAAGGGTGCCATCGCTCATTTCCTCTTCCTTTCGTTCTGCTTGACGAGCGCCATGATCGCGGATACGTGTCATAGGCTCGCGGGATGGGAGGGGTCCCCGTCGACGGCGAGGTCATCGAGAAGTCCCGTCTTCGCCGGGACGGGACGATCGCTGGCAGTCGCGGTGGTCGCGCTGGGCGTCATCGTCGCGCTGAACTTCGAGGAGGTCGTCGACGGGCTGTCGCAGATCACTTTCTTCGAAGCGTTCTGGCTGGTGAGCCTCCACCTCCTGGCGCTCGTGCTGCGGGCGATCGCATGGGGTCTCTGCCTCGACGCTGCAGGCAGCAGGGTTCCGCCGCGCGAGCTCCACGCGACTAGCGGCCCGCGGTTTCTGGCTGACACCGTCGTCCCGACCTACGTCGGCGCCTGGGTGCGGGTCGGCCTGGTCAAGGCGATCATGGGAACGCGCGCCCCGACGATCGGCCAGATGGTCTCCGCGGACGGCGTGATCCTGCTGGTCGAAGGCGGAATCACGGTCGTGGTCGTGGTCGCCCTGACGTTCGGCGTTGGCCTGCCCTGGTGGTGGTCCGCAACGGTGATCGGGCTCGCCGGCGCCGGCGCGCTCCTGGCGCTCTGGCTCAAGAGCCGGTACGCGGACCGGCCCTTCGTGCGCACGTTCAACGTGCTTGCGAAGCGCCGCACCCTGGTCGCGCTGACGGCGCTCCTGGTGGTCGTGCTGGTCGTTCAGCCCATTCGCTTCTGGATCGTGATCAACGGCGTCGGGATCGACGCCGACTTCATCGAGGGGGTGCTGGCGTTCCTGGCCACGAGCGTGATCGGGGGCCTGCCCGTCGGGCCCGGGCCGGCGAGCGTCGGCGCGACGGGCGCCGTGTTCTCCGACTCGGAGCTCGGCCTCATCGCGGCGAGCGGTATCGGCCTGGCCGCCACCGCGTTCATCGCCGCGCTGATCTACTCGCTCGCCGGGCTCGCCATCGCGGGGCCCGCGGCCCGCAGGTCGCTGACCGAGCGCGCCAGCCGTGTCACGCCGTCGACGCCGGAGGGCACCGGCACACCGAGATAGTCCAGGACGGTCGTCGCGACGTCTGCGGACCGGACCGGGCCGTCGGCCAGCGGGACGCTTGATGCGACCGGAATGAGCATGTGGTCGCGGATGAGCCCGCCGTGCGAGGAGAAGTGGTGCGGCCACTCGAAGCGCTCTCGAAGGTCGTAGCCCGCGCTGGCCGAGATGACGAGGTCGCCCGTCCTGCCGGTGCGAAAGAGCTGGGCGATCTGGACGAGCGCGTCGGGGTGAGAAGTGTCGACCGTCTCCTCCAGTGCCTGGCGCGCGTCCATCCGGGTAGGCATTTCCTCCCAGCCGAACGGATCCCGTCCGTCGCGGGCCGAGTAGATCACGCCCCCGCCGGCGGCCTCCGCCAGGTCTGCGACGCCGCTCTGGCTCTCGACGATCAGGCTTCCGGGGCCGCTCCCGCGGGTGGCGATGATCTCGACGGCGGGCTCTTCCAGAAGCGACTCGATCAGCCCGGGGTGGCGCCGGCCGATGACCTCGCGCGAGGGGCGCGTGGCCCAGGTCCCGTCCTCGCCGCGGAAGTAGATGTGGCACATGCCGTTGCCCGAGACGCACACGACGGCGTCGAACGATGGCCGGAACGCGGGCCACGAGTGGTAGGCGGTCTTGATCCCATACCTCTCACCAAGCTCGACGGCGACGTCGAAATGCGTGTGCACCTCGTGGTGGCCGTGGTCGGAGACGATGGCGATCATCGTCTCCTCGTACGTCCCGAGCTGTTGCAGCTTCCGCGCCGCCCTGCCGACCGCCGAGTCGATGTAGCGGTAGCCCGCGATCGCCTCGGGGCAGTCGGCGCCGATGTAGTGGCAGTTCCAGTCGATGCCGGGGAACGCGATGAACCTGAAGCGGCTCTCGGCGGCGGCGGCCTCGACGAGCGCGTCCGCGGCCCAGCGGTCGGCGCGCTCGTAGTCGTGGAACCAGTGCGAGTGCGACCAGACGAACGGCTTGGCGCGCCTTCTCAAGTTCCGCTCGGGGTCGAGGCCCCGGTTGAGGATGCCGAAGACCCCGATCGCATCCGGCATCAGCTCGTACAGCGTGGGATGCGCGGCATCCATGTCGCTCGCCAGATATGCGACCTCTGGGCCGTTGTAGCTCCGCAGTGCGTGCGGTGCGGCCGGGCCCCTCGCCCCGGTAGCAGGTCCCGGTCGAACCACCGGTAGCCGGGGACGTCGACCGTGCCGGGGTAGCACCCCGAGAGCAGCGGCACGTGAGCGGGGCCCGTGGTGCTGGTGAAGACGCTCGTCCCGCGCCGGTACGAGCCGCGCTCGATCACGTGCTCGGAGATCTCTGGGAGATCGCCCGCGTCGAGCAGGGACTCGAATGTCTCGGCCTTGGCCCCGTCGGCCAAGATCATCAGGCACGAAGGGCCCACTGCGACCCGGCTAGCGGCGGCGCTTGCGCTTGCGCTTCTTGGCGCGCTCGCGCCGAGCAGCGTTCGGATTCTCGTCGACGCCCGGAATCTCGATCGCGTCGCCCTCGATCACGCCGTCCCCGGCTGCCGGGGCCGGCTCCGGCTCCTCGCCCGCCTTGAGCGGCGCGACCGCAACGCCCAGGTCCCACGCAGGGGGCCTTCCCTTCGGCGTCCGACCGGCGATCATCAGCCCGAAGTACATGAACCAGGCGAGCAGAGCGGGCAACGTGAGGCCCGTGAGGGGCGGCAGGATGAAGGTGGCGCCGAGGGCCATGCCGAGCGTGCCGTGGAAGCGCGTGAGGAGGCCGGTCCGGACGCCCCACAGGCACGTGTAGACCATGCCGAAGATCAGGCAGATCGTCGCGACCGAATAGACGTAGATGGCGGCTGTCCGGGGGCCCGAGTCCTCGAGCAGGTTGGTGGCGAGCGTGTAGATGTCGCCGACGCCGGACTCCTGGGCGACGAACTGGTCGGCCGCGTCGATCTGGCCGACGGCGAGGAGGATGCCCTGGACCGCGTAGAGGACCGGGCCGAGGACGACCAGGAAGAGAAGGGCGTTGAGCATCTTCTCGCTGCGCGCCTGCGCAGCCTTGTAGATGTACGCGAGGGGCGCGGCAAGCAGGAGGAAGGCGAGCGCCGCGATGACCGAGCCGATCAGCTGTGACCCGGCGTTCTCGTTGATCGTGCGCAGGGTCGCGGTCGCAAGCTCCGACGTGCCGCCGCCGCTCGACTGGAAAGCCGCCGCGCCCACCAGGAGAAGGAGGGGAAGGATCGACGGCGATTGCCACCAAGCGGCGGTACCGGCTCTCTCGCTCGAGTATCGCCTGGGTGCTCACGAGGGCAGAATCCTAGTGGCGAACCGCCGATAGGCTGCGTGCGTGCCCGAGCTGGCCGTGACAGCCATCGGCCGTGACCGCCCCGGGATCGTGGCCGCGGTCACCGGCGCGCTCCTGGACCTGGGGGGCAACGTCGAGGACTCGCAGATGTCGATCCTCGGCGGCCACTTCGCGGTGATGCTCCTGGTGGAGGTTCCGGACGGCACCATGCGCGAAGCGGTGGTCGAGCGCCTGGGAGAGGTTGCGCATGAGCATGAGCTCGAGGCGATCTCGGTCGCGGAGGTCTCAGACGGCGGCGCGCGGCCCGCGCCTCCCTCGCACGTGCTCTCCGTCTATGGCGCCGACCGCCCCGGGATCGTCCACTCGGTCTCCTCGGCGCTCGCTGAGGCGGGCGTCAACATCACGGACCTCGAGACGAAGCTGACGGGCTCGGAGGGACGCCGGTCTACGTGATGGTTCTCGAGGTCGCCCTCGGGGGCGCAGCCGCGGAGGACGTCGAGGCCGCGTCTGCGGCTCGCCGGTGGCGGACGAGGGCCTCGAGGTCACGCTGCGCGCGCTCGACACCGACCCGCTCTAGGCCCGTAGCCGTGGCCCCGCGCCCCGTCCTCCTCTACCCCGACCCGATCCTGAAGCAGGTCGCGCCACCGGTCGAAGCCGCCGACCTGGATCGGGTCGCACAGCTCCTGATCGACACGGCGGCGACGTATGAGCGCTGCGTCGGAATCGCCGCCCCGCAGATCGGCGAGCTGGTGCGGGTCGCGATCGTCGACGTCTCGGAGCACCCGAAGGCCGAGACTTCCAACGGCCTGATCGTGCTCGCGAACCCGCACGTGATCGCCAGCGAGGGATCCGAGGTCGCCCGCGAGGGCTGCCTCAGCCTGCCCGACGTGACGGCGAACGTCCGCCGGGCGACGAGGATCGAGGTGAAGCACCTGGGCGGGACGCTCGAGTGCGAGGGCTTCGAGGCGCGTGCCGTCCTCCACGAGATCGATCACCTGGACGGGATCCTCTTCCTCGACCGGGTCGAGTCGCCTGGTGGACGACGTGTTCCGGCGAAAGAGCTACGCGAGCGGCTCGGAATCCGCCGCTCCGGCCTCGCGCTCCAGCCCCGGCGGTCGCCTCGTCAGTCTCGAGCGGGGCACCGGCGAGAGCTCGAACGCCTCGCCCGGCGGGCGGATCGGGTAGTACTCGTCCTCCGGGCCGACAGACGCGCGAGAGGCGGTCGCCCGCGGCCAGCACGAGGTCGAGAACCGGGGCGGCGAGGGCGATGAGCGCCTTCGAAGCGCTCACGCAACGCTGACCTGCTTGGGGCTGGGCGTTGCCATGGGGCAAACCTAGCGGCGGGTTCCCAATATGTTCGGGACGATGAGCGGGATGCCGGAGAATCGCAGGCAGCCTGGGGCGGATCGCGGTCTACGGCGCGACCGGCTACACCGGCCGGCTCGTCGCAGCCGAGCTGGCGGCGCGCGGGCGCCGACTTCGTCCTCGCGGGCCGCAGCCGCGAGAAGCTCGAGGCGCTGGCCTCGGAGATCGGCGGCGTCGCCGACATCGCGGCCGTGGCGCTGGACGACGAGGACGGCCTGCGCGAGCTGCTCGAGCCCTGCGCAGCCGTGATCGCCTGCGCGGGCCCATTCACGGTCCACGGCGAGCCCGTCCTGCGCGCCGCGGCCGAGCCGGCGGCACGCACTACCTCGACACCACCGGTGAGCAGGGGTTCATGAAGCGGGTCTTCGACGAGTTCGGGCCGATCGCCTCGGAGAGCGGCGCCGCGCTCGATGACGGGGATGGGATTCGACTACGTCCCCGGGGACATGATCGCCGTCGCTGACCGCCGAGGGCATGGGCCCGCTCGAGGAGCTCTCGCTCAACTACGCGGTGGCCGGGTTCGGCCCCTCGCGCGGGACCGCGCGGACCGCGCTGGGGCAGATCGCGGGCGAGGACGTCCAGTGGCTCGAGGGCGAGTACGTGCCCGGGCGACCGGTCGATCTCCCGCGGCAAGTTCGACTTCGGCGGCGAGATCGGCGTGCAGCGCATGACGCGCTATCCCGGCGGAGAGCACGTCACGGTGCCGCGCCACGTCGAGACGCGCACCGTCCGGACCGCCCTCACCGCGTCGACGACGAGCCCGGTTGCGATCGGCGCCCCGGTCCTGATGACCGGGATGAGCCTGGCGCTCAAGACCCCTCTGCGAGAAGGTCCTTCGACGCGGCGCGTGAGCCGGCTGCCCGAAGGACCGGCCGGAGGACCGGCGCCGCGCCGCCCGGTTCACCATCGTCTGCGACGCGCGGGCAGGGTCGCGGCGCCGGCGGGGCGTGATCCGCGGCGAAGACGTCTATGGCATGACCGCGCGCTCGATCGTCGCGGGGGCCCTCCGCTGCGCCGTCGCCGGATTTCGAGAAGTCCGGGGCCCTGGCGCCGTCCGAGGCGTTCGACCCCGCCGATTTCCTTCCCGAGCTCTCCGAGTTCGGCGTCGAGCACGAAATAATCGCGACATGAGCACGACGCGGAAGAGTCGCGGTCATCGGCGCCGGCTCGTCCGGGATCGCCTCGTGCCAGGTCCTGAACGCGCGCGGCATCGAGTTCGACTGCTTCGAGGTCGGCTCTGCAGGTCGGCGGCAACTGGCGCTACATGAACGACAACGGCATGTCCGCCGCTTACCGCTCGCTCCACATCAACACCTCGCGCCGGACGATGGCCTACGCCGCCTATCCGATGCCGGAGGACCTGCCCGACTATCCCGAACCACTTCCAGATCGCGCAGTACTTCGACGACTACGTCGACCACTTCGGCTTCCGCGACCGCATCCGCTTCCGGACCGAGGTGACCCATGTCGAGCCCAGGGACGGTGGCTGGGCCGTCTCCTGGCGCGACCTCGATTCGGGCGGAGGGACGGCCACGACATCTACGCGTCCGTGATCGTCGCCAACGGCCACCACTGGAACCCGCGCTGGCCCGAGCCCGCCTTCGAGGGGCAGGACTCGTTCGAGGGCGAGCAGATCCACGTGCACTCCTACAAGGAGCCCGACGGATGCGCGGCAAGCGGGTCCTGGTGCTCGGGATCGGGAACTCGGCGACCGACCTGGCCGTCGAGGCCTCGCGGAACGCGGACGCAACCTTCCTTGCGATGCGCCGCGGGGCCTGGATCGTGCCGAAGTACGTCGGCGCCAAGCCCACCGACGAGCTCGCGCCGGACCTGCTTCTCGAGCCGCCTGCCGCTCGCGGTTCAGCGCTTCCTCCTGGGCCGGACGGTGAAGAAGGCCGCCGGGTGCCGACGGACTACGGCCTGCCCGAGCCGGACCACAAGCTGGCGGAAGCCCACCCCACCGTCTCCTCCGACCTCCTTCCCCGGCTCGGGCACGGCGACATCGAGGTGAAGCCGAACATCGCGCGGTTTCGCCGGCGGGCGGACGGTCGAGTTCGTCGACGGCACCTCCGAAGAGCTCGACCTGATCATCTACTGCACGGGCTACAAGATCACCTTCCCGTTCTTCGACCACGACCTCTTGGACGCGCCCGACAACCGCATCCCGCTCTACCGCCGCGTCGTCCACCCCGAGCTCGACGGCCTCTACTTCGTCGGGCCTGTTGCAGCCGCTCGGGGCGATCATGCCCCTGGCCGAGGCGCAGTCGGAATGGATCGCCGACCTGCTGGAGGGAAAGCAGCGCTGCCGACCACGTGAGCGCATGCACGAGGTGATCCGTCGCGAGGACGCGCGGATGGCCAAGCGCTATGTCGCCTCGAAGCGCCACACGATCCAGGTCGACTTCCATCCGTACATGCGGGCGATCGAACGCGAGCGCCGCGGCGGCTTCCTCGGGCGGTTCGGCAAGACGCGCTCGCGCGAGCTTCTGGGCGCGTCCGGCGAGCTAGGCGATGGCTGCGGGACTCGGACAAGCCGACGGCACTCTTGCCCACTCTGCGGCGGGCAACGTCTTCGCATGGATCGGCATCCCCCGAGTCCGTGTCCGAGGCAAGCGTCGGGCTCCCCTCGCCTGTCGACCCGGACGAGCCCGGCGGCGGCGACAACGCGCGCCTCGTCGACCGCTGCGAGAGGTGCGGGCTGGGCATCGAGCGATCGAACGGAGCATCTCGACCTCATTGCCGAGCTCGACCGCGATCGAGATCGACGGCACCGGACGGTGCGCGGACGTTCGCTGCGCCCAACCGGGCGAGCTGGCAGGGCTCGCTCGGCGGCGACGGCTGGGCCGCGCTCGCCGAATGGCCGGGCCGGCTGCTCTTGACCCCGCGCGCGTTTGCCCTCCTCGCCGAGAAGAACGGCCTGGAGGCCGCAGAAGCCCGCCTTCCCACCGGCGGGACCCAATCAGCGCTGGATCTGGCAGTCGATCCTGAACGGGATCACGCTCCACCACAACTTCCTGACCGAGGTGCGCGCCGGTCGCCTGCGGGTGGCGAACTCGCGAGGGTCCGGCTCAGTTCGCTGCCGACATGGTCGCGAGCTGCCTGGCGACGCCGTTCGTCCTGCTCGTCTCGTTCCCGCTCGAGGCGATCGCCTCGCTCGCCGGGCGCGGGCGGCCGAATGGTCGTGCGGGCGAGCGGTGCCGCCTCAGGCGAGGGTGTCGGCGACCTCGACGACCAGCGCGGCGAGCTCGCCGGCGCGGTCGAAGTGCGGTAGGCCCGGCTCCGTCTCGCGCAGGTCCGAGCGCGCGAGGACGCGCGAGAGCTCTAGCGCCGAGCTTTGCAAGGAACGGCGGTGAATCGGCCGAGGTCGCGATGAGCGTCGGCCGCGTCGCGGCCGCAAGCTCGGCGTCCGTGCGCTCCCACGCGGGCACCGCCGCGAGCTCGGCGAAAAGGCGCGGTCGAGGCGCCGGGGCCCGCTCGGCCTGATCTGGCGGAATCCGGCCGGCGCCCGGGCCCAGCGCCGGAAGCCGCCCGGCCAGGTAAGCGTCGAGCGCCGCTTCCCTGCCCGCCCGCCGGCACCGCCTCGCGCACCTCGGCGACGTCGGCGAGCAGCTGATCGGTGGCCTCGGGCAGGAAGGACAGGAGCGGCGGCTCGACGAGGACGGCGCCGTGACCAGATCCGGCTCGGCCGAGGAGAAGCTCGAGCGCCGCGACGGCGCCGATCCCCGCCCCGCAGACGACGGCGGGCCCGCGCTCTCTCAGGCGTCGCGCGGCCAACCCGGCCTGCTCGGCGACCGTGGTGCGCTCGTAGCCCTCGGGGCGTCTGCGTTCCCCCAGCCCGGCCGGTCGGGCGCGAGGACGTTCGCGTGGCCGGAGAGCGCCTCGGCAGAGGGTGCCCAGATGCGGCCCGTGGTCCCGGTCTCGTGCAGGCAGAGGACGAGTGAGCGGCCGGCCGCCGCGCTGGGCACTACTCGGCGGCGCGCCACGCTCGCTTGGCGAGCGGCAGGACGACCGCGCGCGGGGTGTGCTGGCCCATGATCGTGCCCGGCGCGGTTGAGCAGGCCGGGAACGACGACGCGGCTGCCCTTCTCGGCGCCCTCGACGGCCTCGCGGGCGACCTGCTCGACGTCGGTCCAGATGAAGCCGGGTAGCTTGTCGTTCGCGTCGCCCATGCCGGCCTGCTCGGCGAACTCGGTCTTGACCGGCCCGGGGCAAACGGCGGTGACGCTCACTCCCTTCCCGCTCAGCTCGTTGTGGGTCGCCTCGGAGAGGCTGAGGACGAAGGCCTTCGTGGCGGCGTAAGTCGCGGTGAACGGGATCGGCTGGAAGGCCGACGGTGGAAGCGATGTTGATGATCGCGCCGCGGCCGCGGTCGGCCATAGCCGAGCTCAGGCTTGCCTGAAGGAAGACGAGCGTCTCGCAGTTGAGAGCGACCATCGACGGCGAGCCGCGCCGGGTCCAGGCGGTGGACGGGGCCCGGAGCCGCCGAAGCCGGCGTTGTTCACGAGGACCTCGACGTCCAGTCCCAGGGCCTTGACCTTCGCGAGCATCTCTTCGCGGCCGGCGGCCGAGCCGAGGTCGGCGGCGAGTGCTCCGCGCGAACGCCGTGCGTCCCGTAGAGCTCTTCGGCGAGTGTTTTCAGGCGGTCCTCGCGCCGGGCGACGAGAGTAACGCCGTGGCCGCGCGCGGCAAGCTGGCGGGCGATCTCCTCGCCGATGCCCGACGAGGCGCCGGTTACGAGGGCGGTTGAGTTGTCGCTCGGCTCGGGAAGCGCCACGCGGCGCAGGCTATCCAACCGCGTTTCCTCCGGGCAGGGTCTGACCCCGAGAACCTCGACAGTTTCGCCAATCCCATGCAGCAATGGAGGTCTGGCCCCACGGCGTATCCTTTGCCTCCATGTCCGATCCGTTCAACCCATTCGGAGACCCCGAGGAGCTTCAGCGCCGCTTGGCGGAGTTCGCCGAGCAGATGCAGGGCGCCCAGCAGGTCTCGTTCGCCGACAACGCGATCAACCTCGCGGTTCAGATGACCGTCGCCTCCATTCAGCGCCTGAACCTCCAGGGCACAAGCGACGAGCAGGCGATGCAGGTCCGCGACGCGATCCGAGTCGTGTTCCCCGAGGCCGTCACCCTCGTGCGCGAAGCGCGCGAGGGCCTCGCGTAACTAGGCACGTTCTGCGCCCCACCCACGCGCCGCGAAGACCTAGCGTGGCGGCATGCGTGGCGAACGAGGTGCAGCGTCGGTCGAACAGGCTGGGCTGATCCTGCTCGTGGCGGTGCTCTGCGCCGCCGTGGCCGCTGCCGTGCTCAGCCGCGGCGGCCAGGCCGAGTCGCGCGAGCTGGCGAGGGCGGTCGCGCAGAAGATCCGCTGCGCGGCTGCACGGCCCGGGCCCCTGCTGGCAGGACCCGCTCACCGAGGCCTACGGCCGACCCCTCGCCGGCCTCGTCCGCGCGCTCGCGCCCGTGCCCGAGGGAGCCGGCGCGCTCGGCCTGTTTCCCGTCGACTTCCGCCGCTGCCGCCAAGCGAGCTGCGCCGCCCCGGGCGAGCGACCGGAACTCACCGCATCGAACCGGCGCGTGACCGCCTTCGTCGCGGTCGACGACCAGCGCCGAAGCGACGGCACGGTCGACGATCGACTACTGGCTCTACCGCCCCACGCTCGGCTGGGAGCGCATTCGTCGCACGGCGTCGGCCGCGGATGTTGCGAACCACGCGATGACGCCGCTCCTCGAGACCTGCCAACCCGCGCCTCGTGCCTCTCGAAACCCTGGCGGGCCGGAACCACGTCGACTTCCCGGCCGCGGAGGAGCCTCCGTGGCGCTGGCAGGTCGACTGAAAGCGATAAGGAGAGGCAGGCGATCCATCCCCGCCGACCGCGCTCACCAGGTCGCGTCGTGGCTCTCCATCACGCCCATGCCGCTCTCGAGCTCCAGGCCGCCCGGAAGCGTCCCCGCGAACGTCCCGAAGGGCTGGCGGTAGGAATACGAGATCGGGCCGCGCTTCTCCGTTCGCGAGCGCTCGGCCTCTGCACTGGAACTCGAGCCCGGACCCGTCCTCGAAGCTCACGGCCTCGAGGCCCCTGAACGCGGATGGGCCCGGCTCGAACGGCTCGCCGTCGACCCAGATCGCCCGCTCGGAGCGCTCGGGCGGGTCGTTCACGCCCTCGACGAAGTTCCAGCCGACCTCCCGGCCATCGGTGAGCGTGCCGACGCCGGCGGACCAGCTCCAGACGGTGTGGCGCGGGTGGTAGCCGGCCGACTCGTCCTCGACGCCGCGCGCCGTGCAGCGAATGCGTCGCTCGCCGACGCGGACGTCCACGTCGACCTCGACGACGCGCTTGCGGGTCCAGACGAAGCCCTCCTCGCCGTTCGGGCAGACGCTCTCGGCCCACGCGCCGCGCGCCGGTCCGGAGGAACCCGCGCACGCCGCCGGCCTCGGGATGAGCGGCCTCGATCCGCACGAGCGAGCCGTCGTCCGGCGCGTTCTCGACCGGATTGCCGGACCCGTCCTCGGACCAGACCTCGCCGCGGGCGCCCGGGAAGGCGCATCACGGTGCGCTCGGTGAGCTCCCCATTCTCGCGGTCCCAGACCGCCCAGAAGGTCTGCGAGGCGGGGCCGACCCCAACGCGTGCGGCACAGACCATGACCTCTTCCGAGAACGCGCCGAGGTAGCGCCAGCGCTTGCGATTGACGCCCTTGAAGCGCAGCGGCATCCGCCTCGGCGGAAGCGGCAGGTCGTCGGGGCGGCCGGGGCCGGGGCCGCGCCACGGCAGCGTCTCGATGCCGGCGCTCACTCGGGCCCATGAGGGTGCGGCCGTCCTCGGTGACGGTCCAGAAGGGGTTGTGGGCGACCTCCCACGGGTGGCCGTCGGGGTCCGTGAAGGCGAACGAGTAGCCGCCCCAGAACGTCTCGGCCGGCTCGCGCGTGAGGTTCCCGCCGGCGGCGCGGATCTCACTCGGCGATGGCGTCCACCTCCTCGGGCGAGCGAACGTTGAGGGCGAGGGTGAACCCGGAGGACCCGCCCGGGTCGCTCGACGCCCGAATCCTCGGCGAGCTTCGCGCGATCCCAGAGCGCGACGATCATGCCGCCGGCCTGGAAGAAGACGACGTCGTCGTCCGGGCTGCGGCCCTCCCAGCCCAGTGCCTCATAGAAGGCCGCGCGACCGCGCCGACGTCCGCGACGCCGAGCGTGATGAGCGAGACGCGCTGGTCCATCATTCCCCCCGGATATCAGCTGGGGCCTTAGCCCCGAAAGCGGCTTGTGCCGGTAGTGGTCATCTCTACTCGATGGTGGCGATCGGATCGCCGGAAGAGACCGGCTGGCCTTCCGCGACGCTGAGGGCCGTGATCTTGCCCGACTTGTGGGCGGTGATCTCGTTCTCCATCTTCATCGCCTCGATCACGCAGATGATCGCCCCCTCCTCCACGTCCTGGCCCTTCTCGACGTTCACCTTGAACATCGTGCCCTGGAGCGGCGAGACGATGTCGTTGCCCGCTCGCCGCGCTGCCGCCGCCGGCCTTGCGCTCGCGCTTTGGCGGGCGCTTGGCGCCTGCCGCGGATCCGCCGCCGCCCGCCGGAGCTGCCGCGCCGATGACCTTCACGGAGTGGAGGCGACCGTTCACCTCGACCTGGTAGGTGCGCTCCGACTTCGGCTCGTCCTCCTCGCCCTCGGCCGGCTTCGGGCGGAGCCTCCGGGCGCCAGGCTCTTCAGCCACTTCTTGTCCGCGATCTTCTCGCGGAAGGTCGAGGCTTCAGCCCACTCCTCGGACGCCATCACGGCCTTGTGGAAGGGGATGAGGGTGGTGAGCGGCTCGATCCGGTACTCGTCGAGGGCGCGCAGCATGCGGCGCGTCGCCGATTCGCGATCGACGTCCCACGTGATCAGCTTGGCGACCATCGGGTCATAGAGCGGCGTCACCTCGGAGCCTGCCTCGAGGCCGGAGTCGACGCGCACGCCGGGGCCGGAGGGCTCGATGTAGCTCTCGATGGGCCCGGGCGCCGGCGCGAAGTTCTTGTGGGCGGCCTCGGCGTTGATGCGGCACTCGATGGCGTGCCCGTTCAGGCGCACATCGTCCTGCGCGATCGAGAGCTCCTCGCCCGCGGCCACGCGGACCTGCTCGCGCACGATGTCGATGCCGGTGACCATCTCGGTCACGCAGTGCTCGACCTGGACGCGGGTGTTCATCTCCAGGAAGAAGTACTCGTCGCCGACCTGCATGCCCTCGATCGTCCCGGCGCCGCGGTAGTCGACGGCCGCGGCCGCGTCGGTGGCGATCTTGCCGATGCGCTCGCGCATCTCCTCGTCCACGAGGGGGCCGGGCGCCTCCTCGATCAGCTTCTGGTGGCGCCGCTGGATCGAGCAGTCGCGCTCGCCGAGGTGGATGACGTTGCCGTGCGAGTCCGCGAGCACCTGGACCTCGACGTGGCGCGGGTCCTCCAGGTAGCGCTCGAGGTAGACGCGGTCGTCACTGAAGAACTTCTCGCCCTCGCGCGCTGCGCCCTCGAACGCCTCTTCGAGCTCGTCCTCCGACATCGCGACGCGAAAGCCCTTGCCGCCTCCACCTCCAGCGGCCTTGCAGGCGACGGGGTACCCGATCTCCTCGGCGGTCTTCCGCGCCGCGTCGACGTCGGGCGAGGGCTCGGTCGAGCCGGGGACAATCGGAACACCGGCCTTCTGCATGATCTCGCGCGCCTTGGTCTTCGAGCCCATCGCCTCGATGGCGGCGGCGGGCGGCCCGATGAAGGTGAGGTCGGCGTCGTCGAGCGCCATCGCGAAGGTCGCGTTCTCCGCCAGGAAGCCGTAGCCGGGGTGGACTGCCTCGGCACCTGCCTCCTTGGCGACCTCGATGATCTTCGGGATGTTCAGGTAGCTCTCGGCGGGCGTGGGCGGACCGAGCAGGTAGGCCTCGTCGGCGATGCGCACGTGGGTCGTCTCGCGATCGGCCTCCGAGTAGACGGCGACCGAGCCGATGCCCATCTCCTTGAGAGTGCGGATCACGCGTACCGCGATCTCGCCGCGATTGGCTACAAGGACCTTCTCGAACATGCGGCGCGGGAGTCTATGGAACGGGTTACTTCCGGCGGCTCACGAAGCGGAGTCCAAGTCAGGCTGACGTGCCGCGGCGAACCATCTGCTCGCGGCCCGGGCCCACGCCGACGAGGCTCACCGGAACGCCCACGAAGTCCTCGATGAAGCGGATGTAGTCGCGCGCCGCCTGCGGCAGATCGTCGTCCGTACGGCAATCGCCGATGTCCTCCGTGAAGCCGGGCAGCTCCTCGTACTCGGGGGACGCCCCGTGGAGCACGGTCTGGTGATAGGGAAACTCGTTCAGGACCGCGCCCTCGTCGGAGCGGTAGCGGACAGCGACGCGAATCGGGTCCATCCCGGCGAGGACGTCGAGCTTCGTGATCACGAGCGACGAGAGGCCGTTGAGGCGCGCCGCGTAGCGCAGGGCCACCAGGTCGAGGTAGCCGCAGCGCCTTTCGCGCCCGGTCGTGGTGCCGAACTCATGGCCGCGGTCGCGAAGCCCCTTGCCGACGTCATCGAAGAGCTCGGTCGGAAACGGCCCGGCGCCGACTCGGGTCGCGTACGCCTTCGCGACGCCCCAGACCTCGTCGATGTCGGTCGGCCCCACTCCCGCGCCGACGCACGCCGAGCCGGCAACCGGGTTCGACGAGGTGACGAACGGATACGTGCCGTGATCGAGGTCGAGGAGCGTGGCCTGCGCGCCTTCGAACAGAACGAGCCCGTCCGAATCGAGGGTGTCCCAGCAGATCTTCGCGGTGTCCGCGATATGCGGCTCCAGGCGATGGCCGTAGCGACTGGTACTCCTCGGCGATCGCGTGCAGGTCGAGCCGCGGGTCCTTCTCGAACGGGCGCAGGAGCTGGCGCTTCGGCTCGAGCGCAGCCATGATCTTCTTGCGGAGGATCTTGGGGTCGAGCATGTCCTGGACGCGGATCCCCAGGCGCGCCGCCTTGTCGGCGTAACAGGGCCCGATGCCGCGCTTGGTCGTTCCGATCTCGAGCTTTCCGAGCTTCGCCTCGCCCGCCGTGTCCAGCATCACGTGGTACGGCATGATCAGGTGCGCGTTGGCCGAGATCTTCAGGCCGGAGGTGTCGATCCGCCGGCGCCGCAGGCCGTCGAGCTCGCCGATCAGGACACCCGGGTCGATCACGACGCCGTTCCCGATCGCGCACGTCTTCCCCGGGTAGAGGATCCCCGACGGGATCAGGTGGAACTTGAACTCGTCGCCCTCGCGGATGATCGTGTGGCCGGCGTTGTTGCCGCCCTGGAAGCGAACGACGACGTCCGCCTTCTCGGCAATCAGGTCGACGACCTTGCCCTTGCCCTCATCGCCCCATTGGGCGCCGACTATGACTATTCCTGGCACGGCGCTGGATTATGGCGGGGAGGGCGGGCGACGAGTAGGACGTGGCCCGTTTTCTCCCGGTATCCGGGAACTCGACGGACCACGCCGGTCGGCGGCGCCTCAGTAGCGGTGGTCGCGGCCCTCGACCTGGAGCGGCCCGAGCTCGCCGCACATCTCGACCAGGCGCGACACGGTGCGCCCGCCGATCTGCTCCTCGAGCTCGGTCTCCTCGAGGTTCGTGGTGACCAGCATCGAGCGCTCGGCGCCGTAGCGCTCGTCGACGATCGCGTAGAGCTGCTCGAGCACCCAGTCCGTCCGCTTCTCGGCGCCGAGGTCGTCGATGTGGAGGAGGTCGACCGAGGTGAGCCGCTCGAAGAACGCGACGTAGGAGTCCTCGCCGACGGCTGCGTCGTACGTGCGGCGGATGCGCGCGAGGAGCTGAGGCAGCGAGTAGATCGCGACGCTCCGCCCCGCCTTGGCGGCCGCAGACGAAACGGCCATCGCGAGCGTCGTCTTGCCGGTCCCCACCGAGCCCGAGAGCCAGAGGCTGTCGCCGCGGTCGAGCCGCGCGTCGATGTCGTCGGCGAACTCGCGGACGGCCGCGACGGCGATACGCGTCTCGGGCGCCCGTGCCATGTCGGAGAGGGGCGGGCGGTCGAACGACACGCCGCGGTAGCGCGCCGGGATCGCCGAGGCCAGGCCGCGCGCGCGGGAGCGCGTGCGCGTGACGCTGCGGCACTCGCACGGCTCCACGGCGCCGTCCTCGGCGTCGAGCCAGCCGGTGCCGTCGCACTTCGCGAGCGGGCAGGCGGTGCCGGAGCCCGTGCGGCGGATCGGCACGACGGTGCCCCCGTCGTCCGCGGGCACATCGGCGCGCCGGCTGCGTGCCGGCTCAGAAGTCATCTAGGTCGTCGCCCATCGGGTCGCTCGGGCGGCTCGAACTCGTCGCGCGGCGGCGCGCCGATCACGGCGCGCCCCGTCGCGCCGGTGGCTCAGGCAGATTCCGGAAGCGCGGATAGGGAGCCTGGAACGCCAGCTCCGACCTTGCCGATCGGCCCGTTGCGGTGCTTGGCGATGATGATCTCGGCCTTGCCCCGCGTCGTCCTGGTTCGTCGGCCTCGTAGTACTCCTGCCGGAAGATGAAGCAGACGACGTCCGCGTCCTGCTCGAGGTTTCCCGACTCGCGAAGGTCGGAGAGCATCGGCTGCTTGTCCGGCCGCTGCTCGGGCGCTCGCGAGAGCTGCGAGAGCCCGAGCACCGGCACGTCGAGCTCGCCCGCCAGGAGCTTCAGCCCGCGCGAGATCGAACCGACCTGCTCGACGCGGCTCATCCGGGGGTCGTCCGCCCGCATGAGCTGCATGTAGTCGACGATGACCAGGCCCAGGCCGCCCGCCTTCGAGTAGAGGCGGCGAGCCTTCGCGCGGAAGCTCGAGGATCGACAGGTCGGCAGAGGTGTCGATCCAGATCGGCGCCTTCTCGAGCTGGTTCGAGGCCTTGAGGATCCGGCTCCAGTCGCTCTTCACCTGCCCCTTGCGGAGCTTGTCTGCCGCTGATCTTCGCGCGGCAGGCCAGGAATCGGTGGGCGAGCTCCGTCTCCGACATCTCGAGCGAGAAGAAGGCGACGGGCTGCTTCTTCTCGACCGCCACGAAGTCGGCGATGTTGGCGACCAGCGCGGATTTTCCCATCGACGGCCTTGCCGCGAAGATGATGAGGTTCCCGGGCTGAAAGCCGCCGGTGATCTCGTCGAGGTCCGAGAATCCCGACGGCGTCCCGGTCAGGTCCCGCTTGCCCTCGGAGAGCTCCTCCAGGCGGGTCGTCTCGCGCTCGAGGATGTCCGCAATGCGACGCGAAGTCCTGCGAGGCGGTGTCGTGCGCGACCTCGAACATCATGCGCTCGGCCTGCTCGACGAGGTCGCGCGGCTCGCCGCTCGCGCTCGCGGACCGAGTTCTGGATCTTGTGCGAGGCCTCGAGGAGGCGCCGCAGCATCGCGTTCGCCTTGACGATCCGGGCGTAGTGGTCCGCGTTGCCGGCGACCGGAACGGTCGACGCCAGGCTCGAGACGAACTCCTTGCCGCCCGCCTCGGTCAGCTCGCCGAGGTTGGTGAGCTGCTCGGTGACCGTCAGGGCGTCCACGGGCTCTCCGCGCGAGTGGAGCGAGTGGATCGCGTTGAAGATGATGCCGGTGGCGCTGGCGGTAGAAGTCCTCGCCGCCGCAGGTGGACGTCGACGATCACTGATGCGACCGCCGTCTCCGAGACCATCATCGCGCCCAGGACCGACTCCTCGGCTTCGAGATTCTGCGGCGGGACGTAGGCTGGTCATGCAGTGCGTCATCGGTGTGTTAGTTCGTCTACTGAGATTAGAGGGCAGGGGGCGGCGGAAATCGCCCCTCCGAAGGAAGGTCTCCGATCGAACCAGAACCTGACCGGCCGGCACGGGTCAAACCCGCTCAGACGGCAAAAAGAAAGTTTGGCGAGAGAACTCGGACCGAGGTCGCGCCGGACCTACTCCGATAGGCCCGCGGCTTCCATTGCCTCTTCTCGGCCCATGGCGCGGATCCGTATCAGCTTTCCGTTGCCCAGTGTGATCAGATGAGCCACGGCGACATCGAGATCGACCCCGCTCTCCTTTCCGCGTGCGTGCATCCGAATGAAGACGACCACGTCTTCCCCGGCGTCGTGGATGTCCTCCGCCTCGAACACGACGTCGTCGAAGCTGTTCGTGATGCTCTCGAGGGTCGCGCGCAAGCCCTCGCGGCCGTGGCGAATCTCGGAGTCCGGAAGTGATGGCGGATCGTGCACCTCGACCTCCGGGTCGATGAGATCCCACGGAAAATCTCCCACCCGGCTCAAATGGTCATAGGCCCGGCGAACTATCTCGGCGTTATCCCGCGACATTCGCGGAACAGTATGTCGCCTGACGAGTCCCGGAAGCTAGTGCGCTTCGGCGACGATCGTCTTGACCTTCGCCGTCTGGCCGCCGCCGAGCTCGACCTCGACCATGTAGGTGCCGACCTCGCGGATCGGGTCGTCGAGCTTGATCTTCTTGCGGTCGATCCGAAGGCCGCGCGCCTCGGTGATCGCCTCGGCGATCTCGGCGTTGGTGACCGAGCCGAAGAGCTTTCCGTCCTCGCCGGCGCGGTGCTGGATCGTCAGCACGGTCTTGGCGAGCAGCGCGGCGGTCTCGCCGGCGCGCTCCTCCGCCTCGCGTGGCCGCCTTCTCGGCGGCCTCGCGGCGGCGCTGCGCCTCTTCGAGCGCGCCCTTCGTGGCGGGCTGGGCGAGCTTGCGGGGGACGAGGAAGTTCCTGAGGTACCCGGGCGAGACGTCGACGGCGTCCCCGGCCTCGCCGAGGTCCTCAACGTCCTTGAGGAGGATCGCCTGCGCCACGATTCCGTCTCTAACGCTCGCCGACGTAGGGGAGCATCCCCAGCTCGCGCGCCCTCTTCACGGCAAGCGCGAGCTCGCGCTGATGCTGGCGGGAAAGGCCGGTGACGCGGCGGGAGCGGACCTTGCCGCGGTCCGAGATGAAGCGGCGAAGAAGCGTGAGGTCCTTGTAGTCGATCGTCTCCGAGTTGATCTTCGTGTACTTGCGCGGGCGGATGCGCTCGCCGCGCCTGCCGCCGGGACCGCCGCGGCGCGGGCCGGAGCCGAGCTCGAGCCGCCACGGCTCGACGACTGGCCCTGCTCGGAGCGCGGAGGAGACTTGCGGGCCATCTAGAGGGCCTCTTTTTTGGCTTGAAAGCTGGTCATATCGAAACGAATGCGCCGCCCGGCGCAAGGGGCGACGCGTGACGCACGAGTATAGGGAGGCGCCTTCTCCAGGCGCCTCCCATGAAGTCTGACGCTGGGCCTAGAACGGGATGTCGTCGTCGGACGACGAGCCGACCGACGCGGGCGCCGGCGAGTCGAAGTCCGACGTGTCGGCCGGGCAGGCCGGAGTCGCCGCCGGCGAAGCCTGGCCGCCGCCGTTGCCGTTGCCGCCGCCGCCCGAGGAGCCGTCGCGGCTGCCGAGGAACTGCACCGTCTCGGCGATGATCTCGACCGCCTGGCGCTTGTTGCCCTCCTTGTCTCCACTCGCGCCAGTCGAGGCGGCCCGAGATCGCCACGGGGCGTCCCTTGACGAGGTAGGTCGAGCAGTTCTCGCCCTGCGCACCCCAAACGGTCACGTCGAAGTAGTTGGGCTTGTCCTCCCAGTTGCCGTCGCTGCTCTTCCGGCGCGTGTTGACGGCGATGCGGAGCTTGCAGACGGGAGTCCCGCCTGGCGTGTGCCGAAGCTCGGGATCGCGGGTGAGGTTGCCTGTTACGACGACGATGTTGATGTTGCTTGCGGCCATGCTGTTCTAGCCCCTTCCAGAGTTCTCGAATTGTGTTCGCTTTCCAGTCTAAGGACGGGGTCGGCGCGTTCTCGCCCCTCCTGACGAAAAGAAGGCGGAAATAGCGGGGTGAGCGCTACTCGGCGGGCTGCTCAGGCTCGGCCGGAGCGGCCTCGGGCGCCTCGGTGCGCTCGGGCGCCTCGGCAGGGGCCTCCGCGGCGGGAGCGGGGCCGGTGCGGCTCCGCGGGAGGGGCCTCGGCGGCGGGCGGCCTCCGCGGCGAGGAGCCTCAGCGGGTGGTGCCTGGCCGCAGGCGCAGCGTCGCCGCGGGTGCCGGGGGCGGCGTCGTCGGCGGCCGGAGCGCCTCGGGCTCGGGGGCGCGCGGCGGGCGGTCCTCGTAGCCGCCGTCGCGCGCCGCGAGCGGCCGCCGCTTGGGCGATCGCGAGCCGGCGGTGAACGAAAGCGGCGCCGGCGGGTCGATCACCGGAGCGCGCGGGTCGACCTTGAAGATCCGGAAGCGAAGCACGCCGTCGGTGATCTTGAGGTTGTGGTTGAGGTCGTCGAGGACGCCCTGTGCCCTGCTCGAAGCGGAAGAAGCGGTAGTCCGCCTCGTTTCGCTGATCGATCTCGTAAGACATCTTGCGCGTGCCCCACGTGCGCTCCTGCTTGAGCGTCGCGCCTTCCTCGATCCGGCGGCGTGCGTTGACCGCGATCTCCTCGCGGCGCTCGTCGGGCGCCTCGGGATCGAGCATGAGAACGAGTTCGTATTCGGGGGCTGGCTTGGCCAAAACGGCCGCCGAGGATAGCGGGGAGTTCAGTCCCAAAGCCGCAGCGAGGGGGGCGCGACGCGGCCCGCGGGGTTGTCCGGGTCGCATGGGTGGGCGAACTCGACTCGCGATCAGATGGACGGCGGCAGCGCGGATGGCCGCGCTTTCGGCCGCTTGCCGTCGCCGCACTCGTCCTCGTGGGACGCTCGCTCGAGACGCCCGAAACTCCTCCCCTGCCCCCCGACGTGGGCCTAGGCCCACTCCAGTCCTCGCCGGCCCTCCTCCCCTGGCCGGCGAGGACCCCGTCGGGCCCGAACACCTGGCCAACGCGGCGATCGGCGTGCCTCCTCCAAGCCAGCCGGCGATGGCCGGGCACGCCCCTCCAAGAAACGGCGCAGTGGGTGGTCGGGGTGCCCCCTCCAGGGGGCTAAGGAAGAACCACAACTCCTCGGCCCGGGCGCGAGAGCCCGAAATGCACGGCCCCCTGGAGGGGGCGTCCCGACCGCCCACCGCTCCCGAACTGCCGCCCGCGCCGGCACCGCCTCCGCCGGCCCCACGCCAGCGCCGAGCCCCCGCCGCCGCCACCTCGCCACCTCCCCCACCTTCACAACCCCAGCCATCCCAACCACCCGAATTCGGATTCGAGCAATGAAAGGACCCACCCCATGAAGCGATCGCTCCTGGCAGCCGCCGCTCATCGCCCTCGCCCTCTTCGCCGGCGCAGCACCCGAAGCCCACGGAGGCACCTACAAGGCGATCCAGTGCTACGAGCGCTCCGGCGCCGGGCCACCACGACGTCGCCTACGACTCGAGCTCCGAGCGCTATCGCTCGAGCGCCGACTGCGAGGGCCGCGGCCTCGGCGTCACCCACGACCCCGGCGTCATCGCGCACCGGCAGCGGACGCTTCGGCGCCTGGACGATCACCGCCCCTGCCGGCACCGAGATCGTCCGAGCCGCGGCGCGCGTCAGCGCCTCCAGCCAGAACTTCCACGTGCCGCAGGTCCACGTCGGCCTCGAAGGCGGGGCGAAGGAGCTCCTCGACGGCGTCCGGGGTGACCTCCACACGGTCGACTGGGAGGGCGACGGGCGGCAGCTACTTCTCGGGCCGCCTCGACCTGCCTCAGCCGCGAGGAATGCGGCGACGGCCGGACGCATACATCTACATGCGCCGCATCGCCCTCACCCTCCGCGACCTTGCCGCGCCCACGGTCCAGCTCGGCGGCGCGCTGCTCGAGCCAGGTTCGCGCCGCGGCGACCAGGTGCTCGAGGTGGAAGCGCACCGACGCGGGCTCGGGAGTCCGCTCGGTCTCCGTCGAGCTGAACGACGAGCCGCTCCAGGCACGCGTACTCGAATGCAGCGTGAAAGACGGCGTCGCCAATCCGCCTGCGCCCATGCCCGCAAAACGCGACGCCCGCGGTTCGAGATCGACACCACCGGCGCGGGCTTTCGCCAGGGCCCGAACGAGCTGCGCGTCTGCGCGGCGGACTTCGCGCCGGAGGCGACCGCCAACCGCACATGCGAGTCGCGAACCGTCCGGATCGACAACGAGTGCCCCGTATCCGGGCATCACGGGATCGGTGCTCCGCGCCCGCTTCAAGGGCGCAGGCGGGCGCATGACGACGGCAAGCGACGAGCCGGCGACCGTCGTCGGCTCACTGACCGACGCCGGCGGCGATCCCGTCCGCGGCGCCGAGGTCTGCGTCGCAACGCGCGTCGACGTCGCGCAGGGCCCGCCGGAGCGGGTGATTGCCACGCCCACCACCGGCAGCGGACGGCCGCTTCAGCGTCCGCGTCCCCGCAGGCCCGAGCCGAGAGGTCCGGGTCGCCCACTGGCACGGAGCCCACGAGGTCACCGAGCGCTTCCTCGAGCTCCGCTCCAAGGCCGTCCCGCGCCTGGCTCTCGAGCCGAGCCGCGGCCTGGAGAACGGCGACAGCGTCCGCTTCGACGTCCGCATCCCGGGCCCGGCTCGGAAGCCAACCGCCGCGTCGCCATCCAGGCCCGAGGCGCAGGCAAGTGGATCCGCATCGACGGCGGACGCACCGACCGGGGAGGCCGCTGGTGCGGCACGCTACCGCTTCACGCAACACCACCGGCACCCGCCGGTACGCGTTCCGAGCCATCAGTCCGCCGCCAACCCGGCTACCCCTACCAACCGGGCAACTCAAAGACCCGCCACGCGACCGTGACGGGCTGATGGAAGCGCTCAGCCGCCCGCGCGCTTCAGCTCGATGTCGTCCAGCTGCTCCTGGATCCAAACACCGGGATCACGATCGCGCACGATCTCGCGCAGGCGCGGGCAGCGCGGAGCTTGCGCTCCTCCGGATCCATCGTCAAAGCCCGGTAGATCGTGTCGGCCTGCTCCTGGATGTCGAACGGGTTGACCGAGAGCGTGCAGTCGCCGAGCTCCTCATGGGCGCCCGTGTTCTCCGACAGCATCACGACGCCGTCGCGCTCGGAGACGGCCGGGCGCCTCCTTGGCGACCAGGTTCATGCCGTCGAAGAGCGAGGTCACCATCAGGAGGTCGAAGTGCTTGTAGCGGGCGACCGCCTCCGGGAAGTTCTCGTAGATCCGCAGGTCGATCGGCATCCAGTCCGTCGTGCCGTGCCGGTGGTTGACGACCGCCACCAGAGCCTCGATCCGCTCCATGTACTCCGCGTACTCGGGGACGTCCAGGCGCGACGGCTGGAGGTGGGCGATGAAGGTGACCCGCTCGCGGAACTCGGGATGCTGCGTGAGGAAGGTGTCGAACGCCGTGAAGCCGCGCAGGACGTTCTTCGAGAGGTCGGCCCGGTCCACGCGGATGATCAGGTGGTCGCGGCGGCGGCGAAGCAGCTCCTCCTCGTACTCGGCGACCTCGTCCGGACGCGGCCGCCCGGTCCAGGCGCTCGGCGTCGATCCCGAGCGGGTAGGCGCGCACCCACGTCTCGCCGCCCTCGTGGATGACGACCATCCGGTCGTAGTCGACCTCGAGCTCCATCAGGTGCCGGCAGCAGTGGAGGAAGTTCCGGCAGTAGGCGTGCGTGTGAAAGCCGATGATGTCGTTGGCGAGCATGCCCCGGTAGATCTCCTCGCGCATGCGCTGCAGGCAGGACGCGCCATGAGTCGGCCTGCGGTCCAGGGGATGTGGACGAAGTGCTGGAGGAACACGTCCGGCCGCGCCTCGCGGATGAGGGCCGGAGCCGTGTAGAGGTGGTAGTCGTGGAGCATCACGAGCGGGTCCTCCTCGCCCTCGATCGTGCGGATCACCGCCTCGGCCAGGTCCCGGTTGACCGCCACGTAGCCCTCGTCCCACGCGTCCGCCTCCTCCTGGCGGATGTCCGGGCGCGTTCGAGAGGTCCCACAGGTAGTGCTGGATGAACCACAGGATCGGGTTCGCGATCACGTTGTAGAAGCGGTCGTAGGCGTCCGGGTCCGACTCGACCAGAAGCACCTCGTAGTCGATCCCGTCCAGGTCGATGTGGAGCGGCTCGCCGCCAAGCTCACGCTCGACCTCGGCGTCCTCCTCGGTCATGGCCGAGGCGATCCAGAGCGCCCTGCGCTGGGCGACCAGGCCCGGTCAGAGCCGTCACCAGGCCGCCGCCGCCGCGGCGCACGACGCGCTCGCCGTCTTCGTCCAGCTCGAACTGGGCAGGGCCGCGGTTCGAGACGATTACAAGCCGGTCGCTCATGCTGAGCGAGCCTATGGACTTAGACGTCGATCTCCGTAAAGATCTTGAGCCAGTCGCGAAGGAGCCGGGGGCTGAGGAAGTTCTTCCGCGCATGCTCCTTGCCTGCTTTCCCGATTCGCTTGGCCAAATCGGGATCCTCGAGGATCTCGAGGCTGCGCTGGGCGCACTCCTCGCGAGGAGGAGACCAGATACCCGGACTCGCCGTCGACGATCTGGAGCGGGATGCCGCCGACGTCGCCGCCGATCGTCGGGCGCCCCTTCCAAAGCGCCTCGGTCACGGTCAGGCCGAAGCCCTCGCGCGTCGACTTCTGGATGCAGACGTCGGCCTGCGACTGGAAGGCGTTGACCTCGATCGCGCCGACGTTGTTGAGGTTCGAGAGGATCTTGATGTCCGGGTCGCCGTCGGCATGGGCCATCGTGCGGTTGAAGAAGTCCCAGCCCTCGGGGTCGTCCGTCGCCATCGAGCCGACGAGCGCGAGCTGCACGTCCGGCACCTTCTCGCTTGACCGCGCGGTACGCGTCGATCACGCCCATCGGGTCCTTCCAGGGATCGAAGCGCGAGACCTGGCAGAGGAGCGGGCGCTCGGGGTCGATGCCGAACTGCTCGGAGACGAAAGCGGCGTCCTCGGGCGAGAAAGCCATGTTCTTCGGCGAGAGCGGGTCGATCGCGGGCGGCACGATCCGCACGCCGTCGGTGATCCCCTCGGGCACGTACTGCGGCAGGTGCCAGACGCTCGCCTCGTAGGGCTCGATCAGCGGGCGCAGGCGCTCGATCGTCGACGGGTTCGGGGTCGACAGGTCGATGTGGCAGCGCCAGACCCAGTGGCGCGACTTCTCGGAAGCGTTGTTGAACAGGCCTGCCGGCTGCGGGTCGTGGACGATCACGACGTCCCAGCCCTCCTCCAGGTCGCGGGCGTTCATCGCGTTGTAGCCCTGGAAGACCTCCCACTGCTGGTCGGTGATCGACTGCGGGTCGCCCTGGAGCGAGTTGTGCATGAGCTTCGTGACGTTGAAGAACTCCTCGGCGCCCAGGATCACCTGCCAGTGCGCGTCCAGGCCGATGTCGTTCATCAGCGGGACGATCGTGTAGAGGATCTCCGAGACGCCGCCGCCGAACGCGGTCGCGTTCACGTGGAGGACGCGCTTGCCCTGAAGGGGCTCCGCCAGCGCGCGGATCTCCTCGATCGTTTCCTTGCCGACGATGTGGGTGTAGTCGGCCAGCGAGCGCTGGCCCAGGGCAACTTCCTGAAGCATGAAGCCGGGCAGTCTATGGACGCGGCTCCGCAAAGGGCCGCCGGATTGCCTAGCCCGGCTGCGGAACCCTTGTCGGGCGCGGTGCCGAGCGTCACGTCGAGCTCCTCCTCCTCGCCGTCGCGGATGATCCCCAGCGTGACTTCCTGGCCCGGATCCAGTCGCGCGACGATGCGCGGCAGGTCCGCCTCGGTGACGATCTCCTCGCCGTCCACGGAGACGATGATGTCGCCGCCGACGTTGTAGGGGATCGCCTGGAAATCGATCTCCTGGTCGCCGGGCTGGAGGCCCGCCTCGTCGGCCGGGCTGTCGGCGGTCACGTCCTCGACGATCGCTCCGGACTCCGCGTCGACCTCGAGCTCCTCGGCAAGCTGCGGGAAGAGCGGCTTGGTGCCGACTCCGATGTAGGCGTACTCGACCTCGCCGTCCTCGCGAAGCTGCTCGACCGAGCGCTCGAAGAGGTCCACGGGAACCGCGAAGCCCACGCCCTGGTTGCCGCCCGAGGTCGTGTCGATCTGCTGATTGATGCCGATCACGCGCGCCTGCGAGTCGAGCAGCGGGCCGCCGGAGTTGCCCGGGTTGATCGAGGCATCGGTCTGGATCGCGCCGTCGATCTGGAAGCTGGTGAGCGAAGGGATCGAGCGGTCGAGCGCCGAGACGAAGCCGACCGAGAGCGACTGGCGCTCGCCGAACGGGCTGCCGATCGCGGCCACCTGCTCGCCGACCTCGACGTCCTCGATGCTTCCGATCTCGACCGGCTGGAGGTCGAGCCCCTCCGGGTCGACCTTGATCAGCGCGACGTCCGCGAACGGGTCGAAGCCGATCACCTCGGCCTCGACCGAGTTGCGATCCGGGAACTGCACGAAGACCTCTGAGGCCTGGTTGATGTCGCCTCCGCCGGTCTGCCGCGTCCGTCACGACGTGAGCGTTGGTGACGATCTCGCCCTCGTCGGAGATGACGAAGCCCGAGCCCTGGCCGGCCTGCGGGAGGTCGTCGGGCGGAAGCTGCGCCGTCCTCGGGAGTCGAGCTCTTCCTCGAGGTTTCGACCCGCCGCCGTTGTCGAACACGGACAACACGGTGACCACGCCGGGCGCTGCGCGGTCGTAGACCGCCTGCGCGTCGAAGTCCGAGCCGTTGCCGATCGGCTCGCCGCCGCCGGTCTGCGGTCGTGACCGTCGTGGTCGAGCCATCCTCGTCGTCCCCGCCGCAGCCCGCGATCAGGCCGAGCGCAAGGAGCAGCGAGGCGAGAGCTGCCCCCACTCGAATCTTCATGCGGTCACCGCTGCCGGCGCAGGCAGGCGGAAGATGAACTCGGTGTGCCCGGGACGGGCCGAGAGGCGGAGGCTGCCGCCCATCAGGCGGGTGAGGTCCCGAGCGATCGAGAGGCCCAGCCCGGAGCCGGAAACCTCGTCGCCGGTGACGAAGCGCTCGAAGACGCGCGCGGCCGACATCCCTGTCGATTCCGGGGCCGTTATCGGCGACGATGAGGGTTGGCTCCCCCTGCTGGAGCTTCGAAGTCACTGTGATCCTTGTCTTCTCTGGAGTGTGCGAAAGCGCGTTGTCGATGAGGATCCTAATTATTTGCTGGACTCTTTCAGGATCTCCTAAAGCTTCTACAGGGTCCGAGCCAGCCACCTGGATGCTCGAGGAATGGCTTTCCGCAGCCGGTCCGAACTCCTCCGCGATCGCGCTGGGCGAGCTCGGTCAGGTCGATCTGCTCGGCCCTGACCTGAAGCGCGTCGGCGTCGAGCTTCGACAGGTCGAGCAGGTCCGTGGTGAGCTTCGTCAGCCGCTCGATCTGCCCGCGCATGGTCGCCACGAACTCCGCGCGGGCCGCAGGATCGGGATCCTCCTCGTCGATCAGCTCGACGAATCCGCCGAGCGAGAAGATCGGCGTGCGGAGCTCGTGCGATGCGTTCGCGATGAACTCCTTGCGCGCGTCGTCCAGCCGGGCGAGGCGCCCTCGCATCTCTTCCAGGGTCATCGCGAGCTGCCCGACCTCGTCCTCGGAGTCGACGGGGATCGGCGTCGAGAAGTCGCCGTGCGCGACCTTCTCGGCGGCGGTCTCGAGCCGGCGGAGCCTGCCCGCGTGCGCGCGGGCGGCCAGGAATCCTGCGACGAGCGCGGCGGCGAGGGCGATCAGTCCCGCGATCAGGATCTGGCGCGTGATCAGGCTGACGTTGTCGTCCACATCGTCCAGCGGAGCCGAGACCACGGAGATCCAGCGCACCTCGTCGTCGAGCAGCGATCGGCGTCGCTGTCTCGCCCAGCCGCTCGCCCTGGGACTGCTCGACCGCCGTGGCCACGTCGCCGGCCTCGAGAGCGGTCGACGCCGCGGGGTAACTGGGTTCGAGGGCGGTCCGCTCGACCTGGGAGTCGGCGACGACGAAGGCGGGCTCGCGGGCCACGGGTGCCGTCGCGGACGCCCAGCACGGTCAGGCGGGCGCCGCCGGTCCGCTGCGACAGCCGCAGCACGACCTGCTGGAGCTCCTCCTGAGAGAGGCCCTTCCCGATCACGTCGCCCAGGGCGCTCGCCGGCTCAGCCGAGGCAGTCGCGCAGCGAGCGCAGGCGCTCGGCGCTCAGGCTCGACGAGAGCTGCGGGACCACGTACAGGTAGATGAAGCCGATCGCAGCGGCGGTGATGATCGAGAACAGGACGACGAGCTGGCTGCGGACGGAGCCGAAGACCGACCTCATTTGACCTAGCCGTCTGTTTCGCGGAACCGGTAGCCGACGCCGCGCACCGTGAAGAGGTACTCGGGATTGGACGGGTCGGCTTCGATCTTCTCGCGCAAATGCCTGATGTGGACGTCGATCGTGCGCGGGTCGCGGTACTTCGAATCCCCCCAGAGCCGGCCGAGCAGGACCTCGCGCGTGAACACGCGGCCCGGCGCCGGCGAGCGCGGTCAGCACCTCGAACTCCACGTAGGTGAGCGTCACGTCCTCGCCCCGGATCGTGGCGGCGCGACGCTCCAGGTCGAGCTCCAGCTCGCCGACCACGATCGGCTCGGAGATGGACACCCTGCCACCCATCTCGGCCCGGCGCAGGGCGGCTCGGACCCGGCTTCTGAACTCGCGGACGCAGAACGGCTTCGTGATGTAGTCGTCGGCGCCCATCTCGAGGCCGACCACCTTGTCGATCTCGTCGTCCTTGGCCGTGAGCATGATGATCGGGCACCTGGCTCTTCGACCGCAGGCGCCGGCACACCTCGATGCCGTCGATCTTCGGCAGCATGATGTCCAGGACGACCAGATCGAACCTGCCCTCGGCGAATGCGGTCGAGTGCCTGGCGGCCGTCGGTGGCGGAGACGACCTCGTAGCCGTCCTTTCGCAGCGGATACGCGAGGAGCGTCTGCACCGCGGGCTCGTCGTCGACAAGCAGTATGCGCGACACGCTCGCCTCAACCATCCGTGCCGCCCGTCGGGCTCCGCCGCATATCGGTAAGGGTAGACCTAGACCTCACGTGGCCGACCTCCGCCTGTACAGACTTGCGTTCATTCCTGCGCTCGCGGCGCTGATCGTCCTGGCGTTCTCGCTCCAGGGCGTGCCCTCCGCCGGTCGAGCCCCCGCCCGGCACGCTCGAGTTCGACGCCGCGGGAGCGGCCAAGCTCACCCGCGATGTGCTCGCCCTCGGGACTCGTCGCGGAGCCGGGAAGCGAGGGCGGACAACGCGGTCGCGGACCTCGTCGCCGAGCGCTTCGGCGCGATCGTCGCAGGCAACGCTCGGCGAGCAGACGGTCGAGGCGACCGATCGACGGCGAGGATGTCGAGCTTCGCAACGTGCTCCTTACCCTGCCGGGCAGTCGGACCACGCGATCGTCCTGCTCGCGGGCAGCGACTCGCGCGAGGGAGACGGCGCGGCCTCCAGCGCCGCTGCGACCGGCGTCCTGCTCGAGCTTGCGACGAGCTGGCGGTCGCCGGCAGGAGCCGCACGCTTGATCCTGGCCTCGACCAGCGGCGCCAGCGCAGAAGGACAGGGCGCTCGGGAGTTGATCAAGGGCCTCCCCGAGCGCACCGAGGTCGACGCCGTCGTGGTGATCTCCCAGCCGGGCTACGACGAGCCCTTCGAGCCCCATCTCGTGATGGCCGGGCGGACTCAACGGCCCACCCGTCGGCCTGGCCCGCACGGCCGAGGAGATCCTGCGCGACCGGGCCGACCTGAGCCCGGGACGCATCTCGGCTCCCGCCCAGATCGCCAGCTACGCGATCCCCGCGGCATCGGGCGAACAGGCGGGCTTGATCGACGACGGGCTCGACGCGATCGCGCTGTCCTCCGCGGGAGAGCTTCCCCTGCCGGCATCCGAGAGCGGGCGGGATCATCTCGACCCCGGCGACGCTCGGCAGTTCGGCCCCAGCGCTCTTCGCCCTCGTCGCAGCGCTCGACGCCGCGCCCTCGGCGCCGGCGACGCGGCCCGGGCGACTTCCTCTGGATCGGGGACAACCTCGTGCCCGGCTGGAGCGTCGGGCTCCTCGTGCTGGCTCTGCTCTTGCCTCCTCTCGCCGTCTCGGCGAGCATCCTCGCCCGCTCGCAGAAGCGATGGAGGGCGCACTTGCGGCGCGCCTTCGCGTGGGCGCTCGAGTGGTGGCTCCCCGCGCTCGTCCTCTGCCTCGGCGTCTTCGTGCTCTCGTTCGTCGATGTCATCCCGTCGACCGGCGTGCCCTATGACCCCGCCTCGGTTCGAGCTCGGGCGCACCGAGGTGGTGGCGCTGCTCCTTGTGGCCGGCCTCGCCGGGTGGCTTTGGTGGATCCTCCACCTGCGCCGGATCCCTTCCCCGCCCGGCCCTCTCGGCGCTGGGCGCGGCGGCCGGGCTCACGGCGGTCGCCGCCTGCCTCGTCGTCTGGCTGGCCAATCCCTACTTCGCGCTTCTCCTGGTCCCGCTGGTCCACGTGGTCGCCATCCTCGGCGCGCGAGGGTCGCCGGCCGGCGGCGTCTTGCGGTCCCGGCGACTCGCCCTGGCGGCCCTGCCGCTGCTGGCCGCCCTCGTCTACGTTGCGTCCGCGCTCGACTGGGGCGCGTCCTAGCCGGTGCAGCTCGCGGCGCTCATGGCGGGCGGCGGGGTCGGTTTCATCCAGGCGATCGGAGGCGCTTTTGCGCTCAGTTCCGTGGCCGCTGTGGTCACCGCTTCGCTCGCAACGGTAAGGGCAAGCTAAAGCTCCCAGGCAATTCGGCACTTTCCCGGGGTCGGGTCCTCAGAAAGCGCCTAGGGGGTACCCCCGGATGTGGCGTCGGATGGACGTTCGTTCGATGTTCCGCCGATTGGCTGCGGGACGATGCTGGGTACGACAACGAAGGCAACCCAGTCCCCCGGCAATGGTTCTTCACTGACTCGACCTGAAGACACAACACCCCCCACGAGGATCCGACCATGGACCAAGCTCAAGACCGAAGTCGCAGAGCACCTTTACACGGTCGACTCAGCGCTTGTCGCAGAAGAGATCCTTCGCAAGCTGCGACTGATCAAGTGGGCTCGCCACGAACTCGTGAGCGAACCTGGTCGAACCCACCACCCGAAACTTCGCGGCCTGTAGGGCCGCGCAGGACCACACCCTCCCCAGCTTCGACCCGGCCCGCAAGCGCCGGGTCGCAGACTGGTTCTGCGAACGGCCGCGAGCGCTTCCTCGAGCCGGTCCTGGGGCACGGCGGCAAGCAACTCGTAGTCCTCGCCGCCCAGCGCCAACTTCGACCGGATCGATTCCCGGCGGCCACGGCCACCTCGCTGACCCCCGGCGCAAGGAGGTCCGCGGACAGCTCGACGAGACATCTGACCCCGCTCGCCGAGGCGAGATGAGCCGCGTCCGCCCCAAGCCCGTCCGACACGTCGATCATCGCGCTCGCGCCGGCACGGGCAAGCGCCAGGCCGGCCTCTGTCACGCGCCTGGGGCCGTAGCTGGCGCGCGCGCAGAGCTTCTCGGCCGTCTCAGGGTCGACTGCGGACGCAAGGCGTTCGTCCTCGAGCAGCAGCAGCCCGGCCGCCGCGGCGCCGAGCGGGCCTGTCAGGAGCAGGGCATCACCCGGAACGGCGCCATTGCGGGTCACCAGCTTCGCGTTCTCGGCTTCGTGCCCCACCACGGTGACCGCCAAGAACAACACGGGCGAGGCCGACCACGTCGCCGCCCGGCAACCGCGACTCCGGCTTGGCGGGCGACGGCGCCGAGTCCATCCGCGACGCCCTCGAGCTCTTCCTCCGACATGTCGTCCGGCAGCCCGAGCTGCACGTAGGCCTCGCCCGGCTCCGCGCCCATCGCGGCGAGGTCGGAGAGCGCCACCGCGAGCGCCTTGTGCCCGATCGCATCGGGCGGGAAGGTCGCAGCGCTTGAAATGGACGCCGTCCACGATCGCGTCCACCGACGTCGCCGTCCTGCCATGCGGCGCCGTGACCGCGGCGTCGTCCCCGCTCCGACGATCACCCGATCGCCGTCCGCGGCGCCCGCCGCGGCGATGCGATCCCGCATGCAGCCGATCAGATCGAACTCGGAGCACGTAGGTCAGAATAGGTCCGATGCGGTGGCTGGTCTTGGCGGGCTCGGTCGTTTTCGCCTATCTGGCGCTGTTGCCGGGCGGGCTCGTCGTCGCGACCATCGACCCGGCGTGTGCGGGGCCGGATTGCGACCAGCCGCTCGCCCAGGACATCCTGCTCGGCGTCCTCTATGCAGCCTGCTTCGCGGCGGTCGTCGCGTGCTCGGCGACGATGGCTCTCTACTTCTTCCGGACCACCGTCGAGCGGCGAGCTCTGGATCCGGAGGGCGCTCGTGGCCGCCCTGGCGGCCGTGGGCCTGACCCTGCTCGCCCACTTCGCGCTCACCTTCCCGTTCGCCGCCCTCTTCACGGTTGCGGTCGGCGCCGCGGTCTATGGAACGCTTCGCCACATGAACGCGCCTGCGGCGGAAGCGGGTCCCCACGATCCCTCGTCGAACGGGCACGGGAAGCTGAACGGGCACCCGGGCTAGCCGGACGCCGACCGCGCAGGGCTAAGGCGTTCCGCCGGCTCCGGGGTTGCCGTTGCCGGGGGTGTTCTCGGGTGGCCCGCCGTTGCCCGGGGTGTCCGTGTCTCCGGTGCCGGGGAGGTAGGCGTCGTCGGGATAGCCGTCGCCGTCTGTGTCGGCTCCGGGGTCGGGAGTGTCCGTGTCGGTGTCCGTCGAATCGGTTGGGTCAGTCGTGTCGGTTGAATCGCCCGCATAGCCAGCTGATGAGGACGAGAGTTCGACCGGGTTCTGCGGCTCGGGGAAGTCGTCGCACGGCTCGGTCGCCGCGACCGTCATGTAGTCGTTCCAGATCGGGGCGGCCAGATCCGCGCCGTACCCAGGCATCGGCGTGCGGATGTCGGGGTTGCCCATCCAGACAGCGGTCGAGACATGGGGCGTGTAACCGACGAACCACACGTCGGACTGCTCCTCGGTCGTACCCGTCTTGCCCGAAGCGGGGCAGCCGATGCCCTGGCCCGCCGCCGTGCCGTACTCGAGCGCGCCCTTCATGACGTCGGCGACCGTGTAGGCCACGCCGTCGGAGAACGCGCGCTTGCCGCTACTCGGGTCGAGCTCTTCCGTGTCGCCGTTCGGGAAACTCGACGCGGTTGATCGCAGTCGGGTCGTGGTGGACGCCGCCGTTCGCAAACGTCGCGTAGGCGTTCGACATCTCGAGGACCGAAACGTCCGCGGTGCCAAGGACCTCCGACACGAAGTCCCCGGTCGGAGAAGTGATGCCCATGCGATGTGCGGTGTCGTTCATCGCCTCGGGCCCGATGTCGATGACGAGCTGGGCGAAGACGGTGTTGATCGAGTTCGCGGTCGCGCTGCGAAGCGTCATGGAGCCGCTGCCGCCACCGCTGACCGTCCACGGCGGACAGCCCGTGCACGGCGAGAGGGTGATCGTCCCAGGCGCCGAGTAGGTGGTGGTGTCGGGGTCCATCCCCTGCTCGACCGCGGCAGCAAGCGCGAAGGGCTTGTACGACGAGCCGGGCTGGCGGCGCCCCTGGGCGGCGAGGTTGAACTCCGAGTCGTCGTAGTTGGACGAGGAGGCCATCGCTTTGATCTCGCCGGTCTCGGCGTCAGTCGAAACCAGTGCCGCGGCGGCCCCGGGCGGCACGTAGTTGGCCTCGATCGCCCCCTCCGCCGTGTCCTGGAGCTTGGGCTCGAGGGTCGTGTAGACCTCGAGCCCGCCGACCCGCGCAGTTGCCGTGCCGTAGCGGTCGATCAGCTCCTGCTGGACGTAGTCGAAGAAGTAGCGGTAGCGGAACTGGTCGTAGCGAAGGCCGCGCTCGAGCCCGAGCCCGGCCTCAGACCACTTCTTGTGCTCGTTCTGGCCGATGTAGCCCTGGTCGAGCATCGCGTCGAGCACCAGGTTCCGCCGCTTGGTCGCGGCGTCCGCGCTCGTGAACGGGTTGTACTGCGAGGGAGCCTGCGGAAGGCCGGCGAGGAGCGCCGCCTCGCCGAGGTTGATCTCCTCGACGCTCTTGTTGAAATAGATCTGCGAAGCGGCTTCGACGCCGACCGCGGTGTCGCCCGAGTTGGTGCCGTAGGTCGCGGTGTTGAGGTACTTCTCGAGGATCTCGTCCTTCGTGTAGTCCTCCTCGAACTCCATCGACCACTTGGCCTCGGTCAGCTTGCGCTCGAGGGTGTCGTCGGGCTTCTTGATGTAGAGGTTGCGGACGAGCTGCTGCGTGATCGTCGAAGCGCCCTGCTCGATCTCACCGGCCTCGACGTTCTCGACCGTGGCGCGGATGATCGCCGAGAAGTCGACGCCGTCGTGCTCGTAGAAGTTCTCGTCCTCGATCGCGATCGTGGCCTGCTGGAGCGTCTTCGGGATGGCCTTGAGGCCGACCGGCTCGCGGATGATGTTCGCGTCGATGATCCCGAGCAGGGAGCCATCGGCCGCGTAGACCTTCGAGTTCGCGCCCTCCTCGCCGACGACCTTCTGGTCGTCGATCGTGCCGGCGTCGTCCCACATGTCGTAGACCCAGCCCGCAGCGGCGCCCGCCGCAATGCCGATCACCACCAGGACAACGCCGAGTCCCAGCAGGATCTTCTTGACGGACGGAGCCGTTCGAGCGCTGATGGCGCTTTCGTGCTCGTGAAGACATAGCTAGCTTGGAAAAGGGTAACGAGGCGATCCGGCCTCGCGGATCACCTTGCAGGGCTCGTTCTGGGGCTTATTCGTCGTACTGTCGCCAGCACTCCTGCGCTCAGCAGGAGCTGGTGGGCGCGCTCTCGCAGCGCCGCCTCCTCGCCGGAGACGGAGGTGCGGGCGCTTCCGTGCGGGCCCGTGGACCTCGAGCCTGACGCCGTCAGGCGTGATCTCGACGGTCTCGATCTCCGAGGCCTCCAGGGGAGCCAGGGCGGCCCGGGCCTTCTCGATATCGCCGTCACGCGGCAGCCAGACGGAAGCGGCGACGGGCGCGTTCTGGTCACCGGTCGAGCGGTTGAAGACGGTGTGCGTCACCACCTGCTCGTTCGGGACGATCATGAGCCGGCCGTCCCCCGTGTCGATGTAGGTGTAGGACAGCGTGAGGTCGTCGACGCGGCCGGTCTGGTCGTCGAGCGTGATCGTGTCCCCGATCCTGATCGGTTGCGTGATCGCGAGCAGGATTCCGGCGAGGGGGTTGGCCAACACCTGGCGCGCGGCAAGTCCGAGCACGATGCCGAGCACGGCGCTGGAGGCCAGGAGGCCGGTCGCGAGCTTCTCGAGCTTCGTGAACTGGCTGAGCGCGAGGCCGATGCCCACGACCACGATCGTCACGAAGACGAGGCGGCGGACGACGCGAAGCCTGGTCGCCGCCGCGCGCGAAACGCCGACGTCCGTCACCTGCCCGGCGAGCCTTCCGCCGCGGGCAAGGACGATGCGGTCGACGAGGTAGGCGATCACGACGGCCACGGTCGACCGTGATGACGGCGCCGAAGAGATCGCTGTTGGTGTCGAAGGCGGCTTGACCATGTGCCCAATGATTACCGAGGTTCGGAAAACGATCCTGCCAAGCTTGGGCCGCCCATGCCTTCAACGTCGGCCCCAGCTACGCGCGCAGTGCTTCTGGACGCGCTCGGAACGCTCGTCGATCTCGAGCCGCCCTGGGTCCCCCTCGCCACCGTTCTGGAGATGGACGAGGCCGATGTCGCGACCGGCCGTCAAGGCCGAGATGGACTTCTTCAAGGAGCACGCTCACGAGGGCAAGGACGCCGAGCTTCGCTCAACGCGCTTCGCAAGCGCTGCGCGGACATCCTGTCCTGGGAGCTCGACCGCGAGGTGCCGGTCGAGACCATGATGGAGGCGATCCGTTTCAAGGCGTTCGATGACGCCCGGCCCGCGCTCGCCGAGCTGCGAAGACGCGGGCTTCGGCTTGTCTGTCGTCTCGAACTGGGACATCTCGCTTCCCGAGGTGCTCGAGCGGTGCGGCCTCGCCGACGCGTCGACGGAGTCGTCACGTCCGCCGGAACGGGCTTCAAGAAGCCGGACCCCGCGATCTTCATGGCCGGCCTGGAGCTTGCGGGCTGCGGAGCCGACGAGGCGATCCACGTAGGCGACACGGTCGCGGAGGACGTCGCGGGCGCCGGCGCTGCGGGCATTCGCGCGCTTCACCTGGACCGGGCGGGAGGCGGCGACATCTCCTCGCTGGCCGAGATCTCCCAAGCGGTGAACGGTGGCTGAAGCCGGGTCGTTCCCGGACTCCCAGCCTCCCCCGCCCCGGCCGGAGGACGCATCAGGGAAAGCGGCGAGGCGACGGCCATGGGCGCCGCTCGAGCAGACGGACGCGCTGATCGGCTTCATCGCCGTCTTCCTCGGTCTGCTCTTGACCGGCGGGATCGTGGTCGCGCTGATCTCCGAAGAGCCCGCGCCACGCTCGTGTCCCTGATCCCGCAGGGGCTCCTCTTCGTGGGAGTCCCGATCGCGATCGCCGCCAAGCGCGTGTCCTCCCGGCCATGGCGGGTGGTCGGCTTCGTCCCCTTCAAGCCGTCGGACCTCTGGCTCGTCGCGGCGGCGATGGGCGTCCAGATCGCCGTCACGGTCGCCTTCACCGCCCTCTTCTTCACCCCGGAGCAGGACACCCTGGTCGAGGACGTCGATTTCAACGAAACGACCCTCGCCGCGGTCGCGACCGTCTTCCTGATCGTCATCGCGGCGCCGATCACCGAGGAGACGCTCTTTCGCGGGCTCTTCTTCGGCGCGCTCCGCACCAGGGCGCCGTTCTGGGCCGCGGCGGGTGCGTCGGGAGTCCTTTTCGGGGCGGTGCATCTCGCATCGGGCGACGCTGCCGTCGCCGGCCTGCTCGCGCTGCTCGGCGTGATCCTCGCCTGGCTCTACGAGCGGACGGGGTCCCTGGGCCCGCCGATCGTCCTCCACATGGTCAACAACGCGATCGCGATCATCCCGCTGCTTTCGGGCTGAAAAGCAGGTGTCGAAAATGAAACATCGAACTGCCACAATTGCCGCCATGAAGCGTCTCGCCCTCCCCCTCGCTGCCCTCGCCCTCTTCGTCCCGGCTTCCGGCCTCCGCCTCAGGAGCAGCAGGCCGAGCCGGAACAACAGGCGCAGCAGCAGCAACTTCTAGCAGGGAGCGCCCGAAGGAAGCGCGAGTCCGCATCGCCCTCAAGAACGTCAACGGCAGCAGAGTGGACGTGGGCAGAAGATCCTCGGCGTCGGCTACGTCCGCCCCTTCGTGCCTGACCAGGAGGTCCGCGTCTGGGTCGCGAAGGCCAACAACGAGGTCATCGCCAAGCGCCAGCCGATCCGCCGCGTGCCGGGCAAGAACCAGGGCCGCTTCAAGATCCGCTCGAAGCGCCTGATCGAGGACGGCGCCTACCGCGTCCGCGCCGAGCAAGGAGGCCTCGCCGAACCAGGAGGGCTTCCAGGCCGAGTCGAAGAAGGTCGGCATCTCCTACCCGGACCTCGATCCCGGCATGCGAGAACAACGACGTCGGGCCTCTTCAACAGACCTCCTCGCCAAGCAGGCCTACTACACCGCGAACGGGCGCAGCTACGGCTCGGCGACCGGGCGCGCGGTCCTCGCCTACCGCAAGGTGAACGGCATGGAGCGGACGATGAACGCGACGCCGGCGATCTTCCGCACGCTCGCCAACGGCAAGGGCAGCTTCAAGCTCGAGCACCCGGGCGCCGGCAAGCACGTCGAGGCCGACCTCTCGCGGCAGGTGATGGTCCTCGCCGACAACGGCAAGCCGAAGCACATCTTCCACATCTCCTCGGGCACGGCCGCCACCCCGACGATCCAGGGCCACCACACCTTCTTCCGCAAGGAGTACGGGACGAACTCGCACGGCATGGTCCACTCGGTCTACTTCGGGCCGACCAACCGCGGCTACGCAACGCACGGCTATAAGTCGGTGCCGAACTACCCGGCCAGCCACGGATGCCTGCGCAACCCGATCCCGAACTCGCTGTTCATCTACAACTGGATCAACCTCGGCGACGACATCTGGGTCTACCCGTAGCGCCGGGCACTCGCTTGACCTCCGAGAAAGACCGCGCCAGGGCGACGCTCGTCGCCGAGCTGCGCGAGCACGCCCTGATCCTCGGGCGAGGTGACCCTCTCGAGCGGGCAGACGGCGCAGTACTACGTCGACGCGCGCAGGGCGATCATGCGCCCGGCCGGCTTCCGCGCGGCGGGTGAGCTGATCGCGGCCGCTGCCACCGATGCCGGCGCGGCGGCGGTCGGGGGCCCGGTGATGGCGGCGATCCCCCTGGCCTGTGCCGCGATCGCGGTGCCCGGAGGCGACGACCTCGTGGGCTTCTTCGTCCGCAAGGAGCGAAAGCAGCATGGGCTCCAGCGCTGGGTCGAGGGGCCCGTCGAGGACGGCGCGAAGGTCCTCGTGGTCGAGGACACGGTCACGACCGGCGGCTCGACCGTCTCGGCGATCGAGCGGATCCGCGAGGAAGGCCTGGACATCGTCGCGACCCTCTGCGTGGTCGACCGCCTGGCCGGCGGAGGCGACGCGATCGCCGCGGCGGCCGACGCGCCTTTCCACGCGCTGACCACGATCGACGACGTCTACCCGGACCGCCCCGACCGCTAGTTCGGCGGGCGGGTGCGCAGGGTGCTGATCGCTTCCAGCGCCTGCTTCGACTCGGCGCCGACGTTCCGCTCGGCGTTCTCGGCGATCACTGCGGTGACCACCGCCACGCCCGTTCGCTCCAAGCACGATGACGTTGACGCGCTGAGGCACGCCGGACTTCTTGGCAACGCCCTTCGCCTCGACGATCGCGCCCTCGTAGGAATGCTTGAACGGCTTCGCCTTGCCCGGGTCGAGAGCCTTCTCGTAGCCCGGCAGGAGCTCCGCCGTCTCAGTCGCGAAGGCCTTCGGGTCTCCGCCCAGCGCGTCGTCGGTGCGGTCGATCGTGATCGCGCGCGAAGACCAGCTCGTCGGGCGCGGTCAGGGTCGTCACCGCACCCTTCTCCTTGGCGCTCCAGCCGGGCGGACGGCCGAAGGCGACGCCCGCGGCGCGGTTCACGAACTCCTCGTAGCCGCGCTCGAGCTTGGGAAGCTTCTGCGCGGTCTCGTCCTTGCGCTCGACAGGCTCCGGCGCAGGCTCGTCATTGGAGCCGCATCCGGCAAAGACGAGCCCCAGGACGAGGACGGAGAGAAGCGCGCGAAACCGCATGTAATACCCCGACCTGGATTCGAACCAGGGGCCTACTCCTTAGGAGGGAGTCGCTCTATCCAGCTGAGCTATCGGGGCTCGCGGTCGAGTTTACGCTTGGCCATGCGGTCTCCGGACTGCATCAGCTTCCTTTAACTGCTCAGCTTCCGTCCGCGTTTGCCGGTTCTGCCCTTATAGGCCAAATGGGAGGCCGCAAAGTTCTCAGAGGCCTATTTAGCTCGGCACCCTAGAACCAATCGCCTGCGCTCTCGCACTATGTGCTTCGCATGGAAAGCACCTATCTAGTCAAGCCATCCCAGGAGAGAGCTAGGTGTAGGGTGAGCCTGTGTCCACAGATCGACGCGACACGTATGAACCGAGCTTTGGCACACGCCTTCGCTGGACCTTCATCGTCGTCGGGACGATCCTTGTGATCTGGCTGGTCGCCGTGACGATCTTCGGCTAGCGCCGAGCGAGTGGCGCTATGGATGAGAAGGAACCGCCAGGTAGCGGGATTTACCGGAGAGTTGACGTTTCGGCGCTCGGCTGTCTCATCGTTGTCGCCTGCGTCGTCGGAGGGATCTTGATCGGCTGGGTAATCGCGGGCGCCTTGAACGTGGCCGGGGTCGGACAGATTCTCATCAGTTCCGCTGCGATCTTCGTGCTGAGCTGGTTTGTGCTCGGGGCACTCTTGATCACCAAAAGGTCCACCACGCGGCACTAGCGCTTTGGCCAAAAGCACACAAGCGCATCCGCCGCAAGCTAGTCCCTGGCCAAATGTGCCTGGGAGGCGAGGGCAGGGTTTGTAGCGCTATGCGAGAGGAACCCTGCCTTCGCGCCTCAGGTGCTTTCCATGCAAAGCATCTAACTGAGTGACTTCTCGTGGGTTTGGAATGCTGAAGCAATGTCGAAAGCCGCCTGCAATCTGAAGATCCATCCTCGGCGTGGCGACATCGTGAGCGATGTACGAAAAGTGCTGGTGCGTCAAGGCTGGGAGGTTGAGCGCGACGGTGACAAACTCTTGGCAACCGAGGACGCGACGCGCTTGTGCTGTGTCGAATCCCCCGCAGCTGTGACCTTGATTTTCAAGTCAGATCGCTCAGGTGCAACTGTCGAGGTAGCAGCAGCCGTGCCAGGCTTCGGGCCGGTGTCGGCTCGCAACGTGCGCAGCCGCCTGGAGTCAATTGCCCGAGCGGTTCTGACCGCTGCCCGAGCTACCCACGAATCGCCACCAAGCCTCGAGCGTCATCCATGACGCAGCGGCGCCGGCCCCCTTCGCGGCTCAGTCGCCTTCGTCGTAGAGGCTCTCGGCCGCGACCTGCGCCAGACGCCGGTCCCAGAGCTTCACGGTGAGGAAGACGTCCGAGTCGCCGAAGCCGTGCACGGCATCGACGGCGACCAGCGTGAAGCGGCCGTCGCGAACCGGGCACTGGTCGACGACTTCGCCGTCGAGCTCCGCCGTTGCCGCAACCGCTCCGCGGACCATCGGCAGCCCCCAGACGAGGGTCACGTCGCCGCCGCGCCCCGCCTCGGAGCGCCACGGGCCGAGCACGTCGTCCGAGAGGTCGATCTCCCACTCGGGGCTGTCCTCGACGGTGACGTCGGTGAACTCGGCCTTCGCGGAGAAGTCGGACGGCTCGTCGCCATGCGGCCGGACGAACGAAACCCAGCCGTAGTACTCGACGAGGACGGGCTCGGATCCCTCGGGCGCGTCGGAGGGCACGGACGGCTCCTGCGCACGGCCCGTCACCGGCACGTAGACCCGCCCGCCCCAGCCGCGCTCGGGAAACCAGCGGAGGGTCTCGGGGTCGAGCGCGGATCCGGCATCGGCGGTGAGCGGCTCGCACGCCTCCGCGAAGTGGGTCGTGAGGCGCTCGGCCCAGCGCCCAGCCGGCTCGGCGTCCTGAGAGGCGTCGGCGACGAAGCGGGGGAAGGGGCGTGAGCTGGGAGGGGTCATCGGGTGGACAAGCCTAGTCGCGGGCATCAGGCGGCTAGAGCGTCAGGCCCGAGCGCTTCGCGCAGGTCCGAGGCCGCTCGCTCAGGCGCGTAGGTCGAGATGTCGACGCCGGTGCCGAGCTCGAAGCCGGCGCGGATCGTCAGGCGCGGGACGATGTCGAGGTGCCAGCAGAACTCCTCGGCTCCGCGTCGGCGCCGTGCGGATCCAGAGGTTGAACTGCGGCAGCGTCCCGAACACGCCGGCGAGAGCCCGCAGGGCGGTGCCGATCATCGCCGCGCCGCCCTGGCCCTCCGCCTCGAACGAGGGAGCCGGGTTGCGGGGGACGATGCGCAGCTCGAACGGCGAGCGGGACGCCCATGGGCAGATCAGGATCGCCTCGTCGTCGATCGCGACCATGCGCTCGCGGCGGCGCACCTCCTCGATCGCGACGTCGCCCAGAAGGTGGCCGCCCATCGTCCGCTGGTGGTAGGCGGCCGAGCGCTCGCGCTCGCGGGCGACCTCGGCGGGGACGAAGCGCAGGCCGTAGAGCTGCGCGTGGGTGTGCTCGAGCGACGCGCCGGCGGCCGGGCCCTCGTTCACGATCAGGTGCACGTAGGCCGAGTCCGCCGCCACCGCTCGCATGCGCTCGCGCCAGCCTTCGACCGCGACCGCGAGCTCGTCGTCCGAGAGGGCCGCACATCGACGTCTCGTGCCGCGGCGATGTTCACGATCACCTCGTGCGAGCCCGTCCGCCGGCTGCGAGCCGAAGAGGCTCGACCTCGGCGGTCCGCCGCGAATCCGCCATCGGGTCGGCCGCGCTCGAGAAGCCGCCCGTCTCTCGGTGCTCCGCGTCCCCTCCACCGAGCACCGGGTAGAGGTTCGGCACCGAGCGGACGCGCCACCCCGGCGTGTCGGCCCCGCCGCCGCCTGGGCGATCGGCCCAGACCTCGGGCGGAGTGCGGTCCTCGCGCCCCTCGCAGAACGGGCACTTCTCGGCGGCGTCGGGCTTCGATTCGGCGACTGCCGGGGAGAACGCGTCGGGCCGCTCTGCCCTGCCGGGCGCGAGCACGACCCGCAGCCCGGTGAGCTGATCGATGCGTATCTCGGGCGCGGTCAGCGGCGATCCCGAGTGTGAGATCTCGTTAGGTACCTGGTACGGGGTTACTGCGGCTCGCCCGGATCCGCGTCCTCGAGCTGGCTCAGGTCGGGCGGCGGCACGTCGTCCGGCTGATCGGCGGCGGCATGTCGGCCGGATCGACGGGCGGCGCAGGAGGCGCGGGCGGCGGATTCTTGCCGTCGCGCACGAACGCGTGCAGCAGGTCGATCGGGAGCGGGAAGACGATCGTCGTGTTCTGGTTCACGCCCATCTCCAGCAGCGTCTGCAGGTAGCGGAGCTGGAGGGTCGTCGGGTTCCGGCTCATGACGTCCGCCGCCTGGCTCAGCTTGGCGGACGCCTGGAACTCGCCGTCGGCAGAGATGACCTTGGCGCGGCGCTCACGCTCGGCCTCCGCCTGGCGGGCGATCGCGCGCTGCATCTCGGTCGGAAGCTCGACGTCCTTGACCTCGACGGTCGAGACCTTCACGCCCCACGGCTCGGTCTGCTCGTCGATGATCTGCTGGAGCTCGATGTTGAGGCGCTCGCGCTCGGCCAGGAGGGAGTCGAGCTCCGCCTTGCCGAGCACGGAGCGAAGCGTGGTCTGGGAGATCTGCGAGGTGGCGAGGAGGTAGTTCTCGACCTCGGTGATGGCCTTGTTCGGATCGACGACGCGGAAGTAGGCGACCGCGTTCACGCGGACCGTCACGTTGTCCTTCGTGATGATCTCCTGAGGCGGCACGTTCAGCGTGATCGTTCGCAGGTCGACGCGCACCATCTGGTCGATGAACGGGATGAGCAGCCGCAGGCCGGGGCCCTTCAGGGCGATCAGCCGGCCGAGGCGGAAGATGACGCCGCGCTCGTACTCGCGAAGGATGCGAACCGCGGCCGCGAGGATGATGAGGACGATCGCGGCGAGAACTGCCAGCAACTACGAGGGCTGCCATCAACCGTCTCCTTCTAGTGGTTTCTTCGTCTTGAACCGGGCGGACCCGGAGGGTCAGGCCTTCGACGGCCTCGACGAGCACTCTAGCGCCGGAGGGAATGGGCTCATCCTCCAGACCTTCGGCCGGCTCCGCTCTCCAGAGCGCGCCGTCGACGAAGACCTGGCCGATCGGGTCGATCGCGGCACCTCACGTCACCTCTCGCGCCCACGAGCTGCTCGAACCCGGATTGCACCTCCCTCGGCTGCGCGGCCATCACCTTGCGTCCGATCGAGGATGATCGCGAGCGCTGAAGACGACCGCGATGCGCGATCACCAACGGCGCCGAGACTTCGAAGCTCTCGGAGTCGGTGTCGAAGAGCAAGAGGCCCGATATCGCGAGCGAGATCGCACCCAGGACGCCCATGATGCCCGCCGGTCGGAAGCTGCGTCTCGGCGATCAAGAGCCCGACGCCGAGGATGAGGAGCACGACGCCCGCAGCGGTGACCGGAAGCTGGGCGGAGGCGAACAGGCCCACCACCAGCGACGACGAGCCCCGTCGCGCCGGGCAGGATCGAGCCCGGGGCTGAAGATCTCGATCAGGAGCCCGATGATCCCCGCCAGGATCAGCAGGAAGGCGACGTTCGGGTTGACGATGATCTGAAGGACCTCGTACTGGAAGGGCATGTCGCGCTCGTCCACCGTCGAGGCCCTCGGTGTCGAGAGTCGTCGCCTTCGGCCCCTGGACCTCGAAGCCGTCGAGCTGCTCGAGGAGGTCGTCGGTGTCGCCGGCGACGATGTCGATGAGCCCCTCGTCGAGTGCCTCGTCGGCGGTCACGTTGGTCGCCTCGCGGACCATCTCCTCGGCCAGATCCGGGTTGCGCCCGTGCTCCTCGGTCAGCGCGCGGACGTAGGCCGCCGCGTCGTTCTCGATCTTCTCGCCGAGCACCTCCCCGATGTCCTCGCCGCCGATGGTGATCGGCGAGGCGGAGCCGATGTTCGTCTGAGGCGCCATCGCCGCCACGTCGGCCGCCTGGGTGACGAAGAGCCCCGCCGACGCCGCGCGGGCGCCGTTCGGCGAGACGTAGACGACGACCGGCATCGGCGCGGCGATGATGTCCTTGACGATCTCGCGCATCGAGGTGTCGAGCCCGCCGGGCGTGTCGAGCCGGATGATCACGAGCTCCGCCGCGTCATCGGCCGCGTCCTCGAGCGCCCGCCCCATCCAAGCCTCGGTCGCAGGATCGATCGACCCCGAGAGCTCGATCGAAACCGCCTCGCCGGACTCGTCCTGCGCAGGCGCGACGCCGGCGAGCGTGAGCCCGGCGGCAACGGCCAGGAGCGACACGGTGATGCGCAAGTTTCGCCTCACGCGTTGATTATCGCGCGCAGAAGGTGCCAGCACGTGCACGCGGCGTCGCGGCACGTAGGCGCCTGGCACCTTAGGGCGCGACGGGGACGCCGGGGATCCGAACATGAGGAACCAGGCGGTGCAGACGATGCCGACGAGGATCGTCGCCGTGATCACCAGGTCCTCGATCGGGTGCGTGTCGGGGCCGGTGCGCCGTTCGGCCGAGAGGCTCCGGTTCCAGTCGTGGCGGATCGGCTTGCCCTCGTCGTGCGTGACGACGGCCTTGAGCCAAGCCAGGAGGTAGGCCATCAGGCCTAGGAGATGATGATCCCGAGGAGCGCGACGCCGAGGCCGCTGAAGGACGGAGCGGTTCCGCCCTGGAGCTGCGAGCCGACCCAGACCCACAGGTAGGGGACGCCGGCGCCGAAGACGATCACCGCGATGGCGGCCAGCGGCCAGCGCACCACGTTCCACACGGTCTTCCTGGCGGCAGCCATCAGTTGCGCGTACTCCTGGATGTCGGCGGCGAGCGCCTCTTCGTCGGGATACTGGCCGTACTTCGTGTAGGCGATCTCGCCGTCGGACCCGATGATCACCGTGGTCGGGAACTCACGGGAGATCCCGAGGTCGCCGGCGATGTCCTGATCGGAGTCGAGGTAGCTGGGATACGGGAGCGGAAGCCCCGTGAGGAACGTCTCACCGGTCTCGGGGCCGTCGTTCGACAGCAGGCCGAGGAAGGCGATCTCGTCTCCGCGTTCGATTGCCTGCGTCTGGAAGTCGGGGAACTCTTCGCGGCACGGCCCGCACCACGAAGCCCACTTGTTGATCACGACGGGCACGCCTGCCTCCTCGAGCTCTGCGAGGCGGGCGTTGAAGTCGTCGAGGCCTCTCGTCGAGGATCTCGTTCGCCTCCTCGCGGATGGCCACCAGCTCGGGCGGCGCCCCCTTGACCGGCGCCTGAGCCTCTTCGAGCGAGACGGCCGAGTCCGGGTTCGCGCTGCCCGGATCGACCGTGTCGGACTCGCCGCCCCCGCAACCCGCGCCCAGGGCAGCGACCACCGCCGCGCCTGCGGCCGCGAGATACCTGCATTGAGCCACGACTGAAGACATTCGACCCTTCGGGCTGGTACTTTTGGAGTGGATCCCGCGTCAGGGACCGCGGGGGCTCCGGCCAGGCAAAGGGGGAAAAGCCACGCCGGCCGCCTCCATCGAGCTTACATCGCTCGCCACGGCGTCAAAGACGTCTCGGGGCGAGTCCCTTTCGAGAAAGCCTCACCTTGGCAAACACCACCGACGTGGCTGCAAGCGCCGTCACCACCCCAACGGAATCGGAGCTCGAGCGAGCTCAGGAGTTCGCGCGGGAGCCCATCCTGCTCGAAGGCGAGACGGTTGCGGACCTTGCGCCCGGAACCGCGCGAAGGCGCGCCCTGGACGACGCGCTGGCCGAGATGGAGGCGGGTCACGACGAGCCCTCGACCGAGTGGCGCCGCCAGTACTCGCTGATGCTCGGCCTCGAGCGTGTGCTCGAGATGGACCCGCCGAAGCTCCTGGACGGCGCCGAGCTGAACGACCACCAGGTCGACGCGCTTTCGGGAACGCTCGCCGCCCTGGTGACCGAGATCGAGGAAGGCCCCCTGACGCCGAACGGCAACGGGAACGGGAACGGCTCGAATGGTGGGGCCGCCGCGTCCGCCGAGCCCACCGCCGAGAACGGCGCCGGCGAGGACGACGAGCTCGACGACGAGCTCGAGCCCGACGAGGAGCCCCAGGACTGGGCCGATGAGCCGGCCGACGACGAAGAGGACCTGGTCGCCGAAGCGCCCGAGGACCCCGGCGCATCGCGGCGCTTCTGGTTCGAGCACGCGACCGGCGCCGGCAAGACGGTCGCCGCAGTCGGCTTCGTCGAGTCCTCGCGCACCGGCGGCATCCTGATCCTCACCCACCGGCGAAACCTGGTCGACCAGTTCATCGGCGAGATCTCGGACCGCGGCTACTCAGAGCGCCTCTCGCCGCCGCTGCTCGGAAAGGACGACCACGCCTACGGCCCGGTCACCGTCGAGACCTACCAGTGGTTCGTCCGCAACTCGAAGGAGATCTCGGACGCGTACTCGATCGTGATCTGCGACGAGGCCCACACCGCGCTCGGCGAGAAGACCAGCGCCTGCATCCGCCAGATGGACGGCCCCGTCTTCATCGGCATGACCGCGACCGGCGCGCTGATCGCCCGCCACGTCGCCGACCTCTTCCCGACCCAGACTTCGCGCTTCGACCTCGCGCAGGCCGCGCGACGCGGCGTGATCGCGCCGCTCCGCTGCATCCGCATCCCGCCCGGGCCCGGGCGTGCGCTCGCTCGCGAAGGTGCCGCTTCGCCGAGGCGAAGTGGACCAGGACTTCGACCAGGAGGAGCTGGCGAAGCTCCTCGACCAGGGGCCGTTCAACGTCGCGATCGCCGACCTCTACAAGGCGCGCTTCTCCAAGGTGCCCGGCGTCCTCTACACGGCGGGCGTCAAGCACGCGAACAACGTCGCCTCAGCCATGCGCGACGTCGGCATCAACGCCCAGGCGGTCTCGGGCGAGACTCCCAAGCGCGAGCTGGCCGAGATCCTCGCCGCGTTCGAGCGCGGGGACGTCGACGTCCTCTGCAACGCGATGCTCCTCGCCGAGGGATGGAACTCCCCCCGCGCCACGATCTGCATGCACCTGGCGCCGACCGCCTCGCGCCGGATCTACCAGCAGCGCGTCGGCCGCGTGACCCGTCGCGCTCCGGGCAAGGAGGCCGGCCTGGTCATCGACCTCGTCCATCCCGCCACCACCTCCGACGAGACGATCGTGACCCTCCATTCGCTTCTGGACCGCGACGTCTACCGCGGCGGCGCGATCGTCGTCGGCCCCGTCCGCCGCGGCCGCGGCCGTCGCGTGCGCGTCGAGCGCCGCATCGTCCCCGTCTCGGCCGATCCCGAGCGCCGCGTCGCCGTGCTCGAGCGCGAGCTGTGGCGCATCGCCGTCGAGAACCTGAACTACTCCGAGCAGCACGCGTGGGCCGCGCTGGCCGGCTCGAAGGTCACCTCGAACCAGTGGCGCCGCGCCAAGGCGATGATCCAGCACGACGAGGCGAAGGAGCTCCGCCGCCGCTTCCTCCTCACCTGCGTCCAGCGCAACCGCAACCACCAGCTCCGCCTGAAGGCGATGGCCGAGGTCGCCGCGCTCCGCGACGCCGAGGCGTTCGACGACTGCGTCGACATCGTCACCACCTGGAGCCGCGAGGACCGCCGCGCCGGCGCGAAGCTCCTGCTCCAGGCGCTCGCCGAGCGCCGGATCGGCCGGCGCGACCAGGCCCAGGCATGGGTGTGGCGCCTCGCCGAGACGACCCGCGAGCTCCACGAGCAATACGCCGTCCAGCGCTGGCCCGAGACGAAGCGCCTGCTCGGCCTCTTCGTCAACTCCTCCGGCCGCGCCCACGGGCGCAACGCCCGCCGACTCGTCACCGCGGCGCGCCAGCAGGACCGCCGGCTCTCGGTCGCGCTCCTCGCCGCCGCGGTCGCCCACACGCCCGAGGCCGAAGAGGTCCTCCGCGGCGCGCGCATGCGCATGGCCCGCAAGCCCTCGGCCGTCGCCCGCGAGCTCCTGCGGAACTTCCCGAAGCCCGGCTCGAGGCCGCCGCAGGCGCCGGAAGAAGGGCGGAGGTGGCGACAAGGCCAAGGCAGAACGGAAACGCCCCGGAGCGCGAGGTGCTCGATGCGGAGACGCCTGGACGACGACGGCGCCGATGTGGCCGAGGAGACGGCCGGCGATGGCGCAGATGTGGTCGAGGACAGTGCCGGCGATGACGACCGGCGCGACGGCGGACGCCGGCGAGACGCTGACTCCGACGACGATCGGCTCCCGCGACTGAGTTCAGTTGGATATGCCAACAGAAGCGCCAGTCCGGCCTGATCGGCCTAGAGGCGGAGCGAGACCTCGCCGGCGCCGAGGCTCAGGCGTTCGCCCGCGTCGGTGACGACGACCAGATTGCCGCGCTCGTCGATGCCCTCGCACACGCCTTCCCCTTGGTTGCCCGAGCCACCGGCGCCCTCCCAGGCGACCTCGCGGCCGCGCAGTGCGTCCCGCGCCTCGAACGCGGCGACGACCTCCTCCGGCCCCGCGGCGGTCCACCGCCCGAGCGCTTCCCGAAGCGCCTCCAGCGCCTGATCCGGCCCCACCCCGTGCCCAAGCGACGTCGCGGGCCAGCGCAGGTCGTCCGGGAACCCGTCGTCGGGTATCGAGAGGTTGAGCCCGACCCCGATCACCGCCCACTCCGGCGGGCGCGCCTCGATCAGGACGCCCGCGAGCTTCCGCTCGTCCAGCCAGACGTCGTTCGGCCACTTGACCTGGCACTCGACCGGCGCCAGTGCCTCGGCCGCCTCGCAGACCGCGAGCGGCACCGCGAGCGGCAGCAGGGAGTGATGCGCCTCCAGCGGGCGCAGGATCGCCGAGCACAGGAGAGCGCCGACCCGGCCGGCGCCGACCACTTGCGGCCCGTGCGCCCGCGACCCGCCGTCTGCTCGTCCGGCGACGACGACCGTGCCCGACGGCGCTCCGCCGATCGCGAGCTCACGCGCCCGGTCGTTCGTCGAGTCCGTCAGCGCGGTGGTGGACGGTGGGGCCGTCGAAAGGCACCGCGTTCAACGAAGGCGGTTCATGAAGCGGCCGCATCCTCCACCAACGCGTCGATCAGCCCCTCCGGATCGTGCCTGCTCGCCTCGATCGTAACCCCGATGCCGGCCTCTCGGGCCGTCTCGCTGGTGACCGGCCCGATCGAGACGATCCGCGCGCCCTCCGGCACCCGCCCGCCCGTCACCTCGAGGAAGTTCTTGCACCGTCGAGGACGAGGTGAAGGTGACGTAGTCGGCGCTCATCGCCGCGCTCGATCTCCTCAGGCGCGGGCGTCTCGCGGACCGTCTCGTACAGGGCGACCACGTCCACCTCCGCGCCGCGCTCGCGAAGCGCGTCCGGCAGGACGTCCCGCGCCTCGGCGGCGCGGGCGACCAGGACCGGCTTGCCCTGGACGGGCACGTCGGCGAGCGCTTCGATGAGCGCCTCGGCGACGAAGCGCTCCGGCACCACGTCCGCGATCACGCCGTGCTCGCGAAGCGCTCGGGCCGTGCCCGGGCCGATCGCGGCCACCTGAGCCTGGGAGAGCGCCCGCGCGTCGCGGCCCGCGGCGTCCATCGCCTCGAACAGGAGGCGCGCGCCGTTCGGGCTCGTGACGCAGACGAGCGCGTAGGTGTGAAGCGACTCGACCGCGGCGCGCACCTGCGTCCGTCTCGATCGTCGGCTCGATCCTGATCGCGGGCAGCTCGACCACCTCGGCGCCGAGCGCCTCGAGCGTCCGAGCCATTCCGCTTGCCTGCGCGCGCGCGCGCGTGACGACGACGCGCTTTCCGATAGAGCGGGCGCCGCTCGAGCCACTCGATGTCCTCGCGCCGCGCCGCCACGGCGCCGAAGACAAGGATCGACGGCGGGCGCAAGCCCTGCCGCTCGACCTCGGCGGCAAGCGTCCCGAGCGTTCGCCACCGCGGCCTTCTGGCCGGGCAGGGTGCCGCGCTCGATCGCGGCGGCCGGCTCGGCCGGATCGCGTCCCGCGTCGATCAGGCGGCGGGCGATCTCGGGCAGGTTCTTCACGCCCATGTAGAGGACGAGCGTGCCCGGGAAGCGGGCGAGCGCCTCCCAGTCGAGCGCCGTCTCCGGCTTGGCCGGGTCCTCGTGGCCGGTGACGAACGCAACCGCCGAGGCGTCGTCGCGATGCGTGACGGGGATGCCGGCGTACGCGGGCGCCGCTACTCCCGAGGTCACGCCTGGAACGACCTCGAACTCCACCCCGGCGGCGCGGCACGCCTCGGCCTCCTCGCCCCCGCGGCCGAAGACGAACGGGTCGCCGCCCTTCAGGCGCACGACGCTGAGCCCCCGCTGCGCCCGCTCGACGAGCGTCTGCGTTGATCCCCTCCTGGGTCATCGCGACGTCGCCCGGCGCCTTGCCGACGTAGACCAGCTCCGCGTCCTCGCGAGCGCGCCGTCGAGAGCGCCGTCGGGGATCAGGCGGTCGTAGAGGATCGCGTCGGCGCTCGCGATCAGCTCGAGCGCGCGCGCGGTCATCAGGCCCGGGATCGCCGGGCCCCGCCCCCACGAGATAGACGACGCCGGGACGGGCGCTCATGCCACGTCCCCTTCGCACGCTCGAGAATCTCGCCGGCGCCCGCGCCGAGCATGCGCTCGGCGAGCGAGACGCCCAGCGCGGCAGGCTGCTCCGGATCGCCCCTGAACGGCGTCACGCACCCACTCCGATCCGTCGGGCAGGCCCGCGTATCCCGCCACGGCGAGCGTCCCGTCCATGTGGCGCGCGCAGATGCCGAGCGGCGTCTCGCACGAGGCGTCCAGCATCTGCGTGGCGGCGCGCTCGGCCGTGAACTCGACCAGCGCCTCCCGATCGGAGATGCCCGCCGCGGCGGCGGCCGACGCCTCGTCGCCGGCCCGGGCCTGCAGCGCGAGCGCTCCCTGGCCCGGAGCCGGGACCATCTGATCGGCGCCGAAGCGGAACGCGATCTCGTCTCCGCGGCCCAGGCGCACCAGGCCGGCGGCCGCGAGGACGATGCCGTCGAACTCACCGTCGGCGAGCTTCCGCAGGCGGGTATCGACGTTGCCGCGGACCTCGACCACGTCCAGGTCGGGCCGCAGCGCGAGTAGCTGCGAGCGGCGCCTCAGGCTCGCGGTGCCGACGCGCGCGCCCTCCGCCAGGTCGTCGAGCGACGCCTGCGGCTCGCCGACGAACACGTCTGCCGGGTCCTCGCGGACCGGGCATCCCCGACCAGCGCGAGGTCATCGGGCATCTCTCCCGGCAGGTCCTTGGCCGAGTGGACGCCCAGCTCCGCCCTCTCCTCGCGAAGCGCCTCCTCGACGGTCCGGACGAACCGCGCCTTGTCCCCGACCTCGCCGTCGACGTTCGACACCTGGACCAGCTCCGCGCCGCCCAGAGCGCTCGCAACCGTCTCGGCCTGCGCGAGCGCGAGCGCGCTCGACCGGGTCGCGATCCTCAAGATCCCCTCCTAGCGCCGAGCGCGGCGGTGCTCGTCGAGCTCCGTGACCTCGGCCTGCGCGCCCTCGAGCGCGTCCGAGCCGGGATCGAGGCCGAACAGCTCGCGGAGCGCGTGAACGTGGCCGGAGACGCCGTCCGCGGCGGAGCGCTTGAGGCGAAGCGTCGGCTCGTGGAGGATGCGCCGGGCGATCGCGTTCGCCATCGTCTCCAGCCGCTCGCGATCGGCGGCCGAAAGGCTCTCCCAGCGGCTCTCGTTCTCGGCGAGCGTGCGGGCGACGATCTCGTCGGCCAGCCCGCGCAAGCGCCGCGATTGTCGGAGTCACCTCCTGGGCCGTCAGCCACTCCTCGAACTGCACGAGCTCCGAGCGCAGGATCTTCTCGGCCTTGACGGCCTCGCCCTCGCGCGAGCTCGTGTTGCGCTCGACCAGCGATTGCAGGTCGTCCATGTCGTGGACCGTCACCCCCGTCAGCTCCCGGCAGCTGGGCGAGATGTCGCGCGGGACCGCGAGGTCGATCAGGAGCAGCGGCCGGCCGGCTCGCTCGGCCATGACCTCGGAGAGCGCATCGCGCTCGATCACGTTGTGGGGCGAGGAGGTCGAAGAGACGACGATGTCGGCCGCCGCGAGCAGCGACGGCAGCTCCTCGAAGCGGACGGCCCTGCCGCCGAAGCGCTGGGCGATGCCGATCGCGCGGTCGTAGTGGCGGTTTGCGATGAAGACCGCGTCGACGCCGCGCGACGCGAGCGCGCGGGCGGTCAGCTCGGCCGTCTCGCCCGCCCCGACGACCAGCACCGTGCGATCCTCGAGGTCGCCGAGCGTGCGCTGGGCCAGCTCGACCGCCACCTGGGGGACCGAGAGCGCCCGCTCGGACAGCGCGGTCTCCGAGCGGGCGCGCTTGCCGGCGGCCAGCGCGCCGCGGAAGAGCCTGTTCAGCACCGGGCCCGTCGCGTCCTCGACCAGCGCGAGCTCGTAGGCGCGCTTGACCTGGCCCTGGATCTCGGCCTCGCCGACGATCATCGACTCGAGGCCAGCGGTGACCCGGAAGAGGTGCGAGCCGGCGCTGGGGCCGCGGAACGAATAGAGGTGCGAGACGAGCTCGGTCGGGCGGATGTCGGCCTCGCGCGCCAGCACGCTCAGCGCCTGCGACTCCGCGTTCACCGGGTCCGACGCGTACATGTAGAGCTCGGTCCGGTTGCAGGTGGAGATCGCTGCGGCCTCAGCGACCTCGCCGGAGGTGACGAGCTCGCCGAGGACGCCGACGGCGCGGCCTTCGGTCAGCGCCAAGGCGCTCGCGCAGCTCCAGCGGAGCGGTCTTGTGCGAGACGCCGAGGACGAGGACCTCGGCCATCTACGCGGCCTCCTGCTTGCGGCTCTCGGCCAGGTCCGCCAGCTCGGTCAGGTCGCGGCGCATGCGCTCGAGCTTCGCCGCCATGATCGCGACGTAGATCAGGACCAGGACCAGGAAGACCACATAGGCCCCGGCGACGTACTTGCCCGCCTCGTCGATCGGCAGCGCGGGCATCAGCGGTGCTCGCTTGCGGGACGGCTGGAGCGATACGCGAGGCGGGACGCGGCCGGAGCCTCGGAGTCGAGCGCGCGGCGAAGGCGCGAGATCTGCGCCCTTCGTCATCTTCGCCGACATCTCGAAGCGGATGAGCGTGATGAAGAGAAGCGCCATCCCGGCGATCGAGACGAAGAACGTCAGGAGCATCTCGGGCGGCAGGCCCGCCGTCGGCGGTTGCGAACACCCGCGGGTGGACCAGCGACTCCGCAAGGCGGACGGCCATGAAGTTGAGCGGGACGAACGCGCCGGCGGTGATCGCGAACACGGACGCGTAGCGGGCCTGGCGCTCCCGGTCCTCGATCGAATACCGGAGCGGGTAGTACGTCGCGTAGAGGAGGTAGACGATCAGGAACGAGACGAGCGTCGGCTCCTCCCAGACCCACCACTTGCCCCAGGCGGCGCGCGCCCAGATCGCACCCGTCAGAAGCGCTGCGGTACCGAAGATCACGCCCATGTGGATCGAGACGTACGAGCGGACGTCGTGGATCGGATCGCCGGTGCGCAGGTGGCGGATCGAGTGGAAGGCCGCGACCACGAAGCCGATCAGCGCGCAGATCGCGATCGGCACGTGGACGTAGAAGATCTTCTGGATGAAGCCCTGATCCGCGTCGTTCGGCGCGTAGAAGAAGACCATCGCGAACGCGACGCCGAGCACGGCGACGGTGGCGAACGCCAGGACTCTGAGTGAGGGCATTCGTCTAGTGAGCAGCTTTAGCTGCGAAAGAAGCGTGTGCTGGTGGTGATCTTCGGTGGACATCGGATCTAGTCCTCGAGCAGGAATTCGTAGGTCGCATACCCGACGAGGAGGAACAACAGATCGTAGAGCGCCATGGTGAGCACCCACTTGCCTACATCGCCGTATTCAGGGCCGCCTGCAGCGAGCAGCGGCTCGCAGGCGCCCGCCGCCGCGATCATCAGCGGCACCAGGAGCGGCAGGAGGATCAGGGGCGTCAGGAGGTCGCGGGCCCGGGAGTTGGCGCCGATGGTCGAGACGACCGCCCCCGTCGCGGCCAGTCCGAGGTCGAGCAGGAGCAGGATCCCGGCCAGGGGCAGCAGCCCGGCGGCGTCGTCGAGGAAGAAGCCGGCGAAGACCGGGAGCGGCGATCAGCTCGAGGATCGCCAGATAGATCGAGGAGCGCCAGCGACCTTCGCGACGAAGAGCGAGGTCGGGTCCACCGGGGCGAGCCTGATCGCATCGAAGCCGCCCTCGTCGCGCTCGGCGACGAACAGGCGGTTGATCGCGAGGAGCGCCGCGAACAGAATCGTCACCAGGAGCACGCCCGTGGCGAGGCTGCCCTCGAGCGACGTGCGGTCGAGCCCGAAGCGGAAGATCACGAACGTCGTGACCGCGAACAGCGCCATCGCCGGCAGCGACTGCAGCGTGCGGAGCTCGATCCGCAGGTCCTTGCCAGGATCACCCGGGCCGCGCTCATCGGGCTCTCCCGGCATAGATCGCGCGCGCGTCGCCGGGCGACAGGCCTCCGGCCGGGCCCTTCGTACGCGACGGTCCCGTCGCTGTGGAGCGCCAGCGCGCGGTCCGCGTCGGCGAGGCCGCCCTCGACGTCGTGCGTCACGACCACCCGGGTCGCCCCCGAGCCCGCGGCCGATCAAGCGGCTCCACCGTCCCGAAGCCCGCCGGGTCGAGGTGCGCGCCCGGCTCGTCCAGGAGCAGGAGCTCGGGCCGGTGCAGGACGCAGCGCACGACCGCGGCCCGCTGCAGCTGTCCCGCCGAGAGCGTCCTGACCTGCTGGCCGGCGCGCCGCTCGAGGCCGACTTCGGCGAGCAGGCCGCCGATGCGGTCGTCGTGGCTCGGACACCCGGTGGAGCTGCGCGTGGAAGGCGAGCGCCTCGGTGACTGTGAGGTCCGCGTAGAGGAGCGCGTCGTGGCCCAGGTAGCCGATCCGCCCGCGCGCCTTCCACGCGCGCCGCGGCAGCTCGGCCCCGAGCACGCTCAGCTCGCCCGCGCTGGGCGCAGGAGCGTCGCGAGCATGCGAAGGAGCGTCGACTTGCCCGCGCCGTTCGGGCCCAGGACGACCAGCGTCTGGCCCGCGGGAAGCTCGAAGGAGACGTCGCGGAGGACGGGCTCGTCGCCGTAGTCGCGGCGGAGCGCCCGCGCCTCGACCGCGGCAGGGACCCCGGGGCGGGCGCCCTCCGTAGCTATCTCTGTGGCTGTCTGGATCCTGGCGCTCATCTCAGCGGTCGGGCTGTGCTCGGACGGCAACTCGGATCGGAATGATCGCGATCTGCAGCGGGCCCGCGTCGAGTATCGCGACTCCGTGGCCGTCGGCCTGCCCGAGGCGGGGTCGCTGGTCCGCGGAGTTCGCTTCCCTGCCGAGGGCCATGCGTTCTTCACCTGGGACCCGATCCGCCACGAAAGGCCGAACCGGACGTGGCGGCGCTGGGGGACGGGCGACCTCGTGCGCACGACCCTGGGCGTCCTGCGCGGCTTCGCGCGTGCGCACCCGAAAGCGCCTCGCGTCGGCGTCGGCGACCTCTCGGTGCGCGGCGGCGGCGACTTCGGCCCGGAGGTCGGCGGGGGGATCGGCCACGCGAGCCACCAGAACGGCCTCGACGTGGACGTCTACTACCCGCTCGAGGCGGCGCCGAGCGAGCGCCGCTGAGCGTTGGCGAGGTCGACGTCGGCCTCGCGCAGGACCTGGTCGACCGCTTCGTGGCGGCCGGCGCCGTCACCGTCTACGTCGGCCCGAACCTGCCCCTGACCGGCCCGCCGGGCATCGTCGTGCCGCTCGCGAACCACGACAACCACCTGCACGCGCGGTTCGCGCCCGGCTGAGGCGAAGTGGAGCGGTCTACGGCTCCGGCGTCAGGCTTACGGACGCCGTGGAGAGGTCGAGCGCCCCTTCTGCCCCCGTGGCGCTTTCGAAAGCGATGACGCTGCCATCCGGCCCTGAGCCGGCAGCCCGGCGCCCCAGCGGCGCCTCGACGATCCGCAGAGGTCCCGCGCCCTCGACGTCGATCTGCTCCACCGATGTCGCCGGCAGCCGGTCGCGCGCATAGCTCTCACGCACGACAAGGAGGCGGCCGGAGGAGGATGGCTCCCCGGTGGCCAGGGTCTGGACCGGCGGCGCCGGCGTACACCCAGGTGAGCTCGCGCGCGTCGCCGGCACGCCAGGCGTTCACGAGAGATCCCATGACGTATTCGCTTACGACGGGATCCGGGTCCCGGATGATCCTCCCGGGCACGTCGTTGGGCATCAGCGGCAGCGAGACCTCGGTCTGCGTCGTGGGGCTGGGCTCCTCGGCGAAGGAACGGCAGCCGACGCGGCGCGGGTTGAAGTAGATGAGGCGCCGGCCGACGCGATTGTCGGCGGCCTGGCGCAAGCGGCGCCAGCTCTCCTCGGGCGTGAACTCGACCCCGGCGCACCCGGCCGGGTGCGAGGTCACGCCGCCGAAGTCGTAGCACCCGCGCTTGCGTCGCTTCCGCTTCGGGCAGTTGCCGCCCGCGAGGTCCCATCGGTTCGCGATGTGGGCCCAGGTCTTTCCCTGTCTCGGGTAGTAGATCTGCGGGAGGGGGAT
>CAVUCV010000001.1:0-987693 GCA_963740125.1 uncultured bacterium | reverse complement strand
TCGCATCCGGCTCAGATCGGCGTCGCCAGGTGCTGGATGTTCGCGACCTTGACGAGCGCCGGCTCGCGTCCCGCCCTCGACCCAGACGGCGTGCGGGCGCAGCGCCCGCTCGATCCGCCGCACGACGATCTCGTGCTCCGCGCGGTCCTTCGCCGAGCTGCAGCAGCTGCTCGCCGAGGTGGTCGTCGACCGCGGGGTCGGCGCTGCGGCGGGTCGAGCCCGCGAGCGCGACGGTCTGCGCGCCGCGCCCCGCTGCGCCGGACCAGCAGCTCGGGGCTGGCGCCCGAGGAAGGCCGCCTCGGGCGTCCCGAAGCAGAAGCAGAAGCACGAGGGGAAGAGCTCGCGCAGCGCGCCGAAGAGCGCGGCCGGATCATGGGCCGCGGGCGCCTCGCACCCGCACCTCGCGAGCGAGGACCACCTTCTCGCAGCTCGCCGGCGCGGATGCGCTCGACGGCCGGCGCGACCGCGCGCCTCGTAGCGGCGGAGGATCGGCGCGCTCGCGACCGGCACCGCACCGCTCGGCGTCGGGTCGAGCATCGGCAGCGGCCCGTCGGCGAGCGCCAGCGAGGCCGCGCGGCGCGCCGCAGGCGCTCGAGCCGCGGCTCGGCGCCCGGGCTCGAGCGACCGCCGCGAGCGGTGAGCAAGGTCTCGCTCGCCGTCGGCGGACCAGCGACAGCTCGGGCAGGACCATCAGCGCGGGCGGGAGCGACGACCAGTGCGCGGACGCGCCGCCGTCCGGCGTCGAACGCGAAGCCGCCGGCCCACACCGGCCCCGCGCCGGCGGGCAGCCCGCGGGCTCGTCGCAGACGCGGTCCCGCAGCAGCGTCGGCGCATTCGCGCGGCGACGTCCGCGAAGCGCCGCTCGCCCGCGCGAGACCGACCTCGGCCGCGCGTCCCGAGCCCGGCGAGCGCGAAGCCGTCGGTCCGGCTGCTCCCAGGCAGAACCAGCGGTCGGAGGCCAGCCGCGAGCGCGAACGACGGCGCGCGACGGGGTCCGCGATCTCGACCTCGACGGTCACGCTGACGAGCCGCCGCGAGCGCCCGTCCCAGCCGCGCGAGTCGAGCGCGTTCGAGCGAGTCGCAGCGCGGCTCGCGGCGCCCGTGGATCATCAGCGGCCTACGGCGTCCGGCCGCGACTTGGTGATCGCGACCTCGCCGGTGCGGGCCATCTCGATCAGGCCGTGCGGGCGGACCATGCGCTCGAAGGAGTCGATCTTGTCCTGGGAGCCGGTGACCTCGATGGTCAGCGTGCGGCGCGAGACGTCGACGATCGTTCGCGTCGAAGATCTCGGCGAACTGCATGATCTCGGCGCGGTTCTCGACCGCCGCGGAGACCCGGAACAGCGCCATCTCGCGGGCGATCGTCCCGTCGGGCTCCATGTCGCGGATCTTGATCACGTTGACGAGCTTGTGGAGCTGCTTGGTGACCTGGTCGATCGGGTGGACGGCGCCGTCGAGCGTGAGCGTGACGCGCGAGACGTCCGGGTCCTCGGTCGGGCCGACCGCGAGCGTGTCGATGTTGAAGCCGCGGCGGCTGAACAGCCCCGCGATGCGGGCCAGGACGCCCGGGCGGTTCTCGACCATGAGCGAGAGGATGTGCTTGCGGCCGGTGAGCGCGCGCGACGGCCTCGAGGTCCTCGAGCTTGATCAGATCGGGGGTGCCGGCTTCCATCAGCCCACCATGTCCCTGGCGGCGGCGCCCGCCGGGATCATCGGGTAGCAGTTCTCGTCCTTGGTGACGCGGACGTCGAGGAGCACGGGGCCGTCGGTCTCGAGCGCGGTCGCGCATCGCGTCGCGGACCTCGCCCTTGTCGTCGCACCGCATGCCGGTCCAGCCGAAGGCGTCGGCGAGCTTCGACCAGTCGGGGCTCGGGCCCATCTCGACCGACGAGTAGCGCTTCTCCCAGAAGAGCTCCTGCCACTGGCGGACCATGCCGAAGTGGCCGTTGTTCATCAGGAAGACCTTCACCGGGATGTCGTGGCGCGCGGCGGTCGCCATCTCCTGGCAGGTCATGATCAGGCTGCCGTCGCCGGCGAGGCCGACGACCGTGTCGTCGGGGCAGGCGACCTTGGCGCCGATCGCCGACGGGAAGGCCGAAGCCCATCGTGCCCAGGCCGCCGGAGTTGATCCACCGGCGCGGCTTGGCGAAGTGGTAGTACTGCGCCGCCCACATCTGGTGCTGGCCGACGTCGGAGGTGATGATCGCGTCGCCCTCGGTCGCCTCGTACATCGCCTCGATCATCAACTGCGGCTTGATCTCGGCGTCGCGCGGAGTCCTCGTAGCGGAGCGGATACTCGGTCTGCCAGGCGCGGATGCTGCTCCACCACTCGTCGAGGCGGGCGGGGTCGGCCTTGAGCGCGTTGTACTCCTGGGTCAGCTTCGGCAGCACGTCCTTGGCGTCGCCGACGATCGGGATGTGCGCGGGGACGTTCTTGCGAGATCTCGGCCGGGTCGATGTCGATGTGGACGAACTTGGCGCGCGGGGCGAACTCGGAGAGCTTGCCGGTGATGCGGTCGTCGAAGCGGGCGCCGACGCAGACGATCAGGTCGGCCTCGTCCATCGCGTAGTTGGCGGTGCGGGTGCCGTGCATGCCGAGCATGCCGAGCCACTGCTCGTCGCGGCGCCGGGAAGGCGCCGAGGCCCATCACCGTGCAGGGTCACGGGGAAGCTGTCGGACGCGGCAGAACTCGCGGAACTCCTCGGAGGCGTTGGCGTTGATGATCCCGCCGCCGCCGTAGATCACCGGGCGCTTGGCGTTGGCGAGCGCCTTGGCGGCGATCCGGATCTGCTTGATGTTGCCCTCGGTCGAGGGCTTGTAGCCGGGAAGCTCGGGCGCGCCGGTCGCCGGCGTGTAGTCGATGTCGGCGCGGAGAGGTCCTGCGGGATGTCGACCAGCACCGGGCCCGGGCCGGCCGGTCGAGGCGATGTGGAAGGCCGCGTGGATGTAGTCGGGGATCTGGCGCGGGTCCGTGACCAGCAGCGAGTGCTTGACGACCGGCAGCGTGATGCCGATGACGTCGGCCTCCTGGAAGCCGTCGGTGCCGATCAGCTCGGTGCGCACCTGGCCGGTGATGAAGACGGTCGGGACCGAGTCCATCATCGCGTCGGCGATCGGCGTGACCAGGTTCGTCGCGCCGGGGCCCGAGGTGGCGATCGCGACGCCGACCCGCCCCGAGGCCTTCGCGTAGCCCTCCGCCATGTGGCCGGCGCCCTGCTCGTGGCGCGCCTGGATGTGCGCGAACTCGGCGTCGTAGATCGCGTCGTAGAGTGGGCAGGTTGGCGCCGCCGGGGATGCCGAAGACGTGTTCGACCCCCTCGGCCTTCAGGGCCTGCAAAGTGCGTCCGCGGCGCGCATGTAGTCGATGGTAGCCTAGCGCCGATGCCGTCGCACAGCGGTCAGCCCCGCTCGGCTAGCGGCGCTCTGAGGTCAGCTCAGCCGGCTCGGAGTCGGTCGCCTGCGAGCTCGCCCGGCTTCCACTGCGTCGTCGGCAGGATCGCCGAGTCGATCACGCGGTCGCGGTGGCGCTCGATCATGCCCAGGAGCGAGTGGACGAGCTCCTCGCCGAGGTAGTGCGGCTCGAGCCCCAGGTCGAGCAGCTTCGTGTTGGTCGCGTTGTAGTAGTGCTCCTCCATCTCGACGCGCGGGTTCGGGTACTTCTTGATCTCGACGTCGATCCCGACCTCGGCCGGCGCTCGCGCGCACGAGCTCGGCCAGCTCGCCGACCGAGAACTGCTCGGTGAACTGGTTGAAGACGCGGAACTCGCCGAGGTCGGCCGGGTTGTCGACCGCCAGCTCGACGCACTGGAGCGTGTCGCGGATGTTGAGGAAGCCGCGGGTCTGGCCGCCCTCGCCGTAGACGGTGAGCGGGTGGCCGATCACGGCCTGGACGCAGAAGCGGTTGAGGACGGTGCCGAAGTACTGGTCGTAGTCGAAGCGGGTGATGAGGCGCTCGTCGCCGGCCGACTCGTCGGTCTCGACGCCGTAGACGACGCCCTGGTTGAGGTCGGTGGCGCGCAGGCCCCAGATCCGGCAGGCGAAGTGGATGTTGTGGGAGTCGTGGACCTTCGAGAGGTGGTAGAGCGAGCCGGGCAGCTTCGGGAACGGCAGCGTGTCCTTGCGGCCCTTGTGCTCGATCTCGATGAACCCCTCCTCGATGTCGATGTTGGGCGTGCCGTACTCGCCCATCGTCCCGAGCTTCACCAGGTGCGCGTCCGGCACCTGGTCGCGCATCGCGAACAGCAGGTTGAGCGTGCCGATCACGTTCGAGTACTGGGTCTCGACCGCGGTCTCGCGCGACTTCATCGAGTAGGGCGCCGAGGGCTGCTCGGCGTAGTGGACGATCGCCTCGGGCAGCGTGTCGGCGATCACCGCGTCGACGAAGGCTGGCGTCCTCCATCGAGCCGACGAACGAGCGGATGCTGGTTGCCGGAGCGCTCGTGCCAGGCGTCGAGGCGCTCGTCGAGGCTCGCGATGGGCGTCAGCGAGTCGGTGCCGTTCTCGGTGTGCCAGCGGCGGCGGGAGAAGTTGTCGACGACGGAGACTTCGTGGCCCCGCGCGGAGAACCGCATCGCGGTGGGCCACCCGAGGTACCCGTCGCCCCCCAGGATCAGGATGCGCATCGCGGGAACGGTAGCGGAGGGTCCGGTCGGCCCCAACGCGGGCGCGAAGGTACACGGGGGTCTGGGACCCGATGCGCCCGGGCGCGCATCTATCCTGCGCCGCCCCGTGATTTCCGCCTACCCACAGCCGCGCTCTTCCCCGACGAGCTGACCGCGCTTCGCGTCGGCGGCCTCGTGCTGGCCGCGGTGCTCGGCGGCCTTCGCGATCTCGCGCCGCCGCTCGCTGCGCAACGGCGACGTCCTGATCCTGCTCGGCCTGGCGCTCGGCCTCGCGCTCGTCTCGGGCACCGAGCTCCTCGACGCGATCCTCTCCGCCTTCTCCTTCGAGCGCGAGAACGGCGACGCGCATCGTCGGCGTCGCGGTCTTCGCGATCCTGATCCTGTTCGTGCTGGTCCTCCGGGCGCTCGCGCAGGGCTCGCGGGTCACGCGCGAGCTTCAGGCGGTGCTCGAGGGCCTCGCCTGGGAGCGCTTCCGCCGCGACGGCCACCCCGAGCACTTCCGCGGCAAGGTCGCGATCCTCGTCCCCGCCTACAACGAGCGCGAGAACATCGGCATCGTGCTCGAGAAGCTCCCGACCGAGGTCTGCGGGCGAGACGACCGCGGTGCTGGTCGTCGACGACGGCTCGCGCGACGGCACCGGCGACGTCGCCGAGCACGCCGGCGCGGTGGTCGCCCGCCACGTGATCAACCGCGGCGGCGGCGCGGCGCTGCGAACCGGCTACCGCCTGCTCGCCGACTCGGGCGCCGAGATCGTCGTCACGATCGACGCCGACGGCCAGCACCTGCCCGAGGAGATGCCGCGGCTGGTCGAGCCCGTGCTCTCGGGCGAGGTCGACATGGCGCACGGCTCGCGCGTCCTCGGCGAGGCCGAGCCCAACACTCGCGCTCGCGCGAGCTCGGGATCGTCTTCTTCAACCGCCTCGTCTCGTTCATCACGCGGACGAAGGTCTCGGACTGCTCGAACGGCTACCGCGCGGTGCGCGCGTCCGTCCTGCCCCAGCTCGTCCTGCGCCAGGAGCAGTTCCACACCTCCGAGTTCATGATCGAGGCGATCAAGCGCGGCATCCCCGCGAAGGAGGTGCCGGTGACCGTCGTCGCGCGCCTCCACGGCCACTCGAAGAAGCCGGCGGTGATGCGCTACGGCGCCGGCTTCGCGAACGCGATCGTCAGGACCTGGCTGCGCTAGGCAGCTTCTGAGGCCGCGCGCTCGCGCGCGGCCTCGCGCAGAGCGTCGAGGGACTCCTCGCTCCACTTGCGGAAGTACGCGCGGCCCGATCGTCGCGTCCATCAGGCGGTCGCGAAGCCGCGTCGGCTCCATGCCCATCTCGAGCTCGACGAACGTCCCGTCCTGCGCAGCGGTGAGCGTCCAATGCGCGAACGTGCCCGGTCAGCTGGCAGCTCATCCGGATCTCGCGAAGTTCCTCGCGGCGCTCGATCAGGAAGTTCGAGCTCGTTTCACCCGTCGGGTCGCTTGATCACCTGGACGAACTCGTCGCCCTCCTCGAACTCCTCACCGTCGACCTCGATCACCCGCGGCCACCAGTCGGGTAGAGGGTCGGCGTCGCCACAAGCTCCCAGGTCGACTCGAGCGGGACGTCCAGGTGGGCTTGTTGGCGATGGGAGGACATGAGGAGGTTCTAGACCATCCGCTGGCGGCCCTCGCGCACGGCGCGGGGTGCCTGACCTCGGCCGGGTCGGGCAGGTAGAGGTCCTCGCCGCAGCTCCGGCAGACCTGCACGTAGAGCTTCTGCACCCGGCCGCAGCGCGGGCACATGCGCTCGGGCTCGTCGACCTCGGAGCGGTGGAAGATCACGGCCAGGATGCCGATCCCCGGCAGGCAGCGTGCCGACCAGGAACCAGATGAAGAACGAGCCGCCCTTGGCGCGGCCGATGATCGCGGTCGCGAGGCCGAAGCGAGGCGAAGACGATGAGGGGCGCGAGCACCCCTTGATTATGGCCCAAGCGGTGGCTGCGAAATGCCCGCTATTCGAGCGGGCGGTGGGTGCCGCCGCGCTCGTACACCGCGTCGGTGAGCGGGCGCGGATGGCCGATCGAGCCGACCTCGGCGACGTCGCGCTCGAACGGCAGGCCGATCGTCCAGTCGGCGACGGCGCGGATCTTCCGCGCCACGCCCGGTACCTGGCTCATGTGGTAGCGTGCGGGCCATCCACCAGGCCGGGAAGCCGCGGAAGCGCTGCTTGCCGAGCTGGCCGACAGCCTGGTAGCGGCCCAGGTTCACGAACGCGGCCTTCGCGTGGTAGTCGAAGGGCCGCGGCGAGGTCGCGACGCCCAGCTCGGCGGCGATGTTGTGGGCGACCGCCTTGCCCTGGCGGACGGCGTGCTGCGCGGTCGGCGGGCAGGGCTTGGCGCCGTCGTGGTTGGGGTCGGGAACCGCGGCGCAGTCGCCGATCGACCAGACGCCCTCCAGTCCGCGCACCCGCATGCACTCGTCGACGTCGACCTTCCACTGGTCCGTGAGCGGCAGGTTGAGGGCCCGAAGGCTCGGATGCGGCGCGACGCCGGCGGTCCAGACGATCGTCTGCGTCGGGATCTCCTCGCCGGTCGAAAGGCGGCACGAGTCCTCGCGCGCCTCCTCGAGGCGGGTGCCGAGGCGGACGTCGATGCCCCGCCCGCGGAGCTCGCGGACCGCGTAGTCGGCAAGGCCCTGGTCCACCTCGGGCAGCACCCGGTCCATGGCCTCGACCAGGATCCAGCGCATGCCGGTCAGCCGGGCGCGGGGGTAGCGGTCGATGGCGTCGGCCGCGAAGTCCTGGAGCTCGGCGAGCGCCTCCAGGCCCGAGTAGCCGCCGCCGACGAAGACGTAGGTCAGGAGCTCCTGGCGGCGCTCCGGGTCCTCGGAGGCGTTCGCGCGCTCGAGCGTCTCGATCACGTGGTTGCGAAGCCAGATCGCGTCGGCGAGGCTCTTGAAGCCGATCGCGTGCCGGTCGAAGCCCGGGAACCGGGAAGCGAGCGCGACACCGAGCCGACCGCGACCAGGAACTGGTCGTAGCGGATGGTCTCGTCCTCGCCCTCGTGCGTCGAGATCTCGACGGTGCGCGCCTCCGGGTCGTGGCCGGAGACCGCGCCGAGGCGCAGATACGTGCGCTTCAGCATGTCGCGAAGCGGCGTCACGACGTGGCGCGGCTCGAGCATTCCCGCCGCCGCCTCCGGCAGGAACGGCGTGTAGAGCATGAAGTTGACGTCGTTGACGAGGATCAGCCGCGCGGACTGCTTCGGCAGGAGCTTCTCGAGCTCGCGAGCGGCGGCTGCCCCGGCGAACCCTCCTCCGGCGATGACGACGTTCCAGGCCATGTCTTGATTATTGCACAGCCTTGTGACAGTTTGTTACAAAGTGGCGAGCATCACTCCGGCGCCGAGCTTCTCGCGGACGATCCGGGTGACTTCCTTGCCGTCGGCGGCGCCCTTCGTCTCGCGCATGACGAAGCCGATGATCGGGCCGATTGCCTGCATGCCGCCCTCGCTCACCTTCTCTGCCTCGTCGGGATGGGCTTCGAGCGCCCGCTCGACGATCGCCTCGAGCTCGCCGGAGTCCTCCATCGCGCCCAGGCCTTCCGATTCCACGATCTGCGGCGGGGTCTCCCCCGCTCTCGGCCAGCTTCGCGAAGACCTTCTTGGCGGCCTGGTTCGTGACCTTGCCGTCCTCGACCATCGCCACCAGCGAGGCGAGCGCCGCCGGCTCGACCTCGCGGGCCTGCGCCTCGCCGGTCACCCAGTTCGCGACGGCGCCCGGGCTGGCCGAGCCCGCTGCGACCACCGCCTCGAAGAGCTCGCCCAGCTCCGGGTCGCGCGCGAGCTGGCGGGCGTGCGCCTCCGGCAGGCCCAGCTCGCGACGTTAGCGCACCTCGCGCTCCGCCGGGCAGCTCAGGCAGGGCGGCTCGCGCGTCGGCGAGCATCTCCTCGGTCGGGGCGAGCGGGACCAGGTCGGGCTCGGGGAAGTAGCGGTAGTCGTGCGCCTCCTCCTTCGAGCGAAGCGATGTGATGGAGCCCGAGCGCGGGTCGAAGTGGAGCGTCTCCTGGGTCACCTTGTCCCCGGCCGCGACGATCGCGCGCTGGCGTGCGAGCTCGGCGTCGATGCCGCGCTCGATGAAGCGGAAGGAGTTCATGTTCTTGAGCTCGGTCTTGGTGCCGAGCTCCTCCGATCCCTCCGGGCGGATGGACACGTTCGCGTCGCAGCGGAGGCTCCCCTCCTCCATGTTCACGTCGGAGGCGCCGATCGCCTTGATCGTCGAGCGCAGGAGCTGGAGCCACTCGCGCGCCTCCGCCCCGCTCCGGACGTCCGGCTCGGTGACGATCTCGACGAGCGGCGTCCCACCCCGGTTGAAGTCGACGAGCGAGGCGCCGGAGCCGTGGATCCGCCCCGACTCGGAGACGTGGACGAGCTTTGCCGCGTCCTCCTCCAGGTGCACGCGGTGGATCCGGATGTCGCCCAGGCGCCCGCCCGAGGCGAGCGGGATGTCGTACTGGGAGATCTGGTACGCCTTCGGGTTGTCGGGATAGAAGTAGTTCTTGCGGTGGAAGATCGAGCGCGGGCGCGATCTCGCAGCCGAGCGCCAGTCCGATCTGGATCCCGTACTGGATCGCCTGCGCGTTGACCACGGGAAGGCTCCCGGGCTGGGCCAGGCAGACCTCGCAGGTGTGGACGTTCGGTTCGTCGCCGAACGACAGCTCGCAGCCGCAGAACATCTTCGTCCGGGTGCGGAGCTGGACGTGGATCTCCAGGCCGATGACCGCTTCGTAGCCGTCTCAGCTCATCCGAACCCCAGGCTGTCGATGTGCGCTTCGTTCATCCCGAAGTGGTGGCCGATCTCGTGATAGACGGTCCGCTTGACCTCCTCGGCGTTCGGGTTCGCGTCGCGAAAGATGACCACGCGCTCCAAGCCGCCGACCGGGTCGTAGATGCCCATGATGCCGTCGGGATGTGAGTCCTCGACGATGACGGCGACGTCGCCGATCTCGGCGCGCACCCACTCGGGCAGGGAGTCGAGCGCCTCCCGGACGGCCGCCTCGGTCTCCTCCGTCGACATCATGCCGGACGGCCTTCCCGCGAAGCCGATCGCGGACTCGAGCCCGTGAGCCGCCTGCAGAAGTCCGCGTCTCCGAGAACGCGGGACCCGGCGACCTGGAAGCCCACAGGCAGCCCGGAGGCCGCGCCCAGGCCGGCCGGGATCGAGATCGCGGGGATGCCGGCAAGCGACATGGGCACGGTGAAGTAGTCGGAGAGGTACATCGCGAACGGGTCCTGCGTGCGCGCACCACGCTCGAAGGCAACGGTCGGCGAGGTCGGGGTGACGACGAAGTCGCACTTCCCGAAGGCGCCGGCGAAGTCGTCCGCGATCTTCGTGCGGACGCGCTGCGCCTGCCCGTAGTACGCGTCGTAGTAGCCGGAGGAAAGCGCGTAGGTGCCGAGCATGATGCGGCGCTTCACCTCGGCGCCGAACCCCTGCGAGCGGGTCCGCTCGTACATCTCGCCAAGTGTCTGCTGGTTGGTGCTCTCGTCGCCGTCGACCCTGAGGCCGTAGCGGACCCCGTCGAAGCGGGCGAGATTCGCCGAGGCCTCCGCCGGCGCGATCACGTAGTAAGCGGACAGGCCGTGCTCGGCGTTCGGAAGCTCGACCTCGACGAGCTCGCCGCCCGCCGCCTCGATCAGGGACAAAGTCGCCTGGAAGAGCTGCGCCACGTCCGGCTCGACTCCCTCCGCCTCGTGTGAGAAGTCCGTCGCGACCCCGAACCGAAGACCCGAGAGGTCGCCGCTCCGAGGGCAGCTCGACGCCCCCGGGAATACCCGTCGAGGTCGAGTCGCGCGGGTCCCGGCCTTCGAGCTCTCGCAGGAGAAGCGCGGCGTCGGCGACCGAGTCGCGTGAGCGGGCCGCACTGGTCGAGCGACGACGCGAAGGCGATCATCCCGTAGCGGGAGATCGCCCCGTATGTCGGCTTGAGGCCGACGATCCCGCAAAGCGACGCCGGCTGGCGGATCGAGCCCCCGGTGTCGGTGCCGATCGCAACCGGTGCGAGGCCGCCGGCTACCGCCGCCGCCGAGCCGCCCGAGCTGCCGCCCGGCACGCGCTGCGTGGTCCCAGGGGTTGAGGACGTCGCCGTAGGCGGAGTTCTCGTTCGACGAGCCCATGGCGAACTCGTCCATGTTCGTCTTGGCGAGGGTCGCGGCGCCGGCAGCCTCGAGGCGCGAAACGGCGGTCGCGGTATACGGGGGACTGTAGCCCTCGAGGATCTTCGACCCTGCTGTCGTTGGCACTCCCTTGGTGCAGAAGATGTCCTTGACCGCGACGGGGATCCCGGAGAGAGTGCCGTCATCGGGTGCCGGGGCCTCTTCGCGCGCCCACAGGAAGGCGTTCAGCTCGTCGCGGAGCCCGTCGAAGGCCGATGCGTACTCCCGTGCGGACAGGTCGCCGGTGCCGATGCGCTCCAGCGCCTCGGTCGCCGTCATCCCGCGAATGGACTCGTCGCTCACGAGGAGCCTGGTGAGGGAACCCGGAATGCGCCGTCGAAGGGGTCGGGGGCGTTTGCGAGCGCCTCATCGCGGTCGAGGCTGGGACGGGGCTCGTCGGCTCGCAGGACGTTCTCGAGCTTGACGACGTGAGACGTCGGCTCGACTCCCTCCAGGTCGAGCTCGGAGATGCGATCAACGTGCTCGAGAATGCCCGAGAGCTCCTTCGCCATCTGCTCCACCTCGTCGTCTGAGAGCTCGAGGCGAGCGAGCTTGGCCACGTGCAGAACCTGGTCGCGGTCGATCACCGCGCCCATGTTAGAAGCGGGCCGACGGAGAGCCGCCCCGGCGGCCGGCGCTTGAAGAAGCCGCAAACGACCGGCGGCCGCTCGGAAAGCGGCCGCCGGTCTTGCGAATCCTGTGTGCGGGTGCTAGGCCGCCGGGCCCGACGGGGGCCGCGAGGACGGCGGTGCGTCACTCGAGCTGGGCGGCGGAGGCGGGGGCGTGCCGCCACCGGAGCTCGGCGGCGGAGTGCCACCACCGGAGCCCGACGTCTGCAGGCGGTCGGCCTGAGCGCCGAACGAGGTGCCCTCGTCCTCCATGGCACGCCAGCCGCCGTAGGCGATCCCGGCAGCCGCGAGAAGCCCCAGGAACAGGCCGTACGAGCGGTCGAGTCCTCCGACCGGATCGATCAGGCGGTAGAGCACCAGCAGGGTCGTCAGGATCCCCAACCCGGTGACGATCGCGCTCATCGCGATCGGGAGGTTGGGCGACGAGCCCATCCCCGACATCACGGCCATCGCGATCGCCGCGATGATCGTCAGGAGCATCACGATCTTGATGAAATCGAACGCGTCCCAGGCGCTGACATTCCCGGCATCCTCGACCGCGTCGGCGGCGTCATCGGGCACGGCGATCCCCAGCTCCTCGGCCTGCTCGACCGCTGCCTCGGCCTGCGCCTGCGTCTCGTCGTCGAGACCCGGCACCGAGAACCAGCTGAGGAACATGATGATGAAGAGTGCAACCGCAGCTACCGCCGCGATCATCTCCCCCTGTCGGATACGGCTCGCGTCCATTCGCTTCTCCCTTTTGGAGTCGAAAGATTTCAATCCCGGCGCGCGGATGCCCGCCGTTGGCCGGACCCTATACCGCGGGTCCGGCGGAACGCCGGCGCGCGGTGGCCGCGCTCAGCGTGTTGCGTAGGAGCATCGCGATCGTCATCGGACCGACCCCGCCAGGCACGGGCGTGATCGCCCCGGCCAGCTCGGCGGCGGGTTCGAAGTCGACATCTCCCACCAGGCCATCGTCGGTGCGGTTGATGCCTACGTCGATGACGGCTGCGCCGGGCTTCACCCAGTCGCCCTGGACCATCCGCGGCGACCCCACGGCCGCGATCAGGATGTCGGCGCCGCGGCAGACCGACGCGAGGTCCCGGGTGCGTGAGTGACAGACGGTGACGGTCGCGCTCGCGTTGGTGAGAAGCGCGGCCATGGGCCGGCCGACCAAGATCGAGCGGCCGACCACGACCGCGTCCGCGCCGCTCACCTCAACCCCGGCCTCGGACAGCAGCTCCATCACGCCGAGCGGCGTGCACGGCACCATTCCCGGCCTTCCCTGGGCCAGAAGGCCGGCGCTCGTCGCGGTCAGACCGTCGACGTCCTTGGCGGGATCGATCGCAGCGACAACCGGATCCTGGTCGAGCCCGTCGGGCAGGGGCATCTGAACGAGGATTCCGTCAACGGAGTCGTCCGCGTTCAGCCTGGCAACGAGGTCCAACAGGTCTCCCTGAGAGATGTCTTCGCCGACCCCGTGGTGGATCGAGCGGATCCCGGCTTCCTCGCAGGCCTTGATCTTGTTGCCGACGTAGACGTGAGATGCCGGATCGTCGCCGACGAGGACGGTGGCAAGGCCCGGCGTGGCGTCGTGCTCGGCCGCGAAGGCCTGGACGTCGCTCTTCACCTCCGCGCGGACGCGTGCGGAAACCGCCTTGCCGTCGAGGATGCGAGCGCTCAATTCAGGCCGCCTCTTCGGCGGGGCTCGGCTTCGCTTCGCTCCGCTTCACGAAGCCTTCTTGAGCGGCGCGAAGTCCGCCATCAGCTTGCGCTCGCCGCCCTCCGAGGCGAACCGCACGACGACGACCGAACCTGGCTCGACCGAAGTCACCACGCCCTCGCCGAAGCTGGCGTGGACGACGTCGTCGCCGATCCTGAACTCGACCTCCGGCGTCTGCGGCTGGATCCGCTGAGGCCCTCGGAACTCGCCAGCGCCGCCGAACCCGACGATCGTGTCGCGGCGCGATCCGCCGGAGCGCTCTCCCTGCCATCCGGTCTGGATCGCCATCGCCTTCTTGTCGACCAGCTCGTCGGGCACCTCGCGAAGGAATCGCGAGGGCAGGTTCCAGCCCGACGTGCCATGCAGGCTGCGGCGGCGCGCGCAGGTCATGTAGAGCCGCTGCTTTGCGCGGGTGACGCCGACGTAGGCGAGGCGGCGCTCCTCCTCCAGGTTCCCCTCCTCGACCGAGCGGGCGTGCGGGAAGACGCCCTCCTCGCAGCCGATGATGAAGGCCGCGTCGTACTCCAGGCCCTTCGCGTTGTGAAGGCTCATCAGGGTGATCAGGCTCTCCGAGTCGCGCAGCCCGTCCTGCTCGGTGAAGAGGCGGATCTGGGCCAGGAACTCCTCGAGAGGCGTGTCCTCGCGCGACTCGCCCTCCACCTTGCGATTGACGTCGAACTCGCCGGCTACGCCAACGAGCTCCTGGAGGTTCTCCATGCGCCCTTCGGCCTCCAGCGTGCGCTCGGCCTCGAGCGAGTCGAAGTAGCCCGTGTCGTGGAGGACCGACTCCAGGAGCTCGGCCACCGAGTCTCCCTCGGCCCGCTCGCGCAGGCCGGCCATGACCGCGGCGAACCGCGTCACGGCCTTGACCGCCGCCGAGCCCAGGCCGGGAACCGACTCCGGGCGCGACATGACGTCCCAGACGTCCTCGCCGGTGGTGTTGACGTGGGAGAGGATCCGGCTCTCGGTCTGGCGGCCGATGCCGCGGCGCGGCGAGTTGATGACCCGGGTGAACGAGATCGCGTCGGCCGGATTGGCCAGGAGCGAGAGGTAGGCGATCGCGTCCTTGACCTCGGCCCGCTCGTAGAACTTGGTGCCGCCGATGACCTGGTACGGGACCTCGTAGCGGACGAGCGTGTCCTCGAGTACGCGGCTCTGCGCGTTCATGCGGTAGAAGACCGCGACCTCGTCGCGCGAATAGTCCTCGTCGCCCACCAGCCGCTCGATCTCGCCCGCGACGTAACGCGCCTCCGCATGCTCGTCGTCCAGCTCGGCAACCACGACGGGCTCGCCGCGGCCCGCATCCGTCCAGAGGTTCTTCTGCTTCTGCTCGGTGTTGTTCGCGATGACCGCGTTTGCCGCGTCCAGGATCGTCCCTGTCGAGCGGTAGTTCTGCTCCAGCTTCACGACCTCGGCCCCGTCGAAGTCGTGCTCGAACTCGAGGATGTTCCGCACGTCGGCCGAGCGGAAGCTGTAGATGGAGTTGTGAGTGACGACCCGTTGGCGACGAAGTTGTGGGTTGGAGTGACGTCCAGGTCGTGGACGGTGGTGCCGAGGGTGACGCGCTCGAGGGTCTCGATCTCGTCGAGGGTGCCGTCGGCGGTGGCCAGCACCATGCCTGGCTCCAGGTCTTGCGCTGGGATGGGGTGCAGTGCCAGCCGGGTCGGCCTTTCGAGGGTTGCGGTGGTGGTGCGGTGCGTTTGATTTGGCTCCCAGGGGGGTGAGATCGGGGGGCGGTTCGGGGCGGCTGGGGTCGTCCGCGGATCGTTTGGAGGGTTGTGCCTGCTGGGCATGCACAACCCTCCGATGTCTTCCGTCTGGCCGAAAGATTGGAGTTCTTTGGCCACCAAGTGGTTGTGGTCGCAGGTCGAGACCAGTTCCCGGCCCGCTGTCGTCGTCACCCGAATACCTTGCGATCGCCGCGACCGATGGGTGCGCTCCACAAGGGCTGAAGTCATCTCCCCTTGGTTGCCCATCGAGAGGACGGCGTCGCCTGGGCGCACGAGCTCAATCGGGCGGTCTGAGCCATCCGCCAACCGGACCGCCGTCCCGGCCGCCAGGCACTGCGCGTCGTCCCCGACCACCGTCAGGTTCTTCGCCTCGCCCGCCAGGAGCTGAAGCAGGCGGTACTGGGCCCGGTTCGTGTCCTGGTACTCGTCGACGAGGAGCCAGCGGAAGGTGCGCTGATAGCGCTCGCGCACGTCACCGAAGAGCTCGAAGAGGTTGACGGTGCGGACCAGGAGGTCGTCGAAGTCCATGGCCGACGCCTCCACCATGCGGCGCTCGTAGAGCGAATAGACCTCGGAGACGACCTGCTCGAAGTAGCTGCCCTGGGCCTCGGCGTAGTCCGTCGAGTCCTCCAGGCGGTTCTTGGCACCCGAGATCGCGGACTGGATCGACCTTGGGGTGAAGCGCTTCGGGTCGACGTCGTTCTCCTCGATGCAGCGCTTGACCATGCGCAGCGAGTCGGCCTGGTCGTAGATCGTGAACGAGCGCTTGTAGCCGAGGCGCTCGGCGTTTGCGCGGAGAAGGCGCGCGCATGCCGAGTGGAACGTCATGACCCACATAAGGCGCGAGACGCCGCCGACGAGCTCCTCCACGCGGTTGCGCATCTCCTGCGCGGCCTTGTTCGTGAACGTGATCGCGAGGATCTCGGATGGATGCGCCTGGCCGGTGGCCACCAGGTAGGCGATCCGGCGGGTGAGGACGCGCGTCTTGCCCGATCCCGCGCCCGGCGATGACGAGCAGCGGCCCCTCGCCGTGCTCGACGGCGCGGCGCTGCGGCGGGTTCAGCCCTTCGACGAGGCGCTCGATCGCGTCTGCGCCTGGGCTGATCGGGGCGAGGTTCTCCATCTCATCCAAAGATAGACCTGCCGTCGGCGGGCTCGGGCGTCAACGAGGACCGGGGACCCGGACGCCCCCTCCAGGGGGCCGTGCATTTCGGATCCGCCCGTCCAGGACGAGGGTGGCGGTACTTCATTAGCCCCCTGGAGCGGGCATCCGGATCCCCGGTCCGGCAGGGGCGCTATCCGCCGGCGGAGCTGGGGCCCTGCTTCGGCTTCAGCTCCCGCACCTCGGCCTCGGCGGCGCGGCCGTCGATCTCGGCGAGCCGCGCCTCGATGGCCGCGAGGCGGTCCGAGACGCTCTTGATCGCGTCGGCGACCGGGTCCGGGAGGTGGATCCAGTCGGCGTCCGGGCCCTCGGGGCGCTTGCCCTCGACGCGGACGGGATGGCCGGGGTTACCGACCACCGTCGAGTTGGCCGGGACGTCGGAGATCACAACGGTGTTGGCGCCCACCTTCGCGCCGTGCCCGATCTCGACCGGCCCCAGGAGCTTCGCGCCGGAGCCGACGGTGACGTCGTCTCCGACGGTCGGATGGCGCTTGCCGCGCGCGAAGCCCGTGCCGCCCAGGGTCACGCCCTGATAGAGCGTCACTCGGTCTCCGATCTCGGCGGTTTCGCCGATGACCACGCCGGCTCCGTGGTCGATGAAGAAGTCGCTTCCGATCCGCGCGGCCGGGTGGATCTCGACTCCCGTCACGGCCCGGCTCCCGAACGCGACGGCGCGCGGCACGAGCGGGACCTCGGCTTCGTAGAGCGCGTGCGCGACGCGGTGCGCCAGCAGCGCCTGAACGCCCGCCCAGGTGGTGAGGATCTCCGCGCTGCCGACGCCTCGCGCCGCGGGATCGCGATCCCGCGCGGAGGCGACGTCGCTCCTGATCTCGGAGGCGACGCGGCGGAGTGCTCCCAGGCCGAACATTCGAGGCTAAGGCTAGGCCACGGGAGGGCTACTCTCGACACATGAGCGAGCCCGATGGGGACCTAGACCCCGTTCGAGACGCCAACAGGGAGATGGACCGCCTCCTTCTCGACGTCTTGGGCAACATGCCGGGCACGGCGATCACCGTGTTCGACCGAAGGCTGCGCGTGCTGCTGATGTCCGGATCGGCGCCCAAGCAGATGGGCATCGATCCCGCGACGGCCACGGGCCGCTCGCTGTCCGACCTGATGTCGCCGGCCGAGTTCGTCCGCCTCGAGCCGATGTACCGCGCAACGCTGGCGGGCGCGTCGCGAACCGACGAGCAGTCGAACCTTGGGTCGGAGGGCGTGTGGTGGCTGCGGACCGCGCCGCTGGTCACCGCCAGCGGCAAGGTCTACGCCGGCCTGGCCGTCGCGACCGACGTCACGGACAGGCGCGTCGAGGAGCTCCGGCGCCTGCGGATCGACGCCCAGCTGGAGCGCGCGAGGCGGCTCGAAGCCGTCGGCAAGATGGCGGGCGGCGTCGCGCACGACTTCAACAACCTCCTGGCCGTCGTCCTCAACTACGCCGACTTCGTCGCCGACGCGCTGCCGGATGACTCGGAGCTGCAGGAAGACCTGGCCGAGATCCGCAAGGCCGGCGAGCGGGGCGCGTCGCTCACCCGGCAGCTCCTCATCTTCAGCCGGCGCGAGGTGGCGACCCCTGAGCTGATCGACCTGAACGAAGTGCTCGCCAATCTCGAGAAGCTCCTCCTCAGGACGCTGGGCGAGGACATAAAGCTCACGATCATCAAGGGAGAGCAGCTGTACCCCGTCGAGGCGGACGCGGCCCAGGTGGAGCAGGCGCTGGTCGGGATGGCCCTGAACGCCCGCGAGGCGATGCCCGAGGGCGGCTCGCTGACCATTCAGACCGAGGGCATGACGCTCGATGACGACTATGTCGACGCCAATCCGCAAGCCCGGACGGGGCCGCACGCATGCATCACGATCGCCGACACCGGCACGGGCATCCCTCCCGAATTGCTCGAGCGAATCTTCGAGCCCTTCTTCACCACGAAGTCCAGGAGCACGGGAACAGGGCTCGGGCTCGCCGCGGTGCACGGAGTGATGGCCAACGCCTCCGGTCACATCACGGTCCACTCGGAGCCCGGCCTGGGATCGACATTCCGCCTCTTCTTCCCAGCTGCGGCGCCGGCCGGCGCCGCAGCGGCCGAACCCGGGATCGACGGGGCCGCGGACGCGATCTCGGTGCCGCCCGGGACCCGCGTGTTGCTTGCGGAGGACGACGAGGCGGTTCGCCGCGTCGCGACCCGCGTCCTCGAGCGCACGGGCTTCGAGGTGAAGGCGTGCGAGGACGGCCAGGAGGCGATCGAGGTGCTGGAGAGCGGCGAGCGCTTCGCCCTCCTGATCACCGACGTGGTCATGCCCAGAGCCTCCGGGCGGGAGCTAGCCGACAGGGCGCACGAGATCGACGCCTGGATGCCGGTCCTCTACATGTCCGGGTACACCGAGGACATCATCTCGTCGCACGACGTTGCGACGCAGGACATGTCCTTCCTGAAGAAGCCGTTCACAGCGCGCGACCTGCTCGAGACGGTCGGGCTATCCCTCGGCCTCTCCGACTGACCTTTCGTCCAGCCCGCCGGGGATCCTGATCCGGAAGATGGACCCCGACCCGACATCGCTCTCGATCTCGAGGGTCCCGTCGTGGAGATCCACGAGCTCCTGAGTGATCGTGATGCCAAGGCCCGTGCCGGACGCCGAGCCGGCGGTCGAGGCGCGGAAGAATCGTTCTCCCAGCCGCGCGATCTCCTCCTTCGGGATCCCGACGCCCTTGTCGATGACCTCGATCCACAGCTCGGATCCCGACTGCCGAGCGCGGATCAACACAGGGCCCCCGCCGGTGAATACTTGATCGCGTTGGAGACGAGATTCGCCACGGCCTGTTCGAGCCGCTCACGATCCACGGCCCACTCGATGCCCGCCGGTACCTCGAGCACGAGCCTCACTCCAGCCTCATGGGCGAGCTGGTTGAGGTCCTCGCGCAGCATCTCGAGCGACTCCTGCAGGTTCGTTCGCCTGGCGCGGAGCTCGAGCTGCCCGGCCTCGACCCGCGACAGGAGCAGCAAGTCGGCGATGAGGAGCTCGAGCCGCACCGTGTTACGAAGTGCGATCACTGCGAGCTCGCGCTGGGCCGGGTCCAGTTCGCCTCCCTCTCCCTCGATGAGCGCCTCGACGTATCCCTTGACCGAGGTGAGCGGCGTTCGCAGCTCGTGCGAGACGCGCGTGACCAACCGGTCGCGAACCTCTGATTCCTCGAGCAGGCGACCGGCCTCGGCCTCCAGCGCCCGCTGAACGACCCTGGCCGAGGAGACCGCGTCCATCAGTCCGGCCTCCGAGCGCCCGACGCGCGTGCTCAGCCACACCATCGTCAGCAGTGTTGCGATGGACGCAGAACCGATCATGATCACGTACGCCGCCTCCGCCGCCCTCCGCCGGCCCGTCGTAGACGAGGGGCGCAGCGGCGCATGGCCAGGATCCAGAGGATCAGTCCGCGGCGGACCCGCGGGCGGTGAGGCGCGATGCTGGATGCGATGAGGGGCAGGAGCAGGGGATACGGCGAGTCCAGGCCGCCCGTCAGCCATGCGAGGACTCCCAGAACGCCTGCGGCGAACATGTTCGAGGCCGCCAGGGCGCGCGCCGACACGTCCGGCGAGCGGATGAACGAGAACCCGATCGCCACAACGGCGAACACACCGGCCAGGGCCAGCACCCAGCCCCACGCGCCGATCGGGCCGGTAGGCGGCACGAGGAGGAGCAGCGGCGCGGTGAGGAGAGGCAGGAGAACCGCCTGGAGCCCCGCGACCTGGGCGGTGCGCTCGACCGAGACGCCGGTCGACGCCGGGGCCTTTTCCTGATCCTCGCGCGACGGCTCGATGAGCATCAGGCCGAGCTCCTTCAGGAGCGGGCCGATGCCGTTGCCGGCTGTAGTTTCGCTCGACTCCACTTCTCGCCTTCTGTCCCTGCCTGGAGCGCCCATCATTCCATCCGGGTGCGGCACACCGAATGCGTGGCCGTAGGATCGGCAACGTTCTGACCACCGGGGCCACACAGGAGACCGTCCAGCCGAGGGTGCTCGTCGCGGACGACGACAAGGACATCCTGCGGCTGCTCTCGCAACGCCTGACGCATCGCGGCTATCAGGTGATCCCGCGCGTCGACGGGACCCGAGGCGCTCAGCCTCGTCTTCGAAGAGCTACCCGACGCGGCGGTCTTCGACGGGATCATGCCCGGCATCGAGGGCCACGAGATCTGCGCGCGGATGCGCGCCGACAACCGCACGGCCGCTATTCCCGGTCGTCCTCCTCACCGCCAAGGCCGCCGACGCGGACCAGCGCGAGGCCACCGACGCCGGGGTCGATGCCTACATCGCTCAAGCCGTTCCGGATCGAGCAGCTCGACGACAAGCTCAGGGACCTTCTCGCTAGCGCACGGGAGCGGCGCCGGTAGACGCAGACGTCTTGTCGGGCGTCCGCGACAACGCGCCCTTCGCCCTCACCGAGCATGGTGAGGCTCGTCGAGGGCGGCTCGACGTACTGCTTGTCTGCGACCAGGGTCCTGAGCGTCTCCAGGAGGATCGCTATGTCGAGCGAAATCGAGTGATGCTTGACGTAGTAGAGGTCGTTGCAGAGCTTGAACGTGGTCCCCTCGAGGCTGCCGGCGTATCCGACCCTGCACCTGCGCCCAGCCGGTGATCCCCGGCTTGACAGACGTGGCGCTGGGTGTAGAAGGGGATCTGCTTGGAGAGCTCATCGACGTAGGCGCGTCTGCTCGGGCCGCGGCCCGACCAGGCTCATGTCGCCGAGGATCACGTTCCATAGCTGGGGAGCCTCGTCCAGGTGGCTCTTCCGGAGGAAGCCGGCCGACGGGGGTCACCCGGATGTCATCCGCCTCCGCCCACACGGACTCGCGCTCGGGCTCGTGCGTCATCGTGCGCAGCTTGTTGATCAGGAAGGGCTTTCCACCCTGGCCGATGCGCTCCTGGCGAAACATGGCCGGGCCGCCGTCCCTCCTCACCAGCAAGGCCATGACGCCGATCGACACGGCGCCAGGATGATCGCCGCGGGGATCGCGATCAACAGGTCGACCCCTCGCTTGAGGAACCGCGTTGAGCGGCTTGTAGTGCGAGCCCGCGAGGCGCGTGAACCACGCGTAATCGATCTCCGCGAGCGGCACCGAGCCGAAGCGATGCTCGTGGAACTCGTGGAGCTCCATCACCTGCACGGGCCGCGCGACGACCTCGGCGAAGAGCCTGCGATCGACCTCGGAGCGGTCGAACTCGCGCGTGACGACGAGCGCCTCCAGGTCGCGGTCGTCGATCGCGTCGCCGATCTGCGAGAGCGCGCACAGGTAAGGCGCGTCGAGCGCGGCCGGATCGAAGTCCCAGTCGTCCGGCACGATCGTCGCCGCCACCTCGAAGCCGCGAGAGGCTCACGGTCGAGCTCCGCCCGCAGCCGCAGCGCCGACCTCGGCGAGCCGATCACGCCGACCCTGATCCGGGTGGAGGGCCGAAGACCTGATCCGTGATCGACCAGCGCCGCCCATGCCGCGAACGGCGGCCAGCGCCAGCGGCAGGAACGACGGCGACTCGCCCATCACGAGGAGAGCGGCCACGGACAATGCGCTTCCGAGCAAGGCCATGATCCCGTACGCCAGAAGGCCCGGCCATCGGCAGGAGCCAGCGCCATCGGGCCGCCCTGGCGCTGTACCAGCCCGCGACGAGATACGCGCCGAGCACCACGGCACCCGTCGAGTTGTCGCCCGTCTCGATCGCGCCGCAACCAGGCCGGCGCGAGAATGCACCGCAAAGCTGCGGCAAGCAGCGCGGCCATGCGCCGCAGCCCTGCCTGTACGCCACCGATCCCGAACGCGTTGCTCATTCCAATAACCCCTATCGTGCAGTCTAGGCCGAAATTCCAGCCTCTTCGCAGCCGTAAAGTGGGTCGGTGTGACGGACGAACCCACAGGGCAGGTATAACGGCGTCGTCGCCGACGACGACGAGCAGAACGCCCGGCTTGCTCGTTCGGATCCTCGAACGGGGCGGCTACGGGCGCATCGAGTGCACGACCGAGTCGGACAAGATCATGCCCATGTGCGCGCGAGCACGAGCCCGATCTCCTCCTCCTGGACGTCTCGATGCCGTCGCCGAACGGCTTCGAGATCCTCGAGGAGCTCGCGGGGCGCGAAGACCTGGACCCAGCGGTCGTGATGCTCACCGGCCACGACCATCCCGTCGATCGAGCGCAAGGCGCTGGAGCTGGGCGCAGCGGCGGTCGTCGGCAAGACCGTCCTGCATGGACGTGCTCCTGACCCGCCTCGACGAGGTCCTCGCACGCGAGCGGGAAGCTGCCGGACAGCGAGGCGCCCGCGGCGGCCTGAGCTCAGCCGTCCAGGAAGAACGGCAGCGACATGTAGCGCTCGCCGCCGTCGCAGGCGATCGTGACGATCCGCTTGCCCTTGCATCCCCGGGCGCGCCGCGACGCTCGAGCGCCGCCGCTATCGCGGCGCCCGGCCGAGATGCCGACCAAAAGCCCCTCGCGCGATGCGACCTCGTGCGCCATCGTCAGCGCGTCCTCGTCGCTCACCGGGATCGTCTCGTCGATCACCGAGCGGTCCAGGACGTCCGGGATGAATCCCGCTCCGATCCCCTGGATCTTGTGCGGTCCCGGCTCCTCTCCCGCTCAGGACGGCCGAGCCCTTGGGCTCGACGGCAAAGCACTGAAAGCCCGGGCGCCGGTCCTTCAAGACCTGTCCGACCCCGGTGATCGTGCCCGCCGGTGCCGACCCCGCAGACCAGCGCGTCGACCTCGCCGCCCGTGTCGCGCCAGATCTCCTCGGCGGTGGTCCGCCTGTGGACGTCCGGATTGGCGGGATTGGAGAACTGCTGCGGCATGAAGCCGCCGCGCTCGGCGACGACCCGCTGCGCCAGCTCGATGGCCTCCCCCATCCCGCCCATCGACGGGGTCTCGTGCACCTCGGCGCCGTAGGCGCGCAGCAGCTTCGAGCGCTCGCGGCTCATGCCCTCGGGCAGCGTCAACACGAGCTCGTAGCCGCGAGCCGCGCAGACCATGGCCAGGGCTATGCCCGTGTTGCCGCTGGTGGGCTCGACGATGACGCCCTTCCCGCGCTCGATCCGCCCCTCGCGCTCGGCGGCGTCCAGCATCGCCACGCCGATCCGGTCCTTCACCGAACCACCGGGGTTCATGTACTCGAGCTTCGCGAGCACCTCGGCGCGCTCGGGCTCCCCGACCCGCCCAAGCACGGCCATCGGCGTGTTGCCGATGGTCTCGGAGACCTCGGATGCCGGGCATGCGGCGCGGCTCTGACTGATCGCTCATAGCTCCAACTCGATCACACGTGGGCCCTTCGGCTCCAGGACGTTGAACTCGACGGTCTCTCCGTTGCGGCCTTCGACTGCCTCGCAGTATTCGCGAAAGCTCTGGACAGGGTCGCCGTTCACCCCGACGACGATCGCCCTGCCGCTCGACGAGCCCCTCGTCGGCCGCCGGCGTGCCGGGCACGACGCAGTCACCAGGAGTCCGGGCGCGAGGCCCTGCCGCGCGGCCTCGGCCTCGGGAAGCGGGCGGAACGCGAACCCAAGCCACGCCTGCGAGTCGCCCTCGCGAAGATCGTCGACGACCTCGACGACCCGGTCCACTCCGATCGCGTAGCCCTGTCCCTCGATCTCGCCTCGGCGCCCTCGGAAGATCAGGGTGTTGACTCCGACCAGGTCGCCCGCTTCGTCGATCAGAGGACCGCCGGAGTTGCCCGGGTTGATGGGCGCATCGGTCTGGATCACGTTCGGATAGAGCTGCACGAAGGGATCGCTGGGCACGTCGAAGGTCTGCTCGACCACCGAGACGATCCCCTCGGTCACCTGAAGCTCGTCGTCGGGCGAAGCGTTGCCCGGGTAGCCGACCGCGACGACCTGGTCGCCCTGGGAGATCGAGTCCTGGGTGCCGAGCTCAAGCGACTCGAGGCCCTCCGTCTCCGACGCCCTGAGGACGGCAAGGTCGTCGCACGGGGCGACGCCGACGACTTCCGCGTCGGAGAGCCGGTCCTCGGTTCCCACCTGGAAAGTCTCGCCGGCGTCCACGACGTGAGCGTTCGTGACGATCAGGCCCTCCTCCGCATCCAGTACCCAGCCGGTGCCGTTGCCCGATCGCGGCACCCCCGCCGAGGGCCACCACGAGCGCCGTGCTCGGGCCGGGCGAGATCGACGATCTCCGCGGGCGACAGAGCGTCGGCTGCCGCCATTGCCGGAGAAGACGCCCGCGGCCGCCAGCACGACGGCGAGCGCCGCGATGGCGACGGCGGCCGACGCCAGGAGGGTCGCCCGCCGCGACTGGCTGGCCAGGCGCTGGACAGTCTGCACGCCGCGACAGCGAGCGCTCGTCGGATGGATCGGGGCGCTCCAGCGACGCCGTGAGCTCCGTGCGCCCGATGCGAAGCTGCTCCCCGCCCTCGAGGGTCGCGGGACCGCCCAGCCGCACGCCGCCGACCCACGTGCCCGTGCGCGAGTCGAGATCCTCGATCTCGAGCCGGCCATCGTCGAGCCGCCGAAGCTCGACATGCCTCGCCGAGATCTCCTCGTCGGCGATGACGATGTCGCAAGCGGAATCGCTGCCGATCGTCGACAAGGCCCCCTCGATCTCGACCACCAGCGGCGCCTGCGAAGGGACTTCGATGGTCAGCCACATGCGGACGCCAGTTTAGGTTGGGGTGAGGCACCAACCGCCCGGAGCAGGAGCGCTAGATGTAATACATGCCGGCGCCGGCCTCGGAGGCCTCGCGGCTGGCGATATCAGCGATGGTCGTCGAGCGGAACACCTCGCGAAGCGCGCCCACGCCCTCGGCCCAGATCCCCCCAGCCTCGCGAGCCTCCTCCCCAACCTTGCCGTCCAGCACCTGCACGACCTCGAGCACCGTGATCTCGCTAGCGGGCTTCGCGAGCGAATAGCCGCCCTTCACCCCGCGCTGGCTGGTCAGGAGGCCACCGCGCCGCAGGGTCGAGAAGAGCTGCTCCAGGAACTGCACCGGCATGTCGCGGCGCTCGGCGATCTGCGCGATCGGGACAGGGCCGGAGCCGCCGGTTCGCGCGAGCTCTGCCATGGCGACTACCGCGTAGCGGGACTTCGAGGTGACCGAGATCATCGCCCTAGGTTCTACAGCACGAAAAGGCCGCTCCTAGCGACCGACCCCCGTTTCGGCGCGAGCCGTGCGGGATAGGCTCGGGACAACCGGCCGTGTGGCCGGGTTCGCATCTCGAGGGCTGAGAGCCCTCTCAAGAGCCTATGAAGGGGTCACCGGAGTTGAGCGACGATCGTCGATGTCTAGTTGTGGACGGCCACGCCGTCACGCGCATCGGTGTCCGCGAGCTTCTCGACCCCGACTTCAAGGTCGAGGAGGCCGCCGACCTGCGCGAAGCGATGGAGACCCACACGGCGACCGGCAGATTCGACGTGGCGATAGTCGAGCTCGACCCGCGGCCCGCGAACGGCGAGGCTGCCGGAGCCGCGATGATCAAGGCGCTCCACCGCGCGATGCCGAGCACGGGAATCGTCGCCTTGGCGAGGCGGCCCGAGCGTCACGCCGCGAGCGAGGCGCTCGACGCGGGTGCGTCCGCGTACGTCGCCAAGACGTCGCCCCCCGAGGCGATCCGGACCGCCGTCGAAGCCGTCGCAGACTCGGGCAGCTTCGTCGACCCCGCAGCCGCCGGCACCAACTCGAAGCCGTGCTCACCAAGCGCCAGCGCGAGACGCTCCAGCTCCTTGCCGACGGACACTCGACCGAGGAGGTCGCGCAGCGCCTGCACCTGAGCGGCGAGACCATCCGAACGCACACCAAGGCGACCCTTCAGCGCCTGGAGGCGCGTGACCGGGCGCACGCTGTCGCGATCGCGATGCGCACGGGCCTGATCGAGTAGCGCCCGCGAGGTGAGCTAGATCCAGCCGCGCTCGCGCGCGATCAGGACGGCCTGGGCGCGGTCCACAGCGCCGATCTTCTTGTAGACGTTGTGAAGGTGCGTGCGGATCGTCGAGACCGAGAGCGAGAGCTCCTGGGCGATCTGCTTGTAGACCTTGCCCGCCGCGAGGCCGCGCAGGGCGTCGACCTCGCGCGCCGACAGCGGGCACGGCTCGGAGGCACGGCGGGGTGCTCACCGGCATGCGGGTACTCGAAGAGAATTCCCCGGAGCCCGTCCTCGTCGAGGCCGACTCGCGCCGCGGCGCTCCTGAGCGAGGCCGGCGACACCCGGTCGCCTGCCGCGTGGTGGACGATCAGGTCCGCGAGCTGGACCACCGCGGCGATCCCGTCCGCGTCCGGAGCAGTGGTGCCGCTCGACCGCCGTCGCGATCGAAGCCGGAAGGCCCCAGCGGCGAATAAGGACGGCACCGACCAGCGCGTGGTCGACACCCAGCTCGCGTCGCTCCCGGCGGAGCCGCTCCTCGGGCCCGTCGTCGGGCTCGGGCCCCATCCCGAACTCCTGGCCGTAGAGGTCGCCCAGGACCAGTCGCCCGATGTCGTGCACGAGTGCGGCGACGGCAAGCTCGTCGCGGTCCGCGACCCGGGTCTCCTCCGCGATCCGATCCGCCGCGGAGCGGACCGATGCGGCGTGGCGGCGGAAGCGCTCGAAGCGCTCAGAGCCCGAGCCCGACGGGGCCAAGCAGGTCGTAGGTCTCCATCCGCGCCGCGATCGCGACGACACGGGTCGACGAAAGGGACTCGATCGCGGCCGGGAACTCCGCCCGTGCGCCCGCGCGGGCCGTTGCCGTTGTTCGCGGCCTGCATGACCGCGATGGCGATTGCCGCGTCGGACTCGACGACGTCAGCGATCTGGCCGGGCGAGGTCGAGGGAGCCTCCGCGAGCGCGACCAGGCGCTCGCGCGCCTCCGCCAGCGCGGGGAGGCTCGAGATCGAATCGAACGACGCCGCCAGGCGCCGTCCGCCGGCGCCCAGTCGGGCGCGCGGCGACGACTCGCGACTTCGGCGCCGGGCAAGTGCTGCGGTGGTGGCTCATGGATGGCTCATCGGGAATCTGTCCAGGTCTCCTGCCTGGGCTCAAGCCCGTTATCGGCAGGAAGGCCCTGGCTTGTTAGCCCGAGATCGCACGCAAGATGCGCTTCAGGCTCTCGTCGCGCCCCAGCAGGGCGAGCGAATCGAAGATCCCCGGCGAGACGGTGCTGCCGGTGATCGCCACTCGGATCGGCTGATAGACGGCTCCGGGCTTGAGCCGAGCGTTTCGACGACCTCTCCCAGCACCTCCTCCAGCGCCTCGGCAGACCATTCGGGCGCGCTCTGCCAGCGCCGGGTGCACGGCTTCGAGCGTCGGCGATCCCGTCGGGGCCCAGGAACTTCCGCCGGGCCTTCTCGTCGTCGACCGGCTCAGCGAAGACGAAGCGGATGAGCGGCCATACCTCGTCGAGCGTCTGCGCCTTGTCCTGCGCGACCGCGCATGATTCGGCGAAATGGGCGCGATCGGCCGGCGGTTCGATCCCGGCGCGTTCGAGGTGGCCGGCAACCTGCTCCGCGTACTCGCCGGGGTCCAGCTCGCGCATGAAGCGACCGTTCAGCCAGCGGAGCTTCTGCTCGTCGAAGACCGCCGATGCGCGCCCGATCCGCGCGACGTCGAAGCGCTGGACCAGCTCCGGCGTGGACATGATCGTCGTGTCGTCGTCGGTTCCCCAGCCGAGCAGGGCCAGGTAGTTCCGCACCGCCGCCGGCAGGTATCCGGCGTCGCGGAGCTCCTGGACCGAAGCGGCGCCGTGGCGCTTGGAGAGCTTCTTCCCGTCGGGGCCGTGGAGGAGCGGCAGGTGGACGTAGCGGGGCAGGCTCATGGCCGAGCGCCTCCAGGACCATCGCCTGCTTGGGCGTGTTCGAGAGGTGGTCGTCGCCACGGATGACGTCGGTGATCCCCATCTCGGCGTCGTCGACGGCAACGGCGAGGTTGTAGAGGGGCGTGCCGTCGCCGCGCGCGATCACGAAGTCGTCCTGGGAGTCGTTCGGGAACGCGACCTCGCCGCGAAGGAGGTCGTGGACCACGGTCGCTCCGTCGTCGGGCACGCGCAGACGCGTCGCCGCGCCGGGCTCGTCTCGCGCTTCGCCGCGGTACGCGCGATTGCCGTTTTGCAGCCTTCCACTCACGCACCTCTTCGGCGCTCGACGGGTCGCGGTACGCGCGGCCGGACTCGAGCAGCGTCTCGACCGCCTCGGCGTGGCGGTCGCGGCGCTCCCACTGCGACACCGGCTCGCCGTCCCACTCGAGCTCGAGCCACTCGAGCGCGTCGATGATCTGGGCCACGTTTTCAGGAGTCGAGCGCTCGCGGTCCGTGTCCTCGATCCGCAAGACCATGGCTCCCCCCCACCCCTGCGCCGCAAGCCAGTTGTAGAGCGCGGTCCTCGCGCCCCCGATGTGGAGGGCGCCCGTGGGCGAAGGCGCGAAGCGGACCCGTCTGTTCTCTGTAGGTAATGTCAATTCGCAGATACCTTGCGGACGCTTCGGCGTCCTTATGTGCTTCTTTCAGGGGACCCGTCACCAACTCATGTTCATCGGTGCGCATGTATCCATAGCGGGCGGGCTGCCCAACGCTGTTGCTCGCGCCATCGAGCTGGAGTGCGACTCGCTCCAGATCTTCAACCAGAGCCCGCGCGCCTGGAGGCCCCAGAACCACTCCGACGAGGCCATCGCCGAGTTTCGCGAGGGCATCGAGGCGTCGCGGATCGAGGCCGTTCTCATCCACGCCGTCTACCTCATCAATGCCGCGTCGCTGGAGGACGAGGTTCGCTCGAAGTCGCTGCGAGGCGCTGAAGGCAGCGCTCGAGCTGGGCGACCGGATCGGCGCGGCGGGCGTCGTCCTCCACCCCGGCTCGCAGAAGCAGCAGGACTACGAGAAGTGCATGGCCGCGGCGGGGCGAGGCGATCCGCGAGTGCCTGGCCGAGACCGAGCGCTGTCCGCTCCTGCTCGAGGACACTGCCGGCGCCGGCGGCACCCTCGGGCGCGACATCCCGGAGCTCGCCCGCCTGATCGAGCTCGGAGGCGCCGACGAGCGGATCGGGCTATGCCTCGACTGCTGCCACATGCTCGCGTCGGGGTTCGAGGTCAGGAAGCGCGATGACGCTGGCGAGCATCCTCGACGAGCTCGACGCGAAGATCGGTCTGGACCGCCTCCAGGCCCTTCACGTCAACGACTCGCAGATGCCCCTCGGCTCCAACCGCGACCGCCACGCGAGCCTTGGCGAGGGCGAGCTCGGGGACAAGGGGCTGCGCGTGTTCCTCTCGGAGCCGCGCTTCGAAGGCCTCCCCGCCGTACTCGAAACCCCGGGGCCGGGCCAGAGCGGCACCGGCCCCGACCTCGGCGAGGTACGCAAGGCCAAGCGCCTGCGGCGCGAGGGCCTGCGCAACCGGCGCCGCCTTAACTCCGGCCGAAACCGCTCCGGGCCACAACGAGGACGCGCCGGCGTGAAGCCGGCGCGTCACCCATAAGGACACCTCTGATGCGTTGCGCCCCCGAAGGGGCGGCTTACCCCTAACTCAGCGCAGGTCGCGCGGCTCCCGCGAGACCGCCCTCTGGAGGGCAAGCCCGAGGCCGGTGACTGCGAGTGCGACCGCGAGCATCGCGATCACGTCGAAGCCGGTGAACGGCAGCGACCCGACCGAATCGTTGAGACCGGACCCGGTCTCGGTGCTGGGATCGGTGACGCGATCGTTCAGCACGATGCTGGCGGGGTCGTACTGGTTGGAGGTAGGCCCGACGTTGAGCGTGCCTGCCCTGTCGCCCTGCGCCGACGCGAGTGCCGGCATTGCGCCGAAGCACAGCACGGTGGCAACGAGGATTCCTGCTGTCTTTTTTGCAAGGAGTGCGTGTTCATTGGTTGGTGTCCCTTCCCCCGGATTGATTCCACTGGCCAGCAAGGTAGGAGCGGTCCGTGAGACAAACGTGAACCGCACATGAGAGTTTGTCTCATGTTGAACCGGCTTTCGTCTCATGCGCGTCTCATGCGCGTCTCATGATGCAAGGGCCACGCTGGGCTCAGTGTCGGTACATCACTCCCCGGGGCCCCAGCGATGAGCAGTCAAAGACGGACGTTTGTTCTACAGGCTGTAGGCGTCGCCGTGGTTATCGGGGTCATTTTCTTCACTCTGCTGCTCCCGTCAGAGCCCGACGAGCTGTCCGGGATCGACGCCCCTGGAAGCGAGACGCCCGGTTTCACGATCCCAGGCGACACCGATGGCAAGAAGAAGGGCTCTGGCCGGGAGGCCAAGGACAACGCGTCCGCCGCGAATCCGAGAAATCCGGCGGGCCCAGACGTCGTAGCGTCGGTTTCCGGCCTGGAGCGGCGCAGACAGCGACGTGGATGGCGGGCCGTGGGTGCCGCCCGTGAGCCGCGATCCCGGCGACGACCAGTACTCGAGCACGGCGACGGCCCTGATGGACAGGGTCAAAGCGGCGGACAGCGGGCTCGGCCGCTAGGCGGAAGACACCGCAGGATCATGCCCGTGCCCGCGCGGAATCGCGGCTCCCGGACGGCTGCGCGAGTATCTTGCCTCTTCCCATGGCGCCCGCTAGCGAGGACAGCGCCGCCACGGCGGACCACGACGCGCGGGCGGCGCCCGGCCACTCCGCCGACGAGGCGCGCCCGAGACGACACCGCGAACCGCGGCAGCCGCTCCTCGGGGATGTCCGCACCCGCGTTCTCGCTGTCCTTTTTCATCCTCCTCGTCGTCTCGACCGCCGTTTCGCTCCTCGTGCTCCGCCAGGTCCTGCTCTCGCGGATCGGGGACGACGTCCGCGAGACGCTGACAGACACAGGTCGAGCCACTGCGCGAGCTGGCCGAAACCGGCCGGGACCCCGAAACCGGCGAGCCGCTCAATGGAGACCTGCGAGCGGATCTTCGCCGCCTACATCGCAGCAGGAGCGCGCGCCGGACGACGGCTTCCTCCTCACGTTCATCGACGGCGAGCTGAACCAGGCCGAGCCCGCCGGCACCCAGGTCCCGAACGAGCTCGAACGGCTCACCCGGGTCGACGAGCCCGCCGCCGGGCGCATATCCGTCGGCGGAAGCGACGAGCTCCAGTACGTCGCCGTGCCGGTCACCGGCCGCGAGCAGTCGGGCGTGCTCGTCGCGGCCGAGAGCCTTGACGACGAGCGGGAGCAGGTCGAGGGCGCGGTCACGCTGGCCATCGCGGTCAGCGTCGTCGTGACGCTGCTCGCCTCGCTCTTCATCTGGCTTGCCGCCGGGCGCGCGGTGCAGCCGCTTCGCGCCCTGGCGCGCACAACGAGGACGATCACGGAGACGGACCTCTCGGATCGCGTGGACGTGCGGGGCGGAGACGAGATCGCCGAGCTCGGACGGACGTTCAACGGGATGCTCGACCGCCTCGAGTTGGCGTTCGAGGACCAGAAGGAGTTCCTCGCAGACGTCGGCCACGAGCTCAGGACCCCGATCACCGTCATCAGAGGCCACCTGGAGACGGTGGGCGACGACCCGGCCGAGCGCGCGGAGGCGACCAGCGTCATCTACGACGAGCTCGAGCGCATGAGCCGCCTCGTCGACGACCTGCTGCTGCTGGCGCGTTCGGACCGGGCGGACTTCCTGCGTCCTGAGCCGCTCGACCTCGACCTGTTCACGCAGGAGCTGTTCGCGAAGGCGCGGACGCTCGGCGTGAGGCGCTGGACCCTGGATCGCGCTGACGTCGCGCTCTTCCACGGCGACCCCCATCGCCTTACTTCGGCGATCATGAACCTTGCGCAGAACGCCGTCAAGCACACCCGCGGCGACGACCTGATTGCGATCGGAAGCGCGGTCGAGTCGGGGTTCATCCACATCTGGGTCCGCGACGAGGGCGAGGGGATCGAGGTCGAGGAGCAGGAGCGCATCTTCCTGCGCTTCGCCAGCGGCATCCAGAGGACCGGCCAGGGCCACAGCCACGGCGCGGGGCTCGGGCCTCGCGATCGTCAAGGCGATCGCCGAAGCGCACGGCGGCATGGTCGAGATCGAGTCGGAAGTCGGTCGCGGCTCTACCTTCACGTTGATCATCCCCACCGACTTCGACCCGACGGAGCCCGAGCTTTGACACGCATCCTGATCGCCGAGGACGAGCCTCGGCTTGCCGCCTTCCTCGAGAAGGGTCTGCGTGCGGGTGGATTCACGACGACCGTCGTCGCCGACGGAATCGACGCGACGCACTTTGGCCAAGGACGAGGACTTCGACCTCCTCATCCTGGACCTGGGCCTGCCCGGGCGCGACGGCCTGGAGGTCCTGCGCGAGGTGCGCGCCGCTCACAACAAGCTGCCCGTGATCATCCTCACCGCCCGCGACGACACGTCACGATCGAATCGCGGGCCTCGAGGCGGGCGCCGACGACTACATCGGCAAGCCCTTTCACTTCGAGGAGCTCGTAGCCCGAGTCAGGGCGCGTCTGCGCGGCGACTCGGGATCGCCGACGGAGCGCCATCAGATCAGCGAGGGCGGAATCACCCTCGACCTCCGGACGCGATGGGTCAGCGCGGGCGCGGCGACCGTGGAGCTGAGCGCGCGGGAGTTCGAGCTCCTCCGCACCTTCCTCGAGCACCCGAACCAGGTCCTCAGCCGCGAGCAGCTCCTCGCGCACGTCTGGGGCTACGACTACGACCCCGGCTCGAACGTCGTGGACGTCTACGTCGGCTACCTGCGGAGAAAGCTCTCGACGGAAGCGTTCGAGACCGTGCGGGGGGTCGGGTACCGCTACCGGGCCTAGAGCGCGTTGCGCAGGTCGAAGGCGCGGAGGCCTTCGGGGCCCGCGTCGGAGGCGTCGAAGAAGCGCTTGTTCACGCACTGGAACTCTTCGCCGGTGCCCGCGAAGGCCGGCTCGACGGAGAACTGGCACTGCGGCATCGGCTGGCCGGTCACCTTCAGGCCGCCGAAGCCGCCCGAGTTCTCGGCCAACTGGAACATCTCCACGTCCACCTCGGCGCGGAAGACCTTGCGCAGGCAGCCCATGTAGGTGTTACCGGTGAACTTGTCCTCGTAGGAGTAGAGGTACTTGCACCGCACCTCGAGGCAACCCGCGCGGCTCGACGACCTTGTCGCAGAAGGTGCCGCACTTCCGGCACTCGCCTGGGCCCGTCTTCGTGCGTTGGTCGAGTCGCCACTCGTGAAGTGTATGTGCGGAGGGGGCGGCTGGCGCGGGTCAGGCAGCGAGCGCCGCAGGGCCCAGGAGCTGGTCGAGCTCGGCGCGCAGGCCGTGGTTGGGCTCGACGCGGTAGCCGTCGCCGAAGCGGAGCTTCCGCGTGCCCTCGTGCGTCCTCATGACCAGGGTCACCTCGGTGCCGCCGGGATAGGTCTCGAAGAGGCCCTTGAGCTCGGCGATCAGCTCGGCGCGAAAGCGCGAGGCGTCGATCTGGAGCGTCAGCGCCTCGGGCTGCGCGTTCTTCTTTGCCCGGGCGATCTCCATCGCGTCGGGCTCGAAGATCTCGGCGTCCTGGACGCGGATGGAGGTCTGGCCGCGCTCCTTGTGGTCGAGCCGGCCGCGGATCACCACGACGCGGTCGAGCTCCACGGCCTGCGCCTGCTCGGACGTCGCGTCGCGGAACGAACAGCTCCACCTGGCCTTCGAGGTCGTCGAGCTTCGCGAACATGACGTAGCTGCCTGACCGCGTGCGGACCTTCTTCGCCTCGGCGACGATGCCGCCGACCGTGACCCAGGAGCCGTCCTGCTTCTTCTCGAGAGTCGGCGAGGTCGCAGTCCACCTTCTCGCGAAGCGCCTCGCGCACCTCCTTGAGCGGGTGCGACGAGAGGAACGTGCCGAGCGTCTCCTTCTCGAGCGAGAGCAGCTCGCGCTGACCGAACTCCTGCGGCCGGGATCGGCGGGCGCTGAGACGTGAACGCGCCCGCGAGCGGATCCTCGGCCTCCGCCGAGCCGCCGAAGTCGAAGATCGAGCCCTGGCCGCGGAGCGCGTCGTCCTGCGCCTTCTGGCCCGACGCCTGCGCCGCTGGCAGCACCTCGAGCATGCCCCGGCGGGACGCGCCGGTCGAGTCGAGCGCGCCGCACTTGACCAGGCACTCGATCGCCCGCTTGTTGACCGCCCGGGCGTCGGCCCGGTCGCAGAAGTCCCAGATCGACTCGAACGGCCCGCCCCGCTCGCGCGCGGCCATGATCACGTCGACCGCCTGATGGCCGACGTTCTTGACCGCGTCGAGGCCGAAGCGGATCGAGTTGCCCGAGACGGTGAAGCCGTGCTCGGAGGAGTTCACGTCCGGCGGCAGGACCTCGATCCCCATCTCGGCGCAGCGGTTGACGAAGAACGGGACCTTGTCCTTCGTGGACATGACCGACGAGATCACCGCCGCCATGTACTCGGCCGGGATAGTTCGCCTTGAGGTAGGCGGTGCGGTACGAGATCATCGCGTAACACGCCGCGTGCGACTTGTTGAAGGAGTAGTCGGCCGCCGCGGTCATCAGGCCCCACAGGTCGTCTGCGACGCGGCGCTGAGTGCCTGAAGCGCGCACAGCCCTCGAGGAACTTGTCCTTCATCGTCGCCATCAGGTCGCGCTTCTTCTTGCCGATCGCCTTGCGGAGATCGTCCGCTTCGGCGGGCGTGAAGCCGCCGAGCTGCTTCGAGATCTCCATGAGCTGCTCCTGGTAGATGCAGCAGCCGTACGTCTCTTCGGTGATCGGGCCGCAGGCGCTCGTCCTGGAACGTGACCGAATCCGGGCTGCGCTTGCCTCGCGCGTAGTCCGGGATGAAGCGCATCGCGCCCGGGCGGTAGAGCGCGCCGATGGCGACGATGTCGTTGAACTCGGTCGGGCGGATCTGCTTGAGCGCCTCGCGCATGCCCTCGGACTCGAGCTGGAAGACGCCGACCGAGTCGCCCCGGGCGAGCATCTCGTACGTCTTCGCGTCGTCGAGCGGGATCGACTGCATGTCGACGTCGATATCGCGCGAGCGCTTGATGATCGCGACCGCGTCCTCGATCACGTCGAGGTTGCGCAGGCCCGAGGAAGTCCATCTTGAGGAGGCCGATCTCCTCGATCGGGCCCATCGAGTACTGCGTGACGATCTTGTACTGGCGCTCGGGCCGGCCGCCTTCGCCGTTCTGAGCGGCCGCGCCGCGGTCCTCGGCGAGCTGCAGGGGAACGATCTCGTGGAGCGGGCGGTCGGCGATCACGACCGCGGCGGCGTGGATCGAGTTGTTGCGGACCACTCCCTCGAGGCCTTGCGCGACGTCGACGATCCGCTTCGAGTCCGGGCTCGCGTCCACCTCGCGGCGCAGGTCCGCGTTGGGCTTCAGGCACTCCTCGAAGCTGGGGCTGCGGCCCATGATCGGCTCCGGGATGAGCTTTGCGAGCCGGTCGCCGGTGCCGTAGTCGTAGCCCAGCACCCGGGCGGCGTCCCGCGTTGCGGCGCGCGGCGCCATCTTGCCGAAGGTGATGATCTGCGCGACCGACTCGCGGCCGTACTTCTCCTGGACGTAGCGCATCACCCGCTCGCGGCCACGGACCGAGAAGTCGATGTCGATGTCCGGCATGGACTTTCGGGCCGGGTTGAGGAAGCGCTCGAAGAGGAGGTCGTTCGCGAGCGGGTCGAGGTCCGTGATGTCGAGGCAGTAGGCGACGATCGAGCCGGCCGCCGAGCCGCGGCCCGGGCCGACCGCGACCCCGTTGTCTTCGCGTATGCGACGAAGTCCCAGACGATCAGGAAGTACGACTCGAAGCCCATGTCGGAGATGACCCCGAGCTCGAACTCCATCCGCTCGACCGCCTCGGCCGGGAGCGGGTCGCCGTAGCGGCGGCGCAGCCCGTCGTAGGCGAGGCGGCGGAGCATCTCGCCCGGCTCCTCGCCATCCGGGGTCGGGAAAGCGCGGCAGGAGCAGCTTGCCGAGCTCGATCTCGGTGTGGCAGCGCTCCGCGATCTCGAGCGTCGTCGGCACGGCCTCAGGCCATGGCTCGAAGTCCTTGGCCATCTCCTCCGGGCTCTTCAAGATAGAACTCGTTCGTGTCGAAGCGGAGCTTCGGCTGCTCGAGCGTCGACTTCGTCTGGACGCACAGGAGCGCGGCGTGGTGGTGGTAGTCGTCACGCGTCAGGTAGTGGACGTCGCCGGTGCCGACCAGCGGGCGGCCGACCTCGCGCGCGAGGCGCACGACCCCCTCGTTCACCTTGTCCTGCTCGGGGATCCCGTTGACCTGGATCTCCATGTAGAGGTTGTCGCGGCCCGACCGCCTGGAGCGAGATCGTCGAGATGGGCGCGGGCATCGGCGGGGCGCTCCTCGAGGATCCGCCGCGAGAGGCGCGACTGGAGGCAGCCCGAGAGCGCGATCAGGCCGGCCGAATGGCGCTCGAGCAGCCCGATGTCGATGTTGGCCTTGCCGCGGCCGAAGCCCTCGAGGAAGCCGGCCGACGACAGCTTCACGAGGTTGCGGAAGCCTTCGTCCGAGCCGGCGAGGAGCGTGAGGTGGTTGCGCTCGCCGCGGCGGTCCGCGGCCCGGTGGTCGTCGACGAGGTAGGCCTCCATCCCGATGATGGGCTTGATTCCCGACCTTCTTGCACGCCTTGTAGTGGTCGACGGCGCCGTTCATCGCCCCGTGATCGGTGATGCCCGAGGGCGGGCATGCCCAGCTCGGCGGCCCGCTCCGCCATCGGAAAGACGGTGCCCTTCGAGGTCTTCTTCTCGATCTGGCAATGGCCGTCGAGCAGCGAGTACTCACTGTGGACGTGGAGATGTGCGACCGATCCGCTCACACGTCTGCATCTTGCCAGCGAGGCCAGATGCCAACGGGCCGCGTTCCGCCCAGTTTGCGGTCGCGAACGTCAAGAAATCCGCGCGGGCTAGCGATGCACGACGAAATCGATCAGCCGTCGCTCGGCGATCGCGATCTGCTCGGCGGCAGCCGCCTCCATGCTGAGCGCCTCACGCATCCTGCGTCTCGAGCTCGACCGCGTTCCGGGCCATCTCCGCGGAGCGGGCCGCCTCCCGCTCCGCGGCTGCCGCACGGCTCTCGAGCGCGGCGATCCGCGCGGTCGAGTCCTCGATCGATGCAACCGTGTGGTCGACTCGCCGCAGGGCGATGCCGATCCGCTCCCCGACCTCCCCTTCGGCCTGCCTGATCTGCTCCGCGGCCGAGCTGAGCCGCTGGTCGGCTGCGTCCGCCTGCCCCTCGACCGTCTCGAGCGCCGCGGCCTTCGCACGTTCGATCTCCTCCTGTGCCCGGCTCAGAAAGTCCGTCGCCGCCGAGCCGGCGAGGCGCCGCTCCTCCTCCATCTTCGCGAGGATCGACCTCGACGCGCCTGGACGTCTCGGCCTTGGCCAGGCGAAGCTCTCTGCGCTGCTCGCGCCGCTCGAGGTCGGCGGCGAGCCGCCCGAACTCCTCTCGGCCGGAGGCAACCGTCTTCTCGAGCTCGGCTTGGATGCCGCCCGCCCTGTCGCTGAAGGTCTCGACGGCGGCCTGCGCCTGCGCCGCGCCGTCCGCCCGAATCCTCTCGAGTGCCTCGTCGAGTCGCTTTCGCGCCGCCGCCTCGCCCACGTCGGCAAGCTCCCGGCCGACCCGCTCGGACTCCGCCGCCGATGCTCTGGCCACCTCGTCGATCCGCGCTTCGAGCCGCGCCTCCAGCTCCGAGTGCATGAGGCGGGTCCTCTTCTCCGCCGTCTCGCCCGCGATCGCCTCCGTTGCGGCTCCGGGTCTCGGCCGCAAGCTCGGCTGCCTTCTCCGCCAACGACGCCGACTGTTTCGCAGCCTGCTCGACGAGCCGAGCGGTGAGGCCCGCCATGCGCTCCGACGCGCGAGCATCCAATGCCCCCTGCGCGGTCGCAAGCTCGCTCTCGATCCGGGCGCTCAGGTCCGACGAGAGGGCTCGCCTGCCGCTTCTTCACCGTTCCGGGTGAGCGCGGCCTCCAGATTCGACATCCGATCGTCCATCTCGCCACGGAGACGCTTTTCGAGCTTCGCCGTGCGGCGCTTGACCCAGCGCGCGGCTTCCTCGTGCGCCGACAGGAGCGCCGCATCCACCGCGGCGGCGTTGTCGCGGGCGAGGCCGGCGCTCGCGACCTTTGCCTGTTCTTCGGCAAGCGCGACCGCCTGCTCGCGGGTGACCTCGCGATCTCCTCGGTCGCCGTGGCCTTCCACCCGGCGAGCGACTCCGAGATCTCCTCACGCAGGCTTGCCGCCATCGAGTCCACGGCTGCGGCGTTCCTGGCCGCGAGCGAGCGGTCGATCACGTCGAGACGCGTTCGCGCGGCGTCCTCGAGGCGGCGCTCGATCTCAGGCTGAGAGGCGGAGACGGCCGCGGCGACGCCATGGTCGAGCTCGGATCGCACGTCGGCAGCGAGCCGGCGAGCTTCTCCGCCAGGTCCTGCTCGAAGCGATCGCATGTGCTCGGCGAGCATCTCGTCGATCCGCGCACGCGACGCCTCCTCCAGCCGCCGGAGCGACTGGGACTCCTCCTCGGCCTGCCGCTGCGCGGCGGCATCGGCAACCTCGGCCACTTCGGCCAGGCGCCTGGCGATCGACTCGCGGACACGGGCGATCTGGTCTTGTGACTCGTCGTCGGGCGGGGGCGTGCCCCCGCCGGGGGAAGGCCGATCGTCGCTTGGAGACAAGGCTCGCCGACCCTACCGGCGGCGTCGGCTGCCGAAACGGCACGTGGCAGCTCCGATTTCACGCGGCCGCCCAACCCCCTCCGACGCCGACGGCTGCCTGTACGGTGGCGCAATGGATGCCGATCCGGCACACGGCACAAGCCCGAACCCAGGCGACTCGGCGCCGCCGAGCGCAGGTGGGCGACGATCGCCGCGATCCTCGCCCTGGGCTTCCTGGGGGCAACCCTCACGTGGTGGACGCTCAAGGAGGGCGCGCTACTTCGGCCGCGTCATGTACCCGGGCGTGGGCCTGCTGGGCCTGGGACTGATCCTGCTCCTTGCGACGGCTCCCAAGACCGCCGTCCTGAGGGTGCCCGGGCTCGCCCGCGTCGGCATCTATGGGCTGCTGGCCCTCGGCGCGTGGAGCCTCGCGTCCGCGCTCTGGTCGCCGACGCCCGACATCGCCGTCGAGGACGCCCAGCGGATCGTCGGCTACGCGATCTTCTTCGTGCTCGGGATCTGGGCGTGCGCGCTTCTCAGGCACCGGATGGAGCTCGCCATGCTTCCGCTCGTCGCTGCCGCCGCGATCGCCGCGATCGCGGCGCTGGTCACCCTGGCGCTCGCGGACGCGCCCCTCTCGTATCTGGAGGAGGACGGCACCCTCCAGTACCCGCTCGGGTACCGGAACGCAAACGCGGCGTTCTTCCTCGTCGCGCTCTGGCCCGCCCTCGCGCTCGCCGGCTCTCCTCGCGTCGCCAAGGCCATCCGGGTCGGCGCGTTCGTCGCCGCGACGGCATGTATCCAGATCGCCCTGCTCTCGCAGAGCCGCGGCTCGATCATCGGCGCGGGGGCCGCCATCGTCGTGTACCTCCTCGCGGCACGGAACCGGCTCGCCGCGGTCGCCTGGCTCCTCCTGGCGATATTGCCCGCGGCTCCCACCGTCTTCGACTCGGTCGCCCTGTTCGACGCGGCCAAGGTGAGCGAGAACCTCGAATCGGCGGTGGACGAGATGAACTCGGCAGGGGCGTCCGGCCTGGTGCGGCTTGCCATGGCAGCAGTCGTGTGCCTCGTCGCCCTCTGGATCGAGCCCCGGATCCGGATCTCCCACAAGGTCGGGAACCGCGTCCTGGCGGCGGCCGTCGTAGTCATGGCGGTCGGGGTGGTCGTGGCTACCGGGAACCCGATCACCTGGGCCGGCGACCGGGCAACCGAGTTCTTCGAAGGCGAGCCGGACCTCTCGGAGAGCTCGAGCCGCCTCACCCTCAACGCCGGTTCGAACCGTTCCGAGATCTGGCGGGTCGCGGTGGAAGCGAGCGGGGACGACCCGGTCTTCGGGCTCGGCGGCGGCGGCTTCCAGTTCTACTTCAACCGCGAGCGCGACGACCCGGGACAGCTCGCGCGGGACGCCCACTCGGTCGAGCTGGAAATGCTGACCGAACTGGGAGTCGTCGGCCTGGCGCTCTTCGGGATCGCGATGGTCGGGGCGTTCGGGGCGGCGATCCGCGCCCGCAAGCTCGGGCCCGCCGCCGCACAGCTTTCTTGCGGTGCGCTCGCCGCGGGCGCGTACTGGCTCGCGCACGCGTCGATCGACTGGTTCTGGCCATATCCCGCGGTCACCGCCGGCGCCCTTGCCCTTCTCGGGGCCGCCTCGGGGCCCAGTCTCCTGGCGGCACGGGAGCGGCACGGCCCGGCGGGCGCCGCGCGCTCATCGCGGGCGTCGGTGTCTTCATTGCCCTCCTCGTCCCGCCGATGCTGTCCGAGCTCCTCGTCGAGAGGTCCTTCGACACCTTCAGGACCGACCCGGACCAGGCCTATGAAGATCTGGACCTGGCCCGGGACCTGAATCCCCTGTCCGACCAGCCGGCGCTCTCGGAGGGAGCGATCGCGCTCGCCCTCGATGACCGCGAGCGCTCCATCGACGCGTTCCGCGAAGCGATACGGGAACGCCCCGAGGAATACGCCGGGCACTACTTCCTCGCCAAGATCTTCGCGAGGACCGACCCCGACCAGGCCCGCGCCGAGTTGGCCGCCGTCGAAGAGTTGAACCCGCTCGAGCCCAAGATCGACGCCATCCGGCGACAGATCGAGGCCGCGGAGGAGGAGCGACCCTAGTCCAGCTGGATCAGGCCGCCCACCAGCGCCAGCGCGACGGCCTGGGCACGGGTGCGCGCACCCAGCTTGGACTTCGCGTTCCGGACATGCGTCTGGACCGTGGCGGGCGAAAGACCCAGGATCTCGGCGATCTTGGCATCGGTCGAGCCGCGGGCCAGAAGGGCGAGGATCTCGCGCTCGCGAGCTGACGGGCGCCTCCGGGGGGCTCACCGCTCCGGCGAGGAAGTGAGGCCTGCGCCCTCATGACCATGCGTCTCGTCCTCGATGCGAGGAAGCACGAGGAGATGATCCTGGGGCAGCCGGAGGCTGTCCACGTCCTGGCCCACGAGCTGGGATCGGCTCAACCCGAGCAGCCTTGACGCCGCATCGTTCGCCTCGACGCAGCGGCCTGCCGAGTCGACGATGAGGACGGGGGGATCCTCCACGGCTTGAGTCGCGGGGGCGCCCGCCTCCGATCCATCGCCCCCCGCCTCAGAGAACCGTCTGCTCATCTTCCCTCTCGATACCCGCACATCGCTTGCCGAATGCTCGCTTCTCTGGTGGCAGGAGGTACGGCATCCGGACCATTTCTCCCCGCTCGGAGTGAGTTCCATTACCGCAAATCGGTTACTGGTATCGTCGCCTCGAGAGGGGGGTCCGAAGTGCTTCGACAACGAGCGGGCCCGCAGGCGATGGCCGATTCCGAACCAAACAGCGCGACGCCGCTTCGACCCTCACGGCCGCTGAGCGCCCGTGAGCGAGAGATCCTGAGCTATCTGGCCGATGGCCTCTCAGGCGCCGCGATCGCAGAGCGCCTCGTGCTGTCCCCGGAGACGGTGCGGACCCACGTGCGGAACGCGATGGAGAAGCTCGGAGCCTCGACGCGTTCTCAGGCCGTCGCGCTCGCTCTCGAGAGCGGCGTGATCGGCGAGCCCCCGCCCGAGAAGCTCGTCCGCGCCCGTCCCACGCAGGGCGCGAGCATGAGCCGCGACAAGGGTCCGATCCTCACTGCGCTGCTGGCGGGTGTCGTCGCGCTTGCGGACATCGAATCCGGAGCGATCTACAGCGCCGAGGACGGCGGCATGCTCCTGCGTCTGGCGGCCCAGGCCACGGGCAGCACCGGCCCTGGCGCCTCTCCACCCACCGAGGTCACCCTGGGCGACGCGGGCATCGGTCGCGTCGCGCTGGAGCGCAGAGCCCGCCTGATCGGGTCGACGAAGGCCGGATCTCACCCGATGCTCGCCTCGCCGATGACCGTCGGGCGGCAGGCTCATGGGGGTCCTCGCCCTCGGCGTCCGTCCGTCCCGTCCCGCCTCGCGGCGCGAGCTCCTTCTGATCGAGGCTTTCGCGAACCGGATCGCGGAGATCGTCTCGTCGGGTTCCGACCCGGCGGCGCTCCGCCTGGCACTGCAGCGCTTCAAGGCCTCCTGGACCGAGACGCTGGACGTCTGAGGGCTACGCGGCGTCCGCCGCGTCGAGCCCGTCGCTCTGCGACTCGACGAGGACGGCGACGCTGCCGATGTCGCACAGCTCGAGGACCTTCCGGATGCCGGTCCCCTTGGGCACTACGACGGTGAAGAGCTGACGGCGAGCCGAGAGCCGGCGCGCCAGCTCGAACAGACAGCTCGACGCCCGTCGAGTCGATGTAGGTCGTCTGCGACGAGGTCCATGATCAGCGACCGCGCCGTGGACGGCACCCGCTCGGCCACCGCCCGGCGAAGCTCGGCGGCATTCGACCCGTCGATGTCCCCCGAGACCGTGGCGACGATCGTGTCGGCTCGGACCTCCGAAAATCCGACTTCCGCCAACCGGTCTCTCATCAGGCCATTCCTTCCATCTTCCTGCGCATCCTTACAGTCGTACCGGCGATACCCCGATCGATCTCGAGCGAATCCGTCAATTGCTCGATCAAGGCGAGGCCTCGGCCGCCCGAGCCGCCCCTTGGAGGCCGCCACGCGCCGAAGTCGCCGACCTCGATCAGAAGCTCGGGTCCCTCCCGGACCGCGCGGACAGCGAAATGGGCATCGCCCGGCGGGTATGCGTGCGCAATGGCATTCGCGCACGCCTCGCCGCAGGCGACCTGAAGCTCATACGCGTCCGCGTCGCCGACGCCGATCGCGCGGAGCCAGCGGCCCAGGCCCCTGCGCACGCTTACCAGCGAGGTCGGGTCCGCGGGCACGACGAGGTCGAGCGTCAGCGGCGGCGCGTCGAGCCTCGCGATCAGGAGCGCGACGTCGTCGTGGGCGAGCCCGTCCGAGAGGAGGCCGTCCAGCAGCGTGCGGCACGCCTCGTCGGGCTCGTCGGGAAGGCTGAGGCCGAGGTCGGCGAGAATCCCCATGCCCACGTCCAGGGGTTGGTCGGGGCGCTCCACGATCCCGTCCGTGTACAGGACGAGCGCAGAGCCCGTCGGCATCGCCATGACGGTCTCGTCGTAGCTCGGGAACAGAGAAGCGCCGAGCGGGTTGCCTGCCGGGCCTTCCGCGAAGCTGGAGTCGCCGTCGGGATCGACGATCAGCGGCGGCGGATGGCCGGCCGATGCGAGCCTCACCGTTTCGGCGTCGGGGTCGACCACCGCGAGCAGGAGCGTCGCGGTCCCGCGGCTCTCGAGCTCCTGAACGAAGCCGTTCATGCGCTCGAGGATCAGCGAGGGCCTGAAGCCCCTCGAGGGCATAAGCGCGGACGGCGCTCTGAAGGTGCGCCATGCGGGCGGCCGCCTCGATGCCCCGGCCGACCACGTCGCCGATCACGAGGCCGACCCGGCCGTCGCGAAGCGGAATCGCGTCGTACCAGTCGCCGCCGATGCGGGCCTCGCCCGAACCGGGCAGGTAGCGCGCGGCGAGGCGAAGGCCCGGAACGTCGGGCAGCCGCTCGCGCAACAGGCTTCGCTGGAGGGTTTCGGCTGTGGATCGCTCGACCTCGACCTCTTCGGCCGCCCGCCGCAGGCCTTCGAGGGCGGCGCCCAGGATCGCGTCGCCGCCCGGATCGGCGGGCCCGCCGTCCGGCAGGTTCGGCCCTTCGCCTTCTCTCCACCCACGCTCAGCCACTCGTGCGCGATTCTAGACGCGGAAGTGGCTTGAGCCGCATAACTCCCGCCGGACCGTGAATTAGCTTGGTCATGATGAGCGGACGTTCTCCGAGTGCCGAGATCGCCCGGTCGCCGGCTGCCTGGGAGCGCCTCGCAAAGAACTGGCTGCTCGAGGTCATCGAGCGCAGTCCGCTCGATGAGGTCGACGATCTCCCCCTCGGATGGATCTCGCACGAGGCCGCGCCGCTGATCGCGGAGATCCTGGGTCTCCTGTCCGACCCGGGCGCGGCACGCGAGCTGAGGCTGTCTCCCGCCGCCTTGGAGCGCGCAGCCTCGCTGGCGGCCGACCGCGATCCCGACGCGCTAGCCAGGCGCCTGCCCGGAGAGTTCGCGGCGCTGCAGGCGCTCCTGATCGAGGCCCTGGACCGCGAGCTTCCCGAGCGGGACCGGCGCGAGTTCACACGCGCCGTCTCACGCCTCGCCGAAGTCTTCGGCGTGGTCCAGGCGGCCGCGATGGAGACCGTGGTCGGGCCTCGCGAGCCCGCGGCAGAGCCAGCCGCTCCCCAGCCGATTCCTCCAGCGCCGGCTTCCGAGCGCGCCCCCGCTCGACCGGTCCAGGAGCCGGAGTCACCGGACGAGTGGCTCGCAGCCCTCGTCGCCGCAGAACGCAGGACCGGCATGCCCTTCGCGATCGCGCACATCGAGGTGGAAGGGGTCGAGCGGATCTCCAAGGGCTACGGCGCGGAGGCGGCAGACCGCATGGTCGAAGCCGTCGCCGGGATCCTCGATGGCCAGCTCTCGGAGCGCGAGCGCGCGTTCCGCACCGGGTTCGGGCAGCTACTCGCCGTGATCCCCGGTTCGGACGCCGCCGGCGCCGTGCGGCTTGCCACCGCGGTCTCGGACGTCATCGAGCGCTCGCAGGCCGGGCGCGGGCCCCGCGTCGAGGTCGCGGTGGGGCTCGCATCGTGCCCGCTCCACGCCACCTCGCCCGACGCACTCCGCGAGGCGGCCGAGGTGGCGGCCTGGGATGCTCGGGCCGGCGGGCGCGGGATCGCGATCGCCACCGTGCCGGTCAGCGATCACCACTGATCCCCGGAGGGCATGACGGCAGGCACGCCGGATGCAAGATCGCTAGCAGGAGCGCGGCAATTTCCGCCCAGGACTTGCGAAAAGTCGCCAAAAGCGCGACAACTCCCTTGTGAGCGGAATCCGCACCAGTGCTGCTGCCGAGATGCTCGGCGTGAGCCCGTCGACGCTTCGCACCTGGGAGCGCCGCCTCGGCTACCCCCAGCCGCGGCGCACGGAGGGCAACCATCGCCACTACGAGCTCGGCGAGATCGAGGCCCTCCGCGACGCCCTGCGGGAGACGAACAACATCTCTTCGGCCGTCGAGGTCGCCCGCCGCCGCGGCCGCGGCCCCTCTTCGCCCACGCGTCTCCTGGCCGCCTTCGACCGCTTCGACGAGCGCGGCGCCGACCGCGAGCTGGAGGAGAGCCTGGCGGTGAGGACGCTGGAGCGCACGATCGAGGAGGTCCTCCTCCCCGCTCTCGATTCGGCATCGGCCCGCGCCAACGGCGAGGCCGAGCTCGAGTACGCGTGCCGCTGGGCGACCGGCTGGCTCCATGGCGCCCGCAGGCTCGCTCCGCCTGCCAGCCGCCCGGAGGGAGTGCTGCTGCTTGATTCCGGGCCCGCCCTGAGTCCCGAGGCGGTTCACGCGCAGGCCCTCGAGCTCTGCCTCCGCAGGGCCGGCCTGCGAGCCCTGCTCCTCTCGGCCGACCTTGCTGAGCGCCGGTACTCGACCGCGCTCCGCGCGCTCGATCCGGTTGCCGTGGTCATCTGCGGCGCCGAGGCGCGCCTCGACGTGCTCGGCGAGCCGCTCCGGCGTGCGATGCGCTCGTCCGGCGCGGCACCCTTCTCGTACCGCTCGGCCCGGCTTGTCGGCGGCCGTGACGCGATGCCCGTGCTGGGCTCGCGCCCCGGCGAGGCCGCATCGCTGCTCCTGGCAGCTCTCCGCCTGGCCTAGTCCCGGGCCCTTCAGCAAGGAGGGCGCCGGAACGCAAGGTTCGGTTCACCCTGCACGCCGTGCGCAGGTTTGGACCCCGGAAGCTGCGCATGCCTTGGCGCAGCGCCAGAAATGCGTTGCGTGGAATCGCCGTGCAACCGAAGTTCTTCTCGTAAACGTCAAGTTTGAGCCGGTTTCCGCAAAGACTGCCGGCCCGGCTCCGAGGAGGGCACGGATGGAGATCACCGCAAAGCTGCTCAACGTAGGCCAGGCGGCCGCGTACATAGGGGTGAGCGCCGCGTCGCTTCGCAAATGGTCGAACGAGGGGCTCGTCGCCGTCTACCGGACCCCCGGGGGCCAGCGGCGCTACCACCGCGACGACCTGGACGTCTTCATGAGCTCGATGCGCGAGACATCGCCCGGCGATCACGCCGTCCCGAGACTCGGGCGCGGGTCCGCCACCGCCCTTCAAGGCTGAGCAACCCACCCCGGACGCCCACGACAGAGCGGAAACCCATGCAGGGTCGCCCATCCAAACTGGTGATTGCAGTCGAGTGGCTGCTGCTGGCCTGCGCGATCACGGCCGGCGCCCTCCTCGCCGGCGACGCCAACTGGGATCCAGCTCTCTTCGGGATCCTCCTCGCGTCCTCGGTGGCGAGCGATCTCCGCGCCATCGAGATCACCGCGCACAAGGTCGCGGTCTCAGGCAGCTTCCTCGCGATCGTCGTCGCGGCAGTCCTCATGGGCGCCACTCCGGCCGCGCTCATCGCCGTGATCACCACTCTCACGTCCTGGGCCACGAGCCGCTACGGGGCGAGCGACCTGCTCGTAAACGTCGTCGTTTACGCCTCCTTCCCCCTGATCGCCGGCGCCGCCTTCCACGAGCTCGTCGACGTGCTCGGCCTCCACGCGGGCGACACGAGCTACTACCTCCTCGTCTTCGCCCTCTTCATGACTGCGCTCGTCCTGGACTTCGTCGCGATCTCGGCATACACCTCCTACGTCGAGCGCTCGAGCCTCCTCGCTCGCATCAAGCGATTCCTTATCCCGATCATGCCGTCCGAGCTCGCGGCGGCCATGCTCTGCCTCGGCATCACCTTCGCGTACGAGCAACTGGGGCTGCCGGCTGTGGCCCTGTTCGCGATCGTTCTCCTGGTCTTCCAGTACCTGGTCAGGGAGCTCCTGCTCTCTCAAGACCGCGCTGTCGAGCTCGAGCAGCGCGCTCAGCAGCTCGCCGGGTTCCAGGTCGCGCTCCTCGGGGCGCTCCTGCGGACGCTTGACCTGCGCGACCGGATGACGGCGCGCCACTCCGCGGCCGTCGCGCGCTACTCGAGGGAGCTCGCGGCGCGAGCAGGCCTCTCCGAGGAGGAGCAGGAGCTGGCGCACACGGCCGGCCTCCTCCACGACATCGGCAAGTTCGTCCTGCCTGACCAGATCCTGAAGTCCCGCGGGCGGCTCCTGCCGGACGACTGGGACCAGATCAGGCGGCACCCGTACGAAGGAGCCCGGATCGTCTCCCAGATCGACGGCTACCGCCCGGTCGGGGAGATCATCATGGCCCACCACGAGCGCCTGGACGGGCTGGGCTATCCCCGCGGCCTGGTCGGCGACCAGATCCCTCAGATCGCCCGCATCATCGCGGTGACCGATTCGTACGACGCGATGACCGCTCGAGACTCCTACGGCCCGCCGAAGAGCTCGTTCGAGGCGATCGCCGAGCTGAGACGCGTCTCGGGATCACAGCTGGACGGAGAGCTCGTCGAGCACTTCATCGAAGTGCTCGCGGACAAGGACCTCGCCTACCGTCACGGCGAGGACGCGGACTTCGAGGCCGAGCTGGCTCTCGACAAGCGGATCCACGACTACGTGGACCGCCCGATCGCCAACCGCTGAGCCTCAGGCCCGGCCGGCGCCGGGGGCCCTGCCACGACGACGAGCCCCAGGCAGGGGCTCCTTACTGGGTGTCGAAGGACAACCCACGTCGGCGCGCGATCAAGCGCGGCGGTCCAACTCTTTGGCTTTAGCAGCGACGGATGCCCATGCGACTCACTCCTTTCGAACCCCACCGCGAACGGGCAACTCCACCCCGCTCGCTTCTTGGGCTTGCAAGTGTGGCAGAAGTTATACAAACTTTCAAGAGCTTGAGCAAACTTGCAAAAAACGTTGGCGCACGGTGAATGGGCGCTCGGGACATCTCGCGCCCCTCGGCCTCCCCGGCTTCAGACGCCTGGCGGCGTCGTACTTCACGAACGAGCTCGGGAACTGGCTCGGAGAGATCGCGCTCGCGGTCATCGTCTTCGAGCTCACCGGGAGCCCGATCGCCACGGCGGGCCTGTTCGTCGCGATGCAGTTCGTGCCCGCGATCACCACGCCCCTCCTGATCGCGCGCATCGATGCGCTGGAGCCACCGCCGGGCTCTCGCGACGCTCTACGCGGCGGAGGCCCTGGCGTTCTGCGCGCTTGGCGGCACTGGCCAGCGACGAGACGTTCGTCCTTGCCGGCGTGCTCGGGATCGCCGCCATCGACGGGACGCTGGCGACGGCAGCCCGGGCTCGCTCGCGCGCAGCGGCGGGGACGATCCTCGAGCCGGCCGGGCTTCTGCGGGAAGGCAACGCGCATCCTCAATCTCGGGTTCACCGCCGGCGCCGCCGCAGGCCCGGCGCTCGCGGGCCTCCTGGTCGCCACCGCCGGCGCGCAGGTCGCGCTCCTCGCGGACGCGGCGTCGTTTCTCGCGGTGTCGGTCATGCTCGCGACCTCGAGCGTGCTCGCACGAGCGGCCGGCGACGAGGAGGACGAGAAGGTTCCCTGGACGACCCGGCTACGGCTTGGGTTCACCTATGTCCGCGAGCGGCCCATCCTGCGATGGCTACTGGGCGCGGAGGCGATCGCTTTCGTCTTCTTCGCGCTCGTCCTGCCGATCGAGGTCGCGTTCGCGAAGGAGACCCTGGACGCGGGCGACCTGGGCTACGGGCTGATGCTGGCCTCGTGGGGCGCCGGAATGGTGCTCGGGAGCGTGATCTTCTCGATGCTCAGAGGAGCGTCGCTCGCGTCGCTCCTGATCGGCGGCACGGCCGCGATCGGCGTCGCCTACCTGGGCACGGCGGTCGCGCCCACCCTCCTGGTCGCGTGCGTCGCATCGGCGATCGGTGGCGCGGGTAACGGAGTCCAGTGGGTCGCGGTCGTCACGGCGATCCAGGAGTTCACCGCCGAGGCCTACCAGGCGCGCGTGATCGGCCTGCTCGAGTCGCTGGCCAGCGGGCTCTCCGGAGTCGGCTTCCTCCTCGGCGGTGCGATCGCCGCGCTCGCCACGCCGCGCGCGAGCTTTGCGGTGGCGGGATTCGGAGTCCTCGCCGTCCTGGTCGTGCGCCGTCGCGATCCTGCGCGGAGCGCGCTGGGAAGAGCGCGCCGAAGCGCGGCTCGCAACTCCCGTCGAAGCCGCCTGAGCCCGGGCGCCGCTCAGCCGGCGCAGACCCAGGCCGCGGGCCCGGAGTCGGCCCAGATCATCGCCGCGATGCGATGCTGCTCGGCCGGCGAGGCCTCGTGCGGAAGCCCCTCGCCACCGTAGAGGCGCCACGTCGAGGGCAGGATCTGGTAGGCGCCGCCGGCTCCCGAGGAGGGATTGAGGGCCTGGAAGTTGCCGCCCGACTCGCACATGACGATCGCCTCCGGGATGGCCCAGGGGCCGAAGTTGTTCCAGCTTCCGACCTCTTCGGCGGCCTCTTCCGCGGGCACCGACTCCAGCTTCTGCACCTGCTCGGTCCAGTCGCTCATCTGGCCCTGAGCTCCTCGAGCGACGCAGCCTGCGCCGACCGCGCATCGGCCGCAGCAGCGGCTTGCGCCTCGGCCTCCGCGCGAGCGGCTGCGATCTCGTCACGGGCAGCCGAGACCTCGGCGTTCAGCGCGTCCGAGCGCTCCTTGGCCCGGCCAACCTGCTCGACCTGATCCTGCGACGTCCGCGCGGAGCTCGCGCACCCGCTCGGCCAGGCCGCGGTCCGCCGCCTGGATGCGGCCCAAGAGCTCAGCGCGCGTTGCGAGGTCCTCGAACCCCTCGGAGTCCAGGAGGACGTCGATCTCGTTCATGCCGCTCGACTTGTAGATCTCGACCAGCCGCTCGCGCCAGGACCGCCTGGGCGCGCTCGAAGCGCTCCTGGGTTGCCGCGAGCTCGGCCTCGGCAGCCTCGAGCCGCCTTGCGAGCTCGGCGGAGCGCTCTTCGCCCTCCGCCAGGACCTGGCTCAGCTCGGCCTCACGGCCTGCCGCTCGCTCCGCGTCGCTCCTGGCCTCGGCCAGCTCGACGACGTTGGACTCGATCTGGTCGTTCAGCTCTCCGCCTCGGTCGCGGGCGTCCGCGATCTTGCCCTCGAGGCCGTCGATCGTCTGCGCGTCCGCCCTGGCGATCGGAATCGCCAGTGCCACGCCGCAGACAAGCACGAAAACGGCCCTGGCGGCAAGGCTGGGCCGGTGGTCGCGCATCGACCCGACGCGCTCGAAGATGTCTGGGCGGCTTCCGGACACGAGCGGGCAATGCTAACGATTCGTTAGCGTTTCCCAAACTTTTGCTCAGGGTGGCTACATAATCCGGGCGGGAACTTGCAGCCTGCGGAGCGCTGCGGGCCCTAGCCCTCCGGCGGATCCCTGCGGCTGAGCAGGAATCCGGCGGCGCCGGCTGCGACGAGCGCGACCACCCCCGCAATCTGGATCTGGCGCCCGAAGCGCCACCAAACGGCGCTGGACGACGGTGCGGCCGATCATTTCGTAGACGATTGACATCTCTAGCTCTCCTTCCCTTTGTGGCGCTCGCGTAATCCGGTGCGCCATGCGGCTCTGCAACGTGTGAAGCTCGATGAAGCCAGGGCTCGCCGACTGCGAGAAGCGCCCACCCGACTCGCCGAAGCTCGCCAGCGACTCGTCGTAGAGCGCGAACGGGCTCGAGCGGGATACCACGCGGGCAGACCCCTTGTAGAGCTCGAGCGTGATCTCCCCGGTGACCCGCTCGTTCGCGGCGAGCATGTAGGCGTCCAGGTCGTGGCGCAGGGGATCGAGCCAGAGTCCCGCGTAGACGAGGTACGCCCACTTGCGGTCGAGGATGTGCTTGAACTCGTTCTGGTGGATCGTCGAGACGAGCTTCTCGAGATCCCCATGAGCGGTGAGAAGAAGTGCCGCGGCCGGAACCTCGTAGAGGTCACGGACCTTGAGGCCGACGATGCGGTCCTCGATGTGGTCGACGATCCCGATCCCATGGCGCGCGCCGATCGCTCCCGCACGCTCGATGAGCTCCACCGGCGCCAATCGCTCGCCGTCGAGCGAGACGGGCACGCCGCCCTCGAAGCCGACCGTGACCCGCTGCGCCTCGTCTGGCGCCTCGCGCGGATGCGTCACGAGCTGAAACACCTCGTCGGACGGAGGCTCGTCGAGCGTCTCGATCTCGCGCCCTTCGGATGAGCGGCCCCAGAGGTTGTCGTCGATCGAATACGGAGGCCCCTCGTTGGATCCCTTGACCGGGATGCGCGTGCTCGTTCGCATACGCGATCTCCTCTTCGACGGCCCATCGACCACTCGCGGACCGGCGCCAGGACCTTGATCTCCGGAGCAAGCGCGGCGATCGTGCCGTCGATCCGGACCTGGTCGTTTCCCTTCCCGGTGCAGCCGTGGGCGATCGTGTCGCACCCTGTCGCGCGGGCCGCGTCGACGGCGAGCTTTGCGATCAGCGGGCGCGCAAGCGCCGTGAAGAGCGGATAGCCGCCGCCGTAGAGCGCGTTGGCCCGGATGGCGGGCAACACGTAGTCGCGCGCGAACTCTTCACGCGCGTCGACCCTGATCGCCTCGATCGCGCCCAAGCTGCTCGGCCTTCCCGACGACGACGTCCCAGTCCTCGCCGGGCTGTCCGAGGTCGACCGTGAGCGTCACGATCTCCACCTCGTACCGGGCCTGGATCCAATGGAGCATGACCGACGTGTCGAGCCCGCCCGAGTAGAGCAGAAGCACTCGGCCCATCGTCGCCCGGATCGGCCTGATAGGAGGCGATCCTAGGAGCGCCGTCGATTGATTCGGTCGGTTCGGCCATGAGGTGGCGGAGAGTTTCGCAGGACCGCTCCCGCGCGTCGTCACTACGCCTCCGCCGGAGGTCTGCGGCATGATGCGCACTTCCGTGAATCGCTTCCTGCGCATCGTCGCCACCGCGCTCATCACCGCCGGCATCGTCGTCGCGCTGGACGTGGGTCTGACGCTTGCCTGGGGCGAGCCGCTCTCGGGCCTCTACGCGAAGTTCGAGCAGGGCCAGGCGGAGGACGAGTTCGACGAGCTGGAGCGCGCATTTCCCGCGACGGCCGACCTCGAGGCAGCCGAGAGCGCCGGCGACCTCGAGGAGCGGGTCGAGCATCCTCGCCGACCGGTTCGCGGAATCCCCGGACGTCACGGACGGCAAGGGCATCGGCCAGATCGAGATTCCCGCGATGGACGTCGACAGCACGTTCGTCGAAGGGACGGACACGGCGTCCCTTCAGCGCGGCCCGGGGCACTTCTCGCCCTCCCCCGATGAGGAGATCCGCCGGCAGGGCGACGGCTCGGCCTTCCCCGGCCAGGGCAAGACCGTCGGGATCGCCGGCCACCGGACCACATACGCGCGCCCCGTTCAACCGAATGGACGACCTCGAGCCCGGTGACGAGATCACCGTGACGATGCCTTACGCGACCTTCGTCTACAAGGTCCAGGAGATCGACATCGTGGAGCCGACGGACATCGACGTCGTTCGGGACGTCGGCTACGAGCGCCTCGTCCTGAGCGCGTGCCACCCCCTCTACAGCGCGGCTCAGCGCATCATCACCTTCGCGAAGCTGGAGGAGATCAGCCTCTTCGGCTCGGGGACGCGCATCTGGCAGGACCCCTGAGCGGAGCTCACCCGCGTCGCAACCTGGAGCGGACGTCTTGGGGCAGCGACCGCCAGACCGGCTTGAGCCGGGCGACTGAAGAGGCGCGGAGGCGCGCCCGGCTCCACCTGGCTGCCGCCACGACACTGACCGCGTCGATCACGCGAGTCGCGTAGCGAAGCTTGAAGGACTCGTCTCCCAGGAGCATGTCGTACGCCTCCGCTCCTTCCTCCGCGGCGAGCCGGATCGTTTCGGCGAAGAGGACGGACCCCACGCTCAGCGAGGCCCAGTCCGGGTCGTAGCCCGCCTGGAAGTACGAGACCGTCCCCCCAGCCTCCAGCCGTACCACGCCGCCACGTTCTCGCCGTCGGCCCGGAGCATGTAAAGGCGAAGCCACCCCTGGGTGGCCGCCGCCTGCGCGAAGGCGCGGTGAAAAGCATGAGCTTCGGGACGATCGAAGCTGGAACGCTCCGACCGCCCGTCCCAGCGCGCGGCGTGGAGCCGGAACAGCTCCTCCATCCCAGACAGGACCTCCGCCGTGGAAGCCGGGCTCCAGACGTCTACCTCGTGGGCTTCGTTGATCGCGCGAAGGCGGCGACGGATCTGGCTTCGGTGGTTCCGGCTTCGGGATGCGAGGTACTCGTCCCAGCCCGCTGAGCCCAGGTCCGCTACGGGCCATTCGCCCGCCGGGGGCGTGACCACGGTTCTGTGGGCACCCGCCTTCGCCCACCACCCGCTCTGCGCTTCGACGCGAGCGAGCTCGACGGGCAGCCTGTCTACAGCATCCAGGACAGCGCCGAGAAGGCTGCTCCCCAGATCATCGGGGGAGTCGACCGCGAGCAGCGGGCCGAACCGGTCGCCCAGACCGGCCCCTGCGAACCTCACCGGAGCCCTGCGCCCCGGCCCTGCAATCATCGGAAGCACCCCGACCAGCCGGCCTGCGTGATGGGCGCAAGCCACCACGGGCAGCGCCCCGGGATCGACCTGTTGCCGCGAAAGGTCGTACCATTCGGGCGTCAAAAATGCGTTGCCCTCCAGGACGGCCAAGGAGCGCCACTCAGCACCCAGTTCTTTTATGGAAGCTTCGTCCTCCGCCACCGAAAGTTCGATTTCGGACGAGATCCGGACACGCGAGGAATCCGACACTGGACCCGACCTTAGTTCAGCGTCGTCGCCGATTGTCCTTTGCTACCACGCCATGAGTGCCGAGTGGCCCTCGCCCATGGCGGTGGGGCCGGACCCGCTCCACCATCAGGTGAGCTCTCTCCTCAAACGCGGGTATCGCGGGATCCGCTTCACGGAGGCGCTGACCGCCGGCTCCGGCGAACGCGTCTTCGCCGTCACGTTCGACGACGCCTACGCGTCAGTCGTGTCTTTGGCCTTCCCCGTCCTGTCCCGCCTGGGAGTGCCCGCAACGGTGTTCGTGCCCACGCGGGCTGACAACGATGGTCTCAGGGAGTGGGAAGGCATACGCCGGTGGTCGCAGACGGAGTGGAGAAGCGAGCTGACCGGGGCGTCCTGGCCACAGCTCCGTGAACTCGTCGAAGCCGGGTGGGAGATCGGCTCGCACTCCCGGACGCATCCCGATCTCACGAGCATCACGCCGGAGCAGCTACGCGACGAGCTCGAGGGCTCTCGCGCCGATTGCGAGGCGGAGCTCGGAGCACCGTGCACCTCGATCGCATACCCCTACGGACTCGTCGACCGTCGTGTCGTCGACGCGGCGCAGAAGGCCGGCTATCTGGCCGGAGCGGCGCTGGCCGTCGAAGGCGTGCACGGCCGGTCGCGCCAGGCTCTTTGCTGGCCGAGGCTCTCCGTGTATCGGGGCGACGGGCCCACGCGGTTCTGGGCGAAGCGCGAGATCTTCACTCATGCCCCTCGCCTGCTCGACGGCCTGAGCAAGCTCAGAAGGCTGCGGGCCTAGCGCGAGCCGAGGACCGCTTCGACGATCTGCCGGGACTGCTCGGCGCCGAGCTCCTGACGAAGAGTCGCTTCGATCTCGGTGCGATCCACCTTGGCGATGGCCATCTGCGTGGCCTGCAGAACGGCCTCCTCCCGGGAGATGGAGGGTCCGGGAGCATCCGCGATCGACGGCTCGGGAGGCACCGGCGACGAGGGCGCGCCGTTCCCGCCAGGCACGAAGGCGTCGCCCAGCGGCGGCCTCGATGGCTCGGGACCTGCCGGCAGGGGCGAGGCCGGGGGCCTCGAGGCCGCGGGGACCTCCGGTGAGGCAAGCGCCCGGTCGGTCTCGGTCAGAAGCTCGGACGAGAACTTCTCCAGACGCTCCACCTGGGCGGCGAGAACCTGATTGGCCATCTCGCGCCGATGCGCGAGATGGCGATCGGCATCGCGCTCCGCCTGAGCGCGGATGTCAGCCGCAGCCGCGATGGCGGAATCGAGGATGGCGTCGACCTGCCGGGCAACCTCGGCGATGGCCTCGCGCAGCGCGAGACGCGCAGTCTGCTCGTCGGGGGTCACTCGACCGGAGTCCCGAGTGCCTGCGTCAACACCTCGTCCGTGTCCACAACGCCGAAGTCTTCGCGGAGGCGCTTCGCGATCTCCTCGCGATCGGCGCCGGCGACCGCCATCTGCGTGGCGAGCAGGAGCAAGCCCTGAGACGGCCCATCGGTTGGGTCCGGGGCCGCGGGGCAGCCCGGCGCTCGGCGAGGGCCTCCGGCGCTCGGCGATCCGCGGGCTCGGGCGGCGGCTCCTGCACCGACGCCGAGTGCCTGTCCTGAGGTTGGTGTGCGTTCCCCGCGCGGGCCGGAGCGGGCGGCAGCTCGCCGCTCCGGACTCCAGCGCGCCGCTCGCGCGCTTCGAGGATCAGCCGCAGCTCGTGCGCCTCCTCACGCAGGGCTTCCACGCGTTCCACGAGCTCGGCTCCGAGCTCCCCGACCAGCAAGTCGTGGCGGGTCTCGCCAAGCTCCGCGAGCGTCTCGCTGGCGCTCAGCCTGACGGCACCGGCGCTGCGATCGGCCGCCTCGACCAGCTCCTCGACCCGCGCTGTGGCGTCATTGAGAAGGCTCCTGGCATCGACCGCGCGGCGTCGCTTCTGCGCATTCCGGTTCTTGCGTCTCGCCATCAAGGGGCAGATTAACCGAGTGCGGCAGGCCCGGTCAAGGCACAAGATGGCCTGCGAGGAACCCTGCGAGGCGCGCCAGCACTCGCTCACGAGTGGAGCCGCGGACGCGCTCGAGACCGGCCTCGACGAGCTCCGTTCGGAGCTCGGGGTCCGACACAATCCGGTCGAGCTCGCGCGCCGGCAGGCTCGCGTTTCCCGGCTCGACGAGGCGTGCCGCACCCTCCGCCACCGCGCTGACGCCCCCGACATCCGTTGCGACCACGGGCAAGCCGGCCGCGAATCCCTCGAGGATCACCTGCGGAAATCCCTCGGTCCACGAGACGTGGAGGAGCGCGTGGCTCTCCCTGTAAGCGGCCGCGAGCGCGGGGCCGTACGGGACGTACCCACGGACCTCCGCATGCTCCGCGACGCCGAGTTCCGCGAGACGCTGCTCCAGATCCTCCCGCAGGCGCCCGTCCCCGCACACGAGGAGCCGCCACGGGCGGCCGGAAGCTCTCAGCTCCACCAGGATCTCCGCCAGGAGCATTGGATTCTTCTCGGGATCGAGGCGGCCGACGCTGATCGCGACGAGTTCTCCCTCATACGAGCGCGAGGCAGCCTCATCCAGGGCTGACGATGTCCGCTTCGTCGATCAAAGAGACCGAGATCTCCAACAGGCGGCGCGAGTGGCGATACTTGCGTGCGAGCGCCGGTCCGACCACGACCGTGGGGCAGACAAAAGCGAGGCTCCGGAAGGCGAGCTCGAGCGCCCAGGCGGCGGCCAGGACGGCCCGCCGCCCCGGGTGTCGGCCCGCGACGTAGGCGGGCAGGTCCTGCCGCACCCCGAGGGCGACCCGCTTGCCGCGGACGAGGGCGAGCAGCGCGAACGCGATGGACATCGGGTGGGGGCCCATGAGCCACACGCCTTCGACACGGCCGAGCAGTCTCCAGAAGCGGCGACACGACACCCCGAAGGAGCGGCCGGCGTCTCCGGCGCGAGCCAGATCGGGATAGAAGGGAGCTCCTCGAACCGGACAGCTTCACCGATCTCATATCCCTCCCAGTCAGGGTTGGGGTCCACACGGCCGACCATGGTCAGCTCGTCGACGTAGCCTGCCAGGGAGGCCACGAAGAGCGAGAACGCCTCTTGCGCCTCGAAACCCGCCGGCCCCCATCGGTAGGGATGGTCGGTGTAAACGGCCAATCGCACGGAACGGCAGCCTAGACTGCCACAAGTCTTGCCCTCTCGACGCTCATCATCCTGCATGACCCCTGACCGGGTATAAGACTCGGATGGACGAGCGCAGTCAGCCGCCTGGCGCCGAATGGCGCCAAGTTCATCCAGCCCAGCCGAGCCTGGGCCGACGCCTCGAGACGATCCGCCAGAGATGGCGGCTGATCACCCTAACGACGCTCGCGGGGCTCGGCCTTGCCATCGCTTATCTGGCGGTCACGCCCAATTCCTATGAGGCGACCTCGCGGCTTTTGGTGAAGCCCCTTCCAACCGACGAGGCCATCTTCGCGTCCGTAGGCCTCATCACCGAATCAAACGACCCGAGCCTCGGAGTTCAGACCGCGGTTCAGCTGGTCGACAATCCCGACGTGGCCGATGCTGTGGCCGACAGCCTGGAGCTCGACCTCGACGCAACCCAGATGCTCGACCTGATCGAGGTCGAGCCGATCCCGCAGAGCTACATCGTCGCGATCACAGCGGCGGCCGAGAGCCCCGAGGAAGCCCAGGACCTTGCCAACTCCTTTGCCGAAGAGGCGGTCGACCGGCGGACCCAAGAGGTGCAACGGAACGCTACGGAGGTGCTACCACGACTCGAGGTTCAGCTCGCCCAGCTTCCCAAGGGCGGGGAGGCGGCCGAGAGCCTTGCGGCGACGATCTCGGAGCTCCGATTTCTCAGCGAAGGAAATGACCCGACGCTGCAGGTCGAATCCGAAGCTGAGCTTCCCAAGTCACCGGTCAGCCCGAAACCGCCCCTGACCATCGGCTTAGGGGTCGATCGGAGGGTTCATCTTCGGAGCCCTGATCGCGTTCGCACTCGAGCTCTTCGACCCGGTGCTCAGGCGCGAAGCGCAGCTGCGCGCACTGATCCAGGCCCCAATCATCGCACGGGTCCCGCCTGAGAACCGGAAGCACGAAAACCCGATCCTCCCCACTTCAATGGCGCTTCCCTCGCGGGAGGCCTACCGCACTCTGCGAGCAACCCTGTCCGTGGCGGGGCCTCGCGGAGGGTCGCCCAGGTCCATCTTCGTCACCGGTCCCGGCGCCGCAGAGGGCAAATCCACGACGGCGCTCAACATCGCGATCTCTTTGGCGCTCGCTGGGAAGAAGGTCATCTTCATCGAGTCCGACCTCAGGCGGCCCAACATCGCGAAAGCCCTGAGCCTGAAGGTGGACAAGGGCGTAGTCAGCGTCCTTGTCGAGGAGAGCAAGCTCGAGGACGCGCTCGTGACGACCCAGGCTTTCGGGCCCAACCTGCAACTGCTCCTGGCGGATCATTCCGGGCCGGGAGTGCCGGAGCTCCTGTCGCTGAGTGCGGCGGAGGTCCTGCTGGCGCGCGCCGAGGAGATGGCCGACTACGTGATCATCGACTCACCCCCGCTCACCGATGTGATCGATGCGTCTGCCGCTGGCGCGCCGCGCCGAGGCCCTGTTGATCGTCGTTCGGCTGGGAAAGAGTCGACTCCCCAGGATCAAGCGCCTCGCCGAGCTGCTTGAGGCAAACGACATACGGCCCGTCGGGGTGGCGATCCTCGCCGTCCCACGCGAATCCCGGCGCTCCGGCTACTACTACTACACAGAAGACGCCCTGCCAGGTGCCAGGGAGAACTCCTCCCCAGAGCCCGCACACAAGAGCTGAGGGCCGTAGCCGCCTAGCCCTTGAGGGCGTGGATTGCACCCGCTACCGGAGGTCCGCCCGCGGCGCAGCTGGCAAGAAAGCCGGCGCCCCACGAGTGATGCATGGTCACGAGCACCAGCGGGATCCACGCGGCATCCGGTGACTTCGTCCGAACGAGCTCGCGAACCGCTGTGCCGATCACAGCCACGGCGTAGACAGCCGTAACGCGCCGTCCTCCTCTGCCCAACGCGCCGGCGCCGCCCAGGACCGCCGCGGCGGTGGCGAGCACCTGTGCCGGCGGCACCAGGTGGGAACGGCGCATGCTCTGCGGGTGGGCCCTGCAGGTGACCGCGCGGAACCGGCCGTAGCGCCAGTACTGCACGGCCAGAGCGCGCGGGCTCTCCCGGGGGATGTACTTGGCCGCCATCTCCGGCACGCAGACGATGCGCCCGCCCCCGGCGCGGATGCGGGCGGCGAGCTCCGAGTCCTCATTGATCGGCCAGCTCTCGTCCCAGCCCCCATGCTCCTCCAGGGTCTGACGCCGCCACAAGCCCGTAAAGCCGGTGTCCGTCTCAATCTCCGACGGAGGCGTTCGCCGGAACGACGCGCCGCCTATGCCCAGCGAAGTACCCAGGGCGAGGGCGATCCGGCGCGACCACGGGCCTGCGCCTTCGGGGAGCTGCGGGCCCGAGACCCAGTCGACTCCCCCCTCGCGGAGGCGGCGGATGCCCCGGCTGAGGTAGTCCGGCGGATACCTCGTGTGCGCGTCCATCCGAGCCACGAACTGGCCGGAGGCGGCCTTCAGGCCGACGTTGAGCGCATTCGGGATGAAGCGGGCGGGATTGTCGAGCACCCTGATCCTGGTGTCCTTCTCACTCGCGCGCTCCAAGGCCGCCTTCGTCCCGTCCGCCGAACAACCGTCGATGAAGATGAACTCCGCACTGGCCTTGGAGATCCTGCTGCGCCTGCACCATCTCGATGGCTCCGTCGATGTGGACCGCTTCGTTCAGAGTGGGGATCAGGACGCTGACCAGCACCCCTGATGCGGGTGGCCCTTCCTCGCGGTTCATCAAGCGCGCTCGCTCGCACGGCTGCGACGGCGGCTGCGACGGCGGCTGCGGCTGCGGCGCTCCAGGCTTCGGCGCTTGCGGCGAGACACGCCGTCGGGAGCGACGACGATGTAGCCCAGAGCTTCGATGCCGACTAGCTCGAGAATGTCGTGCAACCGGAATAGATCGCTCCGCGCCGTGCTTCGAAGCTTGACCACAATCAGGACCGCGTCCACCGCCTTGAACGCGGGCAGCGTCTCGGCGGCATCAGGCAATGGAGGCGTGTCAAGGATTATCCAGTCGGACGAGGCCCTGCCGAGCTCGACGAGGTCGTCCGCGCGAGTCAGCGACGCCTCGACCGACGCCGCGCTTCCGGTCACCGTCAGGAGCTCCAGCCCGGTATCCCCACGGACCGGTGCGCGCGCGAAGCCCGAGTCGGATCCACCAACCGGCTGCGAGTACGCCGCATGATGTGCCTCCGCGCCAAGAAGCGTCTCCGCTCCCCGTGTCGCGACATCAAGGTCGAGGATCGAGCACGAGTCGCCGGCAGCCAGGATGGCATTCGCCAGGCCGGCGGCGGCGGTGGTTCGCCCGTCGCCCCGCGAGGGGCTCGTGATCGCGATTGCACGCGTCGTCCTGGGCGCTGATCCGTTGCTGCTGCGAGGACGGCCCCTGACCTGGATCTCGAGCTGAGACCGAAGATTCCGTTGCACGTCCTTTGTCCGGGCCCTGATGGCTGCCGGCGCGAGGTCCGGGTCACCGGCGCCCAGACGCGGCAGCCTGGCGAGGATCGGCAGGTCGTAGATCTCCTGGAGGGTGCTCTCATCGAAGATGCGCGACGGCCCCAGGACCTCCATCAGGATGACCGTCATACAGGCGAGCGCAAGCCCCCCGATGAACGACACGAGCAGGATCGCGGGAGCAGGGGCCCCATCCGGGGCGCCAGGGACGGAAGCTCTGCGGCCGACCGAAAGCGTGGGATCGCCCGAGGCGATGATCTGCTCCAGGTCCGCGATTCGGGCGCGCAGGTTCTCGTCTGCCAGGAATCCCGATGAGCTCGCCTCTCCGAGGAGCTCCTCCGAGCGCTCGATCTGCTGCCTGGCCAGCTTGTCCAACTGGTCGGCTCGGACGTCCAGGGAAGCTTCCACGAATTCGTCGGCCATCGCGGCCGCGAGCTCCGCGTCGTCGCTTCGGGCCGTCACCGTGACCAGGCCCGCGTCCTCCGACCGCTCGGCCTCGACCGCCTCCTGAACGGTCTCGGCCGTTAGCCCGGAATCGAGTCGCTTAGCGGTCAGTGCCGCCGCTTCCGCCGAATCGAGCAGCGTCACGGCGCTGCCGACCCCGGACGACGCGTCCGGGCCAACCGCCCGGAGCAGCGGCAGTCCGCTGAACGACCGGTCCGTCGCGGAAAGCGGGGTGACGAGGACGTCCGTGCTTGCCGAGTACTGAGGAGAGCGCTTCGCCAGCCAGAGCACGCTCGAGAGGACCGTCAGCAGCACGATGGCGATTGCAACCGTCCGATGGACGCGCAGTGCGCGGATCAGCGGCCACAGGGCCGCGGCCGGCGTCGCGGACTCCGGATCGCGGCGTCGATCCTGGTAGCGGCCGAGATCGCTCACGCCATCCTGCCCCTCGACGCAACCGAGACCAGTGCCACCCCGAAGGCAAGCAACACCCAGATCCGTTGGTCATAGCCGTTGGACATGAAGACCGAGGTCGTGAGCACCCCGATCTGAGCCACCAGGACGGCCCTTGCAAGGGCCGCCATCCCCATGTCCCCGCGGGTCAGGAACAGCTGAGCCGCCCGTCTGGTGGCGGCGAGCGCGGCTCCCGCAAACGCCAGCAGCAGGCCGATTCCGACGATCCCCGTCTCGGCGAGCTGCTGGAGATAGGTGTTGTGCGCGACGTGGGGCGAGCCCAGGATCAGCTCGGGCGCCTGGACGAATCCCGGCTCCTGGAGGTATCTCGCCGACTCGGGGCGGTAGTTGTTGATGCCTACGCCTGTCACGAGGTTGTCCTCTGACATCCTGATGGCCAGGCTCCACAGGTCGACCCGACCGTTGCCGGTCTCGAATTCGCGCAGGCGATCGATCGATGACGAGGAGTTGTAGGCGGCTAACAGCCCTGCAGCCACGATGATGGTGACGAGCAGCGCACCGAGCTGCAGGCGGCGCCCGCGCTCCAGGCAGATGGCCGCGACCACCATGACGCCCGCCGCGACGATTCCGCCTCGCGACCCCGTTGCTATCAGGCCGCCCACCAGCACGACGAGCGCCGCAACCAGCGCCCAGCGGATGCTTGAGCTGCGGGTCGTCGCTATCAGGCCGGACGCCAGGGCGATCGCGGGCACCACGCCAGCGGCCAGGAAGTTCGGATCGCCGAGCGAGCCGGCCAGGCGCGCCGCCTCGTCCTCGTTGATGTCCCCGCGAACCGCAACGTCTCCCGGGATGAAGCCGGCGAGCACAGATGCGGTGGCGCCCACGACGAAAGCGGCGCATGCCCAGATCACGAAACGGCGGGTCGAAAGTGTCGTCGACACGATCAGGAACGTGGCCGCTGCGACATACCACCAGCCGAAGTCGAGCAGCGCTGCCTCGCGGTCGAACGACCAGAAGATCGATGCGGTGGTCCAGACCAGGAGCAGGCCCAGGATCCCGAACACGACCCGGTGGCGCTGGAGCACCTCACCTACGTGTCCGCGGGTCGCCGGCAAGGCCAGGAGCCAGGCGACTGCGACCATGATCGCGACCAGCGTCGGGCCGAAGCTGAAGGCCGGCACGCGCGCCATGAAGATGGCGGGGATCCAGGCCAAGACGCCAAGTGGGACGTTCAGCATCACGATCGGGACGAACAGGAACCCCAGAAGCGCCGCAACTCCGAAGCCGAGATTCACGGCGCCGGCGACCCCGACGACCACGGCACATCCGAGGCCCGCCGCGATGATCGGGAGGTTGGTGCCGAAGATCGGCCGTTGCGCTGGGATCGGAATCGGATGGGTTGCCATGGAGAAAGGCGCTACGGCTGAGGGAAGGCAGCCATGATAGACCTAGAGATGCTTCCGAGGAAAGGTCATTTTTCACCTGCACGCAGGCGTGAAGCACCGAGTACTGCGCCTTCACTCGACGCTCGACCTAGGGTACGCAAATGACTGTGGCCCCGAGCCAGAGGACCTCGCCGGCACTCCGCCTCCTCGCTTCGAATGGCCGGCTCGTGACGCGGCGCGCCCTGGTGATCGCGATCGGCCTCGCGGCCCGCATCGGGCTCTTCAGGGCGTACGCGCTTTGGCCGACCCTCGAGGAGCCGATGCTCGGCATCGAGGTCGGCCGTCGCCGCCCGGCATCCTGGGCGCGGGAGCGGCTCGATGAGCGCGACGGCCCGCCGGGGGGCGCACGGCGGATCCTGGCCAAGGCGGACGCCCCCACCTGGCAGGTGCTCCGTGCCCGCGCCTTGCTCCGGGGCCAACCGCCCGAATGGCTGCTTGGCGTGTGCGCACAAGCGCTTCAGCGGGACCTGCGGGACGCCTCGATCGTGCTCCGCTCCCCGACGGGATCCACGGTATCCAAGGCCATCATCTACGTGTTCGAGGCGCGCGCAGCGGCGCCCAGCGCAGTCGCGATCGCCATGTCGGACCCGGCGCAATCCGCGCGGCTGCAGAGGGAGACGGAGGTCGTGGAGGGCATCCGAGCGTCACTCGGCGGAAGGGGTCATATCGCCGGCGCCCTTCCACTTCAGCCGCTGTTCGCCGGGTCCGTCGCGGCCACGGGGCACGAGGAGTACATCGCCATATATCCGCTCGATCCGATGGATCAGCCGCAAGGGGCCAACCGGGGCCGATCCCTGGAGTGGCTTGGAGGTTTTCAGGAGGCTACGAGCGCGCCCGGTGCCTGGGATTGAGCGGACACGCAGCGCTGCGTGGAGACCGTCGAAAGCGCGTGGTCGCGCGATCCGTGGCCCCCATGCCGCGCCGAGTCGCCGCGCGCGTCGCCTCCCACCTGGAGCCCCTGCAGGGGTCGGATGTGCCGTGGTGCGCGGTGCACGGAGACTTCTGGGAGGGAAATCTCGTTCACCGCGACGGCGGCCTGCAGGGTCTACGACTGGGAGTGGGCGATCCCACGCGGGCGGCCCTTCCTGGATCCGTGGACGTACGAGTTCGGCGTGATGCTCGACGCACTGGACGGCGAGCGCGAGCTCGTCGCGGTACTCCGGGAGTCGCTCTTGAAGGTCGAGGACTGGCTCGGGACTCGAGGGCTCGATCCACGGTTCGCGATGGCGACCATGGCTCCGGCAATTGCCGAGCTTGCGATCCGGATGCGCCGGGCCACCGGACATCCGGGCCCGGCGGAAGTCCCGCTGGGAAAGATCATGGCGGCAACAGAGGATCTGCTGGCGAGAGCGTGACGCGTTTCGGCTCGGGCGCCTACGCCGCTGTGGAGCCACCCGACCCCGACCCGGGGAACATCGTCCTGCGCAGGTATGCGATCGAGTCCGGGGCCAGCAGCCAGATGGCCGCCAGGTAGGCGATCCACCCCGCCGGAATCGCGAGCGAGAGCTCGATCAGCTCGCTTTCCTCCAGGGCCGAGGCGATGGCGAGCATGGGGACCGCCATCGCCGCGCCGGCTATGACCGACCGGCGAGATCGAGCGCAGGATGGACGGCAACCCGACGCCGATCAGGTGAGACGCGAGCCCGATCCCGACGACCGCAGCCATGGCGGCAACCGTGGCCTGGACGCCCGCGACCGCATCGATCCCCTGATCGACGAAGAGATACAGGCCGATCAACACCAGCGCGAGGCGAGCCACGCCCAGGATGAGCAGGACGCCCGCGCGCCCTGTCGCCTTGTAGACGGTCCCGGCGGGGATCCCGATCGCGACGCCGAGCGAATACGCAACGAGGATCCTCATCACCTCGACCGATCCCTGCCACTGGTCTCCGAAGAGGGTCAGGATGAGCGGCTCGGCCAGAACCGCAAGCATCACCGCGAGCGGGACTCCGATCATCAGCGTGTAGCGCAGGGAGATGGTGAACGCGCGAGCGAGGCCGTCGCGGTCGAGGGTCGAGAACGCCGGAAACAGCACCTGGCCCGCGACGACGGAAAGATTGAGCACGAGCAGCTCGGGCAACCTGAAACCCGAGCGTGTAGAGCCCAAGCGAAGCGGCCCCCAGGACGCGACCGACGAAGAGATAGTCGACGTTCGCGATCAGGGTCGCAACGACGTTGACTCCGCTGATCTTGGTGCCGAACCCGAGCATCTCGCGCAGGTGGCTCAGGCTCGCCGTCCGCTTCGGCCGCCAGGGAACGAGACGCCACAGGGTGACGACCAGAGCGACGGTGCCGACCAGGTAGCCGATCACGAGGCTCCAGGCGCCGAACCCGGCGAGGGCGAGGATCACGCCTGTGGCGCCTCGGATCGAGACGTCCGCGAACTCGGCAACGGTCCGCGTCTTGAAATCGAGCTCCTTCTGCGCGATGTGCATAGTGGGTGCTGCCCAGCGAGCGAAGGAAGAAGTTGCACCCGAGCGCCGCTGCGATCCCCGTCAGCTCCGGCTCGTGAAAGAACTCGGCCATGAACGGTGCAAGCGCCGCGATGATCACCGTCAGCACCGCTCCCAGTGCGACGCTCGTCACGAACACCGTCTGCGCACGCTCTGCCAGGCGCTCCTCGTCCTGGATGACGAGAGCCGCGCTGAGACCCAGGTCGGAGAACCCCTCGAGCAGCGCCATGAACGTGATCGCGAGCGCGACGACGCCAAAGTCCTCAGGCGTCAGCAGGCGTGCGAGGACGGCGGTCGAAGCCAGAACGAGCACGCGACCGCCCACGTAGGACCCGTAAGCCCATGCCATCCCCCGCATCGTCCGCGTTCCGATTCCGTGCTCGGGGGCCTCGCTCATCGGATGGCCCTGGCCTGCGTGCTCCCCATCGTGCGGGGCAGCGTAGACGTTGCACTATCTTGTCGACCGTGGCGCCCCGGACGCTCCAGACCCTGAAGGACCGCTACCAGGAGAACGACGGCCCCTGGCTTCTGTTCCACCTGCTCGATCGAGGGGCGGGTCGCGCCAGTCGCTTTTTCGGCGACCGGGCGGCCCAGCGCGAGGTGAGCCGCGGGCTCCCGGGCACCAATACCCGCGCGGCAAACCGGCAGATCTGGAACGACTACGACTGGTCCGAGGCCGGCGAGGAGTGGAGCCCCGTCCGAGGAATGGCAGCAATCGGTAGTCGATTACCTCCTGACGCCGAACGTTCCGAAGGACGCCTCGGCCCTCGAGATCGGACCCGGCGCCGGCCGCTGGACATCCGCCCTGATTCCCGCAGTTTCCAAGCTCACGGTCGTCGACATCTCGGATCAGGCCATCGAGCTCTGCCGAGGGCGTTTCGGCGACGAGCCCAACGTGACCTTCATGGTCAACGACGGAGCAAATCTTCCCGAGATCGCAGACGGGTCGATCGACTTCGTATGGTCGTTCGACGTGTTCGTCCATATCGCGCCGGACGATCAAATGCACTACCAGGCCGAGCTCGCCAGGGTCATGAAACCAGACGCCACGGGGCTGATCCACCACGGTGGCGAAGGCGGCGGAAAGCCGAAAGCATGGCGCTCGTCCATGACCGCGGAGCGCTTCGCCGGGGGCCTGCGGCAGGCCGGGCTGGAGATGGTCGAGCAGCTCGACGCGTGGGGGCCCGACGGCGAGTTCAAGGTGCCAACCGAGGGCGACATCGTCACCCGGTTTCGGCGACCCGCCTGACGCAGGCTCAAGAGGCCCGGCCATTGGAGGCCGGGCCCTCTGCTCAGCTCAGCAGGTCCCGCGCGAGACGCAGGGGTCGGCGACCTTGAGTCGGCTCCAGTCGACGCCCGCTGCGGTGTCGAACGAGTACTTCGTCTTCCCGTCCGACGAGACCCAACTCGGGAACCCCGTACTTGCGACCCAGGCGAACCCACGGGTCCTCCTCGCCGAAGCTTGTGTAGCTGCTCCCGGACTCGATCTTGAGGCGCCAGGTGTTGCCGCCGGTGTCGCCGACGAACATGCCGTACTCCGCCATGGCTCGCAGGATCGTCTTCTTCCATTCCGGGACCGACAAGTGCGCTGATCTGCGACTCGGTCATGTCCAGGTAGAAATGCTGGCCCATCGCCGGCGCATTCGTGCTCGGGAGGCCCATGGAGCTGCACGTCCGGCCCACGCCGGGGCCCTTCGCCGGCCACACGAACGTGCCGTTCGTGCACTTGACGACCAGGAACAGAGCGTGGTCGATGTTCCCAGCCTCGAGCTCGGATGGCCGGATGATGCCGGCGGCCGTCCCGAAGTGCGCGGCCGTGCCGTTCGAATCCAGTCCGTCGGCGTCCGGGGTGCCGATCGGGGTGCGCCCACCCCAGCTCACCTTCAGGACTCCGCCGTCGGAGGGCCGCGAGCGCGCCTGCCAGAAGTCGTACTCCCAGCCGGATGCCTGATCGATGACGGCCGAGGCTGCCATCGCCACCCGCGGCCGGCCGTGCCTTGTTCGGGATGCGGACCTTCATGCCCTCGATCTCGCATGTGCCCCAATCCTCGAGGCATTCGATCGTGTACACGGGATCGCTGGGGCTGGAGTAGTAGATAGCGTGGTCCCAGTCATCCGGGGTGTCGGCGACCCCGCCGATGATCCCCTGCCCCTTGCCGAAGCCGGTCAGGCGGCTCACGATGGACGAGGACGAGCTGAGCGTCCGTGGTGACGTGCCGACCCCGCGGTTGAACGGGCTCGAGTCCGAGTACGGACGCCAACACGCCTCGGGCTGGTTCTGCCCTCCGAAGGTGCCCCATCCGCAGGAATCCACGGGCGGCTCCTCGACTGGCGGCTCCTCGACTGGCGGCTCCTCGACTGGCGGCTCCTCGACTGGCGGCTCCTCGACGGGCGGCTCCTCGACGGGCGGCTCCTCGACTGGGGGTTCCTCGACGGGCGGCTCCTCGACTGGGGGCGTGGGCTCCTCGACCACGACGAGCACGCCGCCCTTGGCCTTCTGCGGACGGCGAACCTTGAGGCGCGGATCGCCCGCTGCTCTCGCCGTGTCGGTTGTCGCAAGTGCCTTGCGGACACGCCGGGTGCGGATACGGCGCTCGACGGTCTTTGAGTGGACTCGAAGCTTTACCTTGGCCTTGCGGACCGCGTGCGCGTCCAGCCCGTCCGGTTCGAAGAACAGCGCCCTCGACTTCTTCTCGACCGGCTTGAAGTTGTGCTTCGCGGCGTCCGCGCTGTCAGCAAGCGCTCCGAGGAGCGCAACTGAAAGCACCGTTGCGAGTGCCCTTTTCATGCCTGGTGTCCTTGCCGTCGCCGGCCTTGCGCTGGTTTGATTCCTCGATGCCATGGCTCCGTGATCGGCGCCAGGCCCCGCGCCGCGACCCGCGGCCGCGCTTTCGGTATGAACGTCCAGTACGGCGCGCTCATACATCCGTCCAGGCCTGCCCAGGGCCGTTCGCGATCGCGCTCAGATGGGGAGGCACGCGGTGGCCGTCGCCTAGGATGCGCGGATGCCTCAAGGCGGTCTTCGCGGGAAAACACGGACTCGACGCCGGCCTCACCCCGACCCCGGCTACCCACCGCAAGGATCGGCCTCGGCGAGGGCCGGCCGCCGGTGAAGCTTCTCCTGGTCGAAACCGCCCCGTACGGTGGGCTCCTCCACTACACGGTCCAGCTCGGAACGGCGCTGGCCGAGCGCGGGCACGATGTCGACCTCCTGACCGCGAAGGACAACGAGATGGCCGAGCGCGACGTCGGCGCCGCCCACATGTGGGATGTCCTGCCGCCTCCCGTGCTCTCCAGCGCCCCGCCACCGACGGGGCGCGTTCAGTCACTCGTCAGGCGCGCGGGGATCGGATTCAGGCTCGCACGCGCGTGGCTTCGGATCATCCTCGAGGCCCGTCGAGGTAATTACGACGTCGTGATCGTCGACTCGGCGTTCGACGTCTCGATTGCGGCGATAGGCATGGCCATCCTCACGCGCCTCCCCGGGGGCCCCCGCGTCGCGGACGTTGTGCCACAACGTCCGCGTGTTCAATCGCTGGTCCGGGAAGCGCACGTTCGGAGGTTCGCCGTTCATTCCCTGGCTCGAGGGCAGGATCTACAAGGCATCGACATCGTCTTCGTCCATGGAGAGCGAAGCCGCGAAGAGTTCGAAGGGGCCTTTCCTGGCCGGAGAGTCGCCATCATCCCACACGGCGACGAGCGAGTCTTCACCGACGAGCCGCCCGCGCCGGCGCCAGGGGAGCACATCCTCTTCTTCGGCCACTGGAATCGCGTCAAGGGCATCCCGGTCCTCATGGACGCGTTCGATCTGCTTAGCCTCCCGGCGCCCCGACGTCAACGCTGACCCTGGCCGGGGCCCCGAACCCTCAGGAGGTCGACGTCGATCAGATCCGTCGCTGGGCCGGCGGTCACGGGATCGAGTCGAGTTGATCGACCGCTACATCCCGCTCGAGGAAGTCGAGTCCATCTTCGCCCGGGCCCGTGTGGTCGTGACCCCGTATACCGCCGGCTACCAGAGTGGGATCATCCACCTGGCGATGACCATGGGACGAGCAGTTGTTACCGCGGACGTCGGCGACCTCGGCGCAGCGGTGGTCGATGGGGAGACCGGCCTCGTGGTGAAGCCGGGCGACCCGGGCGAGCTCGCCGACGCGCTCGAGCAGGTCATCTCGGACCAAGGCCTGGCGGCTCGGCTCGGCGCAGCCGGAAGAGGGCCGGGTCATGGGCGACTCGCCTTGGGAAACGCGTCGCCGAAGAGGTGGAGCAGGCGCTCGAAGGCTCCGGTTGAGCCTGCCAGCGGCAGACGTCCCGAGGCAGCGCTCCATGCCGACAGAGACCTTCACGTCCACCTCCTGATCGACTCCCTCAACTGGGGCGGAGCCGAATCGCTGCTGGCCGATTTCGCCTAGGCGGCCCGCGAGCGGGGCTGGCGCGTCAGCGTAGGTCATCTCCATGCGCGGATGGGCTCTGCCGAGCGGCTTCGCGCGGCGGGCGTCGAACCCGTACACGTGCCGATCCAGAGCCTTCTGGGCCCGGGACCGCCGCGCGGTCCGCGACCACCTGGAAGAGGTTCGGCCCGACGTCCTCCACACGCATCTTGGCTATGCCGACCTTCTTGGGGGAACCTGGCGGCGCGCAGCCTGGGGATCCCCGCCGTCTCGACGCTACACGTCATGGATTGGACCGGGCCGTTGCGAGACCGGGCCAAATCACGACTGATGGCCCTCGCAAGGCGGCGCTGCTGCCACCGGGTGATCGCGGTGTCCGATGCAGCTCGCCAGGTCTATCTCGACGCAGGCTACGACCGGCCCGAGCGCGTCGTCGTCGTCCACAACGGCATCAACGACGACGCGGTCGCCGGGCTCCGGCGCAGAGCGTGCGCGCCGAACTCGGGCTCGCGCACGACGACATCGTGATCACGATGGCCACCGTCCTTCGCCGCGGGAAGGGGCACGACATCGCCGCTGCGGCTGTCGAGCGCCTCCGCCAGGCCTACCCCCAGGTGAAGCTCGTCGTCCTGGGGGACGGGCCCGACCGGGACGAGATCGCATCACAGCTGGCCCCACTGGGGGATCGAGCGCTCATGACGGCCACCGCGACGACGTCCTCGCCGTGCTCGACGCGACCGACGTCCTGGTCCACCCCACCTTGATCGACGCCCTACCGACCGCGCTCATGGAGGCGATGGCCGCGCGTGTGCCGACGGTCGCAACCGGGGTGGGCGGCGTCCCCGAGCTGATCGAGCACGGCAATAACGGCCTCCTGATTCCGGCGCCCCCTACCCCCGACGCCCTTGCGGAGGCGCTCGCCTCCCTTCTCGACGACCCTCCGGGCGCGAGGAGATGGGCGCGCGGGCCCGGGAGCGGTTCGAGCGAGAATACGACGCGCCGCGGTGGCTCGACCGCCTTGAGCCGCTGTATTCGGCGGCAATCGACGCTGGCCGCGACCCCTAAGGGCTGACGCCGCCCCCTTCGAAGCCCTCGCTCCCTCCGCCGGAGCCCACCCCGCCCCCAGAGCCTTCGCCCTCAGAGCTCGGCGGATCCTCAGGCGGCGGCACCTCCGCAGGTGGATCTTGGGGCGGATCCTCAGGAATCTCTTCCTCCGGAACCTCGGTCTCAGGCGGCACCTCGGGGGCCGATGCCTCGGCCGTGTCGGTGGCCGTCGATGTTGTCGTCGTACTCGACGATTGAGTCTCTTGGTCGTCGCTCCCGTCCTCCGACGCGATCACCGCCAGGGCGACTCCCAGGCCGATGACCAGGGCAGCCGCCAAAATCAGCGCCACCTTTTTCCCTCGACTCATTCCCGGGGGCTCTCCGTAGCCCTCGGGCGGCGGGATCGGGCGGGGCCGGCATGTGGCGTGTTGGATCCTCGCTCATGGTCGAAGGCTAATGATGGCTGGCGCCCGCAAGTGATTTCTCGAGGATCTCCAGGGCGTCGGCAACGGCCCCCACGTCGACAATGAGCGGTGGCAGGAACCGGAGCATTCCCGGTCCGGGGCAATTGACGACGAGGCCGCCCTGGAGGCATAGGTCCCGAACCTCGGGGGCGTCGAGCCCGTCCGCAAGCGTCACGCCAACCATTAGGCCCTTGCCACGTACGTCCACGACCGGGGCCAGAGCATTCAGGCCTTCCATGAAACGATCCCCGGCCTCATTGACGTTCGCCAGGAGAGCTTCGTCCGAGAGGACCTCCAGCGCCGCCAGGGCAGCGACCCCCGCGACCGGCCCCCCGCCGAACGTCGTCCCGTGGTCGCCCGGCTCGAAGGTGTCGCCGAGGCTTCGGCTCGTCACGACCGCTCCGACCGGCAAGCCTCCGCCCAGCGCCTTGGCGGCGGTCATGAGATCGGGCGTCGACCGGGAGCTGCTCGAAGGCCCAGAGCGTCCCCGTCCGCCCCATCCCGGACTGCACCTCGTCGAAGACGAGCAGGGCGCCGCTCGCATCGCATCGCCTCCCGCGCCGCAACCAGCATCTCGTCCGAGATCGGAAAGATCCCGGCCTCGCCCTGGATCGGCTCGATCATCACCGCCGCGGTATCGGGGCCGATGGCCGCGCGGAGCGCTTCGGGGTCGTCCCTCGGCACGGCCACGAACCCTCCGGCAGCGGTCCGAAGCGCCCCTCGTCGGCCAGCCTCGGCGTTGCGGCCAGCGCGCCCAGCGTGCGGCCGTGGAACCCGCCGTCGAGGCTCACGATCTCCGGCCTTCTCGATTCCGCGCGCGTGGGCGTGCTTGCGCGCCAGCTTGATCGCGCACTCGGCCGCCTCCGCTCCGGAGTTGCAAAGAAAGACCTTGCCGCCCAGCGAGGAGATGGAAAGGCGCTCGGCGAGCCGCAGGGCAGGCTCTGAGTAGAAGAGGTTGGACGAGCCGCTGAATCGAGCAGCCTGGCCGGAGATGGCGGCCACGATCCGCGGATGGCAGTGGCCGGCGTTGTGAACGGACAGGCCGGCGAAGAAGTCGAGGTACTCCTTGCCCTCGGAGTCCCACAGCCGCGCGCCCTCGCCCCGGACGAACTCGACGGGCGCGCGTGCGTACGTCGGCATCGCGTAGCGACGCTCGAGCGCTTCGAGCTCGGCCAGGTAGGTCATCCGGCCAAGCCTACGAACAGGCCGCCGCCAAGGCCTGGCGGTCCAGCTTTCCGTTGTCGGTCCGCGGCAGCTGCTCGTGGAAGACCACGCTTGCGGGGGACCATGTAGTCCTCGAGGTGCTCGGCGCAATGCCGGCGAATCGCCGCGGCATCGGCTGTCGTGGCCTGTATCGAGGGCGACGTGGGCGCAGACGGCCTCGCCGAGCATCTTGTCCGGGCATGCCGACCACCGCCGCCTCGCGAACGCCGGCGGCGGTGTGCAGCACCTCCTCGACCTCCCGTGGCGGGACCTTCTCGCCTCCGGACTTGATGATGTCGTCGCGCCGGGCGACGAAGTAGAGGAAGCCGTCCTCGTCCGTGCGGAACAGGTCGCCCGTGGCCATGACCCGCTCCCATGGCCACCGGCCTGGCCGAATCTTGGCCGCCGTCGCCTCGGGGTCGTTCCAGTAGCCCTGCATGACGTGATCTCCGACGACCATGAGCTCGCCGACCACGCCTGGCGCTGCGACGCCGCCTTCCGGATCCTCGACCCAGGCTCGGGTGCCCGGGATCGCGATGCCGACAGACGTCGGACGCGCATCGAGCTCCGAGGGCGGCAGGTAGCAGACGCGCTGGCACTCGGTCTGCCCGTACATCGAGTAGAGCCGGCGGCCGGAAAGACCCGCCTGAGCTCGGCGATCGGTCGCCGCCGGCAAGGCGGCGCCCGGCGTTGGTGAGGACGCGGAGGCGCGGGAACTCCCGTCTCGGCGAGACCGCGGAGCGAGAGCAGCACGTTGAAGACCGTCGGCACGCCGGGCAGCGCGGTGACCCCCTCGTCTTCCAGCAGCTGGATCACGCGGCCGGGGAAGCGCGAGGCCAGCCTGCAGGATCAACGTCGCCCCGGCCCTGACGCACGTCAGGAGCTGATAGAGCCCGTAGCCGAACGAGAGCGGAAGCACGCACATGACCCGCTCCGACTCGTCCATCTCCAGGTACTCGATGATCGAGTCCGCGACGAAGGTCATGTTGCGATGCGTGAGCGTCACCCCCTTGGGGACCCCGGTCGAGCCCGACGTGAAGACGATCGCGGCCAGGTCGCTGGACAGGGGAGCGGCGGGCAGCGGTCCGTCCGATCGCAGCGACAGCACGTCTTCTGACGACCTCGGTGCCCTCTGCGTCGGAGGCCGCATCCGCTGGCCACGGGGCCTCTCTCGCCATCGCAGATCAGGATCCGCGCGCCGGAGCGGGCCGAGAGGCCTGCCAGCTTGTCGTGCTTGAGAGTCGGATTCAGCGGGACGAAGGCCGCGCCGGCGCGAAGCACGCCGTAGATCGCCGCGGCCTGGTTCAGGCTGTTGGGCAGCATGATCGCCACCCGGTCGCCGCGCTCGACTCCCTTTGCGGCGAGACCTGCGGCGAGCTCGTTCGCGAGCTCGTCGAGCTGCCCGTAGGAGAGCTCGCCATCGTCCGTGACGACCGCGACGCGGTCCGGGTGGCGCGCCGCCCCGTCGGCCAGGTCCTGCGCCGATCGTCCTCGCGCTCATCCTGCCCGCTTGCGCTCCACGAAGGCGGCGATCGCGGCGATCGAGCCGAAGTTCTCCTCGGTGACCTCGACGTCTTCGACCGTGACGCCGAAGCGCCCCTGCACCTCCTCGACGAGCTCGACGAAGCCGAGCGAGTCGACCACCCCTGGGCCAGGAGGTCCTGATCGTCCGAGAGCTCGAGGTCGGGTTGGAGGTAGAGGAAGTTCTCTTCGATGAACGCCCGCATCTCCTTGCGTACTTCGCCTGTCTCCTGGGTCATCATGCCTTCCTGGTCGAGAGATTTCGTGTTCGGTCGATCCTGACTCTTGGCTCGGTCGTCTCCTCCGGATACTGCTCGGCGCCGGACGAGATGAATGCGCGATGCCAGAGCTGCGTCGAGAGCACGCCGACCAGGGCCATGCCCTCCCGCACCCCCTCCGCCCTGCCTGCGCGGCAGCGCCGGACGAGGCCTTCGACCCGCTTCGGCGTCCCAGATGCCGGTCTCGGCCAGGGATGCGGGAGAGAGGGCGCCCTCGACCCACCCGGGCGCCTCCGCGCCGAAGAACGGGGCGACCTCGGGCGCCCTGTAGGGCTGCTTCGGCCTCGATGCGATCGCCTTGGGCAGGACCTGCGCGGCCAGCCGGCGCAGGGGACGCTTGTCCTCCAGGCCGTCCAGCTTCTCGCGGCCGGCAGGGAGGCGGCATGCGCGAAGACGCGATGGTCGAGGAACGGGTAGCGCCCCTCCACCCCGCTCGCCATCGCCGCCCGGTCGCCCTGGGCGGCGAGCAGATAGGTCTCCAGGAGCGTCGTGACCTCCAGATAGGAAGCCTTGTCCAGCCCCTTCCAGCCCTCGAAGCCCGGGGGCAGCCCGCCGCGGAGCCGCGCCAGCGAGCGCTCGCCCACTTCTTCGCGGACCTCGGGCGCGTACAGGGCCCTCACCGTCGCAGTTGCCTCGACCCGCGTGAGGTGCGAACCGAGGAGGGCGTCGTCGGCGCCCGTCTCGAGCACGAATCTCCTGAATGCCGGCCCTCGCCTGGCCGCGCTCCCGAGATACGAGTACACCTCGTCGAGCTGGGCCGCCGCCGCCTCCGGGTCGCTCTTCGCGAGCCGGCGAAGCTCGACCTCCTTGAAGAGGTCGTAGCCGAGAAACAGCTCGTCGGCCCCCTCGCCGGTCGCCACGACCGTTATGCCGTGCTCCCTCACCGCCTCGGCCAGGAGCATGAGCGGCGCGGGAGCCGTCCGGATCAGAGGCGTCTCGGCGTGGTAGACCGCGTCCGGGAAGGCTTGCGCGATCTCCGCTCCGCCCACCTCGACCACCACGTGGCGCGTCCCCAGGGCGGCAGCCACCTGCTCCTGCTGCTGGCGCTCGTCGTAGCGGGCATCCCGGAAGGCGACCGAGAACGTGTGCAGTTCGCCCTCCGTCTCCTCCTGCGCGAGCGCCGTCAGCAGGCTCGAGTCGAGCCCGCCGGAGAGGTAGGTCCCGACCGGGCACGTCGGCGCGAAGCCGCAGGCGCACGCTGTCCCGCAGGAGCGCTTCGAGATCCTCGTGCCCCGCGCCGTTCTCGCCGTAGCTCGGCGACCACCAGCGGCGCTCCGCGACGATTTCCCCGCGCTCCCAGACGACGACACCGCCGGCTGGAACCTGCCGCACGCCCGCGAACGCGCTCCGCGGGGGCCGCACCCCCCACAGGGTGAAGACGTCGTCGATCCCCTCGAGGTCGACCCGGGCCGCGATCTCTCCGGACGCGAAGAGCGCTTTGGCCTCCGAGCCGAACGCGAGGGTTCCGTCGGGCAGCAACGCGTAGTGAAGGGGGCGCACCCCGAACCGGTCCCGCACCAGCGTCACCCGTCGTTCCCGCGGCTCCCACCAGGCAAACGCGAACTGGCCGTTGAAGCGGTCGAGGGCGGCGAGGCCGTCGCGCTCCAGGAGCCGATGGACGACCTCGGTGTCGCTCGTGGTCTGGAACTCCTCGCCGTCCGCGCGCAGCTCTTCGCGGAGCTCCGGGTGGTTGTAGACCTCGCCGTTGTAGACGAGCGCGCTGCCGTCGGCTGCGCTCACCTGCGGCTGCCAGCCGCGGGGAAGGTCGAAGATCGCGAGCCTGGACGAGACGAGCCCGGCCCCTTCGTCGAGCAGGAGCCCGAACCCGTCCGGCCCGCGATGGCGCAGGGCGCGCGCCATCCGCAGCAACGCGTCTTCAGAGACCGGCGGCTCTCCGCCCGGTCGCACGATCCCCGCGAGGCCGCACATCAGTCGGGACGATCGGGCAACACGGCGGGTGCGTGCAGATACTCGGTTGCGGTGCGCCGGCGGTCGATCTCGCCGAAGGCGATCTCGACGTCGGCGGGCTCAAGACCGGTCATGGGCGCCAGGTCCTCGGGCTTCATCCCTTCGCCGTGGCCCCACAGGAGCAGGTCCATCGTCTCGTGCGGATAGCCGAAGTAGAACTCCTCCTGGCTCTGCTCGAGGCTGAACGTGTCCGTCGTTGGCGCCCGCGTCGCGATCCCTTCGGGGATCCCGAGCTCGTGCGCGAGCGCGAAGACCTCGGTCTTGTAGAGCCGTGCGATCGGCTTGAAGTCGGCGAGCCCGTCGCCGCCCTTGACGAAGAAGCCCTGGTCGTACTCGAGCAGGTTCGGGGTGCCCGCGACCGCGTAGCCGAGCTGGTCCGCCCACGTGTACTCGTAGAGCTTTCGCACCCGCTGCTTCATGTTCGAGGCTGCGAGCAGCTCCCGGTACGGCTCGGACGGCATCCGGCGCTGGATCCTCGATCCCGTCGGGCGTCTCGACGACGATCGAGAAGACGATGACCCCTCCCGTCGGGGCGGAGCGGACCAGCTTGTAGGGCCACCCCGGCTCGTAGTCGGGCACGACCTTCTGGATCGCGCTGATCCGCCCGCCGGTAGGAGCCGAGCGCCTCGAGCGCAGCCGTAATCGACTCCTCCTCCGTGGGCGCGCCCAGGCTCTGGGCCAGCTCCAGCCCGAGATCGGTCGACCCCGAATGGGTGTCGCGCTCGGGCAGCCTGAGGCACATGACGCGCTCAGGGCCGAGCCCGCGAGCGCATAGCGCGGCGGTCACCCCGGAGTCCACCCCTCCTGACACCGCCACGACGGCGCCCCGCCGCCCCAGCCGGCGAACGGCGTCCCGGCAATGCTCCGCCAGCCGCTCCGCGGTCGCCGCGGCGTCGAAGCCGGCTCCGCCCGGGCCCACGTCCACAATTCTCAGATGTTCTCCCGGTGTGCTCATCTAGAGGCCCCTCCTCGTGTTCGACTACGACGCGATTCAAACGGTCATAGCTGTTTGCACAGGTTGCACTCACTCGGCTCCCCGCCCTCGCGCCGCATCGAAAGGCGGGCAGAGCGCCCGATCGGATGGTATGCGTATATCCGGCGCGAGGACAGTGCGCCTTCGGACGCGATGCTTCGCGGACTTCGTGGCTCAGGGGGCACGGCGGCCCAAAGCAGCCAGCCGTTCGCGGATGCGCCCGCGCAGCGTCCACCATTTGTCTTCGCGAGCGTTCCCGGATCCGCCCGTCCGGTCCAGCCCGTCGAGCTCGGACATCGCGCGATCGTCCAGCTCGAAGTCGAAGATGCGAGCGTTTTCGGAGATCCGCTCTGGCTTGGTCGACTTCGGGATCACCGCGTAGCCGCGCTGTATGCCCCATCGCAGGAGGACCTGCGCGGGAGACTTCCCGCAGCGACTCGCCACTTCGCGAACGACGGGGTGACCGAGGTCCTCACCGTGGGTCAGGGGGCTGTACGCCTCCACCGCCACCCCGCGCCGGCCGCAGGCCTCGACGAGCGCTCGGCGGTATTGAAACGGGCTGAGCTGGATCTGGTTGACCGCGGGCGGGCTGCTCCCTGCCTTGCAAACCGCCTCGAGCTCTCGGACGTCGAAGTTGCTGACGCCGATGGCCCGGGTCAGGCCGCTCTCGAGCGCGCGCTCCATGCCGGGCCAGGCCCGCGTCGGGCCGCCCAGTGGCCAATGGACGAGGTAGAGGTCCAGGCGCTCGACACCCAGCCGCTCGAGGCTCCGCAGCGCCTCATCCCGGGCGTCACGCGCCCCGGGGTTGAATTTCGTCGTGATGAACACGTCGTCGCGCTCCAGGCCGGACTCAGCCAGTGCCCGCCCCACGGCGGCTTCGTTCCCGTAGCCCTGCGCCGTGTCGATGTGCCGGTAACCGGCCTCGAGTGCCGCACCGACTGCGCGGCGGGTCGGGTCGCCGTCCGGGACGAGCCAGGTCCCGAAGCCAAGGCTGGGCATGGCGATCTCGCCGTCCGCGAGCTCGATCGCGCGTAATCCGCTCATGGCTTGAACCGCAAGACCTCGATGCCGCCGCGGTCCAGGATCCGCGCGCGGTCCGAGGGGTCGAAGCCGGCGTCGTGCTTCGCCTCGCTGGCCATGACGAGGTTTACGAACAGGGGCGCGGGGCGCCCCTGACCGTCCCTCGCGTCCTCGGTCGAGTCGCGCCACGCCTACCTTGAGCGTCCGGCACGGCGAACGCGGCCTTCCGCAGTTGAATCCGTTCGTCTCGGACAGCTCCCCGCCACCCTGGGCGGCGCGCTTCGCGATCCGGCCTGGGCGGACGGCGGTCGGGCTGTCGGCAAGGACCAGCTGCGAGCTGGAGCGGGCGTCGTGCGAGAGGTGGCGGACCTCCATGAACGCCTTTGCCTCGACCGCGAGCTGATCCTTCGCATCCAGTCCGGCGAGGCGCTTCGAGTAAACGACGCGGAACTTCTCATCGAAGGGGAGGCCGCTCGTCCGTCAGGTTGCGGGTGGTCTCGGGCTTCGGGCGGTCCTGGCCGGCGGGCCGGTAGACGATCGCGTTCACCCGCCCGCGGTCCTGGGAGATCTCCCCGCTAGGCGGAGTCCCTCCGATGGCGAGCAGGTGGCCGCTCTTGGCGTTGGGGTTGGACGCCGAGAGCACGACGTTGATCCGGCACTTCGCGGGCGGGCACGGCGGCCCACCGGGCCCGACCCTCATCCCGCCCTGCGTGAACGTGATGACGCAGTGGTGCTCGCGATGGGGGTTGCGACCGAGGCAGATGTGGCGCTTCTCGCTTCGTCAGGCGCACCGCCTTGCCCCCACCTGTGGCGTCGGCTCCGCGCGCCAGGACGAGTTGGACGCGCAGGTCGACGTCGTACTCATAGGGGCGGCCCGAGCATCGCGGCTCCTGCCGGTAGCAGTCGAGGGTCACCTGGAGCTCCGACGTGACATCCAGGCGATCGCCCTCCTCGAGGTCGGGCAGGCGGCCCGGGTCCATCGACATGACGACCCTCTTCTTGTCCGGGTTCCGGGAGATCTGAACCGTTTCGCGAGTCTCGGAGTTGGCGCCGCTCGTCGCGACGATGACCTTCTCGGAGCCTCGCATCCCTGCCGTTCCGCTCTCCGCCGAGGACGCTACCGTGCCTGCGGCCAGAAGCCCCAGCGCGCCGACCCCAGCGCACGCGACAGTTGCGAACCCGCCCCGCATCCCGCTCATCGTCGCACGGTTCACGGCGTGATCTTGGTACCGACTCCACGGTCCGTGAAGAGCTCGAGCAGAATCGAGTGCGGAAGCCGGCCGTCCACGATCTGCGCCGACCCGACGCCGCCGCGAATCGCCTCGACGCAGGCCGACGAGCTTGGGCCGCATGCCACCGTCGATGTCGCCCAGGACGCGCTCGACTTCGTCGACGCGGGCGGATGAGATCAGGGTCGACTCGTCGGCCGGGTCCTCCAGCCAGCCGGCGACGTCGGTCAGGAACATGACCTTGTGGGCGCGCAGGGCTGCCGCCACCTTTCCGGCGGCAGCGTCGGCGTTCACGTTGTAGGAGTTGCCGCGCGCATCGGCGGCGGCGGACGCGACGACCGGGATGTAGTCGGCGGCGATGTGGTTGATGACGTCAACGTCGACGCGCTCGACCTCGCCGACGTTGCCGACCTGCTCCGCGTTGGCGACCGGCCGGACGGCGAACATCGAGCCGTCCTCGCCCGACAGCCCCACGGCCGGCTGGCCGTGGCGGTTGATGCGCTTGACGATGTCGGAGTTCACCTTGCCGAGGAGGACCATCTTCGCGACCTCGACCGTGTCCGGGTCGGAGACGCGAAGCCCCTCGTGGAACTTCACCTCCATCCCGAGGCGCTCCATGTAGCGGGTGATGTCCGGGCCCCCGCCATGGACGACGACGGGATTCATCCCGACGTACTTGAGCAGGACGATGTCGGTCGCGAACGCGTCCATCAGCGCCTCGTCGGCCATCGCGGCGCCGCCGTACTTGATCGACGACCGTGCGCCCGTGGAACTCCCTGATGTAAGGCAGGGCCTCGAGGAGCGTCTCGACGCTCGCGTGCCCGGCGTCCGGCCTCGCCGCGCTTCATGTCGTGTACTCCGCGTTGATGTGGATGTACTCGTGGGTGAGGTCGGAGAAGTAGACGTGCGCGCTCGCGTCGCCGCGGCCGAGCGCGATGCCGATCTCGGCCTCGTCGGTCTCGGCGCCCAGCTCCTCGTATGAGATCGAGTGCGGCCCGGGCTCCGGCATGTCCTCGCCGGCCAGCGCCATGCCCGCCGCCTGCGCGATGCGCCCCCAGTTCGCGTCGCGGCCCGTGAGCGCAGTCTTCACCAGCGGCGAATTCGCGATCGCGCGCGCGACCCGCTCCGCCTCCTCCGGCGTCACGTCGCCTCGGTCACCTCGGCGCGGCCGATCCGCTCCGCGCCCTCCCCGTCGGCGACGACCTCGAGCGCCAGTGCCAAGCAGGACGCGAGTCGAGCAGCCCCGCGGGCATGGGCGTCTCGGTCTCTCCCGTCGCCTGGAGGACGACCGTGTCGTTCGTCGACATCTGGCCGTCCACGGTTATCCGCTCGAACGAGCGGTCGACCGCCTGCCGCAGCGCGGCATCGGGATCGGGGATCTGCGCGTCGGTCTGCACGAAGCAGAGCATGGTGGCGAAGCCCGGCTGGATCATGCCCGCCCCCTTCGCCTGGGCGGAGATGGTCACCCCGCCGGCCTTCACGCTCAGGTTCTTCGGCGCCCGGTCCGTGGTCATGATCGCGCGGGTGAAGCCCGTCGCCCGGTCCCTGGCGAGGCTTCCGGCCGCCTTCCGGAGCCCTTCGGTCACCAGGTCGATCTCGAGCGGCACGCCGATCACTCCCGTCTCGGCAACGACCACCTCGCGGTCGTCGACGCCCAGAGCGTCCGGCGGCGGCGGACTGCATCTCGATCGCGTCCTTGAACCCCTGCTCGCCGGTCGCGGCGTTCGCGTTCCCGGAGTTGACCGCGATCGCGCGGACAGCGCCCGGCGTCGAGGTTCTCGCGACAGACCCGGATCGGCGCAGCGGCGGCGGCGTTCCGGGTCAGGAGCACCGAGGAGGCGACCTCGGCCGCGTCGCAGACGAGGACGGCCACGTCCGTCTCGCCGCCGTCCTTCAGCCCGCAATGCGTCGCGCCGGCCCGGAAGCCGGGCGCGAGCACGGAGGAGTCCAGCTCCTCGGCTCCGCGCGGCAGGTCGACCCAGCGCTTGTCGAAGAGGCTCGTCATCCCTCAAGCCCTGCGGTTTCGCCGAGGCCCAGCATCAGATTGAGGTTCTGGACCGCCTGCCCGGCGGCGCCCTTCCACAGGTTGTCGATGGCGGAGAAGACGATCGCCCGCTCCCCTCCCCACTCGAGGCGCGGGTGGATGCGGCAGAAGTTCGACTCCCGGACATCGGCGACGCCCGGGGGATCCGCGACCAGCTCGACGAATGGCTCCGAGCCGTACTGGTCCTCGTAGAGGCCCCTGAGCTCCTCGGCGTCGAGCGGACGGGCGAGCTCGACGTAACAGCTTGCGAGCAGCCCCTGGTCGAGGGGCAGGAGGTGCGGGATGAAGGTCAGCGGGCCCGCTCGCGCCCATGGCGCTGAGCTCCTGCTCGATCTCGGGCAGATGGCGATGGCCGTCGACGCCGTAGGGCTTCACGTTCTCGGCGACCTGCGGAGTAGTCCCCTCCACCCTTCCCCGCGCCCGACACCCCGGACTTCGCGTCGATCACGGCGCTCGTCACGAGCCCGGCGCGTGCCAGCGGCGCGAGCGCCAGGAGGCTCGCGGTCGGGTAGCAGCCCGGATTTGCGACCACGCCCGCTTCGGTTACGGCGGCGCGGTTCAGCTCGGTCAACCCGTAGACGGCGTCGTCGACCAGATCGGGCGCGCCGTGATCGCCGTACCACTCGCCGTACGTCGCGAGATCCCGGAGGCGGAAGTCGGCCGACAGGTCGACCACGGGGACACCCTCTGCGCGAAGCGCCGCCACGACCGGCGCGGCCGCCCCGTGCGGGTAGGCGACGATGGCGCCGTCGTACGCGGCGAGGCCGTCCAGGTCGAGCTCCTCCAGCGCAAGCGGCACGCGGTGGCGCGGGTAGATCGAGTCCAGGCGCGCGCCGATGTCGCCGCGCGCGGTGATGCTCGCCAGCTCCAGGCCGGGATGGCGGTGGACGATGCGTGCAGCCAGCGCGCCGGCGAACCCGCTGGCGCCCGCGACCAGGACACGTGGGTCAGCCACGGAGCGACCCCCCGATTGCCTCCAGGGAGTCGCTGATCCGGGCCCTCGGAGGGGCGACCTCCTCGTCGGTCAAAGTGCGATCGGGGGCCCGGAACTCGAGCCGGAGCGCGAGGCTCTTGTTCCCCTCGCCGACCTGCGCGCCACGGTAGAGGTCGAAGATCTCCGCGCTCCGCAAGAGCTCGCCGCCGGCGTCGGCGACGGCTCTCTGCACGCGCTCGGCCGGGACGTCCTCGGAGATCACGACGGCCAGGTCCTGAAGCAGCGCCGGGTGCGTCAGCAGGTCCTCGTAGACCTCGTCGCCGCTCGCGGCCGCCTCCAGGAGCGGCGCGACGTCGAGCTCGAACGCCACGGCGGCCGGCAGATCCCACTCCGCCGCGACCGAGGGGTGAAGCTCGCCGAGCCATCCGGCATCGACGCCGCCGAACGAGACCGAAGCGGCCCGCGCGGGATGAAGAAACGGGTTCCCTGCGGGAAACGTCCCGCATGCACCCCCTGGTGTACGCATCGGGACGTTTGCGCCGGCGGGTGCGAACTCGGCCTCCGCGCCGACTCCGCGCGCCAGCACCTCGATCACGCCCTTGAGGACGAAGAAGTCCCCTTCTGGCGCTCCTCCGCGCCATGCGGGCGGGCTGAGCGGCCCGACGGTGATCGCGGCGAACCGGTGGGGCTCGCGGTCCGGTGCGGGCATGTCGCCCGGGAACGCACCTGCCTCGGTCGATCCTTCGGCGGGCGGCGGCTCGGCCGCGTACGCGCGACCCGACTCGAACAGGCTCGCCCGCTCCATGCCGTGCGCCAGGTTCCGGCGCGCCGCGTCGAGGAGGCCGCCGAGAAGGGTGGTCCGCATCACCGAGAGCTCCTCGGAGAGCGGGTTGGAGACACGCACGGCGTTGCGGCGCGCATCGTCCTCTGCGAGTCGCAGGAGGTCGAACAGCGTCGGCGAGACGAGGCCCCACGAGATCGCCTGGTCGAAGCCCATGTCGCGCATCGCGTCCTCGAGCCGGCGGCGCAGAGCCTGGCCGCGGCTGAGCCCGCCCCGCTCACCGTGGGCCGGCAGCGTGCGCGGCAGCTGGTCGAGGCCGTGAAGGCGGGCGACCTCCTCGATGAGGTCGATCTCGCGCGTGACGTCGTAGTGGCGCTCCGGCGTTATCTCGGCGCGTAGGTCCTGCCCCTCCGAGACGACCGAGAAGCCCAGGCGCGTCAGGTTCTCCTGCGCCTCGGACGCGTCGATCGGGATCCCGAGGATGGCCTCGATCCGCTCGGAGCGCAGAGCGATCACGTGAGGCGCGGGCGGCTCGGTGGCCTCGTCGATCGTGCCGGGGACGAGAGTCGCGCCCGAGTTCTCGCAGATGAGACGCGATGCGACCCGCTGCGCGCGCATCGCCAGCTCGGGATGGAGCTGCTTTTCGAAGCGAGCGGAAGCCTCGGAGCGGAGGCCGAGCTCGTTGGAGGTCCGCAGGATGTTCGGGCCGTTCCAGGTCGCCGCCTCGAGCAGGACGCGCGTGGTCCCGTCCGAGACCTCGGAGTCCCGGCCACCCATGACGCCGGCGATACCTCCGGCCGGCCCGTCCTCGTCGCAGATCAGGACCATGTCGGAGTCGAGGGTGCGCTCGTTGCCGTCGAGCGTCGTGATCCTCTCGCCGTCCTGGGCGCGGCGCACGACCAGGAGCCCGCCTGCGACCCGGTCGAGGTCGTAAGAGTGCAACGGCTGCCCGGTCAGGAGCATCACGTAGTTGGTGACGTCGACGATGTTCGAGATCGGCCGCTGCCCTGCGGCGATCAGGCGGGCGCGGAGCCAGAGAGGAGACGGGCCCATCTGGACGCCCTCGAAGGCACGTGCCGTGAAGCGCGGGCAGAGCTCGGGAACCTCGACCTTGACGGTCGCGAGGTCGTCGGCCGACCCCGATCCCGTGGGCTCGTAGTCCTCCGCCCACGGGGGCGGTGCCAGCTCGGCGCCCGTGATCGCATGAACCTCGCGAGCGACGCCGTAGAGCCCGAGGCAGTCCGAGCGGTTCGGGTTGAGATCCAGCTCGAGCACCTCCTCGGCGATGGGCAGGACCTCCGCGAGTGGCGTCCCCGGAGCCGGCGCGCCATCGCCTTCGGCGAGCACCATGATCCCGTCGTGGTCAGTGCCTAGCTCGAGCTCGTCCTCCGCGAGGATCATTCCGGCGGACTCGACGCCGCGAAGCTTCGCCTTGCCCAGCTTCTGGCCGCCGGGCATGACGGCGCCGGGCAGCGCGACCGCAACGGTCTGGCCACCGGCGACGTTCGGGGCGCCGCAGACGATGGTGCGCTCCCCCTCGCCATCGTCGACCACGCAGACGCGCAGGCGGTCGGCGTTCGGATGCTGCTCGGCCGAGACGACGTGCCCGACCACGAAGCCGTCGGGCGAGGGCGGGCCGACGGTCGAGACCCGCTCGACCTCGACGGCGCGCATCGAGAGCAGGTCAGCGACCTCCGCGGCCGAGATGCCGGGATCGCAGTACTCGCGAAGCCAGGTGAAGGGAATCTTCATTCGCGTCCCGCCTCACGCGAACTGCCCCAGGAAGCGCGCGTCGTTCTCGTAGAACATGCGCAGGTCGGGGATCCCGTGCTTCAGGAAGGCGATCCGCTCGATGCCCATGCCGAAGGCGAATCCCTGGACGCGCTCGGGGTCGTAGCCGTGCTCTGAGACGAAACCGAATACGTTCGGGTCGACCATGCCGGCGCCCAGGATCTCGATCCAGCCGGTGCCCTTGCAGACGCCGTCGCGCTCGCCGTTCGGAAGCGTGCCGGAGCCGCCGCAGCGGAAACAGGAGACGTCCACCTGCACGCTCGGCTCTGTGAAGGGGAAGAAGTCGGGCTTGAGGCGCGTCTCGCGCTCGTCGCCGAACAGCGCCCGCGCGACCTCCTGGAGCGTCCCGGCGAGGTCGGCGAGCGTGATGTCCTCGGCGACCGCCAGGCCCTCGACCTGCGAGAACATCGGCAGGTGCGTCGCGTCCATCGTGTCGCGGCGATAGACGGTGCCCGGAACGATCACGAAGAGCGGCGGCTCGTTCGACTCCATCGCGCGCACCTGGTTCGGCGAGGTGTGCGTGCGGAGCAGGACGTCGCGAGGGCCTGGCGGCAGGCCGTCCTTGCCGACGACGCCCTCGGCCAGCGAGGCGGGATCGACGTAGAAGGTGTCCTGGACCATCCGCGCCGGGTGTCCGGGTGGGTGGTTGAGCGCGGTGAAGTTGTAGAAGTCGTGCTCGATCTCGGGCCCGTCCATCACCCGGTAGCCGAGGCCCGACGAAGATGTCCTCGATCTCGCGCCTCGTGCGCGTGACCGGGTGGATGCGGCCCGCGCGGACGGGCGGGGTGCCGGGCAGCGTGACGTCGATCGCGTCGCCCGAGAGGCGCGGCGTCCAGCTCGCCGGCCTCCAGCGCCCGCTTGCGGGCGTTCAGCGCGGCCTCCAGCTCCTTGCGGGCGCTGTTCGCGCCGGATCCCACCGGTCCGCGCTCCTCGGCCGGCAGGTCGGCGATGCCGCGCAGGATCGAGGTCAGCTCGGACTTGCGGCCCAGAAACCGGACGCGCAGCTCCTCGAGCGCGTCGGAGTCGGCCGGCCGCCGCGATCGCGGCGGCCCCCTCGGCCCGAAGCTCTTCGATTCGATCGACTGCGCTCATGCTCTTTCCTCGCGGAGTGGCGACCCTATCCGGCTCAAAGCGATCGCCGCCGCGGCCGCGACGCCAAGCGACTCGACGGCGTCGGGGCGCATCGGAATGGTCCACGTTGCGTCGGTCGCGTCGATGACTTCGCTGGGGAGTCCGTCGCGCTCGGAGCCGAGGCAGATGGTCTCCGCGTTGGCCGGCGGTTCTGCGGAGCCGCCATGGGCAACCAAGGAAACGCGTGGGGTTGGGGTTTCTTCGAGTTCGCAGCGGCTGACGGAGACGTTGAAGATCGCGCCCATAGAGGCTCGAACTGCCTTCGGGCCGTAGGGATCGGCGCAATCGGGCCCGAGCGCGACCCAGGCGTCGGCGAGGGCGCCCGCGCTGCGGACGATGCTCCCGACGTTCCCGGGATCCCCGACGCCGTGGAGATAGACGCAAACCGCCCCCTCGTCCTCGCAAACGTCCCGCGGCGTACCCCATAGGGGACGCTGTGGGACGTTTCGCCTCGTCGGGGCGCTTGGGAGGGGCCATATGGCGATCACCCTGGTGCCGGAGCCGAGCTGCGGACACGGAGTCGAGGAGATCGCGCTCCACCTCTTCGCCTCCCAGGCCTTCCCCCTCGCGGGTCATCAAGGACGGTCGGCTCTCGACCTGATGCGCGACCTGCTTTCAGCAGGTCTTCCCCCTCCGTCACGAAGAGCCCCTCCCGCTCGCGGTGCTTGCGCTGGGCGAGCTTCCGCACCAACTTCAGCTTTTCGTTGTCTTTGCTCGTGATCGTCATGTGGGTTCTCGCTTATGCCAACAAAAAGGGCGCCTCTTGGGCGCCCGGGTGGATTCCTGGTCGGCGGTCGATGATCCTTCAGGCCGCCGCGGCCTCCCGGGCTAGCTCGGTAAAACGTCGGAACGCCTCAGGGTCGCGCACGGCGAGGTCCGCAAGCATCTTGCGGTTGACCTCGACCTCGGCCAGCTTCAGGCCGTGCATCAGCTCTGAGTAGCTCATCCCCTCCTGGCGAGCCGCGGCGTTGATGCGGACGATCCAGAGGCGGCGGAAATCGCGCTTGCGCCGGCGGCGGTCGCGGAACGCGTAGTTCCCCGAGCGCATGACCTGCTCGTTCGCGAAGCGGTAGCTCGAATGCTTGCGGCCGTAGTAGCCCTTTGCCTGGTCGAGCGTCTTCTTCTTGCGCCGCTTCCGAGCGACGGCGTTGGTTGCGCGAGGCATGCCGCTACTTCCTCTTCGCGAGCAGGCGGTTCACGCGCTCGGTGTCGGCGGGAGCGACTTCCGTGGGCTTGGCCATGCGGCGCTTCCGCTTGGGCGACTTCTTCTCCAGGATGTGGCTGGAGTAGGCGCGCCGGCCGCGCAGCTTGCCGCTGGCGGTCTTGCGAAAGCGCTTCTTAGCGCCCGAATGGGACTTCATCTTCGGCATGGGGAACGGACTATTGAAGCAGGTCGACCCTCCGGCGAGGCCTGGCTTGTGGCTTCCCTACTGCCCGAACGCCGCGCGAAGCGAGTCGACCAGTCGCGGAGTGGCCGGAGCCTGTCCCTTGGAGGCATAGTTCGTGGTGACGGCTCCGTAGCAGTTGATCTCGTCGTCAGACACGTCGGGATCCTCGGGAACGCCGTCGCCGTCATCGAGCCAGGCACCGGTTTGGACGACTCCGAATGGACCGATCTCCGCGTCGTCGGTCAGCTTCGACTTCAGCTTGGCCTCGACGAACTTGCCCGTGTCGTCACGCACGGCGTTATTGGTCACGAACGCGATCTCCTCGATGTCTATGCCCCGCCGGGGGACAGCGAAGACGCTTTGGCAGCCGCCGTAGTCAAGCGCGGCAGTTTCGAGCGCAGGATCCTTGACCATCTTCTTGGGGTTCCCGAAGACCTCGGTCGTGTCCCACTTTGCGCTCGGGAACTTTGCGCTGAACTCCTCGGTGATAACCGAAACGAAGATGAAGAACCGCCTGTCCGTCACGTCGTCCGACGGCGTCAGGCTGATCTTGCCGGTCGTGGAGTTCCCAGGTTTCACCTTGTCATCGCTCCAGTTGAACTCGCGGAGCGAGTAGCACCCGCTCACGAGCAGGGCGGCGACGAGCGCAACGGCTACGGCCACGACCTTCTTCCCCACGATTTCCCTCCGTTTACGGTTTTTGCTTACCAGAGCGCATTAAAGCGCATCCACGGGATCAACGGTGACTGCTTTCTCCATCACCCCCGTCGCCCCCTACGGAGCGACGGGGCCCTTGATGCCCAGCGTGGTGGTGGTGAACCCGACGCAGGTGATCTCGTCGTCCGACGAGCCCGGGTCCTCCGGAACGTCATCGCCGTCGTCGATCCACTGGCCGCTCATGATGATGCCGAAAAATCCGCCACCCGGCGCACCGTTCTCGACCTTTGCATTCATCTTGGACTGGATGAACTTGCTCGAGGGCCTGACGTCTTCTTCCGTTCGCCAGAGACGGCCGGGCGGGCCACCCTGTCTGCGAATGGGAAGGAACTCCGAGCAGGACGTGCCGCCGCTGAAGGCCGCATCGAACAGATCGTCGTCCCTGATCAGCTTCTGCTTCTCCCCGAGCTGGTCCTTGGAATCGAACTTCGGGCGCTTGAACGTGAGGCCCTCGCTGCCCTCACCGATGACCGTGAGGAAGAACCGTCCGTCGGACGCGGTCAGGCCTCTCGCCCTGACGGTGTCTTCCGAGCCCTGAAGCCCGATCGTCGCGGTCGACGTGTCGCCCGGCTTGATGTTGTCCGTCCCCCAGCTCAACTCGCGAAGTACGTAACAGCCGCTGAACGCCTGGGCTGCGACGAGCGCGATGACGACGGCCAAAAGCTTCTTTCCCACGGTTCCTCCCTGTCGGTTATGAGCTGCGCTCCTCGAATTGAAGCGCATTTACGAAGAAGCTGGTTTATACCTCAGCCGGCGGCGGCTTCGGGTTGTTCCGCGGGCTTCGGCGTCGGGCTCGTCCGCGGTGGTCGCCTCCGGCTCGGCTTCGGCTTCAGGTGCAGCCTCGGCGGGCGCCGCCTCGGGCGCGGGAGCCGACTCGGGTTCCGGCACGGCGGGCTGCTCGCCCGTCTTGGCCTTCTTCTCGCGTAGAGCCTCCTTGGAGGGCGCGAGCAGCATGTGCATGTTGCGGCCCTCCTGAAGCGGGTTCTGCTCGATCACGCCCATGCCCGTCCAGATCCTCGAAGAGCCGCTGGAGGAGGTTCCGGCCGCGCTCGGGGTGCGCCTGCTCGCGTCCGCGGAACATGATCGTGACCTTGACCTTGTCGCCGCCCTTGAGGAAGCGCTCGACGTGGCCCTTCTTCGTGGCGTAGTCGTGGTCGGCGATCTTCGGGCGCAGCTTGATCTCGCGCACGTTGATCTGCTGCTGGTGCTTGCGGGCCTGCTTGGCCTTCTGCTCCTGCTCGTACTTGTACTTCGAGTAGTCGAGGAGGCGCGCGACGGGTGGGCGGGAATCCGGAGCCACCTCGACCAGGTCGAGATCGCGCTCCTGGGCCATCTGGAGCGCCTGCTTGGTCTCGATGACGCCGATCTGCTTGCCGTCCTCGTCGACGAGCCTGACCTCGCGAACACCGATGCGCTCGTTGATGCGCGTCTGGTCCCGCTCGGGCATCCGGCGGTCGAAACGTCGAGGGACCGGCACTAGATGAAGCTGTTGCGGCGCGTCAAGTCGTTAATGGCGCTGCAAGGTGTTGGGGAACTCCATCTGTGCGGGAGTATAGAGCTGTCCGGCCGAAGTCAAGAGAATCGGGCCGCGAGCGCGCCTACGGACATCGCGCCCAGGTCGCCGTCGTCGTGCGAGCGCACCGAGATCTCGCCCGACTCTGCCTCTCGATCGCCCAGGATGACCATGTAACGGGAGCTTTGCGAGCTCCGCGTCGCGGATCTTCCGCCCCACCGACTCCGTGCGATCGTCGAGGCGGGCTCGGACGCCCAGGGCGCGGAGCTCGGAGACGACTTCGCGCGGCGCGGTCGTTGTGGCGGTCGGCAACGGGCAGCACGCCCACCTGAACCGGCGCCAGCCAGTCGGGAAAGCGCCCCGCGTAGTGCTCGATCAGGATGCCGGCGAAGCGCTCCAGCGAGCCGAGGAGCGCGCGGTGGATCATCACCGGGCGGTGCTCGGAGTTGTCCTCGCCCCAATAGGTGAGCTCGAACCGCTCCGGCATCTGGAAGTCGAGCTGGCAGGTGCCGAGCTGCCAGGAGCGCCCCAGGGCGTCCGTGACGTGGAAGTCGATCTTGGGCCCGTAGAACGAGCCGTCGCCCGGGTTGAGGACGTACTCGCGCCCCTGCCCCTCGAGCGCCTCGGTGAGCGCCTTCTCGGCCGCCTCCCAGTCCTCGTCGGACCCGATCGACTTCTCGGGCCTGGTCGAGAGCTCGACACGGACGTCGGTGAAGCCGAAGCGGGAGTAGAGCTCGTCGATGGACTCGCAGATCGAATCCACCTCGGCGCGGACCTGGTCGAGCGTGCAGTAGACGTGAGCGTCGTCCTGCGTGAACGCGCGCACGCGCAGAGCCCGTGAAGCACGCCCTCGCGCTCGTGGCGCGAGACGTGCCCGTACTCGGCCAGGCGCAGCGGCAGGTCGCGGTACGAGCGACGCTCGGCGCCGAAGACGAGGCACGCGCCGGGGCAGTTCATCGGCTTGAGCGCGAACTGCCGGTCGTCGACGTCCGAGAAGTACATGTTCTCGCGGTAGTTGTCGTAGTGCCCCGATCGGTGCCAGAGCTCGACGTCCATGATGTGGGGCGTCTTGATCTCCGCGTAGCCGCGCTTTTCCAGCTGCGCGTCCACCTCGGCCTGGATCAGGCGCAAGAGCACGGTGCCCTGCGGGAGCCAGAAGGGCATCCCGGGCGACTCCGAGCGAAGCATGAAGAGCCCGAGCTCGCGGCCGAGGCGGCGGTGGTCGCGCTCGCGCGCCTCCTCCAGGAGGCGCTCGTGCTCCTCGAGGTCGGCCTTCTTGAAGAACGCGGTGCCGTAGATCCGGCTGAGCATCGCCCGGCTCTCGTCGCCGCGCCAGTAGGCGCCCGCGACCGAGGTGAGCTTGAACGCCTTGATGCGCTTCGTCGTCGGGCCGTGCGGGCCCAGGCAGAGGTCCGTGAAGGGGCCGTTGCGATAAAGCGAGACCGACTCGACGCCCTGATCGCGAACGAGGTCCTCGATCAGCTCGACCTTGTACGGCTGGTCCTCGGCGGCGAACCGCTCGAGCGCCTCTTCGGGCGTCACGTCGGTGCGCTCGAACTCCTCGTCGGCCGCGATGTGGCGCGCCATCGCCTCCTCGATCTTCGGCAGGTCGTCGACCGAGGGCCGGAAGTCGTCCGGGAACTCGAAGTCGTAGTAGAAGCCGTTCTCGATCGCAGGTCCGATCGAGACCTTCGTCCCGGGCCAGAGCTCGACCACCGCGGTCGCCAGGACGTGCGCGGCGTCGTGGCGGATCAGCGCGAGCGCCTCGGGGTCGCGATCGGTCAGGATCGCGATCTCGGCTCCGTCCGGGAAGCTCCGCCGCGAGGTCTCGCAGCTCGTCGCCGACCTTGATCGCAAGGGCGGCCTTCGCAAGCCCGGGGCCGATCGCCGCGGCGGCATCGGCGCCCGTCGCGCCCTCGGAGAGCTCGAGCGGGGTCCCATCGGGAAGCTTTACGGTGATGCGCGGCCATCGGGCTGATGCTATTCGCGGCCGGAGGCGGGTTCGGCGCGATCGCCGTCGGCGACGAACGGGCAGCCCGGATCCGCGCCGGTCAGCTTCGCGCGGTAGAGCGTGTAGTCGAGGTCATCGCTCGACTGGCGATCGAGCTGCTCGAGCCGGCCCGACGACGGGAGTGGCTGGTCGAGCTCGCCGATGACGACGACCGCGCCGAAGGCCTTGCCGGAGACCGTCCCGGCCGAGACCTCCTCCTGGGAGATCACGCAGACCTCGCGCCCGCGAAGCTCCCACGTCACGAGGTCGCGGCCGTTCTGATCGGCCAGCTCATCGTCCACCACGGCCAGGACCGGCTCGTCGCCCTCCAGTTGGCCGGCGAATTCGAGGAGCGCCGGGGTCCAGCTCGATGGGCCCGACCGGGCCGTTCACGAGGGCGAGGGCCGTGGAGCCGGCCGCGGCCGCCAGGAAGGCGAGCGTCAAGCGCCGGCACGGCAAGCGCCCGGACCGGCAGGCTCCTGAGCGTCTGGATCGGCGGAGCTTCTTCGAGGCAGCCCCGGACGGCGACCAGCATCGCGACGGGCGCGACGATCGCGAGCGCCTTGGCCTCCTGATACGGCGTGCCGGCGGCAAGCGCGTACCCGTAGAGGACGCCGCCCGCAACGATCGCCGAGACGAGGGCGGTCTCGCCGGCCTGGAGCGCGCGCACCGCCCCGAGCACGAGCGCGAAGGCACCGATCGCGCCGCCGACGTAGAAGGCGAGCGTGGGCGCGAACCCGGCGCCCGGATCCAGGCGGAAGTCTCCCGAGGGCCAGATCCCGAGCGACTCGATCGGCGAGATCGGGTTGAAGAGATTGCCGAGTCCCGCTCCGTCGGGATCGAACGTCTCGAAGCTCGCGAAGTCGAGCATTCGCGAAACCTCGGGTGCGGCCGCGATCGCGAGCGCGGCGAGCCCGATCGCGGCAGGCACGATGGCTGCTCGCAGGACGCCCGAGAGCTGCGCGCGCGGACGACCTCGGCCACGGCGAAGACGCCGAGCGTCCCGACCAGCCAGGTCAATCCCGGAAAGCTGTAGGCGTAGAGCGACCCGATCGCGAGCGCCGCGAGCGGCACCGCCTTGAGCCGGCTCCATCGCTGCGTCGGACGCCGGCCGCCCCGGCCGCGAGCTCGGCCAGCCCGATGGCGAACGCGAGAAGGAAGAGGGCCTGCATCGTCTCCTTGAAGGCGCCCTGGATGAAGTAGGAGGCAGCGAGGTACGCAGCGCCGACGAGGAGCGCGCCGCCGACGCGCGCCCAGGGACCGAGGTCCTTCAAGAGCCGCAGCGGAGCGACGGTCGCCGCGACCGCCGTCGCCAGCATGAGTCCGGCGAACCCCTGGACGAAGGACGGCCCGAGCTTCGAGATCCCGGCAACGAGGGCATGGGGTCCGAGCGGATAGCCCTCGGCGATGAGCCTCTCCTCTCCCCCGTTCGCGATGCGGTCCGTCGCGAACAGGTGCTGCGACATGTCCGGGTTCAGCGAGGTGCCGAGGATCCCGAACCGCATCTCGACCAGGAAGGGGATCGACCCGAGGACGATCGCTCCGGCCACAGCGGGCAGGGTCGCCGTCCAGGCTCCCCCGTCGCCCGCTCGAAGCGCAGGAGCGTCGCGCCCACCAGGGTCAGGACGGCCGCGGCGGCCAGCCCTGCCCAGGCCGACGAGGCGAGGTTCGCCGCAAGCCATGCGACGGCACAGAGCAGGCCAAGGCCGACGGCCGGGGCGAGCGGTGAGCGCTCACGGTGCCCGCACGCGCAGAACACCGCCTGGCCGACGACGAACGAGGCCCCCAGGATGAGAGCCAGCGAAACGTAGGTGCCGAGCATCGGGCGGCGAGCCTACAGCCGCGCGCCGAGGGGTCCCGGCACCAGGCGCGACGGCGGTACGCGTTATGCGTACCGGGTTCTACGTGACGAGAATGATGATGATGATGATCAGGAGCAGGGTTCCGATGTCCGATGTACATGTGGTTCTCCTCAAGCGTCGTGGTGGTCGAGTTCGAATCTAGGCGACGAGAATGATGATGATGATGATGAGGAGCAAGGCTCCGAGTCCGATGTACATGGGTTCTCCTTCCGTGGATGGGACGTGACGTAGCCCATCCTTACCCCGTAAACGGCCGACCCAAGCAACCTACAGCTCGCGCTCGTAGATAGAGCGCGAGCGGCCCGGAGCCCTTGCCCTCATGGCAATCGAATCCTTCGCTTTCGTAAAGGGCACGCGCCGCCACGTCGTCCTCGCTCGTCCCCAGGTCCATGTGGGCCGCGCCCTCGGCGCGCGCGACGTCCATCGCCTCGCGCAGGATCGCGCGGCCGATCCCCTGCCCGCGCAGGCCCGGCACGACGTAGAGCTCCTCGAGGTAGCAATCGAGCTTCGCGGTCCAGACCGACTTCCGGAACCGGAGCTCCGCGAAGCCATCAGGGCCTTCGCCGGCAAGCAGCACGACCATCTCCCCGGCTTCGAGCATCTCCCGCGCGTTCCGGGTCAGGACCTCGACGCCCGGAGTGAAATCGTCGTACTCCGTGTTGAAGTCGTGGAGCAACCGCGCCACGGCGGATGCGTCTTCGGGGGTGGCACGGCGGATCTGCGGCACGCCAGCAAGGTACCGCGCGTTCGGCCCATATCGCGCTCGTTCACCGGTTCTTCCAGAGCGTACGCGCACGCCTTCGCCCGGTTACCAAAGCAGGCCTCAGCGCCCGATGCCAGCCCTCATTCGGCACGCCCGCCATTCCCTCGGTAGCCGCGCACGAAAGTACGCGGTCGCACACCTTCGGCCCATCGCATCTTGTAGGCGTCCGGCCCACCCAGGAAGTCGTAGCCGTGCACCCCTTCTTCGATGCACGCACGCAAGACCTCCCCTCTCAGAACAAGCCCGGGCGAGGCGGCGGCAAATTTTTCGTCGAAGCCCGTCTTGACCAGGAAGGCTTCCCCTTCGATCACGCAACCGAGGTCCCCGGCGATCGGAACGCCGTCGAGTTCGAGGAGGTGAACTCGCAGCCAGCCTTGGGCCGAGGCCGCTCGTGCGAACTCCCAGTAGAGGCGCGTGGTGTCCCCGCGCGAGAGAATGGCCGTGCCCGCCCGCTTCTTCCAGCCAGACGCCTCCAAGCACAGGGTGGCGTCAAGGTCCCTCTCGAGCGCCGCTCCCTCGACCGTGGTCCGCAACTGCAGTCGGCCACGCCGCTCGAGCGCACGACGGCGGCGGCGAAACTGAGACCGGAGGTTGGAGCTTCGCGCCGCGAGCAATTCGTCGAAGGAGCCCCCCAACCGCATGTACGGGCTGCGGGGCCCCGGCGAAGCGTGTGTGCGTCGCCCCGCCTCGGCGAATGCGCTACATGCGGGTGCCGGGTCCCTGAGTGGCCCCATGGCCACGACGGCCGCTTCCATGCCGGCGAGCTCGCTCATCAGTGCTTCCTTCGCGCGGTCGTCGACCCCGACTACGTCCCAGTCGCCAGAATGCTCATCGACGGTTGGTATGAGCATGCCGAGGCGGGACCGGGCAAAGGCTGCCCCTGCAAGGAGTTCGCCGTCCGCCGCCATGAGGCAGGCGATCGCGCGTTCCCCGCTGCCTCGAGCTGACCACCAGGCGTCGAGCCACGCCCGCGTCACGAAGGGGCTCGGAGTGCACACCGCAAGCCGATCCCAGCCGGCAGGCAGCTCGGAACGGAGGACCAGCTTCTCGGTGCGATTCGGGCGCATCAGCCGGGCTTGGACCTTTTGCGGGGAATCGAGCCACCGATTGCAGCGCCATCGGCGTCGAAAGAGTCGAGCAACAGGTTCTTGGCGGCGTTCACGGAGGGGTGTCCGTAGCGGGCCACGGCGGGTAGATTCGCACATGCATGACGACGATTCGCCCGATGGACCGCGACGACCTGCCCCGCGTTGCCGCGTTGCTTCCCGACTGGGCAGCGAATCAGCGGGGTCTGGCGGCCGTTGTCCTCGACTACCCCTGGGCCGACCCGGAGCTCCCGTCGCTGGTGGCGGTCGACGATGACGACGCTGGTGATCGGGTTCATCGGTTCTCAGGTGCGGCGGATGCGGTTCGACGGCCGCGAGATCCGCGGGGTCTGCTGCACGCAACTGGCGGTCGCGCCGGAGCACCGCGGCGGGCCAGCCGGAGCGCGGCTCTTGAGAAGCCTGACCTCGGGACCTCAGGAGATCACCTGGTCCGACAGCGCAACGGATCCCGTGCGCCGCGTGTGGCGAGCGTTGGGCGGTCACCTCGACTACGTGCGCGCGGCGGACTTCTTCCTGCTGCTGCGTCCAGCCCGCTGGCTGGCCGGAGTCGGGCGGACCCTGGCCAAGCGCGAAGCCGTCGGCCGCGAGCAGATCCCGGTCGGCGGGTTCCCGTTCGCGGCGCTGGGGCAGCGGCTCACCCGCCGCGAGTCGGTCGACCGAACCGGGATCACCGGCGCGGATGCCGTGGCTGCTGCGATCGTCGAGTCTCAGCCGGAGATCTGGCCCAAGCTGCGGGTCGGGGTCGAATGGGACGAGCCCCAGCTCAACCACCTCTTCGCAGAAGTTGATGGTGCGGTCGGTCCGCTGGTGACCCGGGTCGTGCGCCGCAACGGGAGGCCGATTGCGTGGTACGCGTATCTACACGCCCGGGTGGGATCAGCAAGGTCCTGCACTTCGCGGCCGCCGAGCGCGACGCCGAGCAGGCCTTCGCCGACCTGGTCGATCATGCCCGCTCGGCCGGGAGCGCCGGGCTGGCCGGTCGCGCTGAGCCGCATCTCGAGGAGACGCTACGACACCGCCTGGCCGTCCTCGGCCTGGCGCGCCAGCCGATCCTTCACGCGAAGGATCCCGAGCTTGCCGCCGCACTCGCGACCAGCTCAGCATTGCTCACGCGCCTTGCGGGCGAAGTCTTCATCCCCTGAGATCAGGCAAGCCCCGCGAACCGTCCCGCCCATCGATGGGCACTACTGGGCTCGAACCAGTGACCTCCGCCTTGTCGAGGCGGCGCTCTCCCAACTGAGCTAAGCGCCCGAGGCATCGGAATCTAGCACCGCGTGAGCGCCTCACTCGGGTAGCGTGCGCCCGGTGATTGCACTCGTGACAGGGGCCTCCAGCGGCATCGGCGAGGCGACCGCAAAGCGGATCGCCCGAGAGCCCGGAGCGAAGCTGATCCTGGTCGCGCGGCGGCAGGATCGCCTGGACGCGATCGCCGCCGAGATCGGCGGGGCCACGGTCATCGCGGCCGACCTGACCGAAGGACGGCGCTCCCGCCGAGGTCGCGCAGCGGGTCGAGGCCGAGCACGGCCGCCTCGACCTCCTGGTGAACAACGCGGGCGCCGCCTGGCGGGGCACCTTCGGCGAGGCGGGCTGGGAGAACCTGGAGCGCCACATGAAGCTCAACTTCGACGCGGTCGCGCGCCTGACCGAGGCGCTCCTCCCCATCCTCCGCCGCTCGGCGCCGAGCTCGATCGTGAACGTCGCCTCGACCGCGGGCCGCGTCTCGCGCGCGAACTCCGGCGCATACTCGGCTTCCAAGTTCGCCCTCGCCGGCTGGACCGACGCGCTCCATCTCGAGGAGCGCGAGCACGGGGTCCACGTCGGCCTGGTCCTGCCCGGCTTCGTCGCCACCGAGGGCTTCCCGCAGACAGAGCTCAACGAAAAGCCCCTCACCCGCTGGATCGTCTCGACCCCGGACAAGGTCGCCGACGCGATCATGGATGCGGGGCCCGGCGGCAAGGCGGAGCGCTACGTGCCTCGCCCGTACGCGCTCGCGGCGGCATCGCGGGTCGTCATGCCTTCGGTGGTCCGCCGCGCACTGTCGGGCGGCAACAAGGCGATCACCCCCGCGACGGGCTCCGACCAGAGCTAGACGACCCGAAACGTCCCGACGATGTACCCCATGGGGTACATCGTCGGGACGTTTCGGGGCAGGTCAGCCGCCGCCACCTCTGCCGAGCGCCGCGGCGCCCTTGCGGTTGCCCTCCTCGACGCCCTGCCTGATCGTGTCCGGGTAGCGGAAGATGCGCTCGAGGGTCGGCTTCTCGACCTCGTAGCCCAGCTGGTCGAGCCAGCCTGACGTCTCGAGCGCGGCCAGGTCGTGCGGCTTGGCCCGCTCGGCGCCCTGGGCCTGGAGGGAGCAGGGCGTGGCCGACGACGGTCCCCGGATCGGGCAGGCCTTCCGGCGGCTCGAAGTCCGGGTTCTTGAAGTTGAAGCTCCGCCCGATGTTGGAGGCGTAGCTGTGGCGCATGTTCAGATGGCCGAGGCGGAACTTGTAGGAGATGAGCTTCAGGATCGACTCGTGCGTCACGGGCATGTGGCTCACCCGCCCGCCGCGCGTGAACGGCGAGACGACGACGCCCGGGATGCGGAAGCCCGTCAGGCCCCAGTCGTTGTCGATGTCGTTGCGGTTCTCGCGCGCTGGTCGGGGACGAACGGCGGCGGCACGTGGTCGAAGAAGCCGCCCCACTCGTCGTAGTTGATGAACATCGCGCCGCGCTCGTAGTGGGGCGACTCGATGAACGCGTGCGTGATGTCCGACATGAACGCCTGGCCAAGGCGGATGTCGCCGTGCGGGTGCTCGTCGGCCGAGAGGCCGTCCCCGCCGCCTCCGTTCAGGAAGGGCGGGTCCACGAAGGTGATCTGGGGCAGGTTGCCGGCCGCCGCGTCCGCATAGAACTGCGAGATCGGGCGGGTCCACGCGACGCCCCGCGCTCCGTAGAGCGCCGCGAAGGGCAGGTCCGAGTTGTAATAGCCGACCGAGACGCCGTTTGCCTCCGCGCGGTCGAAGATCGTCTCCCACGAAAAGCCCGTCTCCTGCCCGGGGACCTCGAACGGGAAGAGGTTCGACTTCTGCCCGCCGTTCTGCGCGCCCCACTGGTAGTGGCGGTTCGGGTAGGTCGAGGCCATGATCGAGCAGAACCACCGGTCGTACAGCGTGTACGCCTCGGCCGCGCCGGGAATGAACGGCACGTCCTCCTCGAGGTAGTAGCCCGCGGCGAACTCGTCGCTTCCCGTGCCGTCGGCGTTGCCGTAGACGAACCCGTCGTTCTTGCCCCCGTTCCATTGGAAGCGCCCGCCCGTCCAGCCGTGATCGGGGTCCGGGTGCCCGCAGCCCTGGAAGTCGGGGGTGAGCCGGTACGTGTCGACCTCGCTGCCGTCGGGCGTCCGGATAGCGAGAGTCCCTCGTTCTTCGCATCCGCGTCGGGATGCCAGCCGAAGTAATGGTCGAACGAGCGGTTCTCCATCATCAGGACGACGAAGGTGTCGATCGGCATGTTCTTGGGGCTCGGAAGCTTGCGGTGGGCCGTGCGGCGAGCCGCCTCGGCGATCAGCTCCTCGGCAGGCAGCATGGAGGCGAGCGCGGCTCCGCCGGCCACCGCCGCCGTGCGCGGCAGGAAGTCGCGCCGGCGCAGCGTCGCCTCGGGGCTCTCCGCCATCTCGCGCTCGAGCGCCTCCGGGTCGGCCAGCTCGCCCCGCTCGAACGAGCTCGAGTGGTCGCTCGGACGCCTCATTCCACCACTACCTCCACGTTCTCGCAGTCGAAGACTCCCTCTTCGGCTTCGTCGGCCAGGACGGTGTCCTCGCCCGGGCCGCAGTCGATCTGGTCCTCCTTGCCGTCGCGGACGTGGATCTCGTCGTCGCCCTTGCCGGCGCGGATCTCGTCGAAGCCCTTGCCCGGCCTTGATGAAGTCGCTGCCCTTGTTGCCGAGGACCAGGTCGCCGCCCTCCGAGGAGCGCAGGATGTCGTCGCCGCCCTTGCCGATCAGCTTGTCGCCGTTCTTCGAGCCGATCAGCTTGTCGTCGCCGGCCGTGCCCTTGAGCACCTTCGCGAGCGCCGGCGCCGCGAAGCACCAGCGCGCAGACGATCAAGACCCCCGCCAGACCGCTCCAGTAGCGCTTCATCGCGACACGTTGTACAGGCTGGAGTGCCCGCGGATGTATCAGTTCGTGTTAACGCCGCTCCGGCCGGATCGTGACCGTCAGGCCGTCGACCGAGACCACAGCCCCGCGCTCCCCCTCGTAGCAGTGATCCGAGCCCTCCATCGCGCGCCTTCCAGACCTCTCCCCGCACGCGCACCAGCCCGCCCGGATCGCATCGCTCGATCACCGTCGCGCGCTCGCCGATCATGCCCTCGACTCCGCCCTGCACGCGATAGCGCTCGAGGAACCTCATCCACAGGAGATCTCGCCCGCTCTCGAAGAACCAGCGCGACACAGAAGAGGATCACGTTCCATGGGCTCGGGCAGGACGAAGAGGCCGACGATCGAGGCCGCTAGGAGCATGCGCCGACTAGGCACGATACGAGCGCGTAGCCTCGCGGACGTCATGCAGAATCGCGCTGGCTACATGCTCGATCATGCCCGACCAGTTCACCGACGACCTGGTGGTCAAGGACGAGCTCGAGGCCCTCGGCGCCGAGGTCACCTACGAGCCATGGGACGCCGGGGCGTCGACTGGCCGGGCTTCGACGTCGTCGCCGTCCGCTCGCCGTGGGACTACTCTAAGCGCCGCGACGAGTTCGTCGCCTGGGCGGACGCGGCGGGGCCGAACCTCCACAACTCCGCCGGGCTCCTGCGCTGGAACTCGGACAAGTCATATGTCGCAGACCTGGAGCGCGCCGGCCTGGCGGTAGTCGAGACGACCTTCCTCGAGCCTGGCCAGGACTGGGCCGGCGACGACCGCGAGGTGGTGGTGAAGCCCTCCGTCTCGGCGGGCGGGCGCGACACCGGGCGCTTCGGTCCCGCGCTCGCCGCCGACGCGCAAGGCGCTGATCGCGAGGATCCATGAGAGCGGCAGGACCGCGATGGTGCAGCCGTTCCAGGCATCGGTGGACGAGATCGGCGAGACCGCGCTGGTCTTCATCGACGGCGAGTTCAGCCACCCGCTGCGAAAGCGCGCCGTGCTGCGCCCCGACGAGGTCGCCCCGGTCCGCGCAGACCGATCTCATGGTCGCCGAGGCGATGTACGACCCGGACCTGGTCCTCTCGGGCACGTATGAGCCCGACGAGCTCGAGCTGGCGGAGCGCATCGTCGCCCACATCTCCGAGCGGTTCGACTACGTGCCTCTCTATGCCCGCGTCGACATGCTCCGCGACTCGCACGGCGCCCCGGTCCTGCTGGAGCTCGAGGCGGTCGAGCCCAACCTCTACTTCGACCAGTTCCCCGAGGGCGCTGGGCACCTCGCACGCGCGATCATGTCGCGCGCGAGCTGACGGAGCCAGAAAGGGGCGCCGCCCTTCTGGAACCGTGGGCGCTCGGGCCCTGAAGCCTCAGCGCAAGACGATCGAGTTCTCGGCGTGCCAGCCGAGCCTGATGTCCATGCCGGGCTCCCAGCGGTCGTCCGCCGAGGCGCGGTAGGTCGCCTGCTCGAGCGCGACCAGCCGAGCGTGGTCGCCCACCCTTACCGTGATCTGCGTCGACACGCCGAGGTAGACGCGGCCCTCGATCGTCCCCTCCAGGCTCACCATCCCGTCCTCGATCTCATCGTCGATCGCGATCTTCTCCGGCCTCACGGAGACCTGGACCGTGTCGCCGGCGCCGCAACCTGCGGGGACCGGGGCCGCGAGCGTTTGGCCCGGTGGCTATCCGGACGTCGCCGTCGCCCGTCACCTCGACCCTCGATCAGGTTCGAGATGCCGATGAAGCCGGCGACGAACTCGCCGGTCGGGTGCTCGTAGATGTCCTCCGGGCGGCCGCACTGGACGATCTCGCCCTCCCGACATCACCGCGATGCGGTCCGACATCGAAAGCGCCTCCTCCTGGTCATGGGTCACGTAGACGAACGTGATCCCGACCTCGCGCTGGATCTGCTTGAGCTCGACCTGCATCTGGCGCCGGAGCTTCAGGTCGAGCGCTCCCAGCGGCTCGTCGAGGAGCAGGACCGAGGGGCGGTTGACCAGCGCCCGGGCCAGGGCGACGCGCTGGCGCTGGCCTCCGGAGAGCTTGTTCGGCCGATCCTGCGGCCCGGTCCGCGAGCCCGACCAGTTCGAGGGCGTCCGCGACCCGCTCCCTGATCTCGTCCTTCGGGCGCTTCTTTCGCTTGAGGCCGAAGGCGACGTTGCCCGCGACGTCGAGGTGCCCGAACAGCGCGTAGCTCTGGAAGACCATGTTCACGTTCCGCTCGTACGGCGGCACCTTCTCGACCGGCTCGCCCTCGAGCAGGATGCGGCCCTCAGTCGGCACGTCGAAGCCCGCGAGCATGCGAAGCGTCGTCGTCTTTCCGCACCCCGAGGGCCCGAGCAGGCTGAAGAACTCGCCACTTGGGAATCGCGAGGTCGATGTCGTCGACGGCCGTGAAGTCGCCGAACCTCTTCGACACCCCCTCGAGCGTGATTGCGTCGGCCACCTCATCCTCCTTCCTGGCCCGTCAGGACCTTGATGCCGCTTTCCTTGCGGCCGAAGAACCGCGGGATCAGGACCGCCGCGATGACCGCGGTGATCGAGACGACCATCATCAGCGTCCCGATCGCGTTGATAGTCGGCGACACGCCAAAGCGGATGGCCGACCAGATCCGGACCGGCAGCGGCTGGACGTCCTCGCCGGTCGTGAAGAACGAGATCACGAAGTCGTCGAACGAGAGCGCGAAGACCAGGAGCCCCGCGGCGACGATCGCGGGCCACAGCCCCGGGAATGAGCACGAGCCGGACGGCGCCGAACCTCGTGGCGCCCAAGGTCCATCGCGGCCTGCTCGACCTCGTCGCCCATCGAGGTCAGGCGCCCGCGCACGACGATCGTCACGTACGAGATGGAGAAGGTGATGTGCGCGATCACGATGGTCCAGAACGAGAGCTGGATCCCGAGCTGGGAGAAGATGATGAGCGCCGAGATGCCGGCGACGATCTCGGGGGTCACCAGGGGGATCAACATCAGGACGTTGGCCGCGGGGCTCCACCGGGTTCGCGCGCGAACGAGCCCGATCGCGAGCGCGGTCCCCAGGAGCGTCGCGACCACCATCGTGATCAGGGCGATCTCGAGCGAGACGAACAGCGACTCGCGGAGCGTGTCGTCGTGGAAGAACTCCTCGTACCAGCTGAAGCGAGAAACCGTCGAAGACCTGAAGCGACTTGACTCGGAGTTGAACGAGAACAGGACGACCACGATGATCGGGATGAACAGGAACGCGTAGACGAGGAACGAGTAGACGCGCAGGAATCGCGGGCGGTCGAAGGCCATGGCTCAGGCAGCCACCGGGTCGCGCGCCTCGCGGGCGGCGGAGCGCAGATAGCCCACCATCCAGAACGAGAGGAAGATCATCATCACGACGGTCAGGGCGGAGCCGAACGGCCAGTTGTTCGCGGTGAAGAACTGGTCCTGGATCAGGTTTCCGACCATGTAGGTATCCGGCCCGCCGAGGAGCTGAGCCGAGACGAAGTCGCCGACCGCCGGCAGGAACACCAGGACGCAGCCCGCGAGGATCCCCTGCTTCGTCTGCGGGAGGGTCACGTGGATGAAGGTCTGGAACGGGCGCCCGAACAGATCCTTGCCCGCCTCGATCAGCGACGGGTCCATCCTCTCCAGCGAGGCGTAGATCGGCAGGATCATGAACACGAGGTAGCCGTAGACCAGCCCGCCGATGACCGCGTAAGGCGTGTTGATCAGCTGCAGCCCGGTCTCCGAGATGTTCAGGGAGCCGAGCGCCGAGTTCACGAGCCCCTCGTCCGCCAGAAGCGCCACCCAGGCGTACGTGCGCACGAGGTAGTTGACGAAGAAGGGGATCACCAGGAGCGCGATCAGGATGTGCTTCTTCGAGCCTCCGTACCTGGCGATGTAATAGGCGATCGGATAGCCGATGGCGAGGCAAAGCACGACCGTCGCCAGCGCGAAGCCGACCGAGCGCAGGAGCACCGGGAGGTAGAGCGGGTCGAACGCATCCGCGTAGTTGTCGAGCTCGAACGCGTAGACGGCCCGCCCGAGGTCGTCCGTGAAGCCGAACGAGAGCGCCAGGACGAGCGCGAGCGGGATCGCGAAGAGCAGGAAGAGCCAGAGCCCGCCGGGCACGAGGAAGCGCGCCCAGAAGCTCTGCGCCCGCGCCGTCAAGTTGCTTTCACCTCGGTCCAGATCTGGGTCCAGAGCGCCCGGTCCTCGGCGCTGTCGAGCCGGTACTCGAGGGCGCTCCTTCGCCGAGCTGGTTCAGGTCGACGTCGATGGACGGCTCCTCCTCGACGAGCTACGCGAACGCCTCGCGAGCGCCCTCGTAGGGCTGGGGGTAGCCGTTCCACATCACGTTCTGCGCCGAGTTCTCCGGATCGAGCATCCAGTCGATGAAGAGCATCGCGGTGCCGGGGCTGCGCGAGGTGGCCGGGATGCACATCAGGTCGGTTCCGACCGGCACCCCCTCCTTGCAGGTCTGGTACCTGAAGACCTCCGGGTTGTCCACCTGGTTCCTGACGTTCACGATGTCGCCGTTCCATGCCTGATGGATCGCCGCGGTGCCGTTGACCAGGTTCTGCGTCGAGTTCGTCGAGATCCCGCGGGCGAACTCCTTTTGCTCGAGCAGCGTCTCCTTCGAGATCTCGAGCTCGTTCGGGTCGGGCGTGTTGAGCTCCCAGCCGTTGATCAGGTTCGCCTCGCCGATCGCCTCCTGGTAGTCGTCCAGGATGAACATCCGTCCCTCGCCGTCCGGGTTGGTGAGGTCGTTCCACGAGCCCGTCATGCCGGAGACCTCGTCCTCGCGCCAGCAGATGCCGGTCGTGTAGTACGCGTAGGGCACCGAGAGCTCCGAGTTCGGGTCCCACCAGCCGGAGTCGTAGAACGACGAGATGCCGTCGGCGTTCTTCAGATCCGAGCGGTCGAAGTGGGCGAGGAGGCCTTCCTTGTTCAGGCGGTACGCGTACTCGGGCGTGGGCCAGATCAGGTCGTAGCGGCCGCCCGCGCGCAGCTTCGTCACCATCGCCTCGAGGTTGTCGAAGTTGACCTCGTTGACCTCGACGTCGTAGCTGCTCCGAGAAGGCTCTTCTTCAGCGTCCGGATCCATGTACTGGGCCCAGTTGAAGATCAGGAGGTCTCCGTCGATCCCGGGCTTGACCGAGACGCCGCCCTCGGGTACGTCGAGCTCCCGGGAGACGGTGCAGCCCGACAGTCCGTAGGCGCCCATCGCCCCGACCGCTGCCGCCTGCAACGCCTGCCGCCTGGTGAAAGGTGCGCCGAGATCGACGATGCCCACTCGGCGGCTCACGCTACTCCGATGCCTCGAGCGCCGCAAGCGCTTTGTGAGCGGGGTCAGACCCCGTTGATACTTCGGTGCCGGTCATGCCAGGGCCTCCGGCTCCACCCCGACGAGCGGCGCCAGCGTGCGCGCGACGAGCGCGCGGGCCGCCTCGACGTCCATCGCGGGATCGGCGACCATGGCGCGGATCCCGGCGCCGTCGAGGAGCGCCATCGCGATGTCGGCGATCTCGCCGGCGTCGCGCTGGAGCTTGAACTCGCCGCTCTCGGCCCCCGCGCGGATCATGGCCGCGAGCCAGCGGCGATAGCGGTCATAAAGCTTGGCCGCGACCTCGCGGAGCGCGGGCTCGCGGACGGCGCGAAGCCACAGCTCGACCCAGAGGACCCACTCGCGCTCCGCCTCGCCCGGGAACGGCAGGCATTCGCGGATCGCGAGGCCGAAGGTCTCGGGGCAGATGCCCGGAGGCTGGGTGCGACCCGTCGCCGAAGCGATCGTCGCCGGCACGCTCGAACGAGTGGACCAGCGCCTGCTCCAGGAGCTCCTCGCGAGTGGAGAAGTAATGGTGGACCAGGCCGCTCGAGGCGCGGGCGCGGGTGGCTACGCGAGCGATCCTGACCTCGTCGATCCCCTCCTCGGCGATGATCTCGCAAGCCGCGTCCAGGATCCGGTCGGCGGTTTCGGTCGCCACGGCGCTCACCTTCTCACCTCTCGCCTAATCGAGCGCCTCCATATAGCGCTCGGCAACCATCGCGTCAAAGGCGTGGACGTCGCCCTCGTGCGACGAGTAGCGGCCCGCGGTGTAGCCCCGGGCCCTGACTCCCTTCTGCGTCAACTCGCAGACGCCGCCAGTCCTCGCGGTTGACCTGGTCCCAGAAATCGATCGGCGTCGGAGGGGTCGAACCCGTCGGCCGCCGATCGTGTCCGGCTCGAAGTACCACTCGCAGATCACGTCCGTCCTGTCGACCGCGCGCGGCCACAGGGTGTGGAGCATCACGTAGTCGGGATGGAGCGAGATCAGCGCGTTCGGGAAGAGCGCGTAGTAGTAGACGGACGAGTGCTCGGCGGGATCGAGCCCGGTGATCGGCGGGCGCTCCGCGTGGCCGTTGCGGCCCATCGTCTCGGCGCCCTCGTTAAGCGCCATCGACCCTCCGCACCAGGCGCCCGGGCCGAACTGGGAATTGCCGGAGCGGTAGTCGGAGAGCGCGTTCAGCTCCGGGATGGACGCCCGGGCAGTGGAGGCACTCGTTGTAGTTCTCGCCGATCGCCTTCCAGTTCGCGTTCACCTCGTAGGTGCGCGAGCCCGCGCGCGCCAGCGCCGGCAGCCTCCAGCTGCGCCAGGCGCTTGGCCAGGTCGCCGACGTGCGCGACCGGGTCGGGCGCCTCGCCGCTCAGGTCCGCAAGCAGCAGGCCGGCGACCACCGCGCTGCGGACCTCGATCAGCCCGAAGCAGGAGCGGTCGAAGTCCTCGACCTCGTCCATGTGAGGCGCAGCGGCGAGGCCGCCGTCGAGGCCGTAGGACCACGCGTGGTACGGGCATTGGATCCGCCGCCGGACGCTGCCCTCGGATCTCTTGAGACCAGGCGCGAGCCGCGATGGCGGCACGTGTTGAGGAAGACCCGCGGCGCCCCGTCTCTCGTCGGCGAGCGCGAACACGCTGGTCTCGCCGATCTCCCGCATCAGGTAGCTGCCGGGCTCCGCGACGAGCGAGGCGTGCCCAAGGCACACCCATCCTCCGTAGAGATTCTCGATCTCCCAGTCGAGGACGGCCGGGTCGGCGAACGCCGCCGGCGGAAGCATCGAGGCGCGCTCGACGGGCCGAAGCGTCCGCTCTACATCGCCGGGATCAAGGGGAAGGGCGCCATTTGTTGATCTTGTAGTCAATTGCGCAATCTCATGTTAGAGTGTCGGCCCGATGGACGCAAGCACGGTCGTTGACACAGTCGAGGAAACCCCGTTCGAGCTCTCGGAAAGGGCGCGTGACATCCAGTCGCGCTCGCGCCGCTTCGTCGAGGACGTGCTCATTCCGCTCGAGGAAGAGGCGGAGCGCCGCCTCGGGCGCCTGCCCCAGGACGTGATCGACGACGTGAAGGCCGAGGCTGTCGCCGCGGGCCTCGTGGGAGGCCTCCACAAGCCCGAGCACGGCGGCCAGGGCTGGTCGACGCTCGAGTGGGCGCTGGTCGAGGAGCAGTTCGGCCGCTCGACGAACGCGATCCACTGGCACATCCCGAACGCCTACAACGTCTGGCACCACGCCTCCGACGCGCAGGTCGAGCGCTACCTCCTCCCCGCGCTCCGCGGCGAGATCCGCGACGCGTACGCGGTGACCGAGCGGGACGCGGGCTCCGACCCCAGCAGGATCGCCGCGACCGCCGACCGCACCGCCGACGGGTTTCGCCTGAACGGCGAGAAGTGGTTCGTGACCACCGGCGACGTGGCCGCGGTCCTCGTCGTGATGGCCAACGTGATCGACGGCGACCACAGGCTCCCCACCCTGTTTGCGGTCGACGCCGACGCAGCCGGAGTCGAGATGATCGACGACCCGGCGTTCACCCACTCCTACCCGGACGGCCACCCCACCTTCCTCTTCACCGACGTCGAGCTGGCCGCCGATTCCGTCATCGGCGAGGTCGGCGAGGGCAACGACCTCCAGCGCGCCTGGTTCATGGAGGAGCGCCTGGGCATCGCCGCGCGCTGCGTCGGAGCGATGTGGCGGCTCCTCGACGAGACGGTCGCCTGGGCCGCCGGCCGCGAGCAAGGCGGAAGCCGGATCCTCGACTACCAGGGCGTCTCGTTCCCGCTCGCCGACTCGGCCGCCGACGCCGCCGCCGCGCGGCTCCTGACCTTCCAGGTCGCCCTGCTCTCCGACCGGGGCGCGGACCTCAAGCTCGTCCACAACAAGGCGTCGATGGCGAAGCTGTTCGCCTCCGAGCGCGCGTGGGTCTGCGCGGACCGCTGCGTTCAGGCCTTCGGCGGCCGCGGCTATCTCCGCTCGAACGTCGCCGAGCGCTTCCTTCGCGAGCTCCGCGTCGACCGGATCTGGGAAGGCACCTCGGAGATCCAGCGCTGATCGTGACCCGCGGACTCGAGCGCCGCGGCGTCGAGCGGATGCTCCACTGAGGAGCTTAGTGCGAGAGCCGGTGGATGGAGCTCGACCGACTGCTCGAGCCCCGCTCGATCGCGGTCGTCGGCGCCACTGACCGGCCGAGCGCATACGGCGACATCATCCTGCGCAACCTTGAGCGGCATGGGATTCGACGGGCCGGTCTGGGGCGTCAACCCACGCCGCGACCGGATCCGCGGGATTCCAGTGCTTTCCGTCGCTGGCGGACCTTCCCGAGCCCGCCGACGCAGTCGCGGTCGCGGTGCCCGCCCCCAACGTGCCTTCGACCGTCGAGTCGGCGGCAGAGGCGGGTTGCGGCGGCGCGATCGTCATCTCCGCCGGCTTCGGCGAGATCGAGGGCGGCCGCGAGCTGGAGCGGCGAGCTCCGCGAGACAGCGCCTCGGCCGCTCGTTCCCCGTCTGCGGGCCGAACGGCAACGGGATCATCTCGTTCGCCCACAACACGGCGATCTGGGGAGACGCGGTGGAGCCGCTGCCTCGCGGGGCCGGTCGCGATGATCTCGCAGAGCGGCAACGTCGCGGTGAACGCCCTCAACTCGCAGCCGCGGCATCAACTTCCACACGGTGATCTCGACCGGCAACGGCGCGGTCTGCGATCCCGCCGACTGGCTTTCTCCGCTCTGTCGAGCGCGACGGCGTCGGTTCGGTCGCGATGTTCCTCGAGTCGGACGGGGACGGCGCCAAGCTCGCCGAGGCGCTCGCATGCTGCGCCGAGCGCAGCATCGGGTCGCGATCCTCAAGTCCGGCTCCTCCGAGGCGGGCGCCGCGGCGGCCGCGGCCCACACCGGCGCGCTGGCGGGCGACGAGCGCATCTTCAGGGCGCTGATCGAGGAGGCCGGCGCCTCTTGGGCGCGAAACCCGCACGAGCTGCTCGAGCTTGCGCGCGTCCTGGCCGAGCCGCGCGCCCGCCCCCGCGGCGACCGGCGGGCTCGCGATCGTCACCTGCTCCGGAGGCGACTCCGGGATCGCGGCGGACGAGGCCGAACGCATCGGACGTCGACCTGCCGCCCGCTGGCCGACGGCACCAAGGCGAGGCTTCGCGAGCTCCTGCCCGACGCCGCGACGGTCGCGAACCCGCTCGACTACACGCCGCTCATCTGGGCTCAGACCGCGCTCCTGGCGGAGATCGTCGAGATCGCCGGCTCGGACCCCGGGATCGATCAGGTGCTGGTGATCCACGACACGCCGCAGGACCTCCCGGTCGACTCCGACACTTCGTGGGCCGCCCATCGCGCCGGAATCGCGGACGGGCTCGACCGTGCTGACGCCGCGCCGCTGATGGCCTCCACCCTGCCCGAGTTGACGGACGGCGACATCGCCCAGGAGCTCGCGGCCCACGGCATCGCATCGGTCGGGGGCGTCTCGACGGCAATCCTGTGCGCGCGTGAGCTGCGCCGGCCGGCCGTGAGCGCCTGCCGCCTGCGCGAGATCGCCGGCCGTTGCCGCGCCACGGGCACCGGGGCCCGGGGCCCGTGGCTGAGCGAGGGCGGCGCGAAGGGCATCCTCCAGGCGGCGGGCGTCCCGGTGCCTCTAGGCCGCCGTGCCCGAAGCGCGGAGGAGTGCCTGCGCGCGGCGAAGGGCCTCGGGTGGCCCCTTGCCCTGAAGCTCTCAGGGCCCGCGATCCAGCACAAGTCCGACATCGGCGCGCTCGCGCTCGGGATCGAGGCCGAAGCCGAGCTCGAGCGCGAGGCAGCGAGGATGCTCGCCCTCCCGGAGGCGCTGGGCGCAGAGCTCCTCGTGGAGGAGATGGCTCCGGCGGGCGGGGTCGAGCTGATCGTCGCCGCCAGGACCGACGCCGTCGTCCCCGCGCTCGTGATCGGCCTCGGCGGGATCTGGACCGAGGCGCTGGACGATGTCGCCGTCGTCCCGCTGCCGGCATCGCCCGGGCCGCGTGGAGCGCGCGCTCGGCGGCCTCCGCGGCGCCGCGCTCCTTCGCGGCGGCCGTGGAACCCCTGACGTCGACGTCGCCGCGATCGCCATCGCGGCGTCGCGCATCGGTGAGCTCCTGCTCGAGGAGGGTCTGAGCCTGATCGAGGTGAACCCGCTGATCGCGGGCCCGAGCGGCGTCATCGCCGCGGACGCCCTGGCGCGGCGCTAGGCGGCGAGCTCGGCCGGCACTCCCGGCCTGGAGCTGCTCGGCGGCGTGAGTGAGGCCGTCGCGGAGGATCTCCGTGATCTCCTCGAACAGCGCGACATCGCCGACGAGCGGCGGCGCGATCTGGACGATCGGCTCGGCGCGGTCGTCGAGCCGGCAGATCATGCCGCGCTCGAACAGGCGATCCGACAAGACGCGCTTGAGGAGCCAGTTCGCCTCGGCCTCGGTCAGCGGCTCCCTGGTTGCCTGGTCCTTGACGACCTCGATCGCGAAGAAGTGGCCCATGCCGCGCACGTCGCCGACGATCGGGATGTCCTAGAGGCCCTCGAGCATCTCGCGCGCCTTCGGCTCGTTGTCGAGGACGTTCTGGAGGATTCCCTCGCGCTCGTAGATCTCGATCGCTCCGAGGGCGATGGCCGAGCCGACCGGATGGCCGCCGAAGGTGATTCCGTGGAGGTAGTCGGCCTTGCCGTCGAGGAAGACGTCGGCGACCTTGTCGGAGATCATCACGCCCCCCATCGCCGCGTGGGCTCCGGTCAGGCCCTTGGCGAAGGTGATGAGGTCGGGCGTGTATCCGAGGCGCTGCGCGCCGAACCAGGTGCCGAGCCGGCCGAACGCGCAGATGACCTCGTCCGAGACGAGCAGGATGCCGTGGCGGTCGCAGATCTCGCGGAGCCCTTCCCAGTAGCCGGCCGGAGGCACGATCGAGCCGCCGGCGTTCTGGACCGGCTCCATGATGATCATCGCGATCGTCTCCGGCCGCTCGAACTCGATCGTCTCCTCGATCTCGGCGAGGAGAGCGCGGGTGAATCCCGCCTCGTCGCCGCCCGGCTGGATGCCGGTAGGCGTTTGTCGAGGAGACGTGGGACGTCGGCACGGGGAGCGGCTCGAAGGCCGTGCGGCATACCGGGATTCCGGTGAACGAGAGGGCGCCGAGCGAGACCCCGTGGTAGGCGTCGCGGCGAGCGATCGCCTTGCGGCGCGAAGGCTCGCCCTTGGCCTGGTGGTACTGGACGGCCATCTTGTAGGCGGACTCGACCGCCTCCGCGCCGCCGGAGGTGAAGAAGGCGCGCTCGAAGCCGTCGGGGGCCAGCTCGGCGAGCTTCGTCGCGAGCTCGATCGCCGGCGGATGCGCGACCGTCCAGTTCGACGTGTAGGGCAGGGTCGACATCTGCGCCGCGGCCCGGGCGCCGAGCTCCTCGCCGTGGGAGTGGCCGAGGTTGAGGCAGTAGAGGCCCGAGAGGCCGTCGATGTAGCGGTTTCCGTCGTCGTCGTAGACGTGCGAGCCCTCGCCGCGGACGATCACCGGGATGTCCTCGGGCGCGACCGTCATATCCGAGAAATGGAGCATCAGGTGCTCCTTGGCGAGTTCTTGCAGGCGCGTCACGGCGCTCATCCTATCGGCACGTTGACTTTGTAGTCAATCCAACGAATGTGCTACGGTCTTGTCCAGATGGGCACCTGGGATGCAATCGTGGTCGGTGGCGGGCATAACGGCCTCACCACCGGCGCGTACCTGGCAAAGGCCGGGCTCCGCACCCTCATCCTCGAGCGCCGCCCCATCCTCGGTGGCGCCTGCGTGACCGAGGAGGTCTGGCCCGGCGCCCGCGTCTCGCGCGCCTCCTACGTCGTCTCGATGCTGCAGCCGAAGGTCGTCGCGGACCTCGACCTGAAGCGCCACGGCTACCGGGCGCATCCGCTCGACCCCGCCTACGCGGCGATGACGCCCGAGGGGCCGATCGTCTTCCACGACGACGTGACCAAGACGTGCGAGTCCATCGCGAAGTTCTCCAGGAGCGACGCCGAGCGCTACGAGGAGTTCGAAGACCTCCTCTTCATGGCAGCCGACTTCGTGCGGCCGATGATGGTCCGCCAGCCTCCCGCCCTCGGGTCCAAGGCACCCGTCGACATCGCCGGGATCCTCAAGGAGGCCGGCCGGATCGCGGGGATGTCCCAGCGCGACGTCCAGAAGCTGGTTCGCATCTTCACGATGTCCGTCGGCGACATGCTCGACGGCTTCTTCGAGAACGACTATCTCAAGGGCTCGATCGCCTCGACCGGCGTGGTCGGCGTCTGGGCAGGCCCCTACACGCCCGGCACCGCTTACAACCTTCTCCACCACGCCCTCGGCGAGCTCGACGGCAACGTCGGCTCCTGGGGACAGGTCATCGGCGGGATGGGCGCGATCTCCGAGGCGATCGCCTCCAGCGCGCGCTCCTACGGCGCGACGATCCAGACCGACGCCGAGGTCGCCTCGATCGACTCCACGGGCGGCAGGGTCACCGGCGTGACGCTCGCCGACGGCACCGCCCACACCGCGCCGATCGTCGCCTCGGGAGCCCACCCGAAGACCACGATCATCGACCTCGCCGGCGCCGAGAACTTCCCCGACGAGGTCGTCGGAGGACATGAAGGCCTACCGCACGCGCGGCGCATCGGTGAAGGTGAACATGGTCCTCTCGGAGCCGCCCGTCTACGAGGGCCTCACCGAAGAGGACTCTCGCGCACCTGCTGACCGCCGGCGTGAACTACTGCCCCTCGCTGGACTACCTCGAGCGCGCATGGCAGGACGCCGTGCGCGGTGAGCCGTCGGCCAACCCGTACACCGAGCTCGAGGTGCCCAGCTCGATCGACCCGTCGCTGACCGACGACGATCGCTGGATCGCGACGATGTTCACGCAGTACGGCCCGACCACCCACGAGGAGTGGCCCGACGGCGCGCGCGAGCGCTACGGCGACACCTGCGTCGAGAACATGGCGCAGTTCGCCCCCAACCTCACGGGCGCCATCCTCGAGCGCGAGGTGCTGGCCCCGCCGGACCTCGAAGACATCTTCGGCCTCCAGGGCGGCTCGATCTTCCAGGGCGAGCAGGACCTGGCGCAGATGGCGTTCATGCGCCCCTCCCCCATGCTCGCCCAGTACGCGACGCCGCTCGAGGGCCTCTACCTCTGCGGCGCGGGCACGCACCCCGGCGGAGGCGTCATGGCCGCCTCGGGCCACAACGCGGCACAGCGGATCCTCAAGGATCGCAAGCGCGCGAACGGCCTGCGCGGCCGCTTCCGCAGGCGCCGCGAAGCAGCCGTCGCCTAGCGTCGCGGCGTTTCCTTCCCTGACTAGCCCTCGTAGGGCGCGTAACGGTGGTGGAGCATCAGGTCGTTTCCGTCCGGGTCACGGAGAAGCGCCATGTGGCACACCCCGGTGTCGAACGTGTCGCCCATGAACTCGACGCCCTTGGCCTCCAGCTCCGCTCGCACCGCGGCGACGTCGTCGACGTGGAAGGCCGGATGCGCGTTCCGCTGCGGCTCGAACGCCATGCCGAACTTCTCGGGCTCCCAGATCCCGAAGCATGTGTCGCCTGCCCAGAAGTCGTAGTTGGCGTTCGGGTCGGGGCGCAGGCCGAGGGTGTCCACGTAGAACGCCTTCGCGCGGTCGGGGTCCTGGGTCGGGACGCCGACGAAGTCGACTTTGCTGATCAAGGGGATGCCTCCTGTGGTCGCGGTCGGGGCCTCCGAGACTACGCTCCCGGCCTTGAACGCGACGCTCCCCCCGCACCCGACCCGCCGAGCCACCGGGACACCCCCTGGTCGATCTTCGTCCGCTTCCTGAGGTTCGGCTGCCTCGCCTGGGGCGGGCCCGCCGCGCAGATAGCGATGATCAAGCAGGAGTGCGTGGACGAGGAGCGCTGGGTCTCCGAGACGGACCTTCACGAAGACCCTCGCCGTCTACCAGATACTGCCCGGGCCCGAGGCCAGCGAGCTCTGCATCTACTTCGGGCGGATCCGAAGCGGCAAGCTGGGCGCGTTCCTGGCCGGGCTCGGATTCGTCCTGCCGGGGTTTCTGCTCATGCTGGCCTTCTCGGTCCTCTACGTGGAGGCCGACCTCGAGGACAATCTCGACGAGATCTTCTACGGGCTCACCGCGGCGGTCGGCGCGATCGTCGCCCGCGCGGTGATCCGCCTCAGCCGGACGTTCCTGACGGACGTTCCCCTCGTCCTCATCGCCGTCGCCGTCCTTCGCGCTCACCGTGTTCGCCGGCGTCGGGTTCGCGCTGGTCCTGCTGGGCGCCGGCCTGGCCTACGAGCTGTGGAAGAACGGGGCACGGCTGACCCGCCGCGTGAATTCCTTCTCACTCGCGCCCCTTCTGGCCGGCTTCGCCCTCGGCACGATTTCCCTGTCGCTCACCTCCGAGATCTTCTGGGAGGGCCTCAAGGCGGGCCTGGTCACCTTCGGCGGCGCCTTCACCGTGATCCCGTTCCTCCACGACGCCGTCGTCGGCGGCCAGGGTTGGCTGACCGAGAGCCAGTTCGTGGACGGGCTCGCGATCGGCGGCGCCCTCCCCGGCCCGCTCGTGATCTTCTCCACGTTCGCGGGCTATATCGCGGGCGGGATGACCGGAGCCATCGTCATCACCCTCGGCATCTTCCTGCCGGCGTTCGTCCTGCCCATCTTCTTCCACCGGGGTCTCGTCGCGATCACGGAGAACCAGCGGATCCAGCCCTTCCTGTTCGGCGTCGCCGCCGGCGTGACGGGCCTCATCGCCGCGGTCACCGTCGACATCGTCGACACGAGCGTCGTCGATCGTGCCGACCGCGATCCTCGCCGTCGGAGCCTTCCTCGGTCCTCATGCGCTGGCACGCGAGGGCTTCGATCCTCTACGTCGTCCTGGGCTGCGGCGCGATCGGCGGCGTGCTCCAGGCGAGCGGAGTCGTCTAAGGCGCGATGTCGATGCCGAGCGGGTTGAAGAAGTTCGACGTGTTCAACGGAGTCCGGTTCCCGTTCTTGAGGTTCACGCGATAGAGCGAGCCGCTCTGCGAGGGGGAGCAGCAGTTGGAGACGATCGCGGTGTCCTTGTCGAGGACAGCCACCCCGCTGACCGTGCGCAGCTCCCCGCCCTTGGCGATCAGCTTCTGCTTGCCGTTCCTCAGATCGATCTCGAAGAGGCGCCCTTGAAGTTGAACGATCCGGGATCCGGACCAGCGCGGTATGCGCGCCGTTCAGCTTGATCGCCTGGGGTTGATGAAGTCACCCGCGCTGCTCACCTCGGTCTGCTTGCCGTCCTCGGGTTGATCTCCATCACCCCGCCCTTGAAGCTGAAGCCCCGCGTCGCTGACCAGCGGCTTCTTTACGCCCGCCGCCTCGATGCCGAAGGGCGTTCAGCTCACCGCCCTTGCTGACCTGGGACTGCTTTCCCGTCGCGATGCTGACCTTGATGACCCTGCCGCGGCCTGTCGAAGTCGGTGACGTAGAGCGATTCCCCTTTCGATCCAGCGCGATCGGGTCGGAGAAGAACTGTTTGCCGCCGGCCGCATCCGAGATGGCGTTGGTCGAGACGACGGTCTGCGCCGAGGTGACGCTGTCGATCCGGATGATCCCGCCGTCGCCGCCGAAAGCGTCGCGATCCACGACCAGGACGTCGCCATCCTCGGCAAAAGTCACGTCACCGGGAAAGCTCGAGGTTCCCGCCCGAAGACACGGTGGTCGCGGTGCCGGACTCCGGGTCGACCGCCTTGATCGCCTGATTGAGCGAGTCGGCGACGATGACTGTCGCCGGAGCTGTATGCGATGGGAGCGGCGTGGCCGGAGCCTGGCGCGAACGCGACAATCGCGGCGATTGCCGCGAGCGTATCCCGGTGCGTCTCATCCTGAGCAACCCTGCCTTGTTTTCGACGGTGATGGACCCCCCCGGTTCGGGTGGCCGGCCCACCCTCCAGCCGACGCTACCGTTTGGGTCAGCCCGCGAAGATCCCGGCGAAGACGCAATCCGAGCCTTGCACGTGGACGCCGCTCGCGACCCGGCCGTTCAAGACCTTTCCGCGCTTGCCCTCCCCGAAGAAGTCGGTGTACTGATCTTCCGATGTGAAGTCAGGTGCGGTTCCGCTGGCGTCCTCGTCGGTGATGTCGAGCGGCCCGTCCGAGGGATTGAAGTTGAGGTCCGTAAACGGGTCTCCCGCATACGCGTACGCCAGCAGATGCTTTCGCTTCGCTCGCAGGGTGGTGTCCGCAGTGAAATCGCCCCCGCCGTTGTTAACGCACTTGGCGGTCACCTTGAAGTCACGGTTCTCGTACAGGGTCTTGCTGTCGTTCCTGTCCACCTTCACGATTTCTTACGCGGAATCCGGGGTCGCTCTCGGGCCCGGTGAAGATCCCGGAGAAAGTGCAGCTCGCTCCGTTGATGTGGACGCCGACGCCGAGCCGCCCCTGAAGCACGTCGCCCTCCTTGCCGACGGCGAAGAACTCGTTGGAGAAGCTGTCGGCACGAAACTACGGGTCGGTGCCTGACGCGTCGTAGAAATCGGGCGAGATGTCCACCTGTCCGTCGCTCGGGCCGAAGTCCGTGTCGACCTGGTCGTACTCGGTCAGGTAGTAGATCCCGCCACCGCGCTTAGCCTTCAGGAACGTGTTGGCCCTGAACGAACCGCTGCCTTCATCCTCGCACGAGCCGAGAACCTTGAAGTCCCTGTTCGAGTAGATCTCGACCTTCTCGCCCAGACCGACTTCGGCCCGCTTGCTCGTGTGGAGCGGCCCCCTTCCCGGCATGCCGGTGAAGACTCCCGAGAACCCGCAATCGGCACCGGTATGGACCGTGGTCACAACCCGCCCACGCAGCGGCGAGACGCCCTTGCCCTCGGCATAGAACTCGTAGTACTCGGCTGCCTCGATCACGGGCTCGGTGCCTTCGGCGTCGTGATCCGTGAAGTTGACCCGCGGGTCGTCTTTGTCGAAGTCCACGTCGAAACGCTCGGTTCCCACCTCGGGGCCGTACGCCGAGTAGGCGAGCTGATTCTTCCGGGCTGAAAGGAAGGTCTCGGCCTCGAAATCCCCGCCGCCGTTGTCTATGCACTCACCGGTCACCTTGAACGCGTCGGTCTTGAGGATCGTCACGTCTTCGCCCGCGTCAACCTTCTTGCGGTCGACGACCTTGACGTCGTCGGCAGCAGCCCCCGCCGATGCGGGGGCCGCGAGGCAAGCGGCGAACGCAGCGACCAAGAGAAGGCCCGCTCGCCCCTCCCCTCGCATCATCTTCCTCATCGGTATTCCCCCGGGCTTGCGGCCAGCGTGATTTCGGCGTCCAAGACTAGACCTATGTCGAGTCCCGTTCAAGGGTGCCGGCGCCAAGGCGCTAGGGCCCGGCCTCGATCGCCGCTTGCACGTCCCGCTCGCGCGGCGACTGGTCGAACGACGTGAGAATCCACGTTGCGCCCGCCGCCTCCCACGGGGCCGGGTCCGTCACCCGGGTCCACCTCGACCACGAGGTCGAACGGGGCGCCCGGGTCGTCGCGCAGCTCCGCAACCTCGGCGGCGAGCTCCCCGAGGGCGTCCGGCTCGGGCAACTCGATCGGAAACAGGCCGTCCCATCTGGCGGCTCGGCGGAGCGGCCGCCGGTTCGGCCAGCGGCTCGCCACCCACACCGGGATCCGCGGCTCCTGGACCGGTGCCGGCTCGAACTCCCCGGCCCAGTAGCCAGCGAGCTTTTCGAGGCCCTCGTCGAGCAGGCGCGCACGCGCCTTCGGGTCCGCCTCTTCGCCGAATGGCTCCAGCTCGCCGCTGCGGTCGCTGCCCAAGCCCACCCCGAGGGTCAGACGTCCGCCGGACAGATGGTCCAGCGTGACCGTCTCGCGTGCGAGCTTGTGGGGGCGCCGGCGCGAGACCGGAGTGACCATGGGCCCGATCCTGATGCGCTGTGTCACCGTGGCGATCGCGCTGAGCGCCACCCAGGCGTCGAGCACAGCGCGGGTCGGCGCGCGGTAGCGGATGTGGTCCCAGAGGAAGAGCCCGTCCCAGCCCAGTACCTCGGCGCGCGCGGCGAGCTCCATCAGGAGGCGCGGGTCCGCGAGCTCATCGAAGGGCGCAACGAAGATTCCTCGCTTGGCGGTCATTCAGAGGCGCCTGCCGGAATCGAACCGGCGTAAACGGCTTTGCAGGCCGCTGCGTAACCACTCCGCCAAGGCGCCGAGACGCCGCGGAGCTTAGCCCGCTTCGTGACTTGCCTAGACGAATTCCGGCTGCTCGAGCATGAACCCAACGCGCTCGGCCAACGCCCGCGCAAATCCCTCCGAAGCGCTGATCCAGCCGGTGCCGGGGCTGAACGTTCCGGTCAGGAGGAGCAAGGCTTCGCCGGACCGGGAGAACGTCCAGCTGGTCTCCAGACCGGGCGTCCCGTTCTCGGCGAGGGCGACGTACCGCGATTTCAGCTCGACGTCCCAGGCCTCACTTTCGAGGAGCTTCGCTTCAGTGCTCAGGTTGAGCTTGGGCTCACTGTGCAATTCCGCTTCCGGCCGTGCGATCGAGAGCTTGACGGTGAAGAGGCAATCGGTTCCGAGCAGATGGACGAGGCCCTTCCCCTCGTTGCTCCCTTCGACGTACGTCAACTCGCAGTAGGGCAGGATCTCGATGCAGGCCGCCGAGTAGCGCTCAACGTGGGCCTGAGCGTCTGCCATCGACTCCCTGAGGGACACTCCGGTGAGGTCGGCCGCGATCTCGTTGGCTTCCTCCCTGCGCATGACCTAGGGCAGGACGCCAGCCCTGGAAGGGCGATCCTGCTTGGCCTTGGCTTTGCAACGAGGCATTCCGAACCTCCGTCGGTGCTTCCCGCACGCCGAAAACTCTATCTAGTTTCCATCCTCATGACAGTCGCCCCGAAGCGTGCGGGCCCTCTGACCGCACCACCGCGACACCCGCCCGGACGGCGGTGAGTCCGGGGACGCCGTCCTTCTGATCCACGGCTTTCCCGAGTCCTCCCGGATGTGGGTTCCCCTCATGGATGCGCTGACCGCCCAGGGCAGGCGTTGCGTCGCACCCGACCTCTATTGCCTGGGCGATTCCGACGACCCTGGCCCCGCGACCTTCGAGCGCAACCTCGAGGCGCTTCGCGACGCTCCACGCCGAGCTCGACCTCGGGAGGGTCGCGCTGGTCGTCCACGACTGGGGCGCGTTCGTCGGGCTCGCGTGGGCGTGCGAGAACCCCGAACTGGTCTCAGCTCTGGTCATCGCCGACTCGGGATTCTTCTCCGACGGCAAGTGGCACGGAATGGCGGAGATGCTCCGCTCGCCGCAGGGCGAGGAGGTCATGGCCGCAATTGATCGCGAAGGGTTCGCAGGCCTGATCCGTGCCGACGGCGCGGACTTCACCGAGGAGGACGTGGACGCCTACTGGCACCCGTTCGCCAACGGCCGTGGACGCGAGGCGACGCTGGAGTTCTACCGCTCGATGGACTTCGAGAAGCTGGCGCCTTATGACGGCAAGCTGGCCGCGCTGGGCGTCCCGACGCTCCTTCTCTGGGGAGCTGACGACGGGTTTGCCCCGATCGCAGGAGCCCACAGGTTCGAGCGGGAGATCCCGGACGCAACGCTCGTCGCCATCGAGGGCGCCGGGCACTTCGTCTTCGACCAGGAGCCCGAGCAGACCGTTCGCGAGGTCTGCGCCTTCCTCACTTAGCCGGCTATCTCGCCCCGGCGCCGAGGCAGGCGCGGCGTGCCGGATTCTCGTTTACCCACGTCCGGACAGGGAACCCGAGTCCGGCTCCATGGAACGGCATCGGACAGGACAGCGCAGGGTGCGGGACCAGGTGGGCAACACCCCGCTGGTGCCCCTTGCCCGCTTCTCCGACCGCTCGGACATCGAGCTCTGGGCGAAGCTCGAGATGCGGAACCCGGGCGGAAGCTCGAAGGATCGCTCCGCGGCCCGGATGATCTACGACGCGCTCGCCGAAGGCCGCATCGCCCGTGGCTCGACAATCATCGAGTCGACATCCGGCAACCTCGGCATCGGCCTGGCACGCGCGTGCCGGCAGCACGGCCTGGGGCTCGATCTGCGTCGTCGACAGCCGGACGGACGCCGGCAAGATCGAGAAGATCCGAGACCTCGGGGGGGTCGTCCGGGTCGTCTCGAGCCCGACCTTCGCACGGGAGACCTCCTCGCCGCACGGCTCGCGTTGGTCAAGCGCCTCGTCGAGCTGACGCCCGGCGCATGGTGGCCCAACCAGTACGCGAACGAGTCCAACCCGGCCGCGCACCGCGAGACGATGGCCGAGATCGACGCCGCGCTGGACGGCAAGCTCGACCTCCTCTTCGTCGCGACGAGCACCACCGGGACCCTGCGGGGATGCTGCGACTTCCTCGTCGACGCCGGGCGCGAGACGGAGGTGGTCGCCGTCGACGCGCTGGGAAGCGTCCTGTTCGGCGGAGAGAGAGCGCCGCGGCGCCTTCCCGGCATGGGCGCCGGCGTCACGACGGCCCTCTCCAAGAGCGCCTGGTTCGACCGGTTGATCAGGGTCTCCGACCTGGAGAGCGTCATCGGCTGCAGGCGCCTGCTGGCAGAGAGGGCATCTTCGCGGGGGCGTCCTCGGGAGGAGTCGCGATGGCGATGGAGTCGATCGCCCCCCTCTTGGAACCGGGAACGAGTTGCGCGATGATCTTCCCCGACGGCGGCGAGGGCTACCTGCGTACTGCCTACGATGACGCGTGGGTCGCGCGCGAGCTGAAGGTGTCGCCGGACGAGCTGGAGCTCCTGGCAGGACTCGACCTTCAGTCTCTCCGGGCCGCTTGAACCGCCCTTCCGCGGGACTGAGGGTCGCAATCGTGGGTTGCGGGCCGAAGGGCCTCTACGCGCTCGAACGGCTGGCCGCCAGCTCCGAGGGACTCGAAAGACGCATCAGCGTCCATGTCTACGAGCCCCACCCCACCCCGGGCGCCGGGCCTGTTTATGACCCCGGGCAGCCCGAGTACCTGCGCATGAACTTCTCCGCGGACCTGGTCGACATGTGGCCCGCGAGGGAACATGACCCGGCCCGCCCCGGATTCTCGGAATGGCGCTTGGGCATCCAAGGCGCGAGCGACGAGGCCTATCCGCCCCGGGCGCTGGTCGGCCGCTACCTCGCTGACGGCTTTCGCCGCGTAGTGGGCGGAGCGCCCGAGGGGCTCGAGATCGTGCATCTGGCGGAGAGGGCAACGGAGGTGAACCCGAGCGGCCGGCGGGTGGACGGTCAGTCGCGGGCGGAGACCGTGAGTACGACGAGGTCCTGATCGCGACCGGGCACGCCGGCTACGCGATCTACCCGGTCGAGCGGAGCCTTTCACTGTCGGAAGTCCCGCCCGGCTCCGTCGTCGCGGTCCGCGGCTTCGCGCTGACGATGATCGACGCCGCCCTCGCGCTCACCGAAGGACGCGGCGGAAGCTTCCACCCAGGGCGTCGGCCCGGCCTGCTGCGATACGAGCGCGGCGCGGATGAGGTAGCGAGCATCCTCCCCTGGTCGCGGACCGGGCGCCCGATGCTCGCGAAGCCCGATCCGGCCAAAGCGATCTCGTCGCCGAGCCTGGACGAGATCGCCTCCGAAGGCCGCGCAGAACTTGCGTCGTTGCCTCGTGGCAGCTCTGTCGCGGCGGCTACGCAGGTGGTCGCCGAGGTCGCCGCGAAGAGCCTGCTGAGCGTCGGCGGCCCCGAGAGGAGCTGAAGGCCATCGCTGCGCGCATGGAAGACGCCACCCGCGGGGCGCACGACGCCCCCGGATTCGTCACCCGCCGACGACTTGGAGAGGTCCATCTCGGTCGGGCTGGGGATCGGCGAGCCCGGGGCCGACTGGGCTCTGGGCCACGCGTGGCGCTCCGTCTACCCGGCGATCGTCGAGCGGCTGGGCGCTCACGGGCTGGCCGACGCCGAGTGGCCGGCGTTCCGGCATCTGGCCGCCGAGATGGAGCGAATCGCGTTCGGCCCGCCGCCCGTCAACGCCGCGAAGCTGCTCGCCCTGATCGAAGACGGAAAGGTGGACCTTTCGCGCCTGACGTCGGGCCCCGCGCGGGAGGCCGACCTTGTCCTGGACGCGGTCATTCCGCCGCCGGGGCCCTCGCCACGGAGGGCTCGCTCGTGGCGCGGCTGGTGCGAGACGGACACGCGAGGATCCCGCCCGCGCGGCGGGGCATCGAGCTGACGCCGGACGTAACCTGCGTCGGGGCCGGCGGCCGGCCGAGCAGGGGCCTCGCCGCCATCGGCAGGCCGACGGAGGATTGGGTCATCGGTAACGACACGCTGAATCGGGCTCTCCACCCACACGCAGAGATCTGGGCGAGGCGCGTGGTCGCGCGAGCGGTGGCCGCGTGAGCGGGATCCGCTCGATGTGCGCCGGCGCGGTCCCACTGCGCGCCCGCCTGGAGCCGTGGCACGAAGACCTCGCCGCCCGGCCCGAGCGGATCGCCGACTGGATGGCTGCGCACGGCTCGCCCTTGAACCTGATCGAGCCGGCGCCGATGGGCCGTAACGCCGCGGAGCTGACCCAGGCGGCGTCGGCGCGCGGCCTTGATCTACGAATCTTCTTCGCCCGCAAGGCGAACAAGGCGCTGGCGCTCGTCGACGAGGCGATGAGCCTCGGGCTAGGCGTCGATGTGGCGAGCGAGCAGGAGCTGCGGCAAGCCCTCGAGCGTGGTGTGCCCGCCGAGGACATCGTCGTGACCGCGGCGATCAAGCCCACGGGCCCTGCTCGAGCTCTGCGCCGAGAGCGGAGCCGTAGTGGTGATCGACAACGTCGACGAGCTTCGGCTGCTGAGCGAGGTCGCGTCGCCCCTCCCCGAGCCGGCGCGCATCGCGCTTCGCTTGGCGCCGACACCGCACCCGGGCGCCGCTCCGACCCGCTTCGGCATGACGGCCAGGGAGCTGGCAGCGCTGGACGAGCTGTCCTCCGGCGAGCTCTCGAGTCACCGGAGTCCACTTCCATCTGGACGGGTACTCCGCCGAGCAGCGGGTCGCGGCAATCGGCGAGTCGCTGGGCGTCGCCGACTTCCTTCGCGATCGTGGCCACGCGGTCGCCTTCCTGGACATGGGCGGCGGGATCCCCATGAGCTACCTCGAGTCCGCCGCGGAGTGGGAAGGCTTCTGGGCCGAGCACGAGCGCGCGGCGCGCGGCGACCGGGCCGAGGTCACGTTCGACGGGCATGCGCTCGGCAAGACCTACCCCTACCACCAGGCACCGATCAGGGGAGACTGGCTCGGGCAGATCCTGGACGCGCGGCTGGCGAACGGAACCGTGGCACAGGAGCTCCGTGCCCGCGAGCTCGAGCTGCGCATGGAGCCCGGCCGCGCGCTTTTCGACGGCTGCGGCATGACCGTCGCCCGCGTCGAGTTCAGGAAGCAGCGAGCCGACGGGACCTGGCTGATCGGCCTCGCCATGAACCGCACACAGATGCGCTCGACCTCTGACGACTTCCTGGTCGACCCGCTGCTGCTCCGCCCGCCTGCGCATGGCGAGCCGACCGCGGCGATCGATGGCTACCTGGTCGGCGCCTACTGCGTCGAGCGCGAGCTGATCAGCTGGCGCAGATTCCGCTTTCCGGCTGGCGTCGCCGTGGGCGACCTCGTGGCCTTTCCCAACACCGCCGGCTACCTGATGCACATCCTGGAAAGCGCCTCGCATCAGATTCCGCTTGCACGGAACCTCGTCGTGCGCGACGGCGAGGCGAGCCTGGATCCGATCGACTCCTGAAGCTTTCAGACCTGGCCGGCGTAGAAGCCGTGCCTGGAGAGCGGCTCGACGAGCTGCTCCTCCTCATACGAGAAGTGCGTCAGGAGTGCTTTGCTGAGCTCTTCGACGGCGGCTTCGATGCCTTCGAAATCGGTTGGCTCGTTCATGTGCCGGACGAGTGCGGTATCGACAGCCTCGATCGCGTCGTGGATCTCGAGGTGCTCTGCCCCGAGCCGGTCGAGCACGGGCCCGAGCGACTCGTCGCTCTTTCGGAGGTGCGGGAAGATGCCCTCGTCCTCCAGGTGATGGTGGTGGGTGACGCCGCTGCAATAGCGGGAGCACACGGCGCCCAGCGTCCAGTCGTTCTGCCGCATCGCCATCGCGTTCAGGCCCGCCCGGGCATCTCCCGCACTCGTCGCGCCGTCCCGCACCCGGGTGAGCAGATCCCGGAGCTCCGTGAGCTCGCGGCGGAACATGTCGTGGACCTCGACGAGGTGTTGTCCGGGATCGGTCATGAGCCCTGGAGTTTGCCGGACTCGGTCATTCCACAACTATTACACTGTATAGTTGTACAGATGATCGAGACAGCCCCCATGCCACATCCGCTTCCCGAGGCCTCTCGTCGAGCTCATCGCTCAGCGCTTCCGCGTCATCGCGGAGCCCATGCGGATCCGCCTTCTCGACGCCCTGCGCGACGGGCCGATGACGATCAACGAATTGTCCGAGAAGCTCGGTGCCAGCCAGCAGAACGTCTCCAAGCACATCGGAGTCCTTGCGCAGGCCGGCATCGTCGCCCGGATCGAAGGACGGCAACCGGGTCCGCTGCTCCATCGTCGACGAGTCGATCTTCGAGCTCTGCGAGCTCGTGTGCGGGGGCCTGCGCCGGCGGATCGCGGATCTCGACGAGCTGCTCGCGGGGACGTCATGAGCGCAAGCCCTGTCTTCGGGCCCATCGGCCGGCTCGGCCGGTGGACCTCCACGCACTTCAGGTTCGTCGCAATCACCTGGGCGGTCATTGCCGTCGGCCTCGGGTTCTTTGCGCCAAAGGTCGAACACGCGCTCTCGGGAGCCGGCTGGGAAGCGACGGGCTCAGAGTCTCTTCGTGTACGGGAGACGGTGGATCGCGAGTTTGGGGGCCTGTCCTCCTCCGCCCTGCTGGTCGTCGTGCATTCAGAGGACAAGACCGCGGCCGACCCCGAGTTCAGGGCCACGGTTGCCGATGCAGAGCGAATCCTCTCGGAAGACGAGCGAGTGGCCCAGGTCATCCCGCCGCAGCCGGGTCAATCCATCTCGCGCGACGGCCACACAGCCGTCGTCCAGGCGGGCGCCGCGGCCGACTCGAACGAGATGGTGCGGGCTGCAAGCGATCTCAAGGAGCCGCTCGCGGACCTCCCCGCCGACGGCGTGCAGGTATCGCTTACGGGCGCGTCAGGAATGTGGTCCGACTTCAACGAGGCGAACAAGTCGGCGATGCTCAAGTCTGAGCTCATCTCGTGGCCGGTCACGCTTGTGATCCTCGTCCTGGCTTTCGGCTCGCTCGTGGCCGCCGGGCTGCCGCTGATGCTGACGATTCTGGGCCTCGTCGCGTCCGCCGGGTCGCTGTACCTCGGCGCGCAGATGCTCGATATCTCGATCTGGGCGCTGAACTTCGCGCTGATGTTCGCTCTCGCGCTGGGCATCGACTACGCGCTGTTCATCGTCTATCGCTTCCGCGCCTCGCTCTTCGGGTCCCGGAAGCCCGTCCAGGACGCGGTTGGCGAGGCAATGGACACGGCCGGCAAAGCCGTTCTGTTCTCCGGCCTGACGGTCTTGATCTCTCTGTCGGCCGTGATGCTGGTCCCCTCCCCCGCGTTCCGGTCGATGGCGCTCGGGATCATGCTGTCGGTCGTCTTCATCCTCGCGGCGACGCTGACCCTGCTGCCCGCCGTGCTCGGGAAGCTGGGCGCCCGCGTCGACAACCTCTCGCTGCCGTGGGTGCACTCGGGTGAACACCGCTCAGCCAGGTTCGCCGCCTGGGCGGAGCGCCTCTGGCGCCGCCCGCTCGTCTATGGAACCGTTGCCGTCGCGCTCCTGGTCGCGCTCTGCATCCCCCTTTTCGGCTTGCAGACCGGCATGCCTTCGATCAAGGTCGTGCCGGAGGGCGACAGCTCCCGGATCGCCTACGGACAGGTGCAGGAAGGTTTCGGCCCCGGTGCGCCGGGTGCGCTTCAGATCGTCGCGCCCAAGGACGCCGCAGCCGACGTCAGCGAGGTCGCAAGCGCCGACGCGGGCGTCGCCCAGGTGACGCCCCCGGTAGGCGGCACCGGTGGCAACATGATGTTCCAAGCGCTCCCCGAGCACGATCCGTCCGACCCCGCGGTCGGCTCGACCATCGACCGCCTTCGCACGCAGATGCCCGACGGCGCACTCGTGGGGGGCTCAGTCGCCGAGAACCACGATCTCGAGGAAGCCCTCAACGCCAAGACCCCGCTGGTCATCGGCGTCGTCCTCGCGCTGGGGTTCCTCCTCCTGCTCGTCGCGCTGCAGGCACCCATTCTCGCTGCGGTCGGCGTGGTTACGAATCTCCTGGCGGTAGGTGCGGCGTTCGGCGTCGCGCGGCTCATCTTCCAGGACGGCCATCTGGCCGATCTGCTCGGCCTCGAACCGCAGGGCTTTCTCGACGCATGGGCACCCGTGTTCTTCTTCGCGATGGTCTTCGCCATCTCGATGGACTACACCGTCTTCCTGCTCTCCAGCGCAAAGGAGCACTGGGACCGCAGTCACGACCCGCGAGAGGCGATGGTCGGCGGCGTCGCGCACTCGGGACGTGTGGTGTTCGCCGCCGCGGGGGTCATGGTCGCCGTCTTCTTCACGTTCGCCCTGTCAGGTCCGCTGCCGCCCAAGGAAATGGGCGTCATCCTCGGCGTGGCAGTCCTGCTCGATGCGGCGCTTGTGCGCCTCCTGCTCGTGCCGGTTGCACTGCGGCTGTTGGGCAAATGGGCCTGGTGGCTGCCGAAGCCCCTTGACCGGGTGCTGCCGGACGTGCGCTTTGGCCATATGTGAAGAGCGGCTGATGTGAGCGATATGCCCGACAAACCGATCAGGTATGGAAACTCGGCGCGCGTCGCTACCACCCCTGCTACCAATTACGATCGCACGGAGCAGCGTGGCCGCAACGAAACCGATCACCGAGTTTCGCCTTCTCGGGCATGTCGAGGCAGTCGCTAACGGCGATCAGGTTCAGCTGGGAGGACCTAAGCCCCGCGCCCTGATTGCGCTGCTCCTAGTCGAACACGGCCGCACAGTGACCGCAGATCGGCTCGCCGACGAGCTGTGGGCCGGAAATCCCCCAGGAGCGGCCGAGACGACAGTTCGGTCCTACGTCTCCCGGCTTCGAAAGGCACTGGGTGCAGACATGATTCTCGCGCAGCCATGCCGGTTACGCGCTCGATACACCTGCTGATTCGATCGACGCTATCGCGTTCGAGGAACTGGCCAGACAAGGGGAAGATGCGCTGCGGCGCGGCGCACCTGGCGCCGCTGCCGAGCGACTTCACGCTGCCCTGTCCCTTTGGCGAGGGCCAGCCCTGTCAGGCACATACGACGTGCCATCGCTCCTACTCGAGGCGAGGCGGCTCGAGGAGTTGCGCCTCGTCTGCCTGGAACAGCGAATGGAGGCCGACCTCGAGCTCGGCCGGCACACCGCGATCGTCTCTGAACTTCAGACACTGGTTCTCAGAAGAGCCACTCCGTGAGCGCCTGAGACGACACCTCGTGCTCGCGCTCTACAGGTGCGATCGGCAGGCAGATGCTCTCGACGCGTATCGACAAGCGAGAGATCGGCTGGTGGAGGGGCTTGGCTTGGAGCCGAGTGAGGAGCTGAGAGAGCTCGAGCGCGCCATCCTGAATCACGAGCTGCCGTTCGTCCCCGCTGACCTCGACCGCCACAATCTGCCCGCCCCGTCGACGAGCTTCATCGGGCGTGAGCAGGAGGCCGCGGAGATCGCCGGCCTCCTCCGCAAGCACCGCTTGCTCACATTGACCGGAATCGGTGGGGCCGGCAAGACGCGGCTCGCGATCGAGGTTGCGCAGCGCCAGGTCGGATCATGGGGAGACGGTGTCTGGCTCGTGGATCTCGCGCCGCTCACGGATCCACAGCTCGTCCCGGACGCCGTTGCAAAAGCAGTCGGCGCCGAACGGGGCGATGACCCGCTGGCCAACCTGATCGACAAGACGGGCAGATCGGAGCTCTTGGTCGTTCTCGACAACTGCGAGCACCTCGTGGACGCGTGTGCCGAGATCACAGTGGCCATGATGCGCAAATGCCCGCATCTTCGGGTGCTCGCCACCAGCCGGGTGCCGTTGCGCGTGGAGGGAGAAGCCCGCTTCGAGGTAGATCCACTATCCACGCCAATTGAAAGTGCGTCGCCAGAGGAGATCGCCGATGCTGCCTCCGTGCGCTTGTTCCTCGAGCGCGCGAGCGCCATCGGAGGCGATCTCGGGCGGACGTCGGACCATCTCGAGACTGTGGGCCGCATCTGCCGCGAGCTCGACGGGCTTCCGCTCTCCATCGAGCTGACCGCGGCGCGCGCCAAGGCTCTATCGCCTGACCAGATCGCAACCCACCTTGGCGATCGATTTCGCTTTCTCAGCTCACAGATGCGCATCGTCGAACCGCGCCATCGCACCCTTAGGGCCGCGCTGGACTGGAGCTATGAGCTGCTAACGGCCGACGAGCAGAACCTGTTCTGCGGACTGTCGGTCTTCGCGGGACGGTTCACGATCGCGGGCGCCGCGGGTGTGTGCCTCCAGGGCGACGAGTCACAGTGTCTCGAGCTCATCACCAGCTTGGTCGACGCCTCGCTTGTCGGCGTCGAGAATGACCCTGGCTCCACGGGAGGGATGCGGTACAGGCTGCTCGAAACCTTGCGCGAGTACGGAGCCGATCGCCTCGCCGAGGCAGGGAAGAGGCCTGAACTGAGGCGCACGCACGCCGAGTACTACCTGCGCCATGCTGAGGCCGCCCAACTATCGACCGAGGCCGTCGGCGAGCAGCGGTTCGAGACCGTCTTGACCGAGCAGGAGAACCTCCGCGCGGCGTTCGATTGGGCGCTTGAGAGCGACGTGGTTCTCGGTGCGAATCTCGCGATCTCGCTCGAGCAGCTGTGGGTAGCTAATGATCCCTTTGAGGGCATGCGATGGTTCGAGGCGTTGCGCGAGCGTGCGACTGATCTACCCCCGGAGCTCAATGCACGAGCGCTGCTCGCTCACGGGGGCGTGACGTTCATCGCCGGCGAGTTCGAGCGAGGCGAGCAACTCTATGAGTCCGCCCTCGCGGAGTTTCGCCGCCTGGGCGAGGAGGCGCGAGCCGCCGAGGTGCTCCACCGACTCGCCTCTGCTCGCCTGCGCACGGGCGAACATGACGAAGCTCGCGCGTTGACGATGGAGGCGCTCGGCATCCAACACGGTCTCGGCGATCGGCGTGGCGAGGCGGTAGCTCTCGGCACGCTGGGAAACATCGCACAAGAAGAGGGCGAGACAGACCAGGCGGTCGAGCTGCTCGAGCAAAGCGCCACGCTGGCAGGCGAAACCGGCTTCTTTTGGTGGCAAGCGGGCGTGCTCTTGGACCTTGGTGAGATCGCTGTCGAGGTCAGCGACTTCGAGCTCGCCGAGGAACACCTACTAGGGACACTCGAAGTGGCGGAGCGGATCGGCGAGCGGCAGTGGACCATCTACGCCCTCGCGTTACTAGCCCGGACCGCGGTCGAGCACGACGCCCTCGAGCATGCCGGCCTCCTCTGGGGCGCCATCGAGGCCGAGGAGCAGCGCCAACCGATCGGCCAATGGGAAGCCGAACGCGACGATTATGCTGCGCCGATTCTCGTTAAGGAAGGGCCCGAGTTCGCCCGGGGCCGCGATGAAGGCCATCGCCTCACGCTGGAAGAGGCTGTGGAGGCCGCGCTGCGACGGTCCTGATCGCTGGAGCTATTCCAAGCCATTGCAACGTTTTTGCAATGGCCATGGGAGAGCGTGGCGAGCGTAATGACGCTCCCCACGAAAGGAACCTCAATGTCCAGGACATACAGGAAGGCGGGTGGGTTCGCGGTCGCCATCATCTGCTCCCTTTTCATCGCTCCTAACGCATCTGCAAGCACCTGCAGCGCGATGTGCTCGGCAACGGACGAGGCAATCGTCGCACCCGGTTCGATCGCCGAGTCCCCCGACGATTCACCGGACGCATCACGCTCGCGGGTCACGGATGACAGCTCCCTAGCCCCGATCCGCCGGCCCGGCGACGCGCGCGGCCCGGGCTTCTGGACCAACTGACGTGGGGAAGCACGGCGGCGGGCTGCCCCCAAGAGGGGTGGCCCGCCGTCGCGGTAGTGGGAGTACGGCCCACCTCTCGCGATCTGACGGAGCTACTGAAAGAGCGGCTGATCGGATTCGAACCGACGACCTTCTGCATGGCAAGCAGACGCTCTAGCCAACTGAGCTACAGCCGCGCGAGCGGACGAGTCTAGCCCGTCTTCAACGGTTCCCCAGTTTGGGCTTTTCGGTGCGGGGGTATGGCCGAAGGGATCCGAGCCGGGACTCCAAACCCGGCCGCTTTTCGAAAAGGGGTAAGACAGAATGAGATTGCACACGCGAGCAGCGCTGCTCGCAACCACGGCTGTGGCCGCCCTCGCACCGGCACAGGCCTCCGCGGACGCCGACGGCGTGATCGTCGAGTTCCGCTCCGGCGCCACCGCCGACAAGATTGCCTCGCTGACCCAGCGGGTCGGCGCAGGCCAGGTGACCGACAAGATCCGTGGGACCGACGCCGTCGTCCTGAGCACGGACAGGCCCGCCCAGGTCGCGGCTGCGCTCCAGCGCTCCGGGCTCGTCTCCTACGCGGAGAGGAACGTAACCCTGCGCACGCAGGCGACGCCGAACGACTCGCAGTTCAGCGGCTTGTACGGCCTGAACAACACCGGCCAGACCGGCGGCACGCCCGACGCGGACATCGACGCGCCCGAAGGCTGGGACGCAGCCGGCCTCAGCGCCTTCCCCGCCACGGGCGGAGTGAAGGTGGGCATCGTCGACACGGGCATCCAGACCAGTCATCCCGACCTGAGCGGCAAGGTCGCCAACTGCGCGCGGTCGCAGGGCATCCTGCCGATCTTCTCCGGGACGATCCAGGAGGGCTCCTGCGCCGACGACAACGGCCACGGCACCCACGTTGCAGGCACGATCTCGGCGAACGCGAACAACGGCGCCGGCGTCACCGGAGTGTCGTTCAACTCGCCGCTCTCGATCTGCAAGGCGCTGGGCGGGCCTCTGGGCACCGGCTCCACCGCGGATGTCGCGAACTGCATCCGCTGGGCGCACGACAAGGGCGCCAAGGTGATCTCGATGAGCCTCGGTGGAGGCGACTCGACGACGCTCAAGAACGCGGTCGACTACGCGTGGAAGAGCGGCGGCGCCAATGGCTCGGTCCTGATCGCGGCCGCCGGCAACGACGGCGACGCGACGCTCAACTATCCGGCCGCCTACCCGAACGTCGTCTCGGTTGCGGCCACCGACGACACCGACTCGCGCGCGAGCTTCTCGAACGCGAACGCCGACGTCGAGATCGCCGCACCCGGCGTCGACATCCTGTCGACGTGGAACGACGGCGGCTACAACACCATCTCGGGGACCTCGATGGCGACTCCGCACGTTGCCGGCGTCGCCGCCGTGATCAAGGCCCGCAACCCGGGCTTTACGGCCGCGCAGGTGGTCTCGAAGCTGGACTCGTCGGTCGACGACCTCGGCGCTGCCGGGCGCGACCAGAGCTTCGGCTTCGGCCGCGTGAACCTGGCGAAGGCCGCGACCCCGTAGCGAATCCAGGGGAGCGCTGTGCCGCTCAGCTCGGCGCGGGCCGCCCTGCGTCAGAGCGTCGTGTGGGCGTCGAGCGCCTGATTCACGAGCGCGTCGGCTTCGGCGTTCTGCTCGCGCCGCACGTGGTCGAACTTCCAGGCGCTGAAGGCCGGCTAGCTTCGATCGCGCCTCGCGTGGAGCGGCTTCAGGCCGGCGTCCTTTACCCGGTACTCGCCGCGGATCTGCTTCACGACCAGCTCCGAGTCGCCGACGCAGCTCCAGCTCGGTCGCTCCGTGCTCGGCCGCCATCTCGATCCCCCGGATGAGCGCCCGGTACTCGGCGACGTTGTTCGTGGCCGTGCCGATCGGCTCGGCAGCGTCCGCGATCACCTCGCCGTCATCTCCGCGCAACGACGACGCCGATCGCGGCCGGCCCCGGATTGCCCCTGGCGCCGCCGTCGACGTTGACGATCAGCTTCACTCGCCGTCGGCCGGTGCGGGGCCGCTCGAGGAGCGGTCGATGCCGAGCGTGCTCGCGATCTGGTCCAAGACCGTGTTCTCCGCCTCGGATATCCGCTTGCCGCCGATCCCGAGAAAGCTCCCGGACTTCGTCGCCTCGGCAGCATGCTCGGCGACGTCGAGGCAGAAGCGCTTGAAGCCTTCGACCTCTTCCGGGGTGCCCCGGCTCTCGAGCAGGGACACGGCCTGGGAGATGACCTGCGGGCCGCGCACGGGCAGCTCCTCGCGGGTCCCGAGGTCCTCCCGCTCGATCTTCGGCGGATCGGATGCGATCTCGGCGAGCAGGCTTCCCGGCTCCGCCTGGGCGGCCTGGGTGTACTCCTTGCCGACCGCGATGCTTTCGCGCACGGTCCCGCCCCGGTCGGCGGCGATCACCATCACGGCGGCCGCGGCGGGGCCTTGCCGCGAGTTGATCCCATTCCTCGGCGTTGAAGTCGGCCTTCTCAGTCACCCCGCGAACTTAGCGAGGTCGGAGCATTGTGAGCGTCCCGTTAGGTACCTGGTACCAGGCGTCAGGCCGCTTGGGCCTCGGCCTGGCTCTTGGCGATGATCTTCTGCGCGATCTGCCCCGGGACCTCCTGATAGCGGAGGAACTCGATCGTGTAGTCGCCGCGGCCGCCGGTGATGGCGCGGAGGTCCGGCGCGTAGTCGAGCACCTCGGCCATCGGCACCTCGGCCTTGATCTCGGTCGCCGACCCCTTCGGCTCCATCCCGAGCGGGTGCCCGCGGCGGGAGTTCGAGATCCCCGATCACGTCGCCGACGGCGTCCTCCGGGGTCGAGATCGTCATCTCGACGATGGGCTCCAGCAGGTACGCCTCGGCCTTCGACGCGGCTTCGCGAAAGGCCATCGAGCCGGCGATCTTGAACGCCATCTCCGACGAGTCGACGGTGTGGTACTGCCCGTCGAAGAGCCGCACGCGCACGTCCTTGACGGGATAGCCGGCCAGGACGCCCTTTGCCATCTGCTCCGAGATCCCCTTCTCGACCGCCGGGATGAACCCGCCGGGGATCGAACCGCCCTTGATCGCGTTGACGAACTCGAGGCCGGTTCCGGGCTCCCCCGGCTCGATCTCGATGTGGCAGTCGCCGAACTGGCCGCGACCGCCCGTCTGCTTCTTGTAGCGGCCGTGCGCCTTCGCGGGCTTGCGAATCGTCTCGAGGTAGGGGACCTGCGGGGGATGGAGCTCGATCTCGGCTCCGAACCGGCGCTTCATCCGCTCGACGATGACCTCGACGTGGATCTGCGTCAGTCCGGCGATGATCTGCTCGCCGGTCTCCGAGTCGCGGTGGACGTCGAGCGTCGGGTCCTCCTCCTCGAGGCGATGGATCGCGGTCGCGGCCTTCTCCTCGTCGCCCTTCGATCTTCGGCTCGTACGCGAAGGCCATGACCGGCGCGGGAAGGTCGAGCGGCGGGAAATGGATGTCGGTCGGCTTCTCGGCCAGGACGTCGCCGGCCCGCGTGTCCTTCAGCTTCGGGACGGCGCCGATGTCGCCCGGGCCGAGCTCGTCCACCGGGTCCATGTCCTTGCCCCACGGGGACGCGAGCTGGCCGATCCGTCTCCTTCGAGCCGCGCGTGGCGTTCAGGAGGTGCGAGTCTGAGCGCAGCACGCCCGACTCCACGCGCAGGAGGTTGATCCGCCCCGTGTAGGGATCGGCGGTCGTCTTGAAGACGTACGCGAGGAGTCGCGCGCGTCCTCCTCGGGCTCGATGTCAGCGTCCTCGTCGTCGGCTCCCAGAGCGTGGATCGCCCCGCGCATCGCGGGAGAAGGCAGGTCCTCCAGCAGCGCCTCGAGCAGGCGGTCCGAGCCGAGGTTCTTGGTCGCGACCCCGCAAGTCACCGGGAACAGGTGGCCCTCCGTGACGCCCTTCTTGAGCGCGGTGACGATCTCCTCGTGCGAGATCTCCTCGCCCTCGAGGTAGCGCTCCATCAGCTCGTCCGAGTTCTCGGCGACCTCGTCCATCAGCTTCTCGCGGTACTCCTGGGCCAGGTCCTGGAGCTCCTCCGGGATCTCGGCCTCGGACGAGTTGCCGCGTCCCTCGCCCTCGTAGACGAACGCCTTCATGTCGATCAGGTCGATCACGCCCTTGACGTCGTGCTCGGAGCCGATCGGGATCTCGGTCGCGACGACGTGGACGCCGAACGCCGCCTTGAGCGAGTCGAGAGTCTTGAAGAAGTCGGCGCGCTCGCGATCGAGCATGTTCACGAAGATCAGGCGCGAGAGCCCCTCGGCCGCGGCGCGCCTCCAGAGCCGCTCCGTGTGGACCTCGACGCCCGAGACGGCGTTCACCACCACCACGGCCGAGTCGACCACCCGCAGCGCCGCCGAGGCGTCGGCGACGAAGCTGGGGTCGCCGGGCGTGTCGATCAGGTTGATCTTGCGGTCGTGGAAGTCGATCGAGGCGACGGCGGCGTCGATCGACATCTGGCGCTCCTGCTCGTCCGGCTCGTGGTCGCAGACCGTCGTGCCCTCGGTCACGGAGCCCAGCCTGTTGATCTTCCCGGCCTCGAACAGGATCGCCTCGGCCAGGCTCGTCTTGCCGCTGCCTCGGTGCCCGATCAGGGCGACGTTTCGGATCCGGTCTGGTGCCCGATGGCCCATCCCCCGGAGAATCTAATACTTGGGAGCGCTCTAGTCGCCTTAGAGCGGCGTGGCCTGGAAGCGCGAGCGGAGCGCCAGCACGGCCTTGGTGTGAAGCTGCGAGACGCGGGACTCGGTGACGCCCAGGACCTCGCCGATCTCGCGGAGCGTGAGGCTCTCGTAGTAGTAGAGGGCGATCACCAGGCGCTCCCGCTCGGGCAGCGACTCGATCGCGTCGGCAAGGCGGTCCTTGAGCTCGGCCGTGTTCGCCTCCTGCTCGGGATCCAGGGCATTCGGGTCCTGGATCGTGTCCAGCACGGATATCTGGCCGCCGCCGCCCTCGGGGTCGGCGAACGTCCACAGGTCGTCCAGCGCGAGAACCGACGAGTTCGCGATCTCCAGCAGGACGTCGCGGAACTCGTCCACCGACATCTCGAGCTTCACCGCCATCTCCTCGTCGGTGGGGGCGCGGCCGAGCGATCTCTCCAGCGCGGCGTGCGCGCGTCTCGACGTCGCGGGCCCTGCGAGCGGACGCTGCGGGGCACCCAGTCGAGCGAGCGGAGCTCGTCGATGATCGCGCCCTTGATCCGCGCGACGGCGAAGGTCTCGAACTTGATCTCGCGCTCGAGGTCGAAGCGCTCGATCGCGCCGATCAGGCCCAGCAGACCGTAGGAGACCAGATCGGACTCCTCGACGTGCGAGGGCAGGCCCGGATGCCATGCGGCCGGCGATGAACTTGACCAAGGGCGAATAGGCGACGACGAGGCGCTCGCGGGCTCGCTCGTCGCCGTCGACCTTGTAGCTCCGCCATAGCTCGCGAAGTTCGACTGCCTTTACGTTGATCTCCATAGCGCTCTCTTCTGGGCCCCTAAACCTACGCGTTCAGGCGCGGGGATGGCTTCGCTGGTAGGCATCTCGCAACGTCTGTGGCTCCACGCGGGTGTAGATCTGGGTGGTGGAGACGGTCGAGTGGCCCAGCAGCTCCTGGATGGATCGGAGGTCAGCCCCGCCTTCCAGCAGATGGGTCGCGAACGAGTGGCGCAGCGAATGGGGCGACACACGGCCATGCCTGGAGAGCTCTCGCACCCAGATCTGGAGCCGCCTGCGGACGTCCGAGGTGGATAGGCGAAGGCCGTTCCGCGAGAGGAACAGAGCGTCGGTGCGCGGTTCCCCCGTCAGCGCGTGCCGCGCCGTCTCGAGGTAGCGGCGAAGCGACTTCTGCGCCGGCTCGCCGATCGGCACGAGTCGCGTCTTCGAGCCCTTGCCGACCACGCGGAGGCTCCTCGGACTCGAAATCCACCGAGTCGGTGTCGAGCTCACGATCTCCTCAGCCCGAAGCCCACACGAGTACGCGAGCTCGAACATCGCGCGGTCGCGCGCCTCGAGCGGAGTCTTCACCGGGATCCGGTCCAGGAGCTCGGCTACGTCGTCGCGCCCGAGCGTTCGCGGCAGCCGCTGCTCCTTCTTCGGGGTCGGCAGCAGCTCGGCCGGGTTGGATCGGCCGTGCCCGACGTCCACCAGGTAGCCGTGGAACGTCCGCACCGCGGCGAGCTTGCGGCCGACGCTCGACTTTGGCAAGGCCGCGGCTCGAAAGCCGCGCCGCGAAGCCACGCAGGTCGCGGTAGCGAAGCTCGCCGGGCTCGACGCCACGTGCGCGCTCGCCCACTCGCCCAGCTCGGCAAGGTCCGACGCGTACGCCCGCTTCGTCGAAGCGGACGCGCCGCGGCGGTCCTGTTCTCGCGCGAACTCGAGGAGGGCGGCCTCCCAGCGGGGGCTCAGCTCAGTCCCCTCCACGCCTTCACTCGCAGTCGCGCTTCCCATACTGGCGACAGAGTTTCCGGCCCGACGGCGCGTTACCTACCCACGCAACGAAACTGCCGCGAGAGGGCCGCTAGCCGATGTAGATCGGGGTCCCGACCGGGACCTCGTCGTAGAGCTCGATCACGTCCGGGACGGCCATGCGCACGCAGCCGTGCGACGCGGCGCTCCCGAGCGAAGCGGTGTCGTCGGTGCCGTGGATGCCGGCGCCGTCGTAGATGCCCATCCAGCGCGCCTTGAGCGGGTTGTCTGGCGGCGCCGCCGGGAATCGACCGTGCCGGCGAGATCGCCGGCCCAATCGGAGTCGGGCACGCTCCAAGTCGGATCGACCGCCTTGTTCTGGATCGAGTACTCGCCGGTAGGCGTGTCGAAGCCTGCGGCGCCGATCGCGACCGTGTAGGTCTTCGGCGAGCTCGAGGTTCTCCCAGAGCTTGAGCTCGAAGGTGGAGCGGTTGACCGTGAGATAGACGGGATACTGGTCGGCCAGATCCTGCGGTCGTGACCTCCGGCTGAGTCTCCTGGACAAGGCCTTGATCTTGTCCTCGGCTGGGGACTTCGACGGCGGCCATGACCTTCTCGCGCAGGTCTTCCTGGCGCAGGGCGTAGCCGACCTGCTCGTTGACCGGCTCGATCGAGGCCGCGGTGGGCTCGACCGAGGCGTTGATCGGCGCCTGATGGACGTCTGCGGCGATCGTCTCGATGAACTTGTCGATCTCGTCCTGGTCGAACTCGACGGAAGGCTCGATCGTCCTCGTCGACCTCGCCGCCGGTTGCGTAGCGCCAGAGCCGGGTGGGCAGACCGCCCTCCTGGCTCTCGTCGATCGCGCGCCTGGACGCTCGACGCGACGTCCGCGCGGACCGCGAGCTTCTGGGCGCTCAGGATGTACTTGGTCCCATCATGGATGACGGTGACGTCCTCGTCGAGCGGCTCGACCAGAGCCTCGGAGACGGCTTGCTCCGCCTCGTCCTCGGTCATACCGCCGACGTCGATGCCTCCGATGGTGATTCCTTCGGCGATCTCGTCGGAGCGCGACGCGTCCCACGCGTACGCGCCGACCGCGCCTGCCAGCAGCAGCACGATTCCTCAGTACGACTGCGATGTAAACTTGCGACCCACCAGGACTCCAGAAAGGTTAGGGATGGCGTCCCTTGTAGCCTCCCTTCCTACTACGGCGCAAACGTCCTTTCAGATCCCCAATTCAGGGATTGCAGGCGACGTTTCAGATTCCCAGGGGGTCGCTGTCGGCCTCGACGCCTGTTTTGCCGCCTGGCGCGGTCGCGCTGGACGTGCGGGCTCCAGCGCAGGAACTCCTCGACCTCGCGCTCGTACGTGTAGCCGCCCTCGACCCCGCGCATCACCGGATTGAGGCGCAGGTACTCGCCCGAGCTTCGCCACCGTCTCGCGCGACGTGTGGCCGTACTCGAAGCCGGTCGCCTTGAAGCGGCGGTTGTCGAGCTCCGCGCCCGAAGCGCATCAGGTTGAGCATTTCGCTCGGAACCTTGAAGCCGAGGCTTCTAAGCGGGCCGGCGACGAGGCCGGTGCCCCACGGCGGCAAGACGGGCGCGGTCCGCTTGCCCAGGACGGATGCCGCCTCGCTCAGGGCGAGCACGCCGTCCGCAGCGACGTTGAAGACGCCGGGCGTCTCGTTGAAAGACGCAGTGCTCGAGGGCGTGGACCACGTCGTCCTCGTGGACGAACTGGATCCGCGGATCGAAGCCGAGCACCATGGGCACGGCGGGCAGGTCGAACATCCGGGTGAACGCGGTATCCACGTCCGGGCCCAGGACGTTCGCGCAGCGAAGGATCGTGACCTCCATCTCGGGTCGCTTCTCGGCGAACTCCGCGACGGCGGTCTCCGCCTCGACGATGTCGCGCTCGAGCGGGGTACGCGGCGGATGCGGCCGCAGCATGCCCTCGTGGAAGAAGGCGGGGTCGTCCTGCTCGGAGCCGTAGTAGTAAGCGGAGCTCTTGAAGATGAACTGGCGCACGGGTGAGTCCGCCGCCGGGCACGCGGTCAGGATGTTCATCGTCCCGATCACGTTGTTCTCGTGCGCGTCGCGAGGCTACGCCGAGACCGAGTTGACGGTCAGCCGGGTGTCGATGACCGTGTCGATCTCGGCGGCTCGGACGATCCGCGCCAGCAGGCTGTGCTGGTTCGAGACCTTCACGAACTCGGTCCGCTCCAGCTCGACCCTCGGCTCCTCGGAGTCGACGCCGATGATCGTCTCGACGTCCTCGAACGCCTCGAGCGCCTGCGCGAGCCGCCCGCCCCAGTACGTCGAAAGGCCTGTCAGAAGGACGATCGCGCGCCTCGCTCATCCGAACCACACGCTCTTTCGCTTGCCGAGCATCTCGTGGAGGTTCTCCTGGATCCGCGCGCGGACCTCCTGGGCGACCGTCTGGACGAGCGCCTTGTCCTGCGCGGCATCGTGACCGCCCAGCTCGGCCATGTCGATCGGCTCGAGGAAGCGGATCTTGAACTTGGCCGGGAGGTAGCCCATCATCCCGAGCGGGCCGAGCCACGGGAACGTGGGCGTGATCGGGAAGTAGATGAGCCCGGTCAGCTTCTGGAGCAAGCGGCACCTGCGCGAACGCGGGCATCGCCTCCTCGGCGCCGACGACGCACAGCGGGACCAGCTTCGCCTCGGCGCGCATCGCCGCCTCGACGAAGCCGCCGCGGCCGAAGCGGCGCAGCCGGTAGCGGTCCTTGTAGAGCTTCTCGGTGCCCTTGCGCCCCTCGGGGAACACCAGGACGAGCTGCTCCTCGTCGTGGAGCAGCCGATGGACGTTCGCCGGGTGCGCCGCGACGCCGCCGATCTTCGGCACCAGCATCGAGAATCCCGGATAGCCCTTGAAGAAGTGCTCGACGGTCAGGTAGAGCGGCCGCGGGCGCGGAGTGCTCCTCCTTGATCGCCTTGGCGATCATCGCCGCGTCGGGCGGCAGGGCCCCGGCATGGTTCGAGACCAGGAGCGCACCGCCTTCGGACGGGACGTTCTCGATCCCCTTCGACCTCGACCCTGAACCAGTAGCGGTAGAAGAACTCGAAGAGGGTCTCGTCCATGAACCCCTCGACGCGCTCGGAGCGGCCCCAGTCGTTGAGGGTGCGCTCGGGCTCGATCGGCGACATGAGCTCGGCGTTCGGCGCTCGGCCGGGACGAGCTCCTTCGAGTCGGCGAGAGTCGGCGAGTGGGCTGCGGCCGCGGGCCATCAGCCCGTGATCGCGCCGGCCGAAGCGCTCGAGACGGTTGCGGCGTACTTGGCCATGACGCCGGAGGGGAACGCCGGCTCGGGCGCCTCGTAGGCGGCGATGCGCTCGGCGATCTCCTCGTCGGTGAGGTCGACGTCGATCGTGCGCGCCTCGACGTCGATCGTGATCTCGTCGCCCTCGCGGATCGCTGCGATCGGGCCGCCCTTGACGGCCTCGGGCGCGACGTGGCCGATCATGAGCCCGCGGGTAGCGCCCGAGAAGCGACCGTCGGTGATCATCGCGACGTCGTTGCCGTGCCCGGCGCCGACGATCGCCGCGGTGACGGCGAGCATCTCGCGCATGCCCGGGCCGCCCGTCGGCCCCTCGTTGCGGATGACGACGATGTCGCCGGCGTTGATCTGGTCCTTCTTCACGGCCTTGGAACGCGTCCTCCTCGCACTCGAAGCACGCGCGCGGGGCCGGTCTGCCCCATGCGCTCGGTGCCGGCGACCTTCACCACCGCGCCTTCCGGAGCGAGGTTGCCGCGCAGGATCGCGAGGCCTCCCTGAGCCTTGAGCGGGTCGCCGACGGGCCGAACGACGTCCTGCCCGGGAGTCTCCGAGACCGCGTCGGCCTCCTCCCCCACCGTCCGGCCGCTCACCGTCAGCTGGTCGCGGTGAAGAAGCCCCGCCTCGGAGAGTCGGCTGAGGATGAAGCGGCACGCCGCCCGCGGCAAAGAGGTCTGTGGCGACGTAGCGGCCGCCCGGCTTGAGGTCGGCGAAAAGCGGCGTTTGGCGCGAGATCCGCTCGAAGTCGTCGATCTCGCAGGTCAACCCCTGCCTCGCGGGCGACGGCAAGCAGATGAAGCACGGCGTTGGTGGAGCCGCCGGACGCACAAACGCAGGCGATTGCGTTCTCGAGCGACTCCTTGGTGATGATCTGGCTCGGCCGGAGGTCGTCGGCCAGGACCTGCATGACGAGTTCGCCGATCTTCTCGGCAACCGTCGACTTCGAGTCCTCCTCGGCCGGGACCATCGCCGAGCCGCCCGGCGAGATGCCCAAGCGCCTCGAACGCGCAGGCCATCGTGTTGGCGGTGAACTGGGCGCCGCATGCGCCGGCGCCGGGGCTCGCGACGTCCTCGAGCTCCGTCAGCTCCTCCTCGGTCATCGTGCCGGCGTTGTGGGCGCCGATCGCCTCGAAGACGTCGAGGATCGTCACGTCGCGACCCTTGTAGCGGCCTGGCGCGATCGATCCTCCGTAGAGCATCACCGAGGGGATGTCGAGCCGTGCGAGCGCCATCACGCAACCGGGGATCGTCTTGTCGCACGCGGAGAGGGCGACGATCGCGTCGAACTGATAGCCGCGAGCGGTCAGCTCGATCGAGTCGGCGATCACCTCGCGGCTCACGAGCGAGCTCTTCATGCCCGGCCGTCCCCATCGTGATGCCGTCCGAGATCGCGATCGTGTTGAACTCCATCGGCGTCCCGCCGGCCGCGCGGACGCCGGCCTTGATGTGCTCGGCGAGGCCGCGGAGGTGGAAGTTGCAGGGCATCGCCTCGATCCAGGTGTTGGCGATGCCGATCGTCGGCCGCTTGAGGGCGTCGTCGTCGAACCCGATGCCCTTCATGTAGGCGCGCGCGGCGGCGCGATCCGGGCCGTCGAAGACGGCTGCCGAGCGCGGGCGCGGGAGCGCGTCTGTGGTGTCTGCCGTTCGACTCGCTCATCGGCAGGTGAGTCTATGAAGAGCGCCTCCGCCGGCTGGTTAAGAAGCGTCGTCGAGGTGCGGCGGGTCGATCTCGCGGCGCCTGATGCGCAGGACGTCAACGGGCCCGGGCCCTCGCCGATCTCGCGCAGGCCGTGGCCGACCGCCTCGGCTGCGATCTCGCGCGCCCAGCGCGCGGCCTCGTCGAGCTCCATCCCCCGCGCGAGGAGCGCCGCGAGCGCCGACGAGTGCGTGCAGCCCGAGCCGTGCGCCGCGCCGTCGGCAAAGCGCGGCCCCTCGATCTCCAGGTAGCCGTTCTCGTCGACCAGGACGTCCGCGCCCTTCTCGGTGTGGCCGCCGGTGACGATCACGGCGTCGGGCCCGAGGCCGAGGATCGCCTCGCCAAGCTCGCGCTGGGTTCCGCCTTCGCGGCGGCCGGCCAGCTCGCGCGCCTCGGGCAGGTTCGGGGTCACGACGGTTACCAGCGGCAGCAGGCGCTCGATCAGGGCGGCCTTCGCGTCCGGGTCGAGCAGCGCCGCGCCGCTCTCGGCGACCATCACAGGGTCGAGGACGACCGGGACCCCACGGCGGTACTTCTCGATCACGCCGAGCGACTCGATCACGGCGTCGATCGTTGTCTCGTCGCCGAGCATCCCGATCTTCACTGCGTCGATGCCGATGTCGCTCGCGACGGCGCGGACCTGCGCGACGATCATCTCGGGTGGCGTGGGCACGACCGCCTCGACGCCGACCGTGTTCTGGGCCGTCAGCGCGGTGATCGCCGTCGTGCCGTGGACGCCGCAGCGCGCGAACGCCTTGAGGTCTGCCTGAATGCCGGCCCCGCCGCCCGAGTCCGAGCCGGCGATCGAGATCACGGTCGGAACGCGGGGCTCAGGCGGCATCGCGGGTCAGGGTAACGGCGGGCTGAGCTGCGTCCGCGAGTAGCGCCCGACGCGCGTCGCCCGCGACGTAGCCCATCAGCTCGAGGCGCGCGAGTGCCGACCGCGGCATCCTTGCCGTCGAGCCGAGCTGGATCGCCACGGCGTCGCATGTGCCGGCTCCGCGCTTCCACCGCGATCAGCGCGTCGCGCAGCTCCGGCTCGAGCTCCGGGCCGACGCCGCGCACCTGCGTCTGCCCCGGCCCGAGGACGTGGTCGAGGAGGTCCTGCGCGTCGCGAACGACGGGCGCGCCCTCGGAGATGAGCTCGTTTGGGAGCTCGGATAGCGACGAGTTGACCGGGTCCCGGCACGGCCAGGACCTCGCGCCCGAGCCTCGCCGCCTGCTTGACGGTGTGCTGGGTGCCCGAGCGGTGGGCGCCCTCGACGATCACGACGAACCCCGCCAGCGCCGCCATGATCCGGTTGCGGGCGGGGAACATGCGCCGGATAGATCTCGGCGCCCGGACGGCTGCTCCGAGATGACCGCGCCGCCGGAGGCCAGGATGCGCCGGTAGAGCGGCTCCTTCGAGCGCGGGTACGGCGTAGTCGGCCGGGCCGCCGAGGACCGCGACGGTCGCACCGTTCGCGTCCAGCGCGCCCTCATGCGCGGCCGAGTCGCAGCCGAGCGCCATGCCGCTCACCACCAGCAGGCCCGCCGACGCCGCGCCAAAGCCGAGCTCGCGCGCCACCTCGCGCCCGTAGGCGCCCGAGCGGCGGGAGCCGACGATCGTGACCGTGCGGTCCGGGTCGGCCTCGGCGAGCGAGCCCGCGAGCGCCCGAGCCCGTAGAGGACCTCGGGCTCGTCCTCGTCCACGGCGGGAAGCTCCGCCAGGCACTCGGGCCAATCCTCCTCCCCGCGCCGGATGCGCCAGCCGCCATGCCGGGTCCGGAGCGACTCACTCCGCGCTCCTCCGCCTGAACGCGAGCGCGCCGTGGATGTCCTCGGCGGAGACCTCGCTCGCGCCCGGCCAGGTCGGCGAGCGTTCGGGCGACCCGGCGAACGCGGTCGTGCCCGCGCCCGGAGAGCCCGAGCGAGCCTGATGGCCTGACGTGCAGCGCGTCGTGGGCCTCCTCCGAGAGCGGGACGTGCTCGCGAAGCGCCTTGGGGCCGAGCTCGGCATTGGCGCAGCCCTGCCTTTCGAGCGCGGCCTGGCGGGCCTTCGCCACCCGCTCGCGCACCGATCGCCGAGGATTCGCCCGGCTCGCCCGAGAGCGCCTCGGCCGGCGGCTGCTCGATCGAGAGTGAGATGTCGATGCGGTCCGCGAGGGCACCCGAGATACGGTTGCGATAGCGCTGGGCCTGAGCCGGCCTGCAGTTGCACTCGGGCGAGCCCTCGCCGTGGCCGCATGGGCACGGGTTGGAGGCCGCGACGAGGACGAAGCGGCTTGGGCAGGCGGACCGAGTGCCGAAGGCGCGCGATCGTCACCTCGCCGTCCTCGAGCGGCTGGCGGAGAGCCTCGAGCGCGATGCGCGAGAACTCGCCGAGCTCGTCAAGGAAGAGCACGCCCGCGGTGCGCGAGCGTCACCTCTCCCGCGCGAGGCGGTGTGCCGCCGCCGACCAGGCCGGCCGGGCGAGATCGTGTGGTGCGGCGCCCGGAACGGTCGCTGACGCGGCTGCGGACCGCGGCCGTTCGCGTGCCATCCGTTCTGGCCGCAGGCGCTGGCGATGCGAAGGACCTCCATCGCCTCGGGATCGTCGAGCGGCGGCATGATCGTGGGCAGCCGGCGCGCGGCGAGGCTCTTACCCGCTCCGGGCGGGCCGAGGATCAGCATCCCGTGACCACCCGCGGCGACCGCCTCGAGCGCCCGCCGAAGCACCGGCTGCCCGCGAAGCTCCGTCGAGGTCGATGCCTGAAGGCGCGGACGCTGCGTCCGGGCCGAGCTCGGCGGCGAGTAGGACGGCTCCTCCGGTGGTCGCCGATCCGGGCCAGGTCCGCCAGGGACTCGATCGGCACGACCCGGCAGGGGTGTGCGCCCGAGGAGACGCGGGCATCGCAGCCTCGGCCGCGCTTGCGCTTGCGACGACGATCTTCTTGAAGCCCCAGTTCGCCCGCGCGCTCGGCCATGGCGATCGCGCCGGGCACCGCACGGACCGAGCCGTCGAGCGCGAGCTCGGCCGCCATCGCGCAACCTTCGAGCGCATCCGCTGGCAGCTGGCCCGAGGAAACGCAGGATCGCCGGCGGCGATCGCGAGATCGAAGCCCGGGCCCGCCTTGCGCAGGTCGGCCGGGGCGAGGCTGGCGATGATGCGGCGTCTCGCGAAACTCGAAGCCTGAGTTCTTGATCGCCGCGCGCACTCGCTCGCGCGACTCGCGCACCGGCGGTGTCCGGGAGCCCAACGATCGAGAAGGCCGGCAGGCCCGGCTTGCGACGTCCACCTCGACGCTCACGTCGAAGGCCTCGACGCCCGAGCAGGGTGAAGGTGTGGACCCGCGAGATCATCGCCGGCGACGCTAAGTCGGCGCGAGCGCGCGCGTGGCGCGTGAGATGTGGCGAAATCGCCCCAATTGCGCAACCACCCGCGCGCCGGGCCTGCCTACGGTCCGCTCATGACCGAAGCAAGGCAGATCCTGGGCCGCGAAGGCGAGCGGATCGTCGCCCGCGAGCTCGAGCGCCGCGGCTGGCGCATCGTCGCCCGGAACGCCCGCGTCAAGGGATCCGCGGCGAGATGGACGTGATCGCGATGGAAGGCGGCACGCTCGTCGTCGTCGAGGTGAAGACGGGCCGGGCATGCGCCCGCTCGGGCCCGGTCTCGATGCTCGAGATGGTCGGCCCGAAGAAGCAGCGGAAGCTGCGGTGCTCGCGCGCCGCATGGCTCCGGGCGAACCGCACGAAGCTCCCGCCCGTCCGAGGCCTCGGATCGACGTGATCGGCCTGAGGATCGGACCCCGCCGGCCGCGTCGCCTCATGGGACCACGTGAGGGCCGCGTGCTAGAGCGCCAGCTGCGTGTACGCGACCGATTGAAACGAGCGCCGATGGAGCGCGCTCGGGCCGAGCGCGATGATCGCGTCGCGGTGCTCGGGGGTCGAATACCCCGCGTTGAGGGCGAACCCGAAGCCCGGATAGTCGCTCGTCGCAGCGCTCCATGAAGCGGTCGCGCGTGACCTTCGCGATCACGGACGCGGCGGCGATCGAGGCGGAGCGGGCGTCGCCGTCGATCACCTGGCGGTGCTCGACGCGGCACAGGGGCAGGCGGAAGCCGTCGACGAGGCAGACGCCCTCGGGATGGGCGACGCGCTCGAGGCTCCGGGCGAGCGCCTCGCAGTTGGTAACGTGAAGCCCGCGCGAATCGATCCCCGCCACGCAGCGGACCGTCACCGAAACGCGGCTCGCGGCGCGGATCACCGCGGGGTAGAGCTCCTCTCGCTCCTCGGGCGATCGCTTCTTCGAGTCGTCGAGCTCGGACAGCGCGCGCCGTCGGTCATCGACAGCGAGCCGTAGTCGATGAGCACCGCGGCCGCGACGAGCGGACCGGCAAGCGACCCTCTGCCCGCCTCGTCGCAGCCGGCGACGTAGCGCGACGCCGAGCTCGCGGTCGAACTTGAAGAGCTTCGCGGCCTGGCGGCGGCGGCGCTTCAGCGCCTTGGTGGGCTTAGAAGGGGCCGATTTCAGACGGGGGCCAGTAGGAGAAGAAGGCCTTGCCGATGATCCAGTCCTGTGGGACGGGTCCCCAGAAGCGGCTGTCGTCGGATGATCCACGGTTGTCGCCCATCATGAAGTACTGGTCGGCCGGGATGGTGATGGGATCCTCCAAATTGCAGGAGCTTCCTCCGCCGCAATCGCGGATGAAGTCCTCTTCGGCCTTCTCGCCGTTGACGACGGGATGGCCGTCCTCGATGTAGAGCTCGTCCCCGGGGCCGGCGACGATGCGCTTGATGAAGTTCTGCTCGGAGGGCTCGGACGTCCCTTCGGGGCACGGCTGCGTCGGCTCGTGCTCGACTCCGCAGTCCCTGGGGGTGTCGCCGTCGGCGCCGTCAGGCGGATGGAAGACGACGACGTCGCCAACGAAGGGTCGCCGCCGACCGTGTAGCTCAAGCGGTTCACGAGCACCCTCTCGCCCTTGACCAGGAGCGGCTTCATCGATTCGGACGGGATCTGAAACGGCTTGACCATGAGAGCCTGGATTCCAAGCGCGAGCCCGATGGCCATCGCGACGATGACGACGAGCTCGAGAACCGCCCCGAGCGGGGTGTCCGGCTTCGGAATCAGAGACCGGCTGTGCTCGGCCTCGTCATTGGCCGGTTTCGTTGGCCGGTTCGTTAGCCGGTTCGTTGGTGTCGCTCACGTGCTCAATCGAATCTGTCGAAGGAGGTCGGCAGGGTAGCCACGCTCGATAAAAGCCGCGTCAAGCGGGAGGCGATTCCCGTCAACGCCGGAGGGCGGGTCGCAGACGACCACGGCCCCGAACTCTGGATCGCCGCTCATTCGGCTCTAGGGAGGTCAGGACTTTTCGGAGTCGGCTTCCGCGTCCTCTTCGGACGCGGCATCGGATCCCTCGTCGGCGCCGGCGTCTGCCGTGGGCTCCGCATCGGACTCGCCGTCGCTGTCGGCAGGCGCTTCAGGCTCTGCTTCGGCCTCTTCGGCCTCCTTGAGCTCGGCCTCGGTCGCCTCCTGGGCGCCCTCGGCATCGGCCGGGACCACGGCCGCGCCCTCGTTGATCGGCTCGGCCTCCGGGGCCTCGTACTCGACCGGCGCCGCCTCCTCCGGCGGCTCCTCGTACTCGACCTCGGTTGGCGCGACCTCGGTCGCTTCAACTGCTTCCTCGGGCATCGCGGCATCCTCGACCTGGCCGGACCACGCTCGCTCTGCGACGCGGGCACGCTTGCCGACGCGGCCGCGCAGGTAGTAGAGCTTGGCTCGGCGGACGTCGCCCCTGGCGACAACCTCGAGCTGGTCGATCTTGGGCGAGTGCAGCGGGAACGTGCGCTCCACGCCGACGCCGAAGGACTGCTTGCGAACGGTGAAGGTCTCTCGCGCGCCGGAGCCCTGGCGCCCGATCACGATGCCCTCGAAGACCTGGGTGCGGCGGCGGGTTCCCTCGATTACCTGAAAGTGGACACGGACACGGTCACCCGCGTCGAACCGGGGAACTCGGCGCAGCTGTCGCCGCTCGATGCTGTCGATGATCGTGCTCATGGTGCAAGAGAGTCGTGCGAAGTGTTTCGGGGGGAGGCCTCAGGGCTGAGGCCGGTGCGGGCGCGAATGGTAGCGATCACGGCTCTGGGCCAAACGCCATTCGCGCACCCTGGCGTGGTCCCCGGACAGAAGCACCTCGGGCACCCCCCAGCCGCGATGCTCCGCCGGGCGCGTGTAGTGGGGGTACTCGGGCGCGCCGTCCAGCGCGGGCGAGAACGACTCCTCGAGCGCGGACTCCTCGTGCCCGAGCGCCCCGGGGAGCTTTCGCGTGACCGCATCGGCGACGACCATGGCCGCCAGCTCGCCCCCCGCGATCACGTAGGGCCCGATCGAGACCACGTCCGTCGCCAGGTGGTCATGCACCCGCTCGTCGAAGCCCTCGTAGCGCCCACAGAGAAGCGCGATGTGCTCCTCAGCCGCGAGCTCGGCGGCCAGCGCGTCATCGAACTGGCGCCCGGTCGGAGCCAGCACGATCGTCCGCGCAGGCCTGCCCCCCTCCCCATACGCCGCCTGGAGAGCCGCATCGACGACATCGACCCGCAAGACCATCCCCGCCCCGCCCCCATAAGGCGAATCGTCCACCTGCCCGCCGGTCAGCGGGCGTCGTCTCACGCCAATGAAACGTCTGGAGCTCCGTCCCCGTCTCCAGCACGTTCGCCATGTGCCGCTGGCCGCGGAACCACTCGAACCACTCGGGAAACAGGGTGAAGACGTCGATGCGCATGGCGACGACGTTACGGCTTGGCGCTAGTCCTCGACGATGTCGACCGAGATGCGGCGCTCCTCGCGAGCGCCAGCGGCGCGTGCGATGGTGCGGATCGACTTTGCGACCCGGCCCTCGCGGCCGATCACGCGGCCGAGGTCCTCGTCGGCGACCTTGATCTCGAGGATCAACTCATCGCCCTCGTCGAACTCCTCGACCTCGACGGAATCAGGCTCTTCGACGATCGCGCGGACGAGGTACTCGACAAGCTCGGTCGCGGGCGAGGCCACTGGGTCTTCGCTCGCTGCTCGCTAAGAGCCGGAGGCGCCGATGCCCTTGGTGCGGAGCAGCTGGGCGACCGTCGGGCTCGGCTGAGCCCCGTGGTCGAGCCAATGCTGCGCCCGCTCCTCGTCAAGGACGATGGTCGACGGCTCGGTCTGCGGGTTGTAGTGGCCGATCGTCTCGATCGTGCGGCCATCACGGGGAGAGCGCTTGTCGGCGACGACAACGCGCCAGATCGGGTTCTTGCGTGAACCCACCCTTCTGAGTCTGATTCGGACAGCCATAAGCGACGGCGGAGGTTAGCGGGCCGCTGGTCAGAGCCAGCGCCGGACGCGCCGCTTGTACTCGACATAGTCCGAGCCGAACTTCCGCTCGAGGTAAGGCTCCTCGCGGGCTATCACCACGCGGTCTACAACGACGATCACGACCGGCAGGAACACGAGCGCGACGAGCATCCCAAGCGCGAACGCAAGGCCGACGAAGAGGAAGGCCATGCCCAGGTACATCGGGTTCCGCGTGACCTTGTAGGCGCCTTCGACGACGAGTGCGCTCGACGGATGCCAGGGGATCGGCGACGTGCCCGCCTTCCGAAAGCGAGTCATGGCGTTGGCGTTCAAGAGGATGAATGCGCCCACGCCCACCGCCCCTCCGACGATTCGCACCGCCGGCGGGGGCTCGCCCAGGTCGAGCAAGAAATGGAGTCCGACTCCGGCCAGGAGCCCCGCCAAATAGATAAGCGGGGGCGGAAACGGAACTGCGGCATGGTCGCCGTCGGGCGGTGCGCTCACCGCCCGCCTCGCATCAGCGAGGCCATGTCGGGCATCTTGCCCTTCGCCAGCGAGGCCATCATCTTCTTCATCTGGCCGAACTGCTTGACGAGCTGGTTCACCGCCTGCACGGTCGTGCCTGATCCTCGCGCGATCCTCTTCCTGCGAGAGCCGTTGATCAGGTCCGGATTGGCCCGCTCGGCAGGCGTCATCGACAGGATGATCGCCTCGACGCGGTCCAGTTCGCCCTCGTCCATGTCGCGCCTGGCGCATCTGCTTCATCGCCTTGCCCATCCCGGGCATCATCCCGAGCACGCTCGTCATCGGGCCCATCTTCCGGACCTGGCGCATCTGCGTGAGGAAGTCCTCGAGCGTGAACTCCTGCTTTCGGATCTTCCGCTCGAGCTCCGCGGCCGAGTCGGCATCGTGCACCTCCTCGGCCTTCTCGATCAGCGTCATCACGTCGCCCATGCCGAGGATGCGGGTCGCCATCCGGTCCGGGTGGAAGCGCTCGAGCTGCTCGATCCGCTCGCCTACCGACGCGTACATGATCGGCTTCCCGGTCACCGCCCGGATCGACAGCGCAGCGCCGCCGCGAGCGTCGCCGTCGAGCTTGGTCATGACGACGCCGTCGAACTCGGCGCTCTCGCCGAAGGCCTCGGCGACGTTCACCGCGTCCTGACCCGTCATGGCATCGACGACCAGCAGGACGTTGTGCGGCTTCACGCGCTTGCGGATCGCCACGAGCTCCTCCATCAGGCCCTCGTCCACGTGAAGGCGGCCGGCGGTGTCCACGATCAGGACGTCGCGCGCCTCCTTCTTGGCCTGGCCGAGCGCCCACTCGGCGATGTCCACCGGGCTCCGCTCGGTGCCCTGCTGATAGACGTGCGCGTTCGCGCGCTTGCCCATCGTCACGAGCTGCTCGACGGCCGCGGGACGCTGCGTGTCGCAGGCGGCGAGCGCGACGTTCTTGCCCTGTTCGCCGAGCAGCCGGGCGAGCTTCGCGCACGCCGTCGTCTTGCCCGAGCCCTGGAGGCCGGCCATCAGGATCACGGTGGTCCCGGAGGAGGCAAACGCCAGGTCGCGGCTGGCGCCGCCCATGAGCGATGCCAGCTCCTCGTTGACGATCTTGGTGACCTGCTGCCCGGGGTCGAGCGCGTCGAGGACGTCCGCGCCCAGGCAGCGCTCCTTGACCGTGGCCGTGAAGCCCTTCACGACCTTGAAGTTCACGTCCGCCTCGAGCAGGGCGAGGCGGATCTCCCGCATCGCCTTGTCCACGTCGGCCTCGGTCAGCTTGCCCCGGCCGCGGACGTCCGAGAGAGTTGATTGGAGACGATCGCTCAGCGCGTCAAACACGCGCTGAGCTTACGCCTCCCGTGTCGTCCTGAGCTCGAGCAAGGCGACAGCCGACATGCGGAGGCCTACTCACCTATCAGCGCCTCGCAGAACTCGCGAGCGTCGAATGGGCGCAGGTCCTCCAGCCCCTCTCCTACTCCGATCATCTTGACCGGGGTTCCCATCTCGGAAGCGATGGCCAGGGCGATGCCGCCCTTCGCGGTGCCGTCGAGCTTGGTGAGGACGACGCCCGTCACGCCCGCCGCGTCGGCGAACGCGCGCGCCTGGCGCAGCCCGTTCTGTCCGGTGGTCGCGTCGATCACGATCAGGGTCTCGTGCGGCGCGCCTTCGAGCCGCTTGCTCGCGACGCGCCGGACCTTCGCGAGCTCCTCCATCAGGTTGCCGTGCGTGTGCAGGCGGCCAGCCGTGTCAATGATCACGACGTCCGCACCGCGCGCCTCGGCGGCCGCGACGGAGTCGAAGACGACCGCGCCCGGGTCGCCGCCCGGCTGGCCCTTGACGATCTCCGTGCCCGAGCGCTCTGCCCAGGTCTCCAGCTGCTCGATGGCTGCCGCTCGATAGGTGTCCGCGGCCGCGACGATCGTCTTCAGCCCCAGCTCGCGCGGACATGAGCTGAGCGAGCTTCCCGATCGTGGTCGTCTTGCCCGTGCCGTTCACCCCGACCACCATGATCACCGTGGGGCCGTGGGTCAGGTCGATTCGCGGAGAGCCGTTCGGGCTGCGCGACCTCCGCCAGGAGCTCGACCAGGCGGGTGCGGGCGGCCTCGCCCTGCCCCACGGCGCCGGAGCGAGACCTCGCTCTCCAGGCGTCCCGACGACGTCGGCCGTGACCGGAGCGCCGACGTCCGACAGGATCAGCGCCTCCTCCAGGCGCTCGAACGCCTCGGCGTCGAGGCGGTCGAAGAAGCTCGCCGAGACCTCGGCCGTGAGCGCCTGGCGGCTGCGCGAGAGGTTGTCGCGGAGGCGGCAGAAGAAGCGGCCGCGCCCGGGCTCATCGGTTGCGGGCTCCCGCGGCCGGGGCCGCCTGCCCGCCGTCGGGCAGGATGAACACGTCGCTCCAGCCGGTCGCCATGGGGGCCAATATATGTAGCGCGCCGCCGAACGGCGAAGCGAAGGCGGGTATTGCTAGGCGACGTCTTCGAGGGTCTCTGCCACGGCGTCCGGCATCCGCCGCGAGACGACCTTGGTGATGCCACCCCGCGCCATCGAGACGCCGTAGAGGACGTCGGCCGCGTCCATCGTGCGCTTCTGATGGGTGACGACGATGAACTGGGCGCGGCTCGGAGAAGCGGCGGACCAGCTGGAGGAAGCGGTCGATGTTGGCGTCGTCGAGCGCGGCCTCGACCTCGTCGAGGATGTAGAAGGGCGACGGACGTGCCATGAACACGGAGAAGACGAACGCGAGGGCGACCAGCGACTTCTCGCCGCCGGAGAGCAGCTGCAGCTTTCGCATCGCCTTGCCGGCCGGGGTCACCTCGATCTCGACGCCGTGCCCCTCGAAGTCAGCTCTGGGCCTCCTCGTCCGGATCGTCGTCGCGGCGCTTCGCCCTCCGCGGCCGGGGCCTCGCCGCCTCCGAGCACGGGCTTCGGCGTGCGTTCGGTGACCAGGCGGAGCCGGCCGCGGCCTCCCGGGAAGAGGTGCTCGATCAGCTCCTCGAAGTTCTTGCGCGCGGCCTCGAAGGTCTCCTCGAAGTCAGCGGTGATCTTGCGGTCCGTCTCCGCGATCAGGCCCTGGAGCTCCTTCATCGCCGCCTCCAGATCCGTGCGCTGCTCCTCGAGCTCCGAGACGTAGGTGCGGGCCTCCTCGTACTCGCGCTCGGCGAGCGGATTGACGGGACCGAGCGCCTCGCGGCGGCGCGCCAGGCGCTCGAGCTTCGCGTCTATCTCCGTGCGCTCGGCCTCGGACAGCGGCTCCCCGGCGGGCTCGATCTCGCGGCCCAGCGCCTCGGAGATCCGCTTGAGCTCGCCGGCCGCCTCGTCGCTGCGGTCGCGCAAGTGCGCGGCGCGGACCTCCGCCTGGGTCACTTCCTCGGCGGCGGACCGAAGCCGCGCCTGGATCTCGGCGTCCTGCCGCGAGCACTCGCGAAGAGCCGCGGTCGTCTCGTCGGACTCGGACTGGCTGAGCGTGCGCGCCTCGAGCGCGTCGGCGCCGCTGCCCGGTTGCGTCCCGGGCTGTGGCGGCGGCCTCGCATAGCGCCTCGACGTCGCGCAGCAGGTCGCCCTCGATCGTGATCCGCCGCTCGATCGAGTCCTGGCGGCGGCGCCCGAGGAGGTCCTCGACCCGCCGCGCGGTCCGAGCGGCGAGGTCGAGCGAGTCGCGGGCGCGGCTGACCTCGGTGGCGCGCTCGGCCTCGGCGTCCGCCTCCTGCGCGCGGCCCAGGGCTTCGAAGGCTTCGCGCGTCGCCGTCACCGCCCGCTCCAGCCCGACGTCGATGGGGTCGCCGCCGGCACGCTCGGCCTCGGCGGCGATCTCGGCGGCAAGCGCGCCCAGGGCCGAGCGGCGCCGCTCGAGCTCGTGGCGAAGATGGTCGCGGCGGGCGGCAAGCGCGTCGGCGCGAGCAGAGAGGCGCTCGCCGGCGGCACGCAGGCCAGTCAGGCGGCCCCATGCCTCAGTTCGCTCCCGGTCGCGGTCGGCCAGGCGGGCCTCGATCTCCGCGCGCTTCTTCGTCACCACCGCGAGATCGGCCTCGACCGCCTCGCGCTCCTTGCGGGCGGCGGCCGCGCGCTTCTCCGCGAGCGGCCAGCTCGCTCGGCGCCGGCGCCGGCCTCAGCGGCCAGGAGCTGCGCGCGGAGCTCGTTCGACTCGCGCTCGAGACGGGAGTGGATGTCGGCGGCCTGCGCCTGCTGCTTCAGCGGGCCGCAGGCGGCGGCGGGCCTCGCGCTCGACGTCGAGCGCGCGGTCGAGGTTGTCCTGCGTGCGCTCGAGCCGAAGCTGCGCGCGGCGGCGGCGCTTGCGGTGCTTCGAGAGGCCGGCGGCCTCCTCGACCAGGATGCGGCGGTGGCGCGGCTTCGAGTTCACGATCTCCTCGACGCGGCCCTGGCTGATGACCGAGTGCATCTCGCCGCCGAGGTTCATGTCGGAGAGCACGTCGACGACGTCCGCCAGGCGGCAGCGGGCGCCGTTCAGCCGGTACTCGCCCTCGCCTGACGCGATCCAGGCGCCGGCGGATCGAGACCTCCGAGAAGCCCGAGCGGCTCGGGGTCGCCCTCGTCGGTCTCCAGCACCACTTCGACCTCGGCGTAGCGGCTCGGGCCGACGCCCTCGCCACCCGTGTAGACCATGTCCTGCATCGACTGGCCGCGCACGGACAGCGGGCTCTGCTCGCCAAGGGCCCACAGCACGGCGTCCGTCACGTTCGACTTGCCGCAGCCGTTCGGGCCCGACGATCACGCTCACGCCTGGAGCGAACTCCAGGTTCGTGCGATCGGGGAACGACTTGAACCCCTTGATTGAGATCGAACTCAGATGCATACGTGAGCGGTTAGAGAGTGACAAGCGTCCCTTGTGAACCGGACGGAACCCGCTTCCTCACACGCCCAGACGGGGTGTCCGGAACACCCATCCCCGGGGTACGGATCAATCACGCATCCCTCCCGAGCACCCGTTGAGCCGCCAGCCGGTCGAGCGCTTCGGCCGCCGCCGCCTGCTCCGCAGCCTTCTTGGAACGCCCGGAGCCGGTGCCGATGACATCGCCGTCGACGCTCGCGGCGACCTCGAAAGCAGCGCTCGTGAGGCGGCCCCTGCTCGTCGGCCACCTCGTAGCGAACCCGGCCGCCGTCGCGGGCCAGGCGCTCCTGGAGCGCCGACTTGAAGTCGAGGATCGTCTCCGACGCCAGGTCGACCTGCTCGACGAAGGCGGCGACGACCGCGGGCGCGGTCTCTTCGAAGCCATGGTGGAGGTAGCAGGCGCCGATCACCGACTCGCAGACGGACGCCATCGCCCGCTCGGAGGCGAGCAGCGACGGGATGTCGATTCCACCGTCGAGCGATCTCGGGCTGGAGCTCGGACATGATGTCGGGCAGGCCCAGCTCGACGGCCACCGTGGCGCATGCCCTGCCCGAGACGGCCTGCCCGTGCACCTTCGTCAGGTGGCCGATGTCCGAGCGCGGGTGGCGGACGAAGAGGTGCTCCGCGATCGCGAGGCCCAGGACGCTGTCGCCGAGGAACGCCAGGCGCCCGTAGGAGTCGGCGCGGTGGTCGACCCACGAGGAGTGAGTGAGCGCCGGCTCGCGCGCCTCCGCGGGGAGGGCGTCGATCAGCCCTCTCAGGGCAGCCGGACCCGGAGGCTGCTCGCGTGCGCCCCTCGATCCCCCCGCGACCAGTCGCGCGGATGCCTTCTGCCATCAGCCTGGAGCTTCTGCCCTCGCCGCCACGAAGTCCACGGCCTGCCCGACGGTGACGATGCCCTCGGCCTCCTGCTCGGACATCTTCACGCCATAGGTGTCCTCGAGCTCCATCACCAGTTCGTAGAGGTCGAGCGAGTCGGCCTCGAGGTCGTCGCGAAAGTGCGTCTCGTCCGTGATTCGCGCCCGCGTCGACGCCCAGCTCCTCGGCCAGGTGGGACCGGACCTTCTCCAGGACGATGTCGCGATCGACGCTCATGCCCCGTGTTCCTATCACTTGAGGCTCACCGCGGGTTGCACCCGCCGACTGCCAGGAGCTCGCCCGTCCGCTCGGTCGAGTCCTCGGAGACCGCGCGCGCGGCCAGCCGAATCGCGTTCGCGATTCCCTCCGGGTCCCGAGCTGCCGTGCCCAACAACCGCGACGCCCCGCACGCCCAGGAGGATCGCGCCGCCGGTCATGTCCGGGTCCATCTTCCGGCGCAGGCCTCCCAGCGCCGGGCGCAGCATCAGCCCGCCGACGGCGGAGACCGGATTGGAGCGGGCAGCCGTCGCCGACGGCCGATCCGACCGTCTTCGCGGTTCCCTCGAGCGTCTTCAGCGCGACGTTGCCGGTGAAGCCGTCGGTCGCGATCGACCTCCGCCGCTCCCGACAGGAGGTCGCGGCCCTCGATGTTGCCGATGAAGTTGATCCCGTCCAGGCCCGCGAGCTCGGCGTGCGCCTCGACGACCTCGGCGGTCCCCTTCTTCGACTCCTCGCCCACCGAGAGCAGCGCGACTCGGGGTTCTTCGACCCCCAGGACCGCGCGCGAGAAGGCGGCGCCCATCACGCCGGACTGGACGAGGTCCTGCGAGCGCGCCTCGGAGTTCGCGCCGGCGTCGAGGAACAGCGTGGGCGGTCCGTCGTGGCCGATCGACGGGAGTTGCACGGCGAGGGAGGGGCGGCGAACGCCGCTGAGGCGCCTGAGCGCGAACAGCGCCGCGGTCATGGTCGCGCCGGTCGGGCCCGGCGCTGACGAGGGCGTCCGAGCAGCCGTCGGCCACGTCTGCGGCCGCCATCACGATCGACGCGTCCTCGCGCGAGCGCACGCTCGCCACCGGGTCGTCCTCGTTCGAGATCTCGCCAGGCGCCTCGATGACCTTGGCGCCCGCGTCGGCAAGTGGACTGCAGCTTCCGCCAGGGTCGCCGAAGATCCGCAGCCGCGATGCCGTCGCCATGGCGAGCCGCGCGCCGTCGGCCAGAACGTCCGGGCCCTGCTCCACGCCGCGGCCGTCTAGCGCGACGGTCACCACGGGTTACGCCTGGTCTGGGCCGCCGAGCTCCTCGCCGATGTCCGGGCGGATCACCTCGCGACCCGCGTACGTGCCGCAGGTCGGGCAGACGCGGTGCGGAAGGCGCGGACTGTGGCAGCGCGGGCAGCGATTCGTGCGCGGCTTGGCGGCGGTATGCGTCGCGCGCCGCTTGTCGCGCCGAGTGCGGGAAGTTCTCTTCTTGGGACGGCCATGTGAGCCGAGGATGGTAGCTGGGATAGTGCCTAGTCCATCAGCTCGCGGAGCTTTGCCCAGCGGGGGTCGGGCTCGCGACTCGTGGACGTGCTCGCCTTCGGGGATGTCGTTGAGCGGGATCCCGCATTCGGGGCAAAGGCCCTTGCAGTCCGGGCGGCAGAGAAGCGCCACCGGCAGGGCCAGGGCGATTGCGTCGTGCGCCCATGACGGCGATGTCGAGCTCGTCGCAGCTCGACGTAGGGGCTTGCGAGCTCCTCGTCGCCCGTACCGGGCTGGTCCACCTCCCGCGACTCGACCTCCACTTCGAACTTCGACGGGCGTCAGGCAGCGCATGCAGCGCCCGTGAAGCGTCGCGGTGAGCGCGCAGGCGCATCGCGTGGCCCGACGATGTGCGCGAGACGTCCAGCCGCCCAGGCACCGGCTCGGAGCCGAAGTCGTACGTCTCGCCGCCCAGCTCGAGAGGCTCCGGGACCGAGCTCCAGGTCGAGGCGCCGGCCCTCGCCCGGCTTGAGCGCCAGGGTGGCGAGATCGATCGTGTTGAATGGCGCGGGCATCAACTGGAATTAGATACCGAACTCTGACATGACTCCCCTACCCAATCGCGACCCCGACAGCTACCTCGAGCGCATCCTCGAGGAGGTCCCCCGCTACGAGGACCTGCAGGTCGCCGCGCTCGACGCGATCCCCTTCGAGCCCGCGCGGGTGCTCGAGCTCGGGTTCGGCACCGCGGAGACGACCCAGCGCCTGCTCGACCGCTTCCCCGACGTCCGCATCACCGGGCTCGACTCGAGCTCGGAGATGGTCTTCAAGGCACGCGAGCTCGGCTGGGAGGACCTCCGGCTCGGCCGCATCGAGGATCCGCTGCCCGATGGCCCGTGGGACCTCGTGATCGCGGTCCTCACCGTCGCAGAGCTGGACGCCGACGGCGTGCACGACCTCTTCCGGCGCGTTCGCGACCACTCGCGGGCGCTCGTGATCGCCGACGTCGCTCGAGCCCGAGCAGGCAGCCGAGTGGGCCGAGTGGGCCGGCGGCGAGGTCGCGTGGGAAGAGGACGGCCTGGCGGTCGTCCGCGCCGTCTACGGCGACTAGCGCCGCTACTCGACGTCGAGGGGCTCGTCGTCGCGGCCGGCCAGCCGGTCGCGGCCGCGCTGCACGGCGGCGAGGAACTTCTGGAGGTTGACCTCGAGGGTCGAAAGGATCTCGTCGGCGTAGTCCTCGGCGCCGAGGCGGATCTGGCGCTCGGTCTCGCGAGCGTCCTCGATGATCTCCTCGGCGGCACGCTCGGCCTGCTTGTAGACCTCCTCGTCGGAGATCAGACGTGACTGCTGGTCGCGTGCCTCCTTGACGACGCGCTCGGCCTCGCGCTTGGCCTCGGCCAGCATCTCCTGGCGCTCCTTGACGATCCAGCGCGCCTGCTTGATCTCCTCGGGGATCGTGGCACGCATCTGGTCGAGGAGGTCGTAGATCTCCTCGCGATCGACACGAACCTGATCCGTGAGCGGCACCGGCCGCGCGTTGTGGATCAGGTCGTCGAGCTTGTCTATGAGTACAAGGACGTCCATTTGCAGGGGGTTAGCTTACGTGGGAAGGGGCTAGTTGCAGGAGTGACGGGGGCCTTTTCGCCGCGCGCCTGCAAGCTCCTGCCCATCCGAGGGCGATCGGAAACCCCGCATTCGCTCAGCGCTCGACGCGGTTGACGAGCGCCTCGGCGACCTCGCCGGGCACGAGATCGGACACGTCGCCGCCGAACGTCGCCATCTCCTTGACGCCGGTAGACGACAGGAAGCTGAACTCGGACGAGGCGAAGATGTAGACGGACTCGATGTCCGGGGCGAGCTTGCGGTTGAGCTGGTTCATCTCGAACTCGTACTCGAAGTCGGAGATCGCGCGCAGGCCCTTGACGATCGCGGTGCCGTTCTGCTCGCGCACGAACTCGACGAGGAGGTTGGAGAAGATCTTCACCTCGACGTTCTCGATGCCGGCGTCGGCCAGCGCCCGCTCGAGGAACGCCTTGCGCTCCTCTGGCGTGAACAGGCTCGACGACTTGCGGATCGACTGCCCCACGACTCCGACGACGACCCTGTCGAAGACGCGAGACGTCCGGCGCAGGATGTCGATGTGGCCGTTGGTGACGGGGTCGTAGCTGCCCGGGCAGACCGCGACTCTTTCCTTGCCCTCCGAGTTCACGGCGCGCTCCAGATCCGGATCGAGGCCTCGCCGTAGGTGCGGTCGTCTTCGAGGGTGAGGTTGAGCTCCATGGGCGTGTGTGACGGGCTTTCGGTGACCAGCCGGCCGCCCTCACGTAGGCGAGAGGGCACGAGCTTTTCGAGGTCTCGGGCCACGCGCGCGGCGAGTGTATATGGCGGATCGCAGAGAATCAGGTCAAAGGTGGCGGTCGCCGAGCTCAGGAACTCGAACGCGTCGCGGCGCACCAGCTGCACCCGATCCGAGATGCCCAGCGCGTCCACGTTGGCCTGCGCCGGCGAAGTGTTGTCGTCGACCAGCACGACGTGCCGGGCGCCGCGGGAGAGCGCCTCGATGCCGAGCGCGCCGGTACCGCAGAAGAGATCGCAGACGTCGGCGCCGGAGACGTCGCCGAGAATGGAGAAGAGCGCCTCGCGTGCCCGGTCCGACGTCGGCCTGACGGCCGTCCCGCCGGGCGCTTTCAGGCGCCGGCCGCCGAGCTCTCCCGCGATCACGCGCATCACGCCGAAATGCCCTCGACCCGCTCGTCGCCGAAGCGAAGGCGCGCGGCGTCGAGCAGCGGGCCGAGCGCCGGGTCGTCGAGCGAGCCGTAGAGCTTCTGGAGAGCGATCGCGTCGCGGCGTGCGTCCACCAGGAGCGGTGCGTCGTCCGGCAGCCGAGCCGCCCGAAAGCGCGGAAGCCCGCTCTGGAGCGTTCCGAGGATCTCCCCCTCGCCCCGGAGCGACAGGTCGACCTCGGCGAGCTTGAACCCGTCGCGCTCGGTCGCGATCGCCTCCAGCCGGCGGCGCGCCGTGTCCGACGCGGGATCGCCGAAGAGGATGCAGTAGGACTCGTGCTCGCCGCGACCCACCCGGCCGCGGAGCTGATGGAGCTGCGAGAGCCCGTAGCGCTCGGCGCCCTCGACCACCATCACGGTCGCGTTCGGGACGTCGATGCCCACCTCGATCACGCTGGTCGCAACCAGGACGTCCGCCTCGCCCGCGGCGAACGCCTCCATCGCCGCCGCCTTCTCGCGCGAGTGCATCTGCCCGTGGAGGAGCGCGACGCGGAAGTCGCGCATCTCCCCCTTCGCCAGGCGCTCGGCCTCCTCGGACGCCGCCTTGGCCTCGAGCTTCTCCGAGCCCTCGACCAGCGGGCAGACGAAGAACGCCTGGCGGCCCTCGCGCAGGCGCTGCGCGGACGAACTCGTATGCCCCCTCGCGCTTCTCCTCGCCCACGGCCCACGTCTTCACGGGCCGGCGCCCGGCGGGAAGCTCGCGGAGCGTCGTCGCGTCCAGGTCGCCGTAGGCGGTCAGCGAGAGCGTCCGCGGGATCGGCGTCGCGGTCATGTGAAGGACGTGCGGCGCCGCGTCGCGACCCGTCGCCCAGCTCGGGGCCCTTCGCGTCGAGCGCCGCGCGCTGCTTGACGCCGAAGCGGTGCTGCTCGTCGACGATGCAGACGGCCAGCCGCGCGAAGCGGACGTCGGGCTCGATCAGGGCGTGGGTGCCGACGATCAGGCTGAGCTCGCCGCTCTCCAGCCGCCCGAGGGCATCGCGCCTCGCGGCCGCCTTCGTCGCGCCCGTGAGGAGGGTGAACGGGATGTGGGTCGAGGCGAGGAGGCGTTGAGGGTGTGCGCGTGCTGCTCCGCGAGCGTCTCGGTGGGAGCCATCAGGGCAGCCTGGTGGCCGGACTCGACGGCGCGGAGCATCGCGTAGAGGGCGACCGCCGTCTTTCCCGATGCCCACCTCGCCCATGAGCAGACGCTGCATCGGGCCGGCCCGAGGCGAGGTCCTCGTCGATCTCGGCGAACGCCTGGCGCTGCCCCTCCGTGGGCTCGAACGGAAGTGAGGCGAGCCAGTCCCGCGTCAGCTCAGCCGGCGGGTCGAGCGGGATGCCCGGCCGCTTGTCCTCGCGGCCCTTCCGCCGCGCCGCGAGCGCGACCTGATGGAGAAAGAGCTCCTCGAACGCCAGGCGGCTGCGTGCGTCCTCGGCGGCCTCGGCGCTCCACGGGAAGTGCGCGGCGCCCAGCGAATCGGCGGCGCCGGCAAGCCCGTGCTCGGCGCGAAGCTCCGCCGGAATCGGCTCGATCGAGTCGCGGCCCATCCCGGCGCAGCTCCAGATCCACTCGCGGACGCGGTCGGCGCTGAGACCGTCGGTGACCGAGTGGACCGGGCACGAGCCCGACGGTGTGGATGCCGCGCTCGCGCACCCCGTCCGTCCCGATGATCTCGTGCGCCGAGACCTTGAATGCGGAGCGGTCCAGCTTTCCCGACAGGAGCAGGCGCGTGCCCGGCCGGAGGCGCTCCAGGAGCCACGCCTGGTTGAACCAGATCGCCTTGGTGGCACCCGACGCGTCGGCGACGTCGGCCTCGACGATCCGCAGGCGCCGGTTGCGCGTCGGCCGCACGCGCGCCTTGCGCACCTCGACCATCACCGTCGCCTCCTCGCCGATCCGGAGCTCGCCGATCTTCAAGACGTTCGAGCGGTCGCGATATCCGTGCGGGAGATGCCACAGGAGGTCCCCGACCGTCTCCAGGCCGATCCCTGCGGCGCGCGCCGAGAGCTTCGGCCCCGCGCCCTTCAGGCTGCTGACGGGCGCATCGAGCCGGCTCGGGCGCGGCCTGAAACGGAGCGGCGCCGCGCGCAGCGCGTCGCGGTCCTGCGGCTCGCCCGAGCCCGAGAGCGCGCGGCGGCTCAGCGTGTCGCTTCGGGAGTGGCGGTGGCCTGACGGCATTGCTCCTCAGGCTACGGCTGACCTCCCGATGGCAAGCGGCGCCGCGGACGCGCTCGAACGGCGGCAATAAAGGGAGCGCGCTCTGAGCGCGAGTGGCGACTCGTCCGAAGCCAAGCCACATTCACGGAGGGTTGAACGTCACATGGACGTCGAACGCTCCGCGGAACCCAAGAAGGCAATGCAACGTCGAAGCTCCGCTGAACGCACATCGGCGATCCGATCCGGAACGACTTCGACCGCTCAGAGTGCGCTCGAGTCTTCGGTCCATCTCCATAGTGCGCACTCACCCTGCCGCCTCGAAGCTGCGTCCCAGCCCTTCAGCGCCGCCGTTTGCGAAGCTACGGGAGCGGCCGGCTAAGCCGCCGCCGGCTCTCGAACCGGCTTGCGGTACTTCGCGTACGTCCGCTCGACCCAGGCGTAGGACGGCCGCGCGCGAAGCTCCTCGTCGAACGCCTTCGCCGTCTCCGGGACGCCGGCGATCGCGCTCGGGCCCTCGGGCGGCAGGACCAGCGGGTACATGCAGCGCCGCGGCGGTCAGGTCGGCGACCGAGAACGAGTCGCCGACGAGGTGCTCGCCGCCGCCGAGCTCTCGCTCGAGCCGATCGAGGCACTCCGATGATCACGCGGCGCGCCTCCTCCTCGGCGGCTCGGGTTCGGCGACCTTGAAGCGGAGGTTCGCGAACGTCGACGCGAACGCGCGTGATCCCCGCTCGCGCCGGGCCGAAGTCGCGGACGCGGCTCGGGCAGGTTCTTCTCGGTCACCTTGCCGAGGAGCTCCTTGTCGCGTCGCAGGTGATGCCAGCCGAAGAGGCGCACCGCCGGGCCCAGGTTCTCGTCGAAGTAGTCCTCGAGGTCGAGCGCGTGGCGGCGATCAGCCGGATCCTCGGGATAGAGCGGCGGCTCGGGCCAACGGGCCTCGAGCGCGCCGATGATCGCGGTCGAGTCGAGGATCCGCTCGCCGTCGAGCTCGAGCACCGGGAAGGTCTTGGTCTCGCCCCTGCTCCACCAGAGCGCGAGCGCCATGTGCACCGGCGGCGGCGGCTCGCGGCGCTCGTGCTCGACGCCCTTCCAGTCGAGCGCCCAGCGCACCTTCTCCGAGTAGTGCGAGACGCCGATGTGCCAGAGGACGGGTTTGCCGGGAGTGCTCATGTCGCGAACCTACTGCGCCGCGATGAGCCAATACCAGCTCGGCTGGCCGCCGCGGTGGAACTCGAGCTCGACGCCGTCGGGCAGGTCCAGGATCGAGGTCGTCGAGCGCGATCGGAGGCATCTCGCCCTCGATCACCGTCACGATCTCGGCGCCCATCGGCGAGCCGGGCCACGGTCGCGGCGAGGGTCGAGCCGGTGCCGCCCCACGCGATGACCTCGTCTCCTTCGAAGCCGACCGTGTCGCCGCGCACGAAGCGGCCGTCCGGATCGTCCTTCGCGGCGGGAGCGACGCCGCCGATGCGGATGTAGCTCGAGCGCGTCGGTCAGGCGCGCCGCGTTGTCCTCGGCGGAGCCGTCGGGTCGTGCTCGACCAGCGCCGCCAGGCGCGCCCTGCTGTGAGACCGTCGGCACGACCCTCACCTCGCGCTCGGACAGCCGCGCGGCCTCCTCGGCGGCCATGATGCACGTTCTTCGAGTTGGGCAAGACGACGACCTCGTCGGTGCCCGCCGCCTCGATGCCCTTGAGGAGATCGTTGGTCGAGGGGTTCATCGTCGGCCCGCCGTCGATCACGTGGGCTCCCAGCTCGGAGAAGAGCCGCAGCATCCCTGCGCCCGAGACGACCGCGAGCGACGCCCGTCCTGCGTCTCGCGAAGGCGCGCCTCGCGCTCGGCGATCTGCTCGCGCATGTCGGCGATGTCCTCGCGCTCGATCGACCCGATGCCGTCGAAGATCGCCCGCGCCGTCCTCGGGGTCGTCGGCGTGGACGTGGACCTTGAGCGTCGCCTCGTCGCCGACGACCAGGACGGAGTCGCCGATCTCCTCGAGGGCCGGCACCTGCGCCGTCGTCGAGAGCCCTTCGCCCAGGACGATGAAGTTGATGCAGTAGCGGTACTGCGACTCGGCGTGGTGCACGTCCGAGAGGCGGGCCGGCGCGTAGTGCTCGATCTCCGGCAGCGTCACGGACTCGCCGGCGAGCGCGGCCAGGGCGCCGCGGACGATCACCACCAGGCCCGAGCGCACCCGCGTCGACGACTCCCGCCTCGGCGAGGACCTCGAGCTGCTCGGGCGTGTGGCGAACCGCCTCCTCGCCGGCGAAGAGCGCGGCGGCGAGCATCTCGGCGAGGAGCGCGTTCTGCTCCTCGGAGGTCGCGTCGGTGTCGAGGTGGTGGCGTGTTCCAACTGCGCGCGGCGCTCGCGCACTGCCTCCGCCATCGCCCGCGCCACCGTCAGCATCGTGCCCTCGGCGGGCTCGCGGACCGATGCCCACGCGGCGTCCGACGCGTTCAGCAGAGCGGCCTCGATCATCTCGGGGTCGATCAGCCGGCCCGGAGGAGTCGCGAGCTTCTCGGCCGCGCCGCGGACGATCTGGCTCAGGATCACGCCCGAGTTCCCGCGAGCGCCCATGAGCGCCGCGCGAGCGACCGCGCGCACGATCTCGGGCCGCTTCGGATCGCCGTCCACGGACGCCTGCTCCAAGCGATCGAGCTCGTCGATCACATGGCGAAGGGTCAGCGCCATGTTGTCGCCGGTGTCGCCGTCGGCGACCGGGAACACGTTCAGGTCGTTGATCTCCTGGCGCCTCTCCTCGAGGTGTGAGTAGGCGACGGAAATGACCGTGCGGAAACGCTCGATGGAGGGATCAGCCATCGGCGGCCGTGAGCATATTCCGCACCGAACCTGCGTTCGGCTGCGCGTGGATGCTTGAGCAGGGTCCGGATATCTCCGTGAGGGCGGACTCCCTGGCCCTGCGTCTGCGCTATCCAAGCCAGACGTGGCGGAAGGCGAGGACTTGGCCGCCTCCGCCATCCCGAACGAGTGCCGTGGGAGCGCGGCGCCGCTCGGTCGGGCTGCCGGGGTTGAAGATCTGGAAGCCCTCCTCTTCCTCGTGGAGGGGCTGGTGCGAGTGGCCGAAGATCACTGCGTCCGCCTCCGGGAAGCGGCGGCGCATGCGTGCGAGCCGGCCCTTGGCTGCGCCCGCGTCGTGGATGACGGCTATCCTGTGCGCCGCCGGCGGCGAACTCGAGCGACTCGGGCAGGCGTTCGCGGACCTCGGCCGAGTCGACGTTGCCGTGGACCGCCCGGAGCGGCGGCCCGAGCGACTCGAGCCAGTCGAGCACCTCGGCGGAGCTCAGGTCGCCCGCATGCACGATGAGCGTCGGCGAGCGCATCGCCGCAATGCATTCGGCGGGCACCTGCGCGATCCCCACGCGGCATGTGGGTGTCGGAGACGATCGCGATCCGCACGGGGCGCTTAGGCGTGCTTGGTGACCTGGCCGGACTTGAGGCAGCGGGTGCAGACGTAGACGCGCTTGGGGCGGCCGTCCTCGTCGATTCGGACCTTCTGGAGGTTCGGGTTGAAGCGGCGCCGGGTGGCGACCATCGAGTGGCTTCGGTTATTCCCGAACGACGGGCCCTTTCCGCAGGTGTGACAGACCTTGGCCATAGGACGCGGAAGGGTAGCGAGGCGCCTGGCTCTAGCCCAGGACCTGGCGCCGGTTGAGCGCGGAGCGCATGACCGCATAGGCCGCGTGGCGGCCCTGGTCGCGCTTGCCGCCGCCCGGCGCGCGCCTCGGCCTGCTCGCGCGTGTCGCAGGTGATGACGCCGAACGCGCAGGGACGCCCGAGGTGAGCTGGACGTCCATGATCCCGCGTGCCGCCTCCGAGCAGACGTAGTCGTAGTGATCGGTCTCGCCGCGGATGACGACGCCGAGGCACGCAATGCCCGAGAAGACGCCCGCGCCCGCGCAGACCTTCGCGGCGTAGGGAAGCTCGAACGCGCCCGGGACCTCGTAGGTCTGGATCGAGGCGAGGGTCACGCCTCCCTCGGCGAACCCCTCGATCGCGCCGCCGACCAGCCGCTCCGCGAGGTCGTCGTAGAAGGTGGCGACGCAGATCGCCCACTCCTTGCGACCGAGAAACTCCTTCTCCTCGTCGGAGACCTCGAAGCCCCCGGATCCTCCGCCGGCGCCTCCTCTGCGCTCAACCCGATCCCTCCTTGTCGCGACGGTGCTCCTCGGCGATCATCTGCTCGTCGAACGGGAGCCCCTGGTGGTGAAGCACATGGCCCATCTTGTCGCGTTTCGCGTCCAGGTAGGCCTGGTTGTGGGGGTTCGGCATCGCCTGGATCGGCACCTGCTCGGTCACCGAGAGGCCGTAGCCCTCCAGGCCGATGATCTTCTTCGGGTTGTTGGTGAGGATGCGGATCGAGGTGAGCCCGAGGTCGCCCAGGATCTGCGCGCCGATCCCGTAGTCGCGAAGGTCGGCGGGCAACCCGAGCTTCAGGTTGGCGTCGACCGTGTCGAGGCCCTCCTCCTGGAGCTTGTAGGCGCGGAGCTTGTTGAGGAGGCCGATGCCGCGCCCCTCCTGGGAGAGGTAGAGGAGCACGCCCCTCCCCTCCTGCTCGATCATCGCCAGCGCCGAGGCGAGCTGGTCGCCGCAGTCGCAGCGAAGCGAATGGAAGACGTCGCCGGTGAGGCACTCGGAGTGGACGCGGACGAGGACGTCCTCGGCGCCGTCCACGTCGCCCTTGACCATCGCGACGTGGTGCTTGTCGTCCACCAGCGAGCGGTACCCAACCGCGGCGAACTCGCCGAACGCCGTCGGCAGGCTGGTCGAGACGACTCGCTCGACGAGGCGGTCGTGCTTGCGCCGGTAGGCGATCAGGTCGGCGACCGTGATCATCTTGAGCCCGTGCCGCTCGCAGTACGGGACGAGGTCGTCGACTCGGGCCATGGTCCCGTCCTCGTTCATGATCTCGCAGATCACGCCGGACGGGATTGAGGCCGGCCAGGCGTGACGAGGTCGACCGCGGCCTCGGTCTGGCCGGTCCGCTCCAGGACTCCTCCGGGCTTGGACTTCAGCGGAAACACGTGCCCCGGCTGGACGAGGTCCCGCGGCGTCGAATCGGGATCGATCGCGACCTGGATCGTCCGGGCGCGGTCGGCGGCCGAGATTCCCGTGGTCACGCCCTCGGCGGCCTCGACCGAGACGGTGAACGGGGTTTCGAACGGCGACTCGTTCTTCGCCGCCATCAGGTCGAGCCCGAGCTCGTCGCAGCGCTCCGGGGTGAGCGAGAGGCAGATCAGCCCGCGACCGTGCGTCGCCATGAAGTTGATGGCCTCCGGCGTCACGAACTGGGCGGCCATCGTCAGGTCGCCTTCGTTCTCGCGATCCTCGTCATCGCAGACCACGACCATGCGGCCGCGGCGGATCTCCTCGAGGGCCTCCTCGACGGTCGAAAAGACGCTGGTTTCGGTCTGGGCTTCACTCATGGTCGGTTGCCTTTCTCTTCGAAGCGTAGGAGCCGCTCGACGTAGCGGGCGATCACGTCGAACTCCAGGTTCACCTTGTCCCCCTTCTCGCGTACTTCCAAGCGTCGTTCGCTCGAGCGTCTCCGGAATCAGCGAGACCTCGAAGCCGTTCTCGGTGAGGAGCGCGACGGTGAGGCTCACCCCGTCCACTGTCACCGATCCATGCTCGACGAAGTAGCGGCGAAAGCGCTCGGGCACGGCGATCGCGATCCGGGTCGCGATGCCGTCGGGCGTCAGCTGCGACGACGTCGCCGGTGCAGTCCACGTGCCCCTGGACGATGTGGCCGCCCAGCGGGTCGCCGGCCTTGAGCGCCGGCTCCAGATTCACGCGATCGCCGCCCTGCAGGGCGCCGAGGCTCGTGAGGCCGAGCGATTGGTTCATGACGTCCGCGCTGAAGCTCGCCGTCGCTGGAGGCCCGTGACCGTCAGGCAGACGCCGTTGACCGCGACGGAGTCGCCCTGTTCGCAAGCTCGCCGGCGAAGCTGGCTCCGATCTCGAACCGCGCGCCCTCGTCGGAGCGCTCGACGCCGCGCGACCGTCCCAAGCTCCTTCACGATGCCGGTGAACACGCTCTCACCACTCCTTCATGCGGGCCGTGATCAGCAGATCGTCGCCGATCGTCTCGTGGCGCACGTCGAAGCGCGCGCTCCGCGTCGGCGATGCGCGGCCTTGCCCTCGCCGCCCGCGAGCGGGCGGGCGCCCGCGCCGCCCAAGAGGATCGGCGCGACGAAGAGGCGAAGCTCGTCGACCTCTCCCGCGTCGACGAACGAACCGGCGAGGCCGGCTCCTCCCTCGACCAGAAGCGAGGTGATCTCGCGCCGCCCGAGCTCGGCCAGCGTCGCCGTCGACGCGGGCGACCGGATCGCCGTCCACGACGAGGACGTCCACGCCGGCCTGCGCGGAGCGGACTCGATGCGCTCCGGCGGGCGCGTCCGGCGACGCGATCACCAGCACCGGCGCCTCGGACACGCTCGTCGACCATCGCCGAGCCGACGGGCAGGCGGGCGGCCGAGTCGAAGACGACGCGAAGCGGCTGCCGCGCGGGCGGGCGGATCGAGGTCGCGCGCGGTGAGCAAGCGCGTCGTCGGCCAGCGCGGTGCCGATCCCGATCGCGACGGCGTCGGCCTCGGCGCGCCAGCGGTGGACGAGCGCGCGACTCTCGGGCCCGGAGATCCATTTCGAGTCGCCGTCCGCCGTTGCGGTGCGGCCGTCGAGCGTGAGTGCGGACTTGAGCGTCACCAGCGGGCGGCCGGTCCGCGCGTGCTTTCGGAAGGGCTGGATGAGAAGTCGGGCGGCCGCGGCCTCGGCGCCCTGGGCGAGCTCGACCTCGATGCCCGCGTCGCGCAGGATGCCGGGGCCCCGGCCGCTCGCCTTCTCGGAGGGGTCGTCGGAGAGGTAGACGACGCGAGCGACGCCGGCGTCGACGAGCGCGTCCGCGCAAGGAGGCTGGCGGCCCTCGTGCGCGCAGGGCTCGAGCGTGACGTAGGCGGTGGCGCCGGCCGGGTCGTTGCCGCGCTCCGGCGCAGTCCGGCGAGCGCCGCCCGCTCGGCGTGAAGGCCGCCCAGCTCGGCGTGCCAGCCCTACGCCGATCTCTCGCCCGTCACGGGCGATGACGCATCCGACCATCGGGTTGGGAGAGACGAAGCCGCGCCCGCGTTCGGCCACCTCGAGCGCTCTGGCGAGGTGCGTACGGTCGTCTTGGGAGACCGCCGTTGCCATCAGAACATCGTTTGGCGATGTCAGCATGATCGTCACACCAGGCGCCTCCAGCATGAAGGTGCAGACCGTGACTGACCAGTCAATCAGCTGGTTCTGACCACGCACGCGGATACCTTGAGGCGATGAGCGAAATGCGCCCCGGCGCGGAGACTAGGCGCTTCGGGCGCACGGCAAGCCTCCTGTCGGCGGGCGTGGGCGCCGCGGGCGTGCTCACGTACCTCTTCTTCGCTCTCGCCTCGCACAACCTGGATGCCACCGAGTACGGCGAGATCGTGGTTCTGTGGTCGGCCGTCTTCGTGACGATCTCGGTCGCCTACCGGCCGGTCGAGCAGCTGCTCTCCCGCACGCTCGCCGACCGCATCGCACGCGGTGAGGACATCCGGCCCGCGATCCGGACCGCGGCACGGATCCAGTTCACCGTCGCCGTCGTGCCTCGCGGTGTTGATCCTGCCCTCAAGGAGCCGCTCCAGGACGGGCTCCTCTCCGGATCGGAGACCCTCTACTGGGTCCTGTTCGCCTCCGTCGTGTCCTTCGGCGCGTCGTTCTTCGCGCGGGGCTACCTGGGCGGCACTCGCCGCTTCACGCTCCTCGCCGCCCTCCTGGTCTCCGAGTCGGCCGCGCGGATGGTGTTCGCGCTCGCCCTCGCGCTCGGCATCGCCGAGGGCCAGACGGCCGTCGCCCTGGGCGTCGCCGCGGCCCCGATGGTGAGCCTCATGCTCATCCCGGCGCTCGTCCTGATGCAGGCGGAGCGAGCGCCATGCGAGCGATGGCGAGCACACCCGGCCGGTCTCGCTTGCCGCCGGCGGAGGCTTCGCCGGCGCCGTGCTGGTGATCATGGTCGGCGAGCAGGTGTTCCTGAACGCCGGCCCGCTCCTGGTGCGGGCGTTCGAGGACGCCGCCGCGGCGGGCTTCATCTTCAACGTGCTCATGGTCGCCCGCGCCCCGGTCCTGATCTTCCAGGGGGTCTCGGCCAGCCTCCTCCCCCACCTCACCCGCATGCGGGCGCGCGGTGGCGAGGCCGCGTTCCGCAACTCGATCAGCGCGACGCTGACGGCCGTAGCGGGGTTCGCGGCCGTGACCCTGGTCGTCGTGCTCGTCGCCGGCCCCGCGCTGATGCAGATCGCCTTCGGCGACCGCTTCGAGTACGACCGCGCCGGACTCGCGATCATGGCCGTCGGGATGGGCTTCTACCTGGCCGCGACGACCCTCTCCCAGGCCGCGCTCGCGCGCGGGGCCGCGGCCGTCGGCGGCGCGCGTCGTGGGCGCTTGCGGCCGCGGCGTTCCTGGGCTGGTGCCTCCTGCCGCTGATCGAAGACGAGGCGCGGCGGATCGAGGTCGGGTTCGCGGCCGGCGCCGCTGCTCCTCGCGCTCCTTCTGGCGCGGGTCTACCGGCAGGCGCCGGCGAGGGCATGGCTGCCCGACTCGCCCGATGAGATCGAGGCCCAGCTCGCCGCCATGGACGAGGGCGCCTAGATGTCAGACGGCCAGCTGATCCTCGTCGCCGGGCCTCTGATGGCAGCCGGGCCTCGCCGCGGCGAAGGTGGCCGACCGGGTGCAGGGTCCCGGGCCTGCTGCTGTTCCTCGGGCCTCGGGAATGCTCGTCGGCTCGGAGGGCGTCGGCGGGTGTCGAGTTCGACGATGCGGAGCTGACCCGGACGCTCGGGACGATCGGCCTTGTCCTGATCCTGTTCGAGGGCGGGCTGACCGCGGGCTGGCGCGGAGATCCGGCCCGTGCTGGGCTCCGCGGTCTCGCTGGCGTCGCTCGGCACCGTCGCGACTGCGGTGATCGCCGGCGTGTTCGCGACCTGGGTGTTCGACGTGGACCTCCTCGGCGGCCTGATCATCGGCTCGGCGATCGCCGCATCGGACTCGGCGGCGATCTTCGCCGTCTTCGCGGATCGAGCCTGCGCCGGAAGCCTGGCGCGCACCCTCGAGGGCGAGTCCGGCATGAACGACCCGATCGCGGTCCTCCTGGTGGTCGGGTTCATCGACTGGATCCAGATTCCGGACTACGGGGCCGTCGACATGGCCCTCGAGCTCGCGATCAAGCTCTCGATCGGCCTCGCCGCGGGGATCGTGATCGGGATCGGCGCCCGCGCGGCGTTCCGCCGGCTCGACCTGCCTTCGCCCGGCCTTTACCCGGTCGCCTCGCTCGCGACGGCGGCGCTCGCGTTCGGCGTCGCGGAGGTCGCGCACGGGTCAGGCTTCCTGTCCGTCTACATCGCCGCGCTCACGCTCGGCACCGGCCCCATCCCCGCTCGCGGCTCCACGATCGCCTTCCACCAGGGCATGAGCTGGACGGCTCAGATCTCGCTCTTCTTCCTCCTCGGCCTCCTCGTCTTTCCCAGCGGCCTCGGGGACATCGCGGCCGAGGGACTGGCGCTGTCGGCGGTCCTCATCTTCGTCGCGCGCCCCCTCGCCGCCGTGATCGCGACCGCGTTCTCGCCATTCGACATGAAGGAGCGGCTGATGCTGGGCTGGGCCGGGCTGCGCGGCGCGATCCCGATCTGGCTCGCGACCTTCCCGGTGATCGCCGAGGTGCAATCGGCGGAGCTGATCTTCAACGCGATCTTCTTCGTCGTCGTCACCTCCACCCTCATCCAGGGCGCGACGTTCAACCCGCTCGCGGTCCAGGCTCGGCCTGACGACGAACGAGCCGGCGGTGCCGCCTACCGTGGTCGAGACCGGCACCGTGCGCCGGCTCGGCGGCGATGCGTTCACCTATGTCGTCAAGCCCGGCGACGCGGCCGTCGGAGCGCTGGTCCGCGAGCTCGGCTTGCCGCGCGAGGCACTCGTGAACCTGATCGTGCGCAAGGGCGCAGCGGTTCCGCCGCGCGGCTCGACCGAGATCCAGGCCGGCGACGAGCTGCACGTGCTCGCGCGCCGCGAGGCGATCCCAGCCGTCATCGCGCTCACCGAGCGCTGGGCGACCGGGCCGCTCGGCGAGCCGGCGCCCCCGCCCCTTCCGCTCCGAGCCGCGCCGCAGGTCTTCACCGTGCGTCGCCGGACCGCCGACGACGGCGACCCCGCGCCGGCCCGAGACGATCGAGGGCGCCGCCGTCGCCGCGCGCCTGCGCGTCCGCCGCGACGAGACCGGGTCGCTGGTCGCCCTCGCCGACGGGCGCTACGCCGTGCATGGACGCGGCCTGCGTCGCCGTCGGCGGCCGCGGCCGCATGGCGGAGTGGGTCGCCCGGCGCGTCAGGCGCCCGGGCCTTAGCCCCGCCGAGCGAGCCTGGTGGGAAGAAGTGGCCGGCGCCCTCAACACGCCCGTGCCGCGGACAGAGGCGGACCGGAGATGCCGAGGGACCGGTCGAGGCGCCTATCGGAGCGAGGCAGTATGTCCGGCGCCTGAGCCGGCTACTCGGCGCCCGCGGCTTCGGCGATGCGCCGGTAGGCGGCTGCCGGGTCCGGGTCGCCGAAGACGGCCGAGCCCGCCACGAGCAGGCCGGCGCCGGCCTCGACGACCTTGAGGCGCGGTGTTCACGTCGACGCCGCCGTCGACCTCGACCGCGCAGCCGTCGGGCGCGAGCTCGCGCAGGCGCGCGAGCTTTGTCAGCGACGACGCGATGAAGCTCTGGCCGCCCCAGCCGGGGTTGACGCTCATCGCCAGCAGCAGGTCGCACTCGGCCGCGAGCCCGGCCACGGCGTCAGCCGGGGTTCCCGGATTGATCGCCAGCCCGGCGAGGCAGCCCGCGTCGCGGATCGCGGCGAGCGTGCGGTGCGCGTGCGGATCGGCCTCGAGGTGGATCGTGATGCAGTCGGCTCCGGCGCCGGCGAAGAAGTCGACCTGCTCGGCGGGGCGCTCGATCATCAGGTGCACGTCCAGGACGCCGCCCGCGGAGTGCACGTCGTCGGCGATCGACGACGCGATCGAGCGGGCCGATCGTGATCGGCGGGACGAAGTGCCCGTCCATGACGTCGACGTGGATCACGCGCGCGCCGGCGGCCATCACCTCGGCGACCTGCGCGCCGAGCTTCGAGAAGTCGGCGGACAGGATCGACGGGGCGATCCGGCGCGTGCCGAAGAGCTCTCGGGCGGTGGGAGTCATACGGGCCGGAGCATCGAGTGGCGGCAATGCTGGCAGACCATGTCCTCGGAACGGCTGAGCCGCACGATCGTCTGGTGCTCGCCGCAGTTCTCGCACGCCGACGTGATCTCGTAGCGCTGCAGGCAGAAGACGCACCGGAAGCGCCCCGGCAGGTTGGTCGGGCGAAGCCACGGCTCGCCGCAGCCCGGGCAGCGGGGCGCTCGGGAAGCTTGGGCGCGGCCTCAGCCATCCGCGCTCGCCCTTCCGAGCTCGGCGATGAAGAAGCCGTCGGTCCGGTCGCGATCCGGCCGGGTCGCGAGCACGCCGCGTCTCCTGCGAGGCCGGGTCCTCCGCGAGCGCGGCGGCGACGACCGCCTCGTTCTCGCGCGCCGAGATCGTGCAGGTCGAATAGACGAGGGTGCCGCCGGGGCGAAGCGCGGCGACCCCGTCGCCAGGATCTCGCGCCTGGATTGCCGCCAGGCGCTCGATCGTCTCGGGATCCTTCCGCCAGCGCGCGTCAGGGCGCGAGGCGAGCGTTCCGAGGTCGGAGCAGGGCGGGTCCACGAGAACGCGATCGTAACCCTGGCCGCTCGCCGTCTCCTTCCCTCGGCGTCGGCGCAGAGCACGCGCACGTTCACTGCGCCCGCCCGCTCGCCAGCTCCTCGACCTGCCGCGCGCGGCCCGGGTCCTTCTCGACCGCGACCACCTCGCCCTCCGCGCCCAAGCGCGCCGCGATCGCGACCGTCTTCACGCCCGGCCCGCGCAGAGGTCGAGCACCCTCTCCCCCGGCTTCGGGCCCGAGCACCTCGACCACCGCCTGCGCTCCGCGGCTCTGCGCGAACATCCGCCCGTCGCCGAGCGCCGCGCAGCGCAGCGTCGCCGAGCGGGCCCGACCCAAACGAGCGCCTCCTGCGGGCCAAACGAACCGAGTGTCAGCGTCGTGTGAGGTGCCTGGCACCGCGAGGGGTTCGCCTGCGGCTTCGAGCTCCGCGCGGAGCTCGGCCGGGTCGGCGCTGAGCGTGTTCGCGCGCATTGCGGTCTCCGGGGGGTCGTTGATCGCGCGAAGGAGCGATCGCGCGTCGCCCGGCGCCGAGCTCCGCCCACCACATCCCGGCCAGCCACGTCGGGCACCGAGTGCGCGATCGCGGCGTCGGCCGGCGTTTCGTCGGTGAGCGACCCCAGGAGCTGCGTCGCGCTCGCGGACCGCTCGCCGCAGCACCGCGTTCACCAGGCCGCCGGCGCCCGCGGCACGCCTCTGCCCGCCGCGCTTCATGCCGCCCTTCGCCAGCTCGACCGCGCCGTCAACCGCCGCGTGGTCGGCGCCCTCGGAGAAGAGGACCTCGAACAGCCCCAGCCGCAGAGCGCGGCCACGACCGGAGCGTCCAGGCTCTCGGCTTGCGCGCCCGGCGAGCTCGGCCGCCAGTGGTCGGTCGTCCCGCGCCGCTGCACGGCACCGTAAGCGAGGCTCTGAGCCTGAGCGCGCTCGCGTCCCTCCAGCGAGTGGCGCTCGGCCGCGGCCGGGAACGCGCGGTCGGCCCACGCGTCGTGCTCGAACACGCGCCGCAGGACCTCGAACGCAGCCCGGCGCGCCGGCGTCGCCGCCGAGGCTCAAGAGCGCGAGGCGCGGCGAGGGGTTGCCGCGGAGGTAGTCCGCAGCAGCCATCTCGCGCTTGCCCGCCGGCTTGACGACGTCGATGCGAAGCGCTCCCTCGGCCGTGCCCATGAGCAGCGCCGCCCTTCCGTGCTCGAGCACTCCCTGGGCGCGGTCCGCCCGCCTCGGCCGCGGCCTTGACGACGCCCAGCCGCTCGTCGCCTTCGAGCTCGCGCGTACGTCGCCGACGTGGGGGTTGAGCGCCCGCACCGTCCGCTCGAGCTCGACCGCGGGCCGGGCCGGGTCGAGCCGGCGCTCTGACGCCGTCGATCTTCTCGGCGTAGGTGACGCCCTCGTCGGGCTGCTCGGCGAACGTCGAGCTCGCCCGCGTCGTGCAGCTCCGAGCGCCCGGACCGCCAGCTCGCCGCCCAGCGCCGGCGAGGCGCGCCGCGAGAGCGAGCCGTAGTCCTCGTCGCTCGGCGATCGTCGACGCGCTCCAGGAGCGCAACCGGGCCGGAGTCGAGGCCCTCGGTGAGGCGCATGATCGCGACGCCGGTCTCCGCGTCGCCGGCCATGATCGCCCGCTCGATCGGCGCCGCGCCGCGCCAGCGCGGAAGGAGCGACGGGTGGACGTTCAGCATCTCGACCTCGTCCAGGAGCGGCGGCTTGATCAGCTGCCCGAAGGCGCAGACCATCCCCAGCGTCGATCCCCGCGCCGGCGATCGCGCGCGAGGGACTCCGGCTCGTTCACGCTGCGGCGTCTGGTGAAGCTGCGAGGCCAAGGTCGGCGGCGGCGATCGCGACCGGCGGCGGCGAGAGCTTTCGGCCCCGGCCCTGCTTGCGGTCGGGCGGGGTGACCACGAGCGCCGGGCGGTACGGGCTCGCGGCGAGGCGCCTCAGCACCGTTGCCGCGAAGTCCGAGGTGCCGAGATAGGCGAGGCGCAACGGCTCTCAGCCGGCCTCGTGGGCGGGCTCGGGCTCTGCGTCTTCGGTCCTCTTCGGAGTCTGGCTCGAACGGCGTGAAGCTCGTGCCCTCGCGCAGCGCCCGCATCGCGCCCTTTCGCTGATCGCGCTCGGTCCGGTCCAGGATGAGGACGCCGTCCAGATGGTCGATCTCGTGCTGGAGGACGCGCGCCTCGAGGCCCGACGCCTCGATCAGGATCGGCTCGCCCTGGATGTCGGCTCCTGAGACGCGCACGTGAAGTGGCCGCTCGACGTCGACGATCGACCCGCGGCAGCGACAGGCAACCCTCGGCGGCCGTGGCCAGGTCACCCGAGCGCCACTCGATCACCGGGTTCGCGAGCGCGGTCGGCGTCGCGTCCGGGCCCGCCTGAAAGACGAGAAGGCGCCGCAACGCGCCGAGCTGGGTCGCCGCCAGCCCCACTCCCATCGCGTCGCGCATGATCGCGATCATGTGGTCGGCTTCCTCGCGGAGCTCGGCGCCGAACTCGCGGACCTCAGAGGCCTTCGAGCGCAGCACCGGATCGCCGAAGACGACCACCTCGGCCAGCGCCGCGTCGCGCCGGCGAAGCTCCTCCTCGGTCGGCTCGTCGGGCGCGGCATCTCCCTCGACGGGACCCTCGATCGGCTCGTCCGGCTCGATTTCTGAGTGCTCGCTCATCCTGCAGCGAGTCTAAAAGGGGACGCTGCCGAAAAGCGTTCGGCTCATTGCGGGTCGACGTCCACGGAGAGCTGAACGTTGCGCATCACCTTCGATGCGATCGCACCGTCCACGGCCTCGCGGACCGCGTCCACCGTCGCCGTCGCGGTCCGCGGCCTTGACGAGGACCTGGCGCCGCTCGCGGTCGCGCAGGCGAAACCGCGGCGCCGGGCCCAGGAGGGTCGCGTCGCGCGGCAGGAGCGGCCGCAGCCGGGCGGCGGTCTGGCGCGCTGCGTTCTCGGCAGCCTGTGCTTCCTTCGCCGCCATCTCGACGCGGACGAGCGTCGCGAACGGCGGATACGAGAGCTCGCGCCGCCGCTCGAGCTCGCCGGCCAGGAAGCCGGCCGCGTCGTGAGTCGCAGCCCGCGTGATCGCCTCGGCGTCCGGGCGCCAGCGTCTGGACGAGGACGCGGCCCGCGCCTCCCCGCCCACTGCGCCCAGCGAGCTGCGAGACGAGCGCGAAGGTCCGCTCCTCGGCCCGGAAGTCGGGGAAGCGCAGGCTCGAGTCGGCGTCGACGACCACCGAAAGGACGACGTCGGGGAAGTCGTGCCCCTTCGCGACCATCTGGGTGCCGATCAGGACGCCGGCCTCGGCGCGGTCGAACTCGCCGAGGATCGCGGCGTGGGCGCCCTTGCGCGCGGCGGAGTCCGAGTCCAGCCTGAGCACCGGGACCGGCGCGACGAGCTCGGAGACGATCTCGGCGACGCGCTCCGACCCCGCGCCGTGGCGCGCGATCGAGACCGAAGCGCACTCGGGGCAGCTCTCCGGGACTCGCTCGGAATGCCCGCAGTGGTGGCAGCGCATGGTGTCGCCGGCGCGGTGGAGGACCAGCGACACGTCGCAGTTCGGGCAGTACCAGGCGTGCCCGCACACGCGGCAGTCGAGGAACGGCGACCAGCCGCGCCTCGGGACCATCACGATCGCCTTGCCGCCGGTCTCGGCAAGCCGCGCGAGAGCCTCGCGCGTGCGGGCGTGAAGCGGCCCCTCCCTGCCGTCGCGCTCGCGCATGTCGAGCACCTCGATGCCGGGCATCGGCGATCCGTCGGCTCGCTCGGAGAGCTCGACCCGCTCCAGGCGCTCCCAGCTCTCCGGCCGCGGAGTCGCGGTGCCGGCGACCAGCATCGCCTGCTCCGCGTGCGCCCGATGGCGGCGACGTCGCGAGCGTCGTAGCGCGGGTCCGACTCCTGCTTGTAAGACGAGTCGTGCTCCTCGTCCACGACGATCAGGCCGAGGCCCTCCACCGGCGCGAACACCGCCGAGCGCGGACCGACGCACACCCGGGCCTCGCCGCGGCGAACCCGAAGCCACTCGTCGCGGCGCTCGCCTGCGCTGAGCGCCGAGTGGAGCACCGCGACCCGGTCGCCGAAGCGCGCCTCGAACCGCGAGACGGTCTGGGGCGTGAGCCCGATCTCCGGCACGAGGACGATCACGCCGCGCCCACGCTCGAGCGCCGCCTCGGTGGCGGTCAGATAGACCTCGGTCTTCCCCGAGCCGGTCACTCCGTGGAGGAGAAGCTCGCCTCCCTGCCCGTCGAGGCCGTGCGGTGATCCGCGCGAGCGCCGCGCCTTGCGCCGGCGTCAGGACCGGCCGCTCGCCGCGAGCCCCGACCGCCACCGAGACCGGCCGGCGCGACACCTCGTCCTCGCTCGAGCTCGACCAGGCCGCGCGCCTCGAGCCGCTTCAGCGAGTCCCGCTCCGGCTCCAGCCGCGACCGGCCCGTCCGCGGCGGCGAGCCGCTCGAGCGCCGAGCGCTGCTTGGGCCCGAGCCGCTCCGAGCCGTCGAGCGCATCGCGGCCCGCGGCCGTCAGCGCGGCGCGCAGCTCGGTGCGCGCGCCTGACCCCCTTGCCGCCGCCAGGCGGCAGCACCAGCTCCAGCCCCGCGAGAGGGTGTCGAGCAGTACTCGCGGGCGACCCAGAGGCCGAGGTCGACCAGGCCGGCAGGAAGGGGCCCGCCGAGCGCGGCGATCGGCTCAGCCAGGCGCTCGGGCGCGAAGCTCCGACGTCTCCGCGAGCCCGACGACCACGCCGCGCAGCCGCTGGCGCCCGAACGGGACGAGCAGGAGGCTGCCGATCCCGACATCCGCGAACCGCTCGCCGAGCTTGTAGTCGAACGGCCCGCGCAGGGCGCGCGCTGTGGTGAGTGGCTCGACCTTGGCGATCATCACCTATTCAAGCGTAGTGGGACGGCCGTGAGATGTAATCTCCGCGGCCGTGGCACCCAAGCTCGGACCTGGAGAGCGAGTGCTCTTCGAGGGACACCCCTCGTGGCGCTCGATCGTCGACTTCTACATCAAGGGCCTTCTCGCGACGGCGGTGATCTGCTTCCTGGTCGCGATCGGCACCGAGATCGCCGATGAGCGCAACGACAGCCTGGTCGTGATCCTCGCGATCGTCGGCGTCGGCGTCACCGTGCTGGTCGGCTTCATCAAGCGCGTGGCGACGAGCTACACGATCACCAACCGCCGCCTCCACATCAAGAAGGGCATCGTCTCGCGGACGATCCAGGAGACCCGCCTCGAGCGGGTGCAGAACGTGAACGTCTCCGCAGGGCGTGATCCAGCGGATCTTCCAGATCGGCGACGTGGACTTCGACACCGCCGCCGGCGACGACTACAACTTCATCTTCGCCGGCGTGGCGGAGCCCGCAGGAGGTCGTCGAGAAGGTCGACGAGGCAACGCGCTCACTCCAGAGCCCGAGCGGCGCCGGGCGGCCTGGGCGACGAGCAGCACGGCTACCAGCCGCCGCCTGCCCAGACCTAGGCGACGGCTTAGCGACGGCTCCGGCGCCCGCGCTCGCGCAGCGCGTCGGCCTTGTCCGTCTCCTCCCAGGTGAAGTCGCCGTCCTCGCGGCCGAAGTGGCCGTACGCGGCGGTCGGCTTGTAGATCGGACGGTGGAGCTGGAGCGCCTCGCGGAAAGCGCCAGGGCGCAGGTCGAAATGCTCGAGCACCAGCTCGTTCAGGCGGGCGCGCGGGATCTTGCCGGTGCCGAAGTCCTCGACCATGACCGAAACGGGGTGGGCGACGCCGATCGCGTAGGCGACCTGGACCTCGCATCGGTCGGCGAGTCCGGCGGCGACGATGTTCTTGGCCACGTGGCGGGCGGCGTACGCGGCGGAGCGGTCGACCTTCGATGGGTCCTTGCCGGAGAAGGCGCCGCCGCCGTGGCGGGCCATGCCTCCGTAGGTGTCGACGATGATCTTGCGGCCGGTGAGGCCGGCGTCGCCGACAGGGCCGCCGATCACGAACCGCCCGGTCGGGTTGACGAGCAGGTTGTCGTGGGTGTTGAGCTCGGCCGCGTCGTACATGTCGACTCGGGAGGACCGGCTCGATCACGCTCTCCCACAGGTCGGCGCGGATCTGATCGACTTCGACGCCGTCCTCGTGCTGCGTCGAGATCAGGACCTTCTCGATGCCGACCGGGCGGCCGTCCTGGTAGCGGACGGTGACCTGAGTCTTGCCGTCGGGGCGCAGGTAGGCGACGTCGCCGTCGTGGCGGACCTTCGCGAGGCGGCGGGCGAGCTGGTGCGCGAGCGAGATCGGCATGGGCATGAGCTCGGGCGTCTCGTTCGACGCGTAGCCGAACATCATCCCCTGGTCGCCCGCCCCGGCGACGTCCAGCTCGTCGTCGTCCTCGGCGTCCTCGCGCACCTCGAGCGCCGCGTCGACGCCCTGAGCGATGTCCGGCGACTGCTTGTCGATCGCGTTGATGACCGCGCAGGAGTCGGCCGAGAATCCGAGCTCGGCGTCCGTGTAGCCGATGCTGCGGATCGTCTCGCGAGCGATGTCCTGGATGTCGACGTAGATCTCGGTCGAGATCTCGCCGGAGACGACGACGAGGCCCGTGTTCACGAGCGTCTCGCACGCGACGCGCCCGTATGGATCGTCCGCGAGGACGGCGTCGAGGACGCCGTCGGAGATCTGGTCGGCGACCTTGTCCGGGTGGCCCTCGGTGACCGACTCGGAGGTGAAAAGGAACTCGTTGTCCTGCAGGCTCTCGCTCATTGAGCAGGGCAGATTACGCGGTTATGGCGCCGAAATACGCAGCCGGGCGTCACTGGAGAGCACGTCCTCCTCGGTCCCGACCGTGATCGCGAAGGTCTGGAGGCTCCGCAGATCCTCGGCGAACGCTGACGAACGGGCCCTCGGCGGCCGGCCCCGAGCCTCTCGGCCGCGCCGACCAGACCGCGCCAGGTCGAGGTAGGCGATCAGCGACGGCTCCTCGCGCGAGCCCCTCCATCGGCGGCCTCGTACGCCCTCAGCGCCCGCGAGGCCGGCGTCGGGATCGCCGTCGAGGCGCTCGATCGGCGCGATGTCGTCGGCGACCACGAGCTTCTGGTCGAAGATCGCGTAGGCCAGGATGTCCGCGGGCGAGCGCTGAAGGACCTGCGCCGTCACGTCGCCGAAGGTCTGCTCGCGGAAGACCGGGTTGGAGATGCTCGGGTCGACCGACTTCGGCCAGCTCGCCCTGAAGCCGGGCGAGCGCGTCCGCCGCGGCCTCCTCGTCGACATCGTCGGCGAGGAACTCGAGGTAGGGGATGTCGGACTGGCCCCCCGGAGATCGTCTCGGCGCGCTCGGCGCCTGGAGGTCATCGGGCACCTCGTCCTCGGAAGTCTCGGCGGCGCTCGCGGCGGTCGCGTCGGGCCGCGGCGCGACCGCCAGGGCGCCCTCGCCGTTGAGCGCGGGCAAGAGCTCCTCGGCGAGGTCCACCCCGGCGTCCTTTCGCAGCCGGTCGACCAGCTCGGTCACTCCGCTCGCGATCCCGGGAGCGCGGATCGTCGCCTGGTCCGAGCAGGCCGCTGACGGTCGCGTCCGCGTCGCCGAACCCGACGAAGGCGAGCGTGTCCGGAGCCAGCTCTTCCGGGAGCTGCGGGCTGAGAACGGCGCGAACGCCGCGAAGAAGCCGCCCGCCTCGGGATTTCGCTCGGGATCGAGGACGCTTCGGCGTCGCGAACCGGTAGCCCGCTCTCGTCCGCGCTGAGCCGAGAACGCGGCGCCCTGCGAGTCGCCGGAGTCGACCAGCGGCTCGAACGGCGCGAGCGCGCCTTCGGAGAGCGCCAGGAAGCTGTCGATTCCCTCCGGCCGACAGGTAGGCCTGGGCGAAGCTCTCTTCCGGGAGCTCGTCGAAGGCCTCCGTCGGCCGTGGCGTCGTCGGAGAGCGGCTTCGCGCCCTCGGCACCGGCCGCGACGTCGATCACCGACCGCACCCCGTCCGCGGAGCCGATCGACGAGGAAGTCGCCGACGATGGCCGTCGCAAGGCCGCGATCGTCCTCGCGGAGCTCGATGCCCTGGTAGTCCTCGGGCTCGGGCTCCCCGGCCCCGATCGACGACTCGTACTCACGCGCGCCCTTCTCGTCCGCGACCTCGAGCAGCTGGACCTGCTGGGTCCCGGCCCCACCCGGGAACGACCGCGATCGCGATCTCACCGCCGAACCACGGCTCGATGTCCTCGGCGAAGTTCGGCGCGCTCCCCCGCGCCGCCGAGGAGGAAGGGCGGCGACGCGGCCCGAGCACCTGCTGGGTCAGCAGCGGCGTCCGCTCGGCGACGGTCGCGGCGTCCTCGGCCTGGTCGGTCCCGGCCTCGATGTTCACGTGCACGTAGGCGAGCGCGTCGGCGGGGACGAGCGCCATGGCGTCGTCGTCAGGGGCGCAATCGTCGCCCCCCGGGGCGCCGCACGGCAGATTGGGCACCACGACGAACGCCGACCAAGGCGATCAAAGCGATCGCGCCCGCCGGCCACGGCGCCCCGGAGGCGCCATCTGCGGCGAGATCGAGCGCCAGGCTGAGGCGATGCGCTCGCCGATGCCGCGGAAGGGACGGTGAGCAGAAAGAACAGGTCGCCCAGGAAGTAGCGCGCGCTGCGAAGGCGCGCGGCGATCGCCGCGAAGAAACGGCGGATCACTCGGCGCCCTCGCGTTCGATCGCGCGGTGGGCGGCGGGACGAGCGCGAGCGGCCCTCCGAGGCCTTCGGCACGAAGTCGATTATCAGCGGCACGCCTTCGAGGGCGTAGTGCTCGCGCATCCGGTTCTCCAGGTAGTAGGCCCAGTCCTGGGTGATGAGGCGGCGGTCGTTCACCTGGATCGCTATTCGCGGCGGCGACGTGCCCACCTGCGCCGCGTAGTAGAGGCGAAGGCGCTTGCCCCGCTTGGCCGGAGGCTGGCGGCGCGCGACGACCTCGGCGACGAACCGGTTCAGCTTCGGGGTCGGGATGCGCTGAGCGCGCCTGTCGGCCAGCTCGATCGCCGCGGCGAGGAGCTTTTCGACGTTCCGGCCGCTCAGGGCGGACGTCGTGATCACCGGCGGGCGCTGGCGCACGCGCTGCGCTATGCGCGCCTTGACGTCCTCGAGGTCCATCACCACCTCGTCCCATTTGTTGAGGGCGAAGATCGTGGCGCAGCCGGACTTCATCGCGAGGTCGGCGACGCGGAGATCCTCGGACGTCGAGCCCCTCGGATGCGTCGACGACGACGATCGCGACGTCAGCGCGCTGCGCGGCGCGCTCCGAGCGGATCTGCGCGTAGAACTCGACCGAGCCGGAGACGCGCGAGCGCTTGCGAAGGCCCGCCGTGTCGACCAGGAGCACCGAGCGGTCGCCGACCTTGAGCTCGGTGTCGATCGCGTCGCGCGTCGTCCCGGCGATCTCGGAGACGATCACACGGTCCGAGCCCAGGAAGCGGTTGACCAGCGACGACTTGCCGACGTTCGGCCGGCCGATCAGCGCGAGGCGGGGGCGATCGGGCTCGTCCTCGGCATCGGGGTCGGGCGCGGGCAGCGCAGCGACCAGCCGGTCCAGGAGGTCCCCCGTCGAGCGGCCCTGCGCGGCCGAGACGCCCACCGGGCTCGCCCAGCCCGAGGCTGTAGAGGTCGGCGACCTGCGGCTCGTCGGATGGGCCGTCGACCTTGTTCGCGACGACCACCACGGGAACGTCCGAGCGGCGCAGGATCTCGGCGACCTCGGCGTCGCCCTGGCGCAGGCCCGGCCTTCGCGTCCAGAACCAGGGCGACGACGTCCGCGTCGGCGATCGCGGCGCGCGCCTGCTCCTGGATCGCGCGAGAGATCTGATCGCCCGCCTCGAAATCGAGCCCGCCCGTGTCGATCAGGATGAAGTCGCGGCCGTTCCACTCGCAGGGAAGCTCCTTGCGGTCACGCGTGACGCCGGCCTCCGAGTGGACCACGGCCTCCCTGCCGCCGGAGAGGCGGTTGACCAGCGTGGACTTGCCGACGTTCGGAAAGCCGACCACGGCGACTCGCGGCGTGCGGCTCATGCGAGGTCCCGCTCCCGGGCGAGCGCGGCGATCCGCTCGATGACCTCGTCCGGCGGTCAGCGAGGTCGTGTCCACCTCGACCGAGTCGCCGGCCGCGCGCATCGCGCCGTGCTCTCGCTCGGTGTCCCGGCGGTCGCGGTCCGCGATGTCCGCGAGGACCTCGTCGACCGGGCGGCCGCTCTCGGCCGCGCGCCGGCGCGCGCGCTCCTCGTCGATCGGCCACCAGAAAGACCTTGAGCGGCGCCTCGGGGCTGACGACGGTGCCGATGTCCCGGCCCTCCGCGACGTAGGGGCCGCGTGAGATCAGGTCGCGCTGGCGCATGACCATTGCCTCGCGGACCCCCGGATGAACCGACACCCGCGAGGCGAGCGCCGAGATCTCGGGCGAGCGGATCGCGTCCGAGACGTCCTCCGAGTCGAGCAGCACCCGCCCGCACTCGAAGGCAATCTCCAGATCGCCCGCGACGCCCGCGGCCTGCCGACGGGTCGTCCGGGTCGGCGCCCGCGCGACTGACCGCCAGAGCCACGCAGCGATACATGGCCCCGGAGTCGAGGTACGTGATGCCGAGCTCATCGGCGAGCCCCCGGGCCACCGTGGACTTGCCGGCACCGGCGGGGCCGTCGATCGCGATCACCATGGCGACAAACCTAGAACGGCACGTGCTTCTTTCGGGGAAACCCCTCACCCAATCCCCGATAGATTGGCTTCCATGAAGGCGTGGAGCGTCGCCGAAATGGAGGTCGAGCCGCATCACCCGCTCGTCCTGGACTCCGCCGACGAGGGCAGGCTCATCGTGATCGAGCTGCCCGGCCGGCGAGGAGCTGCAGGAACACCGCGTCCACGAGCGCGCCTGGCTCGTCGTCGCGCAGAGGCGCGATCGAGATCGACGACGCCGACGGCGAGACCGTGGGCGGAGGGCCCGGGCCTCGTCGCCGAGTTCAGCCCGAACGAAGCGCGCACGGTCCGCGCCACCGAGGACGCGCGCATCCTGCTCCTGCTCTCGCCCTGGCCGGGCGAGGGACACCCGAGCCGCGGCTAGCCCGAGAAGAGTTCCGCACGTCGTCCTCGAAGCCGGGGTAGCTGACGCCCGCCGCGTCCATGCCCTCGACCGTCCACCCCGTCGCGCGAGGCGAGCCCGGCGAGCGCGCCGACCATCGCCAGCCGGTGGTCGCCGTGGGACGAGATCCGGCCCCCGCGGAGCCCGCCGGTCCCGCGCACGGCAAAGCCGTCCTCGAACGCCTCGGCATCGCCGCCCGCGGCGTTGATCACGTCGACGACGGTCGCGACCCGATCGGACTCCTTGTGGCGCAGCTCCTCGGCGCCCCGGACCACCGTCTCGACCCTCCGCGAAGGCCGCGGCCAGCGCGACGAGCGGAAGCTCGTCGATCGCCAGCGGGACCTCGCCGGGAGCGACCTGCGTCGCATGGAGCGGTGAATGCCGCGCCACAATCGTGCCGCGCTGCTCACCGTTCAGGGGCGGCCCCTCCTCGACCTCGATCCGGGCGCCCATCCGGTTGAGGATCCCCAGGAGCCCGACCCTGGTCGGGTTGATGCCCACGCTCGCGAAGCCGAACCTGGCTTCCCGGCACGATCAGCGCCGCGACGACGAAGAACGCTGCCGACGAGAAGTCCCCGGGCACCGCGAGCTCGCCGGCCGGAACGAGCGCCTCGAGCCGCCGTTCACCGTCACGCGCCTGCCCGGGAGCCGCCCGCCCAGCGTGAGCCCGGAGCCTTCGGGCTCGACCCGAACCTTCGCTCCCGGCGGCCCGGAGCATCCGCTCCGTGTGGTCGCGCGACGGGTCGCGCTCGACCACCGTCGTCTCGCCGTCGGCCATGAGGCCCGCGAGGAGCAGGCATGACTTCACCTGCGCGCTCGCGACCGGCATCGCGTACTCGATGCCGCTGAGCGCGGATCCGCGTACCTCGAGCGGCGGCAGGCGGCCCTCGCGCGCCGAGCAGTCGGCGCCCATGGCCGCAGGGGATCTGCGATCCGATCCACGGGCCTGCGGCGGATGGACTCGTCGCCGTCCAGCACCCAGGTGCCGCCCGGCTGGCCCGCGAGCCACCCCGGAAGAAGCCGCATCAGGGTGCCGGCGTTCCCGACGTCGATCGCGACGGGCGCCGATCCGGCGCTTTGCGCCGGGCCATCGAGCCCGATGCCCTGTGACGCTCGACGTCGAGGAGTCGTGAGGCCCGGGCGCGGACACGACGCCAGCGCCCAGCGCCTCGATCGCGGCGAGCGTCGAACGGGTGTCCGCCGAGTCCAGGTAGCCCGAGATCCGGGACGTGCCGTCCGCCATGGCCGCGAAGAGGGCCGCCCGGTGGGAGACCGACTTGTCCGGCGGCGGAGTCAGCGAGCCCTTGAGCGGGCCGGAAGGCTCGAATGTCCGCGAGCGTCACGCGCTGGACCCGGCGGCGCTCGCGGTATGCCCCATCTCCGCGCATCACCTCGACCGCCCGAGCCGCGTCGCCTCTCCGGCCACCCAGAGCGAGATCGCGCCCGTCCGCATGTCCGCGGCGGGCTGAAGCGCCATGTCCTCGATGTTCACGCCGGCGCGGCCGAGCGCGAGCGCGATCTCCGCGACCACTCCCGGCTTGTTCTCGACGGTCACGCGGAGCTCGGTGAGCGCGCCTCCGGAAGCGCCCGCCTTCGAGCAGGCGGTCCCGGGCGCCGCGGGCGCGCGACTGCCATTCCTCGACGGCACTCGCGTCCCCCGCCCGGATCAGCTCGGCGGCCTCGCGCAGGCGCTCCGACCGCCCGCTCGATCTCGGCGGCAAGCGCGTCCGCGTTGCGGGTGAAGATGTCCTTCCAGATCGCGGGATTGGCGCCGGCCACGCGAGTCGTGTCGCGAAAGCTCCGGCCCGACCTCGGGCAACCGCTCTCCCTCGTCTGAGATCGCCACCTCGGCCTGCGAGACCATCACGTTCGCGATCACGTGGGGAAGGTGGCTGACGGTCGCCATCAGGCGGTCGTGGAGCTCGGCGTCGATGGCCTGGGGCCGAGCGCCCATCTCGGCGACCGCGCGCTGGAGGCGGTCGTAGTCGACGCCTCCTGCCTGGTCCCCCGGCGTCAGGTACCAGCGCGCGCCCTCGAACAGCTCGGCCCTGGCGTTCTCGACCCCGGCCGTCTCGGCGCCGGCGATCGGATGCCCGCCGATGAAGCGGCCGGCCGCCGGATGCGCGGCGAGTCCCTTCGACGAGGTCCCGCTTGGTCGAGCCGACGTCGGACGACGATGGTCCCGTCGGCGCTTGCTTCGAGCGCCGCCGCGACCAGCTCGGGCAGGAGGCCCGACCGGCGCGGCGCAGAAGACGATGTCAGCGCCGGCGACGGCCTCGCGCGACCGTCTTCGCGCCCGCGGTGAGGCCCCGAGCTCGAGCCCCTGAGCGGATCGCGGCCGGGGACGGGATCGAACCCGGCGACCTCGGCCTCGAGGCGCCGCTGCGCTGCCAGTCCGATCGAGCCACCGATCAGGCCCACGCCGAGAACAGCTATACGCATGCGTGCAGCCTAGGCCTCTGGTGAGCGCCTTATGAGGGGTCCGACCCGCGGGGCCTCGCGGCGCGCGCGGACGGCCTCGGCGAGCTCGTCGAGGGCGCCGGAGGTCGTCTCCCAGTCCATGCACGCGTCGGTGATCGACTGCCCGTAGTCGAGCTCGCCCGAGCCGAGGTCCTGACGGCCGGCGACGATGAACGACTCGAGCATCACGCCCACGATTGCGCCGTTGCCGGCCGCCACCTGGCCCGCGATGTCGGCGGCGACCTCGCGCTGGCGATCCGGGTCCTTGTCCGAGTTGTCGTGCGATGCGTCGATGACAACCGCGCTGGCGAGCCCGGCGCGCTCGAACTGGGCCAGCGCCTCCGCGACCTCGGGGGCGCCGTAGTTGTACGAGTCGCGACCGCCGCGGAGGATCACGTGGCCGTCGCGGTTGCCGGCGGTCCTCAGGATCGCGGGGGTGCCGGAGGGGTCGATGCCCGTGAACGAGTGGCTCGCGGCGGCAGCGCGCACGGCGTCGACCGCGATCTGGACGTTGCCGTCGGTGCCGTTCTTGAAGCCGATCGGCATCGAGAGACCCGACCCGAGCTGCCGGTGGATCTGGCTCTCGGTCGTCCGGGCCCCGATCGCGCCCCAGGAGACGGCGTCGGAGATGTACTGCGGAGTGATGGGATCCAGGAACTCGCAGCCGACGGGAAGCCCGAGCTCGATCACCGCGAGGAGCAGCCCGCGAGCCCAGCGGAGCCCTGTGTTCACGTCGCCCGAGTCGTCCAGGTGCGGGTCGTTGATCATCCCCTTCCACCCCGTCGTCGTCCGCGGCTTCTCGAAGTAGACGCGCATCACGACCAACAGGTCATCGTTCAGCTCGGCCGCCTTCGCCGCCAGGCGCGCGGCGTAATCGCGCGCGGCCTCCGTGTCGTGAACGCTGCACGGCCCGACGACCACGAGGAGCCGGTCGTCCGCGCGCTCGAGGATCGCGGTCACCTCTTCGCGGCTGCGCATGACGAGCTCCGCCCCAGCGGGCGGCAGGGGCAGCTCGGTCGAGGAGATCGGTCGGCGGCGCGAGCGCCTCGATCTGATCGATCCGGCGGTCGCGGATCCCGTCGCGCTCGGCTGATGTCGGCACTTCCATCCGGTTCCCCTCGTCCCCGTCCGCCTAGAGGGCGACCGAGACCTCGTTTCCGGCGATCTCGGCGACGCGCCTGACCTGTTCCGCGTAGTCGCCGAACGAGTCGAGGGCCAGTGACTGCGGGCCGTCGCAGAGCGCCTTCTCGGGCTCGGGATGGACCTCGACGATGATGCCGTCGGCACCGGCCGCGGCGGCGGCGAGCGACATCGAGGTCACCCAATCCCGGCGGCCCGGGGCGTGCGAGGGGTCGACGATCACGGGAAGGTCGGTCATCGCCTTCAGGGCCGGCACCGCCATCAGGTCGAGCGTGAACCTGTAGGCGCCCTCGAAGGTCCGGATCCCGCGCTCGCAGAGGACGACGTTGGGGTTGTCCTCCTTCAGCACGTACTCGGCCGCCAGCAGAAGCTCCTCGAGGGTTGCCGAGAGCCCGCGCTTGATCAGGACGGGAATGCCCGGTCCGCCCCGCCTCGGCGAGGAGCGCGTAGTTCTGCATGTTCCGCGCACCGATCTGGATGACGTCCGCGACTTCTGCGACGTGCTCAGCGTCCCGTACGTCGAGGAGCTCGGTGACGATCGGGAGGCCGGTTTCCTCCTTGGCCTCCTGAAGGAGGCGAAGGCCCTCCACTCCGAGGCCCTGGAAGGAGTACGGCGACGTGCGGGGCTTGTACGCCCCTCCGCGGAGCATCGTCGCGCCTCCGCGCGCGACCCCGCGAGCCGTCTCGAGGATCATGTCGCGGCTCTCCACGGTGCAGGGGCCGGCGATGATGCCGAAGTGTCCCCCTCCGAGTCTGTTGTCCAAAACGGTTGTCATCTGTTCGGGTGCCTTTCAAGTCTGGCGAATTCGAGGGTACGTGGCTGAGTAGGGCGCCCGGTCCTGGATGCTGTTCATGCGCTGGGTCTTTCAGAGACCCGAGGGGCGGGCGCCTAGATAAATCGCCAGCTAAACCACGAATACGCGTACGCGGACGCACCCGATGCGGGCGGTCGAGGTGGCGTACGTAGAACCGTGGTTCACGCAGGGGTTTGTAGCAGGGTGAGCCGGAAAGGGCAAGGCTCAGTCGATGCAGATGGCGTAGCCGGCCAGCTTTTCCGAGTCCGGGTTCGAGCCGTCGTTGCCCATGTTCACGAGCACCTCGTCGCCCGGCACCGAGCCGGCGTCGTCGTCGTCGCGCGGGCGCATCGAGTTCAGGCTGCCGTACTGGATCGGCCCCGACAGATGCGCGCCGACCGATGCCAGATTCGTGTCGGCCCTTGCACTTGGGAATGACCGCGCTTGAGACGGACGGCGACAGCGTGACCGTCTCCTTCGAGTACTTGGGCTCGACCTTCGAGCAGGCCGCGGTCACCTCTACGTCGGCCGTCTGGAGGCCCGAGGTGGTGGCCTTCCAGCCGTCGTCGGGCTTCTTGCCCTTGTCCTTGGAGTCGAAGGGATAAGTGCTCTGGATAAACCTCTGACCTGCCTCTACCCCTCCGCCGACGACGTGCTTGGTGTTCGGGCACCTGACCTTCAACTTGCCCGTCGTCACCCCGCCGTGAGTCTTGCTCGGCGGTCACGTATCTGATCTTGGCGCTCGTGCACATCACGTAGGCGGTGAGGTTGTCGTTCCCGGAAGCTTTCACCCGAATCCGTGCAGCGTTCGCGGCGTACATCGTCAGGGCCTGGGGATCGAGGTTCAGGAAGTCCGTTCCGAAGCCGACGCCGGTGATCTTCTTGGCGGCCGAGCAACCGGTCTGAATCTCGACGTCCTCGTTGTTCATCAGGCTCGAGCTCTCGGACGTGTAGGTGATGCTCCCGGCCGTGCCGATGACGGCGGCAAGCGCGGGACCTGCCATGACCGCCAGCGCGGCGGCGGTTGCGACGAGAATTCGCTTCCCCCTCACTCCGGCCAGTTTGACACCCTGAGAGGGTGAAAGTTGTGCGGGTCCTGATCGCGTTCGTGGCCGCCTCCTGCGCGGTGCAGCCTTGGCGGAGGCTCCGGCGCCGCCTCGGAGGCCCAGGGCCGCGACAACGTCAAGGGGTTCGACTACCAGGTGCGCGAGATCAAGGGCAAGACGCGGGATCGCATGACGGGCGTCTCGTGGCGGCAAGGATGTCCCGTGCACATCGACAACCTGCGCCTCATCCGGACGACGTTCTGGGACTTCGACGGCAAGCGCGAGACGGGGTCGATCGTCGTGCACAAGAACGAGGCCGGCGAGATCGTCCGTGTCTTCCGGAGCCTCTATCGCCACAAGTTCAAGATCCGCCGGATGCAGCTGATCGACCGCTACGACGGCTCCGACCACGCATCGATGAACGCCGACAACACCTCCGGCTTCAACTGCCGGTACATCAACGGAACCTCGACGTGGTCCCAGCACGCCTACGGCAAGGCCATCGACCTCAACCCGATCGAGAACCCGTACGTCACCCAGTCAGGTCACGTGAGCCCGCCGGCCGGCGCCGCCGTACGCGGACCGCTCGCAGGACAAGAAGGGCATGATCCACCGCGGCGATCACGCCTACCGGGCCTTCGCCCAGGAGGACTGGAAATGGGGCGGCGACTGGTCCGGGACGAAGGACTACCAGCACTTCTCGCGGAACGGGCGATGACCGAGAGGGCGCGCTCCCCGCGAGTCGTGATCGTCGGGGCCGGCATGTCCGGCATCGCGATGGGCGTCGCGCTCAAGCGCCGCGGCTTCGAGGACTTCGTCATGCTCGAGAAGGGCTCGGACGTCGGCGGCACCTGGTACTGGAACCACTACCCGGGCCTCAGCTGCGACGTGCCCTCGCAGCTCTACCAGTACTCCTTCCACCTCAAGCCGGATTGGAAGCGAGTGTTCGCGACGGGCGAGGAGATCCTCGACTACCACCGCGAAGTCGTGGACCGCTTCGGCCTCCGGCCGCACCTGCGCCTCGATGCGGAGGTGACCCGCTCGGAATGGACAGGCGAGGAATGGGAGGTCGAGGTGGACGGAGAGGTCGAGCGCGCCGATTTCGTCGTCATGGCGACGGGCGTGCTTCACCATCCGAACGTGCCGGACATCCCGGGCCTTGCCGACTTCGCCGGCACGACTCTGCACAGCGCGCGATGGGACGACGGCGTGGACTACGCGGGCAAGCGCGTCGCGGTTATCGGGACCGGATCGACAGGCGTTCAGCTCGTCTCCGCGATGCAGCCCACCGCCGAGCAGGTGACCCTGTTCTCTCGCAGCCCGCAGTGGGTGCTCTGGGGGCCGACCGAGATGCGCCAGCCGGCGCTCGTGAGCGAGCTCATGCGCCGCGTTCCCTTTCTGAACCGCCTCGTCTTCGAGGGCCTGCTCCAGACCTCCTGGCTCTTCACGGACATCGTGACCCGCCCGTCATGGCGCAGGCGGCTGCTCCAGGAGTCCGCTCGGCGCCGGCTCGCCTCGGTCAAGGACGCCGGTCTGCGCGAGAGAATCACCCCCGACTACGAGCCGCTGTGCAAGCGCCAGGTCGTCTCGGGATCCTTTCTCAGCGGCTATCCAGCAGGAGAACGTGGAAGTCGTGACCGAGCGCATCGATCACGTCCGCGCCGAAGGCATCGTGACCGAGGATGCGAAGGCGCGCGACTTCGACCTGATCGCGCTCGCGACGGGATTCAAGGCTCACAACTACATGCGCCCGCTCGACCTCGTCGGCAGGGACGGGCTCTCGATCGACGAGGCCTGGGCCGACGGCCCGCGCGCCTACCGGATGACGGCGATCCCAGGCTTTCCGAACCTGTTCACGATCCTCGGCCCGAATTCGCCGGTCGGGTCCCTCCCGCTCCACCACGCCGCTGAGCTGAGCTCTGCCTACATCGTCCGCTGGCTGGAGCGCTTCGCCCGCGGGGAGCTGGCCACGGTCGAGCCGACCGAGGAGGCGACGGCCGAGTTCAACTCCCAGGTCGCGATGCGCTCTGGGCCCGACGGTCTGGAACACGGGCTGCAACTCGTGGTACCAGCGAGACGACGGCACGATCGACCTGTGGCCGTTCAACCGCGCGGACATGAATCGGATGCTCGGAGAGCCCGACGACTCGCACTTCCACATCCGGTCGACCGGCCGAGGTCGGCGCCGGCGCAGCCGGCTAGAGCGCGGCGGCCAGGCCGTCCACGAAGCGCTGGTTCTGCTCGCGGGTGCCGTATGAGACGCGGATGTGCCCGGGGCCGCCAAGCGGCGTGCCCGGCCTGACGACGACTCCCGCGTCGCCCAGAGCCGCAACCACCTCGCCTTCGTCGGCGTCGCCCAGGTCGATCCAGGAGAAGTTCGCGTGGGAGTCCGGCGTCGTCGAGCCCGAGCTCGCGCACGCTCTCCTCGACGAAGACTCGCTCGACGATGGTCCGCTCGACGCGCTGCGCGACGTCATCCTGGTGGCGGATCGCCTCCGCGCCCGCCGCCTGGGCCAGGGCGTTGACGCTGAACGGCTGGCGCACCGCGTCGAACGCCGAGCGGAGCTCGCGGAAGTCAGCGCGTAGCCCACGCGGAGGCCGGCGAGCCCGTAGCACTTGGAGAAGGTGCGAAGGACGACCAGGTTCTCCGAGCGCCGCCAGAGGTCGACCGACTCCTCGGGGTCGTCGTGGAGCTGATACTCGGCATATGCCTCGTCGAGGATCACGCAGACGTGGTCCGGGACCGCCTCGACGAACTCGGCGATCCGGGCGATCGGAATGTGCGTAGAGGTCGGGTTGTTCGGGTTGCAGACCACCACGACCTGGGTTGCGGCCGTGATCTCGCTCGAGCATCGCGTCCAGGTCGTGCTCGTAGGTGTCCGTGAGCGGCACTCGGACCTCGCGGGCGCCGGAGAGGGGCGCCATGTACGGATAGATCGAGAAGGACGGCCACGCGAACAGGACCTCGTCGCCCTCCTCGCAGAGCGCGGAAGCCGCCGCGAGGAGCAGCTCGCAGCTCCCGTTCGAGACGGCGATGGCGGCGGGATCCGCGTCGTGGCGCTCGGCGATGCGCCGGCGAAGGAGCGTCGCGCCGGGGTCCGGATATCGGTTCATGGCTCCCGCCGCGCGCTCGATCGCTTGCGACGACCTCGGGGTGCGGCCCCCAGGGCGACTCGTTCGAGGCGAGCTGCGCGATGTCAGAGGCAGCGATCGCCTCGGGCGCCTTGCCGGCCGGGACGCCCGCCTTGTAGCCCGGGAATCTCGTCCAGGCGCTTGGAGAAGCGGATCGCTCATTGCGCCGAGTGGAGGTCGGCGCGAAGCTTCTTGGTCTCGCCCAGATAGACGTGCTGCGGCGTGTGGCCCTCCGGCGCGTAGTAGTGCGCCAGCAGGCGGATGACCCGCTCCATCGCCCCCGGGACGTCCATCTCGCGGTTGCAGAGGAGCGGCACCTGCCCGAAGCCGAGCTCGCGCGCGGCGACCGCCGGGAACTGGGCGTTCGAGGTCGTCGGTGGCGGTGAAGATGACCGAGACGAAGTTCTCGGGCTCGACGTCGTTTCGCGCCATCAGCTCCGAGACGAGCTCGCGCGTAGCCGCGAGGATCGACTCCTCGTCGTTGGCGTCGGCCTGCGCCGCGCCCCTGATTGCCCACAGTCGCTCACCCATCGTGGCCTGAATCCTTCCAGAGCGCCTCGACCTGGGGAGCCGCGAGCCTTCGCGCGTCCCCCTCCGGGCAGGCGATCGAGCGCGATGCGAGCCGAAGCCGACCCGCTTCAGCGAGACGACCTCGTTGCCCACCGCCTCGGCCATCCGGCGGATCTGCCGGTTGCGGCCCTCGCGCAAGGTGATCTCGATCCCGCGCTTGCCGGAGCGGCGGACCCTCGCCTTCCGCGTCGGTCCGTCATCCAGCTCGACCCCGTTCCGCAGCCGGGCCAGCTGCGCATCGGTCGGGGGCTTCCTGAGCGTCGCGCGATAGGTCCGCTCGACCCCGTAGCGGGGGTGCGTGAGCCGGTTCGCGAGCTCGCCGTCGTTGGTCAACAGGATCAGCCCGTCGAGTCGGCATCGAGCCTCCCGACCGGATAGAGCCGCCGGCGCGACGGAACCAGGTCCGTCACGGCCTGGCGCTTGCCGGGCTCGCGCGCAGTCGAGACGACGTCGAGCGGCTTGTTGAGAATCCAGACCTCGCGCGGCTCGGGCCTGATCGGCTCCCCCTCCACCGCGACGCCGCTCGACTCGTCGACGTCGCGCGCCGGATCGGTCACCACCTCGCCGCCGACGGTCACGACGCCCGAGGCGATCAGCGTCTCGGAGCGGCGGCGGGAGGCGACACCCGCGTGGGCGAGGAACTTGGCAAGGCGCATCGGAAGCCCTCAACGTACGCAAACGTCCCAATACGTCCCCTATGGGGTACGGCGTGGGACGTTTCGGGTTGGTGGGTGGGCAGACTTGCCGCGTGATCGTCGGCCTTCTCCTCATTGGTGCGCTGCTCGTGGACCGCTTCGTGCTGCTGCCCGAGTTCGACGAGGGCCAGGGCTCGTCCGGCGTCGCCCTCGATCGCCTGGCTCGGCGTGAACCTCCTCCCCGCGCTTGCTTGGCTCGCGCTCAACGCCCGCAACTCGGAGCGGACACGGGGCCAGCTCGTCGCCGGAACGCTGGCGGTGATCGCGACAACCGCGATCCTGATCGATCCCCGTCCTGATCTCGTGGACGGCGCGCTAGTCCTAGCCCGGCTGGCCGGCGCGGGACTTCGCCGGCCTTCAGCAGGCGATCGCGCAGCTCGCCCTCGACCTCGGGCGTCGGGTCGAATCCGGCCGGGTCCGGCAGGTCGTCGAGGCCCGCGAGCCCGAAGACCCGCTCGAAGAGCTCAGTGGTGCGGTAGATGGACGCGCCGAAGCGGGAGCGGCCCGATTCCTCGATCAGGCCGCGCTCGGTGAGCGTGATCACGGCGGACTCGCCGGCGACGCCGCGGATGCGGCTGATCTCCGGCCGTGAGACCGGCTGGAGGTAGGCGACGATCGCGAGCGTCTCGGCCTGGGCCTGGGTGAGCGGCGGCGTCTTCGGCTTCGAGAGCAGCTTGCGCGCGGCGTCGGCGGCGACGGGATCCGTGGCGAGGGTCCAGCCACCCGCCACGTTCCGCAGCACCAGGCCGCGGTTGCCTTCCGCGAACGAGCCCGAGAGGCCGTCGAGCGCCCGCTCGACCTGCGCCTCGGTGGCGTCCGTCGCCTCGACGAGCTCCGTAACGCGAGACGGGCGCCGGCGACAGGTAGAGCAGCGCCTCGATCACGCGCTCGAGCTGCGGTGCGTCCGTCATGCGACCTCCTCCGTGATGGCCGTGCTCCAGAGCGGCGTGACCTTGATGGGCCCGAAGGTCTCGGACTGGTCCCATGTCGCCTCGCCGCGCTTGTGCATCTCGAGCAGGGCGAAGATCGTGACGGCCTGGGTCAGCCTGTCCTCCCGGCCGAACGCCTCGTCGAAGTCGAATGCCGATGCGGCGCTTCAGGAGCTCGCGCACCACGGCGAGACGCCGTTCGAGCGAAACCGTCGGCCGGATGTGCGACGTGTCGGGCGCCTCGGGCATGCGCATAAGGCCGCCGATGGCCTGCGCGAGCCGCTCGCCCGCGTAGACCGGACGTGCGGCGTCGAGCGAGACGCGGCGGAACTCGGGCGGCAGCGGCGCGCGTGCGGTAGTGGTGGTCGCGCCCGGCCTCGAAGAGCGTCTGGAGATAGCCGGCGGCGTCGTGGTAGCGGCGGTACTCGAGCATGCGCGCGAGGAGCTCCTCGGCGGCCTCCTCGGGCGCGGGCATCTCCTCGGCCTCCTCGTCGACGGGCAGAAGCAGCCGCGACTTCAGCTCGAGCAGCGCGGCGATGAGGACCAGGAACTCCGTCGCGGACTCCAGGTCGAGCTCGCCCGGACTCCTCGAGGTGCTCGACGTAGGCGACGACGACCTCTCCCAGCTCGACTTCGGCGAGGTTCACGCCCTCGCGAAGGACGACCGCCATGAGGAGGTCGAAGGGGCCCGCGAAGACGTCGAGCTCGAGGTCCAGGTCGGCTACCGGCACGAGGGGCAGAGTAGCCCCGGCGCAGGACGTGGCCACGGCGTCCGGCCGCAAACGCGGTCTATCGTGCGTCCCGTGGCTGAGCGGGAGAGACGCGGAGACGGTGAATCCTCCCGCCCGCACGCGCTCGACATCTACGAGCGGATCTGCGAGGACACGGCCGAGGAGCTGAGCCGCCCCGAGGGAAGCCTCTTCTACTCGGCGCTCTTCGCCGGGCTTCACGATCGGCCTTTCGCGCGCTCGCCGTCGCGCTCGCGACCGTCTCGCTGACGCCCGAGGTCCAGTCCACCGCGTTCATCGCGGCGCTCCTCTACCCCATCGGCTACGTGGCCGTGATCGTCGGCCGCTCGCAGTTCTTCACGGAGAACACGCTCTACCCCGTGATGCTCTCGCATGAGGCGCAAGGAGTTCCTCAACACGCACCGGCCGCCTCTGGGCGATCGTCTTCACGATGAACCTGGTCGGCGCGTTCATCTTCGCGATGCTCGCCGTGCTGACCGGCGCGCTCGCCGAGCCGGTGCAATCGGAGCTCGTCTCGAACGGCGTCAAGTACACGGAGGGCTCGTTCATCGACACCTTCTGGAGCGCCGTCGTGGTCGGTTTCCTGCTGGCGACCGTCGCCTGGCTCGTCGAGGGCTGCGACACGGTCACCGGCCGCGTCGCCGTCATCTGGTCGCTGACCTTCTTCGTCTCGCTCGCGAGCCTCGACCACTGCATCGCCACGACCGTCACGGCCTTCGCCGCGCTCCTCGACGGCGAGCTGGCGCTGGGTGACACCGCTCGCGTGGCTGGCTCCCGCGGTCCTGGGCAACGTCGTGGGCGGCGTCGTGATCGTGGCCGCGATCAACTACGGCCAGGTGCGCGAAGAGGACTAGCGCGTCCCGGTCGGGCGCCCGACGCCCATGGCCTCGCGCACGTCGGCGAGGGTTCCGGATGCGATCTCGCGAGCCTTGCCGGCCCCGGCCGCGAGCACGCGCTCCAGCTCGCCTTCGTCCGAGCGAAGCTCGGCGTAGCGCTCCCGGACCGGCGCGAGGTACTCGACCACCGCCTCGGCAACCGCGCCCTTGAAGTCTCCGTATCCCGAGCCCTCGAACTCCGACTCGACGGCGTCGGGCGTCGAGCCCCGGACCGCGGCGAGGATGTCGATCAGGTTCGCGACGCCCTCCTTGCCCTCGCCGCGATGGACGCCGGAGCCGGAGTCCGTGACGGCGCTCTTGATCTTCTTCGTGATCCGGCTCGGCTCGTCGAGGACGTAGACGGTCCCAGCCTCCGTCGCCGCCCGTCGTGGACATCTTCGAGGTCGGGTCCTGGAGGTCCATGATGCGCGCGCCGACCTCGGGATGCGGTGCTCGGGCTCGACGAGAACGCCTTCGCCGAAGCGCTCGTTGAAGCGCCGCGCGATCTCGCGCATGAGCTCGATGTGCTGGCGCTGGTCCTCGCCGACCGGCACCTCGTGGGCGCGGTAGGCGAGCACGTCCGCCGCCTGGAGCACCGGGTAGAAGAACAGCGCGGCCGAAGACCAGCTCGCGCTGCTTTTGCGACCTTGTCCTTGAACTGGGTCATCCGGTTGAGGTCTCCGTGCGACGGTGACCGCGGAGAGCAGCCAGCAGAGCTCGGTGTGCTCGCGCACGTCGGACTGGCGAAAGAGGATGCACCGCTCGGGATCGAGCCCGGCGGCGAGCAGGATCGCCGTGGTGTCGTAGAGCCGCTCGCGGAGCTCGGCCGGCTCGTAGGCGACCGAGATCGCGTGCAGGTCGACGAGGCAGAAGATCCCCTCGCCCCGCTCCTGGCTCTCGACGTACTGCGAGATCGCCCCGATGTAGTTGCCGAGGTGCTTGCGCCCGGTGGGCTGGATGCCGCTGAAGATGCGCACGGACGCGGAATGTATTGGGACCTCAGGCGCGAGCGGTCCCGTACTCGGTGTGTCAGCAGCCCGAAGGGAGCCCGAATGAGAAGCCGCGCATGCCCCATCCTGATCGCCGCCGCGCCCTTCTGGCAGCGCCACGGCGCCCGCCGCGGCGGCCGACGGTCTGCCGGTGCCGGTCGACCAGGCCTTCGGCGAGGGCGTCGTCTCCGCGGACGGATCGAGCAGGTTCGTCGCTCTCCCGGCCGGCGAGCAGACGCTGGTCATGCGGATCTCGACAAGACGGCGGCGAGGTCTCGACTCGACCCCGGCAGCTGGGGACTTCACCGTGCCGGCGATCGCCGTGGACGGCACCGCCAGCGGCATCTCGGCGGACGGCGAGACGCTCGCCCTCATCAGCGCCGAGGCAGACGTTCCCGAGGAAGACCACGGCCTTCCGGATCTACGACGCCGAGAAGCTGCGGCGCGATCCGGCCGAGATCGAGCTCGACGGCGACTTCAGCTTCGACGCCCTGTCCCCCGACGGGAGACGATGTACCTGGTCGAGTATCCGGATCCGCGGGACCCGGGCTCGTACCAGGTGCGCTCCTTCGACCTGGCGACGGGCGAGCTCGATCCCGACCCGCTCCTCGACTCGGAGGAGTAGCCCGACGACATGCGCGGCTTTCCGCATGACCCGCGCGACGAGCCCCGACGGCGGCTGGGAGTACACGCTTTACGACGGCGGTGGCGCGCACCCGTTCATCCACGCGCTCGACGTCGTCGAGGGAGCGACCGTCTGCATCGACCTGGAGATGCTGAAGCCCAAGGACACGTACGGCGCGACGCCTCGAAGTGTCCGGTGACGGCTCCGCGATCGAGCTCACGGACCGCAAGGACGAGCTGCGCGCGATCGTCGACACCGAGTCGTTCAAGGCCACGGAGCCGGGCGAGGAGGCCGAGCCCGCGAGCGCGCCCGCCGAGGAAGGTGAGCCCGGCATCGCGCCGGCCGGAATCGCCCTGGGCGCGCTGATCGTGATGGCGATCGCGGGACTGGGGATCCGCCGGATGCGGAAGTGACGGCAGAATGCGTTCTCCGCATGGAGGCGCTCCCACGCCTGTTCGGCTCCGCCGGCCCCGACGAGCGCTCGCTCGAGCGCTAGTCGCGAGCACGCCGTCGTCAAGGCGGCGCAACGCGGCTCGAACGAAGCGATGGAAGAGCTCTTCCGCCGTCATTGGCGCGGAGCGCATCGCGCGGCGTACCTGGTGGTCCACGACGGGCCGGCCGCCGAGGACATCGCCCAGGAGGCCTTCATCTCGGCGATCCGCTCGCTGGACCGATTCGACCGCAGGCGCCCGTTCGCGCCTTGGCTTCACCGCATCGTCGTGAACCGCGCGATCGACTGGACGCGGGCGAGAAAGGCGCGGCGCGAGGTCTCGGGCGAGGCGATCGAGATGTGGGACGCCGAGTCTCCGGAGCCCGACCTCGACGCGATGGCCGACTCAGGGCGGATTGTCGAAGTGCTCCGCTCACTCGGGCCGGAGCAGCGCGCGGTCGTGGTCCATGCGCTACATCCTCGAGTACACGCCCGGGAGAGATCGCGGAGCTCCTCGGCATGCCGCGGGGAACCGTGAACTCGCGCCTCCGCCGCGGCTTGGACGCCCTTGCCGAGGCCGCTCCCGAGGGAGGCCGGCGATGACTGAGCGCAAGCGCACCGAGGAGCGGGTCCGCTCCGCCCTCCGTCGAGCTGGAGGCGCCCGACGAGCACCTCGCCGAGGAGCGCGGCCGGCAGGTAGTCCAAGCGGCCTTCGAGAGCCGTGCCCGCCGGGTCCAACGCTCGCGTGCGCTCTCGCCGGGCAGGCATCGCACGTCCTCGCCGGCGCGCCGCATCGCGGGCCTTGCTCTGACGCCTGCGGGCGCGGACGTCCGCGAGTGGATCGCCGACACGATCGAGTCCGGCGAAGAGGACGCCGAGCCGCGGCTCACCTCTCTGCCCGCGCCGGGCAGCGTCCTGGTCGAGGCCCCGAGCGGCGCGTGGGTGATCCGCGAGGACGGCTCGAAGCGCCGCCTGGGCGACTACGACGTGGCGACCTGGTCGCCCAACGGCCGGTTCGTCGGCGTCGCCGAGGGGTCCGAGCTCCGCGCGATCGATCCCGTCAGGCAACTTCCGCTGGTCGATCGAGGCTGGTGCGCCGGTGAGAGCGATCGACTGGTCCAGCGACGAGGGCTTTCGCGTCGCCTACCTGGCCGGCGGCGAGCTCCGCGTGGTGACGGGCGACGGCGTGACCGACCGGGCGATCGGCCCTGCCGCGGACGTCGCGCCCGCGTGGCAGCCCGAGTCGGACCCGGCGGCCGCCATCCACCGCCTCACCTACGTCGACCGCCGCAACCGGGTCGTGACCGTCGCGCCGGACTCCGGCAGGGTCCAATGGCGAACCCAGCCCTACACGGAGCGCGTCCGCTCGCTCGAGTGGTCGGCGGACGGAGAGCGGCTCCTGGTCGTCGCGGGCGACTTCGCGACCATCCAGGACGACCAGGGCGGGACCTTCCTGAAGGGCCCGATCGCGACGGGCGTCGAGCACGCCGCGATCTCCCCCGACGGCAACGAGGTCGCGATCGTCTCCTCGGGACAGCGCGGCACGCAGCTCAGCCTGTACAGCGACGCCGCTCCGGCCAGAGCGCCTTTACTCGAGCGGCAGGCAGCAACCCCGAGGCGCGCTTCGAGCGCGCCGGTCTTCTCGCCCGACGGCGAGTGGATCCTGCTTCCGTGGCCCGATGCCGACCAGTGGCTTTTCGTCAACGCCGCGCGACGAGCGCGTCACCGCGGTGGCCGACATCGCCCGGCAGTTCGACGCCGACGGCAAGGGCCGGGCCGGCTTCCCGGGCGTCGCGGGCTGGTGCTGCTGATAGCCCGATAATGGGGGCGTGGCCGACCCCTTGCCGCGCAACCTCCAGCCGATGCTCGCGACGCCCGCGACCGTCCCTCCCCAGGACGGCGACTGGGCGTTCGAGATCAAGTGGGACGGTGTGCGCGCACTCGCCCACTGCGAGGAGGGCGCGCTGCGCATCTCCTCGCGCCGCGGAGAGGACGCGAGCCACCGCTACCCGGAGCTGGCGGGCCTGCCCGATGCGCTCGGCGGGCGCGCGGCGATCATGGACGGCGAGGTCGTCGCCTTCGACGCCCAGGGCCGTCCGAGCTTTCAGACGCTCCAGCGCCGGATGGGCCTGTCCCGCCCCGAGACGATCCACCGGCGCTCCATGGAGGTCCCCGTGACGTTCGTCGCCTTCGACCTCCTGCATCTGGATTCGGCTTCGCTCATCGCCGAGCCGTACGAGCGCAGGCGTGAGCTCTTGGCCGGTCTCGCGCTCGACGGCGACTGTTGGCGTGCCCCCGCGCACCGGATCGGCGACGGCGGCGCTTTCCTGGACGCGGCTCGCGCTCAGGGCCTCGAGGGAATCGTCTGCAAGAGGCTCGGCTCCCCCTACCGGCCCGGCAGACGGAGCGCGGACTGGCTCAAGATCCGCGCCCGCCTCGGCCAGGAGCTGGTGATCGGCGGTTACATGCCCGGCGAGGGCGGGCGGGCTCGGGCTCGGTCGGCTCGCTCCTCGTCGGCTACTGGGATCGCACGCCGGAGGAGGCCCTCGCGACGAACAGCCCGCAGAAGCTCGTTTACGCCGGCGGGGTCGGGACCGGCTTCACCGACGAGATGCTGAAGCGCCTCCGTGAGCTGCTCGAGCCGCTCCGAGTCGGCGAGATGGCCTTCGAGCTGGGCGAGGACCCTCGCGAGAAGTACAAGGGCAGCGCGCGGGCCCGAGGCGCCGGGCCCGTGTGGGTCGAGCCCCTGCTGATCTGCGAGGTCGAGTTCACCGAGTGGACGTGGGAGGGCACCCTGCGCCAGCCGTCCTTCAAGGGCCTCCGCGACGACAAGGCGCCCCGCGACGTGGTGCGCGAGACATAGCTGGAACGCCAACGCGTCCCAAATGCGGATACTGTGTGTTGATGATCGCCACCGTGGCCGTTGGAACCGATGGATCGGGTACGGCAGACGAAGCCGTCACGGAGGCGGCTGAGATTGCACGGCGCTTCGGGGCCAAGCTCGTCCTTCTGAGCGCCTTCTCGAAGGGCTCGTCCGCGGCCAAGCCTCACAACGTCGAGCTGCAATGGGCCACGAACTCGTCGGCCAGAGTGAGGTCGATCCTCGAGGGCATCGAGGAGGGCCTGCGCAAAGAAGGAATCGATTGCGAGACCCGGGCGGACGAAGGCGACGCCGGCGAGGTGCTCGTGCGACTGGCCGAGGAATGCGGGGCCGACCTTCTGGTGATCGGCAACAAGGGAATGAAGCGCCGCGTGCTGGGCAGCGTCCCGAACACGGTCACGCACAACGCGAGCTGCTCGGTCCTGGTCGTCAAGACGACATAGACGCCCGGCCCTCCCAGCTCGACGGCTGGAGGCGCCCTCGGCTTCGCCGCTCGAGCTTAGAACTCGGTCTCGCCGGCAGGCTCTGCCGCCTGCGGTCGGCCTTGGAGCCCCGCATCCTGGAAGATCGGCGGCATGTCGGGGTCGGACATCAGGCTCCCATACGCCTCCTGATCCATGTCGAAGACAACCCAGACCCGGCTGTCGTCATTGGGATCGCGATATACGCGCGCGCCCTGGGACCCGTGCTCCTTTCGCTTCTCGGCGCCCTTCGTCGAGAAGGTGTTCCAGAAACGGTCGAAATCCTCGACCTTCACCGTGGACAGGATCAACGCTCTCCTCCTCCTTCGGTCGGTCTCATCGCCTGCGGGGGCGACGGTCAACCGAACCCTACCGCCGCGAGAGTGGGCACGCAAGATCGCGTTCTTGGCCCCGTGTTCGGGCGGACTCCGCGGGGTAACCTCGAAACACTGCTTCCGATGAACTCGACCACGACAAATACCGCACCTGCTTGTTGCGTCGCCGTTCGGCGACGCATCAAACGCACGCTCTGATGGCACGCGCAATCTGGACAGGCTCGATCTCCTTCGGCCTTCTCAACGTGCCCGTGAAGCTCTACAGCGCGGTGTCGAAGAAGAACGTGTCGTTTCGCGAGCTCCGCGAGTCCGACTCGTCGCGCATCCGCCACAAGCGCGTCGCCGAGTCGGATGGCAAGGAAGTTCCCTACGAGGACATCGTCAAGGGCTACGAGATCTCGCCCGAGCAGTACGTCGTGATCACGAAGGAAGACTTCGAGGAGATCGACCCGAAGAAGACGCGCTCGATCGAGATCCAGGACTTCGTCGACCTCGATGAGATCGACCCCATCTACTTCGACCACCCGTACTACCTCGGCCCCGACAAGGGCGCCGAACGCGCATACGCCCTGCTGACGAAGGCGATGAACGAGCAGAACAAGGTGGCCGTTGCCCGCTTCGTCCTTCGCAACAAGGAGAACCTTGCCGCCATCCGCCCCATGGGCGACGTGCTGACGATGGCGACGATGCGATTCGCCGACGAGGTCGTCGCGCCCGACGAGATCTCCGAGATCCTTGGCGAGGAGACCGAATCACCGCGCAAGGCCGAGGTCGACATGGCCAAGCAGCTGATCGAGTCGCTTTCGAACGACTTCGACCCCTCCGCCTACAAGGACGAGTACCGCGAGGAGCTGCTCGCACTCATCGAGCGCAAGGCGAAGGGCGAGGGCGCCGTCGAGGTCGAATCGGAGGCGCCGAAGCCCACCAAGGCTCCGGACCTCATGGCCGCGCTCGAGGAAAGCCTCGCGGCGGTCAAGTCCGAACCGCTTGGCGAAGGCAGCGACTCCGGCAAGAAGAAGGCGCCGGCGAAGAAGAAGGCGCCGGCGAAGAAGAGATCCGCAAAGGCCAAGTCTCAAGCGAAGTGAGCGGGACCAAGCCGGCCCCGGACGCGAAGCAGAGGAGCCGACCGGTGTCTGAGCGCACCGAGGTCGAGGTCGACGGTCGCACCCTCTCGCTGTCGAACCTCGACAAGGTCATGTGGCCCAAGTCGAAGACGACGAAGGGCCAGGCAATCGACTACTACGCGCGCGTCGCGGAGACCCTGGTCCCGCACCTGGCGGGCCGGCCGCTCACGCGAGTCCGATTCCCCGACGGCGTCGACGGCCAGCGCTTCTACGAGAAGCGCATCCCGAAGGGAGCGCCGGATTGGATCCGCTCCGAGCCGGTCGGCATGGACCGCGTCGGCGAGATCGACTTCGTCGTCTGCGACGACAAGCCATCTCTCGTCTGGCTCGCCCAGATGGGCGCCCTCGAGCTCCACCCCTCGCTATCGAAGGTGGACGCGATGGAATGCCCGACGGTCCTCGCCTTCGACCTCGACCCGGGTCCGCCCGCCGCGATGCGCGAGTGCTGCACGGTCGCGCTGCGGGTGCGCGAGCTCTTCCGAGGAATCGGCATGGAGAGCTTCGCCAAGACCTCCGGCTCGAAGGGAGTGCAGGTGTACGTGCCTTTGAACGGCTCGACGACGTACGAACGCACCAAGCCGTTCGCCCACGCCGTCGCTCAGGCGCTCGAGAAGGCCGAGCCGGCGCTGGTCGTCTCGCGGATGACGAAGTCGCTTCGCATCGGCAAGGTCCTCGTGGACTGGAGTCAGAACACGCGATCGAAGACGACGGTCTCGGTCTACTCGCTGCGGGCCCGCGAGCGGCCCACGATCTCGACTCCCATCACCTGGGACGAGGTCGAGGCGGGCGCGAAGGCGAAGACGAGCTGGCCTTCGAGGCGGCGGACGTGCTCGCCCGCATCGAGGAGCGCGGTGATCTCTTCGAGCCCGTTCTCTCGCTCGAACAGTCGTTGCCCGACGAAGCCTGAGGCGGGTCGGGCTTAGCCGTGCTCGTGCTCTTCAGGCACGGGGTCCGCCAGGTTCCTGAGCGCCGTGTCGCGGCTACTCGTGTCCGCGGCTGCTGATGCCGCCGCCGTCACCGCCGCCGTCACCGTCACGGTTGCCGCCTCCGGGGCAATTGCGGGTGAGGACCCACCTGGCCGGCTCACCTGGAGTCGTGCGGTCGTTGTGGCCCCAGGAAAGGTGGAGATGGTTCCCGCGGCCGTGGCCCGCATCGCCGTCGTAGCCGACCCAGCGCCACGGAAGCTTGGGCCGGTCCTGTCGCGGCTCCGCAAGCTCTGCCAGCTTGTCCACCTTGTTCCACGTGCTGCCGCCGGGGTAGATATCGACGGCGAGTCCGAGCGGGTGCTCGCCGTTCATGGTGTGGCCGCTCATCGCGTAGCCGTCGCCGAACTTCAGGTTGAACTTCCTCTTCATCCAGCGGATATCGGGGACGAGCCGCCTGTCGATCTTGATCCCGCCCGTGCCCTTCGCCCGCACGAACTTGCCACCGCCCGTCGTCTTGCAAAGGTTCTTGGACAGCTTCTCGCTCTTCATCGCCGCGTGCGCGGGCTGGGCGGCGAGAAGCCCGAGACCGGTGAGCGCAAGCACGCAAGCGAGCATGCAGGCGCGAAGCTTGGGAAGGAATTGCGCGGCGAGGCCCGACGACATCGCGCGGCATGTTAGCGAACTATGAGCAAACTGTGCGCAGTCGCAACGGAACCGCAACTTCCACGCCTGGTGCCAGGCACCGAAGCGCCGCGGTTCGAGGTTTCGCTGCGGGTGGCGAGATCAGACGGGCGCGGCTGCGCGCCTGGAAGGGCGGGCGCTGAGCGTCTCTAGCGCCGACGCCAGGCGCCTCACGCCCTCGTCCATCTCGTCAGGCTCCAGGTAGCAGTAGGAAAGCCTCAGGCACAGGTCCTGCGTGCGGGCGACGCTCATGGCTCCGCCGGGCGCGTATGCCACGCCCTGGCGCCACGCCTCGTCGACGAGGTCGCGCTCGGAGACCGGGCTGTCCAGGCTGACCCAGACGTGACCGCCTCCGAGCGGCTCCAGGTAGTGCGCGACGCCGCCCAGGTGCCGCTGGATCGACTCCTCCATGGCCTCGCGTCCACGCCGGTAGTGGCTTCGAGCACGCTCGAGCTGCGCCGGGTAGTGGCCCTGCGCGAGGTACTCGGCGGCGACGAGCTGGTTCAGGACCGGCGTATGGATGTCGTCGGAGCGCTTCTCGGCGATGATCCGGTCGAGCACCGGGCCCGAGGCGATGACCCAGCCGGCGCGGAGCCCTCCCCCCACCGTCTTCGACAGCGAGTCCGTGTAGATCGCGTGCGCGGGCGCGTCGGCTCGAAGCGACGGCCGCTCGTCGCCCTCCATCCGAAGCTCGCCGTAGATCCCGTCCTCGACGATGAAGAAGCCGTGCCGGCGCACCAGCTCGAGCAGGCGCTCGCGGCGCTCGGGCGAAAGGTCGCGGCCCGTCGGGTTGTGAAGTCGAGGCTGGATCGCGAGCGCGCGGATCTCGGTGCGGGCAAGGAGCGCCTCCAGCGCGTCCACGTCGAGGCCATCGGCGTCGACTGGCACGGGCTGGACCTTGGCGCCGGCGGCGCGGATGGCGCGGATCACGGACATGAAGGATGGGTCCTCGCAGGCGACCACGTCGCCCGGCCGCAGAATGGCCCGCATCGCCAGCGAAAGGCCCTGGGTGGCGCCGCTCGTGATCACGATGTCCTCGGTGTCCTCGTCCTCTCCCCGCGCGGCGGAGAGGGCAGCTACCTGCTCGGCAAGCTCGGAGGTGCCTCGCACGTCTGAGTACTGGAGGGCGCGCTCGGGCTGGGTGTCCATGACCTGCGTCGTCGCCGCGCGCATCTCCTCGATCGGGAAGATCCGCTCGGAGGGTAGCCGACCGAGAGCGGGATGAGGCCTTCGGTCTGGACGTGTGAATGCATCTCGGCGAGCACGCGATCCCCGTAGGTCTCCTCGAACTCGGGCAGGACGTAGCGCTGCCACGCGATCGAGTTCTTGACACGCGCCGAGCCGGGAATGGCGGCAGCGGCGGCGCGGACGAAAGTGCCCGAGCCGACCTTCGAGCTGACCAGGCCGCGCTCGGCGAGCTGACGGTAGGCCCGAGCCGCGGTCAGGTGGTTGACGCCGGTGAGCTCGGCGAGCTGACGGGTCGGCGGAAGCTTCGCGCCCGGACCCAGCTCGCCCGTCGTGATCGCCTGCTCGAAGATCTTGACCATGGCCTGCGTCACGCCTGAGCGGTTGTCCCGGGCCTCGCCGGCTTCCTCGCTTCGTAGCTCGATCAATTGAGTCTTGTAGGACATTGTGTTACCGAGTGTATGCGCTAATCTCGCCTTTGTCAAGCATACAAAGGCCATACGAAGGCCTTTGAACCACACCGAGAGTAGGAGCTGGCATGTCGCACGTCACACACATCGATTCGTCTGAGATCACCATCCGCGCCGCCCGCGCCGAGGACATGAGCGAGGTCGCTCGCGTCGCCGGCCGCGACACGGGGGATCTGCCCGCAGGCCCGCTCCTGGTCGCGAAGGTCGGATCGGACGTGCGTGCCGCCATCTCCCTGACGGACGGCGCGGTCATCGCCGACCCCTTCCACCGCACGGCCGAGCTGGTCCAGATGCTGAGGATCCGCGCCGGCGCGGTCGCCCGGTCTCGCAACGGCCACGTCGCGTCCCCGCCGAGCGCTCGCGGCACAGCGCCCGCTGACGGCCGGCCGCGCCGCCTAGAGCGGCTGGCGGACGACCGGCTTGCGGCTTGCCGCGGCCTCGTCGAGGCGGCGGACAGGCGTCGTGAACGGAGCCTCGGTGAGGATCGCGGGATCCTCCTCGGCCTCGGCGAGGATCGATTCGATCGCTTCGGCCAGCTCGTCGAGCGACTCGCGCGTCTCGGTCTCCGTCGGCTCGAACATGAGCGCCTCGTCGACCAGCAGCGGGAAGTAGATCGTCGGCGGGTGGAAGCCGTAGTCCAGGAGCCGCTTGGCGATGTCGAGCGTCTTCACCTTCAGCTCGCGCTTGGCGGGATCCCCGGTCAGGACGAACTCGTGCATGCAGCGCTCGCCGAACGCGAGCGGCAGGTGCTTGCCGGCGCGTCCGGACTTGCAGCTTGGCCAGCAGGTAGTTGGCGTTGAGGACCGCCGTCTCTGAGGCCTCCTTGAGGCCGTCGCCGCCGAGCGAGCGGATGTAGGCGTAAGACCGGACGAAGACGCCGAAGTTGCCCTGGAACCCGCGCATCCGCCCGATCGTACTTCTCCGACGAGTGCTCGAGGTCGAAGCTCGGGCCGGCGCCGTTCGAGCTCTCGTGGCGGACGATCCGGGGAACCGGCAGGAACGGGGCGATGCGATCCGAGACTGCGATCGGGCCTGCGCCAGGCCCCCCTCCCCCGTGCGGCTGCGAGAACGACTTGTGAAGGTTCAGGTGGACGATGTCGAAGCCCATGTCGCCGGGGCGCGACCACCCCATGACCGCGTTCAGGTTGGCGCCGTCGTAATAGAGCGTCCCGCCGACGCCGTGGACGATCTCGGCGATCTCGCGGATGTTCCGGTCGAACAGGCCGAGCGTGTTCGGGTTCGTGAGCATGAGGCACGCGACCTCCTCGTCGGCCTTCGAGCGGAGGTCATCGATGTCGACGCCCGCCGTCGGGATTCGTCGCGACCTTCACGACCTCATATCCGGCCATGGTCACCGTCGCGGGGTTGGTGCCGTGGGCCGTGTCGGGCGTGAGGACCTTGGTCCGCTGCTGGCCGCGATCGGCGTGGTAGGCGCGGGTCAGGAGAAGGCCGGCCAGCTCGCCGTGCGACCCGGCAGAGGGCTGAAGCGAGACATGCGGGAGCCCCGTGAGCTCGGAAAGCGAGCGCTCGAGGTTCCACATCAGCTCGAGCGCGCCCTGCGCCCGCTTCGGGTCCTGAGCGGGGTGAAGGCGCGCGTGCCCGGGAAGGGCAGCGACCTTCTCGTTCAGGCGCGGGTTGTGCTTCATCGTGCAGGAGCCGAGCGGATACGGCCCGGTGTCGAGGTCGAAGTTCCGGCGCGAGATCCGGTTGTAGTGGCGGACGATCTCGGGCTCGGAGACCTCGGGCAGCTCGGCGGCCTTCTCGCGGAGGCGAGACTCGGGGATCAGCTCGGACAGTGGCGCCTCGGGCACGTCGCATTCCGGCACGACGGCCGCACGCCTGCCCTCCACGGAGCGCTCGAAGATCGTCCGCGCATGGTCGCGCTGCATGGGCGTCGGCACCTCGGCCGTTCGCGAGGGGGTTGTCACGAGCGCCACCTCCGCCTGTTTCGCGGCCCCCGGCTGAACCCGCGACGGCCGCCTCGAGCGAGCGCGCGAGCCGGTCGATGTCCGCCTTGGTCCGGCGCTCGGTGATCGCAACGAGGAGCCCGTTCTCGTACTCCGGGTAGTCGCGTCCGAGCGGGTAGCCGGCGGCGATGCCGTCGCCGGCGCAGTGGTCGAGGACCTCCTGCACGGGCGCGTCGACCGTGACCGCGAACTCCCGCGCAACCGGCGCGTCGTGGAGGAGCTCCACTCCGTCGATCCCGCCGAGCGTCCTCCCGCGCGTACGCCGTGCGCCGCACCATGAGCTCGCCGAGCTCGACCAGGCCGTGCTTTCCGAGCCAGACCAGGTGGAGCACGCCGCCGAGCGCGATCAGCGCCTGAGAGGTGCAGATGTTGTGGGTCGCCTTCTCCCTGCGGATGTGCTGCTCGCGCGTCTGCAGAGCGAGGACGAAGCCGCGCCGTGCCGTCGACGTCGGTCGTCTCGCCGGCGATGCGGCCGGGCATGCGCCGGATGTGCTCCTCGGTCGCGCAGAAGAAGCCGAACGACGGGCCGCCGTAGTCGAGGCGCCCGCCGAGCGGCTGCCCCTCCCCCACGGCGACGTCGATGCCGCAGTCGCCGGGTGGCCGGAGCACGCCCAGGGTCATCGGGTCGACGGAGGCGATCGCCATCGCGCCCGCGTCGTGGGCCGCCGACGAGAGCGCCGCGAGGTCCTCGACGCCGCCAAGGAAGTTCGGGTTCTGCACGAAGACGGCGGCGGTCTGATCGTCGAGCGCGGCGGCAAGCTCGGACGCGCTCGTCAAGCCGTTGTCGATGCCGACCTCGACGACCTCGGCGTCGTAGCCGCGTGCGTAGGTCTCGAGCGTCGCGCGGCTGTGCGGGATGGAGGCCGCGGGAGACGACGAGCTTCCGCCGCCCCTTCTTCGCGCCCAGGGCCAGATAGGCGGCGCTCGCGACCGACGATGGCCCCTCGTACATCGACGCGTTCGAGACGGGCAGCGCCGTCAGCTCCGACATGCACGTCTGGAACTCGAACATCGCCTGGAGACCGCCCTGGGACACCTCGGGCTGATAGGGCGTGTACGGCGTCAGGAACTCCGAGCGCGAAAGGATCGCGTCGACGATCGAAGGCACGTAGTGGTCGTACATGCCCGCGCCCAGGAAGCAGACCTCGGAATCGGCGTCGGCGTTCCGCGCAGCCAGCGAGCGCAGGTGCTCGAAGACGTCCTGCTCGGACATCCCGTCCGGCAGGTCGAGCAGGCGGTCGAGCCGGACCTCCGCAGGGATCTGCTCGAAGAGCTCCTCGGCGGACTCAGCACCGATCTCCGCGAGCATCGCCGCCCGGTCGGAATCGGTCGCTGAGGTGTAGCGAGACATCGCCCCGAGCTTAGAGGCCGCAACGGTTGACACCCACCGTGACGTCGCCTACCATCGCGGGCGCCTCACGGAAGAGGCCAGAGATTGTCAGCGGGGGGAGCTACAGGAGGACGGGATGGCGGCAAGAAGGTCGATGATCGCGCTCGCGACGGGAGCGATGATGCTCCTCGGCGGCTTCATGAGCTCGGAAGCGCTCGCCCATACGCAGAAGGAACCGACCAAGATCACGGTCGGCGTGGGACGGTGCCGAGTTCGACGGAGAGGTCGAATCCGACAACCTGACTGCGTGGACAATCGAAAGGTTCGCCTCTACCGCCGCGGGGATTCGTTGGCTCTTGCGTCAACTACGACGGACGATGAAGGCGGCTGGACGATCGGGATCCCGCGCGTAAACGGCGACTACTACGCAAAGGTCGCGAAGCGGCTGCTCAAGAAGAACGACAGGCACAAGCACACCTGCAAGCCCGACACGTCCAACCGAAATCAAGACGCGCTGGTACGCGACTGCGACGAGGTCATCATCTTCGACGGTCAGCGGCGGTGACGGCTCCGAGGCCGTCGACGTCGACGACGACATCGACGGTCGTACGTCGAGGGCGATCGCAGGTTCACCGACACGGACGGCTTCGCCCAAGCGCTATCGCCCTTCTCGATCGGGCCCGTGAGCTTCGGAGAGTCCATCCAGATCGTCGCCTACAACGGCCAGTTCGCAGGGCCTGTCGGCCTTGATCCACTCTATGTCCGGTGCTCGAGGATCAACGGTGGATCGGGATCGGCGATCCTGGACGCGGTCGGCTGTCCCATCTGGCGGCGACGAGGAGGTCGGCATCTTCTACGACGAGACGTATCCCATGCCGACGATCACGCTGTCGCGGTGACCGAGCGACCCTGACCCGCTAGAGCGAATCGCTGGTACGTCGCGGCGTCCATCAGGTCGTCGACCTCCGAGGGGTCCGAGAGCTTCACCTTGGCGAGCCAGCCGTCGCCGTACGGATCCTCGTTCAGGACCTCGGGGCTGTCGCCCGCGGCGTCGTTCACCTCGACGACCTCGCCGGAGAGCGGCGCGTAGACGTCGGAGACCGCCTTGACCGACTCGACCTCCGCGTAGACCTCGTCCTTCGAGACCGTGGCGCCGATCTCGGGTGGCTCGTAGAACACGACTTCGCCGAGCGAGTTCTGCGCGTACCAGGTGATCCCGAAGGTTGCGACGTCGCCGTCGATCCGGGCCCAGTCGTGCTCGGGGTGATACTTCAGGTCCTCGGGATAGCTCTCCTCGGCGGCCATCGGATTCGGATGTCTCCTTACTCCTAGGCGTTGGCGGGGTCGTACAGAGGCCGTGACTCTATGCGCGCGGCGCGATGCTTGCCCCGCACGTCGATCTTCAAGCGCGGTCCCGGGCTCGGTCAGGTCCGCCCGCACGTAGGCCATCCCGATGCCGTAGCCGAGCGACGGCGAGTGGGTGCCGCTGGTGACGACGCCCACCGGTCTCGCCGTCGATGTCGATCACGGGGTTGTCCCTGACGCGCGATGCCGCGCTCGGGCAGGACGAACGGCGCCAGCTTCTCGGCGGTGCCGTTGGCGCGCGCCTGGGCGATCGGCTCCGAGCCGATGAAGCCCGTCTCCTCCTTGCAGCACCAGCCGAGGCCCGCCTCGATCGGGTTGCGGTCCTCGGAGAGGTCGTTGCCGTAGAGGTGGAAGCAGACCTCCATGCGAAGCGTGTCGCGCGCGCCCAGGCCCGCGGGCGTGGCGCCCGCGTCGACGACCGCATTCCACAGAGCGTTCGGGCGTGATCGGGCGGGCACAGGATCTCGACCCCGTCCTCACCCGTGTAGCCCGTGCCGCAGACGAGGCACTCTGCGCCGGCGACGTCGATCGAGGCGGTGCGAAAGCGCCCGGGAAGCTCGCCCGACGCAAGCCCCTCGACGATGCCGCGGGCGTCGGGCCCCTGGACGGCGAGCATCGCCCAGTCGGCGAGGCTGTCCTCGACCTCGCAGTCGAAGCCCGCGGCGTGCTCGGGGAACCACTCGAGATCCGCTCGATGGTTGGAGGCGTTGGTGACCGTCAGGTAGCGGTCGTCGCGAGGCCGGTAGGTGAAGAGGTCGTCAAGGACTCCGCCGTCCTCGCGGCAGAGCACCGAGTACTGCGCGCCGCCGACGTCGATCTTCGAGACGTCGTTCGAGAGCAGGCGCTGCAGGAGATCGGCAGCACCGGGACCTGAGGTCTCGACCTCGCCCATGTGCGAGACGTCGAAGACGCCGCAGCCCGAGCGCACGGCGAGGTGCTCCGGGCCCGACCCCCTCGTACTGGACCGGCATCTCCCACCCGGCGAACGGAACGAGCCGCGCGCCCGCCGCCTCATGGGCGTCGAACAGGGGCGTGCGCCGAAGGTCCGTCACCCGGCGCAGGCTAGTGGGCGGGAATCCAGAGGTCTGACGCCGGGTCTGAGCCGATTCGGGAAGGCGCGCGGAGTGTGACTCAGTCGCGCAGGAAGTCGGGAACGTCGATGTCCGCTGTCGCCGACGGTGAGGTCGCGGCGCTCGCGGTCGCCCAGCGAGTTGACCGAGCGGCGGACGCCGCGCTCGCGGACCCGGCGCGGCTCACGCGCCCGCGTCTCGAGTGCCTTCGAAGCCGGTGGCGATCACGGTGACGCGGACCTCGTCGCCCATCGATGGGTCGATCACGGTGCCGAAGATGACGTTCGGCGCCGGAGTCGGCCTGCTCGACGGCGATGTTCGCCGCCTCGTTGACCTCGTGGAGGTTGAGCTCCTCGCCGCCGGTGATGTTCAGGAGCATCCCGGTCGCGCCCTGCGATCGGCTGCTCCATGAGCGGCGACGAGATCGCCTGGGTGGCAGCCTCGGTCGCGCGGTTCTCGCCGGTCGAGACGCCGATGCCCATCATCGCCGAGCCGGCGTTGGACATGATCGTCCGCACGTCGGCGAAGTCGAGGTTGATCTGGCCCGGGGTCGTGATCAGGTCGGTGATGCCCTGGACGCCCTGGCGGAGGATGTCGTCCGCCATGCGGAACGCCTCCTGGACCGTGGTGCGGCGCTCGACGATCTCGAGCAGCTTCTGGTTCGGGACGATGATCAGCGTGTCCACGTTGGCGCGAAGCTCGTCGATGCCCTCCATCGCCTGCTGCATCCGCTTGCTTGCCCTCGAACTCGAACGGCTTCGTGACGACGCCGACGGTCAGCGCGCCGATCTCCTCCTTGGCGATCTCTGCGATCACGGGAGCGGAGCCGGTGCCGGTGCCGCCACCCTCGCCGGCGGTGACGAAGACCATGTCGGCGCCCTTGAGCGCCTCCTTGACCTCGTCGCGCGACTCGGCGGCCGCGCCCGCGCCGACGTCGGGGTTGGCGCCGGCCCCGAGGCCCTTGGTGAGGTTGTGGCCGATCGAAAGCTTGATGTCGGCGTCGCAGGACTGAAGCGCCTGGACGTCGGTGTTGATGGCGATGAACTCGACGCCCTTGAGGCCTGCGTCCACCATGCGCGAGACGGCGTTCGTGCCGCCGCCGCCGGCGCCCACAACCTTGATCACTGCCAGGTAAGAGGACTCAACCATGGTCTTTTCGCTGTCTCCCGGTGCTCGTCTTAGTTGGTTCGGTGCTTGGTTCTTTGGTTCCGTCCGAGGCTGAACCAATACTAGAGCGTTTTGCTGAAAGGGATGCCTCGACTTGAGGGCGACGGTACGACATCGAGTATCGCCTGTCAACGCGCGGAGAACGGATTCGGCATGGAATCGTGCAATCCGCCAACCCTCGAGGAGGAGTTGAGGGTTGCTCTACGGCGACGCAACCCTCAAGTAGTACTCGAGGGTGTGGCCGAATCCGCCGAATCCGCCACGATGCGAGGCGGTCTGGCGCGCTATCCGGTCTTCAGCGGCGGGCGCCGCGCCGCCGATCGACGGCCGCTCGGGAACCCGGACGTCGAGGTGGGTCAAGGTCTTCACCTGAGGGTTCGCGAGGATCGCCGAAACCGCCGCCCACTTCTTCCCGCGGCATCGTCGGGTCGCCGAACTTCACCGGGATCCCCCCTTCGAGCGTCACCTCGATTCCCGTCCCCCGCGTCGATCGGTCAGTCCTCGATCAGAGGTCGCAGTGGCTCAGGGCGCCGCGCCCGCCACCTGCGCCAGCAGCGAGCGGCTCGCCCTCAAGCTCTGCCCTTGAGCGGGACGCGATTCGACCTCGATCGCGGGAAGCCCGCGTGCGGACGCGTCGACGCCGTGGAGCAGCGGTCCCGTCCGCCGGCCACCGGAACTGGCAGGGCCGCCGTCCGACGCGGTCAGGACCGGCGGGCGCTCCGTCACCTCGATGGTGAGGCCGTGCGGGAAGTCCGATTCGCGTCTGGACCGCGACCGACTGTCGGGATAGCGCGAGACGGCGGCGGCGAGCTCGCTCTCGTCGACGTTGAGCGTCGTCATCTCCTGGCCGGAGCGGGTCAGCGCGTCGGTGACCGCGCTGCCTCCGGGCCCTCGATGCCCCTCGACGGTCACCTTCTCGACGGCGACGAACGACGAGTCCCGAAACCAGAACCAGTAGGCCGCCGCGAGTCCGAGGCGCGATGGTCGCGACGACGAAGGCGATCGTGATCGCCCGCGAGCGCCAGGTAGCCCGGCGTCGCCGCCGTCGCCTCTGTGGGCGCTGGACGCCTTGGGCTTGGCGCCCTGGGCTTCGGCCTTGGCTTCGGCTTGGCGCTCTTCGGCGGTCGGCTTGGGCTTCGGCTTCGCCTTCGTCTTGCGGGCGGGCTTTGCTTCGCCGTCGGGCGGCTTGTGCGAGCGCCGCCCGTCCGCTTCCTCGGCGCCGCCTTCGCCGCGATGGGCGCGCTTGGCCGTGCGGCGCCGGCCGGCGGAGTCGAGGCGCGTGAGGAGGCCATCCGCCCTCAATTCGCGGACGAGCAGTGCCTCTCCTGCCCCTCAGGAGCTCAGCTCCCAGCCCTCGGGCCACTCGGCGTCTCCGAGCACCTGAACCTCAGGCTCGAGCACGACGCCGTAGCGCTCGTGGACCAGCCGGCGGCCTTCGGCCATCAGGGCGAGGATGTCGGCGGTCGTCGCCTCGCCGGTGTTCTCGACGAAGTTCGCGTGCTTTGGCGAGAACCTGGCGCCGCCGACCTGCAGGCCCGCGCGCGCCGACCGCATCGAGCAAGCATGCCGGCGCTCAGGCCCTCGGCCCGCGGGTCGTCCGGGTTCTTGAAGGTCGAGCCGAAGGTCTTGATCCCGGACGGCTGCGCTTCGCGGCGCTTGCCGCGCATCTCGGCGAGCGTCGCCTTGACCGACTCCGGCTCCGCCTCAGCCAGGGCGAACGATGCGCGGGAGACGACCTCGCCCGGCGCTCAGGTTCGAGCGCCGGTACTCGAAGCCGAGCTCGTCAGGCGTTCGGCGCTCGACGCCGCCGGGGCCGCAGACCGAGACCCACTCGAGCACCGCGGCCAAGCTCGCCGCCATACGCGTTCGCGTTCATCCGGACCGCGCCGCCGACGGTGCCGGGGATGTTGATTCCGAACTCGAGCCCCGTCAGGCCCCAGCGCGCGACCTTCGCGGCGGCCGAGGGAAGCCGGACGCCGCCGCCGCACAGGACGTGCGTCCCGTCGCGCTCGAGCGCGGTCAGGTCGCCGTCCAGCTTCAGGACGAGACCCGCGGACGCCGGAGTCGGCGACGAGAAGGTTCGATCCGGAGCCGACGACCTCGACGGAATGCCCCTCCTCCGCCGCCCACGCGAGCAGCTCGACGAGCTCGTCCTCAGTCGCCGGCCGCGCGAACAGCTCGGCTTTGCCACCGGCGCGAACCGTTGTCAGCCGGGCGAGCGGGAAGTCCTCCTCGAATCTCGATCATGCGACCAGGTCCTCGGCCAGCCTGAAGATGTCCCCCGCGCCGATCGTGACCAGGAGGTCACCCTCGCCGAGCCGCGGAGCGAGGACTCGCGCGGCCGTCTCGCGATCGCCGAGCCACATCACGCGCTTGCCGCCGGCTGATCGCGCGGCCGCGCGCGCGACCGCAGGCCGCTCACGCCTTCGAGCGGGCCGACGGGCTCCTCGCGCGCCGCGTAGACGTCCAGCACGCCGACCTCGTCCGCATCCGCGAGCGCCGCTCCGAACTCGGCTCGCGAGCGCCTTGGTCCGCGAGTAGAGATGCGGCTGGAAGACCGCGATCAGGCGCCTCGGGCGAAGCTCGCGAAGCGCGGACGAGCGTCGCGCGGACCTCGGTCGGGTGGTGGGCGTAGTCGTCGTAGACGAGGGCGCCCGCGCGCTCGCCCTTGAGCTCCTGGCGGCGGAGCATGCCCGGGAAACGTCGCGAGCGCGCCGGCAGCCGCATCGGACGTCCGCGCCCGCGAGCCCGATCGCCGCCAGCGCGGCGCGGGCGTTCAGAGCGTTGTGGCGACCGGGAACGCTGCAGCTCGAGCGCCGTCGGCCCGGGCTCGGTCTCGGTGAACGTCGACGGCAGTCGGCGCCGCCGGGCACGATCGCGTCGAGCGCGGGTCGGCGCCGCGGACCACCCCCGGCGCCGGCGCAGCAGAACTCGGCGAAGGCGCGGAACAGCTCGGCCCGCGAGCTCCACCGAGCGTGGTGGTCGAGCTCGACGTTGGTGACGACCGCCACCTCGGGCCGAAGCGAGAGAAAGCTCGCATCGGACTCGTCCGCCTCGGCCACCACCAGGTCGCCTGACCCGAGCCCGGCGTTCGCGGGCGCGCCGCCCTCGCCCGCGCCCGGCAGCTCGCCGCCGATGAAGAAGGTCGGATCCGCCCCGATCGCTCGAAGCGCGTGCACGATCATCCCGGTCGTGGTCGTCTTGCCGTGGGTGCCGGCGACAGCGATCAGCCGGCCCTCCGCGCACAGCTCGGCCAGGAGCTGCCCCGCGGTGAAGCTCCGTCTGGCCCGCGCTCGCGCGCGCGCGCCAGCTCCGGGTTGTCCGGGCCGATGGCGGTCGAGACGACGACCTCGGCGTCGGGCGGGACCAGCTCCGGCGTCATGGCCGACCACGGGATCGAGCCCGGCGGCGCGAAGACGCTCCAGATAGCCCGGACTCCGCACGATCCGATCCGGTGACCGCTGCGCCCAGCCGGTGCGCGACGAGCGCGAGCCCGCTCATGCCCGCGCCGCCGATCGCGATGAAGTGGAGCTTTCGCCCGGCCCAGCGCTCGCCGCTCACGTTCGGCCTCCCGATCGCCGCCAGGACCTCGGCCGCGATCGCGCTCGGCCGCGTCGGGCATGGCGAGCCCCGCCGACGCCTGCGCCCATCCGGCTCAGGCGCTCGCGATCGCCGAGCAGCTCGCCGGCCAGCTCTCGCACCCGCTCGCCGTCCAGGTCCGCGTCCTCGACGACCACGGCTGCGCCCGCGCTCCGCCATCCACTCGGCGTTCGCGTGCTGGTGGCGGCCCGTCGCATACGGATACGGGACGAGGATCGCGGGCCGCCCCGCCGCGGCGAGCTCGAACACCGACGCGCCCGAGCGGGCCAGGACGAGATCGAGGCGGCGAGCGCGTCGCCCAGGTCCGGCACGTACTCGAGGACGGTGAAGCCGCTCCTTCGCGCCCGGCCTCGGCCACCCGCTCCGCGACCATCTCGTGGTCCCGGGTGCCGGTCACGTGGAGGACGCGGAAGCCGGGGTCCGGCTCCAGCAGCCCGTCGAGGACGGCGGTGTTGATCGACAGGGCCCCCTGGCTGCCGCCGAACACGAGGAGGCACGCGCTCGTCCGGCTCGAGCCCGAACCGTGCGCGCGCCGACATCGCGGTCGGCCTCGATGACGGCTCGCGGGACCGGGCCGCCCGTCACGAGGTAGCGGTCACCTTCGAGCCCCGGGATCGCGAATGCCAGACAGACCCGGCGCGCCCGGCGCGCGAGCAGGCGGTTGGCCAGCCCCAGGTGGCGGTCTGCCTCGGTGACGACCAGCGGCAGGCGAAGGCCTGACGCGGCGATCCCGGCCGGCGCCGCGACGTACCCGCCGCCGCCGAGGACCGCGTCGGCCGCGCGAGCTCGCAGGATGGCCCGCGCGCGGCCGGCACCGCTCGTGCCGCCAGCGCCAGGGCGCCGGCGGCTCGCACCGGGTTCGAGCGATCGATGCCCCGCACGACGCAGGTGGTCGATCTCGTACCCGGCCTGCGGGCACGAGTGTCGCCTCGGCCCGCTCCGCCGTGCCGACGAAGGTGACGAGGGCGCCCTTATCCCGTAGCGCGTCGGCGACCGCCAGCGCGGGCACTACGTGCCCGGCTGTTCCGCCCGCCGCTACTACGACTCTGGGTTGTGTCTTGATCGGTCGCCACTGACGACGCGCAGTTTCGCACCGGGCGTACGCGCGATGTTCAGGAGCACCCCCACGGCGGCAAGCATCGTGAGGAGGCTCGAGTTTCCATAGGACACGAATGGGAGCGGAACGCCGGTCAGCGGCGCGAGTCCCAGCACGGCGAAGAGGTTGATCGCGGCCTGGATCACGACGAGCGAGGTGAGGCCGGCAGCGAGCAGCTTCGCGTACGGATCGCGCGCCTTGCGCGCCGTCTGGAGGCCTGCGTAGCCGAACAGGCTGAAGAGGCCGACGATCATCGCGATGCCGACCAGGCCGAGCTCCTCGCCGATGACCGCCGCGATCATGTCGGTGTGCGCCTCGGGCAGGTAGAAGGCCTTCTGGAGGCTCTCGCCGAGCCCGACGCCGAACAGCCCGCCGGAGCCGAGGGCGATCTGCGCCTGGTTGGCCTGGAATCCCGCCCCTGATGGGTCCGCCCCGGGGTTGAGGAAGCCGGTGAGGCGCTCCATCCGGTACGGCTCGATCATGATCGCCAGCACGATCACGACGCCGATGGCGCCCGCCAGGATTGCGAGGTCGCGCATCCGCGCGCCGGCCGCGACCAGCATCGCCGCGGCCGCGAAGCAGGCGACCATCGCGGTGCCGAGGTCGGGCTCGAGCACGACCAGGCCCGAGATCAGCGCCGACGGCCAGCAGGAACGGCCCCATCTCGCCGATCGAGCGGGTCATCTTCGGCCGGGTGGCCAGGAGCTGCGCGCCGTAGAGGATGAGCGCGACCTTGGCGATCTCCGAAGGCTGGATCTGGAAGAGGCCCGCGCCGATCCAGCGCTTGGCGCCGTTCACCTCGATCCCGACGCCCGGGATCATCACGGCGACCAGCAGGAAGAGCGAGAGGCCCATCAGGGGCACCGTCAGCGGCCGCAGGACCTTGACGCCGCCCGAGGCCAGGAACTTGAGCGCGAGCAGGCCGACGATCCCGTAGAGCGCCGTGCGCTTGAGATAGAACGCGCCGTCGCCGGCCTCCCCGAGGAGCGACGTCGTCGAGCTGGCGGAGAAGACCATGACCACGCCGAGCGCCAGCAGGCAGAGCGTCGTCGTGAGGAGCATCGAGTACTCGATCGGCGGCGATGCCTTGGCCTTCGACGTCGCCTTGCGCCGGCTTCTTGGCCGGCGCCTTGCGTCGCGACGCCGGTTGCGGCTGCTCGCGCTCACCGGCTCGCCTCGATCACCTTGACGAGCTCGCGGAAGTGGTCGCCGCGCGCCTCGTAGTCGCGGTAGGCGTCAAAGCTCGCGCACGCCGGCGCAAGCAGCACGGTCGAGCCCGGTGCCGCAGCCCGCGCGGCCTCGGTGACGCGCCTCGCGAAGGCCGGCGCAGCGCAGGACCGGAACTCCTGTCGGCTCCAGCGCGGCGGCGATCGGCTCCGCCGCCGGGCCCGTCAGGTACACGGCGGCGCAGTGCTCCGCGACCGGGCGCGGCCAGCGCCGAGAAGTCCGCGCCCTTGAGCGAGCCGCCCATGATCGCGTGGACTCCGCCCTCGAAGGACTCGAGCGCTGCGACCGCCGCCGCGACGTTCGTTGCCTTCGAGTCGTTCACGTACGCGACGCCGCCGATCTCGGCGACGCGCTCCAGCCGATGCGGGACGCCCGGGAAAGCTCGCGATCGCGCTCGCGATGGCCTCGCTGCTCGATCCCCATCGCAAGCGCCGCGGCGGCTGCGAAGCGGGCGTTCGCGAGGTTGTGCGGGCCCGTCATCCACGTCCCCGCTGCGGCTCGAAGCCGAGGTCGAGCGCCGGAGATGTCGACCTCGTTCGCGTCGCCCGGCAGGTCGAGTGGCGCGATCACGGGGTCGGAGCGATCGACGATGGCGGTGTCGTCCTCGTCCTGACAGGCGAAGACCCGAAGCTTTGACGCCAGGTAGTGATCGAAGCGTGCCGTGCCGGTCGAGGTGATCCGGCGTCGCGTTGAGGAGCATCGCGATCTCGGGCGCGAACGCCGGGCGTCCTCGAGCTGAAAGCTCGACGCCTCGCAGATCACCGTGGCGCTCGGGGTCCAGCTCGTCCGACCAGCGCGGCAAGCGGCGTGCCCACGTTTCCGGCGACCGCGACAGGCTCGCCCGCGGTGCGCCAGATGTGCCCCAGGAGCTCGGTGACGGTCGTCTTGCCGTTGGTGCCGGTCACAGCGACGAACCGGTTTGGGACGAGCCGCCACGCGAGCTCGAGCTCGCCGATGACCGGGATGCCGAGCGTGAGAGCGCGGCGAACCGGCGCCGCCTCGCGCGGGACTCCGGGGCTCTTGACCACGCAGCCCGTGCCTTCGACCCATCCATCCAGATCACCATCCAGATGGACTTCGACGCCGGCGTCCCGCAACCTCTCGGCTCCGTCAGGGCTCGCCGGCATCGACTCCGACGACCTTCTCGCCGCGCGCGGCCAGAAGCCGCGCCGCGGCCTGCCCGGAACGGGCCAGCCCTACGACCAGATATGGCCCGGCGGGCAGGGGCGGTCGATCCCTCGAAGAGGCCATGGAGCCTGATTCGCCAGGCGCGCCCGCACCCTGCCTAACCTAAGGGGTCTGACCCGGGTCAGACCCCTGGGCAGGTTGAGGGTTGGCTGAACCGAGTTCTGGAACAGCGTGTAGCCGATGCCGGCGCAGACCGCGGCGACGATCCAGAAGCGCAGCATGATCTTCGTCTCCGACCAGGCCAGGAGCTCGAAGTGGTGGTGGACCGGCGCCATCAGGAAGACGCGGCGGCGGGTGAGCTTGAACCAGACGACCTGGATCGCGACCGAGAGCGCCTCGATCACGAAGATCCCGCCCAGGATGATCAGGAGGAGCTCGGTCTGGGTCATGACCGCGAAGGCGCCGATCGCGCCGCCAAGGCCGAGCGAGCCCGTGTCGCCCATGAAGATCGACGCGGGGAACGCGTTGAACCACAGGAAGCCGACCGAGGCTCCGACGAAGCAGGCCGAGAGGATCGCGAGGCCCTCCTGGCCCGAAGTGATGGTGATCGCGGTGAACGCCAGGAAGACGATCGCGCACGAGCCCGCCGCGAGGCCATCCAGGCCGTCCGTCAGGTTGACCGCGTTCGAGGCGCCCGCGATCACGAGGAAGATGAAGACGACGTAGAGCGCGGCCGGGATGTCGATCTCACCGCCGAAGACGCGCGACTGGATCGTCGTCTCGAGGCCGATCTCCTCGGTCCCCACGTAGAAGAGCGCCACGGCAAGGACGATCTGGGCGAGCAGCTTGTAGCGGGCGGAAAGCCCGAGCGAGCGGCGCTTCGAGATCTTGATCCAGTCGTCCGCGAGGCCGATCCCGGCGCAGCCGAGGGCGACGGCGAAGACCGCCAGGCTCTCCGTGTCGCGCTCGGAGAGGACCAGGAACGGCACGGAAATGCCGACGAAGATGATGAGCCCGCCCATGGTCGGCGTGCCGGCCTTCGCATGGTGCTCCTGCGGCCCCTCCTCGCGGATGTGCTGGCCGAACTCCTTGACCCGCAGGTACTCGATGAACTGGGGGCCCAGGAAGATCGTGATCAGCATCGCCGCCATGCCGGCGATCAGGACCTCGCCGCGGTCGATGAGGTCCGCTGCCTGGAGAGCCTGCCGTCAAGCATCGCCGCGCCTGCCGATCAACTCGTCCGAGAAGTGCTCGAGGCCGACGGAGCGCGAGCCCTTGACCAGCACCACGTCGCCGTCGCCAAGCAGGCCATCGGCAATCTCGACCGCCGCCGACGGGTCCGGAGCCCACTCGTCCGGCGCGTAGTCGCGCGCCAGCTCGCCGACTCCGATCACCGGCCCGATCCCCAGCCCGCGCGCCAGCGAGCCGATCTCGCGGTGGTAGGTCGGCCGCGTCCGGCCCCAGCTCGGCCATCCCGCCGAGCACCGCGACCTTTCGGCCCGGCCGGGCATCTCGGCCAGGCTTTCGAGCGCCGCGTGCATCGAGATCGGGTTGGCGTTGTAGCAGTCGTTCACGAGCGTGATGCCGCCGCGGAGCTCGTGGTGCTCACCGCGGAGGCGCGAGAAGGTTATGTCCGCCGCCCGACGGGCCATCGCGGCGAGGTCGGCGCCGAGCGAAACGCCGATCGCGATCGCGGCCAGAGCGTTCGGTGACGTTGTAGCTCTCGGCGAACGGCAGGACGAAGCGCTGCTCGCCCGCGGGAGTGCCAACCAGCGACGTCCGCCGAGCGCCCGGAGATCGACGTCTCGAGGGCATGGACGTCGCCGCCGGGGCCGAACGTCAGGACGTCGAGCTCGTCGGCGAGGTGCGGCTCGAGCGCCTCGGCATCGACCGGGACGATCGCCCGCCCCTCCGGCCCGAGGCCGCGCCAGGATCTCGGCCTTCGCCTCGGCGATCGCCTCGAGCGTCCCCAGCAGCTCCAGGTGCACCGGCCCGACGTTGGTGATGACGCCGACGTCCGGCTCGGCGATCTCGCACAGCTCGGCGATCTGGCCGACGCCGCGCATCGCCATCTCGAGCACCAGGACCTCCGTGCCCGGCGGCGCCGCGAGGATCGCCAGCGGCAGGCCGATCTCGGTGTTGTAGTTCTCCGGGCTTGCGTGGGCGCGGAACGGGCAGGAGCGTCTTCGTGATGTCCTTGACCGAGGTCTTCCCGGTCGAGCCGGTGATGCCCACCACCTTCGGGTTCGAGCTCCCAGCGCCACTCGCGAGCCAGCGCCTGGAGCGCGCGCGAGCGGGTCGGACGTCGAGAAGACCCACGCGAAGTCGTCCTCCCGCGCCGCCGCGCGCGCGTGCTGCGGAAGGCAGACGACGCCCCACGCTCCGTCGGCCAGGGCGCCGGGAGCGAACTCGCCGCCGTCCGCGTGCTCGCCGGGGAGTCCGAAGAAGAGGTCGCCCTGGGCGACCTCGCGCGAGTCGATGACCGCGCGCTCGGGCCGGCCCGGCGGGCCCTCGGCCAGGATCTCGAGGCCGGCCGCGTCGGCGATGCGCTCGGGCGAGAGGTCGATCATGCCGCCCGCCCGGCGCCGCAGCGCCTCGAGCTCGGCGCGCGCGACGTCGCGGTCGTCGAACGGGATCTTCCGGCCGCCTTCGAACTCCTGGCCCTGCTCGTGCCCCTTGCCCGCGATCACGACCGTGTCGCCCGCGCGCCGCAATCTCCAGAGCGCCGCGGATCGCGGCGCGGCGGTCCACCTCGACCCGCACGTCGTCCCGAGCCGGTCATGCCGGCCGTGATCTCGGCGACGATCGCATCGGGGTCCTCGGAGCGCGGGTTGTCCGAGGTGACGACCGGCACGTCGGCCAGGCGGGCGGCGATCTCACCCATCAGCGGCCGCTTGTCGCGGTCGCGGTCGCCGCCGCAGCCGAACACGCAGATGACGCGGCCCGGCGCCGGCGTGAGCCGCCGCGCCGCCTCGAGCACGTTCTCGAGCGAGTCCGGCGTGTGCGCGTAGTCCACGAGGACGGCGAACGGCTGGCCCGCAGTCGATCGGCTCCATCCTGCCCGGGAACGCTGGTCGGCGTTCTCGAGCGCATGCGCGGCCTCGGCCTCGTCGGCGCCGAGCGCGGCGGCGGCGCCCAGCGCGGCCAGCGCATTGGCGACGTTGAAGTCGCCGGGCAGCGGCATCTCGACCGCCGCCTCGCCGAACGGGCCCTGGACGACGAAGCGCGAGCCGGCGGAGTCGAACTCGACGTCGACCGCCCGCAGGACCGCGTCCTGCCCGAGGCCGAGAACGTCACCAGCCCGTCGCCGTAGTCGTCGGCGAGGTCGTCGGCGAGCCGCGCGCCCGTAGTCGTCGTCGATGTTCACCACGGCGACGGGCGGACGGCCCTCGCCCTCGAACAGCATGCGCTTCGCCGCGAAGTAGTCCTCCATGTCCGCGTGGAAGTCCAGGTGGTCCTGGGTGAGATTGGTGAACACGCCGACGCCGAACGTCGATCCCCGCGGCGCGTGCCGAGCCTGAGCGCATGCGAGGAGACCTCCATCGCGCAAGCGCGGTCGCCCGCGTCGAGCATCGCGCGAAACGTCGCCTGCAGGTCGATCGCCTCCGGAGTCGTCCGCTCGACCTCGGCCTCGACCCCTCCGACCACGCTCTTCACCGTTCCCAGGAGGCCGGTCTGGGTGCCCGTCCGCTCCAGGATGTGGCGCACGAGGAACGCCGTCGTGGTCTTCCCGTTCGTGCCGGTGATGCCCGCGACCCGAAGCTCGCGCGGTCGGGTCACCGTTGAACCGCGCCGCGGCGGGCGCCATCGCCGCCCGCGCATCGGCGACCAGCGCCTCGGCGACGCCCGAGGCCGAGCCGCCGCTCGACGACCAGCGCCGACGCACCCGCCTCGACTGCGGCCGGAGCGAAGTCGTGCCCGTCAGCTGTCGCGCCGGGCACGCAGAAGAACAGCGTTCCCGGGCCCGCCTTGCGGTTGTCGTAGGCGAGGTCGGAGATCTGGGTGGCCTCGTCGCCCTCGATCTCGGCATGCGCGCCTTCCAGCACCTCGCGGAGCTCCATCGCGGGCGATTCTAGAGGGGTCAGCCCGCAGGGGTCAGACCCCCGCTGGCTCGGCCCCTCAGCGGTCGCGGCGGGACGTCCAGGTACGGCAGGGCGAAGTTCGCGATCTCGCCGAAGGCCGGCGCCGCGACGTCGCCGCCGTAGTAGCTGCCGATCGTCGGGCGAATCCACGACGACGGTGACCAGGAGGCGCGGGTCCTCGGCGGGCGCGAAGCCGACGAACGAGCCGACGTACTCCGATCTCCGAGTACTCGCCGTCGACGACCTTCTGCGCGGTTCCGGTCTTGCCCGCGAGGACGTACCCGGGCACCTCGACCGCCGAAGCGGTTCCTCCCGCCTCCAGCACGCCTTCGAGCATCTCGCGCAGGCGCGCGGCGTTCTGCTCGGACATCACGCGCACGCCCTCGTCGGAGGTCGACCGGCTCGCCGTTCTCCGACAGGACGAGCTTGGGCGTGCGGAGGATTCCGCCGTTCGCGATCGCCGCGTAGCCGTTCGCGATCTGGATCGGGGTCACCGAGAGGCCCTGGCCCAGCGGCAGGTTGCCCATCGCTCGAGCCCGAGTACTCCTTGGGGTCGAGCACGATGCCCTGCTCCTCGCCCGGGAAGTCGATTCCCGTCGGCGTCCCGAAGCCGAACTTGCGGATCCACCCGTCGAAGGTGTCGTCGCCGCGCTTCTCGTTCAGCTGCATGCCGATCGTCACCGCGCCGACGTTCGAGGACTGGGCGAGGATGTCCGCGACCGACATCGTCGCGTAGCCGCGCGGGTGCGACTCCTCGATCGTCCGGTCGGCCACCTGGAGGACCGGCGGCAGGTCGAAGGCCGTCTTCGGCGTGATCAGGCCCTTCTTCGAGCGACGCGCCGACCGTGAACGCCTTGAACGTGGAGCCCGGCTCGTAGGTGAAGCTCGTGGCCATGTTCGTCAGGTCCTCGGGCTCTGCCTCGTCGAGGTTGTACGGGATCGACGCTCGGCCAGTTCGCCATCGCGAGGATCTCCGACGTCTGCGGATCCATGACGATCGCGGTGGCGCCCGAGGGCTGCGACGTCTCGCCGATGTCCTGGATCACGCGCTCCGTGGTCGCCTGGATCGACGCGTCGATCGTGAGCCTCAGATCCGAGCCGGCAGCGGACGGGTCGGTCGTCGAGCGCTCGAGCTCCTCGCCCGAGCGCGTCGCGGGTGACGATCCGCTCGCCGTCGTCGCCGCCCAGGATGTCGTCCTCGGCGGCTTCCAGGCCGGTCAGCCCCTGGTTGTCGATCCCGACGGTGCCGATCACCTGCGATGCGAGCTCGCCTTCGGGATAGACGCGCCGGGAGTCGGGGAGGAGCCCGATGCCCGGCAGCTCCATCTTCTCGATCTCGTCGGCCGTCGGCAGGTCGACCTTTCGCGCCAGGTACTCGAAGCCCGACTCGCGGTTCGACGATCAGCTCCAGGATCTCCGACTCGTCCTTCCCGAGCGCCTCGGCGAGCTTCGAGGCCGTGCGCGGCGCGTTCTCGATCTGGTACGGCGTGGCGAAGACGCTCGCGGCGTCCTCGGACAGCGCCAAGCTGGCGGGTCCCGGTGCGGTCGTAGATCGTGCCGCGGACGCCCGGGATCTCGACCATCTCGGTCTGCTGGCTCTGCGCATCCGCACGAAGGTCCCCGCCCTGGACCGCCTGAAGCCACGCGGCCCTGACGAGAGCGATCGATGAAGAGGAGGAGAAAGCAGGCGAAGAGCAGGCCGAGTCGTCGATCGACCAGGCTCACGGCGTGACTCCGCCCCCGGCCTCAGCGGCGACCGGCGTCGTCGGTCGGCGTGGTGACGTCCTGCCGCGGGAACGGCCGGCGCGGTCGCCGTCGCGCAGCCGGGTCGGTCGACCGGAGCGGTCGCCGCGGGATCGGTGGTGGCCACGGCGCGGGGTCGACGACGGGAGCCTCCACCACTTCGGGCGCCGGCGGCGCGTATGTCGAGCCGATCGTGAAGTCTCCGCGCCGAAGCCGGCGGGCCGCCTCCGCGGCATCTCCCGCCGCGGGCGTAAGCATCAGCGCCGAGGCCGCCTGGGGCATGACCAGCCCGATGCGGATCGCCGCGCTCTTGAAGGCGCTCGTTCGAGAGGCCGTCGGCGATGTCGGCGCGAAGCGCCGAGTTCTGCTCGCGAAGCTCGTCGGAGAGCCCGGCCGTCTCAGAGGACGCGGCGTTGAAGGAGAGCGCCATGACGTTGAGGGCGACGATGCCGACCAGGAGCAGGGTCCCCAGGAGGCCGATCCACAGGCGGCTCCGCGTCAGCCCGAGCACCAGGCCCGAGTCCGCGATGCCGGAGACCGTGCCGACGGCCGCCGCGGCGAAGCCGCCCCTGGTGGCGCGGCGCGCTGCGGGACCGCCACCGGCCGCCGGGGAGCGCGAGCGTGGAACGGCGCTCGCGGCGCTCCCGTCCGGGCGGGCGCTCTGCGCGCAGGGGCTGTAGCTGCCTGGGCCATCCCGGTTCAGTTCGGCGTGACTCCCCGCACGTTCCTTTTCGGGATTTGCAGGGGAAAGCTTGGTCGCCGCGCGCAGGTGGGCCGAGCGCGAGCGCGGATTCGCCTCCGCCTCGGCCTCCGAAGGCGCCACCGCGCGGCGCGTGAGGAGCTCGGCCTCGGGCTCGTGCCCGCACACGCAGACCGGCAGCTCGGGCGGGCAGACACAGCCCTTCGCCAGCCCGGCGAGGAACCTCTTGACCCGCCTGTCCTCGAGCGAGTGGAACGAGATCGGCGGCCAACCGCCCACCCGTGCGGAGAAGCTCCCAGGCCGGCCGGCAGAGCGCGATCGACGGCTTCGAGCTCGCCGTTCACGGCGATGCGGATCGCCTGGAAGCTGCGCTTGGCGGGATGGCCGCGGCCGAAGCGATAGGCGGCGGGCACGGCGTCGCGGATCGCATCGACCAGCTCCGACGTCGTCTCGAAAGGCCGCGGGCGACGATCTCACGAGCGATCGAGCGCGCGTGGCGCTCCTCGCCGAGCTCCTTGAGGGTCGCCGCCAACCGGTCCTCGGGCCAGTCGTTCACCACGTCGCGAGCGGAGAGGTCCTGCGAGGGGTCCATCCGCATGTCGAGCGGAGCGTCGTAGGAGTACGAGAAGCCGCGCTCCCACGCGTCGAGCTGCATGGAGGAGACGCCCAGGTCCATGTAGACGACGTCCGCGACGACGCCGTCGGCGCTCAAGCCGGGAAGCACGTCGGCGAAGTCCCCGCTGACGAAGGTCGCCGGGCACCCCAGGTCGGGCTCGAGCTCCTCGAACCGCTCCCGCGCCGACGGGTCACGGTCGATGCAATCAAGCGAGCCGGTCGGGCCGAGCCGGTCGGCGACGAGCCGCGCGTGTCCTCCGCCTCCGAACGTGCAGTCGACGGCGAGCTCGCCCGGCTGCGGGTCGGTGACTGCAACCAACTCGGCTGCGAGGACTGGGACGTGCTCGGTAGGCATGTAGGTGAGTGTGTCCATCCGTCTAGCGGGCGGGCCAATCGCCGAGCGGCGAGCTCCTCGGCGACGGCGACGACCTCGGCGTCCATTGCGGCGGCCTGCTCGGCCCAGCGCTCGGGGCTCCACACCTCCAGGTGGCGTGTCGGCGCCGACGATCATGCAGGTGCCCGCAGAGGTCGCCGTGTGCGATCAGGTGCTTCGGGATCTTCACCCGGCCCGCGGAGTCGAGCTGCTCGTCCTGTGCGCCGGAGTGGATCCGCCGGCGGATCATCCGGGCCTTGCCGCCGAGCGGGTTGAGGCCGCTCTCGACCTTCGCGGCGTAGGCGGCGAAGCCGGAGGCCGGGTGGATCTCGACGCAGGGGTCGAACGAAGCGGAGATGACGACGCCCTCGGCGAGCTGGGCGCGGAGCTTCGACGGGATCGTCAGGCGATCCTTGGCGTCGAGGCTGTGCTCATGCTGACCGCGGAAAGCCAAGGTGTCGTGGCGCCTTTGTCGAAGTGTGTCGAAGAGTGCTCAAGAGAGACTTGGGGCCGGGGCGGTGAGGTGGGAGGAGCCTCAGCGCCCCGGCCTTTCGGTCAACTTGAAGCGCCACAGTAACCCACAACGCCCCACTTTGCAACACTTTTACGATGGCGGCATTGGACTCGGTCCGTCGGACGGAATTGCTACCCGGGCCGCGATGCCGTCGATTTATGGCTTCGGAATGGGAGATTCCTGTCCGGGGAAGGACTCGGCGCACGTGCCGGCATAGGGGCTCCCGATCTGCAACCCCGATTGCACCGGGGAAGGACTCCGCCGACTCCTCGCGGCGGTAATCTGGCGCTCGCGATGAGCGAAGCGACCCCGACATCGGAGCCACCGCCCGGCGCCGAGGAGCTCTCAGAGGCGGGCGTCCCGGAAGGCGGCCTGGTCGCGGAGCCCCCGGCCGGACCTTCCTCCCGTCTCCGCGACCGCCACGCGCGGCAAGCGCTTCGGCTCGCTTGTTCAAGAACGTCTGGGTGCTGAGCCTCACCTGGGTGTCGCGATCGCCGCCCTGATCGCTGGCGCGACGGCCGGCGGCAGCATCGCGATCGGCGGCGGCGTGCGCGCTGGCAGTGCTCCTCCTCGCCCTCCTCATCGTCTTCCTGATCGCGTCGAGCCAGGCTGCGAACGACTTCTTCACCGCCTACGCCGACAGTCGCGGGCTGACGCGGATCGCCGGGCAAGGGAAGCCTGCCCCCCGTCACCCCGCTCCTGCGCCGCGGCGACCGCCGCTACACGGACGAGATCTTCAACGGCCTCCTGCCGGGCGGGCTCTCGGGCTCCCTGGCCCACTACACGTTCGAGGACACCTCGACCGACTCGAACGGCAACCGGACACCACCTACTTCCACTACACGGTGGCCGTCTCACAGCTTGCCCGAGACCGCCCCCTTCCTCTCCGAGCTGGCGCTTCAGCGCCGTTCGGCTTCCGCTTCCTCGACGGCGCCGAGGACGTCTTCCGGTCGCGACAAAGGGTCGAGCTCGAGTCCGAGCTGGCCGACAAGAAGTTCGAGATCTTCACCGGCAAGAACGACGACATGGTGAAGGCGCGCCGCGTCTTCACCCCCACCTTCATCGTCTGGCTGGGCGAGGAAGCGCACAAGGGCATCGCCTTCGAGCTCGTGGCGGGCGCATACGTCGCGAACATCAAGGGCCACCTGAAGACGGCCGACGAGCTCGATCGCTTCTGCCAGGACGCGGCGGTCATCGCTAGGCGCCTGGACGAGGAGGCGTGCGAGTAGGCACGCCGGCCGGGAGCGCCGCCGAGCGGCTGCATCCACATCGCGCAGAGCCAGTCGTCCGTGTCGTGATCGACGGGCCGTCGCGGCACGCGGAAGTCGAAGATCGCAGAGGCCGCAGTTGACCGTGCGCAGCTGCCAGAGGCGCGCAGCGTCCGCCGGCCCGAAGCGATCGCCCAGGACGATGTCGACGAGGATGAAGCGCAGCAGGATCCCGTGCGTGACGACGAGGGGCATCCCCTGCTCCGGCTCCATCCGCTTCAGGAGGCCGCGCGCCCGCTCGCGCATCCCTGAAAGGAGTCGGCGCCCGGCGGCGCATAGGTCGGGTCGTCGGCGTGCTCGACCATCCACTCCGACCAGCGCCTGAGCTTCTGCTCCTCGGGCGCAAGAGCGCCATAGCCCTCCTCCTCCCGGAGCTCGTAGATCTCGGGGTCCGTCTCGATCTCCAGGCCCAGCGCCTCTGCGATCGGCTCCGCCGTCTCCTGTGCGCGCCGCATCGGGCTTGCGATCAGCCGCGTGAACCCGACGCCCCTGGAGAGCGCGGGCGGCGTTCCGGGCCTGCTCGTGGCCGCGATCGGTGAGCCGGTCGCCCTCGGAATCCGGAAGGGTCGCCGCGTGCTTCTGCGCGTTCGAGACGGACTGCGCGTGGCGGAGCATGTGGACTCGCATTGCCCTGGAACCTAGAAGGCGCGGAAGAGCGACCCTGAATACGCGACCAGCGCCGCCGCGATCGCGAGCAGCGCCGAGGGCACCAGGACCATCGCGACGACGAGTTGGATCTTGGGCGCGGCCTTGCTGCTCGCTCGGCGATCCGCCGCTGCTCCTGGGCTGCGGAGAGTGGCTGCCTGCGCGTGGAGCTGCTCGGCGAGAGGCGACCCGAAGCGCCGGGAGCGCTCGAGCGCCGCGGCCACCGCCCCCAGCTCGGGAGCGCCGGTCCTTTCGCGCAGGGCCGCTGATCGCGTCAGCCTGGCCGGCACCGGCCTCGATCTCCGCGACGGCCAGCGAGAGCTCCGCGGCAAGGGGCCCCGCCGTCCCGGTCGAGATCTCCGAGAACAGCGCAACCGGCGTGCGGCCGGTCGCGGTGCCCACCGCGACGAGGTCCAAGTGCGTCCGGCAGCGAGGCGACCATCGCGTTACGGCGCCGCCGTGCGATCCGCTCCGCCCAGGCGTCCGGGCCCACGAAACCAGACGCGACGAGCGCGAGCGCAAGAACCGGCGCCAGCTTGGCGGGAGCGATCGGAGCGAGCCCAACGGCGGCGAGGACGCCCACCCCCGCCCCTGCCAGCTTCGCGCCGGCGAAGCCGCGTGGCGTGATCCTGGCCGCAAGACCCGCGCGGTCGAGCCTGCGGCGTGATGTCGAGGCGCTCGGCAATCGAATCTCGAAGCGAATCGAGCTTCCCGCCGTCCCCGACCAGGTCCAGGCGCCTCGCGGATGGAGCGCCTCGCATCCCATGAGCTCCCACGCGGCGGCGAACAGGAGCAATCCGGCCAGGGCGGCCAAGCCCGGGGCTCACGGGGCCGCCACCCGGCCGAGCCGGGAGATCGCGGCGAAGCCGGCCACCTGGAGGCGCGGCCGCAGCGGCCACGAGTGCGAGAGACGACACCGTTCCCGAGGAGCCGGGCGACGAAGCCGGGCTCGAGGAGCTCGGCCAGGAGCGCTGCTCCGGCCGGCATCGCAGCGACCAGGATGCCCGTGAAGCGGGCCTGTGCCGTGGCGGAGCGGGCGTCCGCCTCGATCCGCTCCCGCCCGGACGCTGCCTCGGCATAGCGCCGCAGCAGGCTTACGAGATCGCCGCCCGTGATGCGCTGCGAGAGGAGCGCCGCGCAGAACGAGTCGACGCGCGCCGACCGGTTTCGCGATCGCAGCCCGCTCAGGGCGGCCTCGAGCGGCAGCCCCAGGTCGAGATCGGCGCGGACTCGCGCCATCTCAGAGGCCGCTGCACCCTCGAGCGATCCCGACGAGGCTTCGAGCGCAGCGCGAACCGACCGGCCCGCCGCCAGCGCGTCGGCCGTCGCGATCGCGACCCTGGGCAGTGACCGCTCGACCGAACGCCGGTAGCGGTTCGCGCGGGCGCCTACCGCCCAGCTGGCCGCCGCGGGGCCTGCCGCGGCAAGCACGGCAGCCGGCGCCGGGCCGAATAGCCATGCGCCTCCACCGAGCAGCGCGGCCGCGATCACAAGGCTCAGCCGGCGGCGCTCGGCCACGCTGGGCGCGTAGCCCTCGCTACCGGCGCGGCCGAGCGGCTCCAGCGCGCTCGCCAGCCATGCCGCGGCGACGGGGGTGGATCTGATCGCGTCCCTGACCGCCACCGCCGCAAGCCCACCCCCCAGGGCTGCCAGCAGGATCGCCGGGCTCACCCGCGCCAGAGCTCCCGCACGCCCCTGTCCCTTCCGTCGCCCGATCACCTCGCCGACCTGAGCCACCCTTCGCCCGCCGTCCGGGCCTCGCGTGACGTGAGCGATCAGGCCGATGCCGCGTCCGACCTGCTCGCGGACCGCCTCGTGCGGGAGGCCGACACCCGCCATCAACGCCAGCGTGTCGAGCCGGCCAAGGGCGTCCTCCGGCGAGTTGGCGTGGAGGGTCGACAGCGCGCCGTCGTGACCCGTGTTCAGCGCGGTGAGGAGATCGAGGGCCTCGGCGCCCCGCACCTCGCCGATGACGATGCGGTCCGGGCGCATCCGCAGCGCGTTCCGGAGCAGGTCGCGGATCGTCACCTCGCCTCTGCCTTCGACCGACGCGGGACGGGACTCGAGCCTTACGACGTGGGGCTGGCGGAGTTGCAGCTCCGCGGCATCCTCGATCGTGATCACCCGCTCCGCGGGATCGATCCAGGCGGACATCGCGTTCAGGAGCGTCGTCTTCCCGGACCCGGTGCCGCCGGTCACCAGGACCGTCCGGCGCCCGCTCACAGCAGCCTGCAGGATCTCCGCGGCTTCAGGAGGGAGCGATCCCGAGGCGACGAGCTCGTCGGGGCCGGGCCGGTGCACGCCGAACCGGCGGATCGAGATCGCCGGCCCGTCAACCGCCAGGGGCGGCACCACGACGTTCACGCGGGACCCATCCGAGAGCCGCGCATCCGCCATGGGCGACAGCTCGTCGACGCGGCGCCCCGTAGGCGCCAGGATGCGCTCGATGGTCTCGCGGACCTCGTCGTCCGAACGAGAACTCCACGGACGTCTCCTCGATCCGGCCGCGCCTCTCCACGTACACGCTGCCTCGCCCGTTGACCATGACCTCCTCCACCGCAGGGTCGGCGAGGAGGTCTTCCAGCGGCCCGAGGCCGACCGTCTCTCGCGTCACGAGCCTGACCAGGTCGGCTCGGCGGGCCTGGGGCAGAACCGCGGCCTCCCGCTCGACGAGCTCGGCTATAGCCGACGCGACGTCTCCGCGGAGGCGCCCCGCCGCGGCGTCCGAGCGGCGCTCGCCGGCAAGCCGGCGGCGAAGCTCGGCGACGAGTGCATCGGTGTGCCGCCCTTTAGCGTCCATCACCTCGAAGAGGCGCGTTGGGCTACCGATTCGCCCCCTGGAAGCTCAGACCCGGCGGGCCTGGACTTCGCCCATGCTCAGGCGCTGCGATCGCCGGCGGCGGACCGCAGTGATCGCCGCCAGGCCCGGCGGCACCCCGCCGCCCGTCGAGATCCATGAGCCGGCGAGGATCAGCAGCAGGCCGGCGACCGCGCCCGGGCCAAGGCTCTCGCCCAGGAGCGTGACTCCGAGGAGCACGGCGACGGCCGGGTTCACGTAGGTGATGACGCTCGCCCGCGTCGGCCCGACCTCGGCGATCAGGCTGAAGAACAGGATCAGCGCGAGCGCCGAGCAGAACGCGCCCAGGACCGCGATCGAGCCGACGGCGCCGGCGGAGATCTCCGCGCCGGGGATCGACGCGATGCCCGCGGGAGCGAGCATGACCGTGCTGAGGCCGAGCGCCACGGCGACGGCGCCGATCGGGTTCACGTCGGCGAAGGAGCGCTTGACGATGAACACGCCCGATCGCGTAGCAGCCGGTCGCGATGAGGATCGCGATCGAGCCGAGGATCTCGCCGGGGCGCCCGGCGACGTCGATCCCGAGGAGGAGCACGACGCCCGTGATGCCGATGAGGAGCCCGACCAGGCGAAAGCCTGATGACCCGCTCGGCAGGGTCGATGCGAAACGCGATGATCGCCGTGAGGATCGGGAGCGAGGCGATCAGGATCGCGGCCAGCGACGAGGAGACCTCGCGCTGGCCCAGCGGGATCAGCCACCACGGCAGGGCGCATTCGACGATCGCGAACGCGACCAGGGGCTTGGTCTTCGAGCGCAGGCCCTTGAGATAGCCGAGCTTCCAGGCGATCGGCATCAGGATCGCCGCGCCGATCGCAACCCGCCCCCAGCCCACCAGGAGCGGTGAGGCTCCGCCCTCGACGGCGATCTCGATGAAGAGATACGGAACGCCCCAGAGCACCGCCACGCTCGCGAAGAAGAATGTCGCGCGACGGCTCTGACGGTTCATCTACGCCGGAAGCGTGCGTTTCATGATTGAGGTACTTGAGCGTGAGCGAGTCGTCCAACATTTCCGTATTGATCTGCCGGGTCCTGCTGCCCGCCGGCAGAGGACCTCCTCGCCGCCGAGGGCTATGAGCTGCGCGAGGGCGGGCTCGACGTCGACGCCGGAGCGCTTGCGCGAGCTCGCGCCCGGGTGCGCGGCGATCGTGGCCGACCCCACCGTGCCCGGTCGGCCCGGATCTGCTCGATGCCGCGGGGACGAGCTCCGCGTGGTCGCGAACTTCGCGGTGGGGTACGACAACGTCGACCTCGACGCGTGCCGCGAGCGTGGCGTCGCCGTCACCAACACCCCGGGCGTCCTCACCAACGCGACCGCCGAGATCGCGCTGGGCCTGACGGTCGCGGCGGCCCGCCGCGCGCGCGAGGCCGAGGCCATCCTTCGCGAGGGCCGCTGGAGCGGGTGGGATCCCGGCGCGATGCTCGGCCTGGAGCTGAGTGGCGCGACGTTCGGAGTGGTCGGGCTCGGGCGGATCGGCCGCCGATACGCGGAGCTGGTGCGACCCCTCGCCGGCGAGCTTCTCTACGCCGCGCGCTCGGCCAAGCCCGACGCGGAGGGTGAGCTCGGCGCCGTCCGCGTGGAGCTCGGCGAGCTCCTGGAGCGCTCCGACGTCGTGAGCCTCCACGCGCCGGGCGGCGAGGCGACCAGCCACCTGATCGGCGCCGGCGAGCTTGCCCGCATGCAGCGCCACGCCGTCCTCGTGAACACCGCGCGGGGAACGCTCGTGGACTCCATCGCGCTCGCGGAGGCGCTGCGTGCACGGCTCGATCGGGGCCGCTGGGCTCGACGTCGTCGAGAACGAGCCGGCCGTCCCGCAGGATCTGCTGGACGCCCCGCGTTGCGTCCTCTATCCGCACATCGGATCCGCGACCCACACCTCGCGCGACGGCATGGCAACGCTCGCCGCGCGCAACGCCATCGCCGTGATCCAGGGCGACGAGCCGCTCAACCCGGTCACGTAGCCTCGCCAGATGCACCTCGAGGTGGCGCTGACCGCTCGTCCTGGCTGGTGATGGTCGCGCTGCTGGTCGCGGCGCAGTTCCTGCGCATCCCGTATCCGATCCTGCTGGCGGTTGGCGGCGCCGCCGCTCGGCGCTCATGCCCGGCACGCCCGAGGTTGCCCTCGAACCCGACCTCGTCCTGCTCATCCTCCTGCCGCCGATCCTGTACGCGGCGGCGTTCTTCACGCCGCTTCGCGAGCTTCGCCGGAATGTCCGGGCGATCTCCCTGCTGGCGGTCGGCCTCGTCCTGGCGACGATGGTCGGCGTCGCGGCGGTGGCGCACTTCGCCTTGGGATTCGACTGGGCGCCCGCGTTCGTCCTGGGCGCGATCGTCTCCCCCACCGACCCGGTCGCGGCGACCGCCATCGGGCGCCAGCTCGGTGTCCCGCACCGGATCATCTCGATCGTCGAGGGCGAGAGCCTCATCAACGACGGCACGGCGCTGGTCGCGTACAAGTTCGCGGTCGCCGCCGTCGTGACCGGCAGCTTCAGCCTGCTCGAGGCAAGCGGCGAGTTCGTGGTCAGCGCGGTCGGCGGCGTCGCGGTCGGCATCGGCGTCGGCGCGATCGTCGCCGCGGTCCGGCGCAGGCTCGACAACCCGCCCGTCGAGATCACGATCGCCCTGGCCACCTCCTACTTCGCGTATCTCCCGGCTGAGGCGATCGGCGTCTCGGGCGTCCTCGCCGCGGTGACCGTCGGCATCTACATGGGTCGCCTCACCTCCGAGCTGACGACCCCGACCACCCGGATCCAGGGAAACGCCGTCTGGGAGATCCTGGTCTTCCTCCTCAACTCGGCGCTCTTCGTGCTCATCGGCCTCCAGCTTCCGCTGATCGTCGAGGGCCTCGACGACGGTGCGCTCGGCGAGCTGATCGCGCAGGGCGCGCTGATCGCCGGCGCCGTGATGGCTGATCCGCCTCCTGTGGGTCTTCCCGTTCACCTACGGCCCGCGCTACCTGTTCCGGCGCGTCCGCGAGGAGACGATCCGTATCCGCCCTGGCAGGAACACGCTCCTCGTCGCGTGGACCGGGATGCGCGGCGCCGTGACCCTGGCGGCTGCGCTTGCCGTGCCGCTCACCGATCGACGGAGGCGGCGAGCTTTCCCGAGCGCGACGAGATCATCTTCCTCGCCTTCTCGGTGATCATGGGAACGCTCGCTCGTCCAGGGGCTCACCCTGCCGCCCCTGATCCACTTCCTCGGCGTCGACGACGTCGATCCCCAGCTCGAGCGCGAGGAGAACAAGGCGCGCATCAAGGTCGTGAGCGCCGCGATCGACGGGATCGACGAGCTCGTGGTCGAGGAATGGGTGCGCGACGAGACGGCCGAGCGCGTTCGGCAGCTCTACGACTACCGGCGCCGGCGATTCACGGCGCGGTTCGACGAGGACGGAACGGAGTCCGACGGCATCGAGGAGCGCTCGGAGAACTACCAGCGCCTGGTCCGCGAGCTCCTCGACGCCCAGCGCGCGACGCTGATCCAGCTCCGAAACGACGGCGTGATCAACGACGACATCATGCGGCGGATCGAGCGCGAGCTCGACCTCGAGGACTCGCGGCTCGAGATCTGAGCCGTGGACGAGCGCGAGCAGGAGATCCTGGACCTCGCCCGCTCGATCCCCGAGGGCTTCGTCACCACCTACGGCGACCTGTGCCCGGAGGCGCCGCGACTTGCCGGAGCCGTCATGTCGCAGTGCGACGACGCGAGCGTCCCATGGCACCGCGTCGTGCGCGCCGACGGCTCGCTCGCAGTCGGCGAGCGCCAGCGAGCCCTGCTCGAGGCGGAGGGCGTGCCGTTCAAGGGCGAGCGAGTCGACCTGCGCGTCGGCGTGGTTCGCGGTCGAGCGCTAACGCCCGCGAGCAGGCGCACCTGCGCGCCCACGCTGTCGGCGCGGATCAGGCGCAGCGCCTGCTCGCGGGTGAGGGCGAGCGTCGCGATCCAGCGATCCGCCTCGAGGCCCGGCTCGGCCCGCGCCTCGCCAAGACCCAGCAGCGGCACGCCGGACGCCGCGACGTATGTCCGCCCGGCGCTCGGGCCCGGCGCCGCATCGCCCGACACGACCACGTCCACTCGGTCGCCCGGAGTCGGTCCGGGCTGCCGCCAGCGCCCCGGCGCCGGTGACCGTGATCTCGACCGGCGTCGTTCCCTGCGGCGGCCCGGCCGGGGCGCCCCGCCGGCCTGGCCGTCCTTGAACGCCGAGGCCGTCAGGTAGGAGCCCGCCGGCAGCGACGTCGCGAGCCTGCGGCCCGAGCGCCTCCTCCGGAACCCCGAGTGCGTCCGGTGGCACGAACGACTCCGGCACCCGGCGCTCGACCAGTGACCCGCTTGGCGGCCGTTCGCCCGATCGCGTGCCGCGCTCAGGGGCGCGGACGTCACGACGACCGATCTGAGCGGCCCCAGGTCGCCTGCGCGGCGCCTTCGCCGATCCCGCCACCGCGGCCGACAGGCCTGCGCACGCGAGCGCCCCGAGCGGCGAAGGCTGCGGCGCGAAGTACGGCTCTTCACCTGCGGTGCGGCGAGCCGAGACGGCTCGGGTCGCGTCGGCGCGAGCGGGAAGGACGAGCGCCGCGCCGTGCCGGCGCGCCCGCGGCCGCGCACCCGCAGCTCGCCCCCGTTCGCCGCGAGCGAGCCGCGGGTGATGCGAAGCCCGTGGCCGCGCCGTGGATCGGCGTGCTCGCGAACGCGCTCCGTTCGGGATGCCGCCGGCATCGCGGACCACGAGGTCGATCCGGTCGCCGTGGCGGACGCCCTTCGAGCGTGATCGGGCCGCCACCGTGCTCGAGCGCGTTCGCGATCAGGTTGTCGAGCGCCTGCGAGACCCGAAGCGGATCGACGTCGGCGACGCGCGTCGCCGCAGCGCCAGCGGACCGCGATGCGCCGGCCCGCCCCGGCGGCACGTACGCGCCAGCGCTCGCATGCCGCGATCGCCAGCATGCGGGCCTCGACGGGACGGCGCCGGAACTCGATGCCCCCGCCGTTCACCTCGCGGTCGAGATCCCGAAGCGCCGCCAGCGCGAGCTCCAGCGGATCGGGGCCCTCCGGCCCCGGTGGCTTCGCGGCCAGCGCAAGCGCCTGGAGCGGGCGGCGGAGCTCGTGGAGGCGCTCGTTGAGCGTGCGGCGCCGCCTGCCCTCCCGCATCCAGTCCCCCAGCAACGACGAGCGGCCATCGAGATCGCCATCGGCAGGAGGCCGCCCGCCGAGCCACCGAGCGTGGAGATGATCGGCTCGGTCATGCCGGCAGCAGGCGGTAGCCGACGCCCCAGCAGTTCGCGATGAATCGGGCGCCCTCCGGATCGAGCTTTCGGCGGAGGCGGCTCGCGTGGGAGTCGAGAGTGCGGGTGCGGCCCATCGTCCGGTATCCCCAGATATCGCGCAGGAGCTCCGACTTGGTGAACACGCGGTGGGGATCGGAGGCGAGGGTCAGGAGGAGCTCGTACTCCTTGTTGGCGAGCATCGATCTCCGCTGCCGTCGACCTTGACCTCGCGCAGCGACGGATCGATGGCGAGGTCGCCGACGCGGATCGGGCCGGAGCGGCGCTCGTCGCGGCGGCGAAGCACCGATCCGATCCGCGCGGTCAGCTCGGGCAGATAGACCGGCTTCGGGACGTAGTCGTCCGCGCCTGCCTCGAGGCCGCGCGTCCGGTCCGTCTCGCTGCCCCGGCCGGAGAGAACGATCACCGGGAGCTGCGAGTCGTACCGCCCGTCGTCGCGCTCGGCGCGGCGGATCTCGCGCAGGACGTCCAGGCCGGACGCGTCCGGCAGCTCGATGTCGAGCAGGAGAAGGTCGGGGCTCCGGTAGTGGCATTGGCGCAGCGCGTCGGCCGCCGAAGGAGCCGGGATCGCGTCGTAGCGATCGGCGGCGAGGTTGTCGCAGAGAAGCTCGAGGGTCGCCTCGTCGTCCTCGCAGACGACGACGACGCCGAGGGGCTCGCCGGGGGAAGGGTCGGGGCGGTGAGTCTGCGTGGCGTTGCTCCATGCCACCGACAACCCCGCGGTAGCCCGGCACGCCCCCTCCCGCCGAGTGCGCCTCCGGCCCTGCGAACCCTGCCCGTTCGACGTCTCGGGTGCAAACCCTCTTTCATTAGGAGGATCGGAACGCCGCACCTCGACCGCGTGCGTAAAGATGCCCCCGCTGCATCGCACGAGCCTGCGGCAAGGAAAGAAACGGGAGAAACGAAGCTCAGTGGAAAAGGCAACCCGACAGGGGTAACTACGAGTCCGGCTCGGACTACGTGCTCGAGTACGGCGAGCTTCGCTTCTCGTTCAACGAGGAGGACTTCGCCCAGAGGGTCGAGCAGGCCGCGGTCAAGCTCGACTTCGTCGATCACGGCCTCGAGTCCGAGGAGCTGCACGACCTGCTCGAGCTGGCCGTCAACGGCGAGATCGCCGATCCGTGCTCCACTCTCGGCGAGCACATCAACGAGAACTGGACAGAGCTCGTCGGCCCGTCGAACAGGAGCCTCGTCCACTGGCTTCGCCGCCTGGTCTTCCGCGGCGCCTGGCTCGACCAGCGCGTCAAGGAAGGCGAGCTCGACGTCGTCTTCGACGACGACACCCACACCTTCGGCTACGTACAGCCCGAGCGCGACTCCGAGCCGATCGAGCTCTCCCGCGAGCCCTCGTGGGCCCGCCTGGCCTACCGGCCCTAGGCCAAGCCCCTTCAGGACATCGGCGTTCGTGCGGCGCCGATTCGAGCTGCTTGCGGACGAGCGCCGCAGCCTCTGGCGCGACCAGCTCCGAGAGGTTCGTGCGCAGGTGCCGAAGGCCGTCCATCTCCTCCTCGGAGAGGATCTTGTCGTCGCCGACGGCGTGGCATTCGCTGAAGACGAGCGCGGGAGTGATTCCCTCGGCCGCAAGAGTCGGATCGAGCGAGACGAGCGAGGTCTCGGTCGTGGTGACGGCCTCGAAGGCTTCGCCCTCGTCGCCCAGGGTCGTTGCGACGACCGTGAGGGTGCCGGCGTCCTCCTCGGCCAGCGCCCGGCCGGAGCCGAAGAGGCGCTTGACGTCGTCCACGCCCTTCGCGGCGACCGCCAAGCGGCTGAGCGAGTCGCACAGGAGAACGGCGTCGGCGCCGTCCTGACGCCTGCTTTCGCGCCCGCTCGAGCGCCGAGCGCGCGACCTTGACCTGCTCGGCCGGTGAAAGGTCGGCGGGAGCGAGCGCCAAGTCCGCGGAGGGCACGGCGTCGCTCCACGCCGGCACCTCCTCGGGTCGCTCGTCGATCAGGAGCACCGTCAGCTCGAGCCCCTCGACCCCGGAAAGTGCCTCGGCCAGCTCCCGGAGGAGCGTGGTCCGCCCCGCGCGCGGCGCCGCCTTGACCAGTACGCGCTGGCCGGTGGCCAGCGGAGCAAGGAGGTCCGCCGCGCGAACCAGGGCGCTCGTGCCGGCCGGGAGCTCGATGCGCTTCGAAGGCGGGGTGGGCGTCAGCGAGTCGAAGCGGTCGGCCTTGGCCACCCCTCCCCCGCCCTTCTTCTTCTGAGTCGGCGCCTCCACGGGCGGCTCGCCGTTGACCAGGTTGACCCTGACCAGGGCGCGGTGGCGCTCGCCGCGGCGCGGAGCGCGTGCGGGGCCGGTCACCTCGTCGCCCTCCTTCATCTCGCAGCGGCGGACCTGAGAGGCGGAGACGTAGACGTCGTCATCGGAGCCTTCGACCGACAGGAAGCCGTGACGCTGGCGGGTGATCTCCAGGATGCCGGTGATCTCCTCGGTCTCCTCGTTCTCGGGCGCCGGCCCGCGATCGTCCGGCGCGGAGGCGTCTCGCGGCCACCGCCTCCCCCGCCGCGCCCGCGGCCTCCGCGGCGCCCGCGACGGCGCCCCGGCTTCGGCTCGGACGGCTCGCCGGATGAGCCCGCGTCGTCGCTCGCCGACGCCTCGTCGCCTTCGTCGGCGTCGTCGGCGTCGTCGACGATCTTCAGCTCGTCGGTCTTCGTCTCGGCGTCCACGTCGGGGGCCTTGCGGCGCGGCCACCGTGAGCGCTTGCGCTTGCCGCCCGCCTGGATCTCGGCGATCAGCTCATCGCGGCCGAGCATCCGGTAGCCATTCACGCCTGCCTCCGCAGCCATGGCGTGGAGATCGGCGATATGGAGTTGTGTCAGATCCTCTGCCTGGGCCATGGGTTCGGCAGAGTAACCGAGCGAGTCAGCCGGAGCGGACTGAGCGGGCCTCGACCAGGCCCTTGAGCCACTCGCCGAACTCGGGGCGGGTCTCCCAGTCGGCCTTGAACTTCTCGGCGCCCTGGGTGGTCAGCGGGTGGTCGAGCATCTGCCGGAGCACCTTGGCCGGGACCGTCGCGATCTCGCAGCCGAGCTTGGCCGATGTGACCACGTGCTCGGGGTGGCGGATGGACGCGGCGATGATCTGGGAGGTCACGCCACCCGCGCGGAAGCAGTCCACGATCTCCTTGACCACGGCGGTCGAGTCGACCGAGATGTCGTCGAGGCGGCCCATGAAGCACGAGACGTAGGTGGCGCCCGCGCCCGCGGCCAAGCAGCGCCTGGTTGGGCGAGAAGACGAGCGTCATGTTCACCGGGATGCCGTCGGAGGTCAGCGCATGAGTCGCCTCGAGCCCCTCCTTGCAGAACGGGACCTTGACGACGACGTGCTCGTGGAGCTCGGCGAGCGCGCGGCCCTCGGCGATCATGCCCGGGCCGTCCTCCGAGACGACCTCGGCCGAGGTCGGCCCGCCGGCGAGGTCGCAGATGCGCTTGACGATGTCACCCGGGTCGCCGTCTTCCTTGGCGAGCAGCGAGGGATTGGTGGTGGCGCCGGCGAGGATTCCCCACTTCGCGATCTCCTCGACCTCTGCGACCGATCCGGTGTCGATGAACAGCCTCAAACCGTCCTCCAAGCTTGGCTTCCTGGGTCCGCTTATGACGATAGAGCCCTCAGGCGGATGCGGCGGGATCGATCCCCTCGGCCGCCGCCTCCCCAAGCCACGCTTCCGCGGAGCTTGCGACTTCTTTTTCCGACCAGCCGAGCTCGGCGCCCGAGCACCTCGGCGACCGGGCGCACCGACTCGGCCGTCCGGAGCTGAGGCGCCGCGAGGATGCCGAGCCGCGTCCGTCGCAGGAGGACGTCCGCCACGGATCTGGCCTGCTCGTACCGCGCGGCGACGAGGGCCTCGACCAGGAGGTCGGGCATGCCCTCGACGATCGGCTCGGCGAGGCCGTCCTTCTCGGTCGCCATGCGGAGGAGCTCTCGAGGAGAACTGGCCGTAGCGGAAGCGGAGCAGGCCCGATACGCCGTCGTGATCGGCGACGCCGAGGTCGCCCAGCGAAGCAAGGTCCTCGTCCGCGGCGGGCATGCCCAGCGGCAGGTCCGCGGTCCTGCACGGCGCCTGGCGGCCCTCGCGCTCGACCATCCGGTCGACGACCTGCTTGGCCATGCGCCGCCAGGTCGTGAGCTTCCCGCCGGTGATGGTGAGCATCCCCGACGAGGTCTCATAGAGCTCGGCCTTGCGGGAGATGTCCACCGACTTCCGCGGGTCGCCGGTCGAGATCAGCGGGCGGACGCCCGCGTAGGAGCCGGTGATGTCGCCGCGCCCGAGGTCGGTCTTGAAGAACGAGTTCGCCGCGCTCAGGAGGTACTCGATGTCGTCTTGAGAGGGCTCGATGTGATCGAGCTCTCCCTCGTAATCGCGGTCCGTGGTGCCGATCAGCGTCCGCCCGTACCAGGGCAGGGCGAAGATGGTCCTGTCCTCGCCCGCCGGGACGATGCACGCGGCGGTGCCGATCGCGAGCTTGTCCTGCGAGACGGTGATGTGGGTGCCCCGGCTCGGCGCGATCCTCGGCACCTCGGCCTCGTCGTGAATCTCGTCGGGGCGGATGCGGTCCGCCCACACCCCGGTCGCGTTGATCACGTTCTGCGCCCTGACCTCGAAGGTCTCGCCGGTGGCCGTCTCGCGGCAGGCCACCCCCGCCGCGAGCCCGTCGGCCTCGAGCAGCTCCGTGACCTCGACGCCGTTCAGGGAGACGGCCCCGAAGCGCTCCGCCTCGCCCAGGATCGTGAGCACGAGCCTGACGTCGTCCGTCTGGCAGTCGTAGAAGAGATAGGCCTCGCGCGGGTCGAGCGGCGCCAGGGCGGGGATGCGCTCGGCCGCCTCGGCGCCGGGAATGGTGCGGTGCCGGTCGGGCGCCCAGCGCTCCGGATCCGGTGCCGCCTCCGAGCCCTCGCCGCGAAGCGCCGTCTCCCGCCTTCGCTCCCTGCGCGTGCCGACCCGCGTGGTCGCCATCACGTCGTACATGTTGAGCCCGATCCCGATCAGCCTGTTCCTCTTGCCCTCGGCCAGGCTGGGAACCAGGAACGGCGTCGGGTACACGAGATGCGGCGCCATCTCGACCATGAGCTGCCGCTCCAGGAGAGCCTCGCGCACGAGGCCGAGGTCGAAGTTCTGCAGGTACCGGAGCCCGCCGTGGACCATCTTCGACGAGCGGCTGGAGGTCCCGGAGGCCCAGTCGGCCCGTTCGACGATCGCGACGGAGTACCCGCGCGACGCGGCGTCCAGCGCGACGCCCGCACCGGTGACGCCGCCGCCGATCACGACGACGTCCCATTCCTCGGTCCGCATCGCGTCGAGGGCGTCTTGTCGTGTGAGCACGGGCCTAGTTCTAGTCGAGGTAAGTGACGGCGTGCGCCGCATCGGGGCGCTCCGGGCGCGGGCTTGGGCTCGAACACCTCGCCCAGATGGAGCAGCCCGACGAACCGCTCGTCGTCGGGAACGCCGACGGCTGCCAGCCCGGCCCTGTCCCGCAGGACGCCCGGCGTGCGCCAGTAGCCGCCCAGGCCCGCGCGCAGTGGGCCGCCAGGAGGACGATGTAGGCGGCCACGGCCGTCGAGTGGAGATCCTCCTCGTCCTGGACCGGATCACCCGTCTCGGCCGACGAGACCACCACGAGCGTTGGCGCGCGGTCGAGCTTGGCCGCAGCCTCAGGCCCCGCGGCCTCCTTCAGCCTCTCGAGAGCGCGAGGGCCCGACGACCCGAAAGCGCCATGGCACCGTCAGGTTGTGGTTGGGCGCCCAGCCCGCGAGCTCGAAGAGCTCGTCCAGGACCTCGCGAGGAACCGGGTCCTTGCGGTAGGCCTTGTGCGTCCGGCGGGTGCGTATGGCGGCTTCGACGTCGATGCGGATGAGGCTAGAGGCTGCTCTCAGGCCAAGGAACGGCGGTAGTAGAAGACGCCGCCGGCGATCAGCGCGGCCAGGACGCCGCCGCCGATGCCGAGCTTCGCCGCGTCCGTGAGCCCCTCGGCCTCCTCTTCGGCCGCCTGCTCCGCGTCCACGACCCCTGGCGCGTCAGCGTCGCCTGGCGCGACCGTGGCGCCTTCCGAAGCGCCTTCGCTCGCCGCCGAAGCCCCCACCCGGGTCCTGGTCGCTTCCCTTTCCATCGCCCCCAGGACCACGATCCGCGGCCTCGCCACCACTCCCGTGCCGAGCCGAACTGCCTGAGCCCTGCCTCGCTTCGGCGGGATCGTCCAGATCCCGCAGGCGCGCCGTCGCTCCTGGGCGCCCGCGGCACCGTCGCAAGCGGGAACGGCCGCCGCTCCACGGCCGTCAGCGCTTGCGCCGTGACCCACACGGGCGTCTGGTCGGAAGCGCTCGAGTACTCGTAGTGGCCGTCGCCCGCCTGGCGCTTCGCCAGGTACGAGACGCCCTTGGAGATCGAGGACCCCGAGCCGCCCGCGGCAACCAGTCCCTGCACCGCCCACGCGGTCGACTGCGAGTTGACGGCTCCCCCGGCAAGGGTCCAGCCGCCGTCTCCCTTCTGGGTCTGGACGAGGTAGCGCGATCCGTCGCCGAGCGCCGACGAGCTTCCCCCGGCGACGGCGAGAGCCTGCATGGCGGCGCCCGTCGAATCGGCGTCCGAGCCCCGGCCCGGCGCGAACCCCCAGCCGCCGTTGGAGTTCTGAGCGTCGCGAAGCCAATCCGCCGACTTGCCGACATCGCTCTGGCCTGCCGCTCGCAGCGCCAGGATGCCGAAGGCCGTGATGTTCACCTGGCCGTCCCACGAGCCGTCGCCCGAGCGCTTCGCGCGGAGCTGCGCCGTCAGGTCGCGGCCCTCGAACGAGCGCGAGTCGATGCCGGCGCCCTCGAGCGCGAGGATCGTCCGCTCCAGGTCGGTCGCCGATGTGATCCGGGCGTCGCGAAGGAAGTCGATCGGCGAGTTGCCGCCCCTGGCGACGTCGAGCGGGTTCACGCCGGCGGCCTCCAGACCGAGCACGGCCCAGGTCGTCATCGACGCCGACGAAGCCTGGCCTGGCGTCGCGGCAAACCCGCCGTCCGCGGTTCTGCGTTCCGGCCAGCCACGCCCGGCCGTCGGCGGCGTCCGCGCGCGCATCGGGCGTGTGCGTGAAGCCGAGCGAGACGGCGACAGCCGCGAGCACGACGGGGAGCACTCCCGCCGGATGCCACTCGAACTGCAGTCGCTCCCGAAAGCGGGAGATCATGCGCACCAGGGCGGGGCCGGCTGCGAAGGCGATCGCGAAGTTGCCGGCGGCGTGGGCGGCGTTGAAGGGAATCCCGCGCGCGGACAGGGCCAGGTACCGGTCAAGCGACTGCTCGCCGCCGTAGGTGACCATGACCGACAGGTCGAGGAGCGCTCCATAGACGAGGCCCATCCCCGCGCACGCGAGCGCCAGGCCCAGGCGGCCCAGGCGCCGTCCAGCGACGACCGCGAGGCCCGGCGCCGGCGAGGCCCGCGCAGCCCCAGCCTGCCATCTGCCAAACGGTCCACGGCCCCTGCCCGAGCCAGATGTTGGAGATCGGAGCGGCGAGCGCGCCGACCATGAAGCCCGGCGGCCCGCCGAGCGAGTAGCCGGTGAGAAGGGCGACGTCGGTCGTCCCGACGACGTTGGGAATCGGGGCAAGAAGCAGGCGGGACGCAACCGCCAGCGCGGTGAGCGAGGCGACGAGCGCAACGACCCGCGAGCTCGGCCGTGAGCGCTCGTACCAGCCGATCCCCACGGCGAGCACGAGCAGGATCCCGAGTGTGATCGCGGTGCGGAAGTCCATCAGCCGCCCGCCCCGGCCCGCTCGGAGAGAAGCTCCGCCCCGCGCTCGGGGGTGATCGGCCCGCCGGAGCCGAGCGCGCGAGCCACCTCGGTCGCGAAGTACCAGCCGCCCGAGAGGATCTCCTCCGCCGGCTCCGTCCGCCAGCACCTCGCCCTCGCCCATCAGCACCACGCGCTCGGCGAGCGTGGCGGCGAACTCGACGTCGTGCGTGGCCACGAGCACCGCGGGGCCGCTTGCCGCGAGGTCGCGAAGTCGCGCTGCGAGCTCGTGCTTGCGGGCGGTGTCCATCCCGCGGGTCGGCTCGTCCAGGCAGATGAGCCCCGGCAACCCCTCCTCGGCGCGGCCCGCCATCGCGATCGCCAGTGCGAGCCGCTGGCGCTCGCCGCCCGACAGGTCCCGCGGATCCGCATCCGCGGCGCCCGCCAGCCCCACCGCCGCGAGCAGCCGCCTCGCCCTCGGGCGCCGGGCAGCTCGTCGCCCACCCGCTCCCGGACGAGCAGGTCGCCGGGCGCCTGCGGAACCAGCGACCAGCCCGCGGGCGCCTCCGCCTTGCCCCGGCGCGGCTCCACCAGGCCCGCGACCGAGCGCAGAAGCGTCGACTTGCCGGCGCCGTTTCGCCCCATCAGGGCAACGATCTCGCCGGGCTCGACCCTGAGCGAGAGGTCGCGGATCACCTCGTGCGGGCCCTCACCGTGGTCGAGCTCCACCCAAAGCCGCTTGACGCGGAGCGCCTTGCCTCCCTTCGCGCCGAAACGTCCCGATTCGTCCCCTATAGGGGACGCCGTGGGACGTTTGGGTGTGCCCGAGGGAGGAACTGCGGCTTGGGCCGCCAGGCGGGATCTGGCCTCCTTCACGCTCACGGGCGCCGGGCGCATGCCCGCGCCGTCGAACAGGCGTGCGAGAGGCGTCGCCAGCGCGGCGTCGGAGTCGAGCGCCCAGTCGAGATAGGCATCGGGCTCCCCGTCGAACGCGACCCTGCCCTCGGCCATCGCCACGACGCGATCCGCGGCCGCGAGGCAGCGCTCCAGCCGGTGCTCGGCGAGCACGATCGTCGTCCCCCACTCCTCGTTCAGGCGCCTGAGGAGGCCGATCAGCTCGTCGCCGGCCACGGGATCGAGCTGAGAGGTCGGCTCGTCGAGCAGGACGACCCTGGGGCGGCCGACCAGGGCCGCGGCCAGCGCGACCCGCTGGAGCTCGCCGCCGGACAGGGTCTGGGTCGAGCGTCCGAGCAGGTGGGCGATGCCGAGGGCGAGGCTCGCCTCCTCGACGGCTCGTGCGCGCGACGCCGCGGGCTCCCCCGCGATCTCGAGCGGCAGCTCGAGCTCGCCTCGCACCGTCGCCGCCACGACCTGGGCCTCCGGGTCCTGCGCGACGAGGCCAACCGCCCCTTGCAGCTCGGCAGGTCCGTGCTCGCGCAGGTCGTTGCCGCAGACCGCTGCGGATCCGGCCGCCTCGCCGCCGTGGAAGTGGGGAACGAGCCCGCACGCAGCACGCAGGAGCGTCGACTTGCCCGCGGCGGAGCGCCCGGCCAGGACGACGAACTCGCCCTCCTCGATCTTCAGATCGACGTCCCGAAGCGAAGGTGCGGCCGAGCCCGGGTAGCGGTACGAGAACCGCTCGAAGCTGACGACCGGATCGCTCATCGCCATGGAGCCCCCCGGATGTGAGGGATGGCGGCGAGCGCGCGGCAGCGACAGCACCAGCGCGAGGCCGAGCGGCTCGAGCCCGAGCTCGATGCCGGGGTATGACTCGTACGTGACGGCGCCGGTGGCGATGCATGCCGCCGCCAGCCCCCAGATCGCCGCCGCGGTCAGCCAGAAGGCGGCGTCTACCGGTGAGCGCGGGCCGCGGTGCGCGCGGCCGGGAGCCGTGCCGGCGTAGCCCCGGAGCTCGAGCGCCGCCGCTGCGTCCACCGCGCGATCGAGCGACCCGGCGATCAGGCGGCGGATCGAGCGACGGCCGCGAAACGGGCGCCGCCGCAGGGCCGCGCAGGGCCGCTCCGTCGCGAATCCGCGCGTGATCCGCGGCGGCCAGCGGCACCAGGCGGACGACCAGCGTCGCCGTGAGCGCGGATCGCCGTGCGACGGGCCGAAGCAGGCGCAAGCACGCGGTCCGGGTCCACCGCCGCCGTGAACACGGCGAATGCCGCGATCACGATGGCCACCCGGAGGGCCAGGATCCCGCCCTCGGCGATGGCCTCGGCCGTGACGTCCACGGTGCCGAGCACGGGCAGGTCAGGGCCGCGGACCCACACCGTGTCGCCGCGCTGCGAGGCGATCGCGTTCGTCGCGACCATCAGGACGGCAAGCCAGGCCGCGAACCGCGCAGATGCGGCCAGTGCCCGCCCGGTGCCCGCGAGGAGCCCGGCGATCACGACCGCTACGGCATCGGATGCGAGTACGAGCGGATGCGAGAACCCGAAGGCGACCGCGACGAAGCCTCCCAGATAGGCGCTCGCCGCCAACGCGCCCGCACGGCCCATGGGGGTACGCCGCGGCACGAAGGTCAGGGCGGCGATCACGGCGCCGGCTCCGGTACGGGGATCGGCACGGCCACGCCGTCGGAGATCCCGATCGCGTAGCGATCCTCGAGCTGCCTCGGAGTCGAGCATCGACGACGGCATCGAGGACGCCTGCGTGGCTCGTGCCCGTGGCGATCCATGTCGGCGGCGCCTCGCCGACCCGGGTGGCCCCCAGAAGCCCTTCGCTCCTCCGCGCACGACCTCGCCCCGCTCGTCCAGGAGCTCGATCTCTTTGCCTGGCACGCGAGCAAAGACGCCGCTCGCCTCTGGGCCGCGCGCGATCAGGCGCGCCGCCTGGTCGGAGGCTGATCTTCGCCCACTCGCCGACGATCACCCGCATGGAGGGACCCTCCGCCTCCTTGCCGAAGTCCGTCACCACGGCGCTCACGCCCGGCGTCCGCCAGCGCGTCCTCCGCCGCGTCGCACGGCGCACTGGCCCCGGCGCACACGACCCGCACCGGGAGTCGATCCGAGCCCGCCGACGCCTGAAGGAACGGCTCGGGCCACGAGCCCACGACCGCGGGAACGCGCATCGCCTCGGTCCAGTCGCGATGGTCCCACCAGATCCGGTCGCCCCCGCGCACCTCGGTCTCGGCGGCGCCGATGGCCGACTCGACACCGTTGACGAAGAAGAACCAGTCGTAGGTCCGCCCTAGATCGGTGGAGCCGGAGATCCCTTCGATCGACTGGACGAAGCCGCCTCCGTAACGGGTCTCGATCTCCGCCTCGCGATCGAGCATCCGCATCACCGTCTCGGACTCGGGCGGGTCGGAGCGCGCGACGTCCACGCAGCTCTTCCGAGCCGTAGTCGCGTGTCACCGTCAGCGTCGCCTCCCCCTCGCTCGAGTCACCGGGTCCGAGCCCGCAGCCCGCGCCGAGCACCGCGGCCACGAGTGGCCGCCAGTGCCGGCGCGAGCATGCGGACCCGGGGCATGGCTAGGCGCGCCGCACCTTCTCGCAGCTGCCGGCGATCTCGTCGGACTTCTGCGCCTCGCGGACGATGTCCTTGCCCTTGCCGCAGCTGATCAGGTCCGGCCCCTTGCCGCCCTTGATCTCGTCGTCCCCGGAGGAGCCGAAGATGACGATGCCCCGCGCCTTCGGGCAATCCGAAAGGGCCTCTCCCACGCAGATGCTCGTGGAACGCCGACGGCGCGTCGTCCGACTCGCCGGTGGCGCGAAGAGTCGTCTCTCCGGGCTCGCCGATGATCGAGCTCGACCTCGCCGTTCTCGTCGGTGGTGAAGCCGCTGATGTCGGCTCCCTCGGCCGGCTCCCTGGTGCCGTCTGGAAGGCGCCGCACGACCTTCGCCGTGAAGGGGTCGCCTGCCAGCACCCGCGCCGGAACCTTCAGGACCAGCTCGGACGGGAATCCGGGCTCATCGCCCGTCGTCAGGTACCAGAGGTTCGAATCGCCGTTCTTGACCGGAATCAGGTCCGGGCCTGTCGTCGACGCCGACCCCGTTGACGGCCGAGTACCAGTAGGCAAAGCCCTCGGTCTCGAGGCCGCCGATGTCGCAGACGCCGAAGCCGAAGCCGTCGTCGACGAAGCCGTCGGTGATCATGAGCGGCTTCAGGTCGGAGTCGTTCTTGGAGGCGTCGATCAGTGCGCCCAGAACGTTCGGGTCCTTCAGCCTGTAGGAGTCACCCGTCGACGGGTTCGACGGGCCGAAGCAGTCGGCGTCGACCGACGTCTTGACCCTGACATCGTCCGTGTACTGGCGGTGGTCGGCGAGGGTCTCGCCCGTGTTGGTGACGACGCGGATGTCCGTGTACTTCGACTTGGCATCCGCCGCGGGTGCGGCGAGCAAGGCGACGGTTGCGATTGCGCCGATGGCGGGCGCTACTAGGTTTCTCATGAGAGAGCCACCCCTTTCCTCGAGGGTCTGTGTTTGGCACGCCGCGCAGCAGGTCTCCTGGCTTCCGGCCTACTCGCGGCGCCTTCCCGGTCGCCCGTTGGGCTTCCAGTGGCTCGCACCCCGAGGGTGCGTCGCGTTGAGCTTCGCCGGTCACAGTGGCGGGACCGCGCCGGACTCTCACCGGACTTCCCTTGACCACACGGCCGTATGTACGGGGAGGCATCCTACTCCTCGAATCGGGCGGTCGCGCCTGCGAAGATGCGCGCGATGCCTGACGAGAAGCTCCCCACAGGCCGGATCGCCCGCATGGCGAAGATCGGCCGGGCGACGGCAAACGTGGCCGTCAGGCAAGCCGGGACCAAGGCGGCAAACGTGGTGCGCTCGCCCGAGGGCTCGGACAAGGCGCTCGAGCGCCGCCAGGTCGAGACGGCCGAGCAGATCGTGACCGTGCTCGGCGGCATGAAGGGCGCCGCGATGAAGGTGGGCCAGGTGCTCTCGTTCGTTGACCTCGGCCTGGTGCCGGAGGAGTATCAGGAGGAGTTCCAGGCAAAGCTCGCCGCCCTGCGCGACTCGGCCCCGACGGTCTCGTTCGAGCAGATGTCGAAGGTGATCGAGGAAGAGCTGGGCGAGCCCGCCTCCGACGCGTTCGCCGAGCTCGACCCCGCGCCCGTCGCCTCGGCGTCGATCGGGCAGGTCTACCGCGGCCGCCTCCACGACGGGCGCGACGTGGCGATCAAGGTGCAGTACCCGGGCGTGAACGATGCGGTCCGCGCCGACATGCAGAACCTCGGGATGCTGATGCGCCTGGCGAAGCGGATCACGCCGCAGATGGACGTGAAGGCGGTGACCGACGAGATCCGCGCCCGGATCATCGAGGAGCTCGACTACGAGCTCGAGGCGTCGAACCACCGCACGCTCGCCCGCCTCTACCGCGATCACCCGTTCATCTTCATCCCGCCCGTGGTCACCGAGATGTGCCGCGAGCGCGTGATCGTGACCGAGTTCGTCGAGGGCGACCGCTTCGAGCAGCTCACCTCGGGCACGCAGGCGGAGCGCAACCGCATCGGCGAGATCGTCTACCGCTTCTATTTCGGCTCGATGTACCGCCATCGCCGCTTCTCCGGCGACCCCCACCCCGGGAACATGATCCGGATGGCCGACGGGAGAATCGCCTTCATCGACTTCGGCCTCTTCAAGGAGCTCGGCCAAAAGGAGATGGAGGTCGAGCTCGCAACCGGGCGCGCCGCGACCGAGCGTGACGCCGGCGAGCTCCACCGCCTGTGGGCCGACAACGGCTTCCTCCCCCAGCCCGACCTCGTCGACCCCGACGAGCTCATGTCCTACGTCGAGGACGCGATCTGGTGGTACATCAACGACGAGGAAGCGCAGATCACGCGCGAGGCAGTCCAGCGGGTCGCGATCCAGGCCGGAGACCCGCGCTCGACCCACTTCCGCACCATGCGCCACCAGGACATGAACCCGGAGCACCTGATGGGCCGCCGTCTCGAGCTCCTGGTCCTGGCCGTGCTCGGCGAGCTGCGGGCCACCGCGAACTGGCACCGCATCGCCCGCGAGTGGATGTACGGCGATCCGCCCGTCACCGAGCTGGGCAAGCAGGAGGCCGAGTTCCTCGCAAGGCGGTCGTGAGCCGGCTCGCCTCGGCGCTCTGGCGGCGATGGGCGCGTTCCATGACGAACGCCCGTCAGTGATCCCTATAAGGCGTACCCACGACGTTCACCCAAGATCGCGCATTAGGTGCTTTGGACGAAGAGCACCCTGGGCGGCTACGTGGCGATAGCTTCGTCGGCGCCGCCCAAGGTGTCGACCACAGCCACCCCGATGAGGACCGCGGTGCTGGCAGCGATCCCGGCGATCAAGGTGAGCGATCCCGTCGCGACGGCAAGTAGTGCAAGCCCGGCGATTCCCACGAGGCGAGAGCGCGGGATCCGCCCGAGCTGCCCCCGCAGAAAGAAGACCTGCGCGAGGAGAAACAGCGCAGGCCCTCCGAACGCGAGGATCGTGAAGCCGAGCGTCGGCTCGTAGTCAGGGTGGGCGATCGCCAGCTCATAACCGACAGCGATCCCGATCAGTGCGACCACATCAGGGTCAGCGTCCAAGTTCCCTGGAAGCCGATCCGGCCGCCGTCCTCTGCGGCCTCCGCGGAATTCAGCCCGATCTGCTCGGCCCGATGGAAGTAGCACCACCAGAGCGCCACGGCTCCGGCGAAGGAGATCACCAGCGCGGAAAGCCGCTCCATCCCAAAGGCTCTTGGGTGAACGAGTCGCCCATCAGGATCACCGTCTCGCCCAGCGCGATGATGAAGAACAGCCGGAAGCGCTCTACCAGATGGCCGCCTGAAATCTCGGAATGTTCAATGTCGATCTGCCGTCCGCGACCGGCAGCCAGTGGAGCGTGCCAATTCCCACGTACGTGACTACGACGGCGAGTGCCCAAAGGACGAGGCGCGAATCCCCGTCGGCGATGGCGCCGGCGACCCACAGGCAACCTGCGAGCAGCTCCCACGTGAGGTCGTTGACGAAATGCTGCCCCAGCGCGCGGCCCCGGAGCGCGACGATGAGAAAAGAGGCTCGCCCGAGCTGGAGGGCCAGGTATCCGGTGACGAAGAGCCAAGCGCGATCGCCGAATGCTTCCCCGATCCCGGCCGACATGAGAAGGCTGGCGAACATCAGCCCGAGAAGCAGGACCCGAACGGGCAGTCGGTCCGGGTCGAGCCAGTTTGCGCCCCACGCGGTCATGTACCAGGCGTAGATCACCGCGAGAGCAAGGATCAGCGTCTCAGCGCCGGTCTTCAGGTCGACATGCGCGAGCAGATGATGAGAGAGCTGCCCGATCGCGAACACGTAGACGAGGTCGAAGAAGAGCTCGAGCGGCGTCACGGTGCGCTCGCTGCCGGGGGTACGTGAAGCGCTGATCCTCATCCGGCGCGATCCTACGCGCGGGGCGCGACTACTCCCGAGGTCGCAGTTGGCCGGGGTCGGATTGTCCGAGAACTCACCCGGCCCCAAGAGAAGCCCGCTCGCAGGCAGTTCCCGACGCAGTCCTCGCGACGTCAGCCACTGAGCTCTTCCAGGCGGCCTGCGGAGCCCCGCGCTGTCCGCGGGGATCGCCAACGCCCTCGGCGTTACGAGCTTCGCTCCTCGACCTTCTTCACGAGGTCGTCGTAGGCCTCGGGCATCGCCTTCTTCATGCGCGAAAGCTCCCAGTGCTCGATCTTGATCAGGCGGATGTCCGAGGTCGAGGTGACCGTCGCGCTCCGCTCCGAGTGCTCCAGGAGGCCCTGCTCGCCGAAGATGTCGCCCTCTTTGAGGTCGGCGAGGTGCTCTCCCCCGCGCTCGACCTTGGCGGTTCCCTCCTCGATCGCGTAGAAGTGGTTGGAGAACCCGCCTTCCTTGATGATCTCCTTGCCCTCGGGCCATTCCTCGGAGGTCGCGAAGGGCGCGATCTTCTGGAGCGCCTCGTCGGGCACGTCCGAGAAAAGTGGGATTCGCTTGAGCTGGCTTACGTCCAAGGGATTGCCTCCGGTCGGCTGGTCGGGTAGCGGGAACCTAACCGATCCGCCGCGGACGAGGCGGAGGCTCGAAGCGCCAAACGTCCCACGGCGTACCCCATAGGGGACAGCGCGGGACGTTTCGAGGGTCGGCGGCGAACTGACCGTCGAGTCAGTTACGATCCCGCCGTGTCGACGGTTCCCGCACCCAGGCGCGTCACGCACAGCTCGATCGGCCGGATCGCCGGCGACATCTGGGTGCAGCGCAAGGCGAAGGGCCAGTTCCCTCCCGGGCCTCGCGACTTCAGCCTCGCGCGCACGCGCGCCATGTCGCCGCGACCCCCTCTCGATCCTGCTCCCGCTCGAGCGCGAGCATGGGCCGATCTTCTCCGCGCGCCTCCTCCACACGCAGGCGCGTGTTCATGCTCGGCCCGGAGGCGAACACCTACGTCACCGTCCAGCATCCCGAGAAGTTCCACTGGCGCGAGTCGAGCTTCGGCGACCTGATCCCCCTCCTCGGCGACGGCCTGCTGACGATCGACGGCGCCTACCACGACCGCGCGCGGCGGATCATGATGCCCGCGTTCCACCGCGAGCACATCACCGCTTCGGTCGACGTGATGTTCGAGGAGGCGGGCGCCGCGCTCGCCGGATGGCGCCCGGGGCAGACCGTCGACGTCTACGAATGGACGCGGAACCTGGCGATGCGGATCGCGATGCGCGCCCTCCTGGGCCTCGACCCGGACGACCGCGGCCGGGGCGAGGCCGCCGCCCACCACTTCGAGCGCGCGCTCTCCTACTACGGGATCGACTACGTCTACCGGCTCCTTCGCGGACCCGGGTCGCCGTGGCGGAAGATGCACAGCTCCCGCAAGATCCTGGACGAGATCCTGTTCGACGAGATCCGCCGCCGCAGGACGTCGCCGCCCGACGAGTCGTTCGACATCCTCGGGCTCCTGCTCGAGGCGACCGACGAGGACGGCTCGAAGCTCTCGGACCAGGAGGTGCGCGACCAGGCGATCACGCTGATGTTCGCCGGGCACGACACGACGACCTCGACCGTCTCGTTCCTCCTCTACGAGCTCGCGCGGCACCCCGCCGAGCTGGAGCTGCTCGTGGCCGAGCAGGACGAGGTCCTGGGCGGCGTCGGCGCCCGACGCCATGACCCTCGAGCGCGAGCTTCCGCGGCTCGAGATGGTGATGGACGAGACGCTCCGCCTCTACCCGCCGGCGTGGATCGGGCCGCGCCGCGCGGTCGAGGACTACGAGTTCGCCGGCCACACCGTCAAAGCCGGAAGCTACGTCCACTACTGCTCCTGGGCGAGCCATCGCCTGCCCCAGGTCTTCCCCGACCCCGAGGCGTTCGTGCCCGAGCGGTTCACCCGCGAGCGGAAGACGGCGCTCCCCCGCGGCGCCTACGTCCCCTTCGGCGGCGGCTCGCGCATCTGCATCGGCAAGCGCTTCGGCCAGACCGAGGTGAAGGCGATCGCGACGGCGATCCTCCAGCGGTTCCGCCTCGAGCTCATTCCCGGCGGCACGATGCACGTGCGCCAGATGCCGACCCTCAGCCCGGAGGGAGGCCTGGAGATGGTCGTCCGCGAGCGCTAGCCATGGCCTCGGGCGCCCGGCGAGCGCACCGCGGCCGCCGGGCGATTAGGGTGGCGGGCTAGATGGGGTTCATCCAGCCGTCACCGCCGCAGGTGGACATGGAGGAGTGGAAGCGGCTTCCACACCTCGCTCGCCTGAAGCCCCTCGTCCAGGACTGGGGCGTGAACGGGTTCGGCACGCCGTACGTCGTCTACCTCCTCTACATCGTGAAGCTGGTCGTCTTCTCGGTCGGCGCGGCGCTCGTGATCTCGACCACGTCGGGGCTCGGCGGCCTCGGCGACATCGGCGACTGGTGGACCGAGCCGATCGTCTGGCAGAAGCTCGCCGTGTGGACGCTGCTGTGGGAGATCATCGGCCTTGGCTGCGGCTCGATGCCGCTGACCTTCCGGTTCAGCCCGATGATCGGCGGCATCCTCTACTGGCTTCGGCCCGGGACGGTGCGGCTGCCGCCGTGGCCCGACAGGGTGCCGTTCACGAAGGGGACGACCCGCACGCTTCTCGACGTCGCGCTCTATGCGGGCGTGCTGGCCAGCGCCCTCTACCTCCTGCTCGCCGACGGCGAGGAGGTGGCGGGCCTCGCAGCCGGCCGCCTCGACCCGGTTGCGATCGCCGTTCTCCTCGGCGTTCCTCGGGCTGCTCGGGCCTGCGCGACAAGGTCTCGTTCCTCGGCGCGCGGGTCGAGGTCTACGGCTTCCTCCTCGTCGTCTTCCTCTTTCCGATCGAGAACCTGATCGTCGCCTCGCAGATCGTCCTCTTCTGCATCTGGTGGGGCGCCGCGTCCTCGAAGCTCAACCGCCACTTCCCGTTCGTCGTCTCGGTGATGATCTCCAACACGCCGTGGAACAAGTCGCGGACGGCGAAGAAGCGGCTCTGGAAGAGCCATCCCGAGGACATGCGGCCCTCCGCGTGTCGCGGCGTTCGCGGCCCACCTGGGCACGGTCATGGAGTTCACGCTGCCCCTGCTCCTCCTGGTCACGAGCGGCGGCGCGGTCGGCGCGCTCGCGTGCGTCGGGATGATCATCTTCCACGTCCACATCACGTCCACGTTCCCGCTCGCCGTTCCCGCTCGAGTGGAACCTCTTCATGATCTTCGGGATCCTGCTTCCTCTTCGCTGGAGAACGGGGACGTGCCGTTCTCGACGCTCGACGACCCGCTGCTGATCGCGCTGCTCCTCCTGATCGGAGTCGCGATGCCGGTGCTCGGCAACTTCCGGCCCGACCTCGTCTCGTTCCTGCCCTCGATGCGCTACTACGCGGGCAACTGGGCGACGACTCGCAGTGGCTCTTCCGCAAGGACACCATGGCCGAGGAGAAGCTCGACGAGTCGATCACGAAGGCCGCGCCGGTGGTGGTGCGCCAGCTGTCGGAGTTCTACGACGATCGCGACCTGGCCGAGCTGATGCTCGCCTCGGGCCTCGGCTTCCGCTCGATGCATTCGCACGGACGCGCGCTCAACGGCCTGATCCATCGTGCGGTCGACGACCGTCGAGGCCTACCACGTGCGCGAGGGCGAGCTTGTCTCGGGCGTCGTGAACGGCTGGAACTTCGGCGACGGGCACTTCCACTCCGAGCAGCTCCTCGAGGCCGTTCAGGAGCGCTGCCAGTTCAAGCCCGGCGAGGTGCGCGTCGTCGCGATCGAGTCGCAGCCCGCCCACATCCAGCGCCAGCACTACCGGATCCTCGACGCCGCAACCGGCCTGATCGAGGAGGGCTGGGTGAACGTCGCGGACATGGTCGAGCGCCTTCCGTGGCTCGACGGCTCGGCGCAACCCGGAGTATCCGGTCGAAGTGATCGGCCGGGACGAGCGCCAAGCCGCTCCGGTATGACGAGCGCCTGGGTCGTCGGGTCCGGCCCGAACGGGCTGGCGGGCGCGGTCGAGCTTGCGCGCGCAACGGCCTTAGGGTGACGGTGCTGGAGGCCGCTGACGAGATCGGCGGCGGCACCCGCACGTCCGAGCTGACGGTCCCGGGAGTCCTGCACGACCACTGCTCGGCGTTTCACCCGATGGCGACGGCGTCGCCGTTCATGCGCTCGGTCGACCTGGAGCGCCACGGGCTCGAGTGGCTCTGGCCCGAGATCGACATGGCGCATCCGCTCGACGACGGCTCTGCCGGCTTCATGTCGCGCTCGATCGATGCGACCGCTCGAGGGCCTGGGCGCGGACGGAGCAGCGTGGAAGCGGCTCTTCGCCGGCCCGTCCGCGCATTTCGACTCGCTCCTGCCCGACCTGATGCAGCCGATGCTCCATCTCCCCAGGCACCCCATCCGCCTGACGCGCTTCGGGATCCCCGCGCTCGCGCCCGCGACGCCGATCGCCAGGGCGTTCGAGAGCGAGCAGGCGAAGGCTGCTCTTCGGCGGCGTCGCAGCTCACGCGATCAGCCCGCTGACGAAGCCCCTTTCGGCCTCGGTCGGGATGGCGCTCATCTGCTCGGCTCACGCATTCGGCTGGCCCGTCGCGACGCGGCGGATCGCGCTCGATCACCGACGCGCTCGCCGCCGAGCTCGTGGAGCACGGCGGGCACGGTCGAGACGGGCCGGCGGGTCGAATCGCTCGACGAGCTTCCGCAGGGTGACGTCGTGCTGCTCGACCTCTCCCCCGCCCGCGCCGCCGACGTCGCCGGGTCGCGGCTCGACCCCCGAGGTCGCGCGCGCCTACCGGCGCTACCGGCACGGGCCCGGCGCGTTCAAGGTCGACTTCGCGGTCGAGGGCGGAGTGCCGTGGACGGCCGAAGCCTGCCGGAGCGCCGGCACCGTGCACGTCGTCGGCACGTTCGACGAGACCGTCGGCGCCGAGGCCGAGGTCAACGCCGGGCGGATGCCGGAGCGCCCATACGTCCTGGTCGGCCAGCAGTACCTGGCCGACCCGAGCCGCTCGGCTGGAGACGTCCACCCTGTCTGGGCCTACGCCCACGTGCCGAACGGCTGGGAGCGCGACGAGACCGAGACGTTCATCGGCCAGATCGAGCGCTTCGCCCCGGGCTTTCGCGAGCGCATCGTCGCGCAGGTCTCGAAGGGCCCGGCCGAGTTCGAGGCCTACAACTCGAACTTCATCGGCGGCGACATCATCGGCGGCGCCAACTCGCCGAGGCAGATCGTCTCGCGGCCGCGCCTTGGGCTCAAGCCTTATTCCACCGGCATCCCCGGCGTGTTCATGTGCTCGGCCTCGACCCCGCCCGGCGCCGGGGTGCACGGCATGAACGGCTCGAACGCCGCCAAGCGCGGCGCTGGCCGGACTCGAGCTAGCGTCGGCGGCGTGGCTCCGCCGAACCAGGACTCCGCGCCTCCGCCCCGCCCCGCGACCGAGGCGCAGACCGGCTTCGAGCGCCAGGGGATGGTCCCGTGGCTGTCGCCCAAGTTCCTGATCGGCGCCGGACTGGAGGTCGTTCATCTCCGAGCGGCTTCTCGAAGCTCCTCGACAAGCGCGAGCTGGCAGCCGGCCTGCCCGGCTACGGCCAGGACCTCGAGCCCGGCGAAGGACGAGCCGGCCGCACCGCCGTACACCGACGCCTCCTACCGCGACGAAGACGGCGCGCTCTGGCTCGACTACGCGGCCGACGTCGGCGAGGGCTTCGACCCCACGTACACGGTCGCCTGGCTCCTGGCGCGCGAAGACGCTGGAGCTCGAGCCGGGCGGCGAATGGTCGACCAAGCGCGGCCGGGCGCTCGTCCTGGGCGGCGATCAGGTCTATCCCAGCGCGAGCTGGGAGGCCTACCGCGACCGGTTCGTCGGCCCGTACCGTGCCGCGCTTCCGCATCTGCCCGAAGGGACGAGGTGCCGCACATGTTCGCGATTCCGGGCAACCACGACTGGTACGACGGCCTGACGAGCTTCATGCGGCTTTTCAGCCAGCGCTCTTGGATCGGGGCCTGGAGGACGCGGCAGCGGCGCAGCTACTTCGCGTTGCGGCTGTCGGAGCGCTGGTGGCTCTGGGCGACCGACATCCAGTTCGACACCTACCTCGACGGGCCGCAGCTCGAGTACTTCCGCAAGGCGAGCGCCGAGCTGGAGGACGGGCCACCGCGTGATCCTCGCGACGGCGAAGCCGAGCTGGGTCGGCTCAGAGCGACCGGAGAACCCGGCGCTGAAGAAGGAGGGCGCGTGGGAGACGCTCTCGTTCGTCGAGGAGAAGCTGATCGGCGAGAGCGAGGGCGAGCTGGCGGTGACGCTCTCCGGCGACCACCATCTCTACGCGCACTACGCGCGCAAGAGCGGAGCAGGGCCCGCTGCACCGGATCACCGCCGGCGGCGGCGGCGCCCACTCGATGGGAACCGCGGGCCTGCCAGGGACAAGCTGAAGCTGCCGTCGCTCGACGACCCCGACGTCGCCTCGACGTACTCCCTCGGGGCGACCTCGCCGACGCCCGAGGAATCCGACGCGATGCGCGACGAGGAAGCGTTGAGGCGCGGTCATGCGGGTGAACGGGCTTGGCGTGATGATCGGCGCCATCTACGCGCTGATCGCGCTCGCGCTCGCGGACGCGGTCAAGGATGCCACGCGGGGCCTGCGAAGGCGAGCCCGGAGGCTTCGGCTTCCCTTCGATGATCGTCGGACGCGCGGCTCGATGCTGGTCGATCGGCCTGATCGTTGCTCCTCGGCGTGGGCCTGTACCGGTTCGCGAACGTCAGGGATGCCGCTGAAAGGAGGAGAGTCGCCGCCCGCCACTGGCTGGAGCACCTCCTCCCCGCTCTGGTGATTCCGTTCGCGCTGTTCGTCCTCCTGGACGACACCTGGTTCGCCGAGCAGGGAATGCTGGTCGGCTGGATGGCCGCGGCGGTTTCCGGGCTTGCCGGCTACTTCCTGGGCCGATTGATCTTCGCCCGCTATCTCCTGCGGGTGAACCGGTCCGGGCCCAAGCGCCACAGCGGCGAGATCTGGGGCGCGATCGCGTCCACCGACTACAAGAACTTCCTGCGGATGAAGATCGACTCGGACGAGCGCCTGACGATCTACCCGATCGGCATCCGCAAGTCAGTCGAGTGGCGCTTCGAGCCCGATGGCGACGTGGACGACGCGTGGTACGTCCCGGCTGGCGAAGCGCCGGAGCCGCGACTGATCGAGCCGCCGATCGTGATCGAGCCGTAGGCTCAGGCCTCGGCCGGCGCCTGCTCGATCTGCAGCAGCTGCGGATGGGTGTGGTCCATCTGGAGCGTGGCGTGGTCGATGCCGAAGCGCGAGTGGAGCATCTCGGCGACCTCGAGGCGCTTCAGGTGGCAGTCGTCGTCTTCGGCGACCAGCACGTGCGCGGCCAGGGCGGGGAAGCCCGAGGTGATCATCCAGACGTGGAGGTCGTGGACCTCGACGACGCCGGGGACCGAGGCCATCTCGCGCCCGACCTCGGAGACGTCGATCCCGGGCGGCGCGCCCTCCAGGAGGATCTGCGTCGTGTCGCGGAGGATCGTCCACGAGCTCGCGAGGATGAGGAACCCGATCAGGAGGCTCACGATCGGGTCGGCGTACTCCCACCCGGTGATGACGATGATGAGCGCCGCGACGATCACGCCGACCGATCCCAGGAAGTCGGCGATCACGTGCCGCATCGCGGCTTGGACGTTGAGGCTCGAGTCGCCGCCGCGGTGAAGGACCGCGATCGCGGCGGCGTTCACGAAGAGGCCGACGACCGCGACGACCAGCATCCAGCCGCCCTCGACCTCGCCGGGATCGCCGAGGCGGTTGATGGCCTCGACGAAGATCCAGATCGAGATCGCCACCAGCGTGACGCCGTTCGCCAGCGCGGCGAGGATCTCGGCGCGGTTCAGCCCGAAGGTGCGCTGCGGTGTGGCCGGGCGCTGGGCGAGCCAGACGGCGAACAGCGCAAGCCCGAGCGACACCGAGTCGGAGAGCATGTGCGCCGCGTCGGCGAGGAGCGCGAGGCTGCCGGTGAGCAGGCCGCCGATGACCTCGGCGACGAGGAAGGCGCTCGTCAGGGCGAGGGTGAGCGCCAGCGCGCGCTTGCTGCGCTCGCGCGAGTGGTCGTGCGCATGAGCATGGCCCATGCGGCGAAGTCTAAGTAGCGGCCTGGGTCAGTACCCGACGCCCGTCTTGACCCGAGCGCGCTCCTTCTCGCTCGCGCCACCCTTCTTCTCGAGGGTCTCGCAGGCCTCGGCGATGTCGTCGGCCAGCGTGTGGACCAAGGCGTGGCCGAGGTTGAGCTTGACCAAAGCGCGCAGCATCTTCACGTGGTCGGCCTTCGGCGGCATCGTGTACGCCGGCAGCATCCAACCGCGCTCGGCAGCCACCTGCCAGGCGATGTCGAACTCGTCGTACGGGACGTCGTCCTTCAGGTTGAAGGCGACCAGCGGGAGCTGGTCCTTCCCGTCGCCGATCAGCTGGAACGGCCCGATCCCGGCGATCTTCTCGGCCAGGAAGCCGGCGTTCGCCTGCATGATCTCCATGACGCGCGTGTATCCCGCGCGACCGAACCGGACGAGGTTGTAGTACTGGGCGAGCACCATGGCCGAGCCGGTCGAGAAGTTGAGGGTGAACGTCTCGTCGGTCTTGCCCAGGTAGTTCTCCAGGAACACGAGGTCCTCCGCGAGGTCGGCCCTTTCCCGGAAGATGAGCCAGCCGACGCCGGGATAGACGAGGCCGTACTTGTGGCCGGAGACGTTGATCGAGCGAACCTGCTCGAGCCTGAAGTCCCACTCGTAGTCCGGGTAGAGGAACGGCCAGACGAACCCGCCGCTGGCGCCGTCGACGTGAAGCGGCACGTCGAGCCCCTTCTCGTCGCGCAGGTCGACGAGGAACTTGTTGATCCCGACGATGTCGTCCGCGTGGCCGGTGAAAGTCGTTCCCAGGACGGCCGCGACGCCGATCGTGTTCTCGTCGATGTGCGGCTCGATGTCCTCGGGCCCGATCGTGTACTTGTCGGCCTGGAGGGGCACGATCCTCGGCTCCACGTCGAAGTAGCGGCAGAACTTCTCCCAGACGACGTGGACGTCTCCGCCGAAGACGAGGTTCGGCCGGTCCGAGGCCGCGCCGGCGGCCTCGCGGCGCTTTCGCCATTGCCACTTGAGTGAGAGGGCGCCGAGCATGATCGCCTCGGACGACCCTTGGGTGCGGGCGCCGGTCGTCTCGCCGGGGGCGTGGAACAGATCGGCGAGCATCCGGATGCAGCGCTGCTCGATCTCCGCGGTCTGCGGGTACTCGGCGTGGTCGATGAAGTTCCGGTGGAGGTTCGCGGCGATGAGCCGCTGTGCCTCCGGCTCCATCCAGGTCGTCACGAACGTGGCCAGATTCCTCTCCGGGATCCCGTCGAGGATCAGGTCCTCCCCGATGAGGCGCATCGCCTCTACGGGCTCCATGCTCCGCCGCCGGGAACTCGTGATCGGGAGCATCCCCGAGAATGAATCGATGGGTATCGAGGCTCCGGTAGATCTCGGCTGATTCGTCGTTCATATCCCGCACGCTACGCCTTAGAGGGCTTTGACCTATCGCCCCTATGGGGTGATCTGGATGTCGAGCTCGGCCGCGAGCCTCGTCACTCGCTCCGCGATGTCGTCGCGGATGGCCCGCACCTCCTCGATCTCCAGACCCTTGGGGTCGGGCAGGTCCCAGTCGATGTAGCGCTTGCCCGGGATGTACGGGCACTCGTCGCCGCAGCCCATCGTCACCACCACGTCGGCGCGCTCCGCGGCCTCGCGATCGAGCAATTGGGGGGTCCGGTCGGCGAGCTCGATCCCCACCTCGCGCATCACCTCGACAACCTCGGGATGGACCTGCTCGGCCGGCGTCGTCCCGGCGGAGGCGGCGGTGTGGCGGCCGGCGGCCGCGCGCTCGAAGAGCGCCTGGCTCATCTGGGAGCGGCCCGCGTTGTGGAGGCAGACGAAGAGCGCGTGGGCCACGCGGGCCGAGTCTAGGAAGTGGCCCGCATGCGGCGCCCGCGGAGCGACCGGCCTCAGGCGGGGGCGGTCTCGGTTCTCGCGCCCTCGGGGAGGCGAACCGAGCGCGCCGACCTCCGCCGCTCGCGCAGGAGCCTCGAAATTGGCAGCTCGACCCAGCGCCAGCTGGCCGCCCCGAGCGCGATCCCGGCAGCGAGAGTCGCCACGATCAAGGGCAGGGTGTCGATGCCGGGAAACAATCGCGGCGATCGCCTTCTCGGCGAAATAGCCCCAGAGGAAGATCCCGTAGGACCAGCGGCCGAGGGCGCGTGCCGGCCTCGACGCGAGGGCGCGTTGTGGGCCCTTGAGCTGAGACCCGTGAAGGACCGCGCCGAAGACGACGAGTGCCGCGGCGGCGAGATCGAGCTGATTCCGAACCTCACCGAGTCCGGCGGGCGCCGTCGCGCTCAGGACGGTCAGGAGCAGAGCGGCGGCGAACGCCCAGCCGGGATAGGTCCCGGGCAGAGACAGCCGCGTCGGCGCCAGGCCGCGGCTTCGCGCGACGACGAGCGCGGTCAGGAGCATGCCGAGAGCGAACCAGTCGGCGCGCCCGAGCAGGCTGTACTCGGGGTCTCTGGAGATCGGGTCCGTGAGGGAGAGCGCGCGGACGAGGAGCGCGAGGCCGAACAGGGCGGCGAGCCATTTCACCTCGCGCCTCAGGATCGAGCCGGGAGCCTCCCCGTCGCGATCGCTCCGCGCTCGCCACCACGCCCAGACCGGGAGGAAGAGGTAGAAGCTGAGGAAGAGCGAGAGCGACCACATGGGGATGAGCCCTTCGAACGGAGTGTCCGTGCCGAACGTCTGAGTGAGCGTGATGACCCGCCACGTGTCGCCCGGCCCCATGGCGTGCAGCCCGACGGTGAGGGCAGCGACTCCGAGGACGAGCCAGTAGGCCGGGAAGATGCGGGTGACGCGCGCCCTGATGAACGGCACGAAGGCCGGAAGGCTGCGGCCATCCAGGCGGGCGCGCAGGAACTGGCTCGAGAGGAGAAAGCCGGTCAGGAGCGCAAAGATCGTGATCCCGTGGTTCTGCTCGGTCCAGGAGCCAAGGCCCCAGCTGTCGTCGATCGCATGGTCGACGACGACCAGCACGGCCGCCAGGCCGCGCAGCCCATCCACGGTTTTGATGCGGGAAGCGTTACGGGTCAAAATGCGCGAGTTAGGGTACCCTAATTCACGCTGGAGGATGCCGCTTCGCCGCTGCTGGCGGCTGACGTCACGTCGGCCGGCCCGTCGATCGTCACGTGGACCCTGTCGCCCGCGTGCCACGTGGGAAAGCCCAGCTGCCGGGAGCGAACGACGCGCCCGGACCCAAGGCGCAGCGCAAGGAGCTGGTCGTGGCCGAAGAAGCGCCGCGAAACCACCTCGGCCGGCACCGATCGTCTCGATGCCTGAACCGAAACGGCGATCGACTCGGGACGGATCAGGACGTCCACGTCCCCCACCGCGTCGCCGGCTGGAACGGACCCGAGCTCGCACTCTGCCCTGCCTTCGCGCACCTGGCCGGACAGGACCTCGATCTCCCCGATGAACTCCGCCACCCAGCGGTTGGATGGACGGGAGTAGACCTCCTCCGGGCTGCCGATCTGCTCGATCCTTCCCTCGCTCATCACGGCGACCGTGTCCGCCACGCTCAAAGCCTCTTCCTGGTCGTGGGTCACGAAGATCGCGGTCACGCCCGTCTCGCGAAGAATGCGGCTGACCTCCTGGCGGAGCCGGTCGCGGAGGCTTGCGTCGAGGTTGGAGAACGGCTCGTCGAGAAGGACGACGTCAGGGGAAGGGGCCAGGGCGCGAGCCAAAGCGACGCGCTGCTGCTGGCCACCGGACAGCTCGTGCACCTGGCGGTCGGTGATCCCGTCCAGGCCGACCAGCCGCAGGACCTCCGCGACACGCTCCTTGTCGGCTTTCCGGCCCAGCGCGTACGCGATGTTGCCCGCGACGTCGAGGTGCGGGAACAGCGCGTAGTCCTGAAAGACCACGCCGATGCGGCGGTGTTCCGGCGGGACGAAGGTGCCGGCGCCGACGATGACGCGGCCGTTGGCGCTGATGGTGCCGGCGTCGGGGCGCTCGAAGCCGGCCAGGAGCCTGAGAGTGGTCGTCTTCCCGCATCCGCTCGGACCGACCAGGGCAGCGATGCTTCCACGCTCGACTTCGAGGTCGAGCCCGTCGACCGCCTTCACGCGTCCGTACGACTTGGCGAGGCCTGTGCAGGTGATTGCGCTCACGCCTGAATTCTGACCTGTCGCGCTCATTCGCTGACGGTCAAGAGGTAGAGCGGCACGGCCGAGACCGCCAGGAGGATCAACGCCGGGATCGCCGCGCCTTCGAAGAACCCGCTTCCCGTGGCCGACCAGATCTCGGTCGCCAGGGTCTCGAACCCGGTCGGGCCCAGGATGAGGGTTGCCGGGAGCTCCTTGATGGCCGTCAGGAAGACCAGGGCGCAACCGGCCAGGAGGCCGCTGGTCATCAGCGGCACGGTCACGGTTCGCATCACGTTGGAACGCGTTCGCCCGACGCTGCGAGCCGCGTCTTCGATCCTTGGTGAGACCTGGAGCAAGGACGCGCGGACGACCCCCACCGCGAGTGGCAGGAACAGGACGACCCAGGCGAAGATCAGCATTCCGAGCGTCTGATAGAGCTCGATGACGACCCGCGTGCCGAAGAAGACCAGCGCCAGCGCGACGACGATCCCGGGCAGGGCGTGGCCGATGTAGGTGAGCCGCTCGATTCCGCTCGAGAATCGACCCTTGTAGCGGACCGAGAGGACCGCAACCGGGACGGCGCATATCCCCGCCACGACCGCGCAGATCCCCGAGGCGAGAAGGGAATTGGCGGCGGCCGAGCCGATCTCGCCGAAGTCGACGTCCCCGGCCACGCTCTGGCCCGACCAGTACACCAGCACGGCAACGGGGAGCACGAGCGAGAAGGACGCGATCAGTCCGCAGAACGCCGTCGCGGGAACGCGCCACCTCTTCAGGGGGATCCGCAACGCCTGCCGCTGGCTTCCGGGCGTGCTCCTGTAGAGGGCCTCGGTCGAGCGCGAGCGCGACTCGAGCCAGAGGATCACGAACATCAGCGCCACCAGGAGGGCGGAAAGCGCTGCGGCGGACGTGCGGTCGAAGCTTGCCTGATAGGAGGTGTAGATCGAGGTCGTGAACGAGTCGAACCTCATGATCGAGACCGCGCCGAAGTCGCTCATCACGTACATGGCGACCAGAAGGGCGCCGGCGCCGATGGCGGGCCGAAGCTGGGGCAGGACCACCGTCCGGAAGACCTCCACCGGCGTTCGGCCCATGCCGAGCGCCGCCTCCTCGATCTGTGGGTCGAGCCGCCGCAGGCTTGCCCGCACGGGAAGCAGGACGTACGGATAGGTGAAGAGGGTCAGCGCGAGCCACGCGCCCGGAAATCCGCTGATGGACGGAAGCTCCGTCACCCCAAGGAGATCGGCGGCAAAGCCACGGGGGCCCAGCGCCGAGATGATGGCGTAGGCGCCGATATAGCTCGGGATGACCAGGGGAAGCGCGAGCACCGCCGCCCATGCCCGGCGAAAGGGCAGGTCGGTTCGGACTGTGAGCCAGGCGGCGGGAACAGCGATTGCGATCGCGGAGAGGGTCACGGCCGCCGTGAGCCCGACGCTCCGCGCCACCAGCGCCGCCGTTCGATCGCGCCAGATGGCATCCCACGCCTCGCTTGCCGACCCCGCGATGACGATCACCAGGTAGGCCAGGGGCAGAATCGCCGCTCCCGCGACCAGGAGCCCGGCGATCCGCAGCCCGACCGGAGCCGTGCCCGGCAATGAGTTGCGTGCGAGAAGCGCCGCCGGCAGGCGCCCCGCGCCTCTAGAGGGCGCCAGTCTCCTCAAGGAGCTCCAAGGTTCCCGGCAGGTCGTCCAGGTCCGACAGCTCGATGTCGGGCTGTTCGATCTCGGCCAGCGGAACGAGGTTCGGGTCGGTCTCGACCTTCCCGGCGAGCGGATACTCCTTGCTCGACTCGGTGAAGAACTGCTGGGCCTCCGGCTCGAGCAGGAACTCGATCAGCTGCGTGGTCTCCTTGCTCTGGTCGGAGGATGCGAGCAGTCCGACGCCGGCCACGTTGATGAGGGATCCCAGGTCACCGCCGGACGGGAAGTGGGCCTCGACGGGATAGTCGTCGCCTTCCTCTGCCTTGGCCTGGGCGATGTAGTAGTGGTTGATCGGCGCGAGGTCGATCTCGCCCGCTGCGATGGCGTCACGCGCCGTCTCGTTGTCGGCGTAGGAGATGGTGTCGTTCGCGACCATGTCCTCGAGCCACTCGCGAGTCGCGTCTTCCCCCTCGCTGGCGCGCATCGCAGTGACGAATGCCTGGAAGGAGGCGTTGGTGGGCGACCAGCCGACACGTCCCTCCCACTCCGGATCGGTGAGGTCGAAGACGGACTCGGGCAGGTCGGATTCGGACAGGACCTCTTTGTTGTAGGCGATGATCCGTGCCCGCCCCGACGTGCCGACCCATCCGCCTTCCGGCGAGCGGAACATCGGATCCACCTGGCCCAGGACGCCCTTGGGCAGGTCCGCCAGAAGCCCTTCGTTCTCCGCGGCTCCGAGCGAGCCCGCGTCCTGGCTGAAGTAGAGGTCGGCCGGGCTGTTGTCGCCTTCCTCGACGATCGTTGCCAGAAGCTCGGCGGACTCTCCGTAGCGCACTTCGACCGGGACGCCGGTCTCTTCCGTGAACTGGTCCAGGATCGGGTCGATCAGCACCTCGGAGCGGCCCGAGTAGACGGTGATGGCGCCGTCCTCCCCTTCGTCCGAATCGTCGTCGCCGCCGCAGGCCGCGACGGCGATGCCAAGGGCTACGGCGGTGAGTGAGGCGAAGGCGCTCCGGCGGAGCGCAGGAAGGCGTGTGCGGGGAGAGAGCATGGAATCCTTGTGTTAGGTGACCCTAATTCGGCTTGGAACCTACCAAACCGCGGATCCCACACGCCCCGCGAGCGATTTCGTTCAGGCGCTAAGCCCAGGCGACGAGGCCCAGCTCCGACGGGCACGGGACGGTCATCGCGAGGCTCTCTTCGTCGTCCGTCTCCTCGGCGAGCCACGCCGCGATGACGGCGCCCACATCGTCGGCGTCGAGGTGCGGGTGGACGCTCACGGTGAGGACCGTGGCGCTCGCGGCCTCGACGCGGAGCGCCCACGAGGGGAACATCCGCTCGAGCTCGTTGACGAGGTCTGCCGCCTCGCCGTCCTCCACCGCGACGAGCATGTGCCGGTGGCCGCTGGCGAGCACGACCTCGACGATCCGGCGGACGCCGAAGTCGTCCTCGGGCGCCAGGCGGACGATGTCGCCGTAGTTCAGGCCATCGACCATGACCGGCACGTTGACCAAGCACCGCCTGGTCGGGGTCGGACGGGTCGGGAAGCGCGTCCATGAGCTCCGAGCAGACCGGGATGTCGGCATCGATTACAGGGGCGGCGACGCGGATTCGGTCCGCGTCCGTGTTGTTCTGTTCGCTCTTCATGCGAACGGACGTTCGTGGAAGGGTCGGACGGAAAAGCGCCCCTGCAACGGGCCTTGCATCCCAGGCACGAAACGGCGTCCTGAGCGACTGAAGCCCCCGCTCATGGCGAGACTTCGAGAGGCAGCGCTAGGGGTTCGGACCGGCTCGCAGATCCTGGCTCGTCGGCTGTCCTCATCGTGACGCAGTGCGGCACCCGCACGCCAACCGACCCTGACGTTGCGATAGGTCACGCCGGGCTCGACCTCGTCCGGGAGGTTCTCGCGCTCAGCGCGCGATCCACCCTCCCCTTCGAGCCTCAGTTCGCTGGCGAGCTCGGGGTGGACCTCGACGTGTCCGCGCGCCTTCACGTCCACTTGCGGCTTCTTCCGAAACCGCATGCGGCGCGCGCGGACGACGGCGCCGATCTCGACGTCCGGATCGTCGGGTGGTCGACCCGAGTCGGCCATCGTCACTCTTCCTCGCGCGCTGCCTTGCGCACGTCGGCCACTGTGATCCGGCCCTCGGCGCCGGTGCCGTCCACCAGGTCGAGGTCGATGTCGAGCTCGTCGGCCACTTCGACGGCTGTCGGCGTTGCGTAGACCTCGTCGGCCTTGCGCTCCCGCCGGCGCTCGCCGATCTCCTTGACTTTGCGGCTGGCGGCCACTCCGAGTCCCTTCGCCTCGCTCGTGACCGCGGAGCGGAGCTGCTGGGCGGCCCTCTTCGTCGCGATCTTCGCGATATCGCCCGAACTGACGCCAAGATCGCCGGCGCCTTTGGCGAGCTCGCCGACCGAGCCGCCGTTCGCGCCTCCTCCCGCGAGTCCGGCGACGAGCTCGTCGAGGTTGCCGACAGCCTCGCCCGCGCCCTCTCCGACATCGCCGACAGCCTCGCCCGCGCCCTCTCCGACATCGCCGACCGCCTCGCCGGCTCCTTCGCCGACGTCACCGACCGCCTCGCCCGCGCCCTCGCCGACCTGACCCACGGCCTGGCCGGCGCCTTGGCCGATCTCGCCGACGCCCTCGCCGGCGCCTTGGCCGATGTGCTCGAGCGCCGTCTCGGCTCCTTCGCCGACATCCTCGACGGCCTCACCGGACTCGCCCAGCATGTCGCCAGCACCGGCGCCGATGTCTTCGATGGCCTCCCCGATGCTCTCGAGCAACTCGGGATTGCGGTCAAGCGTGGTCATAACGCGATCCACGACCGCAGCCACGTGGTCGAGCCGGACCTTGAGGAGTGCCTGCGCCTCGACGCCCTTGATGTCGAGAGCGACGCGCCCGAGATGGACGTCGACGCCCACTGTGAGCTTCACGAGGTCGAGCACGTACGCCTTCAGGGACACGTGCGCGTCGAGATTGTCGAGCTCGAGGTGAATGTTGTCGACCTTGACGACCGGAACGTCCAAGAGGACGTCGGGAAGATCATCGTCGAGCTTCCAGGGGTCTTGCTCGGCATAGTGCCGGTACTCGCGCTCGGCCGCCGTACCTATGCCATCGACGTTCTGTGCGAACCGGTACTTCTCGACCTTCTGCGAGGCGGAGCGGGCGTCACCGCCATTCCGGCCGTTGCCCTTCGAGCTGCGAGAGCGCCCGTTCGAGCGGCCGCCGTTGCTGTTCCCGGACCGGGTGCTCCCTGATCGCGACCTCTTTTGCGTTGCCATCAGCTCGCTACCTCCGCCGGTCAGTTGCTTCGCGCCCTTGCCGACGCCCTCGACGCCGCGACCGGCGCCCTTGCCGGCGCCCTCGACGCCGCGTTTGGCGCCCTTGCCGGCGCCCTCGACGCCGCGTTTGGCGCCCTTGCCGACGCCCTTGACGCCCTGACTGGCGCCCTTGCCGATCTCGCCGACGGCCTCGCCGGTCCCTTCGCCGACGTCCTCGACCGCCTGTCCGGCTCCCTCGCCGACGTGCTCGACCGCGTCGCCCGACTCGTCGACGAGGTCTCCGGTGCCGGCCCCGACGTCCTCCAGGCTGCGACCGACGCTGCGAAGCAGAGCGGGGTTGCGGTCGAGGCTGAGAAGCACCCGTTCGAGAATGGCGGTGACGTTGTTCAGCTTCGCCTTCAGAAGTGCCTGTGCCTCGACGCCCTCGATCTTCAGCTCCACCTTGTCGAGGTGCGCCTCCACACCCACGCCGATCTTGACCAGCTGCCGGACCTCGGCCAGGACCGCCACCTGAGCGTGAACGTCCTCAACCTCGAGGTCGACCTCGTCGACCTTCACCACCGGCACTGCGAGCAGGACGTCCGGCCCCCCGTCGATCTTCTTCGGGTCACGGACCGAGTAGTCCTTGAAGTCCGTGCGCGGGCCTCCGGCATCGCCGCCGTCGTTCTCGTGGTCTTCGCGCTCGACCACGGACCTGGTCTCGGACGGCCGAGTGCGCGCGTGACCCTCGTCCCCGACCTGGCCCTTGTTCTCCTGCGAGGGGTTACGGGAGTTGCCTGCAGCCGATCCGGACCGCTTCTTCGCCTGCGTTGACTTCGAGTTGGACTTCGACTTCGAGTTCGAGCTCTGCTTCGAGCGACTCGAGCCGCCCCGCTTGGAGCTGCTCGAGCTACCGCTCTTCTTCGAACGCGAGCTGGTCTTCGTCGCCATCGCTCAGCCCCTCGACCGAGCCTTGGACCCACTCGATGGAGCGGACCCGTTCCGGCTGCGGCTCGAGCTGCTGCGACGTGAGCTGCTGCTCGAGGGCTTCTTCCGCTTGACCTTGCCGTCCTCGATCGTCTGCCGCCGGCCGTCCTTGTCCTCCTTTTCGAGCTCTACATAGGCTTTGAACCGATGTAGGTCGCCGCGAACGGCGCGCTTGACGAACCGCATTCCTCGGCTCGCCTTGTCGATCAGGTTCTCCGGTTGCACGTCGAGCGAGATGTCGATGCGCGTCAGGTTCTTTGCCAGCGGATGGAAAGTGACAACGCCCGTGTGCGAGTAGCCGTCGGTGACGTTCCACTCGATGCGCTCCTCAGGATGCTGTTCGACTATCTCGGCCTCGAAGCGCTTGTTGATCCCCCAGATCTTTGCCTGAAAGGAGACCGTCGTGTCGTCGACCTCCTCGGCGCTCTCGATGCGATGCATGAACTCAGGCCAATCCTCGAAGGACGTCCAATAGTTGTAGGCGCGCTTGATCGGAACCGCGACGTCGATCGACTGCTGGATCGGCATGCGCCGGCCGCTGCCGTAGCCCGGCGCGGCACGCCCGCCATCCTCATCTGAGTCGTCGTCACCGCCGCCGCCGAACATCCCCTTGAGGGGGTTCCCGCCGAGCGCCTCGGCTGGGGAGCTCGGCATCGCGTCGGAGGCGACGTCCTTGAGTTGCGCAGTCGCCTTGCTTCCGACCTCGCTCGCCTTCTCCGAGATCTTCGGCCGGGCCAGGCTGCCGAGCTTCTCGACCGCGAACGGGATGACGGCGAGCGCAGCACCCGCGGCGGCGATACCTGCCGGCTTGCTGAGCGGTCCGTCGCTCGTCACCCGCGTCATCGGTCTTCTTCGCCTCGTTGCCGATTTTTTCGATGTCTGGCATTTGGACCTCCTTGTCCCTGCGTGGTTGTTTCAGTCTCCGGCTTGGTCGTGGGTGCCGCGGAGCAGCCGGAACACGACGACGCTCGTGACGCCGCCTGCCACTGCTGCCCCGGCCGCCGCGTGCAGCGCTCCGGGCCGCCCTCCCCGCGAGGCGCTCACCCACCGCGCCCCCCATCACGTCGCGCGCCTTGTCCTTGACGCTCATGACTTCTTGCTGATCGCGTTGCTGGCCTTCTCGACCTCCGCAGCGACCTCGCCCACCCTGCGGCTCCGCTGAGCGAGCGCGCCCGCGGCCTTGCCGATGCTCTTCAGGGCCGAATCGGGCTTGACGTCCGGCATGCTCAGCTTCGGGAGCTTCATGCTCGGGGTCGGGAGGCGGTCAAGCACTCCGCGCTTTCGCCCGTTCTTCATCGCCATGCCGCCGGCGAGTCCGACAAGCGCCGCGCCGCCGGCGAGGGCCGGGCCCTTCGCCTTCTCAGCGACGGTTGCCATCGTCGACTTGTCGCTCGTCGTCTGGCGCTTGCGAGCGCTTGGCTTGCGAGCGGTGGTGCTCCGCTTTGAGGTGTTCTTCTTTGTGCTGTTCTTCTTGGTGGTGCCGCTTCTTGGGCGCCCTTGAGGTCGACGCACTACGCGAACGACTCGTGGAAGTCGATCCGCCTTGCGAGCTGCTCTTGGAACCGCTCTTTGTTCCGGCTCGAACTACTCGACGAGCGCGAATTGCGGGTCTTTGTCTGAGCCATCTGCGAGCCCTCCTCCTTGATTGCTCGTCACCCCGATAGTCCGGTTGGGGCTTCGCTTCTCGGCTACCCAAGGGTGTTCGCTTTGAGCGCCGCGTACAGGGATTTCATCCGGTCGACTGAGCGCGTGGGGGACGATTGGACCAGTTGTCGTGGATCGATTGAGGGAACTCTGGACTGGGAGGCCAACGGCGCGGCCGGAATTTTCGACACTCGTCCAAGTGCCGGATCGCCGCAGGCATGCAAACTGCCAAGCGCCAACCCCGACGAGGAGGACCGGAACATGAAGATGGTTGTGGCGTACGTCGAACGTGAGCGGGCCGACCCGATCCGCGAGGAACTGCTCAAGCTGGGCTTCCTCTCGATGTCGATTCTGGATGCCAGCGGTTCGTTCCCCGAGGCCGAGGTAGCCGGCCGGTACCGCGGCGTGGACATCGAGCAGCACACGCGGCCGAAGGCCAGGCTCGAATGTGTCGCCGGCGACGAGCAGGCAGTCGATCGCGATCGAAGCGATCCTCGAGCACGGTGGTGAGCGCACGTTCGCGTTCGCCGTCCCGGTCGAGCAGGTGTCTCATTCCGAAACGGTCAAGGCCGACGAGGCCCCGGTGTAGGCGGGGCAGGCGCTCGACTGACCACCTGACGACCCTGGGGGGAAACGAAAAAACCCGCTCTACAGAGCGGGTTTCCCTCAGCACCGCTACGGGGATTCGAACCCCGGTTTCCGGACTGAGAATCCGGCGTCCTAGTCCCCTAGACGATAGCGGCAGGGTGGGGCGATGTTAGCGAAGCCCAAGCGCCGATTCGGGGCCGATTTTCGGCCCGAATCGATGCGGCTGAGAGGGATTCGAACCCCCACGCCCTTGCGGACACGGCGACCTGAACGCCGCGCGTCTACCAGTTCCGCCACAGCCGCGCGAAGCAGAAAATAGCGCCCTCAACCGGCGACCGGAGAGTTGTGGTTGCTCAGCGACCCAAAGTCTCCGCTCGATCGGTCGCCCTAGCCGCCGTTCCGGCTCGCGGCCAGCCCTCACCACGCGCCGCCGCCGCCGCCGCCCGAGAAGCCTCCGCCGCCCCCTGAGAAGCCCCCTCCCCCGCCGCCGCTCGACGATGACGGCTTGGGCGCGACCTGGCTCGCGAAGCCCGAGGCGAAGCCGTCGAAGCTCGGCGTGATGCCGGACTCCATCCCGCTCATGTGCGGGTAGAGCCAGACGCCGTGAGTCATCGCCTCCTCGACCACGGGCTCGGGGATCCGGCCCGAGCCGATCAGCCGGTCGGCGGTCCCGAACGCGACCGCGTAGACGATGATCCGCCGCCACAGGAGCAGCGTCGCGGGCGGGTCGTCGGCAAGGCGCGGGAAGTCCTTCGTCCACTGCGCGAACGCGTTCCACTCGGCGCTCTTGATCCGGCTCGCCGTGTTCATCCGCTTGAGGTGGCGCTGCGGCATCACGTAGATGAAGAGCATCCCCGCGACCATCGCGAAGAGCGGGATCGAGACCAGCCGCGTCCGGTCGAAGTAGAGGAGCAGGATCGCCAGGTAGCCGAGGAACGCGACCAGCGCCACGGTCGTGCGCGCGTCCACGAACGTCCGGTCCCACCCCAGCTTGCCCTTCTCCACGTCGTCGAGCGCTCCCGTGAGCGACTCCCAGCGGCTGCGCCAGGTGCCCGAGTGCTTCGGGATCCGGTCGCTCAGCTTTCCGAGCTCGCACGGCCCGCCGTCGTTCAAGAGGTCGTCGAAGAAGTCCATCGCCTTCGTCTCGTACTTCTCGAGCCCGGACACGTCAGGCCGCTTCTCGGGCACGGACAGGACGAGGTCCATCTCCTTCCCCTCCGCCGCCTTCGAGTCGTAGTACCCCCGGTCAACCAGGTCGAGCAGGGTCGCCAGGACCAGCCGGTCGTCGAACTCGCCCTCGTGGGCGTATGCGTAGGCGAGCGCCGGCGAGTCGTCCGACGGCGGCTCAGGCAGGTACTTCGAGACGCCGTCCACCCGCCCCTCGCGCGCCCGCACGTACAGATTCGCCGCGGCGAGGAGGACGAGCAGGGTCCACACGATCTCGACCGCGATCACGTTCGCGCCCACGAACGCCGCGGCCTTCGAGATCAGCCCCTGGTCGTCGTCGATCTGGTCCTCCTCGGCCACGACCTTCTCGAGCCCGTCCCCCGCCACGGCCTTCGCCCCCTCGACCGAGCTCACCGCGCTCCGCGGGAACACCGCGGTCATCGCCGCCTCCTCGCCCGCCGCCAATCGCTCGACATCCACCGTCGCCGTGCCCGGGTCCGATCTCGGGCTCGACTCCCAGCCCGCGCGGGCGAAGCCAGGCGTCCTCCGGCTCCTCGTCCCCCTCCGCCAGGGCGATCTCCGCGTGGAGGTCGTCCAGGTTGAACTGCCACTGGCTCCCCCAGACGGCCCACGGCACGTAGATCACGTCGTCGTAGGCGTCCACGACGCCGGTGACGTCGTAGCTGACCTCGAACGACGCGATCCTCGGACTCCGCCTCGTAGTGCCAGACGACCCGGAAGCCCTCTGGTCGGGCCGCCCTCGGGCTCGGTGATCTCGAGCTGCTCGGCGCCGAAAGTCCCGGGCCGGTCGTAAGAGCCGAGGCCGGTCGCGCCACCAGGCTCGTACTCCTCGCCATCCTCGCTCACGACGACGTTCCTCGCCTTCACGCCTTCGGCAAGCGGGATGTCGCGATAGGCGCCCGAGAAGTACCCGTCGAAGTCGAACGTGAGCTGCTCGGTCACGTGGAGGCTGCCGTCGTCCTGCACCTCGACCCGCACGTCCGCCCGCTCGACCCGGAAGCTCCGCTCGACCTCGCTCCAGTTGACGAGGCCGATCGCGTAGAGGATCCCGCCGAAGATCGCGAGGAAGACGAGGCGCCAGATGATGCGCTTCGCCAGCCCGCTTCACGCGCGCGCCCCCCACGCTCACCTGCGGCGCCGCCTCTGCCTCGACCGGCGCGTCGAAGAACTCGCGCCGCCCGAAGCCGAACGACGCTGGCGACGATCACCGGCGGGAACACCTGGATCTTCGTGTTGTAGGTCTCGACCGTGTCGTTGTAGACCCGCCGCGTGATCGAGATCTTCTCCTCGACCGAGGAGAGCTCGGTCTGGAGCTGGGTGAAGCTCTCGGTCGCCAGGAGCTCCGGGTAGTTCTCGGCAAGCAGCATCGCCGAGCCGATCGCCGCGCCGAGCGCGGCCTCGGCCGGCCCACGCTCCGCCGGGGCCGCATCGTTCGCCGCCACCGCGCGGGTCCGCGCCGCCGCCACGTTTTCGAACGTCTGGCGCTCATGCCGCGCGTAGCCCGCCACCGCCTCGGCCAGCCGCGGCACCAGGTCGTGCCTGAGGCGGAGCGCGACGTCGATCTGGGACCACGAGCTCTCGCACGCGAGCCTGAGCTGCACGAGGCGGTTGTAGGTCACGACGACCCACAGCAGCGACCACTGCGACGACGGCCAGAGCGATGATCACCCCCAGGGACACGCGCAGCAACCTACGCCAAAGGCTGACGACCGTACCTACGGGTACGATTCCGCGCACTATGAGGGTGGGTTTGGTCCTCGGTGCGGGAGGAATTCAGGGCGGCGCCTGGCTCACGGGAGGCCTGTCCGCGCTGGCGACCGAGACGGGCTGGGACCCCATGGAGGCGACTCGCATCGTCGGCACCTCCGCCGGCTCGATGATCGGCTCGATCGTCGCCGCGGGCACGCCCGATCTGGTTCATGGTCGCCCACTCCGCGGGCGAGACCATCGAGGGCCTCACCGACTCCGCAGGGCCGCCCCGCCTCCGATGCCGACCGCTCGGCGGGAGCCACCTTCCGGCTCGCCAAGGCCTGGCCGCCCATCGGCCCCGGCTCATGGCCGCTCGCACTGCGCACGACTCGCGAGCCGTTCAAGTACCCGCCCGCGCAGATCGCTGCCGGCTGGCTTCCCGCGCGGCTTCATCTCGACCGAGCCGCTGAAGGACATCGTCCGCCGCTGCCTCCGGCGACGGCTGGAGCCCTCACCCCGGCATGCGGGTTGTCGCCTGCGACTACGCCACCGGGCGCCGCACCGTCTTCGGCCGGCCCACGTCGCCGAAGGCCGACCTCGCGGACGCGGTCGCCGCATCCTGCGCGATTCCCGGCTTCTACCACCCCGTCTCGATCGGCGGCAGGCGCTACGTGGACGGGGGCATGTACTCGACCTCGAACCTCGACATCCTTCGCGACGCCCACATGGACCTCGTCATCTGCCTCAACCCGACCTCGTCCCTCCACCCCACCCGCGCATACAACCCGCTCGAGTGGGGCGCCCGGGCGGTCCGCGGCGCATCGGGCCGGCGCCTCGGCACCGAGGCGCGCACGATGCGCGGACCGGGGCACCGGCGTCGTCCTGATCCAGCCGCACAAGGAGGACCTCGCCTCGATGGGCCGCAACCTGATGAGCCGCCGCAACCAGCACCGCACGATCGAAGTCGCCATCGAGACGGTCAAGAGGCAGCTGAACGCGCCGGAGAACGTCGACCTCCTCGCCCAGTTGCCGAAGGCCGCGCGCCCCGAGAAGATCCACCGCCCCAAGGGCCCAGTCTCCGAATGGCCGTCGATGAGCCTCGCCGACCTCCGCCCGGGCTCGCCTCTTTACGAGGCAACGTCGAACGGCGGCTCGGCCGCCACGACCGCCTAGGCTCGGTCCGGCGGGCGTTCTCCACGACCGCGTCCCGCACCTGCTCCCACACCCCGGCCGGCAGGTCGTGTCCCATGCCCGGGATGACGACAGAGCTTCGCGCCCGGAATCGCGGCGGCCGTGGCCCGGCCTCCCGAGACGCCGATGAGCGGATCGTCCTCGCCGTGGATCACGACGGTCGGAACCTCGATCTCCGCGAGCCGCTCGGTCCGGTCGCCCGAGACGATGATCGCCATGGTTTGACGCACCGTCCCCTTCGGATGGAAGCCGCGGTCGAATCCGAGCTCCGCGATTCGCCGCGCACGCTCCTCGTCGAAGGGGAACCCGGGCGAGCCGATCTTCCGGCGCGCAATCGCCAAGGCGTCGACGTAGCCGTCCCGGTCCGGCGGCGGCACGGTCGTCAGCGCCTCGATCCCCGCCTGCGAGGCATGCCCGACCGAGCGGTCGCCGGTCGTCGACATGATCGAGGCAAGCGAGAGGACGCGATCCGGGTGCTCGATCGCGAGCGTCTGCGCGATCATCCCGCCGAGAGACGAGCCGACGACATGCGCCGCTTCGATCCCGAGCGCGTCGAGCAGGCCGGCGGCGTCGGCCGCCATGTCGGAGAGCGAGTACGAGCCCGGCTCGATGTCGCCCGCGAGGGCGCGCGGAACCGTGCCGGTCGGAGCGTCCGCGAGGACGGTCGAGCGGCCCGAGTCCCTGTTGTCGAAGCGGATGACCCGAAACCCCTCGGCGGCGATCAGCTCGCACAGCTCGTCGGGCCACAGGATCATCTGGGCCCCCAGGCCCATGATCATCAGGACGGGCGGGTCCTCGTCCAGCCCGAACTGCTCCCAGCACACTTCCAGCTCGCCCACCCGGGCGAACCGCTCCCCGGAGCGCTCCACGCCGGGGCGTCAATCGCCGCTCGGGCCGGCCGCGCAGTAGGCGTCGCGCGTCGCGCCGTAGCCCGGAATCCCACCCGCGGCGATCGCCTCCGCGCTGAGCGCCGCCTGGTCCTCGATCTGCTTGGCGACCTGGCGCTGCTCCCGCTTGCCCTTCGGCGTTCAGGAGCTTCTCGGCGTTTCGCCAGACGTTCTCGCGCCAGGCGCGCACGAGCTCGAGCCCAAGGAGGTCATCGGCCGGAAGGCCGGCGGGGTTCGTGATGCCGATGGCCGGGTCGAAGCGGACCCGCACCTCCTCGACCACGTCCTCGTAGGCGCGGTTGAGCGTGCCGTTCGCCTCGTCGTGGTCAGGCTTCCGGGAGTTGCCGTTCGGCCTCGTCAGACCGAGCGCGGCGAGCATGAACGGCATGTCGTTCTGCACGTGGGCGTTGATCCCCAGCAGCATGTCCTGGACCGCGCCCGTGTCGTCCCGCTTCGCGGTGTCGAACGCGATCTGCCACGCCTTGGCGACCTCGTCGCCCCGGTTATACGCCCTGGCGGTGCGGAAGTAGATGTTGGCGAAGAGCGCGTCCTCGGTGTAGAGGTACTCCGGGTCGGCGAACGTCCTCTCGACGAAGCCCGGACTTCACGTCCGAGAACAGCTGCTTCGTGAGCGTCAGATACGTCGTCGCGAACACGGCGCGGTGGTCGCAACCCCACTCGTCTCTCGCCTCACGGAGGCGGCGGATCTGCGCGCGGATGCAGCCCGGCTTTGGCTTCTGGCAAGTCGCGACTGGTCCCGGCTGCGGGTTCTCCGCGGTCGGGATCGGCGGCAGAAGCGCTGTCCACTCGAGGTTCGGCACCTCGGACGAGGCAGGCACGGCCGTCAAGCGCGAGCCCGGAGGCCGCGAGCGCCGCTACCGCTGCGATTCGCTTGGTCCTTACCCCCAAAGCGCGGGGATCGTATCGCTCGTCCTCGCTCCTGCCAAGCTTGAACCGTGCCGAAACCGCGTCTGCCGCAGTCTCTCGTGGGCCGGATCGCCGCCATCACCGGCGCGGCAGTCGTCCTCGTGCTCGTGGTCAGCCAGCTCTTCCTGCCGGGCATCGGCGAAGGCGTGATCGAGGACCGGCTGACCGAGAACGGCGGCTCGGCGGACGCCTCGCTCAGCGCCACGCCCGCCGCCCGGCTGCTCTGGGGGGACGGAGACCGGATCGGCATCGACGCGACCGGGCTCGACCTGGAGGTCACGGCGTCGGACGACCCCGTCGTGTTCGACGACCTCGACCGCTTCGACGACGTGGACATCATCATCCGCGACTCCTCGATGGGGCCGGTTCAGCTGGAGAACTTCGTCCTCACGCGGAACGGCGACGAGCCCTACTCGCTCGAAGCCACGGGCAACACGTCCGTCTCCGACCTCGCGGAGTTCGGAGCCGAGAGCTTCGACGTGCCCGGCGCCGACCTCCTGGGCGGCATCCTGAACGTCGCGACCGGCGGGACCGAGGTGGACGTCGACCTCGACATGAAGGTCGCATCCGACGACGGCCGGGTACGGGTCGTCGAAGGCGGCGGGGAAATCGCTGGCATCCCCACCGGGCCGCTGGCCGCGTTCATCACCTCCGCGGTTACCGTGGAGCTTTGAGGCTCACCGCGCGCACACGAACCGGACTTGCATACGAGGCCGCGGGTAACGGGCCCGACGTCCTCCTGATGCACTCGGGCCTGTTCGACAGCCGGATGTGGGATCCGCAGTGGGCGGCGCTGTCCCGCAGCTTTCACGTCGTTCGCTTCGACGCGCGCGGCTTCGGGTCGTCGGGCGACCCGACCCGGCCCTACACGCTCCACGGGGACGCGATGGAGGTCCTCGACGCCCTTGACATCGAGCGGGCGGCTGTCGTGGGCAGCTCGATGGGCGGCTACGCGGCGCTCGACATGGCGATCGCCCTACCCCATCGCGTGAGCGCTCTCGTCGTGGCCGGCTCCACGCCGTCGGGCTGGGCGCACTCCGCGGACATCAGGGCGCAGTGGGAGGCCGTCGACGCCGCGTATGAGAGTCGCGGGATCGACGCGGCCAACGAGCTCGAGATGAAGATGTGGCTCGACGGGCCGTTCCGCGCGCCCGACGTCGTCGATCGGGAGGTCAGGCGTGCCGCCGCGACGGTCAACCGCGTGCTCCTGGAGCGCCAGGCCAGGCTTCGAGATCGAGCCCGGAGACCTCGAGCCTCCCGCGGTCGGGCGCCTCGCCGAGGTCGCCGTTCCCACGCTCGTCATCACCGGCGAGCTCGATCAGCCCTCGATTCTGGGGGGCTCGTTCGAGATCGCCCGCGGGACCGGCGCCGAGCACGTCGAGATCGCAAACGCGGCGCACTTCCCGAACCTCGAGCACCCCGCGCGAGTTCAACCGCGCCCTGTGCGACTTCCTGGAGCGCTCGCTTCTCTAGGCGACTGCCAGGGCCTGCCCCCGGCGAACGCTCACGCTTCCGTGGGCGCCTCGGGTTTGGTGGGTGGCGGCTCGACGGGCTCGATCGGCGGCAGCGCGTCCTCGGATTCGAGGCCGATGTTCGGGATCAGACGGTCGAGCCAACCCGGTAGCCACCAGTTGGACTTGCCGAGGATGACCATCGCGGCGGGCACCAGGAGGCAGCGCACGATCGTCGCGTCCACCGCGATCGCAACGGCGAGCCCGACACCGAACTGCTTCACGGTGGGATCGCCGTTCAGGATGAAGCTCGAGAAGACCGCGACCATGATCAGCGCGGCCGAGGTGATCACGCGCGCGCTCGAAGCCAGCCCGTGCACCACGGCGACGCGGTTGTCGCCCGTCTCCCGCCAGACCTCGCCGATCCGCGAGACCAGGAACACCTGGTAGTCCATCGAGAGCCCGAACAGCACCGCGAACATCAAGAGCGGCACGAACGACACGATGGGAATCGTCGCGTCGAGCCCGATCAGCGACTCGCCCCATCCCTTCTCGAAGACCGCGACGAGGACGCCGTAGGCGGCGGCGACGGAGAGCAGGTTCATGATCGCGGCCGTGATCGGCACCACGATCGAGCGGAAGGCGAGCATCAGGAGCAGGAAGCTGAGCCCGACCACCACCAGGATCACGAGCACCAGGCGCTCCGAGATCCGGTCGGCGAGGTCGACGTAGGCCGCGGTGCTTCCGCCGACGTCGGCGGTGGCTCCGCCGGTCTCGGCCTGCGGGATCACGTCGTCGCGGAGGCGCTGGATCGTGTTCTCGGTCTTCGCCGACGAGGGCGACGAGGTCGGGATCGCCGACATCACCGCGCCCTTCCCCGAGTTGGAGACCGAGGGGAACGACACGCTGTCTATGCCGGGGTCCTTGCCGATCTGCTTGCGGAGCTTCGTCAGGCGCGGGTCGGAAGCGGTCGACTTCAGGAACCGCTCCTGCTGGTTGAGCTTCTTCTGCTTCTTCGCCGACGGCGCCTCTGATTTCACCTGCTGCGTCGCCTGCTGCTGCGCCTCCTCTTCGGCCTGCTCCTGCGCCTCGTCCGGTGGCACCCCCTCCTCCTCCAGCTGCTGCGGTCAGCTCGGGCACCTGCGCCTCCGCCTGCTGCTGAGCCTTGTTCTCGGCCTGCTGCTGCTCTTGAGCCTGCTGCTGCTTGAGCTTGTCGAGCTTCTTCTTGTCCGCCTTGGCCGGCGGATCCAGCTTGACCGCGATCAGGAGCGGGCCGTTCGTCCCGGCGCCGAACGAGTTCGTCATGAGGTCATACGCCTGGCGCGACGTGGTCGACTCGGGCAGCTGGCCGACGTCCTCCTGGCCGAGCGTCATGTCCTTGAGCGGCAGGGCGAGGACGACGAGCAGCACCACCGCCAGGATCAACGCCGGCCAGGGGCGCTTCGCGACCCCTTCGGCCCAGCGGGCCCAGCCGTGGGGATGATCGTCCTCGTGGCCGTGGCCCCCGACCGGGACCTTCAGCGAGTGGATCTTCGGGCCCAGGATCCCCAGCAGGGCCGGCAGGAGCGTCAGCGCGCCGATGACCGCGATCGCCACCACGATCGCCGCGGAATATCCGAGCGCGCTGACGATCGGAATGTTCGCGAGCGCGAGCGAGCAGAGCGCGATCACCACCGTGCCGCCGGCGAACGCGACCGCGCTTCCCGAGGTCGCGCAGGATCTCGCGACCGCCTCCTCCGTCGGCAGTCCGTCGGCGAGCCGCGACTTGTACCGCGTGACGATGAAGAGCGCGTAGTCGATCCCCACGCCCAACCCGATCATCGTGCCGAGCGTCGGCGCGATCGACGGGATCTCGATCGCGTGCCCGAGGAGGCCGATCACGCTGAGGCCGACGAGCAGGCCGATGATCGCCGTCGAGATCGGAAGCATCATCGCCACCGCGGTGCCGAAGGCGAGGGTCAGGATCACGATCGCGACGCCGATGCCGATCGCCTCGCTCACGTGCGTCGACGGCTTCGAGACCTCCTGGCCCAGGTAGCCCCCGGCCTCGACCTGGATTCCCGCCTTCACGGCGGGATCCGCGGCGGCGATGATCGTCGTTCGCCTCGTCATCGTCCAGCTCCCCCGACGAGATGCCGAGGGTCACGGCGATGTACGCCGTCTGCTTGTCCTTCGAGAGGTTGCCCGAGGCCTTGGAGGAGAACGGGCTCGAGGACGGAGTTGACGCCGTCCGTGTTCTTGAGCGACTTGACCGTGGCGTCGACGGCCTGCTTGTTCGCGCCCGTCTCGAGGCTGCCGCTGTCGACGTGGAGGACGATCGGAACGCTGCCGTTGGCGCGATCGGGCAGATCCGACTCCAGGAGGTTGGTCGCTTTGGTCGAGTCCGTGCCCGGCAGAGTGAGGTCGTTGCTCGTCTTGTCGCCCGCGATCCGGAAGACGGCGACGACCGCGATCAGGGCGATCAGCCAGATGACCATCACGGTCTTCGGCCTGCGCGCGCACGCAAGGCCGAGCCTGTAGAGAAGCCTGCTCACTGCAGCCTCCGACAGCCAGCTCGCGATCCGGGCGCCGATCTCCTCGCCCGCGTCCTCCTGGAGGAAGTGCGAGGCGTTCTCGATCACCTCGGGCGGGTCGGCGTTGATGCGCTCGGCGAACCTCGCGCCCACCTTGGGCGGGATGATCGGGTCCGAGTCCGCCCAGAGGAGGAGCTTGGGGCGCCCGTCCGCGGCGAGGTCCTCGAGCACGCGCTGCCCCTCGGCCGCGCCGGGCATCTCCGGCGAGGTCGGGATCAGCAGCGGAAACGCCCTGCGCGCCGGCCTTCGACTCGGGCACGGGGAACGGCGCGTCGTAGGCGGCGACGACCTCGTCGTCCATCCCGCGCGCCGTCGCCACCCGAGACCAGCATCGAGATCGGCAGGTCCTCGGTCCGCTCGACGAAGTCGCGGAACACCTTCCAGGCATCCGACATCTCCTGGTGGCCGGTGAAGACGCCGGTGTCCATGACGACGATCGCGGAGAAGCGGTCGGGGTGCTCGATCGCGAGCCGCAGGCCGATCGGCCCGCCCCAGTCGTGGACGACCGCGACCGCATCGCTGCAGGTCGAGCTCTTCGACGAGCGCGCTGCATCGCCTCGACGTGGCGGTCGTACGAGTACCAGCCGAGATCGGTCGGCTTGTCCGAGCGCCCGAAGCCCGGGTAGTCGGGCGCGACGCAGCGAAAGCCGGCGTCGAGCACCGGCGGGATCACCTTGCGCCACAGATACGACCAGGTCGGCTCGCCGTGGAAGAAGACGACCGGCCGCCCCTCGCCCTCGTCGATGTGGGCGAGCCGCAGGCCCTCCCACTCGCGGTAGTGCGGCTCGTACGGAAACCCGGGCAGGCTCTCGAAGCGCTCGTCCGGCGTGCGGTAGGTGTCGAGCACTTCCACTGGCTGGTACCTGGCGCTTCTCAGGCGCGCGGCGATCGCGTGGGCCGTGCGGCGGGCGAGCGCCATGATCGTCGCCATCGGGTTCGTGCCCGAGGCCGTCGGGAACGCCGACGCGTCGCCGATCCAGACGCCGGGCGTGTCGTGGAGCTCGCCCCACGGGTTCGCGACCGACGTCGCGGGGTCGCGGCCCATGCGGCACGTGCCCATCTGGTGCGCCGAGAACGTCACGTACTCGCGCGGCTTGATCTCGAGCGCGTTCAGCGCCGCGATGAACTCCTCGAGGTCGTCGCCGCGCGTCCAGTCGGGCGCCCTGCAGGCCGGAGCCGACGATCTCGCGTCGCGCCGGCCGCCTCGTGCATCCGCACCAGCGTCCTCGACGCCCTGCTTCAGGTGCTCGCGGTCGAGCTCGTCGTCGATCGGATAGTGGACCACGGCGTTGCCGTCCTCGTCGATGGTCACCCGCCCGTGGCCGCGCTCGCGGACGAGCGCGATCAGTGGCGCGGCGTGCTCCCACTCGCGCATGCGGCGCTTGTGGTCGGCGCCCGAGCGCCACGGGATCGCGCCGCCGAAGAGGCCCGGTCGTCGCCTGGGCGCGACTCGATCAGGTAGCCGTAGCCGTCGCCGATGTCCGCGAACTGGTGCGACAGCGCGCGCCTGCGGCGGCCCCCACATCCAGTTCTGCGGCTCGTCGTAGTAGCGCGGTGACCGCGACCGTCGGGTGGAGGCGCAGGTAGTCGCCGACCGCGGGGCCGCCGATCCCCGAGCGCAGAAGGAGCGCCGGCGACTCGATCGAGCCGCAGGCCACGACCACGACCGGGGCGCGGACCGTGAGCTTCGTCGGCTCGGCGTGCCGTTGGGCGGCGCCAGCCGGCTCCGCCCACAGCGCCTCGACGCCCGCCGCGCTGCCCGTCCTCGACCAGGACGCGCTGCGCCTCGCGCGCCGACCAGGATCTGCGCCTCGCGCGCCTGCGCGTCGACCAGATAGGTCTTGGCCGTCGACTGCTTGGATCCGGACGGATCGCCGAAGCCGATGAACGCCGCCGACGCCGGGTCGTACTTCGAGGGGTCGGTGTTCCGGGTGATCGTTCTGGAAGTCGTAGCCGAACTTCTCGCATGCCTCCTTCAGGCGCAGGTGCGGGCCGCGACAAGTCGCGGCACTCGCCGTTCACCTGGATCCGCTCGAACACGGAGTCGAGGTGCTCGTCGTAGCTCGACTCGGCGAGGTCGGAGAGCCCGTGCTCGGACGCCCACTCCGCGCGGACGTGGTCAGAGGTGCGCAGGCAGTTGGTCCAGTTGATGACGGTGCCCCCGCCGACGCCCGCGCCGGCGACGATCGAGACCTGCCGGTCGGCGGTGGGGAACGGGCCGCCGTTCAGATACATGCGCTGATAGGCGGACAGCTCGAGCCCGTCGAAGTCGGCGTCGTCCTGAGTAGTCGCCGGCCTCCAGGACGACGACCGATCTTCCCGCGCTGGCCAGCTCGCCGGCGATCACGCCGCCGCCCGCGCCCGAGCCGACGATCACGACGTCCGCCTCGATCACCTCCTGCGCCTCGCCCGTCGGGCGCCGCACGTTGAGCGGCCGCTCGCGATCGACCGGCGGCGGCGCGATCGGCCCCGGGAAGCCGATCGCGTCCCAGTTCGGGTTGCGGCCGGTGCCCAGGTCGGGCAGGCCGTAGAAGAGCGATCCGGCGATGCCGAGGAAGGTCGCGACGCCGTCGAGCGCCTCGGGGCTCGCGGCCTCGAAGGCGTGGACGATCTGCTCGCGCGCCTCGCGCGGCGTCGACGGGAGCCATCCCGTTCTCGGCCAGCGCATCCAGCATGCCGCGGAGGCCGTCGACCTGCTCCTCGGCTTGAGCTCGGCGCCCAGGAGCGCGACCTCGACGCTCTCGGGCACGCTGAGGTCGGACGCGGAGCGGCGCCAGAAGGCCGCGTTCTCGCGATCGTCCTCCGGGGGCTCGAGCGAGGGGACGAAGGTGTCGCAGAGCGCGCGCAGCGTCATCCGCTGCGCATCGTCGAGAAGAGGTCCGATGTGGCGAGGGCCGCGAACGTCTGCCCGATCATCTCGGTCACCTGCGCCGAGTACGGGAAGTGGTGGGCGTCGCGGAAGCCCGCCGATCCCGGCGTGATCAGCAGGGACTGGCGCTTCGTGTACTTGCGGATCCCGTCCGGCCCGTGGCGCGAGCCCAGGCCCGAGTCCTTCCAGCCGCCCATCGGCAGCTCGAGCGCGCGCGTAGTTCACCTGCGCGTCGTTCACGCAGGCGACGCCGGCCTGGATCCGGCGCGCGAGCTCCTCGCCGCGCGCCTCGTCGCGCGTCCAGACCGACGCCTGGAGCCCGTACGGGCCGTCGTTCGCCAGCTCGATCGCCTCCTCGGCGTCGCGGACCCGCATCACGGGCAGCGTCGGGCCGAACGTCTCCTCGGTCATGCAGAGCATCGAGTGGTCGACGTCGGCCAGCACCGTCGGCTGGAAGAACCGGCCCGGGCCCTCGCCCCGCTCGCCGCCGGTCACGATCCGCGCGCCCTTCTCGACCGCGTCGGCGATGTGCGCCTCGACCGTGTCCATCTGCGGCGGGAAGATCATCGCGCCGACGTCCACCGTGCCGGCCGGGCCCGGCGCGCCCTGGCGCAGGCCCTCGACCTTCTGCGTGATGCGCTCGAGGAGCTCGTCGTGGATCGCGTCCTCGGCGTAGATCCGCTCGACCGAGATGCATACCTGCCCCGAGTTGTTCATCCCGTAGCTCACGGCGGCGTTCGCGGCGCGCTCGAGATCGGCGTCGGAGAGCACGATCATCGGGTCCTTGCCGCCGAGCTCGAGCGCGACCGGCGTGAGCGTCTCGGCTGCCTGCGCCATCACCCTCTTGCCCGTCTTGACCGAGCCTGTGAACATCACGAAGTCCGCCTCGTCGACCAGCGCCGAGCCGGTCTCGCCCCGGCCCGTCGCGACCTGGAAGACGCCGTCGGGCAGCCCGCACTCGGCGAGCATCTGCGCCATCAGGAGCGACGTCAGCGGCGTCAGCTCGGACGGCTTGAGGATCACTGCGTTGCCGGCGGCAAGCGCCGGGATGCAGTCGCCGAACGAGTTGTTGAGGGGGAAGTTCCACGGCCCGATCACGCCGACGAGCCCGACCGGCTCGTAGCGGACGACGAGCCGCTTGCCGCGGACGAAGGGCGACTGGCCGACTCGATCTCCTCGTCGGCAAGGTAGACGGGCGCGTTCTTTGCCCAGAACTCGAGCGCCGAGAGCCCGTAGCCGAACTCGGCGAACTGCGTCTCGTCCGCCGGGCGTCCCGTCTCGGCGCAGATCGTCGCCAACCACCTGCTCGGCGTTCTGGACCAGCCAGCCGCGCGCCGCAAGCAGCACCTCGGCGCGGGCGTCGAAGCCGGCTTCCCACCAGCCGGGCTGCGCGGCTCGGGCCTTCGCCGCCATCGCGGCGATCTCGGCGGCGCCCAGCTCCGGCACGGTCGCAAGCGTCTCGCCCGTGGCGGGATTCTCGACCGCGATCCCGTCCACCCCAGGCGCCTCCGCGTGCGCGTCCAGCGTCTCACTCATCGGCTCGGACTCTACATCTCCACCGGCACATGCTTCTTTCGCGACTTTCGTCGCTCAGCCTTATCCCCACCGGCACCATGCTTCTTTCGCGACTTTCGTCGCTCAGTAGATACCTGGAAGGATGGTCGCCGCATGCGGACAGCGATCGTCTCAGACCTCCATCTCGGCGCGGCCTCGGAAGCCGACCTCCTCTCGCGGCCCGAAGCCTTCTCCGCCCTCGCCGACGCAATCGAGGGAGTCGACCGACTCGTGCTCCTGGGCGACGTGCTCGAGTTCCGCGACCGGCCCGTTCACCGAGGCGATGGACCTGGCGAAGCCCACGCTGGGAAAGCTCGCCGGTCTGAGCGCCGGCGAGGTGATCGTCGTGCCGGGCAACCACGACTACCGCCTGATCTCGAGCTGGCTCGAGGCGCGCGCGCTCAAGGGGGCTCGGCCGCTCCGCCTCTCCGAGAGGGCTCGCCTCGACCTCTGGCCGGCGTCGGAGCTCCGGGCGGCGATGCCCGGCGCGAAGCTCCGGATCAACTACCCGGGCGTCTGGCTGCGCAAGGACGTCTACGCGACGCATGGCCACTACCTGGACCGCCACCTCACGATCCCGACCTTCGAGCGCCTCGGCCTGGCGCTGGTCGAGCGCACGCTCGGGCTCACGCCCAGCGGCCCCGACCCGCTGGCCCCGCCCGACGTGGAGTCATCGGACGAGCCCGAGGAGTACGAGCGCGTCGCCGCGCCCGTCTTCGCGTTCCTGTACGCCCTCGCCCAGGCAGGCGCCAGGGCCAATCACCCGGGCGGCACGCCGACGAAGCGCATCTGGGACTCGCTGACGGGAGGCGCCAGCCGCTCGGCGAAGGTCCGCGGATGGCTCCTCGGCTCGGTCGCCCTCCCCGGCGCGGTCGGCGTCGCGAACCGGCTGGGCCTCGGCCCCGTGCGCGCCGACCTCTCCCCCAACGCGATCACCCGGGCGGGCGTCGACGCGATGAGCGAGGTGGTCGAGCGGCTGCGGATCGACGCCAAGTGGGTCCTCTTCGGCCACACCCACCGCCGGGGGCCGCTCGCCGAGGAGGATCCGTGGGTGACGGAGAACGGCGCGACCCTCCTCAACACCGGTAGCTGGGTCCACAGCCCAAGCCTCCTCCGCTCCTCGTCCAAGGGCAGCGCTTACTGGCCCGGCACCATCGCGATGATCGAAGACGACGGCGAGCCGGAGCTGATCCACCTCCTCGACGAATGGACGCGCGAGGATCTGGCGGGATGAATCCCGGCCTGACGGCAGCTCGCCTCGATCCTCCTCATCGCCCTCGGGGGGATCGCGCTCGTCGGAGGGATCCTGGTCCGCTACGCCGATCAGAACCTGCTCGACCCGGAGACGTTCGCCGAGCGCGCCGTCGAAGTCCTCGACGACGAGGGCGCCCAGAGCGAGATCGGCGACGTGATCGTGAACGAGCTCGAGAAGTCGGGCGCGGAGCGCAAGCCGCACTCAGCGCGCCGTCAACAAGAGCATCGGGGCGATCACCAGCGATCCGCGCTTCCGCGACGCGCTCGGCGGCCGCCCTCGTCCGCGCGAACGAGCAGGCGCTCGGCGACGGTGATGACGGCGTGGTCGTCGACGTGAAAGACGTGGGCGGCGTGGTGAGGGTCCACATAGCCAAGGCGGACCAGAAGCTCGCGCGCGACGTTCCGCGCGACCTCGACCTTCCCGTGGCCAACACCGGCTCGACCGGAACGCTTGTCGACGTCGCCCGAGGCGCGGACGACGTGAGCTCGTTCGCCCTCGTCCTTCCGATCCTGGGCGCGCCTCCTCATGGCCGGCGGCGTCGTCGTCGCGAACGACCGCCGGACCGCCGTCTTCGGCGCCGCGATGGGCGTCGCGCTTGCCGGCGCAGCCGTGTTCGCCGGCTACATGGGCGGCCGCGAGATCGCGGCGCGCCAGCCCGACGACGACGCGGCGCAGGACGCGGCCCGGGCCATCTGGGACGCTGTCTTCGGCGGCCTGGAGACGCTCGGCCTGGTGATGGCGGGCGCGGGCGCGCTCGTCGCGCTCATTGCCGGCGTAGCAAACCGAGTGCGTGTCCCAGGGAGGGAGTGACCGCCGCCCCCGCCTGCTCGATCGCGTTCGGGTTGCCCGGGAAGTTGATGACCAGAGTCCGGCCGCGGCTGCCGGCGACGCCTCGCGAGAGCATCCAGTGCTTCGGCACGTGCTCGCGCGAGGCGAGGCGCATCGCCTCGGCGATGCCGGGCGCCTCGCGGTCGATCACGTCGCGGGTTGCCTCAGGCGTCACGTCGTCCGGGCGAGAGGCCGGTTCCGCCGGTCGTCGCGATCAGGTCGCACCCCTCCTCGTCCGCGAAGAACCGAAGCCTCCCGGCGATCAGCTCGCGCTCGTCGGTGATGAGCTCGACGGCGATGACCTCGCAACCCGCCTCCTCCAGGAGGGCGCGGAGGCGTGGGCCCGATCTCGTCCTCGCCGTCGCCGGCGGCCTTCGACGTCGAGACGGCAACGACCGCCGCCCGGAACGGCTGCTCAGTCATCGCCGGAGGCCCCTCGCTCCCAGTCGCCGCTGCGCCCGCCGGACTTGGAGACGAGGCCGATGCGCTCGATCTCGACGCCCTTTTCGATCCCCTTGACCATGTCGTAGACGGTCAGCGCGGCGATCGGAGCAGGCGGTGAGCGCCTCCAGCTCCACGCCCGTCCTCCCCACGGTTCGCGCCTCGCCCGTGAGCGTGACGCAGCCGGCGGCCACGTCGATGTGAGCGGTCACGTCCACGAAGTTCAGCGCGAGCGGGTGGGCCAGCGGGATCAGGTCCGCCGTCCGCTTCGCTGCCTGGATGCCGGCCAGCCGAGCCGTCCCGATCACGTCGCCCTTCGGTGCGTCGCCGCGCGCAACCGCCGCTGCCGTCGCCTCGCTCATGCGGACCCGCGCCTCCGCGACCGCGATGCGCTCGGTCTGCTCCTTGCCGCCAACGTCGACCATGCGCGCCGAGCCCTCGTCGTCGAGGTGGGTCAGCTTCTGCTCGTCGCTCATGGGACCGTCCCCTCCACCCAGGATTCGCCGGCGCCTTCGACCTCTTTCTTCCAGATCGGGGCCTCGGCCTTGATGCGGTCGATCGCGTCCCGCGCGCCGTTGAACGCCTCGCCGCGGTGCGCGGCGGAGACCGCGACCACCACGCTCGGCTCGCCCAGGGGAACGTCGCCGATCCGGTGCTCGGCCGCCGCCGCGCTTGAGATCGTGCCGCTCGACGCACTCCCGCAGGATCTCCTGCGATCCGCGGCTCCGCCATCTCGGCGTACGCGTCGTAGCTGAGCTTCTCCACGTCCCGCGTCGTGCCCTGGAAGGTGACGACCGCCCCGGCGCCCGGATCTCCGACGAGCGCCGTGACCGCGGCCACGTCGAGTGCCTCCGGGCTGATGCGCGCGCGCGCGGACCCGGTCGTCGCCGCCTGAGACGGGAGGGATCGCGGCAAGCTCGTCGCCCGGATGGATGGGAGCGTCCTCGGCCGCGTACTCGCGGTTGACCGCGATCCGGAGCGGAAGCCTTGCTGCCAGGTCGCCCACCTCCGGGTCGTGCGCCGAGCGCGGCGATCGCGTCGGCGACGGTCGCGCTCTCGGCCAACTCGATCTCGACCGAGTCCGAGCCGGCGCGCTCGCGGAGCATCGCGAAGAGGCGGACGGTGACCCTCACGACATACCTACCTGCACATGCTGCTTTCGCAGCTGAAGCTGCTCATTCGATACCCGAGGGTACGCGCAGGAGCTCGGCCCGGACCCTGCTGCCGGCGGCGCCGGCTCGGCCCCGGCCTCGATGACGGCCAGGGCGTCCGCGCCCAGCATCGAGGTCAGTACGTGGGAGCCCTGCGGGCCGGTCGGCGTGGCCAGCCAACCCTCGCGCGGTCGCGGTCAGGCCGCATCGCACCGCCTGGTCGCGCCGCTCCATGCGCGGCACGTCGGCGGCGAGCGCGACCTCGACCGTGTCGAGATCGGCCGGGCTCCCTGCAGCGCGCGCAGCGCGGGGCGAACGAAGAGGATGAACGTGACCACGGCCGACACGGGATTGCCCGGCAGGCCGAACGCCAGGCCGCCGCCGTGTGTGCCAAACCAGGTCGGCTTGCCGGGCCGCAGCGCCACGCCCCAGAAGCGCTCCTCCACGCCCGCCGCCGCGAACGCCTCCTTGACGTGATCGTGGTCGCCAACCGAGACCCCTCCGCAGAAGACCGCGACGTCGGCCCGGGTCGCCCGCGCGGCGGCTTCGCGGGTCGCCTCCGGATCGTCCGGGCACCGCTCCACGCTCACCACCTCGGCTCCCGCCAGGCGGGCCAGAGCGCGGAAGCGTGTACGCGTTCGAGTTGCGCACTCCGCCGTCGCGCATGGGCTCCGACGGGGGCCAGGAGCTCGTCTCCGGTGGAGACGATCGCCACGGTCGGCCGGCGCCTGCATTCAGGCTCGGCGACCCCGATCGAGGCGAGCACGCCGAGCTCGGCCGAGCCAAGGACGCTGCCGGCGCGGAGGACCGTGTCGCCGGAGCGGATGTCCTCGCCGGCGCGGCGGATGTCGCGCCCAGGCTCGACCTCGGCCGCGATGCGCACCATCGTCGCCCTCCGAGCTGGTGTCCTCGACGCGCACCACCGCGTCCGCCCCTGCCGGGACGACGGCGCCCGTCGAGATGCCGAAGGCCTCGCCCGCTCCGAGCGACGCTGGCGCCGGCGCTCCCGCGCGGGACTCGGAGGCGAGGCGCAGCACGGCGGGCGCCTGGGCGCGTTGCGCCCGCGGTATCGGCCGCGCGCACCGCATAGCCGTCCATGGCCGAGTTGTCCCAGCCGGGCACGTCCTCGGCCGAGACAGCATCGCCCGCCAGGACCCGCCCGAGCGCTTCGTCGAGCGGCACCGGCTCCGCGGGCAGCGGCGCGGCAACCTCGGCCAGGACGGCGGCCCGCGCGTCGGCAACTGGGAGCAGATCGGCCACGAACGGCGAGCCTACCCCCAGCCGCCCACCATCGAGTCGTGATTCACGCTGCCCCATCGCGCTGGCGAGACTCGCGTGCGTGCCGCGAAGGCCGTCCCGCAACGCCCCCTCCCCATCGGCGCCGTGCTTGCCGGTGGCGCGGCGACGCCGCCTCGGCGGGGCCAAGGCGACGGCTGAGCTGGACGGGCGACCGCTCATCTCATACCCGCTCGCGGCCCTCGCCCAGGCGGGGCTCGAGGCGATCGTCGTGGCGCAAGGCGGACTCAGCCGCTGCCGCCGCTCGAAGTCGCGCTCGTGACCGAGCCCGACGAGCCTCGCCACCCCCTCGCGGGCGTCGTCGCGGCGCTCCGGCACGCGGGTAGCCGCGGCGTCCTGGTCCTGCCCTGCGACGCGCCCTTCGTCACCCCCATGCTCCTGCGGGTGCTGGCAAGCGCCGAAAAGACCACCGCGGCCCGGTCGTCCGGCCGAGTCCACCCCCTGATCGCCTTCTACGCCCGCGTCGGCCCTCGGGCCTCTGGAAAGCGCCGTGCACGACGGCGACTCGGCGACCGCAGGCTCTCGAATCGCTCGACCCCGAATGGATCGAGGCCCGGAGCGCGAGACGTTCAACGTGAACACGCCCGACGACCTGGCCCGCGCCGAGGAGCTCCTCAGAGCACCCACCGCACAATGCTTGTTTCGCACCTAAAGGTGCTCAAGGGTACCTTCGATCGTGACCCGGGTGTTGTAGTCGGGGATGCCTGCCTCGGCCGAACGCACCTCGTCGGCGATCAGCACGTTCCCCTCCGGCCAGTGCACCTGGGCGTTGCCGGGAGCGATCGGCGCCACGTGGACGCGGCAGCGAAGCTCGCCCGTCGCGCTGCGGAGCACGACCTCCTGGCCGGCGGCGACCCCAAGCCGCTCGGCGTCGGCGGCGGCGATCATCACCGCCTCGCGAGTCGCACCGGTGATCGCGTCCTTCGACCTCTGGACCATCGAGTTGAACTGCTTTGCCGCGGCGGGTTGAGAGCAGCAGCGACCCGTCGCCGTTGCCCGCGACAGGCGTCGGCGGCCTGACCAGCGCGAAGTGCGCGCGCCCGTCCTCGGTCGGGAAGCTCGTGCCGTCGGGGTAGTGCCGCCCGCCGTACTGGAATGAGTCTCCCCCCTCGCGCAGATCGGCGATCGGGGCGTAGAGCGGAACCGCCTCCGCGATCTCCGCGCGCAGCTCCGGCGTGCCCGCGACCGTCAGCGCGCCGGCAAGCTCCGGGCGCACGCGGGCGGCGAGGTCCAGAAGGACCTCCCATTCGGCCCGCGCCTCGGCGATCCGCGGGCCCGGGATCTCCGGGCTCAGGATCACGCGGCGCTCGGTCGACGTCTCGGTCACGCCCCCGGGGATCTCGTAGCGGGTCGTCGCCGGCAGCACCAGCACGGCCTCGCCCGGCTCGGCGAGCATCTGGCTGGAGAGGACGATGTCCATGTGGATCCGCAGCGGCGTGCGCTCGAGCGCTCGGCGGACCCGCGCGGGATCGGGCAGGACGTCCAGGAAGTTCCCGCCCGAGGAGAAGAGGACGTCGAGCTCGCCGCGATGGGCGGCGTCGAGCATCTCCGGCGCTTTGAGGCCCGGCTTCGATCGGGCACATCGAAGCCCCAGAGCTCCGAGAAGCGAGCGCGCGTTGTCCGCGTTCAACGGGCACGCCGCCCGGCAGCGCGGTCGCGTAGCAGCCCATCTCGGCCCCGCCCTGGACGCCCGGAGTGCCCGCGGATCGGCATCAGCCCGCAGCCCGCCTTGCCGACCCAGCCGCGCGCGAGAGCGAGGTTCACGATCGCCCGCACCCCGTTCTCGCCTCCCGCGTGCTGGGTCACCCCCATGCTCCAGACCAGGATTCCCCGCTTGGCCTCGCCGATGAGCGCGCGCCAGGCCGAGCATGTCCTCGCGCGTCGCGCCGGCCACCGGCCTCGAGCTCCTCCCAGTCGGCCTCGAGCGCCGCGTCGCGGAGCTCGGCGAAGCCGCTCGTGTGCGCGGCGACGAATTCCTCGTCCACCCAGCCGCGCTCGATCAGGTGGCGCAGGACGCCCGTGAGGATAGGCGACGTCGCCGCCGATGTTGAGGCTGAAGAAGTCATCCGCGATCTTCGTCCCGAACAGGGCCGACTCGGCCTTCGACGGGAACCCAGTAGCGCTCCATGCCGGGCTCGCGGAGCGGATTGAGGACGGCGACGCGCGTGCCCGCCTTCTTCGCCTGGTGGAGGTACTTCATGCGCGACCGGCTGGTTGTTCGCGACGTTCGAGCCGATGAAGACGATCAGGTCGGTTCCGATCCAGTCCGAGTACGAGCAGGTCGAGGCGGCGACGCCGAGCGCCTCCTTGAGCCCGAACGTCGACGGCGAGTGGCACACGCGGGCGGCGTTGTCGATCGAGTTCGTGCCGATCGCCCGCGCCGCCTTCTGCGCCGCGTAGTACGACTCGTTCGGCATCCCGCGCGAGGTCAGGTAGAAGCCGGCCCGCTCGGCCCCGGCGTCGCGGATGCGCCCGGCCGCCATGTCGAGCGCCTCGTCCCAGCCGATGCGCTGGAAGCCGGGCTCGCCCGCGCGCCGGAGCATCGGATGCGGGATGCGGCCGAGCCGGCGGAGCTCGTCGCCGCGCATCCGCTCGAGCGCGGCGACGTCCGCCGAGCACGAATCGTCCAGCGCGCCCATCGTGTTCAGGCGGAGCAGGCGCAGCCGGATGTTGCAGAGATGGATGCCGTCGAGTGTCCAGTCGCTGAAGCCCCTTGGTCCCGAGCGCGCACCCGTCGCAGACGCCGTCGGAGAGGATCCGCATCGCGTATGCGGCCTGGTCCCGGTTCTCCCACGCGGCGCGGAAGACCTCGGCGAAGTTGTTCGGGCCGCTGCTCGCCGACGCCGAACGGCTTGAGCGACGCCCAGTTGGAGGGCGTCGGCCACTTCACCGGCTTTCGCAGTCCGTCGCCTTCGGCCATCGCGTCTATCTTCGCAGTGTGTCCAGCAAGGGCCCCACGCCCGACCCCAAGAGCCTCGCCCGGATCGAGCGCGACGGCGTCGAGGACTTCGTCGCGGTCGAGGATCCGCTCGAGATCCGCGTCGACGGCGAGCCGCTCGCCGTCACGATGCGGACGCCCGGCAACGACGAGGAGCTGGCGCTGGGATTCCTCCACGGCGAGGGCCTCATCGACGCCCCGCTCGAAGCCGGGCCTGACCGACGACCTCGCCGGCAACGTGGTCGAGGTGGCGGGGCCGCTCCTCCGCGACCCCGGAGTCCGGAGCTTCTACACGACCTCGTCCTGCGGAGTCTGCGGCAAGGGTGCGATCGAGCAGGTGGAGGTGCTCTCCGCACCGCTCCCGCCCGGCCCCGAGATCGAGCGCGACACCCTTGCGTCGCTTCCCGAGAGGCTGCGCCAGCCCGGGTTCGACCGCACGGGGGGCCTTCACGCGACGGGCCTCTTCGATCCCGTGGGGCGAGGCGGCTGTGCGTGCGGGAGGACGTCGGCCGGCACAACGCGATGGACAAGGTGATCGGCTGGGCGCTTCGCGAGGGCCTCGTGCCCCTGCGCGACTCGGCCCTGTGCGTATCTGGGCGCCTTTCGTTCGAGCTGGTCCAGAAGGCGGCGGTGGCGGGCGCGCCGATCCTGGTCGGCGTCGGCGCGCCAAGCTCTCTCGCGATCGAGCTCGCGAAGGATCGTGGCATGACGCTCGCCGGATTTGCCCGCAACGGATCGGTGAACGTCTACGCGGGAGTCCGAGCGGGTCCGGGAGTAGCCCGGCCCGCTTGTGCGAAGCTTCGCCGCGATGGCGACCCAGACCGTCCATAGGCAGTGCAACCTCTGCGAGGCGCACTGCGGCATCACGGTGGAGGTCGACGGCGCGGAAGGTCCTCGGATCACCGGCGATCCCGACGACCCGACGTCGAAGGGCTACATCTGCCCCAAGGCAGCGGCGCTGACCGACCTCTACGAGGACCCGGATCGGCTCTCGAAGCCGATCAGGCGCGTCGGCGACGAATGGGTCGAGATGGAGTGGGACGAAGCGCTCGACTTCGCCGCGAACGGGCTTGCAAGGACGTGCACCGAACGCCACGGCACCGACAGCCTCGCCTCCTACATCGGCAACCCCAGCGCGCACACGTGGTCCCTTCTCGCGGTCCTGCCGCTTCGCGAGACGATGGACACGAAGAACCACTCGTCCGCCACCTCGACCGATCAGCTTCCTCAACACCGGACGTCCGCGGAGATGTTCGGGAACCTCGGCCTCTTCCCCGTCCCCGACATCGACAGGACGGACCACCTCCTGGTGCTCGGCGCGAACCCCTCGGTTTCGAACGGCTCGCTGATGAGCGCGCCCGGCGCCCGGCACCGGCTTCGCGACATCGTCAAGCGAGGCGGGACGGTCGTGGTCGTGGACCCGCGCCACACGGAAACCGCCAAGAGCGCGTCGGAGCACGTCGCGATCCAGCCCGGCGGCGACGCCTTCCTCCTGCTGGGGATGCTGCACGTCATCTTCGCCGAAGGGCTCGCCCGGAGTCCCGGATCTCTGCACGGGCTCCGACGAGATCGCCTCCCTCGTCGCGGACTGGCCGCCCGACCGCGCGGCGCCCCTGGCGGGAGTCGAGGCAGAGACGATCGAGCGCCTCGCGCGCGACTTCGCGACGGCGCCGACGGCCGCCGCCTACGGGCGCGTCGGCGTCTGCCAGCAGCGGACGGGGACTCTGATCCACTGGCTGATCAACGTCCTGAACGCCGTCACGGGCAACCTCGACACGCGAGGGCGGCGTCGATGTTCCCCGAGCCGTTCATCGACCTGACGCTGGCCCTGAAGCTCGCCGGCCGCGGCGGGCCCGACGGCTTCGGGCGCTACGAGCAGCGAGTGAGCGGGCTGCCCGAGATGAACGGCGAGCTGCCGATCGTCCGGCCTCGCCGACGAGATCCTGACCCCGGGCGAGGGGCAGGTTCGCGGCCTCCTCGTCTTCGCCGGCAACCCGGTCATGTCGGCGCCAGGCGGCCGGCGGCTCGACGAGGCGCTCGAAGATCTCGAGTTCATGGTCTCGGTCGACCAGTACGTGAACGAGACGAACCGCCACGCGGACGTGATCCTGCCCCCGGTCTCGGCCCTCGAGCGGGACGAGGTGGACGTGGCGCTGCCACTGGTGGCGATCCGCAACCACATCCGGTTCAGCCCGGCCGCGGTGCCGAAGCGCGAGGGCGGCAAGGAGGACTGGGAGATCCTGAACGGCCTCACGCAGCGCCTCGGGCGGGGAATCGCGACGAAGGCGCGGGCCTTCTCGCTGGGAGCGAGGCTGGCATCGCCGGCGCGGGTGGTCGAGTCGGCGATCGCGGCCGGGCCCTACGGGATGCTCCGCCGCGGCCCGATGAAGGGCCTCACCCTGCGCAAGGTGAAGCGCTCGAAGCACGGGGTCGACCTCGGGCCGATGAAGCCGCGCCTTCCGGGCGCGCTGCTCACGCCCGACAAGCGTGTCGCGCTGGCCCCGCCCGCGCTGCTGCGGGAGACCGCCGAGCTGGAGAGCGATCGCCGCCGAAGCGGGAGCGCGCGCGAACGCGAGGGCTTCGACCTCACCCTGATCGGCCGCCGGATCCTCAACTCGAACAACTCCTGGATGCACAACTCGAAGCGCCTCACCAAGGGGTCGGATCGCTGCACCGCGATGCTGAACCCCGAGGACGCGGCGGCCCGCAGCCTGGAGGACGGCGCGAGCGTGAAGGTCGTCTCCCGCGTCGGCGAGATCGAGGTCCTGCTCGCAGGTGACGGACGAGCTCAGGCCCGGCGTGGTCTCGATCCCGCACGGATTCGGCCACAAGTCCCGCAAGGGCGTGGGCTGGAAGCACGCCGCGTCCCTGCCGGGAGCGAGCGTCAACGACATCACGGACCCGTCGGTTCTCGACGGGCTGACCGGCAACGCGGCCTTCAACAGCGTGCCGGTGCGCCTCGAAGCCGCCTAGCGTCCGGCGCGGTCGGCCAGAAGCTTCATCGGACGCCAGGCCGAGCGCCGGTGCCGGCGATGAGCCCGAGCAGGATGCCCGAGGTTCCCGAGCAGTCCCCAGAGCGCGAAGAACGCGGCGCAGAAGACCACGATGAAGACGGCCATGGCAAGCAGCGAGCGGCGTGGGCAGGGCCCCCGACCGGGGTCTTCACCTCGGAGCCCTCCAAGCAGCGGCTCGCTGTGCTCGCTGCGAGCGCGTCCCCGGTGTCCTCCACCCCCGCCTCGTCGGGCGGATCCGGCCGGTCGAAGTCCTCGTCATCGTCGCTCGCGCTGACATCGCCCGCCTCCTGCTCGGCGAGATCGTCGTCGTCCTCGTCGCTGGGCGGCGCCAGGGGCTCCGAGCCGTCGTCGTGGCGAAGGTCCTCCTCGGCGGCGGGCTTGCGCTCCCAGTCGCCCGGCGCCGTTACCTCCTGCTCGTTCGCTCTCTTCGCGTCTTGTCGGCCATGGCGATCCCCTACCCCGATGCGGCCTGACCTAATTCAGAAGATCTCCACTTCGTCGCCGACGCGCAGCTCGCCGGCGGTCGCGACCTCGCACAGGACCCCCATGCAGGTCCCGAACTCGTCGTTGATCCTGCGAAGGACGTCCGGGTCGACCTCGAGGGTGTCCGGGTCGATCGTCGTCATGACGCAGCGCACGCAGCGATCGACCACATCGAGCTCGACGCTCCCGAGCCGGAGCCGCGAGCCCGACCCATCCGTTCTCCGCGAGCCCCTCGACTCCCTCGATCGAAGATGTTCGGCCGCAGCCGGCGACCGTCGACGCCGAGCGCCGAGATCGCCCCGTCCGTCGTGACCAGGATCGAGCGGTCGTCGAAGTGCCGGCCCAGCGGCGCCAGGTCGGCGCCTGGTCCCGGCGGCGTCGCGGATCAGGTCGAGCGCCTCGTCGCTCTGCCATGAGTGGCCGTCGATCGTCGGCTCGCCGTCCTCGCCCAGGCCCGACTGGAGCCCGAGGAGGCGCTTGGCCGTCCTGCCCGGTCATCCGCGCGCCCTTGTGGTCGACGACCTGGGTCGAGCGGTCGCCGCGAAGCCCGTCGGCAAGCACGTCCACGCTGCTCGAGCTGCTCGCCCCGCAGCGACTTGACCGAGTAGCGCCAGAGCTCGGCGACCCGCAACGCTCAGCCCGCCTCGGCCACCCGGTCCGCAGCAGCGCGGAGCTCGGCCGGCGGGCGCCCGTCGCGGCCGGCCATGAAGCACGCGATCGGCGCGGCGATCCGCTCGGACGAGTGAGCGGCCGTCGCTGCCAGCTCGAGCAGCTCGCCCATGGTCTCCTCGTCAGGCGCCTCGGCGCCGATCTCCGCCGCAAAGGCCTCCAGCCACTCCTGTGCCTTCATACGATTCTCCTATCGGTCTCGACGACCCGGGTCGCCGAAGCTTTCCAGACCGCGAGGACCTCCTTGCCCGGCGCGAGCCCCAGCTCCTCGACGGCCTGTGGGCGTGACCTCGGCGGCCAGTGGCTGCCCCGCGTCGAGGCCCAGGCGAACTCGGCTGCCCAGCGCGCGTCACCGATGACGACCCGTCGCGGGGACGCGGTTGCGGGCCGAGCCAGCGGCCGCGGAGCCCGGCGGCTCGATCAGGATCTCCCACGGGTGGACGCTCACCGAGACGTCGCCGGGCTCGCACGCATCCGTCGTCCAGACCGTCGCGCCACCCTCGAGCTCGACCGGCGTGCCCGCGTCGCCCGGAGCGCCGGCGCGGCCCGCCAGAACGACGGAGCCGACGAGGTCGGCGACGAACGCCGACCCGGGCGCCGCGGCGAGCTCCGCGGCGCGTCCCGCGCTGGACGATGCGGCCGCCGTCGATCACGCCGATCTCGTCGGCCAGGGTCGCCGCCTCTTCGTAGTCGTGGGTGACGAGGAGCGTCGGGACGCCGGCAGCCTCGATCGTCGCGGCCAGCTCGCGGGCCGCTCGACCGCGGGTCGACGCATCGAGCGCGCTCAGAGGCTCGTCCAGGAGCAGGACCGCCGGCTCGACCGCCAGCGCGCGGGCCAACGCCACCCGCTGACGCTCGCCGCCCGAGAGCGTGCGCGGCTTCGCGTCGGCGCGCGCGGCAAGGCCGAAGCGGTCGAGCAGCGCAAGCGCCTGCGCGCGGCGCTCGATCCTCGGGCCCCGCGAGCGCGTAGGCGACGTTCCGCCAGGCGCTCAGGTGCGGGAATAGCGCGTAGTCCTGGAAGAGTAGCCGCAGCGCCGCGTCCTCGGGCGGAACGAACGTGTCCGCCGTCAGGTCCGACCAGGTCTCGCCCGCCGCAGGCCACCGTCCCGCGTCTGGCCTCGCGAGTCCGGCGACGCAACGCAGCAGGACGTCTTGCCCGCGCCCGACGGGCCGACCAGGGCGAGGCAGTCGCCGGGGCGACGTCAAGCGAAACGCTCAGCTCGAAATCGCCGAGCCGCTGCGACGAGCCCTCAACCGACAACAAGGCCATGCCCCCTTCCCCGGGCCGTCAGCTTCACCGCGGCGAGCAGCGCCGCCGAGAACGCGACCAGCACCGCCGAGAGGGCAAGCGCTCCGGTCAGGTCGGTCCCGATCAGGTTCGCGATCGCGAGCGGCGCGGTCTGCGTGACCCCCTGGAACGACCCGCGAAGATCGAGGGTCGCGCCGAACTCGCCGAGGGCCCTGCCCCAAGCGAGTGCGCCGCCGGTCACGAGCCCGGGCATCGCGACCGGCACGGCGACCCGCGCGAACGTCCGCGCCTCCGAAGCGCCGAGGGTCCGCGAGGCCTCGAGCCAGCGCGGATCGAGCGCCTCGAACGCCGCCTGCGCCTGGCGCAGGTAGAACGGGCTCGCGACGAACGTGAGCGCCACGACGACACCGGCCGTCTGGAAGACGAGCTGGACGCCGGCGTCCTCGATCAGCCCGCCGATGAAGCCTCCCGGGCCCAAGCGCGACCAGGAGGCCCACGCCGGCGACCGCCGGCGGCAGGACCAGGGGCAGCTCGACGAGTGTGATCGCGATCGAGCGGCCGCGAAAGTCGCCGCGTCGCCAGGAGGTACGCCGCCGGCGTGCCGACGACGCACGATGATCGCGAGCGCGATCACCGATGTGACCAGGCTGAGGCGAAGAGCATCCCGGGTGCTCTCCTCGCCCAGCGCATCCCACAGCTCGCCCGGCCCCGCCTCCAGGAAGATCGCCGCGATCGGGATCGTCAGGAAGGCAAGCGCCAGCGCCAGCGCGCCGGCCAGGACCGCGGGGAACCATCGGCGGCTCAGCTACTCCCCCTCCGGCGGCAGGAACCCGGCGTCGAGGAGCGCCTCGCGGCCCGCGCCTTCGAGGAGGCCGTCGATGAACTCCTGCGCCGCCTCGGGACTATCGGAGTCCGAGACGACAGCGACGCCGTACTCGACCACCGGTTGCGATCGCTCGCGGGTAGCTCGATCGCGACGAGCTCACCGCCCGCGGCATCGACATCCGAGGCGTAGACGAAGCCCGCGTCGGCAGCGCCCGTCGACGAGCTTCGCGACGATGCTCTTTACGTCGGGCTCCTCGGAGCGCACGTTGTCGAGGATCGCGTGCTCGCGGCAGCGTCCAGCTCCGGCCGAGCGCCTCCCGCGTGTAGTCGCCGACGGGAACGCCGTCGGCGCCGATCACCACGTCGACGTCCGTCGATGCTGCCGACCTAGGGCTGAGACGCTTCCGTGATCGTCCGCGAAGGGTCGAGTCCGGTCCGGCACCGCCAGCACGAGCTCGTTCGCGATGAACGTCGTCGGCTCCTCGACGAGCCCCTCCTCGTAGAGCGCGTCCGGAAGGCTCGTGTTCGCCGACGCGAAGACGTCGACGGGCGCGCCCTGGCGGATCTGCGCGGCCAGGTCGTCCGAGCCGGCGAACGAGAACCTCTCCTCGATCTCCGTCTCCTCGCCGTAGGCCTCGAACGCCTCCGTCAGCGATGACGCGGCAGAGACGGTCAGCTCCTGGGGCTCCTCGTCGCCTTCGTCATCGCCGCCGCAACCCGCGAGCGCGACCGCCAGGCGCCACCGCAACGCGCGAGTCGCCTCACTCCCCGATCACCATGACCGACGTCGCCTTGACCATCGCCGTCGCCTTCGAGCCAGGCTCGAGCCCGAGCTGCTCGATCGCGTCGCGCGTGATCGCCGCGGTCACCAGATGCGGCCCGCACTCGAGCTCGACGATGCCCATCACGCCATCGACCTCGACCGAGCGGACCACCCCCGGAAAGCGGTTGCGGGCGGACAGCTGATCTTCCGTGCGGTGGCGCTCGGGCTGGCCACCGAGGCGCCGGACCTCGGCCAGGGACACGAGCCGGCGGTTCTGAGCGTCGCGAGTCGTCTCGATCTTGCCGTCGCGATCCCAGCGCCGCAGGGTGTCGGCGCTGACGCCGATCATCCGGGCCGCTTCGCCAAGTGAGACTCGCTCAGGCATCCGCCTAAGCATTGCATAGGCAACCCTCAACGAGCCCATGGGGTCTGACCCTGGGTCAGACCCCTCAGGGTTGCTCGAGGGTTCTAGCCGCCGATTGCGCTCATCGAGCGGGCGGGCGCGATGAAGCCCGGCTCGTTCACGTGGTGCTTGAGCTCCTTGCGCCAGACGGCGTCGCGGATGACCTCCGCGAGCTCTTCGTCCGAGGCTCCCTGCACGCATCGGGTCGCGCAGGCTCGTCTCGTGCATCGAGAAGAGGCAGGTCCGCAGCTCGCCGTCGGCGGTCAGGCGGATGCGGTTGCAGTCCGCGCAGAACGGCTGCGAGACGGGGTTGATGAAGCCGATCTCTCCCATGCCGTCGGCGAAGCGCGTACACGCGAGCGGTGGCGTGAGGCTCGCGCTCGCGCGGCTCCAGCGGATAGCGCTCGTGGATCAGAGCCCGCACCTCGTCGCCGGTCAGCACCTGCGAGCGGTCCCAGGCCCGGTCGCCGTCGAGGGGCATGAACTCGATGAAGCGCACCTGGAAGTCGGTCGTGCGCGCCATCTCGGCGAAGCGGAAGACCTCGTCCTCGGTGAAGTCGCGGATCGCGACCGCGTTCACCTTGATCGGGCGCACCTGCTTCGTAGGCGGCGATCGCCTCGAGGCCGCGAAGCACCTGTGGCAAGCGCGTCGCGCCGGGTGATCTCGTGGAACCGGTCGCGCGCCAGCGAGTCGACCGAGACGTTGATCCGGTCGATGCCGGCGTCGACGAGCGCGGCGGCGTCGCGCTCCAGCAGATAGCCGTTGGTCGTCACCGACAGGTCGCGGATGCCATCGATCCCGCGAAGCATCGAGACGAGGTAGGGAAAGTCCCTGCGCGCGAGCGGCTCGCCGCCCGTCAGGCGCACATCCTCGACTCCGAGCCCGGCGAGGATGCGCACCAAGCGCTCGATCTCCTCGAACGAAAGGACATCGGAGCGCTCGAGCCATTTCATCCCTTCGGCCGGCATGCAGTACTGACAGCGGAAGTTGCAGCGGTCCGTGACCGATACCCGCAGGTCGGAGATGACCCGGCCGTGGGCGTCTTTCAGCGGCTCCGCCACGTCGAAGCTTGACAGCCTGCCGTAATCAGAAATGGGGCGGCCTCCCGCAAGGCCGCCCTACCACCCTTACGCAGCCGCGTTCGGATGTCGCGATCGACGCTCCAACGCTGAGCGGCGTCCACATGCTGACTGAGCTCGCCTGCTCGAGCTGCTCTCGACCCACAAGGCCAATCTGCTCGTGCTCGCCCTGCTGGTGCTTCACACGGTCGATCACGCCGTTGGCCAGCCGTCGCGAGACCTGCCGGGCTCCTCGAGCCTCGTCGGCGCGCTCGGCTTCGCCCTGATCGCGGGATCCACCTGGCTCGCGCTTCAGCGCTCGCCGCTCGCGCCCGAGGTCTCGGCCGTCGTCGGCGCGCTCACGGCCGGTGGGCATCGTCGCCGTCCACCTCCTGCCCTCCTGGTGGACGCTGGGTCTCCGACCCCTACTGGGACTTCGACGCAAGCTTTCTCAGCTGGCTTTCGCTGATCGCGCTGCTCGCGTCGTCGCTCTACCTCACCGCGCTCGGCCTGCGCGATCAGCGCTACCGGCACGTCAAGCCGCACTACCGCCACTAGCCGACTGGGAGGCTCTGTCGTGCCGCGAGCCTCTCGCGATCGTCCATCAGGACGGACGCCGGGCCCGGCGTCTTTCGCGACGAGGCGCGCGCCCGGGACTGGGAGATCGACTCGTGGCTGATCTCGGCGACGGAGGAGCCGCCCGCCGACCCCCTCTGCCTACGACGCCGTCTTCGTCGTTCGGCGGGCGCCATGCACGCGGATCAGGAGGCCGAGCATCCCTGGCTCGCGCGACGAGAAGGCGCTCCTCGCACGCCTGCTCGACGAGGGCGTGCCGACTGATGGGCGTCTGCCTTGGCTCGCAGCTCCTGGCCGAGGCCGCCGGCGCCGCGGCCGAGCGCGCGCCCGAGCCCGAGATCGGCTGGTTCGACGTGGAGCTCACGCCCGGAGGGCCGCGACGACCCCGTCATCGGCGGCCTGGAGCCGCGCTTTCGAGGCGTTCCAGTGGCACTCGTACCGCTCGCCCGCTTCCGCCCGGAGCCGTCGAGCTTGCGTCGAGCCCCGATCGCGCTGCAGGCCTACCGGATCGGCGACTCGGCCTGGGGCATCCAGTTCCACGCCGAGGTCACCGAGGTGGATGCCGTGAGCTGGGCCGTCAACTACGCGGTGGACGAGGACGCCGTCCGCATCGGTATCGACCCCGATGCGCTGAGCGCCCAGATCCTCGAGCGCATCGGAGAGTGGAACGCGCTCGGCCGCGCGCTCTGCGGCCGGTTCCTGGAAGAGGCGGAGCGGCCGGCTAGGCCTGGCCGGGCGTCAGGTAGGCGGCCGAGAGGCCGCCGTCGGCCATGAAGGTCGTGGCGGTGATGAAGCTCGACTCGTCCGAGGCCAGGAAGAGGGCGGCGTTCGCGATCTCCTCCGCCTCGCCGAAGCGGCCCATCGGCATGTGGACGAGGCGCTTGGCCGCTCGCTCGGGGTCCTTGGCGAACAGCTCCCGCAGAAGCGGCGTGTTGACCGGCCCCGGGCACAGCGCGTTCACGCGCACGCCGCGGGCGGCGAACTCGACCCCGAGCTCGCGCGAGAGCGAGAGGACGGCGCCCTTCGAGGCCGTGTAGGAGATCTGCGAGACGGCCGCGCCCATCATCGCGACGAACGAGGCGGTGTTGATGACGGAGCCCCCTCCCCGCTCGACGAGGTGCGGGATGCCGTGCTTGCAGCAGAGGAACACCGAGCGCACGTTCACGTCCTGGACGAGCTGCCAGGCCTCGAGCGTCGTCTCGGTCACCGTGGTGTCGGCGTTCGGGTTGATGCCCGCGTTGTTGAAGAGGACGTCGATGCCGCCCATCTCGTCGCGCACGCGCTCGTACATCGCCTCGACCTCCGTACTCGATGCGTGACGTCGCACTCGATGGCGAGCTCGCCCACCGAGTCGGGGCTCAGGTCCACGCCGACGACCCGCGCGCCCTCCGTCGGCAAAGCGCCGGGCCGACTCGGCGCCGATCCCGCTGGCCGCGCCGGTGATCACGCAGACCTTGCCCTCGAGGCGCCGCACCTGCCTACTCCTCGGTCCGGTAATAGACGTTCTTCAAGTCTGTGTAGGCGTCGAGCGCATCCGGGCCGAGCTCGCGCCCGACATCCCGACTGCTTGAAGCCGCCGAACGGCGTCGAGACGCGCACCGACGAGTGCGAGTTGATCGAGAGGACGCCCGTGTCGATCGCGCGCGCGACCCGCAGCGCCCGGGCGCCGTCGCGAGTCCAGATCGAGCCCGACAGGCCATAGATCGTGTCGTTGGCAAGGCGGATCGCCTCCGCCTCGTCCGCGAACGGGATCACGCAGGCGACGGGGCCGAAGATCTCCTCGCGCGACGCGCGGTCGTCGTTCGTCATCGGCGCCAGCACCGTCGGCGGAAACCAGAAGCCCTCGCCCTCGGGCGCGGATCCGCGGAAGGCCACGTCGTCCTCGGTGACGAACGAGCCGACCGTCTCGCGCTGGTCGGCCGAGATCAGGGGGCCCATCTCGGTCTCGTCCGAGAGCGGGTCGCCGACGCGCATGTCGCTCACGGCCGCCTCCATCGCCGCCAGGAACTCGTCCATGGCCGACTTCTCGACCAGGATGCGCGAGCGGGAGCAGCAGTCCTGCCCGGCGTTCCCGAAGACGCCGGCCGGCGCGGCGCGGCCGGCGGCCTCGATGTCGGCGTCGGCGAACACCACGTTGGCCGACTTGCCACCGAGCTCGAGCGTCACCCGCTTGATCGTCCCCGCCGCCCCCTGCGCGATGCCCCGCCCGACCTCGGTCGAGCCGGTGAAGGCGATCTTCGCGACGTCGGGATGCTCGACCAGGCGCTTGTCCGCAGACGGAGCCGGGGCCGACGACGACGTTCAGGACGCCCTCGGGCAGACCCGCCTCGAGCGCGATCCGCTCGAGCTCGATTGCGGTGAGCGGCGTCAGCTCGGCGGGCTTCAGGACGACCGTGTTGCCCGCGGCCAGCGCCGGAGCCGTCTTCCACGAGCGTGATCACGAGCGGGAAGTTCCACGGCACGATCAGGCCGACCACGCCCATCGGCTCGCGGAAAGTCATGTCGACGCCACCGGCGACGGGAATCGTGCGGCCGACGAGTCGCTCGGGGGCCGCGGCGTAGTAGCGGAAGCACTCGGCGACCATCCCGATCTCGCCGCGCGCGTCCGAGATCGGCTTGCCGGCGTTTCGCGCCTCGAGCGTCGCGAGGTCTTCGGACTCGGCACTCGATCGCATCCGCAGAGGCGATGGAGCAGCATCGCCCGGTCCCCGGGCGCCACCGCGCGCCACGCGGGGAACGCCGCCTTCGCCGCGGCCACGGCCGCGTCGACCTCCTCCACTCCCCCGCGCGGCACCTCCGCCATGACCCCCTCCGTCGCGGGCTCGATGACCGCGAGGCTCATGCGGGCACCTCCTGGCGCATCGCCGCGGCGGCGAGCGCGCGGAACGGCGCGCCGTCGCGGAGCTCCTCCGGATGCCACATGAAGCCGACGACGAACGAGCGCTCCGGCAGCTCGATCGCCTCGACCAGGTCGTCCGGCACCGACCAGCCCGTCGCGACGAGGCCGTCGCCGAGGCGGTCGAGCGCCTGGTGGTGGTGGGAGCGGATCTCGGCTCGCTCGGCGCCCGCTGCACGCGCGGCGAGCGAGCCCGGCTCGAAGGCGGACCTCGTGGGTCGAGAACGTGCCCGGCACCTCGACGTGCTGGGTCGCGTCCCCGAGGTGCTGGACCAGCGTCTCCCCCGCAGGCGACGTTCAGGATCTGCGTGCCGCGGCAGATCGCCGAGCAACGGGCATGTCGCGCTCGATGGCGCCGCGGCAAAGCGCGATCTCGAAGCGATCGCGCTCGGCCTTGTAGCCGAGCGTCTTCGGATGTGGCTCGGCGCCGTAGCTCGACGGGGTCGAGGTCGGCGCCGCCGGAGAGGACCAGGCCGTCGAGGACGTCCAGGAGCTCCGCCGGGTCGGAGGCGCTCTCACTCCTCGGCGGGCAGCAGGACCGGAATGCCCCCGGCCTTCGCCACGCATTCCGAGTAGTGGCGCTGCGAGATGTTCACCTCGGTGTCGCGCCAGACGACCCAGCTCGCGCTCTCGAGCGCTGCGGTGATGCCGATTACCGGGCGGCGCGCCACGGCTCAGAGCCTCTCGAAGCCGCGGAACTTCTCCCAGTCGGTCACCGCCGCCTCGAACGCGTCCAGCTCGACCTGGGCGTGGTTCAGGTAGTGGTCGACGACCTCCTGGCCGAAGGCTTCGCGGGCCAAGTCCGAGGCGGCGAAGAGGTCGCGCGCGTCGTAGAGGTTCGTGGGGACCCGCGGCTTGTCGGAGGTGTACGCGTTGCCCTCCATGGGCGGCTCCAGCTCGAGCTCCGAGTCGATGCCGTCAAGCCCGGCCGCGATCATCGCCGCGAGCGCGAGGTAAGGGTTGACGTCTGCCCCGGGCAGGCGGTTCTCGACCCGCAGCGACTGGCCGTGACCGACGACGCGCATCGAGCAGGTGCGGTTGTCCGACGCCCCACGCGACCGCGGTCGGGCGCGAACGAACCCTCGGCGAAGCGCTTGTAGGAGTTCACGTGCGGCGCGTAGAAGAGGGTCAGCTCCTCGAAGCGCGGCAAGCTGCCCCGCCACGAAGCGGTCGAACATCTGGCGGTCGTCGCCGAAGGCGTTGCCGCCGCCCTCGTGCCGAGCGAGCAGTGGATGTGGCAGGAGTTGCCCTCCGCCTCGTTCCACTTCGCGATGAACGTGATCGAGTGACCCTCCTGCGCCGCGATCTCCTTGGCGCCGTTCTTGTAGATCGCGTGGTCGTCGGCGGTGCGAAGGGCAGGGCCGTAGAGGAAGTTGATCTCGTGCTGGCCGAGGTTGCACTCGCCCTTCGAGTTCTCGACGGTCATCTCGGCGCCGGCCATCTCGTTGCGGATCCGGCGGATCAGCGGCTCGACCCGGGCCGTGCCGAGGAGCGAGTAGTCGATGTTGTAGAGGTTCGCCGGCTCGAGGTCGCGGTACGCCGCGCTTCCAAGCGTCCTCGTACGACGTCTCGAAAGACGATGAACTCGAGCTCGGTGCCCGCGTTGCAGACCAGGCCCGCGCTCGGCGAGCCGGTCGAGCTGGCGGCGCAGGATCTGGCGCGGCGAGGCGACCACGTCGGTGCCGTCCGCCCAGCCGAGATCCGCCATCACGAGGACGGTGCGCTGGGTGCCACGGGATCGGGCCGCAGCGTCTCGAGGTCCGGCTTCATCTCGAAGTCGCCGTAGCCGCGCTCCCACGAGGACATCTCGTAGCCCGAGACCGTCTCCATGTCGACGTCGACGGCCAGGAGGTAGTTGCAGCCCTCCGCCCCGTGCTCGAGCACGGTGTCCAGGAAGTGGGAGGCGGTCAGCCGCTTGCCCTGGAGGCGGCCCTCCATGTCCGCGATCGCGAGCAGCACGGTGTCCACCGTGCCGTCCGCGACCGCTTTCTTCAGCTCGTCGAGCTTCACCTCGCCACTGAGCCTACGAAGGCGTCGGCGGCGCTGGCATCGCGCTCGTCCTCGGCGAGTCACCCGGCCGGCGTGTCGATCGGTCACCGAGGCTGCGTCGATGTCGATGTCCTCGAACGTCTGGCCGGTGAAGTCACTTGCGCGCCACCACCTGCCACCAGACGCCGACGATCGACTGCGAGTCCGACCGTGAACGGGCGCGTAGTTCACATACTTCGCAGTCGAACGCGTCGTCCCACGGCACGCCGAGCGGCTCCGTACGGCAGCGAGAAGATGACACGCAGATGATCACGACCCAGACGATTGCGATCGGGTTCATCCACTTGCCACTTGCGGCCGAGGTTCCAGGCCGGCGACGGCTCGAACTCATCGCCCATCCGCCAGCGCAGGAAGATCGGGATGACGTAGGCGATGTAGAGGCCGATCACCGCGATCGAGACGACCGCGAAGAACGCGACGGGAAGCCGGTCTCGTCGCGCGCTCAGAGCGCCGGGATCGTGACGATCAGCGCCAGCGCCGCCATGACCAGGACGGCGTTGACACGGGACGCCCTCGCGGTTGACCGTGGTCCAGAGCCTGTGGCCCGGCATCGCCGCGGTCGCGCGAGAACGCGAACGCCATGCGCGAGGCGCTCGTCAGACAGGCCAGCGCCGCAGAAGAGCTGCCCGATCGTTGCAGATGATGAGCACCGTCTTGAACCCGGCCGAGTCGACGAGCGCCGAGTTGAGGACCGCGAACGACGAGCCGACGCCGAATCCGTTCTCGGCATCGCTGATGTTCGCCGGATCTGCACAGCGAACGTGATCGCGAGCAGGACGAACCAGCCGATCACCGCCGGAGTAGAAGATCGACCGCCAGACGCCCTTGGCCGCGCCGACTGCGACGCTCCTTGCGTTTCCTCGGAGATGTGAGCCGAGGCGTCGAAGCCGGTCATCGTGTACTGCGTGAGCAGGAAGCCGAGCGGCAGGACGTAGATCCAGAAGAAGAATCCGCTCGGTTCGACCCGTCGTTGAAGCCCGAGTTGTTGAGCCGCTCGGTGAAGACGAAATCGAACGCCTGATGGTCGTCGGGACGATGACGAGGATCGCGATGATCACCGCGACCCCGATCACGTGCCACCACGACCGAGATGTTGTTGATCATCGCCAGGAGATTGGTGCGGAATGATGTTGATGAGCGCGTGAGCGAGCAGGATGATCACGAAGAGGAGGAATGTCTCGCGCGAGGATGTGCTCGCCGTCGCCGAAGTTGATGCCCGAGGACATCGACGCCGTAGGCGCCAAGGAGCGCAGTTCAGGAAGCCGGCGCACGCGTAGACGACCGACGCGACCACGCCGATCAGCCCGAGCAGGTTGAACCAGCCGGTGAACCAGGCCCAGCTTGGGCCCGCCCAGCTTGCCGGGGACCAGTAGTAGATGCCGCCTGCCGTCGGGTACTTGGCGACCAGCTCCGACATGCGAGAAGCCGACGATCAGGATCAGAGCCGCAGACGATCGGCCAGCCCCATGAGATCGCGATCGGCCCGCCGTTGTTCCACGCGTGCGCGTACGTCGGTGAAACAACCCGCGAGGACCGAGATGATCGAGAACGAGATCGCGAAGTTCGAGAACCCGCTCCACGCCCTGTTCAGCTGCTGCTTGTAGCCCAGCTCGGCGAGGAGTGCTTCGTCCTCGTTCCGAATGTCGTCGGCCTTCGTCGTCATCGGAGCTCCCCTCATTTCGGACCGACCCTCCTTTTCGGGTAAAAGGTGTGCCGGATCCAACCTATGGACGACGCGAGACTAAGCGGAAATGCGGACGGACGTCAAGTCCCCCAGGACGATCTGGGACAAATCGTCCTACAACTGACCGCAAAGCTTGGACAGTCCGTCGGCACGCCTGAGCCGCTCTCCGGCGGCATCACGAACCGCAACTACCGGGCCACCCTCGGCGGCACCGACTACGTCATCCGCGTGCCCGGCAAGGACACGTCGCTGCTCGGCATCGATCGCGCAGCGCCGAGTTCGCCGCGAACGCCGCCGCTGCCGAGATCGGCGTCGCCGCGCCGGTCGCGGCGATGCTCACGGACCCGCCTGCCATCGTCACCGAACTTCATCGAGGGCCGCGCGATGGAGCGCGGAGGAGCTCCGCGAGGCGCCAGCCGCTTTGCGATGTGGCGGACGCGCTGCAGGGTGATGCACGCGGCGCCCGCCATCCCGTCGCGCTTCGACTCGTTCCGGATCGTCGAGAACTACGAGGAAGTGGCGCGCGACCTCGGCGTCGAGATCCCGGCCGGGTACGCGGACGCGCACGCATGCGCGGGCCGGATCGAGGAGCTCATGACCGGGCCCGAGCACGATCCCGTCCCATGCCACAACGACCTGCTTGCGGCGAACTTCATCTGGGACGGCCTTCGCGTGCGGATCGTCGACTGGGAGTACGCGGGCATGGGCGACCGCTACTTCGACCTCGCGAACTTCGCGGTGAACAACGAGCTGCCCGAGGCAGCCCGCCACGACATGCTCGAGCACTACTTCCGCCGGCCGCCGACCGAGCGACAGCTCGCGACGCTTCACCTCTTCACCTTCATGTCCGACTTCCGCGAGGCGATGTGGGGAGTCGTCCAACAGGGCGCGTCCGACATCGAGTTCGACTTCGCCGACTACACGCGCAAGCACTTCGGCCGCCTTGCCGAGACCGCCGACGCGCCCGAGTTCACCGCAGCCCTGGAGGCCGCTCATGGCGATTGACCGCGACCCACCAGACCGCGCCCGCTGCGTGATCATCGGCGGCGGCGTCGGCGGCGTCTCGATCGCCTACCACCTCGCCGAGCTCGGCTACGAGGACGTCGTCCTGGTCGAGCGCTCGCAGCTCACCTCCGGCTCCACCTTCCACTCGGCGGGCCTCGTCGGCCAGACTCCGCGGCTCGGTCTCGCTGACGAAGATGATGATGCACTCCGTCGAGCTCTACCGGCGGATCGGCGACGAGTCCGAGTTCGACCCGGGCTGGGTCGAGTGCGGCGGCATCCAGCTCGCCTCGTCCGAGGAGCGCATGGAGGAGCTTCGCCGCCAGGCCGGATGGGCCAAGACCTTCGGCCTGCCGCTCGAGCTGATCTCGGCCGACGAGGCGAAGGAGAAGTTCCCGCTGATGTCGACCGAGGGCGTGCTCGGCGCGCGCCTTGCTTCCGACCGACGGCTACCTCGATCCGTCGCAGCTCACCTACGCGCTGGCCGACGGCGCCCGGCGGGGCGGCGTGCGGATCTTCACCTCGACGCGCGTCACCGGGATCGAGGTCTCGGACGAGCGGGTCCAGGCCGTCGAGACGGACCGCGGGCGGATCGAGTGCGAGGTCGTCGTGAACGCGAGCGGCATGTACGCGGCGGAGATCGGCCGCCTGGCGGGAGTGCGGGTGCCGGTGATCCCGATGTCCCACCAGTACGTGGTGACGCAGCCCGTTCCGCGAGCGCTCGGCGGGCGAGCGCCTTCCCGACCCTGCGCGATCCCGACCTCCTCGTCTACTACCGCGAGGACGGCGAGGGCTTCGTCATGGGCGGCTACGAGCACGACTCGAAGCCGGCCTTCCTCCCCGCGGCACGGACGGCTTCGACGAGATCCCGCCCGACTTCAACGGGCGGCTGCTCGAGGACGAGCCGGACCGCTTCGAGGAGATCGCCGAGAACTCGAAGATCCGCGTGCCCGCGATGAAGGACGCGAAGATCACGAAGCTGATCAACGGCCCCGAGGCGTTCACGCCGGACAACGAGTTCTGTCTTGGCGAGACCGAGGTCTCGCGGCTTCTTCGTCGCCGCCGGCTTCTGCGCGCCACGGCCTCGCCGGCGCCGGCGGCATCGGGAATGGTCATGGCCGAGTGGATCGCCGAGGGCGAGCCCTCGCTCGACCTCTGGACATGGACGTGCGCCGCTTCGGCGCGCACTACCGCTCCCCGGCGTACACGCACGCTCGGATCCGGGAGACCTACGAGTCCTACTACGACATCCGCTACCCCAACCACGAGCGCCAGGCGGGCCGGCCGCTTCGCGTCTCGCCGGCGAACGCGCTGGCACCGGAGCACGGCGCCGCCTTCGGCGAGAAGTCCGGCTGGGAGCGGGTCAACTGGTACGAGTCGAACGCCCGAGCGGGGCGACGAGTCCCTCCGGCCGCGCGGCTGGGCCGGGATGCACTGGTCGCCCGCGATCGGCGCCGAGCACCTGGCCACCCGCGAGGCGGCCGCGCTCTTCGACGAGTCGTCGTTCGCGAAGATGGAGATCTCGGGGCCCGGCGCCGCCGAGTTCGTCGAGGGGCTCTGCGACAACCGCGTTGCGCGCGGAGTCGGCCAGATCACCTACACGCAGATGCTGAACAGCCGCGGCGGCATCGAGTGCGACTTCACCGTCGCCCGCCTGGCCGAAGAGCGCTTCTCGATCGTCACCGGCACGGCGTTCGGGCGCCACGACCGGAGCTGGATCACCTCGCACCTGCCGCGCGACGGCTCGGTCCAGGTCCACGACGTCACCTCCGCCTACGCGTGCTTCGGCATCTGGGGCCCGCGCGCCCGCGACATCCTGCAGCCGCTCGTCGCCGCAGGACCTTCGAACGACGCCTTCCCATATATGACGCTCCAGGACATCACGGTCGGCCACGTCCCGGTCCGGGCGCTCCGGGTCACCTACGTCGGCGAGCTCGGCTGGGAGCTCTACTGCCCGACCGAGTACGGCATCGGCCTCTGGCGAGCGCTCTGGGAGGCCGGGCGAGCCGCACGGCATGGTCGCGGGCGGCTACCGGGCGATCGACTCGATGCGGGTCGAGAAGGGCTACCGCGTCTGGGGCGCCGACATCACGCCGGACGAGACGCCATACGAGGGCAGCGTCGGCTTCTGCGTGAAGCTCGACAAGGAGGGCGGCTTCATCGGCCGCGACGCCCTCGTGGAGGCGAAGGAGCGCGGGCCGCGAAAGCGCCTCGTCGCGATCCTCCTCGAGCGACCCACGCTCGGTCGCCCTCGGCAACGAGCCGGTCCGGATGGGCGGCGAGATCTGCGGCCGCGTCACCACGGGCGGCTACGGCTACACGCTCGAGCGCTCGATCGCCTACGCCTACGTGCCGCCCGAGCACGCCGAAGCCGGCACCGGCGCGCGAGATCGAGATCTTCGGCCAGTGGATCGAGGGCGAGATCGCAGCCGAGCCGCTCTTCGACCCGAAGATGGAGCGGATCAAGGCCTAGCGCCATCTAGGCGGCTGCCCTCGGCAGCAGGCCCGCCGAGGATGTGCTCGGTGCCCTCGATGTGCTCGCGCATCAGCCCGACCGCGCGCGTCGCGTCGCCGCGGCGCAGGAGCCGGACGAGCGCGCGATGCTGCTCGTTCGAGTGGGTGAGCACCTGGTCGGGATGGGCGATCAGGCCGATCAGGTCGCTCATCGCGCCCTGCACCTCGGTCATCTCGGTGACGAGGCGCGGCGAGCGGGCGCTCTCGGCGAGCGCGATGTGGAAGCGGATGTCGGCGCGCCGGTACTCCTCGAAGTCGTCGACCTCCGCCATCCGGTCCACCAGCTCGTCGAGCCGGTCGAAGTCGGCGGGCCCGCCCCGCTCGCACGCGAGCAGGGTCGCGCCCGGTCTCGATCGCGACCCGGTGCTCGAGGACCGACCAGGCGGCTTCGCCGAGCGGCTCCGGCTCCGCGCCGGAGAGCGGCGGCTCTGGGTGCGACGAACGTGCCGCCGCCCCGCCCGCGCTGCGCGACGAGGAGCCCGGACTGGGTCAGGGTCGTCAGCGCCTCTCGGAGCGTCGAGCGGGAGATCCGGAGCTCGCGTCGCGAGCTCGCGCTCCGGCGGCAGCTTCGCGCCCGGGCACCAGCAGGCCCAGCCTGATCGCGGTGCCGAGCCGCTCGACCGTCTCCTCGAAGGTCGTCGGCGGGCGCACCGGCTGAAAGACCGCCTCGAGAGCGGCGTCGCGCTCCATTGCCTCACCGTACCGCGTGACGGGGCCCGGCGCCAAAGCCTCCTCTACGCCAGGGAGAAAGCAGGGCTGACGATCTTTCGACATTTGGATAACCGCTGTCCCCTGCCACGCACTAGGCTGAAAAGCACTCTCTTGCAACTCATACCCGAGCCTCGAGCAAGACGCGCCACGAAGGGCGCGTTCCGTGCGCTCATGGAGGACTGAAAGCCACATGCCCCGCATCCGTCAGCACAACGTCACCGCCGCCCAGTGGAGCCCCAACGGCGAGGCCCTGGGCTCCCTCGACCTGACCAAGTCCGACGCCTATCCGTTCGGCGAGAACGTGTTCTCCGCGGCGGTGCAGAAGGAGCGCCTCTCCAAGGACACCTTCAAGAAGCTCCAGAACGTGCTCGACAAGGGCGAGTCGCTCGATCCGTCGCTTGCCGACGAGGTGGCCGAGGCGATGAAGGACTGGGCGCTCGAGAAGGGCGCAACGCACTTCACGCACGTCTTCCAGCCGCTCACGGGCCTCACCGCCGAGAAGCACGACTCGTTCTTCGGGCCCGAGGGCGACGGCACCGCGATCGCGAACTTCAAGGGCTCCGAGCTGATCCAGGGCGAGCCTGACGCGTCCTCCTTCCCCACCGGCGGCGTGCGCGCCACCTTCGAGGCTCGCGGCTACACGGCATGGGACCCCACCAGCCCCGCCTTCATCCTCGAGAACCCGAACGGCGCGCTCCTTTGCATCCCCACCGCGTTCGCATCGTGGACGGGCGAGGCGCTCGACGCGAAGATCCCGCTCCTGCGCTCGATGGATGCGCTGTCGCGGTCCGCGATCCGGGCCCTCCGCCTGCTCGGCGACGAGGAGGCCCAGCGCGTCTTCACGACCGTCGGCCCTGAGCAGGAGTACTTCCTGATCGACGAGCAGTACTACTTCGAGCGCCCCGACCTGGTCACGACCGGGCGCACCCTCTTCGGCGCGAAGCCGCCGAAGGGCCATGAGCTCGACGACCACTACTTCGGAGCGATCCCGGAGCGGATCCTCGCCTGCATGCTCGACGCCGAGACGGAGATGGCGAAGCTGGGCATCCCGATCAAGACCCGGCACAACGAGGTCGCGCCCGCCCAGTACGAGATCGCGCCGATCTTCGAGAACTCGAACGTCGGCTCCGACCACCAGCAGCTCCTCATGCAGGTGCTCCAGAACGTGGCTCGCCGCTACGGCCTGGTCTGCCTGCTCCACGAGAAGCCGTTCGCCGGAGTCAACGGCTCGGGCAAGCACAACAACTGGTCGATGGGCACCGACACCGGCCACAACCTGATGGAGCCCGGCGACACGCCGGCGGACAACTCGAGCTTCCTGTTCTTCTGCGCCGCGGTGATCCAGGCCGTGAACAAGCACCAGGGCCTGCTTCGCGCCTCGGTCGCGAACATCGGCCAGGACCACCGCCTGGGCGCCAACGAGGCGCCCCCCGCGATCATCTCGATCTTCCTCGGCGCCGAGCTGGAGAAGGCCTTCGATTCGATCGCGTCGGGCTCGGGCGACGGCAACACCGAGGCAGCCGTCCTCGAGCTGGGCTCCGAGGTCCTGCCCCACCTGCCGATGCACGGCGGCGATCGCAACCGCACCTCGCCGTTCGCGTTCACCGGCAACAAGTTCGAGTTCCGCGCGCTCGGGTCGAGCATGTCGCTCGGCTTCCCGAACACGGTGCTGAACACGATCGTCGCCGAGGCGGTCGACGAGCTGTCGGACGAGCTCGAGGCGAAGCTGAACAGCGGCGGCGAAGTCACGTCCGCCGTGGCCGAGGTCGTCGCCTCCACCTACAACGCGAACAAGCAGATCATCTTCGGCGGTGACAACTACACCGACGAGTGGCACGCCGAAGCGGAGCGGCGCGGGCTCAAGAACCTGCGCACGACGCCCGACGCGCTGCCCGAGGTGATTGCGGCGCCCACGGTCGAGGCGTTCGACCAGCTACAACGTGCTCAGCGAGCGCGAGCTCCACTCGCGCTACGAGGTCTGGCTCGAGCAGTACGTGACCCGCGCGAACATCGAGGCGGAGACGACGGAGTCGATCGCCGGCACGATGATCCTGCCGGCCGCCCTGCGCCACCTGGCGCTGATCGACGCGGCTGGCGTCTCCGCGCTCTCCTCCGAGGCGCGCGCGATGGTCGACAGCCTGGTCAGCGCGCTGGGCGAGCTGACCGAGGCGAACATCTACCCGGACGGCGTCGAGGGACTCGAGCTGGCCGAGTACTCCCGCGACCACCAGCTCGTCGCGATGGCGACGGTGCGCGAGGCCGCCGACGCTCTCGAGCGGGTGGTGGCCGACGACCTCTGGCCGCTCCCGAAGTACTCGGAGATCCTCTTCATCAAGTAGAGGATCTCGCTCGCCCCGCAGGGGCGCGCCTAAGTATCAAGTCCTAGCGGCTCGGCCGCGGCGGAGGCGCTCGGAGGTGACGCGGCCGCCGCAGCAAAGGCCGCTAGGACTCTGATCAGATGGCCGCGTGTCCCGCACGCGGCCATGATCCGGGCCCGCGTCAGGCTTCGCGCCGGGCGGGCCCTGGTTCATTGGCGGGAGGTGGCTCACCGGTACGAAGCCCCTCCCGCTCCTCGTCGAACACCTCTTGGCGCTCGCCGAAGTCTCGTTCGCCGTTCGTCTCGGAGCTCGGTCCGCCCTGGTGCTCCGCATGCGCGTCCTCGTGCGTGTCCGGGTCGAGGTCGTCCGCATGCTCGGCGTGCGCATCGGCGGTCTGCCGTGCTCGTTGGGCTTCCTGCGCCCGTTGCTCTGCTTCCGCCGCCTGACGCCGTGCGGCCGCAGCCTGCTCGTCGGCCACCGCCGACTCCTTCTCGGCAGTCAGGCGATTGCGCTCGGCCTCCTCGCGGTGCTCGGTGGCGATGACGCGACGGTCCTCGCGCTTCTGTTCGGCCTGACGGCGGTTCGACATGTAGATCGCCACTGCGACGACTACGACGACGACCGCGATCAGGATGATCACTGCTGTGCTCATTCGGAATTCCTTTCCGGGTTAAAAGACGTCTTGTCTTGCGCCACGGGTACCCACGTTCCGGGAATCCATGCGCAAAGCCGTCGGAGCGCTCAGCGCATGTGGCGCGCGATGACGACGCGCTGGATCTCGTTCGTCCCCTCGTAGATCTGCGTGATCTTCGCGTCGCGCATCATTCGCTCGACGGGGTATTCGTTCACGTACCCGTAGCCGCCGAGGACCTGCACCGCCTCGACCGTGACCTCCATCGCGGTGTCGGACGCAAAGAGCTTCGCCATCGACGAGTACATGCCGAGGTGCGCGTCGCCGCGGTCGGCCATCGCGCAGGCCTTGTAGAGGAGCTCGCGAGCGGCGGCCGTCTTCGTCTGCATGTCGGCCAGCTTGAACTGGATGCCCTGAAGCTCGTTGATCGGCTTGCCGCCGACCTGGCGCTCCTTGGCGTACTCGTTCGCGTAGTCCGTCGCCCCCTGGGCGATGCCCACGGCCTGCGCCGCGGCGCCGAGGCGCGTGCGCTCGAGCGTGCCGAGGGCCACGGCCATGCCGCGCCCGACCTCGCCGATCACGTTCTCGGCCGGCACCCGCACGTCCTCGAAGACGGGCTGCCCGGTCGGGGAGCCGTGAATGCCGAGCTTGTGCTCGTACTTCGGGACCGAGAACCCGTCGGCGTCCTTTTCGACGACGAACGCCGTCGCGCGCCTGTTCTCGCGGTCGGTCGAGGCGAAGACCACGTAGAAGTCGGCGATTCCGGCATTCGTGATCCAGCTCTTGGTCCCGTTGATGACCCAGTCGGAGCCGTCCTGCTTTGCGGTCGTGCGCATGTCCGCCGCTGCCGAGCCGGCGTCCGGCTCGGACAGGCAGAAGGCCGGCGACTTCTCGCCACTCGCGCAGCCGGGCAGGAAGCGCTCCTTCAGCTCGTCCGAGCCGAAGAGCTGGATCGGGAGCGTGCCGAGCTCCTGCACCATGAGGATCAAGGCGACGGCGGCCGAGGCCTTCGCGAGCTCCTCGACAGCCATCTGAAGCATCAGCGTTCCGGTGCCGGTGCCTCCGTGATCCTCCGAGAAGGGCAGGCCCAGGATGTCCTGCTCGGCGAGGATCTTGCGGATGTCCCACGGGTATTCGTCGGTCTGGTCGATCTCGGCGGCGCGCGGCGCGACCTGCTCCTGGGCGATCTGGCGGACGAGGTCGCGGAAGTCCTGGTGCTGCTGGGGGATCGAGTAGAGGTCGGTGGGCGTGGCGGTGGTTGAAGTCATGCCCCCATCTTTTCAGGCGGCCGATTCGATCCGGCCCGGCGGCGCCCTAGGGAAGCTGCCAGAACTCGCCGGCAGAGGCCGGCGTCGGCCAACTGGCGCTGGCGCTCTTCGCGGGACTGCGGCTCGTAGTCCGGATCGAGGCGGTCCCCGTACCAGGTGAGCGCGAGCTCCCACATCGTCCCCGCGGGCACCAGGGCGCCCTCGGGGGCGTCGTTCTGCGCCACGTATCGGCGAGCGTGATCCTCGTCGCAGAAGATCCGAATGTGCGTGCACGTCTGGACGACGTCGTCCCACCACTCCGCCGCCGGGCGCGGGACGCGGATCACATAAGGGCTCGGCGGCGCTGTCTCAGGCCCGGCTGTATAGGTCAGGGTCCGGTCGCAGTACGGGCACCTGGTCGTGATCTCGAGGTCCTCCCCGAGCGCCGCCACGATTCCGAACGAGTCCCACGCGCACCCGCCCCACCACAGGCGGTCATCCCCGGGCGCTCGCAACACGAAGGACATCGGCGCAGCCGAGAACGGATGCGCCATCCGGACCGAGTCGCGTTCCGGAGCCCAGCACCAGGTGATGGCCCTCGTGGAGCTCTTCGAGTGCACTCCGCACGTCGTCTTCGGCCGCGCCCAGCTCCTTTGCGATCGCGGCGATCGACGGTGCCGCGCCGGAGGCCGCGAGCCGCGCGAACACGACGCGCCGGACATCGCTGAGGAGTGGAGAGAGCATGGTCAGCGGACGATCACCGCGGTGCCGATCTTGGCAAATCCGTAGACGAAGCGGGCTTCTGGCGAAGGCACGCGCACGCACCCGTGAGACGCCGGGTACGTCGGGACCTGCGCGTATTCGTGGAAGGCGATTCCAGCGTTGAAGTAGGACGCGTACGGAAGCCACTGCTGGAAGGGCACCGACCACGAGTTCCTCTCCTTGCGAAAGACCGAGTAGCTGCCGGATGGGGTCGGCGTGGACGGCGCCCCCGCCGAGACATGGATCGCCCGCTTGGTCTTGCCGTCCTCGACCATGAGCGCGACGCCCTTCGAGCGGTACACCTCGATCCGCCTCGCGGGGCCGCTCTTGCCGGGCCTCGGCTTCCTGGCGTCGGCCAGGGCCGCCTGGTCTGCGGGCCCGACGATGCCGTCGCGGGTCAGCCCCTCCCAGGACTGGAAGGCGATCACGGCCTGCTGGGTGCGGTAGCCGTTGAGGCCGTCGACCGCCCCCGGCGGCAGGTAGTTCAGCTTGACGAGGCGCTTCTGCACCTCCGTCGTGCCCGCGCTGGGCGAGCCCTTTGCCGTCGTGATCGGCGGCGGGCCGCCCGAGGGCTTGGCGAAGTCGGAGCGATCCCTCGGCGGCCCGGCCGAGATCCCGCCGGCGACCACCTTCGCCGCTTCGACCTCGTCGAACTGAGTGAGCGTGTAGGTGACCTGGCTCAGTCGCGCGTCGAGCGCCTCCTCCTGGGCCGCGTCGCGCGCGTCGGGGTCGGCGGGAACCCCTGCGAGGAAGTCCTTCGACACCTCGACCAGCGCGGTCCCGTCGCCCGCCACCTCGACCCGTTCGACCTCGACCCCCGCCGGGATCTCGGTTGCGGCGTCCAGGTTGCCGCTCTCCTCCGATCGCGTCGGCCCGTCCACGAGCGCCTTCGCCGCGGCCTCCACCTCGGAGCCCTTCTCTGCGAGCTCGCGCTCGACCGGCTTCAGCTGCTCGCCCGTGGTGAGCCAGATCTTCGGGGTCCCCGCGTCGCCGTCGTCCGACTCCTCGGACCCGCCCGGCTCCCCGGTGCCCGCCTGCTCCTCGGCCGCCTGGGGCTCATCCGTCTCCTCGGGGGCTGGGCTGTCCTCGCCTCCCCCGCACCCGGCCAGGACGGCACCGGCGATTAGTGCTGCGAGGCGCATGCGAAGGCTCATCTCGCGGGGAACCTATCTTGACACCTATGCGAACATATGTTCGTGCTGGACGAAGCGACGATCCTCCACGCCGACTGCGATGCGTTCTTCGCCTCCGTCGCGCAGCGGGATGATCCGTCGCTTCGCGGCAAGCCTGTGGCCGTGGGGCCCGGGATCGTCATGGCCGCGACGTATGAGGCGCGCGCGTTCGGGGTGCGCTCGGCGATGCCGGCCGAGAAGGCGAAGCGCCTCTGCCCCGGGCTGGTCGTGGTCCCCGCCGACTTCGACTCGTACGTCCGCGCCAGCCGGCAGCTGTTCCGCATCTTTCGCGACACCGCGCCGGTCGTCGAGGGGATGTCGCTGGAGGAGGCGTTCCTCGACGTGCGCGGGCTCGAGCGCATCTCGGGCCATCCCGTGGAGATCGCGATGGCCCTTCGCGAGATCGGGTTCGCGACGAGATCGGCCTCCCGCTCTCGGTCGGGATCGCCCGGACGAAGGGCGTCGCGAAGATGGCGTCGAAGATGTCCAAGCCGGAGGGTCTCCTTGCGGTCTCGCGGGCCGGGCGAGCTGCCGTTCCTCCATCCCCTCCGCGTCGAACGGCTCTGGGGCGTCGGAGCGTCGACCGCCGCGCGGCTGCACGCGGCCGGGATCGAGACGGTCGGGCAGGTCGCCGCGCTGACCCGCGAGGAGCTCGAGACCGTCCTCGGCAGGGCCGGCGCCCGGAGCCTGCACGCCTTCGCGCTCGGCCGCGACCCGCGGCGGGTCCGCATCGGCAGCGGGCGGCGCTCCGTCGGCTCTCAGCGCGGGCTCGGCCTCTCGCGCCTGCGCGGCGACGACCTGGACGCGACCCTGGTCTCGCTCGTCGACCGGGTGACGCACCGGATGCGGAGGGGCGGCCACGTCGGCCGCACGGTGGTCCTGCGCCTTCGCTTCGGCGACTACAAGCGGGCGACGCGGTCGCGAACGCTCTCGCACGCCACCGCCGGCTCGGAGCCGATCCTCGCCGCCGCCCGCGCGTTGGCTCGCGACGCCCTGCCCGAGATGCAAAGCCGTGGCGTGACGATGCTCGGCATCACAGTGCAGGGACTCGGCGACGGCGGATCGATCCAGCTCGAGCTTCCGATCGGCCGCTCCTCGCCGGCGCTCGACCGGGCGATCGACCGCGTGCGCGAGCAGTTCGGAACCGACGCGGTCACGCGAGGACGCGCGCGTTAGCCGGACTCCATCGGGTACCCGCTCAGTTCCCGATGAAGGAGGAGCGCATGCCGGACGAGGAAGGAAACGACGCGATCGACGGAAGCGCCCGAGACACCGCTTCACGCGCACGGATCGGGCGTCGAGGAGGAGAACGAGCGCCCACGCGAGGACCTTGCAGAGGGCAACGTCGTGGAAGAGGGCGAGGATTCGGCCGACGCTGCGGAGAAGACGGGCGGCGCCACTTCGGGCGGCCCGCCAAGCGGCGACGCCGGCGAGGATCCCTCGAACGTCGAGCACGAGACCCAACTAGGAGGACCTCCGTCCGCAAGAAGGGCGGATAACGCGCGACTGAGGCGCGTCTTGCCCGACAACGCGAGCGAAAGACGGCGGCTTCGGCCGCCGTCTCGCTACGCGGGGGTCGCGGCGCCCACCGCGTGCGCGCCGCCGTCCGCGTGGAGGATCTCCCCGCTGACCGCGCGGGAGAGGTCTGAGAGCAGGAACAGGACGGCGTCCGCGACCGCTCCCGCGTCGCGCTCGTCCCAGCCGAGGGGAGCGGCGTCGCTCCAATGCGCGGCCAGTTGGTCGAAGCCGGGGATCCCGCCCGCGGCAGGCGTCGCGACGGGGCCTGCCGAGACGAGGTTGACGCGCGCGCCCTTCTGGCCCAGGTCGCGGGCCAGGTAGCGCGAGACGGACTCGAGGCCCGCCTTCGCGACCCCCATCCAGTCGTAGGCGGGCCAGGCGACGGACGCGTCGAAGTCGAGGCCCGACGATGCTGGCGCCGGCGCCCGACCCGTTGCGCTCGGCCAGGAGCGGATCCAACGCGGAGCAGAGCGCGCCGAGCGAGTAGGCGCTCGTCTCGAAGGCCCGCATCGCGCTTGCGCGCGGCGTGTCCAGGAACTCGCCTCCCAGCGCGTCGGGCGGGGCGAATGCGATCGCATGAACGATCCCGTCGACCGATCCCCAGCGTGCCCCGAGGGCTTCGCGCAGGTTCGCCAGGTCCTCGTCGGAGTCGACGTCGAGCTCGAGCACGTCCGGCGCCGGCTCCAGGCCGCGCGCGGCGCGCTCGGTCATGCGACGAACCCGGCCGAAGCTGGTCAGAAGCGACCTCGGCTCCCTCCCGCTGGGCGCCCTCGGCGATGGCGTACGCGATCGAGTGGCGGTTGACGACGCCTGTGATCAGGATGCGCTTGCCCTCGAGAAGCCCGCTCACAGCAGCACCCGCTCGCCATAGAGGCTCTCCGAAGCGCCATTCGAGCGCGGTACCACTCCCGTGACCGTCATGAGAGGTGCCTGGCACCGTGCCTGGCACCTGTGGCGGCTTGCGCCCTCGTGGCGGTGGACGATCGTGACGCGTGCGCGGAGCGCGAGGTTGTCGTCGTCCCCGAACACCTTGCCAGCGGAGCTCGACCAGCTCGTGGTCGTCGTCGATCGGACGCACGTCCTCGACCTCTGCCTCGACGCGGATCGTCTCGCCGATGGCACGGGGCGCTTGAAGGTGAGCGAGTCGATCCCGCGCAGCGCGACGACGCGCTCCGGGTCGAATCCCATCAGGCCGATCGAGTACGAGAGGACCAGCATCCCGTGGGCGATCCGCTCCCCGAACCGGCTCTCGGCCGCCCACTCGGCGTCGACGTGCTGCGGGTGCCAGTCGCCGGTCATCGCCGCGAACGAGACGATGTCGGACTCGGTGATTGTCCGGGCGCGGCCCGTGATCCGGGCGCCCGGGGTGAAGTCGGCGGCGCTCATCGCAGTGACTCCTCGCTGGACGGTGAGCTCGAAGCGCTCGGCGACGAGGGCGGCAAAGCCCTCGGCGGCGCGCCGGTGGCCGAGAGGCGACGGATGGAGCCCGTCGCCCGCGAAGTTCTCCTGCGCGGGACAGCCCTGGGTGGCCGGCGACGTCCAGCACCTCGGCCCCGTGGAGGGCAGCCACCGCGCGCGTCGCTGTGTTGAGGGCGACCAGCTCGGCCTCGAAGCGCGCGCGGGTTCGCGGCCCGAGCGGCAGGAACTCCCAGTGCTCCGGCGCGGTCGCCGTGACGACCATCGCGTTCGGCAGGGCATCGCGCGAGAGCGCCCGAGGATGGCGCCGAGGTTGCGGGAGTACTCGATCGACGTCGCCGCTTCGGAGCAGGAGGTCGTTGGTGCCGCAGACGACGGTCACGAGGTCCGGGCTCGAGCTGCGATGGCGCGGCTCACCTGCCTGCGGACATCGGCGCTGGTCGCGCCGTGCTCGGCGAGGTTCTCGTAGATCGAGTCCGTCGCGCCCCGCGAGCGCTCGGCGAGGAGGTCGGCCCACGATTCGCCCGGCGCGCAGCCGGTTCCCGCGGTGAAGCTGTCGCCGAGCGCGACGTAGGTCTTCATCGCGGGCCCCCCAGGTAGCGCAAGCGCCCAGGTGAGGCGTGCCCGCGTCTCCTCCGGCTCGATCACCTCGTCGACGAAGCCGGAGACGGCGGCCGCGGACGCGGTGAGGTGCTCGGCGGCGTACTCGTCCGCCAGCTCGTCCTGTGCCTCCGCCGGGTCGGGCGCGGCCTCGATCGTCCGGCGCTCGGTGATGCCGACGGCCTGGCGGGCGGCCATGATCCCGATCTCGGCGTCGGGCCAGGCGAAGACCATGTCGGCGCCGAGGTCGCGCGAGTTCATGGTGATGACGGCGCCGCCGTATGCCTTGCGCATGATGACCGTCAGCTTCGGCACCGCGGCCGCGGCGAAGGAGCGCAGGAGCTGCGCGCCGTAGCGGATGACGCCCGCGCCCTCCTGGCGCGTGCCGGGCATGAAGCCCGGGGTGTCGACGAGGACGACGAGCGGGATGCCCGAAGCGGGAGCAACGGTCGACGAAGAGCGCGCCCTTCTCGGCGGCATCCGAGTCGATGACTCCGCCCAGCCAGCGCGGCTGGTTTGCGATGACGCCGACCGGGCGCCCGTCGATGCGCGCGAGGCCGGTGACCATGTTGCGCGCCCAGCGGGCGTCGAGCTCCATCAGGCGCCCGCCGTCGGCGACGCGTGGAGATCACGTCGCGCACGTCGTAGACGCGCCGCGGCCTCGCGGGGCACGGGCGCACCGGTGCGTGCCGCGCGTGGGCTCGGGCGCCGTCTGCCTCGGGCTGTGCGCCGACGCGCTGCAGGCAGGAACGAGAGGAGGTCGCGCGCGCTGTGCGATCGCCTGGGGCAGGTCGCGGCGCGGTGATCTGGCAGACGCCGTTCTGGCCGTGGACGCGCGGCCCGCCGAGCTCGTCCATGCCGACGTCCTCGCCGAGCGCCTCGCGCACGATCTTCGGGCCCGTGAGGAACATCCGCGCGTCCTCGGTCATGACGACGAAGTCGGTGAGAGCGGGCGAGTAGGCGCCGCCGCCCGCCGAGACGCCGCTCACGATCGAGATCTGCGGGACGCGCCGCGAGAGCTCGACGCTCTGCGCGGAAGATGCGCCCGTATCCGGCCAGCGCCTCGTGGCCGTCCTGGAGGCGGGCCCCGCCCGATTCGACCAGGCCGACGACCGGCGCTCCGGACTCGCCCGCCAGGCGCATCGCCCGCACGATCGAGTCGGCGTGCGAGCGGCCCAGCGAGCCGCCCATGTGGCGGGGGTCCTGGGCATAGCAGTAGATGGGCCGCCCGCCCGACGGCGCCCGCGCCTGCCACGACTCCGTCCCCGTCGGCGGCGCTCGTATCCGAGCGGATGCCCGTGCGGATCGCCATGAAGGTGCCGGGGTCGCAGAGGAGCTCCAGGCGCTCGCGCGGCGTGTCGTGCGGGGGCGCTCAATGGACGTGGGGCTGTGGCGAGGGCGCTCATGCGGCGATGCAGAGGACCGCGTTGTGGCCGCCGAAGCCGAACGAGTTCGAGACGCCGATGTGGCGCGACGCCGCCGTTCCCAGACGCCGCGGCGAGCGGGCGGGCATCGTTCGGGACGTAGTCGAGGTCGAGGCCCTCGTCGGGCTCGCCGTATCCGAGGGTCGGCGGCGCGATGCCGCGGCGCAGCGCGCCAAGGGTCGCGATCGCCTCGACGGCGCCCGCGGCGCCCAGCAGGTGGCCGATCGCGGACTTGGTCGAGGAGACGGGAACGCGGTGTGCGTCGTCGCCCAGAGCCAGCTTGAGCGCCTCGGTCTCCGAGCGGTCGTTGAGCGGGGTCGACGTTCCGTGCGCGTTCACGTAGTCGATCTCGGCCGGCTCGATCCCGGCGTCTTCGAGCGCGAGGGTGACCGCGCGGGCGGCCGCGCCGCCCGGACGGGTCGGGGGCGGTCAGGTGGTGGGCGTCGGAGGTGGCGGCGTAGCCGATGAGCTCGCCGAGGACCTCGGCGCCGCGGCGCTCGGCCGCCTCGGCGTCTTCGAGCACGAGGACGCCTGCTCCCTCCCCCATGACGAAGCCGTCGCGGCGGGCGTCGAACGGACGCGAGATGCCCGAATTGCGAAGTAGCGGCCATCGAGCCGAAGGCGGCGATCGCGATCGGGGTGAGCGTCGCCTCGGCGCCGCCACACACGACGGCGTCCGCGTCGCCCGCCTCGATCATGCGCTTCGCGGCGCCGATCGCATGGGCGCCCGCGGCGCACGCGGAGACGACGCCGAAGGTCTGGCCGTGGATGCCGTGGCGCATCGCGACGGCCGCGGCTGCGGCGTTGCCCATCATGAGCGGCACGGAGAGCGGCGAGACGGCGTCGGGGCCGCGCTCGCGCAGCACGCCCGACCTGCTCCTCGAGCGAGGTGAGGCCGCCGATGCCGGTGCCGATCACGCAGCCGATGCGATCGTGATCGGTCTCCGTCGGCGTCAAGGCCGGCGTGCTCGATCGCCTCGTCGGCCGCGACGATGCCGAGTTGCGTGAAGCGGTCGGCGCGGCGCGCCTCCTTGCGGCTCATGTGGTCGGTGGGCTCGAACTCGTCGCAGCGGCCCTCGCCGTCCGCGATGCCGCACTCGCCCGCGATCCAGCGCGTCGATCAGCGCTTCCGCGCCGACGCCGAGCGGCGTGACCGCGCCCGCACCCGGTGATGACGACGCGACGGGTCATTCGGCTTTCTTCACGACGAGGTCGATGACCTGGCCGACGGTCGTGAGGCCCTTCAGGTCGTCGCCTTCCAGGCGCACGCCGAACTCGTCCTCGACGATCTGAGCCAGCTCGACCAGATCGAGCGAGTCGACGTCGAGCGCCTCGAACTCCGCCTCGCGGGAGATGTCGTCCGGCTCCGCGCCGACCTCCTCGAGGCCTTCGAAGATCACCTTCTCGACGTTGCCCGTCTCTGCTTTGGTCGTCATGTGGCTCCTTTCGTGGTTGTCAGGCGCTGAGGCCGCCGTCGACGGTCAGCGTGGTTCCGGTCACGTAGCTGGCCTCTGGCGAGGCGAGGAAGCGGATGCAGGCGGCGACCTCTTCCGGGGTGCCGGCGCGGCGGGCCGGGATCTCGCCCAGGGCATCGCCGTTCAGGTCCTCGGTGAACTTCGTCTCGACGAGGCCAGGGGCGACCGCGTTCACGGTGACGTTTCGGCGCGCGACCTCGACGGCAACGGTCCGCGTCATGCCGATCAGCCCGGCCTTGGAGGCGGCGTAGTTGGCCTGCCCGGCGTTGGCGCGGGGGCCGACGATCGACGCGACGTTCACGATGCGCCCGTAGCGGGCGCGGAGCATCGGCCGCAGTGCCCGGCGAGTCATGCGGAAGGCGGCGGAGAGGTTCGTATCGACGACGCGCTCCCAGGCGTCGTCGCCGAGCTGCGGCGACAGGCCGTCGTCGCGGATGCCCGCGTTGTTGACGAGGACCAGCACCGGGCCGTGCTCCGCCTCGAGCGAGGTGAAGGCCTCGTTCAGCGCCTCGGCGTCGCGCACGTCGCCCTCCACGAGGGTGGCCGTGCCGCCCGCGTCCGCGATCTCCTTCGCGACCGCTGCGGCGCCTTCGGAGTCGGAGCGGTAGTTGATCGCGACGGGCCAGCCGTCCTCGGCGAGCGCGCGGGCGACGGCGGCGCCGATGCCTCGCGAGCCGCCGGTGACGAGCGCGCAGCCTTCGGGTGTGCCGTTGCGCTCACGACTCATCGCGCGCCTCCCATTCGACGACGGTCGCGCCCCAGGTGAGCCCGGCGCCGAAAGCCGGCGAGGAGGACGCGGTCGCCGCGTCGGATGGCGCCGGCGTCGGCGGCGTCGCACAGGGCGATCGGGATGGACGCGGCCGAGGTGTTGCCGAAGCGCGAGATGCACTCCGACAACGCGCTCGCGGATCGATGCCGAGGCGCCTGGTCAGGGCGGCAAGGATGCGCACGTTCGCCTGGTGGAAGACGAAGTGGTCGATCTCGGCGAGCTCGACGCCGGCGGCCAGGGCCGCATCCACCGTCGCCCGCCCCATGCGGTCGACGGCCTCGCGGAATGTGTCCTGGCCCTGCATGTGGATCATGGCCTCGTCGCGCTCGGCCGTGATCAGCTCCGACGAGGGAGCCGTCGCTGCCGAGCGCGAACGGGCCGATTCCCGCGCCGCCGGCCTGGCCGACGACGGCGGCGCCCGCGCCGTCGCCGAAGAGGGCAGCGGTCGAGCGGTCGGCTGGATCGAGAGGGAAGACAGCCGCTCGGCACCGACGACCAGGACGCGGTCGGCGCGTGCCGATTCGATCTGGCCGGACGCGAGGGCGAGGGCCCCGATGAAGCCGCTGCAGGCAGCGTTCACGTCCATCGCGCCCGCGCTCGTGCGAAGGCGGTCGGCAAGCATCGGGGCCAGTGCCGGTGTCAGGCGGTCGTGGCTCATCGTGGCCACGAGGATCTGGTCGAGTGAGTCGGCGCTGACGTCCGCCGCGTCGAGCGCGCGCTCGGCGGCCGACTGGGCGAGGTCGAGCAGCGACTCGTCGGGGCCGAGAACGTGGCGCTCGCGCACGCCCGTGCGCTCGACGATCCACTCGGGCGAGATGCCCAGCTGCTCGGCGATCGGCGTCGTTGCCGACGACGCGCGGCGGGATCGCGGCGGCGATGCTCAGGATGCCGGCTCGGCGGTTCGCCGACTGGCGCGGGAACCTGCGCTCGAGGATGCTGGCGCCGACTCACGCATGCGCGGGCTCCGGCGACTCGAGGTTTCGCTTGACCAGCCGGGTGAGGACGGTGCCGGGCCCGGTCTCGACCCATTCGTCGATGCCATAGCGCTGCAGCGCGAGGACGGTGTCCTGCCAGCGGACCGGGAGGACGAGCGCTGAGGCGAGCTCGTGGCGTGGCCATAGGAGAGGCGCGGGCGCTGACGCATGAGATGACCGGGAAGTCGGGCTCGGAGAACTCGATCTCGCCGAGTGCCTCGCGATAGCCGTCCAGGGCCGGCTCCATCTCGGGAGAGTGGAAGGCGCCCTTGACGGGAAGGCGGATGGCGCGCGCGCCACGGTCGCGGACGTCGCGGCGGGCCTGCTCGAGCGAGTCGCGCGGGCCGGCGAGGATGGTTTCGTCGGGCGCGTTCTCGTTCGCGACGGTCACGTGAGCGGTGCGAGCGACCTCGATGGCCAACTCCGGGCTGCCGAGGACCGCGAGCATGCCCCCTCCCCCGCGCTCGGCCGCCTTCTGCATGAGGTTGCCGCGGCGAACGGCAAGGCGCAGACCGTCTGTGTGGTCCATGGCGCCCGCGGCGGCCAGCGCAGCGAGCTCGCCCAGCGAGTGGCCGGCTGCGGCCGCCGGCTGCGGCCTGCCCAGGCGCTCCCAGCCCGCGAGGGACGCGCAGTAGATCGCGGGCTGGGCGAAGCGGGTGCCGTCGGCTACGCGCTCGAAGGGGTCTTCGCCGACGAGCCCGATCACCTGCTCGAGGAGGTCGGGGCGCGCCGCGGCGACTTTCTCGCGCATGCCGTCTTCGTGGCTGCCCTGCCCGGGGAAGAGCAGGGCCGTGTGGTTGCGCTCGGGCATCTCCCGATACTTGTCCGCTGAGGGCGAAAGGTGAGTGATTCCGAGGGCCCGGACCCCCCGTTCGGCGGGGTATGCGAGGAGAGTCGGGGGGTGATCTAGGTGATCAGGCCGTGCCGCTGAGCGGCCTTGACGGCCTGAGCGCGGTTGCGGACGCCGAGCTTTCGGTAGATCGCCGAGGTGTGCTCCTTGACCGTGTGCGGCGAGAGGAAGAGCACCTTTGCGATCTCGGCGTTGGTCTCGCCCTGCGAGATGTGCGAGACGACCTCGCGCTCGCGGGCGGTCAGGTTGGCCTCGCCCTGCTCAGCGGTCTGGATGAAGACCTCCTGGCCGAGGGCGACCATGCGCACTGCCCGAACCACGTCGGCGGCGCCCCAGTCCTTGGAGACGAAGCCGGACGCTCCGGCGGCGCGAGCGACGGCGGGCGAGATCCTGCCCCGCGCCCGAGATCAGAAGGACGCGCAGGTCCGGATGGACGCGGCGGAGTTCCTCGGCGATCTCTGCGCCCGACTCGCCGGCGAGGAAGAGGTCGACGAGCGCGACGTGCGGCTTGGTGCGGGCCGCTTCGACGAGCGCGTCCTTCCCGTTCGTCGCGGCGGCGCAGCTCTCGACCCAGCTCTGGCGCTCGAGGAGCAGACGAAACCCCCAGTGGACGACGTCGTGGTCGTCGACGACGAGGATGCGCGTTGCGTCAGGCGCCATCGCTCTCTCCTGTCGGGCAGACGAGGCGCAGGCGCCAGCGCCCCTCGTCGAGGGGTCCGAACTCGATGACCCCCTCGTGCTGCAGGGCTTCGATCGAGGCGAGGCGAAGGCCGAGTCCGCTGGCCTTCTGCCTGGCCTCGGTGGGTCACGCCGTCGTTCGTGATCTCGAACGCGAGCGTGCCCTCGGACCGCAGCACCTCGACTGCGATCTCCGTGGGTTCGGCATGCTTCGCGGCGTTTCGCAGAGCTTCCGCGAGGACCGTCTGCGCGAGCGGCTCGAGGCGGCGCGGTACCCGCACGGCGCTCTGCCAGCGGACGCTGACGCGAGCGTCCTCTTCCTGGAGCCTGCGGAGAACCCGCCGGAGGGTCAGCTTGGTCTCCCTTTCTGACGGGACCAGGCCGCGTTCGAGGGCGCCCCGCAAGCTCGCCCAGCACGGACTGGAGCTCGGTGTCGGCGCGGGCGCGGTCCTCGGCGGCAAGCTCTCCCTCCGCGCCCAGGACGAGTGACAGCGCGAATAGACGCTGGATCACCTGCTCGTGAAGCTCGCGGGTGAGCGCGATGCGCTCGTCGAGGCGGTTGGCGCGCTCGCGCTCGCGCGCCGCGCCGTCGATTCCGGCGACGAGGGCCGCGGTCGCGGCCGAGGGTGCGAAGGGGAAGGCGCTCGCCACTCTTCGAGCTCGAACGGCTCCCCGTCCTGGTCGGCGAAGATGACGCCGAGCCAGCGGCCGCCCATCGCGACCGGCACGCAGGCGATCGCCTCGGTCGCGACCACTCGCGTGGAACCGCTGCGGGACGTGCTCGTAGATGTCGCCGCTCGAGGACGATCACGTCGTCGTCCTCGAGCGCCCGCTGGGCGATCGGCGTCTCGTTGAGGGTGCCTTCGAGCCGCCTCAGCAGGCTCGGGTCGACGCGATGCGAACCGGCGACGCGAACGGAGCGGTAGGCGTCGTCGTAGAGGAGAAGCGCCGCGCGCTTCAGGCGCGTGAGCCGGCATACGGCGGCGCACAGGCGGTCGAAGAACTCGCCCGGAGGCAAGGTGCCGTGCCTGTCGCCGAGGAGGTCGACGAGGATGTCGATCGCCTGGTCGCGTTCGGTTGCCGTCCGTGGCTCGATAACACCCCTATCCCCACCGGGCCGTCCGGGTTACCTCAAACCCTCCGATCGGAGGGGGTGCCAGCTCGGCGATCAGGTGCCTTCCTGATCTGTAGGGATCGGCCAGCGGCGAGCACCCAGCTCACGGGAGATTCCACGAGCTGCGTCGGCCACCGCGACCCGCAGCCCCTTGGACGGGCCGCGCGGCATGACCGTCTCGGTTTCGCCAACGACGCCGATGGCGCCGACGGCCGCGCCCGACCGATCGAAGATGGCTCCCGCGAGGCTCGACTCGCCCAATACCGCCTCGTCGCGCTCGCGCGCGATTCCGGACTCCCGCACAGCCTTGAACTCGTCTCGAAGGCCTTTTGCGGGCAGCGTTCGCCCCGTCAGCTTGGGCAGCCCCTCGGCCACCATGTCGTTGACCACGTCTCTCGGCGCGTAGGCAAGCATCGCCTTGCCCAGCGCGCTCGCGTGGACCGGAAGCTCGGCTCCGACCTCGAGCACCTGAAATGCGGCGTCCGGGCGAAACACGTGATGGACGACCACCACGGCCGGGCCGTGCATGACCCCGACCCGGACCGCCGCCGAGGTGCGCTCGGAGAGCCGCTCGGCGTGGACGATCGAACGGCTGCGGAGCTCGTTGAGATCCAGGTAGGAGTTGCCGAGATGAAGGAGCCCGGGTCCGAGTTGGTACTTCTCGGACTCGTGATCCTGCTCGACGAAGCCGTGCGCCTGCAGCGTCTGAAGCAGACCGTGGACAGTCGGACGCGTGATCCCCAGCCGGTCGGCAAGTTCGCTCACGCCAAGCCGCCTGGGTCCGCTTGCCAGGGCGCGGAGGATCCGAGCAGCACGATCGACCGACTGGATCGTTCCCTTTTTCCTGCCGGGCCCAGGCTCCGGGATCGATTCTGGTTTGTTTGGATTCGGCATTGTCGAATGACCTTCGATGATGTAGACTACCCCGATGGCGGAAGACTCATCCAACTTGGTCGGAATCGTGCTTGTCTCCCACAGCGCGGCACTGGCCTCCGGGCTAGCCGAGCTCGCTGCCCAAATGGCCGGCCCCGATGTGGACATCATTGCAGCGGGTGGAGACCCCACTGGGGGTCTCGGGACCGATGAAGACCAAGTACGAAACGCAGTGCGGCGCGCGGACAACGGCGGAGGGGTAGTTGTGCTCGCCGACCTCGGCAGTTCCGTCCTGACAACGCGCCACGTGCTCGAGAGCTCAGCGAACGGACACGCCCGCTTGGTCGACGCTCCCTTCGTCGAAGGCAGCCTCGCGGCCGCGGTCGCGTCCTCCGCAGGAATCCCGATCGACGGCGTCATTGAAGCGGCGGAAGGAGCGCGCGGTGCCAGAAAGCTCTGAAACCGTCGTCGAGCTGCCAGCCGAGGTCGACCTGCACGCTCGGCCGGCGGCCAACTTCGTTCGCGCTGCGATGCAGTTCGACGCCGACATCACCGTGGCCGCGGCCGACCGTGAAGCGGACGCAAAGAGCCTGCTTGCGGTGCTCGCGCTAGGTGCCAGGGGTGGGTCGACGCTCCGCCTCAGCGCCAGCGGCTCCGACGCCGACCGGGCGCTCGAGAATCTCACCGTCTGCATCGGCTCGCTCGTCGAGTAGTAGCCGCTCCGACACGGCGGCCACGAGCTGCTCGACACTTTCAGCGGTCTCGAGAGCTCGGGCCCTGGACTCGAGCTCGCTCACTTCGGCGAAACTGAGCGATCGGATCCAGCGCCGAACCGATCCGACCCGGGCCGCGCCGACGCTGACTTCGTCGATGCCGGAGCCGATCAACAGAGGCCCGGCGATCGGGTCGGATGCGGCCTCGCCGCAGATCTCAACGGGCACCCTGGCGTGCTTGGCTGCGTCGACCACGGTCGCAATGGCGCGCAGCACATGAGGGTCGTGGGCACGGGCCACCTGCGGCGAGAACCGGTCGGCGTTAAGGATCGAATGCGTCAGATCGTTTGTGCCGATGCTCAGGAAATCGACCTCGGAAGCGATCTCACCGATGGCTTCGATCCCGGCGGAGGTCTCGATCATCGCGCCGATTTCAGGGCGACGTGCCCCCGGAACGGCTTCGAGGGCCTCGAGTATCGCCAGCCGCGCATGCTCGACCTGCTCGACACCGGCGACCATCGGAAGCAGGACGCGCAACTCCGAGCTCCCGGCGCTCGCCAAGATCGCCCGCAGCTGAGCCGACAGGTGGTCGCCGTGGCGGAGCAGCAACTCGATCCCTCGCTCTTGCACGCCCGACAGGAAGGGCGGTGTCTTGTCGCCACCGAAGTCCAGGACCCGCACCGTCGCCGGTCGGCCTTCGAGCTTCTCGAAGATGGGCGCCAGAGCAACTCTGTGCTCAGCCTCGGTGGGCCAGTCGGGCGACTCCAGAAAGGCGAGCTCCGTGCGCAGCAGGCCGACGCCCTCGGCGCCGGCCTCCAACGCCACGGTCAGCTCTGCAGCCCCCGAGACGTTCGCAAGCACGCGCACCGCATGGCCATCGGTCGTAACTGACGGAAGGTCGCGGCTGGCAACCGCTCGCGCGCGGCGGTCGGCGCGGCGACCGAGCTCGAGCCACGCCGCCTGAGTCCGTTCGGCGGTTGGAGAAAGGATCGCGGCACCGACTGTTCCCGTCGATGACGACGTCGGCGCCGGACTCAACCGCCAGGAGCTCCTCGCCCACACCGATGACCATCGGGATCCCCAGCGAGCGGGCCACGATTGCCGCATGGGCCGACACTCCTCCGCCAACAAGTGCGATCCCGGTCACCCCCGCGTCAAGCTCCGCGACCTCGGCTGGGCCCAGATCCGTGCCGATCAGCACCTCCCCCGTCCCCCGGGCGGCTTCCCGGGGCTCGCGCTCTGCGGAGCGCCCGACCAGCCCCGCCGCACGCCGGCCCACGCTCAGGATGTCATCGGCCCGTTCGGCGAGCCGCGCGTCGTCGATCGCGGCGACGATCTGCGCCTGCTCCTCCGCGGAGTCGAGTATCGCCGCAGCGGCAGGGACCCCGCGCTCGTGGACGGCGGCGAGTACTGCCCGGCGGAGTGATGGGTCACGCGCGATGAGCACACCGGTTTCGACGATCTCGGCTTCCTGGGACTGCCCGGACCGCCAGAGCCTCGCGGCAATCGCTTCGATCTCGGCGGCCGCAGCATCCAGCGCGTGCTCCGCGGCCAAGGCCTCGGATTGCCGTTGGCGAGGCGGAACGGTCCCGCGATCAACCACGCTCGCCGTTGCAAGGACCCGGGCTCGGCCCACGGCCACGCCCGGTGAGGCGGCAAGCCCCTGAGAGGGCCCGTTCCATGGCTCAGGCCTCGGCTGCAACGACGGACTCGAGCGCGCGCAGGATCAGCGCGGTCGAGGTCGCGCCGGGGTCCTGATGCCCGACAGAGCGCTCGCCCAGATACGAAGCACGGCCCTTGCGGGCCTGCATGGGAATCGTCGCTCGCATTCCCTCTTCGGCGGCTTCGGCGGCAGCGGTCAGGGCGACCGCGATCGGCCGCTCAGCCTCGACCGCGTGATTCAGCCCCTCGACCGCGGGCCAAGCGCGTCGACCATCGTCTTGTCGCCCTGCGTGGCGGCTCCCAGGTCGACCACCCCCTCGAGCGCGGCCTCGAGCGCCTGAGCGAGTTCCTCGGCGTCGAAATCGTCGCCGTCGCCGAGCGAGCGACCGGCACGGCGCAGCGCCGTGCCCCAAAGGGGGCCGCTGGCTCCGCCAACCGTCGAAACCAGCGTCTTGCCGGCCACGATCAGAAGCCGGCCGGGCGGGAGCGAATCGTCCTGCCCGGCCAGCGCCTTGGTCACCGAGTCGAACCCACGCCTCATGTTGAGCCCGTGGTCGCCATCGCCGATGGCGCTGTCCAGCTGCGTGAGGTAGTCGCATTGAGCGCTAACAGACCGTTGCGCTTTCGCTCATCCAGTTGGAGATCGTCTTGCTGTTCACGACCGACTCAGTGACCATTCGTCCTCAGACCCCCCAGCGGAGGGCCGCCGTCTTGACGGGAGCATCCCACAGAGTGGTCAGCTCGTCATCCAGCTCGAGCAGCGTTAGCGACGCGCCGGCCATCTCGAGGGATGTGATGTAGCTGCCGACGAGCCGGCGGACGGGCTCGAGACCGGCCTCCTTCAACGCGTTCTCCACCTCTCCGTAAAGGAGATAGAGCTCGAGCTGCGGCGTGCCACCCATCCCGTTGACGAACGGCAGCACCTTCGCGCCGTCAGCCGGCTTGAGATCCGAGACGACCGCATCGACCATGATCGCGGCGATTTCGCGAGCGCTCGCAAGCGGCTCACGCCGGCGTCCGGGCTCTCCGTGGATGCCGATCCCCACTTCCATCTCGCCCTCGGGGAGGTCGAAAATCGGCTCTCCTCCTGCGGGCGGGATGCACGACGAGAGTGCGATCCCGAACGAGCGGGCCTTGTCGTTGACCAGGCGGGCGATTCTGGCGACCGTCGCCAGATCGTCGCCCTTCTCGGCGGCAGCGCCCGCGATCTTCTCAGCGAGGACGGTTGCCCCGACGCCCCGACGCCCTGCGGTGTAGAGCGAATCCTGAACCGCAACGTCGTCGTCGAGCAATACCGACTCGACCTCGATGCCTTCATCCGCCGCATCCTCTGCGGCGAGCTTGAAGTTCATCACGTCCCCCGTGTAGTTCTTGACCAGGTGGACAACGCCGGCGCCACTGTCAACCGCTTTGGTTGCTGCCAGCATCTGGTCTGGGACGGGCGACGTGAACACTGCGCCCGGACAGGCCGCGTCCAGCATTCCCGGTCCGACGAATCCGCCGTGAAGCGGCTCGTGCCCCGACCCTCCGCCCGAGACGAGTGCAACCTTGTCCTTGACCGGTGCATCCGTTCGAACGATGATCTTTGCCTCGGCGTCGTACCGCAGCAGGTCTCCGTGCGCTGCCGCCAGCCCGGCGACAGACTCGTCGACGATCGCCTCGGGGTCGTTGAGGAACTTCTTCATGGGCGCTGCCACTGTCGTGCTCATCTGATTCTCCTTACTTGGTCGCCGCGACCTGGTCGCGGGCGCCATCGGCGCCGTTCACGGCGCCAGGGTCGGGATGGGTGACTGCGTCCGCGATCGGCCTCTCGACGATCCGCGGGGTAGCCAGGAAGTCGTAGGCAAAGGCCGCCAGGGCCGCACCCACGAGTCCGGGGAGGATGTAAACGGGGAACAACTGGTTCCAGAACGTCGCTCCGTCGCCAATCGCCGAGACCAGCTCTGGGCCGAAAGCCCTGGCGGGATTCAGCGACGCGCCGGTGAGCGGGCCAACGATCATGATGATCGCTACGACGACGCCGCCGATGATCAGGCCGGCGAAGTCACCCGGAGAACGCTTGTCGACGATCCCGAGGATCGTGAACATCAGGATGAACGTTCCGATCCCCTCCGCGAAGATCGCCGAGCCCCAGCTGGTCGTGCTCTCGTCGAACGAGGTCTGACCCATTCCGAGGTCGATTCCGCCCTGGGCGAACAAGGCCCAGATCGCAAGGGCTCCGACGACTGCGCCGACCACCTGGGCCGTCATGTACGCCGGCACCTCGCGCCACGGGAACCGCTTTGTGGTCGCGAGCGCGAATGTGACCGCCGGGTTGATGTGGCAGCCGGAGACCTTCCCGATCGAATAGACCATCGCGGCGATCACCAGTCCGAAGGCAAACGAGATCCCGAGGAGATCGGCCCCCGTGAATGCGGCATCACCGCCAAGCTTCAAAGTCGCGACCACCGAGCCCGGGCCGACGAGCACGAGCAACGCGGTACCGAGTCCTTCGGCCATCGAGCGTTGTCCGAGTGAGTGTTCCATTCTCTCCTACTCCTCCTCTTGATTTGCATTCGATAATGTCGAACGCAGTTCGGGAACCATACACACCTTCCGGGGAATGTCAAGGCGGGCGACGGACTGGGGGCTCGCGCGGCCTCCGGCCATCCAGTCGGAGTACGGTGCCGGTGTGAAGACCGTCGTCTTTTTCCCTGAGAGCGCGTACGGCCCCACCAACAACTGCGTAGGAATCGGCCACGTGCTGCGACGGCGAGGGCACCGGGTGGTCTTCATCGCGGAAGAGTCGTTCGAGGGGACCCTCGCCGAGAAGGGATTCGAGGAACGGCTGATGAGGCTCACTCCGCCGTCCGACGAGGCCGAGGATCCGGGGCAGTTCTGGAAGGACTTCATCCGCGACACCGCCCCCGTTTTTCGCAAGCCGACGATCGAGCAGTTGGAGGGTTTCATCGCGCCGACCTTCCAGGCGCTGTGCGACGGCGCTCGGCACGTGAACGACCGTCTCGTCGAGATACTCGACGAGGTCAAGCCCGACGTCATCGTCGAGGACAACGTGGTCTCGTTTCCCGCTCTTCCCGCCTCGGGCCGGCCGTGGGTCCGCATCGTCTCCTGCAACCCGGCCGAGATCAAGGATCCGGCGGTCCCTCCCCCCTTCTCCGGCTACCCGATCGCCGACCGCTCGCGCTGGGCCGCCTACCGGGAAGAGTATGCGCGGGTCCTGGGACCTCCGCAACGGGAATTCGACGACTTCTGCCGCCAGAAGGGTGCGCCGCCGCTTGAGGATCTCGAGTTCATGCACACCTCCCCCTGGGCGAACATCTGGCTATACCCGTCCGAGGTCGACTACGCGCGCGAACGGCCCCTCGCGGAGACCTGGCACCACCTCGAGTCGAGCGTTCGCGCGACCGACGCCGAATGGTCGCTTCCCCACTCGCTTGCGTCCGGCGATGACCCCCTGATCTATCTAAGCCTCGGGTCGCTTGGCTCCGCCGACGTCGGGTTGATGCGAAGCCTGATCGCCACGCTCGCCGAAGCGCCCTATCGCGTTGTCGTTTCGATGGGGCCGCAGCACGCCGAGTTGGAGCTGGCGCCGAACATGACCGGCGAGGAATTCCTGCCGCAGGCCTCGATCCTGCCTCAGGTCGAGCTGGTCATCACCCACGGTGGCAACAACACGGTCACCGAATGCCTCCACTTCGGAAAGCCGATGGTGTTGCTGCCGCTCTTCTGGGATCAGTACGACAATGCCCAGCGCATCGACGAGACCGGCTTTGGAACGCGGCTCGACACGTATGCGCACGAACCCGCGCAGCTGGTCGAAGCGATCGGGAGGCTGCTGGACGACCGGCCGCTCCACGAGCGCCTCGACCTCGTCTCCCGGCGCCTTCGAGCGACCCCGGGGACGGAGCGCGCCGCCGACCTCATCGAGTCCCTCTAGCGCTACGCCGGAAGGGTTGGGATGTCCCCTGCCCGCTGGCCGGAGCTTCGCCGGAGGACGACGTAAGCGACGATGACGGCGGCGAGCGTCAACGCGAGGATCATCACCGCCGTCGCGTTGATCACTGGCGAGACCCCGAAGCGAAGAGAGGAGAAGATGCGAAGCGGAAGCGTCGGCGAGCCCGCGCCGGAGACGAAGAACGAGGTCAGGAAGTCGTCGAAGGAGAAGGTGAAGGCGAGCAGGCCGCCGGCAAAGATCGCCGGCGATAGCCGGGGCAGGGTCACCCGCCAGAAGGTCTTCAGCGGAGGGACGCCGAGGTCGTAGGAGGCCTCCTCCAGGTCTGAGCTCATCCCTACGAAGCGCGCTCTGACGATCAAGGTGACGACCGAGATGTTGAACACGGCGTGAGCGACGAGGATCGTGTTGAGGCCGAGCGGGATCCCGGCCTGGACGAAGAGGATCAGCGCCGAGATTCCGAACACGATCTCAGGGGTGACAAGAGTCATGTAGACGACCGCGTCCACGGGCGCGCGCACCCGCGGGCGCATCCGCGACAGGGCCAGGGCAAGGGCCGTGCCGACGACGCACGCGATCACGGCCGTGCCTACGGCCACCACCAGGCTGTTGCGGAGCGGCTCCGTGATGGTCGGGTCGCGGAGCGCTTCTCCGAACCACTTCGTCGAGAACCCCTCCCAGTTCAGGACCTGCCGCCCGCTGTTGAAGGCGAGGACGACTACGACGACGATGGGGATGTAGAGGAACGCGTAGGCGAAGGCCGCGTAGACGGCGAAGAAGCGTTTAGCTCGCATGGCGCTGGCTCCTCGAGACCAGCCGGACGTAGAGCAGCACGACGACCGTCATCACGGCGATGACGACCATGGCCATCGCCGACCCGAACGGCCAGTCCCTCGAGTCGAGGAACTGCTGGCCGATCAGGTTGCCGACGTAGATGGTCTTGTCGCCGCCGAGAATGACCGGGTTCAGGTACTCGCCGAGCATCGGGATGAAGACGAGAAGGGAGCCCGCGACGATGCCGGGGCCTGCGAGCGGAAGCGTGATGCGGCGAAATGCGGTCACAGGCCCGTCGCCGAGGTCCTGAGCCGCTTCGACCAATGACCAATCCATTCGCTCGAGGGCCGCATAGATCGGCAGGACCATCAGCGGGAGATACGTGTAGACGACCCCGATGTAGACGGCCTTGCTGGTGAAGAGGACCTCTGGGTTCTCGCCGGCCAGGTGCAGCCATCGGAGCACGTCGAACGTCGCGAAGCCGGGATCGAGCAGGATCAGCCACGCGTAGGTACGGATGAGCATGCTGGTCCAGAACGGGACGATGATCAGCAGCAGGAGTAGTGACTTCCGGCGACCCCATCGGGCGATGTAGTAGGCAAGCGGAAACCCGATCAAAAGCGTCAGGAGGGTGCCGACGGCGGCGAGCTCCAGGGTGCGGAGGAAGATCTTCCCGTAGAGCGGATCGACGAGGTCGCTGAAGTTCTCGAGGTTGAAGTTGTAGGCGACCTCGGAGAACCCCACTCGCTCGGAGACGCTGAAAAGCGCCAGGATCCCCAGTGGCGCGAGGAAGAAGAGGGCGTACCAGAGCACCGCCGGCAGCGCCAGCCAGCCGGGGTACCGCGGTCCGCCCGCGCCCGCGGATCCCTTCCGCGGGCGCGTCGGCGTGGCCGGAGGCTCAGACGCCAATCGCTAGGCGGCCTTGAACTCGGTCCAGATCCGGTCGCGGATCTTGGTTCCCTCGGGCGTTACGGTGTTCGGCTCGAGCTTGGCGAGAACGTCGTCCGGCGGGAACACGTCCTCGTTGGCGAGCACCTTTGCATCGATCTCGCCCTCGAGAAGCTCGCGCTGGAGGGGCGAGCCGTAGTACGTGTACTCGGTCTCGACCGCGTTGTGGGCGGGGTCGTAGACGTAGTCGATCCACGCGTACGCGGCGGCCGGGTTCTCTGCGCCGACCGGGATCGAGTAGGCGTCGACCCAGAACTCGCCGCCTTCCTCGGCGATCACGTACTCCGCGGGCACCTCGGCGGCGACCGCGGCGCCGTCGCCGTTCCAGCCCAGCGCCATCGCGGTCTTGCCCGCGATCATCGACTGCTTGTAGTTGGTCGAGGTGATCGCCTGGATGTGCGGCTTCAGCTCGACCAGCTCGTTCTTGACCTCCTCGAGCTCGGCCTCGTCGTCCGTGTTGTAGGAGTAGCCGAGCATCACGGCGGTGGATCCGATCACTTCCGGGATCCCGTCGAGAACCATCACCTGGCCGGAGTACGGCCCCTTGGCCAGCTCGAAGAAATCGCTCCAGCTCGTCGGGTTCTCCTTGACCATGTCGGTGCGGTAGATGAATCCGGTCGTTCCCCAGTCCTTGGGCACCGAGTACTTGTCGTCCGGGTCGTAGGGGAGGCCCGTGAACTTCGGGTCGATGTTCTCGTCGACGTTCGGCATTTCCGCGTGATCGAGTTCCTGCAGGAGGCCCGCCTCGGCCAGGATCTGGACCATGTAGCCGGTCGGAACGATCAGGTCGAAGCCGCGTGCGCCCGCCTGGAGCTTGGCCTGCAGCTCCTCGTTCGACTCATAGAAATCCTTCTTGACGGATACGTCCGTGTCGGCGGCGAACGTCTTGTACGTCTCGGGATTCACATAGTCGACCCAGTTGTAATAGAGGAGGTCGCCGGTGGCAGTGCCTCCTTCGGCCGTCCCCGCGGAGTCTCGTCGGAGCTGCTGTCGGTCGATCCGCCGCAGGCGGCGAGGAACGCGCTTGCTCCGGCCGCGGCGATGAAGCCGCGCCGGCTGTATTTCTGGTCGAGGACCAATTTGGTGTAGTCGGTCACGTCGGTGCTCCTTCGGTTGGGCTGGCGAGAGTTAGCGCGGCGTCGTCGGTCCAGCCGACGACGACGCGCTCCCCCTCCCGCAGCGTCTCTGCCTCTCCACTTCCGCTCTCACGTTGTTTCCTGACGAGCAGGTCCTGACCGTCGTCGGCCCGGACCACGCACTGGACGGCCGCACCCACCACCATCGTCGCGACCACGTCCCCCTCCAGCCATGTGCCCGGGCCCCGCTTCTCCCGCGCAACGTCCATCCGCTCGGCGCGGACGGCGATCGTCGCGCCGTTTCGGCGAATGAGATTCGTGTCGCCGATGAACGAGGCGACGAACTCGGACTCGGGCCTGTCGTAGATCTCGCCCGGCGTGCCGATCTGCTCGATCCGGCCTTCGTTCATGACCGCGACCCGGTCCGACATCGCCAGGGCCTCGTCCTGGTCGTGCGTGACGTAGACGAAGGTCACCCCGACCTCGGACTGGATTCGCTTGAGCTCGATCTGGAGCTGCTTGCGGACGCTGAGGTCGAGAGCGCCCAGCGGCTCGTCGAGCAAGAGGACCTTGGGGTTCATCACTAGCGCGCGCGCCAGCGCGACCCGCTGCTGCTGGCCGCCGGAGAGCTCGCTCGGCTTTCGCGCCTCGACGTCCTTGAGATGGACGAGCTCGAGCATCTCGCGGGCGCGCTGCTCGCGCTCCGGCTTGTCGAGACCGCGGTGGCGAAGCCCGTAGGCGACGTTGTCGATCACCCGCAGATGCGGGAAGAGCGCGTATGACTGAAAGACGGTGTTGACGTCGCGGCGGTAGGGCGGCTTGCCCTCGACGTCCTCGTTGCCGATCTGGATCCGCCCCGCGTCGGGCTGCTCGAAGCCGGCGATCAGCCGAAGCGTTGTGGTCTTGCCGCAGCCGGATGGGCCGAGCAGCGAGACGAATTCGCCTGGCTGAACGCGGAGCTCGATCGAATCGACCGCCAGCGTCGAGCCGAACCGCTTCGTGACGCTCTCAAGAGCGACATCGCCAGCGTCCTTGTCGGCAACCTCATTCATCCCCCGGCGCCGCCGAAGCGACCGCCGTCTCAGTCAACCTATCCCAGGAGTGAGCGCCGAGTCGGCAGGTCGTGAGTGGCTTTTCTAGACGGATTGTCCTAGTCGGCGATGCGTTTCCCTGCCGATGGTCCGTTGGCGGCCTTGTGATCGGGGCGACTGGATTTGAACCAGCGACCGCTCGGCCCCCAGCCGGCCGAACTGATGCGGCTATGCGTGCACCGGCGTCCCCGGCGTCCCCGGCGTCCCCGCCGATCGACGTTCTGGACAGATCGGACGTAGCAGTCGGTACCAAAGTGGTACCTCAGGCGACTTAGGTGTTTTGCATGGAAGGCACTAAGTCTTTGACAGCTAGCGTCCCGTTCTTCGGCGTCGAATTCATCGGCCCATTGCCTAACTGATCCCTGCGACACGGGCGTGTCGCGGAGGGTAGGCCCGAGGTATATGCGGAGACCTTGCCGTCGCGCAGCGTGCAGAAGCGGGCTCGCGCACGATTCCACGACTCCTGCGACATGGCCTACTCACGAAGCCCAACGGCTTCGAAGGCCTCCTCCCGATCAAAGAACGGCTCCTCGCGGACTATCTGCGCGTCCTCGACATCGAGGAGACACGCCCAGTCGCTCTCGAAGCCAGCGCCGCTGGTCACGCCGCTGCCCTTGACACGCCCGAGGTAGAGAAGTCGGTTCCCGAGATCGAGCAGCTCCTCCGGCCCGAATCGCATCTCACCCCATTCGGCCACCCAGCCCTTCTGGAACTCTCTGCGCTGCTCAGGACCGCGATAGACAGGGTCGAAGCCGAGTCCGACCAGGCGGGGCGGGGTGATGAAGACGACGTCCGGGCGATAGAGCATGAAGCTCGCCTTGAAGTCCCCACGATTGAGGGCATCGAATCCGCTGAGCGTCGCACGTCTGAGAAACTCCTTGCGCAGCCAAGCCGTCGGTGGCAGTCGCCATGCCGCTCGGTTCACGGCCCGCACCACCAACGGAACGCGCAGATAGATGCGCTCTTCGGGGCCTCGACCCGGACGGTCCCTCAGAGAGACTGGCTGGCGGACGATCTCCACATTCTTCTGCGACATCGCCCGCGCAGTATTTCGCACCGGACCTTCTGTCGCGTCCATACCAACGCAGGACTAGTGCTTTTCGTCCAAAGCGCCCTAGAGCGGTATGCCGAGATCGGTTCGGCCGGTGGCCAGGCCAGCATCGGCTAGCGCCTCTCGTCCAAAGCGGTAGTTCTGAGCTACGCCCCTAGCCCGACCGCCTCGAGCGCTTCGGCCTTCGTTTGGTAGAGCTTGAAGCTCTGCGGCTTGCCGTCGCGGAACGTCCAAAGCTGAGCGCCGAGTCCCTCTACCTTGACCCCGCTCCCCCGACCGCGCATCCGCACGTGGTTCACGACGATCACCCTCGATTCATCCACCTTGATGAACTCTTCGGGGTCCCAGCGCAACGAGTCAAAAGCATCGACGAAGGAATTCCAGAATCCTCGGATCTGCTCTCGGCCCCGATAGGTGCCCTTCGCGGGGCCGATCGAATTCGACCAGTCCATCTCGAAATCGTCACCCAACAGCTCCAGAGCGCCCTCGATGTCCCCGCGGTTAACCAGATCCAAGCCTCGGCGAACCAATTCGACATTCTCCTGCGCCATCGCTCTCTGAGTATCTCGCGGCGAGGGCCCACTTTCCAGGCGGGCGGCCCTTTCGTCCAGAGCATCTAAGTCCGTCGGATGAGGGTGGCGCTGCTATTCGCCGAGCACCGGCCTCATTCTTCTAAAACGTCGCCGACCGTGTAGCCCGCGCGGTCGCCGAGACATAAGACCTCATGGCGGCGCACCTTGTGCGGCACCATGACATACAGGTGCCAATCATGCCGGGCTGCCCGTTTCGGGACCACCATGCCCCAAACGGCGCGGTCACTCGAGGGCTCGGCTAAGCCAGAGCCGAGCTTGCGATCCGTCCCCGGTCGCTTCTTGAAGAGTGCCCATCGTCGATCAGCCTCGCACCTATCGGCCTTTGACTTCACCCACCCATGGATAAGGCGGCCGCGGTCCTGGTTGATCGAGACCATCGTGTCGAACGGGGTTGCTGCTGCCGTCTCCGCCCCGAGCGCCATCAAGCCAGCCGCTATCACGCTGATCACAGCCGTGAATCGCTTACCCACTCGGCCTTGCCTTCCGTGAGCCCTCATTCGGGGCCTCCTTGGTGTCGTGGCGTCGCGCCTTGCCTCCCAATGAGGCGAGGCTCGGTGCCGGTTGACGACCCCGGAACAACTGATCCGCAGATCGCCGTTACCAACTACGACCTCCACCGTCTCGGAGCGACCTGCGCCTTGCTCTACAACTACCCGGACCGACCGTTCCCCGTCGGCGCGCACCTGCAGCCCGAGGCGGCGACCGGGCCGCCAGAAATCTCCGACGGCGGGCGCCGCTTACGTCTTCAACCTTCGTGACGACTTCCGCTTCTCGCCGCCCTCCAACGAGCCGGTCACCGCCGAGGCTTTCTCACGCGCGTTCGAGCGGGCGCTCGACCCGACGATCAACTCCTACGGCTCGACGATCGCCAGGGACATAGTCGGCGCCCGCGCATACCGGAAGGGCGACGCGTCGGGGCATCTCCGGGCTGAGCGCCGACGGCCAGATCTTGACGACCTCGACCTCGTTCGGCCGGTGCCGAACTTCGTCGAGCGCCTGTCCGTCCCGTGGCTCTGCTCCGTCCCTCCCGATACACCGGTCCGCGAGGAGGGCGTCGACCTCAATCCGATCGGCCTGCCTGTATTACGTTGCCTCCCACGATCCCGACCGCAGCCTCGTTCTTCGCCGAAATCCTAATTACGGCGGTGAGCGCCCCCAGGGAGTAGAAGAGATCCACTACGAGTTTGGAGTGTCAGACCGACCGCGGGGCCGTGGAGGTCGAGGAGGGACGGGCCGACTACGTCCTCCTCGATCCGGTCGACGACGACACGCCACACGACGAACTCATCGCGCGGCTCGACGGACAAGTACGGCCCGGACAGCGAGGCCGCCAGCGCCGGCAGTCAGCAGCTCTTCGCCCAGCCCTCACTGAGCCTCTACTACTTCGTCTTCAACGCCTGCAGCCCGGCCTTCACCGACCTCGACGTGCGCCGGGCCGTCGCCTTCGCGATCGACCGGCGAGCCCTCGCCCGCTACACCGGCATAGGCGAGACCGGCCAGCCAGCGGATCAGCTCCTCCCACCCGGAATCCCGGAAGACGAGGATGCGGCGATTTACCCGCTGACCGGGCCCGACCTCGAAACCGCGAGACGACTGGCGGGCACGGCGCGCCGGGAAGCCGTCCTTTACACGTGCGACCTCCCCGAATGCACCCGCCACGCCCAGATCCTGCGATCGAATCTGGCGGCGATCGGCATCGACCTAGACGTACGCCAGTTTCCGATCGGCGAGTTCTTCGAGCGGATCAACACGCCTGGAGAACCCTGGGACATCGCCTACACGAACTGGTTCGTCGATCATCCCGACCCAGCGAACTACATCAACGACCTCTTCGGCGAGGACGGCCAGGTTGTCGGCGCCATCCACGACCCGAGAGATGGAGCGGCGGATGGACGAGGCGGTGCTCCTCAGCGGTGATGCCCGATACAAGGCCTATGCCGAGCTCGATCGCGACCTGACCACCAACCTCTTGCCGGCGGTGACGTTCGCGGCCGGCGTCGCCACGCACTTCGTCTCCGCCAGGGTCGGCTGCGAAGTGCTCCACCGAGCTACGGCCTCGACCTGGCGGCGCTCTGTCTCGAGGATGAGGAGTAGGCGGCTTGAGCGCAGACCAAGGCCCGCGACACGCGGACGATCGGGGCGACTGGATTTGAACCAGCGACCGCTCGGCCCCCAGCCGACCGATCTGTTGAGGTGATGTGTGCACCAGCGTCCCCAGCGTCCCCGCCGTCCCCGAGGACCAACGATCTGGAGGCATCGGACGTAGCAGTCGGTACCAAAAGCGGTACCGCGGGCAACTTATGTGCTTTTGCATGGAAAGCAGGTGAGCCCCACCTTGACTTGTCCCGCCGGGCGTAGACCGCCTAGGCCGAGCCCGTGTGTGCCAAATGTGTACCGCCGTGTCTGAGCCTCCTGGCTATCAACCGGCATCGAGCTTTGCCTCGTCGGGAGGTCAGGCCCAAGCCACAACACCAAAGGAGGCCTGAAATGAGGGCTCACGGGAGCACCACCCAGGCACGGATTGGAGGGAGAGGGCGCGTGAAACGCATGCCAGCCAAGCTTCGGGCACGCGCGACGCTCGTGTCGTTTGCCGCGATTATGGCCCTGGCGGCCGCTGGCCCCGTGGCTTTCACCGGTGCCGAGGCCGCCGGCCAGGAGCAGCTCGAGTGCGGCGACACGATCACCACCGACACGACCCTCACCCAAGACCTCGTCGACTGCCCCCGCAACGGCGTCGTGATCGGCGCCGACAACGTCACTCTCGATCTCAACGGCCACACGATCGAGGGGGACGGCATCGCCCATCCCGTCGGCCCCGGCTTCGCTGAGGATTTCGGCGTCTCGATCGTTGTTCACGACGGGATCACGGTCATGAACGGCTCGATACGCCAATTCGAAACCGGGCTCCGCGCCTTCGGGTCCCGCGACATTCGTCTGCTCGGCCTTGCCACGTCGAAAAGCCACGGCTTCGGCATTATTCTGTCCGCCGCTAATCGGATCTTGGTCAAAGACTCCTCGGTCGATCGTACGACCGAGCGCGGCGCCGCCAGCGGCGCCGGGCTACTGGTCACAGAAGGAGGTGGACCCGTCATTGGCGGTTCCCGCGTATCGCGTCATGTCCGGATCGTTGACTGCTCGTTTCGGGACAACGCCGATGATGGAATCAGGTCCTTGGACTCCGCGGACAGCGTGATCAAGGGGAACCTGCTCTCGGACAACGGCGGTACCGGAATCAGCTGGAATGGCGAGCGCAGTCGGCTGATGCGCAACCGCGTCGCACGAAACCGGGCCGGCATCGTCGTCAGCGGCAGCCAAAATGCGATCGTCCACAACCGCGTCTCCCACAGCCGGCGCATCGGGGTCGGCATCAGCGGCGGCCTCAGCACCGACAATGGACGCGGCAATCTGCTCGCAAGCAACGTCATCACTGGGGCCGCCACGAACATCCGGATCAGCGGCGAATACGAACCGGGACGCGGGGGGGCCGTGCATACCGTGATCCGAGGCAACCGCCTGCGACGGGCAGATCACGCTGGACTGCTCGTGCAGAAGACCGCCAGGCACACCTCGCTCGCGCACAACAGCGCGCGCTACTCACAAGGCGACGGCTTCGACGTCGACGAGCCCACTACGAAACTGAGCCGAAACCACGCGTACGGCAACGGCGACCTCGGCATCGAGGCGGTGCGTGGGGTCAACGACGACGGCGGCAACGTCGCCCGCCGCAACGGCGACCGGCGCCAATGCACGCACGTCGTGTGTAGGTGACGAGACTCCGGACTGCGGGAGTAGGGCGTGGCGTCTGGGAACGTCCCGGCGCCACTTTTTGGAGTCCGCTCCGTGGCTCACCCCGTTACCGCGCCGCACAAGAATGCTGCCCCCCGGTGCGGGTGCATGGGTGCAGAGGGGTCGCGCCTTCACCACGCCTAGCCCGAGCCCGTGTGTACCAAATGTGTACCGCCGTGTCCGAGCCTTCTGGCTGTCAACCGGCACCGAGCCTCGCCTCATCGAGAGGCCAGGCGCGAGGCCACGACTACCAGGAGGCTCCCGATGAGGACTCAAAGGGTCAGCACGCTCGCGGCTACCGCGCTCGCCACGACCGCGCTCGCGGTGCCCGCCTCGCAGGCGCACGGCGACGGGCAGAGGGTCAGGAGCAAGGTCACGGTCGTGCATTTGGAGAGCGGCCACTACGCCCACGGGTGGGTGAAGGCGGACAAGTTCGCCTGCAGGAAGAATCGGGAGGTAAAGCTGTACATCCGAAAGCCCGACGCACATTGGAGGTTGCTGTTCACGACGACTACCGGGGGCAACCCCAACCCGGGATACTGGGGGAAGTCGATCAACCTGCACGATTTCCCGGTCAGGTACTTCGCGGTCGTCACGAGGGAGCGGAAGGGCGGATATCTCTGCACGCGGGACGAATCGCCCGTGGGGAGAGAAGACGGGGGGGTTAAGGCGCTCGGCCATCAGCTCGCCGCCGGCAAGACGGTCGCGGCGTTGACTTGAGTAGTCACGACGGTCGCGCCTATCTACCTCCCAGGCGGACAGCTCACGAAAGGCCGGGCGCCGGCCGGAATGATCGGGGCGTTCGCCCTTCGGCATGAATGGGCGTTAGGACTACCCCGCCGGGCGAAGACCACGCCTAGGCCGAGCCCGTGTGTGCCAAATGTGTACCGCCGTGTCTGAGCCTCCTGGCTATCAACCGGCATCGAGCTTTGCCTCGTCGGGAGGTCAGACTCGAGCCACAACACCAAAGGAGGCCTGAAATGAGGGCTCACGGGAGGCAAGCCGAGATGGGTAAGCGATTCCTGCTTGTGTCGGGGCTGATTATCGCCATGCTGGTGCCGTCCGCCGCGTCCGCCGCGTTTTTCGGGGGGGATCGACGATCGTTGATGGACGTCGAGCGCACGAATGGGAAGAACACACGGGTCGAGGCCCTGAACTTTTACCAGTTCAGAGTCAACTGCCCGACGGGCTGGCCGACGACAGTCCACACGGAGCTGGACGAACCCATCACCGGCAATGTCTTCCGACACTGGATAGCCATCGATGCCCCGGTCCGGCACAGGAGGTGGCACTTCAACGACCTGGTCCTCGACGCCGTCGGGCACATCAGCAACGAGCGGATCGACGCGTCGATCAACTTCCGAGGCAAGTTCCGGAAGCACAACAAGAACAAGGCCGATGGCACCCTGGAGGTCACGCTTGAGGCCGGCGGGACGTATCTGTACCCGTTCGGCACGCCGCCGATCGTTACCGAGCAGCCGATCGCCGGCAGCGAGTGGCAGGAGGAGTTCTGGGACAGCGGGCCCGAGGACTGCCACGGCGTCAAGGACTTCCACATGTCCGCCCCGCAGGGCGGATACTAGGTTGGAACGCGTCTAGCGCCTAAGCAGCGCCTGGTCGTCGGCGGCACAAAGGCCCTGATGGACTTCACGACCATCAGGGCCTTCCGCTCCTAGGTCGTTGGGAGTGAGCTGATCCTGTGTCTACTTAGGTGCTTTGGACGAGGAGCGATAAACCCCCTCACGTTGTCAGGCCGGTTGATCGCGGGAGGCGACGGGTGTACGGTGGGTTCTGAGAGGGGGAGCAGTTGGCGATAGAGATCCGCGTGCTCGGCCGCGTCGATGCGATCGTCGACGGCCGGCCGCTCCCACTCCGGCGACGCAAGCAGCGAGCGGTGCTGGCGATGCTCGCGCTGCGCGCCAACCGGACGGTCGCCACCGACGAGCTGATCGACGGCCTGTGGGGTGATCGCCCGCCGGCGAGCGCCGCCAAGAACGTCCAGTCCTACGTCTCGCAGCTGCGCAAGGCATTGGCCTCCGACGACTCCGGGGCGCGGATCGTCACCCGCGGTCGGGGCTACGAGCTCCAAGCTCCCGGACGACGCGGTGGACGCGGCGCGCTTCGAGCGCCTCGTCGAGCGAGCCCGGAGCGAGGCCGAGCGGGGGATCGTCGACGGCGCCGCACAGGGCGCGCTCGAGCTGTGGCGTCGGCGCCCCGCTCGCCGACGTCGCCTCAGGAGCCGTTCGCGGGCGCCGAGATCCGCCGCCTCGAGGAGCTTCACCTGCGCGCGATCGAGCTCGCGATCGACGCCGAGCTCGCGGCGGGGCGACACGCCGACGCGATCGGCAGCCTCGAGGCGCTGATCGCCGAGCACCCGCGCCCACGAGCGCTTCCACGCCCAGCGCATGCTCGCGCTCTACCGCGCCGGGCGCCAGTCCGAGGCCGTGGAGGCCTACCGCGCCGCCCACCGCACGCTGAGCCGAGCAGATCGGGGTCGAGCCCGGGCCCGAGCTGCGCCGCCTCCAGGAGCAGATCCTCGCCCACGACCCCGCCCTCGACGCCCGCCCGCCGCCGCGGAGCTGCCGCGCCAGCTCGAGGGCGGCTCGCCGCTTCTCGCCGGTCGAGACCGCGAGCTGCGGTGGCTGCGCAAGCGCTGGGCCGAGGCCGAGGAGGGTCGGACCCGGGTGGCGCTCGTCTCCGGCCCCGCGGGGATCGGCAAGACCCGGCTCGCCGCCGAGCTCGCCGCCGAGGTCCAACCGCGAGGCGACGGTCCTCTACGCCGCGGGCTCGGGCGCCCCCGACGCCGCGCTCGAGGCGATCCGCGGCGCCAAGGACGAGCGAGCTGCCCGACCCTGCTCGTGCTCGACGACGCCGACGACGCCTCGCCCGCCGTGCTCGAGGCCGCGGCCGCGCTCGCGGCGCAAGCCCGCGCGAATCGCCCGCTTCTCCTGCTCGTGCTGCACCGAGACGAGCAGGGCCCGCCGGCGTTCGCCGACGCGGCGCAGAGGCTTGCTCCTCCGCCCGCTGCGGGTCGAGGCCGCCGCCGAGATCGCCGAGCTCTACGCGCCGGCCGACGGCGTGGCGATGCCGCTCGAGACGCTGATGGCCGAGAGCGAGGGGGTGCCGCTTCGGGTCCACCGGGCGGCGAGCGGCTGGGCGCAGGCGCAGGCGGCGGAGCGGCTGGAGGCGACCGCGGGCAAGGCGGCCGCCGAGCGCGGCGGCCTGCGGGCGGCCCGAGGCCGAGGTGGCGGGAAGCGTCGCCGACCTCCAGCTCGCCCGCGAGCGGACCAGCCTCTACGTGGTCGCCGAGCCGCCGGATCCCTCGGAGCCCGAGGTCTGCCCGTTCCGCGGCCTGGCGCCGTTCGACGCCGCCCACGCCGAGTACTTCTTCGGCCGCGAGCGGCTCGTCGCCGACCTGGTGGCGCGCCTGGTCGGCTCCACCCTGATCGCGGTCGTGGGGCCGTCCGGGAGCGGCAAGTCCTCGGCTGCTCCGCGCCGGGCTCTTGCCGTCGCTGGCCGACGGGGTGCTCCCCGGCTCGGAGCGCTGGCGCCAGGTGGTGATGAGGCCGGGCGAGCACCCGCTCGCGGAGCTGGGCCGCGCGCTGGCCCGCGTCGCCCCGGGCGAGGCCGAGCCGGACGGCGACGACCCGCTCGCCGCGGCGCTGGACTCGCTCCGGACCGGACGAGCGATTGGTCCTCGCCGTCGATCAGCTCGAGGAGATCTTCACCGCCTGCCGCGACGAGGCAGAGCGCGCCGCCTTCGCCGACGCGCTCGCGGCCCTCGCCGACGACGCGCGATCAGCGCGTTCTGGTGGTGCTCGGGATCCGGGCCGACTTCTACGGCCGCTGCGCCGAGTACCCGGAGCTGTCCGCGCAGATGAGCGCCAACAACGTGCTCGTCGGGCCGATGCGCCGCGACGAGCTGCGCCGCGCGATCGAGCTTCCCGGCGAAGCGAGCGGGGCTGCGGGTCGAGCCGTCGCTGGTCTCGGCGCTCGTCGGCGACGTCGCCGACGAGCCCGGCGGGCTGCCGCTGCTCTCGACCACCCTGGTCGAGCTGTGGGAGGAGCGCAGCGGTCGCACCCTGCGCGAGGCGAGCTACGAGGCGAGCGGCGGCGTCAACGGGGCGGTCGCGCGCCTCGCCGAGCGCGCCTACCGGCGCCTCAGCGAGCGCCGAGCGCGAGCGCGCCCGGGCGATCCTGCTGCGCCTCGCCGACGCCGAGGAGGCCGGAGCCGGTCGCGCCGGCGGGTCCCGCTCGCCGAGCTCGAGGTCGAGCGCGACGAGGACGCGGCCGCCGCGCTCGCGGTGCTGACCGAGAGCCGGCTCGTGACCGTCGACGAGGGCACGGTCGAGGTCGCCCACGAGGCGCTGCTTCGCGAGTGGCCGCGCCTGCGCGGCTGGCTCGAGGACGACGCCGAGGGCCGCCGCCTTCACCAGCACCTGATCCACGCCGCCGCGCGAGTGGCAGGGCTCCGGGCGCGACCCCGCCGAGCTCTACCGCGGCGCCCGGCTCGCCTCGGCGCTCGACTGGGCAGCGAGCCACGACCCCGAGCTCAACGAGCTCGAGCGCGCCTTCCTCGACGAGAGCCGCGCCGCGAGCGAGCGCGAGGCCGAGCGCCAGCGGCGCACCAACCGCCGCCTGCGGACGCTGCTCGCCGGGGTCGGCGTCCTGCTCGCCGCCGCGGTCGTCGCCGGGGTGATCGCGCTCTCCGAGCGCCAGGGCGCGCGCGAGCGCGGCCACCGTCGCCGACGCCCGAGCGCCTCGGCGCCCAGGCCCTCAGCGAGGAGCGCCTCGACCAGGCGCTGCGGCTCGCAACCGCCGGCGTCGCCCTCGACGACTCGGTCGCCACCCGCTCCAGCCTCCTATCGACGCTGCTTCGCAGCCCCGCGGCGATCGGCGTCCTCACCCCTACGGCGAGGAGCCTCCTCGCGCTCGCGCTGAGCCCCGACGGGGAAACCCTCGCGGTCAGCGACGCAGACGGCACCGTGACCCTGTTCGACACCGAGACCTACGAGGTAGTCGGCGACCATCAGGCGCCCGGCAACCGCCTACCGGCATCGCCTTCGATCCGCAGGGCGACTCGCTCGCCGTCGCGGAGGACTCCTCGGCAACGGGAACGCTGGAGATTCTCGACGCGGCTACCGGGCGGGTGCGCAGCTCGACCTCGCTTGCCGCCGGCCGCGGGTTCGCGCCCTTCGGCATCGTCATCTACGCTCCGGACGGACGAAGCTTGTTCGTCCCCTACTACCCGCGGTGACTCCTTGTTCCTGCGTCGGTACGACGCCCGCCGGGGCACGCCGCTCGGAAAGCCCGTACGCGTCGGCGCTCGTCGACCGACGCCGCCGCGGCATGACCCCGGACGGGCGCCTCCTGGTCCCCACCGACCGGGGCGTCAAGGCGCTCGACGCGGAAACGCTTCGCGTCATCCGCCGCTACCCCGTCGGCGGCGACGCGACCGCCGTCAGCCCCGACGGGCGCACCGCTCGCGATCGAGGCCGCCGACGGGGGCCTTCGCCTGCTCGACCTCGCCTCCGGAAGGGTGCGGACGCTGACGGGCCAGCGGGGCGGGCGGCGCCCAGGCCTTCAGCCCCGACGGGCGTACCCTCTCGACCGCCGAGGACGATGGGAACGTGATCCTGTGGGACGTCGAGGAGGGGGTCGCGACCGAAACCCTCGAGGGCCACGCGGGCTTCACCGAGACGCACGCCTTCAGCCCTGACGGACGCACCCTGTATACGGCCGGCAACGACGGCCGCGTGATCGTCTGGGACGTGGCCGGGGACCGCCGGCTCGGGCGCCCGTTCCCGAGGGGATTGGGCGGCTGGGAGCCCGGGCACGACTATCCGCCTGCGTTCGCGCTCAGCCCCGACGGACGCGCCCTGGCCGTCGCGAGGCTCGACGGCCGGGTGGAGCTGATCGACGCCGAGACGCTGCGCAGGACGGCGAGCTTCGAGGCCTTCCCCGGCAGGTCGGCGGCTGGCGATCGATTACTCGGCCGATGGGCGTCGGCTGGCGGTCGCGGGAGAGGGTGGCGGCGTCGGGGTCTGGGACGTCGAGTCGGGAGAGCAGCTCGGCGCGCTCCTTCGCGCTCCCCGGGGCCCTCGGACGGGCAACCCGCGAACCGTCCAGGCGCTCGCCTTCGGCCAGGGCGATCTGCTCGCCGCGGCGGAGGTGGGGGGCGCGGTGCGGATCTGGGACGTCGGCCGGCGCGAGCTGCTTCGACCGCCGCTGCGCCTGCCTCCCTCCGTGCACGGGCTGGCGTTCAGCCCGGACGGCTCGCAGCTGGCGATTCCGTTCGGTGCTTTCTCCGACGAAGGTCCCAACGGAGTCGAGATCCTCGACGTCGGAAGCGGCGAGCGGGTTGCCAGGCTTTCCCCCGACGGCGAGCTCCAATCGGTTGCCTTCTCCCCCGACGGCGGCCTGCTCGCGGGTGGCGGGGTCGACGGCGGCGCGCTCCTCTGGGCGACCGACGGCTGGCGGCGGGTGGGACGTCCGCTCGCTCGCCGGAACGCGTCCACTCTCGGAGTGGAGTTCTCCCCGGACGGGCACACGCTTGCGACCTCGCACTCGGACCACTCGGTGGCGCTCTGGGACGTCGCCTCGCAGGAGCCGATCGGGCCCATCCTGCCCGACCGGCTGGCGACCGACGAGGGCGACAGCCGGTGACGGCGCGATTCACCCCGGACGGCGCCCACCTGTTCGTGCTATCCGCCCGCGAGGACGGGCAGAGGTCAAACCTCGGGCGCGCGATCCGCTGGGAGGTCGATCCCGACCTCTGGCTGCAACGGGCGTGCACGCTCGCGGGCGGCGGCCTCACCCCCGAGCAGTGGGCGGAGCTCGTCCCCGAGCAGGACTACGTCTCGGCCTGCCCCTCGGGCTGACGACCGCGACCCCGGCGCGCCCGTAGACGCCGCGTAAGACGGGCGTGTGTACCGAGATGTGTACCGCCGTGTCGGAGCCTTCTGGCTGTCAACCGGCACCGAGCCTCGCCTCATCGGGAGGCCAGGCGCGAGGCCACGACACCAAGGAGGCCCGAAATGAGGGCTCAGACAATCACCGCTCAAGCAGGCCGTGCCATGTTCCGACACAGCCCTGGCAACTGGGCACGTCGCGGCGCGCTTGGCGCTTTCGCAGCGCTCGTCGCGCTCGTCGCGCTCGTCGCGTCGCTCGGAGGCGCTCGCGCGGCGGAAGCCTCGCAGGGCGCCGACACCGTGCGGGCGTGGAATCTCCACGCCTCGAATGCGCTGATCAATGCACCCACCGCGCCGATTCCCGGCGCGGGTCAGCCGCCGCAGGTAGCGCAGGCGCACCTCGGGATCGTGCAGGGGGCCGTCTATGACGCCGTGAACTCAATCGACGGCGAGCATCAGCCGTATCTCACGGGACTTCCACCCACGTCGCGGCCAGCGTCGAAGCAGGCGGCCGTTGCGACCGCGTCGCACGACGTGCTCGTCGGGCTGCAGAGAGAAGATCTTGGAGTTCCAGTATTGCCTGAGGCGGCCCGCGTGCGGCTCGATGCCCTCCTTGCCGAGGAACTCGCCGGCATTCCCGGCGATGACGCCAAGATCGATAATGGGAGCGAAGCCGGGGCCGCCGCGGCGGACGCAATGCTCGAAGCGCGAGCGAATGACGGCCGCTACGGTGATTTCAGGTTCACGCCCGGGACGGAGGCCGGCCAGTGGCGTCCGTGGAGTACGACCCCACCTGGCTCCGTCAATGACCCGTTCGCATGGTTGGCCGAGGTCGAGCCGCTCCTCATCGAGAGCCCGTCGCAGTTCAGGACGAAGGGCCCGCACGCGCTCACGACCGGCGCGTACACGAGGGAGTACGACGAGGTCAAGGAGCTCGGGGCGGTGGGCAGTCCGCTAACCGCGGAGCAAGAGGCCGTCGCTCAGTTCTACAGCGTCAATCCGGTGGAGCTGTTCAACCGCACGTTCCGAGACATCGCCGGGGATCGCGGGCTGACGCTCGCAGGCGAAGCGCGGCTGTTCGCGATGCTGGACATGGCCACTGCTGACGCTCTGATCAACTGCTGGAACGACAAGGCGCACTGGAGCAACTGGCGGCCGATCACCGCGATCCACGAGGGCGCCAATGACGGCAACCCGAGCACCGCTGGGGATCCAGGGTGGACGCCGCGCATCGCCACTCCACCGTATCCGGACCATGTGTCGGGGTACAACTGCGTGGCGAGCGCGTTCATGCACACGGCCGAGGCGTTCTTCGGGCGGGGGAAGACGGAGTTCAGCGTCGTCAGGATCGCCCCGGGCGTGCCCGACGTGACGCGCAACTACGAGCGCTTCACGGACGTGATCGACGAGACGATCGATGCACGCGTGTACCAGGGCATCCACTTCCGAGCGGCGGATGTTCAGGGTGCGGAGCTCGGTAAGGACGTCGCCCACTGGATCGATAAGCACTATTTCCAGCCGGTGAAGTGACCCTCAGGTGACCGACACGTCCCGGATGGGCCGCCCACACCGCGGCCCATCCGGGATTCCGGTCGTGTGCGCGCACGAGCGTTGATTACCGGCGGGCACCGCGTGCATCGACGCTGGTGGGGACCTTGCCCACACCGCCGGCTATCGCACGGACAGTCCGAAGGTTGTGGTGGCGACGTTCTTCGCAGCGCCCGAGACGGGGCCGTTGACGCTCCTGTGGAGGCGCCCGCGGATTGCTAGATCTGACCACGAAGGTCGCCCTAGCTCCCTCCTAGGCGGACCTCTCTCGAGAAGGCGGGCGCCCCCGGCCGGAATGAACGGGGGCGTCCGCCCTTCGGCATGGAGTGGCGTTGGGACATACCCAGCCGCGCGTACACCACGCTCAGCACCGGCTCGTGTGTTCCGGATGTGTACCGCCGTGTCTGAACCTCCTGGCTATCAACCGGCACCGAGCCTCGCCTCATCGGGAGGCCAGGCGCGAGGCCACGACAGCAAGGAGGCCCGAAATGAGGGCTCGCACGGAAGGGAAGGACGCGATGAGTAGGCGACTTGCGATCGTGATCGGCATCGCTGCGGCTGGCGTCATGGCGCTCGGGGTGCAGACGGCGGCGGCGGTTCCCGCGTACGAGACGGCGGTGACGATCCGCAAGGACAAGGGCAACTACTTACCGGGCAGGATCGTCGCGCGTTTCCACGGCCAGGTGCGGTCGGAGGTGAGCAAGTGCGAGGTCGGGCGACGGGTGGATCTGTTCGCGCGGCGGCCCGGGGCGGATCACAAGCTCGGCACCGACCGAAGTAACGATCACGGCTCATGGGCGGTGATCGTGGACCGCCCTCGGCCGGGTCACAGATACGCCAAGGTGAGGCGCAAGGTGCTCGACGGGTTCGTGTGCCGCGCCGACCGCTCCCCAGTCTGGAGAAGCGGTAGCGCTTTGGACGAGAAGCGCCTAAGTCGCTTCTCATGGCAAGCGGGCCATTTCCGCGAGATACTGCGGGGGCGATGTCGCAGGAGAGCGTCGAGATCGTGCGGAACCTCTACCGACTCGGTGACCCAAGCCGGTTCTTCGATCAGTTCGACGAGGAGATCGAACTCGACTTCCTGGCTAATCCCCTGCCGGACCTTCCGAGGTACCTCCGTGGCAAGGATGCCGCGATCGACTTCTATCGCCACTACTGGGCCATGTGGGACGAGTACGTGCTCGAACTGAAGGAAATCACCGCGATCGGCGGTGACCAAGTATTGGTCGTCCAGTACGAACGGGCCCGAGGGAAAGGCGGCGGCGTGCCATTTGAGCGGGTCTGGGCTGTTCTCTTCACCCTGAAGGCGGGGAAGGCGATCCGACTCGAGTTCTTCAAGGATCGCTCGGAAGCCCTCGAAGCCGTCGGGCTGACGGAGTAGCCGCTAAGGACGAGAAGCACTAGTCGCTTCGCATGGAAAGCGGGCGACTCCCACCTTTGGACTTCCCCGTCGGGCGTAGACCACGCCTACCCCGGCCCGTGTGTAGAACCCCCTCACCGACGGTACGAATGTCGCTTCGAACGGTGCAATTCATGAATCGGGGCGACTGGATTTGAACCAGCGACCGCTCGGCCCCCAGCCGAGTGCGCTACCAGACTGCGCCACGCCCCGTTACCGGGGCGATTGTAGGTGGTTTCCGTCCGGTCCTTACGCGAACATATGTTCGTAATGGAGACCGAAGCTTCGGAGATGCGGTCGGTGCGGAGAACTCGAAGCCAGTGGACGCGTTTGCATGGCGCCGAAGAGCGAAGAGTTGCAGCGGGACAACTATTGCCGGCCGTGCCGCTCTGCATATGGCAAGGCACGCATTACGAGGCAAACAAGGCTCGCTACATCAAGAACGCCGCGGCCTGTAAGCGCACGGACGCGCCACGAACGGACCCTTCGTCTCATCGAGTATCTCCGAGAGCATCCTTGCGTGGACTGCGGGGAGGACGACCCGGTCGTCCTGGAATTCGATCACGTTCGGGGGGACAAGCTCTTCGAGATCGCCCAAGGTTTCGAGTACACGGCCCTGGCCGACCGTCCTGGAAGAGATCGCGAAGTGCGAAGTGGTGTGCGCGAACTGCCACCGGCGCCGAACCTCGATGCGCCGGAGGAGCATTCGCTACCTGTTGTCGCTCGAGGACAACGACGTGGAAGAGAGCGGGTGACGGGGCTCGAACCCGTTCCTCCAGCTTGGAAGGCTGGAGTGCAACCAGTAACACCTCACCCGCGAGGTAGCCCGAATATAGCCCCGTGACGCCCCCGCCCAGATGGCTGGACGGCGGCGAGCTCCGTCAGCCGACCTTCCAGCCGAAGTCGGTCGTCATGACCGCGCCGTTGGCGCTCTTCTTGCGTGATCGTGCCCTTGCCGTAGCCGACGCCGATCTCGTCGAAGCGGCTGGTGAGGATGTTGGCGCGGTGCCCGGAGCTGTTCATCCACTGCTGCACGATGTTCCTCGGGGTGCCGTACGCGGCCGGAGCCCCAGGCGATGTTCTCGCCGTAGGTCCAGGCGCTGAGCCCGCCGCTCAGCCAGCCCACCCGCTGCAGGCGGCCGGTCAGCGAAGCCTCGCCCGAGCACTGGTGGCTGAAGCAGCGGTGGTTCTGCATGTAGTCGTTGTGGTTCTGCGACGCGCGCTGGAGCTTCCTGTCGCGCTCGAGCTTCGTCAGGCCGCGCGCGTGGCGCTCCCGGTTGATGAGGCAGAGGATCGCCTTGCGCGCATGGCCCTTCGTGATCTCGTTCGACTCCTTGTCACCCCACTTGTTGCAGGGGCCGGCGGCGCTGGCGCTCTGGGCGGCCGGGCCGGCGCCGAAGAGCAGGGCCAGCGAGCCCGAGGAGCGCGGCAAAGAGGGCAAGACGGCGTGCTTGTGTAGACTCCGAATGCCATTCCGCTTCGGATCGGACGCGTCGCGGCGCCCCCTGGACGAAAGGCCGGATAGAGCTGGACGGATGTACGCGTCGCCTCAGACGCTTCTGCGCGAGCCGCTACGCTTCGCCGCCAAAAATCACGGTGTAGACGCCGCGCGAGCGCCCGTCGTTGCAGTTCCGAACGTCGGGCTTGCCCTTGGCGGCTCCGACCCCTACGTCGCGGTATCCTTGCGCCAGGATCCGCTTGCGGTGGACCCGGCTGCCATCCAGGCATCCACCATCGCCTGCGGCGTGACGCGAGCAACCGGTCACCTCGCCGAACCCGTAGCGACCGCCGGGGATGGGATAGCCCGAGTTGACGATGCGGTCCTTGAGCGACTTCTCGCCGTTGCAGCGATGGTCCAGGCAGTCCTCCTCGATCATCACCTTCGTGTGCTTCTCGGCGACGCGCGTGAGCGAGCCGACCGGATCGACGCTTCTTCAGGTCCGCCTTCCTCCGCTCCTTGCCGATCAGGCACAGGACGGCCTCGCCGAGCTGCTCGGTGCTCGCATCCCCGGGCAGCGCGTCGGCCTTCGGGCACTTCGCCGCGGCCGGGCCGCGTCGGCCGACGGCGCCGAGAAGCGCGAGCGCAAGAAGCGCCACCGCGATCAGTGCGACGAGCAGGCTGCGAAGCGTCGGTTGTGGAGCGTCCCTGCCACGTCTTCAAGTTGAACAGACGCGAGCGCCGCGAGTTGCGGTTCACGCCAGCGTATCGATCTACCGCGAGTCCGAAGAGCGGGGCAGCCAGGATTCGAACCTGGAATCGCCGGTTTTGGAGACCGGTGCACTTAGCCAGTTGTGCCACTGCCCCAAGTGGTGGCCAGAGGTTAGTAGTGCGAGATGCGGGCGGAGGGACTCGAACCCCCACGCTCTTTCGAACACGAGGACCTAAACCTCGCTCGTCTACCAATTCCGACACGCCCGCGGGAACTCCGATTTTAGGGGTGACTGCGCCTCGATGCCGCCCGCGGGTTTATGCTTGCGGGCAGGGATGGAAGCCACAACCGTTCGAGAGGGCTACGAGCTCTGGCGCCCGAACCGGGAGAAGGCGCAGTCGAAGACGACCAAAGCGATCGTCGCATTCGTGCTGCTCGTCTCCGCCGGCCTGATCGCCCTGATCGTGATCGGCGGCTGGGAGCGGATGCAGAGCTCGATGATCGCGATCATGTCGCTCCTCTGGGCGGCGCTCTACGTCTTCTTCGCGATCCTCATCGCCAACTGGAACCGCGGCCTCTTGCCCGTCGCCGCATCGCTCGCGGTGATCATGACCATCTTCGCCGCCGTGGCCGCGCCGGGCTGGTTCGCCCGCTCGAAGGACGGGCTCGACTCGCCGATCCTCCCCGAGGACCTGATCGGCCTCCTCGTGATCGTCCTCATCCCGGTCCAGATCCTGCTGATCATCGTCTCGCTGATCGCCTTCGGCCAGGAGTGGCACGTCGAGGAAGAGCGGCCAATCGGCGGCCGTCCGCTGGCGGGCGAGGACGACGACGGATACGACGACGGCGAGTCGCAACCGCGTCCCCCTCCCCCAGCCCCGCCTAGCAGCTCTAGAACAGCGTCGCTGCCGTCCGCGGCTCGATCAGCGCCGGCGCCGTCCTCGCGGACGCTGTTGACGAGGTCGTTGACCTCTCGCGTCTCGAGCTCCTCGCGCGAGGGAACGAGCAGGCGCATCAGATCCTCGGGCTCTGCGTCCGGGGCGAGCCATGCCGCCTCGGCATCAGGCGCCAGGATCACCGGCATCCGGTCGTGGATCGGGCGCACGGTGTCGTTCGGCTGGGTCGTGACGATCGAGCAGCTCACGATCGGCTCCCCACCCTTCGGCTCGTAGCTCGCCCAGATGCCGGCGAACGCGAACAGCTCGTCGTCCGGCCGGTGGAGCCAGATCGGCACCTTGCCGTTCTCGTCGCGCCGCCACTCATAGAAGCCGTCCGCGGGGATCAGGCAGCGCCGCTCGCGAAACGACTCGGCGAACGCGGGCTGCGTCTCGAATCGACTCCGCGCGCGCGTTGATGAGCGGGCGCCCCTTCTTCTCCGTCGCCCACTTCCCGGGCACCAACCCCCAGCGAAGCGTTCCGATCTCCCGCTCGTCCGAGCGCTCGCGCACCGCCAGCACCGGGTCGGTCGGCGCGATGTTGAACCGCGGCTCCTCCTCGATCTCGGCCTCTTCGGTGATGCCGAAACGAAGGCGCAGCCGCCTTGGATTGGGGTTGGCGAGCGTGTACCGGCCGCACATGCATGTCAGGCTAGACGCCTGCCCGTTGCGTCATGACTGTGCGCACCCTGCGGCGGTGTCCAAACTGGTAAAGGAGATGGATTCAAAATCCATTGCTCGAAAGGGCTTGTGGGTTCGATTCCCACCCGCCGCATCCAGACCCGCGATAATCGCGCCGTGGCAAATACCCGCAGACGACGCAGGCGTGCAGGGGACGCGGAGGTCGCAGAGCCAAAACCGCTCCCCCAGCCGACCCGCCGCGACCCGAGGCTCGAGACCATCGACGAGCTCTGCTCGTACGACCCGCCGCCTGGCGGGCACCGACGCCGAGCGCCGTGCCGCGAACGCCATGGCCGCCCGCCTGCGCGACGGCGGCCGCCGGGCCGAGATCGAGCCCATCTACGTCCATCCCCAGGCGCCGCTCGTCTGGGCGCTCCACGCCTTCCTCGCCTTCGCCGCCAGCGTGATCGTCGATCGAGCTGCCCATCGCCGGCTTCGCGCTCCTCCTGTTCGCGACGACGTCCTTCTACTTCGACCTCAACACGAGCCGCCACTTCCTCCGCCTCCTCTTCTTCCGCCGCGCCTCCCAGAACGTCGTCTCGCGCGGCGAGAACCCGGACGCGTCGCACAAGCTGATCATCGCCGCCCATCTCGACGCGGCCCGGACAGGAACGATCTTCGGCAAGCGGCTTGACCGCGCTCACCAAGCGCGCCTCGGGCTTCCTGCCCTTCCCCCACACCCGCCTCCTCTTCTGGTCCGCCGCGATCCTCCTCCCCATGCTCGGCGCCCGCATGGCCGGCGTCGACTCGGACGGCCTGGCGATCCTGCAGATCATCCCGACGCTCATCCTGCTCGTGAGCTCCTTCCTCCTCGTCGACTGGCGCCTCTCCGAGGTCGTCCCCGGCGCGAACGACAACGCATCCGGCGTCGCCGTCGCCCTTTCGCTTGCGCGCCGGCTCGAGGAGGAGCCGGCCCGGAACCTGGACATCTGGGTCGTCCTGACCGGCGGCGAGGAATGCGGCATGGAGGGCATGCGCTCCTTCACCCGCACCCACAAGGACGAGCTCGACCCCTTCAAGACGATCGTCCTGGCCATCGACTCCGTCGGCAAGGGCGACGTGCGCTGGGTCGCCTCCGAGGGCCTCACGATCTCGTTCGAGATGGATGCGCAGCGTTTCTCAGCTCTGCGAGGCGATCGCCGAGGCCGACCGCGGCCGAAGGCAACTCGCTACCGCGCCGCGCCCGCTTCGCCACGGATTCGCGACCGACGCGCTCGCCGCCCGCGTCGGCGGCTTGCGCGCGAGCGCCATCACCTGCCTCGAGCCCGGAGCGATCGCCCCCGCCAACCACCACACCCCCCAGGACGTCGCCGCGGCGATCGACCCCAAGGCCCTCGACCGCGCCGAGAGCTTCACCCTCGATCTGATCCGCGCGCTCGACCGCGACCTCGCCCGCACCCGCGAGCGCAAGCCCGAGCCCGCCGCTGAGGCGCCCAGGCGCGCGCCCCCGCGCGCCGGCGACGCGCATGAGCGAGAAGCTCTGGGAGCCCTCGGCCGAGAAGGTCGAGGGCTCGAACATGACCGCCTACATGCGCTGGCTCGAATCCGAGCGCGGCCTGAGCTTCGACGGCGACTACCACCGGCTCTGGGAGTGGTCCGTCGCCGACGTCGCGGCGTTCTGGCGCTCGATCTGGGACTACTTCGACGTCGCGGCCGACGGCGACTGCATCCACGGTTCTCGCGAGCGCCGACATGCCGGGAGCCGAGTGGTTCCCCGGCGCCAGCCTGAACTACGCCGAGCACATCTTCCGCGGCAAGGACCCGAGCGCCCTGGCGATCCAGCACGAGGCCGAGGGAGGCGAGCTCGGCCGGATCACCTGGGGCGAGCTCGAGGCCCGCGTCGCGCGCCTTCGCCGCGGGCCTTCGCTCCCTTGGCGTCGAACGGGGCGACCGCGTCGCCGCTTACTTCCCAAACTCGCCGGGCGCCCTGATCGGCTTCCTCGCCACGGCCTCGATCGGCGCCATCTGGTCGTCCTGCTCACCCGACTTCGGCGCCCGCTCGGTGATCGACCGCTTCGCCCAGATCGAGCCCAAGGTCCTCCTGGCGGTCGACGGCTACACGTACGGCGGCAAGGACTTCGACCGCATGGAGATCGTGCGAAGCCTGGAGGCCGCGATGCCCTCCCTGGAACACACAGTCCTGGTCCCGCTACCTCGACCCCGAGGCCGACCCCTCGACGCTCTCACACGGCGTCGCCTGGCAGGAAGTGGAGGACAGCGGCGCCGGCCAGGCGCTCGAGTTCGAGCGCGTCCCCTTCGACCACCCGCTCTGGGTCCTCTACTCCTCCGGCACCACCGGGCTCCCGAAAGCCATCGTCCAGGGCCACGGCGGCATCCTCCTCGAGCACCTGAAGAAGATGCATCTCCACGTGGACGCCCAGGAGGGAGACCGCGTCTTCTGGTTCACCACCACCGGCTGGATGATGTGGAACTTCCTCGTCTCGATCCTGCTCACGGACGCCTCGATCGTCCTCTTCGACGGCAACCCCGGCCACCCCACGCTCGACGCGCTCTGGGACCTCGCCGAGGAGGCGGGCACGACGACCTTCGGCACCTCCGCCAGCTTCATCTCCTCCTGCATGAAGGCGGGAAGTCGAGCCGTCGGCCGGCCGCGACCTGTCCGCCGCTCCGGCGCGGTCGGCTCCACCGGCTCGCCGCTCGCCCCTGAGGGCTTCGAGTGGGTCTACGAGCACGTCGGGCGGGACACCTGGCTCTTCTCCACGTCGGGAGGCACCGACGTCTGCACCGCGTTCGTCGGCGGCGTCCCGCTCCTCCCCGTCTACCGCGGCGAGCTGCAGGCCCGCGCGCTCGGATGCGCCGTCGAGGCGTGGGACGACGACGGCAATCCGCTCACGGGAGAGGTGGGCGAGCTCGTCATCACGAAGCCCATGCCCTCCATGCCGGTCTTCTTTTGGTCCGATCCGGACGGCGAGCGCTACCGCTCGTCCTACTTCGAGATGTACCCGGGCATCTGGCGCCACGGCGACTGGATCGAGATCACCGAGCGCGGCACGGCGATCATCTACGGACGCTCCGACTCAACCATCAACCGCGGCGGCATCCGCATGGGGACGAGCGAGATCTATCGCGCGGTCCTCTCGCTCGACGAGATCACCGACGCGCTCGTGGTCGACGTCCCCCGGCCCGGCACCGAGGGGTGGATGCCGCTCTTCGTCGTCCTGCGCGAGGGCGACGACCCTCGACGACGACCTCATCCGCCGCATCGCCGCGCGCGTCCGCGAGGACTGCTCGCCCCGCCACGTGCCGAACGAGGTGCACGAGGTCGCCGAGGTGCCGCGCACGCTCTCGGGAAAGGTCCTGGAGGTGCCCGTCAAGCGCATCCTGATGGGCACGCCCCCCGAGCAGGCCGCCAGCCGCGACTCCCTCGCGAACCCGAAGGCGCTCGACCCCTTCGTCGAGCTGGCCTCGGACGCAGCGCTGACTAGGACGCGATGGCGTCGGGCGTCGGGCGCGGCTTCGTCGAGGCCGCAACCGCCCGGTTGCGCCCGAGCGCCTTCGCCTCGTACAGGGCGCGGTCGGCCGCGCCGATCAACTCATCCCGATCTGTGCCGTTGTCGGGATAGCTCGCCACTCCGCAGCTCGCTGTCAGTCCGCCGAGCCCAGAGAACTCGACCTCGATCGCGCGGCGGAGCCTCTCTGCAAGCGCGAGCGCCCCCGCCGTGCTCGATTCAGGGGCCAGGATCGCGAACTCCTCGCCTCCCACTCTTCCCACGTGGTCGATCGCGCGCGTGGCACTCGGTCAGGACATGGCTCAATCGCTGGAGCGCGGCATCGCCGGCTTGGTGCCCGTGCGCGTCGTTGAAGCGCTTGAACCCGTCCAGATCGAGCATCACCACACCAACGCCGAAGTGCCCGCGGCCTGCCGCGCCAGCTCGACGTCGAACGCCTCTTCGAGCGCACGCCTGTTCAGCAGGCCCGTGAGCGGGTCGGTACTCGCGGCGGCCTCGAGCTTCAGCAGCACCTCGCGAAGCTGGCCGGCGATGCTCCCCATCACGATCGCGATATCACGCGACCGTCCCTCGCCGTCGATCATGATCCTCAGCGCATCGAGATCGTCCGAGCCCTCCAGCATCGTAGAGGACGAACGCGTATGCGGCGATCGGAAACGGCGCCGTGGGCCAGGATCAGGCGCGTGTCGAGGAAGAGCGCGGCTCGCGATCACGACCCACGCCATGTACATCGCGTACGCAGCCGAGGCCTCCGGCCCCGCGTAGTAGATCGTCAGAGCGCGACCAGGCCGTCCCGATCGCAGGTGCGGCGCGCAGGAACCACACGGGCAGGCGCTCGTACACGACGAGGATGAAGGCCGAGACGCAGAGCGCCGAGGCGGCGACGAGCGCGAGGCTCCCCGATGTCCCGGTCTGGCGCGCCGTCGAGGAGAAGCGTGGCCAGAAGAAGCAAGCCCGCCGAACCCGAACAGCGTCGCGAGGATTCGCGCGACCCAGCCACGAGTCGGTCTCGGCGTCGAACGCGGCATCCAGATGCCGCCAGCTGAGGCGGTCGGCCAGCATCCCTGCTATCCCGCGTTCGCCCATATCTCAACGTACCCCGATCTGCGAAGCGCATTCCTGGGCCCTTATCACCGCCTCGTCGGCCCCCTCGACGACGCCGCCCTTCATCAGCACCCGCCCCGCCACGACGGTCGCGTCGACCACCGCGCCCGACGCGGCATACACCAGGCCCGCATCAAGCTCGCCCATGGCCAGTTCGGGCGCCTCGGCTCGCACGAGCAGGAAGTCGGCCGGATCGCCCACTCCGAGTGCGGGAGATCGGAGCAGTGACGGACGCTTCCCCGGTTCCCAGCCGGAGCGTCTCGGCCGCATCCACCGCGGCCGCGTCGAACGCAGCGTTCTTCTGCAGAAGCGCGAACGTCTTGAGGTCCGAGAACAGGTCGAGCGAGTTGTTGGAGCCGGGGCCGTCCGTCCCGATGCCCATCTCGACCCCGCGCTCCCGAGCCGCCAGATAGGGAAAGAGCCCGCCGACCGCGAGCTTCAGGTTCGCGACCGGATTCGTCACGACCGTCGCTCCACGCTCGGCGATCAGCTCCAGCTCTGCCTCGTCGAGCCAGACCCCGTGGGCGAGGATCGTGTCCGGTCCGAGCATCCCGGAGCGATCGAGGTGGAACGCGGGCCTCATCCCGTACTCCGCGATGCAGTCGTCCACCTCCTTCTGCGTCTCGGAGAGATGGATCTGGATCGTCGCTCCCCGCTCGGCCGCGCGCTCGGCGACCCACGCAAGCGACTCTGGCCCCACGGTGTACGGGGCGTGCGGCGCATATCCCGCCCGGACCCGGCCCGACGCCGAATCGCGAACCAGGTCGAGTGCCTCGTCGGCGTCCGCACGCGCTTTGGCCGCATCCGGCCCGTCGATCAGCGGCACCGCCACCACGGCCCGCAGGCCGGCGTCCTCGACCGCGCGTGCCACCGCCTCGGGGTGCCAGTACATGTCCCAGAACGCGACCGTGCCCGTGCGGATCATCTCCGACGCAGGCCAGGCGCGTTCCCCAGTACACGTGCTCCGGCTCCAGCCGCGCCTCGGCCGGCCAGATGTGCTCCTGGAGCCAGACCATCAGCGGCAGGTCGTCGGCGAAGCCGCGAAAGAGGGTCATCGCGGCGTGGGTATGAGCGTTGACGAGGCCGGGGACGAGCGCCATGCCCGATCCGTCGATCACCTCGTCGCCGTCGCGGGCCTCGACCCCGGGCCCGAGCTCGACGATCACGCCGTCTTCCGCGCGAAGGCCCACGGTCTCGCCGTCGAGCGTGGCATCCATGACCGCGAGTCCCATCCGTGAAGGTTAGGCCACGATCAGGCGTCTGCGAGGCTTGCCGCGTGACGACGCCGGACGAGCGCTCAGACCTCGCGGAGATCCTTCAGCGGCAGGCGGCGACCCGCGACGACGCTCGCCCCGACGCCGTTTCGAAGCGGCGCGAGCGCGGCGGGCAGAACCGCGCGTGAAAACGTCGGCGACCTCGTCGACGAGGGCAGCTTCGTCGAGTACGGCTCCCTCGCCATCGCCGCTCAGCGCATGCGCCGCTCGGCGGAGGAGCTGATCGCGAAGACTCCGGCCGACGGGCTCATCGCGGGCACCGCGCGCATCAACTCCGAGCTCCACGGCGCCGGAAGCGGCCGCGTGCGCGGTCCTCTCCTACGACTACACGGTCCTGGCCGGCACGCAGGGCGCCACCGGACACCGCAAGAAGGACCGCCTCTTCGAGCTGATCGAGCGGATGCGCCTCCCCGCCGTGATCTTCACCGAGGGCGGCGGCGGCCGGCCGGGCGACACCGACTACGCGGTCGTCTCGGCGCTCGACACCCGCGCCTTCGCGCTGTGGGGGCGCCTCTCGGGCGTGGTTCCCCGAATCGCGGTCGTGTCGGGTCGCTGCTTCGCCGGCAACGCCGTGCTGGCAGGCTCGTCCGACCTGATCGTCGCGACCGACAGCATCGCGCTCGGCATGGGCGGCCCCGCGATGATCGAGGGCGGCGGCCTGGGCACGTTCGAGCCGGACGCGATCGGCCCGATCGGCGTGCAGGCGGCCAACGGCGTCGTCGACGTCCGCGTCGCGAACGAGGAGGAGGCGGTCGATGTGACCCGAGCGCCTCGTCTCCTACTTCCAGGGCACGCTCACGGACTGGGCGGCGCCGGACCCGCAGGCGCTCCGCGACGTGGTGCCCGAGCGGCGCCGCCGCGCCTATGACGTCCACGCCGCGATCGACGGCATCGCGGACGCCGGCTCCGTGACCTACCTGCGCGAGGAGTTCGCCCGCCCGATGGTCACCGCGCTCGCGCGGATCGAGGGCCGGGCGGTCGGCGTCATCGCCAACAACCCGATGCACCTGGCCGGCGCGATCACCTCCGAGGGCGCCGACAAGGCCGCCCGCTTCATGGCGCTCTGCGACGCGTTCGGCCTGCCGATCGTCTCGCTGATCGACACCCCGGGGATGATGGTCGGGCCCGACGCAGAGGCGACCGGGCTGGTCCGCCACTGCTCGCGCCTTTTCACCGTCGGGGCCTCGCTTCAGCGTTCCGTTCGTGGCGGTGATCCTTCGCAAGGCCTACGGCCTCGGCGCCCAGGCGATGGCCGCGGGCTCGATGCACGAGCCTCTCCTCACGGTGGGCTGGCCGACCGCCGAGCTCGGCGCCATGGGCCTGGAGGGCGCGGTCAAGCTCGGCTTCCGCCGCGAGCTCGAGGCGATCGCCGACGAGGCCGAGCGCGCGGAGCGCCTCGAGCAGATGGTCGCCCACGCGCACGAGCACGCCAAGGCTCTGAACGCGGCGACGCTCTTCGAGATCGACGACGTCATCGACCCCGCCGACACCAGGCGGGTCATCGCCTCGACGCTCGCCGCCGCGGACCGCGGCGGCACCTGGCGCGACCGCCCGCCGGTCCGCACCGTCGACAACTGGTGAGGCGCCACCCCTTCCCGACTACTTGCGGCTCGCTAGGTCGCGAGCGTTCCGAGCGCCGACGCCAGCACGGCCGCCAGCTCGGGCCGGTGCTCCGCCTGGCCCTTGCGGACGTCCTCGGCGGTGAGCGCTTGTGTCGTCACGCCGTTCGCGAGGTTGTCGACCACGCAGAGGGCCGCGTAGGGCAGCCCCAGCTCGCCGGCGACGATGCATTCCGACGCGACCGTCATCCCGACCACGTGCGCGTGCTGGGCGATCAGCCGGACCTCCGCCGCCGTTTCGAGGCGCGGCCCTGAGACCTGCCAATAGACGCCGCCGTCCTCCACGTGGGTCGCGGCGCGGAACGCGTCCACGACCTCACGGCGCCAGCTCTCGTCGAAGCCCGCCACCCGATGAGCGTCGTCGGTCGCGAGCGATGTGACCGGTCCGACGTCGAGCGCGATGAAATCGTCCGGGACCAGGTAGGTGCCCGGGCCGAGGTCCGGGCGCAGGCCGCCGACGGACGCGATTCCCAGCACGCGGTCGCATCCGGCCTCGGCCAGCCGGCGCAGATTGCTCGCGTGGTCAATCGCGTGAGGCAGCGTGTAGCCCTCGCCATGGCGGTCGACGCTCACGATCCCGTCATGCGCCGGAATCAGCCCCGCAGCGCCGGAGCCGAGAATCACCCCGAGGTCGCCCATCAAGCAGGGGTTATCGGGTTGCGCCGCTCCGTGAAACGAGCGGTCACGACCGTCGGCGAACGCGTAGCGGCGGACCAGCTCGGCGCGCAGGTCGTCCGGCTCGATCACCGCGTCGACGACCATCTCCGAGGCGAGGTGGAGGATGTCGATGTCCGCCGAGTACTCCTCGCGCTTCGAGCGGACGAACTCGTCGCGCTCGGCCTCGTCGGTGATCGCCTGGATCTGGTTGAGGAATACGGCGTTGATCGCGGCCTCGGGCCCCATCACCGCGATGGACGCGCCCGGCAAGGCGATCGTGCAGTCCGGCTCGAACGCCGGGCCGGCCATCGCGTAGAGGCCGGCGCCGTAGGCCTTGCGCACGATCACGGAGATCTTCGGCACGGTCGCCTCGGAGACCGCCGAGATCATCTTCGCGCCATGGCGGATGATGCCCTGGCGCTCGACGTCCGTGCCGATCATGAAGCCCGGAACGTCGGCCAGGAAGAGCAGCGGGATGTTGAAGGCGTTGCAGGTGGAGATGAACCGCGCCGCCTTGTCCGCGGAGTCGACGAACAGGACGCCGCCCTTCTGGCGCGGCTGGTTGGCGACGATCCCGACGGCGCGACCGTCGAGGCGCGCGTATCCCACGACCAGCTCCTTCGCCCAGCGGGCGTGGACCTCGCAGAACGAGTCCGCGTCGAAGAGGGCCGCGATCAGGTCCTTGATGTCGAACGACGTCTTCTCGTCGCCGGGGATGATCTCCGAAGCCTTCCGCTCGGAATCGGGGTCAGCGGGAGGCGCGGACGGCGGATCCGACCTCCAGCTCTCGGGCATGTAGGAGAGGTAGCGCTTGGCGAGGTCGATCGCCTCCTCGTCCGTCTTCGCCAGGAAGTGCCCGCAGCCCGAGACGCCGGTGTGCATCTTCGCGCCGCCCATCTCCTCGAGCGTCACCTTCTCGCCGATCACCATCTCGGCCATCCGCGGCGAGCCCAGGTACATCGAGGCGTTGCCCTCGCGCATGATCACGACGTCGCAGAAAGCCGGGATGTAGGCGCCGCCCGCGGCGGACGGGCCGAAGAGGATGCACACCTGCGGCACCCGCCCCGACATGCGCACCTCGTTGTAGAAGATCCGCCCCGCCCCGCGCCGCCCGGGGAACATCCGCACCTGTTCGGTGATCCGCGCTCCCGGCGGAGTCGACGAGATAGACCATCGGGATCTCCAGAGCGAGCGCGCGCTCCTGGATGCGCAGGATCTTCTCGACCGTCTTCGGGCCCCAGGACCCTGCCTTGACGGTCGGGTCGTTCGCCATCAGGGCCACCTTGCGCCCGGCGATCAGCGCCAGGCCGGTCACGACCCCGTCGGCGCCCAGGCCCTCCTGGTCCCAGTTGGCAAGAAGCGCCTCCTCGGTGAACGACTCGGCGTCGACCAGGCGCGCCACGCGCTCGCGCACCGGCAGCTTGCCCTGGTCGGCCGTCTTTTGGTGGTGGCGCTCGGGCCCGCCCGCAAGGGCCGCCTCGAGTGCCGCGCTGAGTTCCGTCCCCTCGGTCGTCTCGCTCACGCCGCTCAGTCTAAGGTCCATGCCATGAGCGAAGCGCCTGTGACACGTTCGGCCCAGGTGGCGATCGTGGGCGCCGGATTCGCCGGACTTGACCGCCGCGCTCGATCTCACCGCGAAGGGAATCGAGTGCGTCGTCCTCGAGGCCCGCGACAGGGTCGGCGGCCGCGTCCTCAACCACGAGATCGGCCACGGCAAGGTGGTCGAGGTCGGCGGGCAATGGGTCGGCCCGACCCAGCACGCGCTGCTGCGAGATGGCCTCGCGCATGGGCGTGGAGACCTTCCCGACCCACGTCGAAGGGCGAGAACGTCATCGAGTACCGCGGCGAGACCACGCCGCTACTCCGGGACCATCCCGCGCATCAACCCCGCGGTCCTCATGCAGGTCGAGTGGGTCAGGCGCCGCCTGAACTCGATGGCCGACCAGGTGCCTCTCGAAGCGCCGTGGAGCGCCCGCGAGGCGCAGAGCTGGGACGCCGTCACCTTTGACGCGTGGATGCGGCGGAACGCCCGTTCCGCCGGCGCGCGCATGCTCATCCGCCTGGCGATCCGGAGCGTCTTCGGGACCGAGCCCGAGGACGTCTCGCTCCTTCACGTCCTCTTCTATATCCACTCGGCGGGCGGGTTCGACTCGCTCGTCGACACCGCCGGCGGGGCTCAGGACTCCCGCTTCGTCGGCGGCTCCCAGCTCGTCGCGATCCGCATGGCCGCGGAGCTCGGCGAGCGCGTGGTCCTCGGGGCGCCGGTGCGCCGCATCGAGGACTACGGCGCGAACGTCACGGTCGCCGCCGACGGCGTCACGGTCGAAGCGGAGCGCGCCATCGTCGCCGTCTCCCCCACCCTCGCCTCGCGCATCGACTGGGAGCCCGAGCTCCCCGCGCGGCGCGACCAGATGACCCAGCGCATGCCCCAGGGGGCGATCATCAAGTGCATGGCGATCTACGACGAGCCCTTCTGGCGCGCCGAGGGCCTGTCGGGCTCGGGCCTCTCGGACGGCGGCTCCGTCAACGCCATCTTCGACAACACGCCGCCGGACGGCTCGCCCGGCGTCCTGCTCGGCTTCCTCGACGGCCGCGCCGCGCGCCGCTGGGGCTCGGCCTCGCAGGGCGAGCGCCAGGCGGAGGTGGTACGCGTGTTCGCACGCCTCTTCGGGCAGCGCGCCGCGCATCCCATCGATTACGTCGAGCGGAACTGGGCCGCGGAGCGCTGGTCTCGTGGCTGCTACTCGGGCGCCTTCGGCCCGAGCGGCTGGACCGACTTCGGCCAGGCGCTCCGCGAGCCGGTCGGCCGGATCCACTGGGCGGGCACCGAGACCGCGACCGTTTGGAACGGCTACATCGACGGCGCCATCACCTCAGGCGAGCGCGCCGCGGCCGAGGTGTTGCGGGCTACCTAGGCGGGCCCTGTGGAGGCGTCTCGTCCTCGGCGTCGGGGTCGACCAGAAGGGTCGGCGGCTGCTCGTGAATCTCGGTCGCCTCCGGATCAGGCTCGTCGACCTCCGCCTCCTCGGAGTCGGGCTCGCTCGACGGCGACCTCGTCGGACTCGTGGCTCCTCGACGAGAACCTCGTCGGACTCGGGCTCTGCCGGGCTCGTGAGCGGTGCTGCGGCGGTGCGCAGCCCTTCCACGGCGGCCAGGAGCTCCTCGGCGAGCCTGGTCGCGTCGGCCGCGATCTCGTCGCGGCGGTCGACCAGGCTCGAGATCGCCTGGTTCAGCTGCCGGCGGCGAGCGATCGCGTCGTCGATGATCCCCTGGGCCTTCGCCTCGGCGTCGGCGATCATCTCGTCCATCTTCTGACTGGCGTTCAGGCGGGCCTTCCGCGCCTCGTCATCGGCGTCGGCGCGTAGGCGCTCGGCGTACTCGGCCGCCTCGTCGCGGAGGTTCCGCGCCGCCTCCTCGGCAGCGGTCAGGATGCCCGCCGTCTTCTCGCCGACCTTCGCAAGCTCCTCGCGCATCCCGGGCGCCGCGCTCGAGACGGCGCTCGCCCTTCCCCTCCATCCAGTCCGCGACGCGGTCGAGCATGTCGTGGACCGCCTCGCGGTCATAGCCGCGCAGGGCCTGCGGGAAGGTCGCTCGGCGTACCTCCTCGCCGCTCAAGGGGTCGCTGCCGGGCGGGGGCGGGGGTGTCGGCGTGTCTCCGGCCTCCATCCGCAATCAGCTCCCCGGGTCTACCGCGACCGGCTTCTCGCCCGAGTAGTCGTAATAGCCGCGTCCGGACTTGCGCCCGTAGTGGCCCGCGTCGACCAGCTTGGTGAGAGTGGGGGGCGCGGCAAAGCGGTCCTCGCCGTAGTAGTCGTGCATCACGCCCGCGATCGAAACCAGCGTGTCGAGTCCGACGAAGTCGGCCAGCGTGATCGGCCCCATCGGATGGCTCGCGCCGCCGATCATGGCCTTGTCGATGTCCTCGATCGAGCCGACGCCGGCCTCGTAGGCGTTGATGCCGTCGAGCATGAACGGAACGAGGAGCCGGTTGACGATGAAGCCGCGATTGTCGCCCGCCGCGACCGTCTTCTTTCCGAGCGACTCGCCGAAGGCGAATCCCGCGTCGGCGGTGCCATCGTCCGTGCCCTCTCCCCGGACCACCTCGAGCAGGGGCATCACCTGCACGGGGTTGAAGAAATGGAGCCCCAGGAACTGCCCGGGGCGGGAGGTGGCGCCGGCCTGGTCGGCAACCGAAAGCGACGAGGTGTTGGTCGCGAACAGCGCCTCGTCCTTGACGATCCCGTCCAGCTCCTTCCACAGCTCGAGCTTTGCGTCCAGGTTCTCGGTGATCGCCTCGATCACGAGATCGCAGTCGGCCAGGTCCGAGACGTCGAGCGAGCCCGTGATGCGCCCGCGCACGGCGTCGGCGTCGGACTGTTCGAGCTTGCCCTTCTCGACCGCTCGTCCGAGCTGCTTCTCGATCTTGCCGAGCCCCTTGTCGAGCTGCTCCTGCCCGACCTCGACGACGACGACGTCCCAGCCTCCGCGTTGCGCGCAGACCTGGGCGATGCCGTGGCCCATGAGGCCGCAACCGACGACTCCGACCGACTTGATCTCCATGCGCGTCTCCTTGAGGTGTGTGTTTTCCGGCGGGCCAGCTTAGGCTAGGCCGCTCCGGCCGCCTCCAGCATCTTCTTCATCTCGTCGGCAAGCGCGTGCATGCCGCTCATCGGGCCGGACCATCACGATCAGCTCGCGGATCAGGTCCCCTTCGCCGAAGCGCAGGATGTCCACGCCCTGCAGCTCGCGCTCGCCCGCGCGGGCCTCGAACATCAGCACGGCCGTGTCGCCCGTCTCGACCTGCTCCACGTAGCGGAAGTCCTCGAACACCTGAACGACGGCGCCCAGGATCACCCCCAGCGCCTCCCGGCCCTCGTACGGCTTGAAGACCACCGGGCTGTTGAAGGTGACGTCCTCGGTGAAGAGCTCGGCGACCTGCGAGAAGTCCTTGGCTTCGGCCGCACGCCTGAACGCGTCGCTTCTCATTGCTCGAGCTGCGCGTCGAGGGTGATCTCGTCGACCGCGGCAAGCGCCTTCGAGAGCGGGCAGTGCTTCTTCGCCGTCGCGGCGTGCTTTTCGAACTCCTCCTGGCTGATCCCCGGAACCTTGCCGCGCGCGATGAGGTTGATCTCCGGGATGTGGAAGCCGCCCTCCTTCTGGCGCAGGTGGACGACGGCCTCGGTGTCGAGCGTCTCCGGAGGGTGCTCAGCCATGCCGAGGATCAGCGCCAGCGCCATGGTGAAGCAGCCTGCGTGGGCAGCGGCGAGCAGCTCTTCCGGATTCGACTCCGGTGCTTCCTCGTAGCGCGAGCGCGCGGAGTAGGGCCCCTCCCAGGCACCGCTTCCCAGGCCGATCGAGCCGGTGCCCTCCATCACGTTGCCTTCCCACTTCGCTGTCGCTTTGCGCTTCGGCATGGGGTCTCCTGTCTCGGTAGCTGATCAAGATGAAGACCCTATCCCCGCAGTTTGCGGAGTGCTTGCCCCACGGTGGCGTCTTCCGTGACGTTTACGTTGTTGTCTTGGAGCGGAACGTGGACCACAAGAGCGAAGAACCCACCTACCTTCGAGAAGTGGAAGGTAACGGCAGCGACCGGAAAGCCCTGTGGCTTGATATTCGCGATTCGTCTAACGGCGAGCGTCGCACCGAGCTTTACGATGCGCCAGTTCCGAAGACAAGGGTCGAGCGCGAGAGGTTCCTCAATCGCTACGTGCCGATGATCTACCGACCGTGATTGGCGGTAGCCACTGTCAGACGCTGACTTTGGCTAGCGGGAATCTCACAATGCCGGACACGATGCCTGGACCCATGAAAGTCGCTCGTACGTCATGGAGGCGCATCCCTGCGTAAAGGAGCTTGAGTGCGGACGAATCGGAAAGCCCTTTGCCGTCGAGAAACTTCTCGTCCATGTGATCCATGACCGCTTGGTAAACCTCCCCACGGTGCTCGCCCGAGAAACCCTTCTCGAAAACAATCTCGGTTGCGAGGCTCAGCGCTTGATCTTTAAGCTGATTCGCAAGCTCTTCAGCGGGTGGAAGCTCGATCTCCTCGGCAACCGGCACCGACTCGACCTCGTCTGGCTTGCCTGTGGTTACGAATCCCGTCGGACTGAGACTGATTGAAATCAGCCCCTTGAGCTCGACGCCCGTGATCTCGACGATTCTGTCGTCGTACTCAGTCGCAGCGAGCACGTCGGGCCAGTCCTTTCGCGGCTCTTCTTCCTCCTCGATCTCACCCAACAGATCGCGAAAGTCAACCTCATCTTCATCCGCGCCTTCAGGATCCTTGATCGAGATCAAGTGCTTCGGATTCACCAGATCTGGTTCGCTCGGAGGTGCTGGCGGCGGCAGATCCTCGTCGGGGTCAAAGCTGTCGTCCGGCTTTACGTTGCCTTTCACGTTCGCCTTGACAAGCTCCCAAAGCCAATCGTGCTCGAGCTTCGGATGGTCGACGACACAAAGGATTTCAGGCTCATCGGGCTTTCGCAGGACCTTCCGTAGTCCTCGGCCGATCACCTGCTGCCCGTAGACCTTCGAGGAGAACTTGCGCAGGAGGCAGATCACGCTGACCTCGGGCACGTCCCAGCCTTCGCGCAGCATTAGGACGCTGACCACCGCGTCGTACGGGCTCTCAGCCTTTCCTACCTTCATCGCCTCAGCCCGTTCCTCGTCGGAAGACTCCTCGGTGACGACCAGGGTCGGGACTCCAAATGCCTGCTCCAATTCGTTCCGCGTGGCGGTCGCATCGGAGATACCGACAGCAACGACGAACAGGATTGGCTTGTAGCGATCCTTGGCACGAACTCGCTGCTCTTCGAGCCGGGATAGCGCGATCTTAAGCTGCTCGTGACGGGGCTTTGGATCTGTCACGAACTGAGTCGCCTTCACCTTGCCCGAGTCAATGGCCTCCCAGTCGATCTCCTCCACCGACCTCTGTTCGCCACTCACCGGATCCGTATACGTGAGCTGGACGGATTTGATGTCCGGTTGATATACGACCGTCGATTTAATGATCCCGTCATCAAGCGCCTCGGCGATCCCGTACTCGTAGATCATCTCCGTATCGGGCTCTTGACCGTCGGCACGATCGGGGGTCGCCGTCGTATCTAGGCGAAAAACTGTCTTCTTCGCCAGAACCTTCAGTACGTCCGTGTACTCAAGCGCCGGAGTGTTGTGGGCTTCGTCGTTGAACACGGCGAGATCACCGGTGAAGTTCAGGATGTAAGCAAGCTTCTCATTGGCGCCGCCACCGTAGAGCTGCTGAATGTTGGCGAGAACCACGCCCGACTCGAGCATCCCCTGCGGTGCCGCCCCGGGCTCGAGCACGTGCAAGCCGAGGTCATCGATGAAGTGAGAGTGCTCACCCGGAAAAAGGTCGAAGTCGTGAAAAACGCCTGCGAACTCAAAGTCGACACGCAGCCGGTCGCGAACGATCGTGTTCGGTGTGAGAATCACGAACGACCGCACACCGTGGCTCCACCGAAGCCACGCGATACATGCTCCGATGATCGCCGTTTTACCGCCACCCGTGACGATGTTCAGCAGAAGATCCTTGCGGTTCAGGACCTCATATGCATAGATCGTGCGCAGCAAGCCATCGCGCTGCCCGGGCCACAACTTTCGTTCGCGATCGGGGTCGAGGACATGCTTTAGAAACTCCTCGGTTTCTTCGCGCACGTCGGGAAATCCAGAAGTCGACCACTCGATGAACTCGGCCTCATGCGCCGTGAACGCGTTGTGCATCACGTGACCTCGATCGTCTTGCGATAGACGGCTTCGCCGCCGAGGTCGTCCTGAACACGGACGGCGATGTCGTACTCGCCGGCTGCGGGGAACTCATACTCGGCTGTAAGAACGGGCTCGCCCTTCTTTGTGCGTTGAAGCTCGAAGCCATGAGTCGACGTGAAGTAGTCCTGATAGGAGAAGTCCCACTGAGCATTGATGAGCTTGGCTCCGGTATTCAGCACGACGGTCTCGGAAGCATCGAACTCGTAGGTCAGGGACTCGACCTTTGCCGTCCTGAGTCTGACCTCTGGCGGCAAGACGAATGCGACGAGATCCTTGTAGCGGTCGTCCTTCTCGGCGACGTGAGCAACGAACTCCGGCGATTCGATTGGGACAAGCCGCAGCTTTACGAAGCTCAGCTTGACTTTCTGCTGCGCAGCGATGCGCTCGGCCATCTTCCGGGCCTGCTCGGAGAACGACCAGGCGATCATCGTGCCGGCGGCCCCCGACCCTAGTTTCTTCAGGATCGCGTTGGCGAAGTCCGCGACGTCCTCTTTGCGCACCGCCTTGTCTCGGTCTGGCACGCCGACATAGATGGGCTCCTTGTTCTTATACCCGTGGATAGCGCCGTCGGTGGAATCAACCCTGGCGTCGTAAGCGCTAAGGGTGAACTCCCGGAACTCTTCCTCAGACCGCTTTGAGAGCGACCCGACCTCGTAGATGCCCCAGTGGGCCACCTCGAAATCCGGAACGGCGAGCTTCTCGCCTCTTACCTCCGCCTCTGCCTGCTGCTGCTCAACGACCTTCGAGACACGATCCGAGGTGATGCTTACGGCAACACGCGAGATATCAGAGGCGATCCATCGTCGACCGAGCCGCTGAGCAACCGCAGCCGTTGTACCGCCGCCGGAAAAGAAGTCGGCAACGACATCTCCCTCGTCCGTAGCAGCCCGGATGATGCGATCAAGAAGGTGCTCTGGTTTCTGAGTCGGGTATCCAATCCGCTCCTTCGCGCTGCTCGAAATGATCGGCAAGTCCGCCTCCCCTTCGGGGGCTCGCCAATATCTACGTTGTTGCCAGTCCACCGGCCCCGCGCGCAGGACGTGCGCGCCCAGGGGCCGGCCCAGTACGTCTTGCACAGCGCTCGACGCCTCGATCAGCTTCTCGAAGTCGATGCCCGTCTCGACTCCCATCTCCTCGAGCATCGAGACGAGGTCCTCGGACGAGATGTTCCCCGTCGATCCCGGCGGCACCGGGCAGCCGCCCAGCTCGCCGAATGCGGACTCGAACGAGTCGATCCCCTGCTCGAGCGCGGCGAGGACGTTTGCGAGGCCCTGGCCGCGCGTGTTGTGGAAATGCGCCGTCAGCTCGAGCGCCGTCCAGGCGGTTCTTCGCGCGGGCGAAGAACTCCGCGACCTGGCGCGGGTTCGCCATCCCGGTGGTGTCGCCGAACGCGATCTCCTCGCAGCCGGCGGCGGCAAGGCGCTCGGCGATCTCGAATACGCGGTCGGGCGGAACGTGGCCCTCGTACGGGCAGCCGAACGAGGTCGAGATCACGCCCTCGCGCGCGCAGGCCCTCGGCGAGCGCGCGCTCGATCACCCGCTCGAGACCCGACAGCGACTCTTCGATCGAGCGGTTCACGTTCCTGCTGGTTGTGCGTCTCCGACGCCGAGAGGAACAGGTTCACCTCGTCGAAGCGCTCGCGGCGCTCCAGCGCGTTGTCGAGCCCCTTCTCGTTCGGGATCAGCACCGAGTAGGCGACGCCGTCGAGCTTCTCGTAGCCGTCGAGGACGTCGTTCGCGTCGGCGAGCTGCGGGATGACGTCGGCGCGGACGAACGAGGTGAGCTCGATCCGCCTGTAGCCCGCCGCCCCGAGCATCGCCGATCAGGCGGACCTTGTCGGCGGTCGGGATCGTCTCCGGCTCGTTCTGAAAGCCGTCGCGTGGACCGACCTCGCGGAGGCGGACGCTTGTCGGCAACCCGCCCACGGCCTCAGCCGAGCTGGCCGACCTGGATCACGCGCCGCTCGTGGGTGCCGACGCCGATCGTCCGCTCGCCTTCGGTCACCTCGACGTAGAAGCGGAGCTTGCGCTCCTCCTCGACCTCCTGAAGGGTTGCCCGCACGACGCACTCCGATCCTTCGAGCGCGGCGGCGACGTGCTTTACGCAGACCTCGAAGCCCACCGTCGCCGATCCCTCCGGCAGTTGCTCGAACGCGAGCATCGCCGAGTTGCGCTCCATCATCGCGATCATCCCCGGCGTCGAGAGGACGCTCGATCCGATCGTGCCGCCGACGTCCGTCAGCAGCCGGTCCTCGACCTTGAACGTGTCCGCCCGCTCTGAGCCGATCTCCATCAGCACATGCCCATGCCGCCGGAGACGCCGAGCGTCTCGCCGGTCATGTACGAGGAGTCGTCCGAGGAGAGGAAGGCGACGACCGCCGCGACCTCGTCGGGCGTCCCCATGCGGCGAAGCTGCGTGCCCGCCTTCATGTTGTCGATGATCTTCTCGCCGATCTCGCCGAACTCGAGCGCCTGCATGAGCAGCGGAGTCTCGATCGGCCCGGGGCAGATCGCGTTCACGGTGATGCCGAAGCGGGCGCCCTCGCGCGCCATCGACTTGGTGAAGCCGAGCACGCCGCCCTTCGCCGACGAGTAGGCGACCGACCCCTTCGAGCCGATCCGCCCCGCCTCGGATGAGATGTTCACCACGCGTCCGTAGCCCGCGTCCTGCATGCCCGGGCAGGACCGCGTGCGTGCAGGCCAGGACGCCGATCAGGTTGATCTGCGATCACGCGCTCCCAGACGCCGGGATCGGTGTCGGCGAAGAAGCCGAACTCGTCCGTGCCCGGCGTTGTTCACCAGGATCGAGAACGGGCCGTGCTCCTCGGCGAGCGCGGATCGCCGAGCCGGGGTCGGTCACGTCAAGGTGCGCGGCGTCGCGCCGAGATCTCGGCGGCGACCGACTCGGCGCCCTTCGACGTTGATGTCGCCGATGACGACCTGGGCGCCCTCGGCGGCGAGCCGCCGCGCGGTCGCCGCGCCGATCCCGCTGGCGCCACCGGTCACGAGCGCCTTGCGTCCCTCGAGCCTCATCGCGGCGCAGCATATGTGCCCAGTCCAGTACCTAGGCTCGACCGGCGCGAGGTTCCAGCGATACCTGGCACCGGCATAGACTGCGCGCCGTGCCCGACGCGATCCCGATCATCGGCGGCACCGGCGCGCTCGGCTATGGGCTGGCCCTGCGCTGGGCGCTCGCCGGCCGCGCGGTGGTGCTCGGCTCCCGCGACGCGGAGCGCGCGGCAGAGGCCGCGAGGAAGCTCTCAGACGCCGTTCCCGACGCGGAGATCGAGGGCATGTCGAACGAGGAGGCCGCCAAGCAGGGCCCGGTCGTGGTCCTCGCCGTGCCCGTTCCGTGCCCAGTCGGAGAACCTCACGAACCTGAAGGGCTCGCTGGAGCCGGGCAGCTCCTGGTCGACTGCACCGTCCCGCTCGCGGCTGCCGTCTCGGGCAAGGCGACCCGCACGCTCGGCGTCTGGCAGGGCTCCGCGGCGCAGCAGGCGCAGGAGATGGTCCCCGAGGGCGTGACCGTGGTCGCCGCCTTCCACACGGTCGGCGCGCCCGAGCTCGCGGACCGCGAGGCGATCCTGGACGAGGACGTCCTGATCTGCGGCGAGAAGAAGGCCGACAAGGCGAAGGTCGCCGCGCTCGTCGAGGCCATCCCCGGCCTGCGCGCCGTCAACGCCGGGCCGCTGGAGACGGCGCGCATCGTCGAACAGCTCACGCCGCTCCTGATCTCGATCAACGTCCGCTACAAGGTCCACGCGGGCATCCGGATCACCGGCCTGCCCGACGCCGACCACTGGGAGTGACCCCGGTAACGAGCGTCGCCCTCCTCGCCGGGGGCACCGGCGGCGCGAAGCTGGCGGCGGGGATGCACGCGCTCCTCGACGCCGGACCTCGCGGTCATCGCGAACACCGCCGACGACTGCGAGATCCACGGGCTCCACGTCTCGCCCGACCCGGACCTCTGCACCTACTGGCTCGCCGGGCCTCATCGACGAGGAGCGCGGCTGGGGCATCGAGGGCGACAGCTTCACCGTCCACGAGCAGCTCGCATCGCGCTCGGCGCGCCGGGCTGGTTCAGCCTTTCGGACCGCGACCTCGCGACCTGCCTCTACCGCACCCACTTCATGGCCGAAGGCGGAATCTCTCACCGCCGCGCAGGCGCCAGATCGCGCGCGGCCTCGGCGTGCGAAGGCCGCGTCCTCCCCATGTGCGAGGAGCCGGTCAGGACGCGCGGTCCTCACCCCCGCCGGCCGGCGCGGGCTTCAGGAGTTCCTGATCCTCGACGAGGGCAAGGCGCCGATCGAGGGCGTCGAGGTCGAGGGCCTGGCCGACGCACGCCCGACGCCCGAAGTCCTCGCAGCGCTTGCGGAGGTCCGACCTGATCGTGATCGGCCCCTCCAACCCGGTGATCTCGATCGGGCCGATCCTGGCGGTCCCGGGCATGCGCGAGGCGATCGCCGATTCGCCCGCGCCCGTCGTCGCCGTCAGCCCGTTCGTCGCCGGGCGCGCGATCAAGGGACCGACCGAGGCGTTCATGGCGGCGATCGGGCGCCCGGTCAGCGCGGCCGGCGTCGCCTCGCTCTACGAGGGGCTCCTGGACGGCATCGTCGTCGACGAGGGCGACCCCGACCCGCCCCCGGAAGGGCTCGAGGCGCTCGTCTGCCCGACGCTGATGGAAGGCGACGAAGGGGCGTGTCGCCCTTGCCGACCGCATCCTCGACTGGGCCGAGAGCCTGACGGCATGAGGCTGATGCGGGCGACGGTGATCCTCCCCGTCAAGCGCTTCGCGACACGCGAAGACGCGGGTCGTCGAGACGATCGGTCCTCCCGGCCGGGCGGCCATCCTGCGCGCGATGCTGGCCGACGTCCTCGTCGCGCTCGACCGCTCGCGCGAGGTCGAGCGGGTGATCCTCGTGACCGGCGAGGGGCGGGCGGAGAAGGTCGCGATGGAGCGTGCCAAGCGCAGCCTCGACGCCCCTCGAGGTGCTGCGCGACCCGACCGATCACGGCCACTCGGAGGCCGCGACGCTTGGGATCGTCCGCGCGAAGGCGCTCGGCGCCACCTGCACCGCGCTGCTTCCCGGCGACTGCCCCCTGCTCGAGCCGGCCGAGCTCGACAGTGCCCTCTCGAGCCTTCGCCGAAGGGCACGGTGGGCGTCGCGAGCGATCGCCACGGAACGGGAACGAACGGACTCTTCCTCTCCCCCGCCGACGCCATCGGCCCAGCCTTCGGCCCGGGCAGCTGCGAGCGCCATCTCGACCGGGCGCCGCCGCGCCGGCTATCGAGGCGAGCTCCTGGACATCCCGTCGCTCGCGCTCGACCTCGACACCCCGGAGGACCTCGAGGCGCTCGCGCTCGCTCCTCGCCGAGGACCCGGAGCGAGCGCCGCTGACGGCCGCGGCACTCGACGAGCTTTGATCGAGATCCGCCCCGTCGAGGGCATCCCCGAGGTCTCGGAGGGCGCGCCGCTCGGCGTGATGATCGCGACCGCATGCGAGCCGCGCGACGAGGACGTCGTCGTGATCTCGCAGAAGATCGTCTCGAAGGCCGAGGGGCGGGTTCGCGACCTCGCCGTCGGTCGAGCCGTCGGCGCGAGCCGAGTGAGCTCGCGGCCGAGCTGGACAAGGACCCGCGCCTGGTCGAGCTGATCCTGTCGAGAGCCAAGCGAGGTCCTGCGCGCCGACCATGGCGTCCTGATCGTCGAGACGAAGGGCGGGCTGATCTGCGCGAACGCCGGCATCGACTCGTCGAACGTCCCCGGCGAGGGCCGGGTGGCGCTCCTGCCCGAGGACGCCGGACGCCTCGGCCCGGCGCATCCGCGCCGAGATCAGGAAGGCGGCGAGGCGCGCGCCCGCGGTCCTGATCGTCGACAGCTTCGGGCGCGCCGTGGCGGCTCGGCCAGACCGAGGTCGCGATCGGCTGCGCGGGCCTCGCGGCCGATCGACGACTGGCGCGGCGTCCACCGACCGCGACGGCCAGCGCCTGGGCGCGACGATGATCGCGATCGCCGACGAGGTCGCGGCCGCCGCGGACCTCGCCCGCGACAAGGCATCCGGCACCCCCGTGGTGGTCGTCAGCGGCCTCGGCAGCGCACGTCACGCGCGACGATGGCCCGGGCGCGGCGTCGCTCCTTCGCGACCGCGACCGCGACCTCTTCCGCTAGCTCGCGCTCGCCAGCAAGGCGTTTCGAAGCGCTCTCAGGCTTGGACGGATGGACAATGGGAGCCGTGCCCTCCGAGACCTAACCTAAAGTCATGGGCCGCTTGCCGCTCATCGCAGTCACAACGTCCGAGGTCCGCAAGGCCGAGCAGTTCGAGCCCATGCCCGAGGGCGAGCCCGCCCGGCCCGAGATGGCGCTCGGCATGCGCTACCTCGAGGCGATCGAGTCGGCCGGCGGCCTGCCGGTCGTCGTCCCGCCCCTTCCCGAAGAGGACATGGAGGAGCTGATCGGCAGGGTCTCGGGCGTCTGCCTCTCGGGCGGCCCCGACATCCACCCCAGCGCGTACGGGCAGGACGAGGATCCCGCGCTGGGCCCGACCTGGCTGGACCTGGACGACGCCGAGCTCGCCGTCGCCAAGCGCGGCGTTCGAAGCCAAGCTCCCGATCCTCGCGATCTGCCGCGGCGCGCAGGCGCTGAACATCGTGCGAAGCGGCACCCTCTTCCAGGACCTGCCCATGCAGCGGGATCCGAGGTCCGCCACCGCCGCGGCCACGGCGAGCCGAACATCAGCCACCCGGTCGAGATCGCACCGGACAGTGTGCTCGCGCGCGCATTGGGTACAACTGAACTAGTGGTGAACTCCTTTCACCATCAGGCCTCTGACCAGCTCGGCCGCGGACTCCGCGCCGTCGCCTGGTCGCCCGACGGCGTCATCGAAGGAATCGAGGCGCCCAATCGGGATTTCGTCGTCGGCGTGCAATGGCACGCCGAGGCGATGGAGGACGAGCCGGCGGAACGGCTCTTCGAAGCATTTGTTGAAGCCTGTCGCGCGCATGATGCGGGCGGCCGGGTGCCTGTGTGAAAGAGCTTCCGCAGCTGGGCAGAGTGGCCGGAGGAGCCGCACGTCCTCGCTGTATTCGATCGGCATCGAAGAGGAGCTGATGCTGATCGACGAGACCGGGCAGCCTCAGCTTCCGCGGCGAGGAGGTCCTGGCGAGCATCGCCGACCGGATGGACTTCTGCTCGCTCGAGACGCACTCGGCGGTCGTCGAGGTCGAGACGACGCCCGCAGCCGACGGTGGCCGAACGCCGTCGCGGCGCTCGGCGGCGTGCGCAACCTCCTGATCGAGCCGCTCGCCGCGCTCGGGCTGCGGGCGGCGGGAGCGGGCACGCACCCCATGGCCACGTGGGTCGAGACGCAGGTGCCCGAGCAGGACCGCTACCAGAAGGTGCTCGAGACCATGCGCGAGCTCGCGCGGCGAGAGCCGACGATGGCGATGCACGTGCACATCGCCGTGCCCAGCGCCGACACCGCGATCGCGGCGCTCAACGGCATCCGCGAGCGCCTGCCGCTCGTGCTCGCGCTCTCGGCCAACTCTCCGTTCTGGCAGGCGCGCGACTCGGGGCTGGCATCGACCCGGACCTCGCTCTTCGGCGCCTTCCCGCGCACCGGCCTGCCGCCCGTACTTCGCGACCTACGAGGACTGGGCCGAGCGCGTCGACTTCCTGATCCGCTCGGGCGCGATCCCCGAGCCGACGTTCCTGTGGTGGGACGCGAGGCTTCAGCCGCGGTTCGGCACGATCGAGATCCGCATCGCCGACACCCAGTCGCGCCTGGAGGACGTCGCCGCGCTCGTCGCGCTGATGCAGTGCCTCGTCAAGGAAGCGGTCGAGGGCGAGATCACCGCGGAGGCAAGGCGCGAGGCGGTCGCCGAGAACCGCTTCCTGGCCTCGCGAGACGGCATCGAGGCGTGCCTGATCGACCTGCACACCGAGAGCCTGGTCCCGCTGTCGGAGATGGGTGCGACGAAGCGCTCGAGAGCTGCGCAGCCGCACGCCCGCGAGCTCGGCTGCGAGTCGGAGCTCGCGCGGGTGCGCGATCTCTGCGACTCGAACGGCGCCGTCCGCCAGCGCGAGGTCTTCGACGCGAGCGGCATCGAGGCAGTCGCGCCCTGGCTCGCGGACGAGCTCCAGGCCTCGCTCCTCGTCGGCTAGGCGCTGAGCGTCGCCGGCTCGGCCGGGTACGTCTCGATGATCTCGTAGAGCGTCGTGCGCTGGGCGGGCGTGCGGCCCGCGGCGCGGGCGGCGCCGATCAGGTCCTCGGGATCCAGGCGGTCGCCGTGCTGCGAGCCGGCCATGCGCGAGATCGACTCCTCCATCAGCGTGCCGCCCAGATCGTTGACGCCCCAGCGCAGGCTCTCGGTCGCGGCGTCGATGCCCATCTTCACCCAGCTCGCCTGGAGGTTCTTGATCGTCCGGCCGAGCGCGAGCCGGAAGGCGGCGGTGTGCTTCAGGTTCTCCTCGCGCGAGATCTCCTCGATCCCGTGGGTGCGGCCGAGCATCGTGTGGAACGGGATGAACGAGAGCGGCACGAACTCGGTGATGCCGCCGGTGCGCTCCTGGAGCTCGCGGATCACGCGCATGTGGCGGGCGAGCTCCCACGGCTCCTCGATGTGGCCGAACATCACGGTGGAGGTCGAGCGCAGGCCGGCGCGGTGCGACGCCTCGATGATCTCGACCCAGCGCGCGACCGGCAGCTTGTTGGGCGAGATCCGGGCGCGGACGCCGTCGTCGAGCACCTCGGCCGCGGTTCCGGGCGTCGAGCCCAGGCCCTGCTCGCGCAGGTACTCGAAGACCTGGTCGGGCGAGCGGCCCGAGCGCTCGCACATGTAGTGGACCTCCATCGGCGAGTAGGCGTGGAGATGGAGCTGGGGCGCCGCGTCCTTGGCAAGCGAGAGCCACCGGCCGTAGTCGGCGAGCTCGTAGTCGGGGTGGATGCCGCCCTGCATGCAGATCTCGGTCGCGCCGAAGTCGACCGCTTCGGCGATCCGGCGCTGGAACTCGTCCTCGGTCACCTCGTACGCGTCGGGCGAGCGGCGGCCCTGGCCGAAGCCGCAGAACGCGCAGCCGACGATGCAGACGTTGGTGAAGTTGACGTTCCGGTTGACGACGAAGGTCGCCGTGTCGCCGGCCAGCTCGGCGCGAAGCGAGTCGGCCGCGACGCGCATGTCTTCGATCACGTCGGGCCGGCGCTCCGCGAAGAGCGCGGTCAGCTCAGCCTCGGTCAGCGGGTCGTCCGCGAGCGCGCGCTCGATCGCCGCGGGCGCCAGGTCAGGATCGATCGCGCGCTCCTCGGACGCCGGCCGGATCCGCGGCGCGGGATGAAGCTCCAGTACTTGAGCTTGACCACGTCGAGGACCCCCTGGTCCATCCAGTCCGGCTCGAGGTACTGCGGATATACGCAGAGGCGCTCGGTCAGGGCGTAGCCCTGTGGCGCCAGGCGCTTCCGCACCTCGTGCGGGCTCGGGAAGGCGTGCTCGGGCGAGATGTGGTCCCCGTTCGCCGAGAGGCCGCCGAGGTCCGTAGCCCCGGCTTCCACCAGCTCGTCCCACCAGTCGGCGAGGTTGGGCGGGATCTGGATGCCGACGTCCGGCATCAGCCTCCGCGTCTCGGCTACGAGGCGCTTCATGTCGTCGATCGTGACGGGCGTAGCCCACTCCGGCATCGCGGGGGTCGCCCCCGCAGACGCTCAAACGTCCCACGATGTACACCAGGGGGTACGGCGTCGGACGTTTGTGCTCCGGGGAGGGTGGCGCGACGCCTGACGCCCAGCGGCGCCTCGCCGCGTCGTCGGCGATGTCGGCGACCTCCTGGCCGTAGTAGCGGGGGTGCGGGACGTAGTTCTGGAGGATCACCTCCTGGATGTGGCCGTGGCGCTCGTGCGAGGCGGCCAGCGCCTCCAGCGAGCCGATCCGTTCGTCCTCGGTCTCGCCGATCCCGACGAGGATTCCGGTGGTGAACGGGATGCGGAGCTCGCCCGCGGCATCGATCGTCTGCCATTCGCACGGCGGGGTGCTTGGTCGGGGAGCCCGCGTGGACCGTCTCCATCAGGCGCTCCGAGATCGACTCGAGCATCAACCCCTGCGAGGCGGTCACCTCACGGAGGCGCGCCAGGTCGCGCGCGGCCGAGAGCGCCGAGGTTCGTATGCGGCAAAAGCCCGCGCTCGAGCGCCCGCTCGCATGTCCACGCGACGTAGGAGACGAAATCCTCGTGGCCGTACGAGCGCAAGGCGCTCCGCGACCTCGGCGTTCACCTCGGGCCGCTCGCCCGTCAGGACCAGGAGCTCCTTCGCGTTCCGCCTGACCGCCTCCTCGAGCTTCGCCTCGACCTCGTCCGGCGAGTAGAGGTGCGCCTTTCGCGTCGCGAACGAGCAGTACTTGCACACGCACCGGCACGTGCGCGAGAGCGACAGCGTGTAGTTGCGCGAAAAGGTGACCCGGCGCACGGGCCTCAGGCTATTCAGTCGTCCGGCGAGCGCTCGGCTCGCCTTCCGCTACTTCTTGTTGTGCGTGCGGGTCTCGGCGTCCTTGACGGCCTGGCCGACGGCGCGGGCGTCGGACGTCGGCGGCTCCGGACCCTCAGCGAACTGCGGGTCCCGAGATCACGAACTTGTAGATGACCGTGGCCAGAAGCGCACCGACGATCGGGCCCAGGACGTAGGGCACGAGGTCGGACGCCTCGAGGGTGTCGCCGATCAGGGCGGGGCCGAACCAGCGCGCGGGATTGAACGAGCCGCCGGTGAGCGGGCCGAAGATCATGACCAGGAAGCCCAGCGTCGAGCCGATGGCGAGCGGGGCCCATTCCTGGCGGGCGCGCGGGTTGAGCGCGACGGAGCAGATGACCAGGACCAGGAGGGTCGTTCCGATCATCTCGACCAGGAAGCCGCCGAAGTTGCCGCCGAGCGCCTCGGAGACCTCCGCGCTGCCGTAGCCGCTGAGGCTGCCTTCGTCCTCGATGATCGCCTTCACCGTGAGCGCGCCGAGGACGGCGCCGGAAAGCTGAGCGAGCATGTAGACGATCGCGTCCACCGGGTCGATCCGCTTCTGGATCGCGGCGGACAGCGTCACGGCCGGGTTGAAGTGGCCGCCCGACACCGCGCCGAAGGTGATGATCAGCATGAAGAGGCCGAAGGCGTGGACGAGGCCGATGACGGCGAAGTCGGAGCCGGTACCCGACGCAGGGTCGGTCTGGGCGAACAGCGAGACGACGAAGCCGACGAACATGACCAGGACGAGCGTCCCGAGCAGCTCTGAGATGTATGCGGCCAGACCTCGGTCTTTCACTGCTTTTGAACCTCCTGCGTTGGAAAAGATTGGTGGCGCATCTCTCACGCGCCGGTAAATCCGGTGTTGCGGGGCGCGAGTCTAGACAACGGGCGGGGCGATTACGCCGTCACGCACGCGTTTTCGCCCTTCGGCGCCTCAGCGGCGGTAGCCGCGAGCGAGCTCGTAGCCGTCCGGCAGGAACTTCCTGGCGGGCGGGCGAACCAGCCCACGGCGCTTCCCGGGCTTCTCGCAGAACCGGAAGCCGGAGCTTGAGGCGCTCGACGGTGACCGGGGCCTGTCCGTTCGACGGCCGACCGTACGGAGCGTCCACCGGCAGGAGCTCGAGCTTCGCCACGTGTCCCTTCGCGAACTCGTAGCCGTTCGGGTGGAGCTGGAAGACCTGTTTGCCTGACTCCTCGGGGCGATAGGTGCCGCGCGCGACCAGGGTCGCGTCGCCGCTCTCGTCCACGTCGAGCAGCCGCGAGGCAACGTGGGAGGTCGGGCTGGGCGAAGAGATCCGCGCGACGACCGTCGGCGAGCCCATCAGCGTGAAGCCGCCGGCGGGCGCCGGATCGAGCCGGTACGAGGCGGCGCCGGCCTGGTCCGAGCCCGGCGCCGTGGCGCAGGCGCCGCCGCCTGAGACCGGGTCGTAGGCCTGGCCGCGGGCGGTGTCACCGGGCACCGTCGGGGAGATCGTCTGCGCGGGCTTGAACCTGCCTCGGATCTCGCCCGGAGCGATCTTCGCCCAGGTCCGGGCGCGGAAGGGCCCGTCCGACGCGGCGCCCTCCTCCCCGCAGGTCTGCGTGAGGGTCGTCACGCCTCGCTTCGGCTCCCTGGCGCCGGTCAGGTGGTGAGCAAGGAAGTCGTCCTGGTGGTTCTGGAGGAGCTCGATGTCGGCGTCCTTGTTCTGGCCTCGCTGATGCCCGTAGTCGAGGAAGAAGAGTGAGACGTCGGCCTTGCGGTACTGAGAGCGCGTGCGGTTGTAGAACCGGATCGCCTCGTCGGGCGGGAAGATGTCGTCGGTCCACCCGTTCGAGATCAGCAGGGGCGCGGGCCGGATCGAGTGGTCGATGTAGTACGAGGAGTGGTGGGTGATCACCTCGTCGACGATGTCGTCGACGACCGGATCGTCATAGGGCTCGCCCGCGTTGATCCGCGCGAACCACGTCTGAAGGTCTGCGTCAGGGTCGGCGAGCGGCGGCGCGTAGAAGCCGCTCGCCAGGCCCGACGCGTAAAGCCCGGAGACGAAGGTCTGCTTCATCACTCCGACGGGCGCCTCGCCGCCGGGGCCCAGGTATGGAGCATCGGCGACGTAGTCGAGCGTCCGGCCGTTCGGAAGGAGCGAGTTGGCAAGGTCGGTCCAGGGAATCTCGGGAATGGCCGCGGCGAGGCTGATGCGTCGCCCTTCGGGGCTCTCCCAGGGGACCAGCGAGTCGTCCTCGAGCATGGTGCGGTTCTTCAGGGCCGCGAGGGCCATCGAGAGGCCGCCCCCGTATGAGCCGCCCGCGGAGGCGATCGCCTTCTTCCGGGCGACGCCCTCGTCGACCAGCATGCCGGCGAAGAGCTGCGCGTCGCGGACCTCGTAGCGCGTGTCCATGAGGCGCACCCAGCCGCCGGTGGCGCAGACGCGGGGGCGGTGTCGGCTTGGCGCCGCACGGCCCGAAGCCGCGGTCGGACATCGAGAACGCGGCATACCCCTGGTCCGTCCAGCGGGACAGGTCGTCGGCGTCGAGCTCGGATCCGCCGTAGCCGTGGAAGTGCATGACGAGCGGGTAGGGGCCGTCGGGGCCCGAGGTCGGCTCGGGCGGGAGCGCGACGTTCACGTCGATCAGCTGGCCGTCGAACGTCTCGACCAGCGTGTCGGGCCCGCCGCAGAAGCGCGAGCCGTCCTGGCGCGTTTCGCAGGGGACCGCATCGCCGAACACCGAGGTGATTTCGGCCTGGGCCGGCGAGGCGGCAACCGAGCGACGCCGCACTCGCCAGGAAGGTGGCGATACGAGCTTTCCCCACGAGGGCGAAAGTACTCAGCCGAAACCGCGCCGTTGCGCCGGTTCGCAGTCGTCCCGCGCGGGCCGTCCGACCTCCGAGCCGCCTCGCGCTCGTCCACAAGCGCTTGCCGTCGGCGATCACCTCGCGCGCCTCCTCGAGCGTCTTCCAGCCGTCCACCTCGACCTCCTTGCCCTCGAGCTGCTTGTACGTCGAGAAGAAGTGGGTGATCTCGTCCTGGAGCTGCTTCGGGATGTCGTCGAGCGTCTCCGCGTGGTTCCAACCCGGGTCGTGAGTGGGGACGCAGACGACCTTGTCGTCCTCGCCCGCCTCGTCGCGCATCTTGAACAGGGCGATCGGCTTGACCGCGATGACGCAGCCCGGAAACGTCGCCTCGGAGACGCAGACCATCGCGTCGAGCGGATCGCCGTCACGGCCCCAGTGGTCGATCAGGTAGCCGTAGTCGGTCGGGTAGACCATCGACGAGGAGAGGAAGCGGTCGAGGACGATGCGCTCGATCCCCTCGTCGTACTCGTACTTGTTGCGCGACCCCTTGGGGATCTCGACGTGGACGAGGAGCTCGTTGTCCAGCCCATGGTCAGCCATTCTGGGAACCTAATGCGTCGCCGGGCGGCGCCGCAAGTCGCCGTTCGATGCCCGAGGCGCCACCACCGCATACGCTGGGCGAGATGAGACGGGTCGTCGCGCTGCTGGCGGCCGTCCTGCTGCTCGACGGGTTGCGGCGAGGACGGCGCTGAACCGGGCGCCTCAAGCGAGGCGACCCTCGTGCTCGACTTCACCCCGAACGCGGTCCACTCAGGCCTCTATGCGGCGCGACGCGAGGGCTGGTTCGACGACGCGGGCCTCGACCTCGAGATCCGTCCTCCCGGGCGCTTCGACCGACGCCCCGAAGCTGCTGGCCGCCGGCCGCACCGACTTCGCCGTCATGGACATCAACGACCTGGGCGCGGCCGGCGAGCGAGGCTTCGAGCTCGTGCCGATCGGCGCCCTCGTGCAAGTGCCGCTCGCGTCGGTGATCGCCGGCGCAGGGTTCCGAGCGTCCGCGCGACCTGGAGGGCGCCGAGGTCGGCGTCACCGGCCTGCCGTCCGACGACGCGGTGCTCGACGCCGTGGTCGCTGCGGACGGCGGGCGACCCCGCGACGATCGAGCGGACCGTGATCGGCTTCGACTCGGTCGCGGCGCTGTCGGCCGGGCGGGTCGACGCCGCGACCGCGTTCTGGAACGCGGAGGGCGTGGCGCTCAAGGAGCTCGGCGTGCCCACGCAAGAGTTCAGGGTCGGCGACTTCGCCGCGGAGCCGTTCCCGGAGCTGGTGGTCGTGACCACCGGCGAGCTGGCGCGAGGACGAGCCGGAGCTCGTCGAGGCGATGCAGGCGGGCTTGGAGCGCGGGTACGAGCTTGCGGCCGAGGAGCCGGACGGCGGCGCTCGACGGATCTGCTCGGAGCGATCGAGGAGATCGAAGCGGACACCCAAGAGGCGCAGATGGAGGCGCTGGTCGAGGCCGACGCGTTCTCAGCCGGCGTCGAGCCTGGCCGACTTACCCCCGCTCGCTACGAGAACTGGAAGCGCTTCGCGAAGCCGAGCACGGAATCGCGGTGCCGTGAACGGAGCGTTATGCATGCTGAGTACGACAACTCTCCGATACGATGGCCGAGCGGCTCGCGGCGCCCCTAGAGGCGGCGGCTGCGCCGGAACTGCTGGCGCACGGATTCCGGGCGGCCCCACATCTGCTTGACCTCGGCGCGTCCCTCGCGGAAGTCGCGGAGGACCATCTCGCCCTCGATCCCCTCGCCGTCGAGAAGCTCCAGCGTTCCCTTCACGGTCTGGGCGGCCGCCGCGTGGCCGAACTTGTGGGCGACGAGGATGCGCCAGTGCCAGTCGGCCTTCGAGTACGGCTGCGCGTTCACCTGGGTGAGGATCACCGCTGCGTCGATGTAGCGCGACTCGTCCGGCAGCCGGAAGTCGAGCGTGAGGTCCGTCCAGTCGTCGGGCAGCGAGTCGAGGATCTCCTGGAAGCTGCTCGGCGAGTGCCATGCGCGGAGCCTACGCCGGATTGCGACTGTGAGCAAAGCGTTAGGTACCTGGTACCTGGCGGCCCACGACCCGGATCGCGCCCGCGAGGCGCTCGCCGAGGACGTGCTCGGCGCCGTCGACCGTCGACGTGGAGCGGACCGTCGAACGGGTCACGGCTCGACGACCTCGAGCTCGGAGCCCGGGCCGGATCCCGCGCTCGTCCAGGTAGCGGAGCATCTCCGGGTCCGAGTCCGAGACCCGGGCGAACGCCGCGACCGAGCCGGGCTCGAGCTCGCGACAGGCGGACGGTGTCGTCGTCGGCCATGTCGAGCTCGCCGTTCGGGATCGGATCGCCGTGCGGGTCGTGGCGCGGGGTCGCCGAGCGCCTGCGCGATCCGCTCCTCGAGCTCTTCGGAGATGTAGTGCTCGAGCACCTCCGCCTCGTCGTGGACGCGGTCCCATGGCATCCCGAGCACCTCCGCCAGGTACGACTCGAGCAGGCGGTGGTGGCGGATCACCTCGAGCGCGACGCTTCTCGCCGCGCTCTGGTCAGGAGCGCGCCGCGATACGGCTCGTGGCTCGACCAGGCCCATCTCGTCCATCCGCTTCAGCATCGAGGTGACCGAGCCGGCGGACACGCCGAGCCGCTCGGCGAGCGCCGACGTCGAGACGGGCCCCTCGCAGCGCTGCGCGCAGGGCGTGGAGCGCCTTGGCGTAGTCCTCGACCGCCTCCGTGTTGGGAGCCTCCGGATCGCGTCTGAAGCCTGAGTGCGCCATCGTCAGCTCACACCGTCACCAGCAGGCTCGTGAGATAGAACGCGATCGCGCCCGCGGCGATGCCCGATGCGGTCACGGCGTCGAGCGCACGCCCGCCCTTGTCGCGCATCGACGGAGCGATCTGCACGATCACCTGGATCGACGGCGCCGACGCCGACGCCGAGGAGGAACGCGCGACAGCTCGGGGTTCGTCACCGAGGCGCCGATCACCGCGCCGAGGATCGCCGGCGCCCCGGCGATCAGGCCCAAGCAGCAGCAGCCGGCCGATCGTCGGCGCTCCTCGTCGCGCACCAGCGGCGCGACGATCGCGAAGCCCTCGGTCGTGTTGTGGATCGCGAAGCCGATGACCAGGGCCGCGCCGAGCGCCAGCTCGGACGATCGCGTAGGCGGACCCGATCGCGAGGCCCTCCCCCATGTTGTGCAGGCCGATCCCGATGGCGATCATCAGCGCCAGCCGTCGCGCCGCTCGACGCCCCCCTCGCCCTGCGCGCTTCGCGCGACAGGAACCGGTCCATCGGCGGCCAGCGCCATGAAGGCGAGGCCCGCGCCGAGCAGCGACGAGCTCGGTGCCGCCGAAGGCGCCGCCGGACTCGCCGGCGATCTCGAAGCCCTCGAGGCTCGCGTCGACCGCCAGGAAGGCGAGCAGGCCGACCGTCACCGCCATGACGACCCGGATCCAGGTTGGCCGGAACCGCCGCATCGCCGGCAGCAGCAGCATCCCGAGGGTCACGGGGATCACACCGACGTAGAGGCCGAGGAGGGCCATCAGGGCGAACAGGTCGCCGTCGGTCGTCGGGCGTCTCGACGGCGGCCGGCGATCTCGTGCTCGATCACCGCGCCGGTCGAGGTGACGATCGAGACCAGGTACGGCTGGCCGTCCTGCCACGGGAAGTCGATCGTGATCGTCTCGGAGCCGAGCCTGCCGATCGGCTCCTCGCGCGCCTTGGAAGTCGACGTAGGCGTCGGCGACGAACACCTGGGCGACCTGGACCGCGTCGGGCCCGGTGTTGCGGACGCGTCAGCTCGATCTTGTTCGGCTCGAGCTTCGTGCGCTCGACCGCGAGCTCCTCGATCGGCGGGCCCGGCGCGGTCGGGCAGCGTGTCGTCGCCGATCGACCGCGATCGTGACCAGGCACGACCGCGATCAGCGCGAGCACGCCGCCCGCGAGCGCCCACAGGGGGACGCGCTCAGCGCCGAGCGAGCGTCGGGCTCCTGGCGCGCCTCCATCACTCCTCTGACGTCGAAGAAGCCCATCCAGCCCGAGGTCGGCGAACTCGGTCTTGTGCGCGTGGAACATGAACTCGCCCGGATAGCGGGAACTTCATCTCGAGGATGCCGCGCTGGCCCTGGCCCTGGATGACGGTGTCGGTGAACTCGGTCGGCGTCAGCGAGGTGCCCGTCGGGAAGTAGTTGAAGAAGTTCCCGTGGATGTGGAACGAGTTGATCGGGTCGTACTCGAGGATGTTCACGAGGTAGATCCGCACGAGCTCGTCGCGCGCGACCTTGATCGGCTCGTTCACGTAGTGGAACGGGATCGCGTTGACGGCGTAGAGCTGGTTGCCCTCGGCGTCGAAGGTCGTGTTCCAGCCGTTCTGGACCATCACCATCTCGTCGGCGTCCTCGCGCGCCCTCCTTCGGGTCGACGATGAACGTGCCGTACATGCCGCGCGCGATGTGCTCGGCGAGCGGCGAGACGTGGCAGTGGTAGAGGTGGAGGCCGAACGGCTCGGCGTCGAACTCGTACACGGTCGACTCGCCCGGCTCGATGATCCCGGCGCCCGCGCCCGGGCACGCCGTCCATCGCCGACGGGTGCAGGCCGTGGAAGTGGACCGTGTGCGGGTGCGCCGAGCCGTTGATGAAGCGGATCCGCAGCAGGTCGCCCTCGGTGCAGCGCAGCGTCGGCCCGGGCACGCGGCCGTTGTAGGTCCAGGCCGGGAACGTCACGCCCGGGCGCGACCTCGATCTCCTTGTCGGCCGCGATCAGCTGCCACTCGCGCAGGACCCGGCCCGACGGCGAGGCGCGTCGTCTTCCCGTAGTCGAAGTCGCGGAGGATCTCGGTGGGGTTGAAGCCGTTGGCCTTGTGGTCGACGTCGCGCCGTCGCGGAACGTGGCGCCGGCGGTGCCGAGGCCGTTCAGGTGGGCGTGCGTACACCGCTCGCCGGGAGCCGGCGCGGCCGCGTGCGAGCCGTGGCCGCTCCGGCGGCGAGCGCGTCGGGATGCTGCGAGCCGCCGAGGGCGTCGTGGATGCCCTGGTGCGGCACGACCTCGTGGAGCGCCGGCGATCAGCGGCGCAGCGGCGAGCGCCGCCCGCCAGCAGCCGCGGCGGCTGAGCTTGAGCGCGCGCTCGTCCTCTTCGTTTAGCTCGTCCACAACCGAAAGTTTGACACATCAAAACCCTAACGAGGTGCCTGGCACTCGTGCCTGGCGAGCGCTGGGCGCCCGTCACAATCGGAGGCGTGAGCGAGGTTGCGATCGAGCTCGACGGGCAGTACCGGGCCCTTCGCGAGGAGGCCGGCGCCGCCGCCCGCGGAGCGCGGCGATCATCGTGGTCAGTGGCCAGGACGCGGCTGAGTACCTGCAGGGCCAGCTGACCAACGACATCGAGGCGCTCGAGCCCGGCCAGGGCGCCTACTCGGCGCTCCTCGACCGCAAGGGCAAGATGCAGGCCGACATGCGCGTCCTCCGGACGGCCGACGACGTCCGGATCGGCGTCGAGCCGGAGGCGCTCGGCGCGACGCTTCGCCACCTCACGATGTACGCGGTCGGCCGCGACGTCGCGGTCGACGACCACACGGGCGACCTCGCGCTGATCTCGGTGGTCGGCCCGGCCGCGGCGGAGTTGACGGGCCTGCCTCCGCTTGGCGCCGAGAACGACCACGCCGAGGCTCGGCTGGACGGGATCGAGCTGACGGCGATCCGCACGGATCAAGGTCTCGACCTCGTCGTCTGACGCATCCGAGCGCGAACGCGCTGCTGGCCGCCCTGGAGGCGCGCGGCGTGGTCCGGGTCAGCCGAGGACGCGCTCGAGATCGTCCGGGTCGAAAGCGGGCCGCCCGCGCTTCGGCCGCGAGATGACGAACGAGACGATCCCCCAGGAGGCCGGGATCAACGAGCGCGCCGTCAGCTTCACGAAGGGCTGCTACATCGGCCAGGAGACGGTCGCGCGCCTTCACTACAAGGGCAAGCCGAACCGCCACCTGAGAGGGCTCGACCTGACGAGCCCGGCCGAGGCCGGGCGCGGTCGTGACGCTCGGAGAGCGCGAGCTCGGGAAGGTCGGGACCGCCGTCCTCTCCCCCGCTCACGGGCCGATCGCGCTGGCGATCCTGCGCCGCGAGGCCGAGCCGGGCGACGAGGTCGATGGTCGACGGGGACATCGGCGCCGAGGTCGTCGATCTCCCGTTCGAACGGTTGTGACGTGACAGGCGACCTGCGGGTCGAATAGGGTTCCGCGCGGAGATGAGGATCCGGGAGGTAGCCCAGAACCTTGGAGGCTCCCGCGTCGTGGCAGCCGGCATCGGCTATCGCCTTGATCGTGGGCGTCTCAGGCTGCGGCGAGGACGACTTCGAGAACGACCCGCGGCCGCCCAGCCCGGTCGAGCTGACCGCCGCGATCGACTCGAAGAGCGTCTCGATCGCGCCGAGCGACCCGCTCGGCCGGCATCGTCGTGATCACGATCTCGAACCAGACCGAGGAGCCCACGCGTCTCGATCCTGGACGGGCCCGGCGACGACGACCCCGCCTCCGGCGACATTCCGCCCGCGGCACCGGCACGATCAAGGCCGCCCTCGAGGAGGGCGAGTACCAGGCGCTCGCCGGCGACAGCGACACGATCAAGCCGGCCGCGGTCACTGTCGGCCCGCCCGGCGAGTCGTCGCAGAACGACCTGCTGCTGCCCTAGCGGCCGGCGCTCAGTCCAGGTCCAGCTCGGCCGCTTCGGCCTGCGCCTCGTCGGCCTCGGCGACCAGAGCGTCGATGCGATCCAGCTTCAGCCGCAGCGTCGCGATCATCTCCTCGAGGCCCGTGCGCGCATCGTCCGAGGACGTCTTGATGCCGGTCAGGGCCGACTTGATCGCCTGCGCCTGCTGGAGGCATGAGATCGCCTCCTCCGTGACCGACGCGGACCTCGGCGGCGTCGACGGTCGAGGTCGCGGTCGCGGGCCATGATGACGCGCGCCGCGGCGAGCCGGTAGGCGAGCTCGAGCGCAAGCGTGTCGGGCTCGTCGCGGTCGACCGCGACGATGATCTTGTTGCCCTCGTACTCGTGGAGCTGCTCGCGCCCGGAGGGCACCCGGTCCTCGCCGGCGACGACGAGGACGCCGAACGAGGCGGCGCGCGAGCGCCATCGCGGCGTTGAGCTCGTCCCAGGCGACGCGCTTCGAGAGCTGCTTGTCCTTGCACTCGAACACGATCCGCCCGGCCGCGGGCCCTTGCGCAGCGCCGAGCTCGACCAGGACGTCGCCCTTCTTGCCGCCGCCCTCGTGCTCCCTCGGAGCCGGTGTGGGTCGCGCAATCGTTCCGGACCGACGCGATCCGCTCGACGGCGTCGAACACGCGCTCCTCGAACGTGAAGCCCTTGCGGGTGCCGGCCTCCTCCGCTTCGGCGACGCGCTCGTCGGCGTCGTCGCGCTCGAGCAGGCGGGCCAGCTCCTTGCGGAGCTCCGCCACCTGGGCGTGCATGGCGCGCGCTTCCTTCGAGTGCGAGTCGCGCAGGCGCTCGACCTCGGCGCGGTTGCGCTCCTCGGCCTCGAGCATCGCCTTGCCGAAGCTGCTTCTGCACGTTCGACGAGCGGGTTCGTCCGTCCTCCGCGGTCAGCAGCGCTGGCTGATCGCCTCGAGCTGCTCGCGCGTGTCCTCGGCGACGATCTCCTGATCTGCGCCTGAACCGAGTCGTCGCCGTCGAAGGCCTCGGCGAGCTGCTCGGCGATCGCCTCGGCGCTCGCCTGCGAGGGTCCCCCCGAGCTTCGCTCGTCGAGCTCGCCCAGCCCGGCTTCGAGCTCGCGCCGCACGTAGTCGACGTTCACGGCGGTCTCCTCGGAGTCGAGGACGCGCGCGCCGATCTCGATCGCGTTGCGGACCGTCTCGGACGCCGGCTGTCCCGGCCTGAGCGCGCTCGCGGACCAGCTCGGGCGGCGCGCTCGTCCTCGACGCGTCAGGCCCTCGATCACGATCCGGTCGCCGAGCGCGCGAACGGTCCCGTCGGGCTCGTCGCCGAGTCTGAAGTTGTGGTTTCTCCGAGGCTTCCATAGTGGATTCTCGAAGGTAGTCGCGCCTTCGGACGGGTTCCTGACGGCGGGCGCGACGCTTGCGCGGCGATACTCTTCCGCGGCCCTTTCGAAATGAATCAGGAGTTGAACTCACGTGGCAGTTGACGTATCCGAAGTCTCGAATCTCGATGTGGAGCCCGGCACGCTGCCGGAGACGATGGCCGCCTGGGTCATCCGCCAGGAGCGCGAAGGCGAGCCCAAGGACGCTTTCCAGATCGAGGAGATCGAGGTCCCGGAGCCCGCAGCGTTCGAGGTGATCGTCCGCGTCATGGCCGCCGGCGTCAACTTCAACAACGTCTGGGCATCGCTCGGCAAGCCGGTTTCGGTCTTCGGCTACGGCGACCACCCCGAGTACGGCCACCACATCGGCGGCTCCGACGCCTCAGGCATCGTCTGGAAGGTCGGCCCCGGCGTCACCAACTGGAAGCCCGGCGACGAGGTCGTCATCCACTGCAACCAGGCGTCCTACGAGGACGTCGAGGTCCACGGCCTCGACCCGATGGCCGCGCCCTCGCAGAAGATCTGGGGCTACGAGACCACCTGGGGCTCGTTCGCCCAGTTCACGAAGGTCCAGGCGCAGCAGCTCCTGCCGAAGCCGAAGAACCTCTCGTGGGTCGACTCGTCGGCCTACGGCCTCACCTACTTCACCGCCTACCGGATGCTGATGAACCGCTGCAACATCCAGGCCGGCCACAACGTCCTGATCTGGGGCGCGGCCGGCGGGCTCGGCGTGTTCGCGATCCAGCTCTGCGAAGGCCGCCGGCGCGAACGCGGTCGGCGTCGTCTCCTCCGCCGAGAAGGGCGAGCTCGTCAAGCAGCTCGGCGCCGTCGACTACATCGACCGCAACGAGTTCTCCGGGATGATGCGGAAGGGCGGCGAGTCCGCCGACGAGGAGAAGGAGCGCTTCGGCGTCACCCGCGCCTTCGCCAAGCAGGTCAAGGGCATCCTCGGCGACGCTCCCGACATCGTCTTCGAGCACGTCGGCCAGGCGACGTTCCCCACCTCGGTCTTCACCGTGAAGCCGTTCGGCAAGGTCGTGATCTGCGGCGCCACCTCCGGCTACACGCTCGACTTCGACGTCCGCTACCTGTGGATGAAGCAGAAGGAGATCCTCGGCTCGCACTTCGCGAACGCGTACGAGTGCATGCGCGCGAACCAGCTCATGGCCGAGGGCAAGGTCCGCCCCGTGCTCTCCGAGGCGATGGACTTCGAGGGCGTCCCCGAGGCGCATCAGATGATGCACGAGAACCGCCACACCGGCAAGATCACCGTCCGGGTCGGCGCGACCTCGAACGACGAGGGCCAGCACGAGGACGGGCCCGGGGCGATCTGGGCCGAGGTCGGCGCCTAGCGCAGATGTAGGATCAGGCCCGATGCACGTCAACAACATCGACTGGCACGTCACGCCGTTCCGGGCGGACAACTGGTTCGAGATCTGGCATCCGGCCCTCGATCGCGCGCTCGCCCACGGCGCGCGCACCTGCTACATGACGCGGAACATCGACGACCCGCTTCATTTCAGGCAGGTCTCCGTGTGGGACGACAAGTCGGACTTCGACAACTACTGGGCGTCGGACGACCTGGTCGCCCTACGCCAGGCGGCGCTCGCCTACTACCACAAGCCGGTCTACCCGGTCTGGCACGCGCTCGTCGCCGAAGCGGCGCTCGACCGGACCGCTTAAGCGACCGCTTCGAGCTTCGCTTCAGCGCCTCGGGCGCAACGCTCGCCCGCTTCGACGAGCGCCTTACGCATCGCCTCGGTTGCCGCTGAGCGCGTCTTCCGCGTGGCCACCCAGACCCGTCGCATCGGCGCCTGCGGGTCGGTCGGGCGGACGACCACGCCCGAGCGGAGGGCGTGAAGCGCGAGATCGGGCAGAAGCGTGACGCCCAGGCCCTCGGCGATGAACCCCTGGAGGACGTGGTAGTCGTCGGACTCGAAGGCGATCCGGGGCTCGAAGCCGGCGTCGAGGCATGCGCTGCGAAGGATCAGCGAGCATGAGCTCGGGGTGCTGCCCGAGAGCCAGGGCTCATCCGCGAGATCCTTCATATCGACCTTCGTCCGGGTGGCGAGCGGATGGTTCTCGGGCATCGCGACGTAGAGGGCCTCGGTCAGAAGCAGGGTGTGGTCGAGGTCTCGCTCCTGGGGCGTCACCGTGCCGGGGTAGTCGAACGTCACCGCGACGTCGAGCTCGCCGGCGCGGAGGCGCGGAATGGACTCCTCGGGCTCGGCGTCGGCGACGGCGAGCCGCACCTTGGGGTGGCGCCGCGCGAAATCCGAGACCGCCTGGGTAAGCAGGGTCGCGCTCGCGCTCGGGAAAGCTCGCGACCCGAACCTCGCCGCCCTCGAGGCCGGCGATCGCCTGGAGCTCCCTCTCCGCCTCTTCGAGGCGGCAGATCGCCGCGTCGGCGTGCTCGACGAGCACGCGGCCGGCGTCAGTGGGCTTTGTGCCGCCGCGCGTCCGTTCGAGGAGCGTCATCCCGACCTCGCGTTCGAGCGTCGCGATCTGCTGGCTGACCGCCGACTGAGAGAGGTAGAGCGCGTCGGCCGCGCCGGAGAACGAGCCGTGGCTGACGACCTCGCGAAGGACGTTCAACCGCTTCACATCGAGCATAAGGCAACCTTATCACGATCCAAAGAACTTCATGTTGCGCTTATTCCCGGAACGCGAGAGAGTGGTCGTATCACGAAACGAGCAAGGCGCACGTTTCATCACCAGGAGGTAAGTCATGGAAACCACGATCAACTCAAACGGCATCACCATCCGCCGTCTTGGCCCAGGTGATGAAACGGCAATCGAGCGCCTCGTGCAGCTCGACTCGCGGCAACCGCCCCGCAGGGCGACCTGATGGGCGTCGAGATCGAAGGGCGGCTCCTCGTGGCCGACGTCGATCGAGACCGGCGAGAGCGTCGCCGATCCCTTCAGCCGCACCGCCGAGCTCCGGGCGCTCCTGGAGATCAGGATCGCCCAGATGAAGGGCGGCGGCGAGCGGCCTCACGGGCGCTTTCGCCACCGCCGCTCCCGGTCGCGGGGAGCGCTTGCCGGCTCACCCCCCGGAGCGGGCGGCAAGCTCCTCACGCTCCCCGTCCGGCTCGGCTAGCTGATCTAACCGGTGCCAGGCCCCGGTGAACAAGGAACGTTCTGAACCTTGCTCGCCTCAGGTGCCTGGCACCGGCATTGACCTGACCGGTGCCAGGCTCAGGTGCCTGGCACCGGTCTGAACGCCTCAGTGCTGCTCGAGCGGGGCCATCGTGAGGCCCGCGTCCGAGAGCTGCTCCCAGTAGAGCTCCGCGGGCTCCTTCGGGCCGGTCCACACCGCGGCCTGGCCCTGGTTGTGGATCTGGTCGGCGAAGCGGTATCCGCCGTCGAGGCTGACCCCGGGCACGACGCGAGCCAGCGTGCTCGCGACGTGGTCGAACGTGTTGTGGTCGTCGTTCATGACGATCACCGTCCAGTTGCCGCCCAGCCCGGAGCCGGGACCGCCCGTCCGCGGGCGCTCGATCGTCTCGGTAGCCATGCGGGCCGAGGGTCGCAGCCGTTCGGGGCTACGGGTTCGGGACGCCGACCTTGACCGACGTGAAGCGCCCGGCCGGGCCCGGGTTGGCCTTCTTCGTAGAGCCGATCCCGAACGCGACCTTGCTGCCGGTCACCTGCCCGGGATTCGGGTCGGTGTAGCTGGCCACGGAGTTCCCGTTGACGAATGCGGTCACCTGGTTCCCGGTGATCCGAAGCCGCAGCTTGTTGTTCTTGCCGAGCGGCTTGATCGCGTTGGCTTCGCCCTTGATCGGCAGCCCGGAGGCGCCGCCCGCGGGCTCGCGCGTGAGCCTGTACTTGCTCGCCCTTCGGCGTCACCCGGAACTCGTACCAGGTGCCTTCGCCGACCCGGACCCGCACGGCCAGGTAGGCGTCCCTGCGCACGCTCTTGGGCGTCGCGTCGAGGATCCTGCCCTCGGCGACGATCTCGTGGTCTGGCTGGTCGCGCGTCGCCGGTGACCGGCGGCGAGTACTCGCAGAAGCGTCTTGCCGCGCAGGTCGATCCGCATCGCCTTGGCGTCGGCTGAGTAGCTGCGCTCGCACTTCTTGCCGCCGCTCAGCTGCTCGATCCCCTTGTAGGCGGACTTCGACCCGAAGCCGTTCTTGTAGACGTAGACGACCGCCGAAGCGCTCGCGACGAACGCGAAGAGCCCGCAAAGGGCCAGCGCGAACGCGAGGCGGGGCCGGTCGTTCCTTTGAGCTTGCGAAGAATCATCTCGTGGGAGCCTAAAGGTGAAGACACTCGCGAGCGGCGAAAGATGCGGTCCGGCAAGGCCTCGCCCGCGAAGGCTCTATCCGTCCTGCTTCGGCCTCGCGGCGCTTTCGCCAGTAGCGCTCGAGGCCCAGCCAGAGCTGGTCGGGCGGCATCGCCTGGCGCAGGCGCTCGGCGATCTCCGTCGCCCTCGGCGTCGAATCGTCGCGTGAAGCCACTCTGCGAACCGCTCGCGGATCGCCGTGCGAGCTCTCCTCGGCCGCATCCTTCAGCCAGGCCTCCACGCGGGCGATCTGGCCCTCGGCGTCGTCCTTCCATCCGAAGTGGGTCATGCAGATCCGCTGCGGCTCCAGCGAGCGGAGCATCTGGAGCGACTCGAGCCAGACCTCGACCTCGATCTCCGGCGGCGGCGTCGGCGCCGCCGCCAGGTCGGAGGGCGGAACGCTCACGCCGGCGACGTCGCCCGTATAGGCGTCGCCGGACTCGGGGTCGTGGTAGAGGACGTGATGGCGCGCATGTCCGGGCGCGTAGTGGACATCGAGCCCCTCGATCTCCTCCCCGCCCCTGAGAATCGTGAGCCGCTCCTCGGGCACCGGCGCGACCTCGCCCCACAGCTTCTCCATCTCGTCCCCGTAGAGGCGCTCGGCGCTCTTCAGAAGGCGCGAAGGGTCGATCACGTGGGGCGCGCCGACCTCGTGGACGAAGACCTCGAGCTCTTCGAAACGGCGGGCCAGGACGCCGGAGGCTCCCGCGTGATCGAGGTGGATGTGGGTCAAGAGCAGCTTGCGCGGCTCGGACTCGAGCCCGTCGAGGAGGGTCTCGACCGTGGACCCGGGCCCGGGATCGACGATGACGCCCGGGCGCACCTCCCACGCGCCGATCACGCGGTCGTGCCCGAGATGCATGGTGTCTACGAGGTTCGCGATGCGCTCAGGCTACCCCGAGCACAGCCAAGGACGGACACACCGCCGGCACATGCCGCTTTCGGGACAAAGTCCCTCATAGAATGTCTTCATGGCCCAGGATCACCGCCTGCCTGAGCCCGATCGCCCGTGGGTCATGCGCACCTACGCCGGGCACTCCGACGCCCGGCGCTCCAACGAGCTCTACCGCCGCAACCTCTCGAAGGGCCAGACCGGCCTCTCGGTCGCCTTCGACCTTCCGACCCAGACCGGGTATGACCCGGACGCCGTGCTCTCGCGCGGCGAGGTCGGCAAGGTCGGCGTCTCGATCGCGCACAAGGGCGACATGCACGCGCTCTTCGACCAGATCCCGCTCGGCGAGATGAACACGTCGATGACGATCAACGCCACGGCCGCGTGGCTCCTCGGCCTCTACTGCGCAGTCGCCGACGAGACGGGCGTTCCCCTCGCCGACCTCAAGGGCACGACGCAGAACGACATCATCAAGGAGTACCTCTCGCGCGGCACGTACGCCTTCCCGCCCGGGCCCTCGATGCGGCTCATCGCCGACACGGTCGCGTTCTCGGTCAACGACATCCCGAGCTGGAACCCGACCAACATCTGCTCGTACCACCTCCAGGAGGCCGGCGCGACGCCGGTCCAGGAGATCGCGTACGCGCTCTCGACGGGCATCGCCGTCCTCGACGAGGTGAAGCGCCGCGGACAGGTCTCCGATGCGGACTTCCCCAAGGTCTTCGGCCGCATCTCCTTCTTCGTCAACGCCGGCGTTCGCTTCATCGAGGAGCACGCGAAGCTCCGCACGATGACCGCGCTCTGGGAGAAGATCGGCCGCGAGCGCTACGGCGTCACCGACCCAAGCTTCTCCGCCTCCGCTACGGCGTGCAGGTCAACTCGCTCGGCCTCACCGAGTCCCAGCCCGAGAACAACGTCCAGCGCATCGTGCTGGAGGCGCTCGCCGTGACCCTCGGCCGCAACGCGCGCGCCCGCGCGATCCAGCTGCCCGCGTGGAACGAGGCGATGGGCCTCCCCCGCCCCTGGGACCAGCAGTGGAGCCTTCGCATCCAGCAGGTGCTCGCATTCGAGACCGACCTCTTGGAGTACCCGGACATCTTCGAGGGCTCGAAGGTGATGGACGGCCTGGTCGCAGAGCTGACCGAGGGCGCCGAGGCCGAGATGGCCGTCGTCGAGGAGCAGGGCGGCGCCGTCGAGGCGGTCCCCTACATGAAGGCGCGCCTCGTCGAGTCCCACCGCGAGCGCATCGCGCGCATCGAGGCCGACGAGATCAAGGTGGTTGGCCAGAACTGCTTCACGGAAACCGAAGACTCGCCGCTCACCGCCGGCGCCGACGGCGGCATTCTCACGCCCGACCCCGAGGTCGAGCGCGAGCGGCGCGAGGCGCTCGAGGAGTGGAAGGCCGAGCGCGACTCCGAGCGCGGTCGACAAGGCGCTCGAGGACCTGCGCGCGGCCGCTGCCGACGACAGCGTGAACATCATGCCCGCGACGATCGCCGCCGCGAAGGCCGGCGTCACGACCGGCGAGTGGGCCCAGGCGCTCCGCGACTCGTTCGGCGAGTACCGCGGCCCGACCGGCGTCGGTGGCTCCGCCGTCGGGCGCGTCCGAGGAGCTCCTGGCCGAGATCCGCGAGCGCGTCGACGAGGTCTCCGACCAGCTCGGCCACCGCATCCGCATCCTGGTCGGCAAGCCCGGGCTCGACGGCCACTCGAACGGCGCCGAGCAGATCGCCGTCCGCGCCCGCGACGTCGGCATGGAGGTCATCTACCAGGGCATCCGCCTGACGCCCGAGCAGATCGCGGCCTCGGCCGCCGACGAAGACGTCGACGTGGTCGGCCTGTCGATCCTCTCCGGCTCGCACATGGAGCTGATCCCCGACACCGTCCGCATGCTGCGCGAGCGCGACGTGGACGCGCCCGTCGTGATCGGCGGCATCATCCCCGCCGCGCACGTGCAGAAGCTGATCGAAGCGGGCGTCGCCCGCGTCTACACGCCGAAGGACTTCGAGATCAACCGGATCATGTCCGAGATCGTCGATCTCGTCGCCGAGCGGGCCGGGTCGGCCGAGCCCGCCGGGTCCGCGGCCTGATCAGCCGTTGAGCCCGCGGCCCGATCGAGGTTCCGGTCGAGGGGCTGACCGACGGCGTCGTGCGCCTGCGCCTGGGCACCGACCTGGACGTGGAGCGGATCACCGCCTTCGTTCAGGATCCCGAGGTCATTCGCTGGACCACGATTCCCGCGGGCCAGGACGCGGAGGCCACCCGCCACTGGATGCAGCGCGGGATGGCCGGCCTCGCGATGGGCTCCGACCTCGCCCTGGTGATCGCCGACGCCGAACACGGACGAGCCCGTCGGGACCATCGGGCTCCACGAGATCAACCGCGCTACCGAGCGCGCCGTCGCCGGCTACGTCCTGGCCCACGAGGCACGCGGAAGAGGGCTCGGCGCACGCGCCGCTCACGCTCCTTTGCGCCTTCGCGTTCGACGAGCTCCGGCTCGCCCGCGTCGAGGTCACGATCGAGGCGGAGAACGCCGCCTCGCGCGCCACCGCCGAGGCCGTCGGCTTTCGCGAGGAGGGCGTTCTGCGCTCCTACATGCGCATCGCGGGCGAGCGGCGCGACATGCTGATGTACGGGCTCTTGCCGGGCGATCTCCGCGCCCTGAAAATCGAGGGCGGACCGCTAGGCTCGATGGGTGATGGGAGAGCTCGGCCCTTGATGGACGAGACGCACGAGACGGACCGCCACGCTTGGCTCCGCTGCTATCGATGCTGGTCCCAGCGTCTCGAAGCGCAGGTCCACTACGACGCAATTCTGCGCGTCGATCCGGAGACCGGCGAGGCGGCTGAGCGCGTCGAAGAGGTCCAGGAGGCCGTCGTCCAGTGCCTCGACTGCATGCACGACCAGCCTCACCTGACCGTCGAAGAAGGCCGTGTCGTCTCGATCGGCGAGCGCTGGGAGCGCATGGTCGCCGGAAAGCCGTTCGTCGCCTCGTGCACCGTCACGGTCGACGGCGACCTCGTCGAGTCGTGCTCCGGGCGCCGAGGCCGCCGACAGCCTCACCTACGCGTCGTTCGGCGACGCCGGCACGCGCGAGTTCTTCACCCACGTCCGCTTCCACAAGCACGACGAGGAGCGGATCATCGTCCACCTCCTGGTCGAGCTCTACGCCCGGTCAGAGGACGAGGCGATCGAGGTGCTCGAGGGCGCCGCGCGCGGATCGCTCGAGATCACCTCGCTGGCCGAGGAGTCGCGCCCGCCGGCGCACGCCTCGGGCGAAGCGCACTGACGCAAAGTTTGCGATAGTCATCCCGTCGATGGAGTTCGAGCAGGGAGGCGCCGCATGCGGAACGTAGTGACGGCTGTGCTGGCAGGTGCGATTGTTCTGGCGGTTCCGGCCGTGGTCATCGCCGGCTTCCCGGAAGAACCGGATCCGCTTGAGGGAACATTCGAGTTCGCCGAGCGGTCCGTCTGGACCGCCGGACCCGTACAGACGAACAACAAGCAGTACGAGCCGGTCGGCGACATGCCGCCTCCCGAGGAGATTCCTGCCGACTGGACGCGGCCCACAACTCTCCAGGTGAGCGTCGACTTGAGTTCCGGGAAGGCCCGGCTGCGACTGGTCGACACGAACGAGGTCAATCCCCCCGAATTCGAGCCACAGTCCGTGGTCTTCGCGGGCAAGGGTGTCAGCACCGCGACCTTCGTCATCCGCAATGGCGATCTTGACGGGCCCGTCGTCGAATGGAAGCGCCTCGGCGAGGAGAAGGCCAAGGCCGCGTCGGTCGTAGTCAGCGCCATTGCCTACCCGGACTGAGCGGCTAGGCCCTCCCCCACCTCACCGCCAGCCTGTTGTGGCGATGCGTGAATAGGGCCCGCATGATCCGCGGCGCCAGACGCCCCCCGCCGATCGCGCGAAGGGGTGAGCGCAGCTCGATCGCCACGCGGTCCGTGATCTCGCAGGTCGACTCGCCGGTGGGGATCACCTCGCGCTCGTGCTCCCATTGGCGCGCACTGCCTAGCTTCGACCGCTCGAGGAAGCGAAATCCGGGGCCCCGCTCCACCAGGCAGAGATCGTCGTAGTCGACCGGGACACGAGCGAACCGGATCCAGCTCCTGCCGACCGGCACGGCCAGCTCCACGTCGTCGATCGTCATCCCGGGCTCGATGCCCTTGGGCATCGACATGCTCACCCACGGGCCGAGCTCACGGTTGATGCCCTCGGGATCGATCGCGCCGGCCCAGACGTCCTCGGCAGGCGCGTCGAGCGCGGTCGTTATCTCGAAATGCGCGTCCAGATCGAATGACTTCTAGGATGCCCCCGTGGCAATCGGCGCGTTCATCGGGACCGGGAAGGAGCTGGACCCCGCGCTCGAACGGGTGCGACTCGCCGAGTCGCTTGGGTACGAGTCCGTCTACACGACGCACATCGCTCAGCGCGATTCGCTGACGGTCCTGACCCGATACGCAACCGTCACCGAGAAGGTGCGCCTGGGCACCGGCGTCCTGCCGATCTTCTCCCGGACTCCCGCGTCGTGCGCCCAGACCGCGGCGACGATCGACGAGATCTCCGGCGGGCGGTTCGTCCTGGGCCTCGGCGTCTCACACAAGGTCACGGTCGAGAACTGGTTCGACTCGAAGATCTCGAAGCCCGTCACACAGATGCGCGAGTACGCGTCGATCTGCCGGGCGATCCTGGACGGCGAGCCTCCCCCAGAGGGCGAGTTCTTCAACTCGAAGTTCGCATTCATGGGCTATCCGCCCCGCCCGGAGGTGCCCATCTACATCGCGGCGCTCTCACCGAACATGCTGCAGCTTGCGGGCGAGATCGCCGAGGGCGTGATGCTCTGGCTCTGCAACCCGGACTACATCCGCGAGACGGTCGTCCCGGAGGTCGCGAAGGGCCGCGAGCGGGCCGGCAAGTCGCTGGAGGGATTCGACATCGTTGCGGCGGTGCCGACAGCGGTGACGGAGGATGTTGACGCGGCACGCGATGCCTTCCGCAAAGACCTCATCCCATACGCGTCGCTGCCGTTCTATCGCGCCATGCTCGAGCGCTCGGGGTTCGCCCAGGATCTCGCCGCATTCGACGAGGGGATGGCCGCGGGCGATGTGCCAGAGGCCCTGACGGGGCTCTCGGACGACCTGCTGGCCTCGCTTGCCGGGATCGGGTCGGGCGATGACGCGCGGGCCAAGGTCACGGAGTATGCGGATGCCGGGGCGACCTCTCCGTGCATCGGCGGCATCCCGGGAACCGGGTTCGAGGCAGCGCTCGAGGCCGTCGGCCAGCTCTCCGGCTGACGCGCCTACCAGGGGGAAAGGCGAACGGTCTCGCCGCCCCCGTGACCGAAGATGCACAGGCGGTAGACCTTCGAGTCGCGCCCATGCGGATTTCGCGCGACGTAGGCGGTGCGATAGCACGGCGCCGAACGGTCCTTCGGCGTGTAGCCGATCCACTGCTTCGGCGACGAGGCTCCGTCTTGCTTCGAGAGCGGGATGACCTCCGTCGGACCGGTGGTCCGGCCTTCACGCGGGCTCTCACGGAGCTTTACGACGACTGACCTGGAGCGGATCGCTCCGACCTTGAAGCGGTACTCCGACTCGTCCTCGGGGTTCTCGGTGAACTCCGCATAGACGATCTTCGGGCCCTTCTTCGTCTGCGCCGTGGCCGGAGTTGCCGCGCTCTGAGCGAGCACGGCAAGGCTGACCAGCGCCACGGCGGCGCCGAGAAATCGTGAGTCTCCCCTCACGACGCCGAACCTATACCGGCCCCTCGCGAGAGCGCAACCGACAACCTCTGGCCAGTCAGCCAGCCAAGTTCTTGCCGAGCCAGGCAGCTACCGCGACGCCGACGGCGTCGATGTCGGACTTCAGGCTGTGGTTGCCTGCGACGGGCGTGACCTCCACGTTGGAGCCGCCGTTGGGCATCCCGAAGGGGTCGCTCTTCCCTTGGACGACCAGGACCGGGACCTCGACGGAATCCAGCTCGTCCTGGCGCGACTTCTCGGGCTTGCCTGGCGGGTGCTCCGGAAACGCGAGGCAAAGGACAGCGTCCGCGCTGGTATCCGCGGCCGTGCGGCAGGCAACCCTTGCTCCCGACGAACGCCCGCCCGTGATGACCAGGCCGTCCGGCAGCCCGTGCTCCCGCAGCGCGGCGACCACGCTGATCCAGGCGGCGTCGAGCTGCTTCGCAGGGGCGGGCGAGCGCCTTCCTGCCACGCGGTAGGGCTGCTCGACGAGCGCCGTCGCGAAGCCGAGCGCGCGGGCCTCGCTCTCGGCTCGCACCAGATCGGGTGCGCCCACCCCTCCGCCCGCACCGTGGCCCAGGACAAGGAGCCCACTTGCGCCATCCGTGCCCTGCAGGTGCGCAAGCGCCGGTCCGTGAGGCGTCTCGATCTGCAGCTCGCTCATGCGCCGCACCGTATCTGGACCGGAGTCCCTCGGGGATCCGTGGGCTTTTCGTCCACGAACGGGCCTCATGCTCGTGACTGCGCCGCAGCCGAACGATGAGTGAGTGGTCGCACTGCGACCAAAGCCTCAATCTCAAGTGACCAGGAGGAGCAGTGGAACTGAACAAGAAGCTCGTCGCGGGACTCGGGGTCTTGGCCCTGGCCGTGCCGGCAAGCGCCATCGCGGGAAACGGCGATGGCGCCAAGAAGGAGAAGACGAAGAACTACAACGCCTTTGGCACCTACGCGGGTGACGGCGTGGTCAGCGTCGCGAAGGGGAACAGCGCCGTCAGGAAGGCGGGCTGGAAGGGGCAGGACATTGCCTTCGACTTCTCCCAGGCGGACATCAGAGTCGAGGACACCAACGCCGACGAGCAGGAGAACCTCGACGATTTCGTGGTCGGCGCCCCGGTTCGGGTGAAGGCCCGCCTGCCGAAGGGCGATCCGGGCGTAGGCCCGTATGTGGCTGAGCGCCTCGACGACAAGTCCGATGACTCCGACGATTCGGAGGACTCGGAGGACTCAGAGGACTGAGCTCGAGGGAGCTCCCCGACTGACGCGCTCGGCAAGGAGGCCGGGCGCGTCGGCGGGTTACTCAGCCTCGGACCAGCTCCGAGAAGCGCTTCTTGGCGTCCGGCATCGCCGCCGCGTACTCATAGATCCGGTCGGCCCTGCGATAGAGAAAGCGCGGGATCAAGAGCTCTTCGTCCACGCCGTCCGCGCCGGACGCGAGCAGCTCGACCTCCAGGTCGGGGTCGAGCTCCCACTCGGCGCTCGGCGCGCGCGCCGCGTCGAGCGCCGCCTCGCGATGCGCCGCCGTGATCTCGCGTGAGCCTCGGTCGCCCTCCGGGCCGCCGACCCGCCCGGACTTCAGGAAGAAGCGCGGCGGATCTGCCTCGATGCGCGCGATCAACGGCAGGACGCCGTCGTCCGAGCACTCGACGAGTTCCCGCTCGGGGCCCATCCGGGTCCGCTACTCGACCGGGCCCTCCGCCTCGGACCCCGCCTGATCGGCGTGAACCTTGCGGGGGATCAGCACCGCTCGCTTGAACTCGGCCACGAGGTCGCCGGTCTGCTTGAAGACGCGCGTGTGGACCTTGACGACTCCGCGATCGCCCTTCGACTTGGACGGGCGGACCTCCAGCACCTCCGACTCGCAATAAAGCGTGTCGCCGTGAAACACGGGATTCGGGTGCGAGAGATCTTCCGTTGCCAGGTTCGCGATCGCCTTGCCCGAGACATCGGAGACGGACATGCCGAGCGCGAGCGAGTAGACGAGCGGCCCGACGACGACGTTCTGGCCCTGCTGGGACTTGCCCGGCATAGACGTCGTTGAGGTGCAGCGGGTGGTGGTTCATCGTGATCAGGCAGAAGAGGTGATCGTCCGACTCGGTCACGGTCTTCGCGGGCCAGTGCTTGTACACCGCTCCGACCTCGAACTCCTCGAGGTAGCGGCCGTACGCGTGCGCGCCGGACGCCTCACGCTCGGCCTGGTCGGTGGTCAGCTCGTGGGTTTCTTCGCTCATGCTCCTGGTTTCTTTCGGGGATGACTTTGTTGAAGGCGGCGAGGATTATGCCGAGCGGGCGACGGCGGACTCGGCGAATCCGTCGAATCGGGCGATATCCGCGGCCTCAGCCTCGAGCGCGGGCAACCACTCCTCGTCGAGGCGATCGAAGGGCTCGAGCGTCACCGTGACCTTCGTCTTCGCGTTCTTGCGCGACCAGGTGCCGACGAAGCGCCCGTCCACGCAGATCGTGGGCCGGAGGATGCCCCCGCCGGGAAGGATCACCTTCTCCCCCGCTTCGCCGACGGCGTGGGAGCGGCTCGCGTAGCCCATCAGGTACGTGTCGAACGCCGGGAGCAGGCGGACGACCGGTGAGCGCGGCACCCGCGGCTCGAAGCCCCGGGGCGCGAACAGCTCCTGGCTCGACGGCCCGACCTGCCCGAGCTCGCGCGCGATCCGCTCCATGCCGATACGGCACTCGCCAAGCGGCAGGCCCGACCACTTCGCGAAATCGCGCTCGGTTGCCGGTGCGAAGGCCGCGAAGTAGCGCCGGGCGAGCTCGGCCAGGCAGTCCTCGCGATCGGGCGTCTTGAACTCACCGATCCATTCACGCGTGTCGACGAGGAGGCTGCCCCGGCCTTCGTCCGGGCCGATGCACGCCGCTCCTCCCACGACGGTGATCACCGACAGGTGCGTGCGGCGCTCGACGTCGACCTCGATTCCGGTGCCGGCCGCCACCTCCATCGCCTCGCTCCGCGTGACCGCTCCCTCGCGCTCGATCGTCTTGCGGATCGCCGCCAGCGCACGATCCCGCTCCGCGGGAGTGAGCCCGAGGGCCTCGAGCCGGCGCATGCGACCAAGCCACGATCCGCTCCGAGTAGAGCGGCGTCAGCCAGCCGAAATCCTCGACGGGGAAGAGATGAACGGTCATCCGCATCACCCAGTGGCGGATGATCGGAGCGCTCTTCGATCCTGGCCCGCTCGACATCCGCTGCGGTGAGGCCCTTCGAGCGCACCCTGATCTGGTGCCGGCCGGGCGACTGGTCCTGCGACTGCGCCCCGCCGATCGCTCGGACGACGTCGGCGGGCGAGGCGTTACGGGCTGGGCGCGCCAGGAACTGCGAGCGGGCGCGCAGCCTCGCCAGCCGCTCCGGCGTGAGCTCGCGTGCGCTCAGCGGGCCTTCCTCAGCTGGCTTCGGGCCTCGGCCTTCGCCATGACGCCGCCGACCAGCTTCTGAACGCGAGGGTCGCCCTCGACCTTCACATGCCCGTGGTCGAACGCCTCGTGCCAATGGCTTGAGCTTGCCGTCCGCGGCGAGCTCGTTGAAGTGGGAGCGCGGGATCGAGACGTGCAGCCGCTCGTCGTCCGCGTAGCCCTTCGAGATCTTGGGCCCGGGCAGCTCCACGCGGTAGAGCTGCGTGTCTCCGCGGCCGCGAAGCTCGAGCCCGATCACGATCTTGAGGTTCGCGAGGCCGGGCACCTCGGCCTGGAGGCCGGAGACGGCCTGCTTGATGAGCTCGGCAGCTGATGCCACCCGACGCGACCTAGATCTTGTGGCGCTGGAGGAGCTTCTTCCCGATGACCATCTTCTGGATCTCGGAAGTGCCTTCGCCGATCAGGAGCAACGGCGCGTCGCGGTAGAGGCGCTCGATCTCGTACTCCTTCGAGTAGCCGTAGCCGCCGTGGATGCGGAAGCACTCCTCGACGCACTCCTTGCCGGTCTCGGACGCGAGCAGCTTCGCCATGCCGGCCTCGAGGTCGGAGCGCTCGCCCGCGTCCTTCATGCGGGCGGCCTTGCGCGTGATCAGGCGCGCGGCCTCGACCTTCGTCGCCATCTCGGCGAGCTTGAACTGGATGGCCTGATGCTGGGCGATCGGCTTGCCGAACGTCTTTCGCTCCTGGGAGTACCGCAGAGCGAGCTCGAGAGCGCGCTGGGCGATGCCGACGCCGCGAGCGGCGACGTTCACGCGCCCGACCTCGAGCGCGTCCATCATCTGCGTGAAGCCCTGGCCGACGCCTTCGGGCCCGCCCAGGATCCGGTTCTCGGGGCAGCGATAGCCGCTGTAGACGAGCTCGGTGGACTCAACGCCCTTGTAGCCCATCTTCTTGATCTTCGGCGGCACCTCGAGGCCGGCGAAGTCACCCTCGTTCTTCTCGACCCAGGGCTCCTTCTCCGTGATGAAGCAGGTCATTCCCTTGTAGGGCGGGTCGGCCTTCGGGTCGTTCTTCATGAGCACGAAGACGACGCCAGAGCCAAGGCCGTTGGTGACCCACATCTTCTGCCCGTCGAGGACCCAGTCGTCGCCGTCCTGCTTGGCGGAGGCCTTGATGCCCTGGACATCGGATCCGACCTCGGGCTCGGAGAGCGAGAACGCGGCGCGGATCTCACCGGTGGCCATCTTCGGCAGGAAGTAGTCCTTCTGCTCGTCGGTGCCGAACTTCATGAGGAGGTAGGAGCCGATGAAGTGGGTGTTGACGACACCGGAGATCGAGATCCAGCCGCGCGACAGCTCTTCGACGATCAACGTGTACGTCGCGAGGTCGAGCCCCATGCCGCCGTACTCCTCGGGGATCGTCACTCCGAAGAGGCCGAGCTCCTTCATCTGCTCGACGATCGGCTCGGGGAACTTGTCCTCGTGGTCGTACTCCTCGGCGTGCGGGATGATCTCGTTGTCGACGAAGCTGCGGACCATCTCGACGATCGCCTGCTGATCGTCGGTCATCTCCTGGTACGACTCGGTTGCTACTGCCATGGCTCCAGTCTCTTCTTGGTAAGTTGAGCGGCGGAGGATACTTCGGCATCCATGGCAGACAGCGAGGCAAGGCGGGCGCTTCTTGGCGCACTGGAGGCCTTCTTGGAAGGCCTCGAGTTCCACCTCGCTCGCGAGGCGGCAATCGGGGCCGGCGGCCTCAGCCGCCGGCCCCGATGCCCGAACCTCTACTCGGAGGGTGCGTCGATCCCCGCGTCCTGGAGCTGCGTCGCAGCCTCTGCAAGCTCGGACTGGACGTCCACCGCAGCCTCCTGGAACTCGAGCGCGGCCTCCTGGGCGGCCTTCGGATCATCGGTCTCGACCGCACTCGGCGAGGGTCTCGATGTCCGAGAGGTAGCCCTCGAGTGCGCCCGTGAGCGTCTCGTGGCCCTCGGCTGCCGATTCCGGCGGCTCGATGGCGTTCAGGTCGTCGACCGCTGTCTGGGTGAGGGCCTGGAGGTCATCGACCCCGGAACGGAGCGCATCAGGCGTCGTTGCGCTCGAAAGCTCGGTTCCGAGCGCGATCGACTCCTCGCCGAACGTGGTCAGGATGCTCTGGATCTCGGCCGCGTAATCGCTCTCCGAGAGGGCCTCCCCGCCGCCTTCGTCGCCTTCGTCGTCGCCGCCGCAGCCTGCGATGGCAAGCGCCGCGGTGGCGATCAGAAGTGCGGTCTTTCGTTTCAGGTCGAAGTTCATGTTGCCTCCCTTTGGGCGTGGTGATTTCACGCCCTCCGGCGTGCGCCCGGGAGCGTATCGGTCGCCCACGACGCCGTCAGGCGGGATCCCAGCGGAACGAGCGCGACCCGGGATCGGCGCCTTCGCGCTCGTAGAAGCGGTGTGCGTCCACTCGAGCGTCGGCCGAGTCAAGCTCGAGGTGGGTGGCGCCGCGCTCACGCGCCCAGCCGCGCATCGCCACGAGGAGCCGGCTGCCGATCCCCCGTGACCGCAGCTCGGGATCGACCGCGAAGTCCTCGACCCAGCACCGGTAGCCGAAGCGGACCGAGTGGATGTCCAGGTAGCCCGTGATGAAGCCGGCGATCGTCCCGTCGTCGCCGGTCGCGACCAGGACCGCGGCGTCGTGCGAGTCGATTGCCTGGCCGAGGGCGACGGCGGCCCTGCGCTCGTCCCACGTCGCCGGAGTGGAGCCGGGCGGCGCGAACAGCCACCGATACGCCGAGATCAGCTCCGCGATGTCGCCGTGGCCGGCGGCTCGAACGTCGCCGCCGCTCACGTGCGCTGCGCCTTGACCGCGACGAGGAGCTCCACGAACTGCTCGGCGGAGCGAACGCCGGACGCGCCGCTCACCTTGGGCTGGAGCCTGCCGGCCAGGTCCGCGGCAAGCTGGGCGCGAGCCCTGGAATCGACCTCGAAGCGGCGCTCGAGAATCTCCTCGCCGCGGCGAGCTCTTCGTCCGTGATGGCTGTCGTGTCCCACGTCGCCGCAAGCTCCAGCTCCGAAAGATTGGATACGCCGACAGACACCTCGCCCCCTGCCTCGGCCGAGCGCTCTCGGACGACCATCGTCCCCGCTGCGATGTCTCCTACCCGTTGATTCTTGTCCGAGCGGATGATCGAGACCAGGGCGCAGATCCACAGCGTGAGGAACTCGTCCACGAGGCGAAGCACGTTGCGGACCGCGGCGGCCGAGAACCCGATGGGCTCGCCGCGCATCCCGACCACGCGGATCCCAACCGCGCGCTTCCCCGGCGTCCGGCCGCCGGCGAAGGCCTCGAAGGCGACGTCGTAGACCCACAGGATCGCGAACAGCATCAGGGTGCCGACGATCGCCACGAACGCGTCGCTTTCAGAGTCCGTGTCGACCGACCCGCTGAAGATCAGGAGCGCGGCGAGGATGACCACCAGTTGGATGAGGTGATCGAGGATCCTTGCCGTCAGGCGGGAGCCGATTCCGGCAAGCGGAACCTCCAGCTCCACCCCTTCCGGCGTTGCGATGCGGACGGTGTCCTCATACTGCATGGCGCGTGAGGCTAGACGCTTTCATCGAGACCCGTCGCGATTCCTGGGCCGAGCTCGAGGACTCGATCCAGCGCGCCAACGGCAAGCCGGAAAGGCTCGGAGCGGACGGCGTCCGCCGCATGGGATCGCTCTACCGAGGAGCCGCGGCGGACCTGGCTCTCGCCCGCCGGCGCTTCCCCACGGACCCGGTCCGCGGCCGCCTCGAGCGCCTTGTCGGAAAGGCCGGCCTGCTCGTCTACGAGGGATCGGAGCGCCGCTCGTCCGTCGTCACTTTCTTCACCACCACGTACTGGCGCACGGTCGCGGAACGCCCTGCCCTTCTCGCGGCTTCCTGGGTCCTTCTCATGGGGCCCGCGATCCTGGCGGCGTTCTGGGCGATGGAAAACCCCGACGCCGCTGCCGCGTTCATACCCGGCGACTTCGCCTCCGCGACGGATCCGCCGTCCGATGCCGGAACGACGGCGGCGCAGGAAGCGGCCTTCTCGGTCGAATTGTTCACGCACAACATCCAGGTCACCTTCCTGGGCTTCGCGCTCGGCATAACGCTTGGCATCGGCACGGCATTCCTCCTGGCCTTCAACGGCCTGATCCTCGGCTCGGTCGCGGGCGCGGCGATCGAGGCGGGGAACGGCCAGGCGTTCGCCGAATTCGTGATCCCGCACGGCCCGATCGAGCTCTCGTGCATCGTCGTCACCGCAGCCGCCGGTGTGCGCATGGGATGGGCGCTCGTGGATCCAGGCCCCGGCGAGCGGAAGGCGGCGCTGGCCGCGGAGTCGAAGACGGCCGTGATGGTCGTCCTCGGCACGATGCCGTGGCTCGTGGTCGCGGGCATCTCAGAGGCTTTCGTGCGAAGCCAGGGCCTTCCCGCCCCCGTGCTCATCGCGGTGGGGCTCGGGACCTTCGCGCTGTTCTGGGGCCTGGTGGCCGTTCGAGGCCGGACGGCGCGCTAGCAGGATCCCTTCGAGACGCACGGATCGGCGATCTTCAGTCGGCTCCAGTCCACGCCGGTCCCCGTGTCGAAGACGTACTTCGTCTGACCACTGGACGAAATCCAGCTCGGCACGTTGAACTGGCGGCCCAGCCGCACCCACGGATCCTCCTCGCCGAAGCTGGTGTAGGAAGTCCCAGACTCGATCTTGAGTCGCCACTGTGGCCGCCGGTGTCACCCACAAACATTCCGTACTCGGCCATGGCTCTGAGAATGGTCTTCTTCCACGCGGGGACGGCCAGTGCGTCGATCTCGCTCTCGGTCATGCCGAGGAAGAAATGCTGTCCCATCGCCGGAGCGTAGGTGTTCGAAAGTCCCATGGAAGCGCAGGTGCGGCCCGCCCCGGGACCGCGTGCAGGCCAGACATGGGTGCCGTTCGTGCACCTCACCACCAGGAAGAGTGCATGGTTGATCTCTCCAGCCTCGAGCTCAGCCGGACTGATGACTCCCGCCGCGGTGCCGAAGTGTGCAGCCGTCGCGCTCGAGCCAAGCCCATCAGCTCCCGGGGTCCCGATCGCCGTGCGACCGCCCCAGCTCACCCGCAGAAGGCCACCCCGCGCGGTTTCGACCTGACCTGCCAAAAGTCGTATTCCCAGTCGGTCCTTCGATCGAGAACGCCAAGGCTTCCGTCCCCGCCCGCCGCCTGCCGCGCCTTGTTCGGGATCCGGACCCTCATTCCCTCTACCTCGCAGGTGCCCCAATCCCTCACGCAATGAATCTTGTACACGGGATCGGAACGGCTCGAGAAGTACAAGGGGTGATCGAAGTCGCTGGAGGTGTCAGCTCGTCCCCCGATAATGCCGTGAGCATCGCCGAATCCGTTCAGCCGGCTCACGATCGCGGCAGAGCGAAGGAGGGTGCGGGGAGCCGCCCCGAGTCCACGATTGAATGGGCTCGAGTCCGAGTACGGCCGCCAGCATGGTCCCGGGTGGGTCTCTCGCGTCTTGCCCCCCAGCGTGTGACATGAGTCTGCGGCGCCGGCCGTCTCGACTCCCAGGCCAGGCGCCGTGAGAAGGCTGCATACCCCGACCAGCAGCCCAACCAAGCTACGCAAGTACCGGAGAGGACCGCCCTCGTTTGACTCAGTCATCGGACCTCAGCTCGCGTGTACGCGCTCCCTTAGGGCTCACGGAGAGGATCGGCATATTAGCGAATAATGGGTGAAATATTTGCATTATGTGAGTGATCTACCCACCCGGACGCCCAGCGAGCCCTCAGGCAAGCTGCATTCGGTTACAGCCGCGCCCTTGACTTTGCCCTGAGGTAGGCGCCGACCGTCGCCGCGCCGAGGCTGGGCGCGTCCGCCTCGACCATCTGGGCGCCGACATGCGCGAGCCGGACGCCGACGCGGCGGCGCGCCTCCTGGACGTCCACGGCCACGGCCGCCCGGTACGCATCGAGCTTCTGCTGCCGGCGGCGTCGTCACCGCCGCCTCGATGTCCGGGTCGAGCGCCGATGCGACGGCGACCGAATGCTTTCTCGCCAGGACGGGAACGCCGTCGATCGAGCGACCTGGCCGCGACCTCCTCCAGAAGGTCCGTGAAGACGACGACCCACGCTCGCTTCGCGGCCTCGACCCGCTGGAACGCCCGCACGTAGTCGGAGTCGACGGGCTCGGGCTCGACATCGAAGAGCGCGTTCACTGCGATCGCGCCGCCGCCTCTCGACGGGGCCAGGTAGCGGCGCACCTCCGAGTCGAATACGAGCGCACCGAAGCGGTCGCCAACTTCGTCGGCCACGGCGGCGAGGCTTGTCAGGGCGTCCATCGCCACGTCCAGCCGGGTCGCGTCGCCGATCGGCGACGCCATCAGCCGGCCCGCGTCCACAACCGCGATCACGTCGCGATCCTGCTCGATCCGGTAGTCGTTCGACATCGGACGGTCCATCCGGGCCGTGGCGAGCCAGTTGACCTGGCGGATGTCGTCGTCCGGCGAGTAGTCGCGTACACGCTCGAACTCCGTGCCCAGCCCCATGGGCCCCCTTCCCCGGAGGCCCTGGTCGCGGAAGCGGGAGCGCCTGACCGACAGCGCGATGCTCCGGGCAGCCGGGAGGTCGGGATAGACGCGCACCTCGGCCTCTCCCCCGCCCCGGTGGTACCAGGCGCCGAGGCCGAGCGGGCCCTGAGCGCGAGCGGCGGCCTGCGGCAGGACGTGGCGCCCCCGCCGCTTCGCGACGACATCGGAGCGCAGCGGCGCATCCGACTCCGGCTCGGCCAGCACGAGGTCCGGCGGCACCGACTGCCGCACCCGCAGGGCTCCGGCCCAGGTCGACTCGGCGCTGACCGTCAGCGCCTCGGGGATCCCGCGTGACATGACTTCGGGCGCCACCCGTTCGAGGCTCGGCGCGTGCCTGACCAGAAGGGCGTCGGCGAGTGCGGCCGCCGCGATCGCGAGGGCGGCGAGAACGGAGATGAACGGCGGCAGGACCAGCGCGGACAGGCCCGCCACCGCAAGGAGCAATGCGACCCTGGGAGTCGGTGCCACGTTGAGTGCCTAGCGTGGAACCGGGACCGCGCCGAGCGCGTTCTCGATCGCATCCTGAGGGCGGAAGCGCTCCAGCTCGGCATCGGGGCTGAGCACGAGCCTGTGCGCCAGCGCGGCGACGGCAACCCGCTTGACGTCGTCGGGGACGACGAAGTCACGCTCGGCGAGCCGAGCCACCGCCTTCGACGCGGCCAGGAGATGAACCGCCGCGCGCGGACTGGCGCCCAGGGTGACGCTCGGCAGCTGGCGCGTGTGCCGGACGATGCCGACGACGTATCCCATGATCTCGTCGCTCACGGTGGTGGCGTCCACCTGATCCCGGGCACGCGAGATCTCCTCGGTTCCCGCCACCGGGCTGATGTCCTCGAGCTCGGCGGCCCTCACGCCCCGGTGGCGCAGCGCGAGGATGCGCTCCTCGTCCTCGGCTCCGGGATAGCCGACATCGATCTTGAGCAGGAATCTGTCGAGCTGAGCTTCGGGCAGCGGGTAGGTCCCCTCGTACTCGATGGGGTTCTGGGTCGCGACGACGAGGAACGGGTCGGGAAGCGCCTGAGGATCACCCTCGATGGACACCTGGCCCTCCTGCATCGCCTCGAGCAGCGCGGCCTGCGTCTTCGGCGGCGTGCGGTTCACCTCGTCGGCCAGGAGGAAGTTCGTGAAGACTGGGCCGGGGCGGAACTCCAGGCGCCCGGCCCGGAGCGTCATCGTGCCCGTGAGATCCGAGGGAGCATGTCGGGCGTGAACTGGACACGGGCGAAGTCGATTCCCAGGGCTCGCGCCGTGGCGTTGGCCAGCAGCGTCTTGGCCGTGCCCGGCGCTCCTTCGAGCAGGACGTGGCCCCGGGTCGCAAGCCCGACCATCAGCCCCTCCAGGACCCGATCCTGGCCGACGACGGCCTGACCCACTTCTGCCCGCACGCGTTCGTAAAGGTCCTTCACCCTCAACTCCCTCTCTTTGACAGTTTCGCCACCGCCCCCGCGCCAGCCAGCATGGCACCCTCGCCCGAGCGGCCGCCCAGCACGACCTCGATCTCGGCCTCGTCGAGACCCGCCCCCTCGGCCGCCGCGCGGATTTCGGCATCCGAGGCATCCATGGGCAGTCCGGCTCTGCGCGCGAGCCGATCCCGCGCGACCTCCCGCAGTGGCGCGACGGCGCCGTCGGGATCGCGGGCTCTGATCAACGCGCCCGCGATCGCGTCCACGTAGGCCTTTCGCGGAGGCGGGAGCGGGCGCGACACGTGCTCGACCGGCCCGAGCCTGCGTCCGCTGGCCCACGCGAGTGCCAGCGCGGCAACGAGCAGGCCCAGCGCCGCCCATCCCCATGCGCTCGGCAGCGCGGAGAGGCCCGAGCCCGGCGGCGTCAGGACGGACTCGACCAGCTGCACGCCGCGCCCTTCGGCTCCGGCCAGATTGAGGGCGAGCAGGGCGTTGTCGGCCAGCCCGAGGCGGCTGTTCTGGAAGATCGAGTCGTCCGCGATCACGACCACGCGGCCCTCACCCACGTCCGCGGCAACAGCGCTGACCACGCCATCGGCGCCGAGCAGCGGAAGGGCGCCACCGGCAGCGGTGAAAGTCGTCTCGTCGTCCTGCTCGATCGCCGCGACTCCGGCCGTCTCGGGAGCGAGCGCCAACGGAAATGCCCGAGCCGGTCCGCCCACGCCGTCGATCTCGGCGTCGGAGCCGAGGAGCCGTTCGAGGCCTTCGTCTCCCGGATCCCCGGCGACGATCACCCGTCCTCCGTCCGCCGCCAGATCGTTGAGCGCGGTCGCGTCCGCGGCGGTCAGGTCGCCTGGCGCGAGCAGGAACGTGCTCTTGTCCGCGTCGAGCCCATCATCGCTCGGAGGCTCGTTCACCCGCTCGACCTCGTGGCCTTCCGAGTCCAGGAGGACGGCGAGAGCGAGGAGTCCCGTCGGCCCGGCGTCAGCGGCGCTGTCCTGCGTCGAGCGCTTCCCGCTCGAGCCCGTGCCGGAGATCTGGGCCAGGAGAACCCCGAGCGACACCAGCGCGACACCTGCGATCGCGGCGATGCGTCCCCTTCTGCTCATGTCCTGCCCCGGGCCCTGTCGACAATTTCGCTCCATCCTGCGCGCTGCACGGAAGCGTCGTTCTCAGAAGCGTCCCGGCCTCCGAACGCGACCCGCTCATAGGCCTCGGCCAACCTGGTGATCTCGCGGATGCCGCTCTCGCTCGCGGCACCTGAAGCCGTCAGCGATGGCCGGAGCTCGATCGAGCCGAGCTCGTCGAGCCGCGTGAGGCCGGCCTGGAACCTGAGCCTGACCGCAGCCGCGAAGTCGCCGCGCCGCTCGGCCTCGTCCGCCTCGCGCGCAAGATCGCGGGCGCCTGCCCGCTTGCCCCGTTTCGCGACTCCCGAGGCGAGCCTCACGCTCCAGGATGGTCCGCTGCCCCGCGCGGCTCGTGGCGACGGCGGCGAGGCCGATCACGATCAACGCGATGACGATCGCGAGCGGGGTGCTCAGGGTGGGGAACTCGATCGTGCCGTCGCCGTCGGCCGCAGGTGGCGGCTCGGGCGGCTCCCCCGCAAGGATCTCCTCGACGCGAGCCTGGGCCTCATCCGCGTCCAGGCTCGCTACCGGCGCAGCCTCGGCAGAAGCGGTGATCTCGTCGAGCCTCGCGTCCAGCTCCTCCCCCTTGGCGCCCGACAGGATCGTCTCGAGGTCCACCGGCACCCCGTCGACGCTCGTGACCGCGCGGAGCTCGTCGAGCTCCTCGCGGTCGGTCGACGCGCTGTTCGCGAGCCGGATCAGCTCGTCGCGGCTGACATCGGCCGCCTGCGCCCCTGCCGGGACAATCGTGAGAATCAAGACCGCGACCAGCGCGGCGGCCTTCACCACCCCGACGGGGTAGAAGGCGGCGGTGGCGGCGGGGGCGATGACCCGGACGACGGCGGGGGCTGCGCGTCCTCCGGGTCCGCCGACGAGGGTGGCGGCGAGCCCGGATCGCCGAGCTGCTGGGTGAGGACGTGGACGTCGAATGCTTCCTTGCGGACGCGGAGGTCGTAGTAGATGACGGCGATGATCGCGGCCTGCAGGGGGCCGGTGATGATCAGGTTCAGCACGTCGGCCGAGTCCGAGATCAGAAGGGAAAGGTTCTTCGAGTCCTCGGTCAGGCCCGTGAGGCCGGCGGCGCCCAGGTCCAACAAGAAGCGGAAGAGAAAGAGGAAGATCAGGCCGACCAGCAGGGCGCCGAACGTGCGCCACCAGTTTTCCTTGACCAAATCGAACGAGCGGCCGAGCGCCTTCGTGCCCTTGAGGTTCTCTGCCAGGAGCGCCGGAAGCGCGAGGCACCAGGCGACCAGCAGCCAGATTCCGGGCAGGAGGAACGCGAACGACGCGGCGATCACGCCGAGCATGAACAGGAACCCTATCCAGATCATCGAGTGGAAGCGTCGCGCGGCGAAGCGGAGTGATTCGCCGCTGCGCGTCTCGTCACCCACGTAGAGCTCGCTGACGGCGCGGAACGAAGCCCCGATCACGAGCAGGAACGCGAACAGCGCGACGACGGCCTCGATGACGACGATGGTCGTGAAGGTGCTGTAGTCGACGCGCTGGGTGTACTCGCCGATGTAGGCGATCCCGTCGGCGAACCCCTCGGGCTCCGCGAACGCGATCTGGTCGAGGAGGAAGATGATCACGCCCATCGGGATCGCGATCACCGCCGCGATCTTCGCGAGGGTGCCGAAGTTGCGGACGTAGAGATTGATCGACGTGTCGAGGATCTCGCCGACACCGAGTGGCCGCATGTCGCGTCCTTCCATCGGCGGCAGGCTACCCACAACCGGGAACGGGTAGGCGCACTTCACAAACCAAGACGAAAGGCAGGGCATGAAACAGCCTCCGATGATCGGCCTGAACGACGGGACCCGGATCCCCCAACTCGGATTCGGCACGTTCCAGATCGACCCCGAGGACACGGGCGCAGCCGTGGCGCATGCCCTGGATGTGGGCTACCGGTCGATCGACACCGCCGCCGCGTACGGCAACGAGCGCGAGGTGGGCGGCGCGATAAACGGCTCCGGCATCGACCGCGCGGAGCTCTACGTCACGACGAAGCTCTGGAACTCGAACCAGGGCTCGGATCGCGCCAGGACGGCGTTCGAGGAGAGCCTCTCGAAGCTCGGCCTCGACTACGTCGACCTCTACCTCATCCACTGGCCGGTTCCGTCCCGGGACCTCTATGTGGAGACCTGGCAGGCGATGGAGGAGCTCCGCGCGGACGGGCGCATCCGCTCGATCGGAGTGTCGAACTTCCAGGAATCGCACCTGGACCGGCTGGCGGACGAGACGGACACCGTTCCGGCCGTGAACCAGATCGAGCTCCACCCCGCCCTTCAACAGCGCGGCATGCGCGAGGCGCACGCACAGCGTGGAATCGTGACGGAGGCGTGGAGCCCGCTGGCGCAGGGAGAGCTCTTCGACGACGAGACGCTCGGAGAGATCGGCTCGGGGCACGGGAAGTCGGCCGCGCAGACCATGCTCCGCTGGCACATGCAGCTGGGCAACGTCACCATCCCGAAGTCGGTCAACCCCGAGCGGATCGAGTCCAACTTCGACATCTGGGACTTCGAGCTGTCCCAGGACGAGATGGCCGCGATCGAGGCGTTGGACGCCGGCAACCGCATCGGCCCCGATCCGGACGAGTTCACCGGATAACTTCGAGGCCGAACTTCCCTCGAATCAGGAGCCCACGACCAAATGCGAAACCCTCGCGATTTCATGAAGCCCCTTGCGATCGGCGCCCCCGATCCCATCAGCGAGGTGCCGTTCCGGCCCTCGCGGATGATCCACTTCTTCGACGCCTCGAACGAGAAGATGGCGGCGAAGGTGCCCGACATGGCGAAGTCGGCGGACATCCTCCTCGGCAACCTCGAGGACGCGGTGCCCGTTGACAAGAAGGAGGCCGCGCGGGAGGGGCTCGTGAAGGTGGCCAAGGAGGTGGACTTCGGCGAGACGGCCCTGTGGACCCGGGTGAACGACCTGTCGAGCCCGTGGGTCCTCGACGACCTGACGACGCTCGTGACCGAGATCGGCGACAAGCTCGACGTGATCATGGTCCCGAAGGTCGAGGGTGCCTGGGACATCCACTACGTGGACCGGCTGCTCGCTCAGCTCGAGGCCAAGGCAAAGCTCGACCGGCCGATCCTGGTCCACGCGATCCTGGAGACCGCACAGGGTGTCGTGAACCTCGAGGAGATCGCCACGGCGAGCCCGCGCATGCAGGGCATGAGCTTCGGCCCGGCAGACCTGGCGGCGTCGCGGCGCATGAAGACGACCCGCGTCGGCGGCGGCCACCCCGGCTACCTCGTCATCAACGACCCCGACCCGGACGACCCCGAGGCCCCGCGCGCGACCGCGCAGCAGGACCCCTGGCACTACTCGATCGCCCGCATGGTGGACGCGTGCACGTCGGCCGGGATCCTGCCGTTCTACGGCCCCTACGGCGACATCAAGGACGTCAAGGGCTGCGAGGCGCAGTTCCGCGCCTGCTTCCTCCTCGGCTGCGTCGGGGCATGGTCGCTCCACCCGGTGCAGATCGACATCGCCAAGAAGGTCTTCTCGCCGGATCCCGAGGAGGTCAAGTTCGCCAAGAAGGTGATCGAGGCGATTCCCGACGGACGGGGCGTCCACATGATCGACGGCAAGATGCAGGACGACGCGACCTGGAAGCAGTGCAAGGTGATGGTCGAGCTGGCCGAGATGCTCGCCGAGAAGGACCCGGAGCTCAAGGAGGCGTACGAGCTCTAGGCGGATCGCGCATGATGTCGGTGTGACCACCGAGTCTCACGAGATCGTCAAGCGCCGCCGGATCTACGTCACCGGCCACCGCAACCCGGACCTCGACTCGATCGCCTCGGCGATCGGATACGCGGAGCTGAAGGCGCGGCTCGACTCCGAGAACGAGTACGTGGCGGTCCGCCTCGGCGAGGTGAACGCGCAGACGGCATGGGCGCTCGAGCAGTGCGGCGCCGAGCAGCCCGAGCTGATGAACCACGTGTTCCTCCGCGTACGCGACGTGATGAGCGAGAGCTTCCCGGTGGCGCGCGACGACGAGCCCGTCCGCTCGGTCGGGTTGACGATGGCGCGGGAGGACCTCGACATCGTCCCGATCGTCGACGCCGACGGGCACCTGATCGGCGTCATGACCGAGCGCGCGCTGGCCCACCGCTACATCCGCGAGTCGCGGAAGACCTCGACGCTGGTTGATGCGCCGACGACGGTCTCGAAGATCGTCGAGGTGCTCGACGGCGAGCTGATCGGCGGCGAGGACCGGATGATCGAGGGGCGGGTCTGGGTCCACTCGATCGACGCGCAGCGCTCGCCGAGCAGCATCTCGGAGGGCGACGTGGTGGTCGTCGGCAACCGGGACGACGCGCAGCGCCAGGCGCTCGAGCTGGGCGCGGCCCTGCTCGTCGCCTCGAACGGCCTGCGGCCCGAGCCCGAGATCCTCGAGCTGGCTTCCGAGCGGGGCGCGAGCGTGGTCGTCAGCCCGCTCGACAGCTACGTCTCGAGCCGCATGATCACGCTGGCAGCCCCGTGCCGGGCGCTCGCCGACACCGAGCCCCTGACCGTGGACCGCGACGACCTCGTCTCCGAGATCTCGAGCGACATCAAGGACGTGCACTACAGGGCGGCCGTCGCCGTGGACCGCGAGGGAAAGCCCGTTGGCCTGGTTACGCGCTCCGACCTCGTCTCCCCGCGCCCGCGCCGCGTGCTCCTGGTGGACCACGCCGAGGCAGCGCAGAGCGTTCCGGGCATCGAGGAGGCGGAGATCGTGGAGATCCTCGACCACCATCACATCGGCTCGATCGAGACCCGCATTCCCGTCAGGGCGACGTTCGACCCGATCGGCTCGACCGCGGCGCTCGTGGTGGAGCGCTTTCGCCAGAACGGGATGGAGCCGAGCAAGCCGGCCGCCTGGATGCTCCTGGCCGCGGTTCTCTCGGACACGATCCTCCTCAGCTCCCCCACGACGACGGACCGCGACCGGGTCGTCGTCGACTACCTCGAGCGGACCCTGGGGGTCAATGCGATGGAGCTCGGCCGCACGATGTTCGAGGCGGGCTCCGACGTGACCGGCGTCAGCGCCGACGAGATCGTCCGCCGGGACGCGAAGGAGTACCAGCTCGCCGGCGGTGAGACGATCGCGATCGCGCAGATCGAGGTTGTCGGCAAGGTGGTGCTCGAGCGATCGGACGAGCTGTCGGAAGCGCTGGAACGCATGCGGGACTCGGGCGGCCACCAGCTCGCTGCCCTGATGGTCACGGACATCGTCAGCAAGGGCACCGATCTCCTGATCGCGGGCGACGTCGGACCGGTCGAGAAGGCGTTCGGCAAGGAACTCCAGAACGGGTCTCTCGAGCTGCCCGCCGTGATGAGCCGGAAGAAACAGGTCGTGCCGAAGCTCCTGGGCGCATTCCCGGGCTGAGCTCTGGACGCCGACGAGGCTCAAGCTCCTCGTATATAGCTTATTAGCTATAATTGATCACATGTCCTCACCCGCCGAGCTGATCAAGGCAGCGCGCACCAAGGCGACGCTTCACGCAGGCGGACCTGGCGCGCAATCTCGGCGTGAGCCAGCCCGTGGTCGCTCGCTTGGAGCGTAAGGGGGCGAATCCACGTCTCGGAGACCCTCGACAGGGTGATCGCCGCAACCGGCTACTCGCTCGAACTTGGCGCTCGCGTCCCCACCATCGATCGATGAGACCATGATCAAGGCCGACCTGAAGCTCTCCCCAGAGGAACGACTCCGGCAGTTTGCAAACTCATATGCGTTCGCAAAGCGACTCGGCGAGGCGCGTCCAAGTGGATCCTAAGGACCGGATTCCCGCTGAATGGCCCACCCTCGATCTGAGCGAGATGCTCAAGCGCCTTACGGCGGAGGGCGTCGACTTCGTCGTCATCGGCGGCATTGCCGTGGTGGCCTCCGGCTACGTCCGCATGACTCGCGACCTCGATATCGCATTCGCGGGCGACGCCCGCAACCTGAACGCGCTTGGCGAAATGCTTACCGGAGTCGACGCTCGGCTTCGCGGGTTGGATGAGGAAGTTCCGTTCGTGGCCGACGCACGCACGCTGGCCGGGATCCAGCTCCTGACGCTCGAGACCTCTCTTGGATGGCTCGACGTCCACCGGCTGGTACCGGGAATCGAAAGCTACGAGAAGCTGAGAGAGCGCGCCGTGACGATCGATGTCGAGGGGGCTTCCGTCCTGGTCGCATCCGTCGAGGATCTGCTGGCGATGAAGCGAGCCGCGGGACGGCCTCAGGACCACCTGGACATCGAGGCACTCGAATCGATCAAGCGGATTGCGCGACGAGGGAGATGGAACCAATGGCTGAGTCCTTTCCGCCACCCCCTGCGGGTCCGATTCCACGAATGCGACCCCCAGGGAATCGTCTTCAACGCGAACTTCCTCGCCTACGCGGACATCGCGATGACCGAGCTCTACCGCGAAGCGTTCGGCTCGTGGCAGGCGGCGATGGAGGACGGCGGGATCGACATGGTCGTCGCCGAGGCGAACGCCCGCTACTTCGCGCCGCTCCACTTCGACGACGAGGTCGAGCTGGTCGCGACCGTCTCGCGCATCGGGACGACATCCACGACGACTCAGATCGCCGTCGAGAAGGCCGGCTCGGCGGTGGCCGAAGTGACGCTCCGCCACGTGGTCGTGGACCTCGAGACCCGCGCCAAGGCGCCGATCCCGGACTCCGTCCGCTCCGGGTTGGAGCGCTACTCGGCTTAGCCCAGGCGGTTCTTCAGAGCTTCGAACTGCTCGCGCACGGCGGCCGGCAGGCGGTCGCCGAACTTCGCCAGATGCTCTTCGACCTGGGGCAGCTCGTCGCGCAGCCCATCCTCGTCGACAGTCGTGAGCTCCGTGCATCGCCTCTTCGGAGATGTCGAGGCCGTCGGTATTGATCTCGCCCGGCGCGGGAACGTGGCCGATCGGCGACTCGACCGCCTCGGCCTCGCCGTCGCAGCGGCGGAAGACCCATTCGAGGACGCGGCTGTTCTCGCCGAAGCCGGGCCACAGGAACTTCCCGTCCGAGTCCTTTCGGAACCAGTTGACGTAGAAGACCCGCGGCAGCTTGTCCGCATCGCCCTGCTCGCCGATCTTGAGCCAGTGGGCCATGTAGTCGGCCATGTTGTAGCCGCAGAACGGCAGCATCGCGAACGGGTCGAAGCGGAGCTGGCCGACGGTGCCGAAGGCGGCCGCGGTCTGCTCGGAGGACATCGTCGCGCCCATGAAGACGCCGTGCTCCCAGTCGAATGCCTCGCGCACGAGCGGCACCCCGGTCGCGCGGCGGCCGCCGAAGAGGAACGCGTCGATCGGAACGCCGGCGGGGTCCTCCCACTCGGATGCGATCGAGGGCGCCTGAGCCGCGGGCACCGTGAAGCGCGCGTTCGGGTGGGCGGCGGGCGTCTCGGACTCGGGCGTCCAGTCGTTCGCCGTGCCAGTCGAGGGCGTGCTCGGGCGGCTCCTCCGTCATGCCCTCCCACCACACGTCACCGTCGTCGGTGAGCGCGCAGTTGGTGAAGATCGTGTTCTTCTCGATCGCGTCCATCGCGTTCGGGTTCGTCTTGTAGCCCGTGCCGGGCGCGACGCCGAAGAACCCGGCCTCGGGGTTGATGGCGTAAAGGCGCCCGTCGTCGCCGAACTTCATCCAGGCGATGTCGTCGCCGACCGTCTCGACCTCCCAGCCCTCGAGCGTGGGGATCAGCATCGCGAGGTTGGTCTTGCCGCACGCCGACGGGAACGCGCCCGTGACGTACTTGACCTTGCCCTCGGGCGAGGTCAGCTTCAGGATCAGCATGTGCTCGGCCATCCAGCCCTCGTCGCGAGCCATCGCCGAGGCGATCCGCAGCGCCAGGCACTTCTTGCCGAGCAGCGCGTTGCCGCCGTAGCCCGAGCCGTAGGACCAGATCTCGCGCGAGTCCGGGTAGTGGACGATGTACTTGATCTCGGCGTTGGTCGGCCATGGCGAGTCCTTCTCGCCCTCGGCGAGCGGCGCGCCGACCGAATGGACGCAGGGGACGAACTCGCCGGTCGAGCCGAGCGCGTCCAAGGCGCCCTGGCCCATGCGGGTCATGATCCGCATCGAGACGACGACGTACGGCGAGTCCGTGAGCTGGACGCCGATGTGCGACTTGTCGGAGCCGAGCGGGCCCATCGAGAACGGCACGACGTACATCGTGCGCCCCTTCATCGCGCCCTTCGAAGAGCTGGTTCATCTCGGCCCGCATCTCGTCGGGCGGGCGCCAGTTGTTGTTCGGCCCGGCCTCCTCCTCGGTCTCGGCGCAGATGAAGGTGCGGTCCTCGACGCGGGCGACGTCTGAGGGGTCGGACCAGGCGAGGTACGAGTTCGGACGCTTCGCGTCGGAAAGCTTCTGGAAGGTTCCAGCGTCGACGAGCTCCTGGCAGAGCCGGTCGTACTCCTCGGCGGATCCGTCACACCAGGTGACGGACTCGGCGCCGGTCAGGGTTGCGATCTCGTGGACCCAGCCCTTGAGGGTCTCGTTCTCGGTCGCGTTCGACGCGGGGGCAGCGGTTTCTGACACTTCTGGAGTCACTCCTTGTTCGGCCGGGGGCGGTGGCGGGCCCCAGGAGGATGAGACATTCTGACCTATGCGCGTCCTACGGGCCGGTCAGCCAGCGGGATCCGGAGCTCGAAGACGGCCCTCCGCTCGGCGCGGCTCAGGCGGGCGCGGGTGCCGGCGCGGGCTCCGGCTCGGCGTTTCGCTTCGCCATGTAACGCGCGAAGAGGCCGGCGGTGATGAACATGAAGCCCGAGTAGACGGCGGCGGGGATCGCGAGGTCGATGTCGATCGTCCCGGCGACGGCGATCGCGAGCGTCGAGTTGTGGATGCCCAGCTCCATCGCGATCGCCGTCGCCTGGCGGTCCGAGAGCCGGGAGATCTTCGCGATGCCGAAGCTGACCGACATCGCCAGCGACGTTCAGCGTCGAGGGTCGCGAGCGCGACGTCGGCGAAGTTGTCGGTGAGCACGTCGAACTCGCTCGCGACCGCACCGACCACCACCAGGACGAAATGCCACGAACGCAACCTTCTTCAGCGTGTCCTTCCGCTCGGCGGTCGCCTCGGGGTAGCGCTCGCGGAGGTACATGCCGATGCGCCAGCGGGATGATCGTGATGAAGAAGACGCGAATCGACGACGCCGACCATCGAGATGTCGCCGATGTCGGAGCCGGAGAAATGCTCGGCGGCGAGGCCCAGGTAGAGCGGGACCGTCACCAGGGCGCCGACGCTCGAGATCGCCGTCATCGTCACCGACAGCGCGGTGTCGCCCTTGGCGAGATGCGTGAGGAGGTTGGCGAGCGTGCCGCCTGGCGATGCGCCCAGGAGCACCAGCCCGATCGCGAGCGTCGGCGCGAGGTCGAAGACCTCGGCGACGCCGAAGGCCAGGAACGGCGCGATCAGGCAGAGGTTCAGGAGGCCGATCGCGACCCCGCGCGGGTAGACGAAGATGCGCCGGAAGTCGGCTCGGGTGAGCTCGAGCCCCAGGCTCACCATGATCACGGCGAGCGCGATGGGGAGCCCCACCTCTGCGAAAGCGGACGTGTCCTCCACGAGCCCGGGCCAGCCCGCACGCACCGACTTTCAGGGCGCGCATCCCCTATAGGCTCCCCGCACCGCCCATGCGCTTCTACGAGTACGAATCGCGCCGGATCGTCGAGCGGGCCGGCATTCCGGTCACCGACTACGGCTTCTGCACGACGGCCGACGAGGCCCGCGCGGCCGCCGAGCGGATCGGCGGCGAGACGGTGATCAAGTCGCAGGTGCTGACCGGCGGGCGGATGAAGGCGGGCGGCGTGAAGTTCGCCACCACGCCCGACGAGGCCGCCGAGCACGCAGCGGAGATCCTCGAGCTCGAGATCGGCGGCCACATGCCGGTCGGCGTCCTGGTCGATCCCAAGGCGGACGTCGCGCAGGAGTACTACGCGGCCGTGCTCTGGGACGGCCGCGCGAAGCGCCCGATGATGCTCTTCTCCGACATGGGCGGGATCGACATCGAGCAGGTCGCCGAGGAGCACCCCGACCACGTCGGCCGCGGGCACCTCTCGAACCTCCACCCCGTCTTCGACTTCCAGGCCAAGGAGACCGTTGCCCGCTGCGGCATGACCGGCTCCGAGCTCAACCGCGCGACGATGATCCTCGCCCGCCTCGCCCAGCTTCAGCGCGACTTCGACATGACGCTCGCCGAGATCAACCCGGTGGCGCGCCTGAACGACGGCTCCTTCGTCGCCCTCGACGCCCACATGGAGATGGAGGACGAGGCGGTCGGCCGCCACAAGAAGATGCTCGAGGAGATCGGCGTCGACCTGTCCGAGCCGCGCGAGATGTACGAGCCCTCCGAGTTCGAGCGGAACGTGAAGGCGATCGACGCCGCCGACCACCGCGGCGTGATTCAGGGCAAGGACCACGGCTTCGAGGGCAACCTCGGCCTCGTGATCGGCGCCGGCGGCGGCTCGCTGACCCTGACCGACGCGGTCCGCTCGCAGGGCGGCAAGCCCGCCAACTACGCCGAGATCGGCGGCAACCCGTCGGTCGCGAAGGCAAAGGGCCTCGCCAAGGAGGTCCTTCAAGAAGGACGGCGTCGAGAAGATCGCGGTGATGATGTCCATCGTCTCCAACACCCGCGTCGACATCGTCGCCCGCGGCGTGATCAAGGCCTGCCTGGAGCTCGGCAAGGACCCGGCCGAGACCATCGCCGTCTTCCGCATCCCCGGCGCGTGGGAGGAAGAGGGCGCGAAGATCCTCTCCAAGTACGGAATCGAGTTCCGCGACCGCAACACGCTCGATGTGGGAGGCGGCCGGCGAGGCCGTGGCAAAGATCCAGAGGCGGGCGCGGCCGCGATGAGCATCCTCCTCAACGAAGACTTCACCTTCATCGTCCAGGGCATCACCGGCCGCGAGGCCGTGAACCTGACCCGCGAGTGCATCGACTACGGCTCCAAGGTCGTCGGCGGCGTCACGCCGGGCCGCAAGGGCCGCGAGGTCCATGGCGTGCCCGTCTGGGACACGGTCGAGCAGGCCGTCGAGCACCACGGCGCTCCGATCGACGGCGCCGTCGTCACCGTCCCCCCCGCCTTCACCAAGGACGCGGTCGTCGAGGCGATCGAGAACGACGTGAAGCTGATCGTCGTCGTCACCGAGCGCATCCCGCGCCGCGACGTCGCCCAGATGGTCGAGCTCGCGAACGAGCGCGGCGCACGCATCATCGGCCCCAACTGCCTGGGCCTGATCGTGCCCGGCGTCTGCAAGATGGGCGGAATCGGCGGCCCCGCGAAGGACGCCGCCAAGGCTTACGAGCGCGGCGCCGTTGGCGTCATGTCCCGCTCCGGCGGCATGACCACCGAGATCTCCTCGTCGCTCACCGCCGCCGGCCTGGGCGTCTCGACCGCCGTCTCGATCGGCGGCGACGCGATCATCGGCTCGACCTACGCCGAGCTCATGCCCTACTTCGAAGAGGACTCCGAGACCGAGGCGATCGTCATCTACACGGAGCCCGGCGGGCGCATGGAGGCCGAGCTGGTCGACTGGCGCGAAGAGAACGGCTCGCGAGCTTCCGATCATCGCCTTCATGGCCGGCAAGTTCATGGACGACGAGGAGATGCAGGGCATGAGCTTCGGCCATGCCGGCACGATCGTCGAGGGCAAGGAGGACTCGGCGACCGAGAAGATCGCGCGCCTCGAGGCTTCCGGCATCCCCGTCGTCGAGCGGATCGACGAGATCCCTGACCGCGTGAAGGAGGCGATCGGCAATGAGCGACGACGCTGCACGGAATCTTCATCGAGGTCGAGGTCTCGCCCGAGCACGCAAGCGACCCCGAGCTCGCGCGAAAGCTCGACGACGCGTGCCCCGTCGACATCTTCTCCGCATCCGAGAGCGGCGTGACCGTCGTCCACGAGAACAAGGACGAGTGCGTCCTGTGTGGCCTCTGCCTGGACGCCTCCCCCGAGGGCGCCGTCACCGTCACGAAGCTCTACGACGGCACCACGCTCGAGCGCTAGCCCGGGCGCCTGTCGCCAAGATAGGCGGCCATGAACTTCATCTCGGACGTCCTCGAGCAGTTCCCGTCGGCCGGCCGGCGCTGCTGGCCATCGACGCGAACGGCGAGCGGCGGGTCTGGCACTTCGGCGAGCTGATCGCGATGAGCGCGGGAGTGTCCGGCGCCCTCGCCGCGCGGGGCGTTGGAGCGCGGCGATGTCGTCATGACCCTCGTCGGCAACCGGATCGAGTGGGTGCTGACGCATGCTCGCGGCCTGGCGGATGGGCGCGGTCGCGCTGCCGATGTCGACCCAGCTCCGAGCCGGGAGACCTGGAGCACCGGGTCGCGGTCGCGAACCCGGCGCTCTGCGTCGGCGAGGAGGAGCTCCTGGCTTCGATGCCCGGCGGCGTCGAGTGCATGACGATGGCCGACATGGAAGCCGTCCTCGACGAGGACCGCCCGCAGGAGACCCCCGCCTCGATCGCCGACCTTGCACCGAGCGACCCGGCGCTGATCGTCTTCACCTCGGGCACGACCGGCGAGCCCCGCGCCGCGCTCCACACCGCCTCCTACCTGCCGGCGCAGCGCGGGCAGGCGGAGAACTGGGTCGGCTCGAACAAGGACGACCTGGTCTGGGTCACCACCGCGACCGGCTGGTCGAAGTCGGCTCGAAACGTCTTCGTCGCCCCCTGGCTGACGGGCGCCGCGGCACTCATCTGCGACGCGCGGTTCGACCCCGCCGAGCGCCTGGCGCTTTGCGAGCGTGAGGGCGTGAGCGTGCTCTGCCAGGCGCCGACCGAGTACCGGATGCTCGCGGCGAAGGGTGAGCTGCGCCCGATGCCGTCGCTTCGCCGCGCGATCTCGGCCGGCGAGCCGCTCGGGAGCCGACATGCTGGAGGCCTACCGCGAGGCGTGGGGCCTTCGAGATCGCCGACGGCTACGGCCAGACCGAGACGGGCCACGTCTGCGGCAACCACCTCGGCCTCGCAGGTCAAGCCCGGCTCGATGGGGAAGCCGCTGCCCGGCACCCAGGTGAGAATCGCAGACGGTGAGCTGCAGGTGCGCGCTGCGACTTGTCCAACCTTCTTCAGCGGGTACATCGGCGACGAGGGCAGCCCCGAGCCTGATCGACGGCGAGTGGTGGGCCACGGGCGACCTCGTGCGCGAGGACGAGGACGGGCTACCTCTTCCACGAGGGCCGCGCCGACGACATGATCACTTCGTCCGGCTACCGGATCGGCCCGGGCGAGGTCGAGTCGGCGCTCTGCTGTCGCACCCCGCCGTAGCCGAGGCCGCTGCGGTCCCGCATCCGGATCCGGAGCGGGGCTCGGTCGTGCGGGCGGTCGTCGTCCTGCGCGACGGCAGGCCGGGCAACGAGCGCTGGCGGCCGAGTTGCGCGAGCACGTGAAGTCCGTGACCGCGCCGTACAAGGCGCCGCGGATCGTCGAGTTCGCCGACGCGCTGCCGAGGACGGCGAGCGGAAAGCTCCGCCGCGCCGAGCTTCGGCGCTAGCTAGCCGCGACCGGCGGGAACCCTCTCCTTCGCAGGCGCTGAGGCCGGCTCGTCGCCGGTCGCCTCGCAGGCCGGCTCCTTCGATCGGCCGATCTCCGCTCCCAGCCCGGTCTCGGCCCTGACGTTGAGCTCCTCGAAGTTGCGCTCCGCGCGGCTCTCCTCCTTGCTAGAGAGCGAGCCGAGGATGCAGCCGAGGAAGCCGAGCGGCACCGAGATGATCGCCGGCTGCGTGAGGTTGATGAACGGATCGCTCCGATCACGTCGGGGCCGACCAGAACGATCCCGATCGAGCTCACGACGCCGAGCAGCACGCCGCAGACCGCGCCCGTGGTGTTGAACCGCTTCCACGTGAGCGCCAAGAGGAGCGCCGGGAAGTTCGCGCTCGCAGCCACGGCGAATGCCAGGCCGACCATGTAGGAGACGTTCAGGTCGGAGCCGCCGATGACCGCGATCGCGATCGCAGATCGCGCCGATCATGAACGCGGCGATCCGGGCAACGAGGACCTCTTCGTGCTCGGAGTCCTTGCCCTTCCGGATCACGTTCGACCAGACATCGTGCGCAACGGCGCCCGACGCCGAGATCACGAGGCCGGCGACCACCGCGAGGATGGTCGCGAACGCGATCGCGGAAATGATCGCGAGGAACGCGTCGCCTCCGATCGAGCCTGCGCCGCCGCCGACCTCCTGAGCCAGGAGCGGCGCTGCCAGGTTGCCCGCGGCGTCGACGCCGCCCGTCGTGCCCGCCTCGCCGAGGATGGCGCGCGCGCCGAAGCCGAGGAACGTCGTCATGACGTAGAAGGCGCCGATCAGCGCGACTGCCCAGCCGACCGACGAACGGGCGGCCTTGGCGTCCGGCACGGTGAAGAACCGCATCAGGATGTGCGGCAGGCCTGCGGTACCGAGCACCAGGGCGAGACCAAGCGAGACCGTGTCGATCGGCTCCGTGAAGCGGAGTCCAGGTGACGAGGTACTCGCCGCGGCGAGTCGGACTGCGTTCTCCGCCAGATCGAAGATGTCGATCGGGTTCCAGCCGATCTCGCGCGAGGACGAACAGCGAGAGAACCGGTGGCGCCGGTCATCAGCAGGACGGCCTTGACGATCTGCACCCACGTCGTCGCGAGCATGCCGCCGAAGACGACGTAGACGAGCATGAAGACGCCGGTCGCGATGACCGCGACGTTGAAATCGATGCCCACCAGCGCGTTGATCAGGGCGCCGGCGCCGACCATCTGCGCGATCAGGTAGAAGCGCCGCGACGGCCAGCGTTCCGAGCGCCGCGGCAACCCGTGCCGGCCGCTCGTTCAGGCGGAACGACAGGACGTCGGCGATCGTGAACTTGCCGGCGTTCCGCATCCGCTCGGAGAGCAGGAAGAGGACCGTCAGGAACGCGACCAGGAAGCCGACGGAGTAAAGGAAGCCGTCGAAGCCGAACAGGAAGATCAGGCCCGCGATCCCCAGGAACGACGCCGCGGACATGTAGTCGCCCGCGATGGCGAAGCCGTTCTGCACTCCGGTGATCCCGCGGCCTGCGGCCCAGAAGTCGGTCGCTCGACTGGGTTCGCTTGGACGCCCAGTAGGTGATCCCGAGGGTGATCGCGACGACGATGCCGAAGATCGACGAGCGCTTCGACATTGACCTCGGCGACCGGGATGAAGGCGGTCATCGGCCGCACCTCACCGTTGCCGGAGGTGCTCAGGCCGTCGCCGCTGCGGCTGAGCGTTGGCGGCGGACGGCGGCCGGCGGCTCTCGATGCCGCTTGCGCGCCTTTTCGGCGAGCGGATCGAAGACCTTGTCGGCCCGCCGCAGATACAGCCAGCCGCGAGGACCCACACCATGATGAATTGGCTGAGGGCGAAGATGTAGCCGATCGTCACGCCTTCGATGACCTTCTCGCCCATGAAGTCGGGCGCGACTCCGGCCAGGACGATGAAGCCGAAGTACCAGGTCAAGAAGAAAATCGTGGCCGGAACGACGAACGAAGCGCCGCTTCTGCGTAACGAGCTCTTTGAACTCGGGCGATTCGCCGCCGCATCCCAGTCGACGTTCTGCGTCGTTGACATCCTCTCCTCCTCAGGTCGGGATTCCCCGTACACATTCCCGACCGGCAAACGGGCAAACTCATTCGTCCAATACCCCCCGATCGGCCCATGCTCCACCGCTACATCTCGCCCACACGCGCCGCCTTTGCAGGGATTTTCGTCGTGACCGGGCTGGGACTGCTGTCGGTCGGCGCGACCCTGCCCGTGATTCCGCGCTACGTGCAGGGGCCGATCGGCGGGCGGCGACTTCTCGGTCGGGCTCGTGACCGGAGCGTTCGCGATCACAGGGCTCGCCTGCCGCCCGATCGCGGGCAACCTCGCCGACCGCCGCGGTCGCCGCCCGATCGTGATCCTGGGCGCGTTGCTGACCGCGGTCGCGGGCGCCCTTTACTTCATCCCTGCCGGCGTTCCGGGCCTGGTCGTCGCGCGCCTCTTCCTGGGCGCCGGCGAGGGCATGGTCTACACGGCGGGCTCCGCCTGGGTCGTCGACCTGGCGCCCGCCGAGAAGCGCGGGCGGATCATCGGCCTCTACGGACTGGCGATCTGGAGCGGCCTCACCCTTGGGCCGCCGATCGGCGAGCTGATCCTGCGCGCCTCGAGCTTCGAGATGGTGTGGGTCTTCGCGATGGCCGCGCCGCTCCTGGGGCCGTGATCGCATGGCGGATCCCCGAGACGTTCACCTACACGGCGCCGGAGCCGGGCGAGCGCCGGACCTGGATCGAGCGCAAGAGCCTGCTGCCCGGGCTCGGGCTGGCCCTGGGCACGATGGGCTACGCGGCGGTCGCCGCGTTCCTGGTGCTCCACCTCGACGAGCGCGACATCGGCCACGGCGCCGAGGTGTTCGCCGCCTTTGCCGCGACGGTGGTCCTGGCGCGGATCCTCGGCGGCTGGCTGCCCGACCGGTACGGGCCCGTGCCGTGCATCATCGGCGCGGGCATCGTCGAATCCAGCGGCCTCGTCGCGATCATGCTCGCCCAGTCGCTGCCTGCTGGCGATCGCCGGCGCCCTGGCGATGGGCGCCGCGTTCTCGCATGCTCCTGCCCTCCCTCGCGCTGCTGGTGGTCAACCGCGTGCCCGAATCCCGGCGCGGCGCCGCGATGGGCACCTTCACCGCGTTCTTCGACGTCGGGCGTTGGACTTGGCGCGCCGGCAGCGGGCGTGGCCGCGGCCGTCGGCGGCTACTCCGGCGGCGTTCGGCTTCGCCGCAGTCGCGGCGGCCTGCCTGATCCCGCTCGCGCTGTCGCTCCGAGGCGCGTCGCGATCGCATCGCCACGGCCCCTGCCTGATCAGCGCGTCCTCGGGCGCCCAGAAATCGTTGTCGATCGCGCCGTCCCCCTCGTGCGACGTGCCGAAGACGACGTACTCCAGGCCATCCGCGTCCGGCCTCGAACCGCCGCTTGACCTGCGGCGCGACGCGAAGGAAGTCGCCCTGCCGCGAGCTCGACGATGTCGTCGTCGAGCGCCACCCGGCCTGCCCCGCCGATCACGAAGTAGATCTCCTCGGCCTCGTCGTGCACGTGGCCGAAGGCCTGGCGCTTGCCCGGCTTCAGCCGCAGGTGGCCGACTCCCGTCTCCTTCGAGTCGAGGTCCTTGGCCGGGAAACGCGCCTCCTGGATCTCCCCTAACCCGAACTCCTGCGCGGAGTCGCTTGATCTCCGAGACGTTCTTCTTCGTGTAGTCCGCCATCGTCTTTCGACCTCCTCGTCGCTCTTAGTCCCCTGCCCGGGAGCGGAGCGCTTTCAAGCTCCTCGAGGTCATGGGCGCAGAACATGCGGACCTCGCCGTCCGCCCTTGCGCTCGTTCAGCTCGCGCAGGCGCTCCTCGTTTTCAAGGCGGCGCTTCCGCTCGAGCCCCACGATCGCCTGGAACGCACGCAGGCCCGGCGGGCAGCTTGCAGGCGTCTGGACCTGGTTGCGGTGAAAGTAGGCGTCGCCACAGTGGAGAAGCCAGCCGTCGCCGTCCTTCACCGCAATGGCGGAGTGGCCGCGCGTGTGGCCCGGCAGCGGGACGATCAGGATCTCGGGATCGACGCCCGGCAGCGCGCGAACGGCCTCGAACCCCATCCACTCGTCGCCGTCCACGTCGTACGGGTGCCAGTTGGGGCCGTGGGCGAAGAGGTGCTTGATGTAGCGCGGGCGCTCCCTGAGGCTGGGGCCCAGCACCGCCTCCATCTCGGGGCGCCAGACGTGCAGCTTCGCATCGGGGAAGTCGGGCAGCCCGCCCGCATGGTCGATGTCGAGGTGGGTCGGGACGAGGTGTCGCACGTCGGCTGCGCTGAAGCCGAGGGCTTCGATCTGGCGAAGCGCCGTCTGGGACTCGCTCAGCTTCGGCTGGACCGCGGCGCGGAACGGCTGGCCGAGGAGCTTCGGCGTTCGGACCTGGTCGAGCCCGAAGCCCGTGTCGACCAGCACCAGGCCATCGGCCCGTCTCGATCAGGAGAACGTGCGCGCATAGCTCCGCCCGCGTCCAGGGCGGGCCGTCGCCACCGAACCAGCTGCCGCCGTGGGGGCACATCGTCGCGCAGCTGAGGTGATGGATTCGAACGCTCATCCGTCGGGGCACCCTATTCGTGTCGGCCGCGCGAGGGCGGCTTGCAATCCTGAAGCCAATGCGAGTCGCGATCATCATCGGAAGCACCCGGCCCAACCGCAAGAGCGCCAAGGTCGCGCTGTGGGTTTTCGAGCAGGCGCGTGAGCGAGACGACCTCGAAGTCGAGCTGGTCGACCTGGCCGACCAGGGCCTTCCCGTCTTCGACGAGGGAATCCCGCCCGGCGCCGGCAAGTACGAGCACGACCACACCAAGCGCTGGGCCGCGCTGATCGACTCGTTCGACGGCTACGTCTTCGTCACCCCCGAGTACAACCACGGCATCCCGGGCGTGCTGAAGAACGCGCTCGACTTCATCTACGCCGAGTGGAACAACAAGGTCGCCGGCTTCGTCGGCTACGGCAACACGGGCGGCGCCAGGTCCGTCGAGCAGCTTCGCCTCGTCATGGCCGAGCTTCAGGTAGCGACCGTCCGCTCGACGGTCGCCCTGTCGATCTTCACCGACTTCGACAAGGAGAACAAGTTCACGCCCGACGAGCGGCACCTGAAGAAGCTCGGCGCGATGCTCGACGAGCTGGTCGCCTGGGGCGAGGCGCTCAAGGGCGTCCGGGAGTCGCGCGGCTAGGACAAGCCCGGTCGGCAGGCCTTACAGCATGTGCCTGACAGCTCATCATGCGCCAGTCGCATTTCCTGCGCCAGCGCCGCGTCGGAATGAAAACGTCGCCCTCCAGTTCGCTGCGAACCGCCTGGACGTCTCGGGCGATTTGTTCTGGCTCATCTATTGCTTGGCGACAACCTTCATCGGAACCAGGCGTAGGCCGAGAGTTCCCGGCTGTCGCGTCGTGCGTTCTCTAGGACCTCTGGTGACGAGTTCAAGGGTCGCGGATGGTCTACGCGCTGCTCGAAATGACGACAAGCCGTGTGAGGACTTCAAAGTCTCATCTGGCGCCAGAATCTCAGGAACCTCCGTCAGCTGGGCGACGATGACGTTCCAGGTCGGCACCTCGATGTGCTCTCCCGTACCAGCTGAAGAGACGTAGCCGTGCGGTCCTGGACGATCATCAGCAGCTCACGCTCGCCCAGCTCGTGCACCTTCTCGTCGGGCCGCCCTAGATGGGTCACGATCGATAGTTCCTCTCGATTCTCTTCCAGCAGGATCGGGTAATGCGATGCCACCAGGCCAGATGACCATTCGAGACCAGCGTGGCCCACGGGTTCTCCCGAATCAGCCGTTCGACCACTTCGAGGTCCGTGAGCTCGAAATCGGGGTTCTTTCGCACCGCTTCAATTAGGCGCTTTGGACGAAAAGCGCCTATCTCATCGAGAGTGAGATAGCGGGACACATAGGGCCGCCAGATCACTCTCGGCGCAATCCGGACTAGGTATGAGCGTCGCCTCGACTGAAAGGGGCTATTCCGCCAGCCCGGCGGCTTCGAGAGCCCGGTCCTTCTCGAGGTAGGCCCGGATTTCCATGAGCTCTGCATCTCTGAGCCTGAAAACGTGAAAGACGGTCTGGTCTATCGGGACCCCACCGCCTCGCCCCCGAATGCGCAGGTGCACACGGACCACGGCAACATCCTCATGATCGAGGATGAACTCCTCAGGCTCCCACTCCCACTCCTCCACGAGCTCGAGGGCGGCTTCCGCCCACGCTCGGAATCCGGCGGGACCCCGGTAGGTAGCCGCGTCGGGGACTTCGGACAACTCGTGCAGCTGCGCATCGGCGTGAACCCCTTGGAGCCACGCGTCGATGTCGCCCCGGCTCAGGGCGGCGTAGCCGTCACGAAGGATTCCCTGCGTTTCTTGCGACATGGCTCGCGCAGTATCTCGCGGTCAGGAGATACGTGCGTTCTATGCAAAGCACCGAAGTGCTTATTCAGCCCTAGAAGAGCGCGTGTTGGTCGGCCGGGGGTCCCGTCTCAGGCGGATCCTCGGATGTGCGCTGCTCGCGCAGGAAGCGCCGCGGTGGGTTCTTGCCTCGCGCCAGCTTTGCCAGCCGGGCGCGCTCCTTCTTCGGCAGGTAGGCGCCGCGCCCGCGGCCGTAGAGCTTTTCGTAGTGCGGAACCAGGTCCGGCCGGTACTGGCGGAGCCAGTCCATGAACAGCGCCTTCACCTCGCCGCGGAGGTGGAGGCCGATGCCGCCAACGTTGGTAGCGCCCATCTCGCCGGCGATCTCGAGAATCTTCTCGACCTGCCGGGGATCGTCGTTGATGCCGGGCATCAGCGGCGCGACCAGGATTCCGGTCGGGATCCCCGCCCGGTTGAGCTCGCCGACCGCTGCGAGCCGCGTCTTCGGGTGAGGCGTGTGCGGCTCGGAGGCGCGCCACGCCTTCTCGTCGAGCGTCGGCACCGAAAGGTTCGCCGTGAACTCGGTCCGCTCGGCGATCTCCTTGAAGAGCGCGATGTCCCGGAGGAGGAGTGGCGACTTCGTCAGCACCGAGCACGGGTTGGAGAAGTCGCGCATCGCCTCCCAGATCCCGGGCATCAGGCGGTAGCGCGACTCGACCCACTGATACGGGTCGGTGTTGGTGCCGAGCGCGACGTGCTCGCCCTCCACCGCGCCTTGCCGAGCTCGGCGCGCACCAGCTCGGGCACGTTCACCTTGACGACGATCTCCCGCTCGAAGTCGCGGCCCGCGTTCAGGTCCAGATAGGTATGCGTCGGCCTGCGCGAAGCAATAAACGCAGGCATGAGTGCAGCCCCGATACGGGTTGATCGTGCAGCGGAACGGCATCCGCGAACGCTCGGGCACCGCGTTGATCGCCGAGCGCGCCTGGACCTCGTGGAAATTGATCCCGAGTGCCTCAGGCGCGTCGAACGTGCGGACGACCGAGTCACCCGATTCCGGGAAGGACCGCTTGCGGGCGAGCCCCTCTTTCCAGTTCATCCCAGCGCACGAACACATGTTCGCATGCGCTGCGGACGGAACGAGGGCGGTCAGGTCGCCGCCCTGCCCTACGCGCCCGAGCGCCGTGACGTCAGCCGTTACGCCGGCGACGATTCGCTTTGCCGCCTCGACCGCCTCCGGCGGCAGCCAGTGACCGGCGTCCGTCTCCAGGTACTCGGGCTCGATTCCGCCTGAGCGGAGCAACTCGCGCGCCTTTCGCGCGAACTCGACGGAGATGATCGGGTCGTTCGCCCCGTGGTGGATGACCACCGGCAGCCCCGATCGGCCTTCGAGGTCGGGCTCCCACCCCTCGACGGTGGGGACGAAGCCGCTGAAGGCGATGAGACCGGCCAGGGTCGGCCGTCCCCGGCCCAGGCTCACCGCGTAGGACATGACGGCGCCCATCGAGAACCCTCCGATGACCGTGTCGCTCCCACTCGAGGCCGCGCTCGGCCAGGAAGCCGTCGAGGAAGCCCGTCAGCGCCTCGTAGGACGACGCGAACGTCGCGGGGTCGGGATAACCGACCCGCGGCACCAGGTACCAATGCCGCCCGCCCGGCGGCACGTTCGTGAGCGGCGCGCCCGTGGTGACGCCGACGAGGCGACGCTCCGGGTCGAGCTCGTCGAGGAGCCCGAAGAGGTCGTTCTCGTCAGCGCCGCGCCCGTGGTTGAGGATCGAGCGCGCCGCTGGCCTCGCCCGCGGGCTCGCGAACCCTGTGGACCAGGTCGCTCACCCGTGGGAGCGCGCGGCCCGCGGGTTCTGGACGGGAGTCAGGACCCGCTCGATCTCCTCGCGCCGGTCCTCCAGGAACGGCGGCAGGATCAGCGACTCGCCGAGGTGCTCCGGATCCTCGTCGACGCCGAATCCCGGGTCCATCGTCGCGATCTCGAACAGGACGCCGCTCGGCTCACGGAAGTAGATCGACTCGAACCAGAAGCGGTCGATGACGGGCGTCGGATGCGCGCCGCCGGCGATCGCGCGCTCGCGCCAACCCTCGTGCTCGTCCGTCTCCGAGGCCCAGGCGATGTGGTGCACGGTGCCGGCGCCCTGGATGCCGCCCTCGGCCGGCGCCGGGTCGTAGGCCCAGGTGCCGCCGCGCCGCTTGCCCCGGATCTCCCAGCCGCGTCACCTCGACGCTCGAAGCCCAGGTTCTCCTCCAGGAGCGAGCGGCTGCGCTCGGGGTCGGCGGAGTAGGCGCGAGCGCCCTCGAAGCCCTGGAGCGCATGCTCGGCAGGCACCTCGGGATGCTCGGCGATCAGCGGCTGGTCCTCGACCGTCGAGACGACAAGCTCGTGCTCGAGGCCCTCGGGGTCGCGGAAGCGAAGGGCGCCATCGACCCGCTCGGGATCGGTCCCCGCTGCGGACAGGCGCTCTTCCCAGAAGTCGAGCGCCTCGTCGGATGCGACGCGCCAGATGATGCGGTGGACCATTCCCTGGCCCGCGCGGCCCTGCGCGGCGTCCGGGAACTCGAAGAAGGTCATGTCGGCGCCCGGGCTGCCCTCCTCGTCGGCGTAGAAGAGGTGGTAGACGCTCGGCTGGTCCTGGTTCACGGTCTTCTTGACCATGCGGAGGCCGAGGGTGCCGGCGTAGAAGTCGACGTTCTGCTGCGCGTTGGCCGTGATCGCTGTGATGTGGTGGACTCCGTCGAGCTTCATGAGTTGGTCCTTTCGGGGACGATTTCTATTTGCATGCGCAACTATAACACACAGTAGTTGTACGTGCAACTAGATTCGCTACCCTCGTTCGCATGGAAGCGCACGCAACGCCGGCGAGGCTCGGCTCTCCCCCGACGAGATCGCCGCCTGGAAGGGGCATGCTCCGCGACGCATCGCGACCTGGTCGCGAGCCTGGACTCGCAGCTCGAGCGCGAGCATTCCCTCCCCCTCTCCTCGTACGAGGTCCTGATGGTGCTGGCCGACGCCGACGGCGGCCGCGCCCGGATGGGCGAGCTCGCGGATCAGCTCCTCCTCAGCCGCAGCGGCCTCACCCGGCTCGTCGATCGCCTCGTCCGCCAGGGATGGGTCGAGCGCACGCCTTGCGAGGACGACGCGCGAGGCCTCTACGCGGCCATCACCCCATCCGGGCAGAGCCAAGCTCGAGACCGCGCGCCCTGCTCACCTGGACGGCGTGCGCGCCGCCTTCCTCTCCCGGCTCATCCGACTCGGACCTTCGGGCGCTCGCGCGGACCTGGAAGCGGCTGGCCCAGCCGGGCGAGGCCTAGCCCTACGCCGCGATCGGGACCGGCCGGCCGACCTCGTAGCCCTGCGCCATGTCGATGCCGTGCATTCGCAGGAGCGGCAGGGCGCTCGGGGACTCGACGAGCTTCGCGACGGTGGTCTTGGACGTACCGTGGGCCAGGCGGACGATCGCGCGGATCGTCGTGTACTCGGGCTCCTCCAGAAGCGAGCGGACGACGGTCCCGTCGATCTTGATCTGGCGGACCGGCAGGCGCTGGAGGTACTCGAACGAGCCGAAGCCCGCGCTGAACCCGTCGAGGACGAGCGTGCACCCGGCCTCCGCGAGCCGGTCGAGAGTTGCGCTCGCGCGCTCCACGTCGAGCGCGGACCGAGCCCTCTCCGATCTCGAAGCTCGAGCGCCCCCTCCTCCATCGCGGACCCTGTCACGCGCGAGATCGAGCTCGTCCAGGCCGCGCTCGTCGCCGAGCGTCTCGCCCGAGAGGTTCACCTGGAAGCGGGCCCCGCGCGAGCCGTTCGAGAGCATCGCGATCGCGCGAGTCACGACCCAGTCGTCGATGGCGGTGCACACGCCTTCGGTCTGCGCCGCGGCTCCCAGGAAGTCCGAAGCCGGGAGGACGCGTGCCCGATTCGTCGCGCATGCGCACGAGCAGCTCGTGGTGAGCTACTCGGCCGCTCCGAAGGTCGACGACCGGCTGCCCGTAGATGAGGAGCTCGTCGGCCTCGATCGCCGCGCGGACGCGATCGGCGATCGTGGGCTCGCGGACGACATGCTCGGTCGGGACGGCGGCGATGTGCGTCGGTCGGGACGGCGGCGATGCTCGGGCTGCCCTGCTCGGGGTCGTCAGACCTTTCCGCGGTTCGCGTGTGTGGCGCTTGCGGAGGCGCGTCGGCGAGCTCGGCGACCGCGCCGCCCCGCTGCTTGGCGCGGTACATCGCCGCGTCGGCGGTCGCCATCACATCCTCTGCGGATCCCGGTCAGACCCTCGCCGAACGGCGCCACGCCGACCGAGACCGACACACCCCATGACGAGACCTCGTCGGCGGCAAGCCGGGCGATGAGCGCCTGCGCAAGGGACATCGCCTCGTTGGCCTCGGTGTTCGGCAGCAGGACGGCGAACTCGTCGCCGGCGAGGCGGGCGAGAACGTCGGTTGAGCGGAAGCGGCCGCGCATCGCCTCGGCCACCCTGCGCAGAGCGACGTCTCCGGCGCCGTGTCCTCTGGTGTCGTTGACCGCCTTGAGGCGATCCAGGTCGATCAGGAGCAGCGCGCCCCCTCCTCCGTAGCGGCGCTGGAGTGCGATCGAGGACTCGAGCTCCTCGCGGAACCGGCGGCGGTTCATGAGGCCGGTCAGGGAGTCGTGGTCGGCGACGTAGCGAAGCTGCTCCTCGAACCGTTTGCGCTCTGTCACGTCTTGGACCTGCACGATGCCCGCGGTGCGTGCGACGTTCTCGGTCGGAATGGTCGAGACGCTCAGCTCGAGCCAGACCAGCCTGTCGTCGGGGAGAAGCGCGCGCTTCTCGACCGTGAATCGCTCGAGCCCGCCGGCGAGCAGCCGCTCGCGCTGCGGTTCGTCGTTGGCAGCGTCCTCCGCAATGCACAGGCCGGTCAGCCTGGAGCCGATGAGCTCCTCGCCGCTGCGACCGGTCAGGTCGCACAGCGCCCTGTTCACCTCCGTCAGCCGCCCATCCGCGCCGTCGCGGAAGTCGACCAGCGCGATACCGATCGGGGCGTTTTCGAAAGCGCTGCGGAACCTTGCGTCCGCCTCGGACCGCGCCCGCTCGACCTGCGCCATCTCCGTCACGTCCTGGCACACGCCAACCACCCGCACGATCTCGCGGGTAGCGGGGTCAAGGACCGGCTCGCCCTGGCAGCGGACGCTGCGCACCTGTCCGTCCGGGCGCACGATGCGATGCTCGAAGCGGAACGGCTTGACGTCTCCGAGCGCAGTCTCGATCTTCAGGCGGACCTCGGCCCGCTCGTCGGGGTGGACGCGCTCCAGGTAGTTCGCGAACGTGGTCCGGAACGGGTGCGGGTCCTGGCCCTTCTCGATACCGAAGATGCGGTAGAGCTGATCGGACCAGTAGACCTCGTTCCCCGCCAGGCGCCACTCCCAGCTGCCGAAGTTGGCCACCCGCTGGGCGTCGGCCATCAATTCAGCCGCGGCCCTGAGCTCCTCGGTCGCCCGCTGGGCGATATCCATGCCGTCCTCGACCCGTGCAGCGTCGTGCGCGGACGGGAGACCGAACAAGCTCTTCGTTGGCCGGTTCCCCCCTACGGGCCCCCGGGTACCGCCAGAATCCATTCGGATTTCAACGTACAGAAGGTCCAGGAGGGTGGCGACAGGACATTCGTCCGCCAGCCTCTAAAACGGTTAGGCGGCTCCCCGAAACGAGGTAGGAAATCTGCTGAACGAGCCGAAGCTGCCTTCCCTAGGCTGGCTGTGATGGCCAACAAGCTCGCCGAGGAGTCCAGCCCATACCTACTCCAGCACGCCGACAACCCCGTGAACTGGTACCCGTGGGGGGAGGAGGCGTTGTCGCGCTCGCGCTCGGAGGACATGCCGATCCTGCTCTCGATCGGCTACTCGTCGTGCCACTGGTGCCACGTCATGGAGCGGGAGTCGTTCGAGGACGAGGAGACCGCCGCGTACATGAACGAGCACTTCGTCTGCATCAAGGTGGATCGCGAAGAGCGCCCGGACGTCGACGCGATCTACATGGAGGCCGTGCAGGCGATGACCGGGCACGGGGGCTGGCCGCTCACCGCGTTCCTCGACACAGAGACGTCGCCCTTCTACTGCGGCACCTACTACCCACCGGAGCCTCGCCACGGGATGCCGAGCTTTCGGATGGTCCTGGAGGCCGTCGTCGCTTCATGGGAGACGAAGCGCGACGAGATCGCAGAGCAGTCCGGCAGGATTCGCGAACGGCTCGCCGCCACGAGCGCGATCGAGGCGGCCGATGAGGATTTCTCCCCTGCCGCCCTTGCCGAGGCCGCAGCGCCTGATCCTCACCAACGCCGACCCGGTCAACGGCGGCTTCGGAGGAGCGCCGAAGTTCCCGCCGGCCTCGGCGATCGAGTTCCTCCTGGCGCGGGGCGAGAGCGAGGTGGTGACCCGGGCCCTCGACGGCATGCTCGCCGGCGGCATCCACGATCACGTCGGCGGCGGCTTCGCTCGCTACTCCGTCGACGCGGAGTGGCTGGTCCCGCACTTCGAGAAGATGCTCTACGACAACGCCCTTCTCGCGCGCGCCTACCTCCACGGCTATCAGGCACTTGGCCACGAGCGCTGGCGCGAGACGTGCGAGCGCACCCTCGAATGGATGCTCCGCGAGATGCGGGGCCCCGAGGGCGGCTTCTTCTCGGCGCTCGACGCCGACTCCGAAGGCGTCGAAGGGCTCTTCTACGTCTGGTCGGAGGACGAGCTTCGCGAGGTCCTGGACGCGGCCGGGCTGCGATGACACGGACGCCATCGTCCGCTTCTGGGGAGTCACCCCCGAGGGCAACTTCGAGGGCCGGAACATCCTGCACCTCGCCGGCCGGCGCGGGCGCCGAGCCGCCGGCAGAGCTCGAGCGCGCGCGAGCCGCCCTTTACGAGCACCGGGCGAAGCGCGTCTGGCCGGGGCTCGACGACAAGCGCATCACGTCGTGGAACGCCCTCGCGATCGCCGCGCTCGCCGACGCGGGCGCCGTGCTCGGCCGTCCCGACTTCATCGCGGCCGCACGGACGGCGGCCGGGTTCCTCTGGGAAAGCCTGCGCGATCCAAGCGGTCGCCTCCTGCGCACCTGGAAGGACGGCGAGGGCAAGATCCTCGGCTACCTCGAGGATCACGCCTACGTCACCGAGGCCTTCCTGGTCCTTTACGAGTCGACCTTCGAGGAGCGCTGGTTCGAGGCGGCGCGTCGAGACGGCCGACGCGATGATCGAGCGCTTCGCCGATCCCGGCAAGGGCGGCTTCTTCACCACTCCCAGCAGACGGCGAAGAGCTGCTCGTCCGCCGCAAGGACATCGACGACCATCCGATCCCGTCGGGCAGCTCGTCCGCCGCATACGGGCTCTTGCGGCTCGCGGCGCTCACCGGCGAGGATTCATACGCCGAGCACGCCCGCTCCGTGATCCGCCTGTATGCGCGCGTAGCGGAGCGCCACCCCCACGCGGTCGCGCATCTCCTGCGGGCGATCGACTTCGACCTGGCCGCGACGAACGAAGTCGCGCTGGTCGGCGACGACCTGGACGAGCTCGCAGCGGTCGTTCGCTCAGCGCTGCGGCCGCACCTGGTGCTTGCCGGCGGCCCCGAGGGATCGGATCAGCCGCCCTTGCTGGCCGAGCGCAAGCGGGTGGACGGTCGAGCGGCCGCCTACGTGTGCCGGGAGTTCGCGTGTCGCGCGCCGGTCACGGACCCCGCCGAGCTCGCGGCTGAGATCTCGAATCCCGGGTAGTCTGAGGATCAGGATGGCCCCCGCCAAGAGAAGCGCGAAGCAAGTCGCCACCGCGTACTTCGAAGCCATCGCCGCCAAGGACCTCGACGCGATGGTCGAAGTCTGGGCGCCCGGCGGAATCGACCACTTCTACGGCATGGCGGACCTGCCGGCGCCCGATGGCATCCGCCAGTTCTTCTCGGAGATGTTCGCCGCCATTCCCGACTTCTCGATGTCGGTCACCGACATGGTCGCCTACGGCGACAAGGCCGCGGTCCGCTGGACGGCGACCGGGACCTTCAACGGCAAGGGCAGGTTCCAGGGCATCGCGCCGACGGGCGCGAGCGTGTCGCTCGAAGGCCTCGACCTCTTCACGATCGAGGACGGCCTGATCCAGGAGAACTTCGCGTACACGAACGGCATGGAGATGGCCCGCCAGATGGGGATCATGCCGCCCCTGGGCTCCGCCCAGGACCGCGCGATGCTGGGCGCGATGAACGCGAAGACCGCAGCCGCGGCGCGCCTTCGCAAGCTCGCCGGGCGCTAGCGCTTCCTCTTCACCCGCAGGACGGCTTCCATTCCGGCATCGCGGTGCCCATCGAGGGAGCACCAAAGGACGTAGCGGGAGTCCCTCCTCAGCTTCGCAACCGCCAGGGTGTTGAAGGCGCCGGGCAGGGTCTCGCCGATCTCGAGGACCTTCTCGGCGCCCCTGCGGCGGATCATCACGTCGTGCGGGTCCTCCCCGGTGTTCGTGTACTGGATGAGGGCGGGGCCCGGCTCGACCTTCGTGCGGGTGAGCGAGAACGAGAACTCGGAGGCGCCGTTACGGATGCCGATCGTCGTCGGGCCTCCCCCGGCCGCAGCCGACCCGGCGAGAGTTCGCCGCGAGCGCGAGGATCAGCGCTCCCGCGAGCGCCCCGGCGAACCGCGTGCGCATCATGAGCTGATGATCTGCGGGCGGGAGAAGCCCGAGGCTCCCGGGATCACCTGAGCCGCGTCGACGTCGAACCACTGCTCGAGGATCGAGCAGTAGAGCGAGCGGAAGTCCGAGGTGTTGACCACGTTGTCGTCCTCGTCGAGCGTCCCGAGGCCCGGCCACTCGCCGACCATCTCGCCCTGGACCCGCGTGCCCATGACGAAGGCTGCGCCGGCTGCGCCGTGATCGGTGCCCGTCGCGTTCTGCTCGGGGCGCCGGCCGAACTCCGAGTACACGAGGGTGATCACGCGGTCCGCGAGGCCGCGCGCCTCCAGGTCTGCCTGGAAGGCGGCGAGCGTGTCGAACGTGATGCCGATGTCGTCGCCGAAGGTGCTGGCCTGGTTGTCGTGGGTGTCGTAGCCACCCGGCGCCGAGACGGACACGCAGCGGATCGGCAGGTCGGCGTCGATCATCGCGGAGAGCGCCGACATGTTCTGGCAGAACCAGTGATCGGCGTCCGGGTAGACGCCGGGGACGCTGACCTCGCCGAAGTTCTTGAGAGTGCCGCGCAGCTCGACCGACTGGTCGGCGGTGCGCCCCGCGCTGGCGCGCCCGGCGTCGGCGCTCGGCCGCGCCCGTCTGGCCCATCGCCTGCACGTGGTCGAACATGAGCGGCTCGACATCGCCCCACACCCCGGGCGCCCACAGGTCGTAGGTCGAGCCGTCGATCGCCGCCACCGGCTTCGATGCCGTGGCGAGCGACGGAAGCAGCCAGCCGTCCAGGGAGAGCCCCTGGATCGGGTTGTCATCCGTCCCGATCACGTCGATCAGCCGCCCGAGCCAGCCCGTCCGCAGGTTCGGATCGAGCTTGCCGACCTCCCAGTAGTGCCTGGACGTGAAGTGGGACTGGTCCGGATCGGCGTATCCGACGGCCGGCAGCACGGAGAGCTTGCCGGCGCGATGGAGGGTGTCCAGCGCGGCAGCGCGTGGATGCCACATCAGCGAGTCGTCCTCGGCGAACTCGGGCCCCTGGCCCTCGTCCAGCCGGATGCCGGGGCCGCGCAGGTTGCGATAGACGGAGTCGTTGACCGGGGCGAGGACCGAGAGCGAATCCATGCCCCCGTCCATGAAGACCGAGACGATGATCGGAGCCTGCGTGCCCTGGGCCCTCGCGATGCCGCTCTGGAGGTCGGCGAACCCGAGCTTCGACGCGCCGTAGACCGACATCATCCCCAGGCCGGCGCGCATCATGAAGGAGCGCCGCGACATGCCGGTGCCGGCCGGGATCGGCATGCCCGGCTCGATCGCGGGCAGGCCCTTGCCCGCCTCGGCGGCCGCGCCGCGGAGAAGGTGGGCCCTGGAGAACTCGTTGCAGTGGCAGGCCATCGCTCTCCTCAGCTCGTCTGCATCTCGGGGGACATCGCGACCATCATCCGAAGGGCGTTCTGGCGAAGTCCGCGGAAGTCGTTGTTCTGCCAGGTCGCCGTGATGGCTGCCTCGACAGCTTCGCCGAACTCCTCGAGCCCGGCGACGCGTCTCCGGGTCGACGACCGGATCGCCCCAGAAGCGGAGCGCCTTGGTCACGGCCTGCGCCGGAGTCTCGGTCTCGCTGTACTCGCCGGGATCGACCCAGTCCCGGCGCGTGATCATGGAAGCGGCTATCCAGCGGCCCCGATAGCTCGAGGTGTCGAGCCAGCGCTCCTCGTCCCAGCCGGCGACGTTCGGCGGGCGGAGGATCCGCTGCCCGGCGAGGTCCGAGACCCAGGACCAGGAGTTCTCGCGAACCCCGAGGCCCTTCGCGCGGAGCATGCCCGCGATGTAGACGATCGGAGGCTTCACCATGGACGGTCCCTCGTAGAACGCGGGGTGCTTGAGAATCGCCTTCAGGAGAGGCTTGATCGCGTAGCTGGAGCGGTACATCGCCTCCAGCTCGGCGCGGGTCGCAGCGTCGGGCGGAGTCGGGATGAAGTAGCTCCAGAGCTTGCCGACGAGATAGGGCGCATGAGCTTCGTGCTCCAGGCAGAGGCGGCAGGAGTCCCGCCAGTCGAAGTTTCCGGACCGGCCGAAGATCGTCTTGGTGGCCGTGTCGTGGTATTCCGGTTTGAAGCGGAAGTCGACGTAGCCGACGTCGTCCTTCCAGATCGCGCGCCAGCCGGTGAGCGCCCTGGCCTGCTCGCGGACGTCGTCCTCGGTGTACGGGTAGCCGGTCTCGTCCGAGACGCCGAGGGTGAAGAGCTCCATCAGCTCGCGGCCGTAGTTCTCGTTCGGGTTCCACTTGTTGTTGTCGATGCCCGAGAGCCAGATCAGCATCGCGGGATCGATCGTCACCCGCTCGATCAGGCTGTCGAAGCTCTCGAAGGCCCGCTTGCGGAACATCTTGATCTGGTCGATCGAGATCCGGGCCGAGCCGACGTCGCCGGTCGCGAACCAGTCGTGCCAGTTCAGCGCCATGCGCTCGACCAGGGGCTGGTTCGAGCGGACCATCTTGTCGAGCCACCACATGACGTCGTGGCCCCAAAGGTCGTACGGAGCGAAGTTGCCGTCCTCGTCCCGAGGCTCCGGGCCGATCAGCTTCGCCTTCGGCGGATCGACCAGCGACTTGACTGCCCTGGAAAGGCCCTTTTCCGCCAGCCCTTGCGGCCTCGCCGGGCTTCGGCCCGAAGCCCGCGCGCCAAAGCAGACGAGACGCCTCCTTCTCGGAGAACTCTCCGTCGTATACCGCCACCGCCATCGCTGTTCCATCGGCACCGCTCGGCCGCGCCTTTATGCCTGGAAGCCGCCCTGGACGCTTGGCCTGGCACGTGGAGCCTTCGCTGAGCCGGATGCGGGATACTGGCCCCGTGACGGAAGCGGTTCTGTGGGGTCTGGTGGCGAGCTCGTCGCTGCGTCATCGGCGCGGTCATCGCCATGACCGCCTGCCCTCCCGACAGGATCACCGGCCTGGTGCTTGGCTTCGGCGCGGGCACGCTGATCAGCGCCATCTCGTTCGAGTTGACCGAGGAGGCGTTCAACCTGGGCGGCGCCGACGCGCTGACCTTCGGGCTGGCGGCGGGTGCGCTCGCGTTCTACGTCGGCGACCGGCTGGTCTCGCCGCGGGCCGAAGAAGGGATGCACGAGCGCGAGATGCCCGAGCAGGACGAGAGCGGCAAGACGCTGCTCCTGGGCGCCCTCCTGGACGGCGTTCCCGAGACGGCCGTCCTGGGCTCGACGCTCCTCACCGGCAGCGGCGTCGGCGTGCCGGTCCTGGCCGCGATCTTCCTGTCGAACCTGCCCGGAGGGGATCGGCGGGGCAAGCGACATGCTCGAGTCCGGGGTGTCCAGGGGCCGCGTGATCGCGCTGTGGAGCGGTGTGACGGTGATCTGCGCCGCGTCTGCGGGGATCGGCTACCAGCTCCTGGCGAGCGCGGGTGACGAGGCGGTGGCGATCCTTCAGGCCTTCGCCGCCGGCGGAGTGCTGGCGATGCTTGCCATCGAGATGCTTCCGGCCGCCCACTCGAAGGGCGGCCGCGAAGCCGGGCTCATGACGGTTCTGGGATTCGCCCTCGCCTACCTGCTCTCGACGATCGGGTAGTCCCGAGCCTCGTCGAGGACGACGCGCCCTCCGACCTGGACGAAGCCCTCGTCCAGGGGTCGAGCGAAGATCTCTGAGCCTCGGCCCTGGCGGATCTGGATCGGCCGCCCGAGTTGTCCGCAGAGCGCAAGGGCGGCGGAACCTGTCGCCTCGTCCTCGGCGATCCCGGCATCCGCAACGAACGAGCGGGCTCTCACCCGCCCGGCCTCCTCGTCCTCCCAGGCCCAGCAGTACGCCCAGCCCTCGCCGCCCGGCGCACCGTCGAGCGAGTCGACGTCGTCCGCGCTCGCGAGCTCGACGTACTCGAACGGCGGCGACCATTCGGGGCGCGCCGCGACCCAGACGATGTCCCCCTCGTAGCCGACGCGGAGCTCGCCTGCGGGCGGGCGCAGCACCGCAACCTCTCCGACCTTCTCGCGCAGAAGCCACGCCGCCCCGACGCTCGGGTGGCCCGCGAACGGCATCTCCACCGCGGGCGCGTGGATTCGCATCTCCGCTCGCTCGTGGTCGTCGATGAACACGGTCTCCGCGAAGCCGAGGTCTGCCGCGACCTCCTGGCGCCTTGCCTCGGGCACATCGGCGCCGCGCATGAAGACTCCGAGCTCGTTGCCGTGCTCGCCGCTCGCCGTCGTGAACACCCGTAGGACGTGGAGCTCGCTCACGGCCGCGACATTAGCCGTCGGGGCGCCCGGGGCGCGCCCGCCCAGCGCGGGGTTGTAGCCGAGGTACCCCTCAGCGAAAGGAACCCCAGATGGCAGAGACGTTTCGACGAGGCGACAGGGTCGAATGGAATTTCCGCGGCCACGCCGTCACCGGCCGTGTCCGAAAGCGCCTCACCGAGCGCACGGAGGTCGCGGGCCAGGTGGTCGCGGCGACCAAGGACGATCCGCGCTACCTGGTCAGGAGCGACAAGTCGGGAAAGGAGACCGCGCGCAGGGCCGAGGCGCTCAGGCGCCTGCCAGAGTAGGAGTCGATGCTGGATCTCATGGAGGCAGAGGCGTGGATGGACGCCGCGCTGGTGGCGGTCGGCGCGCAGCGGACGAGCGAGCTCGAGACCTTCAGGACGCGCCCATGGGGCGTGGTGCTCCGAGCCGAGACGAGCGACGGCGTCGTCTGGATGAAGGAGCCCAGGGGCGCGACCGCCTTCGAGGTGCCCCTCTACTGGCTGCTCGCCGAATGCGCCCCGGAGGCCATCCTCGTCCCGCTCGCGGTGGACGAGGAGCGCGGATGGGTGTTGCTGCCCGACGGCGGCACCTCCCTCGGCGAGCGCGCCGACGGGCGAAGAGCTCGTCCAGGCCATGGCGTTGGCTCTCGGCCGGTACGCGCGCGTCCAGAGGGCTCTCGAGCCGCGGGTGGACGACCTGCACCGCATCGGGATCGCCGACATGACACCCGGCGCGATGCCCGCTCGCTTCGACGAGGCGATCAAAGCCGGCGCGCGATACTCCCGGTCTTCCGGCGACCCGGCCGACGCCGAGAGCCTCGAGCGCATCGCCGGGCACAGGGCGACCTTCGTGGAATGGTGCGAAGAGCTCGCGAACCGGCCGGGGGGCGTCAGCCTCGACCACAACGACCTCCACCCCTGGAACGTCCTGGGGTCCCCGGACCAGCCGGAGGGCCTGCGCTTCTACGACTGGGGAGACAGCGTCATCGCCCATCCGTTCGCCACGACGCTCGTGCCGCTCGGGGTGATCGCCCGGCTGGGCCCCCAAGCCGTGGAACGCCTGCGGGACGCCTACCTGGAGCCGTTCGCGGACGTCGCGTCACGCGAGGACCTGATCGACACCCTGGAGCTGGCCTGCCGTGTCGCAAAGGTGGCGACGAGCGCTCACCTGGGAGCGAGCGCTCCTCGCCGGCGACGAGTCTTCGACGGAGCGGGACTTCAGGCGTGCGCCGCTCGAGTCGCTCGAGTCCCTCCTGGACGATTCGTACCTCGGCAACACCTGAAACCGGCCAGGGTGGCTGCTTCGAATAGCCCTCTCGCGGGAAGCTTTCACATGTGAGCCGTGAGCGTGAAACGGAAGCCGGGCTCGAGGCCGCAATCCACGAGGTTGGCGCTGAGATAGTCGAGCATCTGCCCACGCCCCCGCGCGGCCCGGTCGCGGCGCTGGACGAGCGCGCGATGCGGCTCACCGCGGAGGACCCGGAGCTCCGGACCGCGCTCTTCCGGCCTGGTCGACGTAACGCCCGCCTGCCGGAGCCTGGACGACCTCGCCTCGCACCTCACCGAGTTCGCGGAAGACGTCGAGGAGCCGCCGCCGCCTCTGGCCGCCGCCATGCGGGCGGCGGCACCAAGCCCGGGCCGGCTCGCCCTGGGCGCCGCCGTTGCCGGCGGGGTCCGCCACATGGCGCACAGGTTCATCGCGGCGCCCACGCCCGCGGAGGCCAAGGGCGAGCTCCGGCGCCTCTGGAGCGCCGGGATCGGGACCTCGGTCGACCTCCTGGGCGAAGCGACGCTGACCGAGGCGGAGGCCGACGCCTACGCGGCGCGCTGCGACGAGGCGCTGACCACGCTCGCGGGGATCTACTCGGAGTTCGAGCCGCGCCCGCTGCTCGATCGCGACCCCGACGGCCCGCTTTCGCGCGCGAACCTCTCCGTCAAGGTCACGGCGCTGACCCCGCTCATCCGCCCCGAGGCTCCCGCCCGCGGGGTCGAGGATGCGGCCACCCGGCTGAGGCCGCTCCTGGCGCGCGCGAACGAGCTCGGTGCTCACCTCCACATCGACATGGAGTCGCTCGATGCGCGTGAGACGACGTTGGGCCTGATCGCCGAGCTGCTCGGCGAGGAGGCATTTCGCGGCGGCCCGTCGGCCGGCGTCGTGCTTCAGGCCTACCTGCGGGACGCTGCCGGCGAGCTCGCCGAGATCATCGCCGCGAACAGCCGCGCCGCGACGGTCGGTCCCGCTTACGGTCCGGCTGGTCAAGGGCGCCTACTGGGACCACGAGGTGGTCGAGGCCGGACAGCACGGGTGGGCTCCGCCCGTCTTCTCCGAGAAGGCGGAGTCCGACCGGAGCTTCGAGGCGCTCACCCGCACCCTGATCGAGCACGCGCGAGAGAGCCCGGGCACGATCCGCATCGCGATCGCCTCGCACAATCTCCGCTCCGTCGCGCACGCGATTGCCTTCAACCGGCTTGCGGGAGGCGCTGACGACTCGCTCGAGTTCCAGGTCCTGCGCGGGCTCGGCGACGATCTGGCTCACGCTCTCGCCGGCGCCGGGTTCCGGGCGCGGAGCTACTGCCCCGTCGGCGACCTGGTCGCCGGCATGGCCTATCTGGTTCGCAGGCTCCTGGAGAACACCGCGAACGAGTCGTTCCTGGCGGAGCAGGCGCGCGGCGCGTCCCTCGACACCCTCCTCGCGGCGCCATGAGCGGGCTTGGGCCGTTCTCGAACGAGCCGGTGCTCGAGCTGCGGCGCGCCTCGATCCGCGACGCCCTGAGTGCGGCGCTCGCAGAAGCTCGACCGGACGCTGCCGATCACCGTGCCGGCGCTCGTGGCCGGCGACCGCCGGGAGACAGCGGACTTCACCTCGACCGACCCCGGCCGGCCGGAGCGGATCGTCGCGACGGCATCAGAGGCAAACGCGACGGACGTGGACGCCGCGGTCGCCGCGGGTCGCGAGGCCGGCCGCGACTGGGGCGCCCGCTCGGCCCAGGAACGCGCCGGCGTCCTGGTGCGGGCGGCCTCGCTCATGCGCGAGCGCCGCCTCGGCCTCGCGTCCCTGGCCCTGAGGGAGTGCGCGAAGCCCTGGCCCGAAGCCGACGCGGACGTCTGCGAGGCGATCGACTTCTGCGAGTACTACGCGCGCGAGGCCCTCCGGCTGGGTCAAGGGGCACCGCTCTCGCAGATCGCGGGCGAGCGCAACTCGATGAACTACCGCCCGCGCGGCGTCGTGGCGGTCATCTCACCCTGGAACTTCCCGTTTGCGATCGCGGCAGGGATGACGGCGGCCGCGCTGGCGGCAGGCAACTCCGTCGTCCTGAAGCCGGCCGAGCAGTCTCCCGGGTGCGCGCTACGCCTTGCCGAGGCCTTTCGCGAGGCGGGTGTCCCCCCGGATTCCCTGTCGCTGCTGCCGGGACACGGCGACACAGGCGCCATGCTCGTGGGACACCCCGGCGTCCATGCGATTGCGTTCACCGGGTCGAGCGCGGTCGGCCTCGAGATCATCCGCCGCGCGGCCGAGACGCCCGAGGGCCAGGGTCACGTGAAAAGGGTCGTCGCCGAGATGGGCGGAAAGAACTGCGCGATCGTCGATGCGGACGCTGACCTGGACGACGCCGTGCCGGCGATCGTCCGCTCGGCCTTCGGATACGGCGGTCAGAAATGCTCCGCCATCTCGCGCGTCCTGGCCCATCAGGCGATCGCCGAGCCGCTTGCCCAGCGCCTGGCCGGGAGCGATCGAGCTGCTTCGCGTCGGACAGGCCGACAGCCTCGACACCGAGGTGCCACCGCTCATCGAGCGCGAGGCGCAGGAGCGGCTGGCCACCGCCGCCCGGCTGGCGGAGAGGGAAGGCCGCGTGACCGCGCGCGCGGCTGCCCCCGACGGGCCAGGCTGGTTCGCGACGCCGGCGCTCGCGGAAGGCCTCGATCCCGCCTCCCCCCTCCTCCGCGACGAGATCTTCGGTCCCCTCCTGACGGTGGAGCCGGTGGCCTCCGTCGATGCGGCGTGCGAGGTGGTCGGCGAGATTCCGTTCGCGCTCACCGGAGCCCTCTTCACCCGCAGCCCGTCAACCGTCGAGTTCGTCGTCGAGCGCTCGCCCGTCGGCAACCTCTACGTCAACCGCGGCGCGACCGGCGCGATGGTGGGGCGGCAGCCGTTCGGCGGCAACCGCCTGTCGGGCGTGGGCTCGAAGGCCGGCGGGCCGGACTATGTGCTCCAGTTCACCGAGCCCCAGGTGGTCGCCGAGAACACGACGCGCCACGGCCTGGTCGCCGACTGAAGCGGGGACCTAGAGGACGGGCAGGAAGCGCTCGATCTCCCAGGGAGTGACCTGGACGCGGTACTCCTCCCACTCCTCGCGCTTGATCTCGACGAAGCGCTTGAAGGTGTGCTCGCCCAGGACGCGCAGAACGAGCTCTGACTCAGCCGCGATCTCGATCGCCTCGCCCAGGTTCTCCGGGAGCTGCTCGATGCCGCGCTGGCCGCGCTCCTCGGGCGTCAGGTGGTAGAGGTTCTGCTCCATCGGCTCGGGGAGCTCGTAGCCCTTCTCGATCCCCTCGAGGCCGGCGTGGAGCATTCCCGGCGAAGCACAGGTACGGGTTGCAGGCCGGGTCCGGGCAGCGAAGCTCGGCGCGGGTCGCCTGCTCCTTGCCGGGGTGATAGAGCGGGACGCGGATGAGCGCGGAGCGGTTGCGGCGCGACCAGGCGAGATAGACGGGCGCCTCGTAGCCGGGAACGAGCCGCTTGTAGGAGTTGACCCATTGCGCGAAGAGCGGCGAGATCTCGCGCGCGTGGCGGAGCTGTCCCGCGATGAACGCCTTCGCCGTATCCGACAGGAAGAACTGGTCGTCGGGATCGAAGAAGGCGTTCCGGCCGTCGCGCTGGAGCGACTGGTGGACGTGCATCCCCGAGCCGTTCTCGCCCGAGAGAGGCTTCGGCATGAAGGTCGCGTGCATGCCGTGGTCCATCGCGTACTCCTTGACGACGATCCGGTACGTCATGCAGTCGTCCGCCATGTGGAGCGCGTCCTTGTAGCGCATGTCGACCTCGTGCTGCGAGGGGCCGACCTCGTGGTGGGCGTACTCGACGTGGATGCCGAGCTGCTCGAGGGCGAGGATCGTGTCGCGGCGCACCTCGGAGCCGGCGTCGAGCGTGGTGAGGTCGAAGTAGCCGCCCTCGTCCATGACCTGCGGGACGCCGCTCTCGGGGCGAGCCTCCTTGAAGTAGAAGAACTCGAGCTCGGGGCCGATGTTGTAGGCCTCGAAGCCCATCTCCTTGGCGCGCTCGAGTGCGCGGCGCATGATCCAGCGCGGGTCCCCCTCGTACGGCTCGCCGCCGGGAACCTGGATGTCGCAGAACATCCGGGCCGTCGCGTTCTCCTCGGCCCGCCACGGCAGGACCGTCGAAGGTCGCGGGGTCCGGCATCGCGATCATGTCGGACTCCTCGATCGGGTTGAAGCCGGTGATCGAGGAGCCGTCGAAGCCCATCCCGCCCTCGAATGCGTCGTCGAGCTCGGACGAGTTGATCGAGAAGCTCTTGAGCTGGCCCAGGACGTCGGTGAACCAGAGGCGGATGAAGCGGACGTCCTGCTCGGAGACGATCTTCTTTACGTCTTCGGCGGTCTTGGGCGTGTCGGCCACGCAGGAACCATAGCCCCGCTCCGATCGACAGGCGGTCCACGCCCTTGGACAACTGGCGAAGGTTACGCTGGCCGCATGGACGAGCTCGCCACCAAGCTTCGCGCTGCCGTCGAGCCGCTCCTCTCCCAGGGCGAGGAGATCCGCGGCGTCTGCATCGCAAGCCAGGTGGGCATGTTCAAGGGGCGTGCCGTCGCACTCGCGACGACGTCGGAGCGCCTGATCGTCCAGGGGCTCGACCGCAAGCTGGCGGCCAAGGACGAGCCGAGTCCTCTTGACCCACGCCGACATCGAGCGTGCCTCAGTCGAGGGCGCCGGCGGCGGCTGGGCCGAGCTCACGGCGGCGGTGATGGACAAGGCAGCGGTGAAGCTCGACCTGCGGACAACCGACGGGCGAGAAGCTCAAGCTGATGCTGATGCGCGGCACCGGCCCGCTCGGCGGTCTCGGCGGCGGCGAGACGCAGCGCCAAGGGTGTCGAAGCGCTCTCGGGCTTCTTCGCATCCGGCGCCGATGGCTGAGGCGCCCGGAAATAGAAGAGCCCCGCCGAAGCGGGGCTCTTCCGTAGCAGGCCTGTAAGCCGGATTCTGTCGTGCGCTGTCATCTATCTATGCGCCCTACCTGGATCTCGCCGGGCCGGGTCGTCGATCCTGCTTGGGCTTGCACCTGACGGGGTTTGGCCAGCCGCCGCGTCACCGCGACGCTGGTGCGCTCTTACCGCACCGTTTCACCCTTGCCTGTACGCCCCACGCGTGTCGGGCGCCATCGGCGGTCTGTCTTCTGTTCCACTTTCCCGCGGGTTTCCCCGGGTCGGCGTTACCGACCGTCGTGCCCTACGGTGTCCGGACTTTCCTCGAGAGTCACCTCCCGCGACTGCGCAGCCTGCCCTTCAGCATGGTACGCCTCGCATGTCAGGCGCGAGGTGTCAGAACCGCCGCGAATTCCGGGGTAAAGGAATTGCATGTCCAACGGGCTCATCAGGGGGGAGCCGGTCGACGACGACCTCTACTCGATCCAGATCGAGGGCGACTTCGATGCCTCCATGCGGGACGTCGGCATCGCCGTGACCGAGGCCGCGCTCGACGAGAGCAGCCGCGGGCGATCCTGGTCGACGTCAAGCGCTGCACGTTCCTCGACTCGACGGCGATCGCGGTGATCCTGGGCGCCCGGCAGCGCGCGTTGGACGCGGGCATCGGCTTCGCGCTCGTCGGCCACAACCCGACCGATCGACCGCACGATCGAGCTGACGGGCCTGGGCGAGGATCTCGAGATCCTGGCCGACCGCGACGAGGCGATCGCCCAGCTGGGGCGCCGGCGGCCGGCTGGAGAAGAGCGCCTAGCTCAGCTCGGAGCCGCAGCTCCGCGCACGGGCTGCGGCGGCGCGCATGCGGCTCGAGCACACCGGGCACTCGGCGGCTCCCTCGCTCACGAGGCCGGACCAGGTGGACGAGATCCGCTCGTCCAGCGTGCGGGCGCCCGGCTCGAACATCTGGCGCGCCTCGAGGTGCTGGAAGCGGCGCGGGCCGCTCGTGTGCCGACGGGGAGGCGCGCTGCCTGTCCTTGTGAGCGATCGGCGGGCATGTCACATGCTCCGGAAGACGCCGACGACCTTGCCGAGGAGCTGCGCCTCGCGGGTCCGGATCGGCTTGTAGGCGGAGTTCTCGGGCTGAAGGCGGATCTGGTCCTTCTCGCGGAAGAAGCGCTTGACCGTTGCCTCGTGCTCGAGGAGGGCGACGACGATCTCGCCGTTGGTCGCATCGTCGGTCTGCTTGACGACCACGTAGTCGCCGGCGAGGATCCCCGCGTCCTTCATCGAGTCGCCCTTGACCCTGAGGATGTAGTCCCCCTCCTCGCCGCCGATCATGTCCGGCAGCTCGAGGTACTCCTCGATGTTCTCCTCGGCGAGGATCGGCTCGCCGGCGGCGACCTCGCCGACGACCGGCAGGCCCCTGCCCGGTGATCGCCTGCTTCGCCTTGTCGACGAGGAGCTCGATCGCGCGCGGCTTGGTCGGGTCGCGGCGCAGGAGGCCGATCTTCTCGAGGTTCGCCAGGTGGGCGTGGACGGTCGAGGATGAGGTGAGCCCCACGGCCTTGCCGATCTCGCGCACCGTGGGCGGGTAGCCGGTCTTCGCCGCGTACTTGCGGATGTAGTCGAAGATCTCCTTCTGGCGCTTCGTCAGGTCCATGAGGCGGCTCCTCCTAGCGGGATTCGGGGCGGGGACGGGAACACATGTTCGTAGAGTAGCCGCCCCTCCGGACGGATGTCAAGGCGGTCCGTCCCGTCCGGGACGCTCGCACCCGTGAATACACTTGCGCGCGCCCTCAAGCGGTTGTGGCGGAATTGGTAGACGCGCAAGGTTGAGGGCCTTGTGGCCTGTATAAGGCCGTGGAGGTTCGAGTCCTCTCAACCGCATTCATAGCCACCGTATCGAAGGAGTCGAGATGTCCCAGGAATCCCTCGTCCAAGGCGTCGACTTCATCTGCGTCCCGACGCAGGACTACGAGAAGGCCAAGGACTTCTACGGGAACGTCCTGGGGCTCGAGTTCGCGAAGCAGTGGGGCGACACGCCGGCCGGCGAGTTCGAGACGGGCAACCTCACGATCGCGCTGATGCAGACCGACGCGTTCGGGATGGAGTTCAAGCCGCACAGCCTCCCGATCGCGTTCCGGGTCGACGACGTCGCCGCCCGCAAGGAGGAGCTGGAAGCGCAAGGCGTCCAGTTTCAGATGGACATCATCGACTCCGGCGTCTGCCACCAGGCGATCTTCAGCGATCCCGACGGCAACACGCTCAACCTCCACCACCGCTACGCGCCGCCCGAGGCGTCAAGCCCGGCGCTGACAGTCAGCGCCAGGCCGGTGAGCCAGGCGCTCGAAAGCGCGGGGATCTCGCGGCCCGAATCGATCCCCGCTGACCGAGCGCTCGAGCCCGAGGAACGTCCCGCCCGTGCTGGGCAGCACGCTCAGGAGCGGATCCTCGCGAGCCTGATCGGCCTGCTGGAGGTCCAGCTCGTCGGCGAGCTGCGGCCTCGCCGGCGTCCAGCATCGCCAGTCGCAGGCTCGATGCGGGCGTGACCTTGCAACTCGATCTGATCGAGCGCCGGGCCGAGCTCGACCTTGGCCGACGCGCCCCACCAGCCGGTGTTGCGCGCCAGCAGCGCCTGGTTGCCGTCGCGCTCGCGGATCTCGAACGCGCCGGTGCCGGTCGCGCGGGCGCCGCTGACGACCGCGCCCTCGCCGGACTGACGGCTCCAGCGCCGCCGGCGAGACGATGCCGAGCCGCGGATCGCGACAGGCGCTTCGGGAATGCCGGATCGGGCGCGGCCAGGGCGAACCGCACCTCACCGGGGCTCGGGGCGTCGACCGAGACGAGGTCCGGGCAGGGCGCCGCCCGGCCGCGGTCGTCAGCCATCGAGTCGCGTTGGCCTGGACGGCGGCGGCGTTGAACGGCGTCGTCGTCCTGGAAGACACGCCGTCCCTGAGGCGTGAAGGTCCAGATCGTGTCGCCCGCCGAGCTCTGAGCGTCGACGCACGAGGCCGGGCACGTGCTCGCTCGGCGTCGAACGGGCCCGAGACCTTGGCGGTCAGCGGCTCGTTCACCTGCCGCGCGACGATCTGCTCGGCGCGGGTGCCGCCTCCAGCGGATCGGTGGTCGTACAACGGGTCGGCGACCGCCCAGACCAGCGTCCCGCCCTCGCCGCTGGCGGTCGCGCTCGACAGCGCGGGCGTGTCCGTCGTCGTCGCCGCCGCACCCCGCGAGCGCGCATGCCGAAAGCGCCGCGCAGAGCCCCGCCCGCCGTGTGAGCGCGGGCATGCCGAGGCCCCTCTAGAGCTTGAGCAGGACGAGCGTGTTCAGAGCGAACACGATCGCGAAGAAGATCGTCCAGCGGTCGAGGTTGCGCTCGACGAGCGAGCCGCCGCCGAAGGAGCCGCCGCCGCCGCCGATGCCGAAGGCGCCGGAGAGGCCCGCGTCCTTGCCCGAATGCAGCAGGACGAGGATGATCAGGATGATCGAGACGAACACCTGGACGACTTGAAGGATCTGTTCCATCGCGCGGCGATTCTAGAGGCTCGGGTCGTCTCGGCGGCCGCGTTTCGGCAGCGCATCGATCTCCCGCAGGATCTCGATCGCCTCCCGCCTGAGCTCCGCATCCGCCCGCGCCCAGTCGGCCTGGCTAGAGCTTGCCCTGCTCGCGGTCGAGCTCCGCGTCGCGGATCTCGCGGTACTTCGACTCCTTGCGCGCCTCGAGCTCCGCGCGCTCGGGGTCCTCGATCCGCTCCTCGTCGCCCTTTGCGCCCGGCCGCAGGGGAATCGAGACGAAGAGCGCGACCGCGGCGATCACGAACAGCGCGATGAGGGCGACCTCCATGGGCCGGGGAGGCTACGAGGCGCGGCGTACGAGGCGCGGCCGAGGTCCTTCGCCAGGCGCGCCGCGTAGACGTCCGAGACCCGCCGGCGGCGCGCGGACGCGGCCGGCCAGGCCGCGATCAGGCCGCCGATCACGGCGATCGCCCCGCCGACCCAGATCCAGATCACCGAGCGGGTTCACGTTGATGCGGAAGTCGACCGGGATCTCGCCGTCCTCGTAGCGCCGCTCGAGCGTTCGATGATCGCAGGCCCTGAAGCTCGGAGCGCTGCCTCTGCGATCCCGCGCATCGCCTCCGACCCCGCCGGGCGTCGATCGGATCCGGCAGCGTCTCGGGAATCGTGATCTCGTCGATTCGCTGGTCGAGCTCCGGAGATGAAGTTGTCGATCGCGGGCTCGGTCAGATCCGGGCGCATCGCGGTCCAGAAGTCCTCCGCCGCCCCGCCCGAGCGGCCCGACCTCGGACGTCGCCTCGCCCTCGAAGAAGCTCCGGACGGTCCCGGTCGAGCTCGACGAGTAGTAGTTGCGGCTGGGCGTGAGCGTCTCCACCAGCTCGCCGTCGCGGCGCACCTCGACGACCGAGCCGAACGTGAGCCGGTCCTCCTCCAGGTCGCGGATACGCGGTCGGCCGGACGTAGGTCAGCTCGTAGTCGCCGACCGTGGTCGAGTCACCCGGGCAGCATCCGCACGTCGTCCGACGTCTGAAAGCTCGACGAGGCGGCGATCGAGACGAACGCCAGGATCACGCCGATGTGGACGATGTAGCCGCCGTAGCGCCGGCGGTTGCGGACCACCACGCGCCCGAGCGACAGCGCGAACCCGTCGCCTGTGAGCGCGTTCTGCGCGGAGGCGCCGCGCACGAACTCGCTCGACGAGCCCGGCGAGCGCGAATGCCGCGAACGTGAACATGATCAGCGCGCCCGGCTCGTCGGCCGCGTCGGTGAACGCGAGCAGCGCCAGCGAGCGTCAGCGGCCGCGAACGGCGACCGGCGGGCCGAACAGGCGCAGCGCCCGGCCCGCCGAGACCTGCCGCCACGCCAGGAGCGGGCCGATCCCGGTGAACAGCACGAGCAGGATCGCCAGCGGCGTCACGTACTGGTCGAACCACGGCGCGGCGAGCGTCGAGCGCTCGCCGGTGAACGCCTCGGCGATGAGCGGGAAGAACGTGCCGTAGAAGACGACGAACGCGAGGCCGATCAGGAGGATGTTGTTGACCAGGAAGACGGCCTCGCGCGAGGCCAGCGACTGGACCCGCCGCTCCGAGCGCAGGTCGGGAAGGCGCGAGACGATCAGCGCGGTCGAGCCGGCGAGCACGGTCGCGATCAGGATCAGGAGCGGCGTGCCGACCGTCGACTCGCCGAAGGCGTGGATCGACTGGAGGATCCCCGACCGCACCAGGAACGTGCCGAGCAGGGACAGGGCGAACGTCGCGCAGATCAGCGAGACGTTCCAGACCTTCAGCATCCCGCGGCGCTCCTGGACCATGATCGAGTGGAGGAACGCGGTGCCGACGAGCCATGGCATGAGCGACGCGTTCTCGACCGGGTCCCAGCCCCAGTAGCCGCCCCAGCCGAGCTCGACGTAGGACCAGCCGGCACCCAGCAGGATCGCCGACCGAGAGGAACATCCAGGCGAGCAGGGCGAAGCGCCGGGTCGAGCGGATCCAGCTCGTGTCCAGCCGCCTCGCGATCAGCGCGCCGATCGCGAACGCGAACGGGATCGAGAACAGGACGTAGCCCGAATAGAGCATCGGCGGGTGGATCGCCATCGCCGGATGGCGAAGGAGCGGGTTGAGCCCAAGGCCCTCGGCCGGCACGGGGCTCATGCGCGTGAACGGCATCGCGTCGCCGCCCGAGATGAGCATCAGGCCGGTGAAGAAGACGCCGAGGCCGCACAGGACCGCGGTCGCCCACGGCACGACCTCGCGGTGCTTGTGGCGGGTGGCGAAGAGGACGCCCGAGGAGGCGAGCGAGAGGACGAACGCCCACAGCAGAAGCGAGCCGCCCTGGCTCCCCCAGAGCGCGGTCATCTTGTAGAGCGTCGGCGTGGTGGTCGAGGAGTGGTCGGCCACGAGCGCGACCGAGAAGTCGGAGCGCAGGAACGCGGCCTCGAGCACGACGACGCAGATCACCAGGAGCGCGGCCGCGGCGTAGACGGCGCGGCGCGCGGAGTCGACCCAGCGCCGGTCGCCCGTGTGGCCGCCGTAGATCCCGGCCGCGGCGCCGTAGGCGAACGCGACGAGCGCGCCGACGAGGCACGCGTGCCCCGCGTCGATCGAAAGCTCGCTCATGAACCCTGCGCACTCTTCAGATGCCGAACGCACGGTGCTCGCTAGTGGTCACAGTGACTCGTCGATCACGATGTTCGGGTCCTCTTCGGCCTCGTCGGAGAACTTGGACGGGCACTTCGTGATCAGGCTGTCCTTCTCGGCGACGAGCGTGCCGTCGACCATCTGCCCGGTGACGATCACGTCGCGCCCCTCGCGGAACGGGTCGGGAACCTGGCCCTCGTATTCGACCGGGACCTCCTCGAGTGGATCCTCGGGGTCGGCGATGACGAACTCGCGCGAGCCATCGGGGAGCGTCTTCTCCGTGACGACCTTGCCGTAGGCGTCGACCGCGCCCGGCCGGTGTCTCGGCCAGGAGCTCGGACGGCGACTTCGCCTCGGTCGAGGCAGAGAACGACGTGTAGACCAGCGCCGTAGCCAGGAGCACCGCCACGCTCAACGCGACGACGAGGCGGATCTTTCGCTTTTTATCGGGGTCCACGCCACCCCGAATTATCGCAGGGGCGCACTCGCGCCCCTGCGATGCCGAGACGCTCAGGCGCCGAGCGTCGATCTTCACCTCGCAGCGATCGACTGACGCCCTCGTCCCGGGCGTGTCGCCCGGGTCCATGCGCGCTCAGGGCCTGCTTCGCTCGCCTTAGTCCTCCATGCGAGTCGAAATTCTGAATGACGACCGCGGTCCCCTGGTCTTCGTCATGGATGAACTGAACGCCGGTCGCGATGCACGCCCTCCGGCGGGCCATCGTCCTCATCGATGCGCTGCGCCAGCTCGGCGATGCGCTCTCGGATCCACGTCGGTGAACCTGACAACTCTTACGTAGGACATGCATCCCCTTCCGGTCGGTGACTCTTAGCCGGCACGCTACTCCTCGCTAGCTTCGTATCGCATGGCCGATTCACCCGTCCTTCTCATCACCGGCGCCTCGACCGGCATCGGTGCGAAAACCGCCCACCACGCTGCCGAGGCCGGCTACCGGCTCGTCCTCGCCGCCCGATCGGAGGACAAGCTCGAAGAGCTCGCGTCCGAGCTCGGCGGTCCGGACAAGGCGATCGCCGTCCGCTGCGACGTGACCGAGTGGGAGGACTGCGAAAACCTCGTGAAGGCAGCGACCGACGCCTTCGGCGGCTTCGACGCCGTCTTCGCCAACGCGGGTTTCGGCGCCTCGCGCGGATTCCTCGAGGAATCGCCCGAGCACTGGAAGTCGATGGTCCTCACGAACGTCCTCGGCGTCGCCTACACGATCCGCGCCACCCTCCCCCACCTCCTCGAGAAGGAGACGGGCCACTTCGTGATCACCAGCTCGGTCGCGGGCCGGCGCGCCCTTCCGGGCTCGCTCTACTCGGCGACGAAGTGGTCGGTCACCGCGATGGGCGAGGCGCTTCGCCAGGAGCTTCGCCAGATGCACGAGAACACGCGCATCCGCGTCACGCTGATCGAGCCGGGGATGGTCGACACGCCGTTCTTCGACAACCGGCCCGACAGGGCGCGCTCGAGGACGAGGACATCGCCCGCGCGGTCATGTACGCCCTGTCCCAGCCCGAGCACGTCGACGTGAACGAGATGCTGATCCGGCCCGACGGCACAACCGACCTGACACGTCCTCGCTCGCCCGCCCGGGTAGCGCGGCAAAGGAAGTTCTGGCAATAGGCTGCGGTCAATGAGCGACGTGGCGTTTGCGGGGATCGCCCGCCAGGCTGAGATGGTCCGCGCCGGTGACGTCACGCCGACCGACCTCGTCGAGCTCTACCTCGACCGCATCGAGCCGGCTGGAGCCCGAGCTGAACGCATACCGCGTCGTCCTGGCCGACCAGGCGCGGGACGAGGCCAAGCGGATCGAGGCGCGCCTCGCCGCCGGCGAGGCGAATCGGATGCCACTCGCCGGCGTGCCGATCGCCGTCAAGGACACGGAAGACCTGATGGCGAGATCACCACCTGGGGCACCAACGGCTTCGACCAGCCGGCGAAGGACGACGGCGAGATGGTCCGCCGCCTGCGCGCCGCCGGCGCGATCATCCTGGGCAAGACGAACCTTCCCGAGCTCGCGATCTGCGGGTTCACGGAGACCGAGGCCTGGGGGATCACGCGGAACCCGTGGGACACGTCGCGCACGCCCGGCGGCTCGAGCGGCGGCTCGGCCGCCGCGACGGCGGCCGGCCTCTGCGCGGGCGCCTCCGGCGTCCGACGGCGCGCGGTTCCATCCGCATCCCCGCCGCGCTCTGCGGGCTCTTCGGAATCAAGCCGCAGCGCGACCGCATCTCGCTCGCGCCCGCGCGCGAGCACTGGCACGGCCTGTCGGTCACCGGGCTGCGTCACCCGCACCGTCGAGGACTCGGCGCTCTGGCTCGACGTCTGCCACGGAGGGGTCGCCGGTGGCCCGCCCCCTCCCGACCACTCGTTCGTCGAGGCCTCGCACGCCGCGCCGCGCCGCCTTCGCATCGCCTGGTCCACCAAGCCGCCGCGCCTGGCGGCGCCCGGCGAAGCTCTCCGACGAGGTCGCCCAGGGCGTCGAGGACACGGCCTCGCTCCTGGCCAGGCTGGGCCACGCCGTCGAGCAGCTCGGACCCCGACTGGGGCCTGATCGGCAACAACGTCACCCCGCGCTTTCTGAACGGCATCAAGGTCGAGTTCGACAAGGTGCCGCACCCCGAGCGCCTCGAGGACCGCACCCAAGGGCTTCGCAAAGCTCGGGCGGGCTCACCGGCGGGCGCATCGTCAAGCGCGCGCGCCGCGGCGAGGGCAAGGACGCGCGCCGCATCCTCTCCATCTTCGATCGCTGCGACGTCCTCGTCATGCCGGTGACGGGCGAGACCGCGGTCGAGATCGGGCGCTGGGCCGGGCCAGGGAGCGCTTCGCACCGTCAGCGGGATGTCGCGCACGTATCCCTACACCGGCCCTTGGAACCACCTGGGAAACCCGGCGGCCTCGGTGCCGATCGGCCTCTCGAAGAAGGGCATGCCGCTGGCGGTCCAGCTGGTCGGGCGGCCGAACGACGAGGTGACGCTCCTCTCTCTTGCCGCGCAGCTCGAGGCCGAGAGCCCATGGGCGGACAAGCGCCCACCGGTCTCATGAGCGTTTCGCCAGGTACCAGGTACCTCACATGACGCTAACGACGATCGCGCAGATCTCCGACCCCCATGTCGGCCTCCATGCCGACTACTCCGATTCGATCGCGCGCTGGAGCAGGCGGTCGCTGCGGTCGGCGAGATGGACCCCGCGCCCGTCGCCGTCCTTCTCGACCGGCGACCTCACCTATGACGGCAACCCCGCGGAGTACGAGGCGGTGCGCGAGCTCCTCGAGCCGCTCGCGATGCCGGTCCATCCGATCCCGGGCAACCACGACCGGCGGGAGAACCTGCGCGCCGCGTTCTCCGACCACCCGGGCATCGCCGCCGCGGGTGAGTTCTTCGACTACGCGGTGGACTGCGGGCCGGTCCGGGTCTTGAACGTGGACACCCGATCGAGGGCGAAGCGGGTGGCGCGCTCGGCCCGAGCGCATCGCATGGATCGAGCGCGAGCTTGGCGGAGCCGCAGGCCCCGCGATCCTCGCGATGCACCACGCCCCCGTCGGAGTCGGCCTGGCCGAGTTCGACGAGATCGGCCTCGCCCAGGACGACCGCGACGCGCTGCGCCGAGATGTTCGAGCGTGGCCCCGCGCCCGAGCTGATCGTCACGGGCCACATCCACCGCTCCGCCACGGCCCAGATCGGCCGGGTGCCCGTCTTCATCTGCCCGTCGGCTCACCGCCAGGTCGAGCTCGACCTGCGGCGCGAGGGGCAGCTACGGATGGGCAACGACCCGCCCGGCGATCGCCGTCCACCTCCACGGCGCCGACCCGCGGCTCGTGAGCCACGTGATTCCGCTGGAGCGGAGCGCGGGCTAGGTCCCGCAGATGCCGAAGGCGCCGAGGGGCGACGAGGAGGCGGTCAGGTTTTCGGCCTCGACGACGACAGCGTCGTCCGGCACGGTCCCGGCCTCGATCGTGTTGTCGTCGGGACGTACCGCGCTGAGGCGTACCAGCGTGGGATCGGTGCCCTGGATCTCGCCTCCAGGCACCGGTGAGCGAGTCGTTATCCGAATCGCATCCGCCGCCCACGCCCCCGGGGCCGGGTGACGTTCCCCCGAACCCACCGAACGGGTTGACGCTCATGTCCTTACGGCACATCGCATGCGCGGTCATGACCTTGCGCGAGCCGGCGACGTTCGCGGCGCGCACGAACCAGCCGTCGTCGGGCTTCTTGCCGCGGTCGCGCGAGTCCCAAGGACGGGTCGCATTGATGAAGATCTCCGAGTTGGAGCCCGTGAGGTAGACCCCGCCGCCGACCACCTTGGTGCCGCCCGGGCACTTCGCCTTCTGCGATTTCGCCTTGCCGACTCCGACGTTCACGCTGGCGCGCTCGTACCGGGTCTTGCCCGGAGCGCAGATCGCCCAGACATCCGCAGTCGACGAGGACGCCGTTGTGTTGTGGGTGAAGACCCGAAAGAAGTCGTCGGGCTTGGCGTCCTGGTCGGGCCCGTCCTCAGGCGCGGCTGAGGCGAGGATCCCTTCCAGCGAGCTGGTCAGCGCGTCGCCTCCACCGCCGATCACCTTCGTGCCGGCGGGGCACTCGGCGAAGGGCGCCGATGGCTGGCCCGACAGAGCCGCCTCGGAGTCGGAGACGTACGTGAAGCCGTTCTCGGTCCCCAACACCGTGTCCGCCGCGGCGCTCGCGGGCCACAGGCCCACGGCCAGAGCGGACGCCGCGAGAAGTCTCGTCCCCCGCATACCGGGGACGCTAGACGAGAACCGGCGGCGTGTCTAGAGCAACTCGTCGATGCGCGAGTTCAGCTCCGGATCGTCGGGACCCGTCCCCTGCTCGTAATGCTCGACGACCCGCCCCTTGCGGTCCAGCAGGTACTTGTTGAAGTTCCAGGTCGGCTCCCCCGCGGCCGCGGCGAGGCGCTGGTAGAGGGGATTCGCCGACTCTCCGACCACGTCCGACTTGGCGAACATCGGGAACTCCACGCCGAAGTTCTCCTCGCAGAACTCCGCGATCGCGGCGTCGTCGCGCGGCTCCTGTCCCGCAACGTCGTCGGCCGGGAAGCCGAGCACCGTAAAGCCTTCCTGGCGGCGCTCCTCGTAGAGCTTCTGAAGGCCCTCGAACTGCGGCGTGTAGCCGCATTCGGACGCCGTGTTCACGACCAGGACGACGTCGCCCTCGAACTCCGCGAGCTCCTGCTCCTCCCCGGTGAGGAGCGGCAGCGACCCCTGGAGGACGCTTTCTCCCTGTGGCGCGACGGGCGCGGACGGTATCGGACCCCTCGTCCCCGCAGGCGGCGACCGCGAGCGTCGCGGCGAGCGCCATCAGGGCGGCTGCGGGGCGGCGAAGGGCCATGTACCTGAGACTACGGCGGCTCCTGGCGCTTGGTTCACTTCCAATCAGCCTGCGTTGCCCTTAGGATGCCGCGCTCGGACCATGAAACACCGAATTCTCATCGCGCTCTGCCTCACACCGGCGTTTATCGCCGGCTGCAGCTCCACCGAGGACTACGTCGACGACGTCAACGAGATCCAGGAGCAGGTGATCAAGGCGTCGAACTCCATCGGCTCCGACGTCAACGCTTCGAAGAAGGAGATCATCAACGAGCTCGAAGGCGCCAAGGCCGAGGCCGAGGAAGCCGTCTCGGAGCTCGAGGACGTCGACGTGCCGTCAGATGCCGAGGAAGGGCACGAGCAGCTGATCAAGGGCTTCGAGCACCTGGAGAAGCTCTACGCGGATGTGCGAAAGCAGGTCGAGTCGGGAAGCGGGGCCGCCTTCGAGGAGCTCCGCTCGGAGGGCACCCGGATCGACAAGGAGATCGACTCGGCGCTCGACCAGATCAACGAGCAGCTGGGCCTCGAGTAGGCGTCAGCCGCCGCGGGTCAGATCCAGCACGTAGTGCTGGTAGGCGATCTCCGGCCCCCACATGTCCGTCTGCTCCTCGCTCACGAGGGTGAAGCCGAGGCCGCGGTAGATCGAAGCCGCTGCGCGCAGCGCGCCGAACGTGTCCAGCTCGAGGCGCTCGAAGCCCAGGCGCCGCGCCTCCGCGACCGCCTCGGTGATCATCCGGCGCCCGATGCCGAGCCCACGCACCTCGGGCGCGAGCACCACCCATCGGATCCTCCCGAGGCCGTCGCCTTCGTCGGTCAGCCCGATGCAGCCCGCAAGGCGCCCGTCCTCGCCGTCCACCAGCCAGGCCCCGCCGCCCTCGGGCCAGCCGGCCTCGACGGCGCGCTCGACCGTGCCGCGCACGCCCTGGACGAAGCGGTCGTCCATCCCGTGCTCGGGCTTGTAGATGCGCTCGTGGATCTCGACGATCGCCTCGGCGTCGCCGTCGCGGACCTCGCGTCTGAGTTCGTAGTCGGTTCTTTGTGCCACGGTCATCGACAAGCATGATGCCCGCGGCCATTGATCGTCGCAACAGTTTGTTGCTACAGGATTCATCTTGATATGAGATAACTTGCCCGGATGGAGCTTCGCCAGCTGCGCTACTTCGAAGCGGTTGCTCGCCACCGGCACTTCACCCGGGCCGCGGAGGAGCTCCACGTCGCCCAGTCCGCCCTGTCGTCGCAGGTCCGCCGCCTCGAGTCCGAGCTTGGGGCCGAGCTCCTGCGCCGGACCACGCGCTCGGTCGAGTTGACGGAGGCGGGCGAGTTGGCGGTGGGCCATGCGCGCGCCGCGCTGGCGGAGTCCGACGCGCTCCGCGGAGGGATCGACGAGCTGCGCGGGCTCGAGCGCGGGACGGTCTCGATCGGCGCGCTGATCGCCGCCGGCGAGATCGACGTGCCCGCCGTCCTTCAGAGGTTCAACCGCCAGCACCCGGGCATCGAGATCGAGTTCCGCGAGGGCACGGCCCAGGAGATGTTCGACCACCTGGCGCGCGGCGAGCTCGATGCCGCATTCACGCTCGAGGATGGCGCGCCGCCGGCGGAGCTCGGCAGGCTCGAGATCTCCCGGGAGGAGCTGGTGGTCGCGATGAGCCGCCGCCACCCGCTCGCGGGCGAGGCGCCCCTTCGCATCACAGAGCTTGACGGCGAGCCCCTGATCGCCTTCCGCCGCGGCTCCGCCGCACGGCGCGCGATGGACGAGGCGATGGAGAGCTCCGGAACGGCGCCGAGCATCCGCCTCGAGGGCTCGGACCTGGGCCTGATCCGGGCGCTTGCCGCACGCGGGTTCGGAGTCGCGGTCCTCCCCCGCTCCTTCGCCGAGCTGCCGGGTCAGCCCCTCTCGGTCCGCCCGCTCGACCCCGGCATCAGCCTCGCGGTGACCTTGATCTGGCGCGACGCCCCGTCCTCCGCCGCGAAGGCGTTCATCGACTTCGTTACGGCCGAGGCGGGGCTGGCCTGACGCCTGAGCTTGTGCCTGATGACACGTTTTGCACCGTTTCCCTCCCCCTGCCCGGGGTAGCGGTGGAGCATGGGAATTACAGACAAGATCACTGGTAAGGCAAAGCAGGCAATCGGCGACATCACCGGCGACGATGACACCCGCCGCGAGGGCCAAAAGGAAGAGCTCAAGGGCGAGAAGAAGGATCAGCTCGCCCGCGAGGACGCTCGCGCAGAGCGGGCCGACGAGCGCGCCGATGAGAAGGCCAAGGAGGTTGCGGACCTCGAGCGGCGCACCTAGCGCTCAGGCCGCATCGACGCATCGAGAGCCCGGCCATGTGCCGGGCTTTCTCGTTTCTTAAGAGCGGAAGACGAGGCTCGAACTCGCGACCCCCAGCTTGGGAAGCTGGTGCTCTACCAACTGAGCTACTCCCGCGGGTTGGCAGCTCATTGTAAGCGGGCGGAGCCGGCCGGATCGGCGCTCAGCAGCTCACCGGGTCCGGGTCGAGCCCCTGGTCGATCTTCGCCTTCTCCTTCGAGTTGTCGCCCGGCCCGCAGTCGATCAGGACGTCCGCGTCGCCGTCCTTCGCGTCGATCACGTCGATGCCGCCGCGGCCCCTGATCTCGTCGGGGTCGCCGCCGCCGACGATGAAGTCCTTGCCGCCAGATCCCAGGATTGTGTCGTCGTCCTCGGAGCCCTGGAAGCTCTCGATCCCGGAGAAGAAGTCCGATCCGATCGAGGGGCCTGTCGCGGTCCCGTCTTCGAGGTCGGCCGTGATTCCGCCAGGCATCGCGTTGTTGTAGCTCAGGTAGTCGGTGCCGCCCTGGCCGGCGATGTCGTCCGAGTCGGCCTGCGGCAGGATGATGTCGTCGCCGCCGCCCGCGCAGATGAAGTCCTGGCCCGAGTAGGTCGTGATGAAGTCGTCGCCGCCCAGCGCCAGGACGGTGTCGTCCACCCCGAACCCGCCCTGGATCTGGTCAACAGACTTGCGGCCCACATACGAGTTGGGGCCCGCGACTACCGACTGATTGCAGCCGGTGAGCTCGACAGCGCCGGCGTCACAGCCGTCGCGCTGGGGTCGCGGGACGCCGCGTGCATCCGTCTTCAGCGACTTGCCGCCGACCTGGCACTTGTTCGGCGGCACGATGTCGTGGGCCGCGCTCGCATCGTCAGTGAAGGCGTTCGTGAACGGGATCGTCACCGGCGTGAACGGGGGCTGGCCGGGCACCCCCACGGGCGGGCTGCCGTTGGGTCCGCTGGGATTCAGCAGGTCGGCGCCGTCGGAGTCGGTCGGCCTGTCGAGCCCGCAGTCGGGATCCGTGACATCGGCGACGTTGAATCCGCCCGACTCGATGTCGGTGCTCGTTCCGATGGTGCAACCGTCAGAACCCTCGTCGATGATGGACGCCTTGATGGAGACCGGTCGGTCGTTCATGTCAGCGGCGATCGCATCACCGTCGCTAGCTCCGATGCCGGCGACGTTCTCGCGGAAGGTGGAGAACGCGATCGCGACGCTTCCGTCCCCGTCCTCTTCCTCGACCGAGAGACCGCCCCCGACCGATTCAGCCAACGGGGCACTGTTCGCGCTCAGCGTCGAGTTCTCGATGCTTAGATCGACTCCGGCGGCGTAGACGCCTCCGCCCAGCTGCTGCGCGCCGCCTGAGATCTGGTTGTTGGTGACGCTCGTCCTCGACAGGCTGACTGTCTTTGCGGCATTCGATTCGCTCCGGCCCGCGAAGATGCCGCCGCCCTGGGCCCCGCTTCCCGGGTCGGCGGCAAACAGCGTGTTCCCTTCGAAGACCGACTCCGTGATCTTCGCGTCGGCCAGGGTGAAGAGCCCGCCTCCGGCCTCTACGCCCACGTTATTGAGGACCGCAATCCGATTCGCGACGAGCCGGGCGCTGGTCTCGTCCGCTCCGAACCCTCCGATCTCGATCGCGCCGCCACGACCGGCGGCGGCATTGTCCTCCAGAGTCACGTCCGTCAGCTTCATCGTCGCCGGCGGGCCATCGGCCGGCTCGAGCATGGAGATCGCGCCACCGGCTCCCTCACCCTCCGCTTCGTTCTGGTTCAGCGCGGTGTTCGTGATCGTCAGATCGGCCCCGAACACCATCACGGCGCCGCCGTGCGCCTGATTGCCCACTCCGGGCGTCGCCGTGTTCCCGAAGAACCTCGGGCTGCCGAAGATGAAGTCGGGGAACGGCTGTCCCTTGATCACGGTGGGCGCCGTCGAGAAGATCGCGCCGCCGAGCGGGGTCTCGGGCGAGATGATGGAGTTGTCGACGAACTGGAAGTTCCCGCTCACGTCCAGGCTCTTGCAGAACTCGCACGCCACGGCGCCGCCCCTGTCGAGGGCGCTGTTGTCGTGGAACACGACGTCCTGCATCTTGAGCGCGGTGTTCTCTCCCGTCGCAAAGACCGCTCCGCCCGCCGCCTCGCCGCTCTCGATGTCTGAGATCTCGATCCCGCGCAGGGTCACCGCGCCTTTGGTCGCCTCGAAGACCCGGTCGCTCCAAGCGGGCGCTACGTCGATCTGGGGCGGCGACGACGAGAAGGTCTCAGCGCCGATGATCGTCAGCTTTTCGTTGGCGTTGTAGTCGAGGTCCCCGCCCGCGTTCGTGCCGCCGGCCTCGGGCCGCTGCAGGATCACGTCCGCGAACATCTCGATCCGATCCTTGTCGGATCCCGCGGCGCAGCCGCCGAACGAGTCGTTCGTCCGCGCCGCCTCGACCGCCTCGCGCAGGGTGCAGGCGCTCGTTCCGCCCGCGCCGAACTCGTCGACGTCGGTCTCGACCTCGATCGTGGTCGCGGCCGCGGGCGTCGTAAGCGCAAGGACGAGCCCCGCGGCGATTGCCCCAACCCGAACGGTCAACGCCTCCCCTGAGCGCATTGGCGCGCACGTTACACCCATCCCTACGCTTTGCCAAGTGAGCGGGAAGACCTTCGCAGCGGTGATGGCCGTCATAGCCGTAATCGCCCTCCTCGTCTTCGGCGTGGCCACCAAGGGCGAGTCGGCGCTGGAGCCCGGCGACGCCGTGCCCGCGGCCGAACTGGAGGTCCTCGCGGCCGAGGATTCCCCCGACGCCGGCACCACCGCGTCCGTCGACGACTACCGCGGCCAGTGGGTGCTCCTCAACATCTGGGCCTCCTGGTGCGGGCCCTGCAAGGACGAGGCGCCCGACCTGGTCGACTTCCAGGACGAGAACGGCGGCGCCGACTTCACCGTCCTCGGCGTCCAGACCCAGGACGGGACCGACGACGGCCTCGAGTTCGCCGACGAGTTCGCCCTCAACTACCCCTCCATCAGAGACGGCTCAGGCGACTACGCCGACGAGCTCGGCGCCTCCGGCGTCCCCGAGACGATCCTCGTAGACCCCGAGGGCAAGGTCGCCTACTACCGCCCCGGCCCCGTGGACGAGCAGATCCTCCAGGCCGAGATCCTCCCCCTCATCCAGGGCACATGACCAGGCCCCGCAGCACCACCTCCCGCGAGGCAGGGTTTCTCGCGCTATGCGAGAAACCCTGCCCTCGCGACTCCTTGCCGCGACCGTGCTCCTCCTCACCGCCATCGCGCCTCCGGCCCTCGCCCAGTCGACCGAGCCCCAGACCACCCTCCCCGACGTCGAGGACGAGGTCATGTGCCCGGTCTGCGGCACGACCCTCGAGCTCGCCTCCGACTCCCCCCAGGCGATCGACGAGCGCGAGACAGATCCGCGAGCTCATCGCCCAGGGCCTCACCAAGGAAGAGATCAAGGACGAGCTGGTCGCCGAGTTCGGCCCCGAGGTCCTCGCCGAGCCGAGCACCGAGGGCTTCGACCTGGCGGCCTGGCTCGTTCCGGGCCTCGCCGTCCTGGCCGGCGCGGCGCTGGCGTTCTTCGCGGTCAGCCGGTGGCGTGGGGATACGCGATCGCATGACGCCTCCGAGCCTCCACAGCCGGCCGAGACCGTCGAGGACGGCGAGCGGCTCGATGAGGACCTGAAGCGCTACGGGCTGTAGGCTCCAGAGTCCCGCCGTTCAGTCCGTCGAGATCGCGATGACAGCGATCGTGGGGGATCCGATTCGCGCATCGCGGATCCGATCTGCTGGCATGCGAGCGCGACCGTGTGGTGCCCCGGGGAATGGACTCTGTCACCAGGGTTCGGGCGAAGCCGTCAGTCGCCCGACGCTTGTGTTGTCCTGTCGGCTTCTCCCGGACCTCCGAAGGCTCTGGTCTGCACCATCGATCCGAATCTCGCATTCGGCATTAGCTGCTGCGCCTTCGCTGTAGAAGCCTCCGGTCGCCGGTGACCAAGAGCTGGCTGGGCCTGCTCAGATTGACATCCTGTAGCTAGCGCAGTCAATCCAGACTGAATCTGCGGGATCGCAGTTTCCTGCCTGCGTCACCATCCAATCTCACGATGCGGTCACCCTCGAGCGAGGCTTCGTCGATCTCGTGCCCACCGAGCGTGTTCCGCTTCACATCCTTGCCGCGAACAGCGCGGCGGTCCTTCAGGTCCTGCGTGCGTACTGAATCGTTCTTCAGCTCCCGAGACCCGATCTCGCCCGCGGCGTACACCGCGCCGGTCCCCAGAGCGAGGACGAGCGCGATTGTCGCCGTGACATTTGCGTAGCTGAGGTGGCGTCGGATCTTCACCGCGCTTCGACGATAACGCGGCGCGCGCCGGTCCGTGTACCCCGATACGGCCATCCGCGCTCAGACGGGACCCTTAGCCGGAAACGGATCCCGACGTCTTGCTCGTAGTGCGTCCCGAACCCGTACTTGAAACGGAAGCGTCCGTCTGACTTCGTCCGGAAGGGATTTCGCACTGTCGCCCACCTGCCCGAGGTCGGGTCCTGGTACTGGATCTGAAGCAGCTTGCCCCTAGCTGGGATCCGCGCCCCCAGCCGCCCGATCCGGCCTTTGAAAGTCGTCCCCCTTCCCTCCGGTACGTGCCTGCGGGTCAGGCCGAGTCTCGCCCCGGTCTTGACCGCAAGCCGGCCAGCGGCAACGGTCGTGTCCAGATACCTCTGATCACCGGCGTACTCGACGCTGACCGACCGGGTCGGGCCGGCCGGCAGCTTGGATGACCATCGACCGGCCTCATCCGTCACCACGGTCCGAACCCGGTGATCGATCAAGGCGCCCTCACCGAAATCCTCGTCGACCACGACCGGCTTGCCGGCGAGTGGCTGGCCTGCCGCATCGAAGAGGCGGCCTTGAACACGGGCGCTCCTTCCGTAAGCCACCGTCGTCCGCTTGGATCCACCGGGCTCGATGTGGGCGTTCAGCTCCACCCCTGAACGCAGTGGGAACTGAAGGGTCATCGGCGATCCGTCTTCTCGCAGCACCGTCTCCGAGATAGTTGCCGGCGACATCTGTGGCCGTCGCCATGAACTCATAGGTGCCTGGCGATCTCAGCGGCAGAGTCCACTCGGGCGCGTAATCTCACCGGGATGCATCTGCGTGAGGAGAGGACGCCAGTCAATGACTTCCAACCTGGCGGAAAAAGATCGTGCCACTCGAAAGACTCCAGAGAACTCGATCTCGAGCTGGAAACTCGGATCAGTTCTGGGTCAGTGTCCTGTTGGGGACGGAATGCAAGCGACCGGGGCTCTCGTTGTCAACACGGACCTCATGAATCAAGCATGATTGCGTTGGCCGCGAAATCCGTCGCGCAAGCTTCGAACTGTCATTAAGCTCCATCAGCTGAAGGGGAACTCAGCTTGTCGATTTCGACAACAGACGTTGAGCGTAGCCGGTATGCACGGGACAATCGGACGGACGCCATTCGCTCAGAAAGCCGACCCCGTGCACTCTGGATTCAAGCTCACCAAAGGGCTGTTATTCGCCTCGATCCAGACGCTCCGACAAGCCAGCGCCTTCGTCGCTGGCTTCTAAGAATGCAGCTGACATCGCCTCTCAAGCCAGTCGATCCTCAAAGAGTCCGAGTCCGACCTCCACCTCCGGATCCGCCGCATCGGCCACCGTCAACCGCAAGCTCCTCACCCATGTCTTCGCCGCGTCGGAGGCGGGGCAGCTCGGGCTTTGGACGCACTGGAGACTTGCGACGAACTCGGGCCGCGGCTTTCCCTGCCATTTGTAAGTCTGGAATCCGTTCGAGGTCGAGTCGCCGAGAGCGACCTGATGGGTCCTTCGCCCGTCTCCGTCGGCCATGAACAGCTCGGATCGGTAGCCGTTGGCCCGTCGGAGCCTGCCCTCGACCTCCACTCCTGTGATCCCGAGTGGGTCGCCGACCTGCCAGAAGACTTTGCCGGAGCGGCCCTCGGTCGTTCTGTCGACACTCTCTATCTGGACCGCCGAGCTGTTCTGAGGATCGCTGCAGAGGGTGCGAGCCGAGAACGAGTTGGTCGCCTCGATCGTGCCACCGAACCCGCGATGGAGCTCGTGGCAAAAGAGAACGTCGTACGTTCCTCCCTCGGCCACCGACGCCGCAGGCATCAGTGCCGAGCCTGCAAATGCGATGGCGGTGGCGATCCTCACTCTCGTCATGGGCCGAACTCCTGCGCGACCGCACCGGAATCCGAACTGGAACTCGTCTGCGCGGGCGGCGTACCGACAGGCTGAGCAGCGCTTTCGACTCCCAGCTCCTGCGTCGCAGGAGGCGTGTCGGGCGCCAGGACGGGCTCGGATGCCGCAGTCTCGGTCGGCGACGCCGTCATCACTGCTCTCATCCCGGGCTTCCTCGACGTCAGCCTGAGGGGCCCCCGGCGTCGCGCTCTGTGGAGGTGTTTCAGGACGAATGCCTCGTGCGACCTCGGCGAGCGGCGGCGAGTTCCGGCCGCTCCTGTCCAACGGTTCGGCGCCTGCGCTGCCCGGGGTGATCGGACCCACACCCGCAACGACACAGCTCGAGATCGCCACCACACCGCCTGTGCACGCGAGCGCCGCCTTGGTTCCGGTCCCGAGTGCCGACAACTTCGCAAGCATCCCAGCGCCGGCTGCTCCAGCTCCCCGCGCGCCAGTTACGACCGCGATTCCCTCGTTCGTCTCCGAGCGCGAAACGATTCCGGTCGCCGAGTCGCGCGCACCATCCAGCGAGTCCTTCGCCCTCTCGATCAGGGACGAGTGCCCGTCCATCGCCTCCAGCGCTCCTGGAAGCAGGATCGAGGAGCCGACATCGTGCAGGTGCCCGGAGAGCTTCCCGACGAACTCGCTGCAGCTTCGGCAGTGCGAGATGTGCCGCCTGGCCTGAAGCGCCTGGTCGTCCGTCGCAATCCCGGCGGCGAATGCCTTCAGGAGGGGCTCGCGGTCTTCGCACCAGCGACCCTCTTCCACAAGCCTGATCCGAGCCGTCATCTCGTCGACGCCCCTCGTGATCTCCTTGCGGTACGCGCGTGGCGAGAGGCCGTCAAGCATGCCGCAGATCTCGCTGGGCTCGAGCCCCCATCCGTAGCGGAGAAGCATCACCGCGCGCCGCCGCGGCGGGAGGCTCGCGAGGAGGTCGCGCGTCAACCGGCTCGACTCCATCGTCTCTGCCTGTTCGTGAACCGGTTCAGACGTGCCTGCCACCGCGGACGCAGCCTCAAGCGGCGCAATCGGCTTCCGCTTTCGACGGCGGATCTCCTTGCTTGCGTGGTTTGCGACCGCAGTGAGCAAATACGAGCGCACTTCGTCGTCCGTGAGCTCGTGTGCCTTCCTCTCGAGCGCCCGCAAGGTGCCGAGCCACGCACTTGAATAGATGTCCTCGATCTCCGGGTCGCCGAACGTAGATCCGTAGGCCCTTCGGATCAGTCCCCTGGCGGGATGGCGAAGCTCTTCGTACAGCCCGCTCGCCCGCCCATGCCATGCCACCCGATCGCGCTCCGCGGAACTGACGGCTGACGCACGCCTGGCGCTGATCGTTGATCCGTATCCCATCGCGGTGCTTCTTCCAACCCCGCCGACGCGACTTGTGCCCCCCTCGCTTGGCAGATGTCCTAATCGGACCGTAAGTCGGCATCCGATGCGTGCGCGCCGGTCGGAGCGCCAAACTTGCGCAAACTGCTCGCGTTTGTTCGCAAATAGCGGGAAGTTTCTGCGTGATGCAACGCTGCTTCGGGACGTGGGTCGACTTACTCCCGGATACCGGGAAGAAATCGACCTACGTCGCTTGCCGCCTATGCTTCATCGCGCGGCTACGCTCGCAAGCGATGCTCATCGAAGGCCGCGAAGCCCCCGATTTCACCCTGCCCGACCAGCACGGCAACGCCGTCTCGCTCCACGGCCTGCGCGGCCAGTGGGTCGTCGTCTACTTCTACCCGCGAGCCGACACGCCCGGGCTGCACCACGCAGGCCTGTGGCGTCCGCGACCGCTCCGCCGACTACGCCGCGGCCGGCGCCACGGTCCTCGGCATCTCCCCCGACACCGTCGCGGCGGTGAAGAAGTTCGCCGACAAGAACTCGCTCCACTTCCATCTCCTCGCCGACGAGGCCCACTCGGTCGCCGAGGAATGGGGCGTCTGGGCCGAGAAGTCGATGTATGGGAAGAAGTACTGGGGCGTCCTTCGCTCGACCTTCATCATCGACCCGACCGGCAAGGTCGCCCAGGTCTTCCCGAAGGTCTCGCCGAAGACGCATGACGACGTGGTGCTCGGCGCCCTCGCCGAGCTGACTACCTAGGCCCGCGCCACGAACACGCGGTGGCCGGGCGCGAACGAGCGCCCGCCGTAGCCGCGGCGCATCTGCACCTTGAAGTGCGCCTCGCGAAGCATGTCCTCGATCTCCGCCGCCGGGCCAAAGGCGCAGGCGGTGGACCTCTTCCGAGCGGCGGTAGGTCGCGCCGCCCGAGATGCGCCGGAACGTGGTGATGCGCCGCTGGAGCTTTCGCCCCTTGCGGTCCTCTGACGCCGTGTAGAGGCATGCCCAGTCGTCGCCGGCGCGGAAGGCCGAGTCCTCCCCGGTCGGCACCCGGCCAGGAGTCGCGAGGTCGAAGACGAAGAGCCCGCCCGGGCTGAGCGAGGAGCGAACGCGCCCGAAGAGGTCGCGGAGCTCCGCCTTCGTTCCCGACGCCGAGCCGACGTAGCCGAGGACCTCGCCGATCGCGAGCACGGCGTCGCACTCGGGGATCGGCGCATCCACCCACGAGCCGACGCGAAAGCGCGCCGCGGGCGCGCGCGAGCGGGCGAGCGCGATCATCGCGCGGGAGGCGTCGATGCCGAGCACGTCGTGCCCAGCCTCGGAGAGCGCAGCCGCCGTTGCGCCCGAGCCGCAGCCCAGCTCGATCACGCGGCCTCGGTCCACCCCGCGCTCGTGCGAGGAGGCGAACTACGAAGGGAGTCGCCTCGGCGGCGAGGTCGAGGAAGCCGGCGTCATGGATGTATGCGACATCGGAGCCGTAGTCGGCCATTAGGTCGCAAGAACGTAGAACAGGAACGCGATGAAGAGGCCGATCCAGGCGAGGACCGCCCAGCAGCGAGAAGCGGTTTCTCCCGTGGACCTCGTAGTAGGCGATGGCGCCGCCGACCAGGCCGAGGACTCCGGAGACGATCGGCGAAGCGGCTCGAGGTCCCACTCGGTGAGGAGAAGGCCGACGGCGATCGGAATCGTCGACTGGAAGACCATCGCGCCGGTGATGTTCCCCAGCGCGAGCGCGTCCTTGCCGTCCCGGACCCAGAAGAACGAGTTCGCCTTCTCGGGCAGCTCGGTCGCGAGCGGGGCGAGGATGAGCGAGAGGACGAGCGGCTCGATGCCGATGTCCTCCGCCACGTGGAGCAGCTCCTCGACGAAGAGGTGGGCGCCGCCGATGATCGCCGCGAGGCCGGCGATGAGCTGGATCACGATCAGGTGGAGCTTGGGGTCGCCCTCGTGCGGCGTGCGGTCGAGGATGAGCGGCCCGATGTCCTCGGCTTCCTGGACGTCTCCGCCCTCGCGGAGCGTGCGCCGGACGTACGTCGCGTACGCGCCGACGAAGATGATCACGAGCGGGATCTGCGCCCAGGTCGGAAGCGGCGCCGCGCCGACGGCGATGCCGAGCGCGAAGAAGATCAGGAAGAAGCGAAGGTCGCGCCGAAGCGTGGGGCCGTGCGCCTTGAGCTCGGTGCCCTGCTCGCGGCGGTCCTTGTAGATGAACGCCGACACGCCGACGAGGCCCATCGCGATCGTCGCGAGCAGAAAGGGCGCGCCGATGATCGCACCGACGGCCACCTCCTCCGAACCCTCGGCGCCGCCGACGATGGCGACGATCGGGATCAGCGTCTCGGGCATCGCCGTCCCGACCGCGGCGAGGAGCGAGCCCACGGCGCCCTGCGCCCATGTCCGAGCCGGTGCCCCATCCACTCGACGGCGTTCGTGAAGAGAAGCGCGCCGGCGAGGATGACGGCGAACGAAATGAGGAGGAGGATGAGGGGCGGCATCGCAGCGGCCCTCCAACCTAGCTAGGCCGCGTCGCTAGCTCGCGGAAGCCGTAGCGCTCCTGGAAGCGCTTGAGCGGCGCCGGCGCCCACCAGTTCGCCTCGCCCAGGATCCGCATCAGCGCGGGGACGAGCAGGGCGCGGACGATCGTCGCGTCGATCAGGACGCCCGCCGCCTGGGCCACGGCGATCTGCTTCATGAAGAAGATCTGGCTGACCGAGAACGCGAGGAAGACGACCGAGATCATCAGCGCCGCCGCGGTGATCACCCGCCCCGTCCGCCCGATGCCGATCGCCACCGCCTCCTCGTTCGACGCGCCGTGGTCGTGCTGCTCCTTGATCCGCGCCATCACGAGCACGGCGTAGTCGGTCGCGAGGCCGAAGGTGACCGCGAAGACGAAGACCAGGCTCGTCACCTCGATCGCCATCGGCCCCGTGTAGTCGAGGATCTCGTCGAACCACCCCTCCTGGAAGGCGAGGACGAGGATCCCCAGGCTCGCGGCGAGCGTGAGCGTGTTCATGATCAGCGTCTTGATCGGCAGGATGATCGAGCCGGTCAGCATGAAGAGGAGGAAGAGCGTCGTCGCGCAGACGATCGCGATCACGAGCGGCGTGTGCTCGATCAGGCTCTCCTTCTGGTCGATGAAGCGCGCGGTGTTGCCCGAGACGAGGATGTCGGCCTCGCCCGGGCGTCCGCGTCGCGGATCTCCTGACCGCGTCCTGCGTGCCCTCGCCCAGCGCCTTCTCGGTCGGCGCGAAGGTCGCGTAGGCGAGCGTGCGGCGACGCGCGGTCGAACTCGGTGCCGCCGTCGATCCCGTCGATCTGCGCGGATCTGCCTGCGCAGCGCCGTCGAGCTCGGCGTCTCGAGGCCTTGCCGTCCACCGCGACCGTGATCCCCTCGCCGAGCGAGCGGTCGTAGTGGTCCTCGACGTACTCGTTGACGACGTACGACGGCTGCGCGGGCGGGACCGCCTCGGCGCTCGGCCCGGTGAGGATCGTGCTGAGGAGCGGCGCCGCGGCGGCGAGCAGGAAGGCGGTCGTCGCCAGAGCCACCACCACCGGGCGGCGCATCACCGCCCACGCGAGCCGGTACCAGCCGTCCGAGGCGTCCGAGACCGCCGGCCCGCGGCGGATCGAGAGCGAGTTGATCCGCTCGCCGAGGAGCGACAGGATCGCCGGCACGGCGCAGGATCGTCACGACCGACGCGAGGATCGCCACGGTCGCGCCCGCCACCGCGACCGAGTAGAGGAACCGCTGCGGGAAGACGACCAGCGCGATCATCGCCGCCGCCACCGTGAGGCCGGAGAAGAGCACGGTCCGCCCCGCCGTCGCGACCGTGCGGCGGTGCGCCTCCTGGTTGCGCCGCCCTCCTCGATCTCCTCGCGGTAGCGCGAGACCATGAGGAGCGCGTAGTCCACGGCGAGGCCCAGGCTCAGCGCCGTCGCGATGTTGAGGGCGAACAGGGAGGTGTCGACCACCCCGGCCATGATCCGGAGCGCGAACAGCGTCCCCAGGATCGAGACCACTCCGATCACCAGCGGGATCAGCGCCGCGATCACGCCGCGGAAGACGACCAGGAGCATGATCGCGAGCAGCGGGAAGGCGATCAGCTCGGCCTTGGTCAGGTCGTCGCGCGTCTGGTCGTTCACCTCGTTGAAGCTGGGCGCGAAGCCGCCGATCCCGACCTCGAAGCAGCTCCGAGTCGAGCTTTCACTTCGCGTCCTCGGCCGCCGCGCCGCCGTCGTCTTCCACGTCCTGGGTCGACGAGTGTCCCGGGAGGACGACCGAGCGGTGGTCGTCGGCGATCAGGGGGCTCTCGTCCGGCAGGTCCTTCGCGACCTTCTCGAGCTCCTCCTCGCGCTGCCGCTCGAGCTCCTGCTTCGAGGGCGGCGCTGAACGGCGCGACCGGCGGCGGGACCTGGCCGAGGGCGGCGTACTGGGCCTCCAGGCCGGCGACCTGCCGGTCGTAGTCGCGGCGAGCGGCTGCGATCTCCCGCTGCTGCGCCGCTGCGGATCTTGTCCTCCGCCCGCTCGAGCGGGCGCGAGCGGGTCGACGGCGCGGCCGACGAAGTCGACGTCGCCGAGCTCTCGGCGAGGCGGTTGACCTCCTCGCGGACGGCGGGCGCGGTGATGTCGAGGCGCTTGCCGTCCTGGTCGCGGACCAGGACGACGAGGCCCGGATTCGCGTCGTAGCCGAGCTCGTCGCGAAGGAGCTCGGTCGCCCGCTCGCTCTCAGAGGCCGGTCCGTGAACCCTGCCGCCTTCAGGTGCTCCTCGACTCCACGGCCAGGATCGCCGCGACGACGACGAAGACGCCGAGGGCAATGAGGACCGCTTTCGGGCGCCGCCAGGTGAGATCTGCGACGCGCTCGGTCACGGTGAAGCCTTAGTTACACGCGCGACGCGATGTGGAGTGTGACCGGGATCACCCTGAAGCCCGGAGCCGTCGCTCAGGCGTAGAGGAACGCCAGCGCCGAGCACGATGTACACGGCCAGGAGCTGGACGCCCTCGAACCAGTTCGACTCGCCCTCCTGGGTGACGTAGTTCGCGATCAGGACCGCGACCAGCACGCCGCCGAGCTCGAAGCCGTTGAAGACGAGCGGCATCGGGTTGGGGCCGAGGACGAACGAGACGAGGACCAGGATCGGCGCGACGAAGAGCGCGATCTGCGCCGCCGAGCCGATCGAGATGTTGACCGCGAGATCCATCTTGTCCTTCTTGGCGACGAGCACCGCCACCCAGTGCTCGGCCGCGTTGCCGACCACGGCGACGATGATGATCCCGACGAAGAACTCCGAGATGCCGATCGACTCCGACGCCTCCGAGATCGAGCCGACGAGGATCTCGGACACGAGCCCGACCGCGGCGCCGGCGATCGCCAGCATCGCGACCGACTTCCTGACCGACCACCCGTAGGTCGCATGCCCGTGGCCCCCCTCTCCGGCCTCGCCTTCGCTGTCTGGGGCGACGGGATTGAAGAGGTCCTTGTGCGTCTTCAAGGAGAAGAGCAGCCCGGCGACGTAGGTGAGCCCGAGGACGATCGCCACTCCGATCGAGAGCTCCTCCAGGTCGGACCCGAAGTTCACGATCTCGGCGTCGATCGGCGGCAGCCCCCCACCCTGGACGAGCGCGTAGATCGCGGGCATGATCAGCGCGGCGACCGCCAGGAAGAGCATCGTCGACTGCGCGTTGGCCGCGGTGCGGTTGAAGACCTGCTTCTTGCGCCCGAGCCCGCCGACGAACATCGAGAGCCCGAGCACCAGCAGGAGGTTGCCCAGGATCGAGCCGATGATCGACGCCTTCACGACCTCCTGGAGCCCCTCCGCCAAGAGGAACAGGGCGATGATCAGCTCGGCCGCGTTGCCGAAGGTGACGTTCAAGAAGCCGCCGATGCCCGGGCCCGACCTGGCGGCCAGCTCCTCGGTCGCGAGGCCCATCAGCGCCGCGGTCGGGATGATCCCCGCGGCCGCGCAGAAGAAGATCACCGTCGGCGACGCGTGGAAGACGAACTCCAGCAGGACGGCGAGCAGGATGAACGGCGTCAGCAGGTACGGCCAGCCCTGCGCTGAGAAGAGAAAGCGGCTCACGAGGCCGTCAATCTAACGGGCGAAACCGAGCTGATCCCGAGAGCGCTGCCGACGGACCCGTGAAAGACCGAGGCCCCGGCGGATCGCCGGGGCCTCGAGCCGTCAGGTCGGTCGTTGAAGAGCCCTTACTCGAGGCACGCCTGGATCGCGTCGGGGTCGCCCGCCGCTTCCTGGATGCAATCGGGGTCGAGGCTGCCGCCGCCGGTACCGCCAGCGCTGCCGGAGCCGAGGCCCGGAAGCTCCGAGCCGCCCGGGATCGCGCCGAGGCCACCGAACTCCTTGGCGAGGTCCCTGATCGGCTGCGGGTCGTCGGGCGCCTCGAATGTCTGCTCCTCGCCGACGTCGGCGAGCTCGAGCGAGAAGCCGAGCGAAGCCGAGTCGACGCCGGCCGCCCCACCGCCGAGCGCAGCGGTGTCAAGGTCGAGCGAGAAGTCCAGCCCGCGGAGCGTGCCGTCCTCGGTCGCGGCGTAGACGTCGAAGCCCGCGCCGGAGACGGCATCGGAGATCACGCCGAGCTGCGGCTCGATGATCGAGGGATCGACGCCACCCGTCGCGCCCGGGATCGACGCGCCCAGGCTGAACAGGTCGGTGACCATCTGCTCGACGTCGAGCGTGCCGGCGACGTGGGTCGCCTCGGCGCCGCCGACGTCCTCCGTGCCCTCGTTGGAGAGGTTGGAGAACCAGGCGGTCAGGTCGATGTCGCACGCGGCGGGGTCGCCGCCCTGCGCCTCGATCGCCTGCTCGCACTGCTCGGTGAAGGTGCCGCTCTCCGAATCCTCGGGCGCCGCCTCCTCCTGCGCCGCCTTCAGCTCCTCGTAGGCCTCGGTCGCCGAGCTCGTAGTCCGTGCCGTTGTAGGCCACGTACAGGTTGTCCTCGGTGATCGTGATGCCGGCCTCGAGGTCCTCGGGAAGCGACTCGGAGGCCGCGCCCTCGCCCGACGCCGTGATGTCCAGGTCGAGCTGGCCGATCATCTCCGGGTTCTCGGGGTCGGTCGCGAACGGGCCGGTGACGTTCGCCGTGAGGCTGCCGCCCTCGGTTCCTTCGACGGAAAGGTCGAAGGTGAGGTCGATGACGCCGCTCTCGATGGAGGTGTCGTTGTTGAAGGCCTCCTCGAGGACCTGCTGCGGATCCTCGGACGATTCTTCGTCGTCGCCACAGCCGGCGATGATGGCCGGCACGGGGATGGCGAGCGCGAGTGCGGCGATGAGGGTCTTGGTGCGAGTCAAGTTATTTCAGTGTCCTTCGCTTTTCGGGGTCTTCGAGGCCGGTCAACGATAGTGGGTACGGTTGCTCGCGACCGTGGCTCCAGACGCTCAAAGCGCCGCGCCCAGGACGATCCTCTACACCGGTAAGGGCGGCGTCGGCAAGACGTCGGTGGCCGCCGCAAGCGCCCGCCGCGCCGCGGCCGCGGGGCTCCGGACGGTCGTGCTCTCGACGGACCCGGCACACAGCCTGTCGGACGCCCTGGAGCTGGACCTGGGATCCGACCCGACGCCCGCGGGCCAGAACCTGTGGGGCCAGGAGGTCCAGGCGCAGCGTGAGATGGAGGCGAACTGGGCTCAGGTGCAGGCTTGGCTCGGCCAGCTCCTGCACGAGCGCGGCGTCATGGACATCGCTGCCGAGGAGCTGTCGGTCCCCCCGGGCATGGACGAGCTCTTCAGCCTGCTCCAGATCAAGCGCCACCACGAGTCCGGCGACTACGACGTGATCATCGTCGACTGCGCCCCGACCGGGGAGACGCTCCGCCTCCTCTCGTTCCCGGAGATCGCCAAGTGGTGGCTCGAGAAGGTCTTCCCCGTCGAGCGCAGGATGGTCGCCGCGGCGCGGCCGATCGCCAAGACGTTCCTGGACGTCGACCTCCCCGGCGAGGAGGTGCTCGCCGAGGTGAACGGCCTCGTCCGCAACCTGATCGCGATGAACGACATCCTCCGCGACTCGGATCGCGCCTCGATCCGCCTGGTGATGAACGCGGACCGGATGGTCATAAACGAGGCGCAGCGGACCTTCACCTACCTCAACCTCTATGGGTATCTGACCGATGCGGTGGTCGTGAACCGGCTGTTCCCCGACGAGGTCGGCGGCGGGTACTTCGGCCCCTGGCGCGAGCGCCAGACCGAGCGCCTCGCCGACATCGCGGACGGCTTCGCCCCGGTGCCCGTGCTCAAGGCGCGGTATTTCGCCGACGAGGTCGTGGGGCCGGAGATGCTCGACCAGCTCGGCGAGGAGCTGTTCGCCGACCACGACGTGGCCTCGCTCCTCCTGGCCGAGCAGGCGCACGAGTTCTCCGAAGGCGCCGATGGCGCCACCACCCTGCGGATCCGCGTCCCGTTCGCGGAGCGCTCGCAGATCTCGCTGAAGCAGGTGGGCTCCGAGCTGATCGTCGCCGCGGGCCGCGAGAAGCGGACCCTCATCCTGCCCCCCGGCCTTGCCCGCCGCCGCACGAACGGCGCGAAGCTCCGCGACGGCGCCCTGGAAGTCACCTTCCCCGGTGAGGCATGAGCGCCCGCGGCCCAGACCCCTCGGAGCTCGGCGACCTCCTGAAACGCCACTCGTCCGAGCGCGAGTGCGTGGAGCTCTGCCCCATCTGCCGCGCCGCGGACGTTCTGAGGGCAACCGCCTCCGACGACCTGCGGGACGGCTGGCAGGACGTCCAGCGCGAGGCTCTGCTGACGATGAAGGCGGTCATCGACCGCTACGTGGAGCGCCTGGACGAGGAGCCGGGCGAGCAGGGCCCCAAGGTCGAGGACATCCCGATCGACTGAGCGCCGAGATCTGGCACATGCGCGGCCCAATGTGATCGATCTCACCTTGACTGAAATCGCCAGGTACGTAACCTCCGGCACATGGGGATGGAGTGTTCTGCCTGCGGCACGCAGAACCCCGACGGGGCTCGCTTTTGCATGTCCTGCGGGAACGGGCTGGCCACCGCCTGCCCAAGCTGCGGCAAGGAGAATCCGCCGGGCGCGAAGTTCTGCATCGAGTGCGGAAGCTCGCTGACCGGGGCCCCGGTCCCTCAGCCGTCCACGCCGCCCGCAGCTCCGGCCGCGCCCGAAGCGCGGCCCGAGGAACGGCGGAAGGCGACGGTGCTGTTCGCCGATCTCTCGGGATACACCGCCGTCGCCGAGCGGATGGACCCGGAAGCGCTCAAGTCCATGGTCGACCGCGCGCTCAGGCGGCTCGGCGAAGAGGTGACCCGCTTCGGGGGCACCGTCGACAAGTTCATCGGCGACAACGTGATGGCCGTCTTCGGAGCGCCCGTCGCCCACGAGGACGACCCCGAGCGGGCGGTTCGCGCGGGCCTGGCCATGCAGGGTGCGATGGACGAGATCAACGAGCAGATCCCGGGCGTCGACTTCGCCCTTCGCGTGGGGATCAACTCGGGCGAGGTCCTCGCCGGGAAGATGGGCGACGGCTACACGGTCATCGGTGACGCCGTCAACGTGGCGTCGCGGCTTCAATCCGCCGCGCGGCCGGGATCCGTGACGGTCGGCGAGGTCACCCACAGGCTCACCCGCACATCCATCGAGTACACGGAGCTCGACCCGCTCGACCTGAAGGGCAAGGCCGAGCCCGTCGCGGCGTGGGAAGCGGTCCGGGTCGCGGTCGCCGGGCACGGCCCTGACTCGCGCCTCCACCCCGCTCGTCGGGCGCAACGACGAATCCGAGCTGCTGTCGGCGATGTTCGACCGCGTGACCCGCGAGAGCCGGTCACACCTGGTGACCGTGGTCGGCCAGGCCGGGGTCGGCAAGAGCCGCCTCCTGCGAGAGCTGGCCGGCAAGGTGACGGAGCGGCCCGGCTCACCGCTCATGCGGGTCGGGCACTGCCCCGCCTACGGCTCCGGGCTCGCGTACTGGGCTCTGGCAGAGATCGTCCGCGACCAGTTCGGCATCGCCGACACCGACGAGTCCGACGTTGCCTTCACCCGCCTGCGAGCCGGCTTCGAGAAGCTCCTGGGCGACCACTGCGTCGAGGGCGAGGAAGACTCGCCCGACCGGCTGGCCGCGACCCTCGCGCGCCCGCTCGGCATCGAGATTCCGGAGACGTTCGCCGAGAGCGCCGACTCGGACGATCCCCAGCAGGTGCGCTCCCGCCTCTTCTCGGCGGTCAGGACGCTGGTCGAAGCCGCGAGCCGCGAGCGCCCAGTCGTCTTCGCGATCGAGGACATCCACTGGGCCGACGAGGGAATGCTCGACCTGATCGAGTACCTCGCGCGCTGGGTGCGCGGCCCGGTCCTGATCATCTGCCTCGCGCGCGACGAGCTGCTCGACCGCCGGCCCGGCTGGGGCGGCGGCAGGCGCAACGCGACGACGATCGCGCTGGAGCCGCTCGCGCCGACCGGCGCGCGCGAGCTGGTCCACGCGCTGCTGCCCGAAGGCGCCGAGGAGATCGAGGAGGCCCTGGTCGCCCAGGTCGCCGAGCGCTCGGGCGGCAACCCGCTCTTCGCCGAGGAGATGGTCAACCGCATCCTCGAGGAGGGGATGTCCGGGGACTCCGTCCTTCCCGAGACCGTCCACGCCGTGCTCGCGGCGCGCCTCGACGCTCTGAACGCGAAGGAGCGCTCGCTGCTTCAGCAGGCGTCAGTCGTCGGTCAGACCTTCTGGGCCGGCTCGGTCGCCGAAGGCGCCGACGCTCACGACCTCCTCGGCTCGCTGGCCGACAAGGACCTGATCGTCGCCACCGCGGGCGGGCGGCTGATGGGCGAGCGCGAGTACGCGTTCAAGCACGTCCTGATCCGCGACGTCGCGTACTCGACCCTGCCGAAGACCGTGCGGGCGCGAAAGCACGCCGAGGTGGCCACCTTCATCGAGGACCGCGCGGCGGACCGGACCGAAGCGGTGATCGCCATGGTCGCCGACCATCTTGCGAAGGCTGCCGAGATCGGCGCCGACGCCGGCATGGACGACTCCGAGCTGCACGTCGTCCGTGACCGCGCGCACCGAGGCGCTCGAGGCGGCGGGAGACGTCGCCGCCGAGCCTCTATTCCAATCAGGAGGCTCTGACCCACTACAAGGCCGCGCTCGGCCTGGACGGCGACGATGACTGCGAGCACCCGGACGCGCGGGCGCGCATCGCCGAGAAGTACGGCGACGTCGCGCTCCGCCTGGGCCGCGTCGACAAGGCCGTGGACCTGTGGGAGCGCTGCCTGGAGTACCACCGCGGCGAGGAGGACCTCGCGCGCGTCGGCGACCTCCATCGGAAGATCGGCGCCGGCCTCTGGAACAAGGGCGACCGCGAGGGCTCGATCAGCCATTACCAGCGCGGCATCGACCTCTTGAAGGACGGGCCCGCCGTGCCTCGAGCTCGTGCGCCTCTACGAGGAAGCGGCCTCGCTCTATATGCACACGGGCGACAACATGCTTGCCATCTACGCCTCGGAGAAGGCGCTCCGCCTGGCCGAGCGCCTGGAGGAAGCGGCCGCGGCAAGCCGCGCGCACGGCATCTTCGGCCGCGTCTTCGGGCGGATCGGCGACACCGAGCGGGCGCGCGAGAACCTCGAGCGCTCGGTGGAGCTTGCCCGCGACTCGGATCCCGCCGAGGCGATCCGGGCGCTCCTGGCGCTCGGCTACCACTTCGAGGTGTCCGAGGCCGATTACAGCGCGGCAACCGACGCTTACAGCGAGGCGCTCGGTATCGCCGAGCGGATCGGCGACCTGCCGTCGCAGGTAGAGCTCCATTTCTCGCTTACGCCTCCTCGCCTTCCACTGCGGCAAGTGGGACGAGGTCGAGGCCGGCACAGAGACGGTGGCCGCGCTGGTCGAGCGCGAAGGCCTGACCGGAAAGCTCTGCTTCCCGCACCTCCTCCGCGGCGCGCTGCGGTGGCGCGACTCGGACCTCGAGGGCTCGGAGCGCTCGTTGCGCCGCGCCGCCGAGATGGCCGCCCAGGTGGGCCGCTCCGAGATCGCCTTCCAGGCGCTCCTGGCGCTGGCCGCGACCCTTCGCGACCAGGAGAACTTCGCCGACGCCGACGCCGTGCTCGCCTCAGCGCTTGACACGTGCGAGCGCGCGGGCCTGGTGGCGCAGTCGATCGAGGCGACCGCCGCGCGCTCGGTCAACTCGACGCTCTGGGGCCGCGCCGACGCGGCAGCCTCCCTTGCCGACGAGGCAACCGGCCTGGCCGAGCGCCTTCGCTACCCGGTCGGCTCTGCGGCCGCCCTCGAGGCAAGAGGCTTCGCGGCCGGCGACGCAGGCGTCCTCCGCGAAGCAGCAGACGCCTGGCGCGAACTGGGCCGCCCGATCGAAGCCGACCGAGTAGCCCGCCTAGCCGAAACCGCCTGACCGACGCTCGGCGTACCACCATTCGCCGGCCGGCCGGAGCTCTGGACGGCCGGGCAAGCCGGGCCGTCCTCACCAAGACCGCAAGGAGGGGCGCCCTGCCGTCCTTAATTTGGGGTTACCGGAGGTCTGCTATGAGTATTTGCTCACACCATGCTCAATATTGATTTACAGAAAAAGCTGCCCCTGCCCACCCGATCGCTGGCGATCCTCTTCATAGGGCTCGTGCTCGGCGCTCCTCGCCATCTTCATGCCGGCCGAAGACGCGGACGCCGCGCGACACTTCGGCAACGGCTACGTGTTCCCCCTCCCTTCGAAGCACGAGTACGGAGATGGATTCGGCGCCGGCCGCGGCCACGACGGCCAGGACCTCTTCGCCAAGTGCGGCCGCAAGCTGGTCGCCGCGAACGACGGCAAGATCCAGCGGTCCGAGAAGGACGGCAGCGGCTACGGCAACATCGTCGTGCTCGACGTCAAGGGCACCGGCGTGGACCTCCTGTACGCGCACATGAAGAACCGCGTCGTCAAGAAGGGCGACAAGGTCAACGCCGGCGAAAAGATCGGCGAGGTCGGCGACTCGGGCAACGCGTCCGGCTGCCACCTCCACTTCGAGATGCACACGGCCCCCGGCTTCTGGGAAGGCGGGCGCGCCATGCGCAAGGTCACGGATTACCTGAAGACCTGGGACAAGACGTCGTAGTCGTCCGCTCGCCGAGGCGAGCCCACTCCACTCGTCCAAAGAGGGACTCGCTCAGGCGAGCCCCTCTTTCTCGTACTCGCGGAGGAAGCCCTCGAACTGGCGCATGTGACCCTGCTCGTCGCGAAGGATCGCGATCACCATGTCCTCGGTGACCGGGTCCGTGTCGGCGCAGAACTCGATGATCCGCGAGTAGTGCTCGATCGCGCCGGCCTCGGCCTCGATCACGCCCTTGATCACGTGGACGATGTCCATCTGGTCGCCGGGCGGCTGCAGGAAGCTCTGCTCGGCCGAGAACTCCGTCTGAGCCCGGCACAACCCCGTAGAGCTCCTTGATCCGCTCCGCGAACTGCTGAGCGTGACCGAGCTCCTCGGTGATGTCCTGGGCGAGCGACTCCTTGATCTCCTGCGCGCGGACGCCGTCGGGGTTGACCGAGTTGGCGATGTAGCTCATCACCGTCTCGATCTCCATCCAATACGCCTTCTTGAGGAGCTCGATGACCTCCTCGCGCTGCCTCGGTGTTCTCCTCGGCCAGGATGTCCTTCCGGCCGACAGCCGCATCGGCTGCATGTGACATTTCGTTCCTCGTTTCGTCGCAAGTTCATTGCCCCCCGGCGAATCGTGGGGCTACACGACCAGTTTCCCGGTATCCGGGGCACCGTAACCGCGCCTACCTAGACTCGGAGCCATGCCCCAGGTCAACGGCCTCAGACGGCGTCAGGCTCCACTGGGAGGAGCGGGGCTCGGGGCCGACCGTGCTCCTGACCCCGTACTGGGCGATGCACCCATCCGATCTTCGATCCGATCGAGGCGGTGCTGGAGGGGGAGTTCCGGGTCGTCCGCTTCGACGACCGCGGAACCGGCCAGTCGGACCGAGTCGGCCCTTACGACATGGCGACCGGACGTCTCGGACCTCGAGACGGTCTGCGAGGCAGTGGGGCCGTTCGCCGTCGCGGTGTGCCTGGTCGACGCCGTCCAACCGCGCGGTCCGCGTTGCCGACGCCCGCCCCGACCTGATCGGACTCGGTCTTCTGCATCGGATCAGCGCCGTTCGGCGTCGGGGCGCTCCGCGGACTCCGACTCCCTGCTCTCCTCGGAGGCCGTCGTCGGCACCTACCTGCAGCAGCTCGAGGCCGACTACCGCGGCGCGCTGCGCGCCGCGCTCTGCCGGGGCCAACACGCAGCTGACCGAGGACGCAGGTGAGGAGCGCGTCCAGATCCAGATGGAGTACTTCGATGCGGAGGCGGCGTGCGGTCCGCGCTCGCGCGTGGGCGGGCGACGCCGAGGCCGCCGAGCCGGCGCACCGGCTCGGCGACCGGCTGCATATCTGCCTCTCAGAGACGCCTCGGCGGCCGTGGCACCTGGTTCCCCGCCGCCGCCGAGATGGAGCCCGTCGCGCGCGAGCTGTTCCCCGAAGCCGGCCAGAGCTTTGGTGCCGCGACGGGATCGTCTCGGCCCCCGAGGAGACCGCGCGGTCGTCGCGAGATCCATCGCAGCGCAGGCCGGCTCCGCGGGCCGGGGCCTATAACTCGGCCTAGGCATGAGACCTGGATCCTCACCGGCGGCATCGAGAACTTCCGGATCTACGTCGAGCGCGGGTTCGACGTGATCGGGATGAAGGAGGGCCGCCGCCGGATGGCCGAGGGGTTCGAGCCAGGCGACGAGATCATGTTCTACGTCTCGGGCCTCCAGGCGTTCGGCGGCATCGCCAAGGTCCGCTCGGGCATGTTCGAGGACCGCACGCCGATCTGGCCTCAGGGAAAGAAGAAGAAGCCCGAGGCCTACCCGTGGCGGGTCGAGGCCGAGCCGGACGTCGTCCTGTGCCGAGGACGAATTCGTCCCCGCCGAGGAGATGGTCGGCCGCCTCGAGCACATCGCCAAGTGGCCCGCCGAGCACTGGCACCTCGCCTTCCAGGGGCAGCTCCGCACCATCGGCGACGCCGACGCGAAGATCCTCCGGAAGCGCATCGAGAGCGCCGCCCGCGCCGGCGTAGTTGCCTAAAGCGCTAAACCGGCTCATCCGCGGGCGTCATACAACTGTCCAGATTCGTGGCCGCGCAGCCAAGGCGGCGCCGCCGAGCGCCGAAGACTCTTATGATACCCGAGGAGAGCCTGGTATCCGCCCTCGGCGGGCCCAGGCCTGAGCCCCGGGGCACCTCCGATGCCGAGACGGGGCGTCCTTCGGGGCGCCTCGTCTCATTTTTCTCCCTCGAAGCGGGAGGCCGCCCGTGGGCGTCGAATAGGACGCAGGAGACGGCTAAAGGTGGCGAAAGTTCGAGCCGATCCTGCTATTAGTGTTCGCTCACAAAATGCCCAGCCTCCGCAAACAGACCCGACCTGTCTTCTGCGAGCCTCGGCTCCTCGCGGCTTCTGCCGCGCCTGACCTCCGTCGCCCTCGGCGGGGGCGGCGGCGTCGGCACTGGCGGCGGTGACGGCGGCGGAGGAGGCGGCGGCGGTGGTGGCCACAACTACCTCTTCCCCGCTTCCCGCCAAGCACCACTACGGCGACGGCTTCGGCGCCGGGCGAGGCCACCAGGGCCAGGACGTGTTCGCCAAGTGCGGCAGCCAAGCTGATCGCGAACCACACCGGCCGCGTCCAGACCGTCGACCGCCACTCGTCCGCCGGCAATTACATCGTCCTCGACGCGAAAGGCACCGGCAAGGACTACGCCTACATGCACCTCAAGCAGAAGGCGATTCCGCGCGAGGGCTCCAAGGTCCGCAAGGGCGACAAGATCGGCGAGGTCGGCGACACGGGCAATGCCTCCGGGCTGCCACCTCCACTTCGAGAAGTGGACCGCCCCCGGCTACTACGAGGGCGGCGACGCCTCCAGCGATCGTGACGAAGTCCCTCAAGAAGTGGGACAAGTACAGCTAGGCGACGCCCTGCCGTGGGCCGCAGCGCCCGCCTCGACGTCGCCGCGCCATAGCTGGGCTCCCCCTCGAGCAGGGTCGCCCCGACGCGCTCGCGAAGCGCCGGGACGCTCCGGCGCCGCCGACGTAGAGGCCCAGCGGCTCGCGATCTCGCGATCTCGTCGCCTGACTCGCGGAGCCGCCGCGAGTCGACCGCCGAGACGACGACCGCATCCGGCTCAGGGAATCAGCGGTTTCGACGAGCGTTCAGGCCGGGGTGTCCTGCCCGAAGAAGGCGATTCGCCAGCCTCGCTCGCGCAGCAGAAGGCCGAAGGAGACGAGCCCCAGGTCGTGACGCTCGCCGGCGGGACAGGCGAGCATCGGCGAGCGGGCCCGTCCCCGTACCCCAGCCGCGCCCCATGCCGAAGAGGCGGCTGCGGATGAGGTTGGAGGCGAAGTGCTCCTGCGCGGGCGTGGTGTCACCTCGCTGCCACCGAGCGATCCCGACCTCCCGTAGGAACGGAAGGATCAGCCCTTCCAGGAAGGCGCTGAGCGAGAGCTACGCGACCGCATCGTCCAGGACCGCGTTCGCCGCGCGTCTCGTCGAACGCGTCGAGGGCGACGCGCGAGGCGCTCGACCGATCGGTGTCGACCGGGATGCGAAGGGGCGCCGGTGCGGAAGCACCGGCGCCCTCCTCGCGGGGCGCGGCACGTCCCGCAACGCGCGCGCCGGCTTGGGACGGCGCGGCTTGTCCCGCCGTTGCCGTGCCATGCCCGGTCTCGCCCGTGAGATGGGGGACCCTCGCGGGCAAGTCTTGCCGCCTCGGCGGTCGCGACCCCCTGGCCGCGGAGGCGGGTCAGTTCCCTGATCCTCGCCTCGTCCTCAGCGGTGTAAAGCCTGTAGCCCCGCTTCCGTGCGCCGTGGCTCAGGCAGGCCGTATCGGCGCTCCCAGGCACGCAGCGTTCCGGGGCTGACGCCCACCCGGCGGCTCAGCTCGCCGATGCGAAGCGCAGGCCGGAGCGATCGCTCCGGTTGGCCCTTGCTGCTCTGGGTGGTGCTCACGGTCACGACTCCTCGTCAGCACTGTACCATCTTTACTTAGATATTTTGCTTAACCTTATACAACCACAAGCCGTGGGTACTTTGGCCCGCATGACTCGCCACTTGCCCTCGCAGACCGCGTGATGGACGCAGCGGTCGCGCCCGGCTTCACCTCGCTCGGCTACCGCGTCCGCAGCAGCGCCTGGGGGCCCACGCCGATCTGAGCGGGCGTGCGGTGCTGGTGACGGGCGCCAGCTCCGGCCTCGGCGCCGGCACGTGCGAGCTCCTGGCCGAAGCCGGCGCGAGCGTCCACATGCTCGTTCGCGACCTCGAGAAGGGCGAGCGGGTCCTCGCCGGCATCTCGGAGCGCACGGGGTCGGACGAGCTCCGCCTATGGCGCTGCGACATCTCCGAGCAGGAGTCGATCCGTGAGTTCGCCGCCGCGTTCACCGACGGAGGTGCCGAAGCTTGACGCCCTCGTCAACAACGCCGGCGTCATGCCGCCGGAGCGGGCGAAGTCGGCGGATGGGATCGAGCTCAGCTTCGCCACCAACGTCACGGGGCCGCTGCTGCTCGCGCTCGAATTGATGCCCAGCCTTCGCGCCGCGGCGCCGGGCCGGGTGGTGAACGTCTCGTCAGGCGGCATGTACTGGAGCGAAGCTCGACGCGGACGACCTCCAGCTCGAGCAGCCGCGACTACGACCCCGTTCGCTTCTACGCGCACACGAAGCGCTGCGAGGTCATCCTCACCGAGCTCTGCCAGGAGCGCCTCGGCGGCGAGGGCGTGACCTTCCACTCCACCCACCCCGGCTGGGCGGATACCCCGGGGGTCCAGGACTCACTGCCCGGCTTCCGCAAGGTGATGGGTCCCGTTCCTCCGCGACGCGCGCCAGGGCGCGGACACCTCCGCGTGGCTCTGCTGGGCGCCCGAGCCGATCCGAAGCCCGGGTCTCTTCTGGCACGACCGCAAGCCGCGCGCCACCCACAAGCTTCCGAACACCAAGGAGTCCCAGGTGGCGCGTGAGCGCCTCTGGACCGAATGCAACCGACTGATCAAGGAGGCCCCGTAGACATGGCCAGATACACCGGAACCATCCTCACGTCGAAGCCCGCCGAGGAGGTCTACGACTACATGGCCGACTTCACGTCGGTCGAAGATTGGGACGAGACCGTGACCGAGGCGAAGCGGATCGGCAACCAGCAGCCCGGGAAGGGCGCCCGCTTCAGCGTCACCTTCAAGCTCGCGGGCCGGGAGAACACCTTCGAGTACGAGACGGTCGAGGCCGAGCGGCCGAGCCGCCTGCTGCTGCGAGCCGAGAGCGGCACGGTCACCTCGCTGGACGAGATCACCGTCCGCGAGGTCGCCGAGGGGACCGAGCTCGTCTATGACGCGAAGCTCGAGCCGAAGGGGCTCGCCAAGGTCGCCGACCCGGCCCTGGGGCTCCTGTTCAAGCGCCTCGGCGACAACGCGGCCAAAGGCCTCGCGCGCGAGCTCGACGGTCAGGTCTGCTGAGCGCTCAGCCGGCTTCGGGCTGGATGAGCGGCGATGGCGGCGGGGTGGCTGGGCGACTCAACTCCGAGCTTGACGGCCCGGCGGTAGTCGATCCACTCGCTTGCACCGCGATCTGGATCGATGCGGCGGCCGGGATCGCAAGCAGCGCGCCGACCACTCCGAAGAGCGTTGATCCGAACAGCACCGCGACCAGGATCACGATGGGCTCCACCGCCACGGCCCGGCGCTGGATCTGCGGCTGGATCACGTAGTTCTCGACCTGCTGGTAGACGATCGCGAAGATGATCCAGACGATCAGGGCGACGGGGAAGTTGACGAACAGGAGCACCACGCCGACGAGGAAGGCCGCGATCGTGGCGCCGACGACCGGGATCAGGTCGCCGAAGGCCATGATCAGCGCCAGCGCGCCCGCGAATGGCGCTCCGAGGATCGGTCAGCACGATGAACGAGACGACCCCCGCGATGGTCGCCTGAAGCAGGGCGCCGCCGACGTACCCGCCGATCGCGCTGGCGATGTGCTCGAACGCCCGGCGCAGGCGCTCGGCGCGCTCGGGCTCCTGGGCCTTGAGGAACCGCTCGATCCAGTTTGCGCCTCCAGAGACCATGAAGATCGAGAGGATCATGATCGTCACAAACGCGAAGATCGAGCTGACGAGCCCCACGCCGATGTCCGAGAGGGTCTGGGTCGCATCGCCGATCTTCTCGGGCAGCTTCTGCGCCTCCTCCTCGAGCGTCCCCGTGATGTCGTAGTCCTCGTTGAGGTTCGAGAGCGTCTCGTTCTCGTTCACGAACTCGGTCACGTCCTCGGCGTATTGAGGAAGGTTGTTGACCAGGTCCTCGCCCTGGCTGACCAACTGCGGGACGAACAGGACCATCAGGAGGACCGGGATCGCCACGAGGGCCCCGTACACGGTCGCGATCGCTGCGCCCTTGGGCATGTGCTGGGACAGGGCGGCGATCGGCCCGGACACGGCGATCGCCAGGAAAGCCGCGATGACCAGCCAGGCGATGGGCTGTTGCAGGAGGTAGACGAGATACGCCGTGATCATCACCCCGACGACCACGAAGACGACTCTCAGGATCGAGCGGAAGCTCGTGTCGAACCCTCTGAAGACGGCCATCATCGGCGTCCTCTTCGACGCCGGGGGCTTCTCTCCTTACCCCTTGGGGGACCGCGGCAAGAAAGCGCTCGTGCGCTTGACGTAATCCGCGTAGCCCGGGCGGCGCGAGGAGATCGTCTTCTCCGTCAGCGCCACTCCCGAGACGCGAAGGAGCAGGAAGGTGAGCAGCGCCGGCCCGACCGCGGTCCACCACGCCGATCCGGTCTCCAGCGCGATCAGCCAGATGCCCCACCACATGCACACCTCGCCGAAGTAGTTGGGATGGCGCGAATAGCGCCAGAGGCCCTGGTCCATCACCTTGCCTTCGCTCTCCGGATCCTTGGTGAACGCGCGGAGCTGTGCGTCGGCAATCGCCTCGAACAGGATCCCGAACGCCGCGACCGCCGCCCCGGCCCAGGCCAGGACGCCCAAGGTCGCCGGCGTGGGGTCGGTTGCCGCAACCTGGATGGGCAGCGAGATGACCCAGGCGATCAGGGCCTGGGTGCCGAACACCGACCACAGGCTCCTGAGCGCGAAGTTCTCGTGCCGCTCCCGCATCGCGGCATACCGGCGGTCCTCGCCGTCGTGGCGCTGCGCGATGTAGCCGGCCAGGCGAACCCCCCAGATCGAGACGAGGATCACGATCAGGAGCGAGCGCTGCTCGTCGCCGTCGCCCACGACCAGCGCGACCAGCGCGATCGCAACGAACGCAAGCCCCCAGGCAACATCGGCCACGCCTGCATCGCGCATCACGACGCTCGCAAGCCAGGCGACGAGCATGACGCCAAGCGCGGCGCCGAGTGATGCGAGCTGAACCGCGGCATCGAGCATGAAGCGGAGTATGAGGGGTCAGACCCTCATGAAGCGCGATCGGCGTGAGGACGGCGAGGTCTGACCCTAGATCGCGGCGCGGGCGGCCCAGGCCATCCGGCCGAGCTTCTCGCCCAGGGTCTCCGGAGTCCATTCGCCGGAGCCGCTCAGGAGCGTGCGCGCGCCGACCTGGGCCAGGCCGACGATCGTGTGGCCGAGCAACTCGGCGGCGGCTTCCGCCTCCTGCCCCTCCAGGTCCGAGTACTGCTCGACCCACCGCCTGGCGATGCCGGCGGCCGTCGTCGCCTGAAGCTCGATGCCACGGGAGATCCGGGCCGCAACCGCCTCGTTGCCGCCGCCCTCACCGAGGAATACGACGCGGTAGATGTCGGGCGAGCGCTGGGCCGCCTCGAGGAAGACCTGGAAGCCGCGGATCAGCGTCCCCTCCGGGTCGTCGGAGGTCCCGGTGGTCGCGAGCGCCTTGCCGGTCTCGACCAGGATCCGCTCCTCTTCGCGGTCGAGCATTGCGGTGAAGAGCTCGTCCTTGGAGGCGAAGCAGTCGTAGACGACCGGCTTGGACACCCCCGCCGCGGACGGCGATGGCGTCCATCGAGGTGCCTTCGAAGCCGTTCTCGAGGAAGAGCTCGTAAGCCGCGTCGAGGACGAAGGGCCGCCGGCGCTCAGGCCCGAGATGCGCCGCGCGCTTTCGCCGGGGGCGTTCCATCGCCGGTGCGCTTGGGTTCTCTGAGACTGCCATTCCTACTTATGGTAGCATTTTCCTACCGAACGTAAAGAACCACGCTACCGCAGATTGGACTTTGATGAACGCAGCAACCGCCACGGCCGCTACTTCCGCCTCGCAGGTCGACGACATCGTCGACGGGTCAGAGGACGCTCCCCCCTTCTCGCTCGAGCTCTCCCAGGACCAGAAGGACATCCGCGACTGGGTTCACGGCTTCGCCGAGAACGTCGTCCGCCCGGCAGCCCATGAGTGGGACGAGCGCGAGGAGACGCCGTGGCCGGTGATCCAGGAGGCGGCGAAGATCGGCCTCTATGGCTTCGAGGGCATCGCGCAGTTCTTCGCCGACCCCTCCGGCCTCCAGCTTCCGCTCGTCAACGAGGAGCTCTTCTGGGGCGACGCGGGAATCGGCATGGCGATCATGGGAACGACGCTCGCCGTCGCTTCGCTCTTCGGCCAGGGCACGCCCGAGCAGATGGGCGAGTGGATCCCGCAGTGCTTCGGCACCGAGGACGAGCCGCAGGTCGCGGCGTTCTGCGCCTCTGAGCCCGACGCAGGCTCGGACGTCTCCGCGGTCCGGACCACGGCCAAGTACGACGAGGCAAAGGACGAGTGGGTCCTGAACGGCCAGAAGGCATGGGCCACCAACGGCGGCATCGCCAAGGTCCATGTCGTGATCGCTTCGGTCGACCGCGAGCTGGGCTCGCGCGGCCACGCGGCTTTCGTGATCCCTCCGGGCACGCAGGGCTGCGAGCAGGGCTCGAAGGTGAAGAAGCACGGCCTGCGCGCGTCGCACACCGCCGACGTCCACCTCGACGACTGCCGCATTCCCGGCTCCTGCCTCCTCGGCGGCAAGGAAAAGCTCGACGAGCGCCTCGCCCGCGTCCGCGAGGGCAAGAAGTCCAAGTCACAGGCTGCGATGCAGACCTTCGAAGCCTCGCGCCCGACGGTGGGCTCACAGGCCGTGGGCATCGCGCGCGCCGCGTACGAGTACGCGCTCGACTACGCCAAGGAGCGCCAGCAGTTCGGCAAGCCGATCATCGAGAACCAGGCGATCGCATTCACCCTCGCGAACATGAAGATGGAGATCGACGCCTGTCGCCTCCTCGTCTGGCGTGCGTCGTGGATGGGCCGCACCGGCCAGACCTTCGAGAACGCCGAGGGCTCGATGTCGAAGCTGAAGTCCGGCGAGACCGCGGTCTGGGTCACCGAGCGGGCGATGCAGATCCTGGGCGGCAACGGCTACACGCGCGAGTTCCCCGTCGAGCGGATGCACCGCGACGCGAAGATCTACGACATCTTCGAGGGCACCGCGGAGATCCAGCGGCTCGTGATCTCGCGCGCCATCTCGGGCCACCACATCCGGTAGGAAGCGGCAGATGTGAGCGTTGCGTTAGGTACCTGGTACCTCAGTCGTCGATCGCCCCGTTCGCCAGGTAGCGGGCGAAGCCGAAGTCGCCGTCGCCGATGCCGGCGGCGACGATCACGTCCTCCTTGCCGATCGCGAGGCCCTGGATGATGTCCACGTTGCCGGCGAAGTCGGTCGTGGTCGCCCCCTTGAAGCCGAACGACTGGTCGAGCTTCCCCTTCCTGGTGAAGCGGGCGAGCAGGAACTCGAGGTCGCCAACCCTGACCGCGCCGCCGACCACGATCCCGCCGGCCTTCTGGATCGCGATGTTCTCGAGCGAGGTGTCGACGCCGAAGTCCCGGAGCGCCAGCCCCTTCTTGCCGAACTTCTTGTCCTTCTTGCCGCTCTCCTTGACGGCGGAGACTCCGTAGTTGACGTCGGGGCCCATCGAAGATGCCGACGGCGCCCAGGACCCGGCCGCCCTTCTCGACCGCAACGTCTTCGACTCTCGTGCTGGCTCCCTTCACCTTGCGGGTGAAGATCCCATCGCCCGAGAACGACTTGTCGAGCTTTCCGCCCTTGGTGACGCGCGCGAAGAGCTGGCTGCCGTTGTCGCCGATCTCGAGGCCGGAGGTGTCCCCGGCGACGACGATCCGGTCGTCCTTCTGGATGTGCCGCGGCGACGAGGCTCGTGCCGTCCTTGACGCCGAACTTGAGAAGGCCCTTCTTGCCGAACTTCTTGTCCAGCTTGCCGTTGGGCCTGACCCGCGCCACCAACGCGTCCTGGCCGTCGTTCGACCCCTCGATCGAGCCGGCCACCACGATCTTGCCGTTGTCCAGAAGCTCCATGTCGTCGATTCCCGACGCCTTTCCTCCGAACGGGAAGATCATGATCCCGTCCTGCGAGAAAGTCGGATCAGGGTCGCCGTCGGGTTCGTAGCGGACCATCGCCGATCGCCTCTGGTCGTCGATCGCGTCCGAGGATCCGCCCACGACGATGGCGCCGTCCTTCTGGACGACCACGGCATCGCTCGTGTCAAACCCTCCGAGGTCGGTCGTCTGCTCGCCGTCGCCGGAGAACGACGAGTCAGGGAACCCCGCGCTGGTGAGGCGAGCCACGGCGAAGTCGAATCCGGTCGCGCCCGGCACCGCCGCGCCGGCGCCGACGATGGTCCCGTCCTTGGCGATGGCGACGTCGTCCGCCGAGTTCGTGCCGCCCACATTCACGATGGTCCTGCCTCCGGTCCCGAAAGCGCCGAACGCTGTGCTCACCGCCACCGCGAAGACCATCCCCGCTCCGAGCAACGCAAACGCCCGCCGCTTAGGTTCCCCATGTCGTTCCCCCTCCGTGAGTGTCTCGCGCGATCAGCGCCTTGGGCGGATTCTACGTCTAACCTCGGTCGCGGATGAGGCGCACGACGGTGGGACTTATCGGGCTGTGCGTGGCGATCTTCGCGACGCCGGCAGCTTGCCCGCGCCGAGACGCTCAGAAGCGCCCAGACGCTGGAGCGGGACTGCGCGGCGGGACTGAGCTGATCAGGGAGCCGACACCGCCACGTTCGTCTCGCCCGGCCGCGGCTTCGTCACCGCACGGCTCCGTGGCGGCCCGCGCGGCGACTGGGACCTGGCCGCGTTCGAGCGGGGCGAGGCGCTCGGCGCCTCGACCGCCAACGGCTCGACCGAACGCGTGGACTTCTGGGTCGAGCCCGGCGACAGGCTCGTCTTCCAGGGCTGCCGCCGCGGTGGCGGCCCGGTCAGCGTGCCGCTTTCCATCTCGCTCTTCGAGACCGGCCTGCCCGAGCCGGCGGAGCCCGCCTCGCTCGTCCGGGTGCCGATCGCGGGCCCGGAGGACGTCGCCGAGCTCGAGAGGATGGGCGTGGACGTCACGCACGCCGTCGACGGCGACTCGGCGACCGTGGTCCTCTACTCGCGGGAGGAGCGCCTCGACCTGCTCGAGAGCGGGTTCGGGGCCGAGACCCTCATCCCCGACCTGGCCGCCGCGGACGCGGCCGACCGCCGGGCGGAAAGCCGCGCCGTGGCGCGGGGCGACGTGCCGGCCCTTCCCAGCGGGCGCACCCAGTACCGCCAGTACACGGACTACACGGACGAGCTGACGGACCTCGCCGAGGCCGACCCCGACGATCGCCCGCGAGGTGACGATCGGGATGTCGCTCGAGAACCGCCCGATCCAGGGCATCGAGATCGCCGCCGACGTCAACGCGACCGACGACGGCAGGCCGGTCTACGTGAACATGGGCGCCCACCACGCGCGCGAGTGGCCTTCCGGCGAGTTCCCGATGGAGTTCGCCATCGACCTCGTCGAGAACTACGACACCGACCCGCGGATCACGGCGCTGCTCGAGACGTGCGGATCCTCGTGATCCCGATCGTCAACGTCGACGGGTTCATCGCGTCGCGGAGCTTCGGGACGTCGGCCGCGGACGACAACCAGAACGCGACTCTCGCCCAGTCCCTCGCCGGAACCGGCGCGTACCGGCGCAAGAACTGCCGCCCGGTCTCGCCCGCCGACGCGCGCTCCCCTGCGCCATGCGCACGCTCGGGCGTCGACCTCAACCGCAACTACGGCGCGCTACTGGGGCGGCCCGGGCTCGTCGACGGACCCGACCTCCCAGAGCTTCCGCGGCGCCGCGCCCTACTCGGAGCCCGAGGCGCAGGCGGTCCACGAGCTCTCGCTCGGGCATCCACCCCACCGTCTTCATCTCCAACCACACCTTCACCGACGACGGCAAGTGGCTCCGCCAGCCCGGGTTCGACGCGCCGTTCCTGCCGCAGGACTCGATCGGCGCGACCACTCCCGACGAGGCGGCGATGAAGGACCTCGGCGACGACATGGCAGGCGGCGACCGGCTGGCGCTCCGAGCGCGGCTACGAGACGCTCGGCGACATCACGGGCGCGACCGAGGACTGGAACTACTTCGCCCAGGGCTCCTACGGCTACACGCCCGAGGCGCGGGGGCTCAACTTCCACGCGAACTACCAGGACTCGGTGATCGAGGAGTACGTCGGCGACGCGCAGCATCCCGGCGAGGGCGTGCGCGAGGCGTACCTGATCGCGGGCGAGCGGGCCGCCGATCGCGACGAGCACTCGGTCATCAAGGGCTCGGCGCCGGAGGCCGCGACCCTGCGCCTCCACAAGGAGTTCGAGACGCCCCTCCATCCCAACCAGGGCGCGAACGCCCATATCGACGACGTCCTCGACTCGACGCTCGACGTGCCCGACGGCGGGGATTACGAGTGGGACGTCATGCCCTCCGGCCGCCCGCTCCACCAGGGCGAGACGTGGACCATGAGCTGCGAGCTGCCGGGCGAGGATCCCGTCTCAACAGCAGGTGTTCGTTGCCCGTGGCGACAGCGCGGACGGTCGACTGGGGCGCCGACTGTGCGGCGGGCGGAGGGCCCGAGCCCGTCAAGTGCCGCGGCACCGTCGCGACGCTCGTCGGCACGCCGGGCAACGACCGCGGCGCCTCGAAGCTGATCGGCACGCCGGGCGCGGACGTGATCGTCGCCGCGCGCGGCAACGACGTGGTCCGAGCCGACGCAGGCAAGGACATCGTCTGCGGCGGCAGCGGAGACGACGTGCTCGAGGGCGGCAAGGGCAAGGACGTCCTGCGCGGCGGGCCCGGCAAGGACGTCTGCCCGGACGCGGAGGGCAACGAGGCCCGAAGCTGCCGCGGCATCCAGCCCGCCCGAAAGTAGAAAGACACTCGCTATGCGAGTGAATTCCTACGCTTTGTCGGTGCTCGGCGGCCAGCTCCGAGGCCAGCGCGTAGGCGACCTTCGCCGCCTCGGCGACCGTCTCGTAGTTCACGTTCTCGGCCGTGTCCGAGGGCAGGTGGTAGTTCGAGAGGTTGTGGTAGTCGTTGACCGAGCAGAGGTTCGCGATCTTGTAGCCGTGGCGCTGCGGAATGATCGCGTCGGTCGAGGCGCGGGCGCGGAAGCCGCGCTCGAGCGCCAGGCCGTCGCGCTCGGCCACGCGGGCGACCGTCTCGCGGAGCTCCGGGGTCGTAGTCCTCCATCCACGCCGGTCCCTCGCCTTCGAGCATCATCAGGCGCGGCGAGCCGACCGTGTCGACGCAAAGGAACGAGGTCGCGTCCGCGGTCGAGCTCTGACGCATGGCGTGTCCATGAAGCCGCGGATGCCGTCCTGAAGCGTCTCCTCGGCGCCGGCCGAGACGAGCCAGACGCGGATGTCCCGCGGGCTCTCGCGGAGCATCTCGGCAAGCGAGACCAGGACGGCGCAGGCCGTGAGGTTGTCGTTTGCGCCGGGAACCGTCTCCGAGCGCCACATGTCGCCGACCGCCGCGACGGTTCCGAGGTTCACGACCACCGCCGCCTTCGCCAGGCCGCGGCGGCCCGTCAGCGCGCCGGCGAGGCCCAGGATCGGCCCGGCGAACGCGCCCCACCACTGCGGCGGCTGCGTCTTGATCTTCGGGATGACGGTCGGGAAGCGCTCGTGGAAGGTGCGGACCGCCGTCTGGTCGAACAGGAAGCCGGTCTGCGCCGCGTCGTGGTGGGCGAGGACGACGAGGGTGTGGGCAGCGTCCGGGTTGCCCGCCTTGGCCAGCACGTTCACGGTCCTCTTCTCGCTCCGCATCGCGCGCCGGAAGATCCGCGGCCCGTTCAGGACCTCGTCGAAGAGGCCCAGCCCGGCCTTGAGCGAGCCCGTCGCGCCCAGGAACCGATGGCCCCTGAAGCGTCAGCAGGGCGCTCAGCGGCCCCGAGCGCCGCCAGGGTCGTGACCGTCGGCGGGAACGTGCCCCAGCTGGGCTCGTCCTCGAGCGCGACGTCGCTCGACGCCGGCGCTGCGAAACCGCTCGGCCAGCCACTCGGCCGCCTCGCGCTCGCCCGGAGAGCACGGCGGGCGGTGCATGGCCGCCAGCGTGAAGACGACCTCGCGAAGCGTCTCCTCGGAGGGGAGCGGCGCGGCGCTCTTTTCGGTGGCGGCCTTGCGGCAAGGGCCGCGCAGGCTACCCGCACGCTCCCTCAGGCGGTCTCGGGCGCGGGCGCCGCGACCGGCGCCTCGCCCGCGCCGATCTCGGTGTGCGCCTTCGAGTCGCGTGCCGCGGATCAGGGTGAGCGACGCGATCACGCCCAGGACGCGCGATGCCCGCGCCGACCAGGAACGCGTCCGCGTAGCCCTCGGTCAGTGCGGCCGGACCTGTTTCGCCCTGTGCCGCGAGGTCGCCGATCGTCGAGAAGGCGATCGACGAGAGGATCGCGAGGCCCAGCGCGCCGCCGACCTGCTGCGAGGTGTTGATGAGCCCGCTAGGCGAGGCCGGCCTCGCGGTCCTTGACGTTGCTCATCGCGGCGATCGTGACCGGCACGAACGAGAACCCGAGCCCGACTGCGGCCAGGAGCGACGGGAAGAGGACGTCGCCCAGGTAGCTGCCGTCGACCGAGATCTGGCTGAACCACGCAAGCCCTGCGGCGACGAACGCCATGCCGGCCGCCATCACCGGCTTGAACCCGACCTTGGTCACGAGCTGCGACGCGATCCCGGCCGCGAGGATGATCGAGACGGCGAGCGGCAGGTACGAGAGGCCCGCCTTGATCGCGCGAGTAGCCGAGCACGTTCTGCATGTAGAGCGAGATGAAGAAGAACATGCTGAACAGCGAGGCACCGGTCAGCAGCCCGACCACGTTCGCGCCCGTCAGCGTCCGCATGCGGAAGATGCTGAACGGGACCAGCGGCGCGGGCGAGCGGCGCTCGATCGCGACGAACGCCGCCAGCAGCGCCAGCGAGCCGGCGATCATGCCGAGCGTCTCGCGGCGAGCCCCAGCCGGCGTCGGGCGCCTCGACCAGCGCGTAGACGAGGAGCGCAAGGCCGGCGGTCACCGTGACCGCGCCGGGGATGTCGAAGGTGCGGTTCTCCGCGTCCGAGTGGCTCTCGAGGATGAGGCGCGGGGCGAGGAGCGCGGCGCCGATCCCGATCGGCACGTTGACCCACAGGACCCACTCCCAGCCGACGTACTCGGTGAGGACGCCGCCGAGGAGGACGCCCGCAGCGCCGCCGGATCCGGCGACCGCGCCCCAGATGCCGAGCGCCTTGTTGCGCTCGGATCCGTCCTTGAACGTGGTGGTGACGATCGAGAGCGCGGCCGGCGAGAGGAGCGCGGCGCCCAAGCCCTGAACCGCGCGCGCGGCGATCAGGACGCCCTCGGACTCGGCGAAGCCGCCGGCGAGCGAGGCGGCGGCGAAGAGGAGGAGGCCGGCGATGAAGACCCGCCGGCGGCCGAGGAGGTCGGCGAGGCGCCCGCCGAGGAGCAGGAAGCCACCGAAGGTGAGGACGTAGGAGTTGACGACCCAGGAAAGGTTGTCCTGGTCGAACGTGAGGTCCTCGCCGATCGTCGGCAGCGCGACGTTGACGATCGAGGCGTCGAGAATCGACGACGAACTGCGCCATGCAAAGGAGCGCCAGCGCCACCCATCTCTTGTCCATGTACTCCCGCTCGTCCGTCATGCCTTGCTCCTTCGTTGTACTGTTGTTATCGCGTATAATCGGAACTGGAGTTCCGGTTCCGAAACCTACCATACGGAACCTGGGTTCCGTTTCTCGCCTCCGCTCGAACCACTCTCAGTGACCATTCCTGCCGCGAGCCCTCCCCCGCGTTCAGCGCGCCGACGCGCGGCGCAACCGCGAGGCCGTGATCGAGGCGGCGCGGAAGCTCATGGCCACGGATGGGCTCGACACGCAGATGGACGACATCGCGCGCGCCGCTGGGCTTGGCGTGGGCACGGTCTACCGCCACTTCCCCACCAAGGAAGACTTGATCTACGCGCTCACCGAGCGCCGCTTCGAGCGCCTTGCCGAACTCGCGAACGAGGCCTTGGCAGAGGATGACCCCGGGCCCGCCTTCGAGCGCTACCTCTTCCGCGGCGCTGAGCTTCAGGCCATCGACCGCGCGATCAACGAAGTCATGCGCGATCGCCCCGACGCCATGCAGGCGGCGGCGCAGAAGGTTGGCCTGCTCGAGCTTGTGCGCGAGGCTGATGACCCGCGCCCAGGACGCCGGCCACATCCGCGCCGACGCCGAGGCCGAGGACATCCCGATGCTCATGTGCGGGCTCGGAACCTCCACCCCGGGGTCGAGCGGGCCGTTCGTGACCGCCACGTCGTGGCAGCGCTTCATGGCATGTGATCCTCGACGGCCTCAGGGCGCCGGGCTCGTCGAGCCCTGCCGCCGCGCTAGCGAGTCAGCTCTTCGAGCGCGAGGATGATCGAGCCGTAGGGCTCGCCGGTCGCGCGCTCCATGCCGATCTCGCACGTCCGGTTCGTCGAGAGATAGGCGTCGAACGGGCCGCGCTCCGCGCAACTCGGCGGCCTGCGGCGCCGTCGCCGACGCGGTCAGCTCGGGATGCAGCATGCCGCGGTCGCCCGCGAAGCCGCAGCAGCGCGCGGCGGCGGGGACGGCCACCTCGTCGGCCATCTCCGCGGCGACGGCCGAGAGTCGCGCCGCCAGGCCGAGGTGGCGCGTGGCGCACGTCGGGTGGATCGCCACCCGGCCGAGCTTTCGGCTCGATGCCCAGGTTCGGCAACAGGCGCTCGAGCCACTCGACCGAGTCCAGGATCTCCAGCTCGGCGTGGCGCGCCTGGAGCTCCTCCGGCAGGGCGGCGGCGGTCTCGCGCGGTGAGGCCGAGCGTGCACGAGGAGGCGTCGCTCACGATCGGCAGTCTGCCCTCGCCCGACCAGGCCCAGAGCTTCTCGAACGTCTGGCGCGCCATCCACGCATGGCCGTCGCGGTGGCCCTTGGAGGACCAGGGCACGCCGCAGCAGCTACCCCCGACGTCGGGCGGGATCCAGACCGGCATGCCCGCCCGCTCGGAGACCGCGACGGTGGCGTCGGCCAGGCTCGGGCCGGGCTTCGCCTTCTTCGACGCGCCCATGATGCGGTTCGTGCACGAGGGGAAGTAGACGGCCGCGGCGCCCTCGCGTGTGGTCGATCCGGGCAGCGGCTGAGCGGGCTTCGGCAGGTCTGCCCCCGCCGACCCGCTCGGCGAGCGGCCCGAGCGCTGAGGCCTGCGCGCGACGCGTGCTCGACCGCGCTCCAGCTCTTGGCGGCGCTGGAGCGCCACCGCCTCCTCGCGCCTCGAATGCTCCTTCGCCCGGAGCTCCTTGACCAGCTTGCCGGTGTCGATCGAGAGTGGGCAGGCCAGGACGCATGATCCGTCGGCGGCGCACGTCTCGAGCCCGTCGTACTCGAACTCCTCTGCCAGGGCCTTCGCCACCGGCGACCCCTCTGCCTGCCGCGCCATCTCGCGCCTCAGCACGATGCGCTGGCGCGGGGTCGTGGTCAGGTCCTGGCTCGGGCAGGCGGGCTCGCAGAAGCCGCATTCCACGCAGGTGTTCACGACCTCCTCGACCTCCGGCGTCGTCTTCAGGTTCTGAAGGTGGACGGCCGGGTCGTCGTTCATGACGACGCCCGGGGCCGAGCACTCCGTCCGGGTCGGCGAGGCGCTTCACCCGCCACATGAGCTCGGTCGCCTGCTCGCCCCACTCGCGGACGACGTACGGGCGCCATGTTCACCCCCGTGCCGTGCTCCGCCTTGAGCGAGCCGTCGTACTTGTCGCAGATGAGCCCGACCAGGCCCTCCATGAACGCCTCGTAGCTGTCGAGGTCCTCCTGCTTGGCGAAGTCCGGGCGTGAGCATGAAGTGGAGGTTCCCGGCCGATGTGTGGCCGGCGACCCCGGTCAGGATAGCCGTGCTCGCCAAGGAGCGCCTGGATGTCCTTCGCCGCCTCGGCGATCCGGGCGGGGGCACGCACACGTCCTCGACGATCAGCGCGGTTCCGGGAACCCGCAAGCGCCCCACCAGGCCGTGGAGGCCCTCGCGGACGCGCCAGTTGACGCCGATCTTCTCCCGCTCGCGGGTGAAGTCGGCCGGGCGGATCAGGTTGTCCTCGCCCACGGCCTCGATCGCCGCGCTCTCCTTCTCGCCCAGCGACGCCTCCTCGTCCGCCCCGAACTCGACCAGGAGCACCGCCGACTCGGGCGGGAGCTCGAGCCAGTCCTGCGGCGCGCCCGGGATGTTCATCGCCGCGACCATCAGCGCGGGCGCGACCATCAGCTCGACTGCGCTCGCGCCGAGCTCGACCAGGTCGGGGACGGGCGCGCAGGCCTCGGGGATGCCCGCGAAGTGGAGCCAGGCCGTCGTGGTGTGAGCGGGTACCGGGAGCGTCTCGAAGGTCGCGTCGCAGATCAGAGCGAGCGTCCCCTCGGAGCCGACGATCAGGCGCCGGAAGATCTCGACGGGCTCGTCGGCGTCGAGGAACGCGCACAGGCGATAGCCGGTGGTGTTCTTGATCTCGTACTTGTGGCGGATCCGCTCGACGAGCGCCTTGTCGGCGCGGATCTCGTCCCGCAGCTCGGCCAGGCCGGCCGCGAGCTCGGGCTCCTCCGCCTCGAAGAGGGCGCGCCGCATCGGGCGTCGGACGTGTCGATCAGCGTCCCGTTCGCGGTCATGAACGTCATGTCGCAGACCGTCCGGTACGAGTCGAAGCGGGTGCCGCACCGCATCCCGCCCGAGTTGTTCGCGACGACGCCGCCCACGGTCGCGATGTCGGTCGAGGCGGGGTCCGGGCCGAGCTTTCGGTGGTTGCGGCTCAGCACCCGGTTGGCGTGGCCGAGCACGGTGCCCGGCCGGACTTTCACGCGGGACGCTTCCTCGTCGAGAATCTGGATCGCCGCGCCAATGGCGCCGGACGTCGATCAGGATGCCCGCGCCCTGCCCCTGCCCGTTCAGGCTCGTGCCGCCGGCGCGGAACGTGACCGGGATGCCGTGCTCGCGCCCGTAGGCGATGACGCGGGCGACGCCGGCCGGGTCGCGCGGCTGGACGACGACCTGGGGGATCAGCCGGTAGGGGCTGGCATCCGACGCGTAGCGGACGAGGTCGGTTGCCCGGCCCAGGACGGCAGCTTTCGCCGACGAGCCGGGCGAGGTCGGTGCGAAGAGGCTCGGGCGTGCCCTCGGCGACCCAGTCGGGCGCGCGGTCGGGGGCGGCGGTCGTCACGGAGAGGACCTCTAAAAAAGCCACATGCCCGGGCGCGATCGCCCACTTCGACAAGCTCGGGACTCGGCGACGCGATCGCGGTCCTGAGCGCTTCGGTCAACGCGTCCGCGTCCTCGACCTTCGCCGGTCGAGAGCCGTATGCCGGCGGCGATTGCCGCGGTGTCGAGCGCGGGCAGGTCCAGGCCGGGCGCCTTTTCGACCTGCTCGACCATCGCGAACCACTTGAGGATCGCGTACTCGGAATTGCGAAGAACCAGAACCGTCATCGGAACGTCGTAGGCGGCGGCGGTCCACAGGGCCGTGATCGCGTACTGCGCCGAGCCCTCGCCGATCACGCAGACGACCGGCCGGTCGGGCTGGGCGATCTGGACGCCGACCGCGGCCGCGAGGCCGAAGCCCGAGCCCGCCGCCGGCGCCGAAGTAGTACGAGCCGGGACGCGAGATCCGCAGCTGGTTGCGGAGCGCGAGCGTGGACGATGGCGCCTCGAGGACGACGATGCCGTCGTCGGGGAAGGCGTTTGCTGAGAGCGTGCATCGCGGCCGTGCCCGTGATCGGGCTCTGCTCCTCGCCGGCGATCGGATCCGGCAGCGACTCGCCGATGTCGCGGTCCGACTCGCCGACGCGGCCGAGGAGGTGCTCGAGCCCCTTCTTCACGTCGCCGACGATCGGCGTGGCCCATCGGAGCGCGGGCGGCCTCCTCGGGGTCGGAGGTGAGCTGGACGAGCTCGGCGCCCTCGGGCAGGTACTCGCCCGGCAGGTAGGGGTAATACGGGAAGACCGAGGAGCCGACGACGAGGATCAGGTCGTAGCCCTTGAGGGTGTCCGCGACCGGCGCGATGCCGGGGGGCAGGATGCCGCGGAAGTTGGGGTGGCCCTCGGGGAAGCCGATGCGCCCGCCGCCGGTGGCGGGGATCGCGAAGACCGGAAGGTTCTGCTTCTCGGCGAACTGCGACCCCGACCTCCCAGGCGCCGGACGCGTCGATGTCCGGGCCGGCGATCATCACCGGCTTCGACGCCTTCTCGAGCGAGACCGCCAGGGCCTCGATCGCGTCGGGATCGGGCGCCGGACGCGCCGGCAACATGCCGCTTGATCACGCGGTCGGTCAGCGGCCGGATCCGCCTCGGCGTCCCAGTCGTCCATCGGGATCGAGACGAACGCTGGGCCCTTCGGCGGCGTCGCGGCAAGGTGAATCGCGCGCGCGATCGCGTGCGGCACGTCCGCGGCGCGGGCCGGCTCGTAGCTCGACTTGACGAGCGGGTGCGGCATGCGGATCGCGTCGCGGTTGGTCAGGTTCGCCTGGATGCCGATATGCGGGCGAACCTGCTGGCCGGCGGTGACCAGCAGCGGCGAGTGGTTCGCCTGGGCGTTGAAGATCCCGCCCATCGCGTTGCCGACGCCCGGCGCCGTGTGGAGGTTCGCGTGGCCGACGGTCCCCGACGCCTGCGCGTAGCCGTCGGCCATGCCCATCACGACGAGCTCCTGGAGGCCCGAGCACGTAGCGGAAGTCCGACGGGAAGTCGGCGAGCATCGGCAGCTCCGTCGAGCCGGGATTGCCGAACATCGTGGTCATCCCGTGGCGGCGGAACAGCTCGTATGTGGCGTCGCGAACGCTCGTCACGCGCGGGACAATATCGGCGGGATGCTCAGGCGGGGTTCCGTGCCGAGATCGCCCAGGTGGATGCGGGCGCCACCACCGACCCGTCGGCTTGGACGAAGTCGCCGAGCGCGGTTTCCAGATCGGCCTTGATCTTCGGCCGGATCTCGGCGATCCGCTCACCCCACATCCTCAGTACCTCCGCCGCCGGGCCGAGATCCATGTTGAACGCGACGGCCTGATCGAGGTCGTTGCCGATCCTGTAGGGAAGGTCCTGGCGGGTGAGGCTGGATGTCGCCGAATCCGGCGTGGACCAGCACGTCGGTGACGGTGTCGGCGTTGGCCATCGAGAACGGACCGGGCCCGCAACGCGGCACGTCGGATTCCTCGGGCTCCTCGAGGTACTCGGCCACCACCAGCTCGGCCCGATGCATCATGTCGTTGTCGAGCTTTCGCCGCCAGACGACCATGTTGAGAACGCCACCGGGCGCCAGCGCCTCGCGGACATTGCGGAGCGCGGCGACCGGGTTCGCGAAGAACATCGTTCCCATCCTCGAGAACGCGTAGTCGAACTCACGGTCGAAGGGCTCGGTCTCCACGTCCTGGACCGCGAAAGTCGTGTGTGCGTCGCCACGCTCCCGAGCCTCCTCGATTGCCGTCTCGATCATCCGCTCGGCGACATCGACTCCGTGTGCGCTGCCGCCCTCGCCCACCATCTCGGCCAGCCGAGTCGTCGTGTCCCCGAGGCCGCAGCCGATGTCCAGCACGCGGTCTCCCTTGGCTCGGCGGGAGAACTCTGATCGCGTTCTCGCTGTGTGCCCGCAGGGCGTCAGCGATCAGATCGCGGTACTTGATCCAGATCTCGTACAGCGGGCCGTTCCAGGCCTCGGTCGCCTCGGCGTTGTCCTCGACTTCGCGGATCCCCGATTCCACGCATCCCGAGTGTAAGCGCAGACCGCATAGATTGCGAGCGTGGCCGAGACCCTGACCCGCGCCGAAGCCGCCGCCCGCCTCCACCCCGCCGACACGCTCGGCATCCCGCTCGCCACGGGCCAGCCGCCGAACTTCATGGCGGCGCTGGGCGAGCGCGACGACTGGCAGGACCTGAAGGTCTACGGCGCCCTCCTGGGCGTCGGGCACCGAGCTCTTCAACCACCCGAACGTCCACTACCTGTCCGGCTTCTTCGGCCCGTTCGAGCGGGCGCTCCGCGACGCGGGAGCGAACATCTCGTTCGCCGCCGCCGACTTCCGCCGGTTCGCGCCCCTGCTCGAGGAGCAGAGCCCGCGCGTCATGGCGACCGCCGCCGCGCCTCCGGACTCCGAAGGGTGGTGCTCGCTCTCGCTCCACGCCGGCGGAACCTCGTCCGAGCTGATCCGCGCGGCGGCCGACCCGGACCGCCTCCTGGTGGTCGAGACGTCGCCCAACTACCCGCGCACCTTCGGCGTCGCCCCCGAGCACCTGCACGCGCTGAAGGTCGACGAGATCGACATCCTCATCGAGGGCGACGGCTCACCGCTGCCCCTCCCCGAGGCCGAGCCCTCGGACGCCGACCTCGCGATCGCGAAGCACGCCGCGGCCTTCGTCCCCGAAGGCGCGACGCTTCAGACCGGCATCGGCACGATCCCCTCCGCGATCGCGGCCGAGCTCGCCAAGGGCGAGCGAGGTGACTTCGGCGTCCACTCCGAGATGTTCACGAACGGCCTGATGGCGCTCCACCAGGCGGGCAAGGTCTCGAACGCCCACAAGGGGTGCTACGACGGCGTCTCGGTCGCCACCTTCGCGGCGGGCTCGGAGGAGCTCTACGAATGGCTCCACGAGAACGAGGACGTCGCGTTCCTCCCCGTCGAGCTCGTCAACTCGACCGAGGCGATCGCCCGCAACCGGAAGATGATCACCATCAACGGAGCGCTCGCGATCGACGTCCACGGCCAGGTTGTCGCCGACACGATCAACGGCACCCAGTTCTCCGGCATCGGCGGCCACGAGGACTTCGTCGCCGGCCCGGCGCTCGAGGTCGAGGACCGCTCGCTCCTGTGCTTCCCCGCCACGTTCGAGCCGAAGGAAGGCGAGCTGCAGAGCGCGCATCGTCCCGTGGTTCGAGGCCGGAGCGGTGATCACCACGCCTCGCCACCAGGTCGACGTGGTCGTGACCGAGTTCGGCGCCGCCGAGCTCCAGGGCAAGACCGTCCACCAGCGCGCTCAGGCGCTGGCCGCGATCGCGCACCCCGATTTCCGCGACGAGCTGATCGAGGCGGGCGAGCGCGCGACAGGAGGACGGGCTCCCCGCGGGAGCTAGTTGTCACGGAGGCCACGAGTGAAGTAGCCGGGGTTCGCCCGCTGCCAGCAAATAGGGTTCGGAATCCGTGAACCCGCTGGACGCGATCTTAAGCCCAGTTTCCCGCGCCGGTGCCGCGGCCCAGAACGCCCTGGAGGTCGCGCGCTTCGGTGGCCTCGAGACGGGCGAGGAGGCCTCGCCGTTCGACGTCGTCGCCACCCGTCCGATCTACCGCCTGCGCCGCTACTTCCCGCCCGCCGAGGACGAAGAGGCAGGCGTCCCCGGTCATCCTGGTGCCGCCGATGATGCTGGCGGCGGAGGTGTACGACGTCTCCCCCTCCTCGACGGCGGTGGGCACCCTTCACGCCCAGGGCGTCGACCCCTGGGTCGTCGACTTCGGGGCCCCCGAGCACGAGGAGGGCGGGCTCGAGCGGACGCTTACCGACCACGTCCTGGCCGTCTCAGACGCCGTCGACCGCGTGCGGAAGGAAACCGGCAAGGACCCGCACCTCGGCGGCTACAGCCAGGGCGGGATGTTCTGCTACCAGGCCGCCGCGCTGCGCAGAGGCGAGGGCCTGGCGAGCCTCATCACCTTCGGCAGCCCGGTCGACACGGCCGCGGCGATGCCGCTCGGGATCCCCGAGGAAGTCGCGACGCGCGTCGCCGACGTGCTCGCCGTCAGCCCCCTCGCCCGCACGGCCGTGCCCGCGTGGATGTCGCGCATGGGCTTCCGGATGCTCGACCCCGTCAAGGCCGCGCGCCAGCAGCTCGACTTCGTCCGCCAGCTCCACGACCGCGACGCGCTGCTCCCGCGCGAGCGGCAGCGCCGCTTCCTGCAGGCCGACGGCTGGGTCGCCTGGCCAGGCCCCGCTCTGGCGGACTTCCTGAACCAGTTCGTCGCGCACAACCGGATGCTCGAGGGCGGCTTCGTGATCGACGAGCGCCTCGTCACGCTCGCCGACATCGAGTGCCCGATCCTGACCGTCGTGGGCGAGGTCGACGAGATCGCCCCCGCCGCCGCGGTACGCGCGATCGTCCGCGCCGCGCCGCGCGCCGACGTGTACGAGCTCAGCGCTTCGCGCCGGGCACTTCGGCCTCGTCGTCGGGTCCGCTTCCAGCGCGACCACCTGGCCGTCCGTCGCCGGCTGGACCCGCTGGCGCGACGCGGACGCCGAGCTGCCCGACACCATTCGCCGCGTCGAGACGTCCACCGAGCTCGAGAGCCCCGGCGCGACCGCTCGCGCGGGCTACGGCCTCTCGCTCGCCGGCGGCGTCGCCTCCAACCTGGCGCGCTCGCTCTTCACCGGCGTCGCACGGACGGCTTCGAGCGTGCGCACCATCGGCTCCGAGGCGATCGCGGAGCTGCCCCGGCTCATCCGCCTCGACCAGGTGCGCCCTCGCACCCGCATCTCGCTCGGGAAGCTCCTCGACGAGCAGGCCGACGACCACCCCGAGCAGGTCTTCTTCCTCTTCGAGGACCGGGCGCACACGCACGCCGCGGCCAAGCACCGCATCGACTCCATCGTCCGCGGCCTGATCTCGATCGGCGTCCACCAGGGCGAGCACGTGGGCGTGCTGATGGAGCCTCGCCCCACAGCGCTCACGGTCGTCGCCGCGCTCAATCGCCTGGGAGCGGTGGCGGTCCTCCTCCGGCCCGACGGCGAGGTCGAGCGCGAGGCCGAGCTCGGCGAGATCGGCCGGGTCGTCTCGGACCCCGAGCACATGGAGGTTGCGGCCACGGCCGGCGTGCAGGTGCTGGTCCTGGGCGGCGGAGCCGGGCCGCGCGACCTGGGCTCGGGCGTGGTCGACATGGAGCGGATCGACCCGGACAAGGTGAAGCTCCCGGGCTGGTACAAGCCGAACCCGGGCAGGGCGCGGGACCTCGCTTTCATCCTCTTCACGGGCTCGGGCGACCGCACGCGCCCGAACCGGATCACCAACCGGCGCTGGATCCTCTCGGCGTTCGGGACCGCGGCGTCCGCCTCGCTGTCGGAGGCCGACACCGTGTATTCGGTCACGCCCGTCTACCACCCGTCCGGCCTGATGGTGAGCCTCGGGGGCGCGATCGCGGGCGGCGCCCGGATCGCGATGGCGCGCGACTTCGACCCCGCGACGTTCTGGGACGAGGTCCGCCGCTACGGCGTCACGGTCGGCACGTACACGTGGACGATGCTGCGAGACCTGGTCGAGGCGCCGCCCAACCCGAACGAGCGCCACCATCCCGGTCCGCCTTTTCATGGGCTCGGGAATGCCACAGGGGCTCTGGGCCCGCGTGGTCGAGCGCTTCTCGCCCGCCCGCATCGTCGAGTTCTACGCGTCCACCCAGGGTGAGGTCGTCCTTGCGAACGTCTCCGGGCAGAAGGTCGGCGCGATGGGCCGGCCCCTGCCGGGGTCCGCGCGCGTCCGCATCGCGGCGCTCGACCTGGACGGCGGGAAGCTCCACGCAACCGACGACGGCTTCGCCCGCGAGTGCGACACGAACGAGATCGGCGTCCTGGTATCCGAGGTCGATCCGGATGTGAACCCCACGGCCGAGACGCCCCTGCGCGGCGTGTTCCGGCCGGACGATGCGTGGGTCGCGACCGGCGACCTCTTCCGCCGCGACGCCGACGGCGACTTCTGGCTCCTGGACTCGATCGCGACGCTGATCCGCACGGCGGACGGGCCGTTCGCCCCCACCCCCGTCCGGGACGCGCTGTGGTCCATCCCGGCGGTGGACCTCGCCGTCTGCTTCGGGGTGCCCGACCCCGGCGGCGCCGACGCGCTCGCCGTGGGGGCCGTCACGCTCCGCCAGGGGCAGAAGCTGACCCTTGCCGACCTCGTCGATGCCCTCTCGGCACTGCCGGAGAAGGCGCGCCCGCACTACGTTCGCGTCGTCGACGACATACCCGTCACCACCTGGTACCGCCCCATCACCACCGACCTCGCGCGCACTCGGCGTGCCGGACGGGAAGAAGGGCGTCGCGTACCGCCTGACCGAGGACGGCGGGTACAAGAAGGTGGCCAAGCCCAAGCCAAGCCGAAGCCCAAGGAGAAAGCCAGTGCCTGAGTTCGAAACCGTCAACCTCGAGGTCGCCGACGGTGTGGCGACGGTCGAGCTCAACCGGCCGGACGCCCTGAACGCGTGGAACTTCCAGCTCGGGGACGACCTCCGGCGTGCGCTGGAGACGGTCGCCGCCGACGAGGCCGTGCGCGCGGTCCTCCTGACGGGCGCGGGTCGCGCGTTCTCGTCCGGCGCCGACCTGACGGAGACCCGCGAGGACACCTCCGACTCGCTCGACGCAGACGGCAACTTCGACCTCTCGAAACGCCTTCGCGAGCGCTACCACCCGATCATCCACGCGGTCCGCGACATGCCGAAGCCGGTCGTCTCCGCCGTGAACGGGCCCGCCGCGGGCATCGGCTGCTCGCTCGCGCTCTCCGCGGACCTGATCGTTGCCGCGCACTCCTCGTTCTTCCTCCTGGCCTTCGTCAACATCGGCCTCGTCCCCGACGGGGGCTCGACCGCGTTCGTCCCCGCGCGGATCGGCCTCGCCCGAGCGGCCGAGATGATGATGCTCGGCGAGCGCGTGAGCGCCTCGAAGGCGCTCGAGTGGGGCCTCGTGAACTCGGTTGTGCCCGATGAGTCGCTCCACAGCGAGTCCCGAGCCCTGGTCGAGCGCCTCGCGAAGGGCCCGACCCGCTCATACGCCGGAGCGAAGGCGCTTCTCAACCGCCGCGTCTACGCCGACCTCGCCGGTCAGCTCGAGGCCGAGGCGGACCAGCAGCGGGAGATGGGCCACTCGAAGGACTTCGTCGAGGGGGTCATGGCGTTCGCGCAGAAGCGCGAGCCGGAGTTCAAGGGCCGCTGAGCGCTCCGCCTGACCCGCCGGACCGGGACGCCTGGGCCTGGCAGGTCCTGAGACCCCTCCTCGACGGGCGGCCCTACCTGCCGTGGACCGAAGGCGCGCTCAGGCCCGCGGCCCTCGTTGCGGTCCTGAACGAGATCGCGCTCGCCGAGCGCGCGGACCGTCGTCGAGCTGGGGTCGGGCATCTCCTCGATCGTCATCGGGCGCCTTCTGGCAGAGCGCGGTGGCACGCTGACGACCGCTCGAGCACGACCCCGCCTGGGCCGCCCTCGTCCGCTCCCAGATCGAGCGCGAGGGGCTGGGCGACGTGGTCGAGGTGATCGCCTCCTCGCTGGAGCCTCACCCCTCGAGCTGGGCGGGAGCGCCCTGGTACTCCGGCGAATCGGTCGCTCGTCTTCCCGAACGACATCGACCTGCTGCTGGTCGACGGCCCGCCGGGATACGGCGAGGGCATGTCCCACAGCCGCTATCCCGCCATGGATGCGCTCGCCGACCGGGTCGCGGATCGGGGCCTCGTGGCTCTCGACGACGCGGACCGGGCCCGGAGCGCGAGATCGTCGAGCGCTGGACGCGGGAGCACCCCGGCTGGACGTTCGGCATCGACGCCGAGACAGGCCTCGCCCTGGGCAACCGGTCCTAGTCGTCCTTCTTCTCCTGGCCGGGCGGGACCTTCTCCGGTCTTGCCTTCGCCGCCTCCGCCTGACGAGACCCCAGCTGCCTCGTGCGCCTCGTCGAGCGTCGCCTGGACCGTGTCGAGCTGGCCGTCGTCGAAGGTCATGTCGCTTCTCGAGGTACGGGATCGCCTCGTCGGGGCGGCCGGCCAGGAGCAGCGCGTCGCCGAGGTTGTAGAGGGAGTAGGCGTAGTTGATGTCGCGCGAGTCCTCGGGGTAATAGTCGACCGCCTGCTGCGAGGATCGGGATCGCCGCCTCCGGGTCGCCCGGCGTCGATCAGGGCCCTGCCCTCCTGGTCCAGCGCGACCGGGTCCACGGCGGGCGGGGTCTCGTTGCTCACCTGCTTCTCGGGGCCCGAGCCGCCTCCGGAGCCTGATCCGGAGTCGCCGTTGCCGCTGTCCGGAGTTGCCTTTCTGCGAGTCGCTCGACGCCGCTGTGCCGCCGGATCCTGCCGGGGAATCGTCGTCCCCGCTACCGATGGCCTGCGCGATTGCGACGACGGCGACGACGGCCAGCACCGCAACGCCCGCGATCGCCGCGCGGCGATGCGACCGTGTCTCGGGCTGGATGACCAAGGTGCGCGGCGTCTGGGCCTCCGTGCGATCGTCCGGCTCGAGCGGCGCCGTCGGCGTGGGCTCGGCTCCACCCATCTCGGCCAGCGCGGCCGCGCGCCGATGCCGGCCGGTCGGCGGGCTCCTCGGCGGCGAGGCGCTCGATCAGGTCGAGGATCGGCTCGGGCGCGTCGTTGCCGATCGCTTGCCGCAGCACGATGCCCGCGGCGTAGAGGTCCGTCCGCTCGTCGGCGGGGTGGCCCCGCCACAGCTCGGGCGCCATGAAGCGGGCGGTGCCCGGAATGTGGCCGGTCTGCGTCAGCGAGGTCGCGTCCTCGGGCCGCGCGACGCCGAAGTCGGTCAGGCATGCGGTTCCGTCGCGGTCGAAGAGCACGTTCCCCGGCTTGATGTCGCGGTGGATGATCCCGGCCGGAGTGGATCGCGACTCGAGCGCGGAGAGGAGATCGTGCGCGAGGTCTTCGGGGTCCGACGCGTCGCCCTCCTGGAGGCGATCCCAGAGGGACCCGCCCGGCATGTGCGCCATGACGATGTAGGGACGCTCGCTCCGCGCGCGAAGTCATAGACGGAGACCAGATTCGGGTGGGAGAGCCCTGCTGCCATGCGGGCCTCCCGGCCGAAGCGCGCGAGCCAGCTCTCGTCGGCGGCGAGCCCCTCGGAGAGCACCTTGACCGCGACCGGGCGCTCCAGCACCGTGTCCTCGGCCAGCCAGACGGTCGCGGCGCCGCCCCGGCCCAGGCGGCTCTGAAGCACGTAGCGCCCGTTGCCGAGTTCGCGTGCCCTCGTCCATGAGCACCGATCATCGGCTCAGAGCGGCGTCGAGATCTTCCGCAATCCCCATCACGGACTCGTATACCTCGATTGCCCCCGCTTCACTCAATTCCGCGCGCGAAAAGCCGCCGGTGAGCACGCCGATCGTCGGGATTCCGGCGCGCTTTGCGGCCTTCGATGTCCCATTCCGTGTCGCCGACCATGAGCGCGTTCGCGGGTGCCGGCCCTCTCGAAGCGCGGCCTCGACGAGGTCGGGCTTCGGTTTCGTGTTCTCGACGTCGCCGGAGGTGGTCCATTCGACGCTGCCCTCGACCCCGAGCATCTCGACGTACCGGCCGACCTCGTCCTCGGGCGCCGAGGAGGCGAGGACCACGTCGACTCCCGCTCGTTCGAGCTCGCGGATGAGCTCGGGCGCCCCCTCGATCACTCGGACCTCGCCGATCAGCTCGCCGTAGAGCTCCGATTCCGCGTCGCGGATCTCGTCGCCCTCGACTCCTCGACCTCATCCCCGGCGAGCTCGGCCACGAGCTGGTCCCCGCCCATGCCGATGTGCCGGTGGATCCGCCACAGCTCGACGAACGCGCCGTGGCGGGCGAGCGCCCGGTCCCACGCGATCGCGTGCTGGTAGTTCGTGTCGACGAGGGTGCCGTCGACGTCCAAGATGACTGCTTCGACCACGGCCCGAAGGCTATGAACTAGCCCTCGTCACGCACGGCTGGGAGCACCTTGTCGCCGTACGTGCGGATTGCCGCGTGCGGATCGTCACCGGTGATGTTCATCAGGATCACGATCGTCGCGCCCATCTGCTCGATCTCGCGAATGCGCTCGATGTGCTCGTCGACATCGGAGGTCAGGATGAAGGACGCCCTGAACTCATCGTCGGAGATCTCGCGCTCGGCGCGCTGTACATCTCCTCGGGGTCGTGGATATCATCGGTGTAATAGGCGTCGACGCCGGTCGACTTCCACTTTCGCGCGCTCTCGAATGCCGTCTCGTCGTCTTCGTGCCAGCTGAAAGCCGGTGTGGAGGAGGATTTCGCCCGGGATCCTTGCCTTCGTCGTCACACGCGGAGCGGTATACGTCGATCACCTCTGGAGCCTGCTCGGGATCGGCCAGCGTCCATAGGCCATCGCCCCATTTCGCGGCGACCTTCGCAGCCTCGGGCCCGAAGGCCGAAACCCAGACGGGCGGTCGCCGCTTCCCGCGCGTGTGCAGATAGGCGCCACGAGTCGTGAAGTGCTCTCCCTCGAAGTCGACGCGTTCCCCGTCGTAAAGGCGGGAGATGATCTCGAGCGCCTCAGCCATCCTCTCGACCTGGCTTCGGGGCCGGCCAGTCGGCACCCGTCGGCGATTCGTTCAGCGCCTCGCCCGATCCGATCCCGAGGAAGGCCCGTCCCGGGAACATCTCCTCCAGGGTCGCGAACGCCTGCGCAACGATCACCGGGTTGTAGCGATACATCGGCGCGGTCACACCGGTGCCGATCTCCACCTTGTTCGTGGCCTGGCCGGCGGCGCCGAGCCAGGTCCACGCCTGGCCCGACTCCCCGGCTCCCACCACGGCTGCAGGTGGTCGGAGGCCGAGATCCCCTCGAACCCGGCCTCTTCGGCCGCGACCGCTTGGGCGATCAGCTCAGAAGGCGGGAAAGCCCTCGTGGGCTGCGCCGTAGAAATATCGCGTCGCGGCCATCCGGTCAGCGACTGCGAGAATCGCTTCGACGAGCTCGCCGACCTCTTCCTCTTCCGCGTTCTTGGCGATGTCCGCCTGGCTGACGATGCCGACGAGGTCATGACCGTCGATCACCGGCAGGCGGCGGACCTGATGCTCCTTCATCGTCCTGATGGCCTCCGAGACGGAGTCATCCGCGCCGATCGTGACCGGCTTGCCCTCGCCGAGCTCGCCGACGTTGACGAAGACGGGTCCTTGCCTTCCGCGATCACCTTCGTGACGATGTCGCGATCGGTGATCATGCCCTTGAGGCGGTCGTCCTCGCCGCAGATCGGCATCGAGCCCACGTCGAGGCTCTTCGAGCTTCTTGCGCCGCGTCAGCTACCGATGTCGTTCTCGCCTGCGCACTCGCAGCCCTCGTTCATGATGTCTCTGGCGGTCTTGGACATTTCGTCCTCCTTTGGGGTCGAATTGCACCGTGTATCTGCGCGCTACCCGAGCGGGAAGTCGGCTTAACGGCCCGGAAGGCCGTAGCATCGCGCCGCGTATGCCGGCACGCGATACCCAGTCCGCGGCAAGGTCGCGCTGGTCACCGGCGCCCAGAAGGGCATCGGGCTGGCCACGGCCAAGGAGCTACACCGTCGCGGCGCTCAGGTCGCGATGGTCGACCTCGATCTCGGCGCAGTCGAGCGCTCCGCGGCGGAGATCGGCGAGCGCACCCTCGCGATCGAAGCCGACGTGACCGATCTCGCGGCCATGGAGGACGTCGTCGTCGCGCGTCGGCGAGGAGCTCGGGCCGATCTCGATCGTTGTCGCGAACGCCGGAATCGCGCCGCCGACCGAGCCGATGCACGTCATCGACAACGACGAGTTCGAGCGGGTCGTCGAAGTCGACCTCATGGGCGTCTGGCGCACGGTGAGGCCCGCCCTCCCCCATGTGATCGAGCAGCGCGGGCACATCGTCGTCGTCGCGTCCATCTACGCGTTCATGAACGGCGTCCTCGCCACCCCTTACGCGATGGCCAAGGCGGGGGTCGAGGCGCTCGGCCGCTCGCTTCGCGTCGAGCTCGCCCCGCACGGAGCCAGTGCGGGCGTCGCCTACTTCGGCTTCATCGACACCGACATGGTGCGCCAGGCCTTCTCCGACCCGCTTGCGCGCGAGGTCGAGAAGGCGTTTCCCAGCTTCGTCACGAAACGGCTGACGCCCGATGTCGCGGGCGCGGGCATCGTCGACGGGATCGAGAAAAGCGAGCCGCGCACCATCCGCCCGCGCTGGTGGGCCGCGTGGTCAACGCTGCGCGGGATCGTGAACCCGATCGTCGACAGGCTCTCCACCCGCGACGAGAACATCGCGAACGCCCTGCGCGACGGCGAGACGCGCGCGGCCGCCTCGGCCCGGCCGGACGCCGTCGCCGAAAAGGTCGAGTCCTAGCTCGAGCCTCCGTCGTCCGGGGACGCCGCCTCCTTGGCCGCCTTCGCCTCGGCGGTCTGGGTCGTCGTCACCGACGTCGGCTCCTTCTCTGAGGGGTCCACGACCACGTCGGGCTCGTCGCCCTGAGACTTCTTCCAGAACGCGACGGCGCCGGCCGCGGCACCGGCGGCTCCAACCGCTGCGACGGCCTTGCCGCGCGTCGACTCGAGGCCGGACGGCGCGCTCTTCGTGGTTGCGACCGCGCGGTCGCGGACCGTCTTGGCGCCTTCGGCGACGACCTCTCCGGCGGCCTGCGCGGCGTTGCCAACGGCCTTGCCGGCATCACCGGCGGCTGCGCCGGCCGCCTTGACGCGGTCCGTGACTGTCTTCGGCTTCGAACGTTTCAAACTTGGCATTGCTTCGCCCCTTTCAATCGATTTGACCCTTCGCTGGGCGCTACCCCGGCGCCTCGTGAGCTAACCGAGGTTGCCAGGCCCACCCCGTGGGATAGCGCTTTGGCGCCAACCCGTTTGCGAAACTTCGCACATGGATGCGAAGGGCAGGGGCCGGACGCGAGCCGCGGTGCTCGCCGTGTTGCTGGCGGGCGCCGGAGCGCTCGCGCTGCCTGTTCACGCGGCGCGAGGTGAGATCGAGCCGGCGCTGATCGCGTCAATCGACTCGCGTGGCAACAACGAGACGAGGGCCACGATCCCCATCACCCGGTCGCGGGGCGCGCAGCCATTCGTCGTCCTCTCTGAGCGGGTCAAGGCGGGCGGCGGGCTGCGGCGTGGCGACATCCTTCGGGCGACTGCGGAGTTGCAGCTGTCCACGACATGCGTCACCTTCGAGCCGCGCTGCATCGGCAGTCAGTACAGCTACAGCCCGCGAATGGACGGGCAGGTGGTCCTGGCGTCGAGCTCTACCGCGACGGGCGGGTCGAACGCGGACCCGATTTCGGGCGTCGACACCAGACGGTGCAACCAGAAGCGCCCGAACCGGAATCACCACTGTGTCCTCGTCTTCCACGATGCGGTCAAGCGGGTCAGGAACGTGGGCAACCTGCCCTGCCCGCCGGATGCCTGCTTCTTGAACGTCGTTGCCTCCGCCGATCACCAGAACGCGGGATCCGGGGACGTGGTCGTCGTCGGCGCCGATCGCCCTGACGGCTCCGTCGACGGCGACAAGGGCCGCGTCGACGGGCTCCTCGAGCGAGGCGCGATCCCGCGGCCCGCTGTGCAGGAAGGAGGCGCGAAGGTGCGCGACACGGTTCCGATCGAGCCCAGCGGAAACAAAGGGCGCCGGGTGGTGAGGTCGCTTCGCATCAACGGCCTGCGAAAGGGGGACGCGCTCAGGATCCGCGCCAAGCAACGCATCGGGATTTCGAGCGTTCCCTACAACGTCTTCATCGGCACGCGGGTGATCATCGCCACGTCGCCCACCGAGATCCGCACGAACGGCTTCGTGGCCAAGACGTTCTCGAGCGGAGGCGAGATCACGGAGCAGAACGGCTTCAACTGCACCCATGGAGGCAGCACCTATCAGGACCCGTGCAATTCACCGAAGGCCGCGACCGCATACGTCAAGCGCGATCTGCCCCTCAAGAACGGCGCAGCCCAAGCCCGTGTTCGTGAATATCGTCATGGCGGGCCTGCCGAAGCTGGCCTCGGCGCAGCCGAACGACAGGATGAGCGTTCGCGACGGCGAGATCCGCGCCGAGCGCTACCGCGTTCCCTAGCGCCGAGAAACCGCGAACCGGCGGTGGACGCCCCGGACGCTCCTCCTGGGGCTAAGGAAGTACCCAACACCACGGTCCAGACGGGCGAAACCGAAATGCACGGCCCCCTGGAGGGGGCGTCTGGGGCGGCCGCCGCTCGCGCTACCGCAATTCCGGCCAGCCGTCCACGAAAAGGTCGAGAACCAGTTCGGCATCGGGGGCTGAGTACTTCGAGAGATCGGTGATCCCCTCCTCGGCGAGCACCTCGTCGTCGATATAGGCGTTGCCCGTGCATTTGCGCGGATCACGCGAGACGATCGCGTAAGCGGCGTCCGCGTAGATGTCGGGCGTGCGGGACCGGGCCATCGCCTCGTCGCCGCCAAGCAGGTTCTGGACGGCCGCGGTCGCGATGATCGTTCGCGGCCAGAGGCAGTTCGCGGCCACGCCGTTCTCAGCCTCGTCCTGGGCGAGCCCGAGGGTGAGCATTGTCATGCCCATCTTCGACAGCGTGTACGCCGAGTTCCCCTTGAGCCACTTCGGATCGGCGGACAGGGGCGGCGAAAGGGTGAGGACGTGGGCATGCTCGGACTCGCGCAGGTGCGGTAGGGCCGCCTTGGTCAGGACGAAGGTCCCACGGGAGTTGATCGACTGCATCAGGTCGAACCGCTTCACCTCGAGGTCCGCCATCGGCGAGAGGTTGATCGCGGAGGCGTTGTTGACGACGATGTCCACGCCGCCGAACTTCTCGGCCGCCTGGGCGACCGCGGCCTCCACCTGATTCTCGTCGCGCACGTCGCCCACGATCGGCAGCGCCTGCCCGCCCGCCTCCTCGATCTCCTCGGCGGCCGTGAACACGGTTCCGGGCAACTTCGGATGAGGCTCCGCGGTCTTCGCGATCAGGACGAGGTTCGCCCCGTCCTGCGCGATCCTCTTCGCGATCGCGAGGCCGATCCCCCGGCTCCCGCCCGACATGACAACGGTCCGGCCTTGAGTGACATGGCGGCAACCCTAGTGGGCGGATCGCAACCCTCAAGTTGCCTCAAGGGGGTCTGACCCGGGGTCAGACCCCCTTGAGGGTTGGTTGAGGGTTCTGGCGGGTTGTGGGCTCCCTACGGGTCTTGCCGGATCTCGACTCCGCGGTCGCCGTCGCCGAAGGCGGCGCCGCCGGGGAAGTCGCCCTCGATGAAGCACGGGGCGTAGCTCGCGCTCGGAGGATTGCCCATGTTGAGGTCCGGATCGGTCTCGCCCGCCTCGAGCTCCTCCTCGTCGGACTTCGACTCAACCGCGGGATCGAACGGCAGGTAGTCGGTATTGCGGCAATCGAAGTTCGGGAAGATGCCGTTCGCCGCCGCCTGGATCCCGTTCAGCACGCCGTCGGCGACGTATCCGTTCCCGCGGTTCGTGTTGAGCCGGTTGGGATGGATCGAGAGCGTCTCGGTTCCCGCGACGGTCAGCTGGCGCAGGAAGTGGCGCCGAGCCGGGTCGTCCGGGAAGCCGTCGAGCGCACCCGACATCGCCGCGCCCGGTCCCGTCAGGAAGTCGGCGACCGTGGACTTCTGGTAGCCGAGGTAGCGGATGATCGGGTTCAGGTTCGCGAGGAAGTGCTCGAGCTCGTCGATGACGGGCGCGACGCCCGTGAGAAAGCTGCGAAGGGCGGGCAGGCCCTTGAGGGAGACGCGATTCAGGATGCGCAGGTCGTAGAAGAGGTTCCGCAGGTTCGGCGCGAGGCGCCTGACGTCCTCGAGGGTGGGGCTGAGCTTCTGCGCCACGGGCATCAGCGCCTCGATCGTCGGGGTCGCGTTCTCCTGGAACTGGTCGAGGCGGACCAGCGTCGCCCGCGACTCGCGCTGGAACGTCGGGAGGATCTGGAAGAGGTCGGCCAGCGCCTCCTGCTCTGAGGCAAGCGCGGAGAACGTGTTCCTGCCGCCACGGATCGCGTTCGTCAGCTCGTCGCCGCGCGACGAGAGCGCCTCGAACGTCGTGCCGGTGTCGCGCACCGCGCCCTGGAGCGCCACTTCCTGGCGATCGAGCACCTCCAGGAGGTCGCTCGTGTCCGTGATGAACGGAGCGAGGTTGCCCAGGGCGTCGTTCAGATCAAGGCCGCGGTCACGGATGGCGACGGCGGCCGATGCCTGCCAGCGGCGGAACGACATGCGGGTCTCTTCGTCGAGCGCGTTGAAGAACTCGTCGATCTGGTTCGCCTCTGTCGTCTGCGAGACACCGAGGGTCCCGCCCTCGGGGATCGAGTCGACCTCGTCCGCCTCGGCGTCGCTCAAGCCGGCCTGGGCGCCCAGCGATACGCCAGTGGTCCCGGGCTCGGTTCCCGACGTGAGCTCGATGTAGGTCTCGCCCAGGAGCGTCTTCTGGCGCAGGATCGCCTCGGCGTCCTCTGAGATCGGCGCGTACTGCGGCTCGATCTCGATCACGGCCTCGGTCGTGTCGTTGCCGTTGATCCGGGCCTCGATGGGAGCGAGCCCGGTCTCCTTCACCTTGCCCACCGAGACGCCGCCGATCCGCACGTCCGACTCGACCGCGAGCTGCGCGGCCTCGGGGAAGTACGCCGTGATCTGGTAGCTCTTCGCCTTGAACGGGACCGGCCCGCCGAACGCGATCCACAGGAATAGGAGCAGCACGAAGCAGGACACCGCGAACGCTGCCGCGATGAGGATCCTGATGGCTGAAGGGGCTTGCTTTTGCATGGTCTAGGGGCAGGCCTCGGCGAGCACCGCGTTGGTGAAGCCCGTCACGAGCTGGGTCAGCTGCTGGGTCACGGGGTTCGGGTCCGAGACCAGGTCGTTCAGCTGCTCGCAGCCCATGGACAGGTAGATGCGCCGGTAGTAGCCGTTGCCGTCGCCGGCCGAATAGAGGCTCGCGGTGTTGTGGCCGAGCCAGGCCACCCAGTAGAGGTAGCCCTCGTCGCGCCCGGCCGCGCCGGACGGCTCCGCGCCGCCCGGGTTGAAGGCCGCCATGTTCGCCAGGCGGTTGAGCTTCGAGAACGAGGTGCGCAGGTGCGGCGTCGACTCGCCGAAGCGGGTCGCCGCCTTCCGGAGGTCGGGGATCGGCTCGCGCGCCGAGCGCACGAACGGGCGGATCTGGTCCCGCACGACGGGAGTCGAGCTCTCGGCGAGCTGGATGTTCGACTCGTTCAGCTCCGGCAGGTTGCGGGCGAAGGGACGCAGCGAGTTGAAGGTCGGCCCCAGGATCGCCGAGAACTCGGCGAGGTTGTCCAGCGTCGTCTCCGCCTGCTCCAGCGTGCCGGGCAGCCTGGCCACGAAGCGCTGCACGTCGGGGTCGCGCTCCGCGATCGCGCCGAGCGCCCGGCGCGAGGAGGAGACGAGGTTGGTCAGCTCCGACTCGACCTGGCCGACGCGGGTCATCAGGAGGTTGAACGAGTGGACCATCGAGGACAGCTCCGCGCGGCGCTTGGCGACCTCCTGGTTGAGGGTCGAGAGATCGTCCTGGATCGGCCCCAGGTTCCCCAGCAGGCGGCCGAGCTTCTGCCCGTTCCCGTCGAGCCCTTCCCCGGCACCGACCAGGAGCATGCGCAGGTAGGCCTGCGTGTCCGAGTCGAGCGCCTCGAGGATCTCGTCGAGGTTCACGTCCGGGAGGGTGTTGGTCATCGGGATGATCTCGCCCTCGTCGTACTCCCCCGACTCGCTCGAGCCGGGGTCGAGGTCGAAGAACATGTCCTTCAGCCCGGTGGTCGGCCGCATGAGCATCGTGGCGTCCCGGTAGATCGGCAGGTACTTGCGCTCGACGTCGAACGTGATGACGCCGCGCCCGTCCACCAGCTCGACCTCGCTCACCTCGCCGACGTCGACGCCGGCAACGCGGACCGTCTGCCCCTGTCCGGGGACGACCGCCTGAGCGGTCCGGAACTCCGCCTTGAGCTCGAAGGGCTTCTCCTCCAGGATCGGGATCCGCAGGCGCTGCTCCTGGAAGATGTAGTACGAGATCCCGGTTGCGAAGATCGCCAGGGCGAGGATCGCCAGGAAGTCGCGCAGGTGGTCGCGGATGACCCTCTTCATCGGCCCTCCACCCCCAGCGCCCGCTCGAGGTCCGTCGCCAGGCCGATCTCGTCCAGGAACGCCTGGGCGCGATCGATGTCCCTGACGGCGCCGCGCGCGGCGCTCCGATCGCCCGAGTCGGTGAGGCTCGAGACCTCGGAGAGGCCGTTCACCAGGTCCACCATCGAGCGGAAGCGGTCGGCGCCGCGCCCTTCGAGCGCTCCGATGCCCTGCATGCTGCGGGAGACCGGGGTCTGATCGGCAGGCGGCGACCCCAGGCCACCCTCCAGGCTCGGCGGCTCCTGGGTCTCGCAGTTCCCGTTCGGCCGGAACGGCGTCTTGGCGGAGTCGCTCAGCGCCGGCATCGCCCCGAGCAGCTCGAACGGCGTGAGTGCGACCACGTCGCCCAGCCCGCCGATGTTCGAGCGCACCAGATTCGCTCCCGAGCCGCCGAGGACCCGGAGGTTCTGGCCGTTCGCGTCACCGGAGCGGCTCTCGACCGCCGTTCCGGTGATCCCGTACGGGCCCTCCTCGAACACCTGCGCGCCGTTGGCGTCGTGCGGGTAGACGTTCCCCGGGTCGACCGGCTGGACCTCGTCCTTCGACCAGGGGACGACGACCTCGTTGAAGCAGGACGAGAAGGCGCGGGTCTCCTTGAAGAGGTCGATGTTCTCGCGGCCCAGCGTCCACAGGCGCGGCACCGTGGGACGCAGGTCCGCGACGAGGCCCTGAAGCTCGGGCGGCGAGGTGAGCAGGCGGAGTTGCTCGATGAAGGGGCGCGACGCCCTGAGGCTCTCCGGCGAGGTCCTGACACCCGGCAGCGCCTCGCGCGCGAACGCGCGCACGAACGGGAAGGATGCGTTCAGGTTGTCGAAGACGGGCTGGGCAGCGCGAAGCGTCTCGGGAAGCTGCTCGACCGCACGGCCGAGCGCTGCGCTCTCGGCGGCGAACGAGCCGGTGAAGATCCGGAAGTTCGTGACCAGCTCGCGCAGGTCGGACTCGCTCTTCGAGAGCCCTCCGAGGACCTTCGAGAGCCCCGAGATCATCCCGCTCAGGTCTCCGTCCTGCGTGCCGCGCGTCGCCTCGGCCACCTGCGCCGAGTACTGGAGGTTCGGGCCGGCCTGGTTGAGCTTCCGGAGCCCGTCGGCCCCGCCGTGCACCGAGAGCGCCGAGCCGAACTCCTGGAGCAGCGTCTGGAGGTTCTGGCGCACGTCGTACTGGAGCGTCGTCAGGACCTGGTCGAGCTGGACCGAGTAGGAGGTCCGGTTGACCGGGAAGGTGTGGTCTTCCGCGACGACCGGCGCCGAGGGGCTGCCGGGCTGAACGTCGATGAAGTAGTTGCCCTCCAGGAAGAGGCGCGGGCGCACCTTGAAGAGCGCGTCCTCGTGGAGTGGCAGCGCGTCCTCGTCGAGCGCCATGGTCACGGCGACGCCCCCACCTTCCGGCGAGTCGAGCGCGTCCGCGGTGGTCGCAACGGTTGCGTCCGTCTCGTCCTCGCCGAGGAGCTCGACCGAGGTCACCTCGCCGACGTTCACACCCGCGATCCGGACCGGGTTCGAGGGCCGGAGCTTCTGGCCCGATTCGAAGATCGCCGTCACCTCGTAGTGGTCGGCCCATGGGAGCTCCTTCGTGTAGGCGATGATCGAGCCGATCGCGATCGCGACCACCAGGAAGAGGCCGATGAACCAGTTGGGCAGGCGTTCGCGGCGGGGTGCCCTCATGGCCGGTTCCCCTCCCACGTCTCGGGGGCGCGGCTGGGGTTCGTGGTATCGACGATCTGACGCTCGCCGTCCGCGTTCCAAAAGAGCGTGGTGACTCCACGGGAGCCGGGCAGGTCAGAGGCGCGATTCGCCGGGTCCGAGAGCGGCTGCCCGGGCACGCCCTGGAAGCCGAGCGGGTATCCGGTCTGCCCGGGCTGGCAGTCGCGGTCGCTTCCGACCTGGCCCGTCGGCGCGTAGGGGTGGGAGTTGAAGAGAGGCAGCTCGTATGGCTTGAACATGCCGTTGCCGTCCGGGTCCGCCGGGCCGGACTTGCCGTTCGCGGGCAGGCCCGAGTAGCCGCCGAGCGGCGTCTCCACCGTCTGCGCGGCGGGGAAGCGCGTGAGCGTCTGGCGGAAGGCGTTGCCGAGGAGCGGCTCCTCGTCGGACAGCGCGTTCGGGAAGTACGTGAACCAGTAGTTCCAGTAGTTGCACACCGTCTGCGCGGGAACGACGTGGCGGGCGAGCGGGGTCGCCTCGTCGAACGTCTCGCGCAGGTGCATCAGCGTGATCCGGGTCGACGGCTGCCGGACGAGCCGGTTGAGGGCCCCGCAGGGCGCTCCTGAGCCGGCGGTTGACCGGTGGCTGGTCGCCCAGCACCGGCGTGCCGACCTCGACCGCCTCGTTGAGGGCCGGGGCGGCGGTCCGGAGGTCCTCGATGCCGGGGTTGAGCTCGATCGCGAGGTCAGCGAACTTGCGGTTGAACTCGCGCTGCGCCGGCAGGAGCGAGATCGCCGTCCGGAGCGTCTCCGGCCCCTGCTCGATCACGGTCGCGTACGCGTCGGGGTCGCGCGAGATCGCCTCGAACGCGCGCGCCGCGAAGGCGAACTGCTCCGCCTGGAGGCTGGCGACGGGCTGGACCAGGCTCGCGGTGCGCGCGAGCGCCGGGAACAGGCGGTTGAACCGCGTCTCCGGGTCGGACAGGTTCCGCGCGACCGGGCCGAGGTAGCGCATCAGAGGGCCGAGCTCCTGAATCGTGTCGTTCAGGCTGAGGCCGCGGCCGGCAAAGGCGCTGCCGAACCCCTCGAGGTTGTCGCGCTGGGCCATCCGCGTCTTGCGGTCGTACGTGTTGCCGAGGTCGTCGAACTCGTCCTGTGCCTGGAAGCAGCCGTTGGCGGCCGCGGGGTCCCTGTCCGCGGCGAACTGGCCGTCCTCCTCGGTCGGCAGATCGCACACCGCGCCGTCGTCGAGCCCGTCGAAGATGTATCCCTCCTCGGCGGGCTCCCCGGTCCCGCGAACGACCTCGAGGTACTTGAGCCCGAAGGCCGAGCGGTAGCGGACCCGGAAAACGGAGTCCACAGGCAGCGGCTTGGCCGCCTCGTCGAGCTTCAGGTTGAGCCTGGCCGCCACCTGTGGCAGCTCCTCTGAGCCCGAGTCGACGGAAACCGTCTGGCCCCCGGAGGAGTCCACGATCGGCTCGATCGACTCGATCACGCCGACCCGGGTTCCGCCGATCCGGATCTCGTTCGCGTTGGTGGCGCGGGCGCCGTTCGGGATCTCTACGGAGACGCGGTAGACCGGCACGAACGGCAGGCCCTTGTTGGCGTTGTAAGCCAGGAAGACGGCGACGATCGCGACCAGGACCGTCACCGCGCCGACCATCGTGGGCGATGCCGCGAGCACGGATGTGGCGTTGCGTCTCATGGCTTGAAGAGGAAGTCGAGGAGGTCGTCGGTCGCCTCCTGGGAGCCGCCGCCGCCACCGCCTGAGCCGCCAAGCCCACCGCCGCCGCGGGAGATCGGAGCGACGTCGTCGATGCCCGGCAGGTCGAGGCCGTCGGGCAGGCCCTGCCCCGGGTCGGGCAACGAAGGAGGCTCGGGCGTCGGTGTCGCCGGCCGGGCGACCGCGCTTGCGGTCGGGGCCTCCTCCGCCATCCCGGCCGTCGCCGTCGCCGTCGCGGCGGGCGACGCCGTCGCAGTAGCGCGTGGCGGCGTCCATGGGGAGCGTCCCGTTCGGGCAGGCCGACGGGTGGTACTGGGGCAGCCCGAGGTCCTCGTCCTGATGGCCAGGCGCGATGCCACCCTGGTTGGCTCCGAGCCAGGCGATGCAGTCCGCGGCGTCGAGCATGCTCGTCGTCGTCCCGCCGGCCTGCGCCGGGACGCCGATCTCGCCCGTATCCGGGTCGCGCCCGGAGGAGAACGAGCCGCAAAGGCCCGTGTTCGCCTCGTAGATGCCGAAGCGGAAGAGGTGGCTCACGCCGTCGAACTGGTTGATCGCGAGCGTCTGGTTGCGCACGTAGTTGAGGAGGCCCTCGAGGCCCGTGTAGCCCATCGTGTTCCGCCTCCCGGGCTCGAGGCCGGTGCGGCCGGTGTCCTCGCCCGCGCGCTCGTCGATCTCGACGGCCCGGCGGGGGTCGTCGATGTCGGTGAGGAAGTCCCCGAGCGGCTCCAGGGTGGGAGTCGCCTTGCGTCCGGCCTCGGCGAGGAGCTCGATCTCGTCGGCGCCGCTCTGGAGCGCCCGCTTGCCCACGACCCCGGCCTTGCCGAGCGTCCTGAGCGCGTCCTCGGAGTTGCGGTTGAAGGCCGGCAGGTTGCCCGACAGGCGCGCGAGATGCGGCGCGGCCCCGCGCAGGTTGTTGAGGAGCGGCGTCTGCGCGCGGGCCAGGCGGTCCAGCTGCACCAGGCTGGGCCGGAGCTCGCCCAGGAAGTCGTCGAGGAGGCTGAAGTTGGTCGAGACGTCGTCGCGGCGCGCGCGCCGAGATCGCCGCGGTGTCCTCGGCCTCGTCGACGAAGTCGACGATCTCCTCGCGCCGCTTCGCGAGCTCGCCGATGGTCTGGCTCGAGTCCTCGTTCAGCTGCCGGATCGTCGCTCGCGCTGGCTGCGCAGGGTCTCCGTGACCTCCTTGAGGTCGGTGAGGGCGGGCGCGCCCAGCCGGATCGCCTCGTTCAGGGCCTCCGAGTTGCCCGACAGGCCGGTTCCGAACTCGTTGATGAGCAGGCGGAACCGCTGCTTGAACGGCTCGCGCATCGTGTTCTGCACGAGGTCCGGCTGAACGGTCTGGGAGACGCGGGAGGCGGGGATCATGCCCCCGTCCTCCAGCGGCCGCCCGCGGGCCGGCAGTCGATGAAGTACTCCGCGATGAGCGATTGAGGCTCGGACGAGCAGGTCGTCTCGTCTCCGAAGACGGCGAGCTCGTCGGAGACCTCCACGGTCACAACCGCGCGCTTGTCCTCGTTGACGTCCAGCGACCGCGACCTCGCCGACGTTCACGCCCGACACGCGAACCTCCGACTGCTCGACGATGCCGAACGCGTTGTACATCTCGATCTCGTAGGTGCGCGTCTCGTCCTCGGCCGACGCGACCGCCGACCACCCCGCCCAGAGGGCCGCGAGCGCGAAGCGGGATTGCGACGATCCTTCTCATGGGCCGGGGATGATCTGGTCGGGTTCGCAGTCGCCGCCGTCGCCGTCGGTCAGCGCGCCGTCGTCGGTGAAGGGGATGGAGTCGTCGCCGGGCTCGAGGTCAGTGACGGGCCGCTCCGCGGATCCCGGGCAGCGCTGGTCGTGGCCCGTGGTGAGCGCGTCGAGCTGCTCCGCGGGCGTGTCGAGATCGGCGAGGTTGGGAATCGCCGGCAGCCCGGGCACGGAGGGCGCGAACGTGTTCGCGGTCAGGGAGACGCGCCCGACCGCGCCGAGCGCGTCACCGTAGCCCGAGTGGCTGAAGCCGTCGAACCACGAGACGAGCTCGGGGCGCGTAGGCACGGAAGAACGCCAGGTTCTCGTCGCCGTTTCGCAGGCGAGCAGACCGCCTCGCCGAAGGCGCCCTGGTCGTAGTCGTCGTCGGCGGCGACCAGCACGTCAGCGCGCTCGCCGGTATGCGGCCCGCAGTCGGGCGAGCCTTCGCCGACCGCCCTGGCGGTCACGCGCGGCTGAAGCTTCTGAAGCTCGACGAGGTCGTTCCCCTTGCCCGGGCGGCGCACGGTCGCCGCCAGGTCGCGGACGGTCGGAACGGCTCCGCGCGCGAACCCCTGCAACTCGGTCAGGTACGGGTCTAGCTCCTCGGCGACCGGCTTCGTGGCGACGACGAGGGGCTCGACGTCGTCGAGTGTCGCGCGGAGGTTCACGAACGTGGTGTTGGCGCTCCGCAGGAAGCCCGGGAACAGGCTGATCGCCTCGGCCAGCTCGGCGCGCTGGTCGCCGATGGCGTTCATCATGCGGTTGAGGTTTCCGACGAGCTGGGAGACGTCGTCCGAGCGGTCGGCGAGGGCCCCGGAGAACTTCGAGGCGCTGACCAGGAACTGCTCCAGCATCGCGTCGTCGGCGGTCAGCTCGGCGAACGTGCGGCGCGACTGGTAGAGCAGCGGGTTCAGGTATTGAAAGCCCTTGTTCGCGTTCCGCTCGACGCCCTCGTATGAGCGCTCGAATCCCTGGATCACCCTCTTCAGGCCCTTGACCGTCTCGTCGTCGAGCGTGTTGAAGAACTGGTCGATGTCGACCTCGCCGACCGTCTCCGACATGGCGAGCGTGCCCTCGTCCGGGATCGCCTCTCCGGCCGTGCCCGTCGGCGGGACGGTTAGCTGGACCTCGCGCGCCGCCTGGCTGGAGAGCGAGCGCCAGCGCACCGTCGCCGTGGTCCCGCGATGGAGCGGCGCGTGCTCTTCGTCAACGCTGAAAGTCACGAGCGCCTCGCCGTTCGGGCCTAGGTCGATCCGGTCGATCATGCCGACTCCGACGCCGCCGATCGAGACCTCGTTCCCCTCGACGAGCTGGCTCGCGTTCGAGAACTCGGCGGTGACCGTGTACTCGTCGCCGCCGCGCAGGAAAAGGAGCCAGATCAGAACCGCGGACAGCGCAACGAGTGCCAGCACAAATGGCCAGCGAGCCCTTTCCTCGTTCGTCTCAACTGGTGCCATGCCGCGGGCAGCCGAACCTACGTGCGGCGGCTGAGCGCGTCAACCGACAACCTCTGGCTCGCTGGCCAGTTTTCGCGCCCGCTCATAGACTGGCGCCCCATGGCGCTCCCTCCTGGACCCCGGGTCCCCGCGACAGTCGCAACCGTGCAGTTCGTCCGTCGCCCCATGGACACCCTGCTTCGCTGGCATCGGGCCTACGGCGATGCCTTCACGGTCAGGTTCCTCGTCTTCGGCACGGGCGTATACGTCGCCGACCCCGATGAGATCCGCAAGCTCTTCACCGGCGATCAGTCCGACCTCAGGGCGGGCGAGGCGAACTCGCCGCTCAGCCCCATCCTCGGCGAGGCATCCGTGCTCGTCCTCGACGGCCCCGAGCATCTGCGACAGAGGAAGCTCCTCCTGCCTCCCTTTCAGGGCTCGGCCGTCCAGCCGTTCCGGGAGATCATCCGCGACGTAACGGCCTCGGAGGTGGCCGGATGGCGGACGGGTGACGAGTTCCCGATCCGCGAGCGCATGCGAGCCATCACGTTCGAAGTGATCTGCCGCGCGGTCTTCGGCGTCACCGAGCGGGCGCGAATCGAGCGCCTGCGCAGCGCGCTGCTCGCGGTGATCGACATGGGGAACCTGTTCATGCTCCCGGACCGGATGCGCGCCGACCTCGGCCGCTTCAGCCCGGGCGGCCGCCTAAGGAGACGGCTGGCCGCTGCGGATGCCTTGCTCTTCGAAGAGATCGCCCGCCGCCGGACCGACCCGGACCTCGAGTCCCGCGGCGACGTGCTCTCCGTCCTTCTTCGCGCCCGCGACGAGCGGGGCGAGCCGATGACGGATCGGGAGCTCCGCGACGAGCTCTTCACGATGCTGGCCGCGGGCCACGAGACGACCGCTACCGGTCTCGCGTTCGCGTTCGACCTGCTTGCGCGCCACCCTCAGGTCACCTCGCGGCTGCGCGACGAGCTCGCGTCGGGCGACGATGCCTATCTCGAAGCCGTGGTCAGCGAGAGCCTGCGCCTCAAGCCGGTCATCGACGCCGTGGAGCGCACGCTCGCGAAGCCACGCACCGTCTGCGGATGGGACCTCCCGGCCGGCATCCGCGTCTACCCGGGCATCGCGCTCGTCCACCGGCGGGAGGATCTCTACCCCCGGGCCGGTGAGTTCAGGCCTGAGCGCTTCCTCGACGCCGGGACGGCCTCGTACTCGTGGCTGCCCTTCGGAGGAGGAATCCGCCGTTGCATCGGCGCCGCCCTGGCACAGGCCGAGATGGCCGAGGTCATCAGGGGCGTCGTCCAGGAGCGTGGACCTCGAGACGGTCCGCGACGAGCCGGACCCGGTCGTCCTCAAGGGCATCACGCTCGCGCCCAAGTACGGAACCCCTGTCCGGGTCCGGCGGGCCGCGAGGAGGCCGTCAGCCGGCGCGGACCGCCGGCGCGCAGCTTCCGGTCGCCTGAGCTCAGCCCTCGCGCTCGGGCGGATCGACCTTGACGCCGTCGTCCGGCTGCTCGGGGCCCGCCTCCGCGGCTCCCTGGGGCGCAGGCTCGCGATCCCGGACCTTGCCGTTGCCGGATCCCGAGCCGTTCGGGCTTCCGTTCCGGCTGGCGCCGTTTGCGCTCGGCGGTCGGGATCCTTCCCCGCCCACGTACGGGCCCGGCTTCGGGCGCGGCTCGCCGCCGGGGAATGCGAGGCGCACGATCGTCCGGTTCACCATCCCCCACTGCTGGAAGAAGGGCCCCGTGTTGTAGGGCAGCTCGTAGCGCTCGCAGATGTCCTTGACCCGCGGCGCGATCTGCGCGTACCGGCTCGAGGGCATGTCGGGGAACAGATGGTGCTCGACCTGGTAGCCGAGGTTGCCCGACATCACGTGGAAGAACGGACCGCCCTCGATGTTCGCTGCGCCGGTGAGCTGGCGCACGTACCACGCGCCGCGGCTCTCGTCCTCGGTCTCCTCCTGGCGAGAAGGTGTAGGTCTGATCGGGAAAGTGCCCGCAGAAGATGATCGCGTGCGACCACAGGTTGCGCACGACGTTCGCTGTTGCGTTGGCCGCCGCCGCCTTCTTGAAGGTGTCCCGGGCGCGCTTCAGCGCCTTGTCCTTGTCGCGGCGGACGACGAAGTCGGCAGCGCCGGCGGCGAGCGCGGAGATCGCGGGCCAGCCGACGTAGTCCTTGACGATCTGGTCGCGGGCCTTGCCGCCGATGCCCTTCAGGTCGTTGACGACGTCTTCCTTGCTCTTCTCGCCCGCGCGAAGCGCCTCGAGGTCCATGTCGTGGAAGGCGACGCCCCACTCGAAGAGGCGCCATGAGCACCAGGTTGTAGAGCGGCTGGAAGAGGTAGACCGGGTGCCACTTCTGGTGCGGGTCGATCCGCATGATCTCGTAGCCGAGGTCCTTGTCCTTGCCGCGGATGTTCGTGAAGGTGTGGTGGACGTAGTTGTGGGAGTGCTTCCACGCCTCGGCGGTCGAAGCCGTGTCCCAGTCCCAGGTGGACGAGTGGATCTGGGGATCGTTCATCCAGTCCCACTGGCCATGCATGACGTTGTGGCCGATCTCCATGTTCTCGAGGATCTTCGCCGTCGAGTTGGTGACGGTTCCGAGGACCCAGGCGGGCCTGAAGTCTGCGGCGAGCAGCGCGACGCGCGACATGACGGCGAGGCGGCGATGAAACTCGATCATCGCCGTGATGTAGCGGCGGTCGTGCTCGCCGAGGTCCGAATAGACGTCGTCGTGGATCGCGTCGAACTCCTTCGCGAGCTCTTCGATCTGCTCCTCGCTGAGGTGCGCGAGTGGGCTCTGGATCTCGTCTTCAGTGGCGGTTGCGGGTGTCATGCGTTTCCTTTCGTGCATTTCCGCGTGCTTGGTACCTGGTACCTCGCGAAGCGCTCATAGTTCGATTTCGACGTCGCCCTCGGCGGTGTTCACGCAGATGCGGACCATCTCGCCGTTCTTTCCCGTGAGCTCTCCGGTGCGCATGTCGCGCACCTCCCCCGACTTCAGCTTTCCGACGCACGTGTGGCAGATGCCCATGCGGCACCCGTGCTCGAGCTCGAGGCCGGCCTCCTCCCCCGCTTCCAGGATCGGCTGGCTCCCGTCGCACTCCGTCTCGCAATCCGACTTGAGGAAGGTGACCGTGCCGCCCTTGCCCTCCTCGCCGCCGCCGCCCTTCGGCTGGAAGCGCTCGAGGTGGAGCTTCTCGGGATCGGCATCCGGAGTCCGATTCGAAGTGGTCGGCGAAGGCGTCGATCATCTCGCCGGGGCCGGAGAGGAACATCTCGCGCTCGCGCCAGTCCGGGCAGAGGTCGTCGAGGTCCTTCGGGCCGATCCGGCCGTCCGAGCCCGTCGACCTGGCGATGGAGCTTGAAGCCGTCGTTCCTCCGATCGATCTCCTCCAGCGTGTCGCCGAAGATCACGCCGTCGTCGCGGCGCGCTGAGTGGATGTGGTGGACGTCGCGAATCTCGCCGGACGCATCGATGTGCCGCAGCATGCTCATGATCGGGGTGATCCCCGACCCGGCAGAGATGAACAGGAGCTTCTCGGGCGCCGGATCCGGGAGGACGAAGGTGCCCTCCACCCCGCCGAGCCGCACGATGTCGCCGGGCCGCGCCTTCTGGTTGAAGAAGGGCGAGACGACGCCCTCGTCGACCGTCTTCGGGCGTGATCGAGATCCAGCCGTCGGGCCGGTCCGGATCGGAGGTGAGCGAGTAGGCGCGCCAGTGATGCACCCCGTCCACGACCACGCCGACCCGCAGGTACTGGCCCGGCTTGTGGCCCTCCCACTCGAATCCGGGCCGGATCAGGATCGTCACGGCGTTGTCGTTCTCGCGCTGGATCCGCTCGATCCGGCCGCGAAGCTCGCGGGTAGACCAGAGCGGGTTGATGAGCTCGAGGTAATCGTCGGGCAGAAGCGGCGTGAACAGGCCACGCATCATCTGCAGCGCGCGCTTGCGCAGCGCGGGAACCTTCGGCTCTGCACCTACTTCAGCCATGGGATACCAACCGGCACATGCTTGTTTCGCGCCTTACGTCGCTCATCGAGATCTATGAACCTACGCGCCATTGCTGAGAACGTGTGTCAACCAAGTGTTCTCATATCACACTGAATTGCCGTATCGTTAGACGTCGTGGCCACTACCCAGAGGGCGCAGCGGCAAAATCGCGAACGCGAGCTGATCGCGGCAACGCGTGCACTGTTCGACGAGAGGGGCATGCAGGACGCTCCGATCGAGGAGATCGCGAAGTCGGTCGGAATCGCTCGCGGCCTCATCTACCGGCAATTCTCCTCGAAGGAAGAGCTCTACGTCGCCACGGTCGCCGACTACCTGAACGAGCTGGTCGGCGAGCTCGACGCCGCCGAGGCGTCCTCGGGCGAGGATCCGGTCGACCGCCTCGAGCACATGGCCTATGCGTACGCCGGCTTCTGCGAGCGCTACCCCGCCTTCCTCGACTCGGCGCTGGCGATCATGCGACGACCGGCCGGGGAGTTGAACGAGATCGTCTCCGAGGTGATCTGGCTCCGGCTCGGCCGCGCCATGATCGATTGCATCGACCACGTCGCGCGCATCCTGCGAGCAGGCAACGAAGCGGGTGTCTTCGCGGTCGACGATCCGGACTTCACCGCGAACATGCTCTGGACCCAGATGCTCGGCGCGATGCACCTCGCCCGCATCGGGGTCGGCATGAAGCGCGCCGAGAACGGGATGCCCGAGCTGTTCCGGGTCGAGGCCGAGCAGGTGGTGCAGGCGTGCGTCGAGAGCGCCCTCGCGACGGTGCGCCCGGGTTGAGAAGGAAGACCGAGAAGGCTCTCGACCGGATCTACGCGGGGCCTCCCGCAGACTTCATCAAGGGGCGCGACGCGCTCGCGAAGGACCTTCGCGCGGAAGGCTCCGAGGAGGCGGAGCTCGTGAAGGCCCTGCGCAAGCCGTCGAAGGCCGCGGCCGTCGTCAACGCGCTCGCGCTTGACAATCCGAAGCCCGTGAAGCGCTACCTCGGGCCTGGCCGAGAAGCTCCGGAAGGCGACGTCGGGCAAGGTGGATGCCAAGCGGATGCGCGAGCTCGCGCGCGAGGAGGGAGAGCTCCTCGAGGAGCTGGTGGCCAATGCGGGCAAGCTGGGCGACGGCGCTTCGGCTTCGACGCTCGACCGCGTGCGGGAGACCCTCCAGGCCGCTCAGGTCGACGGCGAGCTGGCCGCCCAGGTTCTCGCCGGCCGCGTCGAGCGCGAGGAGCGTGCCGCATCGGTCGGGCTGGAGAACCTTGCGTCGCCTCCCCAGGCAGGCGCGGAAGCGAGCCAAGGCCAAGGCGAAGTCCGAGGGCTGACTCTGCCGCGAAGGAAGCAAAGCGGAAGCGCCTGGCCGCGGCCAAGGACGCCCTGAAGGACGCGAAGGACGAGGCGAGGGAAGCCGCGCGAGCAGTTGCCCGCGCGGAGGGCGAGCTCGCAAAGGCCGAGCGGGCACGGGACGCCGCGGAGGGACGGGTCGAGCGAGCGGAGAAGAAGCTGACGGCCTTGGGTTAGGCGCGGCGGACCGTCAGTTGACCGGGTCCTTGTCCTCGCAGTTCTTGAGCTTGTCGGTGCCGGCGTCGAAGGTCACCGAGTCGTTCCCTTCTCCGCAGTCGATTACGTCCTTGATGCCGTCGTCGGCCTTGATCTCGTCCTTGTCGTCGCCGCCGAAGATCTTCTCCTTCTCGCCGGCCAGACTCGAATCCGCGTAGATGTAGTCCTGGCCATCACCGCCGCGGACGACGTTCTCGCCCGTGGCGCCTGAAAGCAAGCCCATACCGCCGTCGCCGTCGTCCCCGTCCCCGGCCTTCACGATGTCGTCACCGGAGCTGCCGAAAACCTCGAAGTCGTCGCCGGGGCCGCCGAGCACCGTGTCGTTTCCTCCGCCGCCCTCGATCTCGTCATCGTCTCCAGGGCCGCCAGAGACGTAGTCATTCCCGTCGTCGCCCTCGAAATCGTCGATCGCGCCGTCGACGCCCGGACCGCCGAGCATCCGGTCTGCGCCCCCGTTGCCGTTGCCGCCGTCCCTGCCCTCGCCGCCGTCGATGAAGTCCTTGGCGCCCTGGTTGCCGTCGTCGACGTCCTCGCCTTCGAAGTCGTCGTTGCCGTCCGTGCCGTTGCACTGCGCCTTGGTCTGAGTCGTGCAGTCCTTCGGGTTCACGACTCCGGCCAGTGCCACCGCCCCGATTGTCAGGCCCGCGACCGCCACCGCGATCGAGACTCGCAACAACAACTTCATCGTTCCCCCTCGTGAGTCGGCCTTTCGACCGACTATAAACCCCTTGGGAGCTAGCCGCTCATGATCAGGCAGGTCGACGTCGCATGGGCGAGGCGCTTGCCCGTCTCGGCCGACGTCAGGGTCGCCTCCGCCATGGCGGTTCGCGATCCCCGGTGGATGACCTTGCCCTCGGCGACGACCACGCCCGAGCCCGGAGGATCGGCCGGAGCATGTTGACCTTCGTCTCGAGGGTTGCGTACATGCTCGCCGTCTGCGAGCGTCGAGTGGACGGCGCACCCGGCGGCAGAGTCCAGCATGGTCAGCGCAAGCCCGCCGTGGACGGTCCCCAGCGGATTGAGGTGCTGCTCACGCAGGCTCTCCCTCGAACCTCGACTCGCCGAGCTCCACGCTTTTCAGCTCGAAGCCCATCGTGACGGCCATCGGCGCTTGCGGGATCTCGCCGCTGATGATGGCCCGGATGTGATCGAGGCCCGAGGACACGCCGCCACCCTAGCGCCGATAGCCTCACTCGTGATGGCGCCCTCAAATGGATCGAAGCGCCGAGTTTCAGTCGGCATCGTCGGCGCCGGGTTCGGGGGCGTCGGCATGGGGATCCGGCTCCGGCAGGAGGGCATCGAAGACTTCGAGATCTTCGAGCGGGGCGAGACGGTTGGCGGCGTCTGGCGCGCCAACACCTACCCGGGCGCGGCCTGCGACGTTCCCTCGCACCTCTATTCGTTCTCGTTTGCCCCCGGCCACAACTGGTCGCGGCGCTACGCGCCCCAGCCCGAGATCCTCGACTACATGGAGGAGATCACCGATCGGTTCGGGATGCGCTCGCATCTGCGGCTCGGGACGGAGGTGACCGCGGCCGCTTTCGACGAGGCCTCGGCGAAATGGACGGTCACACTCGATGGCGGCGAGACGCGGGAGTTCGACGTGCTGGTGACCGCGTGCGGACAGCTGACCCGCCCGCAGGTGCCGGCGGTCGAGGGAATCGAGGACTTCCGGGGCGCCGTCTTCCACTCGGCGGAATGGGATCACTCCCGCGACCTCGCCGGCCGCAAGGTCGCGGTGATCGGAACCGGCGCCTCGGCGATCCAGTTCGTGCCCGAGGTCGCCAAGGAGGCCGCCGAGCTGACCATCTACCAGCGATCGGCGCCCTGGGTCCTGCCGAAGACCGACCGCGCCTACCCCGCTTGGGAGCGGCGCATCTTCGAGCGCTTTCCCGCCAGGGTCGCCGCGGCGCGAGCCGGATTCTTCGCGTTCTTCGAGGCGGGCACCTACGGCTTCACCGGCACCCGCTGGGTGCTCGGCCCGTTCCGCAAGGTCGCGAACGCGTATCGCGCCAGCGAGCTCGGCGACCACCCTGAGCTCCTTGCCCGCGCAACGCCCGACTACGAGATCGGCTGCAAGCGCGTCCTCTTCACCAGCGACTGGTATTCGACGCTCCGCAGGGAGAACGTCGAGCTCCTGAACGGCGCGGTCCAGCGGGCGACCCCCGACGGCGTCGTCGGCGCTGACGGCAAGGAACGGGCCGCCGACACGATCATCTGGGGCACCGGATTCGACGCCTCGCGATTCGTCTCGCCCATGGACGTCCATGGGCTGAACGGGCGCTCCCTGGACGAGAGTCTGGGGGGACTCGCCCGAAGCCTTCCTCGGCACCACCGTCGCGGGCTTTCCGAACATGTTCCTGCTCTATGGGCCGAACACCAACCACGGGTCGGGCTCGGTCCCGTACACGCTCGAGTGCCAGTTCAACTACGTGATCGACGCGGTCAGGCGGATGCGATCCCGGGGCATTCGCTGGATAGACCTCAAGCCGGAGGTCCAGGAGCGCTGGCGGGAGGAGATCGACCAGCGCTCCGTCGACACCGTCTGGACCACGGGCGGCTGCACTTCCTGGTACACGAACGCCGAGGGCCGCAACACGAACAACTGGGTCGGCCCCTGGCTCGAGTACCGGCGCCGCACGCGACAGATCAACCCGGGCGACTACCGGGCGGCCGTCTGATGGCGGGCCGCGGCACGGCCGTGGTCACGGGCAGCTCGACCGGCATCGGTCGCGCCTGCGCCGTCGCGCTCGACCGCGCGGGCTTCCACGTGCTGGCCGGGGTGCGCAAGGACGCCGATGGGGAGTCGCTGCGAGCCGCGGCGCCGGGCCTCGAGCCCGTGAACGTGGATGTGACCGACGCCGCCACGATCGAGGCGCTCCGCGCCAAGGTCGACGCCGAGCACGGTGGCCACCTCGCCGCGCTGGTCAACAACGCCGGGATCTCGGTGGCTGGCCCGCTGGAGGGCGTCCCGCTCGACGAGTGGCGGCGCCAGTTCGAGGTCAACGTGATCGGGCAGGTCGCGGTGACGAAGGCCCTCCTCCCCGCGCTCCGCAGCGCAAAGGGCCGGGTGGCGTTCATGTCTTCCGTGGCGGAAGGAACGCGCTCGGCCTCCTGGGCCCGTACGGCGCCTCGAAGCACGCGATCGAGGCGATCGGCGACGCCCTGCGCCAGGAGATGGAGCCCTTCGGCGTGAACGTGGCGATCGTGGAGCCTGGCTCGGTCGCGACCCCGATCTGGGAGAAGGGCCTCGAGGGCGCGGGCGCGATGCGGGCCGAGCTCGGCGAGGAGGTCAATCGCCTCTACGGCGAGCGCCTCGATGCGTTCGAGCGCCTGGCCGAGAAGACCGGCGCCGCGGGCGTCCCGCCTGAAGACGTGGCGAAGGCCGTCACCCATGCGACTGACAGCCGACCGCCCGAAGACCCGCTACGTGGTCGGCCGCGACGCGAGAGCTCAGCTGGCCATGAAGGCGGTCCTGCCGGATCGCGCGCTCGACCGCTTGATCGCACGCATGATCAGCGGCCAGTAGGCCGTATTCGGCGGGCCGGCCTGCGACACTCGTGGGAATGCCGGGCGAAGAGCTCACCGACGTCGGCGAGGGGATCACCCTCTGCCACGAGAGCTTCGGAGACCCCGCGGATCCGCCCGCCATCCTCGTGATGGGCCTCGGCACGCAGATGATCGCGTGGCGCGAGGACTTCTGCGAGCAGCTTGCGGCACGCGGCTTTCACGTCGTGCGCTTCGACAACCGGGACGTCGGCCTCTCGACACACCTGCAGGGCCCGCCGCCGACGCTCACGCAGATGTTCACGCGCCGGCTTCCCGAGGGCTGCCTACTCGCTCGAGGACATGGCGGACGACACGCGTCCGCCTGACCGAGAAGCTCGGCCTCGGCCCCGCCCATGTGTCGGCGCGTCGATGGGCGGCATGATCGGGCAGGTCCTGGCCGCGCGGCACCCGGACAAGGTCCGCTCGCTCGTCTCGATCATGTCGAATACCGGCTCCCGCTGGACCGGCCAGCCCGCCCTGAGCGCCTACCGCCTGTTCCTGGCCGAGGCGCCGAGCGAGCGCGAGGCGTTCATCGAGCACGTGCTGAAGCTGTTCAGCATCGTCGGCTCGCGCGGCGACCTCTACGACGAGGAGTACATCCGCGACGTCACCGGCCCGCAGCTTCGACCGCGACCACGACGCCGGGCCGTCGGCCGCCAGCTCGGCGCCGTGCTCAAGACGGGCAAGCGCGACGCGATGCTCCGCTCGATCACCGCGCCGACGCTGGTCATCCACGGCACCGAGGACCGGCTCGTCCGCCCGTCGGGCGGCAGGGCCACGAGGCGGGCGATCCCGGGCGCGCGGCTGATGATGGTCAAGGGCATGGGCCACGACCTGCCCCGAGGCGCCTGGCCGCAGATCCTCGACGCCATCGCCGAAAACGCCGCGCGAGCCGCGACCCCGGCCGCTCAGCTGGCCGCGTAGCCCGACGCTCGGCGGCAGCGTACCACCGGCCGCGGCGGCTGGCTCCAGCGTATCAGCCAGGGCATGGATGCCCGTGCGAGCGGCGAGGCGCATGTCGCTACGCAGCGCGCCCACTCGGCGAATCGTCAGCAGGTGACCGGTCGCGTTCCTGGGATCCAGAGCGTTCATGATCATCTGCGTCACCACGGGATCGAAGGCGACCAGCAGGTGCTCTGAGAAGTTCAGCGGGCAGACGTCCTGGAGCACGATGTTGGTTCCGCCGTCGCTCATCAGCCCGCTGGTGTAGGGCTGGACCAGCTCGTCGTACTTCGTGGCGATGTTGGTGTGGACGATCCCGGGGATCGCCTCGCCGTCGGCGTTCAGGTCCTTCATGTAGTCGGAGCCGCGCAGGAACTGGGGGCACGAGGCGCAGAAGCCCGAGACGCCGTCGATGATCGGGCCGGCGAGGCCGAACCCGGAAGCGACGTCGCGGAGGTCCGCCAGCGCGGCGGGGTTGGTCCCGCGCCAGAGCGGCGTCAGCGCGACGAAGCGCTTCACGAACTTCGCGCCGCCGCGGCGCTCCATGTAGTAGCGAGGCATCACGGTTCCCTCCGAGTGGCCCACGATGTCGACCTTGCGAGCGCCGGTCGCCTCGAGCACGTCGGCGACGAACGCCTTCAGCTCCTTCGAGCTCTTCTGCATCCGCTCGACGCCGCCGGGCTGGTAGAGCGGGTTGTCCTGCTCCTCCCGCTGCCCGTAGGTGAGGGCGAAGACGCAGTAGCCGGCATCGGCGAGGCGGGGCGAGTTGTAGCTCCAGTTCGCGCTCATGGTCGCGCCCAGGCCATGGACGAGCACGACCGGCCGCGGGTGCGCCGCGCTCGGCTCGCATCCGAAGTCGTTCGCGCCCGGCGGGCGGCGGATCCTCGGCCGCGCCCGCGGCGGGAGCAGCCGCGAGGGCGAGAATCGCCCCGGCGGTCAGGGTCGCGGCAAGTCGGCGCAAGGTTGCCTGCTCCTGGTCATGCCCGAACGGTAATCGGACGGAATGCCTCAGGTCGCAGTTCTCCCGGCGCCGGGACAGCGGGGGCGGATAGATTCCCGGCCGTGCCGGCCGTGCCTCGCCTCCCCTTCGTGCCGGACCTCCTCAACCGCGTGAGGATCCCGCGCGACCTCGACTCGGTCACGACCGTCGGGCGACGAGGCTCCTGACGGCGGCTCGATCGGCAGCGAGGGCGTCGAGAAGATCTGGAAGGCGGCCGTGGCCATGTACCGCTCGGGCGTCCACCCCGCGGTCCAGGTTTGCGTGCGGCGAGAGGGCGAGATCGTCCTCGACCGCGCGATCGGCCACGCTCGGGGCAACGGCCCCGACGACTCCAAGGAGACGCCGAAGGTCGCCGCGACCCCCGACACGCCGATGACCGTCTACTCGGCGGCCAAGGGCGTGACCGCGTTCGTCGCCCACAAGATGGTCGAGAAGGGGCTGTTCGCCCTGGACGACCCGGTCGCGGCGTACATCCCGGGCTACGACAAGAACAAGAAGGGCTCGATCACGATCGGCCACGTGCTCTCCCACCGCGCCGGAGTGCCCAACCTCCCGCGCGAGGCGCTCAGCCTCGACTACATCGACGATCGCGAGTACCTGGCCAAGATCCTCTGCGACGCGAAGCCGATGGCCGAGCCGGGCAAGCTCCTCGCCTACCACGCCGTCTCGGGCGGGTTCATCATCGGCGAGCTGATCTACCAGGTGACCGGCAAGTCCATCCGCGACGTCCTGGCCGAGGAGATCCTGGACCCGCTCGGCTTCCGCTGGACCAACTACGGCGTCGCGCCCGAGGACACGGACAGAGGTCGCGCTGAACTACCTGACCGGGCCGACGACGCTTCCGCCCCTGTCGACGCTCTTGCAGCGGGCGCTGGGCGCACCGCTCGACGAGCTGGTCGAGACCACGAACGACGACCGCTTCGTGACCGGCGTCGTGCCCGCCGCGAACCTCGTCACGACGGCCCACGAGCTTTCGCGCTTCTTCGAGGTCATGCGCTGCGGCGGCGAGCTCGACGGCGTCCGAGTGATGGAGACGGACACGATCCGCAAGGCGCTCGAGGAGCAGTCGCACCTCGAGATCGATTTCTCGCTGGGCTTCCCGACCCGCTTCTCCTACGGGCTCATGCTCGGCGCTCAGTTCCTCAGCCTCTACGGGCGCGACACGCAGCACGCGTTCGGGCATCTCGGCTTCACCAACATCCTTGGCTGGGCCGACCCCGAGCGCGCGATCTCGGCCGCGGTGCTCACCAACGGCAAGCCGATCCTCTACCCCGAGCTTCCGCGCTTCCTGATGCTCTCGCAGCGCATCACCTCGGAGTCGCCGAAGGTGCGCGGCGTCCGAGATGCTGATCTAAGGATCCGGGCTAGCGCCCGGCGAGCGTCGACGCGGTCCAGTCCAGGATGCCGCTGTCGCACTTCTTCCGCCCGCCGCCGTCCACGGGCACGTTCTTGCCCTCGATGCTCATCGTCCCCTCCGCGAGGGTCTTCCCCTTCAGCTCGCCCTTCAGCTTGAGAGCGCTCCGGGATCGTTCTCGTCGTCGACCGCGCCGGGTCTCGAACTTCTTGTTCTCGACCTCGACGCGCGAACAGAGAGCTTGCTGCTCGAGGTCTCCGGCGTTCCCCGGCAGTCGAGCGGGAAGCCCACCCACTTGAAGTTGAAGATCTTCTTGCCGTTGTTCGCCTTCTTGAGGACGAAGGACATGTCGCCGCTCGGCTCGAAGCCGCCGAGGTACTTCTCTTTTCCTGCCCCGCTCCGGCCGAGCCGGGCGCCGCGAGCGCCACGGCTGAAACCGCCGCGATGGCGATCAGCTTCCTCATTCCCTGCGTCTCCTTTAGCTCGAAGCGACTCGAACAAGCCGCTTGGCAAGCTTATTCAGCTTCTTGGCCGCCGTCTGTGAGACGGCGCCGGTGTGGCTGACCTCGCCGCCGCCGACGATCCACACGTAGGCGCGCCTGCCGCCCGTGCGGCTGATCCAGACGTCGTCGGAGATCTTGGTGGCCTTCTTCTTCAGCTCGCCCTTCGAGTCGCCGGGCGCGACGCCTTCGATCTTGTGCTGGGGAAGGTTGGAGATCGCGAAGTCCATCTTGGCGCGCTTGCCGAACGCGGCCAGGACCGCCTGCTCCGACTCGCGGCCCGCCGTCGCCGGCGCACCAGCGCCAGACCCGGTAGCGGTCGACCGGCTGGCCGGCCGTGCGCAGGTTGCGCTTCGGCTTCAGGTTCAGGCGAAGCTCGGAGCCGAGGCCCTTCGGGTTGAAGTCCTCGTCGCCCCATTGCGAGCAGTCCACCTCGCCGATGCCGTAGGTGCGCTCCCACATCTGGAGGTAGGCCTCGGCGCCGCGATTCATGTCCTCGACGATCTCGTCGCCCTTGATCTTGCGGAGGTCCTCGAGCCAGTCGGGGTAGAGGCCGTAATGATCGACGCCGTCGGTGTTGATGTCGTACGTGCGCCCTTCGGCTTCGGTGCCCGACATCTGCTGATCGAACGTGACCGCCCCGTCGATGCCCGTGAAGGGATAGTCGACGTCGCATTCTCGGGCGCCGGGTTGCGTGGCCCGCCCTGGGAGCCGAAGCCGTTCGCGTCGGCTCCGTAGCCCATTCCGAAGTACTGGTCGCCGAGCTCGCCCCGGACCTGCTCCGACTTGATCTGCTCCCACTCGCTGGCAAAGCCGCTTGCGCTGCCCGCGTAGGGCGTGACCACGCCGCCCAGGCCGTAGACCCGCGGAAGGGTGTTCTGCGGTCGACCAGGAGTGCGAGGAGATGATCCCCGGGTAGTCGCGCCTCCTCGAGCATGTCGAGTGCCTCGTCGCGGGCGATCACGCTCATGTGATCGGGGTCGAAGACGAAGCCGCGGTCCATGATCCCGTTGATCGCGTGCGCGCCGAGGTTGGTCTCGCCGCTGGTCGCCGTCCTCGAGGCCCTTCTCGTTGCACTTCTGCTCGGTCGGTGTAGACGGGGAGGATCGGATCGGCAGATGGGGCCAGAGCGCTCGAGGCCGTTGCCGAAGATCTCGTCCTGCGACGTCGGGCGCCGACCGTGCCCGGGATCCGGTCGTGGTTGTGCTCGTCGCAGTCGCCCTGGTACGGGCCGAAGTCCCAGAAGCTGCCGCTCGTCAGGAACTGGCCGCCGTTCACGATGATCCCGGTGTGAGCCGCCGTCGCCGGCGACGCCCGTGAGCTGGTTGTCGAACTTGTTCGTGATCTCCATCTGGCGGACGCCCAGGTCCCAGAGCTCGTCGAGCACCTCGTCGATGTGCTCCTCGGAGCAGCGCGGATCGGGCGTCGGATTGCCGGGCACAGGATCGTAGATTCCCTTGATAGCCGCAGTCGAATGGCTCGGAGACCTCCATGCCCTTGATCACCGCGAGATCGCCCCTGTTGATGACCTTGCGCGCCTGGAAGGGGCTCTCCACGATCCGGAACAAGCCCTTGCCCGGGCCGCCCTCCTGGGCGTCGATGTAGTCCTCGAGCTGGTCGATCCGCTCGATCTCGCGGCGCACCGTGTCCATCTCGTCGCAGTTCGACTTCGGCTCGCCCTGGACGACGGACATGTCCGGATAGATCTCGCAGAGGACCCTGTTCTCGACCATCAGGTTCACGAAGACACGCAGGCCGCCGAGGTGCGCGCGCTCGAGCCAGCGGTAGTACGAAGACTCGTGGGTGAGCGAGTCGGACTGCGGCCAGCCCGTGAAGTCGGGCCAGCCGCCGGTGTCGTGGCACGGGTCGCCGCCCAGGCCGGTTTCGAGCACCGCGGCACATCCGTTCGGCTCGTGGTCCTCGCAGTCCTTGAGCGCGTATGGCGCGCCGAACTTGTGCCACGGCTCGCCGCAATGTGCGTGGCCGCCGAGGAACTCGAAGGCCATCATGTGCATGTGGCCGTCGACGGTCCCCTCGACCTCGCCGTAGCCGGGGCTTGCCCTGTGTTCGGCTCTCCGGTCGCGTTGAGCGAGATCTCGGGGTAGGTGGCACAGCCCTCGGCCGGGACGAAGGTGAACGTCTCCGCCTGAGCGGCCGGCACCGACACGACCTCGCCGCCGTTCCCGACGGCCAGGCCCAGCCCGTCCGGCTCGTTGACGATCGTGAACTGGCCCTGCGCGCCGTCGACGGTCCACGTCGTGCGGCCGCTCGGCGCCGTGGCGACGATGACGTCGTCAGCCGCTAGCGGGCCCTCGTCGAGCCCGAGGAAATCCTGCGCCTCGCCGTAGAGGAGGTATTCGCCGAGGTCGGTCGCCTGCAAGCGGAAAGCCTCGGCTTCGGCGAGCGAGGGCGCGGTTGCGGAGTATCCGTCGCCCGTCTGGGCCACCAGGTCGCCCGTCGCGGACTCGAGGGCGAAGCACCCGTGGACGATCGAATAGCGATCGGTGGTCGTGCCCGTCTGGGCGCCCGCGGGGGCCGCGGCGACCCCGAAGGCGACGCAGGCCGCTGCCAGCGCAACTCCTGCGCGCTTCGACATCCTCGCCACCGGCCCCGGGTCGGGGCGTGCCCCACGTACCTCCATCGCGGGTCGAGAGTAGACCCTTTAGGAGCACGGTGCGCCGGTTGGAAATCGCCATCTGCCGCCCACACGGGAGCCCCAGCCCGGCGAGTTGGTCATCCTTCGTGGTGTAGGGGGATTCGAAGGCCGGATCCGGAAAGCCCATGTCGCCAGATAGCCACACCCGCCCCTGGCACCGAGCCGGCCTGAGCGATCGGGCGGCTCTGGCCGTGGCCGCGCTCGTCGGCATTCTTGTGCTGATCGTCGTGATCGCCGTGCGCTCGCTGGGTGGCCCCAGCGCTGCGACGGCCCTGGACGGCTACATCGGGGGCCTCGAGAACGCAGAGCCGGAGACAGCCGCGGTGTTCACCAGCGGTGATCCCGAGCTTGTCGCCGACATGATCCAGGCGAACGTCGACGGCCTCGACGGGGCGACGCTCGAAGCGGAGGTGACAGAGGTCACCGAGAGCGGATCAGAGGCGACGGCCAAGGTCCGCATGACCTGGGACGTTCCCGAGTTCGGCGCCTTCGAGTACACGAACGACACCCTGACCCTGTCCCTTGCGGACGATGTCTGGCTCGTGGACTGGTCCAGCCGGGCCATCCATCCGGCGCTCCGCGAGGACGGGCAGCGCCTGGGCACCGTCGAGGCATTCGAGGACCGTGCGCCCATCCTGGATCGCAACGGAGAGGAGCTGGTTTCGCTCGGCTCGGTCATCGACGTCGGCGTCTTGCCTTCGGAGGTCGAGGACGTGGCGGCGACCGTGGACGCGATCGCAGCGGTCACCGACGTCGACCCCGAGACGCTCACCGAGGCAATCGAGAATGCGGACGAGGACGCCGTCGTCCCCGCGATCACCTTGCGGCAGGAAGACTTCAGCCCCGTCGAGACGGAGCTTCGCGCCGTCCCCGGCATCCAGCTCGCCCCGCGGGAGACGCCGCTGGCGCCCACCCGGGACTTCGCCCGTGCGGTGCTGGGCACGGTCGGGCCGGCGACCGCCGAGCAGGTCAAGAAGTCCGACGGGGAGCTCGACGCGGACGACGTCGTCGGCCAGTCGGGCCTGTCCGCCGCGTTCGACGAGCAGCTCGCGGGAGAGCCGGAGCGCTCGGTCGTGGTGAGAAACGCCGAGGGCGAGCCGGTCGAGACGCTCGAGACTCAGGAGGGGGAGCCGGGAGAGGCGCTCGAGACCACGCTCTCCGCCGAGGTGCAGAGCGCGGCCGAGGACGCGCTCGCCGACGTGAAGGGCGCTGCCGCGCTGGTCGCGCTGGAACCGAAGACCGGTGACATCCTCGCGGTCGCGAACCGCCCGACCGATACCGGCGCGAACATCGCCTTCACCGGCCGGTACCCGCCCGGCTCGACGTTCAAGGTCGTCTCGACCGCCGCGCTTCTGGACACGGGCCTGGACACAGCGGAGATCGTCGACTGCCCGGAGTCGATCGACGTCGGCGGTCGCGATTTCGTGAACTTCGAGGGCTCCGCCGCGGGTGCCGTGCCGTTCTCCACGGACTTCGCGCAGTCGTGCAACACGGCCTTCGTGTCGCTCGCCGACGAGCTCGGCCCCCTCGACCTCCGCGACAAGGGCGAGCAGTTCGGGATCGGCATCGACCCCAAGCTCGACCTCGACGCTTTCGGCGGCGACATCCCGCCCGGCAAGGACGAGGTCGAGGAGGCCGCGGCCATGATCGGCCAGGCGCGGATCCTGGTCAGCCCGCTGGCCATGGCGGGGGTCGCGGCCACGGTCCAGAGCGGCGAGTGGCACAGTCCGCGCCTCGTGGCGGACGATCCCGAGGAGACGGGTGAGCCGCTCGGGCCCCAGAACGCGAACGAGCTGCGAACGCTCATGCGCTCCGTGGTCACGTCGGGAACGGGCACCGCGCTCGCACTCGTGCCGGGCGAGCCCATCGGCAAGTCCGGAACGGCCGAGTTCGGCACCGCCGACCCGCCCAAGACGCACGCCTGGTTCATCGCCGCCCGCGACGACGTCGCGGTCGCCGTCCTGGTCGAGGAAGGCACCTCGGGCGGAGAAGTGGCCGCCCCCATCGCGGCGGACTTCCTCACGGCACTCCCGATCGAATAACCCTCGACCACCCTCAAGGGGGTCTGACCCCATGGAGGGTGGATGAGGGTCTGCCGCTGCCTCGCAACCCTCAACCTCCTCAAGGGGGTCTGACCCCGGGTCTGACCCCTCGCTTTACTATCTGAAGCGTGGAGGCAAGGAGCAGCGAGCTAGTCCGCTTCGGGACGCCGAAGGGGCGGTGGGTCCTGGCGGTCACGATCCTCGGCTCGGGGATCGCGTTCCTCGAGGCCACCGTCGTGAACGTCGCGGTGCCCGAGATCGGGCGTGACCTGGGCGCGACGACGGGCGACCTCCAGTGGATCCTCAACGGCTACCTGCTGACGCTCTCGGCGTTCATCCTCCTCGGCGGCTCGCTCGGCGACCGGATGGGCAGGCGGCTGATCTTCAACGTGGGGATCGTCTGGTTCACGCTCGCCTCGGCCCTGTGCGCGCTGGCGCCCAGCTCCGAGGTCCTGATCGCCGCGCGCGTCCTTCAGGGCGTCGGCGGCGCCCTCCTCACGCCGGGAAGCCTCGCCATCATCGAGGCGACGTTCCACCCCGAGGACCGGGCCCGCGCGATCGGTGCGTGGTCGGGGCTGAGCGGAGTCGCCGCTGCGGTCGGGCCGCTCCTCGGCGGCTACCTCGTCGATGCGGTGTCCTGGCGCTGGATCTTCCTGATCAACCTGCCGATTGGCGCCTTCGTGGTCTTCATGTCGAACCGGCATGTGCCGGAGACGCGCGACCCGACGGCAACCGGCCGGCTCGACATCCCGGGGGCGCTGCTCGCGGCAGCGGGGCTCGCCGCGTCGACGTTCGCGCTGATCAGCGCATCCGAGGGTCGCAGCGCCGCCACCGTGGCGGTGACGGCACTGACTGGGCGCGCTTCTCCTGGCCGCGTTCATCGTCCAGGAGCGGCGGAGCCCGAATCCGATGATGCCCCTCTCGATCTTCGAGTCGAAGCAGTTCACCGCGGCGAATCTCGTGACGTTCTGCGTCTACGCGGCGCTCAGCGGGGTCTTCTTCCTGCTGGTCGCCTTCCTTCAGATCACCATGGGCTACTCGGCGATTGCCGCGGGCTCGGCGGCGCTGCCCGTGACCGTGATCCTGCTCCTCTTCTCATCGCGCGCGGGCGCGCTCGCGACCAGGATCGGGCCAAAGTGGCCACTCACCATCGGGCCGATCGGCATCGCCGCCGGCATGCTCCTGATGCTCCGGATCGACCCGGGCGACAGCTACCTCTCCACGGTCTTCCCGGCCGTGATGGTCTACGGCGCCGGGCTCGCGCTGGTGGTCGCCCCCGTGACGGCCACCGTCCTCGCCGCGGCCGACGACCGCCACGCCGGCGTTGCCTCGGGGATCAACAACGCCGTCGCCCGCGTCGCCGGCCTGATCGCGGTCGCCGTCCTGCCGCTCATCGCGGGGCTCTCGGGCGACGCCTTCTACGACTCGGAGGCGATGGCGGACGGCTTCAAGATCGCGATGGTGGTCACCGCGTGCCTGTCGCTTGCCGGAGGCCTTCTCGCCTTCCTCATGATCGACTCCAAGGTGCTGGAGGACGACGACGCCGAGCACTCCTGTGACCGAGCCGCCACCGATCGCAACTGCGGCGTCGCCGGGACGCCGCTCCGGCCCGGCCGCCATGTCGGCGAGGAGGCTGTCCTGAGCGAGCCGGCTGGACCTTCAGAGCCGTCGCGCTAGGAGCACCAGCCGCCGCCGGGACGGCAGCCGTGGTCGGCGATGCGCTCCAGGTACCCGTAAAGCTCGCGCGCGCTCCTCCGCCGAGAGGGGTGACAAGAGCTCGCGCTCCGCCTCGGCGACGGCGGCCTCGGCACTGCGAAGACGACGGGTCCCGGCGGGCGTGAGCTTGATCAGCTGGCGCCGCCTGTCGCTCGGGTCGCGCCGGCGGGCGATGAGCCCATCCACCTCGAGCTGGTCGAGCATCGCGACGAGGTTCGACGGGTGAAGGCGAAGGTTGCGGCTGAGCTCGCGGCCGTGGGCGGAGCCTCCCTGCTCGAGGCGGTGCAGGATCGCGAACTCGTGGCCGGTCATCCCGAGTTCGTCCAGCGAGCGGCCCAGGCCTTGGCCCGACATCCGGGCGATCCGGGCGAACAGGAGCCCGCAGCCGGTCCCGGCCGCGGAAGTCGCTTGTGTGGTGGCTTCGGTGGCGCTCATGACGAATGAGTCTAACGACAAACGATGACTTTCTATAATCGTTGGCGTTCATAACTACTTTCAGAACTCGGAGCCCTACCATGGAACGACTTCCCCTCATCCCCCTCGACGACTCGGTCCTCTTCCCCGGCATGACCGCGACGGTCATCGCCGACGGCCCCTCCGAGGGCAAGGTCTTCGTCGTCGCGCGCCATGACGAAGAGTTCGCCTCGGTCGGCACGATCGCCGAGGTGGCCGAGCGCGCCCGTATCCCCGGCGGGCGCGCTCTCAACCTTGTCGGTCTCCACCGCGGAGTCGGCGGCACCGCCGTCACCGATCCCGACGGGACCCTGATGGTCGAGGTCACGCCCCACCCCGATCCCGAGGACGAGACCTCCGAGGACATCCGCGTCCTCGAGCGCGAGTACCGCGCGGTGGTCGAGGAGATCCTGGACCTCCGCGGCGCCGACGACCGCATCCGCGCCTTCCTCCGCTCGATCGACGACGCGGGCACGCTCGCCGACACCGTCGGCTACTCGCCCGACGTCTCGACCCAGGAGAAGGTGCGCGTCCTCGAGACGATCGACGTGACCGAGCGCCTGCGCATGGCGGTCGAGATCCAGCGCGACCGCCTGGCCGAGCTTCAGATCCGCAAGCGCATCCACGACGACGTGACCGAGGGCGCCGAGAACCAGCAGCGCGAGTACTTCCTGCGCAAGCAGATGGACTCCATCCGCAAGGAGCTGGGCGAGGACGACGCCTCCGTCGTCGAGGAGTACCGCACGAAGATCGAGGAGTCGGGCATGCCGGACGAGGCCCGCGAGCAGGCCGAGCGCGAGCTCGGGCGCCTCGAGCGTGCCGGCGAGGGCTCCGGCGAGTCGTCGATGATCCGCACCTACCTCGACTGGCTCGTCTCCGTGCCGTGGTCGGAGACCTCCGACGAGGTGCTCGACCCTGTCGGCGCGCGCGAGGTCCTCGACGCCGACCACGCCGGCCTCGAGGACGTCAAGGAGCGGATCACCGAGTACATCGCCGTGCGCAAGCTCCGCGAGGAGCGCGGCATCGAGGACGAGGGCCGGGGCGCCGGCGCGATCCTGACCCTGATCGGACCGCCCGGCACCGGCAAGACCTCGATCGGCGAGTCGATCGCCAAGGCCACGGGCCGCGAGTTCGTCCGCATGTCGCTGGGCGGCGTGCGCGACGAAGCCGAGATCCGCGGCCACCGCCGCACCTACATCGGCGCGATGCCCGGCCGCCTGGTCCGCGCGCTTCGCGACGCGAAGACGATGAACCCCGTGATCCTCCTCGACGAGGTCGACAAGGTCGGCGCCGACTGGCGCGGCGACCCCTCGGCCGCCCTCCTGGAGGTGCTGGACCCGGCGCAGAACCACTCGTTCCGCGACCACTACCTCGACGTGGAGCTCGACCTCTCGCAGGTCCTGTTCATCGCGACGGCGAACATGGCCGAGGACATCCCCGGGCCGCTCCTCGACCGCATGGAGGTCGTGAGCTTCGACGGCTACACGACCGACGAGAAGGTCGAGATCGCCCGCGGCTACCTGTGGCCCAGGCAGCTGAAGAAGAACGGCCTGCGCGAAGAGGAGGTCGAGATCTCCGACGAGCTCCTGCGCGAGATCGTCACCGAGTACACCCGCGAGGCGGGCGTGCGCGGCCTCGAGCGCGAGATCGGCAAGCTCCTGCGAAAGACCGCAACCCGGATCGCATCCGCCAAGGACGACGAGAAGGTCAAGATCGACATCGAAGCGGTCCGCGACGCGCTCGGGCGCCAGCGCTTCTTCCAGGAGTCGGCGGAGCGCACGGCGGTGCCGGGCGTCGCGACCGGCCTCTCGGTCACCGGCGCCGGCGGCGACGTCCTCTTCATCGAGACGACGTCGATGCCCGGCAAGGACGACTTCGTCCTGACCGGCCAGCTCGGCGACGTGATGAAGGAATCCGCCCGGATCGCGCTCTCATACGTGCGCGGCCACGCCGAGGAGCTCGGCCTCGACCCCGACGGGTTCGAGAAGCGGGAGTTCCACATCCACGTCCCCGCGGGCGCGATCCCAAAGGACGGCCCCAGCGCGGGCATCACGATGACGACCGCGCTTGCGTCGCTCCTGACCGGGCGGCCCGGTCAAGCACACCGTCGGCATGACCGGCGAGGTCACGCTCCAGGGCCGGGTCCTCCCCATCGGCGGGCTGAAGCAGAAGGTCCTTGCGGCTCACGCCGCCGGCCTGACCGATGTGATCATCCCCGAGCGGAACCGTGGCGACCTGGACGACGTGCCCGAGGAGGTGCGCGAGGAGATGACCTTCCACCCGGTCATGACGATCGGCGAGGTCCTCGAGCTCGCGCTCGAGCCGGAGCGGGCGCCCGCGGCGGCATAGGCCCGGAGCGACCCTGCGGCGTGTAGCCGCCCTCGTTCGGGTAGCCGAAGCGCAGTGAAGGTCGTTGTCTTCGGAGCAACCGGGAACGTCGGGACCAGCGTCGTCCGGGCGCTTTCCGCGGATCCCGCGGTCGGACCGGATCGTCGGCGTCGCGCGCCGGTTACCCGAGTTCACCCGGCCGAAGACCGAGTGGGTCCAGGCCGACATCACGAGCTCGGACCTGGTCTCGATCCTTGACGGAGCGCCGACGCGGCGATCCACCTGGCCTGGGCCATTCAGCCCTCTCGAGACGATGCACGCACTGCGAGCAACAAACGTCGACGGGAGCCGTGAGAGTCTCTCGATGCCGTCGCGAAGGCGCGGGTTCCGCGCCTCGTCTACGCATCCAGCGTCGGCGCCTACTCCCCCGGGCCCGAAGGACCGCGAGGTCGACGAATCCTGGCCGACCGAGGCGGCATCGAGACCTCGTTCTACTCGCGCCACAAGGCCGAGGTGGAGTCGCACCTCGACGACTTCGAGCGGGGCGAGCCGGGAACCCGCGTCGTGCGGCTGCGGCCGGGGCTCATCTTCAAGCACGAGGCGGCGACCGAGATCCGCAGGCTCTTCCTGGGGCCGCTCGTGCCGCGGATCGCCTTCTCGATCGCCGCGCACTCGTCGCGGTCCCCGACATCCCAGGGCTTCGCTTCCAGGCTGTCCACACGGACGACGTCGCCGAGGCCTACCGCCTGGCGCTCCACGAACCAGGACGCGCGCGGCGCATACAACGTGGCCGCGGATCCCGATCCTCGACCCGCAGGTGCTCGCCCAGGCGCTCGGCGCTCGCCCGGTCAAGATCTCCGCAAGGGTGCTTCGCGGCTTGGCGGCTGCGACCTGGCGTGCCCGCCTCCAACCGACGCCCGAAGGCTGGCTCGACATGGCGCTCGGCGTGCCGCTGATGAGCTCTCAGAAGGCGCGCGACGAGCTTGGATGGGAGCCGCGCAAAAACGCAACGGCGACCCTCCTCGAGCTCATCGATGGCCTGCGCGATGGAGCAGGCCTCGACTCGCCTCCGCTCGACCCGGCGTCGAGCGGGACTGCGCGCGACCAATGAGTTCCGCACGGGCGGGGTCGCGCGGGCCTACGAGAAGCCTTCTCGACCCGCGACAGGCTTGTCACCGCGAGCGCCAATAACGCGTGCGGCAGACACTTCGCGGCGCGGTGGAAGCCAGACAGGACGCTCGAGCGGACGGTCAGGCGGGGGCGCGAGGACCCGATGCTCTCCTGCCCGATCCACGACGTGCGGATGTCGGAGTGGCCGAGCTGGGAGGACGGCCCGCCGCACGAGCTCTTCAAGCGCCTTCGGACCGAGTGCCCGATCCATTGGACGGACAAGATCACCGAGTGGCCCGAGGAAGACGGCTACTGGTCGGTCACCAAGGCCGACGACGTGCACACCGTCTCCAAGGACTGGAGGACGTACTCGTCCGAGCGCGGCGGGATCGCGGCGCTCACTCACTCGATCATGCCGCTCGAGCTCCAGCAGGGGATGTTCATCGCGATGGACCCGCCCAAGCACGACCGTCTGAAGTCGCTCTTTCAGCGCGGGTTCACCCCGAAGCGGATCGCCGAGCACGAGGACGAGATCCGCGCGATCGCCGAACGCGTCCTCGACCGCCTCGAGGCCGGCCGAAGCCGATCTCGTCGCATGCCGTCGCGCAGCCCGTCGTCTCCCGCGTGATCGGGAGCTTCATGGGCATCCCCGAGGAGGACGACGCGATCTGGGCCCGCCTCATGAACGCGGTGATCGCGGCGGGTGACGACGACGTGAACCCGGACGGGCCCGACGCGATCATGCAGCGCGACGTCCCCGAGATCTTCGAGCGCTGCCGCCTTCTGATCGAGGAGCGCCGCGCGAACCCGACCGACGACCTGACGAGCGTGCTCGTTCACGCCGAGCTACGACGGCCAGGGGCTCGAGGAGCACGAGATCGTGATGGGCTTCTTCCTCTTGATGGCTGCGGGCAACGACTCGACCAAGGCGACGTACTGCTCGGGCATGCGCGCGCTGCTCGAGAACCCGGACCAGCGCCAGCTCGTTCTCGACGACCCTTCGAAGATCCCTGGGCTCGTCGAGGAGTCACTTCGGATGTTCCCGGCCTTCGCGCACTTCCGCCGCACCGCGACGACGGACACCGAGCTCGCCGGGCAGCCGATCCGCGAAGGCGAGAAGGTCGTCATGTGGTACGTCTCGTCGAACCGGGACGAGGACCGCTTCGAGGATCCGGACCGCTTCGACATCACCCGGACCACCGAGCATCAGGCGTTCGGCGCCGGCGGAAGGCACTTCTGCCTCGGCACGGCGCTCGCCCGCCTGGAGCTCAAGATCCTCTTCGAGCAGACGCTCGAGCGCTTCCCCGGATGGAGCTGACGGGCCGCCCCCGCCACGCCGTCTCGCCGTTCTCGAATCAGCTGACCACGCTGCCCGTCCGGCTCTAGCCGATTGGGAGCCCCGAGCCGGGGTACGGATCGCACATGGCCAGGCGAAGGAGTCCCGCTCCGCTCGAGGGCCTCATCCAGCGCCTCGAATCGATCGACGCGCTCGATGGGCCGCTCAAAGCGCTCTCTTGGAAGCTTTCGGAGGTGTTTGGCCCCGGACCGCTGAAGGACGCGCTCAGCGGAACGCGGCTCGGCCACGCCGTCCACCCCATGCTGACCGACGTCGTGATCGGATCCTTCATCAGCGCGACGGCGCTCGACTTGATCGGCGGCGACGACTCCGGCGAAGCCGCGGAGCGGCTGATCGCGCTCGGCATCGCGGCCTACCCGCCGACCGCGCTGACGGGTGCGAGCGACTGGGCGGACGGCTCGGTGGGGAACGATTCGCTTCGGCGCGTCGGCTTCGCTCACGCCGTCTCCAACTCGGCCGCGCTGGCCCTCTACGCCGCCTCGCTTGCGGCGCGGCGGCGCGGAAGCCGTGGCAAGGGCGCGGCGCTGGGCATGCTGGGCGCCGGAGCCCTCGGGTTCGCCGGCTACCTCGGCGGCCATCTCACCTACGCCCAGGGGATCGGAGTGGACCGCACGATCTTCGACCCGGGGCCGAAAGCCTGGACCGACGCCGCGGACGCCTCAACGTTGAGCGACGGGGTGCCCCACCGCGCGACGGTCGCGGATACGCCGGTCATGATCCTGAAGCGGGGAGACCGGCTGCTCGCCATCCACGACCGCTGCTCCCACCGCGGGTGCTCGCTTGCCGACCGTGGCAGCGTCGAGGGCAACGAGGTCGTGTGCAACTGCCACGGCTCGCGCTTCTCCTTGGAGGACGGCTCCCTTCTGGAGGGTCCCGCAACCAGGCCGCAGCCCGCGTTCGAAGCGCGCGAGCGCGACGGCAGGGTCGAGCTCAGAGCGCTTCACTCGTAGACGATCAGGTCGGGCGGCGGCTTCAGGCCCAGCACGTCGCCCGGAGCCATCAGGCCGTAGTCCTCGAGGTAGAACAGCTTGAAGCCGGAGAAGAAGCCGCTCCTTCGCCTCGGATGAAGCTCGTCGTACTTCGCGATCTTGTTCGGCGCGTCACCGAAGCCGTCGACGTTCAGCACCGTGGCCAGGCCGTCGTGCTTCTCCAGGAGCGCCTTCGACGTGATCATGTCGTCCGTGAACTGATGGATCACGAAAAGCTTCTCGGGCAGGCCGAGCTCCTCGACCGTCGCTGACAGGCTGTCCGCGATGCCGTTCACCTCGGTTGCCGTGACCGAGCCGATGACCTCGCCAGGGATCTCGTCCGGGCCGACGTGCCACTCGGGATCCAGCGCAAGCCCGACGTCGGGCTCGTCCAGGTAGCGCTCCAGGCGCCGTACCTCGTCGGCGAAGTCCGCGCGGCCAGGCTGGATGTCGAGCAGGAGGATGCCCCTGCTCTTCCTGGCTTCCGCCAGGTACTCCCGGATCACCGAGTGCGGCTGGCGGGTCCGGTACATGCCGTCTTCCCCGGGCGTCGCGTCGGCGATGGTCGCCAGGAGCTCGAAGACCGGCATGACCTTGCGACCGCCCCGCTCATAGGCCTCCGCCTGCTCAGCCAAGCGGTCGGCGGCTTCCTCCGGAGGGCCGATGCCGAGCGCCCCGAGCGCCTCGTCCTGTGGAGCGCCGTAGAAGCCGACGAGCCGGTATTCCGGTAGCAGCGACCGCCCGCCTCGCGGAAGCTCGATCGGGCCGGACGTCTCCTCGGTCGCGGCGGTGTCGTCGCCGTCCTCGGACGACGCCCCGACCACGGCGCCAAGGACGAACGCGGCCATCCCCGCCCCGAGCGCCGCGACGAACAGGCGCCGGCGCCGCTCCGCCCGGACGGCCTGCATCCTGCGCCGCGCGGTTGGTGGCTCGAACTCGTCCTCCCGCATGCAAGGAGTTCTACCCCCTTCCTCCAAGCCGAAGCCATGCGCATGTGGGAGACTCGAGCCATGGCCAAAGTGACCCCGATAGAAGACCTGCGGCTGAGCGCCACGGCTGCGCTGTTCGAGGGCCGCGACGATATCCCGGTCTCGATCTTCGTGACCCGCTACGAGGCCGGCCAGGGGCCGGATCTCCACTTCCACCCCTACGCGGAGGCGTTCGTCGTCGAGGCCGGATCGGCGAGATTCACGGTGGGCGACGGCGAGATCGAGGCCGGCGCCGGCCACATCGTCGTCGTTCCCCCGGAGACCGTCCACGGGTTCAAGTGCGTCGGGGACGATGAGCTGCGAGTGGTCAGCGTCCACCCCAGCCCGACCGTTCAGCAGACGAACCTCTAGCCGAAGCGGATCGGCAGCTCCTCGAGCCCGTATACGCCGGCGACGGACTCGTACACCGGCTCTCCTGCCAGCTCGAGGTTCGGCATCCGGGGCGCGAGGAAGGCAAGGCGCCTCCTGCAGCTCGGCGCGTGCGAGGCTCGCGCCCAGGCAGTTGTGGATCCCGGCTCCGAAGGTCATCGGCTTCGCCTTGCCTCGGTCGGCCTCGATGTCGAACGTGAACGGCTCCTCGTAAGTCGCCTGGTCGCGGTTCGCGGCGAACGTGGAGATCATCAACACCGTTCCCGAGGGGATCGTGATGCCCCGGTGCTCCACGTCCTCCGTCGTCATCCGCGCCGTGAACGGCGTGATCGGCTCGAAGCGCAGGATCTCCTCGACGGCGCGAGGCACGAGGTCGGGGTCAGAGCGGAGCCGCTCCCACGTGTCCGGGTAGCGGGCGAAAAGCCGTATGCCATGGGCGAGCTGAGCCTGAGTCGTGTCGACGCCGCCGGCCAGGACGTTCATGACCAGGTTGAGGCACTCGTCGTCGGAGAGCCGGTCGCCCTCGTGGGTGGCGGTGAGGAGAGTCGAGATCAGGTCGTCGCCCGGGTCACCGCGCCGCGCCTCGATCAGGTCGGTCGCGTAAGCGGTGAACTCGACGATCGCCGCCTCGATCTCATCCCGGCTCGCCATGATCGCCGCCGGATCGAACTGGCGCTGGAACCACGTCGCCCAGTTGTGTAGGCGCGGGGCGTCCGCCACCGGCGCGCCGACGACCGAGGCGATCAGCATCGACGGATAGCGCTTGGCCACGGCGTCCACGAACTCGAACTCGCCGCCCCCCTCGAGCGGGGCGAAGATCTCGGCCAGGTGCTCGCGCATGAGCGGCCGCCACCGGTCGGCTGCGCGGGGCGTGAACGAGGGGTTCACCAGGTTGCGCAGCCGCCCGTGGTCCGCGCCCTCCGTCGAGATGATGTTCTTGCGGATCGCCTCGGCGAGCGGCCCGTCGGTGATGCCGAACGCGGCAGCTACCACCGCCGACGGGAAGACCACCTGCTTCGAGCGGAGGAAGAAGTTCGCCGCCTCGCGGTCGAGGACGAAGATCCAGCCGGGCTCTGAGCCCGCCAGCCAGCTCTCCGCCGCCAGCGCCTCCATCCGGTCGTGGAACTCGTCGCCGCGAAGCGCGTCGTCGGTCCAGTCGAGGAACGGAAGGTCGAGGTCGGCAGAGCGCGGGCACCCCGGCAGCGTATGGGTCCGCGGCGCGTCCCGCTCAGCCCGGCTCGTAGTGGCAGGGCTCGTCGCTCGATCTCCTCCGGAGGGCAGATCACGTCGAGGACGACGCGCTCGGCCTGGGCCTGGCCCGACAGCGGCTCGATCAGGATCAGGTCGACGGACTGAAGCGCCGAATCCTCGTCCGCGAAGTGCAGCTCACCGAGCCCCGCCGACTCCTGCCCGACCCTGAACGGACCGCCCGCGCCCAGCGTGCCGGCGTTGACGACGTTGATCAGGCCTCCCGCGTAGCGATCGATCTGCTGGAAGTGGTTGTGGCCGGTGACGATCGTGAGCGGCTGCGTGTACCCGTCGGCGATGGTCGCCGCCAGGTGCTGGGCCAGCGAGCTCTGGTGGACGAGCGCGATGTCGGGCGGCTCCGGCAGCGCCCTCGAACCACGCGACGACGTCCTCCTTGGCCGCCGCGAACCGCTCCTCGCCGTCCTCGAACTCGGGGAACGAGAAGATCCTCTCCGGCGACGCCGGATCCGGTCCCGCCCACTCGAGCGGGTCCGAGAACCCGGTGACCGTCAGGCCCTCGACCTCGAGGTACTCACCCGCCTCCCAGATCCCGTCCTCGCTCGAGCACGGTCCCGTCCGAGCCGACGACGTTCACGCCGGCCGCGGCGAGGCTCATCCATCAGGATCTCCGAGTCGTGGTTTCCCGAGACGGCGATGACCTCATCGGAGAGCGCGGCGATGAGCGGGGTGGTCACGCTCGACTCCTCCGGGCTGCCGGTGACGCCGAAGTCCCCGGCCATGATGATCGGCTCGCCACCGACGAAGTCGCCGAGCGACGAGAGGATCGGCAGGTTCGAGTGCAGATCCGACGCGAAGAAGACCGCCCGGTCGGCTCCCTCCCCCACCCTGCGGCGCATCGGCGAGGTAGGCGCTGAAGTTGGTGAGCGCGTTGTCGAAGGTCGCGGAGTATCGGTCGTTGTCCTGCTGGCGCTGGAAGAAGGCAAGGAGCTGCGCCAGCTCGGGGCCGCGGCCGTAGTAGGACGGCGCAGAGAACGCCCTGGCGTCGAAGGTGATGACCGCAAGGAACAGGCAGGCCGCCGTGCCGACGACGCCAACCGCGGCGACCCAGAGCGCGGCGAGGCCAAGGCGGCCCCAGCGCGAGCGGAGCAGCCAGAGGACGAGCGCCACGAGAAGAGCGGCCCCGAGCGCGAACGCGAAGCCCCGGATCACAGCGCGCCTGGCCGCGCTCTCCAGGTCACTCCGCGTGGCGTCGACGGCCGCGCGCTCCCCGCCGGCCGCCTCGAGCGCGCCCCTGCGGTCGAGCGAGCGGATCTCGGCCCTGAGCTCGAACGGCGCGTCGAACGCGTTCGCCCGGATTCCCCAGTCGGCGATCGGGACGTAGGCGTCGACCTCGCCGAACGGGTCGGCGCCCACCTCGAAGGAGACCCGGCCGAGCTCGGTGTCCGACTCGGTCGGCCCCGCTACCCGCCAGCCCGCCACCATCGCGGCGACGGCCAGCGCGGTGGCGGCCAGGATGCCGGCGGACCAGGCGGCGATCCGGCGGGCGGTGGCGGCACGGTCTTGCATCGCCGGGATTCTGACGCGGCGAGCGGCTAGCGCCGGGCCAGCTCGCGCGCCCGCTCGACCGGGAACGCGTCCTGCATCGTGCCGTCGAGGCGCTCCGCAGGCTCGGCGGCGACCAGGCAGTTCATGACCGCCTCGTGGGCCGATTCGTAGGCGGCGGCGAAGATCGGGTTGAGATCGCCGTTGCCGAGGCTTCCGCCTCTTACCGTCGAGAGCGCGAGTCCGATCTCGCCCGACCCCTCCGAGCCGTAAGAGCCGGTCCGCGCAAGGCCGAGGAGCGGGCGCAGGGCAAGGCGCTTCAGCTGTTGCGCGGTGAGCGGGGCGTCCGTCGCGCAAACCGCGATGCATGACCCGTTGTCCACCGCGGGCCTCGCCGCCGGCTCCAGGCGTGTGCCCGAGCAGGTCGAGGTACTCGCGCTCGCCGAAGTTGCACTGGAGAAGGACGCCCACGTGCCACTCGCCGACCCGGCGGGACGCGGTGCCGATGCCGCCGGGGAACTCGTAGAGCTGCATCCCGGTCCCGGCGCCGACCGACCCCTCCGCGACCTCGGCGCCCAGAGCGGCGATCGCGGCGTCGACGTCGGCCGCGACCACGGTGCGCGAGTCGGCCATGTCGCCGTCGTCGGTCTCTCCCACGACCGGAATCACCACGTGCTGCGGCCCGCGGCCCGAGGCCATGATCGCCGCCTGGTAGACGGTGCCGAGGGCGTGCGTGCCGCAGAGGTAGACGGGCGTGTCCATCCAGCCCGTCTCGTCGATCTCGAGCTTCGAGGTCAGCTCGCCGGTGCCGTTCACCACGGCCGTGCCCGGCATAGCGCGGGGAGCTCCGGGGGCGCCACGACCGTGACCCCGGTGCGCTGGCCGCTCTGGGCCTGCGAGTGCCCGACGCGGACGCCCGGCACGTCAGTGATGGCGTTCCGCTCACCTGGCGGGAGGTGGCCGACCGCGCCGGCGATGTCGCGCCAGCGATCAGTCACTTGCTGGCTTGGCCGCTCCGGCATGCGCCGGATCATGGAGGAGGCACGCTGCCAGCTGTCCCGAGGCCCCCGCGGGCAGAAGCGGCGGGTCGACCGAGTCGCACGGCCCGAAGCGCTTCGGGCAACGCGGGTGGAAGCGGCAGCCCGCCGGCACGCGGTCGGATCGGGCAGCTCACCCGGGAGCAGGTCGCGCGCTGCCGCCTCCGCCGGGGACGGGCACCGGGATCGCGTCCACCAGCGCCTGCGTATACGGGTGCTGTGGGCGCTCGATCACGTCGGTGGCCAGCCCGCTTCTCGACAACGCGGCCCATGTACATCACCGCCAGAGCCGGTCGCACAGGGACCACGCGAGGCTCAGGTCGTGGGTGATGAAGAGGAGGCCAAGCCCGCGGCTCTCGCGAAGGCCGCAGAGGACGTCCAGGATCTGCGCGCGGACGGAGCCGTCCAGCATCGAGACCGGCTCGTCGCAGATGAGCCCGTCCGGCTCGAGCACGAGCGCCGAGGCGATCGCGACGCGCTGGCGCTGCCCGCCCGAGAGCTGGTGGGGGTAGCGCTCCCCGAAGCGCTCGGGGTCCATGCCGACGTCGTTGAGCGCCTTCGCGACCCGCTCCTCGTGCTCGGAGCTGCTCGACGCCCATGACAACGAGGGGCTCGGCGACCAGCGTCCGCACGCGATGCCGCGGATTCAGCGTCTGGTAGGGGTCCTGGAAGATCATCTGGACCCGTCGGCGGAGGTCGCGCATCTGGCTTCGGCCCTCGGCCGCACTCGCCGTCCAGGAGAACCTCGCCCTCCTGCGGCTCGACCAGGCCCAGGATGGCCCGCGCCGTCGTCGACTTCCCGCAGCCCGACTCGCCCACCACGCCCAGGATCTCGCCCTGCTTCCACTCGAACGAAATGCCATCCACCGCGCGCGCCTCCCCCGCCCGGGTGGGGAAGCGCACGCTGAGGTCTGCGACCTCGATCAGCGGCGGCACTCCCCCGTTGCTCGAGGCGGGCGGCCGTCGCCCTGCGCTCGCCGCCGATCACGGGCAGGATCGAAAGGAGCTCCTTCGTGTACTCGTGCTTCGGCTCGCCGAAGATCTGGCCCGCCTCGCCGATCTCGACGATCTTGCCCTCGTTCATGATCGCGATGCGATCGCAGGTTTCCGCGAGCACGCCCAGGTCGTGCGAGATGAGGATCAGCGCCAGGCCCAGGCCCTCGCGAAGCCGCTCCAGGAGCTGCAGGATCTGCGCCTGCATCACCACGTCGAGCGCGGTCGTCGGCTCGTCCGCGATGACCAGCGGCGGGCTGCACGCGAGCGCGAGCGCCGACCATTGCACGCTGTCGCTGGCCGCCCGAGAGCTGGTGCGGGAAGCGCCTGGCGGTGTTCGCCGTCAGGCCGACCGTCGTCATCAGCTCGTCGATCCGCTCGCCCACCTCGGCCTTGCCCGCGTTGCGATCGTGGAGGTTGATCGCCTCAGCGATCTGGTTGTCCACGCGCTGCACCGGGTCGAGCGAGTTCATCGCGCCCTGGAAGACCAGCGAGACGTGGCGCCAGCGCACCACCTGCATGCCCCGCTCGGTGCGCCGCCCGACGTTGATCTGCTTCGACACGGTCTCGGGCCGCAGGGTGATCGTCCCGGTCTGGGTCAGCGAAGGCGGCAGGAGCCGCATCACCGAAAGCGCCGTGGTCGTCTTCCCGCAGCCCGACTCGCCGGCCAGCCCGAGCGCCTCGCCCTTTCGCAGCTCGAAGCCGACCCCGTCGACGATCGCCGTGCCGTCGCCGGTGGTGACTCGCAGGTCCGAGACCTCGAGGAGCGGGGCGCTCATCCGGCGTGCTGCTCCCGAAGGCGCGGGTTGATGTATTCCTCGAAGAGGTAGCCCAGCATCGCGATCGCGAGCACGAGCATCGTGATGCAGAGCCCCGGCGGGATCACGTACCACCACGCCTCGGCGCTTGGCGCGTTGGCGGAGAACGCGTCCTCGAGCATCGAGCCCCATGAGATCCGGTTCGGGTCGCCGAGGCCGAGGAACGCGAGCGCCGCCTCCGACAGGATCGCGACGGCGACGATCAAGACCGTGTTGGCGAAGATGAGCGGCAGCGTGTTCGGGAGGATGTGCGTCTTCAGGATGTAGCGATCGGTCGCCCCGAGCGCCCGCGCGCGCTCGACGAATGGGCGCTCACGCAGCGTCAGGACCTGGGCACGGACGATCCGCCCGGTCCCGGCCCACGAGGTGAGCCCGATGACGAGGATCAGCACCGTCAGCGAGGGATCGAGCAGGCGCGCGAGGACGATCATCAGCGGCAGCGCCGGGATGACCAGGAACCAGTTCTCGACCGAGTCGAGGATCCGGTCCGTCCAGCCGCCGAAGTAGCCGCTGAGAAGGCCGACCGTCGACCCCAGCACGGCCGAGATGAAGGCGGCCGCGAACCCCACGACCATCGACACCCGCGCGCCGACCATCAGCTGGGAGAACACGTCGGCGCCGTTTTCGGTCGTGCCCAGGATGTGGTCCCAGCTCGGAGGCTGGAGCACCTCGCGGCTCGATGCGGTCGGGTCGTATGGCGCCAGCGCTTCGCCGAAGACGGCCAGGAACGCGAACAGGCCGAGGATCGAAAGCCCGAACCGGCCACGGCCCGTGCCCAGGAGCAACTGCCTGACTCCTGCCTCGGGCGTCATCTCGCCTGCACCCGCGGGTCGAGGGCGAAGTAGACGAAGTCGGCGATCAGGTTCGCGAGGATCACCCCGAAGGAGAAGACGAGGAACGTCCCCTGCAGCACCGGGAAGTCCTTGTCGTCGATCGCGTTGTATGAGAGCTCGCCGAGCCCGGGCCAGGAGAAGATCCCCTCGATCGTGATCGCTCCCCCCGCGATGGCGCCGAACTGGATCGCGGAGAGGGTCACCAGCGGCAGCAGCGCGTTTCGAACCGCGTGGCCTCTCACCACCCGGTACCACGGCAATCCGGTCGCGCGCTTGACCGTGATGAAGTCCTCCGTGAGGACGTCGACCATCGACGAGCGCATGATCAGGAAGTACTGGCCGAGGAGCATCAACGTCATCGCCGTCACGGGCAGGATCAGGTGCTCCGCGACGTCGAGCGCCTCGTCGAACCAGGTCGGAAAGTCGATTCCGGGAGTCACCTGCTGCCCTGCCGGCAGCACGGGTATCCAGACGGCGAAGACGAGGATCAGGAGGATCCCGATCCAGTACTCGGGCGCCGAGTAGGTGAAGAGGCTGAAGTTGAGCGATCGGGTGTCGGCCTTCTTGCCGCGCCGCGTCGCGGCGAACACCCCCAACCATGAGCCGAGCAGGGTCGCGAGGAGCGTGCCGGTCCCCACCAGGAGCAGCGTCCATGGGAGCGCGTCGACGATCTCGTCCCAGACGTCCCGGCGGGAGCGCCTGCGAGATACCCAGGTCGAGCGTGGCCGTGTCGCCCAGGTAGTCGGTGAACTGGCTCGTGATCGGCTTGTCGATGCCGTAGTCCTCGCGAAGCTTCTCGACCTCTTCGGGCGAGGCGTTGGGGAGCCGCGCGAGCTGGGTCGTCGGATCGCCCATCACCCGGAACAGGAAGAAGTTGAAGATGAGGACGAAGATCAGGGTCACCACCGCGGCCCCGACCTTGCCCATGATCCAGCGTCGGTTCACTCGTCGAGCTCCAACGGCTCGGCTTCGCGGCGGCCTCGCCGCAGGCCCACGAAGTAGGCGATCAGGCTCGCGACCGCCATGCCGACGAGCGCCAGGAACGTGGCTCCGCGGCCCCCGTCGTCGCCGCCGGCGCTCGCCGTCCGCGGGCTCCATGCTGAGCAGGGGCTCATACGAGGTCTGCTCGCAGATGAGATCGCCCGTCTCGGCGGGACACGCCGCGCTCGACTCCGGCGATCGTGTCGGTCCGATAGGCCTGGAGGTTCGGATCCCAGGTGAGGACCAGGTACGGCACCTCCTCCTGTGCGATCTCGATCATCTCGCGCGATCAGCTCCTTGCGCTCGCCGACGTCGAACGTCTGGCTCTGCTCCTCGTAGAGCTGGTCGAACTCGGGGTTCGACCAGAACGAGTCCGAGAGGCTTCCGATCTCCTTGGAGGTCAAGACGTTCAGGAGGTAGCCGGGGTCGTACGGATCGCCTCCCCACCCCCAGATGAAGGTGTCGAACTCCGGCGCGGGCAGGCCGTCGACCTTGCGGACGGTCAGGTCGTAGAGCTTGTCCACGCTCACGACCTGGACGTTGAACTCGACGCCGATCTCATCCGCCATCTCCGCGACCAGGCGTGCGGCCTGGACGTTGTAGTTGGACTCCGAGCGGACGAAGAGGTCGAACGAGAGCGTCATGCCGTCCTTCGTGCGCGGCTCGTCTCCGTTGTCTTCCCAACCGGCGTCGTCGAGGATCTGGTTCGCGAGCTCCGGGTCGTACGGATAGAGCTGCTCGGGCTCGGTGTAGAACTGCTTGTAGTACGAGGGCAGGACGCCGTTCGCCACGAACGCCGTTTCCTTGGCGGCGATGTCGTTGATGCGACTGCGGTCGACCGCGTAGGCGATCGCCTGCCGGACCTCGAGCTCCTGGACCGCCGGGTTGAACTACGGCATCCGGGCAGTCCTCCTCCGAGCACAGGTTGAACGCGAGCTGCGTGTAGCTCGGATTCGGGCTCGACAGCGTCTCGATGTTCGGGTCCTCGCCGATCCGCCCGAACGTGGACTCCTCGACCTCGACGACCATGTCGATCTCGCCCAGCGTGAGCGCCCGCTCGACCGCGTCCTGGCTTCCGTACTTGATGTATTGGACCTCGTCGAAGCCGGGCTCGTCGCCCTGCCACTCCGGGTTCCGCTCCATCGTGATGATCCGGTCCCGCTCGAACTCGGTCACGATGTAGGGGCCGGAGCCCACCATCGGGATCTTCGGCTGGTAGGTCCCGGTCAGCTCGTCGAGATCGACCTTCCCCCAGACATGCTCGGGGAGGATGTAGACGAAGAGCCCGCCGATCAGGCGCGCGTCCGGCTCCTTGGTCTCGAGCACGACCGTGTAGTCGTCAGGCGTCTTGATCTTCGTGATGCCGTCGGTGTAGCCGGCGAAGATGTCGCCCTCCGAGCCGAGATTCTCGAGGCTCCACTTGACGTCCTCAGACGTGATCGGCTCGCCGTCGGACCAGACGCGGTCCGGGTCGAGCTCGAACGTGACCGACTTCTCGTCCTCGGCGACCTCCCAGTCCGTGGCGATGCCCGGAGTCGTCGAGAGGTCCTCGGGGTTGAAGTTGACGAGCAGGTCCCAGGTGAGCGACCAGACGTTGAAGTTCTCCTCGTCCTGCCCGACGAACGGATTGAGGGTCTGGGGCTCCTGGGCCCAGCCGATGCGAAGGGCGTCGGTGCCCCCTTCGTCCTGCGCCTGGCCCGGCGCGGCCAAGAGGCCCAGCGCCGCCGTCGCGAACAGGACCGCCAGCGCAAGCGGAAGCCTCGAGTACCTCGTCATCGCCACTCCTTGTCTCATTCGGCTGAAGGCACCATCAGGTCACCCCTGCCTCGAGGATCTCGAGGGTCTTCGCGTCGCCGTCCACCCGGACATTCGCGCCGAGCGGCATCGTCGCCATGTGCTTGCCGTGGCCGACCGGCACGTTCGAGATCGCCGGGAATCCCGAGCGGCGTGATCAGCTCGTCGAGCATCTCCTCGATCGAAAGGTTGGACTGCGGCTCCTCGGGGATCGTCTGGTCCTTCAGGTTCACGTCCGTGCCGAAGACGAATCCCTTGATTCCGTCGAGCTTTCCTGCCTGAATCAGGTGGTTGATCGCAGTGTCGACCATGTACGGCTCCGTCGTTCAGGTCCTCGACCATGAGGACGCAGCCCTCGGTCTGGATCTCGAACGGCGTGCCGATGCTCGAGCAGAGGAGGGTCAGGCAGCCGCCGACCAGCGGCCCCTCCCCCACGCCGCCGCCGAGCGTCAGCACGTAGGGGTTCTCGGGATCCTCGAAGACCCGGCCGAGCGGCTCCGGCCGGAAGGCCCGGTGAAACCACTCCTCGGTCTCGGGAGTCAGGGGGTAGTCGTCCTTGCGCCGGGTGAAGCGCAGGACGTTCGGCCCGTAGAACGTGACCCAGTTCGCGTGCCGGGCCAGCGCGAGGTGAAGCGCCGTGAGATCCGAGTAGCCGCAGACGATCCGCGGATCCCCCACGGCGTCCCAGTCGATCAGCTTGTAGAGGCGCGCCGTCCCGTAACCGCCCGTGTACGCGTGGACCATGTCGATGCCGGGCTCGGAGAGCGCCCACTGGAGATCCGAAGCGCGCTCGGCGTCCGTGCCGGCCAGGTATCCGTGCACCTTTCGCACGTTCGGGCCCAGGAGCACCTCGTGCCCGCGCGACTCGAAGTAGGCGACCGCCTGCTCGAGGTCGGAGCGCGTCTGCGGCGAGGTCGCGGGCGCGACCACCGCGATCCTCGCGTTCTCGGGCAGCGCGGGCGGCTTGATTCGCGTCACGCCATCGCCTCCGCGATCAGCTCCGGGCTCGCGCCCAGCGAGGACAGGACGAGCTCGACCTGGAGGTCGGCCACGTGCTCCAGCGTCAGCGGGCCCTGCGGCGTCGAACCAGAGCGCCACCCCGGTGCAGGCGAGGAGCGTCGAGTACATCGCGACCCTGGCGTTCGAGACGCGCAGCGATCCGTCGGCCACGCCGTCTTCGGTCGCCGAGACGAACACGTCCTGATAGGCGTCCCGCTGGGCGATGAGGCGCTTTCGCGCCTCCGGGCGAAGCGCCCTGATCTCCGAGTCGGTGACGAACGCCGCGCGAGGATGCAATCCGTGGAAGACGACGTGCTCGCGGACCGCCGCCGCCAGCTTCAAGGCCGGGCGCTCCTCGGCCGCCATGGCCGCCTCGACCTTGTCGGTCAGGCGATCCATGAAGTCGTCCTGGAGGTGGACGAGCAGTGCCTCCTTGGACGGATACCAGTGATAGATCGCGGCCGGCTGGATGCCCGTGGCCGCGGCGATCGCGCGCATCGAGGTCGCGTGGTAGCCGAGCCGCGCGAACAGGTCGACGGCTGCCGCATGGATCTCCTCGCGCGTGGCGGGGCCGCGCCGGCGGGACGTGCGCCCGTCGCTCGGCGCTCTGGCTGTCGCCACCTCAGCCAAGCCCCAGGAGCTCCTTCGCCTGCTCCAGGGAGGCGACGTCGCGACCCAGCGAGCGCGCCATCTCGCACGCCATCTCGACGAGGGCGGCGTTCGACGGGGCGTGAACGCCCTTCTCGATGTAGGCGACGTCCTCCAGGCCGGTCCGGATCCCGGGCGCTCCCTTCAGAAGGGCAAGCCCGAGCATGCGGCGGTGGTGGCGGCCGATGCAGGTGACGGTCCAGAACGCCTCGGGCGGCAACGGGCGCAGCATCGCGTCGAGCGCCTCGGGCGAAGCGTCGATGCCGCCGGGCACGCCGAAGACGAGGTTGATGCGCATCGGGGCGGGGATCACGCCGTCCTCCAGCCATTTCACGGCGCTGACGACGTGGCCGACGTCGAAAACCTCCACCTCGAGCGCAATGCCCTCGTCCTGCGCGCGCTTTGCGATCCCCCTTCCTGCCGGCGGCGGCGTGATGAAGGTCTCGTCGCCGAAGTTCATCGAGCCTGACTCGACTCCCGAGATGTCCGGCTTGGCCTCCAGGCCGGTGGTGCGCTCCTCGATCGTCATGTCGTTCGAGCCACCCGTCGAGACCATCGTCAAGACCGGGCTCTTCGCCCGGATGCGGTCGATGACGTCGACGAAGAGCTCGGGCCTGCCGCTGGGCGTGCCGTCGTCCTCGCGCACGTGGAGGTGGACGATCGTCGCGCCGGCCTCGGCCGCCTCGATCGACGAGTCGGCGATCTCCTCGGTCGTGTAGGGGATGTTCGGGTTGTTCTCCCGGAAGACGTCGGCACCGGTGATCGCGCAGGTGACGACGACGGGGTCGGAGTTCCAGCTCATCCGTCTCCCCTCTGGAGCGCGACGCGCTCCTCGTCCGTGATCGGGCCGCGAGCTGCGCTCGCCGGGATCCCAGAGCACGATCCCGAATTCCGCTTCGACGAGCGCATTGCCATCCGCGTCCACGATCCGCTCCAGGGTCTTCACGCTCGACGTCCCCAGCTCGGCGACCTCGCACATCGACCGTGACCGAGCCCATCGCGGGGTCGATCTCGCTCTGGAAGGAGACGGTGCACCGGCCCACGACGTACTCGTCCCGCCTGATCCCGCGGCGGGCCAGGAATGCGTCGCGGCCCTCTTCCAGGTAAGTGAGGACCACCGGGTGGTTCACGTGGCCGAGCGCATCGAGGTCCCGCCAGCGCATCTGCACCTCGTGGCCGCTCATGCCGCCGACCCCAGCTCGATTCCCATCGCCTCCCGAAGCTCCGGCCGGCGGCGGACGCAGGTCGAGCGCATACGCGCCGTGGTCGGGTGAGAAGCCGCTTCCGATCACCATCCGGGCGTCCGAGGAGAGGCCATCCGACGTGAGTGCGGCGGCCCCGAAGCTCGTCGCCATCGAGAAGAACAGGATCGCGCCCGCCCGAAGCCGTCATCAGGATCGCCGCGGCCTCGCAGCCGGTCGCGTTCACGACCACGACCGTCAGGTCGGCGGGCGGAGCACCGGCCGCACGAATCGCCTCGAGCGCTCCCGAGCGGGTCTCGCAGATCGGCAGCGACGCCGATGTCGGCGAGCCCCAGCTCACACGCGCGAGTCACGGCGTCGCGGTCGAGGTCCACCACGGTGAGCGTGGATGCGGGCGCGGCGTCGCGCGCGGCAGCGAGGGCGAGCTTGCCGGCGTGGCCGGCCCCGAGGACGCACACGCTTCCGCCGACCGGAGCCAGGTCGCGCGTGTGGGATGCGGCCGCGCAAACGTCCAGGACCTCGAGCGCCTTATCGCTCGGGAGATCGCACGGCATCTCGGTCCAGGCGGCCCGGGCGCACACGTACGCGCTTCCCCGCACGTCGATCTGCGGCGACGAGGGATCGAGGTCGGTGACCTCCTCCAGGCGCAGCGGCGTCAGCGTGAGCGAGGCCAGCGTGACCACGGGCGCGCCGACCGGGGGCGCGCCGGGGAAGTCCGCGCCGACCGCCGAGACCGACCCGGTGAGGATGCCGCCCGAGTCGGTAACCGGGTTGTGCATCTTCCCGCGGCTCCTCCACGATCTCCAGGATCCGCCTGGCCATGGCGTCCGCGTCTCCCCCGGTGCTTTCCGCGAGCTGGCGATGCGAGGTGGAATCGAGGCAGAGGCGCTCGACCCCGATCTCCATCTCGTGCGGGCGGACCGGCCCGGAGGCGTCGAGCTCCTCCGCCGGCTGCGGAAGGAATCCGGGCGGCGCGACGACCCGGTCGGCGCCGACCTCGAGCGCGATCTCCTCGATTCCCCGGGTGTCCACCTTCATGAACGGTCGTTAAGAAGCTATTCCCGGCCACCTGTTCCCGTCAATGGGCACATTCGGCGGAACTTGACGCCCGGCTTTGGCCATTCCGCGCAGCGCGGCCCGTGCTTGGATAGAGCCATGGGGCTCTCGATGCCCGTCGTCTGGAGCGAGCGCCACCGGCTTCACGAGCCAGGGGGCGAGGTCTACGTGGGAGTCCGCACACCGGGCACGGAGCTCGCTGCCCGGGCCGAGCGGATCCGCGACGCCGCGGAGCAGGCCGGCGCCGCGATCGTGCCGGCGGTCGAGCACACGGACGACGAGGCCCTGGCCCTGCACGATCGCGGGATGATCGAGTACCTGCGCTCGGCGTGGGACGAATGGCAGCGCAGTGGCCTGTGGGCGGACCCCGGGCAGGATCGCGTCGTTCCGTACCTCTTTCCCCATCCCGGGCTGGTCGGAGCGCAGGAGTTCGGGCCGGCCGGCGACGTCGCGGCCCGGGCAGGCACTTTCTGCTTCGACACCATGACCCTGATCGGACCGGGCACCTGGGAGGCGGCGCGGAGCGCCCTCGACGTCGCGCTGACGGCGGCGGACCTCACGGTTGACGGGTGAGCGCGCCGCGTACGCGCTGTGCCGCCCGCCGGGGCACCATGCGACCTCCAACGCGTTCGGCGGCTCCTGCTACCTCAACAACTCAGCCGCGGCGGCGGCACGCCTTCGCGACCGGGCCGGGATGCCCGTCGCGCTGCTCGACATCGACGCCCATCACGGAAACGGCGCGCAGTCGATCTTCTGGCGGGACGGATCGGTGCTGACCGGGTCGGTCCACGTGGATCCGGGGGCGGGCTGGTTTCCCCACTTCCTGGGCTTTGCGGAAGAGGAGGGCCAGGGCGAAGGCGAGGGCGCGAACCTGAATCTGCCGCTCGCGCCCGGCTCCGAGGACCATGCCTGGATCGAAGCGATCGAAAGGCTCACGTCGTGGGCGCTCGACGGCGGAGCGCGGGCGCTGGTGGTCGCGCTGGGCGTGGACGCCGCCGGCGGCGACCCCGAAGCGCCGCTTCGCCGTGACCCCGGGCGGGTTTGCGGCCGCCGGGCGCATGCTGGCCGATTTGGGCGTGCCGACCGTCTTCGTCCAGGAGGGCGGATACGACCTCGATTCGATCGGCTCGCTGGTCGTCCAGACGCTCTCCGGCTTCGAGTCGGCGACCTAGCGATGCGCGTTCTCGAGCTGAGCGACGGGATCCTCGCCTTCTATGACGGCCGGCGCGAGGGCGCGACGCTCGAAGGCGCGGACTGGGTCGAATACGACCTCGTGCTCGGGCTCGCGAGCTACGCGATCGTGGACGGAGAAAGCGCGCTCGTCTACGACACCCACACCTCCCCGGGCCGCGGCCAGTTCGTCCGGGCCGAGCTCGTTCGCCGTGGCATCGCGAAGCCCGACGGTGGTTCTCAGCCACTGGCACCTCGACCACATCGCGGGCGCAGGCGCATTCGCCGACTGCGAGGTCATCGCGACCGAGCGGACGGCCGAGCATCTGGAGGAGAACCGCGCCGCGATCGAGAGCGGCGCCTTCGCCGGACCGCCGCCCATCGACCCTGTCGTCACGCCGACCCGGACCTTTGCGCGAGTCGCTGACCGCTGAGTGTCGGCTCCCGCGAGGCCGAGCTCATCCACGTGAACATCCACTCGGACGACGCGGCCGTCCTGTGGCTGCCGGAATCCCGAACGCTCCTGGCGGGAGACACGCTGGAGGACACGGTGACCTTCGTGGACGAGCCCGAATCGCTCGAGGCCCATCTCGGCGATCTCGACCGCCTGAAGGCTCTCGGCGCCGAGCGGATCCTTCCCGCCCACGGCGATCCCGGCGTGATCGCAGGCGGTGGGTACCCGCCCGGCTTCATCGACGCGACCCAGGCGTACATCCGCCGGCTGATCTCGTGCCGGGAGGACCGCGCGCTCCGCGACGTTCCTCTCCGCGAGTTCGTCGCCGACTCCCTCGCGGAGGGATCGCTCGTCTATCACGCGCCCTACGAGACGGTCCACCGCGACAACGTCGCGAAGGTGGCGGCGCACGTGAAGCCGGTCCGGATCGGCTGCTCGGGCTGGGTCTACAAGGACTGGCGCGGGTCGTTCTACCCCGAGAAGATGCCGCAGCGCCTGTGGCTCGAGCACTACTCGTCCGTCTTCGGGACGGTCGAGATCAACAACACCTTCTACCGCCTGCCGAGCGAGGCGGCCGTCAAGGGATGGGCCGAGCAGACGCCGGGCGGCTTCGAGTTCGCGGTCAAGGGCAGCCGCTACACGACCCACATCAAGCGGCTCCTCAGCTTCGACAAGTACTCGACCCGGTTCTTCAAGGCGCTGGAGCCGCTGGAGAAGCCGGGAAGCTCGCCGTCGTCCTCTGGCAGCTGCCGCCGAACTTCCGCCAGGACCTCGGCCGGCTGGAGGCGGCGCTCGACGTCCTCGACGGCCGGCCGGGCGCGCCACTGCTTCGAGTTCCGCCACGAGACGTGGTTCAAGAAGGACACGTACGACCTCTTGCGGGCGCACGACGCGGCCCTGGTTACCGGCGACGACCCGCGGTTCCCATTCGTGACCCGCGAAGTCACGGCCTCATGGGCCTACGTCCGCTTCCACCGGGGCGCGCACGGCGTTCGAGGCAAGTACGCGCCAGGCGAGCTCGACACCTGGCGCCGGCGGATCGCCGCATGGCGGCGCAAGGACGGACGTCTTCGGCTACTTCAACAACGACTGGGAAGGCTTCGCGCCCGACAACGCGCGGGACGCTGGCCGAGTCGTTTCGAAGCTGAGCGCCGCCGGTCATAGTCTGTTCTGACGTGAACCCGATGGAAAGGCTGAAATGGGCAAGTTGATCGTTTCCGAGTTCGTGAGCCTCAACGGCGTCATGGAGGCGCCCGGCGGTGAGGCGACCCATCCGCACACCGGCTGGACCTTCGAGTCCATCTACGGCGACGACCACTACGCGTACAAGGGCGACGAGATCGAGGAGGCCGACGCCCTTCTGCTGGGCCGGAAGACCTACGAGGGCTTCTCCGGAGCATGGCCCGAGCGCGAAGGGCCCCTTCGCCGACAAGATCAACTCGATGCCGAAGTTCGTGGTCTCCTCGACGCTGACCGACCCTGAGTGGGAGAACACCACGGTGCTCTCGGGCGATCCGATCGAGTCGGTCACCAAGCTCCGCGACGAGACCGACGGCGTCGATCCTCGTCAACGGCAGCGCCCAGCTCGTGCACGCGCTGGGCGAGGCGGATCTGGTCGACGAGTGGCGCGCGATGGTCCACCCCACGCTCATCGCCGACGGGCTGAGGATGTTCCCGGACCCGGGAGACATGCAGAAGCTCCGGCTCGCCGACAACAAGACCTACGACTCGGGCGTAGCGCTCCTCATCTACACGCGCGCCGGCTGAAGCGCCCCTGAGCGTCCGTCGCTCAGCGCGGGCGGGCCTCGTAGAGGGTCCGGACACCTGAGGCGAGCTCCTCGCGGCGCACGATCTCGAAGCGCTCGGCGAGCTCGCGCTCGAACTGCTCCGAGCCGTAGTCCGGGTGCGCGTCGTCGCGCTTTCGCGTGAGCAGCCGCTCCACCATGGGGTCCCCGCGATCGGCGAACTCGACCACCAGCGCGCCGCCAAGGCTCGCGAGCCAGTCGACGACCTCCGCCAGCGGGACGTTCGCGGCGATCGACAGGTGGTGGATCAGCGCAAGGCACAGCACCAGATCGGGCTTGCCGCGATCCTCCAGCCGCGTGCGCTCCCGCCCGCGCCAGCCGCGGGCGGGCGAGGGATCGGCCAGGTCCATGACCAGGGGGAGGATGCGCTCGTCCCCGGCCGCTTGCAGGTCGCGGTAGAGCGCGTCCACGGTCGCGTGGTCGCCGTCGACCGAGACGACGTAGCCGCCGTGCTCGGCCGCGATGCGGGAGTAGCGCCCGTCGTTGCAGCCGAGGTCCCAGACGAGCTTCGCGGGCCGCGACGCGCACGCCTCGCTCGACGAACCGGTCCTTGCGCTCGAGCTCTTCGGCCTCGTAGTGCGCCCGCTCGCCGTAGTCGGACCAGGCGGTCCCGGACGGCCCCCAGTGCAAGCCTTCGAGACCAGCTTCTCGAGGCGGCTTACGTTCGCCTCGATCAGCTCCTTGCGAAAGCCCGCGCGCTTCAGACTCCTTCCGGGTGTCCCGATCGCCTTCGCGGCGCTCGAGGCGCGCGTGAAGCGCGACGTGGGTGATGACACCCCGGCGAGAAGGCGCGCGCCCGCGCAGAACCGCCCGCGCCTCGGCCGGCTCGATGCCCTCGAGCGAGCCGCGAAGCCACGGCTGGAAGTCGAGGCCCGCGTACGCCTGGAGCATGAGCGGATAGAGGAAGAGGCTGCAGAACTGCCGGTATCCGGCCCATGGCTCGCCCTCGGCGAAGGCGCTCGAACGAGCCGACGTCGATGAACACCGGCCGCGACCCCTGCCACTGGACGTTGTACGGGGACGCGTCCTTGAGGATCATGTCCTCCGAGAGCGCGGCCTGCAGGAGCTCGAGCTGGAGCAGGGCCGCGTCCCGAAGCATCGAGAACGACCACTCGTAGGGATAGGAGACGAACGGCACGGGCTCGTGCCGGAGGACTCGCGGCTGCGGGGAAGTCGCCGACGGCCGCGGACGCGGTCGTCGAGGCGCTCGGTGCGGACGACCTTCCCGGCGTCCTGCATCTCGGCGAAGAAGCGGGTCCCGGCCAGGAGCGCTCCCAGTCCTCGAGCCGCGCTCGGAGACAGCGCGCGCAGGATGTCGTCGCCGTCGCGAAAGACGCGGCTGTCGGGGTCCCTGAACGACCCGGGCTCGGCTTGCGGCTGCGGGGCCAACTCCGCGGCCGGATCTAGGAGGCTCGGTTCTGATCCGGGCTCGTCGGGCGCGGCCGCGGGCTTCAGGTGCTGGGTCGACTCGGGTCCTTGCGGATCCGCAGGAAGGTGAGGAGGCGGTGCCACCAGAGCTTGCCGGTGATGGCGAGGGCGGCCACGCCGCCGAGGAGCGCCTGCAGCAGAACGCTTCCGCTACCGGGATCCAGGTACGCGAGAAGTCTCACTTTGCCTCCAATTTCACAGCCTCTTCACAATAGCGGCCGTGGACACGCGCGAATCCCTACGCAAGCGAGCGCTGCACATCTTCGTCCTCGCCTCGCTCGCGATGGCGCCGATCCTCCTCGTCACCGACGCGCAGTTCTTCATCGGGCGTGGCGCGAGCGGAGGCGAGGTGGTCGCCGTCGCGCTGATCCTCGTCATCGGCGTGCCCGCAGCGCTCGCGCTGGCCGAGCCTTGCGTCTCGGCCGTCGAGCGGCAGGCTCGGGTGGGTCATCCACGTCGCCCTGGTCGGCGCGCTGAGCGCGCTGATCCTCTCCGAGGCCCTCTATCCCGCTCGGCCTGAGGCTCGAGATCCAGATGCCCGCTCGTGCTCGTCGCCGGGGTCGCGCGCGGCGATCGCCTACGCCCGGCACGAGGGTGCGCGCTCCGTCGTCTCCGCGCTCGCTCCTCTCCCCGCGATCATCCTTGCCTTCGTCTTCCTGCTCACCCCGGTCTCCGGCCTTGTCTTCGCGGGCGAGGACGAGGTCGAGAGCTCCCGCGAGCAGCCGGACGCGACTGCGCCGGTCGTCATGGTCGTCTTCGACGAGCTGCCCGGTCATGCGCTGATGGACGCGCGCGGGCGCATCGACGCCGAGCGGTTCCCGAACTTCGCGTCGCTGGCCGATGACGCGACCTGGTACCGGAACGCGCACCACGTCGCGAAGCGACACGGAGCTCGCCGTTCCGACGCTCGCCACGGGCATCAATGCCCCGCTCGACAGCCTCGGGACGTCCGCCGACCATCCGCGGTCGATCTTCACGCTGCTCGGGTCGAGCTATCGAGATGCACGTCTCGGAGCCGTGGACGAACCTCTGCCCCGACAGCCTCTGCGAAGGGGGACGGAGAGCACCGACGAGGGCGGGCTCGGGTCGATCCTCGCCACGATCCCGCCGATCCTCGGCTACGTGTCCATTCCCGACGCTAAGCGGGTCGGCATCCCGAGCCCGCGCGAGAGCGGCGCGGTCAGCCGGCGCGGGCAGTTCCAGACGTTCGTGGAGGAGATCGAGCCGGCGGACGGGCCCGTCCTCCATTACCTGCACGTGCTGCTCCCCCACAAGTCGTGGCGGTACCTGCCGTCGGGCGAGCGCTACCCGGACATCGTCGGAGCCGATGCCGAGCTGGGCGGGCTCGAAGAGTGGACCGACGACGAGTGGGTCGACCCTTCAGGCCGAGCAGCGCTTCTTCCTCCAGCTCCAGTACACGGACAGGCTCCTCGGCGACTTGTTCGATCGCCTTCGCGAGGTGGGGCTCTACGACGCGCTCGCTGATCGTCGTCACGGCGGACCACGGCGTGTCGTTCCGCGCGGGAGACGAGCGCCGCGACGCGACCGAGACCAACGCGCCGGACATCCTGTCGGTCCCCCTCTTCATCAAGGAGCCGGGACAGCGAGCGGGAGCGATCGATGACGCCGCCGCGAGGACGATCGACGTCGTGCCGACGATCGCCGATGCGATCGGCGCCGAGATCCCGTGGGAGGTGGACGGGCTGTCGCTCCTCGAAGAGCCGGTCCCCGACCGCCCCCTGGAGATCGAGAACCTGCGCGACGGCGGCGTCGAGATCACCGCGGCCGAGTTCAGGCGGGCTCGCGACGAAGCGCTTCGAGGACCGCATCGCCCTGCTCGGCGACGGCACGGACAGCCTGTACGAGATCGGGCCGAGCGCCGAGCTGCACGGCCAGCCCGTGGAGCCGCTCGCCGGCGAGGACGCCGGAGGCGAGGCGACGATCGTCGATGGCGATCGCGGTAAGCGACTACGACGCCGACGCCGAGGAGATCCCGGCTCGGATCGCGGGAGACGTCGACGGCGTCGACCCGGGCGAGCCGATGGCGATCGCGCTCAACGGCCGCGTCGCGGCCACGACCTATGCGTACGAGGGCGAGCGCGGAACGGAGTTCTCGGCGATGGTGCCGCCGGCCCTGATCGAGGCCGGGCGACAACGAGCTGGCCGTGTTTGCGATCGAGGGGGAAGGCGCCGACGCAAGCCTCCACCCGCTCGACGTCTCGTTCTAGGCCTTCCTACCTGCCGTCAGGAGCGTTTTCGAACGGCACGTAGTCGCGGCACGGCTCGCCGCGCAGCCCGGGGCAAGGCGGAAGCTCCGTCGGGATGTCGGCGCCCGGGGTGACCGGCAGGGTCAGCTTCGAGCGCTTCGACTTGCCGAAGGCGATGTCGACCTCCGGGCGTCCCCTTCGGCTTCGCCCGGGCGAACGCCCAGATCGGCTGGTCGCCTCCGACCGCCGAGATCGTCACCCGGATGCGCGACCCCTCGCGGTAGCGCGTGGCCCTGGTAGTAGAGCGGGATCGTGGCCTTGACGAATCGGTCGTTCGGGCATCGGCTTCATGTCCGACCTTTCGAAGGCTCAGGACCGGCGCGAGCGGCTCGACTTCTTCTTTGTCGAGCTTTCGCATGCTCGCCCGGAGCCAGCCGCCCTGGACGAAGGTCTCCTTGTCGTCCGGGCGCACCTCGGAGATCGTGGCCTGGAGATCGACGTTGCGCTTCTCGGAGCGGATCCAGACCTTGACGTAGCCCGCCCCGAGCACCGTCGTGTCGCTCCGCGAGCGGCTTCGGTCAGTAGGAGACGCGCGTTGCCGTCGGCGGGCTGCGACCACTCGTACGCGGGCGTGTCGGTCCACAGACCGTTGGCGCCCGCGCCGTGTCGCCGGTGAAGTTGGTCGGCGGGCGCGCCTCGTCGTCCCAGACGAAGCTGTCGGCCCGGGAGCTTGCGCGCAGCCTTGCCGGCGAGCGCGCCGTCCTTGGCGAGGTACCAGGAGCGCCCCTCGGCCTCCGCGGGCGGGAACTCGTCGAACGACTGCTCGTAGCCCGGATAGGGCATGCCGGGATCGCCGCCGGCGCCGTTGTCGAAGAGGATGCGGACCGGCGGCAGGCCTCGAACGCCGCGAGCGCGCCCTCATAGGTCGGCTCCTGCTGGATCGGGTCCGGTGGCATGCGTCACGCCGCTGATCCCGAACGCCACCTGGTAGACGATCGGGGCGCCGGCCTGGACGATCGGCGACCAAAGCGCCGGCGGCTCCTTCGCCACGTAGAGCTTCAGGAAGTCGAACCAGCGGTTGAAGACCTCGGGGCTGAGCGAGTCGACGTGGGTGCCGTTCGTGAACGTGGACCACGCGCGGTCGTTGCCCGCTCAATTCGCTACGTCAGCGTCGGGCAGTGACCTCCGGTCTGCTCGTCCTCCCATTGGCACGCGAGGAAGGTCGGCGCCTCGATCTTGTCGACGAAGGTGACGGGCGAGAGCGGGTCGGCGGCCTTCGGGCGGTAGGTGCGGTTCGCGTGGATCTTCTTCAGCAGGTTGCGGGCCTCGCCGTGCATCGCCTGGTTCTCGGCGCACACGGTGTCGCCCCCCTGGATCTGCTCGTACGCCCACGGCTGGCCGGAGTCGGGGCCGGCGGGGAGCGCGTCGTGGATGCGGTCCTTCGCCCACTCGAGCGCGAACCCGGTGTTCAGGATGCCGCCCGGGATAGAGCGTCGTCTGCATGTTGTCGATGACCGAGATCGGGTGTCAGCGCGGCGAGGCTCGGCGGGTTGTACTGACCGGTGAAGAGCTGGCAGATCCCGCCGTAGGAGATGCCCATCATCCCGACCTTGCCGCCCTTCGACCCAGGGCTGGCGCGAGATCGTCTCGATCACGTCGTAGCCGTCTAGGCCCTGGAGCGGCTCGAAGAAGTCGAAGGCGCCGCCCGAGCATCCGGTCCCGCGCATGTTGACGTCGACGACCGTGAAGCCCATGAGGTTTCCGATGATCGAGATGCCGCTCTCGGGGCCGTCCGGGTCGGCGGTGCCGTAGCCCGAATACTCGATCAGGGTCGGCGTCGGGGCGCCGACCGGAATTTCGGGGATCTACGGGAAGGTCCGGGAATGACGCTCGTGATGTCCGTCGGCGGATGGACGCTGATCGCGAGCTTCGTCCCGTCGCGCGTCTCGAGGTACTGATAGCCGTCGGGCTCGATCTCCTGGTCGTACACCGACTCGTCGGGCGGCGCGGGCCTGTCGGTAAGAACGGTGAGCTTGTCCGAGGCTTGATCGCCCTGCGGCTTGACCCTGTATCCCTTCCCCGGCTTCACGCGCCGGAAGAGCACCCCGCCCTCGGCGGTCGCCTTGTTCGTCTCGACGCCTTGCGCCGTTCTTGTCGAGGAGCGCGACCATCTGGCCCGGCCTCGAGGCCGGTGGCGTAGACCTGCTCGACGCTTCCGCGAGCCTCGAACCCGGTGGTGGTGCCCGCTTCCGCGCCGGCGGCGAACATTCCGCTCAGGGCAAGGAGAAGCGCCGCTCCACGCGCGCCGCGCCGCGCCGCATGACCGAGATCCCGAATCAGCACCGCCGGTTTGTAACAAGTCCCGGCCCCGCTGGCGCCGGTTCGTACCCGTGGTCCCGAGCTAGGACTCCGCGCGGTGGTAGGTGAGCTCGAAGTCGACCCCCCACTCGCCGTCCTCGTGCTTCTCCCATCGGCCCGAGATCGTCTTCCCGTCGTCTGCGACGGTCGCGGTGAACCGCTGCGGGAACGGATCGTCGGCGTCGCGCCACATCTTCCACTCCCCGCCTGAGAGCGTGACCTCGTAGATCCTGCTGACGTCGCGCTCATCCGTGTAGAGCTGGAACAGCAGGTCCCGCCCCTTGTCGCAGCCGAAGATCGCGATGCCGTTCGGCGCCTCGGGCATGTCGATCTCCCAGGTCTGGCGCAGAAACGCTCCGTCGTCGATCCATTCGAATCTGACCGTCCCGCCACCCGGCCACGGCTCGCCGCCCGGCGGCCCGGCCGTCATGGTCCACTCCCCCACGAGCGGCTCCAGGGCCGAGAGGCCCGTGAGGGGTTCGCTCACGGAATGCTCACCGAGGATTCGCAGCCACCGCCGTCGCCGTCGTTCCCGGGGCCGCCGTCGCAGGAGTCATCCGCTCCGTCGCCGCCCCCGACCGAATCCGATCCAGGTCCCCGCTCACGACGTCGCCGTCGCCTGGTCCGCCGTCGACCAGAGTCGGAGGCCGGGAATCCGGCCTTGTCGGGGCCGCCCGCGACGGTGTCGGTCCCGTCATCGCCTTCGACCCGATCGTCGCCCTTGCCACCGGTGAGCTTGTCGTCGCCGGAGTTGCCCGAGACGCTGTCCGTGCTGTTCGCGGCCTTGATGACGTCGTTCCCATCGCACCCGTCGATCCCGTCGTGCCCATCGCCGCCGTTGATCTTGTCGTTCCCGGCGGTCGGGTCGATGCCGAGGCAGGAACCCGTGTTGGTATCGCCGTTGATGCCGTCGCTCCCGTCGTTGCCACAGATCAGATCGTTGCCACCGTTGCCGACGATCTGATCCGAGCCGCCCCGCCCGACGATCACGTCCTTGTTAGGAGTGCCGATAAGCGCGTCTGGTCCCGAGTCGGACTGATTCGTCCCGACGATGGTCGCGTTCTTGCCGAAGCACTTGGGCGAATTGCCCGGCCTCGGATTGCGCCGAGCCTCCGAGCACCACGACCATCACCGCCCCGATCGCCAGCAACGCCACGGCGCCGTTCACGTACCTCGCTTGCAAGCCCATGCGGGTCCCCTCCGTCGATTTTGATGGCCGAGGGCCGATCATCCCACACGGCGGGCTGGGCGTCCAGCGGAATCACGCCTTACGGATCAGGCGGGATCTCCAGGTTCGAGTAGTAAGGGTTCGAGAACGGGAACTCGGCGGTGACCCACTCGCGCAACGCCGCGTAGAGCGTTCGGTACTTGCCTGCCTCGTAGGCGGCGGGCGTCACCCACCAGCTCACGTCGACGTCGCGGCTCAGGAGCTCTTCGCTGAGCTCGGTGCGAAGCCCCATCGGGTAGAGGTAGCAGCAGCCGAGGTACTTCCCACCGGCGTCGCGGACGACGTACGAGAAGGACGATCCCTCCCTGAACTCCTGCTCGTGCCAGACGAGGTCGACGAAGTTGAAGTCTCGTTCGACCGGGCCGGTAGGCCACCCTCCACCCCGCGTCCTCTGGATGAGCGGCACGCTCTCGTTGATGCCGAGGATGTCGTCCTCCAGGTCTTCGCGCGACAGCGCGATGGCCTCGATGCCGTCATAGCCCAGCCTCCTCGGCGCCTCGAAGCCCACCGGAAGCTCGAGTTTCCTGATGAACCGGCGCAGGGGGAGCGCGGGGTCGGTCACGTCGCTTTCAGGTCCTCGCCCACGAGAGTCGCTAGCTGGCTGACGTGCGGAGGTCGGATATGCCGATTGTGCCGCGACTTCACCGCCCGGACGTCGACCTCCGGCGCAAGCTCGTCCCAGCCCAGATAAGCGGAATCTGCGAGGTGAGCCGGCTGCGTGTTGCACCGGTAGAGATGGATTCGCATGTCGAGGGGCTCGGGCGTCCAGCGGTCCGCGGCGATGGAGCAACCGATCCGCAGGTGGCGGAACCTGTTCTCGACCCCGGTCCGCTTCAAACCGAGCAGGACCCTGAAGACCATCCGATAGTCGGCGAAGAACCTCCTGAAGGCCCTGGCCAGCCGCCGCAGCCACTTGCGGGGGCTGCGAGCGAACGCCTTGGGGGAGAGATTCGAGCCGCGGCCGAAGTGCCCGAACGGGCGGATCAGGTAGTGGCCGCTCCTCGTGCCCGGCGCAGGAGTGTCGAAAAGGCCTAGGTATGCGACCTCGCGGCCGTCACGAATGAGCGCACACGCGGCGTTGTACGCGGCGAGGCCCCCGAACGAGGTGCCCGCGATCCTGAACGGAGGCTCGGCGCCGGCTTCGACCATGGCCGAGATCCCGAAGCTTGAAATCTCGTCCAGGTCGGCAAGGGGACGACCGCGGCCGTCCGCCCCGGGCAGCTGCACGACGTTGACCGGCTGCTCCGGACCGGCCGCCTCGGCGAAATGGACGAGGGCGGTCGCGTCCGACCCGGCGCCAGGGAACAGAAAGAGCGGCTGCGCGGCTGCCGTGCGGGTTCAGCCGCAGGATCTTCGAGGTGACCTGTGGCCCTCCGTCCAGGATGCCCCGCACATGCTCGGCAAGCGTTCGCGGCGAGCGGTAGTCCAGCAAGGCGGCGGGCTCCAGGATCACTCCATAGACGTCCTCGATCCCCGTGCATACCTCGACGGCTGCCAGCGAGTCTCCTCCGAGCGCGAAGAAGTCCTCGTCCGGCCCCGGCTGGTCGATCTCGAGCGCCTGACCCCAGAGAGCCGCCAGGTGGGTGACGAGAGGGTCCCCGCGATCGCCGGAATCGGACCGGCGCCGCACGCTCTCCTCCGCGAGGGTGGCCAGCCGGAGGCGGTCCACCTTCCCCGAGGGGGTCTGCGGGAGCGCATTGAGCACGTCGACGAGCGCGGGCACCGCCTCGGACTGCAGGAGCTGCCTGAGGTGTTCGCGCATGGACTGAGGGGTGACCGGGTGGGCGGGATCGACGGTCGCGAACAGGGCGAGAGCGATGGCCCCCTCCCCCGTCTTGAAGGGGACGACCGCAGCGTCGATCACGCCGGCCAGCGCCGAGCGTCGCCGACTCGACCTCGATCGGGTCCACCCGGATCCCGCGGATGTTCACGCGCCGGTCAGAGCGGCCCTCGACCCGCAGTGATCCGTCCTCTTGCATCACGCCGCGATCCCCCGTCAGGACCACCGGATCGTCTCCATCGACCGAGAAGCGAGTCCCGGCCGCGGGCTGCTCCACACCGAGGTACCCGGCGGACATGAACTCTCCGCCCGTCGCGATCTCGCCCTCGGTCCCAGGCGGCAACTCGGCCCCCGAGTCGTCAACGATGCGCACCTCGACCCCGTCCAGGGGAAGTCCCGAGTCGAGCGGACGGGCGATTGCCTCGGCGTCGCCGAGCTGGATCCCCTTCTGGGTCACGATGCCGTTGGTCTCGGTCAAGCCGTACGCGGAGAGGAGCCAGGTCGCCGGATCGCAGGTCTTCACCGCGAGCGCAACGTCGCTGGGGAGCATGGGCTCGCCCGTGAGGCGGATGACGCGAAAGCTGTTCCCCTCGAAGGCGCCCGATCCGGCGAGGCGCCTGAACGTCGAAGGGCTCGAATGCCAGACCGTCGCCGCGCTTGTCCGCACCTGCTCGGACAGTGCCGCGGGCTTGCTCACGCCAGGATCGAAGAGGTGCAACTCGGCCCGCGAGAACAGGGCCGCAAACGTCGCGGAAGCGGCGGCTGCCGTCCAGGGAGGAGAGGCCAGGGCGAAGCGATGGTCGGCACCGAGGGCGTGCTCACCCGCGGCCGGAAGGCCGGCAAAGTACTGCCCCACCCGGTGATACGTGGCGGAGTGCCGGTAGCCGACCAGCTTGGGCGACCCCGAGCTGCCCGACGTGACGTAGATCCCGCAGAGCTCGCTGCCGGGCCGGTGATCGGGGCCGATCCCCCCGACCCCCGGGCCCGCCGTGGGCGCGGTAGCGGGCAGTCCGACCGCATCGAGCTTCTCGCGCTGGTCCCGGTCGGAGACCCAGACCACGCTCGGCTCGATCGCCGCCAGCAGCACCTCGAGCCGGCGGCGAGGCTGCGCCGGATTCAAGAGGCAGTAGGGCTGGCCGGCAAGCAGGGCAGCGAGGGTGCCCACCACGGCGCGCGCGTTGGCCGGCATGAGCATCGCGACCGGCCGGGGATCCTCACCACCCCCCGGCAGCGACGCAGCCAGCGTCTCCGCCTCGGTCAGCATCTCGCCGTAGGTCAGGGTCTCGACGGCATCAGAGAGTGCGAGCCGGTCGGGCTCGTCCTGCGCGACGCGCCGAAGCTCGGCGCCGAGGTCCACGGTGAGCTCGAGCATCAGCAGGCGCTATTTGCGCAGGCGTCGCTGCCGTCGGTCCGGATTCCCACGGCTCGCAGTGTAAGCGGGGCCGCGCACCGCGGCAACCTGCGGCTCCGCCCTCTATCCGGGATGGCCGGCGCCCGTCAGCAGCACGGCGATCCGCCCTTCGCCGCGTGCCGTGACCCCGCCCTGCCGGAGCGCTGCCACCCCGGCCGCTCCTGCAGGCTCGACCAGGAGCCCCATCGTCTCGGCGACGAGCCTCATGGCGGAGCGCAGCTCGTCCTCGTCGACGAGCACGATCTCGTCGACGAGCTCCGTCATGCGAGCGACGGATTCGGGAATCGGATCGGTGATCGCCAGGGCCGTCGCGATCGTGCCGGCCTCCGCCGAAACCGGGCGACCGGCCTCGAAGCTGTGCGCCATCGCGGGCGCGCCCCTTGCACAGATACCGACGACGCGGGTGCCCGGGCTCATTTCCTTGATCGCGCGAGCCACGCCCGTGATCAATGCGCCGTCTCCCACCTGCACGAGCGCCGTATCGATGGGGCCCGCGTCCAAGAGCTCCAGCCCGATCGTCCCGGCCCCCTCGGCTATAGCCGGGTCCAGCCCGTCCTTGACTAGCACGCGATCGCCGCTCGCGTCCGCGAACCTCAGCGCCGCTGCCGCGGAGTCTTCACTCAGCTCGACTTTCGCGCCAAGGCTTCGCATGCGCTCGACCTTCTGCTCGGGGACATCGGCCTCGACGAAGACCTGAACGCTTGCTCCCCGCGCCCGCGCCGCGTAGGCGACGCCCTGGCCGAAGTTCCCCGCGGTCGAACAGACCCAAGTCTGCGCCGGGTCGAGCTTTTCCGCCAGGAGCCAGGTACCCCTGCCCTTGAAGCTCCCGATCGGGTTCAGCGTTTCGACCTTGACAACGACCTCGCGACCGGCCATCTCCGAGAGCCGCTCGTCGAGCAGCTGAGGCGTGTGCTGAAAGGTCGCGGGGATCCGGCCTACCGCCGCCTGATCCGCTCGAACGATATGTCCATGGGGCGATCATGGCTTATGCACTCAGGCGGAACGGCGGGTAGCGATCCGTGACAAGCGCGAACGCATACCCGATCACCCGGTTGTGCCACCGCATGACGCCTTCGACGTAATCGAACAGCCCGCGTGGATACCGACCGGTGAACAGGATCGCGAACCAGGCAGCGATCACCGCGAAGAACACGCCTATGAACAGGACCGCGAGCACGAGGTAGTGCGGGATGGCCAGGAACCACTTGACCAGGGGCATGCCGCGGCCGAGCTCACGCGGAACGTCGGGGTACGGGTACTCGAGCCGGACAGCCTGCTCATCGTCGGTCGACGGGTAGCGATCGTCCATCAGCGCTACGTACACGCCGATCCTGTTCGTGAACCGCTGCAGGTTGAGGTTCCACTCGTACCACCAGCGCGGATACTTCTGCCGGAACAGGATCATCAAAAGCGCCGGCATGAACAGGATCCCGATTCCTCCGACGACGACGGTGGTCGCCGTATCACCCGTACCTTCGTAGCTCGTCGAAAAGCCCGTGATCGTCGCGAGCAGAATCGCGATCGGGATCAGCATGAAGATCCGAAAGAAGGATGTGAGCCGGTTGAGGCTCCGATCCGGGTACTCGACGCTGAATCGGACTGGATAGTCACTCATTCGTACCTTTCATTTGGTGCGTTTGCCGCATGTGCCACGTCGAAACGGAGCATCGATGCGCTGGAAGGTCCGTGTTCGGCATGCGAATCCCTGCGGGCCACGTCGACACCGGCCTGCCAGCCAGGTGCGCGGCCACCATCGGGAGGGCAAACCGAGGACGCCTCGATTCCGCTCCGAGCCAGCGCCCAGGCGATCACGGAGTTCGAGTTCCACATCTCTCCGGTCCCGAGCTCGTCCCGACCCCAGACGGGAGTTGGGACGCGGGGCACTTCGCGAAGGAGCCGGCCAGCGATCCGGTCGTCAGAAGTGAGCCGCAGTGGACTCTCCACGGCTTCGGCGACGTCGGGTATCCGGCCTCCCCGCCAAACGCGGATCTCGTAGCGGAAGATTCGCGAGCCGCCCGGCGCATCGGGCGCCGACGGGGCCAACGGCCACAACGCCACGATCTTCTGCGGATCGCGGCAGCACCGGGCCCTGCTCGATCACGTAGGTCTCGTCAGCGCTCTTCACTTGGAGCGCGGAGTGGTAGAGGTCGCGTGGCGCCCGGTGCGAGACTCGCGCCGCAATCGCCTCGTAGACCTTGCCGTTGACCCTTACTGAGTGCCCGCCGGCCCCGAGCGGAAGCCAGTAGAGGTCCACATAGGCGTCGGGCTCGCCTCCAACGAGCGACACGCCGAAGCCCTTACCTGACCGGGTCGATCGGGTCCAGCGCCATGGGCTGCGAGTGCCACTCGCTCGGGAGGGCCACATCGACGTCCACCGAGCTGCTCGGAGGCGTGGTCCAGAAATGCCCCAGGTCTCCGGCCAGATACGGAGCGAGGTACTTCCCCGCGACCTTGTGCGAGGGCCACCACAACGTGTCAGGGTCCGACTCGCCTTCGCCCCCGCCGCCGGCGATCGGCGCCGAGAGGAAGAGCGAATCGATATCGGTGAAGAGCTTGCCTCGCAGGACCGGCCGGAATGGCTTCGGGTCGACCGAAGCCCCTGTTCGCTCGGCGATGAGCTCTGCGATCGCGTCTGCCTGCTGAGTGCCGAGGCCGCCCTGCTTGATCGGGAAGTTCGTGCAGTCGCCTGCCGCGTAGACGTCCTTCGCTCCCGTCACCTCGCCGAACTCGTCGACGGGGATGAACCCGCCGTCGTCCGCGGGCAGGCCCGTGATCCGCGGCCCCTCCATCAGGGGTAGAGCGACTACAGCGCCCGCATCCAGCGGCTCACCTCCCGGATAGACAACCAGGCCGGCCTCGGCCTCGCCAACCGCCTTGCCGCCGATGAATTCGATGCCACGGGATGAGAGGAGGTCGGCCACGGCGGACGACCCTTTGGCGCCGAAGATGGCGAGCGGCCGCGCCTCGGTCGACACGATGCTCACGTTGATCGCCATGCCGCGATCCGTGGCGCGCTTGTTCGTCAGGATCGCGAGCTCGTATAGAGGCAGCGCCCACCCCACTCCCGGCGGAATCACGAATGCCAGCGTCTTGCTCGCGTGCACGGCCGCGGCGTCGATCGCCTCGTCGATCGCCGGTGGCTCCGCCCAGGACCGAAGCGTGGTGGCGCGCTCGTTCTCGAAGGCCGGCCGGGATTTCGCGCCCGTGCAGACCACGCACGCGTCGTACGCGATCTCGTCGCCGTCCGTCGTGACCGCACGGTGTCCCGCGGGGTCGATGCTCGCCAGGCCCGAGCGAACGAGGTTCGCGCCGAGGTCGTTGGCGATGGCGTCGATTTCGTGACGCTCCGCCGGCTCGCCCGAGAACGGCTCGTCAACCAGGAGCGGCCGGTACACGAACTCGGGCTGGGGCGCCAGGAGGGTCAGCGAAACCCGGTCCTCGGCGAGATCGCGCAGGGCGAGCAGCGCCTCGAGCCCCGCGATCCCGCCGCCGACGACAAGCACCTCGGCAGGAGCGGCATCGGCGGCGGCGCTCATCGGGAGCCTCCCGCGACCTCGCGCTTGGCACCGGTGCCCAGGGGATCGATCCCCTTTCCACGCGGCAGGACCATCACGGCCGAGTGGGCGTGATGGAAGACGTACGTTGCGACGCTGCCCGCGAACACCCTGCGGAGCGGCCCGTAGCCCTTCGAGCCGATGATCATCAGGTTGACGTCGTGCGAGGCCCGCGCCAGCATGTCGCCGGGTACTCCGCTCAGAAGCCTGCCACGAACCGGCAGCCCCTCCGGAACCCGCGCAAGCGCCAAGTCCAGGACCCGCCGCTTCTCTTCGCGCTCTGCGTCGGTCGTCTCACCAGCGGCGAGAACGCTGATGGCTGTCGCCGTCACGTGGGACGTGAAGTCGGACACGGTCACGACGGTCAGCCGGGCATGGGCCCTCTCGGCCATCCCGATCCCCGTCTCCAGCGCAGACCACGCCTCCGGCGTTCCGTCAAACGCGACGCCGACTTGAAGGAGCGGCTCCCTGCTCTTGGCGTAACCGCCCGGAGCGACGGCGACGGCGCACGAGCAGCCGTGGATGAGCGAGTTCCCGAGGCTTCCGAGCGCCACGCGGCCAATGGCGCCTCGGTGGCACGACCCGATGACGACGCAAGCGGCATCCACGTCTTCGGCGACCCCGATCAGCCCCTGGCCGACCGAGCTGCTCATCGCAACCTGCACGTCGACGTCCCGTCCATCGAGGCGGCGACCGGCGATCTCCACCAGTTCCTGGCGGCGATAATCGCGGGCGGCCTCGGGCCCGAAAGACTCGATCGACGGGTGGGTCGGCGAGATGACCGAAACGAGCACCGGCTCAGCCCCGATCACGTCGCAGAGGACTCGCCCGTATTCGACGGCGTCTTCCGCCTGCTCGCTTTCGTCGTATCCGATGATGAGCTTCTTCACGATGCGCTCCCGCAATAACTCGCAGTGCCCGATGCCTTGAAACTAGATCCAGAAGGCGCCCCCGTCTTCCGCGCCGACGGCTGATCTCGTCTCCGTAGTGGTCACGGATGCCGGGCTCTAATGGCGATCACGATTTGTGGCACCATGGACGGCAATCGAGTTGGGGGCGTATCGGTGGCAGCAACGACGAATACCGCTGGAAAAGCGCTGGACGAGGCGGATCTTCGCCGCGTCCTGGACGTCGGGCTGGCGCTTGTGTCCGAGCTCGACGTCGAGGTGCTGCTTCGCCACATCCTGGAGGCCGCCAGGGATCTGACCACGGCGCGGTATGCCGCCGTGGGCGTGCTCGATTCGGAGCACGCGAGCTGGAGAGGTTCGTCTACACCGGCATCGACGAAGAGACGCGAGCGTCGATCGGCCCGTTGCCCCGCGGCATGGGAATACTCGGCGAGCTGATCAGGAACCCGGCTCCGCTGCGGCTCAAGGACATCTCGGAGCACCCGCGCTCCTACGGCTTTCCCGCGAATCACCCGCCGATGGCGACTTTCGTCGGTGTGCCGGTGACGATCCGGGGCGAGGTCTACGGGAACCTCTACCTCACCGAGAAGGAGGGCGGGGGCGAGTTCGACGAACGAGACGAGGCCCTGCTCACCGTCCTTGCGCAGTGGGCCGCGATCGCGGTCGACAACGCGAAGTCGTACATGGCCGCCGAGGCCGGCCGCAGCGATCTCGCCCGGCTCGTTCGCGGGCTCCAGGTCACCGCCTCGCTCAGCCAGGAGCTCAGCGGCGAAAGCGAGCCCGAGCGCGTCTATGAGCTGATCGCCAAGCGTGGCCGCGCGGTCATCAACGCCCGCTCGGCTGCGGTCCTGGCGCTGGAGGACGACGAAGTCTGCGTCGTCGGCGAGCGCCGGAGAGGGCGCAACGCTGCTCAGCGGAATGCGCGTGCCGGCGAAGGACTCTCCGGTCGTGGATGCTCTGCGCACCGGAGTCGCGTTGAGAACGGGAGCCGTCAGCCAGCGCTGGCTCTCGGAAGCCGGCATCGACGCCCGGGCGATCCTGATCGTTCCCCTGCGCCGCGGCGCCTCGCAGGAGGGCGCCTTGCTTGCCCTCGACCCCGTTGACGGCGGGGAGTTCAGCGCCGACGACGAGCTCTTGCTCACATCCTTTGCGACGGCTGCCGCATCCGCGATCGCCGGGGTCCGCTCGATCGAGAGCGATCGGCTTGCGCCTTTCGATTCGCGCGTCGGAGCAGGAGCGGCGCCGGTGGGCCCGCGAGCTTCATGACGAGACGATGCAGGAGCTCGGTGCGCTCAAGGTGATGCAGGAGAGCGCGCTCGCGACCGACGACCCGTCCGTTCTGGCGACCGCGCTCGACTAAGGCGGCTGACCAGGTCGCGCGGGTGATCGGAGGGCTTGACGAGCTCATCAACGAGCTCCGGCCGGCGTCCCTCGATCAGCTCGGGACCCAGGCAGCGGTAGAGAGCCTGATCGAGCCGATGGCCGCTCGCAGCGGGCTCTCGATCGAGGCCGACATCGATCTCGCCTATGAGTCCGGGCGTGCCGAAACCAGGCATGAGCCGGACGTCGAGAACGCGCTTTACCGGATCGCCCAGGAATCCCTGAACAACGTCGTCAAGCACGCCGAGGCCACGCACGCTCGGGTGGCGATCACCGAGAAGGGTCCCCGGGTCACGCTCATCGTCGAAGACGACGGCAAGGGGATGGGCCAGCGCGAAGGCGATCGGCAGGGCTTCGGGCTCATCGGCATGCGTGAGCGAGCGGAGCAACTCGGAGGAGAGTTGACGGTTGCGGCGGCGGAAGACGGCGGGACTCGCGTCACGGCCGTCCTGCCCGCGCGCCGGCTGGATTGACTCAGCGCTCGACCAGGTTGTTCTCGAGGGCGTAGGCGATGAGCTCGGCTCGGGTCGACATCCCGGTCTTGCGCTGGATGTTGGAGCGGTGCGTCTCGACCGTCCGGACGCTGAGGACGAGCTTGTCCGCGATCTCGGGATTCATGAACCCAAGCGCGATCAGACCGAGGATCTCGACCTCCCTTGGCGTGAGGTCGTCCGGCGGGCCGTCCGGCGCGTCGGGCTCCGCCGCCAGGCGGGCTCCGACCTGCGGAGTGATGTACGACGTCGCCGCCGACGACGAGCCGCACCGCCTCGACCAGCTCGCGCGCAGCGGAGTGCTTGATCACGTAGCCCCGCGCGCCCGCCTGCATCGCCTTGCGCGCAAACGCCGGCTCGTTCTGCATCGTGAGGACGATGACGACCGTCTCCGGAGAGCGCTCCTGGACTTCGTGGAATGACCTCCAGGCTTGGCGTGCCCGGCATGTTCAGGTCGAGCACGAGCACCGATCGGCTTGTGTCCCAGCACGTAGCGCGATGCGTCGTCCGCGGTGCTCGCCTCGGCGACGATCTCCATGTCGGGCTGCGGCGTCAAGCACCATGCGGATGCCGTCCCGCACGATCTCGTGATCGTCGGCCAGGACGATCGTGATCGTCTTGGCGGCCTGCGCTTCGGTCTCGCTCTGGCTCACTCGGGCCAGCCTAGATGGGATGCTGCCCCGCGCGCGTTGCTGGAAGGTGGCTCCGCTCGCCCATAGCCAGAGGATCGCTCGCCCCCGGCGTGAGCGGATCGGTGGTCGGTCCCCGACTCCCTAGGTACTCCCCACGGAGGGGCCCGGGCCGCGCGGCAGGGACAATGCCTCGATGCTCGAGGTTTTCGCGGTCGCCACCCTGACCGCCGTCGCCACCGCGCTTGGCGTGATTCCCGTCTGGGCGCTCGGGTCGGACGCGGTGCGCTGGCGCCCGTGGCTGACCGGCTTTGCCGCCGGGGCGATGGCGATCGCTGCCATCGTCGGCCTCTTTCTGCCCGCCCTCGACCGCGGCTCGTCGGCCGAAGTGATCGGAGGCGTGCTCGCAGGAGTCGTGTTCCTGTTCGCGACCCGCGCGATAATCGGCTCCCGGGTGGGCGTGAGCGCCAGCGGCAGGTCTGCCGCGCTGATCTTCGCGGTCCTGCTCGTCCACAGCCTGCCCGAGGGCTTCGCGATCGGTACCGCCTATGCGTCGGAAGGAAGCGGGCCTGGGCTTGTTCGTGGTGGTTGCGATCGCGCTCCAGAACATCCCGGAGGGCACCGGCATCGCGCTCCCCATGGATGCCCGGGGCAGCTTCGGTCGCACGCCAAGCATGGGTTGCCGTCCTTTCCAGCGTGCCGCAACCGATCGGAGCGTGCATCGCCTTCGTGCTCGTGGAACAGATCACGGGCCTGCTTCCGATCTCGTTCGGGTTCGCCGCGGGGGCGATGGCCATGTTGGTCGTGATGGAGCTCGGGCCGTCCCGGGGATCGCTCCGTCGGATGGGCTGGGCGGCTGCCTGACGGGAGTCACGTTGATGCTTGCGCTGGGCTCGCGGCGGGCATCTAGCCGCTCACGCACCGATGGCGACCACGACCGCGAAGTAGACGAGGATCGACAGCAGATCCTGAGCGACGGTGGCCAGCGGCCCTGACCCGAACGCGGGGTCCTGGCCGAAATGATCGAAGATCGCCGGAAACAGCCATCGCCAGAATGTCGCGAACGCGCAACTCGCGAACAGCGCGATGCCGACCGCCACCGCGAGACGGCTCATCGCCCCATCCCAGCAGCGCGAACAGCGCGAAGCTGCAGGCCCGACGACGAGCTCCCGACGATCGCGCCCGTGCCCACCTCGCGCGCGACCATCGACCTGACCGTCACCCCTGACGCCATCGCCCGGATCAACAGCGCCTCGGTCTGGGTGCCGACGGCGTCCGCCATGTAGACGACCGCCGGAATGAAAGAGCGCAACAAGCATGTTCTGCGCCGAGGCGGTCCTCGAACGCGCCGACCACGACGGCCGAGAGCATCGCCCCGAGTCAGCCCGAGGACCAGCCATGGCATCCGGTGGACCGACCGCGTGCAGATCGGCTCCCTGGCCGCGCCGCGAGCGCGATCCGTGCCCGCCACGTATGCCGCCGACCCGGGCCAGGTCCTCGTCGTGCTCGCGCAGCAGGATCGAGATCATCGCCTCGGACGGGACCAGCCCGCGGAACTTCCCCTCCGAGTCGACCATGACGAGGCTCGACTCGCCACGCTCGATCATCCGGTGCGCTGCCACATTGGGTCCTCGGACAGTTCCGCGACCGGCGGCGCCGGATCCATCAATTCGTCTACGACGGCGTCCCCAGGGGCGGCAAGCAGCTCACGCAGGTCGAGCAGGCCGGCAACCCGCCCCTGCGTCCAGCACGACCACGTCGTGGACCGACTCGAAGCGCTCGCCCTGCACCCTCGCCCGCACATCGCGGATCAGCTCCGATCGCGAAGCGACGGGGACGGCGTCGAGGGGAAGCTCGGCTGCTTGAAGATCGTTCACACGGCGGATTGAACTACGTGTCGCTGTGGGGGACGACGATCACGGGGCACGGCGCCGTCCTCATGACATCCGCCGAGACGCTTCCCAGAACCCGAGATCGAAGCGGCCCTCGGCCCCGCGAGCCGACCACCAGCAGATCCAGCTCGACAGCGCGCTCTTCCAAGGCGGCTGCGGTCGCCGCCTTCGAGCACCTCTCCACCCCCCCTTACACCGCCGGACAGGCCGGCTACGCCTCTCTCAACCTTCCGCGCCGTCTCGTCCCGCAGGGGCTCGAGCGGGCCGAGGGGAATCTCGGCGGCGACGTAGTCCGGCGCGACGCTCAGGACCTCCACCTCGGCGGACACCAGCTCGGCGAGCCTGGACGCAAGCGCTATGGCCCCGCGCGATTCGCGGCTTCCGTCGTAGGCGACGCCGATCACGGAGATGCCGGGGTGGCCGCGTTGCGCATACCCGCTGGGCGCGACGACGATGGGGCACGGCGAGTCGCGAGGCCAGGCGCTCGGCCACGCTTCCCGGCCATACGCGGCCAAGTGGCGCCCAGGTGCGTCGAGCCCAGCACCAGGAGGTCAGCCTCGGTTTCGAGGGCGATCCGGCGAAGGCTCTCGACCGGTGCGTCGATGGCTTCCCGGAAGGTGAAATCGGCATCGCCGAGCGCCTGCCGCGCGACCTCGTAGAAGTCGTGGATGACGGTGACCAGCTCCTCCTGGTCATCTGTCCGCTCAGGTGTGAGCATTTCCCGTTCGATCACGCAAGCGACCGTGATCTCACCGCGCGAGCTGCTGCGGCCAGATCCGAGCCGAGACGAAGGGCATCGAGACCCTCCTCGCTGCCGTCCCACCCGATTGCGATGTTCATGTCGCTCCTTTTCGCTGATTGACCGGAGGCAGAAGCTATGTCGCCTCGGCCGGCCTTTCATCCGGCGCAAACACGGGCCCTCTCCGTGCTGACCTCGTACGCGGAACCCGCTCTCACCGACGATGTGGATGGCCCCGGCGCGGCCTAGCGTGGCGTCATGAAGATTCAAACGCCCCAGCAGGCCGGGCAAGAGGCAAGTGACAACGGGAGCGCTCCACGGTCGTCCGGAACCGTGGTGCAAGCGTCGGGCCTCAGCAAGCGCTACGGGGACGGCCCGACCGCCGTTGATGCCCTTCGCGACGTCGACATCGCCTTCGAGAGGGCACCTTCACCGCGATCATGGGCCCCTCGGGCTCGGGGAAGTCGACCCTGCTCCACATCCTGGCGGGCCTCGAGCACCCCACGGCGGGGACGGTCGAGATCGCCGGCCGCGAGCTCGCGAAGCTCTCCGACCGCCAGCTCACGCTGATGCGCCGCGATGAAGTCGGGTTCGTCTTTCAGACCTACAACCTCCTGCCCGTCCTGAGCGCGGAGGAGAACATCACCCTTCCCCTGGACATCGGGGGAGTCTCACCCGACCGGGAGTGGCTGGACACCCTGATCGCCGCGATGGGGATCTCGAGCCGGCGCGATCACCGCCCGGACGAGATGTCGGGAGGCGAGCAGCAACGCGTCGCCGTTGCCCGAGCGCTGATCGGCAGGCCGGCGGTCGTCTTCGCCGACGAGCCGACCGGCAACCTCGACTCCGTCTCGAGCCAGGAGATCCTCAGCCTGCTCCGCCACGCCGTTGACGAATTCGGTCAGACGATCGTCATGGTCACCCACGACCCGCGGGCGGCCGCGATCGCGGACCGGATCGTCTTCCTCGCGGACGGCATGGTCGTCGACGACATGACGGGCATGGACGTCGAGGACATCCTCGACCGCCTGAAAGCCCTTGCATGACGCGGATCGCGATCCGCAGCCTGCTTGCGCGAAAGCTCAGGACGGCACTGACGTCGATAGCCGTGCTCCTGGGCGTGGCGATGGTCGCCGGAACGCTGATCGAAACGGATGAGATAACGCGGGCATTCGACGACATCACCGCTCAGTCGGTCGAGAAGATCGACGTGATCGTCAGCCCGAACGAGGAGTTCACGGCGCAAATGGCGTTCGACCCACCGCTCCTTCCGGCCAACCTCGTGGAGCGGGTCGCAAGGGTTCCCGGAGTCGAGGCGGCGCAGGGCGAGCTCACGGCGCAGGGCCACCTGGTCGTTGACGGCGAACTCGTCGAGACGAACGGTGCCCCCGCGTTCGTCTCCGCCGCGGGTGACCCGCGGTTCGACCCGACCGAGCAGGCGTCCGGCGAACGCCCGGACGCGCCGGGCGAGATCAACGTCCTGGCACAGAACGCCGAAGACAACGAGATTCAGCTGGGAGACGAGATCGGGCTGACCACGAAGGCCGGCGTCAAGCAGGTCACCGTGGTCGGCACCTTCGACTTCGGCGAGGGGGGTGCGGCGCTCGGTGGGACGACCGCTGCGACGATGCCGATCGATCAGCTGCGGGATTGGTTCGGGCTCGAAGGCGAGGTCTCGTCCGTCAGCATCGCGGCCGCGGCCGCCGTGGATCCGAGCGACCTGTCCGCCCGGGTTTCGGCGGTCCTTCCCGAGTCCGCGCGGTCGCAGACGGCAAGCGAGAACGCCGCCGAGTCGGCCGACGAGATCAACGATCAGATCGGGTCGTTCCTGACGCCCGCCCTCCTCGCTCTCTCAGGAGCGGCGGTCCTGGTCGGGGCCTTCATCATCTTCAACACCTTCTCGATCACCGTCGCGCAGCGCTCTCGTGAGTTCGCCTTGCTCCGCGCGCTGGGTGTCACCCGCGGCCAGATCGTGCGTGTCGTCCTGGCCGAGGCCGCGGTCATCGGGCTGGTTGCCTCCGCCTTGGGCATCTTCGCCGGCATCGGCTTCGCGTCGGGCATCAATGCCCTCTTCGACGCCGTCCGGATACGGCATTCCTCACAGCGGCGCGGTGATAGCTCCCAGCACGCTCGTGATCGGGTTCGTCGTCGGCCTCGGCGTGACGACCGTCTCGTCCGTCGCTCCCGCCGTCAGGGCCATGCGCGTGTCCCCGATCGTTGCGATGTCCAAGGCGCCGCGAGCGCCAAGCCGGCGCGCGCGGCGATTCACCAGGCTGGCAGCCGCGGGAGTCCTGCTGCTGGGCGCGGTCCTGATCGCGCAGGGGCTCTTCGGCTCTGGCTCGGCGAACGGCCGGCTCGGCGGCCTCGCCGGCGGGAGCATCCTCTGCTTCATCGGCCTCGCGATGCTCGCCCGCTACTTCGTCGGCCCGCATGGCCGGGGCGATCGGCAAGCCCATCGAGATGGTCTTCGGCACCTCTGGGCGCCTCGCGCGGGAGAACGCCGAGCGCAATCCTGGCCGGACCGCGGTCACGTCGGCCGCCTTGATGGTGGGCCTGGGCCTGGTCGTGTTCGTCGCCGTCTTCGCGGCAGGGATCAAATCGAGCATCGCGGGCCAGATCGACGAGCTCGTGCGCGCGGACATGCTCGCCTACGGGCAGGACTTTCAGCCGTTTCCGAGCACCGCGAGGCACGAGATCGAGGCCGTAGACGGCGTCGATGCCGTCGTGCCGCAGCGGTTCGACCAGCTCGAGGTGGACGGCCGCGTCATCGAGCGCCACCGTGGACGTGCTCATCGGCCTTGACCTCTCCCAGCTCCCGGAGGTCTACGCGTTCGACTGGCTTGAAGGCGACGACTCGCTGGTGGGCAGCCTCGGCAAGGGCGAAACCCTCATCGAGGAACAGTTTGCGGAACGCCACAGCCTCGAGGTCGGTGATTCGTACCGAGCCGTCTCGCCCGAAGGCGGCAAGGCCATCTTGACGGCCGCGGGCATCTACAGGGACCCGACGGTCCTCCAGGGATCCCTGGCGAGCCTCGGAACGCTGCGCGAGCTCTCCAACGCGAGCGATCCGATCTCGATGCTCATCGCGGTCGACGACGACGCCGACGTGGCGAGCGTGGAAGCGGCCGTCAAGAATTCCCTCGAGCGCTATCCCACGGTCCAGGTCGAGAACAAGGCCGAGTACCAGGAGACGATCGAGGGCCAGCTCGACCAGATCGTGTACCTCCTGTACGCCCTGCTGGCGATGAGCATCCTCATCTCCGTCTTCGGGATCGCCAACAGCCTCTTCCTGTCGATCCACGAACGGACCGGGGAGCTGGGCGTCCTTCGGGCTGTCGGCGCCACGCGGACGCAGGTCCGCAGAGTGATCCGCTACGAGAGCGTCATCACGGCGATCATCGGCGGGGTGCTCGGCACCGCGGTCGGCATCGTCTTCGGATGGCTCGTGACGGAGTCGCTCTCGGAGTTCGGCTTCGGGCTCGATATCCCCGTGGGCCAGCTCCTGGTCCTGATGGTGGTGTCGGTGTTCGTCGGAATCGTCGGTGCGATCGCGCCGGCACGGCGGGCTTCGCGAGTCGACGTTCTCGAGGCGGTTCAGGCCGAGTGAACTCCGCCGCGCCTGGCGCCGGGGATCAGATCGAGACGATCGACGGGACCCGCCTTTCCGTTCGCCCGATCCGCGCATCTGACGCAGAGGCGCTGGACGCCGCCTTTCACAAGCTGAGCGCAGAATCGCGCTACCGCCGCTTCCTCCATCCCGTAAACCGTCTCGGCCATCGTGACCTCGAGTACCTCACGAGGGTCGACCATCGCACCCACGAAGCCCTGATCGCGCTCGACCAGGGCGAAGAAATCGTCGCCGTCGCGCGGTTCATTCGTGAGGACGAGCGCCCACAGCGGGCGGAAGTCGCCGTCACGGTGGCCGACGCCTGGCAGAGAAGAGGGGTGGGCACCCAGATGCTTCAACGGCTCGCGGCACGGGCCACCGAGCTTGGAGTCGAGGTCTTCACGGCGATCTGCCTCGAGGACAACAAGGAGATGCTCGAGCTGTTCCGCGAGCTTGGCGCTACGACGACACGTCACTCATCGGGCACGGCGGACATCGAGGTTGAGGTCGCCCTGCCAGCTGACTCGCCAGCTCACATCCTGGGCGCTGCGCTCAAGGCTGCCGCGACAGGCTGAGCGCAGAAGTGCGGGCGCCTACTGAGCGGTCAGGCCGCCGTCGACGACGAGAGCGTGCCCGGTGACGAATCCCGCGCCGGGAGAGCAGAGCCACAGCACGGCGCTCGCGATCTCCTCAGGCGTGCCGATTCTGCCGACCGGCTCCATCGCCGCGATCGCGGCTGCGGCTTCCGGATCGCCTTCGAATACGCGCTCGACCATCGGGGTCCGGATGACTCCCGGGCAAACGGAATTGACGCGAATCCGCGAAGTTGCGCATTCGAGCGCGGTGGCCCGGGAGAGCTCGACAACCCCGCCCTTCGACGCGCAATATGCAGGTAGGTCCCTGAATCCGACCAGGCCGGCAACCGAGGCGTTGTTCACGATCACGCCCTCGCCCTGCTCCCTCATCACCGGGATCTCCGCTCTCATGCAGAGCCATACGCCTTTGAGGTTCACGTCGATGACCCGGTCCCAGTTCTCCTCGGTGCATGAAGAGGTGTCGGCCGAGTCCCCTTCGATCCCAGCGTTGTTGAACGCGAAATCGAGTCGTCCGAAGCTCGAGACCGCCTCGCTGACCAGGCGGTCCACGTCTTGACGAACTGAAACATCGGCGACCACCGACAACGCATCGCCGCCCCGGTCGAGGATCGTGCCCGCAGTCTTCGCAAGCCCGTCGCTCGACACGTCGGAGACGACCACGCGGGCCCCGCGGCTTGCAAACTCGAGCGCTGTCGCCTGGCCGATGCCGGAGCCGGCGCCGGTCACCAGCGCGACCTTGCCGTTGAGCTCCTCAGTCGGTTCGAACACGACACGAAGATTGGCGCCGTCGCGGTTGCGTTCCATCCAGGCGGCCTACGCGACCGACTACGTGGTCCCTACGTAGGCAGTTGGGGGGCGCTCCCCGATGCCGCGGGCGACCCGGTCCATCAGAGTCGGAGGAAGCCCACGACAGACCCAAGGAGGTCATCTGATGTTCAGGAAGATCGTTGTCGGAATGGACGGCTCTGAGATGGCGGATCGCGCGCTAGATGTAGCCCTCGAGCTCGCTCGCGCCAGCGAAGCCAGCCTCACGATCGCGCATGTTGACGAGGAGACGATCGGCAAGGGCGGCGGCCACCTGCGTGCCGACGAGCCCGAGAGGATCGCCGCACTGAGGGCCAAGGCTGCGCGAATGGCCGAGTCCGGAACCGCGGCTGAGGTGAAGGTTGCCTCGACTCTCGCCGGTTCGACCGGCTCCAGGATCGCAAGCATCGCAACGGAGGTCGGAGGAGACCTGATCGTCGTCGGCAGCCACGGCCACGGCGCGGTGGCCGGCGCACTGCTGGGCAGCGTCGCACACAAGCTGCTTTCCGTCGCCCACGTGCCGGTCCTCGTCGTGCCCGACCCCGCGAAAGAGCCAGTCAAGGCCGAAGCGGAAGGCTCAGCCACGGCGGCCGGTTGAAGGCAGCGACCATGACGGCGTCCAGCGAACGCGCGTAGCCTCTCGGCCCAAGGTGGTCATCGGCTACGACGGCACCGAGGCGAGCGAGGATGCGCTTGCACTCGGTGCCGATCTCTGCCGGCTCGCGGGCGCTCAACCTCTGGTCGTGACCGTTGCTCCGTGGCCGAGGTTCATGCACGGGGAAGATCTGAAGATCGCCCTGGAGCTTGACACCGGGGATGCCTTGACCCGAGCATGCGCCCAGTTGAGCGATCTGGACCCGATCCCGAAGGCGGTGGCGCACCGATCGGCGGCCGAGGAGCTCGGCCTTGTCGCGTTGGCGGAGAATGCTCTGGCGATCGTCGTCGGAGCGTCCCATCGCGGGGCCTTGGGCCAGGTCCTCCTGGGAAGCGTCGGAGCATCGCTCCTTCACGGAGCCCCGTGCGCCGTCGCGGTCGCTCCCTCGGGGTACGAAGAGAGGGCGGCCGGGTCGCCGATGCGCATCGCCGTCGCCGTCGACGACTCGCCTGAATCGTCAGCTGCGCTGGCCGCCGGGATCTCCCTGGTCGAGCGTGCGGGGGGAACACTTTCGCTCCTCTCGGTCGCCGAGACCGACTTCACCTACAAGAGCGCCGCCTGGCCGGCGCTCCCGCTTACCGAGATGACGGAGTACGAGCGCGAAGCGGCAGAACGCGTGCTTGAAAGCGCCATCCAGAAAGTCCCGGAAGGCGTCAAGGCCGCGACCCAGCGCCTCGAAGGGTCGCCCCGTGTCGTCCTTCCGAAGGCCTCCGGCGACTACGACCTGATGATCGTCGGATCCCGCGGCTACGGGCCTGTCGGGCGGGTCTTCCTGGGAAGCGTCTCCGCCGCCTTGATCGACGGCTCCCGTTGCCCGGTGCTCGTCATCCCGAGAGGGCTGGAGCTCGAGTCGCACGAGCCGTTCGACGCTCAAGCGGCTTCGACCTGAGTCCCGGCCGAGCCCGCCGTGAGCCCGGACAGGTCCCCCAGGCGCCCGATCGCGGCACGTCCGCCGGTGCGCTCGACGAAGCGGCAGACGGCCTCGACCTTCGGGCCCATCGAGCCTGCTGCGAAATCGAGTTCGCGCAGTGCGGCGGGCGTGACTCGCCCGAGCGCGCGCTGGGCGGGCGTCCCCCACTCCGCGTAGACGGCGTCGACGTCGGTTGCGAGCACGAGGACGTCGGCGCCGAGGCCTTCCGCCAGCAGCGCCGACGCCAGGTCCTTGTCGACCACCGCCTCGACGCCCTCGTGGCCGCGCTGCGCTCTCGACGACCGGGACTCCGCCCCCGCCGACGCACACGACCAGGAAGCCTCCGTCCACCAGGCGTCGAATCGCTCCCAGCTGAATGATCTCCTTCGGCTCCGGCGAAGCCACCACGCGTCGCCAGTGATCGCCGTCGGGCTTGATCGTCCAGCCGTGCTGGTTCGCGAGCTCGCGGGCGCGCGCCTCTTCGTAGACGGGCCCGATGAACTTCGTGGGATCTTCGAACGCCGGATCACTCGCCGTCCACGAGGACGCGGGTGAGGACCGCGACCGTGTCCTGGTGGTCGATCGCGTTGTCCAGCGCCAGCTCGATCACGTAGCCGATCTGGCCCTCGGTTTCGGCGTCCAGGACGTCGAGCGGATACGGGTCCTCCGCCCCGAACGCGTCCTCCTTCAGCGAGAGCAGGCCGACCTGCGGGCCGTTGCCGTGGGTGACGACCAGGCGGTTGGCCCTGCGAGATGGGCTCGAGCACCGCGGCCGCCTCCCTGGCCGCCTGCAGCTGGTTGGCCGAAGTCGCCGGCGCGCCCCGCGGAAGCAGCGCGTTGCCGCCCAGGGCGACACGGCCAGCGGCGTCTTGACTGGCGGGCTCACGCGAGCGTCGCGACCAGGACGGCCTTGATCGTGTGCAGCCGGTTCTCCGCCTGGTCGAAGACGATGCTCGCGGGCGAGCGGAACACCTCGTCGGTGACCTCGAGGCCGCTCGGACATTCCCGTTGCTTCCGACGATCTCGCGCGCCGACACGGTCGTCTGAGCGTCGTGGAACGCGGGCAGGCAGTGCATGAACTTCACGTTCGGGTTCCCGGTGGCCGCGAGCAGCTGCTGCGTTGACCTGGTAGGGCTCGAGCAGCTCGGCGCGCTCCGCCCAGACCTCCTTCGGCTCGCCCATCGAGACCCAGACGTCGGTGTGGACGAAGTCGACTCCCTCGACCCCGGCTTCGACGTCGTCGGTGATCGTGATCCGGGCGCCCGAGTCCGGCCGCGAGCTCGTGGGCCATGCGCGACGACGTCGTCGGGCGGCGGCAGCTCGGGCGGAGTCACGAGCCGGACGTCGGAGCCCAGGATCGCGCCGGTGACGAGCAGCGAGCGACCCATGTTGAAGCGGCCGTCCCCGACGAACGCGTAGGCGATCTCGTCGTACGGGCCGCCGGAGCCGCTCCTGCATGGTCAGGAAGTCGGCGAGCATCTGGGTCGGGTGCCACTCGTTCGTCAGGCCGTTGTAGACGGGGACGCCGGCGAAGCGCGCGAGCTCCTCGACGTTCTCCTGTCCGGAGCCGCGGTACTCGATCGCGTCGAACATCCGGCCCAGCACCTGGGCGGTGTCGGCGATCGACTCCTTGTGCCCCATCTGGGAGCCGGTCGGGTCGAGGTAGGTGACGTGGGCGCCCTGGTCGAACGCGGCGACCTCGAAGGCGCACGCGGGTCCGGGTCGAGGTCTTCTCGAAGATCAGGGCGATCTCCTTGCCGGCAAGCCGTGGCGCCTCGTTGCCCGCGTACTTGGCCGCCTTGAGCGCCTCCGAGAGCCGCAGCAGGTGGAGCAGCTCGTCGCGGCTGAAGTCGATCTCCTTGAGGAAGCTCCGGTTGCGGAGGTTGTACATCGGCTCGTCCTCTCTTCAGTAGGCGGGGTCGCGCTCGATCGGACAGGTCATGCAGTGGGAGCCGCCGCGGCCGCGGCCGAGCTCGAAGCCCTCGATCGTGATCACCTCGATGCCCTCCTTGCGCAGGCGGGTGTTGGTGTCGACGTTGCGCTCGTAGGCGACGACGACGCCCGGCTCGAGGCAGACGACGTTGTTGCCGTCGTCCCACTGCTCGCGCCGGGTCTCGAACGGGTCGCCGCCGGTCGGGATGACCCGGATCGAGTCGATCTCGAGCGCCGCCTCCATCGCCTCGACGACACCGCCGTCGAACTCCTCGGTGACCGGGATCTCCGGATCGTCGCCCGGCGCGGATCGTCCAGACCCGGGCGCCGTCGACGACGTCGGGGAACAGGGTCACCGCGTCGCGGTCGATCATCGTCAGCACCGTGTCGAGGTGCATGTAGGAGCGCGAGCGCGGGAGCATCACCGCGAGCACCAGCGTCGCCGAGCCGGCCTTGAACAGCTCGCGGGCGATCATGCTGACGGCCTGCGGGCTGGTTCGCTCGCCCATCCCGATCATCGCCACGCCCTTGCCGAGCGGCATCACGTCGCCGCCCTCGACCGTCGCCGGGCCCCAGTCCGTCTCGACGCCGCCGTACCAGATCTTGAAGTCCTCGCCGGCGAAGATCGGGTGGTGGCGGTAGATCGCCTCCATGAACGACGGTCTCGGGCCGGCGCGCCGGCTTGGCCATCGGGTTCAGCGTCACGCCGTTGAAGATCCACGACGAGGGATCGCGCTGGAACAGGAAGTTCGGCAGCGGCGGGACCAGCAGGTCGCCGCTGACGCTGGCGTCGTACTTGAGCCCGGCGCCGCCGTCGAGGTCCTCCTTGGTCATGCCCGCCGATCAGGTAGTCGGCGACCTCGGCCGGCGAGGCGCTCTCGCGCCCACTCGCGCCGCGAGCGGGCCAGCCGCAGGCCGACGTGCTTCTCGTTCAGGACCTGGTCGACGATCCAGTCGCGGGCCTCGGCGATCGCCAGGACGTCGGTCAGGAGCTCCTCGGCGTAGAGGACCTCGACGTCGCGCTCGCGCATCGTCTCGACGAAGGCGTCGTGCTCCTTCTTGGCCTGCTTGACCCAGATCACGTCGTCGAACAGCAGGTCGGCGGCGTTCGCCGGCGTCAGGCGGGTGTGCTCGAGGCCGGGCCGGTGGACCAGGACGCGGCGGAGCTTGCCGACCTCGGATGCGGCGTTGAGCGTCATCGGATTCCTTTCGCTTGGCGAGGTCGCCGGTCAGGCGAGCGCCGCGCCGAGGGCCAGGAACGCGCAGACCACCACGATCACGATGCCGACGAAGGGCAGCACGAACCGCAGGTAGTGGTCGTAGCGGACCTTGGCCAGGACCAGCCCGCCCATCACGACCGCCGAGGTCGGGGTGATGTAGTTGACGATGCCCGAGGCCGACTGGTAGGCGGTCACGGCGATCGAGCGGTCGACGTCGGCGAAGTCGGCGAGCGGCGCGAGGATCGGCATGATCAGCGCCGCGTGGCCCGATGACGACGGCACGAGGAACGCGATCGGCAGGTTCACCAGCATCGCCAGCGGCCCGAAGACCGCGCCCGAGGTGCCGCTCACCGCGTCCTCGGTCCAGTGGATGATCGTGTCCGTGATCGCTGCGTCCTTCATCACCACCGTCACCGCGCGGGCGAGGACGATGATCAGGGCCGCGCCGAGGAACTCGCCGGCGCCGGCGACGATCGCGTTGACCGTGCGCTCCTCGCCGAGCTTGCCGATCAGGCCGATGATCACGGCGGCGACGATGAAGACGACCGACGACTCGGCGAAGTAGAAGGTCTCGAAGGTCGGGAACGGCCACTCCGCGCCGAAGATCGTGTCCATCACGTCGTCCCAGGGGACGAAGCCGTAGATCATGATCGCGAAGGCCGTGAAGAAGACGCCCGAGGATCACCTTCTGGCGGCCGGTGAGCTCGGGCACGTCCTCGACCAGGCTCGCGAGACTCCTCGGCGTCGGCGGCCGAGATCCCGACGATCGACCGCGAGGGGTCGCGTCGTGATCCGCCGGCAGTACATGAGCACGTAGCCGATGGCCAGGCCGACCAGGACGACGAACATCAGGACGCGCAGGACGATCCCGTCGCCGACGTCGATGCCCGCCGCGTCGGAGGCGACGCCGGTCGCGAACGGGTTCACGGTCGAGGCGAGCACGCCCGGTCCCGGCCCCGAGGAAGATGATCGAGGCCGCGACGAGGCGGTCGTAGTTGAGCGCCAGGACCAAGGGCACGAGCAGCGCGAAGAAGCCGAGGGTCTCCTCCCACATGCCGTAGGTCGTGCCGCCGAGCGCGAAGATGCTCATCAGGGCGATCACCAGCACGTAGCCGCTGTGCTTGAAGCGGAGCGCCAGGCGCCCGATGCCCGTCTGGATCGCCTCGGTCTTCATCGTCACGCTGACGAACGCGCCGACCGCGAGGACGAACAGGAAGATCATCGCCGAGCCGTAGAGGAACCCCGAGTTGAACGGGTCGACGTCGCCGCGCTCGTTCTCGATCCCGTAGAGGCCGTTGGGGACCGAGGTCCAGAGCTCCTGCAGCTGCTCGGAGACCGACTTGTCGACGCACTCGATGCCCTTCTCGACGTCGTCGCACGACGGGAGCTCGGTGTAGCGTGCCCGGGCTTCGGGCCCCCGGTCTTCGGGATCGATCTCGTAGGTGCCCGAGGGGATGACGAACGACAGACCCCAGACGACCAGGAGGACGATCGCCAGGACCGTGAACGCGGTCGGGAATCGCCGCTGCTTGGGCTCGGTGGGTCCTTGAGTCTCGTCAGGCATCTGTTCCCCTCTTGGTCTTCTGGGGGTCGCCACGTCACTGGCGACCGTGTCCCGTCGGACGCTAGATCCGGGGAGAGCCCCCTACATCAGTGCTTCACGCGCGACCCGTCTACGTGGTCGCTACGGGCTGTCGGCTGCACGGTGGCCCGGCTTTCTTCCCGGCTTTGCCCCCGCTGTACCGGTGTTAGCATGGGCAAACTTTGGACAAACCTTGGACACGAGGACCCACATGAGGTCACCGGCCCGCGGTGAGCGCGGGGCTGACTGATGCCGCGGTCAGAGAACGCTGGCTCCGGCGCGCCGGCGTCCCTGCTTCGGATCGGTGAGCTGAGCCGGCGAAGCGGCGTCGGGGTGGACACGCTGCGGGCATGGGAGCGCCGCTACGGCGTGTTCGAGCCCGAGAGGTCGGAGGGCGGCTTCCGCCTCTACTCGCCTGCCGACGAGGAACGGGCCCGGACGATGCGAGGCCTGATCGACCAGGGGCTCTCGGCCGCTCAGGCCGCCGCCGTCGTCCGCGAAGGGCAGGCTCCGAAGGCGCCCCAACCCGGTGGTGCGGCGATCCTTCCCGAGGCAGCCGCCGCAGAGCTTCTCAAGGCGATCAAGGAGCTCGACGAGGAGAGCGCCAACCGCATCCTCGACGAGGTGTTCGCTGGGTTGTCGTTCGACGCGATCGCCGAGGAGGTGCTCCTCCCCACCCTCCGAGAGATCGGCGAGGGCTGGACCCGCGGGGAGGTGAGTGTCGGCCAGGAGCACTTCGCCACGAACTTTCTTCGCGGTCGGCTCCTGGGCTTCGGACGCGGCTGGATGACGGGAATCGGGCCGGTGGCCGTCCTGGCCTGCCCCGAAGGCGAGCGGCATGACCTTGGCCTGATCGTCTTCGGCCTCGCGCTTCGCGCCCGAGGGTGGCGAATCGCCTACCTGGGGGCCGAGACTCCGCTGGCGTCCGTTGCCGAGACGGCCGGCTCCATCGATGCCGACCTGGTGGTCCTCTCCGTTCTTGAGCCCCGAGCCCCTGGATGCCGTGCGCGACGACCTTCGCGAGCTCGCGAAAGGTCGAACCGTCGCGCTGGGCGGTCTCGGCGCCAGCGCGGAGGGGGCCGCCGAGATCGGCGCCGTCCATCTGGCGAGCGGGCCCGATCGAGGAGGCGGCACGTATATCGCGCTTTTCCGGCGCCCCACCGGCAGTCTGAAGAACTTAGACAAACCTTAGACAGACGCCGCAACACCCTGGTAGCATTGCCGTGACAGAGTCTGGACAGACTCTTGACATACCTCTACCAAAGGAGTACTCAAATGCGCAAGTTCGTTCTCGCTGCCGGCGGCGCAGTCGCCGCGTTCGCGATTGCGGCCAGCCCGGCTGTTGCCGCCAAGGAGAAGGACAAGACCATCGTCGACAAGGTGGTGGAGATCTCCGGGGCCGACGGGTTCGACACCAACCCGGGCGACTTCGACATCCTTCGCGAGGCTGTCGAAGCCACGGAACTTGTCGGTCTCCTTGACGGCAAGCGCCAGCTGACCGTGTTCGCGCCCACCGATCAGGCGTTCCTCGACCTGACCGGCACGAGCACCGAGGAGGAAGCCTTCCTCGGCGTGGCCGCCCTCGGGCTCCCAGCCGTGGAACAGGTCCTCAGGTATCACCTGGCTCCCGGCCGATGGGCCGCTGACCAGGTGGTGAACGCACGGCAGATTCCGACCCTGCTGAAGGGCGAGTTCCTGACGAAGCCCCGAGGCACGGCTGAGCTCGTGGACGGTGCGGGCCGGACCACCAACATCGTCGCGCCGGATGCCGCCAGCGTCTCGAACGGGATCATCCACGCGATCGACGGCGTGCTCCTGCCCGGCTAGCCCTAGCTCGCCGCACAGGAGTAAGTGAACTCACGGCCCGGGGCGCCTATCGGCCCCCGGGCCGTGGTTCGTTCCTAGGCCTTCACGCTCTTCGGGTCAGCTGATGACCGTCGTCAGGCCGACCACCACGTAGATCAGACCGCCGACACCCAGCGCTCTGCGAAACAGGTTGACCCCGCGTGCGGCCTCTTCCCACGCCCAGACGGTGAGTGCTACGTAGAACACGGCCCGGGCGACGTCGTAGACGGAGCCGTCACCGGCGACCCAGCTCACCGCGGCCGCGAGAAGGGCGACGATCAGGGGCGGATTCGGAAACTGAGCGACCGTGACACCGCGGACCTGAAGCGACGGGTAGTGCACCCGGCCACTCTAAGGGGCGACTTGCCGGACAGCGGACCGAGAGACCGCGCCCGCCGAGCGGATCATCCTTTTCGGACGATGTGGGCCCGGACTCCGCTTGATCGAATCGGTGGGCATTACACCCGCTGTGCAGTGAAAGGCAACGCGTGACCATCTCGCAGGCAGACATCGAAGCGATTTCGACCCCCCCGCTCTCGGACACGCGAATCGGTGAGCTCCGCTTCGCCGACGGCGTTCCGGATAGCGAAACCGCGGACACCATCTACGGCCACCTTGACCTCGTCCGAGGAGTCGATGCGTTTCTCAACTCGTTCCAGGGCGTGTCGATGCTGGCGATCCGCCGCGGGTTCCGGGATGCCGGCGTCGCCGACGGCGATGTCCTGCTGTTCTCGGACCTGATGGATTCGCACTCGCTCTTCCTCACCGGGAACGCCGACACCGTCTACTTCCTCAGCTTCGTCGACCTCAGCGATGGGCCCATCGTCTTCGAAGCACCGGCGGGCACGCTCGGACTGGTGAACGACATGTGGTTCCGCTGGGTGATCGACGTGGGTCTACCCGGCCCGGACCGGGGTACGGGTGGACGCTTCCTCCTGGTCGGGCCGGACTACGACGGCCTCGTGCCCGAGGGGGGCTTCCATGTCGCCCGTTCCACCACCAACGGCGTCTGCCTTCTCTGTCGTGCGTTCATAGAGGACAGCGACCCGGCCCCGACGGTCACGCGAATCAAGCAGGACATGAAGATCTACCCGTACGAGCCGGGCACTTTCGGGACCAGCGTAGGCAGCTACCTGGCCGGCGAAGCGCCGCTGAAGCCGCTGGCTGAGCCCGACCCGCCCAGGTTCATCGAGGGCACGGGCAAGGTGATGAACACGCTGCCGCCGAACGATTTCTCGTTCTACGAGCTGCTCGACGAGCTCGTGCAGTCGGAGCCGGCTTCCGCACTCGACCCTGAGATCGCGGGTCATGCGCGGTCGATCGGGATCGTCAAGGGCAAGGAGTTCAACCCCGACGATCGCATGCGCAAGATTCTCGAAGAGGCGGTCGTGCTCGCCAATGCGACCGCGCGCACGATCAGCACCCGAGCCAGAGCGGACGAGGGATTCGCGTACTACGAGGACGATCCCGACTCGCGCTGGTTCAACCCCCTCTTCGCCGGCGGCTACACATGGATGGACCCGCCGGCAGAGATCTCTCCGGATGGAGTGAAGCCCTATCCGAGCACCGGCGCGCGCGCGTTCAACTCGCGGATCGGCTTCTACTACATCGCGACAGGTGACTCCCCCTCGATGTGCATGCGCCTGACGGGCATCGGCTCCCAGTACCTGATGACGTTCTTCGACGCGAACGACGAGGTCTTGGATGGCGGAGACCACTACCGCCTGACCCTGCCGCCGGACATTCCGGCTGAGCGGTTCTGGTCGATCACCGTCTACGACAACCAGACGCGCTCGATGACACAGGCGGATCAGGGTTACCCGCGCGCCGGAAGCCAGAGCTTCCCGTCGCCCGCGGCTGCCTCGGACACGGACGGATCGACGACGATCCACTTCGCGCCCGAAAAGCCTGAGGGTGTCGAGGAAGGGAACTGGATTCAGACGGTCCCGGAGCGGGGATGGTTCCCGATCCTGCGCTGCTACAGCCCGAAGGCATCCTTCTTCGACAAGAGCTGGCGGCCGGGCGGAATCGAGCCCGTGAAATGACTGTGAAGGCGCAAAGGCCCGTTCAGCCGCCGGGTTCGAGCCCCGATGAGCGTGCCGCCGCCGGCAAGGCCGCCCGCAAGCGGGTGCCACGAGCCACCCACGGGGATTGGGCGCCGGCCGACGACAGACCGGATCCGGTCGAGATCCTGGAGAAGCAAGGGACCGAGCGCGTTGCCGAGCTCGTCCCGCTCCGCTACGGCCGGATGCTCGTCTCGCCGTTCACCTTCTATCGCGGCGCCGCGGCGATCATGGCGGCCGACCTCGCGGCAACAGCGGACTCAGGCCTCTGGGTTCAGGCATGCGGCGACGCGCACCTCTCGAATTTCGGAGCCTATGCGTCGCCTGACCGCACCCAGGTCGCCGACGTCAACGACTTCGACGAGACGCTGCCGGGGCCCTGGGAATGGGACTTGAAGCGGCTTGCCGCCAGCTTCGAGATCGGGGGGCGGGATCGCGGTTTCGACGACGCCGACCGCGCCGAGGTCGCGCGGACTGCAGCGAGCGCCTATCGCGAGCAGATACGCGAGATGGCGAAGCTCAGCAACCTCGACGTCTGGTACCGGCGCATCGGGATCGATCAGATCCATGAGGCCGTCTCGCCAAGGATCAGCAAGGCTGAGCGGAAGCGCTTCGAGCGCAACATCGCCAAGTCACAGCGGAAAGACCGGATGCGGGCCTTCGGGAAGCTCACTCACAGGGTGGATGGGCAACTTCGAATCGCCAGCGACCCGCCGCGGCTGGTGCCGCTCGAAGAGCTGTTCACGGGCGCCGAGCTGAGCAACGCCGAGGATCAGGTTCTGGCGCTTGTCGATGAGTACCGGACGACCCTCGATGCCGACCGGCGCCACCTCTTCGACGGGTACCGCTACGTGCACGCCGCACGCAAGGTGGTTGGAGTCGGCAGCGTCGGGACCCGTGCCTGGATTGCGCTGTTCATCGGCCGGGACGAGGGCGATCCGCTCTTCCTGCAGATCAAGGAAGCCCAGGTGTCCGTCCTCGAGCCCTACACCGCACCGACGAAGTTCGCCCATCAGGGCCAGCGGGTGGTCGAGGGCCAGCGGCTGACCCAGGCCGCCGGAGACATTCTGCTCGGCTGGCTGACGGCGGCCGGCCCCGACTCCAAGAAACGCGACTACTACGTCCGGCAGCTTTGGGACCAGAAGGGCTCGGCGATAGTGGAGCTGATGACCCCGAAGACGATGGGCATGTACGCCCACCTCTGCGGGAGCATCCTCGCCCGTGCTCATGCACGATCGGGTGATCGGATCGCGATCGCAAGCTATCTCGGCGGCGCCGACGCGTTCGAAAAGGCGATCGCCCGCTTCGCGGCCGCGTACGCCGACCAGAACCAGCGCGATTACGACGCGCTGCTCGCCGCCGGCCGCGACGGCCGGATAGAGATCGAGTCCGAACCCGAAGCCTAAGACGCCTAGCACGGCCCAGAATCACCCCTTCTGGACGATGAGGGGGGCTGACTCCCTCCTACGGTGGTTCTTGCCGCCATTTGGCGCCCTCAACCTGAAAGGGATTCCCATGTCCGACAGACCAGTCTTTCTCTATGCCGCGATCTACGACGAGCTCGCTGACGCTGAGGCCGATTATGAAGCCGTCTTCGACCTCCACGCGATGGGAGCGATCGGAACCTTCGATTCGGCAATCATCCGCCGGGACGACGACGGCAAGGTCCATGTGACCAAGACCGAAAAGCCAACCCAGCACGGGGCGTGGACCGGCGCCGGCGTCGGTGCCCTGGTTGGACTCATCTTCCCGCCCGCAATCCTCGGGAGCGCAATCGTCGGAGCCGGTGCCGGTGGGCTCGTCGGCCACCTTCGCGGAGGAGTCTCCCGGGGCGACCTGAAGGAGCTCGGCGACGAGCTCGAAGCCGGGAGCGCCGCGGTGATCGTGATCGGCGAGTCGCGGATCGAGGAGCAGCTCCAGGCGGCGGTGACCCGTGCCAACAAGCTGATCGAGAAGCAGATCGACGCCGATGCCGAGGAGCTGAAGCGTGAGATTGACGCGGCGGCACGGGAGGACGCGGGCTAGGCCTCAGGTGGCGTGATGCCAGCTGTCCAGAGCAGATGCCGTCAGCCGGGCCAGGATTGTCCCGGCAATCGCCCCGGCGACGACGTCACCCGGGTAGTGGACGCCGGTGTGGACGCGCGAGTAGGCGACGAGCGCGGCGAGGCCCTGCAGGGGTATCGAGGCAGCCGGCAACACGCGGCCGACCCCGCTCGCGAAGGCGAAGGCGGTCGCCGAGTGGCCCGAAGGGAAAGACGTCGAGATCGGCATCCTTGTCTGCCGCGCCAAGGGAACCTGATCGGCGACGCGATCTGGCCGCCGGCGGCCCCCGAGGGGCTTCATGACGAGGTTCACGACGGCAGCTGTCACGCCAACCGAGGCCAGACCGCTCCGAGCCGCGCGACGCCCACGTCGTCCTCCGGCCGTCGCCATGATCGCCGATGCCGTGACCCAAAGGCGAGAGTAGTCGGCGGCGCGCGTGAGCCGGGCCATCGAAGCGTCGAGAGCAGGAGTCGGCGTCCGCGCGATTGCGGCGTAGAGGGCAAGGTCGACTCGCTCGGCGTCACGAAGCCACGCGAATCGACGCGATGTGTCGGGGTCTGCGGCGGTCGGGCTCACGCGCAGGTGATCCTATGAGCGGCAGACGGATCGCGGCCCTCGGCGCCCTGGTGATCGGCTTCGCCGCGTCCGTTCTCGCGGTCGTCGTCGCGATCGAGGAGTTTCCGCGAGGCCTGGCCGTGCTCGCCTTGGTGTGGTTCGCGGTCCTCGCCGGCTTCTACGGGGTCCTGAGGCGAGGCGCGGCCCGCATCGCCGGCCTGCTGGCGGCGGCGGTCGCGTTCGCCGCCGCGATCTTGCTCCTCCTCGACGAGCGCGTGGTCGAGGTCGCCCTGGTCGTGGGGGCCTTCGCGGTCGCTTGCGCGCTCGCCCGCTTCGCGGTGACGGAGCCCGCGCACCTCACGCCCGCGGCACCGCCCCAGCACCCGGTTCTCATCTTCAATCCGAAGTCGGGTGGCGGCAAAGCGGAGAAGTTCTCGCTTGCCACCGAGGCGCCGGCGCGCGGCATCGAGGCAATCGAGCTGGGCCTCGGCCAGGACCTCGAGAGGATCGTCCGCGACGCCGTCGCCCGTGGCGCCGACGGCCTTGCGATGGCAGGCGGCGATGGCTCGCAAGCGATCGTCGCCTCGGTCGCCGCTGAGCTCGACCTTCCCTACGCATGCATCCCGTCGGGCACGCGGAACCACTTCGCGCTCGATCTCGGGGTCGATCGCGACGACGTCGTGGGAGCGCTCGACGCATTCGTGGACGGCAGCGAGCGCCGGGTCGACCTCGGCGAGGTCAACGGGCAGGTGTTCGTGAACAACGTCTCGCTGGGCGTCTACGCCGAGGCGGTTCAGCGCTCCGGCTACCGGGACGCGAAGATCCGCACGCTGCTCGACACCGTGCCCGACGCGATCGGGCCCGAGGGAGCCGGCCTCGACCTCCGATGGACGGGACCGGGTGGGGACGCACATCGCGGCGGCGCCGTGATCATGGTTTCGAACAACCGCTACCGCCTCGGGCGAACGGTCGGCTCCGGAACGCGGCCCGCGATTGACGACGGGCTGCTCGGAATCGCGGTGGCCGGCGCGCCGACGGGCCGTGGTGAAGGTGGGAGATTGACTCAGCGTCCTGTGCGCGAATGGACCGCGCCGACATTCGAGGTCGACGCGGACCAACCCGTGCCCGCAGGAATCGACGGCGAGGCGATGCGCCTCGATCCGCCGCTTCGGTTCGGCATCCGCACCAGGGTTCTGCGGGTGCGCATCGCCCCACAACATCCGGGAGCGTCGCCGTCTGCGCAGCTTCCGGAGGGTGTTGTCGCCGGCGCCCGCGCCCTCGCCCGGATCGCCGGCGGGCGTGGTCGGAAGTCACCGTGACCAACAACGAAGGAGATGTGATGGACATCGTCGAGATCGAGCAGAAGGAAAAGGTCAGCCGCAAAGAGGCCGCAGCCAGGCTGCGAAAGCTGGCGACCATGCTCGCCAAGGGCAACGACGTCAAGTTCGACCAGGGCGGAATGTCGATGACGGTCCACGTCCCGGACGAAGTCGAGCTGAAAGTCGAGCTCGAGGTGGATACCGACGAGCGAGAGCTCGAGATCGAACTCAAGTGGTGATGGCAACCGTGCCACCCGCAATACAACCACGGAAAGTTGGCTAACCATGAATAACCGTTCACGCGCAGTTGCCGGACTGATCGTCCTTTTGTCTTGCGGCTTGATCGCAGCCGGATGCGGCGACGACGACGAGACAACGACGTCTACGCCGGTTGCGGACGACGCGCAGCAAGAGGTGGACTCCGCGGTCCAGTCGTGCGTCGATGAGGCCGGAGACCTCGGAGCCACTGCGGGCGCCGCACTGGAAGCCGCGTGTACTGCCACTGGTGACACGGTGAACACGGCGCTCAACAGCGGAGGCGAGGACGCACAACAGGCGCTCGCGGATGCCGAGAGCTCGTGCAAGAGCACGATCAGTGACCTTCCGCCGGGCGATGCTCAGGATGCGCTCTCGGCCCTGTGCGACGCGATATCGAGCGCCGAGTAGGTCAAGCGCGTCTCAGCCAAGGCGATATTCGGCGATCTTGGTGATCGTCTTGATCATCGCGACCGGCTAGGAGAGGTCGCACCGGGATACCCGGGATCCATGTAAACGGTCGCGGACGGCCTGGCGCACTTACACTCGCCCTGTGCCCCTCGACCGCGGCCTTCGGCAGTTCTTTGCGATCGCCGCGATCCTTGCGCTGATCGCAGGAATCCTGCTCTTCATCGGCGCTGGGGAGACGGATCGCTTCTTCTCCTGGACCATCGAGCCGCCACTCACGGCCGCGTTCCTGGGAGCCGCCTACTGGGCCGCGTTCCTGCTGCTGGGCTGGGCGGCGCGACAGCGGGAATGGGCGATGGCCCGGACCGCCGTGCCGCCCGTGTTCGTAATCGCCGTGCTCCTGCTGGTCGCCACGCTCGTGCACCTCGACCGCTTCGACCTCGACAGCGTCTTCGGCTGGTTCTGGCTGATCGTGTATCTGGGGGTCGTTCCCCTGCTCGCAGTCCTGGTGGCACGACAGGTGCGCGCCGCCGGGCGAGTCCCGCCGGGCACGCGCCCGCTCCGGGGCTGGCTTCGCGCGGCATTGCTCGCGCAGGCAATCGCAATGCTGGGAGTCGGGGTCACGCTGTTCGTCGCCCCGATTGACGCGGCCACGTTGTGGCCCTGGGCCCTGACGCCGCTGACCGCGCGCGCCGTCGGCTCGTTCCTGTGCGGGTTCGCTATCGCCGCCGCCTTCGCGGCGCGGGAGAACGATCTTGAACGGCTCCGGGGACCGGCCTACTCCTACGCGGCGTTGGGAGCCCTGGAGCTGCTGGCCGTCGCCCTGCATTCTGGAGATCTCAGCGGAACCACGCTGGAGTGCTCGGTCTACGTGGGCTTCTGCGCGACAGTGGCCGCGATGGGCCTCTACGGGGTACTCGGCTCGGCCTCCAGCGCTCGCAGCGCCGCCGACTGATCCCGATAGGCGTCGACACTCATGCCGTGGCCGTCGCGCATCGTCCAGACGTGCCCGTATTGGGCGTCGATCTCGGCGCCACTGCTACGCCCGACCGCGCGCATGTGGAGGAGCACGGCGACCTGATCCCCCTTCACCCGGATTCCTTCGATCTCCTGGTGAAAGGAGCTCCAAGTCTCGAGGAACTCCTTCAGGAAAGCCTCTATCTCACTCCGGCCCCGCACCACGTCGGCGCCCGGAAGCTCGGCGCTCTCGCGCCAGACGGCGTCGGCATGGAGCGCCGCCAGCGGCGCCTCGACGTTCCCCTCGTTGAGCGCCTCATAAGAGTGGCGTAGCAGCTCGACTTCCGTGCCTTGCATTCCAGCCCAGGTTAGCTCTCGGTTCTCTCGTTCTCCCCCGGAACTCAGCGCCACTGATCCAGTTCGAATCTCCTAGACGTACCCTAGACAGAATCTATACACACCCTCTACGAAAGGGAGGAAACGATGCGACGCAGTACTTATGCAGTGCTTTCAACGATCCTGGCGGCCGGAGTACTTCGCCGCGCCGGCGATGGCGCGTGGCGGTGACGAGGTCACCATTGTCGACAAGGTGGTCGAGCTCTCAGGAGCGAGCGGCTTCGACAGCGACCTCCGGCGATTTCGACATCTTGCGCGAGGCGGTCATCGCGACCGGCCTGGACGACAAGCTGAGCAGGAACTCCCAGGTCACAGTCTTCGCTCCGACGGATCAGGCCTTTCTGGACCTGACCGGGGCAACGACGAACGAGGCCCTTCGACGGAGTTGCCGCACTCGGTCTCGGCAAGGTTCGCCAGATCCTCAAGTACCACGTGACCCCGGGCCGTATCGGGGCGAAGGAGGTCGTACGGGCCAAGCGCATCTCAACGCTCCTCAAGGGCGAAGAGATCCGTAAGAAGCGCGGCGAAGCCGTGCTCAAGGACGACACCGGCCGCAAGGTCGAGATCGTCGTCCCCAACGCGGCGAAGGTCTCGAACGGGATCATCCACGTCCTGGACGGCGTGCTCCTCCCGTACGAGCTCTAGCTCGCGTTCAGCGACGAGAGGCGGGCCCGCGACGCACGGCGGAGGGGGCCCGCCTCCTGTCATTCCTAGGAAAGGAGCAACCAATGCAATCGAGTGAATCGCTGCTCAGCCGAGCCAGAGCGTTGATCGGCGCTGCAGCCTTTCTCGCCTTCGGGCTCTCCGTTGGCCTCTACTTCAGCGGCGACGAAACCGCTGGCATCTTCGTCGGAATCTGGGTGCCGTCAATCCTGGCGCTGGTGCGTTCGTCGCTCCCAGACGAGTCGATTGGCCTGGTGCAACCGATGAGTGAGCTCGGAATCTTTCTCTATGGCCTGGTAGTGAGCGGCATGGTCGCGGGCGCGCTCGGCCTCATTGCCTGGGGGATCGTCAAAGATAAGCGCGACCGGCAATTGCCATCTCAGCGGCGGGAGGTCTTCGGCGAGCGCGCCGCGGAGCACATGTCGCGGCACGGCGACGGAGAGGTTTCGCCGGAAACGCTCGCTGTCGAAAGAAGACCGCTCTGACAGCGGCCTCAGCGCCGTTGCCCTCCGCCCCGGCGCCAGCCCGTACGTCGGACCAGCCAGTTGAGGGCCGGCTGCGGCGTCAGCTTCACCATGATCTCGGCCCTGCGCGGCACGATCACCTCCCCACGGTCACGCTCGATCGCGTCAGCCGTTGCACGCGCCACGACTTCGGGTGTCACAGCGCCGCCGAGCAACGCGACTGCCCGCGGGATGCGCTCGCGCGAGCCCGGGTTGTTCTCGAAGTAAGGGGAATCGACCTCGGACGGGGCGATCAGGGTCACACCGACGCCGGTCCCGCGCAGGTCCTCACGCAGCTGGCTCGCGAAGGCACGCATCGCCCACCGGGCTACCGCATACCCGGTCGCGCCGGGGATGTAGGTGTAGGCCGAGAGCGAGGTCATGCACACGACCCGTCCCTGCCCTTTGGCGATCATCGCCGGCGCCAGCGCCCGTGTGAGCTCGAACGCCGCTAGGTAAGGAAGGGCCATCATCTGCGTCGCCTCGCCGGGATCGGTCTCATCGATCGCCCGCCAGCGTCCGGCGCCGGCGTTGTTGACAAGGACATGGGGCGCCCCAGTCGCGGCGAGGATCCGGCCGGCCAGCGCCTCAATGTCGTCGAGCTGGGAGAGGTCGGCCGGCTCAACCCGAACGCTCCCACCGACCGCCTCGAGCTCCGCTGCCAGGCGCTCGAGCCGATCGCGGCTACGGGCAACGAGCGTGACCCGCGCACCGCGCCTTGCCAGCTCCCGCGCGATCGCGGCACCTATCCCGCTGGAGGCGCCAGTGACGACGATCTCCTTGTCGGCCACTTGCACTGGCGATCGATCCTACTGTTCGCGCCTGGCTCGGCCGACGGGCGTACCGCCACCAGCAGGTCGACGCTACAGCGCACCTCTTAGGCCGCGCGAAAACGCGCCGTCCAGCTCGGCGGTCGCGCGGTAGAGTCCATCGAGTGGACGACGCGAGCACCCGGGAACGGATCGAGCAGCTCGTCGAAGAGGAGCAGCGCCTGCTGAGCGAGGGCGCCGGCGAGGGTCCTGACGAGGCGCGCCACGCCCGGCTGGCCGAGCTAAAGGTCGATCTCGATCGCTGCTGGGACTTGCTTCGCCAGCGCGAGGCTCGCGAGGAGTTCAACCTGGATCCGAGCGACGCAAGCGTGCGCGACGAGCGCACCGTCGAGGGCTACGAGCAGTAGCTCGCCGCCGATGGCCTTCGTCTCACGGAGATTCGGTGGGAGACGCCGGATCCCTGAGGAGTTCGAGGGCCGCGTTCCCCCGGGCCAACACGTCGAGCCGGGATTCCCGGTTCTCACGGCGGGGCCGACGCCCATCATCGATCCCACTGCCGGCGAGTGGAGCCTACGTGTCGACGGCATGGTCGCCGAGGAGCGCGAGTGGAGCTGGGAGGAGTTCCACGAGCTCGAGTTCGAGGACGTGCCGTGCGATATCCACTGCGTGACGAGTTGGTCGAAGCTCGGGACCCGCTTCCGCGGGGTGTCCGTGGACACGCTTCTCGAGGCGGCGGAGCCGCTCGACGCTTACGCGATGGTCTACTCCTACGGCGGCTACACGACCAACCTCGCGATCGAGGACCTGACCGACGGCAAGGCCTGGGTCGTGACCGAGCACGAGGGCGAGCCGCTTCCGCGTGAGCACGGTGGGCCTGCGCGGCTGCTCGTCCCGCACCTCTATTTCTGGAAGAGCGCGAAGTGGATCGCCGGCCTGCGGGTGATGGACCACGATGAGCCCGGCTTCTGGGAGGCCAACGGCTACCACAACCGCGGCGACCCCTGGAAGGAGGAGCGGTATTGGACGGACTGAGCCCGGAAGTCATGCCTGCCGCCGCGCCGAAGTCGCCTGGCCGCTGGCAGATCGCCACCGTGAAGTCGATCAAGCGCGAGACGCCTCAGGTGAAGTCGTTCCGGGTCGAGCTGCCGATGTGGATGCCGCACCTGCCCGGCCAGCACTTCGATATCCGGCTGACGGCCGAGGACGGGTACCAGGCGCAGCGCTCCTACTCGATTGCCTCGTCGCCGCTCGACAAGGGCGAGATCGAGCTGACGATCGACCTTCTCGCGGACGGCGAGGTGAGCCCGTACTTCCATGAGGTGGTGGAGGAGGGCGACCAGGTCGAAGTACGCGGCCCGTTCGCCTCGTATTTCGTCTGGCGAGGCGAGGAGCCGGCGCTTCTCCTGGGCGGCGGCTCGGGTGTAGTGCCGCTGATGGCGATGCTCCGCCACCGCCGCCGCGCCTGCCCCGAGCGACAGATGCATCTGGTCTACTCGGTCCGCGCTCGCGGACGACGTGATCTATGCGGATGAGCTCGGCGATGAGACGACTCTCACGTACACCCGCGAAGCACCGGGCGGCTGGACCGGCCACACCGGACGTCTCGACGCGGAAATGCTCGCGGACCATGCGGCGGACGCTGGCATCGCGTTCATCTGCGGTTCCAACGGATTTGTTGAGACGGCGACGCGGCTGCTGACCGGTTTAGGGCTGGCGCCGGAACGGATCCGGACCGAGCGCTTCGGGCCGACCTGATCAAGGTCTACGTGCTCGCGGGATTCCGCGGCTGATCACCGTCACGACAAACGCCCTCCACATCGGAGGGCGCTTGATCAAGCCACGTTGGAAATAGCGGGGGCAGGATTTGAACCTGCGACCTCCGGGTTATGAGCCCGGCGAGCTACCTGACTGCTCCACCCCGCGGCGTAATCGAAACGGTAGCAAGCCGGACCCTGCATTGCCTCCGCCGTTTCCTAACCTAGTGGTATCATTACCCACTATGGCCTATGCAGTGCCAAAGCCCGGCGAGCGCTTCGAGCTTCGCGAGTCCGCTTGGACGCCCAAGGGGCCCCGGAGCAGGACCCTTGCGACCTTCGCCCATCTCACGCCCGAGGTCGTCGAGCAAGCGCTGTCGCGGTCTCATGGCGTGACGACCAGGGGCGAACTGCTTGCCGCGGCAAGGCGCGCGGGGGCACCGGTCCCAAGGCCGCCGGCGGATGACGCGGCCGTGAGGCTGATCGATGCCATCGAGCACGGCGAAGCACTGAGCCCAGCGGTCGAGCGGGTCCTCCGGGACAGGCTCGGTGTCCGGCGCCGTCAAGGCGCGGCCGCTAGGGCCGCGACGGACTCCGAGCGATCCGCGGCGGCATGGCTCGGCCGCTCGCTCGCGGATCGCGGAGAGGCACTGCGACAGCTTCTCCTCTTGGCCGATCGCTTGCCGAGTCCGAAGCGCTCCGAGCAACCGACGTACCCATCGATCAGGACGACAACGCCGTGAGCGAACCGACGCTTCCCGACAAGGTCGTCGCTCTCGACAGAGCGCTTGCCGGGGCGAAGATCGATCACGCCTTCGGTGGCGCGCTCGCCCTCGCCTACTACGCCGAGCCGCGTGCGACCGTTGACGTCGACATCAATGTGTTCGTGGCGCCTGAGGAGCACGATGAGGTGTTCGCGGCGATCGGCCCCCTCGGCGTCGAGCGTCCGGATGACGAGGAACGTCTGGTGCGAGACGGCCAGTCCCGCTGGCGGTGGGGCCGGAACCCGGTCGACCTCTTCTTCGCCAATGATCCGATCCACGCCGCCATGAAGCGAGACGTCCGGAAAGTCCCGTTCGGCGACCAGCGAATCCCGATCCTCTCGCCGGAGCACCTGATCGTCTGCAAGGTGCTCTTCGACCGTCCGAAGGACTGGCTCGACATCGAACAGATCCTGCTGACGGAAGCCGATCTCGATCACGGTGAGATCGAGAGCTGGCTTGACAAGGCTTTCAATGCAGCCGATCCACGGCGCCAGCGGCTACGCGAGCTGACCGAGCGCTGACCCCCGGGTCAAGCGGCGATGCGTTTGATCTGAGCGGGCCGCAGGAGCGCGACCAGCGTCGAGCCATCCACCGCCGCCAGGCCGCCCTTCTTCATGTCGATCCGCGCGCCGGTGAGAGCGCCGACGGCTCGCGAGAAGTCGGGCTCGTGGCCGACCAGGAGAACGTCGCCGCGCCCGGCAGCCAGCGCCTCCGGGTCGAAGTCGCCGCCCTGAAGCTCCTCGGCGATCTCGGGCTCCAGGCCGAGCGCGTCACACGCGAGGCGGGCGGTCTCGCGCGCACGGACCCGCGGGCTCACCAGGCAGGCATCAATCGTCACTCCCAGCTTCGAGAGCGCCCCGCCGGCGGCGACGGACTGCCGCTCCCCCTTCTCGGTCAGCGGTCGGGCGAAGTCGTCTGCTCCGTCCGCTGCGTCGCCATGGCGCAGAAACCAGATCATCGGACCAGCGTACGGCCGGGGAGGTCGTGACGGTTGCCCGTCACTACGCTCCGCCCGCAATGCGAGTAGCGGTGGTTGACATGGGCTCCAACTCGACCCGGCTCCTGGTGGCCGACGTGAGCGGCGGAGAGATCTCCGAGATCGAGCGGCGCTCGACCGTGACCCGGCTCGGACGCGGCGTCGACACCTCGCGCCAGCTCTCGAGCGAGGCGATCGAGGACGTCTGCGAGACCGTGGGCTCGTACCTCGAGCTGATGGAGCCGCTCGAGCCCGAGGCCACGATCGCCATCGCGACGTCCGCCGTGCGCGACGCCGAGAACCGCGGCGCCTTCTGCGGCGAGCTCCGCGAGCGCTTCGCGCTCGACGCCCGCGTCCTCTCGGGCGACGACGAGGCGCGCCTCACCTACCTCGGAGTGATCCAGGACCGACCGACCGCCGACGACGTCCTGGTGGTCGACATCGGCGGCGGGTCGACCGAGTTGGTCGTCGGCTCGGGCTCCGAGGTCTCGTTTCACGCATCGCTGGACGCAGGCACCGTCGCCACACCGAGCGCCACATCGGCCATGACCCGGCCGAGCAGGGCGAGCTCGAGTCGCTCGCGAACGACGTGCGCTCCCTGATCGACGGCGTCCTCAAGGGATCGGACTTCGCTCGCGCCCGATCGGGCATCGGCGTCGCCGGTACCCCGACCTCGCTCGCCGCGATCGATCAGGCGCTGGACCCGTACGACCCGGACGCGGTGCACGGGTCCAGGCTCTCGCTTTCGTCGATCCAGCGCATGCACTCGCAGCTCGCCGCCAAGACCCTCGAGGAACGCCTTGCCGTGACGGGACTCCACCCGGGCCGGGCGCCGACGATCGTCGCGGGCGTCGTGATCCTGATCCAGGTCATGCGCGCCTTCGGGCTCTCCGAGATCGAGGTTTCCGAGCACGACATCCTGTACGGCGCCGCGCTCGAGGCCGCCGCCGGTTGAGCCGCCTCGCGCCGATCTATGCGGCGATCGCGCTCTTTCCGCTGATCGCCGCGGGCGCCGCCCTTCCGTACGTCGCGCTCCAGTACCGCCGCCATGGCTCGCTGGCTCCCGGCCAGCTCATCCTGGTCGGCCTCTTCGGCCTCTACCTGGTGGGGCTCGCGTTCGCGGTAGTGCTCCCGCTCCGGCCCGTCTCGGCCGACTTCTGCCAGGCCTTCGGCGTCGATCCGCGGCTGAACCCGCTCAACATCTTCGATCAGGCCCGCGCCGTGCGAAGCACCGGCGGTATCAGCGCGGTGCTCCGGGACCGCGACCTCCAGGACATCCCGCTGAACGTGATGCTGTTCATCCCGCTCGGGATGTTCGTGCGTCACCTCCTCAAGCGGGGCTTCCTCGCGACGGTCGCGATCGGTGCGGCGGTTTCGCTCTTCATCGAGCTGACCCAGCTGACGGGCAACTGGGGGCTCTACCCCTGCGCCTACCGGTTCTTCTCGACTGCTGACCTGGTCACGAACACGATCGGCGCGGGGATCGGAGCGCTGTGCGCCCCACTCCTGGGGCTGGTCCCCGGGCAGGCGACGCCGTCCTCCGAGACGGAGCTGCGGCGGGTGACTCCCGGCCGCCGTCTTCTGGCGACGCTTCTGCAACGTCGCGCTGATCGCGGCCGTGGGCTTCGCCCTGCTGGCGGCTTTCGGCTTGATCCTCGATGCGTCCAGGGGTCAGCTCTTCGTCTCGGAGAGCATTCGCTCGCAGGCCCTGCGGGCATTCGCGCTCGTGCTCGTCCCGGGAGTCGCGGCCTGCCTCCTGGTCCCGCTGGCAGCTCGCGGAGTCACGCCCGGCGAGTGGGCCGTCCTCCTCCAGCCGTCCAACACCGGCCCAGGGCGCGTCCGCACCCGACCCGATGGTGGTCGTCCTCCGGTTCGCGCTGGTGCAGGCGCCGATGCTCCTTGCGGCGGCCGCAGGGGTCGCCGGATTCGAGCCGGCCTGGGCGCTTCTCGCGGTTCTGGCGCTCGTCCAGGTGGGGCTTGTCTGGACCGCTCGCGACTGGAACGGCGGTGCCGAGCTTCGACTGGGAATCGTCATCAAAGACGCTCGCTGAATCGCCCGCGTTCTCCTCTAGACTGTCGCCAGTTCGGCGCGGGGGACGACCAGATAAGGGGGCTCTGGAGAGCGGGCTTGACCGCGGCGCCGTGTGTCATCGAATGCGCGCAAGCGCTCAGGAGGGATCAACACGTGAACATTCGTTCCAAGAAGCTGTGGGCGGGCACGCTCGCGGCAGGAGTATGCCGCAACGCTCGGGCTCACGCTCGTCGCGCTCGTCCGCGCCGGCCGAGAGTCAGCAGCAGCGCGGAGGAGCCGTCATCGAGATGACGTTCGACGGCGGTCCGCCGCTTTTCACCGGCGACACGTCCGAGGTCGTAGCGGGTCAGACGCTGACGATCGTGAACGACACGAGGCCGCGCCAGATCGGGCCGCACCTCTTCTCGCTCATCAAGCCCAGGGCCCTGCCCGAGACCCGCAAGGAGATCAAGGCCTGCCTCAGGCTGGAGAGCTTCGTGTGCAAGCGGATCTTCAAGGCCCACAAGGTCAACCCCGAGACGTTCGAGGTGAAGAAGGACACGGTCGAGGAGGGTGAGAACGGCTGGGACGCCCAGTTCGGGAACATCGTCGACGGCGACTCGTGGTACACCGAGAAGAAGGACGACACCCACAGCAGGACCGTCGTCGCCGATGCCGGCTCGCGGCTCGGCTACATCTGCATCGTCCACCCGGACACGATGCAGGGCGTCCTCGACGTGGCACCGTCCCGCTAGGTCGCGATGGATCGGACCGGCGAGGGAAGGCGGTTCGGCCGCCGGCAGTTTCTCGCTGGAGCCGCGACGGGCGCGGCCGCGCTGGCACTGCCGGCGTGGCTGCGCCCGGCCGGCGACCTCTCGGTCGCCAGGGCGGGAAGCATCGAGCCGTTCACGCGGCGCCTTCCCATCCCCGCCGAGCTGACCGGCGCGAACCTGACGATTCCGATCGTGCCCGCCGACGTCAGGGTCCTGCCGGGACGCAAGACCAGGATGTGGACGTACGGGGGGACGTTTCCCGGCCCGACGATCCGCCGGCCATCGGGCGAGCGCACGACCGTCAACTTCAAGCACCGCCTGCCCGAGCAGCGCGGGCGAGCTGACCGTTCATCTCCACGGCGCCCACGCGCGCTCGAAGCACGACGGCCAGCCCGGAGGGCTCACCCGCCGCCAGCCGCGCTCGTTCTTCTGCGACATCTCGCCCGGGCTTTCCGAGCGAGCGTCGGGGAACGACCTCTTGATCGAGCCCGGGCAAGGCGCGCACCTACCGCTACGACTTCACCGAGGACGGCGCCGACGAGCGCGGCGCGATGCACTGGTACCACGACCATCGCCTCGACCGGACCGGCGAGAACGTGTGGCGCGGGCTCGCCGGCATGTGGATCACCGAGGACGACGTCGACCTGGCGCTGCCGCTGCCCCGCGGCGAGCGCGACCTGCCGCTGATGATCGCCGACCGCGAGTTCGACTCGAAGAACCAGCTCACCGATCCGTTCGGCAAGCTTGAGCCGCCGAACGACGGCGCCCAGGGCAAGCACGTCCTGGTCAACGGCGCGGTCCTCCCGTTCCACGACGTCTCGGCGCAGCGCCACAGGCTCCGCATCCTCAACGCCTCGAACTTCCGCGCCTACAACCTCTTCTTCGAGGGCCCGACCGCGCCACCGATGGCCCAGATCGCAACCGAGTCGGGCCTTATGCCCGAGGCGCTCCCGCGCGACAAGATCCTCCTCGGCCCCGGTGAGCGAGCCGAGGTGATCGTCGACTTCGCCGCCGCGCAGGGCGAGGAACTGTCCTTCGCAGCGGCCCGCGCGACGACGGCGAGATCGCCGCTCGGCTCGAAGCCGTTCAACGGGCCGATCATGCAGTTCCGCGTCGCGGACGAGGCGCTCCCGGACTGACACCGCGGAGCCGCACGAGCTCGACCTGCCGCCGCTCCCTGCATGGACTCAGACGGTGTCGGCGGAGAGCCCGGTCGACTTCGACTGGAACGTCTCGGGCGGGTTCGGCGGTCGTCCCTGGCGGATCAACGGAAAGACGTTCAACCCGGCCCGCGTCGAGACCAAGCCGGAGCTCGGCTCGGTCGTGGTCTGGAAGATCAACGAACAACACGACCGTCGCCCACATGATGCACCCGCATCACACCGACTGGTACGCGCTCGAGCGCCGCAACGGACGGGCCGCCGGTCCCCGTCCGCCCGAGGAGGACTGCCTCAAGGAGACCTTCTTCCTGGACCCCTTCGAGACGCATCACGATCGCCGGGAAGATGTCGGACTACACCGGCAAGTACGTCATGCACTGCCACATGCTGGACCACGAGGACCACGGCCTCATGAGCCAGTTCGAAGTCGTCGAGCCCTAGAGCTCGAGCTCGTACTCCTTGTAGTCGCCGGGCACGCCGCCGACGCGGTCGTAGACGGCCTGCGCGCGGTGGTTGTCGTGCGCCGTGTACCAGAGGACGTTCGGGGCGCCGTGCCTGCGGGCGACATCGGCGGTCGCCTCGATCAGCGCATCCGCGTAGCCCCCGCCCCGCGCGTCCGGGTGGACGAAGAGGTCGTCCATGAGCACGATCCTCGTGCCGCGGAGGCTGGACCACTTCCAGTCGTTGTTGGCGAAACCGACCACGTTGCCGTCGTCGTCGGTTGCGACGAGGAGATAAGCCTCGGTCTCGGGCGCGTCGATCACCTCGTGGAGGAGCTTCTCGAGGTCCTCGTCGCGAGGGTTGGACTCATAGAAATCCGCGTAGCCGCGGAACAGCGGCATGAGTGCCGGGACGTCGTCGTGGGTTGCCTCGCGAATTGCCATGCCTGGAGTTCTACCGGTCGAGGGCGCGGCGCAGGATGTCCCGGAGCGTCTTCTGGTCAGCAGCCGACAGGCCGGCGATCGGCTCGGGCGGCTCGGCTATCCGCCGCGCCATCTCTTCCCGGAGCCGCGCGCCCTCCTCCGTCAGCTCGATCAGCTTGACGCGGCGATCGCCTTCAGCCGGCGCGCGGCGCACCAGGCCCCGCTCCTCCATTCGATCGACGATGCCGGTCATGTTCGAGTTGTCGCAGCGCATCATCGCCGCCAGCTCGCCCATCGGGCGCGGCTGGTCGAGCAACCGGAGCACGATCCCCTGCGGCGGCGAGAGCATCAGCTCCTGGCCGGCGCTCATGATCTTCGGCCGGCCGTGGGTGAAGAAGAGCTCGGGGAGAGCCCCCCATGCCTCGGCTGCCGCAGCTGGTCGTCCGAGACGTTCATTGAGGAGCGATGATACTGTAGATTGCCGATAGTTGACTACATCAACTTCCTGAGGAGTACATGACGCCAACAAGACAGACGACAACGGAATCGAAGTCGAAGCGCTCGTCCGCGAGTTCAAGAAGGGCCCGCGTGCCGTCGACGGGATCGACCTCGAGGTCAAGCCGGGCGAGATCTACGGCTTCCTCGGCCCCAACGGCGCGGGCAAGTCCACCACGGTCCACATGCTGACGACGCTCCTCCCTCCCACCGCGGGCACCGCTCGGGTCGCGGGCTACGACGTCGTGAGAGCAGGGCCCCGACGTTCGCGACTCGATCGGCGTCGCCCTCCAGGAGGCGGCGCTCGACCCGTTCCTGACCGCGCGCGAGCACATGCGGCTCCAGGCGGGCATGCACGGACTGACCAAGGCCGACTCGCAGCGGCGCGGCGACGATCTGATCGAGCGGGTCGGGCTGGCCGAAGCCGCCGGGCGGAAAGGTGGGCGGCTACTCGGGCGGCATGAAACGCCGGCTCGACCTGGCGCTGGCGCTCGTCCACGAGCCGCGCGTCCTCTTCCTCGACGAGCCGACCACGGGCCTGGACGTGCAGAGCCGCACCGCGCTTTGGGACGAGGTGACTCGCCTCTCGCGCCAGAACGGCGTCACCGTCTTCCTCACGACTCAGTATCTGGAGGAGGCCGACGCGCTCGCGCAGCGCGTCGGGATCATCGACACGGGCAAGATCGTCGCCGAGGGGACGCCCGACTCGCTCAAGGCCGAGATCGGCCGCCCGACGGTCGAGGCGATCCCGGCCGACGAGGCTGACCTGGAGCGCATGGAGCGCGTCTTCGAAGCAGTTCGGCGAGCCGGCGCCCGCCGCGCTCGGCGCCGTGGGCGTTCGCCTTCGTGAGGGCGCGGAGGAGCTGGCCCCGGTCGTCCGCGCGCTCGACGCCGCAGGACATCGCCGTCCACAACCTCGAGATCCACGCGCCGACCCTCGACGACGTCTTCCTGGCCAAGACCGGCAAGCGCCTCGAGGGCGCCGGCGCCGACGAGCCGAGCCGACGAGCCGCGGACCACCGGCGAGATGGAGGCAGTGGGGGCTTGACCACGGCCGCCGCCACCGTTCGACGGCGTCGGGAGCACGGACCGGCACCGCTGGTCCAGGTCGGCCACCTCGCCCGCCGCTCGATCATCCGCACGATCCGCCAGCCCGCGGTGGTCGTGACGAGCATGATCTTCCCGCTCTTCCTGCTCGCGATCAACTCGTCGGGCCTCGCGGCGGCGACGAACCTGCCCGGCTTTCCGACCGACTCCTATCTGACCTTTGCGCTCGGCCTCACCTTCATGCAGGGCGCGCTGTTCGCGACGATGGGCGCCGGCCAGTCCATCGCCGAGGACATCGAGCGCGGCTTCTTCAACCGCCTTCAGCTCACCCCGCTTCACGGCCCGGCGCTGATCGCGGGGCAGCTCGCCGGGACGATGGTCCTCGGGCTCACTGCAGGGAGTCGTCTTCCTCACCGTCGGGCTCGCGTTCGGCGCGGACTTCGAGGCCGGCCCCTCGGGATCCTGGTGATGTTCGCGCTGGCGATGCTGATCTCGGTGGCGTTTGGCTCGCTCGGGATGGCGGTCGGGCTCAGGACGGGCAACGCCGAGAAGGTCCAGGGCGTCTTCCCGCTCATGTTCGTGCTCCTCTTCCTCTCCTCGGGCGCGCTGCCGCGGAACCTCCTGGAGCGCGACTGGTTCCACGCGATCGCGACGGTCAACCCGGTGAGCTACATCATCGAGGCGTATCGCAGCCTGCTGATCACGGGCTGGGACGGCGAGGCGCTCGCGCTCGGCTTCGGCGTCGGCGTCGCGATCCTCGCGATCGGCATCTGGGCCGCGACCGCCGCGCTTGGAACGCGAATGGAGCGCACATGACGGATCCCGTGAGAGCTCAGCCTGCGTTCGTTCGCCACGCCCGCGCGTCCTGGGCGATCGCCTGGCGCCTGCTCTACAAGATGCTCCGCAACCCGGCGTTCCTCCTGCCGTCGATGCTGATGCCGGTCTTCTTCTTCACCGCGTTCGCGGGCGGCCTCGTCGCGGTCTCGAACTCGCCGGGCTTCGACTACCCCAGCTACACGACCTTCCAGTACGTCTTCGTCCTGATCCAGTCGGCTGTCTTCGGCGGCGTCTTCGCCGGATTCTCGATCGCCGCCGACTTCGAGTCCGGCTTCGCGCGGCGGCTGATGCTCGGGACGCGCGGGCACTCGGCGCTCGTCATCGGCTACACGATCTCGGCGCTCGCGTCGGGCCATGATCGTCTGGGGCGTCGTGACGGTGATCGCGCTCCTCGCCGGCGCCGAGGTGACCGGATCCGGCCTGGACGTCACCGAGACGCTCGTCCGTCGCGATGCTCACCAACATCGCCGCGCTCCTCTTCTCGTGCGGCGTCGCGATGCGCATGCGGACGATGCAGGCGGCGCCGCTCATCCAGCTGCCCGCCTTCCTCCTGATCTTCACGGCGCCGGTCTACGTGCCGCGCCAGCTCCTCGAGGGATGGGTCGCCTTCGTGGCCGACTTCAACCCGCTCACCGCGGTGCTCGAGGCGTCGCGCGAGTGGGTCATCGGCGGATCGCCCGAAGCGCTCCTCGCCTACGGCGCGGCCCTCGGCCTTGCGGCGCTGATGGCGATCTGGGCGATCACAGGCCTGCGGCGCGCCGAGCGGGCGGCTTAGGGCGCCGCAATTCGTCACGTTTCAGGCGGACCTTCGTTGCGTTCGGGGCGCCACATGCGCTTTCGGGGCAATAAAGGTGGACCGATGCCGGACGTGGGTCGATTTGTTCCCGGTATCCGGGAGTAAGTCGCCCCACGTCCACGAGACGTCGTGTTTTGGTGGAGCTTCAGCGGCCCAGTGGGGCGCTATCCCCTCGGCTCAGCTTGCGGATCGCGTCGGCGATCCGGCTTGGATTGCGGCGCAGCATCGGGTCCGTGACGGTCAACACGTCGAAGCCTTGGGCCCTCAGATCGAGCCATTTGTCCCGGTCGCCGTAGAAGGAACGTCTTGCTTCGGTGATAGGCCCATGAATCGAGCTCGACTATCAGCTTGGTGCCGGGCCAGTGGACGTCGACCTCGTAGCCGCCGACGATTCCATTCACGACGGGCGCGGGCAGCTCAAACCGGCGGATGAAGTCGAGGAAGCGGGCTTCGAGATCTGACTTGGCTCTTGCAGCCTCACCGTGATCCTCGGCGATGAGGGGGAGGAAGACCTTGAGGGCGCGGCGCCCATGCGCGCGCTCAGCGACGAGTCGAAGCGCTCGGTAGTCCAGCTGCCCCATCCGCTCTGCCTGCTCGAAGGCGCGCCGCACCTGCGCCGGCGGGATGACGTCGCAAAGGTCGAGCAGGGTGCGGGCGATGGTCGTTACGCGGATGCCGTCAACCCACTGGACCTCGTCGGCGTGGAGCTCGCGGACACTATGCAGCTGGATTCCGCGCTGACCGCATCGGCTCCTGGATGGCGCAGTCACATCGACCTGGGAGCGCTCGGACCGTCGGAGGTCCAGCACCGCCGCGGCCTCACGGTGGCTGAGCACAGCTTGGTCGCCACAAGCGAGCACGGCGGCCAGCCATCGCCCGCGAGCGATTAGGCGGCTGTGCCCAACGGCGTAGACACCGCGGTAGAGCCGAATGAGCCGACCCGCCGCAACCATCCGCGAAATCGCTGAAGAGGAGAAACCCAACTCCCGGAGCTGACGCGAGGTGACAACGCCAAATTGAGCCTGCGCAAGCTTCCGCAACGCAACATCTCGGGGACGTGGTCCATCGAGTTCCCGGATACCGGGAAGAAAACGGACCACGTCTGGCATCGGTCCACCTTTATTGCCCCGCAAGCGCATGTGGCGCCGCGAACGCAACGAAGGCTCGCCCGAAGCGCTACGAATCAAGAACAGGAGTCGCGGACGTGGGCGCCCTCTCGGCGCGATGGCGCGGTCCTGCCGGCGACACGGTCGAGTTGCCCCTACGCCAGGTTCGACTTGCGGGGGTAGACGACCTCGGGGTCGGTGAGGACGTTCACGAGCGCGGGCTTGCCCGACTCGAAGGCGCGCTCCAGCGCGGGCCGGAGCTCGGCAGGCTCGCGGACCAGCTCGGAGTGGCAGCCGAGCGCCTCGGCGACCTGGTCGTAGCGGGTCTCGGGCCGCAGCTTGGCGGCGACCGAGTAGCCGTAGAGGAACATCATCGGGTGGTGCTCGAGCGCCCAGATCCCGTTGTTCCCGATCACGCCGACGACCGGGATCCCGTGGCGGGCCATCGTGTCGAACTCCATTCCTGAGAAGCCGAAGGCGCCGTCGCCGAGGAGCAGGCAGACCTGGCGGTCGGGGTGGGCGATCTTCGCGCCGATCGCCTGACCCGGGCCGGCGCCGAGGCAGCCGAACGGCCCCGGGTCCATCCAGGTGCCGGGCTCGTAGGTCGGCACGACCTTGCCGGCGTAGGAGACGAAGTCGCCACCGTCGCCGATCACGATCGCGTCGCGGTCGAGCACCTCGGCGAGGCCCTTGTAGACGCGCATCGGATGAAGCGGGGAGCGGTCGTCGTCAGCTCCGCCTGCTCGGCCGCCCGCTTCTCCTCCTCGGTGGCGCGGACGGCTTCCACCCATCCCGCGGTCCGGGACGGATCGGCGCCCGATGCCGCCTCGCGAATGCGCCGCCAGCGTCGGCGCGATGCCGCCGACCAGCTCGACGTCGGGCTTGCGGTTGCGGTCCAGCTCGTTGGGCGCCGAGTCGAGCCAGACGAGCTTCGTGTCCTCGCCGAACGAGCCGCCGAAGCCGAGGCGGAAGTCGAGCGGCAGGCCGATCGCGAGCGCGACGTCGGCCTCCTTCAGGCCGTGGCCGCGCGCGCGGGAGAAGGCAAGCTCGTGGTCGGCGGGCAGGCAGCCGCGACCCATGCCGTTCAGAAAGACGGGCGCGCCCGAGCGCCTCGGCGAGCGCCCGCAGCTCGTCCTCGCCGCGCGCCCAGTAGAGGCCGGTCCCGGCCATGATCGCCGGGCGCTCGGCCTCGGCCAGGAGCTTCGCCGCCTCCTCGACGCCGTCCGCGACGTCGCCCGCCTGGAAGCCGGGGTCCTCGCCCGGCTCGGACTCGGCGGCGTTGAAGACGGTGTCGAGGGGAAAGTCGAGGAAGGTCGGGCCGGAGGGATGCGCCATCGAGAGGTCGATCGCCGCGGCCGTCCGAGCCGCGATGTCGGCGGTGTCCTTGACCGTTTCGGCCGCCTTGACCAGCGGCTCGACGAACGGCACATGGTCGATCTCCTGAAGCGAGCCGGAGCCCCAGCGCATCTCGGGCGCGCGGCCGCCGAGGATCGTGATCGGCGAGCGGTTGTAGAAGGCGCCGGCGATCGCGCTCATGCCGTTCGTGACGCCAGGCCCGGCGGTCAGCGCGGCGACGCCCGGCTTGCGGGTCGCCTTCGCGTAGCCCTCGGCGGCCCATACGGCCGCCTGCTCGTGGCGGACGTCGACGATCTCGATGCCCTCCTCGCGGCAGCCGTCGTAGATCGAGAACAGGTGGCCGCCCGAGAGCGTGAAGAGGTGCTCGACGCCGCGCGAGCGGAGCGCCTTCGCGACGAGCCGCCCGCCGTGGACGGATGCGGTCGTGGTCTCCTCCGTCGTTGCCATCGCGAGCGATGCTATCCGCGCGAGCGCCGCATGATGCCGCGGCGCACCCGCCCCGCCGCAGCGAGGATCGGCTCGGGATCGAGGAGCGACACCTCTCCGTCGTCGGCTCCCTCCCTCGTCGGCGATCACGACCGAGAAGAGCTCGACGGCGTCGGCGACGCCCTTCAGCCGGTGGGAGCCCTCGCTCTCCACCTCGATGCCCTCGCCCAGCGCCTCGGCGGTCGCGGCCGTGATCAGGACGTCGCGATCGAGCTTGCGCGTCGCGGCCTCGACGCGCGCGGCGACGTTCACCGCGTCGCCGATGACGCTGAAGTTCAGCCGCCCGGCGCCGCCGACGGCGCCGGCGACGACGCGGCCCGGTGTTGACGCCCACCCCCACCCGCAGGTCGCCCGCCTCGCCGCGCTCGTTCACGCGCCGGCAGATCTCCATCGCGGCGCGCGTCGCCCGCTTGGCGTGGTCGCGATACGGAGCCGGGCGCGCCGAACACGGCCAGGAGGCCGTCGCCCTCGAACTTGTCGACGTGCCCGCCGTGGCGCGAGATGACCGGCACGACGACCTCGAAGAGCCCGTTGAGCGCCGCAACCACCTCCTTCGCCTCGGCCCCGGCCGCGAAGCCGGTGAAGTCGCGGACGTCCGTGAAGAGGACGGAGACCTCGAGCTCCCTCCCCTCCTCGTCGAACTCGTCGGAGAGGATGTACTCGGCCACCTCGCGATCGAGGTAGGTGCCGAACGCGTCGCGGATGCGCTCGCGCTCCGCGAGGCCCTGGACCATCGCGTTGAACGACGCCGCAAGCTCCCCGGTCTCGTCGCCGGTGGTCACCGGGACCGTGACGTTGAAGTCGCCGTCGAGCACTCGCTCGGTGGCCTTCTGCAGGTCGGCGAGGGGCCGCAGCACGGACCGGGTGACGAGGAGCGTCAGCTCCAGCGCGATCGTGGTCGCCACGCCAAGGGCGATGCCGACGTCCAGGCCCAGGGACTGCGCCGCCGCCGCCCTCCGATGTGAGCGCGGCGACGGTCATCCCCGTGATCGCGTTGATCATCGGCAGCGTGAGAAGCAGCCGCCAGCGCAGCGAGAGCGTCGAGACGTTCGCGTCCGTCCGCGGCGAGACCTGCTGGTTGATGTCCACCAGAAGCGGGCGCAGGCCGATCTCGAGCGCGAAGTAGTGGAGCATCGACGCGTACGCGAGCGCGACCGCCGAGCCGGCGATGAACGGGAAGGCCGCCGTCCAGCTGAGGTCGAGCAGGACCACGGACGCGACCGCGGACGGGATGAGGACGATGAACGCGGGAACGAAGACGTTCGAGCGGATCATCCGCCACGGGAAGCTGATCGCCGACGCCCACGCCTCTGTGGTCGAGCGCTCGTCGCGCGCTCCCGCGATCCACAGCTCCAGCGGCCGGAGCATCGGGAACGTCCTCACGCACGCGATGACGATGGCGATCGCGGCGAGGCCGCAGGTGATCCCGAAAAGGGTGAAGAACTGGCCCGTGTCGCCGTCGTAATAGAAGGAGAACAGCGCGTAGGTGCCAAGAATCACCGGGTAAACGGTTTGAAGCTCGAGCACCAGGAAGACGCGCGGATAGTGCCGCCCCAGGCGACGATAAGCCCATCGGAGAGCGGTTACGGCCATTGGACGCATTCTCCCAGGCTTTTTGCGGGGCTGCCGCCGCCTAAAGGCCGCAGGCGCGCACGCCCGATGAGAAATACGTGATACCGGCAACGGGTAATGGGGGCTTTCCTCTGCCTGCCCAGGGTGGGCGGCAGCGCGTTGGTCGAAGCTACGCATGCGGGCTGCGCGGAAGGCACCCGCGTGAGCCTGCCCTCGGTCCTGCCGACTCGCGCGGTCCGCCGCTTCGTCTGCGACCACTGCGAGCAGCTATCCAGGACGCGGCTCAGGTCTGGAGGTCCGCCCGAGCCTGGCGACAGCGCGTCCGCGCGACCCTGCGTCCTCGCTCGCTGCCCGGCCACCCCGGCCGCTGTCCCGTCGGTGTCCCTTCCTGCCGGATCCTCGCCTTCGCGGGTCGACCCGCGCTGGCTCACCCTCCCGGTCGCCGCGATCGCCGTGTTCGCGGTCCTGAGCCTGTCCAACGGCGACGACGCGCCGGCGCCCGAGCCGCGCCTCGCCCGCCGCTGCGGCGAAGCCGCGACAAGGCGCCGGCCCACGCAAGGAGCGACGCCAAGGCCGACAACGCCGGGAAGGCCGACGGCGCCGCGAAGGCCGCCGTGCCGGCGGACGCCCAGCTCGTCTCGGAGTCCACCTTCTCGCTTGCCCTGCCCGCCGGGTGGGATCGCGTCAAGCCCGCGGCCGGCGCGACCTTCGCCGCGATCTCGCCCGACGGGACCGCCGACGCGACGCTGTGGATCCAGAACGACCCCAAGCTCGACCTCGCCACCTTCGAAGCCGCTCGCTCGACGCAGCTCGAGACCCTTGCCGGCAGCGCCCGGGTGGTCGAGCGGAACGTCGGCCCCGCGGTCGAGTCGAGCTCGATCACGCTCGCCCCCGAGAACGTGCCCGAGGGCTCGCCCACCTACGAGGTCGTCCTCCGAGGCTCCGGCGACAACTGGTACTACCTCGCCACGACCCACCAGGCGGGCGCTCCGGCCGAGGCGATCGCGGCCGTCGACCTGATCCAGGGCTCGTTCCTCCCGTTCGGAGGCAAGGGATGATGCGCAAGCGCATCCTCGGCCTCGCGCTGATCGCGCTCGCGGTCCCGTTCCCCGCCCTCGCGCTCGAGGGCGGAGGCGCGGAGGCGACCGGGCTCGCCGGGCCTCAGCGTCACCGCATCGCTCGACTCCTGCGGGCTCGCGGGCTCGCAGATCATGTGCAAGATCGACGCCGGCTGGAACAGCTCGAGGGCGCGGACAGCTACACGGTGAGCGTCACGAGCGCAGACGGCTCCGTCATCGACATGGGCGAGACGACCGGCCAGGGCACCTCGGTCTGGGTGCCATACGTCGGGCTCGGGCACGTACTCGGTCTCAGGTCACCGCGTGGGGCACGCCCGCCCGGCGAGGAGGACGACGGCACGCCCGAGGTCATCGCGCGCTCCACCTCGCTGGCAGGCGGCGAGATCGACGGCGTTGCGAAGACGCCGCCCGAGGCGGGCTCCGACGACGCTCGCTCACGACGAGGGCGCCGAACCCGCACGTCCGAGGACCCGGTGCACGTCGACGGCGACTGCCCGGACGAGCCGCGCGACGAGACGCCGGTCTGCGAGGAGCCTCCGGTCGAGGAGCCGCCGCTGCCGCCCGCGCCGGAATCGCGTGCCGCCGGCGAGGAGAGCCGCCGCGGCGTCCGACGAGCCGGAGGTCGTGGATACGATCCCGGCCGATGACGACTGCACCGGCTGAGCTCCTGTCCCAGACGCAACGCGCGACTTCCTGGGCCGCGTGCCCGGGAAGCTCCTGATCGGCGAAGGGCTTCGTCGGAGCCCGCCGACGGCGGCGACTTTCGCCACGCTGGACCCGTCGACGGGCGAGGAGATCTGCCAGGTCGCCCAGGGCGGGGCCGACGACGTGCGCCGCGCCGTCGAAGCGGCGCAGGCCGCGCTCGACGGCCCGCTTCGAAGAAGATCAACCCGGCCAAGCGCTCGGCGCTGATGAACGCGCTGGCCGAGCTCATCAAGGCCAACGGCGACGAGCTGGCCGAGCTCGAATCGCTCGACAACGGCAAGCCGCTCGCGATGGCGAAGGGCGACGTCGCAGCGTCCGTCAACCACCTGCGCTACTTCGCGGGATGGCCGACGAAGATCGAGGGCGAGACGATCCCCGTCTCGGCGCGCGACGTCCTTTGCTACACGCTCCGCGAGCCGGTCGGCGTCTGCGGCCAGATCATCCCCTGGAACTTCCCGCTCCTGATGGCCGTCTGGAAGATCGCACCCGCGCTCGCCGCGGGCTGCCCGATCGTCCTCAAGCCCGCCGAGCAGACGCCGCTCACCGCGCTTCGCCTCGGCGAGCTCGCGCTCGAGGCCGGCTTTCCGCCCGGCACGCTGAACGTCCTCACGGGCGACGGCGAGACCGGCGCCGCCCTGGTCGACGACCCGGGCATCGCCAAGATCGCGTTCACGGGCTCGACCGTCGGTCGGGCGGGAGATCGCGCAGAAGTGCGGGCAAGTCGCTCAAGCGCGTCACGCTCGAGCTTGGCGGGAAGAGCCCGAACATCATCCTTCCGGACGCCGACCTCGGCCGGGCGATCAAGGGCTCGTTCCAGGGCATCTACTTCAACTCCGGCCAGGCATGCAACGCGGGCTCGCGCCTCTACGTCGCGCGCGAGCTCTTCGACGAGGTGACCGAGAAGCTCGCCGTCGTTCGCCGCCGACGCCAAGGTCGGCCCCGGCCTGGACCCCGAGACGGAGTTCGGCCCGCTCGTCTCGCAGGAGCAGTTCGAGCGGGTCAAGGGCTACATCGACTCCGGGCCTCGAAGAGGGCGCGAGCGCGGTGGCGGGCGGATCGCCGGAGAGCGGCGACGGCTACTTCGTCTCCCCCACCCTCTTCACCGACGTGACCGACGAGATGAAGATCGCTCGCGAGGAGATCTTCGGCCCCGTCCTGGTCGCGATGCCCTTCGACGAGCTCGAGGAGGTGGCGGCGCGGGCGAACGACACCGAGTACGGCCTCGCAGCCGGCCTCTGGACGCGCGACATCTCGAACGCCCACAAGCTCGCCGCGATGCTCAAGGCCGGAAGCGTCTACATCAACTCCTGGGGCGGCGGCGACCCCGCGGCGCCCTTCGGCGGCTACAAGGCGTCCGGGATCGGCCGCGAGAAGGGCCACGCGAACCTCGACGCCTACCTCGAGACGAAGACCGTCTGGACACAGCTCTGAGGAGCGTAGGTTCACGCAATGGGAAAGCTCAGCGCCAGTCACACGGTCGAGATCGACGCCCCGATCGCGAAGGTCTACGAGGTCGCCGCCGACGTCCCGGGCGCGGTCGAGTGGAACCCGGCGATGGACAAGATCGACGTGATCGAGACCGACGCGGACGGGCCGCGCGACCCTGGTCGAGGTCGAGGCCGACGTGAAGGTCAAGAAGTCGAAGTCGATCCTCCGCTTCACCTTCGGCAACGAGCCGAACGGCCTCACCTGGGTGCAGGAGAAGGGCGACGTCAAGTCGGTCGACGGCCGCTGGGAGCTCTCGGAGCTCGACGCCGACCGCACCAAGGCCGTCTACGCCCTCGAGATCGACCCGGGCCGGGTTCTCGGCATGCTCCTCCGCGGCCCGGTCGAGGGCCAGGTCAAGGAGTACCTGACGAAGGGCGCCGCCGAGGGCCTGAAGAGCCACGCCGAAGCCTCCTGAGGCGACGCCTGTCTCGCCGGCTCCCGACTACGATCATCGGGCCCGGGTAGGCAAACTGGTAAAGCCCGCGGACTTAAAATCCGCCGCCCGCAAGGGCATTGCGGGTTCGAGCCCCGCTCCGGGCACTTTGCGCGCTCATTAAGGCTTGTTACGAAGCGCGCTTGGCGCGCAACCTTCTCAGTGTTACCGTGTTTCGAGGGGTTGAGCTTGGAAGCTTCCGCACTTACTCATTCCAGCAGGCTCGGGCTGCTGGGCCGACGGTCTCCGCTGCTCAGGCTGCAAGGGGACGAGCGCCTCATTGCCATGATCCGGGACGGGCAGGAGCGGGCGTTCGAGGCGCTCGTCGACCGCTACCAGGTGCGCCTCCTTGCCTTCTGCCGCGGGATGCTGGCTCTCGGCCGAGGACGCAGAGGACGTGCTGCAGGAAGTCTTCGTCGCCGCTCACAAGGCGATCCTCGCGGACAACCGCGCGATCAACGCGCGGCCGTGGCTCTACCGGATCGCCCGCAACCGCTGCCTGAACCACCTTCGCAAGCCGGTTCCGGAGGGACAGGACTCGATGGACGTCCATCCCCACGAGAACGGCAGCTCGGTCGCCGACAAGGTTCAGAAGCGCGCCGAGTTCCGGGCGCTGATCCTGGACGTCCAGGGACTTCCCGAGACGCAGCGGAGCGCGCTGCTCCTGCGCGAGATCGACGCTCTCGCGTACGAGGAGATCGCCATCGCGATGGACACCACGGTCCCGGCCGTCAAGTCCCTCCTGGTCCGTGCGCGGATGTCGCTCGCCGACGCAAGCCAGAGCCGGCTCCTGACGTGCGACGAGGTCCACCTCGAGCTCGCCGAGGCCGACCGAGGGGCTGCGCAAGGTGTCCGGGCCCGCCCGCTTCCATATGAGTGACTGCGAGCGGTGCCGCGAGTACCGCACCGAACTGCGCCGCAACCACAAGGCGCTTGCGGCGCTCGTGCCGATCGGGCCCTTGGCGGCCCTCGCGCACACGCTCTCGTCGAAGCTCGGGATAGGGGGCGCGAAGGCGGGCGCGGGCAGCTCCGCCGGCGCCGGAGCGGGAGTCGGCGCGGGAAGCGCCGGCGCCGGCGCGGGCGGATCTGCTGTCAGCGGAGCCGCCGCCGCAAGCCGGAGGCGGCGGGGCGCTCGGCCTTGCCGGCGGAGTCGCAGGCCTGGGCGGCACGGCGCTGGGTGCCAAGGCGGCCGCCGGCGTGGCCAGCATGGCTCTTCTCACCGCCGGCGCGGTCGAGGTTCAGACACATCGCTTCCGGCGAGCCCGCCGCCCGGACCGTGGGCATCGAGCAGGACGCGATCGCCATGGCCGGCACGGCCGACCGCAGGATGCACGGCGCCGTCCAGGTCACTGCGCCTGCGCCCGCCCACACGCCGCCCCCGGATCCCCAACTCAAGGCGCCCGCCGAGACCCTGCCGCCCGAGCCGCCGCCCGGAGCCGCAGCCGGAGCCTGCGCCGGTCCCGGCGCCCGAACCGGCGCCGGAGCCCGAGCCCGCCGCGGACGAGCCCGTCGTCGACGACGTCGCGCTGGGCGACGCCGACAGCGGCACCGGCGAGGTTCCGACGAACCCCGGCGCATCCGACGGCGTGATCATCCCCAATCCCACCGATCCGCCCAGCGACTCGCCGACGGAGCCGCCCGCCGCCGAACGGTGGCGTCTCGTCGAGCGACGGCTACGAGCCGGCGCCCAAGTCCTGATCGACCAGCCTCGTCCAGACCTGCGTGCCTGACCCGGGCGTGGTCTGAAGCTGAATCTCGCCGCCGTTCGCCTCGACCCGCTGGGTTACCGACGCGAGTCCGATGTGGCCCTCGGCGACCGCCTCGCGCCGGCCGCTCGGGCTCCATGCCCTCGCCGTCGTCGGCGACCGTGATCTCGACGGCTCCGTCCGTCCGGCGAACGTCGACGCGCGCGTCGCGCGCGTGCGAGTGCCGCGCGACGTTCGAGAGAAGCTCACGTGAGATCGCCACGACGAGCTCGTCGTTCCGCCCCACGGCCGCCGGGTCCAGATCGACCACCACCGAGAGGCCCGCACTTTGGCGCTCGGCCTGCCTGGCGATCGCGCTCAGCGCCTGCTCCAACCCACCCTGTTGGAGCGTCACGGGATGGAGCGCCAGCATCGCCTCTCGCAGCTGCTCGATGGTCCCGCTCACGACCTCGTGGGCCCTCGTGACCTGCTCGCGGCCGGGCGCAGCCTCGATCAGGTCCTGGTTCGCGGCCAGAAGGCTTTGAAGCGCGTCGTCGTGGATCAGCTGCGCGATTCGCAGACGGGCGCGATCCTCGGCCTCCATGACCTGCGCGACGAACTGCTTCCGGTTCTCGAGCTCGGCTTCGGCCTCGGCAAGCCTTCGCCGCAGCTCGTCGATCTCCGCGCGGAGATCGGCCTCCGTCATTCGAGAAGGCCGCGCCTCATGCCCTCGGCCACGGCGGCTGCCCGGTCGGATACGCCGAGCTTCTCGTAGAGCGTGCCGAGGTGGGTCTTGACCGTGGTGGGGCTGAGGTGGATCTGGCGCGCGATGTCCGGAGCCGACATGCCCTTCCGCGATCAGCAGGAGCACCTCGGACTCGCGGGGGCTCAGGTCGGGCCGGCCGTTGGCGCGCTCGCGCTGCATGATCCCCTGGGCAAGCGCGGACTGGACCTCGGGCGCGAGCGCCGTGTCTCCGCGTGACACGGAGACGATCGCGTCGCAGATCTCCTGGCGCGAGGACTCCTTCGAGAGATATCCGCGCGCGCCCTCGGCAACCGTCGTGTACGCGAGCTCGGCTTCCATGAAGGCCGAGAGGAAGAGGACCTCGGTCGCGTTGCCGTCGCGCTTGAGGGCGGAGAGGACCTGCGTCCCCTCGAGGCCGGGCATGCGGATGTCGAGAACGGCGACGTCGGGCTCCAGGAGCTTGATCTGCTCGAGCGCGTCACGGCCGTCTCCGGCCTCGCCGACGAGCTCGAGGTCGGGGCGATCCTTCACCGCCCGCACGATTCCCTCGCGATAGATCGGGTGATCGTCGGCGACCAGGACTCGAACGCGATGGGGACGAGCGTCGGTGGCCATCACGGAGATTCTAAGCCGTCGCCGAGGCGATCGTTGGATGAAGAGGCGGATGCCTCAACTCGATGCCTTCCTTGGCTTCGAGTTGAGACGTCCGGGATTAGGGGGGTAAGACGATGAATCTTGGACCGACGCAGGCGTGATCGGCATCGGCCGATCGAGCGGAGAGCCAGGAGGAATCTGCCTCCTTCGATCGGAGGAGGCGGAGGCTGGACGTTTCTCCACTAAGGAGGGCTGGACCCCTGGCCGATATAGGGGCCACACCCCAGGAAGCACGCCAATCGCAGCCATGAGCCCACAGACCGTCAAGCACCTGACCGCCGGCGTCGTGCACTACGACGACCAGCGCCGCCGGGTCTGGGTGGGCACCCAGCGTCTCCACCACGGATTGGTCGGAACGCTCTTCGCCGCCGCGGGAGTCGTCCTGATGGCCCACGACTGGCACGACCGCAAGGTCTGGTTCATGCGCGGGCCGCAACATTGAGCTAGTGAGGACCTTTAGGTCCGAAAGCAGCATGTGCAAGCGCCGAAGGCGCGCGTAAGAGGTATCTCGTCCACCACTCCCCTGGGTGCAAGCGCCGAAGGCGCGCGTAAACCGCGCCCCTAGCCCTCCCACTCTTCGCCCGGCGCGAGGATCACGACCTCCGACGAACTCTGGTCCTCGACGTCCGCCTTGAACGCCTCGGCGTCGGCCTCGATCGGCGGGAACGTGTCGTAGTGGCACGGGATCACGGTGCTCGCGCCGATCAGCCCTGCGGCGAAAGCCGCGTCGTGGCGATCCATCGTGTAATGGCCGCCGATCGGCAGGATCGCGATGTCGACGGGATGGCGGCGCGCGATCAGCTCCATGTCGCCGAAGAGGCAGGTGTCGCCGGCGTGGTAGATCGTCTTGCCGCCGATCGTGATGATCAGCCCGGCCGCCTGGCCCACCGGGGTCCCGTGACCGGCGCTGAACGGCGCGTCGTCGGACCCGGGCATCGTGTTCGTGTGGAACGCCTGGACGAGCTTCACCGAGCCCCAGTCGAACTCGACCGTTCCGCCCAGGTTCGGGTCGAAGGTCTCCTCCACTCCCTGCTCGCCGAGCCAGTTCGCGGTCTCGACGATCGCCACCGCGGGCGCGCCGGTCCGCTTGCACAGGCCGACGGCGTCGGCGATGTGATCGGCGTGGCCGTGAGTCAGGAGGACATGGGTCGCCTCGACCTCGTCAGCCGAGTGGACGGCGACCGGGTTGTTCGGCTTGAGGAAGGGATCGACGACAACGGTCGCGTCGCCGTCCGAGATCTCGAAGCAGGACTGTCCGTGGAACTTGATCTTCATCGGGTGTCTCCAATCATGCGCTCGCCTCCTCGTCGGGGGCTCGCTCGTTAGCTCTTTTCAACTCATCCGCAAGTGCCCAGCCGATCGCGACGCCAACCAGCATCCCGACCCGCGTCTCCTCTGCCAGAAGTGTTCTGACGGCCCTGAGGCGCTCGGCCTGGTCCTCGGTGCGCGGAGGCTGTCGCCGCCGCATCGTCGTGGGACTCCGCGAACCACCCTCCGGATTCGAGGGCCTGCGCGAGCACGCGCGCGAGCTTCGGCGCCGCGGCCCCGACCATCGCCTCCGCCTCGCGAAACCGCTCGGGGTCCTCCAGCGCGGCGATCGCCGCGTCGAGCTCTGCCTCGGAGTACTGCGGCGCCACGCTAGAGAAACCTACTGCCGGGACTGGGGCCGGAAGTGCCGCTCCATGATGTGGAAGCTGAAGCACGTGCTGTAGCCCAGCCGCTCGTAGATCGGGCTGCCGAGCGCCGAAGCCTGGAGCGATGACGTTGTCATCCCGCGCTGCTCAGCCTCGGCGAGCGCCGCGGCAAGCAGCCGACTGGCAAGCCCTCGTCCGCGCAGCTCGGGCTTGGTCGCGACGAACAGGATTCCCGCGTCGCGGCCAACGTCAAGGGTCCCGAGGACGCAGGCCGTCTCGCCCTCCACCCGCGCGCGGTAGAGGCGTATGGGCATTTCGCGCTCGGGCGGAAGCAGCGCGTTCGCCATGCCCGTCGCGGGCTCGTACCCGTAGGCGAGGTCGTTGATGCGGCCGAGCTCTTCGAAGGTTGCATTCGAGTCCCAATCGAGGCCGCCGACGTCCTCGGGCGGGCGGCCCGCGAGCTCCAGGGTCATGGCGACCGGAGCTCCGTCGAAGGCGTGTCCGTGCTCCTCGAGGAAGCTCCGCGCGTCCGCGTCCCCCTCGTGTATCCAGACCGTCCAGGCGTCGACGCCCGCGTCCAGGTACGCGCGGGAGAGGTCCTCGTATCCATCGCGCAAGGCGGCGCTGTCGTCCGCGATCACGGAGTTGATGATCGATCGCTGCGCGGCCATCGGCACCACCGCCGCGCTCAGCCCGGGCGCCTCCCAGGACACGGCGCCCCGGCTGGCGGTCCCCAGCCAGCGGATGAAGCCGCGGATGAAGTCCTGCTGGAGCTGTCTCGCCTCGCCCGGGGCGAGCGTCATCGCTTCCGGGCGATCGTGATGCCGTCCGCGATGGCGACCATCGCGATGTCGATCCGCTCGTCGCGGGCGAGCTCTTCGTTCAGGGCGACGATCGCGTTGGTGGACTCGTCGTCCGGATCGGGGTCCAGCACGCGACCGTCCTGGAGAACGTTGTCGAGCAGGATCAGGCCGCCGGGCCGGGTCCGCTTGAGCGCCTCCTCGAAGTAGACCCCGTAGCCGGTCTTGTCCGCGTCGATGAAGACGAGGTCGAAGTGCTCCCGCTCCGGCAGCTTGCGGAGCGTCTCGCCGGCCGGGCCGGTGATGATCTCCACCCGGTCGGCGACGCCGGCCGCCTCGAGATTGCGCGCCGCGATCTCGGCGTACTCCTCCGAGAGCTCGAGGCAGAGGAGCCGCCCCGCCGGAGCAAGGCCGCGGGCGATCGAGATCGCCGAGTATCCGGTGAAGGTCCCGATCTCGAGCGCTTCCTGCGCGCCGATCGCCCTGGTGAGGATCTCCATGAACGCGCCCTGGTCCGGGGCGATCTGCATCGCCGAGAGGGACCCCATCGCCGCGGTCTCGGCCTGGACCCGGGCGAGGGTCTCGTCCTGCCTCGCACCCTGCTCGACCAGGTAGGAGTGAAGCTCGTCGCTGAGGGCCGTGTACTTGCTCACGTGCCTCTCCGGCCCATCGTCGCGGTGAACCCGCAGAGGCCGCCGACGACGCCGCCGACGATGCCGGCCCAGGGATCGGAGAACGCGAAAACGAGCGGCATCGCAAGGAGCACGGCCGCCGCAACGCCGGCTGCGATCGGGTCGTAGGAGTCGTCGGGATCGGCTCGGCGCTCCGGCTCGCGGATCGCGACGTACGCGGCAAGAAGGCCCAGGGCGATGCCGTTCGGCCCGGCCGCGACCGCGAAACCGTCGCCGATCGCCTTGTCCACGCCCACGGCGGCGAGCATGCCCAGCGCGCCGCAGGCGAGAGCCAGGATGAAGGTGGGGATCGACCCGAGCCGCCGCTCGAGCGCCGGGCCGCATGCGGCGATGACGACGCCGCAGATGAACAGCATCCCCGCGTTCGGAATCCCAAACGGAGCGGTGAGATAGCGCCACGGCTCGGAATCGACCGAGCCGAGGATCACGAAGTCTTCCGCGTCGAGCACGGAAGCGCGCATCAGGATGTAGACGACCGCGGGAACGGCGAGGAGGACGATCGTTGCGAGCGGCTTCGTCGCGAGCTCCTCGGCCCGCGCCGATGATCGCCCGAAGCTCGATCGCCGCTCTTCCGATCGGACACGCCGCTCGGCGTCGCGCCGGAGCTTCTTCTCGCGCCTGCCCTCGCGGACCTTGATCTCGTCGCCCTCGCGCTCCAGGCGGGGCGCCCGCTTGCGAAGCCGGGTGCCGCAATACGGGCATTCGGTCACGTACGGGCTCACCTCGGAGCCGCAGTTGCGACAGACAACGCTGAGTTCTGGCCCGGCCATCCTCACTTCCGAGGATACGCGTCAAAACCGTGCAGGGTCTGACCCCGAACCCGGTCCCTGCTCCGCTTTTCGCGGCGCGAGGGGTCCGACCACCGCAGATCAGCGCTAGCCGAGCACCAATCCCTTGACGACGTCCTCGAGGCGGTGGCGTCGCTCCCATGCGGCGAGCTGGCGGCGCGCGCCCGTCCCCTCGCGCAGGATCTGCCAGACCGTCTCCAGCTGGCTCGTGCAGCCAAGCTCGTGGGCGTCGCCGGCCAGCTCCTCCAGGAGGCGCTTCGCAAGCTCGGCCGCGGGCACCGGATGCCCGGCCCGGAAGTCGACGAGCTCTCCCTCCATGCCGCGGATCGCAGCGCGGACCTTGTTGTCGTCGATCAGCTCGGTGGGGTACTCGATCAAGGGCTCCTCGGCGTCGTAGAGCTCCGAGAGGCGCCTGGCCAGAGAGACGATGAGCGCCGCCAGGGCGAGCGTCGCCTCGAGGCTCGTCTGCTGGTCGCAGATGCGCGTCTCGACCGTGCCGAGGTTGGGATGGGGCCGCACGTCCCACCACAGGTACGTGTAGTCCTCGATCGCCCCGGCGCGCATCATCTGGCCGACCCGGTGGGAGTAGATCTCCCACGTGCCGTAGTGCGGCGGGATTCCCTCGCGCGGGAATGCGCGGAAGACCGGGATTCGCGCAGACATGATCCCGGTCGCGTGCCCGCGCCAGAAAGGCGAATTACACGACAGCGCCAGGAGCAACGGCAGGTACCGCCTGATCCCGTCGGCGACGTAGATGGCGCGATCGGCTCCCTCGATCGCCACGTGGACGTGGGTGCCGAAGATCAGCTCGCGCCGGGCGATGTAGCCGAGGTCCGCGACGAGCTCGCGGTAGCGCGGCCGGTCGACGATCACCTGCTCCTCCCAGCGCCCGAACGGGTGCGTGCCCGCGGCGCCCACGAGCAGGTTCCGCTCCGCTGCCAGGCCCACCATCATCTCGCGCAGCTCCGCCAGCTCCGCGCCCGCCTCGGCGACGCCGGCGCAAGGGGGCGTCGCGATCTCCAGCACTGACGCCATGAGCTCCGGCTTCACCTGCCCCTCGTGCTCGGGAGGGACCGCCTTGAGGATCGCCTCGATCTCGCCCGCGAGATCGAGCGAGTCCGGGCGGAGGAGCATCAGCTCCTCCTCGATCCCAACCGTGAAGGGCGGGCCGGTGAAGGTGTGTTCGATCATGCGGAAGCGGCTTCCGGGCGTGCGATGCGCCCCATTATGATCGCCAGTATGGAAGTCAAAAGCTTGAACGCCCAAAAGTCCCTGCTCGACACCCTCGCACCCGGCAAGCGCACGCGCCTTCGCCGCCTGCTCTACGAGTTCGGGCCGGGCAACGGAACGCTCATGCTCCTCCCCATCGACCAGGGCATCGAGCACGGCCCGCGCGACTTCTTCCCGAACCCCGAGTCGAAGGATCCCGACTACCAGTTCCGCCTTGCCGCGGAGGCCGGGTACTCCGCCCTCGCCTGCCAGATCGGCATGGCTGAGCGCTACTACCCCGACTACGCGGGCTCGGTCCCCCTGATCCTCAAGGTGAACGGCAAGACCGACATCCCCTCGTCCGACAACGCGCTCTCGACCTGCAACGCGTCGGTCGAGGACGCGGTGCGCCTCGGCGCCGACGCGGTCGGCTACACGCTCTACGTCGGCTCGCCGTCGCAGGGCCAGGACCTCGAGCAGCTGCGCCAGGTCCGCCAGGACTGCGACCGCTTCGGCATGCCGCTCGTGATCTGGGCCTACCCGCGCGGCTCGGCACTGGACGCCAAGGGCGGCCAGACGACCTTTTACGCGATCGACTACGCCGCGCGCATGGCGATGGAGATGGGCGCGGACGTCGTCAAGCTCAACATGCCGAAGATCGACCCCGAGAAGGACAAGCTGACCCCGGCGCCGTACAACGAGATGGACGTCTCCCAGGAGGAGGCGATCCGCCAGACCGTCGAGTCGGCCGGCCGCGCGCTCGTCGTCCTCTCCGGCGGCTCCAAGATCTCCGACGAGAAGGTCCTCGAGCAGACCGAATTCATCATGAACGCGGGCGGATCGGGCGTGATCTACGGCCGCAACGTCTGGCAGCGCCCGTGGAACGACGCGCTTGAGATCGTCGAGCAGATCAAGCAGAGCCTGCTCGCAAACGTCACGCGCGTTCCGTAGGGCCGGGCGCCCGCGTGGGCGCTAGGCGAGCTTGGAGCGGCTCCGGCGCGAAGCGACTGAGGCACCGAAACGTCCCGCACCATCCCTGAGGACATCGTGGGACGTTGACGGCGAGGGCGTCCCTGGGGCTAAGGGTGAGTGAGGGGTTCCGCGGCCTTCCTGGCAGTGCGCTCCGACCGTAAGACCCGCGGATCGCTCAAGGTGCGCCCGCGGACTCCCGGCTGATGCCAGGCGTCATTCCGTAGCCGGACGACCGCCGCAGCCTGCAGGGGGCGGGTTTCGTCCGCTCCGGGCTTGAGGGTGCGTAGATGCCCTTCGGGCCCAGACTTCCCAGCGCGGGCGCGATCGTCGTCCTGATCGCCGGCGTGTTGCTGCTCCTCCTCACAGGCGACGAGGATGGAGAGACGCGACCGGAAGGGCGAACCCGCAGGCAAGACCGCCGATGCGACCGTGGTCCGGGTCGTCGACGGCGACACGGCGGAGATGGAGCTCCACAACGGCGGCGACAGAGGGCGTGCGCTTCATCGGGGTCGACACCCCGGAGTCCGTGGCGCCGGGCCAGCCGGTCGAGTGCTTCGGCAAGAAGGCGTCGCCGCTTTACGGACCGGTCTGATCGAAGGGGAGCGGGTGACGCTCGCGTTCGGCGACGAGCGGCGCGACGTGTACGACCGCCTGCTCGCCTACGTGTACCTGGGCGACCGCTTCGTCAACGCCGAGCTCGTGCGCCTGGGATACGCCCGGACGCTCGAGATCGCCCCGAACACCGACCACGCCGAGAAGTTCGAGCGCCTTCAGCAAGACGCCGCGAACGCGGGCCGCGGGCCTCTGGGGCGCATGCTGATACGCCGAGAGTTGGAAAAGCCACGCTATGTGTGGGAATTCCACCTCTCGGCGAGCCGTCAGGCGTGATTGTGCCTCTGGTAACTAAGGAACCGTAGGCGAAGTGTGAACATACGTTTGCATTTCGCCTTCGACCCTGTTAGGTTCTCCGTCCCATGCGCATGCGCCAGAGCCTCAACGATTGGGAACTTGCGTTCGAGAACGAGACCGTTCTCGACCGCCAGCGACGTGCCCAGCTCCGGCATCGCGCCGCCGCGCGTTCGCGCGCACGCCGCATCACCCGGGTCGAGAAGTCCGGCAAGGTGCGGTTCAGCGTCCTCTTCACCGCGCTCACGTTGACGGTCCTCGTCGTCACCGTGGTGATGTTCGAGACGCTCGCGCTCCTGATGGGCTAAGCGCCCACCCCGCGCCTCAACGAGCCTCGCGCGTCAGTCCTTGCGACCGAGCGCCTCTTCGACCTTGGCGGCCGCTCCTTCGATGATCGCTTCTTCGATGCCGTTCTGGCTCGCGGTCTGGCCCTCGGCGTCGCCCTCAGGCTCGTCCCCGGCGTCGTCGCCGTCCTTGATCGAGAGCCAGACCTCCTTGCGAAAGACAGGGACCGCCTTCGGCGCGGTGATGCCCGACGCGGATCTTGTCTTTGGACACGGCAAGTACCGACACCTCGATGTCGTCGCCGATCATGATGCTTTGGCCCGTCTTTCTCGTAAGGACCAGCATTTCGCGCCTCCATTCGAGCTACCCCCCTACAGGGCGCCGGTCGGTTCCGTTGGCAACCCTAGCCGGTGGGCCAGTTTTCCGCCACAGACAACCGTCGGGTCCCGCGAGAACGGCGGAGTCCGACGGCCGACTGGATAAAGTCGGCGCCGCAAATGCCCCGGAAGCCACTCCGATCTCAGCTCAATCAGGTCCGCGCATGGGTGCGCCAGGGCCGTACGGATGCGTGGATCGCCCACCAGCTGGACGTGCCCGGCCACCGAGCTGCGCGAGTTCCGGCGCCGCCACGGCCTGGAGGCCGACGGCGAGGACACCGGCGAGGTCGATCTCCGCGACGAGATCGAGGCCGAGATCGAGGCCGCGACGCTCGAAGAGGCCGAAGCCGAGGCGGAGGCCGAGCGAGGACGAAGCCCCCAGAGGACGCAGACGAGGCAGAGGACGGCTCTGACGCCGAACGGGGGCCGCCAGCAGCCCAAGCGGCGCAGGCGGCGGCGAGGAGGCCGCTCCAAGCGCCCCGGCGCCGGGCTCCAGGCAAGCTTCGACCACGGCGAGGCGGACGGCTACGGCCTCTGGCTCGATCCGGCGGTCACCGAGGACCCGATCTACTCCGAGCACTGGGCCGAGCGCCGCAAGGTCGAGGTCACGATCGAGCCGGACCGGATCGTGATCGTGCCTTCAAGCGACTCGACTTAGTCGGCTCGGGACCCCGGCTGCTGCGTTCTTCTTCTGCGCCCAGCCAGGCGTCGTTCGGGACGCGGCGGAGGTGCAGCACCAGGTCCTCGAGCGCGCGCAGCTCGTCCGAGGCAGCCCCGTCGGCAGAGAGGCGGCGCATCGAGGCGTTCCTGACCGCCGTCGGCGCGCGCTCGAACAGATAGAGCGAGATCTCCTCGTCGCGCTCGGTCGGCTTGGCGACGCCGGACACGCCGGCCGCGTCCCCAGGCAGCCTCAGGATGCCGACCAGCTCCTCTCCCTTGCCGCCCCGCAGGCGCTTTTCCGGGATGCCCTTCTTGATCGCCCTGCGAAGCGGCTTGCGCTGGGCCTCCGGTATCGAGCGGATCCCCGCGCGCGGGTTGAAGCCGCTCACCGTAGATCCCCTGAGCGCCGAGCGCGCCATGTGCGCGAGCGGCTGCCAGTGATTCTCGGGGATCACCCGCATCACGACGAGCGCCGACCAGGAACAGCGCCAAGCAGGACGATGGCGACCGCGATCGACCCGATGACGACGCCGATGTCGGGCAGGGCGAGGAAGGCCGCCGCGATCAGCGCGGACGCGAAGAGCGCCTTGAGGACCCGCCGATACGGGAACGTCGATCGGCCTCTTCCCGCGCTGGGTGCGGACGAACATGTACGCGGAGGGAAGCCCGAAGCCGATCAGCATCCCGATGGGCGCGGCGTACGCGCCGATCTCCGAGGCGAGCCGTAGCGTGAGCCCGACGAACATCACCATCGCGCCGAGGCAGCCTGCAACGAACACGGGGCGGTTGTTCGGCAGCGTCGCGTTCTGGTTCACCGTCCGGTAGAAGCGCCGGCATCACGAACGCCGCCGCCGCGAACGGGATCAGCGGCGCCGGCGTCCGCGTACTCGGGCGGCGCGATCTCGACGATCACCTCGCCGAGGAGGATCATCACCAGGACGGCGAAGATGCAGAGCAGGGTGAAGTAGCCGAGGAGCTGGCCCTTCTGCGTCGCGCTGCCCGTACTCGTCGGAGACGGCCTGGAAGATCGCCGCCTTGCGGAGCGGCCGCATCGCCATGCGGAAGCCCTGCGGCAGGAACGAGACGACGAGGCCGAGGCGCGAGGCGAGGGTGTAGATGCCCAGCTCCGTCTCCGAGATCGACGCGCGAGAGGAGGAAGACGTCGGCGTTCTGGATGACCCAGAACGGGAAGACGACCGGGGCGCGGCGCGTCGCCTGCTTGGCGATCTCCCACGTCTCACGGATGTCGATTGCGGGGTGGAAGCTGCGCCGGAGCAGGAAGATCCCCGACCACGCTCGCGCCGGCGACGCCGAAGGCGGTCGACGCGATGGCGCCTTCGATGCCGGCCCCCGCGGCAAGCAGGATGACGAGCGCGATGAGCGCGATCAGCGGGCGCGATGCGTCGGCGATCACGAAACGCGGTGGGGCGGCGCTCGAACCAGATCGAGATCGACGTCAGCTTCGCCGCCGTCCAGAAGGCGACGGTAGCCGCCGCCCACACGACGTAGATGGACTCGCCGTCCGTCAGCCCAGAAGCCAGTCGGCGAGCGGCTCCGAGAAGGCGACCATCAGCGCGGCGCCGCCGAAGCCCAGGATGAGCGACCAGAGGATGCCCACGCCGAGAGTGCGCTGCGGGGACTTCGAGACGACCTGGCTGTCGTCCTCGTCGTCGTCGTCGTCATCGTCGCCGCCGCCGAAGACCCGCCGGATCGTGCCCGCCTTCGAGAGCACCACGAAGACCTGCGTGACCACGCCCGCGAGGAACAGGAGCAGCGCGTACTGGCCCAGGTCGGCCGGCCCCAGGAAGTTCGCGACGACCGCGAGCGATGCGAGCTGGATCAGGTTCGAGACGAAGAGCGACAGGCCCTGCACGCCCGCGTAGCGGAGGAGCCTGACCCCGAGAACCGCACCCGACCCGCCGGGGTCGCTCAGCCCCCTTCGGCGGCGTCACGCTTGCCAGATCGACCAGTCGCGGAACGGGCGGCCGGCCAGCTCGCGCATGCGCTCGGCGTCGTCCCGCAGCGCTCGCAGCGCCTCGTCGCTGAGCGCAAGGCGGACGTCCGGGCGGTCGATCGGCTTCTTCATCGGCAGCCGCTCGTCGAGCGCGAACCACACCTTCGGCGGCACGACCCTCCCCAGCCGCGACTTCGATGCCCGCTCCATGCGCACCGCCAGCTTCGTCGCTCTGGTCTTGCGCGACGTCGAGTGGCGCTCGCGCTCGAAGCCCGGGTGCGAGAAGTCGGGATCGGCCCCTGCGAAATCGAAGACCCGCCGCAGAGTCGTCGCCGCGGTCCTTCCGGAAGTCCTCCTGGTCGAGGATCATGATGCTCTCGCGCGGGAAGTGGTTCAGGAACTGCTGGAGCTGCATCGCGTACTGGCTGCGCTGCAGGTATGAGGTGTTGGGGTGGCTCAGCGTCTCCGCGAGCGTCCCCTTCTCCCGGCGCTTCGCGTAGTTGTGGACCCAGTGAGCAGCGATGCGCTGGAGCGGATCACGAACGACGTAGATCAGCTTCGCGTCGGGGACCACCGAGGCCATGCGCTCGGGCACGCCGACATGCTGCGGGAACGCGGTGTAGTTGGGCGACGCCTCGCCCCGCACCTTGGCCTCGAGGATCGAAATGGCGGCGGTACCACTCCTCGCCGCGCGGCCAGTTGCGCTCCTCGATGAAGAAGTTGAGCTCCTTCGGCTTCGACATCGAGACCTCGGGGTGAAGCCCCAGGTGGTAGTGGAGCCCGGACGTGCCGCACTTCTGGGCCCCGATGATGATCAGGTTCGGCAGCGCGCCGGTAGCCCTCGAAGCGCCGTTCGAGGGCGCGGCAGCGGGCGTCGATTCGGTCTTCTGGGCGGGTTTCACGACGCGTTCCAGTCTAGGTATCGAGCGTCATGAAGCGCCTGATCCGGGGCCGCTCGGCCAGGATCAGGTCGCGGCGCCCCGCGCTCGCAACGTGCTCTCCCCCGACCCCCGCCTTCCGCAGCACCGGCAGCACGTCAACCCGTCCGGTGAGCACGAGAACGCGCTCGGGCGCCTCGCCGGAGTCCTCCAGGGCCCCCGGGAGAAGCCTCTCGACGTCCTCCGGAGCGAAGCTCTCCGGCATCGACCACCACGCGGGCCTTGGGCCGGGTCGCGGTCTGGTGGGCGATCCGGCCGACAGCTCCGGGCAGGCGCGCCGCGAAAGGGGCGGCCGCCCGCGCGGAGGAGACCGGGTGCGCCGCGTAGCGCTTCCATCGCTTGGTGCCCGGCTTGCGGACCCGTTCGGACGCCGCGAGCCCGGCGAGCCATTCCGCGGCCGGCGCGGCGCCGTTCCCAGGCCGCTGCTCGCGCAGAGCCGAGCGCATCGCCTCGCGCTTCGCGGGATCGAGCAGCTCGTCGAGCTTCGCCTCCAGCGCGGGGTCGGCGGGACCGTCCACCCCGCGCCCGACGCCGCTCTCCTCCGCGTAGCGGGCCCGCGCGTGCTGATCGTCGGTCTGGCGGCGCATCGGCACGAACAGCGAGGGCACCCCGAACCGGATCAGCTCGTGGTAGGCGTTGTAGCCGGCGGCCGAGACCGTGGCGTCGAACGCGCGCAGGTACCGGCTCATCGGGTAGGTCGAGTCGAGGCCGACCACGCCGCGGCGGCGTCGTCCCCGATCGCGGCGAGATGCGAGCGCAGCGCCGCGACCCGCACCCCTTCGCGTCCCGGACAGGTGCTCGAGGCAGCGCTCCGAAGCGGCTCGGACCTCATCCCCCTGGCCCAGCTGGACGAGGACGTTCACGCCGCCCGGCTCGATCCCGAGCTTGCGCTCGGCGTCCCCGCGCTCGTACAGCTCCGCGTCGTCGCAGAAGACGATCGGGGTCGACGCAGTGGGCGTCGCCCCGTAGGGCTACGGTGGCTCCGCGGTCCTCGGAGCCCGCGAACTCGCCCGGCTCCAGCACCTGGTCGAAGAAGCGCGTCCGCTCGAGCGCGCCGAAGTTGGAGCCCGGCTTCCACATCGGCCGCCGGCACCAGACCCGGTGGGCGTCCGGGACCGAAGGCATCGCGTCGATGAGCGCCTGGTAGGGATGGGCGCCGTCGAAGACCAGGACGCGCGGGTCGGCATCGCGCATCGCCGCGCGAAGGCGGCCGCGCAGACGTCGCGACCAGCGCCAGTCGCTGCCGGCCGTCGGCGTCGCGTACGACGCGGCGAACTCGACCTCGAAGCCCTGGTCGGCGACCACGGGCGCCGCGCCCGGACAGCGTGAAGAAGAGCGGCTCGAGCGAGGGATCGAGGCGCCGCGCGATCGCCATCGAGCGCGTCAGGTGCCCGAGCCCCGTGCCGTTCGAAGAGAGGAAGAGGATGCGGCGCTCATGCGTCATCCCAGCCGCTCCAGCGCGTCGAGCAGAGGCGGCGCGACGTGGTTGCCCTCCTCGTCGAGCCTGGCCAGCGTGCGCTCGTAGCGCTTGCGCACCCGGGCCCGCCCGATGGCGCCCGCGCCCTCCGCCCAGCGCCCGCGGTGCATGCCCTGGCGCTCATCTGGCCGTCGAAGAAGGCGCGCATGCCGTCGTCCGGCTCGACGCCCAGGAACCGGCAGAGGCCGTCGAGGCATTCGTCGCGGCGACCCGCGACGAGGTCGTCGAGCACGACCAGGTGGAACCGGTCGGCCGGCAGGCCGTACTCGGCGCCGTCCTCCACGCCCGAGACCCCGCGGTCGATCCAGCGCAGGCGTTCCGCCCACCAGTCGATGCCCTTGATCACGTCGTCGGGGCCCCAGGTCTTGGTCGTCACCGACGAGGCCGCGTCGCGGCCGTCGCGCACGGTGTGGACCACCTTTGCCTCGGGAAACAGGCGGCGCAGCATCTGCGCCTCGCGCACGTTGTGAGAGCTCATCTCGACCAGGCCGGGCTTGCCCTCCTCCTCGGCGAGCGGCCACAGGAGGTCGAGGTAGAGCGCGCCGGCCGGCCGCGATCGGATCCGAGTGGTACGACGCCTCGAAGCGCTCCAGCGCGTCGTCGAAGGCCGAGCGGTACATCAGGGAGTAGAGGCCCGCGGGGCTGGTCGTCGACCCTGATCCGATGCCACCAGAAGTCCCGGAGCTTCTCGAGGAAGCCGCCGAGCGAGACCCGTCCCTCGAGGAGATCCGGAAGGCCGCGCTTGTTGCAGTGGAAGCGCGCCTCGATCGGCACGTCCGCGATACGCGGCGTGCTCGCCCAGGAGGCGGCCGACGATGTGCGTGCCGCTGCGGCCGGTGCCGCCGACGAAGACGAGCGGACGCCGGCCGTCGCCGCTGCCCGGGGCGCCGACATCAGGTCGGCCCGCTCGTAGTTCGTGCGCAGCAGGGCCGCGCAGTGGTAGCCCTCGCGCTCGATGCGATCCAGAGCGCGCTCGTAGCGGACCACGACCGCCTGCTGCTGCGCTCCGTCGAGGCCCTCCCGCCAGCGCTCCCGGTGCGCGTTCTGCGCGTTCATCTCGTTGTCGAAGAAGGCGCGCATCGCTCCGTCGTCATCGAGCCCGGCGAACTCGCGCAGGCCCGCGTAGGACGCCTCGCGGTCGCCCCAGACCAGCTCGTCCAGACAGACGGCGTGAAGCCTCGACGGGTCCTCGAGGCCGCGATAGCCGCGCTCGGCGAGCGCGAGCCGGCCCTCCCACCACTCGACGCCCGACGCCGCATCGGACGGGTGGTGGGACTTCTGCGCCTTCGAGACCTTGGAGGAGCCCGAGTCGCGCCCGTCGCGGACCGAGTGGACGAAGAGCGCCTCGGGAAAGATCCGCTCGAGCCCGCGCGCGGACGCGATCGTGAAGCAGCTCATCTCGACCAGCCCGGGCTTGCCTTCCCGCAGCGGGCCCGAGCAGGTCGAAGAAGAGGTCGCGGCTCGCCGGCGACGACCTCGGGCCTGGTCCCGTCGTCGATCCCGGCGGTCGCATCCTCGAACCTCCGCGCCGCCGCCTCGAAGGCGCCCTTGTCGATGATCTTGTAGAGCCCCCGCTCCTTGCCCTCGCCCCGGGCACGCCACCGCGCCCTGACCAAGGCGCGCTCGCCGACGCGGACCCTGTGCCACCAGTACGTGCGGAGCTTGGTCGCGAACGCGGACGGGCGTCGCCGCCCCGGTCACGACCTCGGAGAGGCCCTTCGGGTTCGCGTGGAAGCGGCACTCGATCGGGACCGCGTGAAGGGTCGGATGGCGACCGATGAGCTCGGCGACGATGTGGGTGCCGCTGCGGCCGGTGCCGCCGACGAAGATGAGGGGCGAGGGATCTGTCATGAAGCCGGTTTGGAATCGACGGTCGAGTTCGTCGGGAGATAGTGATCGACGTAGTCGTTGCACGCTTCGTTGAAGGTGGCCAGGCTCGGGCCGTCGGTCGACGAAAAAGCGAGCCTGCCCAGCCACGCGGTGCGCTCGACTCCCAGGAACGTCCTGGAGGCCGGATGGCTCCTGCGCCTCGATCCGCACCTGGGTCGCCCCGGCCGCCGAAAGCTCGCCGGCAGGCCAGAACGCCCCCCGGCCGGCGCTCGGTGAGGTAGAAGCCCTCGAGTGAGGGCGGCACCTCGCCGACCTCCTCTCCGTTCGCGTAGACCGTCAGCGGGACCTGGCTGTGGTACTGGAGGGAGAGTGCGTAGTCGCCCTCCGGAAGCGTCACCTCGGCCGTCGCGGACGCGGGTGCGTCCAGAGCAGAAGCCCGGCCGCCAATCGTCCTGATCGATCTCGCCGGGGAACGGCAGGACCGTCGTCTCGCCCTCCTCGTCCTGGATGTGGCAGGTGAGCTTCGCGCCCGGGTCGCCGCCCTCGTCCAGCACCTTGCTGGACGGCGTCTCACCGTCCCGCTCCCAGAGGACGTACTCCCCTTCGCGCGCGACCTCGGCGAAGCTCGGCGGCGGGGTCGAGGCGTAGGCGGCCGAGGTCGTGATCGCGAAGTCGTAGTTGTCGAGCTTCGAGGGGCTGAGCGTGTCGAAGTCCATCGCCAGGCCCTGTTGCCAGACCTTCTCCGGGCGGGCGTCGACGTCCTGGGGCACGTAGCCGCCGGGACTCTCCGCCAGGGTGCCGCGAAGCCAATAGCCGGCGAAGCGATCGACGCCCAGGAAGGCGACGGACCCGCCGTCGACACGCTCGGCGAGAGCGCGGAGGTCCTCCTCCCCGCGCTCGTTGAATCCAACGGGCGCGGCGCGGAGCGCCAGCAGGCTCGAGACGAGCGCCAGGGCGCAGAACGCCGCGCCCGCGGCCTGTCGCAAGAGCGCCGCGCGATCGCGGCCGGGCCGCAGGAGCCAGCGGACGGTTACGAGCATCGCGATCGGCGCCAGCACGCACAGCGCCTTCGCCTCGACGTGGATCTCGGAGAGGGGTCGCGCGAGGGCGTAGACGAAGGCCGCGGCGGCAAGCACCGACATGAGCGCCCACTCGCGACGCCTGACGAGCGCGATGGACGCGCCCAGCGCGCAGAGCGCCGCGAACGCGGTGGCCAGGAGCGCGCCCGGGACCTCGCCGCGGACGACGCGGAAGTCGCCCTCCGGCCAGATGCCGAGCGCCTCGCCCGGGAAGACCGGCGACGACAGGCGCCCGCTCGAGCCCTGGACCTCGTCGATCTTGTCGATGAAGTTGCCCGCCGGGCCCAGCGCCAGCGCCGCGAGCGCGAGGAGCGCGACGGCGCCCGCGATCAGCAGCGAGCGGTGCTCGGCGGCTGCGGCCCGGATCCGGGCCAGGTTGACCGTTTGCGTCCCGAAGCCGACAGTGAGGATCGCCCAGACCGGGACGGCGACGCCGAACCAGACGCCGCCTGGAACCGAGAAGGTGAAGACGGACGCCGCGGCCAGGACGGCGAGCACTCCGATGACGGCGCGGGCCGGCGGCGCCTCGCGATCCTCGCCCTCGCGCCTCAGCGCCAGGTGGAGGACGACAGCGAGGGCGACCACCAGCATCGCCATCACGGTCTCCTTGAAGCCCGACTGGGCCAGGAACGACGCGCCGAGGTAGGGCAACCCGGCGAGGCACGCCGCAAGGCCGCGGCGCCAACGGCGCCAGCCCGCCCAGGAGCGAGAGCGCCGCGAGCGCGGTCAGTGCCGGAATCGCCACCAAGAGGCCGTTGAAGGCGTCGACGAGGTTGACGCCCGTGCCCTCGGACACGCTGGCGGCGAGCGCCTGCGGCCCGACCGGGTAGCCGACGGACACCGCGTTCGGCTGCGGGCCGAACCCGTCGGCCAGCCAGTCGGCCCAGTAGAGCTGCGCCGCCTGGTCGTTCGTGTAGATCCCCTCGCCCAGGACGCCCGTGCCCTCGTTGAAGAGGAACGGCAGGCACGCGACGGCGATCATGACCGGCACCACGCAGAGCGCGACCAGGTGCTGCGCACGCGGGCCGCTCGGGTCCCGCCGCCGGAACTCTCGCCGTGCGTCGCGGCGGGGCACGGCCCTGCGGGTGACGACGGCGCACGCGATCGGTGACGACGGCCAGGATGACGGCGGCGGTGAGCCCTCGTCCGGGCAGCCGGACCAGGAACGGCGCCACGACGACGAGGGCCGCGAAGCCGACCGCCCCCGCGACCCATTCGGGGCGCTTCCAGCCCAGCGCCAGCATCAGCGTCCGGCCGATGACGACCGACGGCGAGGACGATGAGAGGGCCGCGAGGAGCGTGCCCGAGCATCAGGACCCTTGGTCGCCGCCGGATCTCGTGCCGGAGGGCGGCTGGTTCGCGAGGGGGTCGTTGTTGACCGAGTCTCCGTTCGAGCTCGGAGCCTCGAGATCCGGAAGGTCGCCGCATGCCGCCGGGGTCCAGCGGCTCGTCGACGCGGAAGACGCTGACCGGGCCGTCGCGAAGCACCTCGGAGGCGCCGGGGTCCTCGCGGGTCCACAGGCCCTCCTTGGTGTCGGTGAGGCCCGAGCGGGCTGTAGGGGTCATAAAGCGTCACGACGTAGGTGTATTCGCCGTCGTTCATCTCCGGTGCGCCACGTCTCGCAGTCCGGGATTCGCTGAACGAGCTGTCCTCGCCCTCGATTCCCAGCCATTGGACGTGGTTCGAGAGGTCGTAGCCAGAGAACGCGTACTGGTTGAAGACTCCGCGGATCCCGGAGATCGCGATCCGCTCGTCCGTGACGGTGTTCGCCCAGCGCACAGCCTCCGCCAGGCGCAGCTGCGGGCTCAGGTCCTCGTAGCGCCGCTCCAGGTAGTGGCGCTGGACGACGAACCCGGCGGCGACCGCGGCGAGGCCGACGGCTGCGCCGATTGCGAGCGTGCGGCCGCGCGGTGCCCGGGGGCCGACGTATCCGCGCGCGTTCGCCCAGAGCGCCGACGCCGAAGGCGGCGAGCACGAGGACGCCCGTCGCGATCGCTCCCTTCATGTGCCCGCCCGTGGTCCACTGGACGATCGTCAGCGTCGTGAGAGCGCGAGCGCCCCCAGGCCGAACAGCGAGACCGACCGCGCGCGCGGCGTGGACCGGAAGGCGGGAAGGAGGGGCAGGATCGCCAGGCCGATGGCCATCGGCGGGGCGAGGTAGCGGATGTTCCATTCGAACGCGATCGGCTCCCCCTCCTCGCCGCCGGCGGTGAGCGGGGTGAAGACGTACGCGAACGCGGTCAGGACGCGCGACGCCGCCGAGGGCGCGCAGGATCGGGCTCGCGGCCCTTCCACAGGGCGTAGTACGCCGCCTCCGACCGTCGCCGACAGGACGAGCGGCCACAGCGGGCCCAGCTCCTCGGAGAGCTTGGGAACGAACCAGTCCGACCAGATGTCCGGCTCGTTCCAGTAGTGGGCGACGGAGAACCCGGGCCGGAGCTCCAGCATGCGCTCGGGCGTGGGCAACCCGAGCGGCCCGAACGCCGTGTACGGGATCGGGTTGCCGATCGCGATCAGGTTTCGCAGGTACCAATAGCCGCCGGCGAGCAGCATCGGCAGGCCGAAGAAGGCCGTCGAACGGATGCGTCGCGTCCCGCGCTGGAGCGATGACCAGGACGGCCAGCGTCAGAAGCGCGACCGGCGCCAGGAACGAGAGCTTGGTCCCGGCTGCAAGGCCGGCGGCGGCGCCGGCGAAGGCGAGCGCCCCGGCGCTGACCGACCGCCCGTCCTCGCGCGCCGCGTGGCCGTTGACCAGGAGCGCGGCGCGCGCACAGGAGGAACGCCACCCCGGCGATGTCGTTCAGCGCCTCGCCCGCCTGGAAGTCGGTCATCGTCTCGGCGCCCAGCACGACGGCGGCGCCCAGGAGCGCCTGCGGGGCCAGCGCCGTATGGCCTGCCGATCGCCCAGCCCGCGACGTCAGGCCAAGGCCCAGGAAGCCGAGGTTGAGCAGCGGCGAGAGGAAGTCGCGCGTGAAGGTCAGGATCGGAATCGCGTGGAGGACCTCCGAGTTCGCCGGATAGAAGGACGCGAAGAAGATCGGGTCGAAGAAGAAGAGCTCGCCGGTCGAGCCCGTCTCGACGAACCTGGCGGAGAGCGGCATGTGGTACCAGAGCGAATCCGCCCGGCCCATGCCGCCGGTGATGCCGCTGAGCGTGGGGATCGCCCACCCGGCGAAGATCGCCGCGACGACGATCGCGACGATCGGCAGCCCAAGGCGATGAGCCGGCGGCGCGGGCGGCGTATCGCTTTCGTCGGGCGAACCCTCAACGCGACCCTGGAGGGGCTCTGACCCCGGGTCTGACACCGCGAGCGCCAGAATGCCGCGACGGCGAGCGACGCGATCAGGTAGCCGAGCTCCGTGAAGGCGCCGAATGTGCCCAGGAGTTCGCCGAGGACGATCGCGAGCGTGATCGCGCCCACCGCGTCGGCGACCAGGGCGGGCGTGCCCGAGAAGCCGGGCAGGGCGAAGCGCCGGAGGCGAACTGCCGCGAAGGCGAGCGCAGCCGACGATCAGCCCCAGCTCGGCGGCGCCCAGGAGGTACTCGCCGGCGCTGAGCGCGCGGTCGTTCACGTCGAGGCTCCTCGGCGAGAGGGGGGCTCAGGGAGCCGAGGTCGCGCAGGCCTCCGGGCCGCCCGGCTCGCAGATCACCACGGACCGCTCGTCCGGGTTCACCATGCCCAGGCCGCGGGCGCCGAGCTCCGCGGCATCCGAGTGCTCGAGCGTCTCGCGCACGTGCGCGGAGCTCCTGGTTCTCCTGCTTGAGCTCGGCGAGCTGCGCCGACTCGCCGCGCCCGAGTCGCGCCAGGCGTCCACGAAGTTCACGACCGGGTTGATGTAGAGCGCGAGGATCACGAAGAGGATCAGGACCAGGCTGATGCGCCCCAGGCGCTCCCAGTCCACGCGCGAGCGCGAGCGGCGGGCCGCCGGGCGGCGGGGTGCGATCCGGTATGCGCGTGAGCTCACGCATCATCGATTCCACGCCGGAGGCGCTCTACCTTCCGGTGAAAGCTTCGATGCCTGGATAGGTTGCAGCGCCGCCGAGCTCCTCCTCGATCCGCAGGAGCTGGTTGTACTTGGCAACCCGGTCGGAGCGCGATGGCGCGCCGGTCTTGATCTGGCCCACTCCGGTCGCGACCGCGAGGTCGGCGATCGTGGTGTCCTCGGTCTCTCCCGAGCGGTGGGACATCACGGCGGAGTAACCCGCGTCCTGCGCCATTCGGATCGCCTCGAGCGTCTCGGTCAGGGTGCCGATCTGGTTCACCTTGACGAGGATCGAGTTCGCGACCCCCAGCTCGATGCCGCGGCCCAGCCGCTCGGGATTGGTGACGAAGAGGTCGTCGCCGACGAGCTGGCAGCGTTCGCCGACCGCGTCGGTCAGTGACTTCCAGCCGTCCCAGTCCTCCTCGTCCATGCCGTCCTCGATGGAGACGATCGGGAAGGAATCGATGGCTTCCGCCCAGTAGGCGGCCATGTCGTCGGGCGACAGCGAGCGGTCCTCGTGCTCCAGCACATAAGAACCGCCCTGGAAGATCTCGCTCGTCGCCGGGTCGAGGGCGATGAAGACGTCCTTTCCCGCCTTGTATCCGGCCGCCTCGATCCCGTCGACCAGGGCGCCGAGAGCGTCCCGGTTGGAGTCGAGATCGGGCGCAAAGCCACCCTCGTCGCCCACCGCCGTGTTGAGCCCACGGCCCTTGAGGATGCCCTTGAGCGCGTGGAAGACCTCGGTGCCCACCCGCAGGCCCTCGGCGAACGAGGCGGCGCCGGCGGGCACGACCATGAACTCCTGGAAGTCGACCGAGTTGTCCGCGTGCGCGCCGCCGTTCAGGACGTTCATCATCGGCACGGGCAGGATGCTCGGCGGGCCCGTGCCGGCCAGTCCGGCGACGTACTCGTAGAGGGGCTGCCCGGCCTGCGCAGCGGACGCCCTGGCGGCGGCAAGCGAGACGCCCAGGATCGCGTTCGCGCCCAGACGGGACTTGTTCGGCGTTCCGTCGAGGTCGATCATCGCCCTGTCGAGCGCCTCCTGATCAGACGCGTCCGAGCCCAGGAGCGCCTCGGCGATCTCGCCGTTCACGTTTGCGACCGCCCGCGTGACGCCCTTGCCGAGCCATTCCGGGCCGCCGTCTCGCAGCTCCGTGGCCTCGAACTCCCCCGTGGAGGCGCCCTGACGGCACGGCCGCGCGGCCCGTTGCGCCGGAATCGAGGATCACGTCGACCTCGACCGTGGGATTGCCCCTTGAGTCGAGGATCTGCCGCGCATGTGATGCGTTCGATCTCGTGCCATGCGAGAGAGACGCCCCGCGGCGCGTGACGCGCAGCCGGGGAGCTGCGGCGAGGGATTCTACGATCCGGCTGAGGCCTCGTCGCGCTATCGAGCTGGCCTCGTCCCGCAGGCGCCCCGCGGCCGCTCTGACCGCAAGCTCGGGATCCACGCCCAGGCGGCGGGAGATGCGCACGAGCTCGAGCAGCACGTCACCCAGCCAGCGCTCTGCGCGGTCGCGGGCCTCGGAGTCCTTCGGGGGAGGCGACCCCTCGTCCGGCGCGGCCCGGCGCAGGATCTTGCGCGCGTAGAGAAGCCCCGGCAGGTTCTCGGGCACGTCCGCGAAGGGATCTTCCTTCCCACGACCCTCCACCTCGCGCTTGATCTCGTCCCAGTTGCGTCGAGCACTTCGCGAGACGTAGTTGGACCTCCCGGGTCTGACGCCACGTCCGCCGAAACACGTGGGGGTGGCGGCGGATCAGCTTCGCGCTCATCCCCTCCGCCACGGTCGCGAGCGAGCCGGCGCCGCGCTCTTCCAGGAGCAGTGCCAGGAAATACACCTGAAAGAGGACGTCGCCCAGCTCGTCCGTCAGCTTTTCGTCGTCGCCCTGCGCCGCGGCGTCCGCCAGCTCGTACGCCTCCTCAACCGTGTGCGGGACGATCGAGCGCTCGTCCTGCTCGCGGTCCCACGGGCACTCCACCCGCAGGCGCCGGGTGATCTCGTCCAGGCGGGCGAGGGCCGCGGCGGGGTCGCCGCTCATGCGGGCCTCAGCCCGGCGGTGTCGTGGGAGGCGCGCCCTGCGTGGGCGGCGCCGGTGGGCGGTGCCCGGTGGGCGGCGCCTGCGTGGGAGGCGCGCCCTGCGTCGGAGCGCCGCCCGGGACCGCGCCCGGGGGCAGTCCGAGCGCCTCGGCGCCGGCGGGCACTGCAGGTTCCTCGGAGGGCGGCGGCTGCGGCCCCTGCGGGAGGGGCGTCGAAGCCCCGCCCGTGGTGGTGGCCAGAAGCGGGTCCTGCTCGTCCGCGGCGAGCGGGATCGCCGGGATCACGGGCCGCGAGGGCACGAAGGCTCCGCATCCGGTGGGCTCCTCGGGGATCTCGCCGGTTACGGGATCCGGCTGCAGCTCGTCGTCCTCGTCGTCTCCGATGCACCCGTCGTCCGTGACGGCGAAGTTCGAGCAGCGCTCGGCGAGCTGGGACTCGACGGTGCCGTCATCGTCGTCGGCAAGAAGATCCTCCGAGCACACGGTTCGCTGCTGCCACTTGGCGACGAACTCGTCCTGGAAGTCCGTGACGGCCTGCTGCTGCTCCTGGGTGACGAGCTGCTGGCGGATCTGAGCCTGCGTGGCTTCGTCGAGCGGCTGGGTCGCAGCCTCGTTGATCTTCTCGACTTCGATCACGTAGAAGCCCGAGTCGCTCTCGATCGGGCCGACAACCTCGCCCTCTGCCGCCGAGAAAATGGCCTCGTCGAGCGCCGGCTCGTTCTGGCCCGGGGCGACGCCGGGGCGCAGGCCGCCGAGCGCAGCGGTCTCCTCCTCGGTCGAAAGGTCCTTGGTCACGTCCTTCCAGCTGGCGGCGCTCGAGTCCTCGGCGAGGAGATCTGCTGCCTCCTGCGCCTTCTTCTCGTCCGGGTTGAGGAGCGTGCGGACGTCGCGGGTCTCGGGCGTCTCGAACTGGGTGATGTTGTCGTCGTAGAAGCCCTGGATCTCGTCGTCGGTGATCTCGACCTCTTCGTCGCCCTGGCATCCCTGGCGCTGTGCGGTCGGGGCCTCGGCCTCGGGATCCTGCGGGATCACGCGATCCTGGATGCACTGGGTCAGGAGCTGCAGCTCGACCCGGTCGAACGCGTCCTCCTCCGAGAAGCCGGACTGCTCGAGGAACTTCTCGAATTCGTCCTGCCCGCCGAACTGCTGCTCGATGATCGTCTCGAGCTCGACGTCGACCTCGCGCTCGGTGACCTCGATGCCGCGCTCCTCGGCCTCGCCGCGGACCCAGCGACCGAGCAGGACGTCGGAGAGCGCGGGAACCAGAACGGCGTTGTACTGGGGGGTGCCGGGCTCGGGGGGCTGGGCGTTGCCCTCGCTGGCTGACGCCTGCTGGATCGCGACGTCGAGCTCCTCCTGCGTGATCTCGCCGTCGTCGACCTCGTCCACGAACGCGGTGGCGCCATCGGGAAGGCTCACCTTGCCGATTCCCATCGTGGCCGCGACCAGTACCACGAGCACGGCCAGGAGGCCGGCGAACACGAAGGCAACGGTTCTCTTCGAAAGACTTCTCATCGGCGCAAAAACCTAGCGGGATTCCGCGAGAGCGGGTTCAGGGGCCGTTAAGGCGGCGACCAGGGACAGCAGCGATTCGAGCCTTTCCTGGGGTTCGTCGCCTACGCGCAGCGAGAGCGTCTGGCGCGCGGTTTCGTACATCGCCTCCGGAATCGACTCGCGGATCGCGGCCACGCGGGTCGAATCCAGCTCGAGCGGAGAGATCGAGAGACGGCCTCCGCGGACCTCCGCGGCACGCCCGCCGGCCTTCCCCACCTCGATGCGCGCCCGCTGCAGTTCGAGCAGCGCCTGGACCGGGTCCGGCACCGGGCCGAAGCGGTCGCGGAGCTCGTCCCCGAGGGCCCGCAGCTCGCCGACCTCGCGCGCCCCCGCGATCCGGCGGTGCAGCTCGATCTTGGCGGCTTCGAACGGGATGTACTCGCTCGGGACGTACGCGGACACGTCGACGTCCACCCGGACCTGCGACTCCGGGGCACCCTCGTCGTCCCCTCCCGCGCGCAGTGCTTCCGTCGCCTCCTCGAGCATCGACAGGTAGAGCTCGAAGCCGATCGCCGCGACGTGGCCCGACTGCTCGTCGCCGAGCAGATCGCCCGCTCCCCGCAGCTCGAGGTCTCGCATCGCGATCGCAAAGCCCGAGCCCAGCTCGGTGTGGTCGGAGAGCGTCGCCAGGCGCGCGGCGGCCTCCTGCGAGAGCGCCTCCGAGGTCGGGTGGAGCATGTATGCGAAGGCGCGCTCCCGCGAGCGCCCGACGCGCCCGCGGATCTGGTAGGCCTGCGCCAGCCCGAGCATGTCGGCCCGTTCGACGATGAGGGTGTTCGCCTGCGGGATGTCGAGCCCCGACTCGATGATCGTCGTCGCGACGAGGCAGTCGGCATCGCCCCGCAGGAAGCCGAGCATCGTCGACTCGAGGTCGCCCATGTCCATCTGGCCGTGCGCCTCGGCGAAGCGAACCCCGGGGCAGAGGGCTCGGAGCCGCTCAGCCGCCTCATGGAGCGTGTCGATGCGGTTGTGGAGGAAGAAGCACTGGCCGTCGCGGTCGACCTCGCGCCGGATCGCCTTGGCGACGAGCTCCTCGTCGAAGGGCCCGACGTAGGTGCGGATCGGGCGGCGTCCCTCCGGCGGCGTCTCGATCACCGAGATGTCGCGGAGCCCCGCGAGGCTCATCTGGAGCGTGCGCGGGATCGGCGTTGCCGAAAGCGCGAGCACGTCCACCCGCAGCTTCAGCTGGCGCAGGAGCTCCTTCTGCTTGACGCCGAACCGCTGCTCCTCGTCCACGATCAGGAGCCCGAGGTCCTTCGCCCGGACGTCGCGCGAGAGCAGCCGGTGGGTCCCGATCAGGATGTCCACCCCACCCTCTGAGAAGGCCTGGAGCGTCTGCCGCACCTCCGCGGGCTTGCGCAGCCGCGAGACCGCGTCGACCTCGAACGGCAGCTCCGCGAAGCGCTCGCGAAACGTGCCCAGGTGCTGCTGGGCCAACACGGTGGTCGGCACCAGGATCATCACCTGCTTGCCCTCTCCCGCCGCCTTCGCCGCGGCGCGGAGGGCCACCTCGGTCTTGCCGTAGCCGACGTCGCCGCAGATCAGGCGATCCATCGGCCGCTCGGACTCCATGTCCGCGCGAGTCGCCTCGATCGCCTCCAGCTGGTCGGCGGTCTCCCTGTAGGGGAAGGCCTGCTCGAGCTGTACCGACCACTCCGAATCGGGCCCGAAAGCGTGGCCGCGCCTTGCGGCCCGCTCCGCGTAGAGATTCAGGAGGTCGCCCGCCAGGGCGCGAGCGGCCCTGCGGGCGCGGGCCTTGATCGAGTCCCAGCGCTTCGACCCCAGCGCCGAGAGCTGCGGCGCCTCGCCGCCGACGCCCACGTAGCGCGTGATCTTCGCGAGCTGCTCCGTCGGGGCGAAGACACGGTCCTCGCCGCGGTATTCGAGCTCCAGGTAGTCGCGGGTCACCCCCGCGACGGTCTTCGTCTCGAACCCCGCAAAGCGGGCGATCCCGTGGTCCTGGTGGACGACGTGGTCGCCGACCGCGAGGTCGGCCATCGACGCGAGGGTGCCCGCGAACGGTCGGGGCGGCCGAGGCTCCTGCGGTGGACGAGCTTCCGCCACGGGATGACGGCGAGCTTGAGCGCCGGCGAGACGAACCCCTCGCCGATGTGCGCCTCGGTGAACTGCACGCCCGGCTCCGCCGGGAGGACCGCGCCCAGGAACGACGCGTCCACGCGCTGCAGGTTGTAGCGCGCCCGCTCGGCCTCGCCCTTGTGATCGAACGCGACGACGACCCGGTAGCCCGAGCGGACCTCGCGCTCGAGCTGCGGCTCGGCCTCCGCCATCGAGCGCGCGGCCGAGGCGGGAGCCTGCGCGCGGATCGAGAGCACGCCCTCGTCAGCCGCGGTCGAGCGAAGGCGGAGCGTGCGCCCGCTCCGCCAACGGGCCGGCGACGTCCACGTAGAGCCGGCGAGCGTCGTCGGAGTGCATCGCGGCCGTCACGTCCTCCCAGTGCGATGCGAAGAGCGGGCTCGATCTCCTCGTCGGCCGCAGTCACGAAGGCGACGTCGCGCGAGATCAGCTCGAGCGGCGGGCGAAACGAGTCGACGGGAAGGAAGTCGAGCGGGCCGTCCCTCCTCGGAGTCCTCGAGCGCCGCCTCGGCGAGCATCCGGTGCTCGGAGGCGAGCTCGGCCGCGGGCGACAGCTCCAGCTCCGCCGCTTCGCCGAGCGAACGCTGCGTGAAGGTCGAGAACCAGCGGATCGACTCGATCTCGTCGCCGAACAGCTCCAGGCGGGCGGCGCGATCCTCGGTCGCGCCGAAGACGTCCAGGATGCCGCCGCGAAGCGCGAACTGCCCGCGCGCCTCGACCTGATCGACCCGCTCGTAGCCCGCCTCCGCGAGCAGCTCGGCGCAGAACGTCAGGTCGATCTCCTCGCCCACCCGAAGCGAGAACCCCTCGGGCCGAAGCGACGCGTCGGGCACCGTTTCGGCCAGGGCCACGGCGCTTGCGACGACGACGGGAGGCTCGCCGTCCCCGGCATCCGTAAGCGCGTCGAGGGCCGCGATCCGCAGGCCGACCAGGTGCGGAGGCGGCGCGACGTGCGAGGCGTAGCCCGTGCCGCGCGAGGGGTAGTGGCGGACCCGGCGCGGCGCCAGGTAGGCAGCCGAGGTCACGCGCGAGGTCCCGGGCGCCCACGTCGTCCGGCGCGACCACGACCACTGGGCGGCCCGCAAGCCCAGCGTCGTCCTCCGCCAGCGCCGCGATCAGATACGGCTGGACCGATCCGGAGGCATGAGCGCTGCCGCTCACCCGAGCCGAGCGCAGCGCGAAGAGCCGCGTAGTCGCGGTCCTCGTATGCGAGCTCCAAGGTGGGCCTGAGTGACACTCTAGAGACAGGCTAGTGACGCGTTCCGGGGGTGACCTGAGGCTGGATTCTCAGCTCTCGCGATGTGGAAGGCCGGGTCCGGAGCGCTGCCACTCCACCTGGCCCTCGCCCTCCGCCTTCGAGCGCTCGACCACGCCGTCCCACTCGTGGAGCATGCCCTTGAGCCGCGCGACGGCCTCGGGCGGATGCGTGGCCGCGGTCGTTGCCAGGTTTATCGCCATCTCCTCGGCGGTCGCCGCCGGCGCGACCTTGTGGATGAGGCCCCATCTGAGTGCCTCGTCGGCGGCGACCTCCTTGCCGGAGATCAGGAGGTACTTGGCGACCGAGAGGCCGCACAGGGTCACCAGGCGGGCGGGCCCGACCGGAACGCCCAGCGACGCGCCCGGGAAGCGGAGGCGCAGATTCGATCCGCCGACACGGATGTCGCAGGCGACCGCCACCTCGGCGCCGCCGCCGACGCGTGGCCCCGTGACACGCGGCGACCGTGGGCTTGGGAAACGAAACGAGGTCGTCGTAGAGGTCCGCGAAGAGCTGCATGCGGCGAACGCGGCCTTCCTCGTCGAGCTCCTCGCGCACGTCGGCGCCGGCGGAAAGTCCCAGGTGATCGGTCGAGGAGACGACGAGCGCCCTCACCTCGTCGTCCTCGCGAGCGGAGGCGATGTGCGCGAGCATCTCCTCCAGCATCTGCGTGTTCATCGCGTTCCGGGCGCGCGGTCGGTCCAGGCGCAGGACCGCGACGCCTTCCGAGACGTCGTAGGTGGTCAGCGCGTCACTCATCCGCGTCCGACGCTATCCGCTCGACCAGCCGCTCGGCCTCGCCGGCTGCGCGCTCGATCAGGCTCTGGACCTCGGAGTCCGGCTCGCTGAAGCGGCCGAGCACCCACGCCGAGACGATCTCCGGGTCGGTCGAGTCGGGGCGGCCGACGCCGACCCGCACGCGCCAGAAGTCGCGTGCTGCCCAGGCCCTGTCGCAGCGACTTCATGCCGTTGTGGCCGGCCGCGCCCCCGCCGAGCTTGGTGCGGATCTCCCCGAACGGCAGGTCGATCTCGTCGTAGACGACGACCAGGCGGTCGAGCGGCACCTTCAGCGATCCGCGTGCCGGCCCGACCGCGGTGCCTGACTCGTTCATGAACGTCTGGGGCAAGAGCGCGGCTACGCGGGGTCCGCCGGGCCGGATGCGGCCCTCGGTCAGGAGGCCGCGGAACTTCTCCTTCGCGCGCGGCAGGTCCCAGCGCCTCGTCAGCTCCGAGACGACCTCGAAGCCGACGTTGTGGCGGGTCTTCGCGTAGCGCTGAGCCGGGATTGCCGAGGCCGACCACGAGGACGCGGTCGCCTGCTTCGGTATCGCCGCCGTCATCGTGATGGCGCCGGCGGAAGATGGACAGGGCTACTCCCCGTCGGAGTCGCCGGCGTCCGAATCGGAGTCGCCGGCTTCGTCTGCGTCGCCTTCGCCCTCTTCGCCCTCTGGGGCCTCGATGGGCTCGCCGTCCTCGCCCACGAGCTCGGTCTCCTCCTCGAGCTCGGGCTCCTCTTCGACGCGCGGCGGGTTGAGCGTGGCGATGGTGATCTCGGCGGGATCCGCGCCCTCGCCGAGCGCCCACTCGACGCCCTCGGGAGCGACGACGGAATCGAGCTGAAGGGTGTCGCCGATGACCATGCCCGACACGTCGACCGCGATGGACTCGGGGATGTCGGTCGGGAGCGCCTCGACGTTGATCGAGTGGGTGATGTGCTCCAGGACGCCGCCCTCCTTGACTCCGGGGGACTCATCGGCGCCCAGCAGCTCGATCGAGACCTCGGACTGGATGGCCTGCTTCAGGTCCACGACCTGGAAGTCGATGTGCATGAGGTGGCCGCGAACGGGATGGCGCTGCTGCTCCTTGACGACGACGGGCTCAGCCTTGCCGCCGTCGAACGAGAGGTCGAACAGCGCGGCGCCGGTGCCGAGCAGGGTCTTGGCCGCACGCTCGGGCACGCTGAAGGTGCGCGCCTCCGAGCCGCCCGAATAGACGACGCCGGGCACCAGCCCCTCGCGGCGAAGGCGGCGGGTGGTGCGGGAGCCGAACTCGGTGCGCTCGGCTACTTCCAGATTGGGGCGATCATCGGCCATTGGCGACCGATGAGGATAGCCGGGGCGAGGTCTCCGATCCTCGCACGGCAGCGACCCGGGCCGCCGCTTTGATCATCCCTGCAAGTGGGCGAAGAGGCGCGGATCGTTCGTGCAGATGCCGTCGACGCCCATGGCCGCCAGCTCGCGCATGCGAGCGGCGTCGTCGACGGTCCATGCGACCAGGATGCAGCCGCGAGTCGTGAGCGGCCGCGGCAAGCGCGCTGCTCGCGAGGCCGTGGTGGATCCAGATCGACTTCGACGCCCAGGAGCGGCGCCTCGCTTCGCACGCGGCGCGGCAAGCGGGCGCGGAGGGTCGCCATGCCCGCGAGGACGAGCGGCTTGCCGACGCGGCTCTTGGTCCAATCGCGCGTGACGCGCGGGATGGTCCAGCCGCGGCTGAGCTCGGGCGCGAGCTCGCCAAGCATCCGGATGGTCGGGATCTCGGTGCCCGACGTCATCGTCCGCTCGGCGAGCCCGCGCGAGCGGACGGCCTCGACGATCTCGTCCTCGCGGCCGCGGATCTTGATGTCGAGGTCGATCTTCACCTGGTCGAGCGGCGGCTCGGTGAAGGCGTCCAGGGCGCGATCGAGCGTGAGCGGCTCCTTCGCGCGCCGGGCGGCTCCCCAGTCGTGCGCGACCAGGATGGGCGCGCCGCCCCGTGGCGGGGCCCGCCTGCGCGCGTGCGCCAGTCCGATCCGTCGGCGAAATCCTCGGGCGGGCGGAGGACGTCGAACTCGATCACGTCCACCCCGACCTCGACTGCGGCGCGAAAGCTCTCGATCGAGTTGCCGGGAACGATCTCGTCCGCCCCCTTGTGTCCGACGCGCAACATGCGCCGGTGAGGATAGGTTGGAGTCGTGGGGTACCTGTCAGATGTAGCCCGGCGCCGGATCGCCGCGGTCATCCTGATCGTGGGCATCGTCCTCGCCGTCCTCGCGATCACGGACACGGCCTTCTTCGAGGACCCGCCGACGGAGTCCGAGAAGGTCGACGGCGACGGTCGACGGGTTCTTCGACGCGGCGAGGGCAGAGGACTTCAAGGAGCGCGTGCGACTACCTGACGAAGAGCGCGCAGGACCTGATGCGCCGGGCCGCGGCGCGCGCGCTCGGAGACGGAAGAGGAGCTGCGTTGCCCCGAGATCATGGAGAGCGTGATCGGCGACTCGTTCGCCGAGGTGACCGTGCGCGTCCGCCCGGGCGTGAGCATCTCGGGCAACCGCGCTCGGGCCGAGGCGTCCCTCAAGACGAAGGGCGAGCTCGCGACGTTCCGGACGATCCTCCTCGAGGAGGCCGAGGGCGGCAGGGCTGGCTGATCTCCGACTTCGGCTGAGCGGCTCTAGAAGAGCTGGTTCTCGCCGGCGAAGATCTCCGAGACGGAGTCGTCGGCGAAGATGCGGCGGATCGAGTCGGCGAGGATCTGCGAGGCGTGGAGGACGGTGATGTTGTCCGGCGCGCCCGGCGCGAGCGGCACGGTGTCGGTGACGACGATGCGCTCGATCCCCGAGTTCTCGTAGGCGAGGCGCTCGTAGGCGGGTCCGGAGAAGACGCCGTGGGTCGCGCAGGCGATGACCTTGGCCGCGCCCTCGTCGAGGACGGTCTTGGCCGCCGCGCAGAGGGTGCCGGCGGTGTCGATCATGTCGTCGACCAGCACGGCGGTCTTGCCCTTCACGTCACCGACGACGTAGCCGATGTCGGCGACCTGGTGCGCGGGGCGCTCCTTCTCCATGACGGCCCAGTGGACGCCGACCTTGCGGGCGAAGTTGCGCGCGACCTTCACGCGGCCGGCGTCGGGAGAGACGATCACGAGCTCGTCCTCCATCGCCTGGTCGATGAAGTACTGCGTGAGCATCGGCTGCGCGGTCATGTGGTCGACGGGCTTGGAGAAGAAGCCCTGCACCTGGCCGGAGTGAAGGTCCATCGTGAGGACGCGGTCGACGCCGACGGCCTCGAGGCACTGGGCGACGACACGGGCCGTGATGGGCTCGCGCGGAGCTGACTTCTTGTCCTGGCGCGAGTAGCCGTACCAGGGCATGACGGCGATGATGCGGTGCGCCGATGCGCCCTTGGCGGCGTCGATCATCGTCAGGAGCTCGACGAGCGAGTCGTTGGGGGTCATGCCCTCGGCGATGTTCTTGGCGGTCGACTGGACGATGAAGATGTCGGCGCCGCGGATCGATTCCTCGTAGCGGCAGTAGACCTCGCCGTCGGCGAAGGTCTTGAGGGTGACCTGGCCGAGGTCGACGTCGAGCTTGGTCGCGATGCGGGCAGCCTGCTCGCGGGAGGAGCGCCCGCCGAAGACCATGAGGCGCTTCGTGTAGTCGTGCGGGATCGAGCTCAGTGGGCTCGGCATCTCGTCGGCGATGGTCATGATCGATTCCTGAATCTCAGCGCTCGGATCGGACGCGATAGCTGCGGTCTCGGTGGTGCTCACTGGTCCCCCTCGGCGTCTTTCATCTTTCGCTTCGCGTAGTCCTCGATATTGCGCTGGCCGGCGTCGGTCACTCCGAGCGCGCCCGGGGGCACGTCGGAGCGGATCACTGCACCGGCGCCAGTGTAAGCGCCCTCGCCGATCTCCACCGGCGCGACGAAGCGAGTTGTTGACCGCGATTCGCGCACCTTCCCCGATCTTCGTGCGGTGCTTGTCCTTGCCGTCGTAGTTCGCGGTGATGGACCCCGCGCCGACGTTGGCGCCCGCGCCGACGTCGGCGTCGCCGATGTACGCGAGATGCGGGACCTTCGCGCCGGGGCCGATCTCGGAGTTCTTGATCTCGACGAAGGTGCCCGCCTTCGAGCCGTCGGCGAGGTTCGCGCCCGGGCGCAGGTAGGAGAAGGGGCCGACGTTGCAGCCGTCGCCGACGCTCGCGCCGTCGAGGTGCGAGCGCAGGACGGTGCGTGTTCGCCCCGACGCTCGAGGAGACGATGGTCGTGTGCGGGCCGATCGTCGCGCCGTCTCCGATCCGGGTTTCGCCCCGCAGCGCGGTCCCCGGCTCGATCGTCGCGTCCTGGCCGATCTCGACGTCGGCGTCGATCCAGGTGGAGGACGGGTCGGTGACGGTGACGCCGGCGAGCATGTGTGCCTCGTTGATGCGGCGGCGCGCCTCGGCCTCGACCTGGGCCAGGTCGGCGCGGTTGTTCACGCCCAGGTTCACGTTGGGGTCGGTCGCGACGTGGGCGGCGATCCGGTGGCCGTCGGAGCGCATGAGCGGCAGAACGTCGCCCAGGTAGTACTCGCCGGCCTCGTTCTCGTTCGTGATCCGGCCGAGCGCCGCGGCGAACGTGGGGCCGTGGAAGCAGTAGGTGCCGGTGTTGATCTCCTTCGAGGCGAGGATCTCCGGCGGGACGCTCTCGGGATGCTTCGTCTCGACGATGCGCTCGACGCCTCCGTCCGCGTCGCGGACGATTCGCCCGTACTGGCCGGGCTCCTCGAGCTCGACCGTCATCACGGTCGCCATTGGCGCCCTCGTCGCGGTGAGTCGCGAGCAGCGCGGAGATGGTCTCGGCGCCCAGGAGCGGATGGTCCCCTGAGAGGACGACGACCTCCTCGGACGAGGAGATCGCCTCGAGCGCGGCGATCATCGCTCCGCCCGTGCCGTTCGCCTCGGGCTGGAGGACGGTCTCGGTGCCTTCGGGCAGGCCGGCGCTCAGGTCGTGCTTCGGGCCCACGATCGCGAGCACGCGCCCCGCGCCCGCCTCGCGGGCCGCGAGAACAGGCCAGGCGATCATCGGCCTCCCCGCGACCGGGTGGAGGACCTTGGGGAGCGAGGAGCGCATGCGCGTTCCCTCGCCCGCGGCCATGATCAGGACCGTCGGCGCTTCTGAGGAGCCGGCCACGCGGTCATCGTAGAGACGACGCCGTGGCGGTGCCGGTCAGGTAGCTCCCGCGGCCTGGGCGCAAGGTCTATCTTTGTTGCGCTTGGAGGACGCAGATATGACCTCGATCCCTCTCTCATCGCAGCCCGGCGCGCTCACCCCCGGGTCCTGGCTCCACAACCCGGCCACCGGCGAGATCGCCCGGCTGGCGAGCGCGGACCCGGACGGACGGCGGTTGGAGGTCGACCTCTGGCTTCAGCCCGGCGCCGCTGTGGCTCGAGCGCACGTCCACGACCTGTTCATCGAGCGGTTCGAAGTGCGCGAGGGCGAAGTGGGCTTTCAGGTCGACGGAGAGGAGCGAGCCGTCGAGGCTGGGAGTGGCGTCGTGGAGGTGCCCGCCGGCGTGTCGCACGACTGGTGGAATGCCGGCGAGGGGGTCTCCCTCGTCCGCGTCGAGGTCGAGGCGACGGAAACGGCAACAGGGAGGCCCGCCGAGCGCTTCGCATCGATGATCGAGGCTTTGTGGTCACTCGGAGCGCAGGGCCGCGTGAATGCACAGGGTCTTCCCGACATGTTGTGGCTGGCTGCGATCGCGCGCGAATACCGTGACGCGATCCGCTTCACCAAGCCGCCCGCTGCGATCCAGGCCGCCCTGTTCACGCCGCTCGCCGCGATCGCCAGGCGGACCGGCCGCGATCCACTCGCGCCCGAGCTCCACGGACCTGAAGGTGCTTGCGCCATCCCCGATCCCGGCGAGGACGGCCTCGCCGAGTTGCTGAGTCAGCGCGTCGGCGCCAGGGCCGCGCGCGGGCGCGGCTGACGCCTCTCAGGCCGCCGCATGTCGTGGCTTTCCAACTTGGACAGCGTTCTAGACTCGGCGAACCAGCCGATCCGGGGTGGTGTAATTGGCTAGCACGTGACTTTTTGGTAGTTGAAGAGAGGGTTCAAGTCCTTCCCCCGGAGCTGTACTACCGGTTCCCTACTCCGCGCCCTTCGGCTTGCGCACCTTGCCGCCCCGCGCTCCCGCCTCCATCGCCGGCCCCCTGGGCGGCGCGATGCCCAGGACCCGCATGGCCTTCAGGCCCAGTCCCAGCTTCTCGCGACCCTCGGTCGATGAGATGTCGTGGCCGCACAGATCGCGCACGCGCTCGAGGCGGTAGCGGATCGTGTGGCGGTGGGTGAACATCGTCTCGGCGGTGGGGGTCACGTTGCCGTCGTTGTCGAGGTAGGCCTCGACCGTCGCCACCAGCTCGGTCTCGTACTGCTCGTCGTAGGCCGACAGCGGCGCGACCGTCTCCTCGTAGAAGCGCTCCAGCTCCGAAGGGTCCTCGCTCATCGCCGGCAGGAGCAGCCGGTAGGAGCCCGTGTCCTCGAACGCGAGGATCTCGATCTCCTCGGCGTCGGCGACGTTCGCGGCCAGCACCGCCTCCTTGCCCGCCCGGTAGAGATCGACCGGGATCCTGCGCCAGGCGCGAATGCGCGACCGTCAAGCGGAAGCCCTGAAGCGAGTGGCGAAGCTCGCTCGAAAGCGCCTTCGCCGCCCGGGCCAGAACCTCCCGGTCGGCCGCCGGCACGAGCGCGCTGACCTCGGCCGCGTCGCCGTCGCCAACCACCGCAACCGAGCCCTTGGCCTGCGTGCGGAGCACCCGGAGCGCGACGGTCAGGACCCGCGCCCGCCAGTCCCCGTCCTGCGCCACATGCGGGATGCGCCCGCGCCACGACCACGCCCGCCCCGCCTTCCAGATCCGCCCCCACCTCCGCGGCGCGAGCGACGATGTCGCCGCGGTCCGTCACCCGGCGCTCGAGCACGGCGTTCACGAACTCGCCCGCCGCCTCGTCGGACGCCCAGTCTCCCGAGCGCGAGCGCTCGACCTCGAGCGCGAGCAGCGCCGAAACCATCCGCGCGAGCGGCGCGTCCGAGGAGGCTCCTCCCTTCGTGCGGAACCGAAGCTCGCCCACGACCGCGTCGGCGACGCGCAACTCGACCGAGTCCACCCCGTCGCCGTTGCCGAGAAGCTTTCCCTCCTCGGACGACGAGGCGGCCGCGACCGCAAGCACGACGCTCGAGCGGTCGATGACCGCGACGCTCGTGCCCAGCACCTTCGCGGCGGCCCTCGCGACCGCGGGCAGGCCCGCGCCCGACTCGATCGCCTCGGAGAGCGCCTCGAGCGTCGCCGGATCGGCCGTCTTGGCGCCCGTCGGCTCCTTCTTGGATCCCGCTGTCACCGGCCCAATTCTGGCAGCGCGAGGCGGTTGAGCGAAGTGCGAGGGGTCTGACCCCTCGGGTGTCAGCCCAGGATGCCGCGAGATGTCGTCCCAGTAGTAGACGATCACGACGCCCAATCCGAAGCCGAGCGCGAGAAGCGCGACGAGCACGAAGAGCGACAGAACGGCGGCGGCCGCCTTCTCCCAGCCACGCCCGAACGAGCTCATCGTCGGCGCCAGGATCAGGGTCCCGAACGCGAGCACGCTCAAGAGGCCCGCTCCGCCGAACAGGTAGTGGACCGCCGTCAGCTCCGCCAGGACGCTCATTCGCTCCGCCTCATTGTCGCGGAAGTGCACGACGAGAAGCGCGACGGCCCAGCAAAGCGCGAACGCCGCGACCGCCAGGGCCGCGCCGGAGTTCACGTCGGAGAGGTAGTGGACGCGCAGATAGACGCGCGAAAGCCCCACCGCCGCCGAGATCGCCAGCCCGATCACGATCACCGCCGTCCCCGACAGCTTCCCGGTCATGTCCGCGCGCAGCGCCAGGAGCACCGCCAGCCACGCGTAGATCATCCCGTACGCGGCATGGCCGCTCGGCCATGAGTCGCCGCGCACGCTCACCAGCCCGCCCTCCGGCCGCGGCCTGTCGATCGCTCTCCTTCAGGATCGGCACCGCGAGGTGGGTGAGCGCCAGCGCGACCACCGTCACGATCAAGCTCGGCCCACATCCTGCTTCATCCCCGAGCACGATCGCGGCGACCAGCGCCGACCGCAAGCGTCACCCAGCCCGAGCCCAGGTCGGTCACGACCTTCGCGACGTCGTCGAGCCAGCCCGATCGCAGCTCGTCCACGATCTCGAACGCCGCCGTGTCGCCCGGCGTCGGGCCGGGATCGCCAGCCACGACCATCCCGTAGCCCACCACGACGAACAGCGAGACCGCCAGCACCGCCATGATCGTCGTGAACTCGAGCCCAAGCTCCCCCGGCGTCAACCGATGCCAGAAGAACCGCGCCTGCGGCTCGATCCGCCTGCCCAAAGCCAGCCACCGGCCTCCCGAACCTGTTCCTCCATCCGCCGCGCCAGCTTCGAGCGATTCTCCGCGACGCGCATGTAGCGGATCGCCAGATAGCCGCCGACGAGGACCGCGATCGTGCCGCCGAAGATGAACATGCCCCGGCTCGCCAGGTCCTCCGCCCTGTCGATGTTCTCGGCCAGGAAGTAGCCCAGGATCGAGAAGCGTCGCCGCCCACAGGCCGGTGCCCAGGATGCTGTACGGGGCGAAGCCGCGGTAGGTCATCCCCGAGCTTCCCGCGATGAACGGCGCCAGCGCCCGCACCAGCCCGATGAACCTGCCGACCAGGATCGTCCTGCCGCCGTAGCGGCCGAAGTAGTCCTCCACCTGCTCGAACCGCTCCTGCGTGATCCGGACCCGATGCCCGTGGTGAGGATGAAGTCCTTGCCGAGCCGCCTGCCGATGTAGAACGAAGCCGTATCCCCCAGCCACGCCGAGACCCACACGATCGCGATCGTCACGACGATCGACGTCGTCCCGTTGCCCGCGATCGCCCCGGCCAGGATCACCGCCGTCTCGCCCGGGAACACCAGCCCCACGAACGCCCCGGTCTCGAGGAACGCGAGAGCGCCCACCGCCGCATACGTCCACTTGCCGAGCGACTCCGAGATGTCCTCGAGCGCCTTCTCCAGGTTGATCGAAGGCAGCGCGTCGCCGAACACCTGGTAGGCGACGAAGAGCACCACGATCACGACGATCAGCGGGTGCTCGCGGATGAATTCCCAGGCCTTCCTCACGCGGTCGCCTGTCATGGCCCGGACCGTAGCCGTCACGATCGCGTTCGCCCATTCCGGCCCCAGTTCCCCGGACGCGCGGTCCGCAGCCACGATGTCCGCGAACAGGCCAACGGCCGTCGGCCCCGACCCGGTCACGAACGACGGCCTCTGCGCCCCACCTTCGCGCAGCGCCTCCAAAGCCTCCGCGATCTCGCGGGCGCAGCGAGACCGCGGCCGCCTCCAGGTCGTTCACCAGCAGCTCCGGATACTCGAGCGGCGACGCACCCCCGCCCGCCGCCTGCGCAGCTCGTCGCCGATTTCCTCCAGCTCCGCGATCGGAGCGCCCAAGCCCCAGCCGGTCCGCTTCCGCATACACCTCGCCGGCGCTCAGCCCACGGTCGAACGGGATCAAGCACCACGCCGAACGGCGCGGAGCGTCAAGCGGCTCCAAGCGCTCGCCTGCGCCCGCCACCAGCGAGAAGCCCGGGCTCAGCTGCGACGGAACGTCCGCCCCCAGCTCGGCGGCCAGCTCCTCCAGCCCCTCACCTCGCCCTCGGCAAGCCTCAGCACCGCCGCCGCGTCGGCGCTTCCTCCGCCAAGCCCGGCGGCAACCGGAATGCGCTTGTCGATCTCGATCCGGAGCGGCGGGCTCTTCCAGCCCGCGCTCGCGAAGCGCAGCCAGCGCCGCCTGCGGCCAGGTTCGGCCCCTCCACCCCGTCGCAGACCACCTCGTCCGAGTCCGAATCCGACGACGTGACCGTGATCCGGTCGCTCAGGGCGAGCGGGCAGAAGAGCGATCGCAGCTCGTGCAGGCCGTCGTCCCGCACCGGCCCCAGATACAGGCACAGGTTGAGCTTCGCGGGCGCGCGATCGACCATCTACCCCGCCAACTCCTTCGCCAGCGCGACGAACTCCTGCCGGCTCCAGCTCCTCCGCGCGAGCCGTCGGCTCCTTCCCGATCGCCGCGAGAGCCTCGAGCACCCGCTGCCGCGGTCTCGACCCCCGCCGTTGCGACGGAGCGCGCGAGCGCCTTGCGCCTGTGCGCGAACGCCGCCCGCACCAGCCGCGCCACGTCGTCGCCGGGCCAACTCCGCCACCCGCTCGAGCCGAAGCAGCGCCGAGTCGACGCGCGGCGGCGGCCGGAAGACACGCCCGGTCGACCGCCCGCAGCATCTCGACCCGGCAGGCGAGCTGAGCGAGGACGCTGGGAGCCCCGTATGCCTTCGTCCGCGGAACGGCCCGAAGGCGGTCGGCGATCTCTCGCTGGACCATCACCGTCCACCGCGTCACGTCCGGAAGCTCCTCGATCGACCGCATGATCACCGGCGTCGCGACCGCGTACGGCAAGGTTCGCGACCATCGCGCGTCGGCGGCGGGTCCAGCGCGCGGAAGTCCACCTTCATCGCGTCGCCCATCACCAGGCGCACACCTTCGCGGCGCGCCGCGATCCCCTCCAAACCCTCCCGCAGCCGCTCGTCGATCTCGATCACGTGCACCGCCGCCCGCGATCTGGCGAGCCGTTCTCGGTCAGGATCCCCTGGCCGCCGCCGACCTCCAGCACCACATCGTCGCCGCGTGAGCCCCGCCTCGCGCACGATCGCCTCGAGCAGGTTCGGGTCGGCGAGGAAGTTCTGGCCCAGCGACACCCGCCGCCGCGCGCGGCCGCTCACCATCCGAAGTACCCGTGCGGCGTTCTCCTGACCAGCGCATCGAGCGCCTCGGGCTCGGCGCCGCGAGCGGCCGCAACCTCGCGCGCCGTCTCGACCACGAAGCGCCGGCTCGTTCGGCTTGCCCCGTCGCGACTGGGGAGCCAGGAACGGCGCGTCCGTCTCGACCAGGATCAGCTCGTCCGGCACCAGCCGCGCCGCCTCCCGGAGCGCCTCGGCCTTGGGATAGGTCACGTTGCCCGCAAACGAGCAGAACCACCCGTTCGCCACCGCCTCCGCGACCCGCTCGGGCGGCGCCGAGAAGCAATGAAGCACGACCGTCGACGTCTCCGGCCTCGGCTGCCAGGAGCGCGAACGAGTCCGCCACGGCGTCCGCACCTGCGCCCTCGCCCGAGCGCATGTGGATCACCAGCGGCTTCGCCACCTCGCGCGCGACCCGGATCTGGGCTCGGAACGCGGCCACCTGATCCTCCCTCGACGCCCGGTCGCGGTAGAAGTCCAGCCCCGTCTCGCCGATCGCCTTGACCTGCGGGTCGCTCGCCAGCTCGCGCAAGTCCGCCTCGGCCTCCGCGTCGAACCCCGCCGCCGAGTTGGGGTGCCTCCCGACCGCCGCAAACACCGGCTCGTGCGCGCGAGCGATCGCGATCGCCTCGCGGTTCGACTCCTCGTCCAGGCCCGACGGTCAGGATGCGCGAGTCACCCCGGCGCCCTCCGCGCGCTCGACCACGCTTGCCGGATCTCCTTCGCACAGCGCGATATGAGCGTGCGTGTCGACCACGCGGGCAGTCTAGGTCCGCGAGCTTCGGTAAGCGAACCGCCGCAATCAAACCCTCAACCTCCCTCAACGGGGTCTGACCCGGGGTCAGACCCCCTTTAGGGTTGGTCGAGGGTTGAGCTGCTCGCTCAGAGGTCGCGGCGCGAGAACGCCGCGACGGCGAGGGCGAGGATGCCGCCGACGTAGGCGAGCGAGAACGACGACCAGGCCGGCATCCGCCTGCTGCGACCCGCCGAACGGCCCCAGCTCGATCGCCTGTCCTCGTAAAGCCGCTCTCGTCGCTCGCGATCAGGTAGAGCCCCGCCTGGTAGAGCGCCTCGAACGGCAGCGCCGTCGGACACGATCTCGGCGATCTGCTCCAGGCTCGGCGACGAGATGCCCTCGCCGATCTGCCCCAGGAGGCCCCCCACCAGTCCCGCCCCGAAGACCATGAAGACCGCGATCCCCTGCGCCGACGCCGCCAGGAAGACCGAGACCAGGACCGAGATCGCGCCGACGATCGCCACCGCGAGCGCAAACGCCAGCGCGGGCAGCACCACGCTGCCCGGTGTCCAGTCGCCGAGCGCGCTCGTGATCCCCAGGGCCAGCAGATACACCGCGAGCACGTAGACGGTCGTCGCGGCCGCGGCGCCCGCCCACCGGGCGACGAGAAGCGTCCCCCGCCCCACGGGCCTCACCACAAGCGGCTGCAGCAGGCCGGCTTCGGCGTCGCCCCTGACCACCCCGTTCGTCAGGAAGATCGCGAGGACGCTGCCCAGGAAGAGGACCGCGAACATCGCGAGGCCGAAGATCGTCCCGCCCACGAGCGCCTGCTCGTCGAGCAAGCTCGCCGCCGGTCAGAGACTGCCGTTCCCGATCTCGTCGAAGGCGAAGTGCACGCCCAGGCCGTAGAGCGCCAAGAACAGCATCGTGAGCACCGCGACGACGGCCACGACCCGGCGGCGCAGGCTCTCCGCGATCGCGTAGCCGATGATGATCCGCGCATCCGAGAGCCGGCTCACGTCGCTCCTTCCCCCACCGCTTCGAGATACGCGTCCTCCAGCGTCGAGGACAGGACCTCGACCCCGTAGACGCTCTCACCCGCCGCGACGAGGTCAGCGACGATCCGCGGCGCGTCGTCCCGGCCCGCCCCCTCGAACAGCCGCACGCCGGCCGCAGTCTCGACCTGCACGCCGCGCGGCCTTCTCGAAGCTCCGCGGACGTTCCGCGCTCTGACCACCTCGCCGTCGACGATGATCACGACCTGGTCCGAGACCAGCTCGACCTCGGACAGCAGATGCGAGGAGAGAAGCACCGAGACGCCGCGCCCCCGAACCTCCGCCAACAGCTTTCGCACCACCTTCCGCCCGGACGGGTCCAGCGCGCTGGTCGGCTCGTCGAGGAGCAGCAGGCAGGCTCGCCGACCAGCGCCTGGGCGATCCCGAGGCGCTGCTGCATCCCCTTGGACATCTTTCCCACCCGCTTCCCGCGAAGCGTCTGCGAGCCCGACGAGCTCCAGGAGGTCGGCCCGCTCCCCAGCCCCGCCGTCCGAGCGCGCCAGGCGCTGGTGAAGCCGGAGCAGCTCGTCCGCCGTCGACCCAGGCCGGGAAGCCGGAAGAGCTCAGCCAGGTATCCGATCCGCGCCCGCGCCTCGTCGCTTCCCGCCCGATGACCCGCGACCTCGGCGCTCCCGGCGGTCGGCCGCACCAGCCCGCACGCGATCTTGGCGAGAGTCGACTTGCCCGCGCCGTTGGGCCCGAGCAGCGCCACCACCTGGCCCTCCGGAACCTCCAGGGAGACCCCTCGCAGGGCGTCGGTCGAGTCGTACCGCTTGCGCAGATCGCTTGCGACGAGTGCCGGAGGCATGCCCCTATTCCGAGACGGGAGATTCCAGCTTGGGAAACAGCGCCTCGATCCGCTCGACCTTCATCCCGCCGCCTCGCGAGCCGAACTCCGCCAGCTCCCGCCCGTCCTCGGACAGCGCGTCCAGGAGCTTCTCGGCCGACACGGGGATGTATGGGAAGAGCACGAGCGCCAGCACCCGGAGCGCCTCGGCGAGGTTGTAGAGCACCTGGTCGAGCCGCTCCGCCGCCCCCTCGTCCTTGGCCAGGTCCCATGGCCGCGTCTCCTCGACGTATCGGTTCACCCTGCGGCACCCGCACCCAGATCGCCTCGAGCGCCTGGCTCGGCTCCGAGCGATCGATGAGGTCCGACACCTCCTCGTTCAGGCCGCGCGAGGCCGTCCGCGCCGTCCGCCAGGCCGTCGTCAACCTCTGACTCGGGCACCACGCCCGTCGCGGTAGCGGTCGATCATCGCGAGCGTCCGGCTCGCCAGGTTGCCGAAGTCGTTCGCGAGCTCGGTCTCGTACCTGCGATTCGAACCCCGCCGCGGACACGGAACCGTCCTGGCCGAACGACACCTCGCGCAGGCAGTAGAAGCGCAGCGCGTCCGAGCCGTAGCGCTCGATCGCCGTCGAACGGGTCGAGCACGTTGCCCAGGGACTTGGACATCTTCTTCTCGCCCATCAGGAGGTAGCCGTGGATCACCATCCCCGTCGGCGGCTCGATGTCCGCCGCCATGAGGAGCGCGGGCCAGATCACCGCGTGGAACTTCAGGATGTCCTTGGCGAGGAGATGGAAGGCCGCGGGCCAGAAGCGATCGGTCAGGTCCTCGCCCTCGCGCGCGAAGCCGAGCGCCGTGTAGTAGTTGAGGAGCGCGTCGAACCAGACGTACATGCGCTGGCTCGGATCCCAGGGCAGCGGCATCCCCCACTCGAGCTTCGCCCGCGAGAGCGAGACGTCCTGCAGGCCGCCCTTGATGAACGAGAGCGCCTCGTTGCGCCGGAAGTCGGGCACGACGAAGAGCGGCTCGCGCTCATACAGCTCTATCCAGCCGCTCCTGGAACGCCGACAGGCGAAAGAACCAGTTCTGCTCGGTCTCCAGCTCGAGCGGAATCTCGTGGATCGGGCACGTGTTCCCCGGCCCGAGCTCGCGCTCGGTCTTGAAGTCGGCGCAGCGGGGGCAGTACCACCCTTCATAGGTCCCCTCGTACACGTGCCCCGAGTCGTAGACGCGCTGGATCACCTCGGCGACGCGATCGGTGTGCCGCGTGTCGGAGGTGCGGATGAAGAAGTCGTTCGAGGCGTTCACGGACTCCGCCATGGCCTCGAAGCGGGGCGCGTTGCGGTCCGCGAGCTCCTTCGGGGAGATGCCCTCCCGCTTCGCGGCCAGCTCCACCGGCTCGCCGTGCTCGTCCGTGCCGGTGAGGAAGAACACGTCCTCGCCCCGCTGGCGCATGTGCCGCGCGAAGACGTCGGCGGCGATCGTCGAGTACGCGTGGCCCAGGTGCGGCTCCGCGTTTACGTAGAAGATCGGCGTGGTGATGTAGAAGGCCACGCTTCGAGTATGTCGGGCGAGCCCGCGAAGGCAGGCGCGCGCAGGTCTACATGAACGAGAAAGGGCGGCCCGAAGGCCGCCCTTTCTCGAACTTCACCGGCTGGACAAGCCGGTTGCTAACTACTTGCCGCTTAAGGAGCCGGCGTGCTGGTCTCGTTAGCGCACTTCTGACGGAACGTGTCCGCGTCGTCGTGCCGTCGTCGTAGATCCACTCGCCGCGGAAGTCCCACTCGAGGCCTCCATCTGCAGGAGTCGTCATCCTTGCACGTCGCCTTGATGTAGTCGTACTCCTTGACCGTGGTCTTTTCCTTCTTGGTGTTGTTCTTCTTGACCTTGACCTCGGTCACGTCTGCACCAACGGTCGATCCGAACAGGATCAGCGATCCGGCGTCACCAGCGGTGTCCGGAGCGTCATTGACCACGAGCACCTTGCCGTACGGCTCGCCGCCGGCCGTGACCTCGTCCGAGTCGCGAACCTCGCCGCCGACCGTGGTCGTGAACGGGATGTTCGGCTCGTAGGCGTGGAGGATGATCTGCGGGTTACCGCCCTCATACTCACAGCCCTCGGGGCCACCCGTCGCATCGGCCGGGGGCGTGCATGGGCCGCCAGGCACCGTGATCGGGCCGTTGATCGTGGTGATCGTCAGCTCGAGCTGCGCGCTCGGGGCTGCGGGCGCGGGACGCCGGTAGGCACGAGTGCCTCCGCTGCACCGGCGCCGACGACCGCTTTCTTACACTCGGCGACCGCCTGGGACGTCGTCGTGCCGTCGGTCTCGATCCGCCCTGACCGCCGCAAGTCTTGAACTTGCCTGGCGAGCCGTTGAACACCATGTCGTTCGTCGAAATGAGACTTCGACTCGCTCGGCCGCCTTGTCGACGATCGGTGAGCGGGCCGCTCGGTCCGCTGTCGAACGTCTGAACCTGCGAGAACAGCGTTGCCTCGCCGGCCTTGTCGACTTCTGGTAGTTCGGCGAGATGCCGGCTTCGACCGACGACGTGTTTTCCGTGCTTGCCTGGCCGAGGCGACGCGAAGCGGTGCCGAGCACCGATCCGAGCGCGAGCGCCGCGACGAGCGCGTTGCGCGTTTTGCGCATCTTTCCTCCTCTTTGAGGTCCTTGCGGGTTACCCAACCCGCGTGATTGATGGATCCATCCGAAAGTGGGCTCGAACCTCAAAAGAGGAACTCTCTTCCCACATCCGTCTTAACCCCGAGAACCCTCGAAAGTTTCGAAGGTTCTTCAGGGAAAGTCTTTTCCGTCCGGCCCTGCATCGACTGTATTCCTACTCCTTCTCCCGCACATGAAGGTACTGGGTCTGCTCCTGCGGGTCCTCCCCGATCGAGTCGAACGGCGCCTGCTGGGTGCACGGAGGCGCGGGGATGTTGTCCGAGTCGTTCTCGCCGTCGAACGCGAACAGCTTGAGGCGGTCGTAGAGGTCGCCGGGGAAGGATCGCCGCGTCGCCGTCGTCCAGGAGCGCCTGGTCGCCGTTGGGGTCGGCGGCGCCGCCGTCGCAATGGCGGGTCTCGAACGATTCCAGACCGCCCGGCAGGTCCAGGTAGCCGAGCGGCTTCAGGTACGGGTTGGAGCGATCGACCCGCAACCGGTTGTCGTACGCCGCGAGCGACTGCGGGCCGAACACGGCGGAGGTCCGTGATGTGGTGCGGGTTCCCGCCGCCGGACTCCGGTGATGAGCCGTTCGATGACCGCCGCGGCGTTCGCCAGCAGCGCGGCCAACTCGGGCCTGTAGAGCTCGATCGTCGCGAGGAACGAATTGACCTCGGCGAAGTACGGGTCGATCCGGGCGAGCAGCGGCCGGAGGTCCTCGTCCAGGAGGTCCTGAAGTCGCCGGCAGGCCGTCGCGGCTGGCGGTGATCGTGTCGTCGAACCCGCGCAGGAACGCCTCGAGGTCCGGCGCCAGGTCTCCGAGCGCCGTCAGCGTCGGGCTCAGCTCGCGGGCGGCCGGCCGCAGCTGCGTCACGAGCGGGTCGGTGTCGATCGCGAACTCCTCGAGCCGCGCGAGGGTCGCTCGCGACTCGCGCAGGAAGGTCGGGAAGATGCGGAAGATCTCCTCCAGCTCCGCGTTGCGGTTCGCGGTCGTCTGGAAGACCGTGTTGGATGCCCGGATCAGGCCCGAGAGCTGGCCCTGGCGCTCGGACAGGGCGTCGAAGACCTCGCCGCCGTTCGAGATCAGGCCGCTGACGGCCTGCTCGTCGGAGTCGAGGATGCGCAGCGCGTCGGTCGCCTGGCTCGCGAAGGGCTCCAGGCTGCCGATGGCCGTCGAGAGATCGTCGCCGCGACCGTCGAGGGCAGCTGCCTGAGTCTGCATCCACTGCTGGAAGGCCATCCGCGTCGGCTCGTCGAAGGTCGCGGAAGACCTCGTCGATCTGAACCGACTCCGCGACCTGCGCAGACGGGAGCGTCGCCGCCCTCCTCCAGCGGCTCCGCTTCCTCGGAGCCGGGCGAGAGCTCGACGTAGGTCTCGCCCAGGAGCGTCTTCTGGCGGAGCGTCGCCTGCGTGTCCGTCGGGATCGGCGCGTAGGCGGCGTCGAGCTCGACGGTCGCCTCGGCCTGCCCGTCGTCGTTCAGCTCGATCGCCTTGACCTTGCCGACCGAGACGCCGGAGATGCGCACGTCCGACTCCTGCGGCGAGCTGGGTCGCCTCGTCGAACGGGACCTGGACCCGGTAGCCCTCGGACGCCAGCGGCACCGGCCCGCCGAAGGCGACCCAGAGGAACAGCGCCAGCGCGAAGCACGAGATCGCGAAGCCGACGGCGATCAGGATGCGGATGGCTGTAGGTGGTCTGGTTTCCATCGCTCAGGGAACTGGGGGTCGATGGGGCAGGTTGTCGACGGCGGTCGGGATGCGGGTCGACTCGATCAGCGTCAGCAGCGACGGGAAGCCGGCACGGTCGCCGTGCCCAGCGCGAGCGTTCGCGGTCTGGCATGAGTTGAACCCGACCGCGCGCAGGACGGGCCCGCTGGCGTCCTGGAAGGTGAACGTCTGGTTCGCGTTGTGGCCGAGCCAGTTCGCCCAGAACAGGTAGCCCTCCTCGGCGCCCGGCGGGTTGTAGGCCCAGCGCGTTGAACAGCTTGTTGAGCTCGCTCAGGCCGCCAGTCAGCGACCGGCGTCGTCTCGTTCAGCTTCGTCGTCGTCTTGCGGAGCTCCTCGAAGGGCTCCTGCGTCTGCCGGGCGAACGGCGTGATCTGCTCGCGGATCGGCTCCTCGGTGTCGCGGAAGAAGCGGCTAGCGTCTCCTCCAGCGCCGGCTTCGGGCGCCGTGCCGACGGGAGCAGCGCCGTGGCGGCCGGGCCGAGCTCCTGGGCGAAGGTGTCGCCGGAGATGACCGCCTCGCGCGTCGCCGTCAGCGCGCCGGGGAGCTCCTGGAAGGTCGCTCGGAGCGACGCCTCCTGGCGCGCGAACGCCGAGAGCACGTCGTTCGAGGAAGAGACGAAGTCCGCGAGGCGCGTGTCGCTGCCGCCGAGCGCCTCGCGAGACCTCCTTGAACGAGGTGATCGAGCGGCGGATGGCGTCGTCGCGCTCCTCGAGGGCGCCGTTGAGCTTCGCCAGGTACTTGGCCAGCGGCGAGAAGCGCCGGAACACGGCCGAAGCCTCTTCGCCGTTCTCCGCGAGCCCGCGCGAGCCGCCCTGGACGAGGAGCTTGAGGTAGTCGCGCGTGTCGCCGTCGAGCGCCGCGAGGAACTCGTCCGGGCGGCACGTTCCGCTGGGTCGAGGAGAGCGGGACGGTGTCGCCCTCCTCCATGGCGACGTCTGCTCGTGCCCGGGTCGACCTCGAGCGTCATGTCCTGAAGGCCCGTGCGCGGCCTCACCAGCACGGTGGCGTCGTCCTTGATCAGCCCGTCGTAGCGGTCTTCGACCAGCATCGTCACGACGGCATGGCCGTCTTCGAGCTCGACCTCGCGTGATGTCGCCGACCTTGATCCCGGCGACGTTCACGGTCTGGCCCTGGCCCGGCGTGATCGCCTGCGCGGTCTCCAGGTCGGCCTTGAGCTCGAAGGCGTCCTCGCCCAGGATCGGGATCCAGGACGGGTATGGCGCCTGCTGGTTGGCGAGGATGTAGAGCGTCGTCCCCATCCCGAAGACGACCAGCGCGAGGATCGCGACGAACTCCTTGGCGTGCTCTCTGATCGCGCGCTTCATGGGCCGGCACCGTGGGTAGTGGGGCGCCCACGTTCGGCGGCGGGACCGTTCAGGTTGGCGCGGCGCGGACCTGTGGCAGTCCTCGTTGGGCTCGATACGGAGGCGGCGTCTGCCCGGCGGGCAGCGGCGGCTGCGATCCCTGTACCGGCTCGATCGTGTTGCCGAAGAGCGAGGTTGTTGCCGTGGGTCGGAGCCGGGTTGGGCATCTGGGTCAGGACGTCGCCGCCGCCCACCAGCGCGCGGAGGTACGACCCGTTGCCGTCGAAGCTCGCCGCCGCGCCGGCGGTGTTCACCGCGGAGTTGAGGAAGTCGAGGTAGGCGGGCTGCTGGTTCGCCGGCGGGACGTTCGGATCGACGGTGATCTCGGTGTCGAAGCTCGGGATCGAGGTTGTCGGTGACGCAGCGCGAGAGGTCCGACAGCTCGCTCCATCAGCGGCAGCGCGGTCTTCGTCGCGCGCCGCCGTGACCGGCGCGCCGCGGCGAAGCTCCTCCGCGAGGCCGCCGAGCGCATTCTCGGCACAGCAGCTCGTCGTCGGCGTCCAGCCACGGCGTCGCGGCCTCGATCAGGTCGGGCACCTCCGCCACGCCGGGCTCGAGGGCGCAGGACGTAGCGCTGAAGCGGCGGCAGGGCCTCGTTCAGGTTGGCGAGCGAGGGCCGCGCCGCCTCGAACGTCGGGCCGAGCTCGCGGATGGTCGCCCGCACGTTGTCCTGCTCCTGCGCAAGCGCGCCGGCCGTCGTGTTGAAGGCGGTGATCAGGCCCTGGAGCTCCGACTCGACCGTGCCGAGCTCCTTGAAGACGTCGCGCTGCGCGCGGATCAGGCCGGACAGGTCGTGCTCGTCCTCGCCGAGCAGCGCCTGGTTGACGATCGTCGTCCCGCGGCCCGCCTCGCCTCCGTAGCGGAGCGAGTCGGCGAGCGCCTGAGCGCCCGTCTTGCCCTTCGAGATCGGCTCCTGGTCCATGTCGTCCGTCGGCCGTGGGCTGGTACGAGAGCGCCGTCCCGTATCCGGACAGGAGGCCCTTGAGCTCCTCGCGCGTGTCGCTCTGAAGCGCGGAGAGCACCTCGTCGATCTGGACGGAGGTCGAGGTCTGGGTGACCGGGATCTCGCCGTCTCCGTCCAGCTCGGGCGCCGACGGCGTGCCCGGCTTCAGGTCGATGAAGAAGTTGCCCTCCAGGAAGAGCCGGGGCCGGATCGTCGCCGTCGCGTCCTCGTGGATCGGCAGGCCCTCGTCCTTGAGCGTCATCGTCACCTCGGCGGCGTCGCCCTCGGCCTCGACCGCGGTGACGGTTGCCCACGTTCACGCCGGCGATGCGCACCGGCGAGGTCGTGCGGAGCGTGGTCGCGTTCTCGGAAGGTCGCCTTGACCTCCGTGCCGCCGCCAACGAAGGGAATGTCCTTCGTGTAGGCCAGGTAGGAGCCGACGACCAGGAGGACGATGAGGAAGATCGCCACCGGGACCGGGCCGCGGCCGCGGTACTTCGCGCCCCAGACCGCTGGGGTCGTACTGAGTCTGGTTCGCGCCGGTGGGCGCCTTGCGGCCGGTCATGGCGCGACCGTCTCTCTGCGTCGTCGTGCCCTGGTTGCCCGGCACGTTGCCGATCATCGCCTGCGCCGGGACCCATGGCTCGTTGCCCGGCCTCGCACTCCTGCTCCTGGCCGGGCGCAGCGGTGTTCGGATACGGGTTGGTGTGGAGGTAGTTCTCCGCGAGTTGCCCGCCGCCGCTCGCCGGGAGCGGCCGACGGCGAGCCCTCGTTGTTGGGCGGGCTCGCCTCGTTCGGATCGGCCGGGTTCTGGCCCGGGGGGCGATGATGACCTCGGCGCGCTGCCAGGTGCCCGGCCCGAGCCCTGGCCGAAGAGGCTCTGCGAGGTTCTCGGTGAGGATCGCCGCGTAGTTGCAGACCGTCTGGGCGGGCGTCGACGAATCGGAGCGTCGGGGTGAGCACGGTCGATCGTCTCGCGCAGGCGCTCGATGCCGGCGCGGGCGTCCTCGTCGTCGTTGAGGTTGCGGAGCGCCTCGGCGGTCGGCGCCGAGTTCCTCGTTGAAGGCGACCGAGCGGCGAAGCACGGGGGCGCCGACCTCCAGCGCGTCGGCGATGGCGGGCGAGGTCGCAGCGATCGCGTCGACGCCCGGCTGGAGGTCCGTGAAGAGCCCGGCGCTGTTTTGCAGGAACGGGCGGATGACGGGGAGGGACCGGGTGCCGACGTCCAGGGTGGGAGGCGTCTCCGAGATCGTCTCCTGGATGAACGGCCGGGCCACGTTCGCGAAGGCGCCGAAGGTCGTGTCCAGGTTGACGAACATCTGCGCCTGCTCCTCGGCGACGGGTGCAACCTCGGCCGCCGTCGCGGCGAGCGCGTCGATGAACTGCACGAGCCTCGTGTCCGGGTCGCCCAGGTTCTTCGCTACCGGCTGCAGGTACTGGAGCGTCTGCGGCAACTCGCCGAGCGCGGCGTTCAGGTCGAGTCCGCGGCCGGCGAGGGCATTGCCGAACTCCACCAGGTTCGCCTGGATCGCCTTGGCGGTCGGCTCGTCGAAGGTCGAGAGCACGTCGTCGAACTCGACGGGCTCGGGCTCGTTTGCGGAGAGCGGGATCGTCTCGCCGACCTCGAACTCGTCGGTGGAGCTGCCGCGGTTGATCTCCAGGTACTGAGGCCCAGGGCCGACCGTGCGCGGATCACGATCTTGGAGTCCTTCGGAATCGGCTGGGCGTCCTCGTCGAGCGTGAGGTCGAACAGCGCGGTGACCGTGCCGTCCTCATGGGAGACGGGCGTGACCTCGCTCACTACGCCAACCCGGACGCCCCCGATGCGGACCTCGTTGCCCGGCACCAGCGAGTTGGCGCTCGGAACCTCGGCGGAGATGTTGTACGTCGGGACGAACGGCAGGCCCGAGTTCGCGTTGTATGCCAGGAAGACGGCGACGACGGCGATCAGGACCGTGATCGAGCCGACCATCGTCGGGCTTGCTGCAAGCGTTGAGCCGACGTTGCGCCTCACTTCGACTCCTCCCCGCCGACGAGGAAGTCGAGCATTGTGCCCATGTCCTTCGCGCTGGTGCCGCGAGTTCTCGCCCGGCGTGCCGCCCTCGAACTCCGTCGCCGGCTCGGTCTCGGTGGCTCGATGCCGTCATCGACCATGGCTTCCTCGGGAACCGCTTCGAGCGGCTCGAGGCTCGAAGAATTCGCGCTGGGCGGCCGGCGCTGGGAGGAGGTGCCGCTGCGAGAAGTAGATCTCGCAGCCGGGCTCCGGGTTCGGCGCCCTGTAGAGGAAGCAGTTGTTCGCGGGAACCACGGCCCTCACGAAGTGCCCGAAGGAGTCGAAGCCGTTGGTGGCGCCGGCGCCGTAGAAGAAGAAGCGCATCAGGTACTCGAGCCCGAAGTTCTTGCGGAAGTCGGTGAGAAGCGTGTCGAGGAGGCGGGCGCCGGGCTTCGTGTCCTCGGCGAGCCTGCCGAGGTCCTTGATGACCGGCACCGAGGCCACGAGGTCGGGACCGGCGGTCTCCGCGTTCTCGCCGAGTGAGATGAACGCGACGCGGCCGGCGCGAGAGAAGGGGCCGAGCGCCTTGGTGGACCGGGTCAGAGCCGGCGCGGCGTCGCCCAGGTCGGAGATGACCGGGGTGGCGGCGTCGGTGAAGCCCTCGAGCTCGGTCATCGTGAGGCGGAGCTCGCGGAAGAAGGCCGGCATCTTCTGGAAACCGGCCTCGAGCTCCGCCGAGCGCTCGGCCGTCGCCTCACCCGAGACCGTCGCGTTGTTGATGAAGCCCGTCAGATGCTCGCGCTCCCTGGCGAGCGGAGCCAGCGAGCGGTCGCCGTCGCGCGCCAGGTTGTTGAGCGCCTGCGTCTGGCCCTTCAGGAGGGCGAGCAGCTCGTTGGTCTCGCGGAGAGCCGGGTTGCCGCGGGTGATGATCTCGTCGAGATCCTCGCCGCGCGTCGCCAGGCCGATGCCGAGCTCGTTCAGGACCAGGCGGAAGCGGTCGGGATACGGCTCGCGCATGATGTTGTTGATGAGGTCGAGGTCGACCGCCTTGCCGTTGTTCTCGACCGGCAGGAAGCCCTGACCCTCGCCCGGCTCGCCGTCCGGGATGACCTCCAGCTCCGGCGGCGGCTCGGTGCCCGGGGCGCGCACCTGTGTCGGCTGGCACTCGACGAACTTCTCGCCCAGGAGCGACTGCGGGCGCACCAGGCAGGACGCGTCCTCGCGCCAGTCCTGGAAGCCCTCGTCCGTGATCCGCATGACGACGATGGCCTTGCCGGGGTCGTCGGAGCCGTCTTCGTGGACCCGCTCGCCCTCGAGGGTCACGCCCACCGACTCGACCTGGCCGACCTTGGCGCCCGCGACCCGGACCTCCTCGGCCTCGACCAGGAAGCTCGCGTTGTCGAAGATCGCCCGGACCAGGTAGCCGTCGGCCTCCTCCTCGGAGGCTCCGGAGCCCACCACGACGAGCGCCGCGGTCGCGCAGAGCGCCGCGAAGATGCCGAAGATCCGCCTCATGGGAGGATCCCGAACGGGACGGCGGACGGGTCGCAGTTGCCCGAGACCTCGTCCTCGACGAAGGGTGTGGAGCCATCCTCGGCGGGCTGGGAGGCCGTGCCCGGGCAGCGCTGGAAGCCGAACGGCCTGAATGCGTTCGGGCGTGGACGTATAGAAGTCGAACTGCTGGTCGGGGTTGTTGTAGATCGGGTTGAGCTGGTCGGTCGCCGTCGTCGTAATCGAAGATGTTGTTGACGGGCATCGTGCGGGCGTAGTGGCCGTCGGCCGAGTAGTAGCCCGTGACCTGGCCCAGGCGGCTGACCAGCGCCATCAGGTCGGGGCTGTAGGCGCGGGTGACCGCCACGTTCTCCTCGGAGACGTCCATCGCGTCGATTCCCTGGTTCGAGGCCTCGGCAGCGGCGCGCTGGAGCGCCGGCATCTGCTGGAGCGCGTCGGTGAGGTCGTTCGACTCGCCCGGCACGTTCACCGTCGCGGCGAGGTCGTTGATCACAGGCACGGCCTTCTCGGCGACCGGGCGCACGTCGCGTAGGAACGGCGCGAGGTTCTCGGTGGCGGGCTTGGAGGTCTCGACCAGCTGGTCCACGTCGTCGAGCGCGGCGCGCAGGTTGACGAACGTCGTGTTCGCCTGCCGCATCGTGGGTGGCAGGACCGCCAGCGCCTGGTCGAGCGACGCGGACTCGGCCGCGATCGCGGAAAGGGCCGTGTTGGCGTTCTGGGTTAGCGAGGAGAGGTCGTCGCGGCGCTCCGCGATGGCGCCGAGCACGTCGGAGCCGGACGCGAGGAACTGCGCGAACGTGTCCTGGTCGCGGGTCAGCTCGGCCAGGAAGCGCTCCGTGGACTGGAGGCCGGGCGCGAGGTACTTGTACGCCTCGCGGGAGAGCTCGGGATCCCCGGCGTAGATCGCGGCCTGCCCCTTGAAGACGCGCTGAAGCGATGCGCGGGTCTCCTCGTCGAAGATCGAGAACAGCTGATCGATGTCCACCGGCGAGGTCGTCGCGTCGGCGGTCATGGTGGCCCCGTCCTCGATCTCCTCGTCGGTCGGGCCCATCTGAAGCGAGATGTAGCGGTTGGCGATGCCCGAGAGCGAAGTCGCCCGGATCTGCGCGGTGGTGCCGACGGTGAGGGGGCGGTCCGTGGTGACCGAAACCTCGGCCTGCCCGTCGTAGGTCAGGTCCAGCGAGTCGATCGTGCCGACCTTCTGGCCGGCGACGAGCACCTCGTTTCCGGGCACGAGCTGACCGCCCGTCTCGAAGAGCAGCTTGTACTGGCGCCCCCCGCCGTCGCCGAAGAACATGACGAAGACGAATGCGACCGCAGCCAGGAGCGCCCCCAGCGCTATCACGCGCGCCAACGTATGACGGCGCGCGGGCAGCGCTTGGCTCGGCGTTTCGGGATTCACCGAGTTGTGCTCACAGTCCGCCCAAAGAACCTTTCCCGGCCGTCGCCGCCTAGCCCATCCTGGGACTGGACGTCCGGCCAAACTCCTCGGCCGTGATCGTAGCCCTACTCCGGCGTCAGCGGTCCGTGTTTTCTACGGATTGGCGCATGCTTAATACGCCGCTAATGCTGGATTCGACCCGAGTTACTCCCGCGGCTCGCGGCCGGTGAGTGCCGTGTAGAGCTCGTTCGCCCGGGTGCCCGTCAGGGCCGCGACGACCCCGGCGGCGGCCCGTGGACGTGCGCCTGACTGGACAAGGCGCCGCAAGGCGTCCACGGCGAACGCGATGTCGGGCGAGGATGAGCTGGATCGAGCGGCCGGGCCGATCACCACGACGATCTCGCCCTTGACCTCGTCGCGGAAGCGCCGCGCGAGCTCCGCGAGCGTGCCGCGAACGACCTCTTCGTGCATCTTCGTCAGCTCCCGGCAGACGGCGGCCGGGCGGTCGGGCGCCAGGGCGGCGAGAGCGGCGAGCGACTCGGGCAGTCGCCGGGGCGACTCGAAGGCGACGACGGTCTGGCCGCCCCCCAGAACGCTCTCGAGCGCGCCGGCGCGGCGCGGCAGGAACCCCTCGAAGCGCCAGCGGTCGGTCGGCAGGCCCGAGGCGACGACCGCGGTGACCACGGCCGAAGGGCCGGGCAGGACCTCGACGTCGATCGAGCGTTCGATGCAGGCGTTGATCAGGCGATACCCCGGGGTCCGAGATTGCGGGCGTGCCCGCATCCGAGATCAGCGCAACCTTCGCGCCGCGCTCGATTGCGCCCACGAGCTGCCGCGCTCGCTCGGACTCGTTTCCCTCGTGGTTGGACACCAGGCGCGGGCGCCGGAGGCCCAGACGCTCGAACAAGAGGCCTGTCCGCCGCGTGTCCTCGCAGGCGACGATGTCGGCCTCGCACAGCGCGACCTTCGCGCGCTCGGAGATGTCGTCCATGTTCCCGATCGGGGTCGGGCAGACGACGAGTCGTCCGGGGCTGGGCATCAGGCCGCCTCCGAGATGGCCGGCGGTGCTTCGAGATACCTAACGGCACACATGCTGCTTTCGCACCTAAAGGTGCTCATCGAAGTAAATCCATAGCCATCGTCGCGGAGCCGATCATGCCCGCTTCGGGGCCCAGTTCGGCGTGAGCGATGCGCGTGCGGTTCATCGGTGGCAGGGCGCGCCGCTCGACCTCGTCGCGGACCGGGCCCAGAAGGAGCTCGCCGGCGGCCATCACGCCTCCGCCGAAAACGATGACGTCGGGCTCGAAGACGTTCACCAGGCCCTGACGCGAACGCGCCGAGCCTTCGGCCGATCACTTCGAACACGTCCCTTGCCACCTCGTCGCCCGCGATTGCCGCGGCTGTCGCGGCGCGGCCGTTCACCTCTTCGCCGGCGGCGAGAAGCTTGCCGAGTGCTGACTCGGGATGCTTCTCGGCAGCCGCCTGCGCCTCCCTGCCCAGCGCGGTGCCCGACGCGACGGCCTCGGCGCAACCGTGATTTGGGCAGTTGCCCTGGCACCGGGGGCCGTCGGTGTCGATGACCATGTGGCCGAGCTCGGCGCCCGCGCCAGTGGAACCGCGATAGACCTGACCGTCGATGATCAGCCCGCCGCCGATCCCCGTCCCGATCGTCAAGAGGACGGCGTTTCGCGCGCCTCGCGCGGCGCCCCACCGGTGTTCGGCGAGAGCGGCGGCGTTCGCGTCGTTGTCGAGCACGACCGGGATTCCGAGCCGCTCGGACATGATGTCCCGGATCGGGACGTCGACGATCGGCAGGTTGACCGCGCTGATCGCGACGCCGCGCTCCTGATCGATCGTGCATGGAATTCCAAGCCCGGCGGCGCCCGCCTCTGGATGCGCTTCGAGCGCAGCCCTGAGCTCGGCCTCCATCGTGTCGAGGACCTCCGCGGCCGAGCGGCCGAAGCTGACCTCCTCCACCCTGTGGAGTACCTTCGGGCCTTCCGCGACGACGCCCACGAGCATCTTCGTGCCGCCCAGATCGGCGCCAATCGCAACGGGTGGCCCGGCTTCGCCGGGAGAAGGTGCAGAACCCATGAACGAGTATTTCTAGTCAATGGCACCCGAGTCCGGTGATTCAAGCGGTGGAGGTCGGCCCAAACCGCCCCCCGATTACAAGGTCTATAAGTCGCGAAAGGGCTTGAGCCTGGGCAAGCCGGACCTCTGGCTCCCTGCGCGAAAAGGTGCGCCCAAAGGGCGAAAAGAGCTCCGGCCGCCCCGCCCCGTCGGTGAAGCCCGAAGGCAAGCGGCGCCCGTGGCTCAAGTGGATCGGCATCGCGATCGGCGGCTGGCTTCTGCTCTCCCTCGTCACGTTCGCGATCTCGGCGACGATCCAGAAGTCGAAGCTCGCCGACACGGGCGACACGCTCGGCGGCAACCCGTTGATGGCTGTCTCGCCGCAGAACATCCTGGTCCTGGGCACCGACGTCCGCTCGGACGAGTTCGGCGGCAGCGAGGAGACGGAATCGAAGAAGTGCCAGGAGCAGGCAGCGAGCGGCGAGACGCCGTCGGCGTGCGCCGCGGGCGCCCGTGCCGACACGCTCATGGTCCTGCGCGCGGGCGGAGGCGCATTCGAGAAGCTCTCGATCCCCCGCGACACGCTCGCCACGATCCCGGACCACGGGAGCGACAAGATCAACGCCGCCTACGCGTTCGGCGGCGCAGAGCTTCAGGTCAGGACGGTCGAGGACTTCCTCGGGATCGACATCAACCACATCGCGATCGTGGACTTCGCGGGCTTCGAGGACCTGATCGACTCCGTCGGCGGCGTCAAGGTGGACCTCGATCGCCGCGTCTGCAACACGATCTCGGGCGGCGCCTTCTCAATCGACCTCGGTCCCGGCGAGGTGACGCTCTCCGGCGAGAAGGCGCTGGCGCTGGCGCGGACCCGCACCACGACCTGCGGCGAGCCCATCTCCGACATCGAGCGCACGCAGTTTCAGCAGCTCATCCTTCAGGGGCTCAAGGACCGCCTGACCGACCCGCTTCGGATCCCTTACAACTTCATCAAGGGCCCGTTGATCGGCTGGAACGCGCCCAAGGCGTTCGTCTCCGACATGGGCGCGCTCACGATGCCGCAGTTCGTCTTCGCGGCGGCGATCGGCGGCAGCTCCAAGTCGGCGGTGCTCGAGCCCGTGGACATCGGCGGAAACCCTCTGATCGTGCCCATCGAGGAGTGCATCTCCGCGGTCAAGAAGCTCACGGGCGACGAGCCCGAGAACGACCCGCTCTGTAGCCCGGCCGGCTAGTCCGAGCTCGAGGACGAGGAGCTGGACTTCGACGAGTCCGAGCTCTTCGAGTCCGAGCTCTTCGAATCGGAGCTCTTCGACGACGATTCGCTCGACGACGAGCTGTCGGACGACGAGCCCGACTCCGGAGTCCGTCGACTTCTTGCCCTTGCGGGCGTAGTCGGTCGTGTAGAAGCCCGAGCCCTTGAAGTGGACGGCGGGCGCGCTCAGGACGCGCTGCGACGGCGCCCCGCACTCCATGCACTTGGAGATCGGGTCCTCCGACATCGACTGGAAGGCCTCGAACTCGTGCCCGTTCTCGCAGCGGTACTCATAGATCGGCATAGGCGCGCGTGAGTATCGCAGCGAACCGGCTCTGAATCTCCTTCAACGGTTTACCATCGATCGCCGACATGGACGTCCGGGGCCTTCGAATCGCACTATCCGCCGCTGCCGCGCTCACGCTCGGGATGGTCGGCGCCGCGCCTGCGCAGGCCGCGTTCGGCGTGACCGTCAATAAGGCCGAGCCCGGCTCCACGAATGCGGGCGCGAACAGCCATTTCGACCTCGAGCCTTTCCTTTACCGGGCTCGATAACACCGAGAGCGTCCGCGATCTGACCGTGCACCTACCTCCCGGTCTGGTCGGAGACCCGACTTCCACCCCACTCTGCACCGAGGTCGCAGCTCAACGCCGACAACTGCGCCGACGCAGAGCCAGATCGGACCACGATCGACGACCGCCACCGTGCTCCTAGCCGTCGGACTCTGACGCATTCCACGGCGCAGTCTTACAACGTGCAGCCCCGTACAGGAGAGCCTGCCCGCCTCGGCATCGTCCTTACGCCGCCGGCACCGGCGGCAAAGGTGATCCTCCAGTCTCCAGCCTCGGCTGCGCGCCTCCGACTTCGGCCTCGACACCGATTCTCGAAGACATCCCCAACACCGGCGGTCACGGGCTTGCCGCTGCCGAATCACGATCGCCCGCATCGAGCTCACCCTCGATGGCGCGTTTATGCGGAACCCGACTTCATGCGGCACGAAGACGACAACTGCCGACGCCGTCTCGCTACGACGAGACGTGTCTGCCAGTGGTTCGAACTCCTTCGACTCGGTCAACTGCGCGGCGCTGCCCTTCTCGCCTTCGTTCACCGGCAAGGTCGGCTCGCCCGGCCACACCGCCGCCTTCACGAAGCCGCCCCAGACCACCGTCATCTCCCAGGACGACGGCGAGGCGGGCCTGCGGACGGCGAACGTGCTGCTTCCGCCGGGTCTCGGCGGCGACAACGACGCACCTCGGCGAACACCTGCTCCCTCGCGGACTTCCAGGCGCACACGTGCCCCGATGCGACGATCGTCGGGGAGGCGACGGCGGAGTCGCCGCTTCAGGAGGAGGCGCTCACCGGGCCGATGGCGCTCGTCGCAAACCCCGAAGGGGGCCTTCCCCTGCTCGGACTGGACCTCGAGGGGGCGCTCGCGCTCCAGCTCTTCGGCAACCTGTCCATCCTGCCTGTCGAGCGAGGGCATCGAGACGCGGGTGGTCTTCGACGACCTGCCCGACATCCCGATCGCGCGTTTCGAGCTCGTTCTCGCTCGAGGACAAGCTGAACCTGCTCGGCCGGGACATCTGCACTCCGCCGGACCTCTTCTACAACACGACCTTCACCTCGCACGGAGAGGTCGTCCAGACCGGCAGCACGCAGGCCACGATCGAGGGCTGCCAGCCCACAGTGGTGGATCCGACTGCGCTCGCCAAGCTGCGCAAGGCGACGAGCGACAAGCCGCGACTTCGGGTGAAGGTCGACGACGGGTCGGCCGATCTGAGCAAGGTCGTGGTGAAGGCTCCGCGAGAAAGCTCGATTCAGCGCCAAGAAGAAGGCCGGGATCGTCGTCACAGCAGAAGGCCAGGAGCTGGATACCGGGGCGGTGAAGGTGAGGCGGAAGAAGCTGACGATCAAGGTTCCACGACGCCGACAACCTGAAGCGTCAAGGTCCGAGGCGGCGCGCTTCGCATCAAGGACTCCGTCAAGAAGGGCGATGAGCTCCCGTTCACCATCGGCGTGACGGATGCGGACTCGAACGTCTTCTCCCTCCCCGCTCCCGCCGTCGCGCGCTAAGAGCCGACGGCTAGCCTGCGGGCACGATGGCTGACGAGGCCGGCTCGACCGGCGTGACCATGGACGAGATCGTGTCGCTGTGCAAGCGGCGCGGCTTCGTGTTCCCCTCGTCCGAGATCTACGGCGGCCTGGGCTCGACCTACGACTACGGCCACTACGGCGTGCTGCTGAAGACGAACGTGAAGAACGAGTGGTGGCGCTCGATGCTCTCCGAGCGCGACGACATCGTCGCGCTCGACTCGGCGATCCTCCAGCACCCGAGGGTCTGGGAGGCGTCGGGCCACCTCGCGGGGTTCACCGACCCGCTCGTCGACTGCCGCGCGTGCAAGAAGCGCTTCCGCGCCGACCACCTGGACCGCGACGAGCTGTGCCCCGCCAAGGCGAACCTGCCGAAGAGCGAGGACCGCACCCACGACCTCACCGAGGTCCGCCAGTTCAACCTGATGTTCGAGACGACCGTCGGGCCGGTCAAGGACACCGGGCTCGCAGGCGTACCTGCGCCCCGAGACCGCGCAGGGCATCTTCATCAACTTCAAGAACGTCCTCGGCTTCGCGCGCAAGAAGCCGCCGTTCGGCATCGCGCAGGTCGGCAAGTCGTTTCGCAACGAGATCACGCCCGGCAACTTCATCTTCCGGACGCGCGAGTTCGAGCAGATGGAGATGGAGTACTTCGTGCCGCCGGCCGAGGCGCCGAAGTGGTTCGACCACTGGTGCAAGGAGCGCTTCGACTGGTACACGCGCCTCGGCATCCGGCCCGACATGCTGCGCCTCCGCCCGCACGACGTCCGACGAGCTCTCCCACTACTCGTCGGGCACCTCGGACGTCGAGTACCTCTTCCCCATCGGCTGGTCCGAGCTCGAGGGCATCGCCAACCGCGGCGACTTCGACCTGAAGCAGCACGCCGAGTTCTCGGGCGAGAAGCTCGAGTACTTCGACCAGGGCTCGGGCGAGCGCTACGTCCCGCACGTGATCGAGCCGGCTGCGGGCGCCGACCGCGCGACGCTCGCGTTCCTCGTCGACGCCTATGAGGTCGAGGACGCTCGAAGACGGCACGCAGCGGACCGTGCTGCGGCTCCACCCGCGCCTCGCCCCGGTGAAGGTCGCGGTCCTCCCGCTGGTCAACAAAGAGGGAATGCCCGAGCGCGCGCGGGAGATCTTCGAGGAGCTGCGCTCGTCCATGCAGGCCGAGTACGACTCGGGCGGCGCGATCGGCAAGCGCTACCGCCGCCACGACGAGATCGGCACGCCATGGGCAGTGACGATCGACGGCCAGACGATCGAGGACGGCACCGTGACCTTGCGAGAGCGCGACTCGCTCACCCAGACGCGCGTGCCCGCGGACGAGCTGCGAGCGCTGCTGGCCGGACGGCTGGCGGAGGAATGGACCAGCCCGAAGCTGGCTTAGAGGCCGCGGCGCTGCACTGGCGCCCGCGCCGTCCGTAGTGGCTCACGTCGGCGGTTGCGTTCCAGCGCCCGCGCCACCCGTAGCGGTCTTTCGCCGGCGTATGGTTCCAGCGCCCGCGCCACCCGTAGCGGTCTTTCGCCGGCGTATGTTTCAGCGCCCGCGCCGCCCGTAGCGGTCTTTCGCCGGCCGCCTCGCAGTGCGTAACCGCTGATTGGGCTCCCAAGGGGGTTGGGTTGGGGCCTTGCTGCCTGATCGGAGGGTTGTGCATGCTCAGCAGGCATAACTCTCCGATCGTTGTCCTCAGTTCCGGTTTCGGGTGCCGATCACCTTGATTTGCTCCCATTAGTGAGCCGTTGTTGAGCCCGGCACTCGGCCTGCGCCCTTCAACGCAAGCGTCTTGCGCAAGCGCCTGATCGTCCCTTCCTCGTCCCGCTGCGCCGATCGCACGGCCAGCGGCATTACGTCGATCCCGTTCGCCTGCAGATGCGCCCACTTCAGCCGATCCCTCTCGAATGCCACCCTGCTCGAATGGCCGTCCCAGCCGTCGAGCTCGACGCAGAAGGCCTGATCGCGCCACAGGAAGTCGACCTCCTTTCCGTGGACGCTTGCATTGACTTCGTAGCCGCCCAGACGGTGTTCTCGCAGCAGGCGGAGGAACCACCTCTCTCCTCCCGACCGTGTCCGCCGCGGGCCTCCGTCGAGGTCGAGTACACGGCGTAAGCCACCGGACCCGGGACGGCCGGGATTGCGCACAACCTGATCTCGAAGCTCGTTCTCGGATGCCAGGCCCCTGAACGAAGCCTCAGCGACCAGGGCCTCGAGTTCGTACTCGTCGTCCAACAGCGATGCGCAATCCAGGACGGCGCGCGGTGGGCTGACGACGACCAACCCTCGCCGGCGGCGAACGTCACAAGGCTCGAGCGAGGCGCGGCGGATCACTATGCGAGACCGGACGATCCGCCTGGCCGCCGGAATGGTCACCCACGGATGTGCGGTTGACGGATACGGCCAGAGGTTCCAGAACGCCGCGGCGCTGCGATGACTCAAAACAGCACCGTCGCCACAGGCCAAGAGAGCCGCTTGTGGATACGCATATTCGGACGGCACCGCACCAACGAGGTAAACCCCGCGATGAAGCGGAACCAAGCGACGATCGGCAAGCCGGGTCTCAATATGCATCTTGCTAACGCCTGCCGCCATCAGCTGATGCCCGATGCACGACGCCGCTCTGGCGCGCGGCAATCGAGCGAATCAGCGCATCAGGCGATCGAGTGGAGCGTTGTGCATGCACAGCAAGCACAACCCTCCGAACATCCAAAGCGCCCCCTCCGACCCCAACTCAAAGCGTCAGCCGACCCGGATCCGTCCCGATCCCCATTAGTGAGCCGTTGTTGAACCCTGCGGGCGGGTGGCGCCCTATATCCCAGCGCGGGCCTTCCCCGAGCGAGCCCTAGCCCTTGCGCACCGCGTCGCCCTTCGCGACCCGGCCCGGCACCACCACCCGCGTGTTGACCCCGCGCAGCCGCAGCGCCCGGCCCTCGGCCGAGTTCACGAGCTTCAGCGCGTCCACCCCGAAGCGCTTCACGAACTTGCCGCAGCCCAGGTGCGGCTCGGCGGTCACTTCGAGCACGGCTTCGCCGATCTCGAGCCGGCTGCCCGCCGGCAGGTTCTCCTCGCTCAGGTCGAGGTCCACGTAGAGCTGGTCGCCCGCCTGAGCCCAGCCGTCGGGGTCGTCGCCCCCGGAGACGAGAGCCGCGGCGCGTGCGCTCATCACCGTCACCTGAGCGTCGGGGTTCGGCGCGCCGGTCCGCTGGCTCGGCCGCTCCGCCCAGATGTCGCCCGTCGAGGCCGTCTTCCAGGTCGAGCTAGGCCTCGCCGAGAAGCTCGCGCTCCTCGGTCGCGGGACGGCGGGCGATCAGCTCGAGCGTGCCCTCGAGCGACGGAGCGGCGCGCACCGAGTCGAGCCCTGCCTCGAGAGCGTTCATGTCGAGCCGTGCGACGGGAGCGATCGGCACGAATCCAGAGTACGTGTCGCCCTGATCTGTCAGGAGCGAGGGAGCCAGCGGACGCCCTCGCCCAGCCGCTCGAGGCCGATCCAGTTCACGCCCATCGCGACCTCGACAACGCGCTCGCGCGGCACTTCGGGGTGCTCGATCCACCAGCCGGCGAGGAACTGGATGCCGCCCGCCATGAGGTGAGCGAGGATCGCGACGGTCGTCTCGATGTCGAGGTCGCCCGGCTCGGGCTCGGGCGCGTCCTGGGCCATGATCGAGGCGATCGTCGTGGCGGCCTCCTCGCGCAGGCGGTCGATCGTCTCGCCGGCGACCGGGTCCGAGACGTTCCGGGTCAGCAGGCGAAGGATCGCGGGGCGCTCCGAGGCGAAGACGAGGAAAGCGTCGATCCCGGCGCGCAGGCGCTCCTCGTCGGTCGTCTCGGCGCCGACCGCGCTGACCACCGCCTCGATCAGCTCGTGGAGGTAGGTGTCGAGGAGGACGACCTGGAGCTCGCGCTTCGAGGAGAAGTGCTCGTAGATGAGCGCCTTCGAGATGCCGCCGCGCGTCGCCACGTCGTCCAGCGACGCCTCCGAGAAGCCTCGCTCGGAGAAGACCTCGAGAGCAGCCTCGAGGATCGCCGCGCGGCGATCCGCAGCGGACAGGCGCCGCCTGGTATGCTGGTGATCCCTCCACCGCCGCGGAGGCTACTAACTGACCGCCGAGTCAGTTAGTATGGCGCCGCCAGCCAGACCAATCCGGAGGTAAAGATGAGCGTTGCGCAGAACGACGGGATCAGGGCGGCAGACGCCATCTCCTACGACGACCTCTACCGCCGCTGGGAGGCCTCGAACTGGAGCGCCACGGCCATCGACCTCACCGAGGACGCCAAGGGCTGGGAGGCGCTCACCGACATGCAGAAGAAGTCGGGGCGCTGGATCTACTCCATGTTCTTCTACGGCGAGGACTCGGTCGCCGACAACCTCTCCCCCTACATCGACGCCGCGCCGCGCGAGGAGCAGAAGTACTTCCTCGCCACCCAGCAGGTCGACGAGGTCCGCCACGCCGTCTTCTTCCACCGCTTCTTCAAGGAGGTGATCGGCGCCGGCGACACGATCCAGGCGACCCTCGCCTCGACCGAGCCCGAGCTGAACTGGGGCTACCGCAACGTGTTCAGCCGCCTCGACCGGATGGCCGAGGAGCTCCGCCGGGACCGCTCCCTGCCGAAGTTCGCCCAGGCCATCGCGCTCTACCACCTGGTCGTCGAGGCCTCGATGGCCCAGCCGGGCCAGCACTTCATCGAGGACTTCTTCGCGAACGAGGGCACGATGCCCGGCTTCATCGAGGGCATGGGCAACGTCTCGCGCGACGAGCAGCGCCACATCGGCTTCGGCGTCAAGGTCCTCTCCGAGCTCTTCGAGGAGTCGGACGAGTGCAAGGCCGCCGTCCACGAGTTGCTCCTGGACGTCATGCCCTACGTCGCCGCCGTCTTCAACCCGCCCGGCTTCGACCGCGAGTACACCCGCTGCTACGGCTTCGAGATGGAGGACATCTTCGAGTTCGGGATGCGCTCCGTCCTGACCAAGTGGCGCGCGATCGGCTGGCCGCTCGAGGAGATGCCCGGCGTCTTCCCGGTCGACTACTCCCTGCGCACTCCGAGCTCGCCAAGCGCCAGATCAAGCTGCTCGAGGCCAGGATCATCGGCGAGCCACACCCCCACCCCGACTCCGACCCCGAGGTTCAGAGGCCTCTTCTTCGACCTCGTCGCCCGCTCGGCGGACACGTCAGCGGTCAACGGCAAGCCGTTCACGATCCAGTGGCGCTTCCAGGACGCCGACCCGTGGCACGTGTCGTCCAGAACGGCTCGACCCGCGCCGAGCACGGCGTCGCGGCAGAGCCCGACCTGACGTGGGAGACCTCGTGGGCCAAGTGGATCGGCCTGTCCAAGGGCACGGTCGACCCGCGCCGGGCGCTCCTGAGCCGCGACCTGCGCTTCCACGGAGGCCTCCGCGACCTCTACCGCTTCACCCGCACCTTCCCGCGCAGACGCAGCCCGGTGGCGTAAGGCGAGTCGGTGTAGCCTCCAGTGCGAGGCAACCGAAACAGGGGAGGAAGCATGGGCAGGAAGATCAGACTTCTCGCCACAGCGACAGTCGCATTCGGCGTCGCGGCCGCACTGGCGATGGCGGCACCGTCCAACGGCGACTTCGAGACCGGCAACTTCGACGGCTGGAAGACGAAGGACGAGAACGGCGACGGCGGCGCCACGCGCGACATCTCGAAGGGCCGCTGGCAGGTCTACGAGGGCAAGCTCAAGCTGGGAGGGCTGGAAGCACCCCCTCCGCGACGAGGCATGGGCGGGCCCGAGCCGAAGCTCCCAGAGCCGCCCCAGGGAAAGTACGCGGCCGGTATCGCATCCCAGGGGCCGGGCACCCACGTCCTTCACCGCGTGCTTACCGTCTCGGGTCAGAAGAAGCTGAGCCTTCAGCTCGCTTACTGGAACACGGCCGATGACTTCTACACGCCCGACACCCTCGCCTCCGACAAGCCCGCGCGGAGGGGAATCGGACCCGAAACCGTTCCGAACCAGCAGCTCCGCATCGACCTTATGAAGCCGGAATGCGCCGATCTACTCCGTCAAGGACCAGGACATCGTGAAGACGATCTTCCGCACGAGGCCCGGCGACGACCGCAGGCGGGACTACAAGAAGCTGAGCGAGAACGTGAGCGGAGGCGAGTACCGCCTCCGCATCGCCGAGGTCGACAACCAGTCGAACTTCCTGGTCGGGGTCGACGCCGTGAAGCTGAAGAAGCGGTAGCGCTCAGGTCCGAGCGGGCTCGGGCGACCCGGGCTTCGCGGCCGGCTCATACTCCTCGAACCCGAGGTGCGGCAGCCGCTTGTCGAGCCAGGCGGGAATCCACCAGTTCCACTTGCCCATCAGCTGCATCGTGGCCGGGACGAGGACGAGCCGGACGAGAGTCGCGTCGAGCGCGATCGCGACCGCGTTGCCCAGGCCGATCTCCTTGATCGACGGCACGCCGGTGAAGACGAACACCGTGAAGACCGCGGTCATGATCAAGGCCGCGGACGAGATGGTCGGCGCCGACGAGGCCAGGCCCTCGGCCACCGCGCGGCGGTTGTCGCCGTGCTTCTCGTAGCGCTCGCGGATGCGCGACAGGAGAAAGACCTCGTAGTCCATCGAGAGGCCGAAGACGACCGCGACGATCAGGGGGACGTTGATCGTGTCGAGCGCGCCCGTCGACTCGAACCCCAGGAAGCCGTCGAACCAGCCCCACTGGAAGACCACGACCAGGACGCCGAAGGCGGCGCCGATCGAGAGGAGGTTCATGACCACGGCCTTCAGCGGCAGAAGCAGCGAGCGCAGCATCAGCGTCAGCATCACGAACGAGAGGCCGAGGATGAAGAGGAGGATCTTCCACATCGAGCCCGAGATCAGATCGCGAACGTCCAGGATCCGCGCCGACTCGCCGCCAACCTGAGCCGTCGCCCCTAGCGCGACCAGCTCGCTCGCCGGGATCGTCTCGGAACGAAGGCGCTCGACCAGGGCCAAGGTCGGGCTCCTCGTCGCCCGCACCCTTCGGAAACACATCCAGGAGGGCGGTCGTCCCGTCCTTCGAAGGCTGCCAGTCGGTGACTCTCGAGACTGCACGATCGCCGGCGATCTCGCTCCGTAGAGCACCGAGCGCGCTCGCCTCGTCCGGCGCCTGGATGCCGTTCTCCGACCTCTGCCACCACTCGGACGGGGTCGGCGCCTCCGCCACCCGCGTCGGCGAGAAGCTCCACGCCGACGGTCACGTCGTGATCCTTGGGGAACTGGGAAAGCGCGCCCGTACCGGTCTCCATCGAGAGCACCGGGATGGCGAGCACCAGCAGGGTCCCCGCGCTGAGCACCACCGACAGGACCGGACGGCGCATCACGCGCTCGGTCCACCGTTGCCAGAACACGGAGCCTCCGTCCGGCGCGGTGGACCCCGGCCGGCGCCTGCGCTCGACCGTGTGGCGGCGGACGAAGCGGGTGGCACGCCAGGCGATTCCCCCGGCCTCGACGCGATGGCCCAGCAGTGAGATGAGGGTCGGCAGCAGGACGATCGCCGCGATGATCGCGATCGCGACGACGACCATCGCGCCAAGCGCCATCGAGCGGAGGGCCTGGTTGTCGACCATCCAGATGCCCGCCAGGGAGATGATCACCGCGAGCCCGGAGAAGGCGACCGCCAGCCCGGAGGTCGACAGCGCCGCAGCGCGCGCCTCGTCGGCCGGACGGCCGGCCCTGACCTCCTCGCGATAGCGGGCCAGGACGAACAACGAGTAGTCCACGGCCACGCCGATGCCGATCATCGAGGCCATGTTCGTCACGAACACCGACATCTCCATCGAGAGAGAAAGCACGTAGATGACGGCCCCGGTGACGATCACCGCGACGAAGCCCAAAGCGAGAGGGAGCGCCGCCGCGGCCAGCGAGCCGAAGGCCGTGATGAGAATCAGGGCGACGATGGGAAAGCCCGTCGCCTCGGCGCTCTCGAGGTCTTCCTTCGACAGTTCCTGAAGGCCCGCCCACGCCGCGGGCTGGCCGACCAGGTAGGGGGTGACGCCGTCGGACGCGGTTCCCGGATCCAGATCCTCGCGGAGCTCGACGGCGGCGTCGATCTGCTCGGAGACGTTCGGCGAGGCCTGGATGGAGACGACGGCGATGCCCTCGCGCTCGAGGTCGCTGACGGCCGCATCTCGCGCTTCGGCGGTGAGGGTCAGGGTCTCGACACCGGACACGGACTCGTCGAGCCGCTCCACGGCGGCGGCGAGTTGCGCCGTGGTCGCGGCGCTCGGACGAGCGAAGGACGGCTCCGATCGAGTTCTGGCCCGCCTGCGCCGAGTAGCGCTCCTGCATGCGCTCCTCGACGGCGGCCGATTCGGAGCCCGGGACCTCGAAGCCGCCGCCGGTCAGGTTCTCCGTCTGCTTGGCGGCGAGCGGGAGGGTCGCAACCAGGACGAGCAGCCAGACGCCGCCGACCGCCCACCTGTGGCGCCCTACGAAGGCGGAGAGCTTCCGTGCGGCCGCGCGCATCCGCCGAAAGTACGCGTGGCCGCACCTTCCTCTGTGTGACGTGGGCACGCTTCGGCCGCGTGCCGCTAGTCGGTCAGGAGATACCGCGCGACGCCGTACGAGATCCCGGCCGCCGCTTCCAGGTCGTAGCTGGGGTCGGTCAGCATCTGCACCGAAGCGCCGTCGCCGGCCGCGAACAGATAGGCGAGAACCGCGTCCGCGCTGAACCTGAGCTGAACGACGCCCTCCTCCTGCTTTCGCTCGAGGATCGCCGCGAAGGCCTCGCGAGCGGTGCGGTAGAGCTCGCCGAGCATGTGCGTGAGCTCCTCCGAATGCCTCCCCGCCACGAACAGCTCGGACACCATGTAGACGTAGCCCTGCCCCTCGGACATGGTTCGCTCGAACATCCCGAAGAAGGCGCCGATGAGCTCGTCGGCCGACTCTGCCGCCTCGAGCGCGGCGCCAAGCTCGGAGATCCGGATCTCCGTGTCCCGCCTGATCACCTCGACCAGGAGCTTCTCCTTCGAGCCGAAGTAGTAGTGGAGGAGGCCGCGGCTGACGCCGGCCTTGCCGGCGACGCGCTCGAAGGTGGAGCCGGCGATGCCAACCTCACCCACGCTCTCGCGCATCGCCTCGACTATGCGGCGCGCCTTGTCGGACGACAGGGCACGCTCACGCGCGCCGGGTGGCGCCTCCATGATTCAGCTCGGGTCCAGCGCCGGAGTGGCTATGCGGCTCCGCCGTTGGAGGGTGCGGTCGTCGAGGTGTACTCGAACTCCTCCTCGGCGCCGAAGAGCCGGTCGAGGACTGCCTTGCGAAGGTCCTCGGAGAGCACGACCGCTGCGATGGCGCCGACGATGGCGATGACGAACAGCTTGCCGAGGACGGATCCGCCCTTCTCCTTCTTGCCGCGCAGACGATCCGAGGCCTGGCGCAGGGACTCCGCCGCCTCACGCAGCTCCTTCTGAGTCTTCTTGTCGTCGAGCACGGCCTTGGCCGGGTGCTTCTGCTTCTGGATGCGGCCATACGCAGTCTTCGAGGCGTCGTACGCCTCGCGAATCGAGTCACGAAGCTCCTCATCCTCGATGAGCCGGCGCACGTATTCGTTGGAGCCGACGGTCGACGCCGCGTCGCGTGCCTTCTGAGTCTTCGTGCTTGCCATATGGGTCTCTCCTCTTTTCTGCCGAAAGCTGGGTTCTGCAGCTTATACCCGCGTATGGGTCTGCGGAATCGGCAGGGCGGGAAGACCTAGAGCACGCCGTACATGACGGTGTCGGCGTACCCGTCCAGCTCGAGCTCTTCCGCGCTCTTGGCCGGCGAGTAGAGGAAGCCCTGAGCAAGCTCGGTGCCCAGCTCGCGAAGCTCCAGCTGCTGGCGCTGGGTCTCGACGCCCTCGGCGATCACCGAGAGCCCGAGCTCCTTGGCAAGCGAGACGACCGCGGCCACGATGGCCCTGTCGGAAGTCGTGTCGCCGAGCCCCTGGATGAAGGTGCGATCGATCTTGATCTGGTCGATCGGCAGGATCCTCAGCAGGCCGAAGGACGAAGCTCCGGCTCCGAAGTCGTCTATCGCCAGGCGAACGCCGAGCGCCTTCAGCCGGCGGAGGCTCTCGACGATCGGGCCCGGGTCGCGGAGGAGCGACGTCTCCGTCACCTCCAAGCACAGGAGGTGCGCGGGCAACCGGCTCGAGGTGAGCGCGCGGGCGACGTCGTCGACCAGGTCGGCGCGCGTCAACTGCCGCGGCGAGATGTTCACCGACACGAAGAGGTCTCTGCCCTCCGCTCGCCACTCGGCGGCCTGGCGGCAGGCCTGTTCGAGAACGATCCTGCCGATCTTCGAGATCAGGCCCGTCTCCTCCGCGATGGAGACGAAGTCGCTCGGGCCGACCGTGCCCCTGATCGGGTGCTCCCAGCGGACCAGCGCCTCGCATCCGATCGCCCCTCCGGACGCGAGCGACACGATGGGCTGAAACTGGACGTGGATCTCCTTGCCACCGATCGCTCCGCGCAGCTCGTCCTCCGTCGAGACCATGACGGCCTGCTCGGAGCGCATCTCCTCCGCAAAGGGCTGAGCCTGGCCGCGGCCGTTGGTCTTGGCGCGCATCATCGCCAGCTCGGCGTCCACCATCAGCTCATCGCCCGCGCGCCGCTCCGCTGCGCCGAAGAAGGCCATGCCGATCGATCCGCCGGCCTTGCGCTCGGTTCCTCCGGCCTGAACCGAGGCGCCGGCCGAGATCGCCTCGATCAGCTGCGTCGCCACCCGCCTCGCGGCCGTCGGCCCGCAGCCCGGCAGGATCATCCCGAACTCGTCTCCGCCGATCCGCGCGAGGATGTCCGTGTCGCGAAGCCGGCCCCTCAGCACCGTCGCGACCTTCCGAAGCAGCTGGTCCCCCGCCATGTGCCCGAGGTCGGCGTTGACCTCGGCGAAACGGTCGAGGTTCAGGATGAGGAGGGCTCCCCCGACTCCGTTCCTCCTTCCCGTCGCGATCTCGCGTGTGAGCTCCTCCATGAAGCGGTCGCGGTTGTACAGGCCGGAGATCGAGTCGCGGTTGGCGAGATGCGCAAGCCGCTCGTCTTCTCCCGCGTGGCCCGTGACGTCCTGCGTCGTCCCGATCAGGCGGTCGGGAGCGTCCTCTGTGCCCTCGACGAACGAGCCGCGGATGATCACGATCCGGATCCCGCCGTCGGGGCGGACGATGCGGTGCTGGCAGGCGAAGGGAGTCCCCGTTTCGATCGCGTCGCGGACTATCGCCGTGTAGGTCTCGCGATCATCCGCGTGTACGAGCGAGCCCACGCTCTCGACCGTCGGCTCGAAGCTCTCGCGCGCGACGCCGTGGATTGCGAACAGCGCATCCGACCAGCGCATCTTCTGGCTCGAGGGCTCGTACTCCCACGCTCCGTGGTCCGCCTGTGGCTCCGATGACTTCCCGCATTATTGTCTCCATCGGCTATCGGGCGAAGGCCCTTAGCCCTGAGTGGGAAAACCGGGTGCCTCAGCCGGCGCCCTGGCGCAGCAGAAGCGCGGGCTGGCGCGGCGGCACGAGCCCATCCGGCGTGTCGGGCCGGAAGGTCGAGCACGGCGAGTCGAGGTCGAGAGCGCAGAGCTCGTTGCGGTGGAAGAAGCAATCGGCACACGTGGGCTTGCCCTTGCGGCCCGGCTTCAGGCCTCGGCGGGTCAGCCCCACGGCGCGGACCCATTCCCTTGTTCGCTCCTCTTCTTGAACCATCCGGGGCGACTATGGCACTCGTGGGCAGAGCCGTCAGGCCGGTTCTCGCAAACCGCGCAAATCGGGCCGGGAGGCGATTCCGCAAACCGCGCGAAAAACTCCCGGCGGGGACCGGTCTCGCCTACAATCTGGGCCATGTCCACCGAGCGCACCGCCCGTCTCAGCGCCTCCCCACCACTCTTCCGCTCCCGCTTCCTCGACTTCTTCTCGCGGGTGCATCCCGTGGTGCCCGCGCTCATCTTCGTCCCGATCATCGCCGCGCTGGTCGTGCTCGCCGCGAATGACGGCATGGGCGCGCTCGAGATCGCTCTCCTCGCGCTGGCGGGCCTCGGCATCTGGACCCTCTCTGAGTACTGGCTCCACCGCAAGGTCTTCCATTGGGAGCCCGACCACCCGATCGGGTCCCGGATGCACTTCATCATCCACGGCGTCCATCACGATCACCCGAACGACAAGATGCGCCTCGTGATGCCGCCGGGCGCGAGCATCCCCCTCGCACTCCTCTTCTTCGGCGTCTTCTGGCTCATCTTCGGGCTGCCGACGGGACTTCCCCTCTTCGCCGGCTTCCTGGTCGGGTACCTCATGTACGACTACACGCACTATTACCTTCACCACGCGGTGCCGAAGTCAGACTTCGGAAAGCGCCTGCGCGAGCAGCACATGCGCCATCACTTCCAGGATCACCGCTACGGATACGGCGTTTCCACGCCTATCTGGGACGCGGTGTTCGGAACGCTTCCCCGCAAGCGCACCTGACCGCATACTTACTTTTCATAGTTATCTGTAACGTGTGAGAAACACACGTGAGGTCGCGCCCTCGACACTCACACTCACACTTACAGAAGGGACCCCTTCCCATGTCATCAGCAACGAGCGCCGTCGACGAGGCGGCCCGACTCCTCCGCGATCGCATCGCCGAGCTCGACTCCGAGCGCGCCAAGCTCGAGCGCGCCCTGGCCAGCCTCACGGATGGCCGCGAGGGCAAACGCGGGCCCGGCCGCCCGCGCGGATCCTCGGCTTCGCGACCCTCGGTCAACGGACGCAAGCGCCGGCGCAGCCGCAGGGGCGGCACCCGTGCCGAGCACGCGCTCAAGGTCATCGCCGAGAGCCCCGGCATCAGCGCGTCCGAGATCGCGAAGAAGCTCGATATCAAGCCGAACTACATGTACCGCGTGCTGACCGAGCTGCAGGCCGACGGCAAGGTGAAGAAGGACGGCCGGGCGTATTACCCGGCCGACGCCTCCTGACCCTTACAGCAGGCTCTCCACCGCGCTTCGCTCCTCCTGGAGCTCGGCGACCGTAGCGTCGATCCGCTCGCGGATCGCATCGCCGATGCGAAGGTCCTGGACGACCTCGTACTCGCCGTCCTTGCAGGTGCACGGGTGGCCCGAGATGATCCCCTCGGGGATGTCGTAGGAGCCGTCCGCCGGGATCCCCATCGAGACCCAGTCGCCGTCCGGAGTGCCCAGCACCCAGTCGTGAACGTGGTCGATCGCCGCGTTGGCGGCCGAGGCGGCCGACGAGGCGCCACGGGCATCGATGATCGCGGCTCCGCGCTTGGCGACGGTGGGAATGAAGTCGTCGAAGATCCACCCTTCGTCGTCAACGGCCATCCATGCCGACTCGCCGTTCACCTGGCAGTTGCCGAGGTCGGGCACCTGGGTCGTCGAGTGGTTGCCCCAGACGGTCATGTTGGTGATGTCCGAGACGCCAACGTCGAGCTTTTGCGCCAGCTGAGCGATCGCCCGGTTGTGATCGAGGCGCAGCATCGCGGTGAACCTCTCCCTCGGAACGTCGGGAGCGTTGGACATCGCGATGAGCGCGTTGGTGTTGGCGGGGTTGCCGACTACGAGGACCTTGATGTCGTCCGCGGCGCCGGCGTTGATCGCCTCACCCTGTGGCTTGAAGATGCCGCCGTTCGCCTCGAGCAGGTCCGAGCGCTCCATGCCGGGCCCGCGGGGACGAGCCCCGACGAGCAGCCCGACGTTGCACCCGTCGAACGCCTTGTTCGCGTCGTCGAAGATGTCGATGCCGGAGAGCAGCGGGAAGGCGCAGTCGTCCAGCTCCATCGCGGTTCCCTCGGCAGCCTTGACGGCGTCCGGGATCTCCAGCAGGTTGAGGTGGACCGGCGTGTCCTTGCCGAGCATCTCGCCGGAGGCGATGCGGAACAGAAGCGCGTAGCCGATCTGGCCGGCGGCGCCGGTGACTGTGACCTTTACGGGGGTGCTTGCCAACTAATTCATCTCCTTTTGAAGGTTCTCGTCGATCGACGCGAGGAACTCCTGCGTCGTCTAGGAAGTCCTGGTCTTTGCCCACCAGAAGCGCCAGGTCCTTGGTCATCTTCCCGCTCTCGACCGTCTCAACGCAGACGCGCTCGAGGGTCTCCGCGAATTCGGTGACCTCGGGGGTCTCGTCCATCCGCCCGCGAGCCTGAAGGCCGCGCGTCCAGGCGAAGATCGACGCGATCGGGTTGGTCGAGGTCGGGTTGCCCTTCTGGTGCTCGCGGAAGTGCCGGGTGACGGTGCCGTGTGCGGCCTCGGCCTCGACGGTCTTGCCGTCGGGCGTCATCAGGACGGACGTCATCAGGCCGAGCGAGCCGAAGCCCTGGGCGACGGTGTCGGACTGGACGTCGCCGTCGTAGTTCTTGCACGCCCAGACGTAGCCGCCCTCCCACTTGAGAGCGGCGGCGACCATGTCGTCGATCAGGCGGTGCTCGTACGTGAGCCCCTTCTCGTCGAACTCGGCCTTGAACTCGTCGTCGAAGACCTCCTGGAAGAGGTCCTTGAACCGCCCGTCGTACTTCTTGAGGATCGTGTTCTTCGTCGTCATGTAGACGGGGTACTCGCGGTTGAGCCCGTAGCGGAACGAGGCGCGCGCGAAGTCGCGGATGGAGTCGTCGAGGTTGTACATCGCCATCGCGATCCCGCTCGATGGAAAGTCGAAGACGTCGATCTCGATCGGCTCACCTTCGTCCTTCGGCGTCCACGTGAGCGTCAGCTTGCCCTCGCCCGGGATGAGCGCGTCCTCGGCGCGGTACTGATCGCCGAAGGCATGGCGGCCGATGATGATCGGCTTCGTCCAGCCCGGCACCAGGCGCGGGACGTTCGAGATCACGATCGGCTCGCGAAAGATGACGCCGCCCAGGATGTTGCGGATCGTGCCGTTCGGCGAGCGGTACATGTCCTTCAGGCCGAACTCCTCGACCCTGGCCTCGTCCGGCGTGATCGTCGCGCACTTGACGCCGACCCCATGCTCCTTGATGGCGTTGGCGGCGTCGACCGTGATCTGGTCCTCGGTCGCGTCGCGGCTTTCGATGCCCAGGTCGTAGTAGAGGAGCTCCACGTCCAGGTACGGGAGGATCAGCTGTTCCTTGATGAACTCCCAGATGATCCGGGTCATCTCGTCGCCGTCGAGCTCGACGATGGGATTCTTCACTTCGATCTTTGCCATGCGCTCCTCGCGATTCGGGGGGTGCGCAGGCTATCGGTGTCCGTTTCCGTTGCGCGTACCATTCCGGGCGCATGGCAACGGTCGAGAAGCGCGCAGCCCACGCAACACATGAAGTCGTAAACCAGGCCGCTCCTCTCGCCGGGCACAACGTCTTCGCCTCGGACCGGGTTCTGGTCGAGGCGCTTCGTCGTGAGGGCGGCGAGTGGGCGGAGGAGCGGGTCGCCGAAGTGGGAGCGTTCTCGGGCTCGGAGCAGGCGCAGAAGTGGGGCCGGGAAGCGAACGAGAACGAGCCGCGCCTCGTCACCCATGACCGCACCGGGCATCGCATCGACGAGGTCGAATTCCACCCGGCGTGGCACGAGCTCATGCGGGCGGGCGTCGGCTTCGGCATCCACGCGCTTCCTTGGCGCGAGCCGCAGCCAGGAGCCCACGTCGCTCGCGCCGCCATGTTCATGTCCTTCACCGCGGATGCGGGAGTCGGCTGTCCGATCTCCATGACCTACTCCGCGATCCCGGCGATCCGCGCTCAGCCCGAGATCGCCGAGGAGTGGGAGCAGCGGTTCCTGTCGACCTCGTACGACGGTGAGCGCCTGCGCCCCGCGCCCGACAAGGCCGGCGCCCTGTGCGGGATGGGCATGACCGAAAAGCAGGGCGGCTCGGACGTCAGGGCCAACTCCACCGCCGCGGTGGCGCTGAACGGCGGCGGGCCGGGCGCCGAGTACGCGCTGACCGGGCACAAGTGGTTCATGTCCGCGCCGATGTGCGACGCCTTCCTCGTCCTCGCGCAGTCCGAAGGAGGCCTGTCGTGCTTCCTCCTCCCCCGCTTCACCCCTGACGGCGAGCGCAACCGGATCGAGATCCAGCGCTTGAAAGACAAGCTCGGCAACCGCTCGAACGCGTCCTCCGAGGTGGAGTTCCGCGGCGCATGGGCGCAGATGGTCGGAGAGGAGGGACGCGGCGTCCCGACGATCATCGAGATGGTCAACCACACGCGGCTCGACTGCGTGATCGGCGGCGCCGGCGGCATGCGCACCGCGGTTGCCGCCGCGATCCACCACACGTCGCAGAGAGCCGCCTTCGGCAAGCTCCTGATCGAGCAGCCCCTGATGCAGAACGTCCTGGCCGACCTCGCGATCGAATCGGAGGCGGCGACGATCGGGATGATGCGACTCGCCCGCTCGTATGACGAGGCCGGCGCCGGCGACGAGGGCGCAATCGAGTTCCGCCGCCTGGCGAACGCCGTCCTGAAGTACTGGGTCAACAAGCGGGCGCCCGCCCACGCCGCCGAGGCGCTCGAGTGCTTCGGGGGAAACGGGTACGTCGAGGAGTCGGGGATGCCGCGCCTCTATCGCGAGTCTCCGCTCAACGGGATCTGGGAGGGCTCGGGGAACGTGCAGTGCCTCGATGTGCTCCGCGGGATGGCGAAGAACCCCGTCGCGCTCGAGGCCTTCCTGGGCGAGGTCGCGCGAAGCCGCCGGCTCCGACGAGCGGCTGGACGCGGCCGTCGCCGAGTTGAAGGATGAGCTCGGCGACATCGAGACGATCGAGTCGCGGGCGCGGCGCGTCGTCGAGCGCATGGCGCTGGTGCTCCAGGCTTCGCTCCTCATCCGCTTCGGGGACGAGGCGGTCGCCGACGCGTTCTGCGCGTCGCGGCTGGGGGGCGACTCCGGCCGCGCTTTCGGGACGCTGCCGGCGGGCACCGCGTTCGAGCGAATCATCACTCGGCACGCGGCCGCGTAGGGAGCGCTCCCCGAAGTGGCGGGCAGAGGACTTCGGGTTGCGCTCGCACTGGCCGTGGCCGTCACCCTCGCCTCCTGCTCCGAGGAGGAGGCGAAGACCAATGCCGCGGGCAAGCCGGTCTCGCTCGCGAGCTACCTGCCCGCGGACTCGCAGATGGTCCAGGCCGTCGACATCGCCGCTGCTCGCAAGGAGCTCAAGCTGCCCGAGGACGCGAACGCGCTACCGATCTCGGACAAGGCGTTTCCGCGGCCCAAGAGCCCCGAGGCGAACCTCTTCCAGGTCACATCCCGGGCTTACCCCGACCTCTCCAACGTCTTCCTGTCGGAGCTCGACGGCAAGGGGGGAACGCCCTTGGACGGCTCGCTTATCCGGGCCGCGGCGGGCTCCGAGGCGGTCAGCATCGTCTCCACGAGCGAGCCTCTCGAGGACATCGAGCGCAAGCTCGAGCTCGCTGACTACACGCTGAAGGGGAAGTACTTCGTCGCGGGCCGGGAGACGCCTGAAGGCGCGTCGCGCTTCGTGGTCGACGCCGGAAGCGGCCGTTTCGTCTTCGCGAGGTCCAAGGGCGACGCTGCACAAGTCCTCCGCCGGATCACGAACGAGGCCAAGCCGGGCAAGGCCGCCAAGGCTCTCGAGCGGGCGAGCGGCTCGGTCCGGCTCGCGTATGCCGATGCGCCGAAAAGATCCTGTGTCACCGCGTTCGCCGTCGACCAGGAGGCGACCGGAGAGGGCGCCGCGCTTGCGCTGATCATCGAAGGCGAGAAGCCCGAGCCCGAGCGCTTCGACCCCAAAGCGCTCAAGGGAGTCGCGACCGGCACGCCAACGGTCCTGGTCGACGCGCTCCTCGTGCCCTTCAACGTGAAGAAGCCGAGCAAAGACGGACTTGACCCGATCAGCCAGATCCTCGCTTCGAGCGAGACGATCGAGGTGACGAAGCCGGGCCGCGAGGTCAAGCCGACCCATTCCGTCCCCGCGCCCTTCAACGCCTACGACTGCCCGTAGGATCCCGGCGATGTCCGACGACCGGGTTCAGATCGATGTGGCCGATGGCGTCGCCGACGTGCGCATGGTGCGCGCCGACAAGCACAACGCCCTCGACTGGCCGATGTTCCAGGCGCTCGACGCGGCGACCGACGAGCTGGCCGGGCGCGACGACGTGCGCGCCGTGGTCCTGTCCGGCGAGGGGCCGAGCTTCTGCTCGGGGCTCGACTTCCCGAGCTTCATGGCCGGCGACATCGGGGTCGACGAGATGATCGCCGACGTTCCCGGCGAGGTAGCGAACATCGCCCAGCGCGTCGCTTATGACTGGCAGCGGCTGCCGATGCCGGTCATCGCCGCGCTCCACGGCAACTGCCTCGGCGGCGGCGCCCAGATCGCGCTCGGGGCCGACATCCGGATCACCGCCCCCGAGCTCAAGCTCTGCGTGATGGAGATCAGGTACGGCCTGATCCCCGACATGGGCATCACCCAGGTCCTCCCCACCCTTGTTCCGCTGGACGTGGCCAAGGAGATCGTCTTCACCGGGCGCAACATCGGCGCGGGCGAGGCGCTATGGCTCGGCCTGGTCACACGGATCGCCGACCACCCGCACGCCGAGGCGAAAGCCCTGGCGGCCGAGATCGCCTCGAAGTCGCCGCACGCGATCCGGTCGGGCAAGCGCCTTCTGAACGAGTCTTACACCGGGCGAAGCGAGGCCGCTTTGAAGCTCGAGGCCGAGCTGCAGCGAGCGCTGGTCGGCAGCCCCAACCAGATCGCGGCAGTCACGGCCGCCATGACGAAGGAGCCCGCGCAGTTCGAAGATGTGGGTCGCTAGCGTCTCTGCCGTGCTCAGGGGACTTTCAGCACTCTTTGCGGTGCTCATGGCCGCGCTTGCAATCGCCGCGTGCGGCGGAGACGATGGGGGCGACTCCCCCGACATCAACGGCGACCTGAGCGCCTCCGAGCTCGCCGCAAAGCTTCCAGCCGGGGGCACCCCTCAGGTCGTCGCGGCCGATATCACCGCCGCCAAGGAAGCCGCGGGCATTCCCGAGGACACCGACCCCACCACGCTTGCGTCGAATCCCAACGAGCTTCGCCTCGCCGCTGCGTACGTCTCCTTGTTCAGCCTCTCGGCCGTGGTCGACAACCCGGTCCGCACGGCGATGGACAACTCGCAGATCACCGCGTATGCGGCCCACCCCGACTACACCTCCGACGAAGCCCTCGCGCTGGTCTCCACCACCCAAGACTTCGAAGAGATCGCGACGGCGCTCGAGGACGAAGGCTGGGAGCGGGACGGCGACGTGCTGACCGGAGAGAGCGATCCGGAGGGCTTCACATACACCGCGGTGGGCGCCGCGGAGGGCTTCCTGGTTCTCGGCTATTCGGCCGACGCGGTCGAAGCTGTCGTCTCGGGCGAAGCCGAGCCGTCGAACTCGGGCGAGCTGGAAGCTCTCGAGGGCCTGGACGCGCCGGTCGTAGGCGCGATCATCCCGGATGTGGAGGGACTCGAATGCGTAACGCTTATCACCTTCGAGGACTTCGTGGACGGTGATTCCTCGATCGTCATGACCGTCGACGGAGGAGCTGAGGAGGACAGAATCTCCAAGAAAATCGCAGCGGACTCCGCGTCGGCCGGATTCACGGTCTTGTCCGAGAAGGCAGAGGGCGACCAAGTCACGATCGAGCTCAGGGGACGCGAGCAGGAGGGCGTCGCGAACTCTCCAGCCCTCCTGATCGCGGCCGGGTTCGACGACACCGGCCCCCTCATCTACGACTGCGGGTAACCGGTGCCTGCGCGCGCCGCGCTCACGCTCTTCCGTGTCCGCGGAATCCGGATCGGGGTGGACTACTCCTGGTTCCTCGTCCTGTTCCTGGTCATCTTCTGGCTCTCGGGCTATTACGGCGACATAACCGGCGCACGGGACGGATCGATCGAGCCGTTCGCGCTCGCGGTGATCAGCGCGCTCGCATTCTTCGGATCGATCGTCCTTCATGAGCTTGGGCACGCGCTGGTCGCGGTCAGGAACGGCATCGGCATCTCGGAGATCACGCTCTGGCTGTTCGGCGGCCTCGCGCACATGCAGCGCGACTCCGACTCGGCGGGCGTCGAGTTCAGGATCGCCGCCGCCGGACCGGCGGTAACGCTGGCGATCGCGATCATCGCCGCCGCGGTCGGCATCGGCCTGGCGGGGTCGGAGCGGGAGTTCTTCGACGCCATGGTCGTCTCGAACGACGCCGACGTGTCGGGCGGTCTCGCCGTGATCGCATGGCTGGCGAGCCTCAACGTCGTGGTGCTCGTCTTCAACCTCATTCCCGCGTTCCCACTCGACGGCGGTCGCATCTTGCGGGCGCTCGCGTGGCGGATCACGGGCGACCGCAACAAGGCAACCCGCTTCGCGGCGCTCACGGGGCAGGGCTTCTCCTATGTCTTCATCGGGTGCGGCGTGCTGCTCGTGATGGCGACCGGCGACATCATCTCGGGCGTCTGGCTCGCGCTTGTGGGGTTCCTGCTCGGTTCCGCGGCCCGAGGAACCGTTCGCCGGACCGAGGTCGAGAGCCGGATCGGAGACCTGAGCGTCGCCGACGTCATGGACACCGAGCCGGTGTCGATCGCCGACGACACGACCGTCGAGCGGGCTATCGACGAGTTCTTCCTGCGTTACAGGTGGCCGTGGTTCCCCGTCACCGATGCCGCGCAGCGCTTCCTCGGCCTGATCGTCCGCGAAGCCGCCGACGCCGTTCCGGACGGGGATCGCGCGACCAAACGGGTGGGCGATCTCCTCGAGGCCGACGCCGGCGGAACGCTGCATGTGTCGACGGACGCACCGCTCGACTCGCTGCTCGGCAATGACGCGCTACGCCGCCTCGGCGCACTCGCTGCCGTGGACTCCGACGGGCGCCTGCTGGGCATCGTCACGGCCGAGCAGATCGGGCGCGCTCTGCGCGATGCGATGACCGATGCGCCGACGGCCTGAATGGCCTAGACTGACCGTTCAGAGCAGTTCAGGCAGTTACAAATCGCGATTGCCGGAAAGCTCTCCGACATAGCACAAGAAGAGCCTGCCTGGGCCCCGCAGCCTGAAAGTCTCTGCTTGGGAGATGCCATCCGCGCCGACGCGAAGGACTCGGATGGAACTATCACTTACTCCCGCACGAGACGTACCTGACAAGACGCAGACGTCGTTGGATGTGGTCCTTCGATGCTTCGTATCCGCGCTCAGCGCCGACACCGGGATCCTTCTCGGCCTCGATTCGGACGGCAAGCCCGAGCTTCTGTCGGCGGCGGGGTATGCGGCCCGGCGCGCGACCGTGCCGTGGACCCAGGGGAGCTTTCTTGGCCACGCGCTCAAGGTAGAAGGCGCCAGCCTGGAGCCCGCCTCCGGATGGCGCGAAGGGACCGGAAGCCCGGACGCGTGGCACGCGGTCGCGTGCCGGATCTCAGGCCCGGATGAACCGCTTGGAGTCATCTATGCGGGATTCGATCGCCCTTCCCACCTGAGCCGGGGCGAGCTGACCTGGGCGGCCAACGCCCACGCGCGCCTCGCCGGCCTCTGCATGAGCGAAGGCGGCGAGGCCGTGGGGGCCGTCCTGCGCTCGTCCGGGGTCGACCAGCTCACGGGCTGCCTCAGGTACGAGCGCGTCCTCGAGATGCTCACCGCCGAGATCCAGCGCTCCACCCGCCAGGGCCACGCCCTCTCGTGCTGCTTCCTCGACATCGACCGCTTCAAGGCGATCAACGAGGAGCACGGGCACCTTCAGGGCGACAACGTCCTCGCAAGCGCAGGGGAGGCCCTGGTCGGCTCGGCCCGCGGCTTCGACTGCGTCGGGCACTTCGGAGGGGATGAGTTCGTGGTGGTGATGCCGGAGACTTCGCTCCCCGAAGCCCGGCGCGCCGCCACTCGCATGCGCCGCGCGATGGGCGCGTCCATCACGAAGTCGACCGGCCTCGACGTAGCGACCTCGGCCGGTGTCGCGCAATGGCGGCGTGGCGATTCGATGCTGCATCTTCTCGAGGAGTCCGACAGGGCCCTCCAGGCGGACAAGGCCGCCGGCGACACGCACCCGGCGCCCCTCACCAAGCGGAAGGGGCCCGGCGGCTTGTCCGGCCTGGTCCGGGGTGTCCGCTCCCGCGTCGGACCGCGAGAGCGCACCGACAAGCCGCCGCCAAAAGCCTGAGCAAGGCTTTCCGTTTAGGATCGCGCAGCCGATGGTTGCCAGGTCCGAAAGAGGATGAGCGCACCCGCGACGATGCCGGCCGAGCGCGGGTCGGCGCCGAAGCGGGGGGCATGGCTGCGGGAGTTCTGGGGGTCGTCCGTCGGCAAGAAGCAGATCGTCGCCGTGACCGGCGCGGTCCTCATCCTCTACGTGATCTCGCACATGCTCGGGAACCTGAAGGCGTTCCAGGGCCCCGGAAACGAGAGCGGCTCGATCGACGCCTACGCGGAGTTCCTCCGGACCGTCGGCGAGCCGGTGGTTCCAAGGGAGGGGCTCCTCTGGCTCGTCCGGGTGTTCCTCCTGGCCGCCTTCGTCATCCACATCGTCGCGGTTGCCCAGCTGGCCGGCCGCAACCGGGCTGCCCGCCCGGTGGGGCGCCGTCCCCCGGTGATCAAGCGATCGCTCTCCACTCGAACGATGCAGGTCGGCGGAGTCCTCCTGCTCTTCTTCGTCGTCTTTCACATCCTCCACTTCACGACCGGCACGATCGACCCGGGCGAGTTCACGCAGGGCGCCGTCTACGACAACCTCGACAGGGCCTTCCAGCATCCCGGCTTCGTCGCGATCTACGTCACGGCCGCGCTCGCTCTCGGGTTCCACCTGCGCCACGCCGTCTGGAGCTTCTTCCAGACCGGCGGCTGGGACAAGCCGAACCGCAACCCGACCTTCCGGCGCATGTCGACGATCGTCGCGGTGGGTGTCGCCGGCGGGTTCATGGCGGTTCCGATCGCGTTCTGGACGGGAGTGATCGGATGACGACACTCGACCCCCGCATCCCGGAGGGCCCGATCCAGGACAAGTGGCACAACTGGCTCGACGCCCATCGCCTGGTCGGGCCGCGCCAGCGCGCCGACCATCGCGTGATCGTCGTCGGCACCGGGCTGGCGGGCGCGAGCGCCGCGGCGACGCTTGCCGGCCAGGGCTACACCGTCGACGCGTTCTGCTTCCAGGACTCGGCGCGTCGCGCCCACTCGATCGCGGCGCAGGGCGGCATCAACGCGACCAAGGACTACGCGAACGAGGGCGACTCGGTCCAGCGCCTCTTCGTCGACACGATCAAGGGCGGAGACTTCCGCGCCCGCGAGGCGAACGTCTGGCGGCTCGCCGAGACCTCGACCAACATCATCGACCAGGCGGTCGCCCAAGGCGTCCCGTTCAACCGCGAGTACGGCGGGATGCTGGCGACCCGCTCGTTCGGCGGAGTCCTCGTCGAGCGAACGTTCTACTGCCGCGGGCAGACCGGCCAGCAGCTCCTCCTGGGCGCCTACTCGGCGCTCCAGCGCCAGGTCGCGGAGGGCCGCGCCACCGTGCACAACCGCCACGAGCTGCTCGACGTCGTGCTCGTCGACGGCCAGGCGCGCGGGATCATCGCCCGCGAACCTCATCACGGGCGAGATCGAGCGGCACGCCGCGGATGCCGTGGTGCTCGCGACCGGCGGCTACTGCAACGTCTACTTCCTCTCGACCAACGCCATGGGCTGCAACGTGACCGCGGCGTGGCGCGCCCACCGCCGGGGCGCTGCCTTCGCCAACCCCTGCTTCACGCAGATCCACCCAACCTCGATCCCCGCGACGGGGCACTACCAGTCGAAGCTCACGCTCATGTCCGAGTCCCTCCGCAACGACGGGCGGGTGTGGGTGCCGCGCGACCCCGCGGAGGTGCGCGAGCCGGCCGACATCCCGGAGGCCGAGCGCTACTACTACCTCGAGGAGCGCTACCCGCGCTTCGGCAACCTCGTGCCCCGCGACGTCGCCTCCCGCGCGGCCAAGATCGTCTGCGACGACGGCCTTGGCGTCGGCGGCACCGGCCGCGCCGTCTACCTCGACTTCCGCGACGCGATCTCTGACCGCGGCGCCGACGTGATCGCGGATCGCTACGGGAACCTGTTCGAGATGTACGAGCGGATCACGGGCGACTCGCCCTGGAAGACGCCGATGATGATCTACCCCGCCCCGCACTATTCGATGGGCGGCCTCTGGGTCGACTACGAGCTCCAGTCCACGATCCCGGGGCTGTTCGCGATCGGCGAGGCGAACTTCTCCGACCACGGCGCCAACCGCCTGGGGGCCAGCGCGATGATGCAATGCCTCGCCGACGGCTACTTCATCGCCCCCCACACCGTCACCAACTGGGTCTCGGGCGTGTCACGACAACGTGGCCACCGACCACCCCGTCGTTCGAAGCGGCGGAGCGGGACGTCCGCGAACGGATCGACCGGCTCCTCGGAGTCGGCGGCAAGACGCCGCACACCGTGTTTCACCGCGAGCTCGGCGAGGTCATGCTCGACCACTGCGGAATCACGCGGGAGGCCGACGGCCTGCGCGAGGCGATGGGGCGGATCGCGGAGCTACGCGACGCGTTCTGGTCCGACCTCCGGATCGAGCCCGGCGACGCAGGGATCAACCAGACGCTCGAGTACGCCGGGCGGATCGCCGACTTCCTCGAGCTGGCCGAGCTCATGTGCCGCGACGCGCTCGTCCGCGAGGAGTCGTGCGGGTGCCACCTCCGCGAGGAGCACCAGACCGACGAGGGCGAAGCGGTGCGCGACGACGACGGGCACGCCAACGTGCAGGTATGGGAGTGGAAGGGCGAGGGCGCAGAGCCCGAGATGCAGATCGAGAAGCTGGAGTTCGAGTCGATCGAGCTCGCCACGAGGAGCTACAAGTGAGGCGGAGCGAATGCAGGTGACGCTCAACATCTGGCGCCAGCCCTCGGCCGAGGCCGAAGGCGGATTCGAGCGATACGAGGACGTGGAGATCGACGAGGACGCGTCGTTCCTCGAGATGCTCGACGTCCTGAACGACCGCCTGCTGGAAGCGGGCGAGCAGCCCGTCGCCTTCGACCACGACTGCCGCGAGGGGATCTGCGGCTCGTGCTCGCTTCTGATCGACGACATGCCTCACGGCCCCCGCCAGGTGACCAGCTGCCAGATCTACATGCGCGATTTCGAGGACGGCCAGGAGATCACCGTCGAGCCCTTCAGGGCCACGGCTTTCCCGGTGCTCCGCGACCTCATGGTCGACCGCTCCCCGCTCGACCGCATCGTCGAGTCGGGCGGCTACGTCTCGGTCAACGCGGGGCCGAAGCCCGAGCCGAACTCGATCCCGGTGCATCCCGAGATCCAGGAGGCGGCGATGGACGCTGCGATCTGCATCGGCTGCGGGGCATGCGTCGCCGCCTGCCCGAACGGCTCGGGGATGCTCTTCACGGGGGCCAAGGTGACCCACCTCAACCTGCTCCCGCAGGGCGAGCCCGAGCGCCATCACCGGGTGCGCTCCATGGTCCGCCAGCACGACGACGAGGGCTTCGGCGGCTGCACCAACACCGGCGAGTGCCAGCAGGTCTGCCCGCAGAACATCTCGATCAAGGTCATCGGCGAGCTGAACCGCGAATACCGCGGCGCGATGATCCACAAGCTCCGCGGACGATCGGGCCCGATCGAAGCTCAGTAGCCGGGAGGCCCGAACAGACGTGGGGCGTTTTGTTCCCGGATACCGGGAAGAAGTCGACCCACGCCGCGTTGGTTGCCGACCAACGGGTGGATTCCAAGCGCAAATGTCGGATTTGACGCCTCGCGCGTCGAATAAAGTGCGCCGCCGCAGATGCCTCGTCACGACGTACTCGTCATAGGAGCAGGGCTGGCCGGGCAGCGAGCCGCGCTGGCGGCTGCCGCAGGCCGGCGTCTCCGTCGGGATCATCTCGAAGGTCCACCCCGTGCGCTCGCACTCGAACGCCGCGCAGGGCGGGATCAACGCCGCGCTCAACCCCGACGACTCGTGGGAGTCGCACGCCTTCGACACGATCAAGGGCTCGGACTACCTGGGCGACCAGGACGCGATCGAGATCATGTGCCGCGAGGCGCCGGAGGAGATCATCCACCTCGAGCACCTCGGGGTCCCCTTCCATCGCGACGACGAAGGCCACCTCGGCACGCGCGCCTTCGGCGGCGCCTCGGCGGCGCGCACCTACTACGTCGCGGACATCACCGGCCAGGCGATCATGCACGTCCTCTACGAGCAGCTGATGAAGCACTCGGACACGGTCGACCGCTACGAGGAGTACTTCACGACCGCGCTCGCGATCGACGGCGACGGCGAGTGCGTCGGCGCGGTCACGCAGAAACGTCAAGACCGGCTCGATGGAGCTGTTCGAGGCCAAGAACGTGATCCTCGCCACCGGCGGCAACGGCCAGATCTGGCGGCCCACGACCAACGCGCTCATCTGCACGGGCGACGGGATCGCGATGGCCTACCGCGTCGGCGCGCCGCTCATGGACATGGAGATGATCCAGTACCACCCGACGACGCTCGCGGGCAAGGGCTTCCTGATCACCGAGGGCGCGCGCGGCGAGGGCGCCCACCTGCTGAACGCGAAGGGCGAGCGTTTCATGGAGCGCTACGCCCCCAACAAGATGGAGCTTGCGTCGCGGGACGTCGTCTCCCGCGCCGAGCAGACCGAGATCAACGAGGGCCGCGGGTTCCCCGACGGCACCGTCGCGCTCGACGTCACGGTCGTCCCCCGCAAGCGCGTCCACGAGGCGCTACGCGAGATCGTCCTCGTGGGCCGCGACTTCGCCGGCGTGGACATCACGCAGGAGCCCATCCACATCAAGCCCGGCAACCACTACACGATGGGCGGCGTCAAGACCGACATCCACGGCGCGACCAACGTCGCCGGCCTCTACGCGGCCGGCGAGTGCGCATGCGTCTCGGTCCACGGCGGCAACCGGCTGGGCGCCAACTCCCTCCTGGACACCCTGATCTTCGGCCGCCGCGCGGGCGAGCACGCGGCCAACCGGGCAAAGCGCACGGACTTCGGCGTCGCCTCACGGGCGGTCCTCGCCGACGAGGAGAAGCAGATCGCCGACATCATCGGCCGCGAGCGCGGCGAGGGCCGGCGCATCTCCGAGATCAAGCTCGAGCTCGGCCAGACCATGGACAAGCATGTGGCCGTCTTCCGCGAGAAGGAGTCGATCGAGACCGCCCTTGAGGTCGTCAAGCGGCTCAAGGAGGAGGCGAAGACCGCCTACATCGACGATCGCGGCACGATCTTCAACCAGGACGTCCTGGGCGCGATCGAGCTGGGCTTCATGCTCGACTCCGCCGAGTGCACGTGCCTGGGCGCCCTTCACCGCGAGGAGAGCCGCGGCGCCCAGTTCCGCACCGACTTCCCGGACCGCAACGACGACGAGTGGCTCAAGCACATCGACCTGACCATGAACGGCGACGGCCCCGAGATCTCGTACTCGGACGTGACGATCACCGACTGGCAACCGCAGGAGAGGACGTATCTAGGAGCGCATGGCCAACTACACAGCTCAGAGTCCGCAGACAGAAGCCCGAGGCCGACGACCGCGGGCCGGCCGGCGCCTACTGGGAGGACTTCGAGGTCGACCTCGACCCAACCCTCTCGGTCCTCGACGGTCTGCTGCAGGCCAAGGACCGCCAGGACGGCTCGCTCGCCGTCCGCTGCTCCTGCCGCGCCGCCATCTGCGGTTCCTGCGGCGTGAAGGTGAACGGCCAGTCCACGCTCGCCTGCAAGACCCAGCTCGGCGAGGCCCACGAACGAGGCGAGCGGCTCGAACCCTGAGGCAGCGGACGCGAAGCGGAGCAGTCGGCACGGATCGGCGGAGCCGATCCTCGTTGAGCCGATGGGAAACATGCCCGTGATCAAGGACCTCGTCACCGACATGGAGTCGACGCACTGGAAGAAGATGCGCCGCGTCACCCCCTGGCTCCTGGACGACGGCAACCCGCCGGAGCGCGAGCGCGTCGTCCCCCACGAGAACATGGTGGACATCACGCAGACCATCTCGTGCATCCAGTGCGGGGCGTGCGTATCCGCGTGCCTTTCGATGGAGGCCGACCCGGACTTCATCGGCCCCGCCGCGCTGGCCAAGGCCTACCGCTTCGTCGGCGACCCGCGCGACGTCGAGACCGACGAGCGGCTCTATGACCTGGCGCAGGATCCGCACGGCATCTACGACTGCACCCATTGCTTCAGCTGCATCACCGCCTGCCCCAAGGGCGTCGATCCGATGAACCAGATCATGCGCCTCAGGCGCGCGGCGGACGAGGCCGGCATCGTCGACAAGAACAACGGCCACAGCCACGAGGCCGCGTTCACGAAGATCATCAAGAAGAAGGGAACGCTCGACGAGTCGCTCCTCCTCCAGGAGTCGCTGGCACCCGGAGTCGTGGGCAAGATGAAGCCGAAGGGCGTGATGGGCCTCCTCGAGTCCCTCCCCACGGCGATCCGCGGCATCCGCACCGGCAAGATGCGCTCGCTGTCGAAGCTGATCCCGGGCGTCCACCCCAAGCTTCCCGGCAAGTCGCAGGACCACGTCGAAAAGATCTACGAACGTGCCGAGGAGAGCAAGTGGCAGCTCAACCTCTACATCACCGGGACCGACGAGGACAACGTCGACGAGCACGAGTCCGACACCGGCCAGATGAACGAAAGAGATTCCGAAAAGCAGGAGGCCCACCCATGAAGCTCGCGTACTGGCCCGGCTGCGTCTCGCGCGGCTTCACGACCGAGCTGCACGGCTCGATGGCACTTGTCGCGGAAGGGCTCGGAATCGAGCTGCTGACGCTCGACCGCGCGAACTGCTGCGGCGCGGGTGTGATCGCCGAGCACAACCAGGAGCTCGCCGACACCCTGAACGCGCGGACATTCGCGCTCGCCCAGGAGACCGGCCTGGCGATGATGAACATCTGCTCGACCTGTCAGGGCGCGCAGTCCGAGTGCCAGGAGCGGCTCGACGCGAACGCCGAGTACCGCAAGCACATCAACGAAGCGCTCTCCGGCGAGGGACTCGAGTACGTCGCGGGCAAGGACGGCTTCACGAACAAGAACTTCCTCTGGCTCCTGGTCGAGGACATCGGCCTCGACACCCTCCGCTCGAAGGTGAAGCGGCCGCTCGAGGGCCTTCGCGTCGGCCCGTTCTACGGCTGCTATGTCCTGCGCCCGAAGACCCGGCTCGGCTACGACGAGCACCCGGATCGCGACATCTATCTCGAGCAGGTGATCGAGGCGCTCGGCGGCACGGTCGTCGACTACGACGGCTCACGCAAGTGCTGCGGCTTCCCGATCATCACGATGAACCGGGAGACGTCGCTGACGCAGGCCGGCACCCATATCGGCGACGCGATCGACCAGGGAGCCGACTGCCTCGTCACGCCATGCCCGCTTTGCCACCTGAACCTCGACCTCCAGCAGCCGGAGGCGGCGAAGGCGGTAAACCGCGACCTCGGCCTCGCCGTGCTCCACCTCCCGCAGCTCGTCGGGCTTGCGATGGGTTACGAGCCGAAGGAGCTCGGCATGCCCAGGCACATCGCCTCGACCGACGCGGTCGTCGAGCGCCTCACCGGGGCGACGGCCTGACGCGAGTGCCTGCGGGTGGCGCTGCTACCCTGCCGCGTCTCATGACGGACCATTCCGAACTCTTGAAGCCGGCGGCCGAGATCGAGCAACTCGTCCTGTTCGGGCGCATCGACGAAGCGGTCGCCCTGTACGCGAAGCAGGCCGAGGTCGACGAAGGCACCGCTCGCGAAGTGATCGAAAAGCTCGCTGCCTCGTAGCCGCTGCGGCCTCTAGGGTCGAGCGGTGACCCAGAGCCGGATCGGGATCGCCTGGAACTGGGACGACGCCCTGCGCGGAGCGATTGGCGCGCTGCCGGCAGTGCCGGTGATCGTGGCCGTAAACGTGAGTGCGGGCATCTGCATGGCGATGGGAACGCTGCTGGTGGCGATTCTGGGCGTCCCTCGCGAGCAGAAGGCGCGGCTTCGCGGACTGATCGTGGCCGGGGCGTTCGCCGTGGCGTATGCGGCCGGTTGCGTCCTCGGCGAGTGGCCGGTGGTCGCCGTTGGTGCGTTGTCCGCGCTCGCGTACGTCAGCGTTCTCGCCGCGTCCCACCGGCCCGCGGCCCGGCTCCTCGTCCTGCTCTGCGTCCCCGGATTCGCCATCGGGATGAATGAGCCGGCGCCCGACGGGTTCGTGATCGCGGCGATGTTCGTGGCCGGCGGCCTCTGGGCGACGTTCGTCGCGGTCATGTGGCACCCCGTGCCTCCGTCCGCGATCGCGCCCGCCCGGTTCTCCGCACTGGGCCGGATGCAGGCCGGCGAGCGGGCGATCCGTGTCTACGCGATCTGCTTCGCCCTGGCACTCGGAATCGCGCTGGCGCTCGGCTTCATCCTCGACCTTCAGCACGTCGCATGGGGCGCTGCCGCAGCAGCCTTCATCATGCGCCCCGACCCGGGGCTCCTGGCGAGCCGCGCCCTGGGACGCATCCTCGCCACCTTCATCGGCGTTTGCCTGGCCGCCGTGTTCTTCCACCAGGGTCTTGCCGAGGCCGCTCTTGCCGCGATCACGGTCCTGACGGTCTCGGCCATGATCGCGACCCGCACGAGCGCCTGGTACGTCATGTCCGCGGGATCGGGCCTGCTCGTCCTTCTCATGAGCGGAATTTCAAGCACGCAGCAATTCGAGCTGTCCTTCCACGATCGCCTGGTGGAGACCGCTATCGGGGCTGCGCTAGCCATGCTCTTCGGCGTGATCACTCCGAGATTGCTCCAGGGAAGGGGCGCGCGTGCCATCCCGTAGTGCCATCGCCGACTTCCTCCGCGCCGAGACGGCGGGCGGATTTGCCCTTCTAGCCGGAGCGCTCGCGGCGCTCGTCTGGGTCAACGGCTGGGGGGCTTCCGGCTACGAGGCACTCTGGACCACCGAAGCTCGCAGATCGGCGTCGGCGATCCTGGCGATCGACGAGGATCTGCGCCACTGGGTCAACGACGGGCTGATGGTCCTCTTCTTCTTCTTGATCTCGCTGGAGATCAAGCGAGAGCTCGTGCGTGGGCGAGCTGCGCGAGCCGAAGGCCGCCGCCCTGCCCATCATCGCCGCGCTCGGCGGGGTCGTCGTGCCCGTCGCGCTCTTCCTTGCCATTGCGGGGCGGCGACGCCCGCGAGGGGTGGGGCATTCCGATGGCGACCGACGCCGCGTTCGCGCTTGGCGTCCTCGCGATCCTCGGCAAGCGAGTCGGCATCGGCGTGAAGCTCTTCCTGGTCACGATCGCGGTGGTGGACGATGTGCTGGCGATCTGCGTGATCGCGATCGCATATACGGGCGATCTGTCCGCCGGCTGGCTCCTCGCCGCGTTGGCGGCCGTGCTGGTGCGTGATCGCGATGAGGCGCCTGGGCGTAACGGCGGTGGCGGCCTACATCCCCGTCGGGGTCGCGCTTTGGGTCGCCATGCACGAATCCGGCGTGCACGCGACTCTCGCCGGCGTCGTGCTGGGGTTGCTGACTCCCGCGAAGCCCGTGGGTGGCAGGAACGTCTTGGAGGACCTGGAGAGCCGCGTCCACCCCGTCTCGAGCTACTTCGTCCTCCCTGTCTTCGCCCTCGCAAACGCCGGGGTTGAACTGGGCGGCTCGGCGCTCTCGGACTCCGAAGGGCAGCAGGTGGCCCTGGCGGTTGCGGTCGGACTCGTAGTCGGGAAATTCTCGGGCATCGCCGGCGCCACCCTGCTCGCATTGAGGCTGCGCCTCGGATCGCTGCCCGAGGGCGTGGACCTGCGGGGAGTCCTCGGCGCCGCGGCGTTGGGCGGCATCGGCTTCACGGTCTCGCTCTTCATCACGCCGCTCGCCTACGCGGACGCGACTTTGGCCGAAGGCGCGAAGATCGGAATCCTCGCCGGATCCGTGGTCAGCGCCGCGTTGGGCGTAGCCATTCTTGCGCCCGGCGGGCGCCACCCGACGCGGCGCAGCAGGCGAGAACCGGACACCTGAGCCCGCTGATACGCTCGGGGTGGAGCGCCGGGAAGTCTGGTCGGCAAACAATGCCTTATGGCCATTGCGATTGCCACATTCCTGCTCGCGCTAGCGCTGATTGCCAGCGAGCGCATCCATCGCACCAAAGTCGCGCTCGCCGGCGCCGCGATCGTCGTCCTCTTCGTCGGCTCGGAGTACGACCAGGAGGCGGCGATCGAGGCGGTCGATTTCAACACGATCGGCCTCCTCGCGGGGATGATGATCCTGGTCTACCTGACCCAGCAGACCGGTGTCTACGACTACATCGCCATCCGGGCGGGGCAGTTCTCGCGCGGGGAGCCGTTCCGAGTCGTGCTTTCGCTGGCTGTGACCACCGCGCTCCTCTCCGCCTTCCTCGACAACCTGACGACGATCCTGCTCGTTGTCCCGATCACCTTCCTCCTGGCCGACGCGCTGGATATCGACCCGATTCCCCTGATCGTGATCGAGGTGATCGCATCCAACATCGGCGGCACCGCGACTCTGATCGGCGACCCGCCGAACATCATCATCGCCGGCGCCACCGACCTCTCGTTCAACCAGTTCATCGTGAACCTGGCGCCCGTCGTCGCCGTGACCTTCGCGGTCGTGATCGCGGGCCTCTACCTCTTCTACCGCCGCCAGATCCAGATCGACGAGGCGAACCGCAAGCTGGTGATGGAGCTGGACGCGCATGCCTCGATCCGCGACTGGGACGAGCTCAAGCGCACCGGCCCCGTCCTGATCGGCACGGTGCTCTTCTTCTTCGCCCACCAGGCGCTCCACATCGAGCCGGCCACGGTCGCCCTCAGCGGCGCGGCCGTCGCGCTGCTGGTGACGAAGGTCGACTTGGAGCAGGCTCTCTCGAAGATCGAATGGCCGACCCTGTTCTTCTTCGTGGCGCTCTTCGTCATGGTGGGAGCGCTCGAGGAGACGGGCGCCATCGGCGAGGTCGCGAGCGCGGTCGAGGACCTCACCGGAGGCGACCGCACCGCTGAGCTTCTGGGCATCGTCTGGATCAGCGGGATCGGCTCAGCGATCGTGGACAACATCCCGTTCACGACCGCGATGATCCCCGTGGTCGGCGAGCTCCAGTCGGACCCGCGGCGACCACGCGTACTGGTGGGCGCTCTCGCTGGGCGCCTGCTTCGGCGGAAACGCCACGATCATCGCCGCCGCGGCCAATGTCGCGGCGGCCGGCCTCACCGAGCGGGCGGGCAGGCCGATCGGGTTCGTGGCGTTCCTCCGGGTGGGCATCCCGGTTACCGTCGTGAGCCTCGCCATCGCCTCGGCGTACGTCGCGATCCGCTACATAGCTTTCTAAGGAAGGAGAGTGCATGCCCGATTCCATCGTCAAGGAGACCATTCGCGAGATCGAGCCCCTGAGCGTCGACGACACCGTCGGCGCGGCGGCGAAGAGGGTCGTTGAGTCTGAGCTGCCCGCGCTACCCGCAGTCGACTCGGACGGGAAGTTCGCGGGCATCTTCGGGGAGCGCGAGTTCATGGCGGCGCTCTTCCCGGGCTACATGAACGAGCTCGCGTCCTCGGCGATGATCAAGCGCTCGATCGACGCCTCGATCGAGCGCCGGGAGGAGTGCCGATCGGAGTCGATCTCGAAGTACCTGACGACCGACCACGTCCTGGTCGAGGACGACTACTCGGACACCCAGCTCGCAGAGCTCTTCCTCCATCACCGCGTGCTGGTCATCCCGATCGCGACCCACGGCAAGGTCCATGCCGTCGTCACGCGCAGCGGTTTCTTCCGCGCGCTCGCGAACCGCTGGATCGAGAAGGCGAACTGAAGGCGTTCAGCCGAACGAGGCCGCGCCGGCGGGCACGCGCACCAGGTCGCGCTCCGCGAGCAGCTCGGCGACCTGGACCGCGTTGGTCGCGGCGCCCTTGCGCAGGTTGTCGCCGACGATCCACATGTTGAGGCAGCGCGGATGCGACGGGTCGCGGCGGATCCGCCCGACCAGCACCTCGTCCGTTCCCGCGACATCGGTCGCGAGCGGATACACGCCCGACTCCGGCGAGTCCATGACGACGACGCCGGGCGCCCCGGCCAGCAGCTCGCGGCACTCCTCTGGGCTGAAGTCCTTCGCGGTCTCGACGTTCGCCGAGACCGAGTGGCCGGTGACCACCGGGACCCGCGCGCAGGTCGCCGAGACGCGGAGCTCGTCGGAGCTCGACGCCAAGGATCTTCGACGTCTCCGCCATCACCTTGCGCTCCTCGGTCGTGTAGTCGTCGCCGTCCTTGAAGGTCTCGACCTGCGGGATCACGTTGAACGCGATCGGGTGCGGATAGACGTTGGCCTCGGGCGACGTCGCCGGCAAGCACCGCGCGCGACTGGGCCTGGAGCTCCTCGATCGCCTTCTGGCCCGTGCCCGAGACGGACTGATAGGTCGAGACGACGAGCCGGTCGATCCCGATCTGGCGCTGGATCGGCGCGAGCGCGACCATCATCTGCATCGTCGTGCAGTTCGGGTTGGCGATCAGGCCGGAATGCTCGGACGCCGCGTCGGGGTTCACCTCGGCGACGACGAGCGGGACGTCCGCATGCATCCGCCAGAAGCTGGTGTTGTCGACGACCACGGCGCCCGCCTCGACGATCTTCGGCGCCCACTCGGCAGAGACCGAGCCGCCGGCTGAGCTGAGGACGATGTCGAGCCCCTGGATCGCCTCGTCGGAGACCTCCACCACCTCGACCTCGCTCGGAGCCGAACGCGACCCGCGCGCCCGGCGGAGCGGCCCGACGCCAGCGGCACCAGCTCGGAGACCGGGAAAGTCCCGCTCGGCAAGCACCTGGAGGATGGTCGAGCCCACGGCGCCCGTGGCGCCCAGGACTCCGACTCGATAGGTCATGACGTGACCGTGGGCCGGTGGACGCCGGTTGGATCCTCGGGCTGGATGCCGCCGTCGCCCAGGTCGAATGCGGCGTGGAGCGCGCGCACGGCATCCGGAACCTGGTCGGCCGCGATCACGCACGAGATCTTGATCGGCGACGTCGAGATCATCTCGATGTTGATCTCCTGTTCGCCGAGCGTCTCGAAGACCCTTGCGGCGACGCCGGGATGGCTGCGCATGCCCGCGCCGACGATCGAGACCTTGCCGATCCGCTCGTCTGCGAGGACCCGCTCGCCGACGCCGAGCGCCTCGATCGCCTCGGTCGCGGTGCGGAGCTCGTCGCGGCCCACCGTGAACGAGAGGTCGGCCTTCTGGTCGTCGGTGACCGGCTCGTTCTGGATGATCATGTCGACGTTCACGTTCGCGGCGGCGAGCGCGGCGAAGATGCGGCCCGCGACGCCGGGCTCGTCGCTGACCCCTGAGATCGTCACGCGGCCCTCGGATGAGGTGTGCGTTACGGCTGTGACCATCGGGCGTTCCATCGTCTCGTCCTCGGAGACGACGAGGGTACCCCGCCCTTCCTCGAACGAGCTGCGGCAATGGATGCGGACGCCGTGGTTTCGCGCGTACTCGACCGAGCGAAGCTGGAGGACGCCGGCGCCCGAGGCGGACATCTCGAGCATCTCGTCGAATGAGACGAGCGCTGAGCTTGGTGGCGTCCGGGCAGATCCGCGGGTCGGCCGTGAAGACGCCCGCGACGTCCGTGTTGATCTCGCAGACGGTGGCGCCGAGCGCCGCGGCCAGGGCGACCGCGGTGGTGTCGGAGCCGCCGCGGCCGAGCGTCGTCACGTCGAGCGAGTCGCCCGACACGCCCTGGAAACCCGCGACCAGGACGATCCGGTCCTGATCGAGCGCGGAGCGGATGCGGTCCGCGCGGACCTCGAGGATGCGCGCCTTCGTGTGAGAGGAGTCGGTGACGATGCCGGCCTGCGAGCCGGTAAGCGAGACGGCGTCGTGGCCCATGTCGTGGATCGCCATCGCGCAAAGCGCGCACGAGATCCGCTCGCCGACCGAGAGCAGCATGTCCATCTCGCGCTCGTACGGGCGCTCGGAGATCTCGTGGGCCATCTCGACCAGGTCATCCGTCGTCTTGCCGCGAGCCGAGAGCACCGCGACCACTCGGCTCCCGCCCTCCCGCGCAGCGACGATCCGCGCGGCGGCGCGCTTGAGGTCCTCCGGCCCGGCGACGGAGGTGCCGCCGAACTTCATGACCACGATCTCGCTCACTCGGCCGCCAATCGGCTCGGAAGTCTCACCCGTCCGAGGATAATCAGGCGATGCCCGTCCCCAGCCTGCGGTTCTCCCTGAGGCGCGTCGCCGTCCGTCGCCGCGCTGCTCCTGATCGGCGTCGCGGTCTGGTTCTTCCTGATCCGGGACGAGGGCCAGATTCCGTGGCCGCGGAGAAGGCAGGCAAGGAGAAGGCGGAGCGGGAGCGGGTCTCCGACGACCCCCTCGTGCGCGAGATGTCGGTCGCCGAACAGGCCGAACAGGTCCTGATGCTCGGGCTTCGAGGGCAACGCTCCCGACGCCCCGGCGGTCGCCGAGCTGAGCGGGTACGACCTGGGCGCCGTGCTCGTGCGAACCGAGAACTGGGCCGGCCTGGATGCCGGCAAAGAAGCTGGTCGGCGCGCTTTCGGCGGGCGAGGGAATCCACCGCTGATCGCCGCATCGCAGGAAGGCGGCATCTACCGGGCTCTTCCCGGACCTGCCCCCCGAGTGCGCGCACTCGACATCAGCGCGGAGCGGCTCGCTCGACGCAGCGCCAGGTCGTGGGCCCAGGCGACGGCGCAGGCGCTCGCCGACGCCGGCTTTCAGCTCAACCTCTTCCCCGTCGCCGACGTCGCGACCCTCGACAGCCCGCTGGCCGGCCGCGCCTTCTCCGACGATCCGGCGCAGGTGGCAGCCCTGACCGAGGAGGCGCTCGAAGGTGCGAAGCGCCGGCATCGCGTGCGCGCCGCTCCACTTCCCGGGGCTCGGCGCCGCGTCGCAGGACACCGCCGATGGCCCGGCCACCATCTCCTCGCCCCTCGAGGTCCTCACCGGCCGCGACCTGCGTCCCGTTCGCGCGCGGTGGCCAAGGACGCACCCGCGATGGTGCTCTCGCTCGGCCTCTACCCGGACTTCGACGCCGTGGTTCCCGGCGCGCTGACCCCAGGCATCGCGACCGGGCTCCTCCGCGACGACGTCGGATTCCGGGGCGTCGCGATCTCCGACGACCTCGGCGTCGGCGCCGTCAGGCACGTTCTCCGCCGGTGAGGCCGCCGTCCGGGCGATCGCCGCCGGGACCGACCTCGTCCAGATCGCGTCGCCCGAGGATGCCGGACGAGATCATCGAGTCGATCGAGACGGCCGTCGAAGAAGGGCGACATCGCGCCCGAACGTCTGGCCCAGGCGGCCGAGCGCGTGATCGAGCTCAAGCGTGAGCTCGGCCTGATCGACGACTGACGAGGCGGTGCGCATCGGGGCTGTGTGTGTGCGGCGTCACACATCTGGATATATCTATCTGATATATCTGTCCGCTATATGGAGCTCTCAGCCACAGGACGCGTGATCCTCGGCCTCATCGCGAGCCGCCCCGGTCGGGCTACGACATCAAGGCGATGGTCGACAAGTCGACCCGCTTCTTCTGGGCCGCCAGCTACGGGCAGATCTATCCCGAGCTGAAGCGCCTGGCGGAACGCGGGCTGATCGAGGGATCGGACGAGTCCCAGCGGCGAGCGGAAGCGGACCGTCTACTCGATCACCGGCGACGGGCGCGAGGCTCTCAGCGAGTGGCTCGGCTCCGGACGAGCAGGTCCATGAGCTTCGCGACGAAGGCGCTCCTGAAGCTCTTCTTCGCCGGCAAGCCTCACGACAGGACGATGTCATCGCGGCCACTCGAGACAAAGCGCGAGGCGCACGCCGGAAGGCTCGAGCGCTTCCGCGAGATCGAGCCCTTCGCCAACGCCGCCGACGACTTCGGGCCGCCGATGGTCCTGCGCTACGGGCTCGCCTACAACGAGTTCGCGGTCCGCTGGTGCGAGCGACGCGCTCGCCGAACAGAACGATCGAAAAGGACACACCTGATGCTCGACCGACTCGCAAACCTCGCCGGTGGCCACCCGAAGCGGGTCCTATCTATCGCCGGAATCTTCTTCCTCGTCGCCGGCGCGCTCGGCTCAGGCGTCGCCGACCGCCTGGATCCCTACGGCGCCGACGACCCCGACAAAGAGTCCTTCATCGCGAAGGAGAAGCTCGAGGGCGCGGGCTACCGCGACGCGCAGGCGATCGTCCTCATCCAGGATGCGGACCCGACCACGCCGGAGGGCGGCCGAGCGGGTTGACCGAGGTCACGCGAGCAGGTGACCGAAGTGGAGGGCGTGCGCGGCGCGTCTCGGACTTCCTCGAGACGAAGTCCGATGCGTTCGTCTCGAAGGACGGCCAGTCCACCTACCTCGCCGTCCAGTTCGAGGCCACCGAGGACGACGCCCTCCAGGACACGGGCGAAGCGCTGGTCTCCGAGTTCGAGGACGAGGACAACGTCCTCGTCGGCGGGAACGCGGTCGCCCAGCAGCAGATCAACGAGAACGTCGAGTCCGACCTTCAGCGCGCAGAGCTCCTGGCGTTCCCGATCCTGTTCCTGCTTTCGCTGCTCTTCTTCCGGAGCCTCGTCGCGGCGGCACTGCCCCTTCTCATCGGCGGCCTCGCGATCGTCTCGACCTTCCTCCTGCTCGACCGTCGCGAGCGAGCTCGGCTCGATCTCGATCTTCGCGCTCAACCTCGTGACCGGCCTGGGACTTGGACTCGCGATCGATTACAGCCTGTTCGTCGTCTCCCGCTACCGGGAGGAGATCGCGAAGTCGGGCGCCGGCATGGAGGCGCTCAAGCGGACGATGGCCACGGCAGGCCGCACGGTCGCCTACTCGTCGATCACCGTCGCGGGCGCGCTGGCGGCGCTCGCCGTGTTCCCGCAGCGCTTCCTCTACTCCATGGGGATCGGCGGCGCGCTCGTCGCGCTCGCCGCCGCGGCCATCTCGCTGACGGTCCTGCCCGCCGTCCTCGCGCTTCTGGGCGAGCGGGTCAACTCGCTGTCGCCGAAGTTCCTCCAGCGCCGCGCCGAGGCGGACTCGCGCCCCGCCTCCGAGGGATTCTGGTACCGGCTGTCACGCACCGTAATGCGGGTTCCCGGGCCGGATCGCGTCTGGCGAGCGCCACCTTCCTGATCGTGCTGGGCATCCCGTTCTTCAGCATCAACTTCACCTCGGTCGACGCCCAGGTCCTGCCGGAGGACACCTCCGCCCGGATGGTCGACGACGAGCTCCGCGCCGAGTTCCCGCCCTTCCGCGACGCGCCGGTGCAGCTCTACGTCGAGGGGTCGGCGGCAGCGGTCGAAGGACGTCGCGGCCGAGGCGGGCCGCCTCGAGGGTGTCGCCGAGGTCCTGCCGCCGCAGCAGCTTGCCGGCGACGCCTGGGCCATCGAAGTGGTCTCGGACAACGCCCCGCTCGCCGACCGGAGCCAGGACCCTGGTCTCCGACCTGCGGACGCTCGACGAGACCGTCGCTCGTGACCGGCTTCACGGCGAACTTCGTCGACCTTCAGGACAGCCTCGTCGAGCACCTGCCGCTCGTCCTCGCCATCGTCGCGATCGTGACGCTGGTCGTGCTCTTCCTCATGACCGGTTCCGTCGTTCTGCCCATCAAGCAGCTCATCATGAACCTGCTCGGGCTGAGCGCCGTGTTCGGCATCCTCGTCCTGATCTTCCAGGACGGGCGGTTCGAGGGCCTCCTGGGCTACACGAGCGACGGAGGCCTGGAGTCGACGCAGCCGCTCCTCTTGTTCGCGGTGGCGTTCGGCCTCTCGACCGACTACGGGGTGTTCCTCCTCTCGCGGATCAAGGAGGCGCGCGACGGCGGGGCGTCCGACTCCGAAGCTGTCGCGATCGGCCTCGAGCGCACGGGGCGGATCGTCACCGCGGCCGCGCTCCTCTTCTGCATCGCGATCGGCTCGTTCGTGACCTCGGAGATCATCTTCATCAAGCAGGTCGGGCTGGGTACGGCGATCGCCGTCCTGATCGACGCCACGATCATCCGCGCGCTCCTCGTCCCGTCGCTGATGGAGCTGCTCGGAAAGTGGAACTGGTGGGCGCCTGCGCCCCTCCGGCGTCTGCACGGCCGGATCGGGCTGAGCGAAGGCTGAGCGCGAGGTTTACACTCGCGGCATGAGGTTCGGACTCACGGCCGCAGCTTGCATCGGCGCTATCGCATTCCCGGCCTTGGCCGTCGGCGGCCCGGACGGACCCGAGTACGGGGGGAAGATCGATGACAGAAAGGGTCGCTATATCGGCTTCGACATCGCGGGGACCGGCGGCAACAAGCAGCTGAGGCACATGTTCATCGTCGGCGTGCCCTTTGATCGCTGCGACGATCCCGCCGATGACGGCAAACAGGGCGGGGATTTCAAGGGCGTTTTCGACATCGCCCGGAATGGCAGGTTCGGCGGGACGGAGACCGACATGTTCCGCCGGCGTGGCACTCCCGAGGGAATCAAATACACGCTCGACGGCAAGCTCGACGGCCGCGAGGCCAAGGGCACGCTGAAGATGAAGATCATCGGGACGAATTGCCGCTCGGGTCTGGTCGAGTGGAAGGCAAAGAAGCCGGCGCCGCCGGTGCCACAGAGCTAGCGAGGGCTGAGCAAATCTCTTAGGATCGTCGTCCGAACGCAATCGAGCAGGGAGGCAAAGACGTGCGCAAGGGATTCATGACAGGGGCGATCTGCATCTGCGCGATCGCCATTCCAGGGGTCGCCGTCGCCGGACTCGAGGAACCGGACCCCGAGTACGGAGGCAAGCTCGAGGACAAGAAGAACCACTATCTCGGATTCGACGTCTTGGGCTCCGGCGACGACCGCAGGATCAAGAACGCATTCGTCGTCAACATGTCTTTCGATTGCGAGTCGGGCAAGGACAAGCAGTCGGGCGAGCTCCGGAAGAGCGTTGACGTGAAGAAGAACGGCTCCTTCGACGACACGGTCAAGTTCGACCTCACCAAGATGACGCCGCGAGGCGGGCCCGAGAAGATTCGCTATCGGCTGGCCGGTGACCTGGAAGGCGACAAGGCAACCGGCTTCATCAGGATCGAGCTTCTGGGAGGACCCGATCCGTGCGACTCGGGCAAGCAGGACTTCAAGGTGAAGAGGCCGGCGCCCAAGCCCCCCGAGGGAGATTTCAGGCGCTAGACGGCGCGGCGACCCGAGAACGCGCGCCCGAGGGTGACCTCGTCGGCGTGCTCGAGGTCGGCGCCAACGGGTAGGCCGCTGGCCAGGCGGGTGACCTGCGCCTTGTCGCGCAGGAGCTCGGCGATGTGAATCGCCGTGGCCTCCCCCGTCGTCGTCGGATTCGTGGCGAGCACCACCTCGGAGACGCCTCCCGCCTCGACCCGCCGCAACAGCTCGGCGATCTTGAGGTCCGAAGGATCGATCCCGTCGATCGGGGAGAGCGCGCCGCCGAGCACGTGGTAGAGGCCCCGGAACTCGTGGGTCCGTTCGATCGGAATCACGTCCTGGGGCTCCTCGACGACGCAGATGACCTCGGCGTCGCGGCGCGGGTCCTCGCAGATGTTGCACCGCGGTCCCTCGGCGAGGTTGAAACAGACCTCGCACAGACCGACCTTGGCCTTGACCTCCCGGATCGCGTCCGCGAGCGCGAGCGCATCGTCGTCGGATGCGCGCAGGACGTGGAAGGCAAGCCGCTGAGCGGTGCGCTGCCCGATGCCGGGCAGCTTCGCCATCTCGGCGATCAGCCGCTGGATCGGCTGTGCGTACAACTACGTCCCAGGGAGGCCGAGGCCACCCAAGCCCCCGCCGGCGCCGCCGAGGCCGCCCATGATGCCGCCCATCCGCGCCGATGCGAGCTCCTGCGCCGCGCGAATGCCCTCGTTGACCGCCGCCAGGACCATGTCCTGGAGCAGCTCCGGATCCTCGGGGTCGATCGCCTCGGGATCGATGGAAAGCTCGAGCAGGCGCATGTCGCCGCTCATCTTGAGCTTGACCATGCCACCGCCCGCGCTGGCATCGACGACCTCGTCCTTCAGCCCTTCCTGAGCCTCGTTCATCTCGGCCTGCATCTGCTGGGCCTGCTTCATCATCGCGTTCAGATCGAGCCCTCCGGGCCCGCCTCGGGGTCTAGCCATGTTTACGCCGCCTCTCCGGTGTCGATTCCCGGGCTCGCGTCGAGCCCGGCGTCCATGCCTGCCGCTCCAGCATCGCCGCCCTCGGCGGACGTGGCGTCGAACTCGACGCCATCGAATGCGTCCTTCAGATGCTCGAAGACCTCGTCGGCGCTCATCTCTTCGGCGTCCGGCTCCGGTGTTGCGGCCTCCTCGCCTTCGAGGACCACGTAGACGGGCCGAAGCCGCTCGCCGAGGATCGTCTTGACGGCATCGGCCAGCCTCTCCTTCGCCTCCACGGCCTCGGCCTTGCGCTTGCTGAAGCCCTCGCCGACCGGAAAGCCGACCTGAACCACGGCCTGCTCCACGTCCACGGCGATCGGCCGGGCGACCGACAGCGCGTGCGAGAGCAACTCTGAGCCCGACTTGACCTGATCCATCACCGCGGGCCACAAGCCGATCAGGCGATCCAGGTCGACTGGCTCCGCCGTGGCCTCGGGCTCCGGTTCCGGATCCGGCTCCTCGCGCGCCGGCTCAGGCGTCGAAACCCCGGACGCAGGCGCAGCCGCCGCGGCTCGGAAGGCTCCGCGGCGGGTGGCTCCGCGGCGGCCGCCGGCGGTGCGACGGGCTTGCCGGCCAGCGCCTGCTCGACGCGCTCGAGGCGCTGCGCGAATGCCTCGCGCCCGGGATCGAGTTGCGGGCGAGCGGCGCGAAGCAGCGCCAGCTCCATGGTCATGCGGGGCTCGTCGCCCTCGCGGATCGCGGCCAGGGCGGCCGCCACCGAGTCGATCGCGCGGGTAAGGCCCAGATCCGTGAACGAGTCGGCCTGAGCCTGCATTCGCGCGGGCTCCGCCGCCTGAAGGGCGTCGGAGCCGAAGCCCTCGCCCGCGGCCCGCATGATCAGCAATTGGCGCAGATGCGCCAGGAGGTCACGGCCGAACTGAGCGACATCGCGGCCGGAGCGCGCCAGGCCCTCGCTTGCCTCCAGCGTCGCGCGACCGTCCCCGGTGGCGATGGCGTCCGCCGCGGCCAGGATCAGGGTCGCATCGGCGACGCCCAGGACGGCGAGGACGTCGTCCGTCTCGATCCGCTTTCCCCCGTAGGCGACGAGCTGGTCGAGCGTGCCGAGAGCGTCGCGGAAGCTGCCCGAGGCGGAGCGCGCCACCGCGGCGACGGCGCCGTCGTCGATCTCGATGGACTCCGCGGACGCAACGCGGCGCAGGACCTCGGCGATCTGAACCGGCGCGGGCCGTGCGAAGTCGAAGCGCTGACAACGATCGACGATGGTGGGCATGACCTTGTGCGGCTCCGTGGTCGCAAGCACGAACACGGTCGAAGGCGGCGGCTCCTCGAGGGTCTTCAGGAACGCGTTCCACGCCTCGCGTGTGAGCATGTGAGCCTCGTCGAGGATGTACACCTTCCACTTGCCCGCGGCGGGAGCGAACCCCACCCGCTCACGGAGCTCGCGGATGTCGTCGACAGAGCGGTTCGAGGCCGCGTCCATCTCGATGACGTCGAGCGAAGTGCCCGCGGCGATCGAAGTGCAGGCCTCGCAGGTCCCGCATGGTTCGAGCGTTGGCCCGTTCACGCAGTTGAGGGAGCGCGCGAGGATCTTCGCGATCGACGTCTTGCCCGTGCCGCGCGACCCGACGAAGAGGTAGGCGTGATGGACGCGATCGCGCTCGATCGCGTTGGACAGGGTCCTCACGACGTGCTCCTGGCCGACCACCTGGGAGAAGCTCAGGGGGCGGTGGCGGCGATAAAGAGACGGCTGAGCAGACACGGCGATCGAGTCTATCGGCGGTTCGGACGGGTCCTTTTCTGCCCGGAAATGGCCAATCTGCCGAGCGCCCGTTCAAGGTTCGCGAGGCTCTGCCGAAGCAAGATGCATGGAACGTCTGGGTGCCAGGGGGGCGCTCAGCCTCGTCTTGGCGGGGTTGCTCTGCCTGTGCGTCGGGGCCGTCGCCACCGCTCGGCTGAAGACCAACCCCGCCAACCACAAGAGCCTGATCGACAAGCCGATCGAGAACCCGAAGTACAACCCCGGGCGCGAGTGCCGCGACCATCCGCCGAAGGGAATGCGCGCATTCGAGAACTGGCTGCAGGGCAACGTCCGCGGCGAGACGTGGGGAATCATGCGGTGCGAGAGCTGGGGCGGCGGCAACTTCAGCCTGCATGCCGAGGGCCGGGCGATCGACTGGCACCTGGATGCCAGGAAAGCCGGCGAGGAGCGGGCGGCCATGAACCTCATCAAGACCCTGATCGAGCGCGACCGCAACGGCAACACCACCGCGCTCGCCCGGCGCATGGGCGTCCAGGGGATCATCTTCGACTGCAAGACGTGGTGGGCGGGCAGCACCGGCCTCGGCAAGTACTCCTACTGCTTCAACGACAACGGCAACAAGAAGGACAACCTCGACCCGACCCAGGCGCACATCGACCACGTCCACCTGGAGCTGAACTGGCCGGGGGCGAGGAAGCGCACCAGCTTCTGGCGCTCGCCGCTCGGCTGAGGAAGCCGGATGAACGTTCTTTTGCAGGGTCACGCGTCACGACTTCAGCGGAAGGAGTTTCGTTCCGATGGTCGACGTGTGAAGGGGAAGGCATCCATCGGAGTCACCGTCGTGCTTGCGCTGGCCGCGAGCGCTCGCTCCCGGCGTCTCGCCGGCAGAGATGCGAAGCGTCGAGATCTCCAACAAGGTCTGCCAGACGACGGGCGGCGGCAAGTTCGTGGACATCCCCGGATTTCCCGGGTGAGAAGATCGACCGCCGCCTGCTCCGCGACATCAAGTACCTGCGGCGGAACTACAAGATCTTCATCACCGACGGCTACTCGAAGGACCCCGTCCACTCGGCCAGCGGCGAGCACCCCCGCGGCCTCGCCCTCGACATCGTCCCCAACTTTGCGGCCGGCGGAGACTGGAACGACATCGACAAGCTCGCGAACTGGGCCGAGCCCAGGCAGAACCAGCCTCGCTCCCCGTTCCGCTGGGTCGGCTACAACGGCGACGCGAACCACGGCCGCGGGCATCACCTCCACCTCTCCTACAACCACCTCGGAGCCGATTTCGGCGAGCCCGCCAAGACGATGTACTCCATCAAGTGCCCGAAGAAGCGTGGCGACGGCGACGGTGATCGCGACGGTGATGGCGATGGCGGAGGTGGCGGAGGCGGTGGCGGTGGCATCTCCGCGGGTGACGGTGGTGGCGGCGGAGGCGGCGGCACGGGCGGCGGTGGAATCTCCACCCGCAGCGCAGCGACCGGTGAGCTCGCCCCCGTTCACCCAGAAACCGACGGCGTCGACGGCTGATTTAGGGCATGGACCGTGCGGGCCCGCCTTCGAAGGCGGTTCCCGGGCGTTCCCGTCGTGGCTGGCTCCGGTCAGGCCTGTCCGCGTCGCTTACTCACTACCGCTTAAGGCTGCTTCCTTCCGGACCTGACCTGATTCACGGGTGCGCATCGCGCGGGACCTGACCATCAACGCCGCCCTCGACGTACTGACCCCGAAGAACCACTGTCCTCGGGCGGGCGTTCAGCCCCGCTAGAGCGGATTGCGGGTGACAAGGCACCGCTAGCACCCCACCTAGCACGGTCCACGGGTGATCCTACGCGACCCGGGAAAACGGCGCGCCGCACACAATGCCCGAAGTTCCTTAAAGCCATTCGCTAGTTTGGCCCGCTAGCCGATGTCAGCGCTCGCTTCATTCGTCACCGGCCGCCGCACCAAGTGGCTCACCGTCGCGCATCTGGATCGTCGCTGTCGCCGCGCTCGCGCCGCTCGGCGCGAAGCTGGCCGACGAGACGCAGGACGACACCGCGTCGTTCCTGCCGGAGTCGGCCGAGTCCACCGAGGTCGTCGAGATCCTCGACGAGGAGTTCGACGCCGGAGAGACGACCCAGGGCCTTCTGATCTATCACCGCGAGGGCGGCCTCACCCAGGCCGACGAGGAGAAGATCGCCGCCGATGCGGACGCGGTCGAGGCGCTCTCCGACGAGGAGCTCGCCCCTCACGGTTCCTCCCACCGTCCCGGTCGGAGAGGGTGCGCCGCCCGGAGCTCGTCTCCTCGGACGGCGACCTCGCGTACACCGTTCTCATCGTCCCCACCGAACTTCGAGGAGGCCGCCGGACTGGGGTGAGAACGTCCGCGAGACGACCGGCGGCGGCGAGGACGGGCTCGAGGTCCTCCTCTCTGGCGACCTCGGCTTTTCGGTCGACGCCGAGGAGGTCTTCTGCCGATTTCGACCTGAAGCTCCTGATCGCGAGCGCGTTGCTCGTCCTCATCCTGCTCGGGCTGATCTACCGCGCCGTCCTGGTCGCGCTCACCCCGCTCGTGGTCGTCTTCTTCGCCTACTCGGTCGCGACCGCCTTCGTCTACCTCTACGCGAACTCCGGCGCGACGGTGTCCTCGAACGGCACGTCGATCCTGATCGTCCTGTTGTTCGGGATCACGACCGACTACTGCCTGCTGCTCGTCTCCCGATACCGCGAGGAGCTCCACCGGATCGAGGACAAGCACGAGGCGATGCAGCGGGCCGTCTGCCGCACCGGGCCCGACGATCCTTGCCTCGGGCCTGACCGTCTCGCTCGCGATGCTCACGCTGACGCTGGCCGACGCGCAGCTCACTTCGACGCTTGGGCCCGTCGCCGCGATCTGCGTCGCCTGCGGGATGCTCGCCGGCCTCACGCTCCTGCCGGCGCTGCTCACGATCTTTGGCCGCAAGGGCTTCTGGCCGCGCCACGGGCACGGTCGCCTACGACCCCGACACGGAGACCGTCACGCCGCCAGGGCATCTGGCGCCGGCTGGGCGACAGGGTGCTCGCAGCGCCCCGGCCTCGCGCTCGCGGTCACGTCGCTCATCTTCATCGTCGGCGCGCTCGGGATCCTCTCCTACAAGCGTCGACTACTCGACCACGAACTTCTTCAAGAAGGATCGGTCGAATCGGTCGAGGGCTTCGAGCTGATGGAGGAGGCGTTCCCCGCCGGCACTCTCGCCCGACCACGCTCCTCGTCGCAACGCGACGACGGCCAGTCAGCGCAGGCGGACCTCGAGGCGGCGAGCAGCCGCGGTCGAGGAGGTCGACAAGGTCGCGTCCGCAACCCGCCGACGCGCCAAATCTCGACCGACGGGACGATCGACGACGGTCGATGTGATCCTCGAGGCGACCCGTTCACGCAGGAGGCGTTCAACGCGTGCCGGCCATGCGGATCCGCCGTCGAGGACCTCGGCCCGGCCTCACTGTTCTCGTCGGCGGCGGCTCGGCGATCCAGTACGACTTCGACGAGGCCATCGAGTCCGACCTGAAGCTGATCGCGCCCGTCGCTCTCTTGGTGATCGCGATCATCCTCGCGATCCTGCTTCGCTCGCTCGTCGCCCCGCTCGTCCTGATCGCAAGCGTGATCCTGAGCTTCCTCTGCACGCTCGGCCTCAGCGTCCTCTTCATCGGCGGCGTGTCGGCGACGCGGGCATGGACGCCTCGATCCCCACCTTCGCGTTCATCTTCCTGGTGGCGCTCGGGATCGACTACACGATCTTCCTCATGGCGCGCGTCCGCGAGGAGGCGCGCACTCACGGAACGCGCGAGGGCACGCTACGCGCGCTCGCCGCCACCGGGCCAGTCATCACCAGCGCCGGGATCATCCTCGCCGGCACCTTCTCGGTCCTCATGACCCTGCCGGTCACGTTCACGTTCGACCTCGGATTCATGGTCGCGCTGGGGATCCTCCTCGACACCTTCATCGTGCGGACGATCATGGTCCCGGCCGCGATCGAGCTGATCGGCGACAAGATCTGGTGGCCGTCAACCGCCCAGAGCGGCGGCGCGCTCCACGAGGAGACCGACGAGACCGAGGCCTAGTACCGCGGGTCGCGCGGGTCGCGCGGGTCGCGCGTGACGACCGTTTCCGAGCGCGGCGTACGGCTCATCAGGAAGAGGCCGAGCACCAGGCCGAGGATGCCGACGATCATCAGGATCAGGCCGACCGTCGTCAGGTCGACCTCCTCGATCGAGTCGTTGACGGCGTACTTGAGGATCGCGCCGACTGCGATCAGGAAGAGTGAAGTGCCAATAGCCATTGGGGCGAGTATGACCGAAACGGGGGATGCCTAAACGGGGCTGGCCGAATGTATCCCCGAAAAGTTGAGTGGCGACCCCTCATGCCTTGAGGGGCAGAAGGTGCAAAGGGTCCTCCTGACACCGACACCAGGAGAACCACGGAATGAAGAGAACTGTGCTTATCGCGACCGTCGCACTGGTCGCGCTTACGCCCCCGACGGGGGCAGCCGCCAACGCCAAGGCAACTAAGGCCTGCCCGGATGACGCTATCTGCGTTTGGACGAAGAACAACTATCGCGGGAAGCGCGTCGTCGTCACGGACAACGATGTGAGCAACAAGATCGGTAACCAGATCAACAACAGGACGTCATCGATCAAGAATCGATTCGATCAGACCATCCTCATCTACGACAAGCGGGACGCCACGGGCGAGGCTCGGTGCGTCGGCGGGCTGGGCAAGGTGAGAAGGCTTGGAGCTTCCTACAACTTCGACAACCGCGCCACGTCCTCGGACGTCCCGGACGATCCCGGGCCCTGCGTCTAGAGAGCCCGCGGCGGCCCTACAATCCGCCCGGCCAGGGCGCGTAGCTCAGTGGGAGAGCGCTCGCTTCACACGCGAGAGGTCGCAGGTTCGAAACCCGCCGCGCCCATCGTCGAAGTCCGCTTCGGCATGCGGTTCGCGCGCATTGGCGTCATCAGCGTCCGTTGAGCTTTCTAGCTCCGAACGGGCACTGGTGCCCATTCGTGCCCAATCAGCGCCGTTCACGAGCCCTTCGAGCCGCTCACGCTCCCCCTCGCCACGAAACATGACCCGCGCGTAGATCGACAGCGTCACCTTCGGGTCGACGTGACCGACCTGCTGCATCACGTAGGGCACGTCCTCGCCGATGGCGAGCAGCAGCGAGATAAACGTTCGTCGCATCGAGTGCGGAGTTAGTCCGGTCGGCAGCTCGATCTGGCCCAGCTCTCTGAGCCTCTGATTCGCCCTCTCGACGGATCGGGCGATTGTCCGGTTTCGGATGTTGCTCGCGTTCTGCTTCTTGCCCCGCTCGGTGGGGAACACGAAGTCGTCAGATTCCGGGAAGCGCGTCGACACCTTGAAAGCCGCGAGCTCCTCACGAAGAACGGGCAGAAGCTCGACCTGCCTCGCCGCCGCCTCAGTCTTCGAGCCGCAAACGAAAAGCCGACCAGCCGCTAGGTCAATGTCCCGCCATCGCAGGTCCAGCAGCTCCCCGACGCGAACCCCTGAGAACAGGAGCGTCGCGAGAACCGTTGCTCGCGGGGTCGACCGGCGGTCGGCCCGGGCCTCACGGTCCAGCTCTTGCGCCCCGGCCAGTAGCGCTTCGATCTGCTCAGCGCGGTCGAGGCTCGTGCGGATGGGCCTGGCCTGCTTCAACCGCCGGCGCCTTCCGCGCGCTGGGTTGCGGCTGATCAGCTCCCGCTCCATCGCCACATCAAGAATCTGCGCCAACCGCGCGATCGTCTTGTTGGTCGACGTCGCGGAAATGCGGCCCTCGCGCACTTTCAGCTGCCGGTAGCGGTCTACCTCGGCGATCGTGATCTCTCCGAGCGAATGCGAGGCAAAGAACGGCAACAAGTGATGAGTCAATTGCCATTCGTAGTCGAGAAGCGTGCTGTTGGCGAGACCTTCGCTGCGAATCGCGTCGAACCACTCGGATGCGAACTCGTGGAAACTCGGGCCTGTCTGCGCCGATGTTGCGATCTGCGTCGGCTTCCAAAGTCCTCGCCTCACATCCGCAAGCACGTTCTGCAACTCCAACTCTGCCCTCGCGCGGGTCCACCCCTCGGCCTCTGAGCCGAGAGTCACGTACTGCCTCTGTCCGTTGGCTCGGAATCGGAGAGCGAAGGTTCGGCCGTTCGCCCCGGCCCGCTCGACAACGCTTCCTGTCGCTGGCCGCGCCATGTTCCGACAGCGTAGATCCCGAGCAGGCGGCCGACTGTCTTCATAGACCGGTTGGCCGTGAAGGTCAGCGCTCATTGCGAACTCCATCTCGAATCGGGAGCAGTGGCACACCGGCCGAAGGCACTCGGCGCGAACGAAACCGGCGCCGACGAATCAGATCGGGCCCTTGTCTATCGGGCTTCGCCTGAGCGGCATCCATCAGTGCGTTGGGATCGAACCGGAGTCGAGCTTTGGGTCCCGAGCCAATCCGGATTGCGCCAAGTTTCTCAGCGTTTGCGTAGATCGTCGTCCTGCTGACCCCGAGCCGTCGCGCTGCCTCCGCCGCGTCGACGAGGCACCTACCCCTCGCGTCGACCTCGCCGAGAAGCTCCGCGACTCGTCGGGCGATTGCCTCCATCTCGTCCGGCTTCATCATCCACACTCCGCCAGGTCGTAGACCTCAACCCGCTCTTCCGCATGCACCTTGCCCACCGCCCGCTCAACGGCTCTCTGAGGGGGGCCTGTGGCTACCAGGTAGATCACCCGCTCCACGTGCCTCGCGCGTCGCCACGAGCGCACGATCGCCTCGAGGCGGCGCGGCGCCTTGACGCTGAGTTCGACCTCGACCGCAATCCGCCCGCTATCCGCATCGACAACCAGGTCGGGTCGGTGGAGCATCGGCCGGCCGTTGGGCAGCTCGCCGACGACGCAACTTCCGATCGGCTTGCCTTCGGCCTGCTCTGCCCAGCGCAGCTCGCGTTCGGTCGTCACCGCGTCAGGACCCCAGCGCTCCTCGGCCCAGAGCACCGCGTCGGCGCACGAGAGCCAGTGGTCGACCTGGCCGGGCCCGATCTTCGCCACCGGCAGCGCCAGGCGGGCGTAGCCGATCCCCTGCGCGCTCGCCTTGATCAGGGTCGGGTCGCCGGGCAGGGTCGGCACCCGCTCCAGCAGCGCGGCATCTTCCAGGCGCTGGATGAGGCCATAGGCGACTGAGCGGCCAACTCCCCATCTTCTTTGGATATGGCCGACCTCGCACGCCCCGATCCGCGCGATCCAGCTCGAGATCTCCCGCTCTCTCGTGATCCTGCGGCAAACACCCATCTACTCCTAAGTCGGAGCCGAGCCCGGAATGTCTCGACAAAGATCCTCCCCCTTATTGCCTTTCTATCCCTTCCTCCTAACCACAACCCACCATCCCCACCATCAGCCATCTGTCCCTTGATCCTTCATCAACTGCTCTTCCCTGCCGCTTCCCGACCACCACTATCGAACAACTATTTGTGAGAGAGGGGTGGTCGGGAAGCGGCAGGGACCCGCGCGTCCGGTGTTGCTCGAGATCCTGACCAGACGAGAGATCCGCGAAGTGCTCCGCAGTTGCGTCCGATTCCCAGGAGTGTCTACTGCCGGCCTCTTGGACGCATCACCTGCGACCGATCGGACCCCTGTGAGTAGTGCGATGGAACCTATGTAGATCGTTCTCCCTTTCCGCCGATCGAAGGGTGCACGGCCTACCTGAAAATGGGTAGCGTCGCCATCACCGTTTTGTAGGGGGTCGGGGGCCCTGCCAAACGGATTGACTAGCAGGCTCGCAGTCCTGCGTGCCTGTTTAACCTCTCAATGAAGGAGGCGCGAACATGCGTCGCATCCTGACGAGCGTGCTTCTCGGGGCCCTGCTCGCGATACCCGCGGGCGCCGCGATCGGACAGTCGCCCGAGGAGCCGGAGCAAGCAGTGGTTCCGGCGTCCGAGTGCGAAGGGGCGGCTGACGCCTATGAGGCGGCTGGCTACCCGAGGCCAGACACGTTCTCCCCGGGCTGCCCTGACCTCTCCGAGCTCCAAGACTACGAGCCGGTTATCCCAGTGCTTGAGCTGCACGAAGCCTGTGGCTTCTACGAGTCCAAGCCCGACTGGTGCCCATCGGAAGAGGAAGTTCAAGAGGCCACTGAAGGAGGCTCCAGATGATCGCCGCAACGAAAGCCGTGAAGCGATGGATCTCCCTTCCGCTGCTTATCGGCACCGTGGTTCTGCTCGGAGCGATCTCTATCGCGCACGCCGTCAACCTGACTAACGGGAATGACAACTACAGCGGCAGCAGCGAAAGGGATGTGGTCAACGGCCTGAATGGCAATGATCAAATCGACGGAAACGACGGAGCTGACGAGCTTCACGGAGACGGTGACGACGACATCCTCAGAGGAGGTGACGGCTTCGATGACATCTTCGGCGAAGGCGGCTCGGATCAGTTGAACGCGGGCGCGGGTGCGAACAAGCTCCGAGGAGATGGCGGAGACGACATGCTCCAAGGGACCAGCTCCAACTCGGACAACGACCTCGAGGGCGGCGCGGACGACGACATCATCGAGGCACGTAACAACAACGTCGACGCCATCAGCGGCAACGGCGGAGAAGATACGTGCAAGGTCGACAATCAGCTCGAGCGCAACAACGCGCAGAACTGCGAGCACTTCGTCGTAGGAAGCTAACCGTGGAATGGCGGAGGCGGATCCGCCTCCGCCATTACCACCTTCGAGGACCCTTCACTAGCATCCTGATCATGCAGGGTGGACGCTTGTGCACACTGGCGGCGCTCACACTCGTGTCCGGAGTTTTTGGGAGTGCGAGCATCTCCCACGCGGCGACGGTTTCGGTATCCGGGGAAAGAGTCGACATCGTGGCCTCGGGTGCCGAGCTGAACGAGGGCGAGTTGTCGTTGGTTTGGGCGCCGGATGCCACAACCATCACTTTCGGCGACTCATCGACCGCGCCAGTGGCGGGTAAGGGCTGCGAGCAGCAAGGTGTCGAAGTGACGTGCGTGGTGCCCGGACTAAACCGCGTTGATGTCGCCCTGGGCCCGCTGAATGATTCGTTGGTGGCTATCTCGGAGGCAGCGTTCATTGAGCTGAACGCGAACCTTGGCCACGGAGACGACGAAGCCGTGCTTGGACCTGGCGGCGCACTTTGCGACGCGGTCCTAGACGGCGTCAACGACTTGATTTGCACATTGCAAGGCGGTGCTGGCAAAGACGCACTCACCGGGAGTGATGGGTTTGACGACCTCGATGGCCAGGGAGGCGAGGACGCCCTCGCAGGTGGCGATGGGAGCGACTTCATGACTGGCGGCCGGGGCTCCGATCGGTTACGAGGCGGAAGAGGATCTGAGTTCATGACAGACCGCGATCCAGGCGACGACGTGCTGGAGGGCGGCCCCGGCGACGACACGATTGACGACCGCGGTGGGAGCGACACCCTGAGAGGCGGGCCCGGGCCTGATCGATTTCGCTCATTCGACGAAGGTCCCAAGGCGGACGATGTGATCCGCGGGGGAAAAGGAGTCGAGACCTACATCCGATGGTGTGGGGCCTGCAGGGTCTCGATGAACGGTAAAGCGGACGACGGTGCCCTCCGCACGGGAGAGAACGACGACGTAGTCGTCGAGCAATTCATTGTCGAGCCGGAACAGCCCGAGGTTGGCTCGGCCGAAGCGAAGCTACTCGGTGACGGGTCCGATCGCCTCAGGGGGGGCCCAGCCGATAACAAGGTCTTTGGCTTCAAGGGACCCGATGCCATCTGGGGAGGTCCGGGACGTGATCTGATCGCCGGGGGGCCGGCAAACGACACGTTGCACTCCGACGACGGTGAGATCGACATAGTCAAGTGCGGTCCGCAGCGCGACAAAGCTTTCGTCGATCGACAAGACGACGTGCGAAATTGCGAAGGGGTCGTCGTGCGCTAAGGACGGCTACCCAGCGACGCTCCCGGCGCCGAATCCTATTTGTGCCCAAACCCCCGGCAACCGTGCCTAACTGCTAGCGATCTGCGACGGGCAGCAGTTTCACACGATCGCTTCGAAAGTCGCTTGTCTATGCGGTTCCGCGGCGCTTCTTCCGCTTCCGCCGGGGCTTATTCACACGCGAGAGGTCGCTGGTTCGAAACCAGCCGCGCCCATCATTTTGTCCATACGACAGCTGAGCACCAAGTAGCGCGCATTCCGACAAGCTCGTAGCCGCTTCCAGGTAACGAGCCTGCGAGGCTCACCATGGTGCGAGCGCTCTCTGGGCTCCGTGAGACCGCGATGCGCCGAGTCCTGATGGCCTCGGTGACCCCGCTGGCCTCGATTTTCGGGAGCGGCTTCCTGATCATCGTGCCGGTTCTGGAGCGCACCCTAGGCGGGCTCGCCGTACTCGGCGCCATAGGTGTGTCAGCTGTGGCGTGGATGGTCGGCAGCGCGATTCGCCACAACATCCAAACCGTCGAGCCGCTCGCGGCTCAGGGCGGGCTCGGGCAAGGAAACGAACGACTCGAGCGGATCAGCGATGTGGTGATCGCCATGGCCTACGTCATCTCGGTGGCGCTGTATCTGCGGATCATGTCCGAGTACCTGGTGGAATATGTCGCTCCCGGCGCCGACACCGCCGCCAGCGCGATCGCTGCGGGGACGGTCGGGATGATCGTGTTGGTGGGGGTCACTCGTGGGTTTGGCGGACTCCACCTCATGGAGCGCCTCGCACTCTCCGCCGTCCTCGTCCTCACGACACTCCTCGGTGCCGCGTACTTGTTCGAGAGCGGAGGGCAGATGCTCGGGGAAGGGATCGAATTGCCCCCGGTCCCGGACACCGGCATCGTTCAGACGTTGCTGATGCTCGGCGGAATCGTGATCACCGTGCAGGGGTTCGAGACGGTCCGGTATCTCGGAGACGTGTACGACGCACCCACCCGCGTCTGGGCTTCGCGCCTTGCCCAGGCAGTTGCCGCATCGATCTACGTGGGCTTCGTGATCGTGGCTACCCCTCTGATGGGGCTGGGCACTCCGGCGGGGACGGACTCCAGCCTGATTGCAATCACGGAGCGCGTCGCCCCCGTCCTCCTCCTGCCACTAGTCGCATGCGCCATTCTGAGCCAGCTCAGCGCGGCCACAGCCGACACCGTCGCGGCCCGTGAAAACCTCCACGCGCGGCTTCCGCGCCTGCTAGGCGGAGGCCGCGCTTACGTGCTTACCGGCGTCGCGGCGGTCGTGATGATCTGGACGATTCCGACCCTGACCATCGTGACCATCGCGTCCCGCGCATTCGCCGCCTATTACTGCCTCCAGTGCGTACTCGCTCTGCGCACGGCGCACTCGCCCGGGGCTCGAGTCGGCTTCACCACCTTGGCCGCGGTGATGGCTCTGATCACGCTGTTCGCCCAACCCGTCGGGTAGGCAAAGCGGATCTGCGGCCAACCGACGGAGAGCTAGGCCGGCCGACTTCAGCGCTCAGATCGCCGTCTGGATCGGTGTGAGACTTATGCGCTTTGCATGGAAAGCGCATATGTCGGGCGAGTGCGAACTGAGTGTCGCCTGGCGAGCCTCAGTTCGCACTGAGTAACCGAGCAGGCAGCATGCCGGAGGCTGAATAGGCGCTTTGGACCAGAAACACCTAATCGCTGAGAGTGAGATAGCGGGACACATAGGGCCGTCAGATCACTCTCGGCAAGTACCGGCTCATTGCGAGGCACCTAGCTAGGGGCTGTGGTTTGGTGGCGACACATGAGGCGACAGCCGGGATGTATGCCAAACCCGCCGCGCCTATGGACCTGCCTTAGTCAGGCGGTTTCTGGCCGTTGCGCATACCGGTGTGCTCGAGGATCGCTTCGATGAGAGCCTCCCAGTCAGCTCGGTAGACGCCGTGGCCCGCGCCCTCCAGTTGGAGCAGCGTGGCGCCAGGGATCTCGTCCGCAAGCGCCTTGCCGTGTTCAACCGGGAACATCGGATCTGCGGTGCCGTGGATGACGAGGGTGGGGGCGGCGAGGGACGAAAGGGGCGCCGCCGGGCCCTCACCGTGGTCAAGCACGTCGTGATTCTGGACCGCCGCCGGGTCGGAGGCGCGCTCGAAGTCGCGGCGCACGAGTCCGCGGGCGGCCTCTTCGTCGAATTCCCGCTCCCCGCCCGCGAGCAGGCACTGGTAGTCGACGAGGTAGTCGATCACCGAGTCGGGGTCGGACCAGTCGACCCGGACGGTCGAGACGAAGCGGCCGAACCGGTCCGTTGGCGGCGGCAGGTCGCGGCCAATCGGAACGGCGGCGGTGGTGCTGATGAGGGTGACCGAGCGGACGCGGTCCGGCGAGCGCAGCGCGACGGCCTGCGCAATCCCGCCGCCCGCGGACACGCCTACGAGGTGGGCGGCGCCGAGACCGTATGCGTCAAGCACCCCAACGGCGTCGGCGTCCAGGTCGGCGCCGGTGTAGCCGGGTCTGCCCGTGCTCGTAGGTGACCGAGCGGCCTGTGTCGCGGTGGTCGTAGCGGATCACGAAGCGCCCTCCGTCGGCGAGTCGGCGGCAGAAGCCCTCCTCCCACCACAGCATCGAGGCGCCGATGCCCTGGATGAGGAGGACGGGTGCGTGACCGGGGTCGCCGAACGACTCCGCACACAATTCGACCCCGTTGGCCTCGATCATCCGCTCGGGCACGTTGTCCTCACCAGCTTCCTGGCGGACAAACGTCCCACGTCATGCCCTATAGGGGATGAATCGGGACGTTTGCCCACCGGTCGTGGTGGGCTAGAGGCCTTTGATGATCGCGACCTCGTCGCGGTTCTCGATCCCGACGAACACCATCCCGCCGCCGGCCGCGAGGTATCGGGTCTTGGCGTTGTTCGGCACGCCACGGTCGAATTGCTTCAGGTCGCCGTTGGGGCTCAGCATGCCGATCTTGCCCGGCTTGTTGAACTGGCCGATCCACCACTTGCCGCCCGCGAACCCGATGCCGAACGGGTCCGCACCGTCGTCCTTCGTCTTCTTGACGTCGCCGTCGTCGATCCGGCCGACCGTCTGCGGGTCGCTGCCGGGGTTCGTGTAGCCGACGAGCCCCTTCGGGCCTTCGGCGACCTGCTGCGGGCCGCCGCCGACATTGAAGCGCTTGAACTTCTCGCCGTTCGGGTTGACGCGGACGATGTCGGTGCCGCCGAAATCGGCGATCCAGATCTTGCCGTCGGCCCCGTCGACCCCGCGCGCATTCATTCCGTCGATCGTGTCCTCGTCCTGATCAGCCGGGGTCGTTCGCCGGAAACGAGACGAACTGGTCGCCGCTGGCCGCGTAGATCCGCTCGTCGGGCCCGTTCGTGATCCCCTGCGCCCCGCCGTTGAGAGCGTTCACGTCGTGGAGAGTTGAATTCTCCGGATTGCCCACCGGCATCTCCACGACGCCGCCGGAGACGCTTGCCCAAAGGGTGTTATCAGCACCCCGGGTGATGCCGGCCGCGCCGTCGAGGTCGTCGACGTCGTACTCGGCCACCTTCCCGCTCGGCTTCACGCGGGCGAGGTTCTCGTTGCCCGCGCCGTCGAACAGAACCCAGGCGTTGCCGTCCGAGCCGTAGGTCATCTGCCCGGGTGGGCCGCTGAGCTCCGCGAGCTCGTCGACGGTAGCGGCGCCGGCCCCGGAGACCGGGATCGTGAGCAGAGCAAGGGCGAGGATGGGCGCAAGCAGCTTCTTCATGGCTCCCGATGATTGCACTGATGGCCGTTCGGTGAACGTCCCGGAGTACGCGCTATAGGGCGTACTGACGGACGTTGGCAGCCGCACCCTCTACGCGCCGCCTTGCGACGCGCCGCGTCCTTCTCTTGCATTCGCACTGTGCGATGGCATTCTTTGGCGCATGACCTATATGGCCGCCGACGAACGCTACGCCTCGATGCTCTACCGCCGCTGCGGGCGCAGCGGCCTCGATCTGCCCGCGATCTCGCTTGGGCTCTGGCACAACTTCGGCGACGACCGCCCGATGGACACCTCGCGGGCGATCCTGCGCAGGGCGTTCGACCTCGGCATCACCCACTTCGACCTCGCCAACAACTACGGCCCGCCCTACGGATCGGCCGAGATCAACTTCGGCCGAGTCATGAAGGAGGACCTGCGGCCCTATCGCGACGAGTTGATCATCTCGACCAAGGCCGGGTGGGACATGTGGCCCGGGCCCTACGGAGACCGAGGCTCGCGCAAGTACCTGCTCGCGAGCCTGGACCAGAGCCTGCAGCGCATGGGCCTCGACTACGTCGACATCTTCTACTCGCACCGCGCCGATCCCGACACTCCGCTCGAGGAGACGATGGGCGCCCTCGACACCGCCGTCCGGCAGGGCAAGGCGCTCTACGCCGGCGTCTCCTCCTACTCACCGGAGCGAACCGAGCGTGCCGTGGAGATACTCCGCGGGCTCGGCACGCCGCTGACCATCCACCAGCCCTCGTACTCGATGCTCAACCGCTGGATCGAGAACGGGCTCCTCGACGTGCTCTCAGAGCGCGGCGTCGGATGCATCGTGTTCACACCACTCGCGCAGGGGATGCTCACCGACCGCTACCTCGACGGCATCCCCGAGGGCTCGCGGGCCGCCCGCGACGATTCGCTCGACCCGGCCTGGCTGAACGAGGAGAACCTCGGGCGGATCCGCGCGCTCAACGAGGTCGCATCGGATCGTGGGCAGAGCCTCGCCCAGCTGGCGCTGGCGTGGACGCTTCGCGACCCGCGCGTGACCTCCACGCTGGTCGGGGCTTCGAGCGTGCGCCAACTCGAGCAGAACATCGCGGCCCTCGACTCGCTCGAGATCTCGAGCGACGAGCTCGCAGCGATCGACCGCCACGCGGGCGAGGGTGGCGTCAACCTCTGGGCAGAGTCCGGCGAGGCCGGGTAGGGCGCGCTACTCAAGCCCACCAGTCGCGCAGGCCTTCGACGTCCCCGCGCGGATCGTCGCCGAGATTGGGCGCGCCGATGACCAGGATCTCGAGGCCCTCCGGCCCGGCCTCGTAGCCTCGCCACGTGCCGGGCGGGACGCGCACCGCGTCCCACTCCTCGAGCTCGACGACGTCGTCATCGAGCTTCATCCGCCCGCTGCCGCGCACGACCACGTACACCTCCTCCTGGCTGGCGTGCGTGTGGCCATACGGAAAGCGATAGCCGGGTGGGATGCGCTGAAAGCTCAGGCCGGAATGCTTCAGGTCGAGCGCCTTGGTGGCCAGGCGGAACTCGAGGTCCGGTGCGCCGTCGAAGTTGGAGCCGACGTCCTCCAGGTCCTTCCTCAGGTTTCTGAGGGTGAACGACACGGCCTGGATTCTATGTTGCCCGTAGTCTCCTTCGGACAGTGAAGAAGCACGTCTTGATCCTCGGCGCTGGCTTCGGTGGCCTGGAGTTGGCGACGCGGCTCTCGGAGACGATCCCAGACCTCGTCCGCGTCACGCTGCTGGACCGCAACGACTCGTTCTTCTTCGGCTTCTCCAAGCTCGACGTGATGCTCGGCGAGCTGTCGGCCGACGACGCGCGGATGTTCTACCGGGACTTCGCGAAGGAGAGCGTCGAGTTCCGCCAGGAGACCGTGACCGGCATCGACCCCTCCGCGCGGCGGGTCACCACCGACGCCGGCTCGTACGACGCCGACTTCGTCGCGGTGGCGATGGGCGCCGACTACGACATGGCGGCCACGCCTGGTCTCGAGGCCGGGCGGCCACGAGTACTACACGATGGCCGGCGCCGAGCGGTTGCGCGACGAGCTGGCAGCGTTCTCAGGCGGGAAGGTCCTCGTGTCCGTTCTGGGAGCGCCGTTCAAGTGCCCGCCGGCTCCGTTCGAGGGCGCGTTCATGATGCACGAGCTGTTCACGGAGCGCGGCATCCGCGACTCCGTTGAGATCACGTCGACGTTTCCCATGAATCGCCCGGTACCGGTGACCGGCGAGGTCGCGCAGATGTTCCGCGACGGGCTCGCCGAGCGGGGCATCGAGGAGCGCGCCGAGACGCTCGTCACCGGCATTGACCCAGCGACGAAGACGGCGCAGCTTGCGGATGGCGGGACGCTGCCGTACGACCTCTTCGTCGGGATCCCGCGGCACCGCGCTCCCGATCCCGCTCCCGGCCTCAGGCCTCGCGGTCGACAACTGGGTGCCCGTTGATCAGACCAACCTGAAGACGAAGTTCCCCCATGTCTACGCGTTCGGCGACGTCTGCACCGGCCCCCGGGTAGTCGCCAAGGCGGGGATCTTCGCCGAGGCGGCCGCGCGCGTCGTCGCCGACGACATCACGGCCACGATCACGGACGGGTCGCATCCCTCGCCGTACGAGGGATGCGGGCATCTGCTACGCCGAGTTCGGCGGGGGACTCGTGAGCAAGGTCGAGGTCAACTTCCTCCACGGCGACTCACCGGTGGCCGAGCGGCACGACCCCTCACTCGAGTACGCCGCCGAGAAGGCGGAGTTCGGCGCGAGCCGTCGAGCGCGCTGGTTCGGATGCTGACCGTGGAAGGTTCCACAACCCTTGAGACGCTGCCTCGCGGGGGGCAAGTGCACGTCGTCGGTGCTGGGCCCGTGGGCCTGCTGCTGACGGCGTTGCTTCAGTCGATGGACGAGTTCTCCGTCCGCCTTTATGAGAAGCGGCGCGAGTACACGCGTACACGGATGGTCCAACTCGCGCCATACCTCGTGGCTGATTCGGTCGAGAGCTACCGCACGGACGCCATCGATGGAGACAGCATCGAAGCCCTCTTCGATCGCGCTCGAGCTCGAGAAGGGGCTTGAGTTCAGGCAGTCGATGCCGGCGGACCTGACGGCCCTTCTTCACGACTGGACCCTTGGCTTCTGCCCGCTCAACGCGATCGAGCGCTCCCTGAGCGATCTGATCGACGCTCGAGGCTCCAACGGGCTGCAGCGCAGCGCGACCGTCATATCGGCGGAGGAGGCCGAGACCATGCTCGAGCCCGGAGACGTCCTGATCGATTGCACCGGCAGCAGCTCGCTGCTTCGAGATCGGCTCATGCCCGGATCCAACGGGTCGGACCAAGGCACGAACACCTTCAAGATCCGGCTCGAGTACGCGCTCGTCATCACCTTCCTATACGGCCAGCCATATGACTGCAACGAGTACTGCAAGTACTACAAGAACCGCGATAACGCCCGTTACAAGTTCATCCCGATGGTGCACCGAACGCACTACGACGGCAGCGTGAGCCATGTCACGGGCATCGTGAACATCACCGCCGAGGAGTACGAGGCGATGCCTCCACGATTCGACGGCGAGTGGCTTCGAAGCAACTTTCCGCATGTCACGGAGTCGATGGACCGCTTCATCGACAAGATCAAGCAGGAATCCCATGGCGAGCTGCTCGGTGACCTGCAGATCGTCCGGATACCGCTGGATCTGTACCGGGCTCGGAATGCGACCAACCGGCAGTGGCGGGCCACGGGACCCTCCGACCACCCATTCGCCAACTCCCCTGTATTCCTGGCCGGCGATTCGGCCATAGGCTCTCCGTACTTCCAGTCGATCTCGCTTGGCTTCGAGTGTGCGATGTACCTGGCGGGGCTCCTCGCGCAGCGTGACCTCCCGCTCAGGGACATGCTCGATCGCTACGAGGTGTTCATGTACAAGCAGTGGCTCCGCGTCTACATGCGCAGCAAGATGATCAAGCACAACAAGGATCTCTTCGAGTCCGTGGATGAGCCGCTCGCGCTGCTCGACAAGCTGCACATCTACTAGCCGGGGTGTAGTGTCGGCCAGACAGTTCGGCCCGGCTGCGGGCTGACACGGCAACCGGGAGGCGAGCGATATGGCCACATATCTGGTGATACACGAGGTCGATGACGTCGAGCACTGGCTGAAGTCGGGCAAGCGTGAGGAATTCTTCGGTCCCATGGGCGTTACCACGCGGACCTTTCACGACCCGAGCGGGTCCAATCGCGTGGGGCTCATCGCCGAAATCCCGGACATGGACGCCTTCCAGGCGGCCATGCAGACCGATGCCGCCGCCGAGACGATGAAGCACGACGGCGTCCGCCCTGAGACGATCTTGATCCTCAACGAGGGTTAGCGCGATTCGCGCGATAGGTCGCTGGTCAGGACCACTCGCGCCCATTCTGGATTCGTGGTAGCTTCGCGCCATGGGGACACGATCAGCGTGCGGAGTCGCTGCCCTCACTCTCGTCTGCGTCTCGATCGGCGCTGCCTCCGCCTCCGGATTCTTCGGCGGCCCCGACCCCAGTTTCGGGGGTGACGGGATCGTCAAGACAAACGGTCCGGGTGGAGGGCCCGATGACATCAACGACGTCGTGGCACTGCCAAGCGGTGAGCTCCTCGCGGCCGGGAACGTCGCCACCGCCAGCGGGGGGCAAGATCTAGCCGTCTTCAAGTACGAAGAGGACGGCTCGCTCGACACGACGTTCGGGGGCGGCGACGGAATCGCCACCGCTGACATCGACGGCGCAGCCAGCAGCGACAGGGGCCATGCCATTGAGGTCCAGGGCGACGGGAAGATCGTGGTCGCCGGTCAGACCCGCGCCAACAGCCCCGGCGCGGATGAGGACGTCGCAGTGGTCAGGTTCGAGTCCGACGGAACCCTCGACGACGATGGCGACGACACCGGATTCAGCGGCGACGGCATCGCCACGCCCGCGATCGCCTCGTCCGAGCCGGACAGGGCGAACGACCTCGCGATCGACGCCAGCGGCCGGATCGTGGTCGCAGGGTATTTCGAGGAGGGCGAGGTCCTCGAGGATTACGAGGGCGACTTCCTGGCGGTCCGGCTGACGAGCGCCGGGGTACTCGACGCCGACTTCGACGGCGATGGTGGCGCCGGCAACGGGGTCGTGCGAGTCTCCTTCGGCTCCGGAGACTTCCACTTCGAGGAGGCGTACGGAGTGGACCTCGCCGACGACGGCGACGTCATATTGGGCGGAGAGGTCTACACCGGTGACACGACGTCCGAGACGGTCATCGGACTCGCGAGGCTGGACGCAGCAGACGGCGGTCTTGACACGGCGTTCGACGAGGACGGTCTCGTGACTACCGACCTCGGCACGGATGGGATCGCGCTCGGGCTCGTGACGAGCGACGGAACCGTTGCGGTCGCGGGCGCGTCGGGCTCGAGCCTTGTGGCGGCGCGCTACGAGCAGGCCGATGGGGATCTCGACCCCTCGTTCGCGAATGGCGGGATCCTGACGATTCCGGGGAGCGAGATCGGCGTGGACCAGATCAGCGGCAACGACATTGCGATCGACGATGCGAAGTACCTCTTGTCCGCCCAGATCAGCGACAGCGAGGACGGCGAGGATGTCGGCGCCGTGACGCTCACGGGGAGCGGCCAGCTCGATACGGAGTTCTCCGAGGACGGTGTCGCCCAGGTCAGTACGGCTCCGCCCGACGGGCTCGATCGCACCGCGGCAGTCACCGCGGTCGACGACGGGAACGCCCTGAGCCGCAACAAGGTGCTGATCGCCGGCCAATCGTCACCGGACGAGCCGGAGACAACCGACGCGCTCGTGATCCGCCTGGGCCCCGACATCACGCCGCCGAGCACGACGATCACCAAGCCGAAGCCGGGCAAGACCAAGGACCGGACTCCAAGAGTGCGCTTCACGGTCGACGAAGACGCAACCTCCCGTTGCCGGATCGACTCCGAACCCTGGATAGAGGACTGCGCCTCGGGGCAGACCTTCCCCCGTCAGGCGCGCGGCCGCCACACGATTCGCGTCCAGAGCACCGACCTGGACGGGAACGTCGAGCAGCCTCCGGCCAAGCGCGCCTTCAAGATCGTCCGCTGAGAATCCGCGCCGGCGAGGCCTACTCCAGGTCGTCGATCTCCCCCTGGTACTGGCCCATGCCGCGAGCGATGCCTTCGCCGACCAGGGCATCGACGACACCTTGCGATTCGACGATCAGGTCGGCCCGAGTGATGCGCCTCTGAAATTCCTCGTCGGCCCGCAGCGCACTGACCTGATCCTCGCTGCCACGCAAGCAGCGCGAAGCCCTGCAGGTCTCCCCCGTGAGGAGTGAGAAGAACCACCTCGAAGTCCTCGATCTTGCCGTCGCCCTGGAGCCCTCCCCAGTACTCGACGCTTTCGTTGAACACCTGGAGAGCGCGCTTCTCGCGTCCTCGCGTCACCTGGCCCCATCCGATGAACAGTGCAGCATCAGCCATCAGCCATCTCCTCTTGGTCGACCTGCCGCGTTTGTCCAACCCTACTCCTGGCTTGGCGGCCTCGCAAGGGCGGATTTCCGGCGGTCCGCCGCGGACTCGTTCGGAATTCACCCCTGCGCGCGCCGCGTTAGTGTGCGGGAGTCAACCGATCAGGGAGGTTCCATGTCTGCCAACTCCGCCGACTCCGAGCTCAAGGCACGCCACCGGGCGATGTGGGCTTCTGGCGACTATCCGTCCATGGTCGAGACGTTCCTGCTGCCGCTGGGACCCACGCTGGTCGAGGCTTGCGGCGTCGGCCCGGGCATGAGTGTCCTCGACGTCGCGTGCCGGAACCGGCAACGCGTCCATCCCGGCGGCGAAGGCCGGGGCGAACGTCACCGCGAGCGATCTCACTCCGGAGTTCTTCGACGCGGGTCGCGCCAGAGCCGAGGCCGAAGGCGTCCAGCTCGAATGGGCCGAGGCGGATGCAGAGAACCTCCCTTTCGACGACGAGTCTTTCGACGTGGTCATGTCGTCGATCGGGGCGATGTTCGCTCCCCACCATCAGGAGGTCGCCGACGAGATGGTCCGGGTCTGCCGCCCGGGAGGAACGATCGGGATGCTGAACTGGACGCCGGAGGGGATGATCGGCGCGCTCTTCAAGACGATGGGGCCGTTCGCGCCCCCGCCTCCCCCGGGCGCTCAGCCCCCGCCGCTCTGGGGCGGCGAGGAGCACGTCAAGGAGCTCTTCGGAGACCGGGTCGAATTCCGCACGCTCGATCGGGAGATGCTCGACATCACGGCCTTCGAACATCCCCGTGACTACGGGGAGCACTTCAAGGCCAAGTACGGGCCCACGATCGCCGCGCGGAACAACGCGAGTCGCGACGGACGGGAGGGTGACCTGGACGACGCTCTCGACCGCTTCTGCGACGAATGGAACCTCGGCACCGAGGACAAGGCCCGCTTCGAGCAGGAGTACCTGGTCGTCGTGGGCACGCGGGGCTGACAGAACTGCACGCCGGCGCGGGCGCGGAGGTGGGCGGGCTCAAATGCCTTTTCCCTCCGCGCCCGCGGCCGGCGAGGGCCGACGGCGTCAGCTCAGCGAGCGGCCGACACGGTGGTGCGCCGGCGAACCGTCAGCAGTGCGGCGACACCGAGTGCCAGGAGGGCCATCGCGGCGGCGGCGCCGATCGCGGCACTGAGCCACTCGAAGCCGTCGTCAGCGCTGCTCGGCGGACTTGAGACGAGCGTGGGCTCTGGAGCCGGGGGAGCGATCGCGTTGACCGACGAGTAGCCGGAGCCATCGCTCGACGCTTCGCTGTTCGCCGGGGGGACGGTCGCATTCACGGACGAGTAAGCGGAGCCGTTATCCGACGATCCGCTGTTCTCGCTCGAAGTACTGGCCCCCGTGATCGAGTTGACCGACGAGTTGCCGGTGTCGGTGCTGGTCTCGCTTGACTCGCCAGAGCCGTCGCCTCCAGTGACGCTATAGGCGGTGGCGGTTGCCGGAAGCGCCAGCGCGGCGGCGGCAAGAACGAACGCGACCGCAAGATGCCAATTCGTCGGGCTCGGGCGGGTCGCGGTTGTGGTGTTGATAGCCCTCATCTCGGGCCTCCTCTTTCTTCGTGGCCTCGAGCCGGTCTCGGATGAGCTGGGCTCGGGTGCCGTGGTCGATGGGGAGGCTCCGATACCGCGGTATACGCCGGGTTTATCCGCTCCCCATGCGGGTTGAGGGCGGGTCGAGCGAGGCTTCAGCCCGAAGGGCAGACCTCGACGTACTCCTGCTCCGGCACGATCTCCTGCCATTGCTCGGGAGTCAGGCCGCCGTCGGCCACCGTGCAGGCGTGAGCGATCCAGGCGCGTGGATCGGTGTCGAAGCGGATGCCCGGTCCACGGTTCGGGACCGCGAACAGATCCGATCCGGTGGGACTGAATGCGGCGGCGACGAAGGTGTTGGGCTCGACGGTCAGCCCGGGCCGGATCGGCTGCTGGGTCTCGACGTCCCAGAGCCCGACCGTCCCATCGGAGCTCGCGGTCGCCAGGGTGCGACCGTCTGCCGAGAAGTCCACGTAGGTGATCCGCTGCGAGTGGCCCGCGAGCGGTGGCCCAATCGGCTGCCAGTCATCTGTCGAGTAGAGCCGGCCGACGCCGTCGAACTGGCCGACTGCCAGCAGGGCCCCATCGGGGGAGAAAGCCACCGAGCGCGAGAGGCCGTCCGTCGGCAGCCGCTCGACGAGCCCGCCGGTGTCCGCGTCGCGGATCTCGGTGCCTCGGTCGAGCGCCGCGGCGGCGATCGTCTCGCCGTCGGGACTGAAGGCAAGCGAGGCCGCCAGCGTTTCGGTCTTGGCGATGCTCGCACGGCGGCGCACGTCCCAGATCCGCAGCTCCGGGCGGCCCGTGTTGACCGCGGCGGCGAGCAAGTCACCGTCGGGGGAGAAGGAGAGCGACTGGGAATCGGCCGGCAGTCCCTTTAGCCGGCCCGCAGGCGCGAGCGTCCCAGCATCCCAGAGCGTGACGCTGCCTCCCTGGCCGGTCACTGCGAGGAGGCGCCCGTCTTGGCTGAAGTCAACGGCGGCGGCGAAGCCCGGCAGCGCGTGCAAACGGTCGCGCCGGCGCAGCGTGCCGGTGTCGATCAAGTCGACCGCACCGTTCGAGTGCGTCACGCGCGAGTGTCTGCCCGTCAGGGCTGACGGCGATCCCTCGGGGCGTGTCGGTGAGCGTGAAGGGCGGCTCGACCGTGAAGGGCCGGGTCAGCCGTCGTTCCCCCGAAAGGTCCCACAGGATCACCTCCCCGTCGTAGCCGCCGGTGTAGAGGGTGCGCCCGTCCGGGGAAACCGCGAGTCCCGGCACATCACCGCGGTGCGCCGACAGCTCATCGCTGAGCTCGCCCGTCGCGACGTCCCAGACGATCACGTCACCGGTCCCGTCCGAGCTCACGAGCGTCCGGCTGTCGGGCGTGAACTCCAGGCTGGCGACGCCCGCTTTGTGGCGTTCCCCCATCGGCCGCACCTCTCCCGAGCGCACGTCGAGCAGGCGCACCGCTCCATTCTCCGAGCCGACCGCGAAGGTCGTCCCATCCGGGCTAAGCGCTCCCGCCTGGCCGCCCGCCGGGTGGCGGCCAACGACGCGCATCCTGCGCGCGTCGATCTCGTAGGTGCCGTCGCTCTGGGTGGTAACGAAGACGCGCCGATCGGCGATCGAGGAAAGTCCCCATGCCACGTGCCGGCGACTCGCAGCGCGCCTTCGAGCTGACCGCTCCTCCCATCGACTTTTCGCAGCACGCTCCCCGACCCGGTCGCTGGGATCTGCTGCACGACGAGGTCGCCGCCGTTGGGTAGGAAGGCGGCGCTGGCGAAGACAAAGCGGGTCGGATGGGGGAACGGGGGCAGGACGACGCGGACTCGGCGCTCCAGCGTGTCCGTGTCGACCAGATCCAAGAGCGCTCCAGGAGGCTTGTCCGGAGGCTCGTGACCGGTGACGGCGAGCGTCCTGCCGTCAGGCGAGAAGGTAAGTGTCTGCACCAGTCCGTCGCCGGGCTCGTCGCCGAGCCGGTACTGGCCGATCTGTTCGCGGCTGGCGGCGTCGAAGACCGAGACCCTACCGCCCGCGTCGCCGACTGCCAGCAGGCGGCCGTCGGGGCTGACCGCCACCCCGTAGATCTCGGCGTCCCCGGTAAACCCTCCGAGCATGCCGAGCGCAGCCGGTGGGCTGCTCACGAGCACGGAGAGCAGGTTGCCGCGGGTGTCGACCGAGTCATCGAGCGCAACTCCGGCGCCGGCGAGCCGCAGCGCCTGGTCGATGCGGTCCTCGTTGAGGGCCTGAGCCCCAAGCCGTTGGGCAGCCTCGACTCTGGCCGCATCTCGAGCGCTTTGACGCTCTGAGATCGCCAGCAGCCCGGCGACGACCGCAGCGGCCAACAGCATCGCGACCCCCACGAGGAGTGCCCGCAGGCGGCGGTTCGTGCGGCGCTGCCGCTCCGCCTCCCTTTCGCCCGCCTCTTCGCCGGCCTCCAGAAAGGCACGCTCGAGCTCGTTCAGCTCGGGACCGTGGCCGGCTGCCCAATCGAGCGCCGCGGCGAGCCTGGCCCCGCGATAGAGCTCCGCCGGCTCTCTCGCCGCCCCCTGCCATTCGGCGGCCGCGTGGATCAGGTGTTGATGAAGGCGGCGCCCCTCGATGTCCTCATCGAGCCAGCTGCGAAGCCGTGGCCACTCGCGCAGAAGCGCTTCGTGTGCGACTTCGGCGACCCCCTCGTCGACCGTCACCAAGCGACTCTCGGTCAGCGCCGCGAGCGCGGCAGCGGTGTCCGGGTCGCGCTCGGTCTCGAGCTCGGCGAGGGGAACCCGCCTTCTGACGGGCTCGGGCTGGTCGGCGTCAGTGAGCCGCATCAGGATCGCCCGCGCGCGCTCGCGCCCGAGTGGGCTCATCCGATCGTATGCGCGCTCTGCGAGACGGGCAACTGCGCCGCTCACGCCACCGCTTTGCTGATAGCTCGAGAGGCGCAGGGTGCGATCGCTTCGCTCCTCCCAAAGCTCGACCAGGGCGGTCGACAGGAGCGGCAGTCCGCCGGGCTCGTCGGCGACGTCGCCGACCAGAGCCATGACGAGTCGTGGCTCGACACGCAGCCCAGCGCGCCTTGCCGGGAGCTCGATCGCACGGCGTAGCTCATCCCGCCGCATGGGGCCGACCAGGACCGTGTTGGCCCCGATGCGTGAGCTGAGCTCCGGATACTCCGCGCAGCGCCCGTAGAAGTCACCGCGGATGCCGAGCACCACCACGACGCGCTGATCGGCGTCGTCGGCGAGGGCGGCGAGGGCCTCGACGAACGCGCTTCGCTCCGCCTCGTCGCGACACGCGGTGAAGACCTCCTCGAACTGATCTACGGCGATGATCAGACGCTCATCGGCTTTCAGTGAGCCCAGAGCCGCGACGAGGGGGTCGTCGTCGCCTGCCCCACCGGTGCCGGCGCTCATCAACGCCCGACCGAGAGCCTCGAGCGGACGTTCGCCGGGCCGCAGCAACACCTGTCGCCAGCGCTCAGAGCCAGGAAGGACGCCCTCCGCCAGCCCCGCCAGGAGCCCGGCGCGGAGCAGCGACGACTTGCCGCTGCCGGAGGGTCCAACGAGTGTGATCAGGGTGGATCCGACCAGGCGGGCCAGCAGGTCGGCGACGACGCGCTCGCGGCCGAAGAAGTACTCAGCGTGTGCGGCGTCGAACGATGCCAAGCCGCGGAACGGGCAGACGTTCGGCGCCGAGGCGTCGGGCGGCGGGGCCTCCACGTAGAGGCTCGCTCGCTCGCGGGCCAGTTGGAGCGCGGTGACACCGCCGGCCACATCGGCCTCTGCTTTCTGGAGCCCCCCGCGCCCGGTTGCCGCCCTGCTCACCGTCCCCTCGAGCTGTTCGGCGGCCTGAGCCTGTGCCCACCCGCTCGCGGCCCGGTGGATCCGAAGCGGCACGCCCTCGCTGTCGGCCATCAGAGCGTCGCTCGGCATCGCCTCGCCCTCGCGCGGGGAGTAGAGCTCGGCGATCTCGGCGGCAGCGTCGGCGCGGACGGGACCTAGGGTCAGTCTCTGGGTCACATTCGCGAACGCCGGGGGTCCCTGCTCATCTCGGTGGAGCACCAGCACCAGCAACCCGGAGTCGCTCGTTCCGGATGCGAGTGCAGCGGCGGCGTCGATAAGCGAGGGCGACGCATCGTCCGCATCGTCGAACACGAGCAGAGCCGGGCGCTCACTCTCTCCCGCCGCGCCGGTCGCCTCGATCGCCAGCTCCGGGGAACCGGAGCCGGCTGCATAGAAGACTGCCGCACCGGCGTGACCGACGTCGTCGGCAAGCTCGGCCGCGAGCCGGGTCTTGCCGATGCCGGCGGGTCCGCCAACGAGCGCGACCAACAGCCGCCCCGCCTCGGCCTCGGCCCATCGCTGGCCTAGCCAGCGCTGCTCACGCTCGCGCCCGGCCAGGAGCGGTGAGCCCCCCTCGAGCTGGTGCGGCAGCTCAGGCTGGTACGGGCGCGCGTCAAGAGCGGGATCCTGGCGAAGGACTGCTTCCTGAAGCTCACGAAGCTCCGATCCCGGCCCGACTCCGATCGCCTCGATCAAGGCCCTGCTGGCCTGGCGATATGCCTCAATTGCCTCCGACTGGCGACCGGCACGGTAGAGCGCGAGCATGCGTTGGGCATGGAAACGTTCATGGGACGGGTGCTCGGCGATCAGCGCGTCGAGCTCTGCGATGACCTCCCGGTGGCGACCCGCCGCCAGTTCCGCATCGATCGCCGCCTCGACGGCAACCAGATAGAGCTCTTCGAGCCGGCGGATCTCAGGCGCCGCGAACGGCTCCCCCGCGACATCGGCAAGCGGTGAGCCCCGCCAGAGCTCGAGCGCGCTCTGAGCGGTGCCGTCGGCGATCCCCTGCGCCGCCTCGCGGCTGGCGCGATCCACCAGGCGCTCGAATCGCACGGCGTCCACGGCGTCTTCCGGGATCTGAAGCTCGTAGCCGCGGCCGTGGGTAACGATTCTCGCCTCGGATCCATCGTCGGCGAGGACCTTGCGCAGCCTGGAGACGTAGAGCTGGACGTTCTTCGCCGCGCTCAGCGGCGGACGATCCTCCCAGAGGGCGTCAATCAGCTCGTCGGCGCCGACGGTCCGGTTGGCGCGCAGGGCGAGCAGCGCCAACACTGCTCGTTGCTTGCTGCCTCCAAGCGGTAGCTCCTGACCGTCGATCAGGACATCGACCCGCCCTAGAAGCTTGATCTCCAGCGCCATTTGAGCTCATTTCCATGAGCCCGCCCGTGGCGACTCTACACCGAATGTGCCCGCTCAGGTGATCGACGCGCCCTGGAGCCGGTTCCCGACTTCCGCTACTCGCCCTTATGGGCGACGGAGCCCTGGCGCGGTGCGGTCGGCTTGACCTCGGGGTTCTCGATCTCGCCGAGCCGGCGGATCAGCCTCCGCCACTGAGATGAATCGAGCAGTCGCTGGTCCTGCTCGATCTCGCCCACCGGAGCAGACGGGCTGGCGGCGCCGGAGATGCTGTAGCCGACGTGCACGTGGTCGGCGTGATCGCCCATCGCGAAGGTCGGGCCTCCCATCTCCATGAGCGAAATGACCTGATCGGGCGTCATCGCGCCCTGCAACTCGAGGATCTGGTTGATCAGGGTCTCGGTGATCGAGCCCTGTCCCTGGTTGCCCAGGACGGGAAGGCCGTTGATCTCGGCGATGTCGACGGCGCTTCCCACCGAGTGGGCGCTGACGTTGCCCGAGCTCGTGTAGACGCCGTGGCCGCACTTGAGGGAGGTGACCGTCAGGTCGAAGCCGCTGCGCGCGAGATAGAGGAGAAGCCGCATCACCCGCACGTCGATCTGCCCGGTGCGGACGTCCTGGATGCCACATTCATAGAGCGAGACCCTGGGCTCCGCGACGAGCGCCCTGGCGGCCTGCTCCTTCGACATGAGTAGGACCTGGCCCGGGTTGGCGGCGCTGTCTTCGAAGGGATCCTCGCCCATCGCGCGGTAGAGGTGCGTCGCCTCGAGAAGCTTCCAGCCGTCGAGGATCGGCTTGGGGTTGATCTGCGGTGCGCCGCGGCCTGCCGGGCGGATCGAGAAGTTCAGATGTGGGGCCAGCTTCCCGCGCTCTCCGATCTCGCCCAGGATCGTGCCCGCCACCACCTTGGAGCCCTTCTCCAGCTCCCGCAGCTCCATCCGGTCCGGGTTGAACCGAAGCGGCCCGAACTCCGCCTGGAAGCTCTCGTAGCCGAGACGCTCCAGGGCCGCCTTGGAGGGGTCCATCGTCATCGGGACGCTTCCGTTCCGGTCGGGGAAGGCTGAGATCCGCTCGCGGATGTCTTCGGTGTTGGTGAGCTCGAGGTCATCCTCCTCGGACTTGGACGATTCGTCCTTGACCGACTCCTTGCCCGACTCTTCGGAATGGGCGTCGCCGTCGGACTTCGAGTCGCCGTCCTTTCGCTCGCGCACGACCGGATACGCCTCCGCCACGGAGCCGAGCTCCGCGTAGGTGAACCGGTTGCCGTAGTTGTCCTCGAGGACGACGAACTTGCCGAGCTTGCTCCGACTGGCCGATCCGGCGGACCACGCCGTCGTTCACCGCGATCGCCGGCGCGCCCTCGCGCGAGTAGATGTTGATCCCGCGGGGCGTGGCCGAGGGCGGGACGTCGGGCGAGCCCTCGTCCTCCGCGGAGCGCTCGGCGATGTCGTCCGCATATCGGGCGTTGGCCGCAACGGGGAAGCGCGCGCCTTCGGTGAGGCCCGTGATCGAGCTGACGAGGTCGTCGGGGATGTTCGCGTACTGCCGTGCGTAGAGCAGGACCTCGTCCACGTACCAGTCGGCGTGGTTGTAGGCGAAGATCGCTCCGGGCAGATCCTCCCTTGCGCCGGACGCCTCGAGGTAGTTGGCGGCGCGCGCAGATGGCGTCAACGGGGTTGTAGGGATCCTTGCGGCCGTCGTTGTTGGCGTCGACCCCGTACGCGTCCCACGTGGCGGGCATGAACTGCATCCACCCCTGCGCTCCCGCGGTGGACACGTTCAGGTTCGTGCCGAAGGCGGTTTCGATCCGGTTGATCGAAGCGAGTACGTACCACGGAACGCCGTACTCGGTTCCGCAGGCCTGATAGATCGGCAGCAGGAAGGGCGGGATCGTGAAGCGGTCGATGACGAAGTTGGGCACGCCCAGCGGAGAGGGCCCGAAGTCCGCGATTGTCGCCGTCGGGTTGCTTGCGGTCGGAACGCCGTCGGGCCGGCGGATCGGATCGTCCACGCGGTTCTCTTCACGGCGCTTCTCGGCGGGCGTCTTCTCCTCGTCGTCGGCAGCCTTGCCGTCGCCCTTGCCGCCCTTGCCGCCGCCGACGGCGGTGCCGTCGTCGTCGCCGTCCGCCGTCGTCCGTGCCGTCGTCGGGAGGCACGGGCTCGGTGGGCTCGGTGATCGGGTCGTCGGGAAGGATCTGGGTCGGGTCGTCGCTGCCGCCCGGCAGGGGAACGGAGCCGCCACCGCCTGGAAGCGTGACGCCGCCGTCGTCACCGCCGCCCGGAAGATTGATGTTGCCCCCACCCGGAAGGTCCGTGCCATCCCCGTCCAGGTCGGGAAGGCCCTGCGTCAGGTCGCCGATTGCGCCCGCCTTCGCGCCGACCGCGCCCAAGGCGATGACCAGCACAACGACCGCGTTCGCGAAAATGACCAGCGCCGTCCGTGACATCCCTCGATCGCCCCTCCTGGGCAGTAGCTAAGCGTTCTCAACGAGAAGCCTGTCAGAGTCGCTACCCGTTTGCGCCAGTAGGGAAACGGCGAGCGCTCAGGGCCTGACTTCGCAGGTGACGGGATAGAGAGGCGGGTCCTGATCGCACTCGGACAGCTCGATTACGACCCTTTCCTTCTCTACCTCGCCTCCGTTCTTCATCCGCAGGCGGACCGTGGCTCGACCGTTCGCCTCGAGCGAATCGTGGACGAGCTTCACCACCTTGCGGCCGTCGCCCGTCGCCGGTATCCAGGGATGCTTGGCTTCCGGATCGTTGATGTCCGTGTCGGTCACCGCTTCGCGGTATCGCCCCCCGCGCGCGCCTTCCGACCGTCGAAGCCGGTTGCGAACTTCACCGAGTCGGCGTTTTTGACGTAGGCGCCCAGGTTCGTGTCACGGCCCTGGGCGCCGGGCTCCTCGTTGTAGCTGAGCTGGACGAGCTTGGGCGATCCGCCTCCTGCTCCCTCCGCCGAGGCGGCAAAGAACGCGAGCGGGAGGACGGCGAACGCGAGAACGATGAAGCGTCTGAGCATGGGTCAATCCTAAGGGTCTACGACAGGTTTGGGGTTTGCCTTCGCCCTCGACCCGGCCTCGAGGGCGTCGCGCGCGACGGTAGCCGCGCGCTCGCAGAAGCGGTCAGTGCCGGCGGAGGTCCTGAGGAGGTTGCCCTGCACGGGTCTCCACACGAGAACCTGTCGTCCTCGGATCTCGATGCGGTACTCATCGGGAAGGTCGACCTGGGCAGCGGACTCGGGCAAGTCGCCTGCCGCCTCGACCAGGATCGCGCTGGCCGCGAGGGGGCGGTCGGAGACGAACGCGATCTCCTGTCCCGTCGCCCGCATCTCCGCAGCGTCGCCCAGAAAGAGGACTTGACCGGAGACGCCTCCCGAGCCGGGGATCGTCCCCGCGAGCACGTGGTCGCAGAAGCCCGGCATCGGAAGATCCTTGTGCCTGCCGTGGAAACGCCAGCGATCCTCGAGTGCGAGGCCCCTCGACTCGGCGTAGCCTCGAGTCCACGCCTCGAGTCCCAGCCGGTCCGGCGAGATGACGCCCCATCGATAGCTCGCCCGCGAGACGAGCCAGCCGACGTAGAGCGGCGGGAAGGCCGATCAGGAGCGCCGACGCCACTCCGGCGGCGGGCCCGACGAACACGAAGGCGGGTGTCCCCGCGACCGCCACCGCGATCGCGGCAGTGCGCAGCGCCCGGAGAAGCGATGCCGGCTTCCTGCCGGCGTGGGCCTTCGCGGCGGCGATCGCGTCCTGGACGCTCTCGGGTGGATCTTCGAAGCCCACGTCGGCAAGGCCGCGCTCGATGCCGCGCATCTCCTCGGGCTCCTCGAAGACGTCGAGGGACGCGTCGCCCTCCTCGGCTATCTCGGCTTCAATCCTCGTCGACACTTCGCTTGCCAGCGAGACGAGGCGGCCGCGCTCGACCTCGGTCAGACGGCCGGGGAGGGCGACCGTCAGAAAGCCCTCGTTGAGCTCGAAGGAGAAACCACTCGGCGGGTCGCGCTCGAGCCACGCGATGAGTGACGGCGAGAACAACTCGCGAAGGAGGCCCGGGTCCTGACCCGTGAGGCTGAGCAGGAGGTAGCGCCGGTTGAAGGCGCCACTCTCGAGATCCGTCTCTTCCCAGCGCTCGGCGGGCAGCTCAGCGGGACGGCCAGCAATGGCCGCCCGGTCGCGACACGCGAGCGCAGGAATGAACGCCACGCTCGACCGGACTCGGGTCAGCACGACCGTCGACGCGCTGCCGCCTTCGCCGAATTCGAACAGCTCGCCCTTGGCGCCATCTGCGAGCTCGATCTCCGTTCGCTCACGCAGGCCGGCAGCGACGCCCGCAACCAGGGCTGGCGTCACCTGCCGGGCGGCCTCGCGCGTCATCCGGCTACCCAGGTGTCCTTGCCGCCGCCGCCCTGGCTCGAGTTCACCACGAGCGAGCCCTTCTCGAGCGCGACACGCGTCAGGCCTCCCGGCATCAGGCGCACCGAATCCGTGCCGCAGATCGCAAAGGCGCGCAGGTCCACGTGCCTCGGCTCGATCGCGTCGCCGGCCACCGTGGGACAGGAGGAGATGCTCACGATCTCCTGCGCGATGTAGTCCTTCGGGCTGCCGGTGACGAGGTCGATGCACGCTCCCAGCTCTTCCGAGGTGGCCTGAGACCCGACGACGACCCCGATGCCGCCGGACTCCGAGCGGGGCTTTACCACCAGTTCGTGCGGGCTTCTGATCACGCGCTCCAGAGCCGAATCGTCCGCGCAGTCGAGGGTCGCGATCTGCGCGACCAGCGGCTCCTCGTCGAGGTAGAAGCGGATCGCGTCCGGAACGTAGGCATAGACCAGCTTGTCGTCGGCCAAACCGGATCCAAAGGTGTTCACCATGCGTAGCTTGCCGCTCCTCAGAGCACCGTAGAGCTTCTCCCCGACCCACGTGATCCCCTCGCCCGGTTCGACGACGCGATCGGCGTCGGTCCGGCGCAGGACGACGTCGACCCGTACGAGATCACCGTCTCGGATCGCGAAAGCGGAGCTCGCCGCCGCGAGCCTCCAGGTCGCCGGGCTGGGCGATCGGGATTCCGAGCCGAGTGGCGACCTGGACGTGCTCGTACCAGGCCGAGTTGTCCGGGCCATCGCTGACGCAGCACGATCGTGGGATCGTCAACACCGTCGGGCGCGGCCTCCCGGATCGCCTCCTCGAGCCAGTCGAACACCGGCTCCAGCGATCGCACCCCGTCGAGCGCGGAGCCGAAGAGCTCCGCGCTCACGGACGCTGGCGGCGATCGCATACGCCATGCCGGAGGGGGTTCGGGTGTTGTCCTCGAGGACGAGGAACCGTCCGTCCGTGTCCCGCACGAGATCGAACCCGATCACCGTCGCGGCGTTTGGGCCCGACGAGGCCTTGCATCTCCGGCTCGAGGTACTCCGCCCCGTTGACCACGCGCTCGGGGATCACGCCCTCGGAGATGATCCGGCGCTCGCCGTAGATGTCGGCGATGAGCGCGTTCAGGGCACGGGCCCGCTGGGCCAGGCCGCGCTCGAGCTCGTCCCATTCGCCGCCCGGGACTATGCGCGGAACCGGATCCAGCACGAAGTCCTGCTTCGCCGGCCCCTTGCCGAAAACGATCTCGTGTCTGCGCACGATCTCGATTGACCTCGCAAGCGACGCCGCCGGGTCCGCCCCGACCTCGTCCAGCACACCCCGGTAGGACGGGCGAACGGTGCCGTCAGCCGATATCCCCTCGTCGAAGTATCTGCCGGGGTCATACATCACGGGCAGCGGAAGGTAGCCTGCGCGAATGGGAGCCATCCCGACGCCCAGCGCCGACAGCGCCGCCCTTGTCACGGGAGCGAGCTCCGGCATCGGTGCGGCGATCGCCGGAGAGCTGGCGACGCGAGGGCACACCGTCCTACTGATTGCCCGGCGCGAGGATCGCCTGCGAGCGCTGGCCGCCGAGATCGAGTCGACCCACGGGACCCGCGCCGTCCCGCTGGCCTGCGATCTCACCGACCCCGAGGCCCGAAGGGCGCTCCCGGCGCGCATCCAGGAGCTTGGACTCGAGGTTGACGTCCTCGTCAACAACGCGGGCTTCGGGACCGCGGGCCCTTTCGTCGAGCAGGACGTCGAGGCCGAGATCGCGCAGCTGCGCATCCTCTGCGAAGCCGTGGTTGACCTGACCGGGCGCTTCTCGCCCCTGATGGCCAAGCGGGGCCGGGGCGCGATCCTCACGATCTCCTCCTCGTCGGCGTTTCAGCCCCTTCCCCAGACGGCGGGGTACGCGGCCGCAAAGGCGTGGGCGCTCACCTTCTCGGAGGCGCTCCACGAGGAGCTGCGGCATTCGGGCGTCGCGGTGACCGCAGCGTGCCCCGGCCCGGTCAAGACCGAGTTCTTCGAAGTCTCCGGTCCGCATCCGGTGGAGAGCCTCTTCCCGAAGTTCGTCCATATCAGCGCCGAGCGTTGCGCGAGGGACTCGGTTCGCGCGCTGGACGCGGGCCGCCGGATGGTCGTGCCGGGACCGCGGCCGCTGCGGCGTCTTCTTGCACTCGAGCCGCTGGGCCCCGCACCCGGTTCTCCTGCCCTTCCTGGGCAAGACCTTCCGGGCGCGCTAGATCTACTTCTTGCGGTAGAGGCGGGAAGTCAGAGGCACGAAAACGGCGGTGAGCACGACCGCCGTCGCGAGCACGAGCATGATGTCCCCCGCCTCGGCCGTCCCGTTCATCAGGCCCCGGTTGGCGGTCACGACCCACGAGATCGGGTTGATCTCGACGAAGGCCTCGAGGCCGCTCGGCAGGGTCTCGGGCGGCACGAACGCGTTCGACAGGAAGGTGAGCGGGAAGAGCGCCATGAAGCCGGTGTTCATGACGGCGTTGGGCGAGCGCATGATGAGCCCGAGCGTCGTGAAGACCCACGCCAGGGCAAAGGCGAAGACGATCGTCAAGGCAAGCGCCGCGAGCGACTCCTTCCCAGCCGCCGTCGGGGCGATAGCCCAGGATCGCGCCGACGATGATGACGACGGTCCCCGCGACCAGGTAGCGGACGCTGTCTCCGAGCACGGCTCCCACGAGCGGCGCGGGACGCCAGATCGGAAGCGAGCGAAACCTGTCGACGACGCCCTTCGTCAGGTCGGTGTTGAGGGCGACTCCCGAGTAGACGGTGGTGAACAGCACCGACATCATCAGGATGCCCGGCAGGATGAACTGGAGGTACTCGCCCGTCGAGCCGGAGATCGCGCCCCCGTACATGTAGGTGAACATCAGCGTGAAGAGGACCGGGGTCATCGTCGCGTCGATCAGCTGCTCGGGGACGTGCTTGATCTTCAGGATCCCCCGCCAGCCGAAGGTGAGCACCGCCGACAGGGCGCTCGGGCGCGCCGGGCGGGGCGCGGAGGAGAGCGCCTTGCGTGATCGCCCGCTCCTCCAGGCCTTCGAGTGCGGCGTCTCCGGTCCTGGTGTCGCTCATGCGGCTTCGACCTCCTCTGCGTTCGCTTCGTCCGTCTGCCGCCGGGCGCCCGGTCAGGGCCAGGAACACCTCGTCCAGGCTCGGCTGGCCGAGCGAGAACCCCGCGATCCCGATGCCGCGCCGGGCCAGCTCGGCGACCGCCTCGGCCCCGCGGTCCGCATCGTCGCACGGCACGGACAGCGAGGCGGGATCGGGCTCGAGCTTGACGCCGGAGAACTCCCGGCTCGAGGACCTCCGCGGCGTTACGCCGCTGGTCCGGGTCGAGCAGCCTGACGTGGAGGGTCCCCGACCCGACCGACGCCTTGAGCTGAGAGGGCGTCCCCTCGGCGATGACCTTGACCGTGATCGATCACGGCGATGCCCTCGGCAAGCTGGTCGGCCTCGTCCAGGTACTGCGTGCAGAGGAGGATCGTCGTGCCCTCGTCCGCGAGCGCCCGGATGATTCCCCAGACCTGATTCCTCGATCGGGGGTCCAAGCCCGGTCGTGGGCTCGTCGAGGAACATCAGCTCCGGCGTGACGACGATGCTGGCCGCCAGGTCGAGCCGGCGGCGCATGCCGCCCGAGTAGTTCTTGACGAGGCGCGTGGCCGCCTCGGACAATCCGAACGAGTCGAGGAGCTCGTCGGCCCGCGACTTGGCGTCGGCGCCGCCGGAGGCCCATCAGCCGCCCGATCAGGATCAGGTTCTCGCGGCCCGTCAGGTCCTCGTCGACCGATGCCAGCTGCCCCGTCAGGCTGACCAAGCTGCGAACGGCGTCAGCGTCCGTGACGATGTCGTGACCCAGCACCCGCGCCGAGCCGCCGTCCGGGCGAAGCAGCGTGGCGAGCATCCTGATCGTCGTCGTCTTGCCCGCGCCGTTCGGGCCGAGCATTCCGTAGACGGCGCCCTTTCGCACCGACAGGTCGACCCCGTCCACCGCCTTGGTCTCGCCGAAGGACTTGGCGAGGCCCTCGGCCTCGATCGCGAGCTCGTGGCTGCCGGTCATGCGGTGGCCGGCTCCAACTCGATCGGCTCGGGCAGCTCGAAGAGGTCGGGAAGACCGGCGACGGCATCCCGGTCGCCCTCGATCTGGAGGGCGCCGGCGGCCTCCGCCACCTCGAGCTCGGCGCCTTCGTAGAGCACTCCGATCAGCGTCATCGGATCGGTTGTGATTGTGGCGTCGACGTCTCCGATCTCGCCGCGCTCGACGCTCAACGCCCGGTCCTCCACTCGAATCCTGAAGGACTCGTCGGCAATCCGCAGGCCCACGGTCAAGTCGAGGCCCTTCGCCTTGTCGGGCAGGAACATCGTCTCGAGGTTCATCGCCATCGAGGTTCGGGCTGAAATGCGCCGGTCTCCGGGAAGAAGGGCGACTTGGCGCGCCCATCGTCCGAACGTCGCGAAGGGTCGGCTCCAGCTCCCGGCCCCACTCCGTCAGCTCATACACCTTCGAAGCCGCGGGCGGCGGAAGGGTCCTGCGGCTGACGATGCCGTGGGCCTCGAGCTCGCGAAGGCGCTGCGACAGGACGTTCGGGCTGCGCGGACGGCAGGCCCGAGCGGATGTCGGTGAAGCGCTTGGGGCCGTAGGCGAGCTCGCGAAGAACCAGGATCGCCCAGCGCTCCCCCACCAGCTCGAGCGCGTGGGAAAGCCCGCAGAGGTCGTGATATGTGCGCTTCTTGGTTGCCATGGTGTCCCTGATTGTAGGGCTTAGTCCTAAAACTGTCAACAGTTAGTTAGTTTTTAGGACCAACGTGGTACAAGGAAGGTGAACCCAACCGAAGGAGATGAGCTGAATGTCGCTCAAGGACTACAAGGTCGGAACCGCGGTCGCGGTATCGGACATGGCGCGCGCCAAGGACTTCTACGAGGGCAAGCTCGGCCTGGAACCCGGTCAGGAGAACGACGAGATGGCGATGTACGAGTGCGGCGAGGGAACGGGCCTCGTGGTCTATGTCTCTGAGCACGCCGGCTCGAACAAGGCGACGCTCGCCGGCTTCGACGTGCCGGATTTCGACGGCGTGCGGAACTGCCCTGGCGGAACGCGGGGTCGAGTTCGAGCGCTACGAGAGCGAGAGCGGCGTGACGACCGACGAGGACGGCGTCTTCGAGGGCGCCCGGCTTCAAGGCGGCCTGGTTCAAGGATCCCGACGGCAACATCTTCGCGATCAACGGATAGCGCTCGCCCCCCTTCGGGGTCGCGCCCTGCGGCTAGTTGACCGCCAGCAGGTCGACCACGAACACGAGGGTCGAGTCCGGCGGAATGTCCGGCGGCTGGCCCTGCGGCCCGTAGGCGAGATCCGGCGGGATCATCAGCTGGCGGCGGCCGCCGACCTTCATCCCCTCGAGGCCCTCGTCCCAGCCCGGGATGACCGAGCCCTGGCCGAGGACGAACTCGAAGGGCTCGGGGCCCCCGAAGGAGGCGTCGAACTCCTCGCCGTTCGTCATAGAGGACGCCGACGTAGTCGACGGTGAGCTGTGTCGCCCGCGGCGGCCTCGTCGCCGTCGCCCTCCTCGAGGTCCTCGATCACGAGCTCCGACGGCGGGTCGCCCGTCCGGGATCTCAACGGCTCGGCTTCTCCTGGCGCTCGGCGGTGGCAGGCTCGTCCGGCTTCGTCGCCGCCGCTCTGGCCGATCAGGACGACCACGATGATGACCGCGAAGAGCGCCAGCCGCGCCGATGAGCGTCTTGACCCTGCTGTCCACGACGCGTCATCCTAGTCCGCCACCGGGCGCGGCTACCCTCGGCCGCCGCATGGCTGTCCGAATACATCTACTCGATGTACAAGGTCTCGCGGACCCATCCGCCGGACAAGAAGGTGCTCGACGGACATCTCCCTGAGCTTCTTCCCCGGCGCGAAGATCGGCGTGCTCGGGCCCAACGGCGCCGGCAAGTCCACCCTGCTTCGCATCATGGCCGGGCAGGACACGGAGTACCGCGGCGAGGCGCAGCTCCACAAGTCGGCGATCGGTCGGGATGCTCTCCCAGGAGCCGCAGCTCGACGAGTCGAAGGATGTCCGCGGCAACGTCGAGGACGGCGTACGCGCGACGAGGGACCTCCTCGACCGCTACAACGAGGTCGCCGCCAACTACTCGGACGAGACGGCCGACGAGTTCGCCCGCCTCTCCGAGGAGATCGAGGCCGCCGACGCATGGAATCTCGACACGGTGGTCGAGACCGCGATGGACGCGCTTCGCGTCCCGCCGGGCGACGCCGACGTGACCAAGCTCTCGGGCGGCGAGCGCCGCCGCGTCGCGCTTTGCCGCCTGCTCCTCCAGGCGCCGGACCTCCTGCTCCTCGACGAGCCGACCAACCACCTCGACGCGGAGTCCGTCGCCTGGCTCGAGCGCCACCTCGACGAGTACGAGGGCACGATCGTCGCCGTCACCCACGACCGCTACTTCCTGGACAACGTGGCCGGCTGGATCCTCGAGCTCGACCGCGGCCGCGGCATCCCCTTCAAGGGCAACTACTCGAGCTGGCTCGAGCAAAAGCAGGAGCGGCTTGCCCAGGAGGAGCGAAAGGACTCGGCCCGGGCGAAGACGATCGCCGCCGAGCTCGAGTGGGTGCGCGAGAACCCGAAGGGACGGCGCAAGAAGTCGAAGGCTCGCCTCGCCCGCTACGAGGAGCTCCTGGCCGAGGACAAGCAGGTGAAGCTCGAGAACGTCCAGATCCGGATCCCGGCCGGGCCGCGCCTGGGCGGCGTCGTGGTCGAGGCCGACGGCGTCACCAAGGGCTACGGCGACAAGCTCCTCTTCGAGGACCTCTCGTTCGAGCTGCCGCCGGCGGGCATCGTCGGGATCATCGGCCCGAACGGCGCCGGCAAGACGACGCTCCTGCGGATGATCGTCGGCTCAGGAGGAGCCCGATGCGGGCGCGCTCCGCCTCGGCGAGACGGTCCAGCTCGCCTACGTCGACCAGTCGCGCGACGCGCTCGACGCCGAAAAGTCGGTCTGGGAGGAGATCTCCGAGGGCTACGACCAGATCAAGGTCGGCTCCGAGGAGATGAACTCGCGCGCCTACACCTCGGGCTTCAACTTCAAGGGCTCTGACCAGCAGCGAAAGGTCGGGGCGCTCTCGGGCGGCGAGCGAAACCGCGTCCACCTGGCGAAGCTCCTTCGCTCCGGCGGCAACCTCCTGCTGCTCGACGAGCCGACCAACGACCTCGACGTCGACACGCTTCGCGCGCTCGAGGAGGCGCTCCTCGCCTTCGCCGGCTGCGCGGTGGTCGTCTCGCACGACCGCTGGTTCCTCGACCGCGTCGCCACCCACGTCCTCGCCTTCGAGGGCGATTCGCGAGGTCACCTGGTTCGAGGGCAACGTCGAGGCGTACGAGGAGAACCGCCGGGCTCGCCTGGGCCCGGCAGCCGACCGCCCCCACCGCATCACCTACAAGCGGCTCGCGCCCAAATAAGGCTCCGGAAAGACCGAACGCCGACCCCTCGGGCGAGGGATCGGCGTAGCAGCCGGCGCGCGTTGCGGTGCGCGGGTTACGGGGTGGTGAGCACCTCGTTGATCACGTCGAACACGTGAGTGTTGTGGTGGACGCCCGTGAACTCCTCGGCGAGGGGTCCGCTGGCGGTCACCGGGACGTAGCCGCCCGTGTGCTCGGGGGTCGTCCAGTCCACCTTGAACTCGCGGTCCGTGCCCTTGATCTCGAACGGCCCGCTCTTCGGCGGAACCTGGCCTTTGGGCCCGGCGTTGTTCTTCGAGCCGTCGCCGTAGTACGGGCACCGGATCGTCGCCGTCGGAGTTTGTGTTGGTCTCCGAGGTGTTCTCGATCGTCATGCCGCCGGTCTCGTGGTCGGCGGTGACGACCAGCAGCACGTCCGGGTGCGTCTGGCGGAACTCCTCGACGATCTCGACGATCCTGTTGATGTTCATGCCCGTCTTGATGACGTTCTGGCCGTCGTGCTCGTGGGCGGCAGAATCCATGTCGTCGCTTTCCGTGACCAGGAAGAACCCGTCCGGATCCTGGCTGAGGATCTCGAGCGCCTTCGCGAACAGGACCTGATGCTTCACGTAGTAGGGGTCCTCATTCGGCTTGTAGCCCTTGAGCTCCTTGTAGCGCTGAAGGCCCGAATCCTGGACGAGGGCGAGCGCCTTCGGACCGGTCAGATCGTCGACCGTCTCGCGGTCGTACGCGTACTGGTATCCGTCGTCAATCGCCTCTTCGACGAGGTTGTCCTCGCCGATGCTCTTGTCCTCGTCCGGCACCTTGTTCGGGATCATGCCCTTGTGGCCGCGGGGGTACCAATAGCCCTCGCCGCCGCCCATCATCACGTCCGGCGAGATGTTCCGCAGCGTGCGCTGTGCGATCGCGACCTTCCAGTCGCGGTTGACGATCGGAGCCGCGAAGGACGCGAGTGTTGCGTTGGTGATGTCGTGGTCGTTGACGATGCCCGTGGCCTTGCCCTGATCTTCGGCGATCTCGAGAAGCGTCGGAACCCGCACCTTGTCCTTCCCGAGCCCGACGAGCCCGTTCCGGGTCTTGACGCCGATCGACCACGCGGTCGCGCCGGCAGCTGAGTCGCTTACGGCAACCCTGCTCCCGTTGATGGTGTCGAGGAACCCCGCGTACGGAAGGGCGTCCATCGGCTGGCGCTCGTCCAACCCGTAGCCCGCGTACTGGATCGCGGTGCGCTGCTGGACTCCCATCCCGTCGCCGCGAGATCAAGATCACGCTGGTCGCGGACGTGGGCGGGTCCGCCTTGCCCTCGGACTCGAATGCGAAGACGGCGATGGCGCTCGCAAGTCACTGCGGCGGCCACCCCCACGAAGATGCGGCGTTTTGCCAATGAGCGCGTCAATTCCATTTGAGGTCCTCCCCGAGGGACAGATTGTTCAACAACTCCATCATGACACATAATTCTCCTGGCTGCAGGGCGGCGCCAGTGAGAAGCCCTTGAGCAGGGTTTCGTGGACGGTCCAAACCGTCTCGGTCCCCGCGGCGAGAAAACAGAGATCTCCTGCCCCCACTTCGATCGAGCCTCCCGCCCACTCGATCGTCGCCTTTCCCTCCAACACCACGAACGACTCCTGAGTTTCGGTATCGCGAAAGCGGCCCGGTGTGCATCGCCAGACGCCGCACTCGAATCCGTCAGGCATCTCGGCGAGGACGAACGCCGAAGTCCGCGGGTCTCCATCGAGCACCTGGCCGGGATCGAGCGGGTCGTCGTCGAGCTCTACGGCGCGCGCCGCGACGCGCATCACGGCATCAGGCACCGGTGAGCTCCGCCGCGGCCTCCGCGAACGCCTCCGAGTGCCGGTCCACATGCGCCTCGGTCGTCGCCGGGGACATCAGGGCCATCATGTGGAACGGGGTCAGGAGGATCCCGCGGTTGAGCATGTAGAGGTGAAGGAGCGCGTCCAGCTCCTCGTCCAGCGCCGCGGCGGCCTCCCCTCCGGTCCGCGGAGGAGTCGGGCTGAACATGTACTCCGCCCGGCATCCCAGCCGCGTGACCGACCACGGCAGCGAATGCTCGGCGATGGTCGCGGCGACCGCGCTTTCGAAGCGCTCGCCGAGCGCGATCATGTGCTCGAACGCCTCGTCGGTCAGGACCTCGGCGAGCGTTGCGCGGGCTGCCGCGAGCGACAGAGCGTTGCCCGCAAGCGTCCCGCCGACCCCGCCGACGTCGGCGGCGACGGGGACCGTGTGCTCCCTGACTCGCCGGCCGACTTCCTCGGTGAACCCGTACGCCCCGATCGGGACGCCGCCGCCGATCGACTTGCCCATGGTCAGGAAATCCGGCTCCAGGCCTGCAACCGCGGTGTATCCCCCCGGTCCGCAGCAAAGCGTGTGGGTCTCGTCTATGACGAGCAGCGTGCCGGTCTCGCGGGTCAGCTCCCGGAGGCGCTCGTGATACCCGTCCTCCGCCAGGACGATGCCGATGTTGGTGAGCGCCGGCTCCACAAGGACGCACGCCACGTCGCCGTGGGACAGCTCGCGCTCGAGCGCGTCCAGATCGTTGATCTCGACGATCCGGGTCGTCTCCGCCGGATCCACGGGCGCGCCCACGTTGCCCTCCCGCGGCCTGACCTCGCCGCCGACGAGGGTGGTGATCGTCTCGTCGACGCTGCCGTGATAGCAGTGGTTGTGGACCAGGATCTTCGGGACGCCCGGTGATCTCACGGGCGATCCGCACGACGAAGCGGTTCGCGTCCGTCGCGGAGAGGCTGAACTGCCAGTTGGGCATCCCGAAGCGGCGCTTCATCTCTTCGCCCACGTGAACGGCGTCCTCGGTCGGGAGCATCGCGGTGATGCCCTCGCGCGACGCGATCCTGGACGGCTGCGACCGTCGGGGCTGGCGAGTGGCCGGTCATGGCACCCGTGTCTCCCAGGCAGAGGTCCGCGTACGAGTTGCCGTCGACGTCGGTCAACTCGGCCCCTTCCGCCGTTGCGACGAACACCGGAAACGCTCCGGGCCAGCGCGTCATCCAGTTCATCGGGACGCCGTCGAGGAGCGACTCCTTGCCGCGCTCGTGCAGCTTGCTTCGACTCGGGATGCGCTTCCACGAAGCGCGACTGCTCCCGCTCCATCAACTCGGCGATCCGGCCCCGTTCGACTCCGCTCATTAGCGCTCCTCGATTCCTCGGTTTTGAACTTCGGCTTGACGCATCTTGTCAGATTGTGGAATGATGTGACATATGGTCAAAGACGATCCCTCCCCCAACCCAGCGGATGAGCCCCAGGCCAGCAACCCCCCGAGAGCCTTCAGCTCGCGACCGTATCGACCGTCGAGGCGGCCGCGAACGCCCTTCGCGAGCTGATCCTCGACGGCCAGATCGAAGCCGGGCGCCCGGCTTCGCGAGAACGAGTTCGCGAGCCGGCTCGGCATCGCCCGCCACTCCTTCAGCGCAGCGACCCAGATCCTGATCTCCGAGGGTCTCCTGCTCCGGGAGCCCAACCGCGGCGTCCAGGTGCCGACCTTCGACCCCGCGCATCTCATCGACGTGTTCCGGCTCCGGATCGCGCTCGAGGTCGAGGCCGTACGGCTCGTGGTCGCGAGCGGAGAGATACCCGCCGCCGCGAACCAGTCCGTCGCCGAGCTCTCCGGCGTCCCCGACGACGCGCCATGGCGCGCGGTCGTCGAGCCCGACTTCAGGTTCCACCGCGCGATCATCGACGCGACGGGCTCGCCGCGCCTTGCGCGCGCCTACTCCTCGGTGCAGTCGGAGATCCTGCTCTGCCTCGCGCAGCTCCGGGACGCACTACCAGCGCCCCGCGCAGGTCGCCGCCGAGCACGAGGAGCTGATCGCGGCGATGCGCGCCGGCGATCCGCAGCGCGCCGAGGAGCTCTTCCGGGCTCACCTCACGGAGGCAGTGGACAACTTGACAAAGGCCTGGCAACATCGAGACCGGAGAGAAGGTGGTCGTATGAGTCCCGCAATCACGAACCTGAGCGCTCGCGAGGTGCTCGACTGCCGTGGGCTTGCCCACGGTGCAGGTCGATCTCGCGCTCGACGACGGGACGGTCGCCACCGCCGACGTCCCCTCTGGGCCGCTCGACCGGCTCGATGGAGGCCACCGAGCTCCGCGACGGCGGCACCCGCTTCGGCGGCTTCGGCGTCCTCGGCGCGGTCGAGGCGGTCAAGGGCGAGCTGCGCGACGCGCTGGTCGGCCAGGAGCTGCCGGGCCAGCGGGAGCTCGACTCCGCGCTGATCGCCCTCGACGGCACCGAGCGCAAGTCCCGGCTCGGCGCCAACGCGATCCTGGGCGTCTCGCTGGCGGCTGCGCGTGCTCGGGCCGCCAGCGCGGGCATGCCGCTCTACCGGGCGCTCAACGCCAACGCGCACGTGCTGCCCGCCCCGCTGGTCAACCTGATCAACGGGGGCAAGCACGCGTCGAACGACCTGGACTTCCAGGAGTTCATCATCATCCCGGTCGGCGCCGGCTCGATCCTCGAAGCGCTCCAGATCTCGACCGAGGTGAACCTCGCGCTCGCCGAGATCCTCCTCGAGCGATACGGCAAGAGCGCGCTCAACACGGGCGACGAAGGCGGGTACGCCCCCGCGATCTCGAGCCCGCACGAGGCTCTGGGCCTTCTGCACGAGGCGGTCGCGAGCGCGGGGCACGACGGACGGTTCCGCTACGGCCTCGATTGCGCCGCCACCCACTACTACGACGCCGAGAGCGGAACGTATGAGGTCGCGGGAACGCGACGCGACCGCGACGGCATGATCGAGCTCTACCAGGAGCTGATCCGCGAGTTCGACGTCGTGACGATCGAAGACCCGCTCGACGAGGACGACTTCGAGGGCTTCGCCGAGCTCACCGAGGCAAGCGGGATCCAGATCGTCGGCGACGACCTCTTCGTCACCAACCCCAAGCGCCTGCAGATCGGCCTCGAGGCCGGGGCCGCGAACTCGCTGCTTTGGAAGGTCAACCAGATCGGGACCCTCTCCGAGGCGCTCGACGCAGCCGACATGGCCCACCGCGCGGGCTACACCGTGGTCGTCTCCGAGCGCTCGGGCGAGACCGAGGACCCGATCATCGCTGACCTCGCCGTTGCCCTGGGCGCCGGCCAGATCAAGACGGGCGCACCGGTCCGAGGAGAGCGAACCGCGAAGTACAACCGGCTGATCCGCATCGAGGAGGAGCTCGGAGCGACCGCCTCCTACCCCGGTGACGTCTTCCCGGCGGCGATCGCCGCGTGATCTCGAACTCGTCCGAGCTCGCCGCCACCGGAATGGCGGAGGTGCGCGCACTCGCTCTCCGCGTAGCCGACGCCGGCCTCGATCGCCTGCGACGTCCGGAGGGCGACGGCCGAGGCGGTCGAGCTGACCGGCAACGGCATCGCCTTCGACGGGCGGGAGTACGCGCTCGATCCGGACGCCCGCGTGATCGTCGTCGGCTCGGGCAAAGCGACGCTCGCCATCGCGTCGACCGCTCGAGGAGCATGCTGGGCGAGCGCCTGGAGGGCGGCGCCGTCGCGGTCCGGAGCGGAGCCGACTCGATCGCGCTCGACCGGGTCGAGGTGCTCCTGGCCGACCACCCGCTGCCCTCGGAGCGCTCGGAAGCTGCGGCACGCCGGGTCATGGAGCTCGTCGACGGCCTGGGGCCGGGCGATCTCGTGATCGCCGCCTTCACAGGAGGAAGCTCCGCGCTGACCAGCCTCCCGCCCGATGGGGTGACGCAGGCCGAAAAGAGGCGCCTCCATGAGCTGCTGCTGGGATCCGGCGCGCCGATCGTCGAGGTGAACACGGTTCGCAAGCACGTCTCGGCGATCAAGGGCGGCCGGCTCGCCGCACGCGCCGCGCCCGCTCGGCTCGTCAACCTCACGGTCTCCGACGTCGCGGGCGACGTGCTCGACGCCATCACGGATCCGAGCGTGCAGGACACATCGACGGTCGAGAACGCGATCGACATCCTTCAGCGCCGCGGACTCTGGGAGGACCTCCCGGAGAGCATCCGGAGGCATCTGGCATCCGACGCCGCCCAGCTCGCCCCGGCTCGAGGCGGAGCCCCAGACCGTGCTGCTCGTGAACGGAGCCGGAGTCTGCGAGGCGATGGCCGCCGAGGCCCGGGCCGCCGGCGTGGGCGCCCACGTCGTCTCGACCGAGCTCGAGGGTGAAGCGAGCTTCGTCGGCCGCCAGCTCGCCGAGCTCGCCGCAGCGTGCGCTCGCGACGGCACGCCGGTCGCAGCCCCGTGTGTCCTGGTCGGCTGCGGCGGCGAATCAACCGTGACCCTGGCGACGAACGGCTCCGGGGGGACGTTCGGCGCCGGGGGGCCTAACCAGGAGGCCGCCGCGGCAGCGGCCCTGTACCTGGACGCCGGGACGCCGGTCTCCGCCTGCTTCATCGACACCGACGGATCGGACGGCGGCACGGATGCCGCGGGCGCCGTGGTCGACGGGTTGACCGCGCAGCGCGCCCGCGACGCGGGGATCGACCTGGGCGCCGCAGTCGCCGAGCACCGGTCGGGCGAGGCGCTGGCGGGTCTGGGCGACCTGATCGTCACCGGCCCGACCCAGACGAACGTCAACGACATGTTCGTGATCGCCGTCGGCGCGGGAGAGCCGCCCTCATGAGCGACGCGATGATCGTCCTCGATGGGGTTAGCCGCAGGTTCGACGAGCTCGCGGCGGTCGACGACGTGTCGCTCGAGATCGCCGCCGGCGAGTTCTTCTCCCTCCTCGGGCCGAGCGGCTGCGGCAAGACCACGACGCTGCGGATGATCGCCGGGTTCGAGGAGCCGGACGATGGCCGCGTCCTCCTGGACGGAGAGGACGTGACTCACGTCTCGCCCAAGAAGCGCAACGTGAACATGGTCTTCCAGGACTACGCGCTCTTCCCGCACATGACGGTCGCCGAGAACGTCGGCTTCGGGCTCAAGCTCAAGCGCGTCGCGCGCGGCGAGATCGCCGAGCGGACCGACGAGATGCTCGCGATCGTGAAGCTCGAGGGCCTGGCCGACCGCCGGCCGGGCGAGCTCTCAGGCGGCCAGCGCCAGCGGGTCGCCCTCGCTCGCGCCCTCGTCAACCGGCCCGCCGCGCTGCTTCTGGACGAGCCCCTGGGAGCTCTCGACCTGAAGCTCCGCCGGGAGATGCAGCACGAGCTCAAGCGGATCCAGAAGTCCACCGGCACGACCTTCGTCTACGTCACCCATGACCAGGAGGAGGCGCTGACGATGTCGGACCGGATCGCGATCATGGACGGTGGCAAGGTCCAGCAGCTGGCCGACCCCCGCTCGCTCTACGAGCGCCCGAAGACGTCCTTCGTCGCCGACTTCATCGGCACCTCGAACGCGCTCGCGATCGGCATCACCGGCCGCCACGGCGAGCTGGCCGTGATGGACATGGGCGGCGGGATGCGGATCTGCGTGGACTGCCCGAACCCCGCGGGAGAGTCGGTCCAGATCACCGTGCGGCCCGAGAAGATCCGGATCGGCGGAGTCGACGACGACCCGTCGCGCTCCTGGATCGTCGGCGAGGTCGTCGAGCGCATCTACCTCGGCTCCCTCTCGCAGGTCCTGGTCGAGCTGCCCACCAGGGAGCGCCTCGTCGTCCATGAGCTGAACGACGACTACGTCTCGACCGGCGGCCCCGGTGATCGGATCGAGCTGAGCTGGGCGGCTCGCCACAGCCTGGTGGTCGAGGACGCAGCGTCCCTCGTGAGCAGCGAGCACAGACGAGGAGAGATCGAAATGAGACGGATTGACGATGACACTGGCGATCGCAGCCACCGCCGCCGCGGCAGGCTGTGGGGGCGGAACGGGAGAATCGACGGTCGCCCCGCCGCCCGAAGGACATGGACTCCCCGGCGACCGGGACGCTCCGCGTCTTCGCCTATGGCGACACGGTCCCCGACGAGATGCTGGACCCGTTCAAGAAGGCCAACCCGGACGTCGAGCTCGAGGTCGCGACGTTCGACTCGAACAAGGCGGCCGCGGCGAAGCTCGCGGGCGGCTTCGAGGCCGACGTGGTGGAGGTGTGCACGGACGAGATGGAGCCGCTGCTCGCGCGCAACCTGATCAGGCCGATCGACCCGGAGGCCTTCGACCAGTTCGACAAGCTTGCGTTCTCCGACGCGGACGAGGTCCGCGACGAGAACGGCGAGGTCCTGTTCGTCCCGGCGTCGGCCGGCCCGCACGGCCTGATCGTCAACACGGACGAGCTCGGCGACGGAGATCGACTCCTACCAGGCGCTCTTCGATCCCGCCAACGCGGGCCAGGTCGCGCTGGAGGCGACGCCGCTCACCGCGATCGCGGCATCGGCCCTCGCGCTCGGCCTGGAAGACCCGATGAACCTGTCCGATGAGGAGGTCGAGCAGGCGAAGCAGAACCTGCTCGAGAACCGCGACAACTTCCGCGCGTTCGCGGAGTCTGACGCCTCGATGGTCAACCTGTTCAAGTCGGGCGAGGTCTTGATCGCCGACGGCGGCCGCGGCACCGCCGAGGCGATGATCGACGACGGTCTCCCGGTCGAATGGGTCGCGCCCACCGAGGGCTCCCTCTCGTGGGTATGCGGGCTCGCGATCACCTCGAAGGCGGAAAACACCGACGCCGCCTACAAGCTGATCGACTACTACGCCTCGGCCGAGGCGCAGGCGATCTCCGCCGAGATGGGCTTCGTCGCGATGAACCCCGACGCTCTGGACCTGCTCGACGAGAAGTACCTGGACTCCGCGGACCCGACCAACCTCGAGGACGCGATCGCCCAGACGGAGCCCGAGAACGCCGACGTCTACGACCGCGCATGGCAGGAAGTCCTCGCCCAATAGCTACACGGATGCGCCGCGCGGCGCCGGGGGCGGCCAGCGCCGTCCTCGTCGTCGTGGTGCTCGTGATCCTGTTCGGGCCGGTGCTGATGCTGGCGCTGTTCTCGTTCAACGACTCGTCGATCATCTCGCTGCCCTGGGAGGGCTTCACCACCCACTGGTACGAGGACGCGTGGAACAACGAGCAGGCGCGCGACGCGATCGCGAACTCGCTCGTGGTCGCGTCGTTCGTCACGGCGATCTCGCATCGTCCTCGGGACGGCCGCCGCCTGGGGCCTGACCCGCCTTCGGTTCTTCGGCCGTGGCGCGATCGCCGGGCTCCACGGCTCGGTTCTGGTCGTGCCATGGCTGATCATCGGGGTCGCGGGCCTGATCTTCTTCAGCGAGTTCAGCGTCTCGCTCTCGCTTCGGACCGTCGCCCTGATGCACCTCGTGGTGACGTTCCCGCTGGTTGTCGCGATCGTGTCGGCCGGCCTCGTCCGCTTCCAGCGCTCGCTCGAGGAGGCGGCGATCGACCTCGGCGCTTCCCAGCTCCAGATGCTGCGCTACGTCGTCCTGCCGCAGATCGCGCCCTCGCTCGCGGCCGCCGGGCATCTTCGCGTTCGCCTGGTCGTTCAACAACTTCGAGATCTCGTTCTTCACCGGCGGCTTCGACCAGACGTTCCCCGTCTGGGTCTTCTCGATCCTGCGCCAGTCCGAGAACCTGCCGCTGGTCAACGCGGCCTCGACGGTCATCGCCGTCGCGCAGATCGCAGCGGTCTTCGGCGCATGGCAGCTGATCAAGATGCTCAGCCGCAAACGAGGCGACGGCAAGGACGAGCTGACCGACCTCGTCACCGGGACGGTCCGCTGATGAGAGATCGCCTGCGCGTATTCGGGTTCCTCGGGGTGCCGACGGCGATCCTCGCCGCCTTCTTCCTGGCGCCGATGGTCGTGATGCTCGTCATCGCGCTCCACTACGGCGTCCTGAGCGGAGAATCCGGCTGGACGCTGACCAACTTCTCGAACGTCCTCGCGGACCCGCTCTATCGCGACGTCGCGCTCACCACCTTCCAGATCGCCACCCTGGCGATGCTGATCCAGCTCGCGATCGCGATCCCGCTCGCATACGTGCTGGCCTACAAGGCCGGGAAGTTCGAGCTCGGCCTGCTCCTGTTCCTCGTCCTCGCCGACGAGCTCAACCCGATGGTGCGGATCTACGCGTGGCGGATGCTGCTGGGCCGCGAAGGCATCATCAACTCGGCTCTGATGGAGATCGGCCTGATCGACGCCCCCATCGACGCCCTCCTGTTCAGCAAGTTCGCCGTGATCGTGGTCCTCTCGACCAGCTACCTGACTTACACGGTGATCCCCATCTACGCGGCGATGAAGGCCATCGACCGAAACATCTTCGAGGCCGCGCGCGACCTCGGCTCGGGCTGGTTCACGACGTCGCGGCGAATCCTGCTGCCGCTGATCGCGCCTGGGATCTTCGTCGCCCTGCTTCTCGTCTACATCCCGCTCTTCACCGACTTCGCGAGCCCCGCGCTGGTCGGCGGCACCGAGGGCTACATGCTCGGCAACGTCGTCAACGACCTGGTGCTCGAGAGCGGCGACCTGAACGCGGGCGCGGCGATGAGCATGCTGATGCTCGGTGCATCGGCCCTGTTCGCGATCGTCGCCTACCGCCTCACGAAGATCAAGCAGCTCGAATCATGAGCGCCTCCGGATCCAAGCAGTGGGACGTGGCGATCGTCGGCGGCGGCCACAACGGCCTGGTCGCCGCGTACTACCTCGCCAAGGCCGGCCTTGAGACCGTCGTGCTCGAGCGCCGCGAGATCGTGGGCGGGTGCGCCGTCACCGAGGAGTTCGCGCCCGGCTTCCACGCCTCGACTGGCGCCTATGTCCTCAGCATGCTCCGCGAGCCGGTCTGGCGAGACCTGAGGCTGGTCGAGCGCGGGATCACCGTGGACCCCGCCGGGCCCGCGCTGAACCTGGGGCCCGATGGCTCATCGCTCCTGCTCGACGACGACCTGGCCGCGACCCAGCGCGAAGTTCGCGAAGTTCTCCGATGCGGACGCGCGCGCACTCCCGGCATTCGAGGAGGAGCTCGCCCGAATCGCGGGTCTGATCACGCCTCTCATCGACACGACTCCACCGGACCCGCGGAAGCTGCGGCCCAGGGAGCTGGCGCGCCTGGCGAAGCTGGGCGGGATGGCGGCACGCCACCGGGCGCTGATCGCCGACGCGACCTTCCTCTTCGGCACGTCCGCCACCCAGTTCCTGCGTGAGTGGTTCGAGTCCCCGCAGGTCCTCGCGGCCCTCGGCTGGCACGCCATCAACGACTCCACCGCCGGGCCCTCGACGCCGGGCACCGCGTACGTCCTTCTCCACGACCACGCGTCCGAGCAGGCCGGCGGAGGGATCCGCCAGTGGGGCTTCGTGCGCGGCGGGATCGGCCGCCTTCCCGAGGCGATGGCGGACGCGGCGCGCGAGGCGGGCGCAGAGATCAGGACCGGTGTGCCCGTCGAGCGCATCGCCGTCGAGGGCGGCCGCGCCAGCGGTGTCGTGCTGGCCGGCGGCGAGGAGATCCGCGCGCGGAGGGTTCTGTCGAACGCCGATCCCAAGACGACGCTGCTGGGCCTCGTCGACGACGGGCTTCTGCCTGAGCGGTTCGCGGCGGCCCTCCGCGCCTATCGCTGCGAGGGCACCAGCGTGAAGATCAACCTGGCCGTGGACCAGCTCCCGATGGCCAAGGCGGTGAACGGCGCCGGTGCGCAGCCGTACCACGGCGGCATCGCCGAGATCAACCCGACGATCGCCCAGATGGACGAGGCCCAGGCCGAAGCGCGGGCGGGCCGCCCCGCGCTCGACCCCCACATCGAGCTTTGCGTCCCGACCGTTCATGATCCGTCCCTGGCGCCAGAGGGAAAGCACGTGGTCACGATCGACGTCAACTCACAGCCGTACACGCTCGCCGAAGGCAGCTGGGACGACATCCGCGACGAGGTCGCGGACCGCGCGATCGCCAAGATCGGCGACTACTTCCCGAACCTGCCGGGCTCGATCCTCGAGCGCCAGGTTCTGGCGCCGCCCGACCTCGAACGCGTCCTGGGGATCGGCGGGAGGCCATGCGCTCCACGGCGAGATGGCCTTCGACCAGCTCTTCAACCTCCGCCCCGTTCGCGGCTGGGGCGAGTACCGGACGCCGATCCGCGACCTGTGGATCTGCGGCGCGGGAACGCATCCCGGCGGCGGCGTGACCGGCGCGAACGGGCGGAACTGCGCTCGCGAGGTGATCCGCGAGACGCGCGAGCGTCGGCGCGCGCCTGAGGGGCCGCGGATGAGCCCGCTCTACCCCCCGGCCTGGGACGAGATCCAGGCGCCGTCGATCGCCGCCGACCCGCCCGGGCCCCGAAGCCGCGAGATCCTCGAACGGCTCGGGAGCACCGCGTACGCCGGCCTCACCTCCGGACTCCTGCCGCTTCGCCGCTGGCCGGAAAGGAAGGCTGGACGGTCACCGACGCGGACGGCAACGTCTTCCTCGACTGCATCTCCGCCTCCGCGTCCGTCCCGCTCGGCGCCGGGCGCCGCGGAGATCCTGGACCCCGCCATCGCGGCGGTGCGAGCGGTTCGGGAACGAGGACAGCCACTCGCTCGTCACGGAGCTCACGGCGGAGCTGGGCGAGCGGCTGCTCGCGGTCACGCCCGAAGAGCCTCACCCGCTACGACATCGCGCTCAACGGGACCGAGGCGGTCGAGATCGCCGTCAAGATGATGCGCCGCGCCACGGGGCGGCCGGTGATCCTGGCCTTCCACGGCTCCTACCACGGCGAGTCGACCACGACCGCCGCCCTGGGCGCGGAGGCGGCTGAGATCTCCAGCGGCCTGCGCGGGCTGGTCCCGGGCTTCGCGCACGTGCCCTACCCCCACGAGTACCGCTCGCCCTTCAAGGCACCCACGGCCCGGGCGGCAGCGGCGACTCGACCGTCGACTTCATCCGCGACCACATCCTCTTCCACGCCCTGGACCCCGCCGACGTCGCCGGGCGTCGTGATCGAGCCCGTCCTCGGCTCGGGCGGCTGCGTGGCGCCGCCGGATTCGTTCTGGCCGGCGCTGACCGAGCTCTGCCGCGAGCACGACTGGCTCCTGTGCGCCGACGAGGTCAAGAGCGGCATGGGCCGGACGGGCCACCTCTTCGCAGTCGAGCGCTGGGGCGTCGAACCCGACCTGATGTGCCTCGGCAAGGCGCTGGGCGGCGGCGTCATGCCGATCGGCGCGCTGCTCGCGACCGAGCGCGTGCTGGGCGAGATCGACGACGTTCCCACCGGGAGCACATGGGCATGGCTGCCCGGCGCGTGCGCCGCCGCGATCGCGACGCTCGACGTCTTCGCAGTCCGAGCCGGTGCTCGAGAACGTCGCCGCGCTCGAGGCCGTGGCGCGCAGGCGCCTCGGCGAGCTGCGCGACCGGCATCACGAGGGATCGGCGATGTGCGAGCGGAGGGCTGCCTCCAGGCGATCGAGTTCGTCAAGGACCGCGAGACGGCGAACCTCGACTCCGGAGCTGCAGCACGCGGTCGCCGCAGAGATGGTGCGCCGCGGAGCTCCTCGCCGACTCGTCGAGCACCTCGCTCAACATCCAGCCTTCGCTGGTGATGCCGCCCGCCGCTGCTCGACGAGGCCTACGACATCGTCGGCGCCGCGATCGAGGCCGCGCTCGCCGTCCGCAGGCCGATGACGCTGGACGCTCAGCTCGCGGCCGAGCTCGACTCGATGGAACAGGCCGGGAACGCGCAAGACGATCCCGGTTCTGCGCTCTCCCCAGGGCCCGGTGATCGAGATCGAGGGCCGGGGCGAGGTCATCTGCCTCTGCTCGAACGACTACCTGGGCCTGGCGGCCGATCCCGCCGTGGTCGGCGGCGGCCACGGACGGCCTGGCCCGCTACGGAGCGGGCACGGCATCGGTCCGCTTCATCTGCGGCAAGTTCGAGCCGCACGTCCAGCTCGAGGACGACCTCGCCGAGTTCCTTGCACACGCCGGCCGCGCTCACCTTACGTGTCGTGCTGGAACGCGAACGCCGCCCTTCTCGACGCCCTGTGCGACGTGCCGGCGGCGATCTTCTCCGACCGCCTGAACCACGCCTCGATCATCGACGGCATGCGCCTGGCCCGGCCCGCGCACAAGGCGGTGTTCGAGCACTCGGACATGGACGACCTGCGCCGCGTCCTGCAGCGAAGCGCCTGCCGTGGAGCGCAGGCTGATCGTCACCGACGGCGTCTTCAGCATGGAGGGCGACCTGGCCCGGATGCCCGAGCTCGCCGAGATCTCGCGCCGAGCACGACGCGACGCTGATCGTCGACGACTCGCACGGCATCGGCGTCGTCGGCGAGACGGGCCGCGGCGTCATGGAGCGGTTCGGTCTTCTCGGCCGCGACGACATCGTCCTGACCGGGACGCTCGGCAAGGCGCTGGGAGGCGCCGCGGGAGGCTTCGTCGCGGGCAGCCAGCGCGCTCTGCGACGTGCTCGAACAGCGCTCGCGCGCGCAGCTCTTCTCGAACGGGCTCCCGCCATCCGTAGCGTGCGGCGCCCGGGCCGCCGTCGGCGTTCTTCGCGACGACCCTCGGACGTATCGCCAGGCTCCACGACAACGTCCGGCGAATGCGCGCCGCGATCTCGGCGACCGGCCTCGAGCCTCTCGAGCGGCGAGAGCGCGATCGTCCCGATCATCGTGGGCGCGACGCCCGATGCGATCCGCGCCAGCCAGATGCTCCTGGAGCACGGGATCTACGTCGACCGGGTTCGGCTATCCCGTGGTGCCGGAGGGCACGGCGCGGGTCCGCGTCCAGGTCTCCGCCGCCCTCGAGCCCGAGCAACTCGACCGCGCCGCCGAAGCGATCGGCGCAGTCGGCCGCGAGCTCGGCCTCACGGCCTGAAAGCGCCACCAAACCCTAACCAACCCTCAACGGGGTCTGACCCCGGGTCAGACCCCCTTGAGGGAGGTCGAGGGTTGCGCCGACGCCGCCGGCCCTCGCTGGAGCCGGCGGCGGGGCGCGTCAGCTACTCGACGTCGAACTCCTCGAGCTGACCGAGCTCGTAGTGAGCGCCGTCCTCGTCCTCGATCGGACACAGCATCACGTACGGGCCGCCGGGCTCGATCGGCTCCTTCACCTCGACGGTGGCCGACTTCCCTGGGGCCGCCTCGGCTTCGGCGATCGTGGTCGCCGTTCCCTTCTCGCCCTGGGCCGCGATGGCCTCCTCGAGCTCGACGCCCTCGGCCAGGCGCGCGAAGACCATCACGTGGAACTCCTCGCCCTGGTTGTCGAAGGTGATCGACTGCGTCTCGGTGGTCGGCGTCGCGGACAGGTCGAACTCGTACTCGGTCGCCTCGACCGTCACCTCCTCGGCGCTCGCGGTCTCCTCGGTTGCGGACTCGCTGCGTCCGAGCCCTCGTCATCGTCGTCGCCGCACGCGGCGACGCCGAACGCGAGCGCTCCTGCGATCGCGATGCTGGCGAGCTTGCGGCTCCCCCCGGATACCGGACTTAACGGCACACTGTCTCCCTTGTTGAGTTGGACGGACCGGCGCAGCCTAGAGCGCGGCGCGGCGGGGAGTCAAGGACGGCGGCGAGCGCGGATCAGGAAGTCGACCTGATTCTGCTTGCGCAGGATCAGGTGCTCGAGCAGATGCTCCAGCGCCTCTGAGACGCCCTCGCGCCCGGTGGGCTCGATCGCGGCCTGAAGCGCCTCGATCGTCTCCTGTTCGGCGTCGATCAGCCAATCGACCACCTTCTCGGGCTGATCGCTCCACTCGAGCGGAGCGACATCCGTGGTGGGAGCGCCCTCGAACGTCGTGATCTTCTCGACCAGGCGCCGCGTGTCGTCGACCTCCGCGCGGCCGAAGTCCGCGAGTTGCGATGAGAAGCCCTGATACTCGAACCCGAACATGCCCACCGGAGGCAAGCGTGTAGCCGAGCGCCGATCTGTACTGAAGGCGAAGCGCCTCGTTCAGGCACTCGCACGGCCTCCTCGACGTCGAGTGTCTCTTCCTCCTCGGGGCTCACGCCACCCAGTATGCCCGCACCGTCTCGCGGGTAAGTTCGCGCGGTGAAGAAGATCGACAACGTCACGCCGTCGCCGCTGTTCCGCGACGACGGCCCGCTCGGCGACCGGATCATCCGCCGGGCCCGCGGGATCACGCTCGAGATCATCGCGTTCATCCTCGTCACGGTCCTCCTGCCGGTCCTCCTGATCGGCGCCGCAGTCGTCGACCTCGTGCTCTGGCTCCGGCGCCGAAAGCCATGGGTCGGGGTCCGCCTGACCGCATTTCTGTGGTGGTTCCTCTTCGGCGAGATGCGCGCGCTGGCGACGATCCTCTTCATCTGGGTCTCGACCGGAGGCCCGTTCGGCATCGGCTCGATGCGGCGGCGCGTGATGCTCTACCGCCTGCGCGCCCGCTGGGCGGCAAGCCATCTGGGCGGCATCCGCGTCCTCTTCGGCCTGCGCTTCGAGATCGAGGGGCTCGATCAGGCGGAGCCGGGCCCGGATGATCATCATGATGCGCCACGCGTCGATCATCGACAACATGCTTCCCGACTCGATGGTCGCCCGCACGCACGGCATCGGCCTTCGCTACGTGATCAAGCGCGAGCTCCAGACGATCCCGACGATCGACATCGGCGGGCGCTGGGTGCCGACGAACTTCGTCCGCCGGGGCTCGGGCGACTCCGAGGGCGAGATCAAGCAGGCTCTTGGGCCTCACCGAAGACCTCGGCGAGGGCGAAGGCATCCTGATCTACCCGGAGGGCACGCGCTTCACGCCCGCCAAGCTCGAGCGCGCGCAGGAGATCGTCCGCGAGCGGCAGCCCGAGGTCGCGCCGCTCGCAGACCGCCTGCAGCACCTCCTGCCGCCCCGGCTCGGCGGCCCGCTTGGCGCTGCATCGAAGAGGTCGCCGGACGCGGACGTCGTCTTCTGCGGACACGTCGGCTTCGACGGCTTTCAGTACATCTCCGACGTCTGGGCCGGGCGGCTCGTCGGCTCGGTCATCGGCGTCAGGTTCTGGCGCGTGCCGGCCGCGGAGATCCCAGCCGACGAGGACGGGCCGCGCGCGATGGCTCTATGGCGAGTGGCAGAAGATGGACGACTGGATCGAGTCGAAGGTCGAACGCCTCGGACGCAGAGCCCGGCCGCGCCGACCCGAAATGAGTCAGAGGCGCCTCGCGGGTAGGCGAAGCGGTATGAACGCGAACGCCGCACCCACGCTCGAGACGCCGGCGCCACCTGCGCCGGGGCCAGGAGGGCCGGCCGCGCCCGACCCGTCCCCGCCCGCACCCGGGCCCGACCCGAGCCCGCTGCCGCCCGAGCCCGACCCCGAGCCTCAGGTCGAGCCGCCGATGGAGCCGCCGGGGCCGGTCCCGCCCACGCCCAACCCGGCGCCGATCTAGGCCCCGGAAGGTCTAGGCTCCCGGCCGTGGACTCTTCCGCGGCGATCGAGGGGCTGGAGCGGACCCAGGCGAAGCTGGAGGAGTACGCGGCCGAGCGCGGCCTGTCGGTCCGCCCCGAGCTGATCTGGCCGGGCATGCCCCTGCCGCACGAGCAGCAGGGCCCGATCCGGCACGCGTGCTGGTCGGTCGCGGGCAAGCTGCCGGGCGGGGTTCCGGGCAGGCTTCGCCACCAGGCCGTCTACGGAAAGACGTTCGGGATGAACGTCGCGATGCAGCACACGATCATGGTCTGCCGGATCCCGGAGTCGGTCGGCTACCTGCCGATGCTCTCGGTGCGGGCCGAGGGTCTGGAGCCATCGCTCTTTTACTGGGCGAACGACCGCCGCCCGCGCGAGGACGTCGGCGGGTTCGAGTCGGTGGAGCTCGACCGCCGCTACATCGTCGAGGTCGCGAAGGGCCAGGACCACGCCTGGCTTCGCCAGCTCTTCCCGCCCTCGTTCATCGACTGGCTCGCCTCGAACACGCCGGTCGACTTCGGATTCCGCCTCGACAACGGAGTCTTCACCTGCGAATGCCCGCAGTACCGCGGCCAGCACCGCGCGGACGGCGAGGTGGACGAGGAGCACCTCGACCTCCTGGCCGGCGCGGGCGGGCGGGCCGGCAGCCGGATCCGCGACGAGGTGCTCGAAGAGGCGGACGTGAGCTGGGGCGGCACCGACCCGGACTCGGCCGCGGCCCACGAGGCGCGGGCGAAGCAGCCGCTCGGCGGTCGCCTGATGCGCATGATCTCGAAGTTCGCGGAGGGAGTCGACACGAGCGTCAAGGAGTTCGCCGAAAAGCACGGCATGGAGCCCAAGAACGCCTCCGAGTTCCACGCGAACCACATTCGCCTTCCCATGCCCGGCACCGCCACGGACGTCCTGGCCGGGCCGCTTGCCCGGCACCGACCGGCCAGGGCGAGATGGCGTGGCTCAAGTTCTCGAGCATGGTCGACATGGAGAAGAACTACATCGCGATCGTCGTCGACACCGGCCGCGACCTGCCCAGCGCCTGGATCGACGCCGAGGACGTGACGATCCCCGGGTTCGGCGAGGGCATCTCCGAGCGCGCGCTGGAGCTGGCGAGGGCGGGCAGATACGGAGTCTCGACGGACGGCACGCAAGGCATGCGTCTACTTCAAGAGCGACGTCGCCGGGCAACTGGCCGAGCGGCGAACAGGTCGAAGCGTTCGTCCCGCGCGCCCTCGAGCTGCGCGGACGCGCTGTGCATGAGCGACGCCGCGGACAACGAGCTCAAGCTGGGTCCGACGGCTCGCCTCCGAGTCGTTCGAAGCGACGCCGAGGGGCTCGAGGTCGAGGCCACCTACGCGCCGGGGAGCGCGGCGCCGCCGAACCACTTCCACCCGGCGCAGGACGAGGCGCTTCGAGATCCTCGAGGGGTCGATGCAGGTTCGGATCGACGGTGCGCCCGAGAGGACGCTCGAGCGCAGGTGAGACGCTCGACGTGCCGCGCGGGACGCCGCACACGATGTGGAACGCCGCCGACGTCCCCGCGCGCACGAGGTGGATCACCCGCCCGGCGGGCAGGACGGAAGGCTGGTTCCGCACGCTCGACTCGTTCCAACGGCGGTGCCGAGGCGGCGAGACCGTCGAGCCGGAGGAGTACGTCGCCGCCCTCGAGGAGTACGAGGACGTCTTCCGGCTCGCGCCGCAGCTAGTCGGCTTCGATTGCGACGCGCCGCGTGCTGGACGCGCCGGCCAGCCGCTGCTCCTGGCGCTCCGGGCTGATCCGGACGACGTCCCACGCGAGCCCGAGCTTTTCCAGCAGGGTGATGACGGCGGCCGAGATGTCGATCTCCCACCAGCGCAGGCCCTGCTGGGCCGCGCGCGGAAACGCGTGGTGGTTGTGGTGCCACGACTCGCCCAGCGAGGGGATGGCGAGCCAGAAGACGTTGGTGGACTCGTCCTCGGTCTCGAAGCGCCGGCTTCCGAAGAAGTGGCAGACGGAGTTGATCGACCAGGTGACGTGGTGGACGAAGAAGACCCGCACCAACCCGCCCCACAGAAGGCCGGTCAGCGCACCGGCGAGCGTGCCGGTCAGCGCGTAGCCGAGCGCGACGGGGATCAGCGAGGGTCAGGCCGACCAGCGGCAGGAACGCGTTGTTGATCTTCCGCATGATCGGGTCGTCCAGGAGGTCCGGGGCGAAGCGCCGCTTCGTCGCCTGGCCCTGCGTGTCGACGAGCCAGCCCATGTGCGCGTACCAAAGGCCGGACAGCGCGCCTCGCAGTCCCTCGCCGTGGCCGTGGGGCGAGTGCGGATCCCCCTCCTGGTCGGTGAAGGCGTGGTGCTTGCGGTGGTCGGCGACCCAGTCGATGATCGAGCCCTGGACCGCCATCGATCCGAGCACGGCGAGCGAGTAGCGCACCGACGGCTTGGCCTCGAAGGCCCGGTGAGTGAAGAGGCGGTGGTAGCCGATGGTGATGCCGAATGCCGTCGGCAGGTACATCGCGGCGAAGATCGCGAGGTCGGTCGCGCTCACCAGGTCGTTCCACGAAAGAAGCACCGCGGCGAGGAAGCCCGACGAAGGGAAGGAAGACGGCGGCCAGGGTGATGTTGCGCTGAAGGCGGCTCATGTCACTAGCTTTCGCAACTAATCTTGCTCGGCGCTACTCGTGCGTGATAACGATCGATCCGCCGTTTCTCATAGCTTTCATATGAACATGAGCGACCGATCGACCTCATCTGCAGGTGCTTTCAGGCGTCCGCGCGCGACCTCGCGCCGCCGATGCGGGCGGCGCTGCCCGCGCTGGGCGACGAGGTGATCGCGGAGATCCGCGACTCGGTGCCCGAGTACGCGCAGCCCCTCGAAGGGCGCTTCGGCGAAGGCGTGCGGACGGGGGTGGGCGAGGCGCTCAGGCGGTTCGTCGACGACGTCGAGCAGCCGGGCGAGGACTCCGGAGGGGTGGCGGGCGGTGTACGAGAACCTCGGCCGGGGCGAGTACCGCCAGGGACGGACGCTCGAGGCCCTCCTGGCCGCGTACCGCGCTGGGCGCTCGCGTCTCGTGGCGGCGGGTCGCGGACGCGGCAACGGAGGCCGGCGCCACGCCGGCCGAGCTCGCGGCGCTCGCCGAGGCGATCTTCGCCTACATCGACGAGCTCTCGTCGCTCTCGGCGCAGGGCTACTCGGCCGAGCGCGCCGAGTCGGTCGGGGAGCGCCAGCGGCGCCGCGAGGAGCTTGTGCGCATGCTGATCGAGGGGGCGCTCGCCGACGCGATCGCGGCGCTGGCGGACGAGGTCGGGCTGGGCGCTGCCGGCGAGCGCAGCCGCCCTGGTCGCTCCGCGACGCGCGCCCCGGGAGCGCTGGCCACGCGCCTCGGCCACGGCGTCATCGCGGCCCGGCTCGCCGACGGCGACGACGTGCGCGATCGTCCCCGATCCCGGGCTCGCCCGGCCGGCAGCGCGACGCTGGAGGCGGCCATCGGCGACGCAGGTCGCGCGCGATCGGCCCCGAGGTCCAGCCGGATGAGCTGGGCCGGAGCTTCGCCCGGGCGCGGCTCGCCCTGGAGGTGCGCGAGCGACGCGCGGCTCGGGCCCGGACTGATCGTCGCCGACGAGCATCTTCCGCACTCATCCTCCACCGCGATCCCGGCCCTGCTCGCCGAGCTGGCGAGGTCACGCCTGGGCCCGCTGCGCAGCGGAGACCGAGCTTTCGCGCGAACGCCTGGAGGAGACGCTGCGCGCCTGGATCGACCATCCCGGCCGCCCGACCGAGGTCGCTCGCGCCGTCCACATCCACCCCCAGACCGCGCGTTATCGCCTGCGCCGGCTGCGCGAGCTGCTCGGCGATATCGACGACCCGAAGGTCGCGATTCGAGCTGGCGCTTGCGCTGCGCGCGCGCCCTCCGCGCGACAGCTGAGATTCATCCGCCCTCGGCGCTCAAGTAACAGGCGCCGAATCCCCGATAGAACCGAGGTATGGATTCCAGAGTCGAACGCGTTGTCTTCGAGACCGACCGCCATTGGATCGTCGGGGACCTGACCCTTCCCCGGAGGGCTACCGCTCCCGCCTCTCCGACTTCCTCAACCGCGGTGACCTCGACTTCATCCCGCTCGTGAACGTCGAGATCTCAAGCGTCGACGCGCAGGGCCACGAGCCCGAGAACCGAAGCCGTTCCTGGCGGTCGCACGCGGCCACATCCAGATCGCGCATCCGCTCGAGGCCGAACGACAAGCGCAGCAGGTCGAAGAGCTGACGCCGCTAGGCGATGCGGTCGCCGAGCTCGGCGCCGGGATCCGGCTCGAGCAGGATCACCGTGCCGTCCTCGCTGACGGCGCCCAGGACGAGGCACTCGGACATGAACGGGCCGATCTGCTTCGGCGGGAAGTTGACGACGGCCACGACCTGGCGCCCCTCCAGATCGGAGCGCTCGTAGTTCGTGATCTGCGCGGACGAGCGCCGCTCGCCGATCTCTGGGCCGAAGTCGATTCGGAGCTTCCACGCCGGCCGTCGGGCCTCGGGGAAGTCCATGACCTCGAGGACCCTGCCGACCCGCATGTCGACCGCTTCGAACTGGTCCCAGGTGAGCTCGCTCTGCCGGCATCCGGCGACTCTAGGGCGTGAGGACGATCTTCAGCGCTTCGCGGCGGTCGTAGGTCTCGTAGGCCTCCGAGGCGTCGTCGAGCTTCATGTGATGGGTGACGAGCGGGCTTGGGTCGAGCCGGCCGTCGGCGAGCGCGTCGAGGACCGGGTCGACGTGCTTGATCACGTTCGCGTGCCCCGTCTTCACGGTGAGCGCCTTGATCCAGACGATGCCCATGTGGACCTCCATGCGCTCGGCGTAGACCCCGGTGGCCGAGACGGTCCCGCACTTGCGGGCAAGGCGGCAGGCGAGGTCGAAGGCCTCGGGGTGCCCGACCGCGTCGATCACCGCGTCCACGCCCCGGCCGCTCGGTCGCGGCCTTCGCGGCGGCCTTCGGGTCGCTCCTCGGTCAGATGGACGGGCTCGGCGCCGAACGCGCGCGCCACCTCCAGGCGGTCCGGCGACGGTGTCGATCGCGATGACGTGCGCCGGCGCCCGCCGCCTTCGCCGCCTGGACGGCGCAGAGGCCCACGGGCCCGAGTCCCAGGACGGCGACCGCAGTCGCCGGCGCCGACGCCCGTCTCGGCGACGGCGTGATAGCCGGTGCCCATCACGTCGCCCGCGAAGAGCGCGACGTCGTCCGACATCCCTTCGGGGACCTTGCGGAGCGTCAGGTCGGCGGTCGGCACGAGGAGCAGCTCGGCCTGAGCGCCCTGGAGCTCGCCGAGGAGCTTGCCGTGGCCGAAGACCCGCCCGTTGTCGCACTTGTGGAAGTCGGAGCGCAGGCAGAAGAAGCACTCGCCGCAGGCGGTGCAGTAGGTGCCGAGCACCCGGTCGCCCACCTTGACGCTCGAGACGGCGTCGCCGACGGCGACGACCTCGCCCACGTACTCGTGGCCGATCGTGAAGCCGGGCTCGATCGCGACCCGGCCGTGGTAGATGTGGAGGTCGGAGCCGCAGACGCCGGACGCGTCGACCCTGACGATGGCGTCGCCCGGGCTCTCCAGCTCGGGATCGGGCTTCTCGTCGACCCGCACCTCGCCGGGGGCCTGAAACGTGACCGCTCGCATCGCGGCGGGACTCTAGCCGTCGGGCAGAGGCCGCGGGGGCGAGTGCCGCTGAAAGCATCGCCCGCTTAACTGCCTGCCGTGACCGTGCACGTCGAAGTCGCATCAGAGGCCGCGCCCGAGGCGGTCTGGGACCTCTACGCCCAGCCCGAGCGCTGGAAGGAATGGGCGCCGCACGTCCGCGCGCCGCGCGGCCTCGGCAGCCCCGAGGTAGAGCCGGGCGCGAGCGGGCGCATCCGTCTCGGAGGGCTTGCGCCGGTCTGGGCCGAGGTGACCGCCAAGCGCCCCGGCAACTCCTGGACGTGGAGGGTCGGACTCGTCGAGCTCACGCACACGGTCGAGCCCACGCAACGGCGGCGGCTCGACGATCGGGCTCGAGATGCGCGCTCCCGCGCCGATGGAGATGGCAATCCGCGTCAGCTACGCGCCGATCACCAAGCTGTCCTGAAGAACCTGGCCCGCAAGGCCGAGGCCTAGGCGCGCCAGGCGCGCCGCTTCGCCGAGAAGTGGAATTTCCACGATATGTGTGGGAATTCCACTTCTCGGCGCACTTGCACTAGAGGAGTGGGCGCACCCGCCTGCAGCGATTCTTTCCCGCGCAACCCCTCGGTCTCGCCGTCGCTTGATCCCAGCGGATGCGCAGCACGGTCTCGCCGTGGCGTTCGAGCAAGGCCTGGCGCTCCGCGTCATCGGCGCGGGCGAGCGCGTTTTCATGCCAGCGCGCGCCGTCGGCTTCGACCACGAGCTTCTGCTTCGGCCACCGGAAGTCGGGGATGACGGTTCGCCCCTCGAGGTCGAGAGGCACGTTCACGTCAGGTGGTTCGAAGCCGCCGGCGACAATGAGGTCATAGACGACATCCTCGAGCTCGGAGCGGGTGGGTTGCGCACGAGCGAGAATTCGCCTGAGGTTGCGGCATCCGCGCACCGGCCCGAGTCGTTCGAGTAGACCCTGGAGCGCGCGAATGGTCACCAGCTTCATAGCCGAGCGCCTCGCGCACGGCGCTTCGAAGCTCGCCCAGCGGCAGGACGGCGGCGAGCGCAACGATGGTCCAGGCGGGATTGGTGACCAGGATCCCGTCCCGGACCATCTGATCCCCCCTCGTCATCAGGAAAGACCGATGGACCCGAACTCCGGAATGAGCCTGTGTGCCAGTTCCCGGGATCGTCACCTCGATCTCGCCGCCATTCCACGGCCGAATGCCCGAGCGCGCTGCCTCGGCGCGATGGCTCAGCGCTGCATCGGGCCTGCACGCCTTGACCGCGGCGATGAACAGCCCATTCTGCGAGACGTTCGGGTGGCCGACTGCGTATACGCCGCTCGTGAAGGCGGTGAAGGCGGCCGGTCCGTCGCGCCGGTAGTCGATGGAGTGCTGGGAGAGGCCGCACGCTGCGGAGATCGTCGAGGTCTACCACGCCCTCCGGCCCCCGCGGCGATCTGAGCCACCGCCAGATCGCGCCGAGAAGTGGAATTTCCACGACATGTGTGAGAATTCCACTTCTCGGCGCGGGATGGGAGTGGCGCCGCGGGGCACTCGGCCAGGGTGACCGTGCCGGCGTGACGGATCAAGGCGCCAGGGTGCCGCAAGCGCTCCGGGTCTGATACCGCGAGATGCCGCCATGGTCGCACGAGATGCCGCGCGGTCGGCGCCACTCCCCTGGGTGCCCATTCGAGAGCGCCTCGCACCACACCCACGCTCGAAGCGGCCACCGCATTAGGCTCCGCGCGCATGAGCTCTCCATCCAAGGCGGTCCTGATCACTGGCTGCTCCACGGGCATCGGGGCCGAGACGGCCCGCCACCTCGCGAAGAAGGGCTGGACGGTCTACGCGACCGCGCGAAAGCCCGAGACGCTTAGCGACCTCGCCTCGGCCGGGTGCAAGACGCTGGCTCTGGACGTGACCGACGAGGCGTCGATGAAGGCCGCCGTCGACCAGGTGGTCGAAGCCGAGGGCGCCGTCGGCGTCCTGGTCAACAACGCCGGCTACAGCCAGTCGGGCGCCGTCGAGTCGATCGACCTCGACTCGATCCGCCGGCAGTTCGAGACCAACGTCTTCGGGCTGATCCGCATGAGCCAGCTGTGCCTGCCCGGCATGCGCGACCAGGGCTGGGGCCGCATCGTGAACATCGGCTCGATGGGCGGCAAGCTCACCTTCCCGGGCGGCGGCATCTACCACGCCACGAAGTACTCGGTCGAGGCGATCTCGGACGCGATGCGCTTCGAGACGCGCGGGTTCGGCGTGAACGTGGTCCTGATCGAGCCGGGCCTGATCACGACCGAGTTCGCGAGCGGCGGCCATGACTTCGATCGACGAAGGGGTCGCCGACGAGGGCCCGTACGGCAAGTTCAACCACCACGTCGGCAAGATGACCGCGGGCGCATACGAAGGCCCGCTTGCGAAGCTGGGCGGCGGTCCCGACGCGGTCGCCAAGGTCATCGACAAGGCCATCACCTCCAGCCGGCCGAAGCCCCGGTACACCGTGACGCCGTCGGCCAGGCTCTCGATCGCCCAGCGCAAGCTGGTCACGGATCGTGCGTGGGACCGCCTGATGAGAACTCAGTATCCGACGCCGCGACGCCTGACTGAGCTAAGGTTTTCCCAATCCAGGCGTGGGGTAACGCGCCTGTGCGGACCTCGGTCATTGAGAGAAGACCGGGGTCCAGATCGAGAATGTGTCTCGTACCACCATTTGCCCCGCCGGGGCTATTGAGAGGAGTCGGACTTGAGATTTAGGACTTTGGCCCCCAAGGCCCGGAGGCGGGGAGTCGCCCTGCTTTCGTCGCTTGCAATCGCTGGGCGGCAGCCTCGGGCTCAGCCGCATGCGGAAGCGATGACGACGAGGACGTTGCGACGCAGCGAAGGCGGCGAGATCACGATCGCGCAGACCTCCCAGCCCGACTACCTCGATCCCGCGCTTTCTTACACCGTCAACGGCATCGAGCCGCTGTGGCTCGTCTACACGCCGCTCCTCACTTACGCGCACGAGGAGGGCGAGGCAGGAACCGAGCTGATCCCCGGGCTCGCCGAGGACCTCCCCGAGATCTCCGAGGACGGCCTCGAGTACAAGTTCCAGCTCCGCGACGGGCTGAAGTACTCCGACGGCACGGACGTCAAGGCCTCCGACTTCGAGCACACGATTCAAGCGCGTCCTCGCCCTCGAGTCGGGCGGCGCCGCCTTCTACCAGGACATCGAAGGCGCCGAGGAGTACCTCAAGGCCGACGATGACGAGGCAGACATCTCCGGCATCGAGACGGACGACGAGACGGGCGAGATCACGATCACGCTGACCGAGCCGGACGCGACGTTCTCGAACGTCCTCGCGATGAGGTTCGCCGGCCTCGTTCCCGGCGACACCCCGTTCGAGAACCTCACCAAGGACCCGCCTCCCGGCGTCGGCGCGTACAAGCTCACCGAATCCGTCCCGAACCGCGAGTTCGTGATGGAGAAGATCCACGGGTTCGCGGACCTCGACATCCCGGACATCCCCACGTGGGAACATCGACAAGATCACGACCGTGATCGAGAAGAACCAGACGGCGCAGACACAGGACGTGCTCAACAACGACCTGGACTACATGCAGGACCCGCCGCCGGCTGACCTCAAGCCGACGGTCGTAGAGCAGTCGGACCGGATGGTTCGGAGGAGCAGCGCTACGAGGAGTTCACAACGAGCTCCACGTACTACTTCTTCATGAACCACGAACACGCCGCCGTTCGACGACCCCGAGGTCCGCGAGGCCGTCAACTTCGGCATCGACAAGCCGGCGCTTGCCCGCCTCTTCGGCGGCAAGATGCACCCGGGCTGCTCGTTCCTCCCGCCGGGCATGCCCGGCTACGACGAGGAGCTTGACACTACCGGCTGCCCATGCGGCGACCCGACTGCAGCCGCCGACATCGAGAAGGCGCAGCAGATGCTCGAGGACGCCGGCGCTGATGGCGAGGAAGTCACGGTCTACGGGAACAACGACGACCCGACCGACAAGGTCACCGAGGCGTACGCCGACAGCTCAACGACATCGGGCTCGACGCGACGCCGGAGATCCTTGACGGCGGCGTCTACTTCCAGACGATCGGGAACGAGAAGACGGAAGCCCAGACCGGGTTCGCCAACTGGTTCCAGGATTTCCCCCATCCGTTCAACTTCTTCTTCCTGGTTGACGGGGACACCATCCAGCCGACGAACAACCAGAACTTCGGCAACGTGGATGATCCGGAGATCAAGGACACGATCAACGAGCTCCTTCAGGAGCCCGACCTCGAGGCCGTGACCAGCGATTGGGAGGAGCTGAACCGATACCTCGTGGAGCCCGCAGCGCATCGCGCCGTACGGACACCGCAAGCTGTCGACGTTCGTGTCGGATCGAATCGACTTCGAGTGCGACGTACTTCCACCCGGTGTACTACAACGACTACACGAGCTTCGCCCTCAAGGAGGGCGAGTAGTCAGAAGGCCGACGAAGGGGGCGCCGCAAGGCGCCCCCTTCGGTTTCGGCGGGCTTCCCGCGGAGATCCGGCTTTTCAATGGCGCGGTAACCAATCTAGGTGGCGACAAGAGATCAGGTAGCCACGGCTGAGGCCGGCACCGACCTGTCGCTCGAGGTCCCGCCAGAGCTTTCTGGAAAGCAGGGCAAGGGAACCGACGGCGCAAGCCCTTGGCGCCTCGCGGGCCGCCGGCTCAAGCGAAACAAGACGGCGCTCGCGTTCGGCGCGCTCTTCCTGGTGTTGGTGGGCGTCTGCCTGGCCGCGCCGCTCTATGCGGAGCACGTCGCCAACAGGACGCCGGACGATCAGCCGGCATCGGACGAGACCGTCCCCGACAACGGCGAGGAGGTTCTCGTCGTTGGACTCGACGGCATCCCGATCGGCCCGACCTGGGAGAGGGAGTACTTCCTGGGCGCTGACTCTTCGGGCCGCGACGTAGCGGTTCGCCTCCTCTACGGCGGGCGCAACTCGCTCCTCATCGGCACCTTCGCCGCGCTCGGGACCATCCTCTTGGGGATGGCGCTCGGCATCCTCTCCGGGTACTTCCGGGGCTGGACCGACGGCGTCATCTCGCGGATCATGGACATGATCTGGGCCTTCCCCGTGATCCTGCTCGGAATCGCGCTCGGGACTGCGCTTGCCCTGGGAGGCCTGGACCTCCGCGACTCAGCTTCGGACTGATCCCGATCACGATCGCGGGCGATTCGCTTGCGATCCCGATCTTGATCATCGCGGTCATCTACATCCCGTATCTGGCGCGGCCGATACGCGGACAGGTCCTGGCACTTCGCGAGAAGGAGTTCGTGGAAGCGGCGCGCGCCCAGGGCATGGGCTCGTTCCGGATCATGTTCTCCGAGATCCTCCCGAACCTCGTCACGACCCTCATCGTCTTCTTCCCGCTTCTGATCGCCAACGCGATCCTGCTCGAGGCAGCGCTCTCATTCCTCGGCGCCGGTGTCCGGGCCCCGAACCCGTCGTGGGGCACGATGATCAACGACGGCGTCGACCGCATCGTCACCGCTCCCACGCTGGCGATCGTGCCCGGAGCGATGCTCGTCCTGACGGTGCTCGCGCTGAACGTCTTCGGCGACGGCGTCCGTGACGCCCTCGACCCCCGCGCGAAGGTGAGGATCGATCACTGATGGCTCGCTTCGTCGCACGACGACTCGTCTCGATGGTCTTCGTGATGTTCGCGGTGTCGGTCCTGACGTTCCTGATCTTCAACGTCATCCCGAACGGAGATCCGGCCGTCCGCATGGCCGGAAAGCAGCCGACCGAAGAGCAGATCGAGGAGATCCGCGAGGAATGGGGCTTCGACGAACCCGTTTACGAGCAGTACGTCGTGACGATGAAGAAGCTCTTCACCGGCGACATGATCACCTACTTCACCCAGCTCGACGTGGTGGACGAGATCATCAAGGGCATCCCCAGGACGCTCTCGCTGGCGATCGGGGCGGCGATCATCTGGATGTTCTTCGGGGTCGGGCTCGGCCTCTTTACGGCCATGCGCGCCGGCAAGGTCTCCGACACGCTCCTCACGGTCCTCGCCCTGATCGGAATCTCGATGCCCGTGTTCTGGGTCGGGGCGCTGATGAATCACTACCTGGGGTTCGAGCTCGGCGATCTTCCCGAACGGCGGCTACGTCCGAGTTCTCCGAGAGCCCGGTCGACTGGGCGTATCACCTGATCCTGCCGTGGACCGCGCTCTCGATCCTCTTCATCGGCGTGTACTCGCGGGTCCTGCGATCGAACGTCCTCGACACCTCGAACGAGGACTACGTGCGCACCGCGCGAGCCAAAGGGCCTCTCCGAGCGCCGCGTCCTCTTCACCACGTGCTCCGCAACTGCGCTCATCCCGGTCGTGACCCTCTGGGGTCTCGACTTCGCGGTCGTGATCGGCGGCGGAGCGATCCTGACCGAGACCGTCTTCGACCTCCAGGGAGTCGGGCAGTACGCGGCGGACGCGATCGGACAGCTCGACGTGCCGCCGATCCTCGCCGTGACGATGTTCGGCGCCTTCTTCGTCGTCTTCGTGAACGCGCTCGTCGACATCGCCTACGCCGCGCTCGACCCGCGCATCAGCCTCGAATCGGATTCGGCTTCAGCATGAGCGCCGCGCCGCTACTCACCGTCGAAGACCTGCAGGTCCAGTTCCAGACCGAGGACGGAGTCGTCAAAGCCGTCGACGGCGTCTCCTTCGAGGTGCGCCCCGGCGAGGTTCTTGCGATCGTCGGCGAGTCCGGTTGCGGCAAGTCCGTGACGGCGATGAGCCTGATGGGCCTGACCCGCGGGCCGCAACGCCAAGATCACGCGGCCGGGCCATGCTCCGAGGCACCGACCTGATCGCCGCCTCGGAGTCCGAGTTGCGCGATGTCCGAGGAAACGAGATCGCGATGATCTTCCAGGACCCGATGAGCTCGCTCAACCCGGTCCACAAGGTCGGCGTGCAGATCGTCGAGCAGATCCAGGCGCACCGCGACGCCTCCGACGAGGACGCGAGGGCGCAGGCGGTCGAGCTCCTGAAGGCGGTCGGCATCCCGGGTGCCGAACAGCGCGTGCGACGCGTACCCCCACGAGTTCTCCGGCGGTATGCGCCAGCGCGCCATGATCGCCATGGGGCTCTCGGTCGAGCCCGACCTCCTTATCGCCGACGAGCCGACCACGGCGCTCGACGTCACCATCCAGGCGCAGATCATGCGGCTGCTCCGCAAGCTGAACGAGGAGCGGGGCCTGGCGATGATCCTGATCACCCACGACCTCGGCGTCGTCGCGCAGGTCGCCGACCGCATCCAGGTCATGTACGCGGGCGAGATCGTCGAGTCCGGGACTCTCGAGCAGATCTTCTACGACCCGCAGCACCCCTACACGTGGGGACTCCTGGGCTCGGTCATGCGTCTTGACCGCGAGCGGACCGACCGGCTCGCGCAGATCAAGGGCCAGCCTCCGTCGCTGCTGGCGCCTCCCGAGGGCTGCAAGTTCAGCCCGCGCTGCCCGCATGCGTTCGACAAGTGCGATCGGCACCCCGAGCTCGAAGACCGCGCCGGCGACGGCGCGCACCTGGACCGCTGCTGGCTCGGGGCCGAGCAGAAGCGCAGTCTGTCCGAACGATGAAGAGCGGCGAGATCGGCCTCGAGGCAGCATGAGCGAGGCCGCCACCAAGCCCGCCCCGGCGACCGGCAACGGCGCAACGCCGCTCCTCGAAGTCCCCGACCTCGTCAAGCACTTCCCGATCAGCGCCGGGCTCCTCGTTCAACAAGAACGTCGGGGCGGTCCGCGCGGTGGACGGCGTCTCCTTCTCGATCAAGCCCGGGCGAGACGCTCGGGCTTGTCGGAGAGTCGGGTTGCGGCAAGTCCACGCTGGCGCGCACGATCCTCCAGCTCCTCGAGCCAACGTCGGGATCGGTTCGCTTCGAAGGCCAGGAGATCGCCGGCATCGGGCGCAGGAAGCTGCAGACCGCTCCGCAGCGAGATGCAGATGATCTTCCAGGACCCCTACGCGTCGCTCAACCCGCGCAAGCGGGTTGGCCAGATCGTCGGCAGTCCTTTGAAGCTCCACGGCATCGCCGAGGGCACCGAGCTTCGCAAAGAGGTCGAGCAGCTGCTCGACCGCGTCGGTCTCGCGCCCGAGCACTACAACCGCTACCCCCACGAGTTCTCGGGCGGCCAGCGGCAGCGGATCGGCATCGCGCGAGCGCTTGCACTGAAGCCGAAGCTGATCATCGCCGACGAGCCGGTCTCGGCCCTCGACGTCTCGATCCAAGCGCAGATCATCAACCTGCTTCGAGGATCTGCAGGACGAGTTCGATCTCACCTACATCTTCGTGGCGCACGACCTGGGCGTCGTCCGGCACGTCGCGGATCGCGTTGCGGTCATGTACCTCGGGAAGATCGTCGAGATCGGGCCCGCGTCCGAGGTCTACTCGAACCCGGTGCACCCGTACACCGAGGCGCTCCTCTCGGCGGTGCCGATCCCTGATCCGCGCGCCAACCGCGAGCGCAAGGAACGGATCCTCGAAGGCGACGTCCCCTCGCCCGCCGATCCCCCGCCGGCCTGCCGCTTCCACACTCGCTGCCCCTACGCGACCGAGATCTGCTCAGAGGTCGAGCCGGAGCTCGATCAGGCATCGCGGTCAGCAGTGGGCTGCCTGTCACCACCCGCTTGACGCGGGCCCTCTGCGCAAGAGGCCTAGTCCGCGCGGACGGACCCGGGGCCCTACCCGTCGCGAGTCGTGAGCAGGACCAGATTCTGGTCGACGTCGCGGAAAGCAACGAGCCCTCGTGCGCCTCCACGGCGACGCCCGCGCGCTCGAGTCCCTCCTGAGCCTGTACCGACCGCATCATCGCTGCGCAGGCGGAGCTCGAAAGACTCAAGGCCCGGCCGGTCCGCAGGAGCCGGTCCCGCACCGGCGGAGTGCCACGAGTTGGCGCCGATGTGATGGTGGTAGAGGCCCTCGGCCAGGAACGCCGCGCTGGGCCCGAACCGCTGGCGCTCGTCGAGCCCGACGCCGTCGCGCCAGAACGAGACGGCTTCGCCGACGTCGGCGGTCATCAGATGGATGTGGCCGATGTCGGGATCCTTCTCGTCTCCTTCGGGCGCAGCCTCCTCCAAGAGCGCCGGAAGGTCCAGGGGCGCCGTGAACATCGCGACCTTGCCCGGCCTCGGCCTCGGGCCATTCGTCCAACGGACGATCGCAGTAGAGCTCGATCCCGTTGCCTTCGGGATCGGCGAAGTAGACCGCCTCCGAGACGCCGTGGTCGGAAGCGCCCTGGAACTCGCGAGCGAGCTCGAGGTCCGACGCACGGCCGCGGCGAGCGATGCGCGATCCGGGTAGCGGAACGCCGTGTGGAAGAGCCCGGTGTGCGGTACCCGCACCGGCTCCGCGCCGGCCGAGCGTCGTCGCGTCCAGGCGGATGAGCGGATGCTCCCGTCGCCGCGGAGCTCGGTCACCGCACCTTCCTCGGACGTCGTCGCGAGCCCGATCCCCTGCTCGTAGAAGTTCCGCTGAAGCCCGGGATCCGAGGCGCGCAGCGTCACGGTGCCTACGACCGAGTCGAAGAGATGTGCGAGCTCGTCAGCGTTGGTCCACGTGACGCAGTTTCCCTCTTCTCGCGCCGTCAAGCTCAATCCGCTGCGGCAGCGCGCGAGGTGTCGATCGTCGGGACGGTTGCCGTTGCCCAGGCCGCGTGGCCGTTGCCGTTGCCGGTCAGCGGCTGCCGGGACGGGCTCAGTGGCCTCCTCGCCGGTCGAGCTCGGCGCGGGCGTTCGCGAGCGCGCGGCGCACGTGGCGCTTGCGGACCCACTCGGCGGCGTAGTAGCTGCCGATCACGAACGCGAACGCGGCGATCTGGCCGCCGATGCGTCTCCCAGGTCGGGAAGATGCCGAGCCAGGTGCCCATCCACAGCGGGAACTCGACGTCGATCGGCGTGATCGAGAGCCAGCCAACGCCCTGCAGGGTCCTGAGCGTGTTGCCGACCATGACCACGAGGACGAGCGACATCAGGACGCCGGTCACGATCAGCATCCGCTTGTAGGGAAGCTTCTGCTCGAGCTTGAAGGTGAGGGTCGCCGATCGCGGCCACGCCCAGAGCCCGAGGGTGACGCCCGCGAGGACGATCGGCGTTCCGGATTCGAGCTGGAGCGCCTGCAGGAAGAGCACGGTCTCGAAGCCCTCGCGGAAGACGCTGGTGAAGCCGAGGAAGTAGAGGCCCGAGGACCGTCGCGCCAGCCGCGACGCCGCCGACCACGGCGCCGGTCAGCACCTTCGATCGCTTGCGGTGCGACGCGATCCACTCCGTCCAATAGACCTTGTGGAAGAACCAGTTGAGGACGAGGATCAGGACGAGCGACCGCGATGATCCCGACGATCGCCTCGAGCTTCTCGCCGTACTGCGACAGCTATTCCAGCAGGAGGACCGCGACCAGGAACAGCGGCGGCGCGACGCGGGCAGGCCGAGTAGCGCTCCGCGGATGACCGGCTTTCGCAGGCGGCGGTTCGCGCCGACCATGCTGGCGGTGATCGCCGCGATGATCAGGATCGCCTCCAGGCCCTCGCGGAAGACGATCAAGGCGGCGTTCGTGATCGACGGTGATGCCGCTCGCGCCGTCGCCGGTGGTCCCGCGCGCCCGCTCGAGCGCCTCGTCGAGGACCAGCCGCGTGTCGCGCACGTCGCGCGCCGTCGTGTCGTCGCTCGCGATCAGCTCGGCCAGGCCGGGCGTGTCGTTCGCGCCGAACCAGATGTAGCCCTCGATCTCCTGGGTCGAGCGCCGGGTCGAGCGCGCGCAGCAGGCGCTCGGGGCCGAACTCGAAGAACGCGTACGCGGAGAGCCGGGCCTGTTCGGCCTGCTCGCGCTCGCCGGCTGAGACCGCGGCCTCCATCTGGTCGAGGCTGATGTCGACCAGGTCGAAGTCCGCCTCTGAGCTCGACTCGAGCCACTCCTCGGGCGCCATCTCCTCGAAGCCGGACGCAGCTGTCTCGTGGACGCCTCGATCTCGTCCTGGGAGGCAACCTCGCCGCCCTCGTTCGCGGCCTTCGAGATCGCTTCGAGTTCCACCAGCGCGGCTTCGACCTCCGCCGCGGTCGCGGCGTCGATCTCTCGTCGAGCGTCGGCTCGAGGTCGGTGAAGGCCTGCTGGGCCGCCTCGGAGAAGGCGACCGCCTCCTGAATCTCGAACGCGAGCGTGACCTCGCCGTCGTCCGTGCCGCGGTCGTACTCGATCGGGACCAGGTCGAGGAAGCGGATGAACTGCTGCGGCGCGGCGGACCTCCTCCTCGGGCGTGAAGGGGGCGGCGGTGAAGCCGTCGATCGCCTCGAGCGCCTCGTCGCGGGCGGCGCGGAATGCGCGGTCGTCGCCGCGAAGGGCGGCTGCGGCGATGCCGGCGAAGGTCTCGTCGACATCCTTGCGCTCGTCGGCCGACGCGCTGCGCCTCGTACTCGGGCGAGATGATCTGCCAATAGCCGTTCACGAGCGCCGCGCTCTCGGCGAGGGTTGCGTCGTAGCCACGCTCGGACGCCTGGTCGGCCTCGTCGAGGAAGGTTGTCGAGGCGCGTCTGGTACGCGTCGTAAAGGTCCTTGCGGACGCTGAGGACCGCCTCGTCCGCGGCTGATCTCGCCGGCCTCGAGGTCGTCCAGTGCGCTTGGTGGCGTCCACGCCGGGGCGCGTGAAGCGGGTGATCTGGCGGAAGTCCCGGATCAGGAGCCAGGCTCGTGCGCGCTCGACCTGCCGCCGCGCGGTCGCGTCGATCGCGACGTCGTAAGCGCCGTGGCGAAGCGCCGCCAGCGCCCGCCCCGAGCGGCGGCCAGAGCCCGACCTCGTCGCCCTTGGCGACAGCCTGCTCGGCGTCTTCGAGAGCGGACTTCGAGCGCCGCAGGTTCTCCGGCGACGACTTCTCGCAGGCCGGCGACCAGCGCGCCCGCAGAGGGCGTTGCGCGCGTCTGCCACGTCTCTCGGCCGCCTCGTCGCCGCCGTCGAGGATCAGGCTCGAGCGTGCGTCGAACAGGTCTGCGGCGATCGTGTCGGCGTGCTCGTAGGGTGCCTTCGCCTCCGCCGCCTGGGCGAACGCCAGAACCGCGAGGGTTGCGAGTGCGAGGGCTGTAGCTAGGCGAATCAGCTGCAAGTTCGGGTTCCCGAATTAGGGAGCCCTAAGAGCGTAGACCAGTCAGGGCCGGCCTGGAGAGGTCGCCGGCCCTGACTGGTCTCGGCTTACGCGTCCTGAATCTCGATCCCGAGCTGCTCAGCGGCCTGAGTGACCTGGCCGGCGATGGCCTCAGCCTGGCGCTGAGCCTGCGATCCGAGGGTGTCAGCCTCCTCAGCAGAGAACTTCTCGCCCTGCTCCTCGCGGTCGCGCAGGTCCTCCACATACGCGAGGAGGTCGTGCGAGCTCCTGGGCCGTCTGCTCGGCCTGCTCGGGCGACTCCTCTGCGATCACGGGCTCGATCTCGTCATAGACGAAGACGATGCCCCTCGAGGATGTCGGCGATGTCGGAGAGGCGCGAGGTGGCGACGAATCCGAGCTCGCTTGCGTCCTCGCCGGCGATGAACGCCGAGTTCTTCCATGCCTCGAAGTACTCCGCCATGGTCGGGGTCATCACCGTGATCGCGGTGAACGCGTCGGATTCGGTCGCCTCGAACGCCTGTGCGTCCGCGTCGAGTGACTCCGCCTGGCTGAGGAACTCGTTCACGGCCCCCAGATAGATGTTCGCGTCCGGGATGCCCTCGCCGGTCTCCTCCTTGCCGTCGCCGTTCAGGTCCTGCGGGACGTCGGCGAGGAAGTCGGGGTTGGTGCCGTAGAGCGAGGTCTCCGTGATGAAGAAGAGGTTGCCCGGCTGCTCGAGCGTCTCGCCATCAGGCGTCTCGAGCGAGAACGACACCGCGCTCTCGGGGTCTGCTGCGTCGCTGCCGGCGTCGATGTCGACGTCGTACTGGGCGAGACGCGGCACGCCGGCGACGATCCCCTCCATCTCCTCGTAAGCGGGGTTGGCGGCCTCGAAGGCCTCCTGCGAATCCAGGCCATGATGCCCTCGACCTCGTCGCCCGACTCCTTCATCATCGCCTCGTAGTCGAAGTCGTGGGACTCGGCCAGGTCGTAGTACTCCTGACCCTTCTCCTGAAGGATCGTGACCTGCTCCAAGAGCTCCGCGGAGTGGTCCGTCAGGTAGGTCTCGACGGCTGCGAGATCAGTGCTCGACTCCTCCGAGCCCGAGTCCGTCTCGCGTGTCCGAGTCGTCGTCGCCGCATCCGGCGATCGACAAGGCCAAGCCGACAGCACCGGCCGACCAGGGCACTTCTGATTCCAAGCTTCACTGTTCCAGATCCTCCAAACGTCGAGTTGTTAGGGATACCTAATAAGGCGACCCTAACAGAGCTTCGCCGCGATCTGCTCCACCGTGCCCATCGTTCGCATCGTCCACGGACCTACGGCCCGCTCCAGCGCTTTGAGGTTCGAGTTCCGAGGTCTGCGTGCCCTCAGCCGGCAGCCAGAGGAGCTCCGCTCCCTCCAATGCGATCGGGTCGGACTCGAGCTCGAGGGCGAGCGCCTCAGCCGCCTTGGCCTTGGCCGGCTTCTTGGGAGGAACGCGACCTGGAGCTTCCCCTTCGAGGCCTTCAGCTGCTTCGCGCTGAACGGCTCGAGCGCCGCGATCTTCTGCGAGCTGCGCTGCCGAGCGCACGAACACCGGGCACCTCGAAGCCCAGCTCGGACTCGAGCGCGGCCTCCATCTCGGCCCGCTTTGGGCTTGCCTTGCCGGGCGCCTCGAACAGCACGTTGCCGCTCGCCCTGAAGGTCGAGACGCTCTCGAAGCCGCACTCCTCGAACGCCGCGACAGTCGATCCTTCGTGGCCTTACGGCCACCGACGTTGATGGCCCGGAGAAAGGCTGCGTAGCTCGTCACGACCGGAACCTGCCCCTCCAACTCCGTCCCCGATGCCCCAAGGACGGCGTAGGACGTTTCATGGCTGCGCCGTGCTGTCGCTTCGGCACCCTGACTCGGATGCGAACATGTGTTCGTGACCGCTGCAGGCTCCCCCCGCTCCCGCCTCCTCCGTGCGATCGAGCGCGGGAACCTCGAGCTGGTCCGCCTGGCCGCGGTCGAGTGCGAGCGGATCGAGCTGGAGGACGCGCTGCGGATCCTGCTCCTGATCCGCGACCAGGACCCCGACCGCTACGAGCGGGCGGCGGTGCGATGGAGCGGGCGGATGCTGGCGAGCCGGCCCGCGATCGGCTTCGGGCGCGCCGGCGAGATCCTCTCGAACGCCGAGCACCTGGCCAGCCCCGATGGCGCCGTGGCGGCGGCCCGGCTCGCGCTGGTCATGCGGGCATGCGGCGAGCCGCGGCTCGCCGAGGTCCTCGAGCGCTCCTAGCCCTGCTCCCTGCGGACCATGTACCGGCCGGGAGGCGTGGCCTCGAAGCCGAAACGCTCATACATCGAGTGAGCGTCGGCAGTCGCCAGGAGCGTCTGCCGCAGCCCGAGCCTGTCCGCTTCATCGGCGGCCGCCTTCGCCAGGCGCACTCCCAACCCCCGGCCGCGATGCTCATCGAGCACGAAGAGGTCGGCGAGCCAGGCGAACGTCGCTCCATCGGTCACGAGCCGCGCAAATCCGGCCTGGCTGCCGTCCGGCGCGTAGACGCCGAAAGCGGTCGACCCCGCGATCGAGCGCTCGACGACGTCGCGCTCGACCCCGGCCGACCAGTACGCGGTGCGCAGAAAGCCCCAGATCACGTCGATGTCCAGCCGGGACGCATCGGTTGAGATCTCGTATCCGTCTGCCGAGCCGTCCATGGACCGGACGCTACCCGCCCGCGAGACCGGCGACGATGCTGGCGACGCCCGAGACCACGATCAGGCCGAGGCCGGCGACGCGGAACGAGTGGTGGTCGAAGCGGTCGAAGAGGATGCGCCCGCCGAGACGACCCACCACGACCATCCAAGACGAGGACCGCAAGGATCGCCAGGCTCGGGCAACTCCGCCCGGTTGTCCGCGACGACGAGCGCGATCGGCGCCCATGATGTTGAGGCCCAGGAGCAAGGCGGCCATCGTGTCGCGGAACGGCTCTGGACGCACGCCCGTGCTCTGCAGGTAAAGGACGAGCGGCGGACCCGCCGTGGCCGTCGTGGTGGTGAGGGTGCCCGCCGCGAGCCCAGCGGCGGCCCGCGCGACCGGGTTCCCTTCTTTCCTCCGCCAGCCCGTTCCGGGCCTGGATCGCCGACGGCGACGATCGACGCTGATCCCCACGATCACCTGGAGAGTCGGCTTCGAGAGCGCCAGCAGGATGAACATCCCCGCGACGACCCCGGGCGCTGCCCAGGCGAGGATGCGGACCACCTCGGGCCGCAGGACCTCCGACGGCCGCCGCTCGGCCAGCATGATCAGGAGGTTCAGGGCTGTCCCGAGCGTGATCAGGATCGTGATCGCCTCGGCAGGCTCCGCGACGGCGAAGACCGCCGGGCCGGCCACCAGCGCGAAACCGAAGCCCATCGCCGACTGAAGGGTCGCTCCGGCGATGACGCCAACGGCGACGAGGATGACTTCGAGCGGCTCCATCAGCTCAGGGGGTGCGCCAGCTCGTCCTCGCGCAAGCCGGCCGAGCCGGAGGATGACGGGAGCGGCAGAGCGGCCGAGACGAGCGCGCCGCACGACGAACACCGCCGTCAACCCGAACGCCTCCGCGGCAGGCCCCGCGAGCGCCATCGAGGCCGGCATGAGCGCAAGCGACACGAAGAAGTCCAGGCTCGAGACCCGGCCACGCAGCGCGTCGGGGACGCGGCGCTGGAGGAGCGTCCCCCAGATCACCATGCCGATGCCCTCGGTCATGCCGATCACGATCGCCGCCAGGACCAGGATCCAGAGCTCGGTCGCGATGCCGAAGAGCGCAAGGGGCAAGAGCCCGAAGCCCCAGAAGAAGATCATCACCGACAGGTAGCGGCGGGGCAGCGGGCGCGAGGAGATCGCGAGGGCGCCGATCGCCGAGCTGATGCCGAAGGCCGCGAGGAGGATCCCGTACTCAGCCGAGCCGCCGCCGACCTGCTCTGAGATCACGAACGGAGTGAGCACCTCGAACGGGCCGACGAAGAAGAACACCGCGACGAGCGCGAAGGTGAGCGTCGCCCAGAGCCACGGGGTCCGGCGCACGTAGGCGACGCCCTCCCGCAGGTCGGTCGAGGGCGGTCGGGGCTTTCCTCCTCCGTCCTCTCAGGCCGCGAGTCGACCCGCATCAGCAGCAGACAGCCCGCCGAGAACAGGAACGCGGCGGCGGCCATGCCGATGGCGAGACCCGGGCTCGAGCAGGGCCACCGCGAGCCCGCCCACCGCAGGGCCTATCGGCCTGTTGAGCGAGCGGGCGCAGCATGCCCTCGAGACCGTTGGCCGCGAGGATCTCGTCCTCGGGCAGGAGCTGCGGCACGAGCGCCGTGTAGCTGGGGATGAAGAGCGCCTCGCCGATACCGACCAGGCCGCTCGCCACCGCGAGGTGCCACAGCTCGAGCGAGCCGGTCACCGAGAGCACCGCAACCGCGCCCACGGTCACGGCGCGCAGGATGTCGGCGCTCACCATCACCGCTCGCCGCGGCAGCCGGTCGGCGACGAGGCCGGCAGGCAGCATCAGCGCGATCAGCCCGACGCTGTACGCGGTCGCGACGAGCGACAGCTGCACGGGACCGCCGTCGAGCTCGATCACCTGCCAGGCGAGGGCGACGAGCCACATGCCGTCGCCCGCAAGCGAGACGGCGAAGGCCGGTCCACAGCAGGCGGAAGTCGCGAAAGCGAAGCGGGCGGAGGGCGGGGATCGAGAGCCTCACCCTCGGCCTCCCGCCAGTCAGGTGCCGGGGAAGGGCCCGTCGAAGCGGGGCAGGCCGTCATCCGGGATCGGCTTCCCAGACGGGAGCGTTCGCGACGAACTGGCGGCCCAGATGCCGAATGCCCGGGTCGCCGTCGATCACGCCCATCCGCACCAGCGAGATCTCGTCCGAGCCCGGCGCCCTGCCGAAGAGGGCGGAGCCGCACTCGACGCAGAAGACCTTCGCAAAGCCTCCTTCGGGCTCCCAGGCGCGCAGGAGCTCCTCGCCCTCGACGACCCGCAGCGAGTCCGGCGCCACCCTGGCGCTGATCGACCCCGAACCGCCCGTGCGGCGCTGGCATCGCGTGCAGTGGCAGTAGCCCGCTGCCTCGAGCGGCTCGTCGATCTCGAACTGGACGGCTCCGCAGCCGCAGTGCCCTGTGAGCGCGGGATCAGCCATTGATTCAGCCTACGCTAAGGGCGTGGACTCGGACTCCCGCACCTCATCCGGCCATCCTCCGCTCGAATTTCGCCCGATGCCCCTCGAGGAGGATCCCGCGCGCGCGCTTGGTCGTGGCCATGCGGGACGAGATCGCCTCGATCTATACGGGCGTCGTCCTCGACGGGCCGGACATGCCCAAGGCGGGCCCCCAGGAGCTCGGCCCCCCGGGCGGCGTCTTCCTGGTCGGCTTCGACGAGTCCGGCGCACGCCGTCTGCGGCGGAGGGGTCAAGGACCTGGGCGACGGGGCTTGCGAGATCAAGCGCATGTACGTCGTGCCCGAGGCCCGGAACGCCGGCCGGGGGCGAGAGCTGCTCGAGGCTCTCGAAGAGGCGGCCCAGGAGCTCGGCTACGAGCGGGCGCGCCTCGACACCGGGCCCGCGCCAGCAACGCTCCGAGCGCATGTACCGCCTGGCCGGCTACGAGCCGATCGAGAACTTCAACGGAAATCCGATCGCAACGTTCTTCGGAGAAAAGACACTGTAGGAAGCGATGACAGAGCACGGGGGGAAACGTGACTCGAGGCTCCTGGTCGGAGCGGTCGGCCTGTCGGCGGGAGGCGACTTCCTCGCGCTGATCCCGCTCGCGGCGCTGGTCTCCGAGCTCTCCGGATCGGGATGGGCCGTCTCGGGCCTGTTCGTTGCGCTGTGGGGCCCCATGGTCGTGCTCTCGTCCTTTGCCGGCCGGCTCATCGACCGGGTCGAGACCCGGGGCCTCCTGATCGTCACGTCGCTGATCCAGGCGGTGATCGCGGCGGCCCTGATCTGGGCGACCGACTCCGTCGCGGCGATCATCGCGCTGGTCGCGCTCCTCGGATCCGTCAACGCCTTCTCGGCGCCGGCCGAGTTCGCCCTCACCGGCTCGGTCGCCTCGGGCGATCGCCTCAAGATCCTGAACGGCCACGTCGAGACGGCGCGATACATGGGCATGACGATCGGCCCGATCGCGGGCGGCGCCATCGCCGGGGCCGGCGGAATCGAGATCGCGCTCGCGATCAACGCCTTGACCTACGTCGCGGTGGCCGCGGCGGGCTGGCTCCTGGAGGTCAGGCGCCGCCCCGCGCCCGCGCACCGGGATCCCGGCCACGAGGTACGCGGAGGCTTCGCGGTCCTCTTGCACGACCCCCTCCTCCGGCTGGTCATGGTCGTGACGTTCGTGACCCTCCTCCTGATGACCGGCGTCGCCACGGCGGAGGTCTTCTACGTGAGAGAAGACCTGGACGCCGGAGACTTCGGTTACGGCGCCGTGATGACCGCTTGGACCCTGGGGATGGCGGCAGGCGCCCTGTTCGTCTCGTCGCGCATCGGGGCCACCTCGCTCGCCTCCATGGCGATGGTGATGATCATGGTCCAGGGCGCCGGGCTCTCGGTTCAGACGATCGTCCTCTCGCTGCCGCTGGCAGTGGCGTGCTACCTCGTGGGCGGGGTCGGGCACGGCACCAAGAACGTCCTGGTCCGCACGCTCATCCACGAGCGCACCCCCGCCGATGCACACGGACGCTCGGGCGCCGCCTACAACGCGCTCAGGAACGGCGCCGAGCTCGGCGCACTCGCCCTCGGCGCCTTCCTGGTGGAAGCGATCGGCGCGCGGGGAACGCTCGCGCTCCAGGGCGGGGCGCCGATCCTCGTCGCCATCGCAGGCCTCGCGATCTTGACCTTCCGGCTCCGCGGCCCCAGCGCCGAGCCCGAGCCGATCGGCGAAACGGTGGAAGATGAGTCAACGGCGCCGACGGCGCCAGTGAGAGGAGAGATGGCATGACGAGCGACTACTCGATCGCGGCGCGCGAGGACGCCCAGGACTACATGGCCGAGTACCCGGGGTTCGGCGAGCTGCGCTCGTTCGGCGGCGCGGTGGATGCGGAGCAGATCGCCTTCTCGTGGCGGCTGATGCCGCCGGGAACGGGCGGCCGCGGGAGCTACGGGCACAAGCACGCGACCCAGGAGGAGATCGTGTTCGTCGTCTCGGGCACGGTCACGTTCAAGATCGGAGACGACGTCTTCGAGGCCGGCCCCAAGACCGCCGTGCGCATCGCACCCCACGCGGTGCGTTCGATTCACAACGACGGCGCCGACGAGGCCGAGGTGATCCTGTGCTCGATCCGCATCGACGACGTGCGCGAAGACGTCGAACTGGAAGAGGACTTCTGGCCCGAATGACCTAGAAGAGGAGGCGACCTGTGTTCGCCCTGCCGCGATACGGTCCGATCCGTGGAAGCCGCGACACCGCCCACGCAGAAGCCGACCCTCTTCGTCTGCCACGGGGACATGGAGGGACCTCGCTTCCATCCGTGCCGGCGCGTCCAGGAGGCGCTTCAGCGAGGCCGGGATCGAATACGACAAGGTGATCGGCGGCCACGGGCACCCGATCCCGTTCCTGAGGAAGGGGTCGAGGGACGAGCTTCGCGAGGCGACGGGAGACGACAAGCTGCCGACGCTCAAGCTTGCGGACGGCACCGTCATCCAGCACGGCAAGGCGATCCTGAAGTGGGTCGACTCGCAGCGCCTCGTGAGCTGAGCGCGCGCCGCGCGGTGGTTCTGAGGCTCTGAGGCGACCCGCGGCGTTCAGCCGTGGCGCAGGAGCCTCTTGACCGCACCCATCAGCTCCTCGGTGCGCTCGCCCTGCTGACTGGCCTCGGCGCCGATGACGCAATGCTGGGCATGGTCTTCGAGCAGCTCCAGGGCGACCTTGTCGAGCGCGGCCTGGATGGCCGTGACCTGGGTGACGATGTCGATGCAGTAGCGGTCGTCGTCGACCATCTTCTCGATTCCGCGCACCTGGCCTTCGATGCGCCTCACCCTCTTTAAGACCGCGTCCTTGTTGGCGGAATATCCGTGCGTGTTGCCGTTCATCCGGTCGCCTCCCGCGTGAACTCGGCGGTGTGGATCTCGCCGTCGTGCTTGAACTGGAGAAAGAGGCCGTAGCGCCCCTCGCTCGGGAACTCGGTCATGAAGCTGATTCCCTTCTCGTGGTCTGAACCGCTCTCGGCGCCATGCGCATCCGAGCCGCTGATCGGGTGGACGTGCAGGAAGGCGAGGTCGCCTTCGCGCAGGGCAACCAGATGCCCGTCGGCTCCGAGGTAGGGCTCGACCTCGACCTGCTCGCCGTCGAGGACGACGTTGAAGGTGAGCTCGCTCTCCTGGCCCGCCACAGCCGCTTCGCCCTCGACCCCCACCGTGTATCCGGTCGAGGTCTCGGTCTCGGTCCCCTGGGGCGGCAGCTCCCGGTAGTCGGCGTCGCCGTCCACGACCAGGTCCGAACCCAGGGTCAGGTTCTCGCCGTCATGGTTGAAGTCGGCGAACACGCGATAGGCGCCGGCGTCCGGCAGGGTGGCTTCCACGGACCAGGTCCCGTCTTCGGCCATCTCGGGGTGCAGGTGCTGAAAGCCGGTGAGATCACGGCGAGCGATGATCAAGTGCATCTCGCGCTCGTGCTCGACCTCGTAGTCCGTGATCGCAGCGCCGTCGTCGCCGACGACGCGGAAGCTGAGCTCGCTCTCCTTGCCCCGCCGCAGCTCGGCCTGGCCCAGCTCCAAGCGCAGCCCGGACTGATCGACGCTCACGCCTCGGACGGTGTCAGGTCGTCTGTGGTCATCGTCGTCTCCTCCGCATGGTCTGAGGTCTCTTCGCTCGACATGACGGTCGACTCGTGACCGCCGCCATGTTCCTCGTCGTCCCCGGTCGCCGCCTCGGCGACGAGGACCGTCGTGCCGAAGATGGCTGCCGCGGTAAGCACGGTTCCGACGACGCGCGGCGACGGGCCGCCGTGAATGCCGGTCTCGTGAACCGCGGTGTGGCCCTTGCCCCGCTTGAGCAGCCAGCGGTTGACCGGCACGGTCAAGACGAAGGCGACGGCGAGGGCAAACGAGAGGGCTCCCCAGAAGAGGACGTCGCCGAGACCTGCCTCCATCGCACCTGGGACCACGAGCATGATCGCGTTGTCGACGATCTCCATCGTCGCGATGGAGAGGGTGTCCGAGGCCAACGCGATCGGGATGACCACGCTCAGCGCCAGCCCGGCCCGAAGGAGCGGCAAGCTGGTCAGGGCATAACCGAAGAGGAAGGCCAGGCCAACCGCCAGGGCGATCGTCTGGAAATCGTGAACCCGAGGGCGGTGCCGATCGCCATCCCCGTCACCTCGCCGATCGCGCACCCCGTCAGGCAGTGCAGGGTGGCGCTGACCGCGACTCCCGTGAGCGCGCGCCCCTCGGTCGGCATCTCGTGGTGGTGGCCTTCGTGGCCGCTGTGATCGTCGTGTTCGCGGTGACCCATTCGCCCCTCTGTTCGGTTGCCGGACGCACCGTAGCATACCCCCAGGGGGTATAGTCGCCATCCGACAGATCGAGCGGCGATCACGGACATTCCCACGGCCTGGTTCACGGCAGCATCAAGCGTTCGAGGGATGGACTAAGAGCCGTCTGGTCTCTCCCTTGCCGTCCTGGCCGCCACAGCGATGGCTCAGACGCTGATCTTTGCGCTCAGCGGCAGTGTGGCGCTCCTCGCCGACCTCATCCACGACTTCGGCGATGCGGCTTCCGCAATACCCCTGGGGATCGCGTTCCTGATGCGCTCGAGTCGAGCCGAAGGGGTGGCCGGGCTCTTCGTCGTCGCGGTGATCTTCGTTTCGGCCTCGTCGCGGGAGCCGATCGGTAATGCGCCTGATCGACCCCGAAGCTCCCGACCACCTCTCGGCACTGGCCGTCGCGGGCGCAATCGGCTGGGGCGGCAACCTGCTTGCCGCACAGATCCGGACCCGGGCGGGCGAGCGCCTCGATAGTTCCGCTTTGATCGCCGACGGCAACCATGCCCGCGCCGACGCCTACGTGAGTCTCGGGGTGATCGCGAGCGCTGCCGCAGTTGCCCTCGGCGCGCCCGTGGTCGACCCGCTGATTGGACTCGGGATCACTGCGGTGATCCTGGAGATCACCATGGGATTCATGGCGAACGGTTCGCGGCCAGACGCATTCTCACCCGTAGCCGCGGCCAGCTGTTGAGCCGCCGAGCTGCGCGGGGTTCGCGGCGTTCAGCGGAGAGGGAGGGATTCGAACCCTCGATACGCCCAATAAGACGTATAACGGTTTTCGAGACCGCCGCATTCAACCGCTCTGCCACCTCTCCGAGCGTCGGCGAAGGCTAGCGGGAAAAAATGAATCCCCGGCCACGGCGGCCGGGGATTCGAAGCGTCAGACTCGCGCCGTTCGGCCCGATGTGATGCGGGGCCAGAGCAGCAGAACGAGGCCGATCAGGATGCAGACGATGCCCAGTCGCGTAGTGCACGAGGACCGCCAGGACAATGCCGATGACGATTAGCAATAGGGGTAGTGTCATGCCTCACATCTACCCTGAAACGGGTTCAGGAAACAGCGTTCGGAAATCAGTACCGCGCGAGCATCTGAATGGACCGCCTGCCCACGGGTAGCCTCCCAACAGATGACCACGCCCTCTTCCGAGAGCCCCGCCGACGAAACCCATGCGCCTCCCCCACCGCCGTCCGCGCCCGCGCTCGGCACCGGGGTCAACCCCACCCAGCACGACAAGTTCGTCCTGCGCCAGAAGTTCAAGTGGGTCATCAACCAATACTTCTTCCACCTCATGGACGCGGACGGCAACGAAGACCCGTCCAAGCCGGTCGCCTTCGTCGAGCAGAAGGGATTCACCTTCAAGGAGGACATCCGCTTCTACACGGACGAGACCAAGACGACCGAACTGATGAGGATCAAGGCGCGCCAGCGCTTCGACCCGCGGGCGAAGTACGACATCACCGATGCGCAGGGGCAGCGGATCGGCCTGATCCAAAAGGTCTTCGGCCGCAGCCTCTTTCGCTCGACGTACAACATCTACGACGCCTACGACAACCTGCTCTTCACCGGCCAGGAGCGGACCCTCGTCACGGCGCTGTTCCGCCGCCTCATCGGCTTCGTTCCCTTCATCGGCGACTTCGCGAACTGGCTGCCGATCGCCTACCACTTCGACTACATGCGCGACGGCGAGGTGATCGGGACGAACTCGCGCAAGTTCGGCTCGTTCAAGGACATCTATTTCATCGACATGACGCCCGACACCGAGCGGATCATCGACCGTCGGCTGATCCTCGCCCTCGCGGTCGGCCAGGACGCGTTGCAGGCGCGCTGACCGGTGCGGGACTGCATCGTCGTAGGAGCGGGTGCCAGCGGGCTCAGCGGCGCCCTGGTTTTAGGCCGCGCGCAACGCTCGACCCTGGTGGTGGATGCGGGCGGCCAGAGCAACCTGGCAAGCGAGGCGATCGGCGGGCTCCTCGGAAACGACCACCGCGCTCCTCGCGATTTCTACGCCGGCTGCAGGGCCGAGCTGGAGCGCTATCCGGCGGTTGAGCTACGTGAGGGTGAGGTCACGGGCGCCGAGCGCGATGGCGATGGGTTCGTCGTCACGCTCTCGGACGGATCAACCGAGCGCTCGCGGCGGATCCTTCTCGCCACCGGCATGAACTACCGCGCCCCAGACATCGAGGGCGTCGAAGGCAGGTGGGGCCGCTCGGTCTTCCACTGCCCGTTCTGTCACGGCTGGGAGCACCGGGACAAGGTTCTCGGGGTCCTCGACGACGGCAGCTCCGGCGTCGATCGAGCGGTAATGCTGCGCGCATGGAGCGACACGGTGACTCTTTACACGAACGGCCGAGGCGCGCCCGACCGCGACAGCGCGGAGCGACTAGAGAACCTGGGAGTCACCGTCGAGGAGCGGCCGATTGCAGCGCTGAAGGGCGAAGCGCCCGACCTGGCGTCAGTCGACTTCACCGAGGGCGAGCCGCGGGCGTGCGAGGGAATGCTGGTGCCGGTGACGCTCCATCAACGCTCGGGACTCGCCCACATGCTCGACGCGGAAGCCGCGGAGCCCGGACACCTCTCAGAGGAGACGCTGGAAGTCGACGCAACGGCTGAGACAACCGCGCGAGGGGTCTTCGCCTCGGGTGACCTGACGACCCAGGCTCCATCGGTCCCGCACGCCATCGCGTCGGGCGCCGCGGCGGGCGGCGTGATCGTTCGCGACCTGATGGACGAGGACTCCCGGCGCGGAAGCCGCTAGAGGCCCGTTCCTAGTCCTTGGCGATCGCGTAGCGCAGGATCTCGACGACCTGCTCTGGGGACTCCGCCGTCGCCATGGCGGCCCGGTCGATCTCCTTGAGCGCATGGTCGTGCTCGGGCGGATGGAGCGTGATCACCGGCTTTCCGAGCGCCGCGGCGTAACCCGCATCGAACGCGGCGTTCCACTGCTTGTACTGCTCGCCGAAGCGGACGACGACCACATCGGCCCGCTTGATCAGAGTCTGGGTCCGAACGGCGTTCACACCCGCGCCCTTGTGGTCGTGCCAGAACTTGTCGTCTTCCGAGCCAAGGATGTCCACGCCGACGTCGTCTGAAGCCGCGTGGTCGGTGACGGGCGCGAGAAGATCCACGGGAAGCCCCGCCTCGCGCACTCCGTCGGCGATGCGCTCGCGCCAGTCCGAGTGGATCTCGCCGGCCAGATAGACGTTCCAAGTGCCGTTCTGAGTCATCGATCCGATCGTAGCCATGACCCCCTCGGCGCATCTATGATCGCATCGTGGCGAAGGCAGTCGTCGTCCCACCCGGCAAGGGCCACGTCCTCGGGAACGTGGAGTTCCTCGCGCGCACCACCGACACTCCGCGGTTCAACCTCGCGATCATCACGATCCAGGCAGGGCGCGAGCTCGAGTCCCACGCGCACGACGAGGAGGACGACTCGTTCTTCATCCTCGAAGGCGAGATGACATTCGTCCTCGAAGGCGAGGATGTGAGCGCGCCTCCAGGGACGTTCGTCCTCGTGCCGGGTGGCGTCGAGCACGGGTTCCGGAACGACGGCGACATTCCGGTCCGGATGCTGAACGTCCACGCGCCTGCCGGATTCGACCGGCGCATCGGACTGGCTTCATAGCGAGCAAGACAAGCCCCCGCCCGCGCCTCACGGGCTAGGCTTCCCGGCGCCACTGGAGAGGTGACCGAGTGGCTTAAGGTGCACGATTGGAAATCGTGTGGGCGGTGAAAGCTGCCTCGTGGGTTCGAATCCCACCCTCTCCGTTTCAGCTGGGATAGTCCTTAGGGATGGAGTCGATCCAGACCGCCGGACTGGAGATCGCTTACGAGCGCGCGGGCCGCGGGCCTCCCATCTTCCTGCTGCACGGCGCCTTCGGAAATCACCGGCTCTGGAAGCCCCAGATCGACGGGTTGGCAGAGGACTTCACGGTCGTCGCATGGGATGAGCCGGGCGCCGGGGGCTCTTCCGACCTACCGGCGGGGTTCGGGCTGCCGGACTACGCGCGGTGTCTCGCGGCACTCATCGAGGAGGTGGGCCTGGGGCCCGGACACATCGCAGGGCTCTCGTGGGGCGGAGTCGTGGCGATCGAGCTCCACGCTCAGCGCTCGGACCTCGTCCAATCCCTGATCCTGGCCGACACGTACGCAGGCTGGAAGGGCTCGCTGCCGGCGGAGGAGGTAAGTGCGCGGGTCGAAGGGGTCCGTGAGATGCTCGCCGCCCCCGAGAAGGGCCTCGAGCGCGGCTTTCCTGGGCTGTTCGGCGCGTCGCCACCGGCGGAGGCGGCGAGTCTGATCGAGCAGGCCGCTGCGAGCGCTCGCCATGGAGACGATGAGGATCCAGGTCAGATCTGATCGCCGACGCCGATCAGCGAAGCCTGCTCCCGTTGATCGCGGTGCCGACTCTCCTCATCTGGGGCGAAGACGACGCACGCTCCCCACTCACGGTCGCGAGGCAGTTCAATGAAGCGATCGTGGGCTCGGAGCTGGTCGTGATCCCGGGCTCGGGGCACGTGAGCAACCTGGAGCGCCCCGACCTGTTCAACGCGGCGGTGCGGGATTTCTGCGGGGCGCTCGCTAGCGACTGATGCTCACGCGCCCCCACCCTGGCTCGTTCCACGTGCGAAGATTGTTCGGTGTCCGAATACCGTGCGCAAGCCCATCTTGACGCGCCTCTGGATGAGGTCTGGGCACTCGTCGGGAACCCCGCGACCTACCCGCAATGGTGGCCGGCCGCGGTAGAGATCCGCGGTGAGTCGTTCGAGGTAGGAGACGTCTACACCCAGGTCCTGCCTCGCCTTGGCGGGCGCCGGCTGGAGTACACCCGGATCATCGACCAGCGCGACGAGCTCAAGGAGCTGAGTTGGAGTTGCCCGACGACCGGTGGCTTCCAGCACTGGACACTGACCGCCGCGCAAGGCGGCACTTTTGTCGACATGGAGATGGGTTTGGACCCGCCCTCGCTCCGATATCGCCTCTTCGACAAGTCGCTCGGCCGCTGGTTCATCAAGCACTGGGCAGACCAGGCCGTGGACGGGCTGCGCGAGACACTTACCTCTAAGAAGTCATCTGACGCCCGCTGACCGCCAGGCGGCGCGCCGCCCCGGGTGCTGCCTTATCCTCGCTCGATGCGCAAGCTCCCTTTCCTCCTTGCGGCCCTCATCGCCGTCGCGGTGCTCGTCCCGGCCCAGGCCCAGGCCTTCAAGCCGAAGATCGTCTACGTCCGCGCGACCGACGACGACGAGGGCATCCGCTTCACCGCGAAGGTCCGAATGGACAAGGGCGGCAGGGACCAGCGGAAGGTTTCCGTCGCCTACAAGGACGAGCGCAAGAACGCGAAGTCGATCGGCAGGCCGCCCCTCTCCATGTTCGAGACCGGCCCGTTCTCGATCCCGGTACGGGACTGCTACAGGGTCACCGTGCGGGCGAAGAACCAGTACGGCACCACCACGAAGGACATGCGAGCCGACCTGATCGGCACGAACGGCTGCGGCTAGGCCGCGGCGTCGGCGTAGAAGTCCGGCGCCATGGGCAGGCCGCGGGCGTGGCTCTGCGCCGACGAATAGTGGCTCAGCGAGAAGACGCCCGCGAGCGCGCGAAACGGCTCGTAGCGCGCGTAGAACTCCTCCACCTCCGAGACCATCGCGCGTCGCCCCAAGCCCTGCGCTACGCCGACCAGCTTCACGTATGCCAGGTCGCCGGCCGGCAGGGAGTCGAACTCTCCGCGCCCGAAGAGGCCGAGGCACTGAAGGGTCCACGGGCCGATCTCGGAGATCCGCTCGAAGCGCGCGTCGGCCGCAGGGTCGGCGGGGTCGGCCCGGCCGGAAGCCACTTCCTTCGCGCACTTGACCATGGCGACCGAGCGGGCGGGCGCAAGATCGCAGCTCGCAAGCTCGGCGGGCGCCATGCCCGCGAACGTTGAGTGGCACGGCAGGTCCGAGAGCGGGCGGTACTCCGCTCCCTTGCCCTTCCATGTGCTCGTCCTCCCCCACTTGCGGATGATGCGCTTCTGGATCTGCGCGGCGCGCGAGGACTCGATCAGCTGTTCCGTGATCGCCCACGCGAGCGCCTCCCATGCATAAGGCCTGCGCTTGGCGCGGAGCCACGGCCGCCTGCGGATCGCCGGGCCGATGAACGGGTCGCGCTTGAACTCCTTGTAGAAGGGGTGGAGGTCGTCGTCCACGGCGAGCGAGAAGCGCATCCGCGTCACCGCCTCCTCGAGCGCATGCGGCGGCAGCTCGGCCTCGGCATCCGCCGCTACGGCGCGGATCGCGACCGAACCGTCCCGGCGCTGCCAGCCGTGGACCACCACCGGCGCGCCGCCGATGTGGAGAAGGCGCGTGAGCACCCCGCCTCCGGAGCGCATGACGCCGTCCATCCGCCCGCGCGCGGGGAGCCGGTAAGGACAGGGAGGCCTGACCTCGATCTCGAGTGTCGGCGGCGAGCCTTGCCGAGAAGTGGAATTCCCACGCATACCGTGGCTATTCCTACTCTCGGCGCCGGTCAGCGGCCGAGCAGGTGAACGTCGACCAGGAACGAGCGGCTGGCGATCACGTCGTCGCGCTTGCGCCCGGCGATCGTGCGCTTCGAGCGCTTCGGAGATGCGGCGCGCGAAACAGCCTTGGCGACCACGACGGTTGCGGCGCCGGCGACGATCCCGCCCGCAGCGGCGATTGCAACGGTGCGGGCCTCGAGTCGAGAAGGGAACGACCTCGGCCGGACGCGCGGCCGCCGGAAGCGGGCGCTCGTCCTCGAGCTCCTCAGCCTCCTCGACCGCCTCAGCCTGCAACACCTGCTCTCTCACCTCAACCACTATAGGCGGGCCGGGGGCGGGGCACGGGAGAGTCTCCTCATACTCGGCTATTCGACCGCCGATGTAACGACTGATGGAACCCAGATCGACAACCGTGGCGCAGGGTGAGCCTCAGGAGCCGGACCTCAGCCGCAAGGGCATGAGGTTCCTAACCGGAGGCCTGACCAGCGAAGGCGACACCTTCCTGATCGGGGTCGCCGCGGTCCTTCTGATGGGCCTCCTCTACCCGGCTGCCGGCCCCTGGTCGCTGCTCGCGTTCGCGATCGTTCCGGCCGTCGCCGTGTTCGCGCGCAGCCGCGCGCGGCAGAGCTACTCGCCGGTAGCGCATCTAGTCCAAGCGCCGCACCGGCGAGAGTCGATTTCGTGCCCGGCTCTGGACGTTTGTTCTACCCGTCTTGACAGCGAGTCGTCGCCGGGTTAGCGTCGAGTGGCCGGGGGGAAATCAGCGAAAGGGGAGGTCCCGCCATGGCAAAGCGTCGTCGGCAGTGCGGCACGATGCAGGTCTTCGAGGAGCTCAGCGAGAGCGTTCCGTCCTACCGGAACAACCAGCTCCGGATCGACGAGGCAACGCAGCGAAGCATCCAGTCGGGCCGCGCGCAGGAGGTCATGCGCACCCGGATCACGATCCCGGTTGTGGTGCACGTGGTCTACAAGCGCGAGGCCGAGAACATCTCCAAGTCACAGATCAACAGCCAGATTGCTGTGCTGAACAAGGACTTCGCCGCGTCGAATGGCGACCTCGGCAGTGTGCCGGGAGTCTGGAGCGGGCTGGTCGGGGACGCGAAGATCCAGTTCAAGCTCGCGACCCGCGACCCCGACGGGAACCCGACCGACGGCGTCACGCGGACGAAAACAAGCCGCAGCTCGTTCCCTGCAAACGGGGACCCCGTGAAGAGAAAATCAGAGGACGGGGTGGCCGCGTGGCCGACGAAGCGCTATCTCAACATCTGGGTCTGCAATCTCGCGAGCAACCTGCTGGGCTACGCGCAATTCCCGGGGGGACCCGCGAAGACCGACGGGGTCGTGATCCTCCACTCCGCATTCGGGACGAACGGAACCGTCCAGGCGCCGTTCGACAAGGGCCGTACGGCGACCCATGAAGTGGGCCACTGGCTCAACCTGCGTCACATCTGGGCGGACACTCTGGGATGCGGGGGCTCGGACCACGTCGTCGACACTCCCAACGCCGCCGGCCCCAACCTGGGAGAGCCCGCCTTCCCGCACATCACGTGCAACAACGGGCCGAACGGCGACATGTTCATGAACTACATGGACTACACCGACGACGCGGCGATGTTCATGTTCACGGCCGGTCAGGCGGCTCGGATGAACGCCTGTCTCGCCGGGCCGAGGAGCAGCTTCCTCTAGCCGCGGCGGGAGCCCATCGATGTCGATCAGCAGCGAAGCCCTGCTCGGTGAGTGGGTTCACTCATACGAGGAGGATGAGCCGGGTCGCAAGATCTTTCGCCGCCCCGGCTATTCCTTCCCACCCGCCCGGGGACGAGATGCGGTCGAACTGAAGGCGGACGGCAGCGCTGTCATGCGCGAACCAGGGCCCTCCGACGTGCCTGAGGGAAGGACCGGGACATGGGCGCTCGAGCATGAGACGATCCGCCTCGACGTGGGTGGTGAGAGCCGGGTCATGGAAGTGGTCTCCTGCGACGAGGATCGGCTTGAAGTACGCGAGTAGACGTCCCTAGCGCCAGCTCCAGGTCGATCGGATCTTAAAGGCGCTTCTCGTAGATCCGGTAGCGCTGGACGACCTTGCCGCCCATTCCCTCCATGGCGCGGTTCATCGGCTTGTTGGTCTCCAGGATCCACCCCATGTGGCCACCCGGAGGCCCGTGGTGCTCGGCCGAGTGGAGGTGGCGCTCGTATAGGGCAGCCGCGACGCCCAGGTGCTGGTGCTGAGGCAGGACGCCCAGCGCGAAGACACGAAGGCGGTCGATGTACTTCTTTCGCCGGAGGAAGTGGACCCAGCCGAAGGGAAGGGCACGCCCCTTCATCTTCGTCAGCGCCTGGTCGACGTCGGGCAGGGTCAGCGCCGCGCCCACGACCTCGCCGTCCTTCTCGGCGATCATCGCCCAGTTCTCGTCCAGGACGGGCTTGAGGTTCTTGGCCTGAAAGCGGACCTCGGCCTCCGTGATCGGCACGAAGCCCCAGTTCTTGCCCCAGGCGACGTTGTAGACCTCCATGAAGCGGGTCACCTCGGCCTCCATGTCGGAGCGCCTCATGTCCCGCACGACCACGCCCTCCTTGCGCGAATGATCGGCGGCCGCATGGATCATCGGCGTGAACGACTCGCCCTGCTCGAGGGAGCCGAACCAGAGCTCCCACATCAGGAGGTCGATTCGCTTCTCCAGCCCGTAGCCCTCGATCAGCTCGCGGTAATAGGGCGGATGCCACGGCTCGAGGATCATCGACGGCTCGTTGTAGCCCTCGATCAGGATCCCGCACTCGTCGTTCATCGTGAAGTCCATCGGGCCGAGGATCCGCTCGCGGCCGCGAGCCCGCACCCACTCGGTCGCCGTGTCGAGGAGCGCCTTGGCGGCCTCGGCGTCGTTCGCGACCTCGAAGAAGCCGAAGAACCCGTCCGAGCCGCCCTGGTACTCGTCCCAGCGGCGGTCGATGTGAGCGGTGATGCGCCCGACGGGCTCGCCGTCGCGCTCGGCCAGGAAGTACTCGGCCTCGGCGTGCTCGAACCACGGGTTCTTCCTGCGGTCGAGGAAGGCGCGGCGCTCGAATCGAAGCGGCGGCACCCACTGAGGGTCGTTGCGGCGAAGGCGGAACGGCACGTCGATGAACGCGTTCACGTCCTTGCGGCTCGATGCGGTGCGGACAGTCAGTGCCAAGGCGCGGACGGTACTGAAACGACACTCGCGCGCGCCTTGTACTGCCGCTCTGGAAAGATTGTCGGGATGCCAGAGACCACGAAGGCCCCCGTCGACGTCTTTGCCAAGGCAAGCTCCCATGACCGGATGGAGCAGCTCGAGGCGGCGCGCGAGCACGACCTCCTCCCCTACTTCCGCCTGATCGAGTCCGAAGCGGGGCCGCTGATGGAGGTCGAGGGCCGCGAGGTCGTGATGCTCGGCTCGAACAACTACCTCGGCCTCACGGGCGACGAGCGCGTTCGCCAAGGCGCGCGCGACGCGCTCGACCGCTACGGCACCGGGCTGACCGGCTCCCGCTTCCTCAACGGGACCACTCCCCTCCATGTCGCGCTCGAGAAGGAGCTGGCCGACTGGATGGGGACTGAAGAGACGCTCGTCTTCTCGACCGGCCACGGGGCGAACGCCGGCTCGATCGGCACGATCCTCGGCCCGTCCGACACCGTGATCTGCGACTCGGCAGACCACGCGTCGATCATGGACGGCGTCCGGCTGTCGGGAGCAAAGCTCCGCCCCTACCGCCACAACCAGATGTCCAAGCTCGAGCGCATGCTCGAGCGGGCCGCAGGCGACGGCGGCGGCGTCCTGGTCATCGTCGACGGGGTCTTCTCGATGGAGGGCGACCTGGCCGACCTTCCGTCGATCTGCGACCTCTGCGAGCGCTACGGCGCGCGCCTGATGGTCGACGAGGCGCACGGCGTGGGCGTGCTTGGAGCGCGCGGAGCCGGCGCCTCGGAGCTCTTCGGCGTCGAGGACCGCGTCGACCTGCGGATGGGCACGTTCTCGAAGAGCCTCGCCTCCTGCGGCGGGTTCATCGCGGGCTCGTCCGACGTGATCGACTTCGTGCGCTTCAACTCGCGCCCGTTCATCTTCACGGCATCGGCCGTTCCCGCAGCCGTCGGCGCGGCGCTCGCCGCACTGCGGGTGATTCGCGAGGAGGGCCCCGAGCTGATGGCGCGCGTCCTGGCGAACGCCGACCATCTCCGCAAGGGCTTTCGCGATCTCGGCCTCAAGGTCGTCGACCCGGGCAAGCTGCCTGACGGAAGCGAGGCCTCCTCGCCGGTCGTCCCGGTCGTCGTCGGCGAGGACTGGCAGGCCGTGCTGCTTTGGAAGGAGCTCTTCGACGCCGGCGTCTATACGAACGTCGCCATCCACCCCGCGGTCCCGCCCGGCGCCGCTCTCCTTCGCACCTCGCTCATGGCAACCCACGAGACGGAGCACCTCGATCGCGCGCTCCGGATCATCGAGGAGACGCTCGAGCGGTTCCCGGAGATACCCCGAGAGGGTTAGTTCCTCCTTGTCCATTTGTGAACAAGGCGTTACCGCGATCAAAAAACCTGCTCTTAGCGGACGCGGGTTTCTTCTTGACGGTTTATCGGTTGCGATGCGAGGGTGCGTCGCCTAAGTTCAGCACCGCGCCGGACGCCAGTCCAGTGAACAGGGAGCCCAAGGAGTCGTAGCCACACAACTCCAAGGGTCCCGGGCAGCCCAATGGGGGGAGCCCGAACGGAACGGATCCGTGCGCCCAAATCCCTAATCCGCCCGCACATCACTCAGAGGAGGAGTGTCAATGGAAGCTGCCACGACGATCGCCCCTGCGCCTAATCAGGTGCCCCAGCACATGCAAGCCCTTGCCGAAGCCAACCGGGTACGGCTCGCCCGAGCACAGTTGAAGCGGGAGGTGGGCGCAGGAGAGGTCGAGACGGCAGAGATCGTCCGCGAGTGCCCCTGGCAGGCCGAGACCATGACGGTCGGAGAGCTCTTGCGGAGCCAGCGGCGGTGGGGCCGGACCCGCTCCCGCAAGTTCCTCGCGGCGCTGACCCTGAACGAGAACCGCGAGCTCGGCAGGCTCACCTCGCGCCAGCGCCAGATGCTGGCCGCGGAGCTCGAGCAGCGCGGAGGGTTCGGGCAGGGCTAGAAGCCCGCGCAACAAGCGAACGTCTTGAGACGGGCGGGCCAACGGTCCGCCCGTCTTACGTTCGGCGAGCGGAGACGCTCAGCGCAGCTTGACCGCGACGCCGGCCTTCCGCTTGAACATCGCCTGGAAGCCGAAGAACCCGGCGGCGAAGACGGCGGCGGCGATCACGATCCGGACGACCGGCTCCAGGGATTCTGGCCCCGCGTAGAAGAGGATCCCGAGCGTCGCGATGGCGGGAACGCCGGCCAGGAGCGACGAGTGGGAACGAAAGCCCGCGAAGTGCTCGCGGATCGCAAGCTCCAGGCCGCCCAGGGCAGCCAGCCCGATGCCGACGCCGATCGCAAGGGCGCCCCGGTCGGTGCCCATGATCAGGCCGACCACCACGAGGACGATCCCGACGAGGACGCATATCTCGACCAGCGGGAACGAGCCCCAGGGCGCCGGCGGGCGCGTGTCTTCCGCCGCCGCACGCTTGCGCTCGGCGGCCTGCGCTCGCCACCGCCGGCTTCGGCTGCACGGGAGCGGCTTCGCGCGGCCTGCGCGGCCGCTTCTTGCGCTTCTTGCTGGCCATCAGGCAGGGGCTAGTGTGAGCGTTTCGTGAGGTACCTGGTACGGGGGCCGCAAGCCCCGCGGCTAAGGGGCAACCGCTGGAGAGCTTGACCCGCCACCAGCCCATAAGCATCCCGATGATGCCCAGCCGGGGACGGGAGTGCCAGTGCTTGCAGTCGCGGTCGCCGACGTCCTCGTTCGAGATCTGAACCCAGGGGTATCGCTGGGGCTCGGCGATCATCCGCTCCACCAGGCCGCGATTCTTCTCCTCGACGTCGGCGCGGCGGGCGATCTCCGTCTGGGCCTCGCGGATGCGGACGACGAGGGCGTCGCGGATCCGCTCGAGCTCGGCGGCGCCGAGGATGCGCGGGCCGCCCACCGCACCGACCGACCAGTCGATGCCCTTGCGCGGGAAGGCCGAGGTCCAAAGCTCGGAGAGCTGCTGCTCCAGCCGCGCGATCTGGCGGCGAAGCTCGTCGCGAAGCGGGCGATCGTCGGTGGTGACGAGCAGATCCAGAGGCACGTCCCCCCTGCCGCCTCCGACTGCCGTCAGGTTGTGCTCGAGCGTTTCAGCCATGCCTCAGGTCCAGCTTCGCGATTCATACATCCTAACTGCGCATCACGCCGGCGGCAAGCCACATCGCCTCCTCGACGGCGATGTCAGGCACGCCGCGGACCTGGATCGCGCACAGGAGGATCCGCTTCGTCTTGTTCGAGACGCCGCGACCCGATCCCATCGCGCCGAAAAGGAGCGCGAGCGGGCGCGCCTCGTCCGCGATCACGAGCGTGCCGGGCGGCAGCTCTCCGGGCCTGCCCTCCAAGGGCTCGCCGGGCTCGGTCAGGCGGATCCCCAGCCGGCCCTCGACCCGGTCCGCGTCGAACGCGCGCAGCGCGACGCCCGATTCGGCGATCGCGATCGTCAGCGCGTCGTCGAGCAGGCTCTGCGAGGGGAAGCCGCCCTTCCGCATCCGCTCGAGCGCGACCTCCTCGACCGGCGTGCGCTGCTCGTCGGGGTCGAGGCCGATGTGGCGGAAGAAGACCCGGTAGGCCCACGGGATCGCCTGGTGGCGAAGGTTCACGGCCTGGGCGCCGGAGAAGCGCGCCGCCGAGCTCCTTCAGCTGGTCCTTCACGTGCCGCGGGCTTCGCCCCGAGCCCTGTTCGAGGAGGAGGTAGTGGACGCCCGACGCCGGCCAGCTCCTCCGAGACGTCGTCCGACGACCCAGCCGCGCTCGGGCACCGCCTCGGACGTCACTCGACCGCCCGCTCCAGCGCGTTCGAGTCCTCGATCAGGCGCTCGAGCTCCTCGTCGAGCGCCTCGTCGGTGAAGGAGTCCGTGCCGATCACCGCGTCGTCGAGGATGCCTCCGGGCAAGGCGAGCGCCATCGTCGGGCAGAGCCCGACGCGGTAGGTGTTCGACACGGCGCCGTCCTTGTCCCAGCCGACGGGGACGCGTCCAGCCGCGCTCCTCGGCGATCTGGCGGACCTCGTCGATGTCGTCGCGGACGTTCACGGAGAGGAAGTTGACCTCGCCGCTCGAAGCGCTCCGACGCGCGGTTGAAGGCGTCCTGCTCGGCGAGGCAGTCGGCGCCGCCGGTGAACCAGAACGAGATCGCGAGTGGCTTGTCGAAGAGGTCGCAGACGCGGATCGCGCGCTCCTCTTCGATCTGACACGCAGGCGTCGCGCGGCTCGGGGCACGGGTTCTGCGAGGTCTCGCAGTCGTCCTGGAAGACGTTCGCGTCGCCCTCGAGATCGCTGTCGATGTCGGGCACCGCGAACTCGGGCAGCGCCCTCCCCCGCTCGGCGTCCTCGGCTCCCAGCAGGCCTCCCTCGTCGGTCTGGATCGAGTTGTAGGTGGCGTAGGCGATGAGGGCCACGAACGCGATGCCGACGATCAGGGGGTAGCGGGCGCCGGGCTTGGGCTTCTCGCCCTCGGGCGCTTCCTCGCCGGGTTGCCGCGGCGGCTCGCTCATTGCGCGGCGGGCGCCTCCCTGGGCCTGCGGCGTAGCGCGCCCGATCGCCGCGCGAGCCGCGGCGAAGTCGCCCTCGGCCCAGACCAGCACGGCGGGCAAGCACCAGCAGCACGCCCGCGAGCGCGATGACGAGGTCGATCACGCCGACCACGCCGAACTCGGTCAGCATCCGGATCGCGTCCCCTCCGAAGATCGCTGTCACGGGCGCGGCCAGCGCAAGGACGGCGAAGCCCGCGATCGCGGTCAGGCCAGAGGCGACCACCGCCGCCCCCGTGCGGGAGTAGGTCAGGCGAAGCGCCTCGCCAACAGTCTCGCCGCGCTCGCGCTCCTCGTAGTAGCGCGCGGAGAGAAGGACGCTGAACTCGGTCGCGATCGCGATCACCAGGGCGCCGAGCGTCGCCGACATCGGGTTGAGGTCGAGCTGGGCGCCCTCCAGGACGAGGGCCGACCACCCAGGCGCCAGGACGACCGGGATGAGCGGTACCAGCGCGCGCCGCGCGGCCTTGCCGGCCGCGGCGCCGTATCCGCCCTCTCCCGACTTGCGAATCCGCCGCGCCGCTGGGCCGAACCCGACCAGTGAAGAGGACGAGCGCCACGGCCCCGAGGCCCGCGAAGGTGAGGAGGTAGCGATTCGACCCGAGTGACGCGTTCGCGTCCGCCGCGAGCACGGCGAGGCCGAGCACGCTCACCTCGGAGCCTGCCGGGGGCTCGATCGCGACACCTCGACGCCCTCGGGCGGCGGCGCCGCGCCCGGGTGAGTCGACCAGCTCGCGCATCTCGTCGACCAGCTCCTTCTGCTCGTCGAAGGGCATGACCTTGATCCCGAACGAGAGGAGCGCCGTGTTCCCGGTCTCGCCCGTCTCGGGATCGGTTTCGATCACCGCCTGGGCGAAGTAGGGAGGCAGCAGCGAGAGGACGCCCTGGATCCGCTCGCTGGTCGGGCAGCTCGTCGCCGAACAGGTCGGGCAGGGAGATCGCCGGGCAGAGCTTCGTGCCTCTCGGCGCGGCAGTCGTCCTCGTACCCGCCGGCGTCGAGCACGCGCTGGCGGTAGTCCTTCATCCAGGCGATGACCTCCGGGTCGGTCAGGTCGTCGGCCGTGATCGCGACGCCCACCTCGCCCGAGACGCCGGTCTCCTCCTCGAGCGCGCCCACGTCCTGCAGCTCGGGCAGGCTGGCCGGCAGGAGCTCGTGGAAGTCGGAGACGATCTCGGTCTGGGTTCCGGCCACCCAGCCCGCGAGCGCGAGGACGGCAGAGGCGGCGACGACCTTGCCCGGCATCGAGATCGAGGCGGCCAGCGAGCGCGGCCCGATCTTCGAGACGCCGGAGCGGAAGCGCGACACCCATTCGGGGCGTTGAGAGCTTCTCGCCTGCTCCGCGCATGCGGGACGAGGCCGGGCACGGTCGCGGGATGCGCGCCCTTCGGCGGCTGCGCCGCCCGTCATCGAAAGGACCGCCAGGCCCGCGGTGAGCGCGAGGAAGAAGGCGATCGCGAGCCCGCCCACGAGCAGCAGCCCGAACGACTGGACCATCGGGATCGGAGAGAGGATGAGGACGAGGAACCCGGCCGCGGTCGCGAGTGCCGCGGTGGCGACGACGGGGCCGCCCGCGGCGGCTGCCTCCGCGGCGGCGCGCGCGGGGGACGAGCCGGATCGGCGCGCCTCGACGAAGCGCGCCTGGAGCTGGATCGCGTAGTCGACCGCGAGGCCGATCAGGATCGGCAGCCCCGCGATCACCGCCATCGTCAGCGTGCCGCCGAAGAGCGCCAGGGCTCCGAAGGCGATGGCGCTCGCCGCCAGGCCGATGCCCAGCGGCAGCAAGCGGAGCGGCGGCGTGAAGACGAGCGCCAGCATGAGCGCCATCACCACGAGCGCCGCCGCGAGCAGGATCGTGATCTGGCCCCTGAGCTCGTCGGTCAGGCCGTCGGCGAGGACAGGTGCGCCCGAGACGAGATACGAGGCGTTCCTGATCTGGAAGACGTCTTCTGCCGACGGCCGTCGCGGATCTGATCGATCGCCTCGCTTCGCTCCTCCTCGGTCAGGTCGGGCCGCAGGCGGACCGAGATCGCCGCCGACTCGGCGATGGGAAGAAGGCCGAGAACTTCGACTTGGGGACCGGGTCCGTGAAGCGGTTGTCGAAGACGACCGCGCGGACGAAGGTGCGGGTCCTGGATCGAGGGGAGTCCCTCCAGCCCATACTTCGACGCCGAGCGAGACCGCCTGCTGCAGGAACTGGTCCTGAACCGCCTGCGCCGCGGCGTCGGCGGCGAGCTGTCGCCTCTTCCTTGCCGAGCCCCTCCTTGATCGCGGCGCGGTAGGCCTCCTGCGCCGCGGCCTGGCCTTGCTCCTGGGCCGCGGCCTGCTGCTGCTGTGAACTGCTCGGACGCCTGGGTCGCGAACTGGTTGAGGAAGGTCGCGGGCCCGTAGACGACGCGCGCGGGCTTCGAGTCCGCCAGGTCGTTGCAGACCTCCGGCGTCTCGATGCCCTTGGCGACCTCACCCTCGGGCGCGGTGCCGGCCAGGCAGGACTCGAGGAAGAGGATGCGCTGAAGGTCCTCGGTCAGGACGAGTTGCTCGAGGTCGCCCTTGATGAGGACGACGATGGGGTCGTCGCCGAACTTCTCCTTGAGCTCCTCGGTCGCCTGGAACGTCTCCGAGCTCTCGTCGACGAGCGTGTCCGCCTCGCCGTTCGGCTTCAGGCTCAGCGCGCCGACCACGCCCAGGATCGCCAGGAGCACCGCGAGCGCGATCACCGGCCCCGGACGCTCGACGCACCACGCGCCGAGGCGTGCGAAAACGCTCCTCATACGAATTCAGCCTACGCGGGCAAAACCCGCGACGAGCCGGTCAAAAGCGGGCTTAACCCGCGCCCAACCTCAGTCCATCGCGAGGGGGCCGATTGTCTCCGCGTTGAGGAACTGGCTGACGAACTCGTTCTCCGAGTCGAACAGCTCGGACGAGGGGCCGGACTCGACGATCTTGCCCTTCCAGAGCACCGCGATGAAGTCGGCGATGCGCCGGGCGGTGCCGAGGTCGTGGCTGATCACCATGTAGCAGCCGCCGTTCTCCTCGTGGATCTCGCGGATGAGCTCGCACAGGAGCGCCGTGCGCACCGGGTCGAGGCCCGAGTCCGGCTCGTCGAACATGACGATCGCGGGGTCGAGCACCAGCGCCCGGGCGAAGCCGGCGCGCTTGCGCATTCCGCCGGAGAGCTCGTTCGGCATCTTCTCGGTTGCGCCTCCGAGGCCGACCTCCTCGAGACGGCGGCCGACGATGTCGCCGATCTCGTCCTCGCCCTTGTCCGTGTGCTGGCGAAGCGGGAAGGCGACGTTGTCCCAGATGTTCATCGAGCCGAAGAGCGCGCCGTCCTGGAAGAGGAGGCCGAACTTCTTGCGCATCTCGAAGAGCTCGTCGTCCGACATGCCGGGGACCGACTCGCCGTGGACGAGCAGGTCGCCCGAGTCGGGATAGAGCAGGCCGACGATGTGCTTGATGAGCACCGACTTGCCGGTACCCGACGGGCCGAGCACCATCGAGATCTGGTTGTCGGGAAGGCCGAGCGACAGGCCGTTCAGGATCCGCATGCGGCCGAACTGCTTGACGACGTCGATGACCTCGATCGCGTCCTCGCCGCCGTGGTCGCGCTTCTCGCCCGTGTGCCACTTGTAGGGGTTGTCCTCGTCAGAGGCGACGCCCGGAAGGATGTAGTCCTTGTGCAGGTACCCGAGGTCCGGGGCGGGCTCCTCGTACGGCTCGGACTCGCGCTCCTGCTCCTCGGCGAACTTCTCGAACTCGGCCTGCCTCTGCTCGCGATCCTCGCGGTCTGACTTCGCGCTCGAGCGCGCGTCGCCGCTGTCCGCGAATGCCGTCCGTCGACGTCGTCGTCCTTCTTCCTGATCGTGGATGCCTGAGTCCGTCAGCCAAAACTTTCTCCTTATCCGCCTATTGGCGCGCGTGGATTTGCCCCCCAGAAGACCAGGGTGCCCATCATCCCGATGATGTGGACCAAAACGATGTTCAAGACCATCGACTTCGCCGTCGCGGTTCCCACCCCTACCGGCCCGCCCGCGGCCGTGTAGCCGTAGTAACAGCCGACGAGCACGATCGCGGTCGCCATGAACATGCCCTTGATGACGCTGAATATGAGGTCGGGAGGGTTCTGGAACATCCAGAAGATCAGGAAGTAGCCGCCGGCCGACACCTCCCCGACCTGCTCGACCACCGCCAGATACGAGGCGAAGAAGCCGACGCCGATCCCGGCGAGATAGATGAACGGAAGCGTCAGCCAGGCGGCGAGCAGGCGGGTCGCGCAGAGGAAGATCATCGGGTTGACGCCCATGACCTCGAGCGCGTCGACCTCGTCGGAGATCCGCATCGCGCCGATCTCGGCGACGATGCCGGTGCCCACCTTGGCGGCCATCATGTAGCCGAAGGCGTACGGGATGACCTCGCGGAGGTCGCACCAGGCGGCGAACACGCCGGCGTTGGAAGGCGCGCCGACCGAGCGCGAGAAGTACGCGCCCTCGATGCCGCACTGAAGGCCGAGGATGAAGGTGAGGCCCCAGATGACGAGCGCGGAGCCGAGGATGAGGATCCCGGCCTGGCGCAGCGCCTCGCCGAAGAAGCGGAAGACGCGGCCCGAGTAGACGAGGCCCATGACGCGGCCGCAGAAGCGGGCGATCGTGCCGAGGTTTGCCCATCCACTCCTTGGGGAGCGCCAACCAGCCCATTAGGCGCACCATCTCCCTTGCAGCGCGAGCATCGTCACTTGATCACCGAGATCTCGGGGTGGGTGGCGAGCAGGGTCTGGGTGAAGACGTAGTTGAACGCGAACACGCCCAGGAAGGCGATGACGACGCCGACGTTCACGGCACGGCCCACTCCCTCCGCGCCTCCGGACGCATTCATCCCGTAGTAGCAGCAGACGATCGCGATGATCGCGCCGAACATCGTGCATTTGAGCACGGATCCCCATAGGTCCGTCACGGACGCGTTCGTGAACAAGGTGGCGAAGAACCCTCCGAGCGGCTGGCCGTAGGCGATCTCGGCGAAGAGGCCGCCGGAGATGCCGAAGAGGAGCGCGTAGATGTCCATGAGGCCCGGTGATGAGCATCAGGGCGAGGAAGCGGGGGACGACGAGGTTCTTGATCGGATCGACGCCGAGCACCTGGAGCGCGTCGAGCTCCTCGCGGATCTTGCGGGCGCCGAGGTCCGCGGTGATCGCGGTGCCGGCCACGCCGGCGACGACGACCGCCGTCACGAACGGCGCGAACTCGCGGACCGACGCGAGGATGAAGAACCCGCCGAGGCGGTCGAGGGCTCCGAACAGCGAGAGGAAGTTCGCGGCCTGAAGCCCGGGAGCGCCGAAGCCGAACGCGATCGTCGAGATCATCATCGGGAACCAGCAGAGCTGGAGCGCGAAGAGGAACTGCGAGATGAACTCGCCGCCGTACGGGTATGGCGGGCGGGCGGCAGCGACGATCGTCTTGCCGGTCAGAATCATCATGTTTCCGACCTGCTCGAAGAGCGATTTCGCTGGTAGGAATGCCCTGTCGGCTGCTGATCTGACCATCTCTCACCCTGGGGCCCGAGGTTGTACCCGGCCCCAACGACGCACAACACTAATCCATGACGTGGGTGGACGGCAACCGACAACCGCGCATTACCGACCGGCTTAACGTGCCCCTCGCGGATGGTATGTTCCCCGCGCCTTGGGGGAGGAGACCACAAGCACCCGCAAATCGCGGGTCCAGGGCCGCCGAGCTATTTGCCTCGGTGCTGGCCGCCGTGCTCATCGCCGGCTGCGGCTCGGAGCCCCGCCAGGACGAAAACGAGGAGGAGGCCGACTACCCGGTCGAGGTGACGGTCGCCGAGTTCGCGCCGAAGCAGCGGCTTGCCGAGACGACCGACCTCGAGCTCGCGTTCCGCAACACGGGCGACGAGACGATCCCCGATCTCGCGCTGACCATCTACACGGGCGACGCAGATCGCCGACGGAGCGTTCAACATCCGCTCCGAGCAGGAAGGCCTGGCCGACCCGAACCGCCCCGTCTGGATTCTCGAGAACGACTATCCGAAGATCCTCGAGGTCGGCACGACGACGAAGGACCTCGATGCCGCGCCCACCGCCGGCGCCGAGACCTCGTCGACGAACACCTACAGCTTCGGCGAGCTCGAGGCGGGCGACGACCATCCACACCGTCTTCCGGGTCACGCCGGTCGTTCCCGGCACGTACACCGTCCACTACGAGGTCGCGGCGGGGCTCGACGGCAAGGCGAAGGCGGTAACCGACACCGGCGACCCGGTCGAGGGCGAATTCGTCGCCACGATCACGGACAAGCCGAAGGCGACCGCGGTGGACGAACAGGGACGACGTCGTCCCGGCGGACTGATGAAGTCGGGCCTGCCCCTGCTCGGGGCCGGCTCCGCTGCGTAACGCGCCCATTACCGTTAGGCGCGTGATGCACATCCGTCTCGCGATCTTCCTGGCCCTCACAGCGCTTCTCGTCGCCGGATGCGGTGAGAAGGACGAGCCCGAGGTGACCGGGCCCCCGGTCGTGACGGATCCGGGGGGAGGCAAGGGCGAGCCGCAGAGCGGCGGAGTTGCCCTGGAGGAGATCGGCGAGTTCGAGGATCCCGTCTTCGTCACCCAGCCGAAGGGCGACACCGCCCTTTACGTCGTCGAGCAGACCGGCCAGGTCATCCGCGTGTCGCCCTCCGGCAAGCAATCGACGCTCCTGGACATCTCCGACGAGATCGTCGCCGGCGGCGAGCAGGGACTTCTCTCCGTCGCGTTCGCGCCGGACTACGCGCGCTCCGGGCTCTTCTATGTGGACTACACGAACACGAACGGCGACACCCGAGTGGTCGAGTACCAGACGGACGAGAAGACCGGCAAGGCCGACGAGCGCTCAGCGCGCACGCTGCTGGAGGTTCCCCAGCCTTTCGCGAACCACAACGGCGGCCTGCTGCTCTTCGACGATGACGGCAACCTGCTCGTCGGACTGGGCGACGGCGGCTCGGCGGGCGACCCGGACCGGAACGGCCAGAACCTCTCGGCCCTCCTCGGCAAGATCCTGCGGATCGACCCCGGCGCCGGAGGCCGCGGCGAGGAGTACGGAGTTCCGAAGGACAACCCGTACGTCAACGAGAACGACGCCCGGCCCGAAATCCTCGCCTACGGCCTGCGCAACCCGTGGCGATTCTCGTTCGACTCGAAAGACCGGGGCGCTCTGGATCGGCGACGTCGGCCAGAACGCGCTCGAGGAGATCGACGTATTGGCGGAGCCGGGGCAGGACGCGAACTTCGGCTGGTCCGCCTTCGAGGGCACCGAGCCCTTCAACTGCCGACGAGGAGGCGCCGAACGCGATCGACCCCGTGCTCGAGTACGGCCGGGACGAGGGCTGCTCGGTCACGGGCGGCTACGTCGTGCGCGACCGTGCGCTCCGCTCGCTCTATGGCCGCTACCTCTACGCCGACTTCTGCCAGGGACAGCTGAGGAGCTTCGACGCCGAAGGGGCGGAGAGCGAGGGCACGGCGACCGACGACGAGGCCGTGGGTCTCCAGGTCCCGTCGATCTCCTCCTTCGGCGAGGACCAGCGTGGGCGGATCTACGCCGTCTCCCTCGACGGCCCGGTGTTCAGGCTCGTCCCGGACAAGGGTCAGTAGCCGCAACTCGGGGGCTTCGCTCGGGTTGCCGCTAGCGTGATGGCAGAGTTGAAGGCGGCAAGGGGCAAGCGCGCGGGGCTGACGGCGGGGTTCGTTGCGTCGGTGTGCGCTTTGGCGCTGGCCGCCGGACCCAGCGCAAACGCCGGGATCCCCGTGGCCGACGTGGTCGCCACACCTTTCGGCGGAAGCTTCTCGTCGCCGGTCTACGTGACCGGCGCGCCCGGCTTCCCGGATCTCGTGTACGTGGTCCAGCAGGGCGGCAAGGTCCGGGTCGTCGACGACGGAGTGAAAAGGGAGAAGCCGCTGATCGACGTCTCGAAGATGATCGAGTCAGGTGGCGAGCAGGGCCTTCTATCCGCCGCCTTCCCGCCCGACTTCGCCGACTCCGGCCTCTTCTACCTCTACTTCACGAACAGGAACTGCAACAACGGCACCGGCGGCTGCAACGTCGAAGTCGCCGAGTTCCGCATTCGCGGCGACAACCCCGCGCGCGCCCAGCGCAACTCGCGCCGGACCGTGATCGAGATCCCGCACCGCGACGCCGGCAACCACAACGGCGGCACCGCGGCGTTCGGCCCCGACGGCAATCTCTGGATCGCCACCGGCGACGGGGGCGGCGGCGGCGACGAGTTCGACAACGCCCGCAAGCTGAACAAGCGCCTCGGGAAGCTCCTTCGCATCAATCCCAAGAACCCGAAGGGGAGGGCGACCTACCGCGTGCCCCCGGGGAACCCCTTCGTCGGCGAGAAGGGCCGCGACGAGATCTGGTCGATCGGCCTGCGCAACCCCTTCCGCTTCTCGTTCGACGGCGACGTCATCGCGATCGGCGACGTCGGCCAGAGCGACCGCGAGGAGGTGAACATCGTCCCGATCGCTGACGCGAAGGGCGCTGACTTCGGATGGCCCGGCAAGGAGGGCGAGCTCCCCTTCGACCCCGACCGCGCGACGGACCTGCCGAAGATCGACCCGATCCACACGTACCCCCGCCCGGTCAACCCGCCCGATTCGACCTTCCGCGGCGTTTCGGTGATCGGCGGCGTCATCGTCCGGGACCCACGCATGACGGGGACCGTCGTTCGACTCCGCAAACGGCCGCTACCTGTTCGGCGAGGCATTCTCGAACCCGAACGTCCGCAGCTTCGTTCCCAACGTCGCGGCACAGACCTTCACGGGCCTCACGAGCCATCCCTTCGGCATCGACAACGTCGCGGCCGTGAGCAAGGACGCGCAGGAGCGCGTCTACATCGCATCTCTGAGCGGCACCGTCCATCGCCTCGACCCGGCGCCTTGACATGTGGGGTCGGTGACCCCGCGCCGCCTGCCGCCCGAGCCCTTTTCGGGCAGTACAGTTCGACTCATGGAGCCAACCGCCGCGTCAACCGCGTCCGAGGCGACCGATGCGAGCTCGAACGGGCACGCCGCGACCGCTGAAACCTTCGACGTCCACCGTCCCACCGACGGCTCGGTCATCCAGAGCGTGGCGATCGATCCGCCCGAGCGGGTTGCCGAGGTCGTCTCGCGCGTCCGCGCGAACCAGGCCGAGTGGGAGGCGATGGGATTCGCGGAGCGGCGGCGGTGGCTTGAGCGCTGGCGCGACTGGCTGCTGGAGAACCGCGAGCACATCGCGGACGTCGTCCAGGAGGAGACCGGCAAGGTCCGCGGCGACTCGGGGCTCGAGTCCATCTACCTCGAGCTCGCGATCAACTTCTGGGGCCAGAACGGCGAGAAGTACCTCGCCGACGAGACGCCGACCCCGGGGATCCTTCCCGCGAAGGTCAAGCGCCTTCGCGTCCGCTACCGCCCGTATCCGGTCGTGGGCATCATCAGCCCCTGGAACTTCCCGCTGATCCTGTCGGCCGGCGACGCGATCCCGGCGCTCATGGCCGGCTCCGCCGTCGTCATCAAGCCGTCGGAGTTCACGCCGCTCGAGCTGATGGAGGTGATCCGCGGCTGGAAGGAAGAGGTCGGCGGGCCCGACGTCATCGACTTCGTGAACGGAACCGGCGACACCGGTGGCGCGCTGGTCGACAACGCCGACTACATGCACTTCACCGGCTCTGACCGGACCGGCAAGATCGTGATGAAGAGGGCGGCGGACACCCTGACCCCCGTCTCGCTCGAGCTCGGCGGCAAGGACCCCGCGATCGTGCTGGCGGACGCCGACATGGACCGTGCGGTCAACGCCTGTGCGTACGGCGGCTTCGTGAACACGGGACAGGTCTGCATGTCGATCGAGCGCATCTACGTCGAGGAGCCGGTCTACGACGAGTTCGTCGACCGCCTTGCCGACAGCGTGCGCGAGCTGCGCCAGGGCGCCGACGGCCGCTCGTACGAGGCCGAGCAGGGCGCGATGACGTCTCCCGCCCAGATCGACATCGTCTCCGACCACGTCGAAGACGCGCGCTCGAAGGGGGCGCGCATCCTCACGGGCGGCAAGCGCAAGGACGGCCCCGGTGACTGGTACGAGCCGACGGTGGTCGCCGACGCCGACCACACGATGAAGGTCATGCGCGACGAGACGTTCGGCCCCGTGGTGGGCGTGATGAAGGTGCGGGACGAAGCCGAGGCGGTCCGCATGGCGAACGACACGCGCTATGGCCTCTCCGCGTCGGTGTTCTCCAAGGACGTCGGACGCGCCGAGAAGGTCGCCGAGCAGCTCGAGGTCGGCGCGGCCAACATCAACGACGCCCTCGTCAACTACTTCCACCTCGAGGTCCCGATGGGCGGCTGGAAGGACTCCGGCATCGGCTGGCGCCACGGGCCGGGCGGCATCCGCAAGTACTGCCGCACAGAGACGATCGTCTCGCCGCGGCTGCCCAACAGCAAGTCCGAGCCGCTCTGGTACCCGTACACGCCGACCCGCCGGAAGATGCTGAACCGCCTGTATCGGCTGGTCAACGCCCGCGGCCTCAAGAACCGCCTGGGGCTCTGAGCAGCTGACGGGCAGGCGCTCAGCCGGCTGGGGGCTTGCCTGCGTCGCGGCCCTCTGCGCGCTCCTGGCCGCACCGACCGTCCGGGGACGAAAGACGCGGCGGACTCCGGCTCAATCCGGTCGGCTCATTCGACTCGCCCGACCTACGCGCACGGGCCCAAGGGCGCGCCCGGCTTTCTCTTCGTCGTCGAGCGAAGGGGCGTCATCAAGGTCCTCAAGGACGGCGAGCCGAAGGGCACGTTCCTCGACATCAGGGGGCTCGTCCGCTGCTGCGACGGCGAGCGCGGGCTGTTCTCGATCGCCTTCCCCGACTGGAAGGACTCGCGGCGCTTCTACGTCTATTTCACCGACGACTCGGGCGACATCAACATCACCGAGTTCCGCATGAAGCGGAACGACCGGACGCGCGCCGACAAGTCCACCAAGCGAAAGCTGCTCGACATCCAGCACAGCCGCTTCGCGAACCACAACGGCGGCCAGCTCCAGTGGGGCCCGGACGACCTCCTCTACATCGCGACGGGCGACGGCGGAGGAGCGGGCGATCCGCTCGAGAACGCGCAGGACAAGGGCAGCCTCCTGGGCAAGCTCCTTCGCATCAACCCGCTTCGAAACCCCAAGGGAAAGCTCGCTTACGGCATCCCGCGAGACAACCCGTACATCGGGAAGAGCGGCAAGAACGAGATCTACGCGCGCGGACTGCGGAACCCGTACCGGTTCTCCTTCGATCGCAACCGGATCGTGATCGGCGACGTGGGCCAGGACCGATACGAAGAGGTCAACTTCCGGACGATCGGCGGCGCGAAGGGAGCCAACTTCGGCTGGGACCACTACGAGGGCAAGAGCCGGTACGAGGGCGGTCCGCTCGAGAACCATGTGAAGCCGGTCTTCACCTACCCGCACACCGGCGGGCGCTGCTCGATCACCGGCGGGTACGTCGTCCGCGACCGCAACCTGGGCGGCCTTCGCGGCCGCTACGTCTACGGCGACCTGTGCACCGGCGACATCCGCTCGGTCCGGGCCGGCCCCGGCGGCGCCGGCTCCAGCTCCGGAACGGGCCTCTCCGAGGGAGGCCTGGTCTCCTTCGGCACGGATACGCGCGACAACGTCTACGTCGTCGCGGGCGGGTCCGTCTACCGCATCGGCCGCTAGGGCCGGGTCCAACTCCTGTCTCTGCTTTGAAGAGTTGCATGATGGGTAGGGGCACCTGACCCCCGGACCCCACGAAAGGAAACTCATGGAAGAGATGATCTGGCGCAAGCGACTCGCGGTAGCGGCCTCGGTGCTCGCGTTCGGAGGCTTCGGCGTCGCGGCCGCGGGCTGCGGCGACGATGACGGAGACTCGGAAGACATCGAGAACGCCGCCGATGAAGCCGTTCAAGAGGGCGAGGATGCCGCCGAGGACGTCGGTGACGCAGCCGATGAAGCGACGGACGATGCCGGCGAAGCCCTGGAGGAAGGCGCTAATGAGGCAGAGGACGCGGCGGACGATGCGGCGGACGATGCCGAGGACGAACCCGAGAACGAGAGCTCGAGCTGACTCCAATTGAGCGGCGGCGGCGCTAGCCGCTTTCCCGCTCGCGCAGCTCGATCCGCCGGATCTTGCCGGTCAGGGTCTTCGGCAGCTCGTCCGTGAACTCGACCTTCCGCGGGTAGGCGTACGCGGATAGCCGCTCACGCACGAAGCGCTTGATGTCCTCGGCGAGCTCGTCCGAGGGCTCGTGGCCCTCGGCCAGGACGATGAAGGCCTTGACCACGTTGCCCTTCACCTCGTCCGGCGACGCCACAGCCGCCGCTTCGTGCACCGCCTCGTGCTCGATGCAGGCGGACTCCACCTCGAACGGGCCGATCCGGTACCCGGCGGCGATGATCACGTCATCGGCGCGACCCTCGTACCAGTAGTAACCGTCTTCGTCCTCGGAGGCGGCGTCCTTCGAGTGGAACCAGTCGCCGCCGAACGTCTCAGCTGCCGCCTCGTCATTCCGCCAGTAACCCAGCGGATAGTGCGGGTTCGAGCGGGCTCGCAGGCAGATCTCGCCCTTCTCTCCCTGCGCGACGGGCTGCTCGTCTTCGTCGAGGATCGCCACATCCCAGCCCGGCATCGGCTTGCCCATCGAGCCCTCGCGAACCTCCATGAACGGATAGTTCGCGCACAGGGGATACGACTCGGTGAGGCCGTAGTAGTCCAGGACGGTGATGCCGTACTCCTCGCGGAACCAGCGGATCGCCTCGGGATTCAGCGGCTCGCCCGCCGAGCAGACCCGGCGGAACTTCTGCGGATGCTTCTCCCCCGCGCCCCGCACCGCCATCATGGCGCGCATCGCCGTTGGCGTCGTGAAGACGTTGGTCACCTCGTGCCGGCTGAGGAAGTCGAGCTGCTTGCCGGGGTCGAAGCCGCCCTCGCGCTGATAGACGCACTGCACCGCTCCGAGACGCCACGGGCCCAGGAGCGGCGCGATGCCGGCCGCCCACGCCCACTCCCCCATGCCGTGGAACCGCTCTGAGTCCTCGACCTCGTGGCAATAGATGAACTCCTCGTGGCCAAGGAGGTAGCGGTGCGCGTGGACGATGCCCTTGGCCATCCCCGTCGTGCCCGACGTGTAATAGAGCTGCGCCGGGTCGTCGGCCGCCGTATCGGCCGTCTCGAACTCGGCCGGCACGCCGTCGAACGTGTCGTCGCCGAGGATCAGGAGCTCGACGCCCGCCTCCTGGAACCTGCCTGCGTTGTCGGCATCGGTCACGAGAACGCGCGGCTCGGAGTCACCGAGCCGGTGGCGGATGCCATCGTCGCCGTAGAGGACCGACATCGAGAGGAGCACGGCGCCCAGCTTCCAGGTGCCGAAGAAGATCGCGGCCGTCTCCGGCGTGGGCGGCAGGACCACCGCGACCCTGTCGCCGCGCTCCACCCCCGCCCCGGCCAGCACGTTCGCGGCCTTGTTCGAGAGCTCCTGGAGCTCGCCCCACTTCACCTCGCGGACCGCGCCGTCGTAGCGCTCGTGGATCATGGCCAGCTTGTCCGGATCGTGCTTGTCGCAGGCGTCGGCGGCGATGTTGTAGCGCTCCGGCACGTTCCACGAGTGCTCGGCGCACGCCTCCTCGTAGCTTGCGTAGCCCATATGTCCATTCTGCCCGAACGGCGGGAGTCTTATTCCGACCCGTTCTCGGGTATCGGGTTCGGATGCGCCTCGCAACCATCGCTGGAGCGATCCTCATCATCGCCTTGGGTCCTCTCGAGTCCGCTTCGGCGGACGAGCAGCGGATGTTCGCGTTCATGTCGCACGAGGACGGCGTCGAGCTCGAACGGCTGCGCGAGTTCGGCGAGTGCATCGACGTCGTGGCACCGAACTGGTACTCGCTGAAGTCCCCTCGCGGAGGCATCCCTCCGCGTGAGCCGGACGCCCCGGTCATCGACGCCGCCCGCAAGAACGGGACGGAGGTCTGGCCCGTGGTGAACGCCACCTTCGCGGGCAGGGCGCTGCGCCGCGAAATACGTGCGCCGCAGGCTCACCCGGAAGCTCGCCGGCCTGGCGCGCAGGCACTCCTACGACGGGATCACGCTTGATATCGAGGGCCTTGACGCATCCGTACGGGACCCCTACTCCGACCTCGTGCGAAGGCTCGACTCACGGCTGGCCCGGGCCGGGCGTGGCCTTGCGGTCTACGTCCCGCGGCGCACCTCCGCGCCTCCCGGGGCGACGGCCGCCCCCTACGACTGGGCCGCCCTGTCGGCCGGCGCGAACCTGGTTCTCGCGTCCGGGTACAACGAGCACTACTCGGGCGGCACCGCCGGGCCCATCACCACCTCGGCCGGATTCGCATCCGTGCTCGACTACGCGGCGGGGATCTCGACCAGCCGCATCGCGCCGACCATCGGCGCATTCGGCTATCGCTGGCCCTTCGGAGGCGCGCCGGGTGAGCTGGTCTCGACCCGCGAGATCGAAGAGAGCCCGCCCTCGTTCATCGGAACCTACGCCGACGGCGAAGTGGCCTACCTGACGGTCGGAGCTGTCTCTTGGAGCGAGACCACCGAGGGGATGAGGATGCGCCGCCAGGCGGCTGCGGAGGCCGGCTTCGACTGGGTCGGGCTGTTCAGCCTCGGTCGAGAGTCGCCCGGCTTCTGGCCGAGTTCGTGCTGAGCCATTCGCCGAGCTCTGTGGCCGACGTGCTGCGCCGGACCTCGAACCGCGGCTGAACGCGGTCGCTCGGGCCCGGGTACGTGAACCCAGCGTCGGAGGGCTGATAGAAGAGCGCCTCGAAGCGGGACCCCAGCTGCTCTTTCAGGAAGCCCGGGATGCGCTCGTCGTTCGTCCCGTACTGGCCGAACGCGCCGAACGGGAACGAGAAGGTCTGGTCGCCGTAGCCATCGACCTCTTCCGCGAGGGTCGCCGACCCGGCCTCGATGTCGCCGATCACGCGGTCGCCGAACTCGGCGAACGACTCCAGGCCCTCCGACTCGTCGTAGGCACGGTATGCATACGAAGGCCCGCTGTGGCCCTCCTCGTCGATCTGGATCTCGGCGTGGCCCTCGCCCGCATGGGGCTGGACCTCCCAGCGTCCGGACGCGACCATCTCCGAGAGCTCGTCGCCGCTCAGGTAGTACTCGCTGCCTTCGCTCGTCTCCGACGCGATCGCGTACATCACCGCGTTCATGTCGTGCTCGGCGAGCACGGCGTCGGCTCCGCGGAACGAGGACAGCTTGCCGTCGTCGAAGGTCAGAAGGAGGGGCCTTTCCGGCAGCTCGACCTCCTCTCCTCGCAGGAAGGAGACGTACTCGTCGACGGTGATCGTCTCGACGCCCGCCTCGTCGAGCATCGCCATCTGCTCCGCGAACTGCTCCTGGGTCACGGAGAAGCGGCTGTCCTCGCCGATGCCGTGGTAGGCGAGGACCGGCACGCCCGCGCCGAAGGCCGGCAGGTCGAGTGGCGGCGCTTCGACGCTCGGAGGCTCGATCGCCTCGCGGTCGAGATAGCGGTCCTCGAAGCGCTCGTGCTCGTCCTGGGCCATCGGCAGCGCGATGAGCGCGATCGGAACGATCGAGGCGACGAGCACGACCGCGGGGGTCGAGCGCCTGAGCACGCCCTTGATGGCGTCGAACAGGGCGCTCATGCGGACGCCTCCGCGGCATGCGTGGACGGTCGCGTGCCCCAGGTGGTCCGGCTCGCGGTGAGGATCGCGTAATAGGTCTGCCAGACCAGGAACGCCAGGTAGAAGAAGACGAACAGGATTCCGTAGACCCAGAGCCCATCGTTCCGGCGATGGCGGATCGTGTAGTAGAGCCCGTAGACGAGGGCCATCGCGTAGATGCCGAGGAGATAGAAGAGCGGCGTCCCACCATGGCCGAAGATCGGCTCGAAGAAGAGGGCGCGGGCCGCGGTTATGGGCGCCAAGAGAGGCAGGATCACGCCGACGTAGGTCGAGACGGCGGCGATCGGATGCTTCGTCCAGATGAAGCGCCCGACGATGAGCGACTCACGGGTCCAGCTGCGCTTCCAGCGCACCTGCTGCGTCAGGAACTGCTTGAACCCCGACGGGACGATGGTCCGCGAACGGGCCGCCGACTCGTAGTCGACCTTCCAGTCGCGAAGGACGAAGTTCGTCAGGGAGCGATCGTCGCCGAACGTCGCAGGGTTGCCCAGGAAGCGCTGATGCTCCCACTTCTCCAGATGCGGCATGATCGCCTCGCGTCGGTAGCCGGCGAAGCAGCCGGAGCAGCAGGTCACGGCGTGGAAGACGGACTCGGCCGCCTTGATGACCTTGAACGCGACGAAGTAGCGCACCGCCTGCATCCTCGTGAGGAGTGAATCGCCGACATTCAGGACGTCAGCGTGCCCGCAGACCGCGCCGACGTCGGGGTCGGCAAAGCGCTGTACGAGCACGCGCACCGCGTCGTCGTCGAGAACGCTGTCGGAGTCGACGAAGCAGACGATCTCGGCGTCGGTCGCCCGGATGCCCGCGGCCATCGCCGCCCGCTTGCCGCGGTTCTCGGAGAAGCGCACGAGGCGAAGGCGCCAGTCGCTGGCCGCCAGCTCCTCGAGCAACTCGCCGGTGCGGTCGGTCGACCCGTCGTCAACGGCGACCAACTCGAGCCTGTCCGCCGGGTAGTCGACGTCGAGTGCGGCCTTCACGGTGCGGATCACGGCGTCCTCTTCGTTGAACGCGGGAACCACGATCGCCACCGAGGGCTCGATGCCGTGCGCCTTGCCCCGGCGATAGAAGAGCGAGAGCGCGAAGCGGGAGAGGATGTAGGTCGCCACGACCAGCCCGTAGAGGGCGAAGTAGGGGTCGATCGGGATCGACTCGATGAACGCGGCCTTGTAGACCACGATCCCGACGATGAGGGCGATGAGGTAGGCGAACGCGATCAGGCGCAGGCCGACGCTCACCGCCGGGGCAATCCGGCGGTGTCGAGCTTTGCGGGACATCAGGACACGAGCTCCCGTCGCTCGCCGGACTGCGCGGGAAGCCTGTGGGTGCAGTCGATGACGGGCGTGCCGTTCAGCCAGCCCATGTCGAATGCGGGATCGGAGCCGGAGATGACGACCAGGTCCCAGGTTCCGGAAGCGGGATCGTCGACCCGGTCGAGGTCATCGCCGGACCCGTCGAGCGAGAGAGCCTCGACGAGTGGGTCGCAGAAGTGAACGTCCGCTCCGGCCAGGCTCAGCTCGGCGATGATCGCGACGCCCGGCGACTCGCGGACGTCGCGGACGCCGGGCTTGTACGAGGCGCCGACCAGGAGCACGCTGGCTTCCTCGATGGGGATGCCACGGCGCTCGAGGACCTCGCGGGCGCGGCCGGCGATACGGCGCGGCCGCTCGTCGATCTCTTGCATCGCGGCCTCGGTCAGGGGAGTCCTGCGGTCGTCGCCCAGGGAAGCGAGCAGGTAGTGCGGGTCACACGGGATGCAGTGCCCGCCGACGCCGGGTCCGGGGTAGAACGCAAGGAAGCCGTACGGCTTGGTCGCGGCCGCTTCGACGATCTCGATCGGATCAAGGCCGAGGTCGCCGCACATGTCCGCCATCTCGTTTGCGTAGGCGATGTTGACCGCGCGAAAGGCGTTTTCGTGAAGCTTGGTCAGCTCGGCCGCTTCCGGGGACGAGACGGTGTGGAGCCGAGGGGTGATCGGACCCAGGATCGCTGCCGCACCATCGACGCACCGGGCGCTGTCGCCGCCGAGCACACGGGGGACCTCCTCCTGGCGATGGTCGTCGCGCCCGGGGTCGATCCGCTCCGGGGAGAAGACGACGCAGAGGTCCTCGCCGCTCTTCAGTCCACGCGCGGCCAGAGGCTCGATGCAGGAGCTGACGGGTCGCGCCTACGTGCGAGGTGCTCGTGAGGATCAGGGTCTGGCCGGGCCGGGCCCTGGAGACGACCGCGTCGCACGCGGACTCCAGAGCGGCCAGGTCGGGCGCGCGCCCCCGGTCCACGGGAGTGGGCACGCAGATCATCACGGCATCGGCCGCCGCGATCGCGTCGGGGCGGGTTCCCATCGTGAACCGGGAATCCGCCAAAGCCTTTCTCAGGCGCTCACGGTCGGCGTCCAGGAGGTCGACGTCCTGCCGCGAGATCGCCCGGATCCGCTCGGTCGAGACGTCGATTCCGTGAACGATCGCTCCCGACTCGCGGAGGACCAGTGCCGTTGGCAGGCCGACGTAGCCGAGGCCGACCACTGCAACGGTCGGTCGCTTGCCCGCCCGGTGAGGGGCGTGCTGATCCGCGTCGGCTCGGTCTTGAGTCGCCGTAGTCATACGAACCCTCCTTCGGGGGGTTGGCTTTCAGATCCCTGCGATCAGATGGCCCCGCGAGGGCGAAGCCGGTGCGAAGCGCGGCAGGTTAGCAATCCCTCACGAAATCCTCACGAAATGCATGTGATGTGCATCACACAGGCGCGGGCGTGGGTCAGGCGACGGGTTCCTCCGAGGCTTCAGCTTCGACCGTCCCGTCGCCCTCGAAGTCCTCGTCGGGCGGCAGCTCTCCGCCGCGCTCGGTTCCGGCGATGAGCTCGTCCTGCTTCGGCTCGGCCGGGACGAAGCCGGACTTCATGCCGAAGTAGACGGCCTGCGGGTGGTGGGCGATGATCGCCACGGTGGACTGCTCGGGCTCGACGGCGTAGCCGCCCGAGAGGGCCATGCCCAGGTCGTCCAGCTTCAGCAGCCGCCACAGCTTTTCGTGCTCGGACTGGTCCGGGCAAGCCGGATAGCCCCATGAATAGCGGCGGCCCTGGCCGGCGTCCACGCCCAGGTCGGCGCGGATGCGCGCGTGGTTCCACTCGGCGAGTCCCTCCGCGGCCTGGACGCCGAGCCCATGGACGAAGAGCTGCTCGGCGAACTCGCCGTCCTTCTCGAGCTGCTCGATCCGCTTCGTGACCTCCTCGCCGACGGTGACGCCCTGAAGCGCCACGACGTCGCGCTCGCCCGAGTCGATCGGCCGGTAGAAGTCGGACAGGCAGATGCGATCGTGCTTGGGCTGGCGCGGGAACTCGAAGCGCTCGATCTCCCGGTCGTGGTCCTCGGGATCGAAGATCACCAGCTCGTTGCCGTCGGCGTTGCACGGGAAATAACCCACTCGGACCTTCGGCCGGAGGTAGTCCTGCTCGGCCCACATGCGCTCGAGCTTCGGCGCGAAGCCCTCGTCGCCGTCGTGGCCCTCGACGATCCGGCGCCAGTCCTCGCCCTTCTTGCCGCGGCCGCCCCAGTGGAGCTTGAAAAGGACATGGCGGTCGAGGAACGGGTAGACCTCGTCGAGGTCCACGTCGACGTCCCGGAAGCCCCAGAACGGCGGCTCGGGGATCTCGGCGTCGATGCTCACGGCCGAGCGCACGGAGTCGTCTGTCGTGGGCGGTGAGTCGTCCACCACCTCGGGCTTCTCGCGAAGCTGCTTGGCCTCGTCGCGGAACTTCGCGACCAGGGACTTGCGCGCGTCGGAGTCGACCAGCGCGTCCACGGTGTCGAGCCCCGCGAAGGCGTCCTTGCAGTAGAAGACGCCGGGCTCGTAGACCTCGTCGGACTCCTTGCCGCGGGGATAGAGCGCGCGGCGGCCGAAGTCGCGGTTGATCGCCGCGCCGCCGATCAGGACCGGGAACTCGAGGCCGCGCTCGTGAAGCTCGCCGATGCACGCGGGCATCTGCTTCGAGGTCGAGACGAGCAGCGCCGAGAGGCCGATCGCGTCCGCCTCGTGCTCGATTGCGGCGTCGATGATCGTGTCGATCGGGACCTGCTTTCCGAGGTCGACGACCGTGTAGCCGTTGTTGGTCAGGATCGTGTTGACCAGCGACTTGCCGATGTCGTGGACGTCGCCGAAGACCGTCGCGATCACGACCTTGCCCTTCGTGTGGCCGTCGATCCGGTCGAGGTAGTTCTCGAGCTGGGCGACCGCGCGCTTCATCACCTCCGCCGACTGCAGGACGAAGGGCAGGATGAGCTCGCCGGCGCCGAACTTGTCGCCGACCTCCTTCATCGCGGGCAAGAGGACGCCGTTCAGGGTCGGGACGGCACCGATCTTCTCCACGGACCGGTCGATCCACTCCTCGACCCCGTCCTTCTTGCGGCGCAGGATGTGCCAGTGGAGCGCCTCCTCGGGCTCCATCTCGGCCGTCGGGTCGTCGGCCTCGTCGGCGGCCTCCTCCCCCTTCGACTCGAAATGGGCGATGAACCGCTCCAGCGCGTCCTCGCGGCGGTTGAAGACGAGGTCGTCCGCCAGCTCGCGCTCGGCCTCGGGGATCTCCCCATATGGCGTGATGTGGTTGGGGTTGACCATCGCCAGGTCGAGCCCGGCGTCCACGCAGTGGTGGAGGAAGACCGAGTTCAGAGCGGAGCGTGCGGGCAGGCCGACGCCGAACGAGACGTTCGAGACGCCGAGCGAGGTCTTGACGCCCGGGATGCCCTCCTTGATGGCGCGAATCCCCTCGATCGTCGCCACGGCCGAGGGCCTCCACTCCTCGTCGCCCGTGGTGAGCGTGAAGGTCAGGGCATCGAAGATCAGTGCCTCGGGAGCCAGCCCGTGCTCCTCGCATGCGATCTCGGTGATGCGCTTGGCGATCTCGAGCTTTCGCTCGGCCGTCTTGGCCATGCCGACCTCGTCGATCGTCAGCGCGATCAGGGCGGCGCCGTGGGCCTTGGCCATGGGGATGACGCGGTCGGCCTTGTCCCGGCCGGCCTCCAGGTTGATCGAGTTCACGATCGCCCGTCCTGGGATCGCCTCCAGCGCCGCCTCGATCACCTCGGGCTCGGTCGAGTCGATCTGGATCGGCGCGGGCTGGGTCAGCGAGATCCGCTGGACCACCTCGCGCATCTGCACGTCCTCGTCCTGGCGCTCGGTCAGCGCCACGCAGACGTCCAGCACGTGCGCGCCGCCGGTCACCTGGTCCTCCGCGACCTGCACGAGCCCGTCGTAGTCGTCGGCGAGGAGCAGCTCCTTGGCCTTGCGCGAGCCCTGCGAGTTGACGCGCTCGCCCACCAGCGTCGGCCGCGGCTCCTGCACGAGGTCGGTCGCGGTCATCATCGAGCTCACGAGCGGCGGCGGCGAAGCAGGCCGCTCGCCGGGCTTCGAGTCCCTGACGCGCTCGGCGATCGCGCGGATGTGGTCGGGCGTGGTGCCGCAGCAGCCGCCGACGATGCCGACGCCGTGGCGCTCGACGAACTCGCCGAGGACCTTCGAGAGCTGCTCCGGAGTCTCGGGGAAGATCGTCTCGCCGTCCGGGCCCTGCAGCGGCAGGCCCGCGTTCGGGATGCAGTGGACCGGCAGCGGCGACGCCTCGCCGAGGTAGCGGATCGCGTCGCGCATGTCCTCGGGGCCCGTCGAGCAGTTGAGGCCGATCACGTCGACGTCCAGCGCGCAGAGAGTGGTCAGAACCGCCTGGATGTCCGTCCCGAGGAGCATCTTGCCGCCCTGCGGCAGAAGCGAGACCGAGGTCTGGATCGGCAGGGTGCGCCCGGTCGCATAGAAGGCCTCGCGCGCGCCGAAGATCGCCGCCTTGACCTCCAGGATGTCCTGCGCCGTCTCGATGATGATCAGGTCGGCCCCGCCTTCGACGAGGCCGCGCGCCTGCTCTTCGAACACCTCGACGAGCTTGCGGAAGGAGATGTCGCCGAGGGTCGGGTCGTCCGACGACGGCAGGAAGCCCGTTGGGCCGATCGAGCCCGCGACGAAGCGGTCCGGCCCCGCGGCCTTCCTCGCGATCTCCGCCGCTCCGCGGTTGATCTCGAGCGTGTGCTCGCCCAGGCCCCACTCCTCGAGCTTCAGGCGAGAGCCCTGGAACGAGTCGGTTTCGACGACCTCCGCGCCCGCGTCGAGCATCGACTCGTGGACCGACTGGATCACGTCGGGACGGTTGAGGACCAGGGCCTCGTGGCACTTGCCCTGGAGGCCGCCGTAATCCTCGGACGTGAGGTCGAACTGCTCCAGCGTCGCGCCCATCCCGCCGTCGAAGACGACGACGCGCTCGCGGGTTGCGGCTATGAAGTCACGTTGGGGCATCGGGCTGGCTCTGTACTCGTTTCGTTGCTTCCATCGCTCCCGGCGGTAGCACCCTGCTCGCGGATCACCGCGTTCGGGTTGCTGCGGCGTCTTCGGGCCAGGCCCCTCAGCCGCTCTCGATGGTCCGATCCAGGATACGCCGTCTAGCCTGATCGCGGCTCCGCCTGTGGCGCCGGACGGCAAGCGAACCGGCGCGGTCGCGAGCGCCCGCAACCTCATGTCGGACCACGTCATGCCCTCGCGGACCAGGGCCGGGAGGCCCAAAGCGACTGCCGTCGCGATCTCGACGGCCTGGAGGATCACGCCGTAGGCGAGGGCATCCGCCGCGCCGACGCCGAAGCCGGTCGTCAGGACGCTGACCGTCGCCAGCTGGAAGACGCCGATGTTCGAGGGCGTCGCGGGGACGACGGCGGTCACGTTGACGGCGAACAGAACCGCGGCGGCCGCGCCGATGCCGATCCCCGGCCTGTCCGCGAGGCCGAGGGCGTCGAACAGGACCAGGCACGCCAGGAGCTGGACGGCCCACGCGGCGAGCTGGGCGCTAGCGGCGATCGGCCCGTTCCGGGGATCCCGGAAGACGCGGAGGCCGCTGCGGACCTTGGCCAGAGCGGCTCGCGCCGCGTTGCTCGCCCGCGCGAAGCGCCCGGTGCCGCGGCCGCGAAGCAGCACGGGCGCTATCGAGCACTGCGCCCAGGATCAGCAGGGGCGCGGCGCTGACGATGAAGAGCTGCTCGGTCCCCGCCGAGAACAGCTCGGTCGAGCCCACGATGATCGCGCCCAGGATCGCAAGCGCTGCCAGGTTCAAGATGGTCTGCGAGACGAGGGTCCCGAGCAGCACGGGGAATGTCGCTCTCACGTTGCCGGCATGGCGGGCCAGGACCATCGCGCGCGCCGGCTCACCCAGGCGCGCGGGCAGGGTCGCCGACATCAGGACGCCGATCATGGTTGCCGAGGCGACGTCGCGCCGGCGGAGCGGAACCCGGGGCAACGCCGCGCGGGCGATCGCCAGCCACGACTCGGACCGCAGGAACATCGAGGCGGCCATCAGAGCCGTCGCCGCAAGCACCCAGTTGAGGTCGGAGCGGACGATCGACGTGGACGACATCGTCGAACCCGATCTTGGTGACGGCCAGATAGGCGAGTCCGGCCCCCAGGGCGGCACCGATCGCAAGGCCCGCCCGGCGCGCGCGAGCCGCGGCGCCGCTCGCCCGGGCGGGCTCGCCAGGCAGCGGCGGCAGGTGCTGCGCGGGGCGGCGAGCGGATCCATCGGCCGGCACGAATCCGGCCCGCCGCCAGGCTGCGTTCCGCCGAGAGGTGGAACTTCCACGCATATCGTCGAAATTCCCATTCTCGGCGCGGCGGAACGCGCCCAGCGCCGTCTCGTAGACCGCTTCGACTCGGTCGGCGATCCGGGGCCAGGCGTAGCCCGTGGCGGACTCGCGGGCAGCCTCGCCCATCGCTGCGAGCCGTCCGGGCTCCAGATAAAGGGCGTGAAGCTCCTCGGCGAGGCGCTGCGGGTCGCCGGCCGGCACGAGAACCCCGTTCACGCCGTCGTCACGACGCTCGCGTAGCCGGCGATCGCGGAGGCGACCACTGGCGTGCCGGCGGCGAACGCCTCGATCAGGACCATCCCGAAGCTCTCGGCCGAGAGGGACGGCGCGCACAGGACGTCGGCCGAGTGGAGCCGGCCCCAGAGCTCGTCGTGGCTGACCCGCCCGATCGCGTCCACCCGCACCGCGGCCGGGTCGGGCAGGTGCCGGGCGACGTCAGCCGCGGAGGCTCCGACCACCGTCAACCGGGCGGGCACGTGCTCGCGAGAGCGCCTCGAAAGCCCTCAGGAGCACGGGCAGGCCCTTGCGCTCCTCGGCACGGCCGACGAAGAGCACGCGCAGCTCGCCCGACTCCGGCTTCGGGCCCTCTGGCGGGCCGCCCAGATCGACTCCGTTGGGGATGACCTCGTACTCGCCGCCGAACCACCGCCTGCCCGTCCACCGCGCCGCCTCGGAGACGGCGATCCGCGCGTGCAGCTGGTTGAGCTTCCGGCGCGCCCCGATCAGCGATGCGGCGTGATTCGGCCAAGCCTTCGTCGAGTAGGAGTGAAAGGTGCCGACGACCGGGGCGCCCCGGTAGGAGCAGGCATCCCAGCCGACGACGGGCGCGACGGGCTCGTGGACGTGGACGACGTGGGGCTCGAACGCGGCGAGGCCCCGGCGCAGAGCGCTGACCCCCTCCGGAAACGTCGAGAGGTTCGAGACCGAGCCGTTGGCGCCGATCCCGACCGTGCGACCCAGGTTCCACAGATGGCCGGGCGGGTCGACGACGGGCGGACTGGAGCGATGGAGCGCGCGCGTCACGCGATCGGGCGGGTCGAACGGCGCCATCACGGCGAGCTCGTGACCGCGCTCTGAAAGCGCATCCGCGAGCGCCTCGACGTGGCGGTTGACTCCGCCGGGATAGCTCCAGGAATACGGGCTGACAATCGCGATCCGCATGGCCGCTTCGAAGGTATCGAAGCTCCGGTTGCGGCTAGCCTAGATATCTGGTGGACGACCTCGTCGTCCTTACACGCTTCTTTCAGGGCAAACCCCTCAGGAGATATCTCGTGACCGACCGGACCTTCGCGAAGTTCACGTTCCTGAAGCTCGATCCCGCATGGCAGCGCCGTGACGCGGACCTGAGGGCTGCCGACAAGGCCGAGTTCCTGGCCGCGTGCGAGGACTTCGGCCAGGATCGCTCTCTGCGCGCGTACTCGACGGTCGGCACGCGCGGCGACGTCGACCTGATGCTCCTCTCGCAGAGCCCGGTGCTCGACGACATCCACACCTTCCACGTGGTGCTCTCGCAGTCGGGACTCGCCAAGTGGATGACCACGCCCCACTCCTATCTGGCGATGACGAAGCCTTCCCCCTACTCGGATGCGGCTGCGCGGCCCGAGATCTGCCAGTCCGAGCGCAAGTACCTCTTCGTCTATCCGCTCGACAAGAAGCGCGAGTGGTACCAGCTGCCGCTCGAGGAGCGCCGGCGGATCATGGCCGACCACATCGCGATCGGCCGGACCTACCCGGACATCGCGATCAACACGGCCTACTCGTTCGGCATCGACGACCAGGAGTTCGTCGTCTCGTTCGAGACCGACGAGCCTCATCGCTTCCTCGACCTCGTCCAGGAGCTGCGCGCATCCGAGTCGAGCGCCTACACGCTCCGCGACACCCCGATCTTCACCTGCGTCTCGATGTCCGTCTCCAGGGCGCTCGATGCGCTGGACGGCACGGCGGCATCGGCCCACGCGGCCCCTCGGAGCTGACCATGGCCCGTGGCGGCACGGCGCGAGAACCCGTTGCGGGTCGCGATCGTCGGCTCCGGCCCGGCCGGCTTCTACGCGGCTGAGCACCTGCTTAAGATCAGGACGCACGTCGGTCGAGGTCGACATGTTCGACCGCCTGCCCACCCCGTTCGGCCTCGTGCGGGCCGGCGTCGCGCCCGGACCACCCGAAGATCAAGTCGGTCATCCGCGTGTACGAGAAGACCGCGGCGCGCGAGGGCTTCCGCTTCTTCGGCAACGTGCACATCGGGCGCGAGTCACCGCCCTGGAGACCTGCGCGAGCACTACCACGCGGTCATCTGCGCCTACGGCACCGTCGACCGACCGCTCGCTCGGCATCGAGGGCGAGGACCTGCCGGGCAGCCATGCCGCGACCGAGTTCGTCGCCTGGTACAACGCCCACCCCGACTTCGCCGACCGCGAGTCTTCGACCTCGTCACGCCAACCGCGTGGTCGTGATCGGAAACGGCAACGTCGCGGCCGACGTGGCCCGGATGCTGGCCCTGACCCGCGATTGAGCTCGAGGAGACCGACACCGCCGACCACGCGATCGATGCGCTCGCCGACTCGGGCGTCGAGGAGATCGTCGTGCTCGGCCGCCGCGGCCCGGCGCAGGCCGCGTTCACCAACCCCGAGGTGCGCGAGCTCGGCGAGATGCTCGACGCCGACATCGTCATCGACCTGGAAGACGTCGAGCTCGACGAGCACAGCAAGGAGTGGATCGAGTCCGACGATGCCGAGCCCACCAACAAGCGGAACGTCGAGATCTTCACGGACTTCGCGGAGCCGCGAGCCCGAGGGCAAGCGGCGGCGGATCGTCCTGCGGTTCCTTGCCTCGCCGGTCGAGATCAAGGGCGACGGCAAGGTCCAGTCGATCGTCGTCGGCAAGAACGAGCTCGAAGCGGCGACGAGGACGGCGCGATTCGCGCGGTCGATACCGGCGAGCGCGAGGAGATCGAGACCGGCCTGGTCCTGCGCTCGATCGGCTACAAGGGCGAGGGCCTCGAGGGCCTGCCCTTCGACGAGCGGGGCGGCGTCATCCCGAACGAGCGACGGGCGCGTGACCGACCCCGAGACCGGCGAGCAGGTGCCCGGCCAGTACGTGGTCGGCTGGATCAAGCGCGGGCCCAGCGGCGTGATCGGCACGAACAAGAAGGACGCCCTCGACACCGTCAACGCGATCCTCGAGGACGTCGCCGAGGGCCGTGTCTACGAGCCGCCGGGCGAGGCAACGGCCGAAGCGGCCGCCGAGATGGTCGCCGAGCGGGTGGCCGACGCGGTGAGCTTTCGGAGGCTGGCAGGCGATCGACGAGGCCGAGGTCGGCCGCGGCGAGCCGTACGGGACGGCCGCGGATCAAGTTCGTGACCGTGGAGGCGATGCTCGACGCCGCACGCAAGGCGGAGTCGCACAGGCCTGATGGCGGCCGACCTCACAGAGCTCGAGGAGATGATCCGCGCGGCGCTTCCCGGCGCCGAGGTCCAGGTGCTCGACGAGGGCGGCGGCGACCACCTGCGCGCGATCGTCAGCTCGGCGGAGTTCGAGGGCCTCAGCCGCATCGACCAGCACCGGCTCGTGCGCGCCGCCGTTCGCTCGCGCTTCGACGACGGCACGATCCACGCCCTTTCGATCCAGACGTCGACGCCGCTAGGCCTTCGGTACTCTCAACTCATGGCTGCTGATCCAGAGCTCAAGGCACAGGTCGAGCAGATCCTTGCCGAGAATCCCGTCCTGCTCTTCATGAAGGGCACGCCCGAGGCGCCGCGCTGCGGCTTCTCGATGCGGGTCGTGCAGGTCCTCGAGGCGCTCGGCGTCGAGTACGGCGCGATCGACGTGCTGCCAGCGCTCCAGCCGCTTCGCGAGGTGACTCAGGAGATCTCCGACTGGCCGACCTTCCCGCAGCTCTACGCCAAGGGCGAGCTGGTCGGCGGCTGCGACATCGTCGAGGAGATGCTCGACTCCGGCGAGCTCGCCGAGCTGCTCGGCGTCGAGGACACCGACGCGGAGATCCCCGAGGCCGAGCGCATCCTCCCCGGCGGCTCGCAGACGAGCCCGCCGATGCAACTCGGCTAGAGCGCTCCGTCACACACGCGCGGAACCTAACGGCACAACCTGCTTCTCGCGCCGCCGTTCGGCGACGCGCCAATACATGGCATATCGTGCCGCGCTCGATGAGCCATTTCGCTTCGACGAGGCCACCGCGCTCGACCCCTCCGGCGAGGGCGCCTGGGACGGCGCGATCGCCGACGGATGGGCCACGCCTCGTGGCCCGCTGGGCGGCTACGTCATGGCGCTCGTGCTGCGGGGCTTCGAGCACGCGATCGGCGACGAGGCGCGCTCCGCCCGCTCCGCGACGATGCACTTCATGCGCCCGCCCGTGGTCGGCCCGGTCCAGGTTCGAGCCAAGGTCGAGCGGGCAGGCCGCTCGCTCACCACCGTCAGCGGGCAGATGTCGCCAGGGCGGACAAGGTGATCGGCATGGCGCTCGGCGCCTACTCGCCGCCCTGGGAGGCCCCTGTGCTGGAGGACCGGAGCCGATGCCCGAGGTCGGCGCCGCCCGAGGGGCGCGAGCCGATCAGCACCAGCCCGCGCGAGGGCGCCGATCCGCCCGACTTCACCCGGCGCGTGACGATGCAGCCGCGCTTCGGCGAGACGCCGTTCTCCGGCGGCTCGAGCGGCGAGGTCGGAGGCTGGATGGGACTGATCGAGGAGCGCCCGCTCGACGCCCTGTCCCTTGCCGTCCTCGCCGACGCGTGGTTCCCGGCGCCGTGGCCGCGCCTGACCGAGTTCGCCGCGGCGCCCGACGATCGACCTCACGGTCCATTTCCGGGTTTCGCTCCCGCTGCCCGACCAGCTGCTCCTGGGACGCTTCCGCAACCGGATGGTCCGCGACGGGTTCTTCGACGAGGACGGCGAGCTGTGGACGCCGGACGGAACCCTGATCGCCCAGTCCCGCCAGCTCGCGCTGCTGATCGGCGCGAAGTAGCGCGATCGGTGCCAGGCCGCGCGATTGGGTCTGACCCGTGCCTGGCACCGTTCGGCTCCTTGTCGGCGCTAGCTGAGCGCTTCCCAGCGCTCGGTCAGCTCCCTGACCTTCTCCTTCGCCGCGTCGTGGCGGCGGGTCGACTTCGCCGAGGTCCGGGGGTCGGACCAGGCAGCGGGGTCGGAGAGCTCCTCCTCGAGCTCGCTGAAGCTCCTTCTCGGCCGCCTCGATCTGGTCCTCGAGCTTGCGAACGTCCGCGACCGCCGCGCGCGCCTGGGCGCGAGCCCGCCGCGCCTCCTTGCCCCGCGCTGGTACCAGGTACCTCATCGTTTCCTAACGATGTTTGCGTTGCGTTAGGTACCTGGTACCGAGAGCGCTCCTGTCTCGGCCTGTTCGGCCTCGCGCTCGCGGTACTCCGCCCAGCCGCCGTTGAAGACGCGCAGCCTCCGGTCCTCGACGGCCACGGTCCGCGTGCCGACCGCCTCGAGCATCGCCCGGTCGTGCGAGACGAGCAGCAGGGTGCCGCTGAAGCGGGCTGAGGGCGTCCTCCAGGGCCTCGCGGCTCTCGAGGTCGAGGTGGTTGGTCGGCTCGTCGAGGATGAGGACGTTCGAGTCCGACGAGACGAGGAGGGCGAGCGAGAGGCGCTGCGCCTCGCCTCCGGACAGCTGGGTGACGAGCTTCGTCACGTCGTCGCCCGAGAACAGGAACTGGCCGAGCAGGCCGCGCGTCTTGGCCTCGGAGAGCCCGGTCGAGCGCTGGGCGTGAGCGAGCACGGTGAGACCCGGATCGGCCGGCACCTCGGCGTGCTGGCGCAGGTGCCCGAGCTCGACGTTGTGGCCGACCTTCACGCGACCCGTAGACGGGCTCGCTCTCGCCGACGAGGGTCGAGATCAGGGTGGACTTGCCCGAGCCGTTGTGGCCGATCAGGCAGACGTGCTCGCCCGACTCGACCCAGAGCTCCGCGTCCTCGAACAGCCGCTTCGACCCGGCGTCGATCGTCGCGCCCTCCATCGCGAGCACGACCTTGCCCGAGCGCTGCGCCTCGCCGAACGAGAACGCAAGCGACTTCGACGCCGAGTGGTCGCGCTGCGGCGCGTCGCGCTTGATGCGGTCGATCTGCTTCTGCTTCGACTTCGCGCGCGTCGCCAGCGTGTTCTTGGCGCGGAAGCGCTCGACGAAGCGCTCGAGCCGGGCGATGTCGGCCTCGCGGCGCTTCGCGTCGCGCTCCAGGAAGAGCTCGCGGCGCGCCTTCTCGATCCGCCACTCGTGCCATGGGCCGGCAGAAGAACTTCGGCCGCCCCTCGCCCAGCTCGAGCACCGAGTTGCCGACCGACTCCAGGAACCAGCGGTCGTGCGCGACCAGGATCACCGCGGCGTCCATCCCGGTGAGCATCTCGCTCGAGCCACTCGAGCGAGGCGATGTCGAGGTGGTTGGTCGGCTCGTCCAGAAGAAGGAGGTCCGGCTTCGCGGCGAGCGCGCGCGCGAGCGACGCGCGCGTGAGCTCGCCGCCCGAGAAGGTCGAGAGGTCGCGGTCCAGCTCGGCCAGCTCGAAGCCGAGCCCGCGAACGGTCTCGCGCGCCTCGTCGCGCCAGCGATAGCCGCCGGCGACCTCGAAGCGGGCCTGCGCGTCGGCGTAAGCGGCGAGCGTCGCCTCGCCGGAGTCGGTCGCCATCCGCTCCTCCAGCTCGGCCAGCTTCCGCTCGATCTCGAGCACCCAGCCGAGGCCGCCGACGACGTAGTCGCCGAGCGTCAGGCTCGAGGTCGCGCGGAGGGCGCTGGTCGTGGAGCACGACGCGGGCGCCCTTCGCCAGCGACACCCGGCCGGAATCGGCGGACGCCTCCCCGGCGAGGATGCGAAGCAGCGTCGTCTTGCCCGAGCCGTTTCGGCCCGAGAGCGCAAGGCGTCCACCCCGCTCCAGGCGGAACGAGACGTCTTGGAGAAGTTGGCGCTCACCGATGAACTTGGTGAGGCCGGAGGCCTGCACGATGGCCATGAGAAGTACCTACCTATGACGAAGTGTTTCGGGGCGTCCAACCGGCTTGACGCCGCCGTAGAGCTCTAGAGCCGGGCGCTCGGGCTCAGGCCGGCGCGGCCGCGCCGGGCGCGTCCTCGCGGACCTGGAACGAGGAGCCGCAGCCGCAGGCCGCGACGACGTTCGGGTTGTTCACCGTGAAGCCGGCGCCCTGGAGCCCGTCGACGTAGTCGACCTCGGAGCCGAAGACGAACTGCATCGAGACCTTGTCGACGAGGACCGAGATGCCCTCGTGATCGAAGACGTGGTCGTCCTCCTTCGCCTTGTCGAGGGCGAGCGAGTACTGGAAGCCCGAGCAGCCGCCGCCGCGCACGGCGACGCGCAGCGCCTGCTCTTCGGCGTTCTCGTTCGAAACCGTGAGCTCGCGGATCTTCTGAACCGCGGAGTCGGTGAGCGTCACTGCTGTTTCTGGGGTATCCATCGCTTCACATTGTATAGCCCGTGGGGGCGGCTCTCAAGACCGCGCCGATTGGCCCGGAAGGCTCCGCTTCCAGTCCAGGTATTCGACGATCCGCTTCGAGTCGTGGACGATCTCGTCGGAATCCACCAGCACCGGCACGCGGCGCTGCCCCGTGAGCTCCTCGATCTCGGGTCGCGACTTGCTTGTTGTAGGGCACGCGCTCGGTCCGGAACTCGACGCCGGCGCGCTTCAGCTTGCGGGCCGCGGTCGCCGCACGGGCAGAGGAAGTTCGTCGGCGTCGGGCAGCGGTAGAGGACGACCTCGTGCTTCTCCGTACTCATCCCTCGCGCCCTCCCGCGATCTGGGCGCGCTGCCAGTTGACGGCGTCCTGGAGCGTCTCCTCGTGCGGGCGCGCCTTGAAGCCCAGCTCCGACTTGGCGCGCGTGTTCCGGTAGCACCACCAGAGCATCGCCGAGCGGATCTCGTCCGGCGAGGTGGGCAGCGCAACCGGAAGCGGCAGGCGGTCGCCGACCTCGAGCATGTGCAGGAGCGCCGAGCCCGGGCAGCTTCAGGCGGGGCGAGTCGACCCCGGAGATCCTGGCGAGGTCCGCGAACAGGCGGTCGAACGTGAAGTTTCGGCCCGAGAGGATGTAGCGCCTCCCGATCTCGCCCTTCTTGTCGGCCAGGAGGTGCCCCTTCGCCACGTCCCGCACGTCGACGATGTTGAGGCCGCCGTCGACGTAGGCCGGAATCTGCTTCTGGATGAACCGCCTGACCAGGTTCATCGAGCTGCCGCGCGGGGCGTCGGGGCCGAGGACGAAAGATGGGTTGACGATCGTCACGGGCAGCCCGCGCGCGGCGAGGCGGAGCGCCTCGACCTCGGCCTCGTGCTTCGAGTTGACGTAGGTGATGCCCAGGTGGCCGATGTCGAAGGTGGCCGTCTCGTCCACCGGCTTCGGCTTCTTGCCGACGCCGACCGCGGCGACGGACGAGGTGAGGACGACGCGCTCGACCTCCGCCTCGAGCGCAGACTCCAGGACGATCGGGTTCCGCGCACGTTCGTGTCCCAGACCGCGTCGCGATCCTGGCTCCGCAGCGAAGTACGCCCGGCGACGTGGAACACCCGCTCGACGTCCGCCATCGCGCGGCGTACCGCGCGCCGATCGGTCACGTCGCCGATCGCCCGCTCGAACTCGAGGTCGGAGAGCAGGTCGATCTGGCTCTTCCGCCGCGTGAGCAGGCGCAGGTCGTCGCCCGCTTGCCGCAAGGGCACGAGCGACGTGCGAACCGATGAAGCCGGTGGCTCCGGTGACCAGGGTCTTCCCCATACGGCCATCGTAGCGAGCGACCTGATAGACCGGAGGCTGCATGAACGCCTCATCCGCCACGCCGGACCTCCGTGGTCGTCGACACGACCGCATATCTGCCCGAGCAGCATGATCGCCGAGCTCGGGATCCACCGCGATCAGCCTCTACGTGACTCTCGACGGCGTCGAGAAGCGCGAGTCGGAGATCGACGCGGCCGAGTACGACGACTTCTACGAGCGCCTGCGCAAGAGCTCGGGCGGCGCTACGACCTCGCAGCCCTCGGTCGGCGACTTCACGTCGCTCTACGAGCCGCTCCTGGCCGACGGCGGAGAGGTCGTGTCGCTCCACCTGTCGGCCGGCATCTCCGGCACCTATCGAGTCGGCCAACCTGGCACGGCAGGCGCTGATCGACGAGGGCAAGGGCGGCGAGCGCGTCCATGTCTACGACACCCGCTCGGCGTGCGGAGGCGCGGCGCTGGTCGCGATCGCCGCGGCGCGCGCCGCCAAGGCTGGCGCCAGCGGCGCCGAGGCGCTGGCGGCGGGCGACCGCGCCCGCGACGGCCTGAAGATGTGGTTCGCGATCGACACCCTCGAGTACCTGCGCAAGGGCGGGCGGATCGGCGCGGCGCAGGCCTGGATGGGCTCGGCGCTCCAGATCAAGCCGATCCTGACGCTCGAGGAGGAGATCACGCCGGTCGAGCGCGTCCGCACCCGCCGGCGAGCCTTCGAGCGGATGGTCGAGTTCGGCCGCGAGCGCTACGAGGCGGGCGCGACCGCCTGGGTCGTCCAGCACATCCACGACCACGAGACCGCGCGCCACCTGGTGGACGAGTGCCGCCAGATCTTCGGCTCGGACCCCGTCTTCGTCTCCGAGATCGGCCCGGTCATCGGCGCGCACATCGGCCCAGGGCCTCCTGGGCGTGGGCGGCGTGGACCCGAAGCTGCTCGGGCTCGACGGCTAGCGGCGCCGAAGCGCCAGGAAGCCGCCGACGGCGAAGCCGACGACGGCGGCGCCGATCGCGAGCTCGCGCTTGTGCTCGCGGACCTGGCGGCGCCAGTCCGTGAGCTCGCCGACGCGGCCGCGAAGTGCCTCGACCGACTTGCCGAGCTCCTCGCGCTCGCGCACGATGTCGCTGCGGATCTCCTGAGCGGAGCGGGTGCCGGGCGCCGGGCGCGGGCGCTGCGTGCGCTCGACGCCGGCGGGCGGACGGGGGACGAGGTCGTCAGCCATCAGTCGTCGATCCCGCCTGAAGGGTTTCCCTGATCTCCTTGCCCTCCTCGATCGCCATCGCCGGCACGGCGGGGCGCCGGCCTTGACGGACCTGTAGGCGATCAGGCCGGCGATCGCCGGCGATGATGAACCACATCACGGCCTCGACCAGGAAGCCGAGCCAGACGCTGTCCTCGAAGAAGAGGTCGTTCAGGAGCCAGGCGAACGCGTGCATGAACATCGCGAGGCCGAGGAGGACGAAGACGCCGGCGGCGATGCCGACGACCGAGCCCCTGACGAGGCTCGTGACCTTCTCGGTGACCTCGGCCTTCGCGAGCTCGACCTCCTCGCGGACGAGGTAGGAGACGCGCTCCGACACGTCGATGGCCATCTCGGCCACCGAGCGCGGGTCGCGCGGTCCTGAGCCGGGGCGTTCGCTCACTCGGGCGGATCCTCGTCGAAGATGCGGCGGTAGACGACCGCCGCGACTCGCGCCGCCGCGATGCTCGCCAGCGCGCCGAACCCGGCGACGAGGCCGGTCCACGTGAGTCTCTTGACGATGTCGTTGTCCATTAGGGCTTACCTTCCCGATTCCGGCGGGAGTAAAGCAGCCCTGGCCGACCCGAATGGGCCTATCGGGCCTCGAGCCCGCCGCAGATCGAGTCGACCAGCGTCTCGCGAGCGCGGTCGAAATCGCCGTCGCCCGCCGGGATCAGCTCGAAGACCCAGCCGGACAGAAGCTGCTCGATCCCGCCGTAGAAGAACATCGAGGCGAGCCGCGGGTCGACCTCGGCGCGGAAGGTGCCGGCCTTCTGGGCGTCGGCGATGATCTTCTCGATCGCCTCGTATGCCTTGTTGATCTCGGGCAGGTGGGTGCGGCCGAACGAGTTCGCCGCCCGCGTGACCTCGACGATGATGACCTGCATCAGCTCGGGGTCGTGGCGGTAAGAGTCGATGATGAAGCCGCGCGACCGCGTCGAGCTTCTCGCGGCCCGACCCGTCGCCGCGGTCCACCTCGTCGATCGCGGCCAGGAGCAGCGACCACCGCTCGGTGAAGAGCTCGTTCATCACCTCGTCCTTCGAGCGGAAGTAGTGGTAGACGAGCCCGTAGGCGACGCCTGCCTCGTCGGCGATGTCGGAGACGCGGCACGAGTGGTAGCCCTGGCGCGCGAACACGCGGACGGCCGCGTCCAGGATCTGGCGGCGGCGGTCGGTGGCGGCGGCGGTCCGGGCCATCAGACGGGAGCCTCCACGGGCCACTCGTAGGCGTCGGCGCGGCGGTTGGCCAGCGAGGGCAGCGACTCGCGGATGCGCTCGAGCTCCGCGAGATCGAGGTCGGCGCACGCGTGCCCCTCGCCGTCGGCGACGCTCGCCGAGGACCCTGCCCCACGGGTCGACCAGCATCGAGTGGCCCCACGACTCGTAGTGCGGCTCGGCCTTGCCCACCTGGCCCGCGGCGATGACGAACGCGGAGTTCTCGATCGCCCGGGCTCGCAGGAGCGGTCTCCCAGTGGGCGCGCCCGGTCACCGCGGTGAACGCCGACGGGATCGGTGAACGCGGTCGCGCCGCGCAGGGCGAGGATGCGAAAGAGCTCGGGGAAGCGGAGGTCGTAACAGACGGTCAGGCCAAGCTCCAGCTCGCCGGCGGTGCGCCGTCGCGACGTCCTGCGCCCGCCCGCTCGTGCTCGGACTCGCGGTACTCGGTGCCCTCGACCTCGACGTCGAACATGTGGAGCTTTCGGTAGGTCGCGACGACCTCGCCGTCCGGATCGATGAGGACCGACGTGTTGAACGGCTTGCCGCCGTCGCCCGGATCCTCGGGAACGCTGCCCGCGCACAGGTGGATGCCGAGCTCGCGGGCCCAGCCCGCGGCCGCGCTGACGATCGGGCCGTCGAGCGGCTCGGCCCCTGCCGCGATGACCTCGCCCGGCCCGAGAAGCGCCCACTTCTCGGGCAGGCATACGAGCTCGGCGCCGTCGGAGGCAGCGGCGCGCACGAGCCTCTCGGCTCGCTCGAGGTTGCTCGGAGACGTCCGAGTCCGAGTTGATCTGGATCACGGCGGCGCGCATCGGCACTCGCTCCTGTGGCTGATTCGCGGGAGAGCTCAGCTGTTGACTGACGGGTCAATCGGGGAGTTTAGTCGCATCGGCCAGGCCGGAAAGTAGGCTCGATCGCGTGACCGCAATCCCCCGCACAGCCTTCGTCACAGGCGGCTCCGGCTTCATCGGCGGGCGCCTGATCGAGCGCCTCGTCGAGCGGTGGCTGCGAGGTGACCGCGCTTGCCCGCTCCGACGCCTCCGCCAGGGCGGTCGAGGCTCTGGGCGCGCAGCGCGGCACGCGGCGACCTGAGCGATGTCGGGCGCCATGACGAGGCGGCGAGGGGCTGCGACGTGGCCTTCCACCTCGCGGCGCACGTGGAGCAGTGGGGCAAGTGGGAGGACTTCGTCCGGGGCAACGTCGACGGGACCCGAAACGCCCTCGAAGCCTGCCAGGGCGGCCGGGGTCGGGCGCTTCGTCCACTGCGGGACCGAGGCCGCGATCCTCGCCGGCGAGCCGGTCGTGAAGGGGGACGAGACGCTTCCGCTCCGCCCCGACTCGGTCGCCCCGTACTCGGCGACCAAGGCCCAGGCCGAGCAGCTCGTGCGCGACGCGAGCGACGACGGGTTCGACGCCGTCGTTCTGCGCCCGCGGTTCGTCTGGGGCGTCGGCGACACGACGCTGCTTCCCGCGATCGCCGAGGCCGCGCGAGGCCGGCAAGTTCGCATGGATCTCCGGGCGGCGACCACCGCACCTCGACGACCCACGTCCTGAACGTGGTCGAGGGCCTCTTGCTGGCGGCCGAGAAGGGCGCGCCCGGTCAGGCCTACTTCGTCCTCGACGACGGCGACGTCGAGTTCCGCGAGTTCATCTCGGCGATGCTCCGCACCGCGGGCGTCGAGCCGCCGGAGCGCTCGATCCCCGGCTCCGTCGCCGCGGCCGTCGCCCGCGGCGGCGAGCTGGCCTGGCGGCTCCTCCCGCTGAAGGGCGAGCCGCCGCTCACCCGCTTCTCCCTCTGGGTCGCGAGCCAGGAGTGCACGCTCGACGACTCGAAGGCCCGCTCGGAGCTCGGCTACAAGCCCGTGATCAGCCGCGAGGAAGGCCTCGCCGCCCTGACGCGCGCCTGAGCTAGCCGCCGCTGAGAGCCAGACGACGACGGTCCCGACGACCAGCGCGGACTCGATCACCAGGATCAGGCCGACGCGCGCCGCCGAGCGTCGCCGGTGTCGAAGCCCGCGGCCAGGCCGGCGGCCAGGAGCGCGCCGGCGACCAGGCCCCAGACCACCAGCGACGCCTCCCAGCGCTTGTCGCGGTCCGGATAGCGCTCGCGCAGGCGCACCTCGAGGCCGAACGGAAACGCGATCAGCGCGGCCATCAGGCCCGCGGCGAAGACGACGAGCCACACGTTCACGCCGTCCGCCTCGAGGTATGGCGCGCCCGCGGCCGCCGCCAGGAGCACCGAGACCACGGCCGTCGCCGCGCCGCCGAGCGCCAGCAGCGCCGCGAAGCGCCCCGACCGCTCCCTGTCGCCCCATCCGTTCGACATGCGCGGGATCGTATGCCCGCGCCGGCTGACGAATAGCATCCGCGCCGCGATGGGCGATCTCAAGCTCGGCTACAACACCGGCTACTGGGCGAAGGGCCCGCCCGCGGGCGTGGTGGAGGCGATCGACGCCGCCGACTCACTCGGGCGTCGATTCGATCTGGACGTGCCGAGGCGTACGGCTCGGACTGCCTGACGCCGCTCGCGTGGTGGGGCTCGCGCACGAAGAACGTCCGCCTGGGCACGGGGATCATGCAGCTGTCGGCGCGCCAGCCCGCCGCGACGGCGATGGCCGCGATGACGCTCGACCACCTCTCCGGCGGCCGGATGATCATCGGCATCGGCGCCTCCGGCCCGCAGGTCGTCGAGGGCTGGTACGGCATGCCGTTCGCCAAGCCCCTGGCCCGCACCCGCGAGTACATCGGGATCCTGCGCGACATCTGGCGCCGCGAGGGCCCGGTCACCGCCGAGGGCCCGCCTACCCCCTGCCCTGCCCGGCGGCACCGGCCTCGGCAAGCCGCTCAAGTCGTCGATCCACCCCTCCGCGAGGACATCCCGATCTTCCTCGCCGCAGAGGGCCCGAAGAACGTCGCGATGGGCGCCGAGCTCTGCGATGGCTGGATGGCGATGCTGCTCTCGCCCGAGCCCGAGCATCTCCAGCTCTACAACGACGCGCTGGCCGAGGGATTCGCCCGCGAGAACGCCCGGCGCAGCGCCGGAGACTTCGAGGTCGCGGCGATGGTCCCGATGATCGTCTCCGACGACGTCGAGGCCGCGGCCGACGCGCTCCGCCACTACTACGCCCTCTACTTCGGCGGCATGGGCGCCAAGAAGACGAACTTCCACGCCAACGTCCCGATCCGGATGGGGTACGGCGACATGGTCGAGGAGGTCCAGAGCCTCTACCTCGAAGGCAAGAAGGACGAGGCGGCGGCCGCGATCCCGTTCGAGCTGATCGACCAGATGTCCCTGATCGGCCCCGAGGACAAGATCCGCCACGATCTCGATGCCTGGCGCGAGTCGTTCGTGACGACGATCCTCATCGGCGGCGACGTCGGCCTCCTGCGCACCGCCGCCGAGCTCGTCCTGGGCTGAGCGCCTACTCGTTGCGCTTGCGCTCGAGCTGATCCGCGAGCGCCTTCGCGTGCAGCGCGCCGATCAGGTCCGGGAATGGGCTCATGCCGCTTTCCAGGAGCTCGGCTGCCTGGTCGGGCTCCATGGCCGAGAAGCGCTCGACCATCAGCGCCAGCTCGTCCGCGACGACGGGGGCCAGCCCCTCCATCAGGCGCGCGACGTCGCGCGCGCCGAACCCGGTGGTCTCGTTCCAGCCCTCGGCCCTGAAGCCGCGCGATCGCCTCGACGATGCGCACGTCGGCCTGCGAATAGCCGTCGGAGTCCGGGCTCAGCACGCCGACCTCGGCCAGGCGCTTGAGGGCGCGCGCGGGCACGTCGAACCTCTCGAGCAGCTCGGCTTCGGGCGTCCGCTCGGCCAGCAGCGTGTCCTTGATGACGCGGAGCGGCATGAACCGCTCCTCCTGCAGGCGCTTGATCGTCCGGATCCGCTCGACGAACTCCGGCGGGTAGTACGCCATGTTCCTCGACGTCTTCACCGGCTCGGGCAGGAGCCCCTCCCGCAGGTAGTGGCGAACGGTCGCGACGGGCACCTCGGCCCGCTCGGCGAGCTCCGAGATCTTCAGCAGCTCTTTGGCGGGCGCGGCCATCACGATCCTCGCCGAGTGGCCGTATTCATGACATGAAGGATCCGGTTGCCTCCGCGCTCAGCTCCGCCGCAGCGCCGGCCTCGATCAGCGCGTCCACCTCGCCCGGCTCGTAGCCGGCCGCTTCGAGCACCTCGCGGGTGTCCTCACCGAGCGCGGGCGCGGGGCGGGTCGCGTCGCCGGGCGTGCGCGAGAACTTGACCGGCATGCCGAGCAGGCGCACCGGTCCGAGCTCGGGCTGGTCGAGCTCGACGACCATCTCGCGCTCCTTCAAGAGGTCGGAGGACATCGCCTCGTCGAGATCGAGCACCGGCTCGACGCAGCAGTCGTACTCGTCGTTGAAGGCCGCCCACTCGGCCTTCGTCTTCGTCATGAAGACCTCCGCGACCGCCGCGTGGCCCTCCGAGCCCGGCTTCGCGAACTGGTGCTCGAGGAGGTCCTCGCGGTCCGTGCCCCGGCAGAACGCCTGCCAGAACTTCGGCTCGAGCGCCCCGCACGAGATCCAGCCGTCCGCGCACTCGTACGGGAGGTAGCAGGCGACTCCGCCGTTCAGCATCTCCTGGCCGCGGTGCGGGACCTTGCCGTCGGCGAAGAAGGCGCCGGCGACCATCGCGAGCCAGCTGATGGCGCCGTCCGTCATCGAGACGTCGACGAACTGGCCCTCGCCCGAGCGCTCGCGCTCCCAGAGCGCGGCGAGGATTCCGAAGGTCGCCATCAGGCCGCCGCCGCCGAGGTCGGCGATCTGCCCGGCGGCCGAGACGGGCGGGCCGTCGGCCGCCCCGGTCAGGCCGAGGAGGCCGCCGAGCGCCAGGTAGTTCGTGTCGTGGCCGGCTCGGGAGACGTTCGGCCCCGTCTGCCCGTATCCCGTGATCGCGCAGTAGGATGATCCGCGGGTTCTCGGCCTTCAGGGCCTCGTAGCCGACGCCCAGGCGGTCGAGCACTCCGGGGCGGAAGCTCTCGAGGACGACGTCCGCGTCGCGGACGAGCCGGAGGAGCGCCTCGCGGCCGCCGTCCGACTTCAGGTTGAGCCGGATCGACCGCTTGCCGCGGTTGAGCGCGAGGTAGAGGCCCGAGCGGGTGCCCAGGCCCTGCTGCTCATCGCTGCCGTAGTACGGCGGAGCCCAGCGGACGTAGTCGCCCATGCCGGTGTCCTCGACCTTGATCACGTCGGCGCCCGCGTCCGCCAGGAGGAGCGAGCAGAAGCCGCCCGGAAGCAGGCGGCTGAGGTCGAGGACCGTTACGCCTTCGAGCGTTCCCGGTTTCAGCACGCGCCCGCGCCCCTTGGCGAATGCGAACTGAGTCGCGCATAGCGAGGCTCAGTTCGCGCTCGCGCTGCTCATGCGGGCCCCTGAGGGCCTGCGACTTCTCCCCCAGGCCCAGCATCTCGCGCGCCTCGGCGACCGTTGCGGCGCGGCGGCCGATGTCCTCGGCCATCTGGCGCGCCTTTCCGATCAGGTCGCCGTTCGAGCGCGCCATCTCGCCGTCCGGCAGGTAGAGGTTGTCCTCGAGGCCCGCGCGGACGTTGCCGCCCAGCGTGAGCGAGGTCGCGAGCAGGCGCCACTGGTCGCGAGAGATCCCGATGACCTGCCAGTTGGCTCCGCGATCCGGCCCGCCGGGGATCTGCTCGGACATGAAGCCGATGTTCTTGGAGGTCGGGCCGGATGCCGCCGGTCACGCCCATGACGAGCGAGATCTGGTGCGGCTCCGTGACGAGCCCCATGTCGATCAGCGGATCGAGGTTCGCCACGTGGCCGGCGTCGAAGCACTCGTGCTCGGGCTTGATCCCGAGCTCGCGCATCTCGGTGAGGAACTCGATGATCGTGTCGAACGAGTTCTCGAACACCGCCTTGAAGACGAAGTCCTTGCGCCGCTTCGAGTACTTCGCGTAGTTCATCGAGCTCATGTTCAGCGCCGCCACGTCGGGTGTGAGCTCGCGCAGGTAGGCGAGGCGCTTCTCCATCGGGACGCCGATGGCACCGGTCGAGTAGTTGATGATCACGTCGCCGACCTCGTCCAGGATCGCCCGGGTGATCGCGCGGAAGTCGTCGATCTCATACGACGGGACGCCGTCGGTGGTCCGGGCGTGGATGTGGATCTGCGAGGCGCCCTCGTCCACGGCGCGTCGCGCCTCCGCCGCGTACTCCTCCGGCGTGTAGGGGATCGCCGGGCACTGCTCCCGGTTCGCGATCGCGCCCGAGATCGAGCAGCTGATGATCACGGGCTGGTCGAACGTGCTCACCGCGCCTCCCGTGCCAGGCACGGTGCCAGGCACCTCGTCACGGTTGTTCGCAAGTGCCTATACCGGCATCACTCCGTGTTTTCTCCAGGGCCTCTCGACCTTCTTGTCCTTGGCCATCCGCAGCGCCGAGATGATCCGCGGGCGCGTCTCGCGCGGGTCGATGACGTCGTCGATCATCGCGTTGCCCGCTGCGATGTAGACGTCGATCTGCTCGCGGACGGCGTTCAGCATCGCCTCGCGCGTCGCGTCCGGATCGTCCGAGGCCTCGATGGCCGAGCGGCCGATGATGTTGACCGCGCCCTCGGCGCCCATGACCGAGATCTCGGCCGAGGGCCAGGCGTAGATCTGGTCCGGCTCGTACGCCTTGCCGTTCATGACGTAGTAGCCGGCGCCGTAGGCCTTGCGGATGACGACGGTCACCTTCGGCACGGTTGCGCGCGAGATCGCGTAGAGCATCTTCGCGCCGTGGCGGATGATCCCGGCGTGCTCGGTCTTCGAGCCGACCATGAAGCCCGGGACGTCCTGGAGGAAGACGAGCGGGATCGAGAAGGCGTCGCAGAGGTTGACGAACCGGGCGGCCTTGTCGGCCGAGTCGTTCTCCAGGATGCCGCCCAGCTGCTTGGGCTGGCTGGCAACGATCCCGACGGGCTGGCCGCCGAACCGCGCGAGGCAGGTGATCACCGTCTTCGCGAACTTGGGCTTGAGGTCGAACCACTCCCCGTCGTCGACGATCTCCCGGATCACGTCGTACATGTCGTACGGGTGGCGCGGTGACTCCGGGACGATGTCCAGGAGCTTCTCCGACATGCGGTCGTCGGGATCCTGGGTCTCGCGAAGGGGCGGCTTCTGCTCGCAGTTGGAGGGGAAGAAGGAGAGGTATGCCTTGACCGCCTCGATGCACTCGGCGTCGTCTTTTACCTCGAGGTCTCCGACTCCGGACTTGCGGCAATGGACCTTCGCCCCGCCCAGGTCCTCCATCGAGATGTCCTCGCCGGTGACGGCCTTGGTCAGGTGGGGCCCGGCGAGCGCCATCGCGCCCTGGCCCACGACCATGGGCACGAAGTCGGAAAGCCCCGGGATGTAGGCGGTGCCCGCCGCGCACGGGCCGAGCATCGCCGCGACCATCGGGACGACGCCCGACATCTCGACCTCCTCGCGGAACAGGTGGCCAGAGCCCGCGAACAGCGATCCCGCCGCCTCCTGGATGCGCGCGCCGGCCGAGTCGAGGAGCCAGATCAGGGGCATGCGCTGCTTCAGCGCGATCTCGCGAAGCCGCGTCACCTTGAGCTCGCCCGTCATCCCCATCGAACCGGCCATGACGGTGAAGTCGTAGGCGGCGATCGCGACGGTGCGCCCGTCCACCTCGCCCCAGCCGGTGATGACGCCGTCGGCGGGAGCGTCCTTGCCTTCCATCGAGCGCTGGGAGAAATGCGGGCGGCCGTGGATGCCCATCTCGACGAAGGTGCCCTGGTCGACCAGGAGGTCGATCCGCTCGCGGGCCGTCAGCTTGCCGCGGGAGTGCTGCTTCTCGATCTTCTCGGTGCCGCCGCCGAGCTTTGCCTTCTCGCGGCGCTCGTGGAGGTCGGCGACCAGCTTCTGCATCCCCGTCTCCTGGCCCGCCTCGGTTTCGGCGGGCGCCTCGGCGGCCTCGCCGGCGTGCTCGGTGGTGTCACTCATCTCAACGTCCCTTCCAGTTGGGCTCGCGCTTTTCGAAGAACGCCGTGACGCCCTCGATCGCGTCCTCGGTCTGAAGCTCGATCGTGAGCTGCGAGCGCAGGTAGTCGAGCGCGTCGAGCAAGGGCATGTCGAGCTGGCGCCACATCGCGTCCTTGCCGAGCTTCATGACCAGCGGCGACTTCGACGCGAGCTTCTGCGCCCACTCGGCGACGGCCGCGTCGAACTCCTCGGCCGGCACGACCTTGTTGACGATCCCGGCCTCGCGCGCCTCCTCGGCCGTGAGCCGGTCGCCGAGCAGGAGCATCTCCGTCGTCTTCTTGCGCGGGACGTTCCGGTAGATCAGCGCCATGATCATGAACGGGAAGAGGCCCACGTTGATCTCGGGCGTGCCGAACCCTGCGCTGTCCTTGGCGATGATCAGGTCGCAGGCGAGGGCGATGCCCAGCGATCCGGCCAGGACGTGCCCGGAGGCGGCCACGATCGAGGGCTTGCCCAGCTCGCCGAGCTCGATGAAGACCTGCGGAAAGAGCCCCGTCGCGAAGTACTTGTGGGCGGTCGGCGCGTCGGCGGCGAAGCCGCCGAGGTTGCCGCCGGCCGAGAACACCTTCTCGTGCGACGACGCGAGCACCACGACCCTGGCGTTCTCGTCGCCCTTGACCGCCCGAAGCGCGTCGAGGAGCTCTTCCAGGAGCTGGTCCGAGAGCGCGTTGCGGGTCTCGGGATCGTCCAGGGTGATCGTCGCGACGCCGTCGGCGACTTCAAGGCGGATCTTCTCGTAGTCCATAAGTGAGAAGTATCACTCTACACTTCACGAGAGGAGGCGCCCGCGACCTACCGCGCCCGGGAGCCGAGATACGGGGCTCCCGGACGGCAGGCGAGGGACTTCGCTGGACTACTTGCTGGCGGTCACGAGCTTCGAGCAGACAGCTCCGACGGAGTAGGTGTATCGCGCTTCCGGAATTGTTCTCGACCCGCACTCGCCACTTGCGGCCGCCCTTGAAGGTTCCGACTCCCGCAGCGACCAGGTTGTCGTTCTTGAACCAGCGGACCGTTGTACGGAACCGTCACGGCGGGATCGGTGGTCAGAAGTCGATTCCGCCGCCCGTGACCAGATAGCCCTTCGGGCATGTCGCGGTTGTCGTGGAATCCTGGCCGGCGCCGCCTGCAACCGTTCCGTCGTTGACGGCGACCTTCGTCTTGGACAGCACCTTGACGTCCCCGGACCGGCGTCGGCGCCGGTCATGACGGTCAGTCCGATCGCGAGCCCCAGCAGACCGATAGCCGCCGTCCGCCAGATCGATGCCGCGGACAGTGCTCTTGCGTCACTCAATGTTTCCTCCCCTATTTGTAGTTGGGCACTTCGCGGCGCACCCTACATCGCAGGGCGGCCGGGCCGCCTGCCGGACGCGAATCACCAGAGTGTGAAGTAGTACTCTCCACTTCGCACGCAGCTCGACTGCCGACCTTCAGCCAGCGACCAGAGGAGCATCTGTGGCCACAGCAACCGAAAACAACGGCAACAAGGTGCTCAAGCCAGAGCACGACGCCCAGCGGGCTCATCTCATCTACACGCAGGAGCACCTCGACCTGCGCGACTCCATGACGGCCTGGGTGAAGAAGGAGATGCACCCCCATCGCAACGAGTGGGAAGACACCTACTGGCCGACCGAGATCATGAAGCGCGCGGGCGACCTCGGGTTCCTCGGCCTCTGCTTCCCGGAGGAGTACGGCGGGCAAGGGGGCGACTACTTCTACTCCCTGATCCGCGCCGAGTGCCTCTCCTATTCGGGCTCGGGCGGAACGAACATGGGCTTCGCGGTCCAGACCGACATGGTCCTGCCACCCGTCCACATGCTCGGCACCGAGGAGCAGAAGCAGCGCTATCTCGTTCCCGGCATCGCGGGTGACAAGGTGGGTTGCCTCGGCATCACCGAGCCGGGCGCGGGCTCCGACGTCGCGGGCATCCGCACGACCGCCATCCGCGACGGCGACGACTTCGTCATCAACGGCTCCAAGACCTTCATCACGAACGGGCCGCGCGCCGACTTCTGCGTCTTGGTCACCAAGACCGACCCCGATGCGGGCCACGCGGGCATCACCCTCATGCTCATCGATCTGAAGGACGAGGAGGGAAACCTCGTCCCGGGCTTCTCGGTCTCGCGCGAGCTCGAGAAGATGGGCATGCACTCCTCGGACACCGGCGAGCTCGCGTTCGACAACGTCAGGGTGCCGGCGGACTCGATCCTCGGCGAGGAGGGCAAGGGCTTCTACCACATCTCCTGGGAGCTCCAAGGCGAGCGCCTGGTCGGTGCCGCGGGCGGCTACGCGGGCGCCGAGCGCATGTTCGAGCGGACGCTCGAATACGCGAAGGAGCGCGAGGCCTTCGGCCGCCCGATCGGCCGCTTCCAGGTGATCCGCCACAAGTTCGCCGAGATGGCGATGAAGATCGAGGCCGCAAAGCAGCTGACCCACACGGTCGCCTGGCGGTTCGCCAACGGCGAGTACCCCGTGCGGGAGATCTCCATGGCGAAGCTCTACGCGGCGCGCGTGTGCCACGAGGTGGCCGACGAGTGCATCCAGATCCTGGGCGGCTACGGCTACATGAAGGAGTACGAGATCGAGCGCGCCTTCCGCGACCAGCGGCTCAACCGCATCGGAGCGGGCACGGACGAGATCATGCTCGAGGTCATCGGCCGGTCATATGGCCTCTAGGCAACTGCCGGCAGACGCCGCTCTCGGGGCGGAAGCTCCTCATGGAATGACCGCAGAGACGGTGGCTCTGCCCATCGTCCCCACCGACGAGGAGGTCGAGATCCGCAAGGCCGTGCGCGGGATCTGCCAGTCCGTCGGCGGGCCCGAGTACCACAAGCGCATCGTCGCCGCGGACGAATCGCCGCGCGAGCTCTGGGACAAGCTCGCCGAGAAGGGCTACCTGGGCGTCAACCTGCCCGAGCGCTACGGCGGCGGCGGGCTGGGCATGCACGCGCTCCAGGCCGTGGGCGAGGAGATCTCGGCCTCGGGCTGCTCGCTCCTCCTGATCGTCGTCTCGCCCGCGATCGTCGGCTCGATCATCACGCGCCACGGCACCGAGGAGCAGCGTGAGCGCTGGCTTCCGGGGATCGCGGACGGATCGCTTCGCGTGGCATTCGCGATCACGGAGCCGGACGCGGGGACGAACTCTCACAACCTCTCGACTGCCGCCACGCGGGACGGAGACGTCTATCGCCTCAACGGGCAGAAGACCTACATCTCCGGCGTGGAGGACGCGCACGCGATCCTCGTCATCGCCCGCAAGCGCGAGGACGACGGCTCGCTGGGCCTCCCGCTTCTGATGATCGTCGACGCGGACTCCCCCGGCCTGGAGAAGCAGCACATCCCGGTCGCGGTCAAGACGTCGGACAAGCAGTGGCAGCTCTTCTTCGACAACGTCGAGGTTCCGGCCGACCGCGTGGTCGGCGAGTCCGAGACCGCCGGCCTGAAGGCGGCCTTCGACGGGCTCAACCCGGAGCGGATCATGGGCGCATCCGTCGCGAACGGCGTCGGCCGCCGCGCGCTCGAGCTGGCGAGCGCATACGCGAACGAGCGCAAGGTGTGGGGGAATGCACCAATCGGCTCCCACCAGGGCCTGTCCCACCCGCTCGCCCAAGCCAAGATCGAGCTCGAGCTCGCACGCCTCATGACGCAGAAGGCCGCCGCCCTCTACGACGCCGGCGCCCCGGCCGGCGAGCCCGCGAACATGGCGAAGTACGCGGCCGCCGAGGCGGCGATCAAGTGCGTCGACCAGGCCATCCAGACGCACGGCGGCAACGGCTTCGCGCTCGAGTACGGGCTGACCGACATGTACTGGGGCGCCCGCCTGACCCGCACCGCCCCAGTGTCACGCGAGATGATCCTGAACTACGTGGCCGAGCACTCCCTCGGCCTGCCGCGGAGTTACTGAGCGACCGAGCGCCCGGAAGAGCCGCTGTGGCGCGATTTTGCGGGCGCTCGCGTAGACTTTGCGGCATGGACGAACCGACCGACGCGAATCGTGGCGCCGACTCTGACGCCACCGAGCGGCCGATGGGCCTGATGGACCCCGACCTGGCGCCTGGCTTGGCCCGCCTCGCCGTCGGCGCCTGGTGGCGCACCGGCGTCTGGACCGCGGAGACGACCTACAAGGCGTCACGGCGGCTGGCCCAGGCCGCGACCTCGGGCGAGTCGGCGATCGAGCTGATGGAGGACGCGCAGCGCGAGATGGGCGCGGCTGCCCGGAAGCTCCTGGGCATCCGCGAGGAAGATCCGGATGTGGCCGAGACCCAGCGGGACACCTCGAACTACGACGACGAGGCGCTGCGCAACCGCTGGGAGGACCTGCTCGACCTCTCGCTGGACGTCGAGGTCGACGAGGTCGACGGCCACCCCGCCTTCGCCGACATCCTCACGCAGCTCCACCCCGACGAGGCCCGCATCCTGCGGCTCTTCGCCGTGGAGGGGGCACAGGCCGCCGTGGACGTGCGCAACTGGCGCCCGCTGGGCATCGGCTCCCACGTCGTGGCGCCTGGGCTCAACATGATCGGGCAGCACGCCGGCTGCCTCATGGTCGAGCGCGTTCCGGTCTATCTCTCCAATCTGTTTCGCCTGGGGCTGATCTGGTTCTCGCGCGACGCGATCCCGGAGATCGGCCCGTACCAGGTGCTCGAGGCCCAGCCCGAGGTCACCGAGGCACTGAAGGAGGCGGGACGCGGGACGACCGTGCGGCGCTCCGTTCGCCTGACGCCCTTCGGAGAGCAGTTCTGCGCGGCCTGCCTGCCGCGGAACACGGCCGAGTTCGAAGCGATCTCGGCCGCCGCGGCCCGGGCGATCGACGAGGTGCCGCCTCCGACGGAAGAGCCCGAGCCAGGCGTTACGTAGCCGGTACCGGCTGGGTGCAGAACGCGCAGCGGTTTGCTCCCACGGGGATCGTGGACATGCAGTGCTCGCACGCCTTCGTCTCGGACGTGATGCCCTGGGCCTCCTGGAGCTTCTCGTAGGGGACGACCACGAAGAAGTAGATGGCGGCGGCCACGGACAGGAACGTGAGGAGCGCGTTCAGGAAATGCCCGTAGAGGAACTCCGAGCCGTTGATCGTGAACGACAGGTCGTCGAAGCTCGGCTCGCCGAAGACCGCCGCGACGATCGGAGTCACGAGGTCTGCCACGAGCGCCTGCATCAGGGTGGCGAACGCGGCGCCGATGACGAACGCGACTGCCAGCTCGATCAGGTTCCCGCGGACCACGAACGCCTTGAAGCCGCTGAGGATTCCTCTCATGCCCACCACTTCGCGCACCAAGGTGTCCCTCCTGCCAGAATCGCCGCCTGATGAGCGACTCCGTCGTCAAGGACTCGGGCGTGCGGGCGCTCATTCCGCCGTTCACCGACGAGCACGAGCAGCTTCGCGAGACGATCGCGCGCTGGGTCTCGACGGAGATCGCCCCTCATGTGGATGAATGGGACGAGGCCGGCGAGTTCCCGCGCGAGCTCTACACGCGCGCTGCCGAGCTCGGCTTCCTCGGGCTCAAGTACCCCGAGGCGCTCGGAGGCCAGGGCGGGGACTACGTCCACGACGCCGTCTGGTCCGAGGAGATGGCGGCCGCCGGAGCGGGAGGCGGCGTGGGCGCCGGGCTGGGCGCGCACACCGGGATCGCGACGCCGCCGGTGTGGAAGTTCGGCACGCCCGAGCAGCAAGAGCGCTTCCTTCGTCCCGCAATCGCCGGAGAGAAGATCGGCGCTCTGGGGATCACCGAGCCCGGTGCAGGCTCTGACGTCGCGTCGATCCGCACCCGCGCCGACAAGACGCCCGACGGCTATCGCGTGAACGGCGCCAAGACGTTCATCACGAACGGCGTGCGCGCGGACTTCGTCGTCACCGCCGTCAAGACCACGCCCGACGGCGGCCACGGCGGCATCTCCTTCCTGCTGCTGGAGAAGGACATGCCCGGATTCGAGGTGACCCGCAAGCTCGAGAAGATGGGCTGGCAGGCGTCGGACACGGGCGAGCTCTCCTTCACCGATGTCGAGGTGCCGGCCGAGAACCTGCTCGGCCCGGAGAACGGCGGCTTCTATCTGATCATGGCCAACTTCCAATGGGAGCGCCTGCTGATGGCGCTCGGCGCCGTCGGCGCGATGCGCAGGCTCCTCGAGGTCACGATCGCGTACTCCCTCGAGCGGGAGGCGTTCGGCCGCCCGATCGGGCGATTCCAGGTCCTGCGGCACAAGATCGCCGAGATCGGCGTGAAGCTCGAGGCTTCGCGTGCACTCACCTATCACGCCCTGCGCACGTTCATCGAGCCCGAGGCCGAGCGCCAGGACGCGATCGCCGCCGGAGAGTGGGGCCACCCTTCGATCACGGCAGGACTGGACGAGGTCACCAAGGCAAAGCTCCTCACGCAGCGCGCGGCCGTCGAGGTGGCCGACGAGTGCCTCCAGATCCACGGCGGCTACGGCTACATGCGCGAGTACGGGATCGAGCGCGCGCTCAGGGACCTGCGCCTGGGCCCCATCGGCGGCGGCACCGACGAGGTGATGAAGGAGATCCTGGGGAAGCGGCTCGGGCTCTAGCCGGACGGCGTGATTGGGGGTAGGGTTCGTGAGGAGGCGGACAATCGCGACCGAGGAGTGAGAATGCACCTACGGCTCTCGAGGTTCGTCGGGCTTGCCCCCGAACGGGCCGATGAAATGGTCATCGCCTTCGAAGAGGGCGACTACCTTGATCGCCTTGCCGAACGCCCCGGCTTCGACGGCTACCTGCTTGCGGCTGATCGCGGGCGAGGCAAGATCACGGCGATGAGCTTCTGGCAAACCGCGGATGACCTGGCCGCCTCCGATCAGGTCGCAGAAGCGGCCCGTGCGCTCAGGATCGCAGCCGTTCGCCCGACCCGCAGGCCGGTCATCGATCGCTACGAGGTGGTCATCCATCGGGACATCGAGGAGTTTCAGGGGCATCTCCGCCTCTCGCGGATGGCGGACCTCGCCCCCGCGGCGCTCGAGGCGCTGGTGGAAGCGTTCGAGGAGAGCGATTACATAGACCAGCTCGCGACCAGTCCGGGATTCGGCGGCTACCTGCTGGCGGCCGACCGCGGGTCCGGGAAGCTGACCGCCATGAGCCTGTGGGACAGCCAGGACGCCCATGAGGTCGAGCGACCAGGTCGCCGACGTGGCGCGCGAGCTCAGGCTGGCGGCCGCCGGCGCGGCCCACGACCCGATCGTGGACCGCTATGAGGTCATGCTCGAGCGCTAGCTCGTCCTAACCGCCGAGGATCGCTCCCACGAGGTCGCCGTTGAAGGGACGGGTGCCCGGCACGAGCTGCACTCCGCCGAAGCCGCTGTTCGCCCGCATGTAGTCGAGCTCCGACTTCAGGTCCGCGACCCCGTTGGAGCCGGCGGTCGGCGCGATCGCGAGCGTCGAGAGCGTGCCGATCGCCTGGCCGGAGTCGCTCATGAAGCCCGAGCCCGAGTCGCCGGGAACGCCGGGAGTCACGGTGTAGACGGTGCGGCTCCAGCCGTCTCCCTCGCTCGAGACGACGATGCCCTGCTTCGGCCGCAGCTGCATGATTCCGCCGCGAAGGGACGAGTTGCCGTAGCTGAAGACGGTGTCGCCCAGCATCGCGCCAGAGCCGCCGACCGAGGTCGGGCCACCGAGCCGCGGCACCGTCGGATCGACCTTCGCCACGTCGGCCGGGTCGACCCTTACGAGGGCGAAGTCGTTGTACGCGCAGGCGTTCTCGTTCGTCTCGCCGACCTGCTGCATGGTGTTCCACGAGGAATAGGCGAGCGTGCCCGGGCGCGATGCGCCGTCGATCTCGACAGGCGTGCCGATTGGGAGCGTCCCGGCGTCACAGCCGTTGGTGTCCGTAGCCGCGCCGGTGCCCGAGCAATGGGCGGCCTGGCCGAGGTACGTGCCCGCCGCCGTCGCGGAACACGAAGTTGGAGGTGCACTGCGCGCCTTCCGTGAAGGTCATCACCCCCGGATGGATCTCGGCGCCGTCATCGGCGGCCGCGGTGGCTGGCACGAAGGCTGCTGCTACGAGGGCGCATGCCGTCGCGAGCAAAGTTCGGAAATTCATCGAGTCGTCTACCCCTTGTAATCCCAGTGGCACGCCGGATGCGGCCACTTCGCGTTCTCATGCCCTTTGGCGCCGATTCCCAAACGATCGAATAGCTTCCCGGGCCGAAACCCACCGATCCAAGACTTTGACCAGGAGGAACCGACTCACATGGGACTGCTTGACGGAAAGAACGCGATCATCACCGGATCGGCCCGCGGCATCGGCCGCGCGACGGCCGAGCTCTTCGTGAGCGAGGGTGCCCGCGTCCTCATCAACGACATCGACGGAGACGTCGCCGAGCAGGCCGCATCGGAGATCGACGGCGAGACGGCCGTCTTCTCGGGCGACCTGACCGATCCGAGCGTCCCGGATGCGCTCGTGAAGAAGGCCGTCGACGAGTTCGGCGAGGTCGACATCCTGGTGAACAACGCCGGCTACACCTGGGACGGCGTCGCCCACAAGATGACCGACGAGCAGTTTCAGGCGATGCTCGACATCCATACCGTTGCTCCGTTCAGGCTCTCCCGCGCGATCGCTCCCCACTGGCGCGAGGCCGCCAAGGCGGAGAAGGCCGAGGGCGTCGAGCGCTTCCGGAAGCTCGTGAACATCTCGTCGATCTCGGGAACGATGGGCAACGCGGGTCAGGTCAACTACTCGGCCGGAAAGTCGGCCATCGTCGGCATGACGAAGACGCTCGCGAAGGAGTGGGGCGGCCACAAGATCAACGTGAACGCGGTCGCGTTCGGCTTCGTCGAGACGCGTCTGACCCAGGCCAAGGAGAACCAGGAGTCGATCGAGCGCGGCGGCGAGAAGATCGACCTCGGCATCCCGGATCAGATGCGCGGCATGGCGGCCATGATCATCCCGCTCGGCCGCCCGGCGACCCCCGAGGAGGCGGCCGGCCCCGTCCTGTTCCTGTGCACGGAGCTCGCGAACTACGTCCACGGCCAGACGCTGAACGTGACCGGCGGTCAGTTCGGCGGCATGTTCACCTAAAGCGTTGAACCGCAGCGGCCACCGGCTCGTAGATTGAGCCGGTGGCACGCTTCGCTCTCACGTTCTTCGCGCTCGGCGCCCTGGCGCTCGGGCGGATGCGGCGGAGATGACGGCCCGGCGGGGGAAACCGTTCCGCCGGGCGAGGACCCTGGCCTCGTCACGGTCGCGGCCCTGGGTGACTCCATCACGGCCGGCAACCCGCTCTATGACCCCGACCCGGCACAACGTGACGCGCTCGGGTTCGGCGCGGACCAGGAGAGCCAGTACGAGTACTGGGCCTCGGCGGTCGAGCCGAGCCTGGACTTCCTGAACTGCGGCGTGTTCGGCGAGCGGACGGACGAGATCGCCGCGCGCTTTCCCGAATGCACGGACGGAGCGGATCTCGTGATCGTCCAGGGTGGGATCAACGACATCGCCCAGGCGCTCGGTTCGGATCCGCAGGCGATGCAGGACGCGGTCTCCTCCGCCGCGGCGAACATCGACGGGATGCTCGCGGAAGCGGATGACCAGGGCCTGGATGCGGCCGTGGCCAACGTCCTGCCGTGGAACAACGGGCACCCCGCCGCCGATGAGCCGATCGAGCAGCTGAACTCCGAGATCGCCGAGATCGCCAAGCGCCGTGGCGCGCCGCTGCTCGACTTCCATGAGGCACTCGAGTCGCGTGACGAACCGGGAACGATGTCACCGGGCTACACCGACGACGGCGACCATCCGTCGATCGAGGGCTACCGGATCCTGGGCGAGCTGGTGGCCCTGGAGCTCGGCGGCCGCTAGTCCTGCTTGCGCTCCTCGGCCGGGACGCTGCCCGAGCCTTCCGAGCTTCCGTACATACCCGGCGGCCAGGAGCCGAACCAGTTGTCGCGGGCGCCGTCCATGGTGATCGTCGTCCCCGAATAGAAATCGCCGGCGGGCGACGCGAGATACGCGACGAGCCACGCCCACTCCTCCTCCGTCCCCATGCGGCCGAGCGGCACCGTCTTCGCGACGTTCTCGACCACGACGGCCGGATACTTCGTCCGCAGCGTCTCCGTGTCGAACTGCCCCGCGGCGAGCGCGCAGAGCTTCACGCCGTGCTGCGACCACTCGATCGAGAGCGTCTTCATCATGTTCTCGACCGCGGCCCGTGCCGCGCCCGAGTGCACCATCCCGGGCATCCCGGCGTGCGGCGAGAGCGTCACGCTCAGGACCTTGCCTCCGCCCTGAGGGATGAAGGCCTTCGTCGCCGCCGCGTGGGTCATCAGCCAGGTGCCGACGACGTTCAGCTCGATCACCGTCCGGAAGCCCTTCGGGGTGATCGCCTCGGCGGGGCTCAGGAACTGGCCGCCCGCGTTGTTGACCAGCACGTCCAGCCTTCCGTGGCGCTCGAGCACACGATCAACCAGGTCATCCACCGCCTCTTCGTCGCGGATGTCCATCGCCTCGGCCTCGCCCTTGCCCCCCGCTCCGGCGATCATCGCGGCGGTCTCTTCGATCGGCTCCGGCCGCCTGCCGCAGCCGATCACCGTCGCCCCGAGGCGGGCCAATTCGAGTGCGCTCGCGCGCCCCAGGCCCGAGCCGGCACCCGAGACCAGGCACACCTGGCCCTCGAGCAGATCCGCTCTGAAGATTTGGGAGGCCTCGCCCATCGGGCCGCGAGCATAGTCCGCATGGGCTCTACAGCTCTACGCTCCGCGAGCGATGAAGGTGAAGGCCACACCCCGTCCTCTTGCCGGCCCGCTCCAAGGCGGCACGCCGGGGGCGACCGTTGCCGTGGAGCCGCTGGACACGGGTTGGTTCGAGGTTCCCCAGGCCTTCCTGGAGAAGGCGGGCAACTTTGCATCGCTCAGGATGCTCGGCATCGGCACCCCCCGCTCGCGGTGGTGGACGATCCCGGTCCCGTCTTTCCTGGTCACGCATCCCTCGGTCGGGCCGTTCCTGGTCGACACGGGCCTCCACCCGTCGGTCACGGCGAAGCCCTCCGCGACCCTTGGCCGGATCATCACCCGGTTCTCCCGACCGACCCTCGAGGCGGGCAAGGACATCGCCGCCCAGCTCCGCTCACGGGAACTGGACGTGCGCGACATCAACACGGTCGTCATGACCCACATGCATTTCGACCACACGTCGGCGATGGCCGAGCTCGGCGGCGCGGCCTTCATCGTCTCCGAGCCCGAGTGGGAGGCCGCTACGACCACCTCCCGGCCGTTCATGCACGGCTACAACCCGTCGCACTTCGACTACGCGTTCGACTACCGCACGGTGAGCTTCGACTCGGAAGGGGTCGAGTCGTACTCGACCTTCGGGCGGACCTTCGACCTCTTCGGCGACGGAAGCGTGCGGCTGGCCTTCACCCCGGGTCATACGCTGGGCCACATGTCGCTCATCTGCCGGCTTCGGGATCGCGACCTGGTGATCGCGGGTGATGCGATCTACACGCTCGGGCAGCTCGGCGACGCCGCCCCGCCGCCGCGCCCGGAGGATCCGCACACGTGGCGGCGCTCACAGCAGGAGCTGAAGCTCTTCCGCAACCAGTACCCCCAGGCAGTGATCATCCCCGGTCACGACCCGGAGACCTGGGCGACGCTCGAAGACCGCTACGAGTAGCGGCTCTCGGTGAGGCCCTACTGGGTCTTGTCTTCGAGCTCGGATGCGCGCTCGTCGTGGCGCCCGGCCGCCTGGCCGGCGCGACGCTTTCCGCCATCGGCCTTCGCGGCCTCGCGCGCATGCTCTTCGGCCTTGTTCGCATGCTCATCGGCGAGCTGCTTGTGGCGCCGCGCCTCCCGGGTGTGGTGCTCGGACTTCTCTCCCAGCTCGCGTGCCCTGCCGGCGCCCGCCTCGGCCTGCTGGCGGTGACCGCGGGCGTCACGGCGCAGGCGCTGCCGCTCGGCTTCCTGCCTAGCTGCGTACGAGCGGTAGGCGAGAAACCCCAGGACGAGGACGACGGCGACGATGATGACGATGACGAGAGTGCTCACGAAGGAACGTGTTCCCGGGCGGCTGCCGCCTGAAACTCGCCGGCCTTGATGCGCCGCGCCGCGCCCTTGCGGCCCTCCGCCTCGAGCACCACGTACATCGCCTTCACCCGGTCGAAGACCTGACGCGAGACCTCCAGGGCCTCCTCGTGCGAAGGGGCCGGGTTGAGGGGGAAGCTGACGGGCTCGCCGTACTGGAGCGTCACCTTGGGAAACTGAAGGCGCTTCCAGCCGCGAGCACGGGACGTGCCGTGGATCGCGACAGGCACCACCGGTACGCCGCATTCGAGCGCAAGGCGACCGACTCCTGCCTTCGGCTCTCCCAGGCGGCCGGTACGGGACCGCCCGCCCTCGCAGTACATGCCCACGCACCCACCACGAGCGATCACAGCGCGAGCCGTGATGAACGCTTCCTCGTCGTGATGCCCGCGACGCACCGGGAAGACGCCTCCCACTCGGAAGATGTAGTCCAGGATCGGGTTGCCATAGAGCTGAGACTTCGCCATGAACTGGACCTTCCGGCGGAGATAGACCGCAGCGAAGAAGTGATCGAGGTTCGAGAAGTGATTGGGCGCCAGGATGAACGGCCCGTCCTTCGGGACGTTGTTCGTGTCCAGGGACCAGCCCCGGTAGACGAAGGCCAACAGGGGTGTCATGACGATCCGGACCAGTTCGTAGATCCAGCCTGGCCGGTGCGTCCGGATCCATTCGTGGAACGGCGTGAACACCTCGGCGGGGCGAGGGTCCTTGTAGACCTGTGGCTTCATGTCGGCCATGTGATTGATGAGCGCTTGAGCTCGGGTGCGTCGCCGGAGATCCGCTGGACCTGTCCCTGGTCCGTAAGTTGCTACCCAGCCGCCGCCCGGCGGTTACTCGGCCTCGGAAGATGCCCACCCACGCGAGCGCTCGATCGCGCGATGCCACTCGGACAGGAGGCTCTGGCGCTCGTCGTCCGACATGCGCGGCTCATAGCGCTGCGCCTCGCGCCAGCGCTCGGCAACCTCGTCGCGGTCCCAGACCTCCGCGCCGATCCCGGCGAGGTAGGCGGCGCCAAGCGCGGTGGTCTCGGCGATCTCCGGCACGACGACCGGCACACCCAGGATGTCCGCCTGGAACTGCATGAGCCAGCCGTTCTCGGCCGCGCCGCCGTCTGCGCGAAGCTCGGTCAGGGCTTCGCCCGAGGCCGCCTCCTGCGCCCGCACGGCGTCGACGGTCTGGTAGGCGATCGCCTCCAGGGCGGCGCGAGCGAGATGCGCTCGCCCCGACCCACGAGTCAGGCCGACGATGGTGCCGCGGGCGTACGGATCCCAGTGTGGGGAGCCCAGGCCCGTCAGGGCCGGCACGAAATACACCCCGTCGTTCGAGTCCAGCGACCCGGCGAGCGCCTCAGTCTCAGCCGCTTCGGAGATGACACCGAGACCGTCGCGGAGCCATTGCACGGCGGCACCGGTCACGAAGATCGCTGCCTCGAGCGCGTAGGTCGTCTCGCCCTCCACTTCCCACGCGATCGTGGTCAGGAGGCCCTCGCGGGGCTCCGGAAGCGCCGGGCCCGAGTTGAGGAGCACGAAGCTCCCCGTGCCGTAGGTGTTCTTGGCGTCGCCTGGCGCGTGGCATGCCTGTCCGAAGAGCGCTGCCTGCTGGTCGCCCGCGATGCCGGTCACCGGGACTTCCCCGCCCAGCTCGGACGTGCGGCCGAACTCGCCGGCTGACGGCAGGACCTCCGGAAGCCTTGCCGGGTCGACGCCGAGGAGGTCGCACAGCTCGGCGTCCCATTCGCCCTTCCCGATGTCGAAGAGGAGGGTCCGCGACGCGTTGGAGACCTCGGTGGCGTGGCGGCCCGTGAGCTTGAAGACGAGCCAGGAGTCGATGGTGCCGAACACGGCGTCTCGCGCGCCATCGGCATGCTCGAGGAGCCACTCGATCTTGGTGCCGGAGAAGTACGGGTCGAGAACCAGGCCGGTGCGCCTGCGCACGAGGTCCTCGTGCCCGGCCTCACGGAGCTCGTCGCAGCGCGCCGCGGTGCGTCGGTCCTGCCAGACCAGCGCCCTGTGGACGGGCTCTCCCGTCTCGGGGTCCCAGGCGACAACCGTCTCGCGCTGGTTCGTGATGCCGATCGCGTCGAGCGCTGAGCCCTCGGTTCCCGCGTCTTTCAGCGCCTCGCGGGCAACGCGCAGGGTGACCTCCCAGATCTCGTTCGCGTCGTGCTCGACCCAGCCGGGGCGCGGAAAATGCTGCTCGAACTCGGAGTAGGCGCGGCCCGCGATCCTGCCTTCCCTGTCGAAGACGAGGCAGGTGGTTCCGGTGGTTCCCTGGTCGATCGCGAGGATCATCGGCGGCATCGTTTCATGAACGCCCGGCCGTTCCGGGGACACGCCGAACTATTGTGCCGCTGCGACGACCCACGAAACCTTCGAGGAGACCCCATGGCAGACATCGAGGCGCACATCACCGGGACGGTCTGGAAGATCGAGGTCGCGGTCGGCGACACGGTCGAGGACGGCGACACGGTCGTGATCCTCGAGTCCATGAAGATGGAGATGCCGGTCGAATCCGAGGACGACGGCACCGTGGCCGAGATTCGCTGCGAAGAAGGTCAGTCCGTCCAAGAAGGGGATGTGCTCGTAGTCCTCGAATGAGGGGGGATGAATGCCGAGGAGTATGCCTCCGGCAAGCTCGTCCTGGATTTCCCCGCCGAGGCCGTCGGTCGTCTCCGGCTGAACAATCCCGAGAAGCGGAATCCGCTCGACCACGAGGTCCTCGATGCCCTGACGGCCGTGCTCCCCGAGCTGGATCGCGGGATCGAAGTGCGATGCGTGGTCATCACAGGGACCGGTAAGGCGTTCTCCGCCGGCTACGACATCGGCTCCATCCCGGCTGAGAGCTTCGAGCGTGACGCCGAGGCCCTCGTGGCCCATCCCTTCGCCGCGGCGATGGACGCGGTGAGCGCACATCCCTTTCCCGTCCTGGCGGCGATCAACGGTCATTGCCTGGGCGGCGGGCTGGAGCTCGCCGTGCGCTGCGACCTCCGCGTCTGCGCCGCCGGCGCGAAGCTGGGAATGCCTCCGGCGAAGCTCGGCCTCATCTACGGGCACACGGGGCTCGAGCGGTTCATGGACGTGGTGGGAGTCGCCGGCACGCGCGACCTGTTCCTGACCGGGCGGGTCCTGGATGCCGAGAAGGCGCTCAGGATCGGCCTGGTCACAGAGCTCGCCGCCGACGACGAGCTCGAGAGCGCCGCCGTCGAGCTGGCCGCCGAGATCGCCGCCAACGCGCCCCTCTCGATGAAGGGCAACAAGCACGCGATCGAGGTCCTGGCGCAAAAGAGCCGTCTCTCCGACGAAGCCGAGCGGGAGCTCGTGGAGCTCCGGGAGTCCTGCTTTGCATCCGAGGACTTCCGCGAGGGAGTCACCGCCTTCGCCGAGAAGCGCAAGCCGGTCTGGCGCGGTCGCTGAGCCCCGGGCGCACCGGCCCACGCCATTAGTCTCAGCCGCGTGACCGGCGAGACGACCCCCATGGCGCACCTGGCGTCCTCGGACAAGGTGATGGCTGGGCTGATCGCACGGATCGGCCCGATGTCCATCGAGAAGCGCCGGCGCGGTCGCCCGAAGGGCGACGCCTACGGAGCGCTCCTTCGCGCGATCGTCGGCCAGCAGCTCTCGGTGAAGGCGGCGGCGACGATCTTCGACCGCGTGCTTGCCATCTTCGGCGGCAGGATGCCGACCGCCGAGGAGCTTCTGGCCGCTGACGAGGCGGAGCTCCGCGGCGCCGGGCTGTCGGGCCGCAAGGTCGAGTACCTGAAGGACCTCGCCGCGCGGGTCGAAAGCGGCGAGCTCGAGCTCGACCGGTTCGGCGAGCTCTCCGACGAGGAGATCGTCGCGGAGCTGACGGCCGTGCGCGGCCTTGGCGTATGGACCGCGCACATGTTCCTGATCTTCCACCTGGAGCGCGAAGACGTCCTCCCCGTCGGCGATCTGGGCGTCCGCAACGCCGTCGCCGCCGCCTACGGCCTGGACGAGCCGCCGGCGCCCGAGGAGATGGAGCGGATCGCAGCGCCATGGCGACCGCACCGCACGCTCGCAGTCCCTGTATCTGTGGGAGTCGCTCTCCAACACGCCGGCGACGGCGTAAGGACGCGCCCAGGGCGTAGTCGTCCGATCGCGTGCCTAGCCTCCCGCGGGAATGGCGCCCCTCATCACGTTCGAAGAGGCCCTCGCCCTCGGGGAGCTGAATCGCACGAGGACATCCTCGCTCTCGTCGAGCGCGCCTGGGAGGCGCGCCAGGAGCGCTTCGGCGACTCGACCGACCTCTGCTCGCTCGTCAACGCCAAGTCCGGCGGCTGCGCGGAGGACTGCGGCTTCTGCGCCCAGTCGCGCTACGCCGAAGCGGATACGCCGATGCACGCGATGATGGAGCCCGATCAGATCCTCGAGCACGCGAAGGCGGCCGAGGCGGCCGGCGCCCACCGCTTCTGCATGGTCACCCAGGGCCAGGGCCTCTCCAAGCGCGACTTCGAGCGCATCGTCGAGGGGGCCAAGCTCGTCTCGAAGGAGACCAACCTCAAGCGCTGCGTCTCCATCGGGCACATCTCCCCCGCTCGCGCCAAGACCCTCAAAGAGGCGGGCATCCAGCGCGTCCATCACAACGTCGAGTCCGCGAAGTCGTACTACCCCGAGGTCTCGACCACCGTTCGCTACGAGGGGCGGATCCGCACCATCGACGCGATCGAGGAGGCGGGCCTCGAAAGCTGCGTCGGCGGCATCCTGAACCTCGGCGAGTCGAAGCGCCAGCGGGTCGAGATGGCATTCGAGCTGTCGGAGATCAACCCGACCTCGGTGCCGATCAACCTCTTGAACCCCCGCTCGGGCACGAAGTTCGGCGACCGCGATCTGATGGATCCGTGGGAGGTCGTCCAGTGGGTCGCGATCTTCAGGCTGATCATCCCGGGCGCGCTCTTCCGCCTCTGCGGCGGGCGGGTCGAGAACCTCGGCGAGCTGCAGCCGCTCGCCGTCAAGGCCGGCCTGAACGGCGTGATGATGGGCAACTTCCTGACCACGCTCGGCTCGGAGCCCGCGGACGACCGGGCGATGTTCTCGGAGCTGGGGCTCAACGTCGCGCGCCAGGACGACAACGGCGCCAATCCGCGTCCCGACAACCGCGATGGCTGGCTGGAGGGCTCCACTCCGGCGACCGTCATCGACGAGCTGATCGACAGCCAGGCGCAGGCCAACTTCTGGGACCCCTCGACCCAGCTTCGGGTCATCAAGAAAAAGGGCAAGGTGCCCGAATACCCGGCGCGCCCGTCCGAGGCGTCCGAGCCGGTGCCCGAACCCGCCGGCTGGGGCGACTGACCGCCGCGTCATGGACGACGTAGCCGCAAGCCTCGCGTCACTGGAGCGCGCGGGGCTTCGCCGGAGCCTGCGCACCGTCGAGGGGCCGCAAGGGCCGCGGGTGATGCTCGACGGAGCCGAGGTCCTCCTCCTCTGCTCGAACAACTACCTGGGCCTGGCCGACCATCCCGCGCGTCCGCCGGGCCGCAGCCGATGCGGCCGAGCGCTACGGCGCCGGGGCGGGCGCATCGAGGCTCATCTCGGGCGACATGGAGCTCCACCGCCTGCTCGAAAAGCAGGCTGTCGGCGTTCAAGCGAACGGAGTCCGCCCTGCTCTTCGGGTCGGGCTATCTGGCCAACCTGGGAGTGGTGGCGGCGCTGGCGGGCGAGGGGAGCGTCGTCTTCTCGGACGAGCTCAACCACGCGAGCATCATCGACGGCTGCCGGCTGGCGCGTGCCGAGACGTTCGTCTACCGCCACCGGGACACGGAGCACCTCGCATGGGGACTCGAAAAGGCGGCAGGCCGTGGCTCGCTGATCGTCACGGATGGCGTCTTCTCGATGGACGGGGACGTCGCGCCCCTGCCGGCCCTCGCCGAGCTGGCCGGCCGCCACGGAGCCAGGCTCATGGTCGACGAGGCGCACGGCACCGGCGCCATCGGCCCGGGCGGGCGCGGCACCGTCGCAGCGGCAGGCCTCGAGGGCGTCGTGGACGTGGTCGTCGGCACCCTGGGCAAGGCCCTCGGCGGCTACGGCGCGTATGCGTGCACGAGCGCGTCCCTCCGCGAGCTCCTGATCAACAGCGCGCGCCCGTTCATCTTCTCGACCGCTCCCCCGCCCCCGTCCGTCGGCGCCGCCCTTGCGGCTCTCGCGTTGCTCGAGTCGCGGCCGGGCGTGGTCGAGCAGCTGCGCCGAAACGCCGCGGTGATGCGCCAGGCACTCGGCATGTACGACCTCGACGTCGCCGAGTCGAGGACGCAGATCATCCCGGTCATGGTCGGAGACGCCCGCAGGGCCACCGCGCTTTGCGAGCGCGCCCTCGACGGGGGCGTCTTCGCCCAGGCGATCAGGCCCCCGACCGTTCCCGAGGGGACGTCGCGCCTGCAGGCTGACCGTGATGGCGAACCACCGCGCCGACGAGCTCCAGGGCGCCGCCCGGGTGATCGGCAAGGCCGCGCGCGAGCTCGGCGTCGCGCGCGGAGCCGCATCGCACCTCTCCCAAGCGGCATAGCCGCGCCCATGGACGGCGTCTTCGTCACGGGCACCGGCACCGAGGTCGGAAAGACCGTCGTGGCCGGCGCGCTTGCCCGGACGGCAGCGGCCTCGGGCCGGAAGGTGGCGGTCTTCAAGCCCGCCGTGTCGGGGCTCGACGAATCCCGCGCACAGGGGGTGCCGCCGGACCACGAGCACCTGAGGGCCGCGGCCGGCTCGGAGCAGAGCGACGCGGAGGTCTCTCCTTACCTCTTCGGCCCAGCGGTCTCTCCGCATCTGGCCGCTGAGCTGGAGGGCGCCGTGATCGAGCGGGAGCGCCTCCTGAGCGGGCTCGCCGCCGCGCACGCCGCAGGCGACTTCCTCGTCTGCGAAGGGGTCGGCGGGTTGCTCGTCCCGCTCCGGCCCGACTACCTGGTCCGGGACTTCGCCGTCGATGCGGGGCTGCCGGTGGTCGTGGTGGCAGCTCCCGGGCTGGGCACCATCAACCACACCCTCCTCACGCTCGAATCGGCCCGCGCCGCCGGCCTCGAGGTCGCGGGTGTGGTCCTGACCCCGTGGCCGTCGGACCCGAGCCGCCTCGAGCGCTCGAACCTCGAGGCGATCTCTGCTCTGGGTGCGGTGCCGGTCTTGACGCTGGCCCGGATCGACCTCGCCGAGCCGGCCTCGTGGCCCCCGCTCGACCTCCGGTCGGCCTAGCCGAGAACGACGAAGCCCGCCGGCCGCTTTGACAGCGACCGGCGGGCTGGTCTCAACCCTCTACGTCGAGGATCAGTTGAACGCGTACTCCTCGTAGTCCTCCACGTTGTCCTGAGTGACGGTCGCGGCGGGGACGATGATCTGACGCGGCACCTCGGGCGGGACGAGCTCCGGGAAGCCTTCGCCGAGCGCGATGAGGCGCGCCATGTTCACGGCCGATGCGGCCATGTTCGGGTTGTAGAGGAAGGTCGCGCGATAGAGACCGCCCTCCTTGATCTGCTCCATCGCGTCCTGCGATCCACCCACGCCGGTGAGGAACATCTCGTCCTCGCGGCCTGAGTTGCGGATTGCCTGGACGACGCCCTGGGCCATGTCGTCGTCGTGCGTGTACACGGCGTCGATCTGGTCTTCGGACTGGAGGATGTTCTCCATCACCTTCAGCCCGGTATCCGGGTTGAAGTCACCGGGCTGCTGGGCGACGATCTCGATGCCGCCGTCCGGGCAGACCTTCTTGAGCTCGTCCTCGAACCCCTGGGTCCGCTCGTCGGTCACCGAGATTCCGGCCAGGCCCTGGATCTCCACGACGTTGCCTTCGCAGTCGAGCTCCTCGGCGATGTAGTCCGCCGCGAGCACGCCGATCTGGTAGTTGTCGCCCAGGATGGTCGCCGTCGCGGCATCCGGCTCGGAGAAGAGCCGATCCACGTTGATCACTGGAATTCCGGCCTCTTCGGCCTCCTGTGCGACCGGGGTGAGCGCCTCACCGTCCTGAGGCAGGACCACCAGCGCGTCCGGCGCGTCGGAGATGACCTGCTGGATCTGCTGCGCCTGCGAGTCGGCGTCCGCCGCTTCGAGCAGCTCGAACTCGACGTCTTCGTACTGCTCGGCCGCGGCTTGGGCGTTCTTCGAGATGGCGCCAAGCCATCCGTGGTCCGTCGGGGGCACGCTCGCGACGATGCGGACGGTCTCACCCGAGCCGCCGTCGCTGTCGCCCGTCTGGCGCCTGCGTCGTCACGGTGGTCGTTTCGTCGCCGCCGCCACAGGCGGCGACGCCGATCGCGAGGGCGCTAGCCATCACGATCGCGATTGAAAGTCGCTTGAGCGACATTAGATACCTCTCCTTTTGTTGGGAACGAGAACGGATTGAAAAGCTGTGTCGACGGTCATAGGCGGGCCTCCGGGCGCTGGATGAGGACTGCGCCGAGCACGATCGCGCCCTTCGTGACCTGCTGCACCTCGGTCGAGAGGTTCAGCTGGGTCATGAGGCTGAAGATGAGCGCGAAGGTGAGGACGCCCAGGAAGGTGCCGACGATCGTGGCCCGCCCTCCCATCAGGGACGTACCTCCGATCACGACGGCGCCGATGGCATCCAGTTCGTAGAGGTTCCCGCTCACCGGCGAGGCGCTTCCAAGGCGCGCGCAGAGCAGCACGGCTGCGATTCCGACGAGGAAGCCGGAGAGGATGTAGACGCTGATGATCACCCGGCGGACCGGCACGCCGGCGATGCGAGCGGCCTCGCGGTTGCCGCCGACCGCGACGACGTGGCGTCCGTATCGCGACCGGTTGAGAACGATCCAGCCGGCGATCGTCACCCCCAGGAAGACATAGACCGAGACCGGGATCCCGAGGATCTCGCCGGTCCCGAACCAGAGCAGAGAGCCCACGGCAGGGTCGCCGAACGACCCGCCGTTCAGATCCAGCAGGCCGACCGGCTGTTTGTCGTTCAACAGCAGCGCCAAGCCCTTGGCGACCGAGAACATCGCCAGCGTTGCGATGAACGGGACGACGCGCCCGAAGCCGATGGAGGTCGCATTTATCGTGCCCAAGCAGAGTCGCGAACCCGATCGCGCCCAGCATGAAGAGCCAGGTAGTGCCTTCCGGGTCGACCAGGATGCCGCCGAAGACGCCGGCGGCGGCGAGCATGGAGCCGACCGAGAGATCGATCCCTCCGGTTGCGATCACGAAGGTCATGCCGATGGCGATCACGCCGACGACGCTCGCCTGCGTGAGCATGTTGCGGATGTTGTCCCACGTCGGGAACGTGTCGGGCTCGAGGATCGCGCCCACCACGAAGATCAGGACGACGACGATCGCGAGCGCGTACTCCTGGAACTGCATCGCGCCAAAGCGATTGCGAAGCGCGGTGACTGCGCTCATGTGACCTCCTCGACTAGATCGGTTGACTCCGTCGGAGCCACTGCGTGGCGCAGGAGCTCGCGCTCGCTCGCGTCCTCACCCGCGACCTCGGCCACGAGCTCCCCCTCGCGCATCACGAGAATGCGGCTGCAGATCCCCACCAGCTCTTCCAGCTCGGAGGAGACGACCAGGACCCCGAGCCCGGCCTTCGCAAGGCCGGCGATCACGCGGTAGAGCTCCGCCTTCGTTGCGACGTCGACGCCCCGAGTGGGCTCGTCGAGCAGCAGCACGCGGCAGTGGCGAAGCAGCCACCGGGCGAGCACGACCTTCTGCTGATTGCCGCCGGAGAGCTGGCGAGCGATGCGGTCGGGATCGTCGGGAACGGTGCTGAGCGCGCGGAGCTGCTCGCCCGCGGCGTCGCGCTCGGCGCGGACGTTCAAGAGGATCCGCGAGAACTTGTCCAGGTCGGCCAGCGAGACGTTCTTGGTGAGATCCCAGTCGAGCAGCAGGCCCTGCGACTTGCGGTCCTCGGGGGCCAGGCCCAGGCCCGCGGCGATCGCGCGGTCGGGCCGGTTGGGAGGCAGGGGCTTGCCCTCCACGAGGACCTCCCCCTCCTCCGGCTGATCGATCCCGTAGATCAGCCGCAGGAGCTCGGACCGTCCCGAGCCCACCAGGCCGCCCAGGCCGACCACCTCGCCCGCGTGGACCTTGAGGCTCACACCCCTTACGGCAGGCAGACGTCGCATGTCGCGGACCTCGAGCAGGACCTCGCCGAACTCGGTCGGCCGCTCCGGGTAGAGCTGCTCGACCTTGGAGCCGACCATCAGCTCGACCAGATCGTCGGTCGTCGTGGTGGCCGGGATCCCCGTGGCGGCCGTCCGCCCGTCGGTCAGGACGGTGACCCGGTCGCCGATGCGGCGGATCTCGTCGAGGCGATGAGTGATGTAGACGACGCCTACGCCCTCGGCGGTCAGCCGGCGCACGACACCGAAGAGAGTCTCGATCTCGCCTTCGTCCAGGATCGCCGAGGGCTCGTCCATGATCAGCATGCGCACGTCGTGCGACAGGGCGCGGGCGATCGAGACGACCTGTTGCGCCGCCGGCCGCAGGGACTTGACCCGAACGCGAGGGTCGATTCCATCGTGCCCGAGGCGCGTCAGGAGCGCCGCCGAGTCGCGGCGCATCTTCTCCAGGTCCAGCAAAGGCCCGCGGCGCGGCTCGTGCGCAAGGAAGATGCTCTGCGCGACCGACAGGTCCTCGACCAGATCGAGCTCCTGGTAGATCGTCGCGACGCCCGCGACGCAGGGTCGCGGCCGGGTCGCCCGCCGGGAGCGGCTCGCCGTTGACGAGGATCTCGCCGGCCGGTCGGCTCGACGGCGCCGGACACGCACTTGATCAGGGTCGACTTGCCCGCGCCGTTGGGGCCCAGCAGGCAGTGGATCTCGCCCGCGCGCACGTCGAAGTCCACCCCCTTCAGCGCCTTGACGCCGGGGTACTCCTTGACGAGGCCGCGGACCTCGAGCACCACCGGCGCCTCCTCGGTGACCTGCGCGGGCTCGCTCATGCTGCATCCACCAGCGGCCGGAGGTTGTCCCGGGCGATCTCCAGGCCGCCCTCGATCTTTTCGTCCGAGCCGCCCCACTCGGGATCCTCGTGCTCGACCGAGAGGACGCCGTCGAAGCCGCCCTCGCGAAGCGCCTCGACGTAACCGGGGAAATCCACCTGGCCCGAGGCCCGGGACACGGAACTGCCACCAGCCCATGTCCCAGGGATCCTCTTCGCGCGTCGACATGCGGCCGAAGAACCCGTACCGGTTGCGCTGGTCCGGGAACGTCTCCGCGTCCTTGGCGTGCGCGTGGATGACCTTGTCGACGTAGGGGCGCAGCGCCGCCACGGGGTCGATGCCGATCCAGAGCAGATGCGACGGATCGAAGTTGAGCCACAGGCCCAGGTCGAACATCCACTCCCATAGCTCGGGCGAGTACGCGAGGTTGCCGGGGTAGCCGTCCGGGTGCCAGCCCTCCATCACGCAGTTCTCGATCATCAGCCGCACGCCGCGCTCGCCGGCGTAGTCCACGAGCGGCGGGAATACCTGCTCGGCCTCGCGGAGGTTCTCGGCGACGCTCTTCGACACGTCACGCCCGACGAACGTGCCCACGGGCACGCCGCCCAGGGCCGCCGCGACGTCCACGCAGGCTCGCACGTGGTCGTGGATCTCCTGCCTCTGGCCGGGATCCGGGTGAAGGTTGTTGTCGTAGAACGCAAGCGCCGAGAGCCCAGCTCCGTGGCGCTCGAGCGTCTCCTTTGCGCCTGTTCGACCTCCGCCTCGTCGTAGCCGTCGCCGGCGATGTGGCAGGCGACGAACGGCCTGTCCCCCAAGGCGCGGCCAGGCGGCGAGCTCGAGCGTGTCGAAGCCGTGGGTGCCGGCCCACGCGGCCACTTCGTCGAGCGAGCGATCCGGCATGCAGGCGCTCAGGAGCCCGAGCTTCATCTCGCGACCTCCACCCAGTTGCGGGTGCGCGCGGCCTGAAGCACGGCCGCCGTGATCGCCACCGCCCGGACGCCGTCGTCGCCGATCGGCAGGCCGTCTGGCAGTCCCTCGCCGCGGATCGCCTAGTATGTGTCGGCGACGAACGCGTCGAAGCAGTCCGCGTAGCCCTGCGGGTGCCCGCCGGGAAGGGTCACGTACGCCGCGGCCTCGGGCGAGAGCGTCGCGAAGTCACGCGGGATGGACTCGCCTCCGGAGCGCCGTCCCACCCACAGCGACTCGGGCGTCTCCTGGTCGAAGAACAGGGACTCGGCCGACCCGGAGATCTCGAACCAGAGGTGGTTCTTGCGCCCGGCGGCGACCTGGGAGATGACGACGGATCCGATGACCCCGCTTCCCAGCTCGAACATCAGCGCGGCGATGTCCTCGGTCTCGACGTCGCGGACCGCGGCGGCTCCGTCGCCGGCACGTTCGAAGGAGTGCCCGCCGCCTGCAGCACGCTCGGGATGCGCGATCGCGGTGCGCGCCGCCAGGCGGACGATGCGCTCGCCGGTGACGAACTCGATGAGATCGCACCAGTGGGAGCCGATGTCGGCGAAGGCCCTGGAGGCGCCGCCCAGTCCGGGGTCGACCCTCCAGTTGTCGTCGTCCGGCGAGAGCAGCCAGTCCTGCAGGTAGCCGCCGTGGACGAGCGAGATGGCGCCGGCGGACCCGTTGGCGATCCGGGCGCGCGCCTCCCGCACCGTCGGGTAGTACCGGTAGACGAACGGCACCGCGAGCACGCAGCCGCTCTCGCGGGCGGCTGCCGCGAGCTCGTTCGCGCCTCCTGCTCGTCCAGTGCGATCGGCTTCTCGCAGATCACGTGCTTCCCGGCGCGAAGGGCGGCGAGCGCATGGGTGACGTGCAGGTGGTTGGGCGTGCAGACGTGGACGACGTCGATCGCATCGGACGCGATCAGCTCCTCCGCCGTCGCGAAACCGGTTTCGGCACGCAGCTCCGCGGCCGCCTGCGTCCGAGCGCTCGGCGCTGGAGGCAGCGACACCGGCGATCCGGCCGCCGGCCAGAAGCGCGGACCGGGTGTGGACCCGGCCGATGAAGCCGGTCCCGATGACGCCCGTGCGCAGCTCCTCGGTCCGCGCGGAAACGTCTTCTTGAACGCCACGGGCGCTCCCTCCTCCATGGACGCGAACCTAGCGCTACTTTTGCGCTCGTCGTCAAGCAAAAGTCTGATGGCTAATCAAGTCGAAACTCTCGATAATCGCGCGATTTAAGCCAGGAACACTTCTGCCGATTTGACAAGGAAAAGTCCGCCTGGTTCACTTTCGCGGAACGCGATGGCCAGCCTACGATCCACGATCCGCTCCGCTCTTCGGCCCGGGATCGATGCTGCAGCTGATTCGCAGCGCCGACGGCACGACGCGCGCCGAGCTCGTGGCGCGCACCGGGTCTCGCCCGCTCGACCGTCGCACAGCGGTTGGACCAGCTGTTCGCGCATGGCCTTCTTCGCGAGGCGGGCGAGAGCGAGTCGACCGGCGGCCGCCCGCCGATGATGTTCGCGTTCAACCACGACGCGGGCGTGATCCTGGCCGCCGACCTCGGAGCGACCCATGCGCGGCTTGCGCTGACCAACCTGGGCGGGCGAGGTCCTGGCGGAGGAGACCGGCGAGATCGAGATCGCCCGAGGGCCCGAGGAGGTCCTGGATTGGGCGGACGAGCGCTTCCACGTCCTGCTGCGCGAAGCGGGCCGGCGCGATCGCGATGTGTGCGGCATCGGCATCGGCGTCCCCGGTCCCGTCGAGCACGCGACCGGGCGCCCTCGCAACCCGCCGATCATGCCCGGCTGGGACGCGTACCCGATACCCGAGCGGTTCACCGACCGCTACAACGTCCCGGTCCTCGTCGACAACGACGTGAACATCATGGCGCTGGGCGAGTACTGGACGCAGTGGACCGAGATGGACCACCTGCTCTTCGTCAAGGTCGGGACGGGCATCGGTTGCGGTGTCGTCGTCGACGGGGCCATCCACCGCGGCGCGGACGGGGCCGCCGGAGACATCGGGCACATCCGCGTCGCCGGCCCGCAGGCGGATGACGTCACCTGCGCCTGCGGGAACGTGGGCTGCCTCGAGGCCCTCGCCGGCGGCCGCGCGATGGCCGCTCGGCTGAGCGCAGGAGGGTTCGAGACCGCCGACTCGCGCGCCGTCGTGGATCTCGCGCGCGGCCGGGAGCCGGCGGCGGTCCAGCTGGTGCGTGAGTCCGGCAGATTGATCGGCGAGGTCCTCGCCGCCTCCGTGAACTTCGTCAACCCGTCGGTGATCGTCGTCGGCGGCGATATCGCCCAGGCCCAGGAGCAGCTCTTGGCCGGGATCCGCGAGGTCGTCTACCAGCGCTCATTGCCGCTGGCGACGCGGCACCTCCGCATCGTGCGCAGCCAGTTGGCGGACCGCGCGGGCGTGATCGGAGCCGCGGTGATGGTGATCGAGCAGGTGCTCTCCCCCGCGGCGATCGACGCTGCGATCGCCGCGGTCGCGCCGGGTGAGCGCGCCTTCGCCGCGGGCTGGCGACGCGAGCCATCTAACGCCAGAACAGCTCGGCGATGAGCGCCGCCGGGTGATGCGGGCTCGGACGGACCGCTGTCTTGTGGCGGGGCGGCAGCCCATCGTCAGGCCAGCGCCTGCGCGTCTTTTCCTGCGCTCGGCGCTCGTGCTCTGCGAGTTCGGTGTTGATCCGGTGCTCCATAACGGCCTCCTTGAAACCAGTGTTTTGCTTACGGAGGTTAGTGTAACACCATCTAATCCTGTTTTACCGGTTACACTTGCATGATTGTGGGACTCGAGTCGCGACACCGAGACGAGCAGCGCCCCCGGGGACCTGGAGACCGATCCGGAGCTTCGTGAACACCCTCGACGTCGAAGAGGGGACCGATGAGCTCGACAGCACGGCCGGTCTCGCGCGGATGGCTAGCCGAGACCGGGCTTGGCGACGGCGTCGAGCCGACGGAGCAGGACCTGGCGCGAGCCGTCGACTTCCGCGAGGGGCTGCGCTCGCTGCTGCTCGCGAACAATGGCGTCGACGCCGGCGACGATTCGGCCGATCGGCTCAACGCGGCTCTCGATGGCGCATCTTCAGAGGTGCGATTCCAAGGGTCGTCCGCGGAAATCGTGCCGACCTGCGGCAACGTGGACGGAGCGTTGGCGACGATGGCGCTCAGTCGTCCACGAAGCGATGCAGAGCGGCGAATGGGCCAAGCTCAAGGTATGCCCGGCCGAAGACTGCCACTGGGCGTTCTACGATCGCTCGCGGAACCATTCGCGGACCTGGTGCCAGATGGGCGACTGCGGCAACCGCGCCAAGGTTCGGGCGTTCCGGGCCCGCAAACAGGGCTGATTCACCGGTTCTCGGTTCCGCCGAGACGAGGTCTAGTGTCGCTCGCGAGTGAGCGACGGGCCGTACCCAAGACCTCGACGCGCGGCATCTGTGGCATCCGTTCACCCAGCAGCAGGGCTGGTCCGAGGACGAAGCGCTGGTCATCGAGCGCGGCGAGGGCACCGACCTGATCGGTGCCGACGGCCGCCGTTACATCGACGGCGTCTCCTCGCTCTGGTGCAACGTCCACGGCCACCGCCACCCCGGCATCGACAAGGCGATCCGCGACCAGCTCGACCGCGATCGCGCACTCGACGATGCTCGGCCTGACCCATCCCGCTGGCCGCCGAGCTGGCGGAGCGCCTGGTCCAGATCGCTCCGCCGGGCCTCGATCCGCGTCTTCTACTCGGACTCCGGCTCGACCGCCACCGAGATCGCGCTCAAGATGGCGTTCCAGTACTTCCAGCAGCAGGGCGAGACGGAGCGCCGCTCCTACGTCTGCCTTGCGCGACGCCTACCACGGCGACACGATCGGCGCGGTGTCGGTCGGCGGGATCGACCTCTTCCACGAGTGCTACGGCCCGCTTCTGTTCGACGCCCATCACGTCACGCCCGGCGACGCCTCGGAGCTCGAGTGCATCCTCGACTTCCACGACGGGGAGATCGCCGCGGTCATCGTCGAGCCGCTCGTCCAGGGAGCGGCGGGGATCCGGGTACAGCCGCCCGGCTTCCTGCGCCGCGTTCGCGAGCTCTGCGACAACCACGACGTGCTCCTCATCTGCGACGAGGTCGCGACCGGGTTCGGGCGGACCGGCACGATGTTCGCCTGCGAGCAGGAGCGCGTCTCGCCCGACCTCATGTGCGTCGCGAAGGGGCTCACCGGCGGCTACATGCCTCTCGCCGCGACGCTTGCCACGGAGCGGATCTACGAGGGCTTCCTCGGCGCCCACGAGGAGTTCCGCACCTTCTTCCACGGCCATACCTACACGGGCAACCCGCTCGCGTGCGCGGCCGCGATCGCGAACCTGGACGCATTCGAGAGCGAGGGCACGCTGCTCCGCCTCCAGCCGAAGATCCGGCTCCTCGGCGACCTGCTCGGCTGACGTCGCGAAGATGCCCGAGGTAGCCGAGGTCCGCTGCCGCGGCTTCATGGCCGGCATCGACCTGGGCGAGCACGACCCGGCACTTCGCCTGGGCCACCGGGTCACGCTCGCCGCGCGCGAGCGCGGCGCGATCGTCAGGCCGCTCGGAGACACGGTCGTCCTGGTGCCGCCGCTCGCGATCTCGAAGGCCGAGCTCAGGCGCCTCGTCTCGATCACGAGCGAGGCGATCAGCGCCGCATGCGCCGACGCGTATGCCGGCGAGGCGCCGGTCGCGCCTGCCGGAAGCCGCCCCGGCTGAGCCGCTCCGCCGCGCCGCGTAACCCGCGAAGATCGGGGTGTGATGAAACGCCGCCCGGCGCCGTAGTGGGGATATGAACGATGTCTTGACCGCGCCAGCGCAGGCGGCGCCGAGCGACGCGGAGGCGGCCTTCGAGGAGCTCTACCGCTCCTCGCGCGACGATGTCTTCGCTTACGTCTCGGGGCTCCTGCGGGACCGCTCGGCGGCGGAGGACGTGACCGCGGCGGCGTTCGAGCGCGCGTACCGGCGCTCGTCCTCCTTCAACCCGGCACGCGGGTCGATGCGCGCCTGGCTCTTCGGCATCGCCCGCAACGCCGCCCTCGACGAGCTCCGCCGCCGCAAGCGCCACGTCGAGATGACGGGCGAGCCCGTCGCGGAGACCACTCCCGCCGAGGAGGAGGCCGAGGTGGCGATGCGCCGCGCGGCGCTCCGCCAGGCGCATGGAGAAGCTTTCGGCCAGGGAGCGCGAGCTGGTCGCCCTGAAGTTCTTCGCCGGCCTCACGACCGCCGAGATCGCAAGCGTGATCTCCGTCGGCGAGCGGGCGGCGGCAATGCGTGTCCACAGAACGATCGAGAAGCTGAGGAGGGCCTGCGATGAGGCTCGATGACCTGAGAAGCAAGGGCCGCGACGAAGCGGACATCCCGGCCGAGGTCGAGCGCGAGCTCGAGATCCTGGACGCCGCGCTTCGCGGCGAAGAGGTTCCGGCGGGCATGGAAGGCATCGAGGCGCTCGTCTCCGACCTCAGGGCCGAGCGGCCGGAGCCGGAGCCCCGCTTCGAAGCCGAGCTCGACGCCTGGGCCGCCGCGGGCTTCCCCCGCGGCAAGCGCCCGGGCGCGCGCGCCGCCGGCGGCGGAGCGGGCGCGAACACCGGCGGCTTCCTCTCGCGGTTCCGGCCCGACGGCCCGCGCGGATGGACGCCGATCGCGGCGGCGGCGGCGACCTTCGTCGTCATCGGCGTCTCGCTCTCGCAGATCGGGGACTTCGGCGGCGAGGAGTCGCCCACCGGCGGCGCACGCAGGCCGTCCAAGGCGAGGGCGACGCGAGCGAGTGGCGACGCTGCGGCACCGAGCGCGCAGGAGACGGCCGACGACGCCGCCAGCGGCGCTCGAAGACGTGCTCGAGAACGAGCGGCGAAGGAGCCGGGTTCGGTCGACGCGGGCCTGAGTCCCAACAGCGACCAGAACAGCGCTTTCTACCAGTCGGACGCTCGGACATCTCCGTGCCGCAGGTGCGCTGACGCGCGAGGCCGGCGCCAACCGCGGCCAGGAGAAGCGCCGCGTCGAGCGCGACGCGCAGCTCACGCTGGCCGCACCCGCCGACGAGGTCGCCGACGTGAACGACAGCGTCATCGACGTGGTCGAGGGCGCGAACGGAGTCGTCCTGAACTCCCGCGTCACCGGCACGGACGAGCCGCGCGGGCGACGCTCGAGGTCCGGGTCCCGAGCTCGACGCTCGACGACACGCTGGCCGCGCTCTCCGAGCTGGCGAACGTCAAGTCGCGCACCGAGCAGTCGCAGGACATCACCCGCATCTACGTGACCGCCAAGGACCGCCTGGTCGGCCTCCGCGCCGAGCGCGACAGCCTCGCCGCGCGGATCCGCGCGGCGACCACCGACGCCGAGGTCGCGGCAGCTTCAGGCCCAGCTCGCGAGCGTCAACCGCGCGATCGCCGACGCGAAGAGCGAGCTCGACGACGTCGAGACCCGCGCCCAGCTGGCGACGGTGACGATCGTGATCACCTCCGAGGGCGCGGGCACGAGCGGCGATGACGACGACGGCTGGTCCTTCGGCGATGCGCTCGACGACGCGGGGAAGGTCCTGGAGGTCGGCGCGGGCGTCGCGCTCATCAGCGCCGCCGTCCTGCTGCCGCTGGCGATCATCGCCGCGATCGCCTACTTCGTCGTCTCCGCGGCGAATCGCCGGTCGCGCGAGCGGGCGCTCGACGAGTAGCTCCGGCCCTACTCGCTCGTAGGGCTCGAAGTCGGCCTTGCGGGCCCCGCAGACGGGGCAGAACCAGTTGTCCGGAATGTCGCCGAAATCGGTCCCGGGCGGGATGCCGCCGTCGGGATCGCCCTCGTCCGGGTCATAGACGAACCCGCACGACGTGCAGACCCAGAGCTGCTTGGTCTCGGTGGTGCCCATCGCGGCGACGAGGCTAGCGCCCTGAGCGCCGCAAACGTCCCGATTGGTACCCCATGGTGTACAGCGCGGGACGTTCGCCGCGCCGTAGGGCAGGATGTCTCACCGTGGCCGACGAGCTTCCCAAAGACGCCGCCGGGGCGCGCAATCCCTTCGAGGAGGGCTTCGAGCCCGCGCCGGCGCGGCCGGCCGCGACGATCCTGCTGCTGAGGAGAGGCGGCAAGCACGCAGACCGCCGCTCGAGGTGCTCCTGGTCAAGCGCAACGAGAGCGCCCGCTTCATGCCCGGCGTGTGGGTCTTCCCCGGCGGGCGGGTCGAGGCCGACGAGCTGATCACCGGCGTCTCGGGCGCCGAGACCGACGTCGACGCCGACGAGCTCGCACACCGCGCGGCGGCGATCCGCGAGCTGGCCGAGGAGGCTTGATCCAGCTCGACCTCTCGTCGCAGAGCTCGTCCTGTGGTCGCGCTGGATCACGCCCGAGCCCGTCCCGATCCGCTTCGACACGCGCTTCTACCTGGCGCTCGCGCCCGCCCACTCGCCGCCCAAGGCCGACGGCCAGGAGGTCACCGATGCGGCGTGGATGAACCCGCAGGACGCGCTCGAGACGCGGCGAGGCCGGGCGAGATCGAGCTCGTCTTCCCGACGATCAAGCAGCTCGAGTCGCTGGTGCCCTACTCGACCGCTGACGAGGCGATGGAGGCGGCCCGCGCCATGGTCGTCGAGCCGATCATGCCGAACGTCGTCCACGACGACTCGGAGCCGGGCTGGCGCATGCTGATGCCGGGCGACGACGGCTACGTGCCGCCCCAGGTCTGACCTGAACCCTCAAGCAACCCTCAAGGGGTCTGACCCGGGGTCAGACCCCTTAGGCTTTACGCGTGGCGCGAGCGCCAACCCTCGATGGGGTCAGACCCCCTTGAGGGTTGGTTCAGGGTTGTGGAAACGGCTCCAGGCCCGCGTGCCAGGGGCCGGCGGGGTAGGTGTGGGTGCCGTGCTCCTCGACCTCCGTGCGGATGCGCCTGAACAGCTCGCCGGCGTTCTTGAGCGCCTCGGCGTACTCGTCGGCGGTCAGCTCGCGCAGCCGCCACAGGAAATAGAGCTGGCGCTCCGAGATGCCGAAGTCGACGTCCGCGCTCGATCCCGGCCGCCCAGTCGAGAAAGCCGGGCCCGATCGTCTCGCGGAGCGCCGTCGGGTCGTGCTCGCGCGGGACCGTGGTGATGAAGCGCCGGTTGAAGTCGATCGACTCGAACTGGACCCGGTGGCGGCTCACCCTGCTCTCGATCATGTCCTCGGCGCCCGTCGAGGGACTCGACGTTGAAGGGCGGCGTCGCCTGGGCGACGTCGGGCAGATGCGCCTTCGCGACGATCGCACGCGGCACCACGGTCTTCTTGAAGAGCCCGCCCTCCTCGTGCTCCAGCGCGTCGCATGACGCGCCCCAGTACTCGGGGTCCAGCTGCCCCGTCAGGCGGTTCGTGCCGCCCGGGCAGAGCGCAGCCGGGCCACCACGCGGGTTGAGCCCGCCCACCGGCTCGTACGCGACACCCAGGCGTCCCGCGCCAGGCCCTGGACGATCTCGGCCCACTCCTCCGCATTCGCCATGCGGGCAGTTTGCCAGGAGAGTCGCGGCCTACGGGTCCGAGAAGAGCTGCGGCGAGCGCTCCGCCGCCGAAGATGGCCGGCTGGTCCGGATTGATGTAGCACGGCGCGAACGTCTCGGAGACCTCGGGGCCGTAGTCGCCCTGATGGCCGACCTCTGGCCCTGAGCTCGCCGTCCTCGTTGGTGTTGTGGTAGTGCTCGTCCTCGTCCGGATCCTGGCTGGTCTCCGTGTAATCGAGGTTCTTGCAGTCGAAGTTCGGGAAGATCCCGCGCGGCCCGTTCTCCGGCAGGACCAGGTACTGCGGTGGCGGGTACGCCGTTGCCGCGGTTCTGCGCGAGTCGGTGGGGGTAGACCGAAAGCGCCTCCGAGCTCGTGTAGCGCGAGCTGCTTGAGGTAATGGCGCGGCGCCGGCTGGCCGGCTGGGGCTCGAGCGTTCCCGAGAGGGCGCAGCCGGGACCGACGAGGAAGTCAGCTGCGGTCTTGCGGTATGCCGCGAGGTAGCGGAGCGCCGGGTTCAGGTTCGAGAGGAACGGATCCAGCGCGTCGAGGACGGGACTGCAGGCCCTCCGGGCCGAGGAACCGCTCGAGCGCGGGGAACCCGTCCTTGGACGCGTCGATGAGCGGATCGAGGTTGCGGAAGAGGCTCTCGAGGTTGGGCGAAAGGCGGCGGACGCTGTCGAGCGTCGGGCTGATGTCGTTGGCGACCGGCAGCAGCTTCTGGATCAGCGGGCGCGTATCGCGCTGGAACTCGTCGAGGCGGAGCAGCGTCGCGCGCGACTCGCGCTGGAAGGTTGGCAGGATCGTGAAGCGACTCGGCCAGCGCCTCGTCGGCGTCGGCGAGGGCACCGAAGGTCGCCTCCGAGCCGGTGATTGCGCCCGCCAGCTCCTGATCGCGCTCCGAGACCGCCTCGAAGACCTCACCGGTATCGCGCACGAGGCCCTTGACCGACTCCTTCTGACCCCTGAGGATCGCGAGGGTCTCCGACGCGTCCGTGATGAACGGGCCGATGTTGCCGAACGCGTCGTTGAGGTCGAGCGAGCGGTCCTGCACGGCGACTGCCGCGGACTGCTGCCATTGCTGGAAGGCGACGCGCGTCTCGGGATCGAGCGCGTTGAAGATCTCGTCGATCTGCGTCGCGTTCCGCGTGGCGGTGACCTCCAGGGTCCCCTCCTCCTCGATCGCCTCGATGTCCTCGGCCTCCGAGTCGGACACGCTCGGCGGCGGCGCCGAGCGAGACCGGGGCGCTCTCTGTCCCGGGCTCGGTGCCGGAAGTGAGCTCGACGTAGGTCTCGCCGAGGAGCGTCTTCTGGCGCAGGATCGCCCGCGCGTCCTCGGAGATCGGCGCGAACTCGGGCCTGATCTCCAGCACGGCTTCGGTCGTGTCGTAGCCGTCGATCCGCTTGTCGGGCGGGGCCAGCGAGACCTCCTTCACCTTGCCGACCGAGACGCCGCCGATGCGGATGTCGGACTCGGCCGCGAGCTGGGTCGCCTCGGGGAAGTAGGCGGTGATCCGGTAGCTCTTCGCCTTGAGCGGCACCGGGCCGCCGAACGCGATCCACAGGAACATGATCAGGAGGAAGCAGGAGATCGCGAAGCCTGCGGCGATGAGGATGCGGCCGATTGAGGGAGCTTGCTTTTGCATCAGCCGCAGGGCGCTCCTGGCGTCGAAGAGGGCTCCGGGCCCGGTGACCGAACACCCGTTCGAGCGCCGGCGTCGCCGGCGGGCGACCCGGTGAGGAGGTTCGTGATGTTCTGGCAGCTGGCCGTGAAGTAGATGCGGCGGTAGAGCCCGTTGCCGTCCTGCGCCGCGAAGGGGCTGCACGCCGTTGTGCGAGAGCCAGCCGGCCCAGTACAGGTATCCCTCGTCGCGGCCGGCGGTGCCGACGGGCTCCTTGCCGCGCGGGTTGTAGGCGGCCATGTTGCCCAGGTGGTTGAGCTCGGGTCGCGATCGTCTTCGAGGTTCGGAGCCGTCTTCGCCAGGCGCTCGCGATGCCGCCTTGAGGTCCGGGATCGGCTCGCGCGCCGAGCGGACGAACGGCCGCAGCTCGTCGCGGATCACGGGAGTCACCGTCTCGGCAAGCCTCGTCGTGGACGAGTTCAGCTCGGGCAGGTTCCGCGCGAATGGGCGCAGCGAGCTGAACGCCGGGCCGAGCTCGTCGCCGAACTCCTTTGCGGCCGCGAGGGCGTCGCGCGTCTCACCCAGCGCGCCGGGCAGGAGGCGCGTCGCGTTCTGGACGTCCGGATCCTCCGATGCGATCGCCGCGAGCGTGTCGTTCGACGCGGTGACGAGACGCATGATGTCCTGGTCCTGGGTACCGACCGACTTCGTGAGGATCGACAGGTTGTGGACCAGGCGGCTCAGGTTCTCGTCGCGCTCGGCGACCGCCGTGTTGAGCTTCTCCAGATCGCGGTTGATCGGGCCCAGGCTGCCGAGGATGCGCCCGAGGTCCTTGCCGCGGCCCTCCAGGCCCTGTCCGGCGCCGACGAGGATCGCCCGCAGATAGGCCTGGTTGTCGTTGTCGAGCGCCTCGAGGATCTGGTCGAGCGGCACGTCCGGCGCCGTGTTGGCAAGCGGCAGCGTGTCGCCCTCCTCGATCTCGCCGCCCGACGCGCTCCGCGTGCCCGGGTCGAGCGAGAAGAACATGTCGCGCAGGCCCGTGAGCGGGCGCATCAGGATCGTCGCGTCCTCGTAGATCGGGCAGGTACTCGCGGTCGACGTCGAAGGTGACGACCGCGCGGCCGTCGACCAGCTCGACCTTCGAGACGTCGCCTACCCGCACGCCCGCCACGCGCAGGGTCTGACCCTGCCCGGCGACCACGCCCTGCGCGTTCTCGAACTCGGCGGTGAACTGGAAGGGCTTCTCCTCCAGGACGGGGATGCGCAGGCGCTGCTCCTGGAAGATGTAGAGGCTGATCGCGCCGGCGATGATCGACCAGGACGATGACCGCGATGAAGTCGCGGAGGCTCTTGCGGATCGCGGTCATCATGGCTGTACCGGCTCCTGGTCCATGAGCGGAAGGAGGTACTCCATGTCGAGCTCCTCGGCGAGCGCGCTGTTCAGGCCGTCGAGCGCGTCGTCCTTGAGCTTGAGCCCCTCGAGGCCGCGACCGTTCTCGGCCAGCTCGACCGCCCGCTCGAAGTCTTCGTTCAGCTCGCGCACGATGTCGAAGAGCTCGGGGGAACCGCGACTGCGTGGCGGCGGAACTGTCTACCTGCGCCTGGCGGGGGGTCGGGCCGACGGTGGCGGCCAGGTCCGGCGCTGCCTGCGTCTCGCAGCGGACGTCCGGGCGGAAGGGCGTCTTCGCGGCTCGACTCGATCGTCGGGATCGCACCCTCGAGCGGCAGCGGGGGTGAGGCCGACCGCGTCCACCGCCCGCCACCTTCCTGGATCGAGTCGGGAAGGACGACCGTGTTGCTGCCGCCACCGGCCATGACGCGGATGTATGGGCCGTTCGCGTCGCCTGAGCGGCTCTCGCGAGGCAATCCCCGTCAGGCCGTAACCGAGCTCTTCGAAGATCTGGCCCGAGCGCGGGCTGTCGCCGGGTCGTTGATCGTCTGTCTGCGACCAGGGGTTGACGACCTCGTTGAAGCAGCTCGCGAGCTTCCGGGACTCCTCCAGGAACGGGATCGTTTCATTCGTCAGCTCCGCGAGGCGCGGGGATCGTCGGGCGCAGATCGGCCGTGAGGCCGCGGAGCTCGTCCTCGGAGACCAGGCCGCGTACCTGTTCGAGGAGCGGCGTCGCGGCGTCCAGCGTCGCCGGCGTCGAGCGAACGCCCGGCAAGCGCCTCACGGGAGAACGCGCGAAGGGCGGGCAGCGACGCGTTGAGGCTCGCGAGGGCCGGCTCGCCCTCTTCGATCACTTCGGGCAGGATCGCTATCGCCCGCTCGAGGTTCTCGCTCTCGGCCGCGAAGGAGCCGAGCACCGTGCGCAGATTCGTGACCAGGTCCTGGAGGTCGCTTGCCCTGGTTGAGCGCCTCGACCGTCGAGTCGAGGTTCACGATCAGCTCGGAGAGGTCGTGCTCCTCGGTGCCCAGGAACGCCTCGTTCACCTCGGCGGTGTAGCGGAACGCGCCGGGCGACGTCTTGTAGATCTCGCGGAAGCCCTCCGCCCCGCCCTGCCTTGAAGGCGGTGCCGAGCTCGTCGAGCAGCGATCTGCAGGTTCGCGCGGACGTCGGACTGGAGCGTGGTGAAGACCTGGTCGATCTGAAACCGCGATCGACGTCTGGCACGACCGGGAACATGTGGCCATCCTCGACCTCCGGAGCGTTCGGAGTGCCCGGCTTGAGGTCGACGAAGAGGTTGCCCTCCAGGAAGAGGCGCGGGCGCAGCTTCATCGTCGCGTCCTCGTGAAGCGGGCAACGCGGAGTCTTCGAGCTCCATCGTCACGACGGTCGCCGTCGAGGGCGTGTCGGCTCGGCACTCCGGGCCGTCCGTCGTGCCGGCGAGCGCCGTGACGTCCTCCGTCTCATCGGGCGCCGACGTGCTCGATCTCGTCACCTTGCCGACGTTGACTCCGGCGATCCGCACCGGCGACGCGGGCCTGATGTTTCCGGCCGACGGGAAGACCGCCTGCACGGTGTACGGGTTCGACCACGGGACGCTCTTCGTGAACGCGTAGAAGCGACGCGATCGCCAGCAGCACGATCAGGATCAGGCCGATCAGCCCAGTTCGGGAAGCCGTTCTCTGCGCGCGCCGGTCCTCATGGCTGCCTCGATGGGACGCGGGTGTCACGGAACTCGCGAAGCACCGAGCCATCCGGCTGGATCGCGTTCTCGTCGAAGAAGAGCGTCGGTCGGACCGCGATAGCCGGGGATGTCGGCGACGCCAACGGCGGGTTCGACTTGGGCTGGCCGGGGATCCTGCAGCTCGCCCAGGAAGTAGCCGGACTGGCCGCCCTGGCAGTCCGCCGTCCTGGCCGGTCGGGCCGTAGGGGTTTCCGTGGACGATCGGCATCCCGTTGTGGTTCTCGTCCTCTCCCGCGCGTCGAACAGGCCGTCCTTCGACGGATTGGGCACCGGGCCGTGCTTGCCCGTCGCCTGGATGCCGGAGTAGCCCGCGACCGGGCCATGCGTCTCGCCGGGAACCTCTCACCGGCGACCCCGGCCCGACGTTGAACGCCGACGGGCCCGGGCGGAGCGTTGGTGAGCGCCTGGCGGAAGTTGTACCCGGCCTGGTCGCGGTCCGAGAGCGCCTCCGGAAGGAAGGTGAACCAGTAGTTCCAGTAGTTGCAGACGGTCTGGGCGGGCACGACCCACTCGGAGAAGCGGCGCGCAGAGTCGAACGTGTCACGGAGGCGCTTCGGAGCGAGACCGCGGTGGACTCCTGCTTGACCACAGGTCGTCCAGCTCGACGAAGACCTCGCGAAGGTCGCGGTTCATCTGCGGCGTGCGCGCCAGGACCGGCGTCCCGACGTCGATCGCGCTGTTCAGCACGGGCAAGGCGACCCTGAGGTCCTGAACGCCGGGGCGCAGGCGGCTGGAGAGCTCGGCGAACTCGGCCAGGAACGGCCGCTGCCTGGGCAGCGTGTCGATCGCCACCTCCAGCGTCTCCGGGCCCTCGGAGATCGTCGTCCTTGAGCGCCTCGGGGTTGCGCGCGATCGCGTCGAACGCGATCGCGGCGTTGGTGAAGAACTGTGCCTGCTCATCGGCGACGGGAGCGACGATCTCCGCCGTGCGCGCGAGCGATGAGATGAAGCGCTCGAGCTGAGTCGAGGGATCGGAGAGGACGCGTGAGACGGGCCCGAGGTTCTCGACGAGCGGACGCAGGCCCTCGATCGCGTCGTTCAGCGACGCGCCGCGTCCGGCGAACGCGCCGCCGAAGCCCACGAGGTTCTCTCGCGCCGCGGTTCGCGTCTCGTTGTCGAACGTGTTGTTGATCGCGTCGAACTCGGTCTGCTCCTGGAAGCAGCCGTCCTTGGCCTGCTCGGGGATCGACTCCGAGAAGGTCGCCGGATCGGTCGGGATGTCGCACTCGGCGAGGTCGCCGTCGTTCGTGCCGTCGAAGATGTGGCCCTCCTCGGCGTCCGGACCCGTTCCCCGCACGATCTCGAGGTACTTGAGGCCGAAGGTGGACCGGTAGCGAACCCGGAACACCGAGTCCACCGGGAGGGGCTCGGCGGCCTTGTCGAGCTTCAGGTTGAGCCTGGCGCCGAGCTCGGGCACGTCGCCCGCGCTCTCGTCGCCCTCGGTTGAAGCGGTCGTCTCGCTCTCGTTCAGGTCTCGATCGGCTGCGATCGATTCGACCACGCCGACGCGGGTTCCGCCGATCCTGACCTCGTTGTTTTCGCCGAGGCGGGCTGCGTTCGGCACGTCCACCGACACCGAATAGACGGGGACGAACGGCAAGCCCGTTGTTCGCGTTGTAGGCGAGGAAGACGGCGACGATCAGGATCAAGGTCGTGACGGCGCCGACCATCGTCGGCGATGCGGCAAGGGTGGCTCCTGGGCTACGCCGCTTCATGGCTTGAAGAGGAAGTCGAGAAGGTCATTTGCCGCCTGGCCGGCGCCGCCGCCGCCACCGCCGCCGCCGCCGCCGTCCTTGCCGTCCTTGTTGCCGCCGAGCCCGCCGGGCAGGTCGTCGAGGACGTCGCCGAGGTCTCCCGAGCCCCGGGTCGCCCGGCAGGTCGGGAAGGTCGCCGCCGCCCGGCAGGTCGGGCAGGTCGCCGCCGCCGGGCAGGTCGCCGCCGCCGGACCCGTCTCCGCCGCCGCCCGACTGGCCGCCCGATCCCTTGGTCGAGGCGTCGCGCGCCGCGGCGCCGTCCGGATGTGCAGATCGACGTGTCGGTCGAACCCATCCGGGCAAACCGCCGGGTCGTACGGGCGGAATACCGAGATCCTCCTCGGACTGGCCGGGCGTGATGCCGGGCTGGTTCGGGCCGAGGCCGCCAACGCAGTCCGCGGCCGCGAGGGGATCCGTGGTCCGCTCGCCGACCTGCGGGCCGGGGCCGTCCGGGTCGGCGGAGCCATTCAGCGGGAAGTCCTGGCGCGCCTGGAAATTGCCGCACGGGCCGACGAACACGTCATAGAGGGAGAAGTGGAGGAGGTGGCCCGACGCTGTCGTACTGGTTGAGCGCGCCTGCCTGGTAGTACGCGTAGTTGAGGAGGCCCTCGAAGCCCGTGTAGCCCGTCGGGCCCTCGCGGCCGGTCGAATAGCAGGAGCGGGTCTTGTCCGCGCATGACCGCTGCGGCGCGGTCGTCGTATCTCGACGACCCGGCGTGGATCGTCGAGGTCGGCCAGGAAGTCCTTGAGGAGCTCGGTGGTCCGCGGGGCCTGGTCGGCCGAGTCCGGAGAGCCTGGAACGTGCCGTTCTGGACGCCGCGGTCCAGTGCCCGCTTGCCAGGGACCGAGGCCCGACCGAGGCTCACGAGAGAATCCTGCGTGGCGCGGTTGAACTTGGGCAGGCTGACCGCGAGCTCGTTCAGCTGCGGAGCAGCGCCACGAAGGTCGGAGAGCAGTGGTGTGGACTCGCGCGCGACGTTCCCGAGCTCGACCATTGTGGGCTCGAGCTCGACCAGGAAGTCGTCGAGCTTGTCGAAGTCCGCGCGAGAGGTCGTCGCTGCGCTCGGCAGAGGCGGCGGCGGCCTCGCCGGCGTTCTCGATGAACGCGGCGACGTCCTCGCGGCGGTCGGCGAGCTTGCCGATGATCTCGTCCGAATCCACGTTCAGGTCGCGGATCACCGTGTTCTGGCGGCCGAGGATCCTCAGCGCCGCGTGAAGGTCGTCGAGCGCAGGGGCGCCGAGGCGGATCGCCTCGTTCAGGTTCTCCGGGTTGCCGGCGAGCGCGGTGCCGAACTCGTTGATCAGCAGATCGCGAGGCGGTCCTTGAACGGCTCGCGCAGCGTGTTCTGGACCAGGTCGGGCTGGACCGTCTGCTCGACCTTCTTGCGCAGGATGCTGCCGTCCTCGGCCGGCTCTCCAGCGGGCTGACAGTCGATGAAGTACTCCGCGATGAGGGACTGCGGCTCGGACGAGCACTGCGTGTCCTCGCCCAGGACGGCGAGCGGGCCCGTCAGCTTCGACCTCGACCAGCGCGGTCTTGTCCTCGCTCACCTCGAGCGACTCGACCGTGCCGGCGTTGACGCCCGCGACCTTGACCTCGGACCCCTCTACCAGCCCGAATGCGTTGAACATCTCGAGCTGGTAGGTGTGCGATCTCCTCGTCTGCCGAGACCGAGGACGCGAACGCGAAGCCGCCGCAGGCCAGGAGGGCGATGATGATGGCGATCCTCCTCATGGGCCCACCGGCACCTGCTCCTCGTCGCAATCGAGCGCTCCGCCGTCCGTGAACGGCGTCGAGTCGTCGCCCGGATCGCGCTCGGTCGAGCCCGGGCAGCGCTGGTCGTTATCGATGCTGACAGCGCCCGTGCCCGAGAGCGACCGTCGCCGGGTCGATCGGGTCCAGCAGGTCGGGGAGGCCGTTGGCGCGAATGAAAACGCGTTGAACGTGGTGTTGATGCGCCCGAGCGCGCCGGAGGCGTCGAAGAGCCCCGAGGTCGAGAAGCCGTCGAACCAGCCGACCAGCTCAGGCGTATAGGCGCGCAGGGTCGCGAGCTGCGGGTTCGAGTTCGTAAGCGCGCAGTTGGCCTCGCCGAGAGCCCCCTGCGAGAAGTCCTCGTCGGCCGCGGGCGGGTCGTAGTCTGTTGGAGGTGGGGTTCCCCGCAATTCGGTGCGCCCGTGCCCACGCCAGCCTTGGCGAGCGGCACCTGGAGGCGGGTCAGCTCGACGAGGTCGTTTGCGTCGCCCGGGCGGCGCACGATCGCGTCGAGGTCGCGGATCGTCGGCACGGCGTCGGCCGCGGCGGCTCGGAACTCGCCGGAAGAAAGGCCCGAGCCGGTCGGCGACAGGCATCGAGGCCGCAACGAGCGGGTCGACATCGTCGAGCGTCGAGCGGAGATTGACGAAGGTCGTGTTCGCCTGGCGCATGAAATCGGGCAGCTGGTTGATCGTGTCAGCGAGCGCCTGGCGCTGGCGCCCGATCGCGCCCAGTGCACCCGATGCATTGCGACCAGCTCGGAGAGGTCGTCGCGGCGCTCCGCGAGCAGCGCCGACAGCGACGCGGCGTTCGACGATCGAGCGATTCGAGGTTCTCGGGATTGCGGTTGAGCTCCCCGAAGACGCGGCGCGATGTGGAGAGAAGCGGGTTGAAGTACCTGCGCGCCCTCGTTCGCCTGCTTCGTCACGCCCTCGTACGAGTCGCGGAAGCCGGTGATGACCTCCTTGAAGTCCTTGACCGTCTCGACGTCGAGGGTGTTGAAGATCTCGTCGAGGTCAACCGACGAGACGGTCTCGGCCTGGGTCATCGTCCCGCCGTCCTCGATCTCACCCTGGTCGTCGGTCCCCTCCGGCGGGAGCGTCGAGCTGGACCTGGCGGCCGGCGACGGACGAGAGCGAGCCCTGGCGGATCGTCGCGGTCGTCCCGCGTGGCAGCGGCGCGAACTTTCATCCACGGTGAGTCGTGACCACGGCCTCGCCGTCTATCGCCCAGGCTCGATCGTCCTTGACGGAGCCCGCCGCGAGGCCTCCGACCATGACCTGGTTCCCCGGCACGAGCTGGCTCGCGTTCTGGAACTCGGCCGTGATCTCGTACTCGTCGTCGCCGCCCCCGACGAACATGACGAGGAACACAGCGGCAGCGACGATCGCGAGGATCGCGACGATCCTTCCAGCGGACCGCCTCAAGATGGTGAGCCTGGAGTCTTTGACATGGGAATTTGGGGTCGCACGGCCCTCTCCGCGCACCCTTTCGAAACTACCTGGGTCTGAGAGGGGTGTCAAAGGACAACCGACGGCCCGAAAACCGCATTTCTACGCCACTATATGCCCACTCTTCTTTGAGTTGCGGTTAAGGGCTTCGCGGGCTCGGTCTCAGGCACGGACTCGCGTCAGACGCAATGAACGGCTGAGCGGTGTTACGGTTATCTACTACGCGCGGTCCCGGTCGGGGCCGCCGGAGGGAATCCGAAAAGGAGACATCTTGAACGCAGGCTCGCTCAACGTGGTCCGCCGTGGCCGCCTCGGAATCCTGGTGGCCTCGGCTTCGGCGCGATCGCGCTGCCAGCCGTCTCCTCCGGCCACCTCGAGCGTCCCTCGTACTGGCCCGACCCCACGGTCGACGACGCGGGCGGCCAGCCCACCGGCGGCAAGGTGCCCGAGGCCCGCTCGCTCAGCTCAGCCGTCACCGGCAGCGGGCCCGGGCAAGGTGCGGGTCGTCTGCCAGGGCTCGTCGCTCGACCTGGCCAAGAGTCTATCGATCAAGAAGGCGAACAAGGACGGCTTCCGCCTGCGCCCGAGCCAGCCGAAGGAAGAAGCTCTCGACAATAAGGCCGACAAGCTGACCAAGATCAACAAGGACCTCGCGAGATGTGCGAGTACGAACTCGGTCCAGGACGCGATTAACGACTCGGGCAACAACGACCGCGTCGTGATCATGCCGGGCGCTACACGGAGCCCGACTCGCGGACGGCCCCCGTCAACGACCCGAAGTGCAATCCCGTCGCTGCTCCAGGAGAACCAGTACGGGCGCGCTGACGCCGTCGTACGAGTACCAGGCAACGTGCCCGAACGACCAGAACCTGATCTACGTCCAGGGCCGCGCGGTCGAGGGCGAGCCGCTGGCCGAGCCTGACCCTGACCGGCACGGCATCCCCGAGCAGGAGCTCGGCGAGTGCGTGCAAGCTGCAACCTTCAGCTCGAGGGCTCCGGCGCCCGAAGCCCGAGGACGTGATCCTCGACGCCGGCGTCGGCTATGACGAACCCGGACAAGCCCGGACTCGCGTCCCGGCTCGGCCGACCGACACGCCCGCCCGAAGACTGCCTCGCGGCCCCTGACGGGCCCGGAGAATCCTTGCTATTCCAAGCACGTTGTCCTCCGCAGCGGACCGCACCGACGGCTTCGTCGGTAGGAACTTCCTGATGCGCGGCGCAAAGGAGCACGGCTTCTACACCGAGGAGACCGATGGCGTCCTGCTCGACAAGGTGAAGTTCTTCTGGAACGCCGACTACGGCCACCTCTCGTTCACGAGCGACCACAACAAGGTCAAGAACTGCGACGGCTACGGCTCCGGCGACGCGGTCATCTACCCCGGAGCCGCCGCCACAGACCGGCGAGTTCCGCGACGAGGAGTTCTATCCGGAAGAGCGCTACAACACCGTGATCAAGAAGTGCGACCTGCACGGCTCCGCCATGGGCTACTCGGGCTCGATGGGCAACTCGGTGCGCGTCACGCAAGAACCACTTCTACGGCAACGCGAACGGGCTCACGACCGACACGCTCTCGGCCCCCGGCCATCCCGGCTTCCCCGCGGACGGGATGAAGGTCGACAACAACCTCTTCTATTCGAACAACCTCGACATCTACGGGGACGAGGACCTTCCGTTCGTGCCCCTGGTCCCGCAGGCCGTTGGCACCGGGATCATGTGGCCGGGTCATAACGAAGGCGAGTTCTCGAACAACAAGGTGTTCGACAACTGGCAGTACGGGACGTTCCTGATCTGCATTCCCGACGCCATCGCGGGCGAGGCCGAGGGCAATGTGGACCGCCGAAAACCACTGTCCGGCGTCGTGGTCCCCGGGCTCCCGTCGGTCGCGTCCACGTCGTGCGACAACCGAGTACCATCGACAACGTGATGGGCCAGGTACCCGGTGGCTTCAAGCCGCATCCAGCCCTGGGCAAGTTCGGCAACGGGAGCGGCCTCGTCTCGACGACGAGAGCTGACCCCTACCGGAGCAGCTGCCGAACGGCACCGACTTCTGCTGGGACGAATGCCCCGACCACGACGGCAACTGCTGGTTCGACAACGAAGGGCCCGACGGAACGCGCGAGTCGCTGACGGCAGACCCGCCGCTCAACCCACCGCGGGCGCGTCGACTCCGGGCTTCCTGCCTGAGAACTGCGAATTCTCTACCGGCAACCCGGCACTACGCCGCGAAGGCGGCGCTCCTGCTCGAGTGCTTCGCCGAGTGGGAGAGCGGAACCGCCCCCGACGGCACCTGCACCTGGTACGACGATGCAGTCGCAGTCCCGGCGCCGCGCGAGCCGCTGCTGAGCAGCAGGAGCGCGAGCGCCGCACATGAAGGAGCTCGCGAATTCTCCTGAGGCGAAGAACGGATCGAGCGAGTACTACTCGAGCGCGTCTCGGGCAGATCGACCTCGGCCCGGGTGGCTGAGGGCGGTCTCCTGACCCTGGCCGCAGCCGGCGCCATCGCGCTCGCCGGCTGCGGCGACTGCGGGCACGGATGACGGCGAGGCGGAGCCCGTCGGCCACGAGCTGGGCGGATCGGTCGCCCCGCTCGCTGCTTGCAGCGACTGGCTCAGCGCCACCGACGAGGAGAAGCTCGCGACGATCGAGGACGTCCGCAGTCAGGTGAACCGCGAAGACGCCGGCGTGACCGCTTCGGCACTCACCGACGAGGAAGCGATGGAGGTCTTCGACAACGGCTGTGACCAGCCCGTATGCGCAAAGCTTCCGGCTCTACCTCCTGTACGCGCGAGCCGCCGTCGTTCAAGCCCCTTCAGGACATCGCGGAGGGCAACGTAGAGGCGCCTCGACGGAGCTCAGGTGTTCGCTCGCGATGGCGGACGAGGTCGAGGAGGACGAATACGACTGGATCGTCGTCGGCTCGGGCTTCGGCGGGTCGGTCTCCGCGCTGCGGCTCGCCGAGAAGGGCTACTCGGTCGGCGTGATCGAGTGCGGCCGCCGCTACGAGGACTCAGGACTTCGCCAAGTCGACCTGGCGCTGCGCCGCTACTACTGGATGCCCCGCCTCGGGATGCGCGGGATCTTCCGGGTCACGACCTTCAGGGACATCCTGATCGTCTCCGGCTCGGGCGTCGGCGGAGGCAGCCTGGGATACGCCAACACGCTTTACCGCGCGCGGCCCGCGTTCTTCACCCACCCGCAGTGGGACGGCCTCGCCGAGGACTGGGACTCCGAGCTGCGCCCGCATTACGACACTGCGGAGCGGATGCTCGGCGTGACCACCTACGAGGGACGCGGCCCGGCCGACGAGCTCCTGCACCGGTACGCCGAGGAGACGGGCGTTGCCGACACGTGGACCAACACGCGCGTCGGCGTCTTCTTCGGCCCCGCCGGCGAGGAGGTCCCCGACCCCTACTTCGGGGGGAAGGCCCGCCGCGAACCGGATGCGTCCGCTGCGGCCAGTGCATGATCGGCTGTCGCTACGGCGCCAAGAACACCCTGCGCAAGAACTACCTGTGGTTCGCCGAGAAGCTTGGCGTGAAGATCCACTCCGAGCGCCAGGTCGTGGACATCCGGCCCATCGGCGCCGAGGACGGGTCCGAGGGCTACGAGCTGGTCGACCGAACGCGCCGGCGCCATCTTCCGCAAGCAGCGCCGACACCCTCAGCGCGCGCAACGTCGTCCTTGCCGCGGGCGCTCTGGGAACGAACAAGCTGCTTCGCGACGCCAAGCACCGCGGCTCGCTTCCCCGCGGTCTCGGATCGCCTCGGGCACCTCGTCCGCACGAACTCCGAGTCGATCCTGGCGGTAAGCGCGAAGGACACGAGCCGGGACTTCGCCAACTCCATCGCGATCACGTCGTCGATCTACCCGGATCCGGACACCCACGTCGAGGTCGTCACATACGGCAAGGGCGGCGACTCTGTCTCGCGCCTGTTCACGCTCATGACCGGCGACGGCACCCGGCTCACCCGGCCGATCCTGTGGCTGGGGCAGGTCATCCGCCATCCCGCTCAAGTTCCTGCGCATCCTGTGGCCCGTCGGCTGGTCGGAGCGCACCGTGATCCTGCTCGTGATGCAGTCGCTCGACAACGCGATGCGCCTGTCCCGAAGCGCCGCATCTTCGGCCGCGGCGTGAAGCTCCAGACCGAGCAGGACCCCGAGCGGCCCGAACCCCACCTTCATCCCCGAGGCGAACAAGGTCGCCGAGTGGTTCGCCGAGCAGATGGACGGCATCGCCCAGAGCGGGCTGACCGAGTCGTTCGCGAACACGCCGACGACCGCCCACATCCTGGGCGGCGCCGTGATCGGCTCGGACCCCGACACCGGCGTGATCGACCCCGAGCATCGCGTCTTCGGCTACGAGAACCTCTACGTCTGCGACGGCTCAGCGGTGCCCGCCAACCCCGGCGTGAACCCCTCGCTCACGATCACCGCGATGGCCGAGCGGGCGATGGAGCACATCCCGGCGCGGGAGGCGGCGCGGAGGGACGAACAACGACTCACTAAAGGGGAGCGAATCGGCCGGCGCGGGGGCTCAGGACCCGGTCGCCACCTGATTCGGCGGAGTTGGACGGCGTAGCGCGGCACGGTTCCGCCCTCAACCCTTAACCAGCACGGATTCCGGAGAGTTGTGCCTCCTATCCATGCATAACTCTCCAAACGATCCCGCGCGAAGGATTTCGGAGGATTCTGCACCGTAGAGGTGCAAAATCCTCCGAACATTCCTCCGAACGCCTCAGTCAATCTCCCTTGGGTGCCCACACGAACTCTTCGTCCGCCAGGAGTGCCCAAGGAAAGCGGGAGCCTTGGCCCGCCGCCAGAGCCCTTGCCGCCAGACGAGCCCTAGCCCGCCGCTAGCCGAGCCTCCGCCGCCAGACGAGCCCTAGCCCGCCGCTAGCCGGGCCTTGCCCGCCAGGCGAGCCCTAACCAGCCGCCTCGAACCGCTTCGCGACCTCGTCCCAGTTGACGACGTTCCAGAACGCGTCCAGGTAGTCCGGGCGCTTGTTCTGGTACTTCAGGTAGTAGGCGTGCTCCCAGACGTCGGCGCCGAGGAGGGGCGTCTTGCCGTCCGAGACCGGCGAGTCCTGGTTGGGCGGTCGAGGTGATCTCGAGGCCCGAGCCGTCGTGGACGAGCCATGCCCAGCCGGAGCCGAACTGGCCGATGCCGGCGTTCTTGAACTCCTCCTTGAAGTCGTCGAACGAGCCGAACTTCTCGTCGATCGCCGCCGCCAGGTCGCCCGAGGGCTCGCCGCCGCCGTCGGGGCTCATGATCTGCCAGAAGAACGTGTGGTTGGCGTGGCCGCCCGCGTTGTTGCGGACCGGGCCCTGCTTGTCCGAGGGAAGGCTCGTCGAGGTCCTGCAGGACCTCCTCGACGTCCTTGTCGGCCCATTCGGTGCCTTCGAGCGCGGCGTTCGCCTTGTCGACGTAGGCCTGGTGGTGCTTGTCGTGGTGGACGCGCATCGTCGCCTCGTCGATGTGAGGCTCGAGCGCGTCGTAGTCGTAGGGAAGGTCGGGGACTTCGTAGGCCATTGGGGCTCCTTTGGTTGGGGTCTGTCTCGTTCAATCCAGCTTAGGGGAGCACCCGAGGCGGGAATCAGTCAGCGGCCGGTTGCCGCTTGGCTCGCCGCCGCGCCCGCCCGTCGGGGAAGCGCGGGTCGCGGCGATTGTCGTCGAACGTGCGCCTGCCGTCGGGCGACTCGTCGCCCTGCACCGCCTCGAGCAGCTTCGCCAGCCCACGGCGCATGACGCGCGACACCTGCATCTGCGAAACGCCCAGCGCCTCGCCGATCTCGTACTGGTTGAGCCCTTCCTGAAAGCGCATGCGGATCACCGCCTGCTCCCGCTCGTCGAGCTTCGCGCTCCGCTCGATCGCGATCTGCGCCTCGACGGCGTCGAAGCCGTCCTCCACCGAGCCGACCGTCTCGATCATCGGCACGGACTCGGCCTCGTCGCGATGGACCGGCATGTCCAGCGACATCGAGCGCTGGGCCTCGCGCGCCTGGTAGACGTCGAGGACGTCCTCCTCGCTCATCCCGGCGCGCTCGCCGACCTCGCCTACCGTCGGCGCCCTTCCGAGCTCCTCGCCCGAGCTCGGTCGACGTGCGCTCGACCTCCAGCGTCCGCTCCTGAAGGCTGCGCGGCATGTGAAGGCGCCACGAGTGGTCGCGGAAGTGCCGGCGGATCTCGCCCAGGATCGTCGGCGCGGCGTAGGCCGCGAACCGCTTTCCCCGCTCGGGGTCGTAGCCGCGAAGCGCCTTGACCAGGGCGAGGTTCGCCACCTGCAGGAGGTCCTCGTTCCGCTCTCGCTCCGCCGCGGTAGCGCATCGCAAGCGAGCGGGCGAGCGGCTGGAAGCGCATGAAGAGCTCCTCCTCCAGGTCGGGGCGCCGCGTGCTTCGCGTACTCGCGGAGGAGGGTTTCTTCCGCGAGCGCGCCAAGGGTGCTGGTAATCCGGACATCCAATCTTTCCTCTCTAGATGGAGGCAAGACGGTCCGTAGTGGCGGAGGCCTTAGCCAACGCCCCTGGGCGGCACCGCGCCGTACTAGATAATCAGCCCGCCCGTTCGCGAGCCCGAGCCTGACCTGAGCAATCATAGTACGCCGAACTCCAAGTCGAATCCAGGCCCTTTTGTTAAGCCTGCTCTAGGCCTCGTCCGGCTCGGCCTCGCCCGGCCACGTGCGCGTGCCCGCTGAAGAACGCCCTGCGGGCGCCGTGGTCGAACGCTCCCCGGACGAGCCTGAAGATCGCTCCCTGGAGGGCCAAGGCAATTCCAAGCTTCAGCCAGGTGGTCTCCCGGTCCTCGGGCTCGGGCGGCTCCTGCGTCGTCGAAGCGCCCCCAGATGAACTCGAAGATCTTCGTGCCCACGAGGCCGGCCAGGATGCCGCCGGCGATCGAAAGGGGTGCGAAGAGGATTCGAGCCATATGTTGACGGTACCCCGGCTAGGCCCGAGCGAGATAACTCAGGATTCGTTGACCCGAAGGGCGAACAGAGCGAGATCGTCGCGCGGCCTGCCCGCCACGAAGTCGACGACCTCGTCCTCGAGGCGGCGGAGCATCTCCTCGGGCTCCAGCGGCCCGAGCTGCGCCAGCAGCCGCTCGAGCCTGATGTCGCCGAAGATCTCGCCGTTCCGGCGCGCCTCGGGAATCCCGTCCGAGCACATGAAGAACGTCGAGCCGGCGGGCAGCACGCACCTCCTGGGCCTCGAAGACCGGATCGTGGAGGACGCCGACCAGCGGACCCGTGACCTCGAGCCTCTCGATGTCCGCCGTCGGGCTGACCACGCGCGGCTCGGGGTGGCCCGGCGGTCGTGACGCGCGCGACCAGGCCGTCGGCGACGCGGCGCAGCTCGGCGCAGGCGAGCGTGCAGTACGTGTTCTCGCCCGACGCCTGAATCGCCTCGTGGACCCTCAGCACCGCCTCCTCGGGGCCGAGCCGCGCCGTCGCGCGGAGCGTGTGGCGGACCAGCGCCGTCAGCGCAGCCGCCTCGGGCCCCTTGCCGCAGACGTCGCCCACGACGGCGACCCAGCGATCGCCCGCCTCGAAGAGGTCGTAGAAGTCTCCACCGACCTCGGTCCCCGTCCGCCCGGGGCGGTGGCGCACCGCCACCTCGGCCCCATCCACCTCGGGCAGCGATCGCGGCAAGCAGCGCCTGCTGGAGGATCGCCGCGATATCGCGCTGCTGCTCGTAGAGGCGCGCGTTGTCGAGCGCCATCGCAGCGTGCGTGGCCACCTCCATGCCGAACGCGATGTCGTCGCGATCGAGCGGATCGCGGCCGCTCGAGTTGAGGATCGAAAGCGAGATCGTCCCCAGCACCCGGCCGCGCGCGACCAGCGGGACGATCATGTTCGAGCGCTGCTCGGCCTGAAGGCGCGCCGCGGGCGAGACCTCGCTCTCCGAGCGGCTCCACCTCGGCGATCCCGCGCGCCGCGAGCCCGCGCGGCCTCGCGGTTCTCGGCGACCCGCGTGTAGAGGACCGGCTCGCGGCTCGAGACGGCGGCGCGGATCGGGCTCGTCTCGGACGGCTCGGGAAGCGCGCCGGACGAGGGCCTCGGTCTCCTCGTCGAGCGCGGCGACCCCAACCCTTCTCACGGCGCCGTCGGCCGTCACCTCGTGAACGCTGCAGACGTCGCCGACCGCCGGAACGAGCGTGCGGGCAAGGCTCCTGAGCCGCCCCTTGACCTCGATCTCGCGCTCGATCACCTCGGTGATGCGGGTCAGGAGGCTCTCTCTTGCCGCTCGCAACTCGGCTTCGGCTCTGGCGCCGCTGCAGGTCGCGCTCGCGCCGCGCCGGCGAAGGCGAGCAGTCCGGCGGCGAAGCAGCGTGAGCGTCAGGCCCGCCACGCCGTACGCGATCGCGGGCACGAAGTCGACGGGGGTCGAGGCGGGCACGGAGACCAGCCAGCTCCCGCCCGAGGACCTCGATGCTCGTCGACACGTCGTCCTCGGCAGTGGAGCCTCGCCGGTCAGGGGATCGCCCTCGTCGGAGATGGCGATCCTGCCCTCCACGCCGAGGCGGCGGCGGACCTGCTCGGCGATCGCGTCGCCGGGGACGCCCGAGATCATCACGCCGACCGTGCTGCGGGGCGCCGTTGATGTTGAGCGTCACCGGCGCGTAGACGGCCGGCCCCGGTCTGCCCCGTCTGTGCGATCGTCAGTGGACGGCGAGAGCTGTGGCTCGGACGCCTTGATCGCGGCGCGGGCCGCGGCGGCGCGGGTCGGATCCGAGAGGCGTGTCGAGACCCAGGAACTCCCGTCGCGCGAGCGTGTTCGGGATAGGTGATCGGCAAGCGGGCAGGTAGACGTCGTTGGACGACGGTCAGCGACGGGACGACGCCACCCTCCGGGTCCAAGGCGCGTGATCTGCCGGCCCAGCTCCTCCTCGAACGCCGCGCGTTCCGTCCGCATCGACCCTGGGCGCCCACGAGAGGCCCAGGGCAGGCGAGCGCTCGGTCACGTCTCGCGCGAACGCCCGAAAGCGGACCGGATCGAGCCTCTCCGTCCTTGTCGACGATTCCCGAGGCGCCCCTGAGCCCCGCCGCGATCCTAACCACGTCCGCCGCGCGCCTCCGCGGCGACCCGCTCCGACAGCTCAAGGTCGGCATCCATCGCGTCGTCGCGCTCGCTGTCGTAAGCGAGATAGGCGACGGCCGCCGTGGCGGCGAGCAGCGCCACAACAACCAGGCTTGAAAGCAGCGTGCGTCGTCCCGGCATCCCGGGATTGATCCTACGGCGCGCTGCTCTCCTGCGATGCCGGGTCTAGTGCGAGACGGCGGCCATCGAGCGCTCGTGAAGGGCGCGAAAAGAGCGCTCCGCGGCCGCCTCCTTACCGAGCTCGAAGCGCATCGAGAGGCGCGTGCCTCCGTTGTCCGAGACGACGGTGACGCCATCGGCGAGCCGGCCGATCACGGGCAGCCCCATGCCGTTGTGTGCGTCGCCCGGCGCGCGCCGTCATCCCGGTCCCTCCGTCGCTCACGCTGACGACGATGCTGGACTCCTCAAGCTGCGCCTCCACCTCGACCCGGCCGGTTCCCTCGCCTGGGTAGGCGTGGCGCTGACGACGTTTCCCACGGCCTCGGAGACCGCCACCGCGATCGACGCGGCGAGCTCGTCGTCCCGATGCCGTAGCTCGTGGAACCAGCGCATGATCTCGGTCCGCACCAGGCGAACGCTGCCGGGCTCTGCCGCCATCGAGATCTCCAATCGTGACCTGCCTGCCGTCATGTTAATCCCATGCCCTTTCTGCGCGTTCTTACTCCTATCCGACGGAGGGACTGGCACCGGATACCCTTGACGGCCTCTCGGGGCGTGGCGCAGCCTGGTAGCGCGCACCGTTCGGGTCGGTGAGGTCCCCGGTTCAAATCCGGGCGCCCCGATTGTCATTTCCGATCGCAGGCTTCGCCATACTTTGGTCAGCGTGAGCGCCGAGCCCGGACCGAAGGCCGGGCAGCCCGGCGCTCCGGGCTTCCACGCAGGCCGATCGCGCTGACGATCGCCTTCGCCGCACGCGATGGTCGCCGCTGTGCTCCTGATCGAGCCCCTCAGGGACGCGGCGGGCGACGCCATCTCCGGCGAGACCGCGTCGCTGCGCAAGGACCTGCGCGACTCGGGCGCCGGCGGGGTCGCCCTGATCGCGGCGCCTCGCGGCCCTGCACACTTTCGTCTGGTACCCGGCGGAGATCCTCGACGCCGCTGCGGGCTACGTCTACGGCTTCTGGCCCGCGATGGCGATCCTCGTTCCGCTGCTGGACGGCACAGGGAATGCTGGCGTATGAGATCGGCCGCCGCGCCGCAGCGCCCGTCGTGGAGCACTTCGTCGAGTCCGAGCGGCTCGATCGGCTCGAGCGCGCGGTCGACGAACGGCGGGGCGACCCTGCTCCTGGCCGCCCGCCTGGTGCCGATCGTCCCGTTCAGCCTGTTCTCGTTCGTCGCGGGCGCCGCCGCGGCGCCGCGGCTCCGCTTCATGTGGACCACCGCCGTCGGCTACCTCCCCATCACCGCGCTCTCGGTCTACCTGGGGACGACGCCTCGAGGACCTCTCGCTGACCGACCCGCGAATCTGGATCGCCGTCGGAGCGCTCTTGGCCCTTCTGCTCCTGGCGCAGGCGGCTGAAGCCGCTCATCGAAGGAGACTGACTAGGGCGCGAGGTCCGCGCTGGAGCACCTCGACCCGCTCGATCGCGGCACGGACCTCGTCGAGCGAGGGCGTGCCGTCCAGCTTCTCGACCCCGCCGATGCCGGTGATGAACGACCGCGGGCCCGACCGGCAGCTTCAGCTCGAAAGCCAGCTCGCCGTCCCGGTCCACCTCGCTCTCGTACTCGGGATCCGTCGATCTGCGCCTCCAGCTCCTCGGCGAATGCCTCGTCCCACTCGTCGATCTCGAGGCCGGGGGTCACCTCGGCCGCGCCCTTCAGGAAGTTCTCGTCGATCCCCTGCGGCCCGGCGTTCTCGAGGTTTCGCATGACGATCTCCGCGAACTGCCACTGGTGCCCCTGCTCGCCCGCGGCCGTTGATGCGATCGCCGCCTCGGTCACCCCCGAGCGCCCGAAGGAGAAGTGCCGGATCGAGATCTGCGCGCGGCCCTCTCGCACGTATTCCTCGATGATCGGGTCGACGACCTCCGCCTGGAAGGTCGCCGCCGGGAATCGCGCGCACGTCCGTGAACAGCTCGATCTCGACCGGTGCCTCCTCCTCGCCCAAGCGCGGGCCCGTCCTGCGTGATCCCCGCGATCAAGCCCCTGGACCTCGCCCCGCTCCTCGTAGGCAACCGTGTTCGGGCCGCCTTCGCCGATCGAGATCGACACGATCGAGATCCCCACGCCTGCCACGACCGCGACGATGATCAGCCTGGGACCCACGCGCTCATGAGGGGCTTGCCCCGGCATCGGCATGTGACGGTGATTGCCCTTCATCCCGCGACGGCCTTGAAGTACCGGACCGCGAGCCCCGTGAGGAGCGTCTCGAACGCCTCCTCGATCGGACGGCCGGTCTCGTCCGCATAGGCGACCAGGCCCGCCGCCTCGATCTCGCCAGAGACGCGCGTCACCTCGTCGACCAGCTCGGGATGCTCGTCGCAAAAGAACGCGCCGATCGAGTAGAGCTCCGAGTCCATCAGCGAGCTCAGGAAGTTGGACGCTTCCGTCATCCGCGACAAACTTACGCTGAGATACCTTCGACTTGCGCATGGCAAGCCGAAACGAGATCATCGCGTTCTGCGACGGACCCTCGACGCGGGTGCCTTTCGCGACTACGGCCCGAACGGGCTCCAGGTTCCCGGCGCGAGCGAGGTGTCGAAGGTCGCGACCTGCGTTTCCGCCCACCTCGAGTCGATCGAGCGGGCCATCGCCGCCGGCGCGGAGCTGCTGATCGCCCACCACGGCCTCTTCTGGGAGTTCCACTCGCCGCGCGCTCAGCGAGCCGATGGCCGCGCGCCTGCGCGCCGCGCTGGGAGCCAACCTCAACGTCGCCGGCTACCACCTGCCACTGGACGCACATCGCGAGATCGGCAACAACGCGCTTCTATCTGCCGGCGCTCGGCCTCGAGGCCGGCCCGGAAGCCTTCGGGCGTCGCCAAGGGCACGGCGATCGGGGTCGTCGGGCACAGCAGCGACGGCGTTCCCGCCGAGGAGCTGATCGAGCGGGTCGCGCTCTGAGATCTCGCCCGATCCGCTCGTCTTCGACGACGGGCCCACCGATCAGTCCACTCGGTCGGCATCCTCTCCGGCGCTCGGGCTCCTCGGCAATCGCCGAGGCCGTCGAGCTCCGGCCTCGATGCGGTCCTGACGGGCGAGCCCTCAGAGCATGCGATGGCCGACGCACGTGAGGCATCGCTCCACTTCATCGCGGCCGGCCACTACGCGACCGAGACGTTCGGCGTCCGCCGGCTGGGTGATCTCGTGGCCGAGCAGTTCGGCGTCGAGCACGAGTTCATCGACGTCCCGAATCCGATTTGACAGCGTCCGCCTCAGGAGTGGACACTGGTGCCAGCGCGCCAAGCGCGGTAGATACATCCCCACCCATAGGAGACGGTGCATGGCAAATCACCTGACGCCCACGGAGCTCGCCGACGAAGTCAACATGAAGCGGCGGGAAGTCATCTCCAAGTGCATGGAAATGGGCGTTCCGATCTTCCAAGGGAGAATCGACAAGTCTCTCTTCGTCACCTCCCTCGCAACAGTTGACCGAAAGCACGAAGCGCACCCGCGCAGCCGCCTAGACCGCTTCTTCTTGACATATAGGCTGAAGGCATGGAATCCGCCACGATTACCCCTGCCTCCGCCGGCGTCGGCTCGAAGACGATCGCCGACCTCCTCCCCAAAGTCCGTCGCCAAGTACGGCTCCAAGCGAGCCGTCATGTTCAAGGACGACTCCGGCCGCTGGGTCAGCCGCAGCTACGACGAAGTCGGCGACATCGTCAAGAAGCTCTCGCTCGGGCTCATGGCGCTGGGGATCGAGAAGGGCGACAAGGTCTCGATCCTCGGCAACACCCGGCCCGAATGGACCTACTTCGACTTCGCGGCGCTGACGGCTGGCGCGACCGTCGTCCCGATCTATCAGACGAACTCGCCCGAGGAATGCGAGTACGTCCTCGAGAACTCGGACGCAAGCGCAGTCATCGTCGAAGACGAGGAGCAGCTCGAGAAGATCCGCGCGGTCCGCGACCGCTGCCCCAAGCTCCAGCACGTCATCCGCATGACCGGCAAGGGCGGGCGGCGCGATCTCCGATCGACGAGCTGATCGAGCGCGGCGCCGAGCTCTCCGACTGCCGACTGGCAGGAACGCTACGAGTCGGTGACGCCGGACGACATCTGCACCTTCATCTACACGTCGGGCACCACGGGTCCGCCCAAGGGCTGCGTCATCTCTCACGGCAACTACCGGGCGATGCTGGACATGGTGGTCGAGAAGAACGTGCTCGGCGACGACGAGGAGCTCACCTACCTCTTCCTTCCCCTCGCCCACTCGTTCGCCCTCCTGATCCAGTTCGGCAACTTCGAGCTCGGCTCGTCGATCGCCTACTGGGAGCGCGACCCCTTGAGGATCGTCCCCAACCTCTCCGAGGTGAAGCCCACCTACTTCCCGTCGGTTCCGCGGATCTTCGAGAAGATCTACACCGCTGCGACCGCCGCGTCGAGAAGGAAGGCGGCCTCAAGAAGAAGATCTTCGACTGGTCGATCGGCGTCGGCAAGCGCTACCGCGAGGCCGAGCGCGACGGGCGGGGCCGGGCGCGCTCCTGAGCGCCCAGCACAAGCTCGCGCGACCGCCTCGTCCTGCGAGAAGATCCGCAACCTCTTCGGCGGCAACCTGCGCGTCGCGGTGACAGGCGCCGCGCCGATCAACCCCGAGATCCTGCGCTTCTTCGACGCGGCAGGCGTTCTGGTCCTCGAGGGCTGGGGCATGACCGAGACCTCGACGGCGGCCACGATCGCGACCCCGGACGACTTCAAGTTCGGCACGATCGGTAAGCCGCTGCCGGGCGTGGACATCAAGATCGCCGACGACGGCGAGATCCTGGTCAAGGGCCCCAACATCTTCCAGGGCTACTACAAGAACGAGGAGGCGACCTCGGAGACGCTCGTCGACGGCTGGCTCCACACCGGCGACATCGGCGAGGTCGACTCTGACGGCTACCTCAAGATCACCGGCCGCAAGAAGGACATCATCATCACCGCGGGCGGCAAGAACATCACGCCGGCCAACCTCGAGGCCGAGATCAAGCAGCACCCGCTGATCTCACAGTGCGTGGTGGTCGGCGACCGGCGCCCGTATCTCGTCTGCGTCGTCACGCTCGATCCCGAGGAGGCCCAGAAGCTGGCCTCCGAGAAGGGCCTCGACGCCGCCACGCTTCACGAGAACGACGAGGTCCGCGCGTCGATCCAGGCGCACCTCGACCAGATCAACCAGAAGTTCGCCCGCGTCGAGCAGGTCAAGAAGTTCGAGATCCTGCCCCAGGACCTCTCTCAGGAGGGCGGCGAGCTGACGCCGACGATGAAGATCAAGCGCAACGTCGTCGCCGACAAGTACGCAGGCGAGATCGAGTCGCTCTACTCGGGCTGACCGTCAACGGACGGCTGGCCGTCGACAGAACCGTGACCGTCGACGGACGGGTGGCCATCAATGGACGGGTGGCCATCAATGGACGGCTGACCGTCGACAGAAGGCTGCGGCGGCTTCACCCCTGGGGGCGCTCCCATCGACCCGCGGTCAGGGCGGTCGACGGTGTCACGCGCCTCGAACAGGAACAGCTCCGCAGCGAGGTCGGATCCCACGTGGATCTGGCTGAGGAATGCTTTCACCACCCGGCCGGTGCTGATTCGACCGCCTCGGTGAACTGCACCTCGACCGCCTCCTGAAACGCCGTCCGCGTCGCCTGGACCTGGGAGGCGTAGCCGGTTGAGATCAACGTCCGCTCGCCTGGCGTGAAGATGTCCTGGAGGATGCAGAGGGCGAAGTCCTCATCCAGATAGGTCTTGGCCTTGGTCGGGCCGCGACCGTAGAGCTGGGCATGGAGGCGCACGATCTCGCGCGAGATGTTTGACGACATCGCGCCGATCTCGGCGCGCGAAGGACCTTCAGGCGCGACGGGCGCGCCGTCCGATGCAAATAGATTGTCCAAGGGGCTCCGTTCTCCGCCGCGGGGCGGACAAATAGTGCTGCTGGGCGGCGAATGAATCCATCCTTGCCGCCTTAAGGAGCCGTGCGGCCCGGCACAAGAGCCGTCTCGGAGCCCCCTCGCGGACGGCGGCTGAGCCGCTATCCATCCAGGTGCACCTCGACTGCGCCGAGATACCCAACACAACCGAGAATAGCGCGCGCTGGCGTGGACTAATGCATCGTTTTCCTCCGGGAGCCTCGGGTAGCCGCCGCTTTCCGACACTTCGACACGGAGGCGAGACGTGAAGGCGCTCACATGGCAGGGCACGGAAGACGTACGGGTGGAGGATGTTCCGGATCCCGAAGATCGAAGAGCCCACGGACGCGATCATCAAGGTCACGTCCACCGGCCTCTGCGGGTCCGACCTCCACCTCTACAAGATCCTTGGGGCCTTCATCGACCCCGGCGACGTCCTCGGCCACGAGCCCATGGGCATCGTCGAGGAGGTCGGAGTCCGAGGTCGAGCACATCCAGGCCGGCGACCGGGTGGTGATCCCGTTCAACATCTCCTGCGGCCACTGCTGGATGTGCGAGCGCGAGTACTTCGCGCAATGCGAGACCACGCAGAACCGGGACATGGAGAAGGGCGCTTCGCTCTTCGGGTACACGAAGATGTACGGCCAGGTCCCGGGCGGGCAGGCCGAGTACCTTCGCGTCCCGCAGGCTCAGTTCGGGCCGATCCGCGTGCCCGACGGGCCGCCGGACGAGCGCTTCCTCTACATGTCCGATGTCCTGCCGACGGCCTGGCAGGGCGTCGAGTTCGCCGAAGTACCCGACGGCGGGACGCTTGCCGTCTTCGGCCTCGGGCCGATCGGGCAGATGGCTTGCCGCATCGCGCGGCACCGCGGCCACCGCGTGATCGGCGTCGACCTCGTGCCGGAGCGGCTCGAGATGGCACGGCGCTACGAGGTCGAGACGATCGACACCGCTGACGTGGACGATGTTTCGGAGGTGATCCGTGGCATGACCGAGGGCCGAGGCGCCGACAGCGTGCTCGAGGCCGTGGGCATGGAAGCGCACGGCGCACCTTTCGGACGGCTGGCGCAAACGGCTGCCGGGCCTCCTCCCCGACGCGGTCACCCAGCCGCTCATGGAGAAGGCCGGAATCGACCGGATGTCGGCGCTCTATGACTGCTTCGACTCGGTCCGCCGCGCCGGCACGGTCTCGATCTCAGGCGTCTACGGCGGCCAGATGGACCCGATCCCGATGATGCAGCTCTTCGACAAGGGCGTGAGCCTGAACATGGGCCAAGCCCACGTCAAGCGCTGGATCGACGACATCCTTCCGCTCGTCACCGACGACGACGACCCCCTCGGGACCGAGGACTTCGCGACCCACAAGCTCCCGCTGACCGAGGCGCCCGGAGCCTACGAGACGTTCCAGAAGAAGGAGGACGACGCGATCAAGGTCGTCTTCCAGCCGCACGGCCCGAAGGCCGCGCAGCGGGCAACGGCTGACGGCGGTAGCCTGCAGGCACCGGGCGGAGGCCGCATCGAGCGGGCTGTCTGGCGGCGCAAGCAGCCCTGCGCGACCGCCGACGCAGGTTCTCGCAGCCGCGCGCCGCGAGCGCGGTCTCGATGCCGACCAGTCGTGGCCCTTCCTCGGTCTCGAGGTACTCGTCGCCCGGGCCCCGGCCCCTTGTTCCAGTAGGTGAATGCCTGCCCGAGGAATCGCGTAGCCGATGTCGCCCAGCTGGCCGGAAAGCTCCGTAGATGCAATGGTGGGCGCCGTCCTCGTTTCCCGTCACCACGACACCGGCCACGCGGTTGTAGGCGACAGGCGCTCGTCATCGTCTGTCTCGGAGAGCATCGCGTCCATCCGCTCCAGCACGCGTGAGGCGACCGACGAGGGCCTGCCCGAGCCACGTGGGGTGCCGATCACCAGGATCTCCGAGTCGAGGAGCTTCTCGTGGACGCACGGGCCACTCGTCTCCCTCTCCCATGTCCGTCTCCACGCCGGGCTTCAGGTTCGAGATCGACGGCCCGGATCAGCTCGCATTCGACGTCGTGCGACTCGAGCGCTTCCGTCGAACACCTTGAGCAGGGCTTCGGTGTTCGACTCACCCGGACGACGGCTTCAGCGTGCAGTTGATGATCGTGGCTTTCATCCGACGGCGACTACCCAGGCGCCAGTTCGGGGGAATCCGCACAGGCGTGATGCTCCGTCCCGCGAGCGTTCACGCTACGTTCTGCGCAGCCCTGCGCTCTCCGTGCGGGCGTGGCGTTCCCAGCCGATCCCGAGGACACGCTCGAGAACGCGCGCGGCGACGTCCTGCGCGTCGGCGTCATCGAGAACGAGCCGTGGGTTGTCCTGGAGCCGGGCAAGGAGCCTCTCCGGCGTCGAGCCCGAGCTCGTGCGTCGCTTCGCCGAGTCCATCGACGCCGAGATCGAGTGGACCGAAGGCTCTGCCGACGAGCTGGCGCCGGCCATGCTCGGGATTTCAGATCGACATCTTGATCGGCGGCCTGACCGCCGACTTTCCCCATCCCGACGACGTGGTCATGACACGTCCGTACATCGACACGGAGATCGAGCTCGGCGGCCCGCCCGGGACGGACCTGCCGGATCATCGCGACGGCCTCGAGATCTATGTCGAGCGCGCCTCTGAAGCGGCCGCCCTGCTGCGAAAGAAGGAGGGCGAGACCACCCCGATCCCGTACGACGCGCTCTCGGAGGTCGATGGGGTCGTGCTGGCCGACTCCTACGAGCTCGAAGCGCTCGGTACGAGCCGACCGGGGACATCCTTCGCGACGACGACCACGCGATGGGAACGCCGCCCGGCGAGAACGCGTTTCTGATCGAGCTCGAGGAGTTCCTGCTCGAGCGAAAGGCAGTTGCCGCGGAGCTTCTCACCCAGGAGGCCTCCCGGTGAGGTACCCCTCCGGCTGCGAGCTCCCACCGGAGCAGGACGCCGCGAACCGCAAGGCGAAGCGGCTCGAGTGGATCACGATCGTCTACATGCTGAGCGTGATCACCCTCCTCTACTTCACGCTCGGCCAGTCCCAGGCGATGAAGGCAGCTTGGATCGAGGACATCCTCACGCTGTTTCCACCCATGGCATTCCTGGTGGCGTCGCGCTTCCGGTATCGCCCTCCAACAAGCGCTTCGCGTTCGGCTACCACCGTGCGATCAGCGTCGCGTACCTGGTCGCCGCCGTTCTGCCTCGCAGCGCTCGGCGCTCTTCATCCTGTGGGACTCCGTCGAACGTCTCATTGCCGGCATGCATCCCCCGATCGGGCTGGTCGAGGTCTTCGGCGAGCAGATCTGGCTCGGTACCTGATGATCGGCGCCCTCCTCTACGGCGCGATTCCGCCGATCTTCCTCGGCCGGATGAAGCAGCCCCTTGCCGAGACCCTGCACGACAAGGTGCTGAACGCGGATGCGGCGATGAACCGCGCGGACTGGCTCACAGCCTTCGCGGCGATAGCCGGGATCATCGGGATCGGGATCGGCATCTGGTGGGCTGACGCTGCTGCCGCGATCGTGATTGCGCTCGACATCACCCGCGACGGCTTCAAGTACGTTCGCACTCGGTCGCCGACCTGATGGACGAGCAACCGAAGACGTACGACGAATCAGCACCGCACCCACTGCATCCAGGTTCTCCGGCGGGAGCTTTCGCGCCTCGACTGGGTCGAAGAGTACGCCCTGCGCCTGAGGGAGCACGGGCACCTGTTTGCAGGCGACGTCTGGCTTGTGCCGGCCCGGGATGACGAAGGACTCGCCGAGCGGCTCGAAGCCCTCGGCGAGCAGCTGGCGGAGCTCGACTGGCGGATGCACGATCTCGTCCTGGCCCCTGTCAACTCGCTCGAGGAGTGCCCCGACGGGCTGCTCGTGGCGCTAGCTCAGGCGTCGAGCGCTTCGTCCTCGACGGGCTCCGGCGCCGCCTTTGGCCCGGAGCGCATGAGGGTCGAAGTCGTCTGCTCGAGCACGCGGCGCCAGCCGGCGCGGCTCTCGGCCGCCCGCTCGACGTGATCCATCGCGTGGCGGACCCGGCGCTTCGAGATCTCGATGCCGTGGCGCTGGGCGATCGCGCGGTAGCGGTCGTAGTCGCGAGCGAGCTTCAGGGTCACCGACTCGAAGCCGTGCTTGGCGATCTCGAGCCTGGCCTTGTAGTCGAGGATCGACGTGCCGAACATCAGCGCGTCGTCCAGCTCGGGCTCGATCAGGACGATGTCGACGCCCGGATAGCGCTCCTCCCAGATCTCCACCGCGCGGTGCAGGCGGTCGTGGGACATCATGCGGAAGACCTGGTTGCCGATCCCGGCAAGGCCCATGTCCGAGACGTGCTGGACGCGCGAGCCCGTGACGGTCGGAATCGACTTGCCGAAGTCGTTGACGTAGGGGACGAGCGGGTTGATGACCACGACGAAGCGGGCGCCCCGCTCGATCGCGACGTCGATGTTCGTCGTCGACAGGATGCCGCCGTCGATGAACTCGCGGCCCTTGATCTCGACGGGCTCGTAGATCATGGGAAGCGCCCCCGATGCGGCGACAGCCGTCGAGATCGGGACGTCGGACCACTCGCCCTCCCCCAGGATGACCCGCTCGGTCGTGTCCAGGTCGGTCGCGGTCAGGTAGAGCTCGGAGGCGAGATGGCGGAAGTCATCGGTGCGATCGGGGTCGGAAAGCACCTCGTGCACGTACTTCTCGATGCCGGTGCCGCGATAGAACCCGGGTGGCAAGAGCCCCGCGAGGCCCGTCGCCAGGTCAACGACCGACGACTCCTTCTCGAAGACCTCCTTGACGATCCCGGCGACCTTGAGCGGCAGTGTGAGCGAGCCGCGGACGAAGCCTCCGTAGTTGGGCCGCAGGAGCATCGAGAGGTCGATATCGGGGATCGGCGAGCGCAGCTCCGAGTTCAGCACCCGCATCATCTCCTCGGGCGTGACCCCGTTGGCGGTGAGGCTGGCGATGAACGAGCCCGCGCTGGTGCCGACATAGATGTCGAACTCGTTGACGGTGTGATTGACCGCCAGGAGGTCGAGGGCCCTGAGCGCGCCGATCTCGTAGACGCCGCCCGTGAAGCCGCCGCCGCCCAGGACGAGAGCCGTCTTCGAGACGTTCCGCTTGCCCCTCTTTACCTTCTGCCCCCGCGGCTGCGAGTTGCCCGATGTGTCGAGCTCGACGACCTTTCCCATCCGCCCCAGTATCGCAGGGAAGCCGGAACCAACCGTCGGTTCCCGGCCTCGCTATCTTCGATCCGTGGCCAATTTGCGGGTCTTCGCAGGGACGCTCGCGGCGGTGGCGTCATTCGCTGCCGGCGCCTGGCCGGCGTCCGCCCAGACCCCCGATGAAGGCGGTTCGACGCCCGTCGCCCGTGAGGGGAGCGCCCTCGCGGCGAAGAAGGGCATCTCACGGAGCCGGCTTGCGCTCCATCCTCGAGAATCAGATGGATTCGGTCGGCGGCGCTTCGGGCGCCTACGTCTATGACGTGGACGCCAATTCGAATCGGCTCCTCTACTCGGACTCCGGGACGAACTCGCGCATCCTTGCCTCGAACACGAAGCTGTTCACCACGGCCGCCTACCTCGAGCGATTCGGTGGCGGCGGGCGCCTGGAAACCCGGCTCTTCGAGCGGGGCAATCGAAAGGGCGGTCGCGAGCGGACCCTCAAGGGCAGCCTCGTGCTGAAGGGGGACGGCGATCCCGGCGCTGGCGGTCTCCGGATTCGCGAATTCGCGAAACCTGCCGCTGACGACCCTTGGACCTCTCGCCAAGTCGGTCAAGGAGGCCGGTATCCGCACCGTGAGGGGCAAGGTCGTTGCAGACCCCACCGTCTTCGATGGCAAGCGTTCCGTGCCGATGCCAGGCGTGACTCCCGATCCCGGCGACCTGCCCCCGCTCTCGGGCCTCTCGTTCAACCGCGGGACCGAGGGCGGCGGTTATGCCGCGAGCCCCGCGCGCAACGCCGGCGAAGAGCTGATCGCCGAGCTTCGCGAGCGCGGAGTCCGGGTCACGGACGGGGTCAAGGTCACAGGCACCCGGGACAAGCTCCTGGAAAGGGAGCCACTGGGATCCGTGTCTTCCCCAACCGCGAGGTCGCTTGCCGCGCAGACCAACACCCCCTCGGACAACTTCTACGCGGAGATGCTCCTCAAGCGGATCGGCGTAGGCCCCGACAACAAGCAGGGCACGACGGCGCGGGGAGCGAGCCGCGCCGAGTCGTTCGCGCGCAAGGCGGGCAGCCGGGTGAACCTCGTGAACGGATCGGGCCTGGCCCGCTCGAACACGTCCTCGCCCAAGAACGTGACGGAGCTCTTGACCCACATGCGAAAGAACGACTCCGAGAAGGCAGCGTTCTTCGACTCCCTCGCGACCGCCGGACGCAGCGGCACCCTCTCGGGGCGGATGCGAAACACCGCCGCCGAGGGCCGATGCCACGCGAAGACCGGAACCATCAACGGCGTCAGCGCGCTCTCCGGCTATTGCCGCGCCGGCGCTGGAACGGTCGCCTTCTCGATCCTCATGAACAACGTCTCGATCTCGTCGGCGCAGCGCGCCCAGGACGCGATGGCCGCCGCGATCGCCCGCTACCGCTAGCCCGCTCACGGCGAGCGCCCGCAAAGTAGCGAGCGAGCGCGCGCATCTGCGGGCGCTCGCGATTCACCGGTGCGGCGCATCGGCATCAACGAGCATCTCGTGCACTTCTCTCGGCTGCAGGGTTGCCTGATCCCAACTGCCTCTGAGGACGGTTTCTCCGTGCGCCTCGAGTAGCGCCTGCCGCTCGGCATCATTCCGCGCGAGCGAGTTCAGCGACCGCCGTGCCATCGTGCGCTCGTCGGCCTCCAAGATCGAAGCCGCTGCTTGGCGCCAGCGGCAGTCGCGGCCGATCACCTTTCGGCCTGCTCGACGACAACGAGCGGCTTGTTGACGTCCTGGAATCGAAGCGCGATCTCGCGAGGATCACTCGCGACATCACGCTGCACTCGAGCTACACGAACGGCGTCGTATGCCGTCGGCCATACCAGCGATGTCCCTCATCAGCCACGATCCATCGCGGCCGGACCGAAGCCTGTGGTCCACATGCAGCTCGAGCCATGCGAGCCAGCGACACTCGTCATCTCGATCCGCCCATGAGCACTGCGCGTCACGGCGTCGCAGATCACCGTCTGCGGAAGGCGTCCGATCAGCGAGCGCGACGACCGTCCACGTCGCCGCTCGCGTCATGAGGATGCCGCTCGCGAATCATGCAGTCTGCCCGAGTAATGAACGAGGATCGATGAACCTTGAGCCCGCTCGTGATCATGGTCAAGGCCATCGCAGCGCCGTCAGCTCGATCTCGCCCCCGGTCCAGCCCCGGATTCCGATGTGGGCGGCCATGGCGCGATGGCTCAGGGCAGCGTGGCCGCCACACGCTCTTCTATCGCGGCTCTGAAGCGGCCCAGGCGTGAGCGACACGTTTGGGTGTCCAACGGCGTACACGTTGTGGTGAAGTCGATGGAGCCGGCCATCGACTCGATCGCAGCGAGATCGCGTGGCTGTCCGAGCCCGCACGACCGCTGACGCTCGCCAGCCATCGAGAACGCCGTCACTGTCCGCTGCCAACGCCAGCGACCCGTCCGGTCCCGCCGACCGCCCGGCGACATCCGCCTGGGCGCTACTTCTCGGGCGTTCGCCAGGTGTGCGGGGCTCGCGGAGACACGGTCCGCAGCATCCGGGAGCTGGCGTGTCGCGTCCACACCCGGGAGTGCCGGAAGCGTGCCGACTTTGCGGCACGAGCCGCACGGCCTTCGTCACGCGAACGCCTGGAAACTCGGGCTCGGTGCGATCCTGCGGGCGCTCGAGAATCAGCCCGCGAGGAGCTTCTCCAGCGCCGCCTCGTCGATCACCTCGACGCCCAGGCTTTCGGCCTTCGCGAGCTTGGAACCGGGGCTGTCGCCCGCGACCACGTAGTCGGTCTTCTTCGAGACCGAGCCGGTCACCTTGCCCCCGGCCCGCTTGATGGCCGACGAGGCCTCGTCGCGCGAGCGGTTCGGGAGGGTGCCGGTGATGACGAACGTCTTGCCGTCGAGCGGCCCGCCCTGCGCGCGGCGCTCGGATTCGTCCAGCTCGAAGCGGAGGCCCCGCTCGCGCAGGCGCTCGATCAGGTCCCGGGTGGGCTCCTCCGAGAGCTCCTCGGCGATCTGGGCGGCCGTGATCGGCCCGACGCCCTCGACCTCGGCGATCGCCTCGGCATCGGCCGCCAAGAGCGCATCCATCGTGCCGAAATGCTCGGCCAGGGCCTGCGCCGTGACGTAGCCGATCCCCGGCAGCCCGAGCGCGAACAGCACGATCGAGTACGGCTGCTTCAGGGACTCGTCGATCGCTCCCTTGAGGTTCCGCGCCGAGATCTCGCCGAAGCCCTCGAGGGCCTGGAGGTCGGCCTCCGTGATGTCGTAGACGTCCGCCTGGTCGGAGATGAGGCCCTCCTCCAGGAAGCGGTACGAGAGCTTCTCGCCGAACCCCTCGATGTCCATCACGGCGGTGAAGTGCTTGATCCGCTGGAACGTCTGCCCGGGACAGCCGCGGCGGTTGGGGCAGATCGTGAACACCGAGTCTTCGGGCTTCACCGTGGGCGTGTCGCAGCGCGGGCACTTCTTGGGCGGCTTCGCCTTGCGCAGCCGCTTGCCCTCGCGGCGCTGGATCAGCGGCGCGATCACCTGCGGGATCACGTCGCCCGCGCGCGTCACGACGACGACGTCGCCCTCGCGGACGTCCTTGCGCGCCAGGTCCTCCTCGTTGTGGAGGGTCGCCTGGCTGACGGTGACGCCGCCGACCTGGACCGGCTCGAGCTGAGCGAACGGGATCAGGTTCCCGACGCGCCCCACGTTCCAGACGACGTGCCGGAGCTCGGTAGTGGCGGTGATCGGCGGAAACTTCCAGGCGATCGCCCAACGCGGCTCGCGCCCGACGACGCCCAGCTCGCGCCAGAGGGGGCGCTCGTTGACCTTCACGACCACGCCGTCGATCTCGTAGTCGAGCCTCTCGCGCCGGTCCTCCCACCACTTGCATCTGGTGACCACCGAGTCGATCCCCTGGTGCAGCTCGATCCCGTCCTCGACCGCGAAGCCGCGCTCGCGCAGCCACTCGATCTCGTCGTGGTGGGTCTCGTGCTCGACGCCCGCGACGGGCGCCGATGCCGTAGCACCACATCGCGAGCGGGCGTGACGCCGCGATCTTGGGATCGAGCTGGCGGATCGTGCCGGCGGCGGCGTTCCGCGGATTGGCGAAGGTGGACTCGCCCGCCTCGGCGCGCTCTTCGTTCATGCGGATGAAGCCGGAGCGCGGGTAATAGATCTCGCCGCGCACCTCGATCATCTCGGGCGCGTCGGGGATCTCCTTCGGGATGTCGCCGATCGTCAGGAGGTTGTGGGTCACGTCCTCGCCGATCCGCCCATCCCCGCGGGTCGCCCCGCGCACGAGCTTGCCGTTCTCGTAGACCAGCGAGATCGCGAGGCCGTCGATCTTCGGCTCCGTGACGTACGACGTCTCCGCCGCCGTGATGTCGAAGCGCTTCAGGAGGTTCGCGATGCGGTTCTCCCAGGCGCGCATGTCCTCCTCGGAGCGGGCGTTCCCAAGGGAGAGCATCGGCTCCGGGTGCTCGACCTGCTCGAAGCGCGACAGCGGCGTCCCCCCCACCCGCTGGGTCGGCGACTCCGGCGTCTGGAGCTCGGGGTGCTCGGCCTCCAGGGCGCGGAGCTCGTCGATCAGCGCGTCGTATTCGTCGTCCCCGATCTCGGGGTCGTCCTTTACGTAATAGCGCTCGTTGTGGTATTCGAGCTGGCGCTCTCAGCTCGTCAGCGCGTGCCGCGGGATCGTCGCTCATGCCGGCGGAATGGCCCTTGCCGCTGAGTCCATCAGGTCCTCGGTGTCCCACTCCCCCATCCCATCGATGCCGTCGTGGTGAGTCAGGTCGAAATGGATCGGCGTCAGCGCGACCTTCCCCCTCGCGAGGGCCGCCAGGTCGGTTCCGGGCTCGTCCTCGAACGAGGGCTCGAAGCCATAGATCCTGTAGCGGCGACGGCCGTTCTCGTCCTCCTCGACCAGCTTCATCTCGTCGTCATAGAGGCGCTTGCCGAGCTTGGTCACTTCGATCCCCTTCGGCTTCTCCGCCGGGACGTTCACGTTCAGGAGGGTGCCCTCGGGCATCGGCTCCGAGCGGATCTTGTCGACGAGGCGGGCGGCCAGGGCAGCCGCGAAGCCGAAGTCGAACGTGCGCCCCGGCATGAAGCCCATCTCACCCTTCGAGGACTGCTGCGAGATCGCGATCGCGGGAAGTCCGAGGATGATGCCCTCGAAGGCCGCGGCCACAGTGCCCGAGTAGGTCACGTCGTCGCCGAGGTTGGAGCCGTGGTTGATGCCGGAGACGATCAGGTCCGGCTTATCGCCCAGCAGGCCGAGATCGGCGAAGCGGACGCAGTCGACCGGCGTCCCATCGGTCGCGAAGCCGGTGTCCCCGTCGCCGAACTCGACCTCCTCGACCCAGAGCGGAGAACGGGTGGTGATGCTGCGGGCGGTCGCAGAGCGATTCGAGTCGGGAGCGACGACGTGAACCTCGACATCGTCCAGCTCGCGCAGGGCGCGGCGAAGCGCCTGGATCCCCTTAGCGCTGATTCCGTCGTCGTTGGTGACCAGGACTCGCATCCTCATCCGAGTCTATGAACCGGCCTCGGACCTGACTCGTTACTCAACGGGCTCTGAGTGCTCGAAGGTAGGGCCTTCGCCGTACTCGACCCCCGCGAAGTAGAGCCCGTGCGGAGGCGCGGTTTCCCCCGCGCTTCGCGCGGGGCGCCATCGAGGAGCTCTTCGAAGCCGGCGACCGTCCGCTTGCCGCCCCCCACCTCGAGCATCGTGCCGACGAGGACCCGGATCATGTTGCGCATGAAGGCGTCGGCCGTGATGTCGAACACCAGGACCGCCTCGCACTCGTCCTCCCAGGCGGCCGCCAGCACCCTCCGCTCGAAGCGGACGTGCTCGGTCTGGGTCGGCGTGAACGCCGTGAAGTCGTGTTCGCCGCAAAGAGCCGCTGCGCAGGCGTCCAGCGCGGAGCGATCCAGCCGGTGGGGCCACCAGAGCGCCCGCCCCTCCTCGAACGGCGTTCGGTGCTGCGCTGGTGAGGATGCGATAGCGATACCGGCGCGATGTGGCCCAGCGGCGCGCGTCGAAACCGTCGGCGACCTGCTCGCACGCCAGGACCGCGACATCTCGGGGCAGCACCGCGTTGATCCGCGTCGCGAGCCGGTCTGGGGGCTCCCGGTCGAGCGAGAAGCTCGCGACCTGGCCCAAGGCGTGAACCCCGGCGTCGGTGCGCCCCGCGACGGTCAGCTCTACCGGCGTCCCTCCCAGGATCCGCCCGACAGCCGTCTCCATCTCCTCCTGGACCGTCCGGAGCCCAGGCTGCCGGGCCCAGCCGCTGAAGCCGGACCCGTCATAGGCGATTGTGAGCTTGAAGCTGGCTATACGAGCTCGAGGAAGACCATTTCCGTCGAATCCGATCGACGGGGGCCGAGCTTCACGATGCGCGTGTAGCCACCGGGACGCTCCTCGTAGCGGGGAGCGATCTCCTCGAAGAGCTTGTGGACCAGGAACTTGTCCTGGCCGAGCTCCGAGAGGGCCTGGCGGCGGGCGTGAAGGTCGCCGCGCTTGCCGAGCGTGATGAGCTTCTCGAGCTGAGGCTTGACGGCCTTGGCCTTCGCCTCGGACGTCTTGATCCGCTCGTGATCGATCACCTCGCGGCAGAGGTTCCGCATCAGGGCCTTGCGATGGGCCTTGTCGCGGTTGAGCTTGCCTTTTTGCTTCGAGTGGCGCATGGGTGACCTACCGGCGGAAAGCTACTCGCCGCGGAGCGAAAGCCCGAGCTGATGCAGCGCGTCGATGACCTCTTCGGTCGAGCGGCGCCCGAAGTTCGGGATCGCGTTCAGCTCCGACTCCGAGCGCTGGACGAGATCGCCGACCGTCTGGATGCCGGCGCGCTTGAGGCAGTTGTAGGCGCGGACGCCGACCTCGAGCTCCTCGATCAGGCGATCGTCGCCGTCAGTCGCAGGCGCCGCCCCGGGTGCAACGCCCTCGGCCGCGAGCGCGTCGAAGTTGTCCCGCGCGGTCAGCTCGTCGACGCGGTCCGCGTCGGTGAAGATCGCGAGCGACTTGATCAGGATCTCGGCAGCCTCGCGAAGAGCCGAGCCGGGCTCGATGGAGCCGTCGGTCTCGACCTCGAGCGCGAGCTTGTCGAAGTCCGTGCGCTGCCCGACTCGGGCGGAGTCCACGGAGTACGCGGCACGCCGGATGGGCGAGAAGATCGAGTCGATCGGGACGACGCCGATGGGCTGGTCCTCGGACTTGTTCTCCTCGGCGGGCGAGTAGCCGCGGCCGCGGCCGATCGTCAGGTACATCTCGAGCTTGGTCTTCTTCTCGAGCGTCGCGATCGGGGCCTCGGGGTTCAGGATCTCGACGCCCGCGGGCAGGTCGATGTCCTTGGCCGTGACCTCACCGGGGCCGGTGGCCACGAGAGGCGCCTCGACCTCGTCGGCGTCGGAGTGCATCCGGACGACGATGTCCTTGAGGTTCAGGACGATGTCGGTGACGTCCTCCTTCACTCCCTGGACGGTCGAGAACTCGTGCGCGACACCCTCGATGCGGACGCTGGTGATCGCCGCTCCTCCCAGCGAGGAGAGCAGCACGCGGCGGAGGCTGTTGCCGAAGGTGTAGCCGAAGCCCTTGTCGAGGGGCTCGATCGTGAACGTGCCCTTGTTCTCGTCTACGTCTTCCTTCGAGATCTTCGGGACTTGAAATTCGGGCAGGGTGGTCATGGCATCACTCCGGTCTTTGGGTTCATGCGTGAGAGCTCTACTTGGAGTAGAGCTCGACGATCAACTGCTCCTGGACCGGGGTCTCGATCTCCGCGCGCTCTGGCAGGCGAAGGACCTTTGCGGTCAGGGAGTCGTGATCTGCTTGCAGCCACGGTGGTACCGCGGCGGTCAACTCTGTTGCGGCGCGGACGACGTCCGTCGCCTTTGCGTCCGGCTTGACCTGGATCAGGTCGTCGGGCCGGACCTGGTAGCTCGGGATGTCGACGCGGCGGCCGTTCACCATCCAGTGTCCGTGGCTGATGAGCTGCCTGGCCTGACGGCGCGAAGCCGCGAAGCCGAGCCTTACCAAGACGTTGTCGAAGCGGCGCTCGAGCAGGCGGAGGAGGTTGTCTCCGGTGACGCCGGGCTGGCGCGCGGCCTTCTCGTAGTAAGCGCGGAACTGCTTTTCGAGCAGCTGGTAGTAGCGGCGCGTCTTCTGCTTCTCGCGGAGCTGGTTGCGGTACTCCGATGCGCGGACGCGCGTGCGGCCGTGCTCGCCGGGCGGATACGAGCGGCGCTCGACTCCGCACTTGTCGGTCAGGCAGCGCTCGCCCTTCAGGAAGAGCTTCTGGCCCTCGCGGCGGCACTGCTTGCACTGGGCTCCGGTATCGCGAGCCATGCTTAGACCCTCCGCCTCTTCTTGGGACGGCAGCCGTTGTGGGCCTGCGGCGAGACGTCCTTGACGGTCGTGACGTTGAGTCCGGCGGCCTGAAGCGAGCGGATCGCGGTGTCGCGGCCGGAGCCGGCGCCCTTGGCGTGGACCTCGACGCGCTCGAGCCCGTGCTCCATGCCCTTGCGGGCGGCGGCGTCGGCGGTGACCTGCGCGGCGAACGGCGTCGACTTGCGCGAGCCCTTGAACCCGGCCGAGCCGGCGGACTCCCAGACGATCACGTTGCCATCGGGATCGGTGATCGTGACGATGGTGTTGTTGAAGCTGGTCTTGATGTGGGCGATCCCGAACGGCACGTTCTTGCGAACCCTGCGGCGCGGACGGCCCTTCTTCTTAGGCTGGGGGCTCACTTAGCGGGCTTCTTCTTGCCGGCGATGGACATGCGCTTCGGGCCCTTGCGGCCGCGCGCGTTGGTCTTGGTGCGCTGGCCGCGGGTGGGCAGGCCGCGGCGGTGGCGCAGGCCGCGATAGGAGCCGATCTCGGAAAGGCGCTTGATGTTCTGCGAGCGCTCGCGGCGAAGGTCGCCTTCGACGTCGCCCGCCTCGACCGCGTCGCGAAGCTTGATCGTCTCGTCCTCGGTGAGGTCCTTGACGTAGGTGTTGGGGTCGACCTTCGCCTTGGCGAGGATCTCGTTGGCCGTCGAGCGGCCGATGCCGTGGACGTAGGTGAGGCCGATCTCGACCCGCTTGTTGAGAGGGAGGTTCACTCCCGCGATCCGTGCCAAAGTATTCCGAAGCTCCTTCTAGCCCTGCCGCTGCTTGTGCCTGGGGTTCGAGCAGATAACCAGCACGACGCCGCGCCGCTTGATCACGCGGCACCGCTCACACATTGGCTTTACTGACGCTCGTACTTTCAACGCGATTTCGCGCTCCCAACTAGGTCGTATCGTTCAGAAAGCCCGCCAGTCCCATGAATCGGACAAGCAGGCGAAATCCGGCTCGAAAGCCGGCAAACGAGGATAGCAGCGGTACGTGCCTGGCTAGAGGTGCCAGGGGGTGAGAATCCGGGGCCCATCCTCGGTCACCGCGATGGTGAACTCGAAGTGCGCGGTCAGGGAATCGTCGGCTGAATACACGGCCCACCCGTCGCCTCCCGTGACGACCTCTCGCGAGCCCGCCGCGGTCATCGGCTCGAGGGCGAAGACCATGCCGGGCTCGAGCTCGGGGCCGCGTCCCGCAGCGCCGAAGTTGGGCACCTGAGGGTCCTCGTGCATGTCGCGGCCGACGCCGTGGCCGACGAGGCTGCGGATCACGCTGAAGCCCTCTGCCTCGACCGTCGTCTGCACGGCGTTCGACACGTCCCCCAACCGGCCGCCCGGCTGCGCGGCCTGGACGCCGGCGTGAAGCGATGCGTCCGTGGTCGCGAGCAGGCGGGTCGCCTCCTCGGAGACCTCGCCGATCGGCACAGTCACCGCGCCGTCGGCGACCCAGCCGTCCTTGGTCACTCCCACGTCGATCGAAAGCACGTCGCCGCGCTTGAGCGCGTAGGCGTCGGGGATGCCGTGGACGACCATCGAGTTCGGCGAGGCGCAGATGGACCCGGGGAATCCGCGGTAGCCCTTGAAGGTGGGTGTTGCGCCCTGCGAGTGGATGAAGCGCTCAGCCGCCTCGTCGAGCTGAGATGTGGTGACGCCGGGACGGCACTTGCCGATCAGCATCTTCAGGCAACGGGCATGGACCTCGCCGGCGGCGGCCATCGCCTCGATCTGCGCGGGCGTCTTCAGGATGATCCCGCCCTTGTACATCAGGCTTCCTCTTCCATGCGGAGAGTGGCCATCAGGGCACGGATGTCCTCGTAGACGTCGTCGGGCGGAGCGTCGGCCTCGACGCGCTCGAGAAGGCCGCGCTCGTCGTACCAGTCGATGAGGGGCTCCGTCTTCTCCCTGTACTGCACCAGGCGGTGCTTGATCACGTCCGGCTTGTCGTCGTCGCGGATGTGGAGCTCTTCGCCGCAGACGTCGCACTTGCCCTCCTCCTCCGGGGGATCGAAGTCGACGTGGAAGATGTGTCCGTTCGGGCAGGTCCGCCGGCCGCCGAGCCTGCGCACGACCTCCTCGTCCGGCACCGAGATCAGGATCGCCGCGGTGAGTCGGGTGCGAAGCTCGTCGAGCTTCTCGGACAGCGCCTCCGCCTGACCGACCGTGCGCGGGAAGCCGTCGAGGATGAACCCGTCTTCGGCCTCATGCGAGTCGATCCGCTCGGCGATCACGCCGATGATCACCTCGTCCGGCACGAGGTCGCCCTTGTCCATGTAGGCCTTGGCCTCCTTGCCGATCTCCGTCTCCTCGCGGACCGCCGCGCGCAGGATGTCGCCGGTCGCGTAATACGGCAGCTCGAGGTCCTCCTGAAGGCGCTCGCCTTGGGTTCCCTTGCCCGATCCGGGCGGTCCGAGGAGTACGAGATTGAGCTGAGACATTCGGCGAGAGAGCCTAGAGCACCTTCACCTCACGGAAGCCCTCAGGCCGAAAGCGGTGAGGGCGCCGCGCGGTGCGCCCTCGAACGAATCCGCCCTCCTCACCACGATCAGCGCCGCCGCGAAAAAGAGTGCGAGCCCGATCTGCCCGAACGGAGCGACGTGCCAGGCGGTCGGAATGGCCGAAAGCACGAGCAGGACGGGAACCGCGACCGGGACTCCACGGGTCCGAACGAGGGCGATACCGGCTGCGCACAACGCGACGATCCACGCGCCCGTACCGACCATCTCGATGACTCCAAGCAGGTTGCTGTCGGTGAAGCCTTCGACGACGCTCGCTCCCACGGCTTGCTCGGCGGCGCCGAGCTGGTTGACCTGGTCCACGAGCACGCCGGTCCCGATCCCGATCATCACCTCCCATGCCAGATACACGACGGCGAAGACGCCCGAGCGCTAGCCGGCTGACGAGCGCAGCCGTGCCTTCGACGCCTCGAAGGAGCAAGAGCACGACGCCGGCCATGAGCGGGACGAACACCAACGTCGAGATGTGCACGACCAGCCAGGCTGTGACTTCGTCGGTGACGATCGGGTAGAAGTCTTCGCCGTCTCCGCTCGGATGCAGGAGCAGAACCAGCGCCCAGGCGATTGGGACGCCGAGGATGAAGATCCGCTCGACGGAGCTGAATCGAGGCATGGCCGGACGCGGCTCCGGCGGCGACCGGCATCCGTGCTGCCTGCGTCGAGGCGTCGACCCGCAGGAGGAGCACGACCGCGACCGAGAACATGACCAGGCCCGTGGGCCCGAACGGCGGAGGATGCCCGCTGATCAAGAAGGCGGAGAGCCCCAGGATCCAGGGAGTCCAGCTCGGCGCGCCCTTGTCTCGGAGAGCCACGCCCGCGGCAACCGCGGCCACGATGAGAGCGACGCTGCCGATCAGGGCAAAGACTCCAAGGTCGCGCACCAGAGGGTGTTCGGCGAAGTCCTGGATCAGGTCCGCGCCCAGCGGTATGTCGGCCTCGGACAGAGCGCTCACCTGGTCGGTGAGCAATCCGTTCGAAATCCCCTGGAGGACCTCCCAGGCGACATAGAAGACGACGAAGACCGGCAGGGCAATCCGACTTACTCGAGCCGCTGGCGACTCGATCCCCCTCAGAAGAGCCAGATCGCGAACGCCAGCAACGGAATGAAGATCATCATCCCGAGTGAACGGCGATCATCCTCGTTCCGTCGCCGTCCAGGGCGGCGTAGATGCTGTTGGCCTCGCCGCCAGGGTGGAAGAGGAGGAGCACCGCCCAAGCGATGGGCACGCCGATCACGAACGCGGCCTCCGGCCGGCTCAGGCGCAGGAGAGCCGTGGATCCGCTCTCTTGGCTCGAATCGCTCTTCAGGGCTCCACACTACACCCGGAAGCGCCGCGCGCAAGAGGGGCAGCTACTTCAGGAAGCCCTCGTAGTTGCGCATCATGAGCTGCGCCTCGAGCTGTTTCACCGTGTCCAAGGCCACGCCGACCACGATCAGGATCGAGGTGCCGCCGAAGAAGAAGTTGGCCGAGGTCTGGGAGATCAGGATCGTCGGCAGGGCGGCAACGGCGCCGAGGTAGATAGCGCCGGGGAAAGTGAGCCTGGACAGGATCCTGTCCAGATATTCGGCGGTAGGTCGCCCGGGTCTCACCCCTGGGATGAAGCCGCCGTACTTCTTCAGGTTGTCCGCCTGGTCCACCGGGTTGAAGGTGACCGCCGTGTAGAAGTAGGTGAAGATGACGATGAAGAAGGTCTGTCCGAGTACGTAGGCCCAGCCGTTCGGGTTGAAGAAGGTCGCGAAGTCGGTCCAGAAGTTGTCCTCGGCGCCGCCCAGGAGCTGGCCTACCGTCGGAGGGAAGGCCATGATCGACGCGGCGAAGATGACCGGGATGACGCCCGCCATGTTCACGCGGAGCGGCAGGTAGGTCGAGCCGCCCGTCGTCATCCGCCGGCCGACGACGCGCTTTGCGTACTGGACCGGGATGCGGCGCTGGCCCTCCTGCACGTAGACGATGCCGACGATCACGGCGAGCGCGACGAAGGGCATCATCACCACGAACACCTGGTCGGAGTTGGTCCACCACGCCTGGATGCCGCCAGGAATCGAGGCGGCGATCGAGGCGAAGATCATGAGCGAGATGCCGTTCCCGATGCCTCGCTGGGTGATCAGCTCGCCCAGCCACATGAGAAGGGTGGCGCCGGCGGTCAGCGAGATCACGATCAGCATCACGTTGCCGAAGTTGAGCGTGCCGTCGATCACGTCGGTTCCGCCGAAGCCGGCCGAGTTGAAGAGGAAGACGTAGCCGACCGACTGCGCGGCGGCGAGGGCGACGGTGAGGTAACGGGTGTACTGCGTGATCTTCTGCTGGCCGACCTCGCCCTCCTTCGAGAGCCGCTCGAGCGCCGGCACGACCACCGTCAGAAGCTGCAGGATGATCGACGCGGTGATGTACGGCATGATCCCCAGCGCGAACAGCGAGAGGCGCTGGAGCGACCCGCCCGAGAAGAGGTTGAGGAAGCCCAGGACGTCCGAGCCCGCGAAGTTCTCCTGCAGGCCCTCCAGCGCGGACGCGTCCACGCCAGGCGCGGGGATGTAGGCACCGAGCCTGTAGAGCAGCAGCATCGCCGCCGTGAACGCGAGCTTGCGCCGGATGTCCGGAACGCTGAACGCGTTGAGGATCGTCTGGAGCACTGGGCGCTAGCCCTCGATGATCTCGCAGGTGCCGCCGGCACCCTCGATCTTCTCGCGCGCCGAGGCCGAGAAGGCGTGCGCGCGGACCGTGAGCTTCGTCTCGAGGTCGCCGCGCCCCAGCACCTTCACCGGGTGGCGCCGCTTGGCGAGCCCGGCCGCGCGGAGCGTTTCGGGCGTGACCTCTGCGTCCTTGTCGAAGCGGGCCTCGAGATCGGAGACGTTCACGGGCTGCGTGTGCGTGCGGAACGGCTCGAAGGGCATCGACATCTTCTTGGTCGCGCCCTTGAGCTTGCGCGTCCGCATGTGGATCGGGTTCTGCCCGCCCTCGTAGCCGACGCGGCGCTTGGAGCCCGCGCGTGCGCCCGCGCCCTTGTGGCCGCGGCCTGCCGTCTTGCCCTGGCCGGAGCCCTTGCCGCGACCGAGGCGCTTGCGCGCGTGGCGCGAGCCCGCCTTGGGGCGGAGCGTGTGGAGGCCGATCTCTTCTGGGTCGAGGCGCGGCATTACGACTCCTGCACTTCCACGAGGTGTTCGACCTTCGCGAGGGCGCCGCGGAACTGCGGCGTGTCCTCGAGCTTCGACTCACGGCCGATCCGGCCGAGCTTGAGCGTGCGAAGGGTCGCAAGCTGCTTCTTGTCCGAGCCGATCGGCGAGCGGACCTGCTTGAGGTGGACCTCAGGCATTGGGCGTCTCTCCAGCGGCGTCTGAGGTGCCAGGCACCTCGTCGGCTGCGGGCGCATCTGCCTCGGCAGCGTCGGAGCCAGGCACCGCGCTCGGCGCTTCGGCCGCGACCCCTACGGGGGTCGGGCGTGACGTCGACGTCGTCGGCGCTCTCGGCCTGAAGCTTCTTGGCCTCCTGGAGCTTGTCGAGGCCGAGGACCTGGTTCACCGAGAGGCCGCGGAGCTTGGCGACGTCCTGGGGGCGGCGAAGCTGGTGGAGGCCGTCCATGGTGGCCTTGACGAGGTTGATCGGGTTCTGGGTGCCGATCGACTTCGAGAGCACGTCGCGGATGCCGCCGAGCTCGAGCACGGCGCGAACGCCACCGCCGGCGATGACGCCGGTACCGGGGCTGGCCGGGCGGAGCACGACGTGTCCCGAGCCGTAGCGGCCGATGATCTTGTGCGGGATCGTCTGGCCGTACATCGGGACCTCGATCAGGTCCTTGCGGGCATTCTCGACCGCCTTCTGGATCGCGAGCGGAACCTCGCGGGCCTTGCCGTAGCCGATGCCCACGACCGAGCGCTCGTCACCCACGGCAACGAGGGCGGTGAAGGAGAAGCGCCGGCCGCCCTTGACGACCTTGGCGACGCGGTTGATCTCGATCACGCGCTCCTGAAGATCGAGCCCCTGCGGGCTCACGGTCTTGTATTCGCGGTCTCGGCTCATCGGATCAAGGAGGGTAGAGGGGTCATCAGAACTCGAGCCCGCCCTCGCGGGCGCCCTCGGCCAGCGCGGCGACGCGGCCGTGATAGCGATATCCGCCGCGGTCGAAGACGCAGCTCTTGACGCCCGCGTCCGAGGCCCGCTTGGCGAGAAGCTCGCCGGCCTTCTTGGCCTGCTCGGTGCGATCGAGCTTTCGCAGCTCGTCCTCGGTCCAGGAGACGGCGACGAGCGTCTTGCCGGCGTCGTCGTCGATCAGCTGCGCGGCGACTCCGCGGTTGGAGCGGAACACGGAGATGCGGGGCCGCTCGGCGGTGCCGCGCACCTTCGCGCGGACGCGGCGGCGGCGGCGCAGGCGCTGCTGGCCCTTTGTCTTGACTGCCATCGCCTAAGCCCTCTTTCCGACCTTGCGGCGGACCTGCTCGCCGGCGTAGCGGATGCCCTTGCCCTTGTACGGCTCGGGCGGGCGGACGCGGCGGATGCGCGCTGCCATCTCGCCGACAAGCTGCTTGTCGATCCCGCGGATGATGATCTCGGTCGGCTGCGGGGTCTCGAACTCGATCCCGTCGGGGGCCTCCATGACCACCGGGTGGGAGTAGCCGACGCTCAGGTTGAGGTTCTTGCCCTGGAGGTTCGCGCGATAGCCGACGCCCTGCAGCTGCAGGCGCTTCTCGTAGCCGGAGGTGACGCCCTCGACCATGTTCGCGACCAGGCTGCGGGTGAGCCCGTGGAGCGCGCGGTGCTCGCCGCGGTCGGTGGGGCGCTCGACCGTGAGCGCGCCGCCCTCGCCCTCGGAAATCTTCATGTCGCGGCTGACGGCGGTGGTGAGCTCGCCCTTGGGCCCCTTGACCGAAACGCGGCCAGGGTCGACCGAGACGGTCACGCCGTCCGGCACTTCGATGGGCATGCGTCCAATTCGACTCATGAAAATTCCGTTCCACTAGGGACAACCTGGTTTCGCGCCTTACGTCGCTCATCAGAACCCTCACCACACGTAAGCGACGACTTCGCCGCCGACGCCCTTCGCCTTCGCCTCGTGGCCCGTCATGACGCCCACGGACGTCGAGACGATCGCCGTGCCCATCCCGCCCATGACGCGCGGGATCTCCGTCTTGTCGGCGTAGCGGCGGCGGCCCGGGCGCGAGATGCGCTCGATGCCCGTGATCACCGGCTTGCGGCCGTCGGTGTAGCGGAGCTGGATCTTGATGACCTCTCCGACCTGCGTCGGCTCGACCTCGAAGTCGGAGATGTAGCCCTGCTCCTTGAGGATGCGGGTCATCTCCTTCTTCAGGCGCGACGACGGCACCTCCACGTCGGGGTGCTCGGCCCGCAGCGCGTTGCGCACACGGGTCAGGTAGTCGGAAATGGGATCGGTAAGCATTGAAAAGTCTCTAAGAAGGGTTACCAGCTGGACTTGGTCATTCCGGGCACGTAGCCCTTGTGCGCGGCGTCGCGCAGGCAGATGCGGCAAAGGCCGAACTTGCGGTAGTAGGCACGGGAGCGCCCGCAGCGGCGGCAGCGGTTGTGCTTACGCGTCGAGTACTTGGGCTCGCGGCCCTGCTTGACGATCTTCGAGGTCTTTGCCATGTCTATCCGTCCGTCCCTTCGCTTGAATCGTCCGCGGAGGCCTCGGCGTCTCCGCCGCCCTCGCCTTCCTCGCCCTCCTCGTCCTCGCGGACGGGCTTCTCGTAGGCCTCGGGGTTCTCTTCCTTGAGCTGCTCGAGCGCGGCCTGCTCGGCCTCGGCGCGCTGACGCGCCTCTTCGTGCCGGCGCTCCTCCTCTTCCTCGGCGGCCTTGTCGGCCTCGCCGGGGCGACCCTCCTGGGAGAAGGGGAAGCCGAGCGCGAGGAGGAGCTGGAAGCCCTCCTCGTCGGTCTGCGCCGTCGTCGTGATCGCGATGTCGAGGCCGCGGGTCTCGTCGATCGAGTCGTAGTCGATCTCGGGGAAGATCAGCTGCTCGCGGACGCCCATGGAGTAGTTGCCGCGGCCGTCGAAGGCGCGGGCTGACATGCCGCGGAAGTCGCGGATGCGCGGGATCGCGATCGAGATGAGGCGGTCGAGGAACTCCCACATCCGGGCGCCGCGCAGGGTGACCGCGACGCCGACGGGCATGCCGTCGCGAAGCTTGAAGGAGGCGATCGACTTGCGTGCGCGGCGGACGCTTGGCGCCTGGCCGGCGATCGTCGCGAGCTGCTCGGTCGCTGCCTCGAGCACCGGCGTGGACTGCTTGGCGTCGCCGACGCCCATGTTGAGCGTGATCTTCACCAGCCCCGGGACCTGCATCCGGCTCGTGTAGCCGAAGCGCTTGGTCAGCGCATCGACGATCTCCGCGTCGTAGCGTTCGCGCAGGCGGGGAGGCGGCGCAGCCTGCTGGGGCGCGGCCGTCTCGGTTTCTTCTGTCGCTGTTGCTTCCATAAAAGTCTCTCTAGTCCAGTGAGTTTCCGGTGCGCTTGGCGTAGCGCTGGCGCTTGCCGTCGTCCGTCAGGCGCACGCCCACGCGGGTCGGCTTGTTGTCGGCCGGGTCCACGAGCATCACGTTGGAGACGTGGATCGGACCCTCCTGCTCGAGGATCCCGCCGGAGTCGCCGCGCTGCGTGTCCTTGACGGATCGGGGGCGCGAGTGCTTCTTCACGATATTGAGTCCCTCCACGAAGACGCGCCGGCGCTGAGGCTCGGTGCGCAGGACCTTCCCCGTCTTGCCCTTGTCCTTGCCGGACGTGACCAGGACGGTGTCCTCGGAGCGGATGCGCATCTGCTTGCCCTTCGGCTCGGGCTTTCTCGGGCGCTTGGGCATCTAGAGCACCTCCGGGGCGAGGGAGACGATCTTCATGAAGTTCTTCTCGCGGAGCTCGCGAGCGACGGGGCCGAAGATGCGGGTGCCGCGCGGGTTGTTCTGCGCGTCGAGCAGGACCGCGGCGTTCTCGTCGAATGCGATGTAGGTCCCGTCCGAGCGGCCGAGCTGCTTGCGGGTGCGAACCACGACTGCCTGGACGACCTCGCCCTTGCGCACGCCGCCGTGCGGCGTGGCCGTCTTCACCGTCGCCGTGATGATGTCCCCGACGCCCGCGTAGCGGCGGTGATGGCCGCCCTTGACGCGGATGCAGAGGATCTCCCGGGCACCCGAGTTGTCAGCGACCCTGAGTCGTGACTCCTGCTGGATCATCGGGCCTTCTCCACGACTTCGATCAGGCGCCAGCGCTTGAGGCGCGAAAGCGGGCCGGGACTCGACGACGCGGACGACGTCGCCCGCAGATGCCTCGTTCCGCTCGTCATGGGCGTGGACGGTCGCCGACTGGCGAACGACCTTCTCGTAGCGGCGGTGGCGCCGGACGATGTCCACGCGGACGGTGATCGTCTTGTCGGCCTTGTCCGAGACCACGGTGCCGAGCTGAGACTTGCGCACGCCGGCCTCGCGCTCGGCCGGGGGCGTCCCCTGACCGGGCTCGCCGCGCTTCTCGCGCTCCTGCGCGCGGCGGCGGCTGCGAGCCGACGCGTTCGCGCGGCGCGTCTCGACGCGCTCGGTCGCGCGCTCTTCGGGGCTTCGCTGCGCGCGCGACTCGCCGGTGTGGGTCGAGCGGGTGCGCTTGCGGAGCTCCTTGGGGGCAAGGACTTCCTCGGGCTCGGAAGGCTCCTCGGCGGCGGCTGGGGGGTCAGGCACCTCGTCGGCGGCGGGCTCATCTGCCTCGGCAGCGTCGGAGCCAGACCCCGCGTCCGGCTCTTCGGCGGGCGCTTCCTCGGCCTCGGCGGCGGGCTCCTCGCGGCGGGCTGCCTCAGCTTCCGCGGCAGGCTCCTCAGCAGGCGCTTCCTCTTCGGCAGGGGCTTCCGCCGCCGCCTCGGGCGCGTCTTCGGCCGCGGGCGTCTGATCCCTCAGCTGCTGCAGGTTCAGTTGATTCGACGGCTTCGGGGTCAGGCCCCGCGCCCGTCTCTTCGTTCTCGGTTTCGTCAGCCACGGTTCCTCAGTTCCTTCTCGACGTCGATTCCGCGCTGGTGGGCGACCGTCAGGAGGCGCGCCACGTCGCGGCGGGAGTCGCCGATGCCGGCGGTGTTCTCGAGCTCACCGGTCGCGTGGCGGAAGCGCAGATTGAACGCGTCCTGACGTGCGTTGCGAAGCGCCTCGACGAGATCCGGATCGGAAAGTGCATGGACGTCTGAGGCCCTCACTGCTCCGCCCCCTCTCGTGTGACGAACTTCGTCTTGATCGGAAGCTTGTGGCCTGCGAGGCGCATGGCCTCCTTGGCCAGGTCCTCCGGCACGCCGGAGAGCTCGAACATCACGCGGCCCGGCTTGATCACGGCGACCCAGCCCTCGGGGTTTCCCTTGCCCGAGCCCATTCGGGTCTCCGCGGGCTTCTTGGTGAAGGGCTTGTCAGGGAAGATGTTGATCCAGACCTTGCCGCCGCGCTTGATCTTGCGGGTCATCGCCACGCGAGCAGCCTCGATCTGGCGGTTGGTCACCCAGCCGCGCTCGACCGCCTTCAGGCCGTACTCGCCGAAGTTGACGTCGGAGCCGCCCTTTGCAAAGCCGCCGCGCTTGCCGCGCATGACCTTGCGGTACTTGACACGCTTCGGAGCGAGCATCAGCTCTGCCTCCAGCGTCCGGTGTCGGGTCGGAGCCTCGGCGCGCTGCGGGCTCGAAGCGGTGGTGGCGAAGGGCTCAGACCCCGCGCTGGGCGCCTGGGGCGCCGCAGCCTGGGTGCCGCCTGGCGCAGGCGGAGTCGACGGCTGGGCGGGCTTTGCCGCAGGCGCCTGGGGAGCCTGCTGGCCGCCGCGCGGGCGCCGGTCGCGATCGCGCTTCTTGCGGTTGCGGGGCTGAAGCTCGTCGAGCTCGTCGGACGCGGTGCGATAGCCCTCGGGCATGACCTCGCCCTTGTTGATCCAGCACTTGACGCCGATCCGGCCCGTCGTGGTCTTCGCCTCGACGAAGCCGTAGTCGATGTCTGCGCGAAGCGTGTGGAGAGGCACGCGGCCGTCCGAGTAGCCCTCGGTGCGGGCCATCTCGGCGCCGCCCAGGCGGCCGGACACCTGGACCTTCACGCCCTTCGCGCCGGAGCGCATGGCGGAGGTCAGCGCGCGCTTCATGGCGCGGCGGAAGGCGACACGATTCTGAAGCTGCTCGGCGATCGACTGGGCGACCAGCTTGGCGTCGAGCTCGGGGCGCTTGATCTCCTTGATGTTCACCTTGACGGGCTTCGAGGTGAGCTTGTGAAGGTCGCGGCGGAGCGCGTCGACCTCGGAGCCGGACTTGCCGATCACGATGCCCGGGACGGGCGGTGTGGATGTCCACCGTGATCTCACCGCGCTGCTTGACGATCGTGATGTCGGACAGGCCGGCGTGCGAGAGCCTCGTCTCGATGTGATCACGGATATTCAGGTCCTCGAGCAGGTAGTCCGAGAACTCGCGCTGGTTGAACCAGTTCGACTTCCAGTCGTGGATGTATCCGACGCGGAAGCCTTCGGGATGAACTTTTTGACCCATTACGAAATCTCTAACTTTCGGTTGGCTTGAGGGAGATGGAGACGTGGCTGGTCTTCTTCTCGATGCGGGTGGCGCGGCCGCGGGCTCGTGCGCGCCAGCGCTTGAGGGTAGGGCCCTGGTCGACGCGGATCTCGGCGATTTTCATGTCGTCGGCGACCAGGTCGTGGTTGTTCTCGGCGTTTGCCGCCGCGGAGTCGATGAGCTTGCGGATGTCGAGTGCGGCCGAGCGCGTCGAGAAGTCGAGAAGCTCCTGAGCCTCGGGCACGCTGAGGCCGCGCACCTGATCGGCGACCAGGCGCGCCTTGCGCGGGGCAACGCGCACGTAGCGTGCGCTTGCGCGCACCACGGGGACCTCGGTGGTGTCGGCCGCCTTCGGCCATCAGCGCTCCTTGCCTCCGTGGCCGCGGAAGGTGCGGGTCGGGGCGAACTCGCCGAGCTTGTGGCCGACCATCGACTCCGAGATGAAGACGGGCACGTGCTTGCGGCCGTCGTGGACGGCGATCGTGTGACCGACCATCTCCGGGAAGACGGTGGAGGTGCGCGACCAGGTCTTGACCATGGTCTTCTGGTTCGACTCGTTCATCTTGTTGATGCGGCTCATCAGCCGCTCCTCGACGAACGGTCCCTTCTTGGTGCTGCGTCCCATGCCTTACCTCTTCTTCTTTCCGCGCCTGCGGCCGCGGACGATCATCGCGTTGGAAGCCTTGCCCTTCTTGCGGGTCCTGTAGCCGAGCGTCGGCTTGCCCCACGGTGTGCGCGGATGGCCACCGGGGGTCTTGTGAGCCTCGCCACCGCCGTGCGGGTGGTCGACGGGGTTCATGGCGACGCCGCGGGTCTGCGGGCGGATGCCCTTGTGGCGGCTGCGGCCGGCCTTGCCGATGGTCACGTTCTGGTGCTCGGAGTTGGAAAGCGTGCCGATGGTGGCGCGGCACTCCGCGCGGACCATCCGCATCTCCGACGAGGGAAGCCTGAGCGTCACGGTGTCGCCTTCCTTCGCGACCACCTGGATCGAGGTGCCTGCGGCGCGGCCGAGGCGGCCGCCCTGCCCGGCGATCAGCTCGACGTTGTGGACGATCGTTCCCGTCGGGATCTGGCGCAGCTCGAGGCAGTTGCCGGGGCGGATGTCCGAGCCGGGGCCCGACTGGACCACCGTGCCGACGCCGAGACCCTGCGGGGCCAGGATGTAGCTCTTCGCGCCGTCCGCGTAATGGAGCAGGGCGATGTAGGTGGTGCGGTTCGGGTCGTACTCGATCGTCGCGACCTTCGCCGGAACGCCGTCCTTCGTGCGCCTGAAGTCGATCTCGCGGTAGCGCCGCTTGGCTCCGCCGCCGCGATGGCGCGCGGTGACGCGGCCGCGGGAGTTGCGCCCGCCGGTCGAGTTCTTGCCCTTGGTGAGCGCCTTGTGCGGGCGCTTGGCCGTGACTTCCTCGCGCTTCTGGTACGTCGAGAAGCGGCGGCCGGGGCTGGTCGGCTTTGTGCGTGCGCATCGCCATTACTCAGCCACCGCCGCGCCTTCGAACAGCTCGATGCGGTCGCCCGGCGCAAGCTTCACGATCGCCTTCTTCCACGAGCGGGTGCGTGCCCGAGTGGAGGCCGCGGCGCTTCGGCTTCGAGCGGATGGTCTGGGTGCGGACGTTCAGGACCGTGACGTCGAAGACCTCCTCGACCGCGCGGGCGATCTGGGTCTTGTGCGCGCGGTCGTCGACGCGGAAGGTGTACTTGCCGTCGGCCATGAGCGCGTAGCTCTTCTCGGAGACGACCGGCTCGATGATGATGGATCGGGATTCCATTACTCGTCGCTCCTCCTCGTGCCGTCAGCAGCGCCGACTCGGTGCGCGTCACGTCGCCGCAGCGCGTCTCGATCACGTCGATCGCGGCCTGGGTGAGCACCAGCGAGCGGTGGCCGATGATGTCGGCGACGCCGACCGCGGCGGCCGGCAGGACCGTGATGCCCTGGATGTTGCGAAAGCTCTTTGGATCTCGGACTCCTCGGCGCCGAGCACCAGGAGGGTCGGGGTGCGGGCGCCCCACTTGGCCAGCGCTTCGGCGGCCGTCTTGGTCGAAGGCTCGGAGTAGGCGCCAGTGTCGAGCACGGCGACCGAGTCGCGGTCCGCGTGGACCGACAGCGCGGCGCGAAGCGCCTTGCGGCGGGCCTTGCGGTTGACCTTCACCGTGTAGCCGCGGGGCTTGGGCCCGAAGGCCGCGCCGCCGCCGCGCCGGTGCGGAACGCTGAGCGCGCCGACGCGGGCACGGCCGGTGCCCTTCTGGCGCCATGCCTTGGCTCCGGTCATCGACACCTCGCCACGGCCGAGGGTCGAAGCGGTGCCGCGACGCTTGGCGTTTGCCTCGGCGCGCGCGGTGTCGTGGACGAGCGACTCGTGGAAGGTCTCGGTGAAGAGTGCCTCGGGCACTTCGGTCTTGGCCTGCTTGCCCAGCGTTGTGACCTTGGGCTTAGCCATCGGTCCTGACCTCCAGCGATGCCCTTCTTCGGTCCCGGGACGGCGCCGCGGACCATCAGCAGATTCTGCTCGGCGTCGATCTCGATCACCTCGAGGCCCTTCTGGGTCGAGCGCTTGCCGCCCATGCGGCCCGGCATGCGGACGCCCTTGAAGACCCTGGCGGGGTCGGCCGAGGCGCCCACCGAGCCGGGGGCGCGGACGTTGTGGGAGCCGTGCGACACCGGGCCGCGGCCGAAGCCGTGGCGCTTGATCGTGCCCTGGAAGCCCTTGCCGACGGAGACGCCGGAGACCTTCACGCGCTGGCCGGGCTCGAACTGCTCGACCGTGGCGGAGTCGCCGATCTTGAGCTCCTCGCCCTGCGAGCCGAGGTCCTCGTCGCGGAACTCGACCAGCGTGCGCATCGCGCCGGCGTCGGCCTTCTTCAGGTGCCCGAGCTCGGCCTTCGTGAGCTTGCGCTCCTGGGTCGCGTCGAAGGCGAGTTGCACGGCCGTGTAGCCGTCGCGCTCGTCCGAGCGGATGCCCGTGATCGGGCAGGGGCCGGCCTGGATGACGGTCACCGGGATGACGGTGCCGTCCTCCTGGAAGAGCTGGGTCATGCCCACCTTCTTGCCGATGATCGCCGCCACGCCACGCCTCAGATCTTGATCTCGATGTCGACCCCGGCCGGGAGCGCGTCCAGGCGCTGGAGGGAGTCGATCGTCTTCGGGGTCGGCTGGTGGATGTCGATCAGGCGCTTGTGCGTGCGGATCTCGAAGTGCTCGCGCGAGTCCTTGTCCTTGAACGGGGAGCGGATCACGCAGTAGACGTTCTTGTCCGTGGGCAGCGGCACGGGCCCGGCCACGGTGGCGCCGGTCCGCTCGGCCGTGTCCACGATCTCGCGCGCGGCGCGATCGATTGCGTCGTGGTCATAGGCCTTGAGCCGGATTCGGATTTTGTTCGTGGCGATTGTCGCCATTGGTGCTGCTGCTTTCTTTTTGACCTTCTCGCGTAATCGAGGCGCCGCTCAAAACGGGAGCGCCGCCTCAGGTCACGTCGAAGGTTTTATGTCTTACGATCCGCGGCCCGGCGGGCCGCGAAAGAGGGACCGGCGAGTGCCGGTCCCTCGCGCGGGATCGCTACTCCGTGATGTCGGAGACGACTCCCGAGCCTACGGTGCGGCCGCCCTCGCGGATGGCGAACCGGAGACCCTTGTCCATGGCGATCGGCTGAATCAGCTCGATCTCCATCTCGACGTTGTCGCCGGGCATGACCATCTCCGTCCCCTCGGGGAGGTTGGCGATGCCGGTGACGTCCGTCGTGCGGAAGTAGAACTGCGGGCGGTAACCCGAGAAGAACGGGGTGTGGCGGCCGCCCTCCTCCTTCTTCAGGCAGTAGACCTCAGCCTTGAACTTCGTGTGCGGGGTGATCGAGCCGGGCTTGCACAGCACCTGGCCGCGCTCCACCTCGTCGCGCTTGGTACCGCGAAGGAGGCAGCCGGCGTTGTCGCCCGCCTGGCCCTGGTCGAGCGTCTTGTGGAACATCTCGACGCCGGTGACGACGCTCTTGCGAGCTGGCCTCGTGGATGCCGACCATCTCGACCTCGTCGCCGGTGTTGACGACGCCCTGCTCGATGCGGCCCGTGACGACGGTGCCGCGGCCCGGGACGGTCATGACGTCCTCGATGGGCATCAGGAACGGCTTGTCGAGGTCGCGCGTCGGCTCGGGGATGTAGGAGTCGAGCGTCGATGCGAGCTCGAGGATCGCGTTGACCGAGGCCTCGTCGCCCTCGAGCGCCTTGAGCGCGGAGCCCTTGACGATCGGGGTGTCGTCGCCCGGGAAGTCGTACTCGTTGAGGAGGTCCTTGACCTCTTCCTCGACGAGCTCGATGAGCTCCTCGTCGTCGACCATGTCGACCTTGTTGAGGAAGACGACCACGTAGGGCACGTTGACCTGCTTGGCGAGCAGGATGTGCTCGCGCGTCTGCGGCATCGGGCCGTCAGCCGCGGACACGACCAGGATCGCGCCGTCCATCTGGGCGGCGCCCGTGATCATGTTCTTCACGTAGTCGGCGTGACCCGGGCAGTCGACGTGCGCGTAGTGGCGGTTCTCGGTCTGGTACTCGACGTGGGAGGTCGCGATCGTGATCCCGCGCTCCTTCTCCTCGGGCGCGTTGTCGATCTCCTCGAAGCTCTTCGCCTCGCCGCCGCCGGCCTCCGCGAGCACCTTCGTGATCGCTGCCGTCAGCGTGGTCTTGCCGTGGTCGATGTGACCGATCGTGCCGACGTTCACGTGCGGCTTGCTGCGATCAAAAGTCTCTGCCATTTGGCTCTCCTAGCTCCTTTTCTCTCGTTCTTCAGTCTCTTTGGTTTCTCTTTAAGTGTGAACCTGGGAAATATAGCTACGCGGCCTCGGTCGCATCGCCCGATCTGGACGCGACGATCTCCTCCGCGATATTGCCCGGAACTTCCTCGTAGCGCTCGAACTGCATCGAGTAGTTCGCGCGGCCCTGCGTCGAGGAGCGCAGGTCCGTCGCATAGCCGAACATCTCCGACAGCGGCACGTACGCCTCGACGGCCAGCGCGTTGCCCCGCTGGTCCTGGCCCTGCACCTTGCCGCGGCGCCGGGAGAGGTCTCCGATCACGTCGCCGAGGAAATCCTCGGGCGTCACGACCTCGACCGCCATCACGGGCTCGAGCAGGACGGGCTTCGATCGGCGCGTGCCCTCCTGGATCGCCATCGAGCCGGCGATCTTGAACGCCATCTCCGAGGAGTCGACGTCGTGGTAGGAGCCGTCAACCAGCTCGACGCGGACGTCCACCATCGGGTAGCCGGCCTTGACGCCGGAGGCGAGCGCCTCCTCGATTCCCTGCTCGACGGCGGGGATGAACTCGGAGGGGATCGCGCCGCCCTTGATCTTGTTCACGAAGTCGAAGCCTTCCTCGGGCGCGGGCTCGACGTTGATGACCACGTGGCCGAACTGGCCGCGGCCACCGGTCTGGCGGACGAAGCGGCCCACGACCTTCTCGGAGCGATCGCGGATCGTCTCGCGGTAGGCGACCTGCGGGCGGCCGACGTTGGCCTCGACCGAGAACTCGCGCATGAGGCGGTCGACCAGGACCTCGAGGTGAAGCTCGCCCATGCCGTGGATGACGGTCTGGCCGGTCTCCTCGTCGGTCTCGATCTGGAAGGTGGGGTCCTCCTCGGCGAGGCGCGCGAGGCCCGAGCCGAGCTTCTCCTGGTCCGACTTGGTCTTCGGCTCGATCGCGACGGCGATGACCGGCTCCGGGAAGGTGATCTGCTCGAGCACCACCGGGGCGTCGGGCGCGGCGAGCGTGTCGCCGGTGGAAGTCTGCTTGAGGCCGACGCCGGCGAGGATGTCGCCCGCGAAGCACTCCTCGATCTCCTCGCGATGGTTCGCGTGCATCATGAGCAGGCGGCCGATGCGCTCGGTGCGGCCGGCCGTTCGCGTTCAGCACGCGGCTGCCCGACGAGAGCTTGCCGGAGTAGACGCGGAAGTAGGTGAGCTTGCCGACGTAGGGGTCGGACATGACCTTGAAGGCGAGCGCTGCGAACGGCGCGTCGTCTTCGGGCGGGCGTGAGACCGTCTCGCCCTCCGAGCCGTCCTTGTTCGGGACGTAGCCCTCGAGCGGCGGCACCTCGAGCGGCGAGGGCAGAAGCTCGACGATCGCGTCGAGGAGCGGCTGGACGCCCTTGTTCTTGAAGGCGGAGCCGCAGAGGACGGGCGTGATCTTCAGGTCCATGGTGGCCTTGTGGAGCGACTTGGCGATCCGCTCGTGCGGGATCTCCTGCTCCTCGAGGTACATCTCGGCGAGCTCGTCGTCGTAGTCGGCGCAGGCGGCGATGAGCGCGTCGCGCGCCTCGTGGACCTCGTCGGCCATGTCGGCCGGGATGTCCTCGTACTCGAACTCGGTGCCGAGCTCGTCGTGCCAGACGAGGGCCTTGTTCTCGATCAGGTCGACGACGCCCTTGAGCTGATCCTCCGCGCCGATCGGAAGCTGGATCGGCAGCGGGTTCGCGCCGAGCCGGTCCTTCATCGTCTGGACGGAGTGGTGGAAGTCGGCGCCGATGCGGTCCATCTTGTTGATGAACGCGATCCGGGGAACCTTGTACTTGTCGGCCTGGCGCCAGACCGTCTCGGACTGCGGCTCGACGCCGGCGACCGAGTCGAAGACCGCGATGGCGCCGTCGAGGACGCGCAGCGAGCGCTCGACCTCGACCGTGAAGTCCACGTGGCCGGGCGTGTCGATGATGTTGATGCGGTGGTCCTTCCACTCGCACGCGGTCGCAGCGGAGGTGATCGTGATCCCTCGCTCCTGCTCCTGCTCCATCCAGTCCATGACGGCAGCGCCCTCGTGGACCTCGCCCATTTTGTGGGTCCGGCCGGTGTAATAGAGGATGCGCTCGGTCGTCGTGGTCTTACCCGCGTCGATGTGCGCCATGATTCCGATGTTGCGTGTTTTTTCGAGTGGGAAGTTGCGAGGCATGGTTCTTTGAAAGAGTGTCGGTCCAGGAGGAGGTCCGGTATCGCTCTGCGGACGCCCTAAGGGCATAAAAAAGGCCCTTTCGGGCCGGGCCGCGAGCGACGCCTGACTATAGCAGCACCTTGAGGTCCGAAATGTACGCCAGATGCGGCTGAGGAAGCCAGGTTCAAGGGCCCCGAGGGCCTCGGGTCCGAGTGCCCGCGAACGGGCTGCGAAGCGGGCCGAGAGCAAGGCGCCGGACACGCGCCCGGCGGGCCGGCGCGAGGCCGCGAAGGACTCGGCGGGCGCCGTCGCAAGCGTCGCGAAGCGGAGCGCGGTCGAGCTGGCCGGCATCGCGCCGCGAGCTCATCCGGATCCCTGCCGCCATCTACCTGCGGATCGCCGAGTGGCTCGGCGGCGTACGTCCTCGCGGCCTGGCTCCGCGTCTGGCCGCTACTTCGTGCGCCTCGTGGCATCTGGCCGGCCGCGCGCTCGCATGGGCCCAGCGGGTCGTGACCCCGGCCCGGGTCACCGTCGGGGTCGCGCTCCTGACCGCGGCCGCGCTCGCCGCTTCGCAGTGGGCCGACCTCAGCGAGATCTCCGTCGGCGCCAACAACTACATCGGCCTCGAGGACGTCGCCGCCGCGCCCCCGGTCTCGACCAAGACCGTCGGCAGCGCGCACGCTCTGGCTGGGCGTTCCGCTCGCGATCCTCGCCGCCGCTCTCATCATCGGGAGCGCCCGGGGGCGGCCCGGGCTCGCGCGCCTCTTGATCCCCGTCGGGGTCGCCGTGGTCGCGATCAGCCTGCTGATCGACCGGCCCGAAGGGCTGGACAAGGGCAACGAGGCGGTCGCCTACGAGAGCGTGACGGCGGATCTGCTGCCGGGCTTCTGGGCGCAACTGGTGTCCGGCGGTGTCCTCATCCTCCTCGCAGTTGTGCTGGCCCGGGTCCTACAGCCTGAGCGGACCGCGTCTCGCCCTGCCCGGGAGGACCGCGCGCGCTCGAAGCGCGGCGTGCTCCGCCGGCTTCGGCCTCGCGGGTTGAGGCGCACCGCGGAGGCGGGGCGATGACCGCCGGGCGGCTCGAGCGCCTCCTGCCATGGGCCTGCATCCTCGTCCGCGGGCGTGCTGTTCGCGTCCGAGCTCATGACCATGTTCGAGTTCACCCCGCCCGGGGCCGAGCCGCTTCGAGTCGCAGTCGGCCGCCGACCGCCACGGCAACGCGATGTTCGTGATCGCCGGCTTCGCCATCCTGCTCACGATCACGGCCGTCTGGGCGGGCTCCCGCCCGGCAGCGCTCGGAGTCGCGGTGATGGGCGTGATCGCGCTTCTCATCTTCCTCGTCACGGACCTTCCGGACGCCGGCCAGGTCGGCACCCTCGACGACGCCCGCCAGTCGTTCATCGACGCCGAGGCGGTACCCCAGAGCGGCTTCTGGCTCGAGATGCTCGGAGCGCTGGGCCTGGCGATATCGGGCGGCAGCGCTGGCGACGATGTCGTCGGAGCAGCTCGAATCGCTGCGCGGCAAGTTCTGGCGCAGCGGCACGCCGAAGAACAAGGCCCCGGCGCCGAAGTAGCGCAGACGCCTGCGTAGCGCAGGGCGGTCGCGTCGTGCGCAAGGACGCAGGTCGATCGCCGGAAGCGAGCTTGGCTGAATCCCAAGTGAGCGAGGCGATCGGCCGAGGACGCAGCCAGGCGCCGGTCCTGTGGCCTACCAGCGGTAGTGGGCGAAGGCCTTGTTGGCCTGCGCCATGCGGAAGATGTCGTCCTTCCGCTTCCAGGCGCCGCCCTGCTGCTGAGTCGCGTCCATGATCTCGCGGGCGAGCCGCTCGGCCATCGACTTCTCGTTGCGGTTGCGGGCAAAGCTCACGAGCCAGCGCACGGCGAGCGTGCGGGCGCGGCGGGCGGGAACCTCGATCGGCACCTGGTAGGTGGCGCCGCCGACCCGGCGGGACTTGACCTCGAGGTTCGGCGTAAGTTCGGTGATGGCCTCGTCGAGGACCTCGACGGGCGGGCGGCCGCGTGCGCTCGCCGACGATCGAGAGCGCGTCGTAGACGATCTCCTCGGCGGTCGCCTTCTTGCCGTGCAGCATCACCTTGTTGATGACCTGCTGGACCAGGCGGCTGCGGTGCTGAGCGTCCGGGCTGACCGGGCGCTGAGGTGCTCTGGCGCGGCGCGGCACTACTTCTTCACGCCGTACATGGAGCGGGACTGCTTGCGGTCCGAGACGCCGGAAGCGTCGAGGGTGCCGCGGATCACCTTGTAGCGAACGCCCGGGAGGTCCTTGACGCGGCCTCCGCGGACGAGCACGACCGAGTGCTCCTGAAGGTTGTGGCCCTCGCCCGGGATGTAGCAAGTGACTTCCATGCCGTTCGTCAGGCGGACGCGCGCGACCTTGCGAAGCGCCGAGTTCGGCTTCTTCGGCGTCGCCGTGTAGACGCGGGTGCAGACTCCGCGGCGCTGCGGCGCGGAGATGCGGCGCTTGCGGCCCTGCCCGGACTTGAGTCCAGGCGTCGTCACCTTCTTCTGAGGCGTCTTGCGGCCTTTGCGGATGAGCTGATTGGTCGACGGCACGGCCGAGGATGGTAGCGGGTGGTGGGTGGCTAACTTCCCTTTGGTGAGCGGCGTTTCAGACAAGCCGGTGCTCGCCGTGGACGTCGACGGGGTGATCAGCCTCTTCGGGTTCGACGGCCCGCTCGACCAGGTTCCCGGCAAGTTCCACCTGATCGACGGCGTCGCGCACTGCATCGCCGAAGGCGTCGGGCCACGCCTGCTCAGGCTCGCCGACGACTTCGAGATGATCTGGGCAACCGGCTGGGAGGATCGCGCGAACGACCACCTCCCCCATCTTCTCGGCCTCGCCGACGACCTGCCGACCCTCACCTTCGGCGGGCGGGCGCGCTTCGGAACCGCGCACTGGAAGCTGGATGCCCTGGAGGAGTTCGCGCATGGGCCGCCCCCTCGCTTGGATCGACGACTCGCTCGACGACAGCTGCCACGCCTGGGCGGCTCGAGCGCGACGCCCCGACGCTTCTCGTGCCCGACCGAGTCCGCGGTCGGCCTCACCGACGCGCATGTGGACGCGATCCTGGTCTGGGGACGCGAGCTCGACGTCACGCGCCTCCTGAACCAGGGGTACACTGAATCGGTGGACGGCTGGGTACCGATTTTCTTCCTGATGGTGGTCCTGAAGATCCCCGTCGGGCTCCTTCTCTACCTCGTCTGGTGGGCGTTCCGCGCCGAGACTTCAGCCCGAGGAGGCGCCCGAGACAGGCGACGAGGAGCACCGCTTCGGCCGCTTCCGCCGCCAGCCGAAGCGCCCGAAGGGCCCCCGCCGCGGCGGCCCGCACCCCGACGCGCTGCCGATCCCGGGCGACGGCCACGAGGCGCGCGCCAGCACAGTCACGCCACGCACGTCGCGGCGCTCGCGTCTGACGCCGCTGCCGCGCCGCCTCGACCGCCGAGCCGCGCAACGCCGTCAGCGCTCTCCGAGCACCCGCCACTTGTAGAGCGTGGCCGGCGCCCTCGTTTCCGAGGGGATCGGTGGCCCGCACCGGAGAACCGGTGCCTGCCCTTGTTCACCCTGTACTTCCTGGGGCGAGAAGCATTCCTTGAACGCGCCGCCATCCAGGCTGCACTCGAATGTCGAATCCGGCTCGCTCGCCTCGAAGGAGAAGGATGCGCTCTTCCTCGTGGTCTTCGGCTTGGGGCCCTTGGTGACCGACACGTTGGCCCCGTAGCGTCGATCGAGAACTCGCGCTCGACGATGGTGTCGCGGCTGAGGCCGTCCCTTGCCCTGACCGCGAAGACGTAGCTGCCGTCGGGTTTGTTCGTCACCGAATGCGACCCGTTTCCACCTGAACACGAGCCGAAGCTCGGCTCGTCTCCCGCCGGCGCCACGCTGCATTGGACGGAGCTGAGAGTTGTGTCGGACGCGCTGAATGTCCACGTCTGCGTCGTGCCCGGCCCGAACGTCTGCCCGTCTGGCCCTGCTGTGATCGAAAGCGCCGGGGCGTTGTTGTCGATCGTGATCGTGCTCTCGGTGATGGGACGCGTTGCCGGCGGAGTCAACCGCGGTTGCACGAAGGGTCGCGGTGCCATCTGCGATACCCGCCGAGTTGAAAGAGACCGAGTAGGGCGCGGTGGTGTCGCGTGCCGACCAGCGTGCGCCGCGCACCGTGAAGTCGACCCGAGCGACCGACGAGTTGTCGCTCGCGGTCGCGCCGATGGAGAACGTGCCCTGTTGGATCCCGCTTCCAGGCGTAAGGCTGGACACGCTTGGGGCCTGTGCGTCCCTGAACCGCGCGGTGAGGGTCTCGCTTCCGGTCGACGGTCTGAGTGCACGTGCGCTCGCTCGACGGACTCGCATCCCTCCCAGCTGTTGAACGCGTAGCCGTTGGAACCGGCGCTCGCTGTGAACTCCTTCTACCGGTGGCGAAGCAGAGCTGTGGCGGCGGAGGCTTGCTCATTCGGCTCGCACTCGATTCGCGTAGAACTGAGTGCAGTCGGGCCCCCGGCTCTGAGTGCAGTCGATTCCCTCGCCCGTCACCGAGCCCATCCCGACGACGGAGATCGTGATCGTGCCGGAGGCGCTCGCCTGCGCCGGGCCCGAGGCCTAGAAGCGCCGCCACCGCGAAGACGAGCGCGAACGCAAAAGAACAATTCCTTCGTGGCATGTGCCGACTCCCTGTCCGGCCGGACCGCCCCCCTGCCCCGGCGACTCCCTTACTAGGCGCCGAATTTACCACGGACAAAACGAGTTCGCCAGTGCCAACCGGCGGGGTCCGAGCCGCGTAGCCCGGACCTGCCAATCGGAGTTCAGTCAGTCGCTAGCCGCCGTTGGACGAGCCGTCGGCGCCGCCCTCGATCTCCTGAGCGAGCTCTTCGAGCTCCTCGGCGAACGAGGGGCCGAAGCCCTCGAGGTCGGCCTCGCCGCCGTTCTCGCCGAGGCCGAGCTCTGCTGCGAGCTCGTCGGCGTCGAGAAGCTCCTCGTCCGGGCGCTGCGCCGGCTCGACGGGCTCGATCTCGAGCGAGCGGTAGTGACGGAGGCCGGTGGCCGCCGGGATCAGCTTCCCGATGATCACGTTCTCCTTCAGGCCGACGAGCCTGTCGCGCTTGCCCTCGAGCGCCGCGTCGGTGAGCACCTTCGTGGTCTCCTGGAAGGAGGCCGCCGAGAGGAACGACTCCGTCGCGAGCGACGCCTTGGTGATCCCGAGGATGCGCTCCTTGCCCTTGGCGGGAGTGCCGCCGTCTGACTTGACCTTCTTGTTGAGGGTCTGGAGCTTGTGGCGATCCTCGAGCGCGCCGGGAAGGAGGCTGGTCGAGCCCTTGGACTCGATCTCGACCTTCTTCATCATCTGGCGCACGATCAGCTCGATGTGCTTGTCGTTGATGTCGACGCCCTGGGACTTGTAGACCCGCTGGACCTCGGCGACGATGTACTGCTCGGTCTGCGTGCGGCCCTGGACCTCGAGCACCTCGGCCGGATAGAGCGAGCCCTCGTTGAGCTGCGTCCCGGCCTCGATCTTGTCGCCGTGCTTGACGTACAGGCGCGAACGGGGAGGCAGCTTGTAGTCGTGCTCCTCGCCCTTCGAGTCGGTGATCGTGATCACGACCGCCTTCTCGTTCTCCTCGACGGAGACGCGGCCTTCGACCGTGGCGATCTGCGCGAGCCCCTTCGGCTTACGCGCCTCGAACAGCTCGACCACGCGGGGCAGACCCTGCGTGATGTCCAGGCCTGCGACGCCTCCCGTGTGGAAGGTGCGCATCGTGAGCTGCGTGCCCGGCTCGCCGATCGACTGGGCGGCGATGATTCCCACCGCATCGCCCATCTCGACGAGGCTGCCGGTCGCGAGCCCGCGGCCGTAGCAGTGCTGGCACACGCCGGAGTCGAGCTCGCACTTGAGCGTCGAGCGGACGGGCACGGTGGCGCCGTCCTCGCCGGAAAGCGCCTCGACCAGCTCGGCCAGCTCCTCCTTGTCGATCTCCTGGTTCCGCTTGAGGAGCTCGCGGCCACGCTTCGTCGCGAACTTCTTCGCCGCGAAGCGGCCGAGGAGGTTCGTGTTGGGCGAGCCGTCATCGGAGAGCACTGGCATCTCGATGAACTCCTTCGTCTTGCAGTCGTCGGCACGGACGATGACGTCCTGGGCGACATCCACGAGACGGCGGGTCAGGTAGCCGGAGTCGGCGGTCCTGAGCGCGGTGTCCGCGAGGCCCTTACGGGCGCCGTGGGTGGAGATGAAGTACTCGAGCACGGTCAGGCCCTCCATGAAGTTGGCCTTGATCGGGCGCTCGATGATCTCGCCCTTCGGATTGGCCATCAGGCCTCGCATTCCGGCGAGCTGGCGGATCTGCTTGAACGAGCCTCGGGCGCCTGAGTTGGCCATCATGAAGATGGGGTTCAGCTCGTGGAGGTTGTCCTGCATCGCCTGCGCCACCTCGTCGGTCGCCGCGTTCCAGAGCTGGGTGACCCGCTCCTTGCGCTCGTCGGCCGTGATGTAGCCCTCCTCGTACTCGGAGAGGATGTTCGAGG